>NZ_OY997410.1:0-3526459 GCF_963921705.1 Petrimonas sp. | reverse complement strand
TTGTTAGTATTGCTATTTTGGCGGTACCGCCAAAATAGCAATACTAACAAAACAAGTTTGCAAATTAATTTTAAATGGTATACTTTTGGATTGAAATACTGGTATACTTTTGGGGTGAAATAAACATACCCAGGAGGAAAGATATTCCGATGCAAAGTTATGTATATCCTTGATTTGGAAATACTTTTGACAATGACCTGCAAACAGGTAGATAGTCATTATTTCCTGATCCGTGAAAACAGGATTGGAATTATTGCTGTATCTTTGGCAGTAATATTTCAGTTCCTGATCGTATAAATCACATACATACATATAAGTCTTTATCAATTCAAGCTCTTTCTTCCTGGAAATCATTACCTAGAGAATTTGTGGTAATTTTCTTCTAAGTTGATGATTCTCAGTGGATTAAGTAATATTTAATATACTTATTCCATTGATTTTAAACACTTTAACTAAATAAAATCGCGATCAGTTTCAACTACTTCAACTACTGAATCGCATTCACAATAAAATTAATGAAATTTCTCCATTTCAAGTCAGATTTCATTACATTTAATTTTTTAATAAAAAATAATTATCGAATTTCTTGTTTATATCCCAAACAACATTTACCTTTGAGGTCTCGATACTATGAAGCTCATAAGCTTACCCGCGACAAATGAGCAAAATAAAGGTTCTCATTGAAACAAGGGTTGAAATTTAAAAAATTATATGTGAGATTCTCCATTACAACAAGGATAGCATAACATAAAAAAATAGGCGAGATAAAAATTCTCTCCAACTAATAGTTAAAACCTGAAAAACATGAACGATAGATCAATATCTGAAATCGGACATTGGCAGCTGGAGCAAAAAAGCTTCATTGACCCGGTAGATCTTTACATCGAGAACCTGTTCCCTGGAAAAGATTACCAGGTATTGTTGATGGTATTTGAAATCATTGACAACAAGGGTGAACTGCAGTGTCAATACAGAGGGATAGACATCGAAAAGGTAAGGAAGGATTCATCCAGTTACCGGAAATACGCCTACCGGAAAGGGAGTGCACGCGGTGGTGATGTTACCTTTACCACGAAACTCGGCAATCCACCGGATAAAAAACTGAATAATATCAAGGAGGCGCAATTTAAAAAACTTACTCACGGGAAGCATCTCGAAGCCCAACTATTCAAGCTCGTGGAGGCGGAGTTCTTACTAAACGAACAACGTATAGCATGGCAGATTGCAGACTATTTCAATAATGCGACGCAGGAAGAACGGACCACCACAGGTATTTCATTACGGATACATCGAGAAAAAGAACTCTATCTTTACGATTTTGAGACAGTCCGGACCATGATACTTAATTCTGGCTCTGAAAAGAAATACGAGCACAATGGCACTATTTCACGTACTGCTGATGTCATCTGTTCGGTTACAGGCGAAAAAGCAGACGAGGTATACGGTTTCGCAGCACCCTTTAAATACTCTACTCCCGATAAGCCAGGATTTATTAGCGGATTCTTTAACAAGGAAAAGTTCTGGAGAAATTATCCCGTATCATCAAAAGAGGCGTTGGCGCTCGAGTATGGAGAAAAATACATTAGACAGCATCTGACAGGGTATTTCTACGGATACGAGTTCTTGTTCGTTCCCCACACCGTTTTACAAAACGATCGGGAGAAACTGGAAACGATCGTGGAGCTGCTTAAAAGTGCATTTGCTGACGCGAGGATAAAAAAAGAATCGAGCGAAGAGCGAGCTGACTCCGAAGAACACGTACAAAAAATCATCGCTCAGCAGAATAACTTTTTTTATGTGGATATGCTCTTTTTCTCCGAAGATAAAATGAGTAAAGCGATTAGCATTAAAATGATGTTGGAAGAGGTGTTACCATCTAGATTCAATGAGCTCTTTTCGCGAGTACCGAATGCTGTTAACCGCATCCCCTTATTTAGGAATGCTATTATAAAAGGTAAAGAACAACAGGATCTGAAATTTTCATTCGGGATTATCAAGGAGTTTTTCGACGACAAATTTTTAGAGGTTGTGCAAAACATTTTTCTTGGCAGACCCATTTCAAAGGATTTCATGTTCGAAAAAATCATGAATGTGATAAGAAAAAACTACAATGAAGCACATACGAGAGAAAAAACAACCAAATCTACACGACGAAGCATATTGGAAGCTATCATGCTGATAAATTATTTACAAGAGCTAAAAATCATACAAAACAATATTAACTATAATTTTATGAATACAATGGACACGGTAAAAGATGAACAAAAAACCAACCGGTTTAACCTTGACGAATTTAACCGGTTTGTGACTAATAACAGGAGCTTCCTGGATAGCGATATTAAAATTGGCATTTTCGCCGTGGGAATTTTGGTGCGTTTCGTTTTCGACGTTCAATACAGGAACCTATCCAGCACCCCATTCGAAAGCAAGCTTCGAGGGTATAACCTGAACTCGGAGCACCTAATGCAAATCTACCTGGAAGCACTGGACAAGATTCAGAAACACTTGAAGAATAATGTATACCCTGAACTTCGGGAAATCATTAACAATTATTTCACAATTAAGAAACAGGATATGGTTTCAATGAGTAACAATGAACTCTCGTTCTACTTTGTTGCCGGTCTCGAAATGGGCTCCAGGTTTAAGAGAGAAAAAAGTGAAGAAAACACAGAATCAGAATAATAACATTTAAAACAGACAAGATCATGAGTGAAATTATCGACAGCCGCAGTGAGCTTTTGTTTCTTTATGACATTGAAAACGCGAACCCGAATGGTGATCCGTTAAATGAAAACCGTCCACGATTCGACACGGAAAGTAGTGTCGCACTCGTTTCTGACGTCCGTCTGAAGCGGACGATACGGGATTACTGGTACGAGTACAAGGAGTTCAACGGATTGGACGACCGTCAGGATATCTTTGTTCGGGAAACAACCTACGACGAGGGAGACAAGAAGTATATCAAAGATGGAAAACGCCGTGCCAAGGATTTTCAGGAACAGGCAGATATCATCCTTGCCAAATGCATCGATATCCGGGTATTTGGCGGAGTAATTCCTTTAGCCAAGGATTCTATCACATATATTGGCCCGGTGCAATTTCAAATGGGAAAATCGTTAAATAAAACTGAAATCATTGAAGAACAAGGCACTGGTGCGTTTGCGTCGACTGAAAAAAAGATTCAAGCCACATTCCGGACAGAATACAAGATACCCTACGCTGTAATAGGCTTTAACGGGATAATCAACGAGAAAGCAGCACGTTATTCCAGAATGACCACGGAAGATAAATCGCTATTGCTCGAAGGAATTTGGGAAGGCACGAAGAACCTGATTTCTCGTTCGAAATTTGGACAATCGCCCCTATTCTTACTCGAGGTGGAATACAAGGAACCTTTCTATATTGGTAACCTGCGTCAACGGCTGAAACTGGACTACGGAGAGATGAACGAGCTACAAATAAGAGGCACTAATGATTATAAATTAGATATATCGGAATTACTAGAGGCACTCAAAGAGAACAAGGAGAAGATAGCCAAGATTCACTTGAAGCTTGACTCAAGGTTGACGATGATCAGTAATGGTAAATTAATCACAAATATCAGCAAGGATGAAATATAAGGAATTGCTTATTTTCGACATCATGGGCGAATACGGGCACTTCCGAAAGTACAACACCACAACCTCACCTCTCACCTACTCTATTCCCACGCGTACCGCGATCGCGGGAATGCTGGGAGCAATCCTGGGAATGGAAAGAGAGACGAGTGACGGTCATTACGCGGAGGGTATTGAACCGGTTCAGGAGTTTTTCTCAAAAGAGAGGAGCGGCATCGCCGTACAAGTTATGCAGCCCGTGAAGAAAGAAAATATCGGGTTCAACTTGATTAACACGAAAATATCGTTTTACGACTTAACACGGGCGAGACACACCCAAACGGAGTTTGAGCTTGTAAAAGATCCTCATTACCGCATCTACCTGGCAATGGATGATACCGCCAAATTCGAGGAACTATCTGAACGGATACAGCATAGAAGGCATCATTTTACTCCCTACTTAGGTTTGGCTCAATTTACCGCAAGGGTGGATTTCGTCCAACGAGCAACAGCGCGAGTAGTAACCTCAAACAGTGAGATCGTGGAAATCATCACGGCAGTGAATCTGTCAAAAGTAGTGGGTGAACCACCTATAGACTTTCAAAAGGAATGGTTTTATTCGGCCAACAACATGCCCGTCGCCATGAATAGAGAAAGAGAAGTTTTGGAATATTCCGAGATACTTATCGAAAAAAACGGGAATCCTCTGCATGCCCGTGTACCAGAGTATTTAACACTGAACGGGATTGGGAATATTCTTTTTCTATAATCTTTCAGATATTATGCACATTATATAGAGTCATAAAGAAGGATGGAAGAGTTGCAAATCGATAAAGAAGGATTGCTTTCGCATCCGAAAAAGCTACTTGTTGATCATCTGTCAGTTGTAGCTGTAATAGCGAAAGCGACCGTGGAGGAGAAAGGTTACCGGTTCGTTGTAAAGGAGACTGAAATAACGAATCGGCAACTCTCCGACTTGGTTTGGATTGCAGCTATCTCTCATGACATCGCGAAAGCTACAGGCTATTTCCAGAATTATATCCGTAACCCAGAAGAGATTCATAGCAATTTGAAGAATCATTCATTGCTGTCGTCGGTTTTTGCCTATTTCGTCGCTAGCAGGTATTGTGAGCGAGAATTTAAAGACAAGCTGCTGCAGGAGTTTCTCCCGATACTGGTTCTGATAGCCGTGAAACGGCATCATGGCAACATCCAGAACCTTCAGAAAGAAATATTATTTTCTAACGAAGACATTGAATACCTTTCAGAACAAATCAAAAGCATTCATGCTCCTTCAGTTGAGTTAATTCTTTCGAGTTTGTGTGATCATTGGCCTATCAAGATTACATGGAGAGCGTTCACAGAATATTGGGAATTAGCAAGTTTCCAGCAGCGACTAAAAGATTTTCGTTTATACTTCAAGCTTAATTATCCGAAGCTGGACGAGAAAACGCAAGTCGAACTCTTTAATCTTTTTCAGGTAATCTATTCCGCATTGATGTACTCAGATAAGAACGACGTGATCCTGAAAGATGTTAATACTACGAATACAACGACTGATATCACAGGGTGCTTGAATCGATACAGGGAAAAGAATGGATTCAATATCCCGGTTTCGGAAATTAATCGAATCAAGAACGAGGCTTATTTTGGCACGTTGGAACACTTGGAGAGGGTGTTTATCCGTGATCAGCACCTCTACTCGATCACGTTACCTACAGGGTTGGGGAAAACACTAACGGCATTTTCCGTGGCTGATAAAATAAGGTCACTCACAGGAAATATCAACGCAAAGGTGACTATCGTTATCCCTTATACTTCGATCATTGACCAGAATTTTGAAGTGTATCGAGAAGTACTGGAAACCGATTCGAGCGAGTTTTTATTAAAGCATCATCATTTGAGCGAACCCAGGTACAAAGATAGTTCTGAAAAGGTGTATGAAGAAAATCAGAGTCAATTTTTGATTGAAACATGGCAATCTGAAACTATCGTGACAACGTTCGTTCAATTTCTGGAAACGATTCTTTCAATGGATAAAACCAAGCTAATGAAATTGGTTAACCTGAGAAACGCCGTAATCCTGCTTGATGAGATTCAGACAATTCCCTACGAGCTATGGGAAACGGTAAGGAAGACGTTCCTTTCGCTTGGCGAAACTTTAAATATATATTTTATCCTTATATCAGCAACGCAGCCTCTTATATTTGCTCCGAGAGTGGATATAGTGGAATTAGTACCCGATCACAGAAAGTATTTCAAAGTATTTAATCGCACCCGGTTGGTCTATCACAAAGACAAAATCTCTTTCGAGGATTTCATCGATATAATTTCTGATTATATTTATAACGAACCTAAAAAAGACGTGCTGATAATCTTGAACACCAAAAAGGCCGCCCGTCGCTGCTTTGAGGAATTAACAAAACAGGAGCAGGAAATTCTGGATAACGTCCAATACTTCTTCTTATCCACGCTCATTACTCCCCACGAAAGAAAAGAGATTATTCAAAAAATTAAAAAAAGGAGTCATAAACGTAAAATAATTGTCTCCACTCAATTAATAGAAGCAGGAGTGGATATCTCCGTGGATACCATCTTCCGGCAGTTGTCTCCCATCGATTCAATTATCCAGTCGGCCGGACGCGCGAACCGATATAATGAAAAAGAGCAGGTATCTGATATATTCCTTTATGATATTGACGATGAGCATGGAAAAGCAACAAGTAGAATCTATGGTTCAGACCTAATGCTAAAAACTAGGAACACGCTCTCGGATATTGAAGTAATGGAGGAAAGAGACTATCTGGATCTAATTGACCGATACTACGAAGAGGTCCGAAAACAATCTGACGAGACTTCTTCGGATTTACTTGACGCCATTCGAGATTTGAGATTCATGGAGATCGATCTAAAACTCATCCAAGAGCGTAAAACTGAATCGGTCTTCATTCAATTGAACGAAGAGGCTAAATATGTATGGGAACGCTATGTATCTCTTTATGATGAAGAGCTAACACCCTGGGAGAGAAAGACAAAATTCGCGTCGTTTAAATCTCTTTTTTACGATTATGTAATCAACGTACCGGTTCCATACGGTGAGACGAAAATTAATTTTGACTCCGAACAAGTGCACGGATTTTATTTATCGAGTTTAGAACAACCTTCCGCGTTTTATTCCTATTCGGCTAACGACACGAGGGAAAATATCGGATACGACACGAACAAAACGTCCATCACAATTTAGTAGAATCATGCAAATCACTCAAACAATCATTCAGTTCCCCGACATTCGATTAAAAACACGAGATGCACATAAGTTGCGTGGGTATTTTGGCAACTTATTTAAAGAGCATTCTCCGTTGTTACACAATCATTACCAAGATGGCACTTCACGGTACGCTTACCCATTGGTTCAATACAAGGTAATTAGAAACGTACCGATGCTAATAGGCTTCGAAGAGGGTGCCGATCTGTTAATTTCACTCTTTTTGAAAATCCGTGAATTGGATATCGAGGGAGAATACTATCCTATTTCCGCTAAAAATATTCATCAGACACGATGCGAGCTGACGGTAAATCAGCAGTTGTACAACTACGCTTTTGAAACGCTCTGGATGGCCTTGAATCAGGATAATCACAGAAAATACATACTCCTAGATACGAAGCAGAAAAAAGAGTTCTTGAATCGTCAGTTGCAAAATAACATACTAAGTTTCTATAAGGGTGTTTCTTTTCGTGTAAGTGAAAACATCATGGGTGTCGTACAGTTGGAAGAAAAACAGACAAAGTTTAAAGATCAGCAAATGCTGGCATTTTCAGGGAGGTTTACCACGAATGCTTACTTACCGGAATGGGTAGGGATAGGAAAGGCTGTGAGTCGTGGATTTGGTGCTGTTAGTCAAATCTAGTAAAACCAAGAATATGCAGTTAATCATTAACACATATGGCACGTATGTTCATGTAAAAGATGATCTGTTTGAAGTATCACTCACGAAGGATGGAGAAAAACAAAAACACCATTTCGCCAGTCAGAAGGTTACTTCCATATTAATGAGCAAAGGAGCGGCTCTCAGTACCGATGCCATAATACTGGCCATGAAAAACAATATTGATATTATTGTTTTCGAGTATGATGGAATGCCTATTGGTCGTTTTTGGCATAGCAAGCCGGGAAGTACCTCAAAAATTAGGAAGCAGCAGTTGGATGCTAGCTTGAACGAAATAGGTGTTCACTGGACAAAAAGCTGGTTAACAAAAAAAATAGAGAATCAAATCGAATTCTTGAAACGGTTAAAAAGCCATCGACTTACCTCTGCCGAACAGATACAGGAAAAGATTGAAATCATCAAAGGTATCTCATTAAAAATAAATGGATTGAAAGGCTCTAAAATAGAGGATATCGACAGTACTCTTCGAGGATTAGAGGGTACATCTGGGCGAGTATATTTCAGAGTGTTAAGTTCTCTTCTGGCGGAACGTTATCAATTCGAAGGGCGTAGTTTTCGCCCGGCAGCTGATCCTTTTAATGCTTTTTTAAATTACGCTTATGGCGTTCTATACAGCCGAGTAGAAAAAGTACTGGTGATTGCTGGGCTTGATCCGTATGTTGGATTCATGCACCGGGATGATTACAATATGAAAAGTATGGTCTTTGATTTTATTGAACCTTATAGGACATATGCTGAAGAAGTCGTATTCAAGCTCTTTTCAGCAAAAAAAATCAATGATAGCCACACGAGTAAGATCACAAATGGTTATAGCCTGAATGCCGAAGGAAAAAATTTATTGATGCAATCATTGTTAAGTTTTTTGGAGGAAGACACAATCCGTTACAATGGTAGGAATCAAACAAGAGTTAATGCTATGCAGATGGATGCTCACCAGTTCGCAAACCAATTAATAAAAAAAACATGATTTGCTGGGTTATATACGATATCAAGAAAGATAAGCCACGCACCAAGATTTCTAAGATATGCAAAAAGGTCGGCCTTTATCGCGTACAGAAATCGGTATTCCTAGGAAGCTTGGATGAAAACGACAAAGACACCCTCGAACTATCTGTGACCGAGTTGATAGATGAAGAAACCGATTCTCTTTATATCTTCCCAATGAGTAAAAATGAACTTCGTCAAACAGTTTTGCTCGGGCAAGCATTTGATAAGAAGTTAGTAACAGACGATGTAAAAGCCTTGTTTTTCTGATGTCTATCACACCATCACATATCATAGAGTACCTTTATTGTCCCCGGTTCACATATTACGAACACGTGCTTTGTATCCCACAATTTGAAGAGCGCCACTACAAAGTGGAAAAGGGGCGCAACCTACACGACTTGAAACTGGAACGGAACAGGGATTATTTACGCAAAAGAATCGGGGCCGTGGATAAATATCTTGATCAATATTTGACCAACGAGTTACTACGAGGAGTTGTTGATGAAATTTTAGTGTTAAAAGATGGCACAATGGCTCCACTTGATTATAAATTTGCTAAATTTGAGGAACGAATTTATAATACATATCAGACTCAATTAGAGTGTTATGCAGTACTAATTGAAGACAATTTTCATCGACGCGTAGATAAAGGCTTTTTGGTTTACACTCGCTCTGCGAACAAATTGGTTGAAATAGTAATAAGCGAGACTGCGAAACAAGAGATACGAAATATTTGTGAACAAGTGAACGAAATTATTTTTAATAATTTTTTTCCGAAAGCAACGAAATCTAAAAAAAGATGTATTGGCTGTACATATAGAAATATTTGTATCAAATAAAGCTTTCCGGGAGTAAATTTATTTTGAGACATCAAAAAACATGATATATTCCACTAAGAAAGAGAAAATTACATTCTCGGAAATCATTAAAAAAATCGTGTTTTTTGCGTTCTTTGACATTTTGAAAACAGAAAATAATGATTCCAAAAAACAACCGTACAGTTCTGAACATCATATTGATAACTCAATAGACGACTTCCAGAACTACATCCAGCACAACAAGGATTGAAACGAAATTATCAACATGATTGACGGCAAAAGTATTGATTCTTCCAGAACTACATCCAGCACAACAAGGATTGAAACTTGCAGAAAGTATGACCTAATTGTCCACAAAGAAAAACTTCCAGAACTACATCCAGCACAACAAGGATTGAAACTCCCAAGCGGAAACCACGTTCCGGACGAGCCGACAAACTTCCAGAACTACATCCAGCACAACAAGGATTGAAACATAGGTTGATGATGAGCGACGAGTACAGGCTTGCCACTTCCAGAACTACATCCAGCACAACAAGGATTGAAACGAAATTATCAACATGATTGACGGCAAAAGTATTGATCTTCCAGAACTACATCCAGCACAACAAGGATTGAAACCGAACAGGTACTCCGATTTCCCCGTTGACCCGAATCTTCCAGAACTACATCCAGCACAACAAGGATTGAAACCCACATATTTGTGTATTAGAACATACACATCTCCGCTTCCAGAACTACATCCAGCACAACAAGGATTGAAACACAATTAGGCCGCCATTAATGCCTTAACTCTAATTCGTCTTCCAGAACTACATCCAGCACAACAAGGATTGAAACTTGAATATATGGACGCATTCAATTATTGCATTAAAAACTTCCAGAACTACATCCAGCACAACAAGGATTGAAACTGATTCGGGTAGATTAACATCAACATCCGGGCAGAGGCTTCCAGAACTACATCCAGCACAACAAGGATTGAAACCTACATTTGTAACAAAATTATTCACTTAAAAAAAATCTTCCAGAACTACATCCAGCACAACAAGGATTGAAACCGAAGATGGCGCACGATCTAACCGGGCTGCCTGACGCTTCCAGAACTACATCCAGCACAACAAGGATTGAAACCGGCACAAAAACAGAGATAAGCACAGACGGCGTTACTTCCAGAACTACATCCAGCACAACAAGGATTGAAACAATATCACCTTTCCGAAGTGCTTTTGAAGCAATTCCAGCTTCCAGAACTACATCCAGCACAACAAGGATTGAAACGCTTGAATAACCACGAAACGCCACCACCAGTAAGCATCTTCCAGAACTACATCCAGCACAACAAGGATTGAAACTCGAAAAGAAATGACGATACAGCACAAGGTATAATAACTTCCAGAACTACATCCAGCACAACAAGGATTGAAACGTTCTTTCTCCATAGGTCATATTATTTTCTACAAATGCTTCCAGAACTACATCCAGCACAACAAGGATTGAAACTACTGCCAGTTATACGTATAGCTGTGGTTGCAACACTTCCAGAACTACATCCAGCACAACAAGGATTGAAACTTTCACCCCATATATTATTATTGTTTGAGGTGCTTCCTTCCAGAACTACATCCAGCACAACAAGGATTGAAACTTTGGAATAAACGCTTCTGCAACCAACCTATGGACGCTTCCAGAACTACATCCAGCACAACAAGGATTGAAACCGGGATAAACTCTCACATGTTCCCGGCTTTGGCGGTCTTCCAGAACTACATCCAGCACAACAAGGATTGAAACGAATGAAAAGCGAATAGCATGTCTCGCAGCAGGAAGCTTCCAGAACTACATCCAGCACAACAAGGATTGAAACATTCAGCCAACTTCGTATAAACTTGGCGACATGTGGCTTCCAGAACTACATCCAGCACAACAAGGATTGAAACTAGCTTGAATATACAGGCATAACAACATCTCTATTTCTTCCAGAACTACATCCAGCACAACAAGGATTGAAACAGAGGGTTTGGGATATGTATGAACTCATTGGAATACACTTCCAGAACTACATCCAGCACAACAAGGATTGAAACCCAACACACAACAAGCCCCCGCAACCGATGCAGGACTTCCAGAACTACATCCAGCACAACAAGGATTGAAACCAACCACTTCAGGAATAATACAGCACATGACGCTTGCTTCCAGAACTACATCCAGCACAACAAGGATTGAAACCCGCTACCGGCAGGATGCTTCCAAACTCGGTCATCACTTCCAGAACTACATCCAGCACAACAAGGATTGAAACTGATTCGGGTAGATTAACACAACGGGGCGGCGCAGAGCTTCCAGAACTACATCCAGCACAACAAGGATTGAAACACAGAATTATAGAGACAATGGACAGCACGGATAGCCCTTCCAGAACTACATCCAGCACAACAAGGATTGAAACATGAAACCAAATTAGAGGTAGGTCAAACTTATGTACTTCCAGAACTACATCCAGCACAACAAGGATTGAAACTCGTACCCTCTACAGTAAGGTTTCCGGCAGCATCCTTCCAGAACTACATCCAGCACAACAAGGATTGAAACAATTTAGCCGATTTGCACGAAAATAGTTGTATATTCTTCCAGAACTACATCCAGCACAACAAGGATTGAAACGATGTAGCTAGGCTGGAGATAACCACTCCTGGGCTCTTCCAGAACTACATCCAGCACAACAAGGATTGAAACTGAAATAATTAAAGATTACAACAATGAAAGCAATTACTTCCAGAACTACATCCAGCACAACAAGGATTGAAACCAGATAATCTCCTATATGTATGTATTGACTTCGTGGACTTCCAGAACTACATCCAGCACAACAAGGATTGAAACTTATCCATAATATTCTTTTCATTGTTCACAAAATCTTCCAGAACTACATCCAGCACAACAAGGATTGAAACACGTCAAGGTTCGGATATATGGATCAGGTACGTATCACTTCCAGAACTACATCCAGCACAACAAGGATTGAAACCGGCACAAAAACAGAGATAAGCACAGACGGCGTTAACTTCCAGAACTACATCCAGCACAACAAGGATTGAAACTTTTCACATATGCCAATTGCTCCACATCGCCCGCTAACTTCCAGAACTACATCCAGCACAACAAGGATTGAAACTTAAGCTCCTCTATCCGATTATTGATCTTCTTCACTCTTCCAGAACTACATCCAGCACAACAAGGATTGAAACACCAGATCGGAAGCGTGGCATCCGGGATGGTGACGAACTTCCAGAACTACATCCAGCACAACAAGGATTGAAACAGTGGATAACAAGTGTAAATAATGAAAGCTTTGTCTTCCAGAACTACATCCAGCACAACAAGGATTGAAACTGCTAAGGTGGTACACGAATAATGAAGTGTTTTCATCTTCCAGAACTACATCCAGCACAACAAGGATTGAAACTACGCTGCACATTGCTATCAGGCAGCAGGCTCTCTCTTCCAGAACTACATCCAGCACAACAAGGATTGAAACTCACTAGACCAAGTTCGGTCCTTGATATAGTTCTTGCTTCCAGAACTACATCCAGCACAACAAGGATTGAAACATATGTTGTCGGTTAGAGTATTATGCAATGAGAACCCTTCCAGAACTACATCCAGCACAACAAGGATTGAAACAAGACTTTCTCTACTTTTTCTAGTTCCTCTTGTTCTCTTCCAGAACTACATCCAGCACAACAAGGATTGAAACATACCTTCACAGAAGCAAAACAATCTTCTCCAAAAATCTTCCAGAACTACATCCAGCACAACAAGGATTGAAACATTTTCATGTCAAAATAATTCTTTTTCTTCGTTTTCCTTCCAGAACTACATCCAGCACAACAAGGATTGAAACTCTTTTTTGATATGATAGAAACCGTTTTCGCTTGCGTCTTCCAGAACTACATCCAGCACAACAAGGATTGAAACATTGTTATTAAATTATGTCTCATCAATTAGATACCTCTTCCAGAACTACATCCAGCACAACAAGGATTGAAACATGAAGATAATTCAGATCTTGACTATCTGTACGTACTTCCAGAACTACATCCAGCACAACAAGGATTGAAACTTCAGCATAATCGGGCTGATTGTGACACTGTCAAAGCTTCCAGAACTACATCCAGCACAACAAGGATTGAAACCACAGACCGCCCCATGCCTTGTTGGTCTTGTCCCTGCTTCCAGAACTACATCCAGCACAACAAGGATTGAAACTTTAAATGGCAAGGAAAGAAAACGGTAAGATTACGAACTTCCAGAACTACATCCAGCACAACAAGGATTGAAACCGGAAACGAACTATGGTTTACCGCTGAAAAGACAAACTTCCAGAACTACATCCAGCACAACAAGGATTGAAACAAAGCAGACCAAGCTGATTTGGTTCAATTAGAGAGCGACTTCCAGAACTACATCCAGCACAACAAGGATTGAAACACCGAAACTTTCGGCGCTGGCAATGAACCAACAGAGCTTCCAGAACTACATCCAGCACAACAAGGATTGAAACTTGCATAACAACAAGTTAGGAATCGGAATGGACATGCTTCCAGAACTACATCCAGCACAACAAGGATTGAAACAATCAAAGCCATAATCTTTGTTAGACTTTTCAACCACTTCCAGAACTACATCCAGCACAACAAGGATTGAAACCCGCAACGAGTTTGAGCCTTTCTGCCGTTCTTGACGCTTCCAGAACTACATCCAGCACAACAAGGATTGAAACATGTTGTCAAAATAGAAATCAAGCACTGCGACGTTACTTCCAGAACTACATCCAGCACAACAAGGATTGAAACTACATCCATCACCCAAATCAATTACACTCACATAACTTCCAGAACTACATCCAGCACAACAAGGATTGAAACAACCTACAAAGAAAATTAGAGAAATTCTTCGATAGACTTCCAGAACTACATCCAGCACAACAAGGATTGAAACTATAGGTTATTTCCAGTAACGCTTAAAACGTTGCCAGCTTCCAGAACTACATCCAGCACAACAAGGATTGAAACAGGGAGACAAGGGGGATTCGTCATACCAGACGTGGTCTTCCAGAACTACATCCAGCACAACAAGGATTGAAACTCTCTGTTGATTGTTGAAGTTTAGTGTTTAACTCGCTTCCAGAACTACATCCAGCACAACAAGGATTGAAACTATTGAATATCACATACTTACAATTATGAGGTGTAACTTCCAGAACTACATCCAGCACAACAAGGATTGAAACTCGATTGCAGGTACACGGTGTCCCCCCTGGTGAACAGCTTCCAGAACTACATCCAGCACAACAAGGATTGAAACTTATCAAGGGAACGGCGTACTGCTTTTTAAAAAAAGCTTCCAGAACTACATCCAGCACAACAAGGATTGAAACTTCAGCTCAAGTATGCTACTGTTTTGAATTCCAAAACTTCCAGAACTACATCCAGCACAACAAGGATTGAAACTTCAGCTCAAGTATGCTACTGTTTTGAATTCCAAAACTTCCAGAACTACATCCAGCACAACAAGGATTGAAACGTTATTAACAAGGATAGTATAGAACCATACGGTAACTTCCAGAACTACATCCAGCACAACAAGGATTGAAACGTTATTAACAAGGATAGTATAGAACCATACGGTAACTTCCAGAACTACATCCAGCACAACAAGGATTGAAACTCGAAATACTTTCCAATTGCCCGTCTTGATATACCTCTTCCAGAACTACATCCAGCACAACAAGGATTGAAACACTCCGCTATCTGTTCTGGCGTGAAGTCGGTATAGGTCTTCCAGAACTACATCCAGCACAACAAGGATTGAAACCAACAGAAAGACTGCCAAGATTTAGATACAACACGCCGCTTCCAGAACTACATCCAGCACAACAAGGATTGAAACGCTATCTCGCTGTTGATAGCTTTTTGCATTCCGGTCTTCCAGAACTACATCCAGCACAACAAGGATTGAAACGCGCAATAGAAAACCTAATACCTAAAGACGATGATACTTCCAGAACTACATCCAGCACAACAAGGATTGAAACTGAGCTGATACCGTCACAATACCGAATAGTAGACGGCTTCCAGAACTACATCCAGCACAACAAGGATTGAAACACCTCAGCAATCTCGCCAATCTCGACTAACTTATCAACTTCCAGAACTACATCCAGCACAACAAGGATTGAAACAAAAAACAAAATTATGAAAAAAGAAAAATTTCACGCTTCCAGAACTACATCCAGCACAACAAGGATTGAAACCATTAAACTGATTGGATACACTAAATGGGCAATTGCTTCCAGAACTACATCCAGCACAACAAGGATTGAAACAATGAAAACGTAACAGCTTACGTAACAGTAGAGGATCTTCCAGAACTACATCCAGCACAACAAGGATTGAAACTCAAATAAAGAGGGCGCTGTATTTAAACAATCAACCGCTTCCAGAACTACATCCAGCACAACAAGGATTGAAACAACACAATACCTAATTCGGGGAGCTTCGGGGATGTTCTTCCAGAACTACATCCAGCACAACAAGGATTGAAACAAAGCCATGAAGTGGTTGATGAGGATGATGCTATCACTTCCAGAACTACATCCAGCACAACAAGGATTGAAACTTTGACCCTAACCCTACTTATCAGAATCAGAAAGACTTCCAGAACTACATCCAGCACAACAAGGATTGAAACGGACTAACGCAATCGCAAACACTCCATTCGTGAATTGTCAAATCTTCCAGAACTACATCCAGCATAATAAGGCATAAGGCGATTAAACTTTTGGGGAGAAAAGACAAAAAAACAAAACGGGGAACTGAAAATCAATCTTAGTTCCCCGTCTTAGTTCCTTGCTCTTTGCCGTTTATTCCATATTGTGAAAAACGTTTTGCACATCGTCGTCCTCTTCAAACTTCTCAAGCAGTTTTTCAATCTGCGTGCGTTGTTCGTCGCTAAGCGATTTAGTGTCGTGCGGAATACGTTCAAACTCCGCCGAATGAATTTCGAAATCGTTTTCTTCGAGGTACGACTGGATATCTGAGTACGATTTAAATTCACCGTAAAGGATAATGTCTCCTTCGTCTTCCTCTACTTCATCAACACCGTAATCGATAAGTTCCAGTTCCAGGTCTTCCAATGAAACCCCTTCTTTTGGAGAGATTTTAAAGACGCATTTGTGGTCGAAAAGAAACTCCAGACTTCCCGAGGTCCCCAGTGATCCACCGTGCTTGTTGAAGTAACTCCGGACGTTCGCCACCGTTCGGGTAGGATTGTCGGTTGCGGTTTCCACTACGATGGCAACGCCGTACGGGCCGTAACCTTCGTAAACCATTTCCTTGTAATCCGAAACGTCCTTGTCCGTCGCTTTTTTGATAGCGCGTTCAACGTTTTCCTTTGGCATATTTTCTTTTTTTGCCTGCTGTATCAGTACACGCAATCGTGGATTGTTTTCCGGATCGGGACCGCCGTCGCGCGTGGCGATGGTTATCTGTTTTCCTAATTTCGTAAATACGCGGGCCATATTGCCCCACCGTTTTAGCTTTGTGGCTTTTCTGTATTCAAATGCTCTTCCCATATTTTTGCAATTGGCTTTCTTTAAAAATTATTATCTTAACAATGCTCCCAGTTCTTTCTCCAAATTCTGCTGAATTTTTTGCATGACGGCGTCAATCTGTTTATCATTGAGTGTTTTTTCTTTGTCCTGCAATACGAAATTTACCGCGTACGACTTTTTCCCTTCAGGTAGGTTCTTTCCTTCGTAAACATCGAACAGAGACAGTTCTTGAAGCAGTTTCCTCTCCGCTTTTTTTGCTGTTTGCTCAATGGCTGCAAAGGTGACGCTTTTATCGACAAGTAGTGCCAGGTCGCGGCTTACTGAGGGGAACCTGGAGATTTCAGAAAAATGTACTTCGCTTGCTGATGTTTCCTTCAACAGAGCATCCCAGTTCATTTCGGCAAAAAAGACGTCGGTGTCGATATCGAACTTCTTCAAGATGTTGCCTGAGATAATTCCAAAACTTCCGATCTGCCGGTTGAAAGTACGTATATTCATTCCTGAAGCGTAGATTCCGGATTGAGTCGACTCAAACGTCACCTGATTCTGAGTAAAGCCCAACCGGTTCAATATATTTTCGATATGCGCTTTTAGTTGAAAAACAGAAGTTTCAGTTTGAGGGGCTGCCCAGTTTTTGGGGTTGCTGTCGCCGCAAATCCAAAGGCCGAGATGGGTTTCTTCGGAATACCCCGATAATATATTGCCTTCCTGCTTCCTGTCAGTATCAAAAAAGTAGCAGTTCCCAAATTCGTAAAAATGCAGGTCGTAATGCTTCCTGTTCCGGTTATAAGCGATGCTCTCCAGGCCTCCGTAAAGAAGCGTCTGGCGCATTACTCCCAGGTCGTTACTCAGGGGGTTGAGCAGCTTTACCCCGTTTTCTCCCGGGAAGGTTGTGTTGTTTTCGTAATAGGATTTCCGGGTGAGCGAGTTATTCATTATTTCGCTGAAGCCACTTGCAGTAAGTTGTTCCGAAATAAGTGTCTGTAGTTTGTGTTTGCGGTCTGTAGGGGTTTGATAAGACAGGTTGGCCCTTAACGAATCGCTGAAATCCACGTTGTTGTATCCGTAGATGCGAAGGATCTCTTCGATCACATCCACATCGCGGGTCACATCTACTCTGTAAGTGGGGATGCTAAGTGTCAGTGCCTCTTCCGACTCGTTTTCCGTTTCAATGTCCAGGCTTTGGAGAATGTTCTTAATCGTTTCCTTCGGAATCTCTTTTCCGATAAGTGAGTTCACCTTCCGGAACGGCAAAACTACTTGTGCATTGTTTATTTTCACCGGATAGATATCGCGTATTTCGCCTTCAATTTCACCTCCGGCAATCTCCTTGATAAGCATGGCGGCACGTTTCAGTACGTACACCGTGTTTCCGGGGTCGGCACCCCGTTCGAAGCGGAACGATGAATCGGTGTTCAATCCGTGACGACGAGCGGTTTTGCGCACCCAGGTAGGATTAAAATATGCCGATTCCAGAAACACATCTGTTGTGCTCTCGGTTACCCCAGACTTCAGTCCGCCGAAAACTCCCGCAATACACATCCCTTCCTTGGTGTTGCAGATCATCAGGTCGTTTTCGTTCAATTCGCGTTCCTGTTCGTCGAGTGTAAGGAACTTGCTTTTCCCAGGCAATGTGCGAACAACAACCGTGTTGCCTTCGATATAATTTACATCAAATGCGTGCATCGGATGGCCGGTTTCATGAAGGATGAAGTTTGTGATATCCACAATGTTGTTGATTGGCCGCAGCCCGATAACCAACAGTTTGTTTTTTAACCAATCGGGACTTTCCTTTACGGTAACACCACGAACGGTCAACCCGGAATATCTTGGACAGGCGGCACTATTTTCAACCACCACGTCTATCCCACCTTCCGATTTATCTGTCTTGAAACCGTCAACAGAGGGTTTTGTCAGGGAAAACGGCTTTCCACTTTGTTTTAAATAGGCGGCCAGATCGCGCGCCACTCCGTAATGCGATGCGGCATCTATGCGGTTGGGGGTGATGTCGACTTCGAGGACGAAATCGCTTTTCACGTTGTAATAATCCTTGGCAAGCATGCCAACCTCAGCATCGTCGGGAAGAACGATAATTCCCTCGTGTGATGTTCCAATGCCTATTTCATCTTCGGCACAGATCATTCCAAAAGATTCTTCTCCCCGGATTTTGGAGCGTTTAATGGTTACTGGTTCATCACCAAAATAGATTTTAGTGCCGACTGTAGCTACCACCACTTTTTGTCCGGCAGCCACGTTGGGGGCTCCGCAGACTATTTTTAACGGTTCTTCTCCATTTCCGATGTTTACAGTTGTCAGGTGCAGGTGGTCGGAGTTGGGATGATGGGTGCAGGTCAGCACTTCGCCGATAACTAATCCTTCAAGACCACCCTTGACGGTTTGAATTTCCTCCACACTACCTGTTTCCAATCCAATGGAGGTGAGTGCTGCTGCTGTTTCTTGTGGTGAAAGATCGAATTGCAGGTAATCTTTCAGCCAATTGTAAGAGATGTTCATTCTAAAGTCGTTTATTTTGACAACCCAGGCTCAGATTCTTCGTTTTTACTCAGAATAGCTAATATGGGTTTTGCTTCAAGAAAAAGTGTTCAAAATTACAAAAAAATACGATAGCCTCCGTCAAAGTTCTGAAACTTTGTAGATCCTGAAGAATAATCCTCAAGTATAAATCCTGATTTACGGGGCATACATGCCCTTTTAATGCGGATGGGAAGTGGTTAACTATTTATCCATGTCCATTTGTGCCAAATCCCTTCCAGAGGGCCTTGCTTGTGTTTCCCCAGCCAGAACCTGGAAAACATCATCTGCAGGGAAAAAACAGCTATCCCTATCACCAGGCTGAATGTACGCCCGCAATACGGAGCCAGGTACAGTCCGATGGGGAAATAGATCAGTGCCCCGAAGATGGACTGGGAGACATAATTGGTAAGGCTCATTTTCCCATAAAAACGTAAGCCGGACAATCTTTTTCTAAAAAAACGCTTTTCGTAAAGCAACACAAACGATGCTATCAGAACAAAAGTAAGCGCTAATTTATACCAGATATCGAATATAAGGCCCACGGTTTGTTGGGCCATGGGGTCGGACTGCAACAGCAGTTTTTTGATTATGTTAAACAGGATAAAGGAAACGGATGAAATTATCAAAACCCTTTTCCAGAAACGTAAATTATCGGGAGTGTTGATGAAGAACTGTTTTCTTCCGATATAAAACCCCAACAGGAACAATCCGGCAGCTTGCAGAAAACGGCCCGAACCGAGGGCCCACATAAGGCTTACTTTCTGGCCAAGCGTTACGTTGACACGGATAAAATCAAGAAAACTGCCGTTTTTCGTGTTCTCGACAACTTGCTGGTGCAGCGAAACCGCGCCAAAATCGGGCAATTGGTACGCCGGGTTAAACCGGGATAAAATAAAATGTATCCATTCTACCGGTTGAAGCAGCAAGACAATGATGAATACCAGAACGGCTCTGTCCGGCCAGTTGCGGCAAATAAACAGGACGAGTGAAACGTAGACGAACAGCATGAGCACATCTCCCGCAGGAAAGAAGGCCGCATTAAGGACGGCAAAGACGGCAAGAAGGGCCATTCGCCACAAAAAACGGTACCCGAAATCTTTCCCTTTTTTCTTTTGATTGTTGTGCTGGATATAAAACGTAAAGCCGAAAAGCATGGTGAAGATGGCATACGTTTTTCCGCTAAAAAGAGTGAAAATAATTTTCACGGAGAGCTGGTCCAGAATAGTAAGCCAGTGAGGCGAATGGGTAGGAAATTCCGGGAAAAAGAAATGGTCGACATTGTGTACCAGGAGGATCGCCATTATTGCAAATCCGCGTAAGGAATCCACTACTTCTATACGACTTGTCTTGCCTGTTGAGATTTCCATAATTAACCTTGTGATTTTTAAAATGAATTTGCAAACATAAGCATTTCTTTAAAAAAAAATCATCCGGATTAAAAAAATCTTTTGCCGCACGTCCGGATCACGTATTATCGCAAGGTAACAGGTGAATTGCCGGTTCCTTTTTCCCACGGCACCCAACCGGGAACCCTCGTGGAACTTGTAATTCCCGGAGAATCGCATCGGAACGCCCTTACACCTTAAACAGGTGATTTGCCTTTTCAGTTGATCCTGTTCGGCAATCTCAACGATCCGGTTTTCTATAAAACTGTAATTGCAATTCCAGCAAAGTTGAAAGTTATCAATAACTTCAGCCCGGCAGTTTGGGCAAATTTTTACTATTTCCATATTCGGCAAGTTTTTACAAAGATAAAAAAACCGCACGAACAATAGCTGTCCGTACGGTTAATATCTTAAGGTGTCACGAAGTGTACACCTGCATTTTTATCAATACCCCCTTATCGCTTTGATTCCCGGAAGTACCTTGCCTTCGATCATTTCAAGCAGCGCTCCTCCACCGGTGGAGACATACGAGACATCGTCAGCAAGTCCGAATTTATTGATACAGGCTACCGAATCGCCTCCTCCTATAAGGGAGAAAGCTCCTTTTTGAGTAGCTTCCACGATGGCGTCAGCCACTGCGCGTGAGCCTTTGTCGAAATTGTCAAATTCAAATACGCCCACGGGACCATTCCATAAAATGGTCTTGGAGTTCTTGATCACTTCGGCGAATACTTTTTCCGTTTCGGGACCAATGTCCAGCCCTTCCCAGCCGTTGGGGATTTCTTTTACAGACCCAAAATCGGTCTTGGCATCATTACTGAAGCTGTCGGCAAGTTTTGCGTCGGTTGCCAGTACCAGGTTTACGCCTTTCTCCTTGGCCAGATCAACGATTTCGTTAGCCAGGTCAAGCTTGTCATTTTCAACGATAGAGTCCCCGATTTTTCCACCGCCGGCTTTTGCAAATGTATAGGTCATTCCGCCGGCAAGGATCAGGTTGTCTACTTTGTCGAGCAGGTTTTTAATAAGTTCAATTTTCGTGGAAACCTTTGATCCACCCATAATGGCTGTGAATGGCCTCTCCGTGTCGGACATCACTTTTTCTACGGCATTAACCTCATTCTGCATCAAATAGCCGAACATCTTGTTTCCTGCATCGAAATAATCAGCAATAAGTGCGGTTGAGGCGTGTGCCCGGTGTGCGGTACCAAAGGCATCGTTTACATAAACATCGGCATAAGAAGCCAATTTCTTGGTAAATTCTTTTTGCGATTCTTTTACTGCTTTTTTTGCTGCTGCCGTTTCTTCTTCCGTAGCCCCTTCCGGTAGCCGGGGTTTTCCTTCTTCCTCAGCGTAGAAACGAAGGTTTTCGAGCAATAAGGCTTCTCCCGGACGTAAAGCGGCTGCTTTTGCTTCGGTTTCTTCACCAATGCAATCGTTGGCAAAATGAACATCAACACCCAGTAATTCGGAAACCCGCGGAAGGATATGTTTCAACGAATATTTTTCGGTAGGACCTTTCGGCCGGCCCAAGTGTGAGCCAATGATCACGCTCCCCCCGTCCTTGAGGATTTTTTTCAACGTGGGGATAGCTGCACGAATGCGGGTGTCGTCAGTAATCTTGAAGTTTTCATCGAGCGGCACGTTGAAATCCACACGAACGAATGCCTTTTTACCGGCAAAATTGAAAGTGTCAATTGTTTGCATAATTTTTTATTTTATGAGAATATATTCATTGGAGTGTATAAACAATCTTTGCAATTGGATCACAAAGATAAGGAAAATACAGAATTTTTTCTTTAATTACGCAAAAAAAGTTACACATCCGTGATTTTCACCTCGTACGAAACCGGAACCGCTTTTTTATACATCGCCAACACGCCGCAATATTTATCGAACGATAATTGGCATGCACGCTCCAATTTATCTTTTGGTAAATCTTTACCCTCGAATTCGTATACTACCTTCAGGTCGGTATATTGTTTGGGATATTCGTCTGTCATGCCGGATTCTATTTGAACGTTAAATCCTTTAATGTCGATGCGCATTTTTTTCAGGATTTCTACCACATCAAGCCCTGTACAACCTGCTGCGGCTACCAGAAGCAGTTTTTTAGGCCGTGGCCCTGCATCATTGCCTCCGGCATCTTCCGCCAGGTCAATTACCACGTTGTGTCCGTCAACGTCGGTTTCAAAAATGTTGTTATCTTTCCAAATGGTTTTAATTGAATGTGTCATAAATGTAATGTTTGATGGTTGATTTTTAGACCTCTTCACTGATAGATGGCCGATTTTTCCGATGCCTGTCATCCGTTCAGTTTCCGCTTTTTGATTAAACAAAAAAAAGATACTTTTGTTCTTTGAAAAAAGTCAGTATTTCGTATCAAAGTGTCAATTGTTTTTGTATTTTTGTGAAAATTTAGGCTATTATGATTGACAAAAACGCACGAGTTTTGCTCATTTACACGGGTGGAACCATCGGGATGGTTGAGAACCTGGAAACCGGAGCCCTGGAAGCCTTTAATTTCAGTCATTTGAAGTCAAACGTGCCTGAGATGAAGCGTTTAAATTTCAATGTAGACACCTACTTGTTTGATCCACCGATTGATTCATCGGAAGTCAGTCCTCAAAACTGGCAGGATATGGCCACGGTAGTGGAAGATAACTACAACGATTACGACGGTTTTGTGATTTTGCACGGCACCGATACGATGTCTTATACGGCATCGGTACTGAGTTTGATGTTCGAGAACCTGACAAAACCCGTTATATTCACCGGATCACAGTTGCCTATCGGTAAACTCCGCACAGATGGGAAGGAAAACCTGATTACTGCTCTTGAGATTGCTGCCGATAAAGATAAATCGGGAAGGCCAGTCGTGCCTGAATTGTGTATTTATATGCAAAACCTGCTGATGCGCGGGAACCGCACAACGAAAGTAAACTCGGAGAACTTCAGTGCTTTTAACAGTCCTAATTATCCGTACCTGGCTGAGGTGGGGGTAGATATTCGTTACCACGATAAGTTTATTTTACAGCCGGATTATGATAAGCCTGTCATATTTAATTTCAGGCTCGATCACAACGTTGCTATCCTGAAATTATTCCCCGGTATTCAGGAAAGTGTGGTGAGGTCAATCCTTTCGGTTCCTGCACTGAGAGGTGTTGTGCTGGAAACTTACGGTTCGGGTAATGCGCCTACCGATCAGTGGTTTATTGATGCGTTGCAGGAGGCGATAGACCAAGGAATTGTTATTGTTAACGTGACGCAATGCCTTTACGGAAACGTGGAAATGCACCGGTATGAAACGGGTCAGCATTTGGAAAAATTAGGGGTTGTTTCGGGGCACGACATCACCACGGAGGCTGCTTTGGCCAAGTTAATGATTTTGCAGGGCAACGGCAAAACCCCCGATCAGGTAAGGAGGTTGATGTCGGTTTCGCTACGAGGAGAGCTGACGGAAAGGTAAAATTCTTATCTTTGTTTTCAACATACATAAGAAAACAAATGAAGAATTTAGATTACGGAGTGATAGGAAATTGCCGAACGGCGGCATTAGTGTCCAAAGAAGGGAGTATCGATTGGCTTTGTTTGCCCGATTTCGATTCTCCTTCGGTTTTTACCCGTCTGTTGGATGAGGAAAAAGGAGGGAGCTTCGCTTTTCTAGTGTCGGGTGAGTATGTTGTAACGCAAACATATCTGGGTAACACCAATATCCTTTCCACGCGGTTTGAAGCACCTGAGGGAGCATTTGCCGTGCTGGACTATATGCCCCGGTACAGGACAAGCGAACAAAAGCATTACTTGCCGCCTGAGGTGCACAGGTACCTGCGTGTTTTGCACGGTAAGCCCAAGATGCGCATCCTGTATGATCCGAAAATGAATTATGCCGGAGAAGAGGCCGTGCACACGGTTTTCTCCAACTACATAAGAACATCGTCGGCCGCAGATGCCGAGGACAAGATTTACCTCTACTCGAGCGTGAATTTCGACGTTATCCTGAGCGGTGAAGAGTTCACGCTTACGGGTCATCATTTTTTCCTGCTTTCGTATAACCAAAAGCTTGTCACGGTAGACGAGAGCCGTATTTTGCTGGACTACGAGCGTACCAAAGTGTATTGGCTAAACTGGATTAACCGTTCACGCGAGTACCGTCAATACGGAGATATGGTTAACCGCAGTATGCTGGTGTTGAAGCTGATGTCGTACCAGCATTCCGGTGCCATGTTGGCAGCCGTTACAACCAGTCTGCCCGAAAGCATCGGGGAAACCCGTAACTGGGATTATCGCTTCTGCTGGCTTCGTGATGCTTCCATGTCTATCGATACCTTGCTGCACATGAAACATCAGGGCACGGCCGAACGATTTATAGGGTTCATAAAACGTATTCTGAAGTCGCGTGAGGATACTTTTCAGATAATGTACGGGATCCGGGGTGAGAGGGAATTGACCGAAGAAATTTTATCCCACCTGGCCGGATATGAGAATTCTTATCCCGTCCGTATCGGAAACGCTGCTTATAACCAGTTGCAGAACGATTCACTGGGATACCTGATGGATGTAATATACAAATACTACCTGTACTTTCCGGGGACGCTCGACGAAGTGGAGGAGATCTGGGAAGTCGTGAGAAACATGGTGCGGATGGTGCTGAAATCGTGGCGCTCTCCCGATCAGAGCATTTGGGAGTTCCGCACACGTGAATTGAATTTTGTGTTTTCCAAAGTGATGAGCTGGGTGGCACTTGACAGGGCGTCTCTGATTGCAGAGCTGCTGCACAAAGACAATTACGCGGAATTGTGGCGAAAAGAAGCAAACGGTATTAAGGAGGAGATACACGAAAAGGGCTGGAACGAAGAATTGCAATGCTTTACGCAGGCTTATGAGAATACCGATCACGACTCTTCGCTTCTGCTGATGCAGTTTTATGACTTTATTGACGCCCGCGATGAGCGTTACGTGAAAACCGTGAAGGCAATCAAAGAGAACTTGTTTCACAACGGGTTGATGTACAGGTATAAAGCTGAAGACGATTTTGGAAAACCCACCTCATCGTTCACCATCTGCACGTTTTGGCTGATAGAAGCGCTTTTTGTAATCGGAGAGACGGATCAGGCTCGTGAAATTTTCGAATCGATGATCACTTATTCCAATCACGTGGGGTTGTACAGCGAAGACCTGGATTTTGAGACCAAGCGCCAGCTCGGGAATTTCCCGCAGGCATACTCTCACCTGGCGTTCATCAATACGGCCACGCTACTTTCTGAAGAGAAGAAGCTGTCGAGGTTTATCCGTCCGTAGCAGTGTGTCGTTGTTTTTCTTCACCTGTTGTGGAAATCCTTGCGAACGACCCCGGATAATTCTCGTTGATAAAATCGATAAGTTTTTCGCGGACTGACACGCGTAAATCCCAGTTTTTAGAGGAATCTTCGCTGCTTACCAGTACACGGATTTCCTTATACCACTGTTTGCTGTCAGTAACTTGAATGTTTTGTACGCGCCCGTCCCAGTTGGGGTCGTTCTTCACTAAACCGGCAAGCTTTTTACGAAGCGGTGCTACTGGCAGGCCGTAAGAAACGTACAGGAATACTGTCCCCAGAATATTGGAGCTGGTTCTTGTCCAGTTTTGTACGGGGTTATTCAGGAAATAATCGATGGGTACAATGAGCCGTCTCTCGTCCCAGATTTTTACAACCGCATAGGTGATGTTTATCTCCTCGATGCGCCCCCATTCACCTTGAATGACTACCACATCGTCCAGGCGGATGGGTTGCGTTATAGCTATTTGTACACCCGACAAAATTTGTCCGACACTCCGTTGTGCTGCCAGTCCGACCACAATTCCCAGTACACCGGCTGAGGCCAGTAAGCTCATGCCCAATCCCTTTACGGTTTCGAAAGTCATTAATGCAATTCCGGTGAAAACGATCACTACGGTTACGATGAGTACCTTCTCAATCATATTCAGCTGGGTGAGCCGCCTGCGTGCGGTCAGGTTATCGGATTGATTAACATCAAGTTTGTTCTGGAAGTACCGGAATACGGCACGGACTGCCTGGACTATCAGCCACCCGATGGAAAGAATCAGCAATACCTGTCCTGTTTTCTGTATGATATCGTAAACCCGGGTATTCTTATCGAGTAATGAACTGAAAATATTCAGTAGAATGGAGAAAATGATCCACGCAGACGGGACTTTAAAAAGCCGCACGATAAAATCATCTATCAGGCTTTGGCTTCTCAGTGCACGATTGCGCAATTTTTTAAAAATGAAGTTGGAAGCCAAAGTGAGCAAAATAAACAGGATGATGAAGATAAGAGAAACAAAAATGTGGCGCCACTTATTTTCCGTTATCAGGTCAGTTATATCGTTCATAAGATAAAAAGTCAAAAAAGTCTCTTATTTAATCAGGTTTTCAAAAAAAGGAATTACCGAGGATTGAACCGGAATCCGGTATTTAGCAGTAGGCGAAAAATGCCCTACTTTTATGCTTACCCCGCCGGGCGGAAGTGCGTGGAACATATCTTCGTCGGTGGTGTCGTCGCCGATGGCAAGGATAAAGTCGTAATTATTTTTCCCCAACAGTCGTTTCACTTCGCTGCCTTTGTTAAAGTCCGGAGATTTGATTTCCACGATTTTATTTCCGGGAACGATCTGCAAGTTCAGGCGTGAAGCCGGCCCCATCAGTGCATTTATAAGCTGCTTCTGGCGTAGTTCGGCTAGCCATACATCCACGTTCCTGTAATGCCAGACCAGCGAGGCATCCTTTATTTCCATACGTGAGCGGGGAGTTTTGTCGATGGTGTGCTCTATGATTCGAAGGATCTCATCGTCCCACGTTATTTTTTCCTGAACATTTTTATGCCATTTGTGGTTTTCCTTGAAAAATGCGCCGTGCTCAGCGGCAAAGTCCAAATCGATCCCCTTGAACCACTTGTCCAGCACCTGACGATTCCTTCCGCTGTTGATGACTACTTTGTTCTTTTTGTCGGCGGTCATCTTTTTTAATAAGTTCAACAATTCTTTGGAAGGGACTGCATCTTCGGGGTTTTTCACGAAGGGCGACAAGGTCCCGTCGTAATCGAGCAAGATTAATCTTGTGTAAGCCTGGTCGTACTCCTTTTTTATTTGTGAGAGCTGTCGTTTACCTACGATTTTCTGAAAAATTTCGTTGTTTTGCTTACTTATGTAGAGAAGTTCCTTCACGAAATCATTCGCCCATTTTTTTACGGTTTGGGTGGATATCCGTTTTTGCATGTTGTTGAGCCGGATACGTTGTTCCTTTTTCGGCATGGTCAATGCCTGGAGAATAGCCGCTTCAATTTCCTGTGTATCGTTCGGATTGATAATGATGGCATCGGTCAGTTCAATGGCTGCCCCCGCCATCTCGCTGAGTATCAATACGCCGGGTTTTCCCCGTTTGGTGGCAAGATATTCTTTGGCTACCAGGTTCATTCCGTCGCGTAGCGGAGTAACCATAGCGATGTCTGCAATGTCGTAAAGTGCTACCAGTTCATTGAAGGGGAAACTCTGGTAAAAATAGTACACAGGGGTCCAGCCGAGGGTAGAATACATGCCGTTTATTTTACCAATATATTGGTCTATCCGGGTTTTCAGGTCGGCATACCTGTCCACTGCATCGCGGGAAGGTACGACTATCATTGCCAGCGATACCTTTTTGTGGTATTCGGGATGATTTTCAAGAAAATTGGCGAACCCGTTCAACCGGTGCAGAATTCCCTTGCTGTAGTCGAGCCGGTCGACCGACAAAACAATGGTTTGATTACCTAGTTCTTCTATCAGCCTTTTTGATATTTTCTTTACCTCCGGGAGTGAGGGCGCCCGATGATACTGTTCATAATTTATACCCATAGGGAATGCATCCACATGTACGATACGGTCTTTCAGGCTGATCTCGTCGAGGTTGCAGTTAAGGTCGAGAACCCGGTAGATGGCACTGATAAAATGACGCATGTAGTCGTGCGTGTGAAATCCGATTAAATCGGCTCCAAGCAACCCTTCCAGTACTTGTTCCCTTTCCGGGAGCACACGAAATAGTTCGTAAGACGGAAAGGGTATGTGGTGGAAATACCCGATGTTTACTTTGGGCTTTTTGTCGCGGATTTTTTTCGGCAGCAACATCAGTTGATAATCTTGTATCCAGACAATATCATCGTCTTCTATAAAGGGCAGCGCTTCTTCACAGAACAGTGTATTCACCTGCCGGTACGCTTCCCAGTACTCGGTTTTGTACTGTATGTATGCGAAAAAGTAATGACATAGCGGCCATATGGTGCTGTTGCTGTAACCTTCGTAATAATTTTCAATCTGTTCTCCGGACAGAAAAACCGGATGATAATTCAACTCATTCAGCTTTTCGGTAATCTCCTGCTTTTCATTTTCATCATCCACATGGACTCCAGGCCACCCCACCCAATGCATTTCCGCATCGGTTTCCAAAGACCCCAATCCTGTGGCCAGCCCTCCTTCGCTGCGTTTTACGACAAAGGAGTCTTCGGTTCTTTCAATTTTGACAGGAAGCCTGTTGGCTATAATAAGGATTTTCATGCGATTCTATTTTTATTCACTTTTGTTATTGGTTCCCGCAGGATATAAGGTGTCCTGCGTTGATATACAGCATTGAACCTGGATAATTGGCGAGCAGTTCAATCAATTTTTTTCCAATCGGTTTAAAAATATAACAGTCCCGTTCCAGGAAAGATCAATTTTTAACATATTTTTATAATATAAGGGAGGAATTGGTGTTGAACTTCTGTCAGGAATCTAAAAAAAATGCAATCTTTTGCCTGTTCCATATTTTTATAGTAATTTCGTACTCAGATTTCACAATGCTTATATTCTTCAAGACTTTCGTAAAATCAAATCAATAAAATAATCATATTGTCATGACAAAAAAGAAGAACTATTTAACCTGTGACGGTAATCAGGCTGCAGCACATATCGCCTATATGTTTAGTGAGGTAGCTGCTATTTACCCGATTACACCTTCGTCGACGATGGCAGAATACATCGATGAATGGGCCGCTGCGGGAAGAAAAAACATTTTCGGGCAGCCTGTACTGGTACAGGAGATGCAATCCGAAGCTGGAGCCGCAGGCGCTGTTCACGGTTCGTTGCAGGCGGGGGCATTAACATCCACATTTACCGCATCACAGGGTTTGTTGTTGATGTTGCCCAACATGTATAAAATTGCAGGAGAGTTGCTCCCCGGAGTATTCCATGTATCGGCACGGGCCATTGCTGCACAGGCATTGTCTATTTTTGGTGACCACCAGGACGTTATGGCAGCACGCCCAACCGGTTTTGCATCGTTCGCTACGGGATCTGTACAGGAAGTGATGGATTTGGCAGCTGTTGCCCATTTGGCGGCAATAGAGAGCAGGGTACCGTTTTTGCATTTTTTTGATGGATTCCGCACTTCACACGAAATTCAGAAGATTGAAGCGTTGACAAACGATGATCTGGCTCCGTTAATCAATCAGGAGGCATTAGCCGGTTTCCGGCAGAGAGCGTTGAGTCCTGATGCACCTGTTACACGAGGAACGGCTCAAAACGATGATATTTATTTTCAGTCCCGTGAAGCGGCTAATCCTTTTTACAACGCTGTTCCGGGTATTGTTGAGAAATACCTGGAAAAACTGGCAGCTGTAACCGGCCGTAAGTACGGATTGTTTGATTATTACGGTGATCCTGAAGCGGAAAGAGTGATTATTGCTATGGGTTCCGTTACTGAAGCTATTCGTGAAGTGGTTGACCACAAAAACGCCAACGGCGAAAAAGTGGGTATGGTAGCCGTTCACCTGTACCGTCCTTTTAAAGCCGAAGCATTTCTGTCGGTCATCCCGAAAACAGCCCGTAGGATTGCTGTTCTCGATAGGACAAAAGAACCCGGTGCTACCGGACAGCCTCTTTATCTGGACGTGAAAGACAGTTTCTACGGAAAAGAGAATGCCCCGGTGATTGTCGGAGGTATTTACGGTTTATCCTCTAAAGATACTACCCCGGGACAGATTATCTCGGTTTACGACAACCTGGCGATGAACATGCCGAAAAACGATTTCACCATCGGAATTGTGGACGATGTGACATTTAAATCGTTGCCGAAAGTTGAGGAGGTCTCGATGGATGAAACAACCTACGAAGCCAAGTTTTACGGCCTGGGATCCGACGGAACGGTTGGAGCCAATAAAAACTCCATCAAGATTATCGGGGATAATACCGATAAGTATGTGCAGGCCTATTTTGCTTACGACTCCAAGAAATCGGGAGGATTTACCTGTTCCCATCTCCGTTTTGGAGATAACCGTATCCGCTCCACTTATCTGGTGAATACCCCCAACTTCGTAGCCTGTCACGTTCCGGCATACCTGCATCTTTACGATGTTACCGCTGGACTGAAAAGGGGAGGAACCTTCCTGCTCAATTCATTGTGGCCGAAAGAAGAAGTTGGCAATCATCTGCCGGACAATGTGAAGAAATACCTGGCCAAAAACAACATTAAGTTGTACATCATAAATGCTACAAACATAGCGGATGAGATAGGGTTGGGCAACAGGACCAATACCATTCTCCAGTCGGCATTTTTTAAAATATCCAACGTAATTCCTTATGAACTGGCGGTGGAACAGATGAAAAAATTCATTGTAAAATCGTACGGTAGAAAAGGAGAAGAAATTATAAAAATGAACTATGCGGCTGTTGACCGCGGAGGAGAAGTTGAACAGGTTGAAGTTCTTCGGGAATGGGCGGACCTGAATGTGGATACGGTACAAAAAGACGATGCTCCGGAATTTATTCAAAAAGTGGTTCGTCCTGTAAATGCCCAGCGCGGATATGATTTGCCGGTTTCGGTTTTTGTGGGCCGTGAAGACGGAACATGGGAACACGGTACGGCTACTTACGAAAAACGCGGTGTGGCTGCTTCGGTTCCTGTTTGGAATCCCGACAACTGCATCCAGTGTAACCAGTGTGCCTACGTTTGTCCGCACGCTACTATCCGTCCGTTCGTGCTCGATGAGAAAGAACAGAAAGGGCTGGGAGAAGAGGTGGCGCTATTGAAAACACAGGGAAAACAGTTCGAGGGAACCGCTTTCCGGATTCAAGTGGATGTGCTGGATTGTCTGGGTTGTGGAAATTGCGTGGATGTTTGTCCGGGCAAGAAAGGGCAGAGCGCTCTAGAAATGGTTCCCATTACCACACAATACGATAACCAGAAGAACTGGGATTATATGGTTCAACACGTCAGCAGTAAAGCCCACCTGGTGGATACCAGGCTGAACGTAAAAAACTCCCAGTTCGCAAAACCGTTGTTTGAGTTCTCCGGCGCCTGCTCGGGTTGCGGTGAGACTCCGTACATCAAGCTTATTACGCAACTGTATGGCGACCGTATGATGATTGCCAATGCTACCGGATGTTCTTCCATTTACGGTGCGTCGGCTCCGTCAACCCCATATACCAAAAACGAAGAAGGCAAAGGGCCGTCGTGGGCTAACTCGTTGTTCGAGGATAATGCCGAGTTTGGTTTTGGATTTGTAATTGCTCAGGCAAGCATGCGTAACCGCGTAGGGGATTTGATGCAGAAAGCCCGTAAATCGGCTGACTTTTCTGATTCACAGAAGGAGCTGTTTGCCCAGTGGATCGAAAACAAGGACAACGGAGAAGCCATAAAAGAGATTTCGGCTCAGATTGTGGGCGTGCTAACCGGTATGGAAAACGAAATTGCCAAAGAGATCCTTTCGCTCGAAAAGTACCTGACCAAGAAATCCATCTGGGTGTTTGGTGGTGACGGCTGGGCATACGATATCGGCTTTGGCGGCCTCGACCACGTGTTGGCTATGGGGCAGGATATCAATGTGCTGGTGCTCGATACCGAAGTATATTCCAATACCGGCGGACAATCCTCGAAATCAACCCCTACAGCTGCCGTTGCCAAATTTGCCGCTGCAGGGAAACGTATCCGCAAAAAAGACCTGGGTATGATTGCGGCGACTTACGGTTATGTATACGTGGCTCAGGTAGCTATGGGCGCCAATCAGGCTCATTACCTCAAGGCATTGAAAGAAGCCGAGGAATACAACGGCCCGTCGCTTATTATTGCTTATTCGCCTTGTATCAGCCATGGGTTAAGAAGCGGTATGGGTATGGCTCAGACCGAGCAGAAAAAAGCCGTTGAATGCGGTTATTGGAGCTTGTGGCGTTACAACCCGAAACTGGAAGAAGAGGGCAAAAATTCGTTTGTACTCGACAGTAAGGAACCCGACTGGAGTAAGTTCAGGGATTTCCTGATGGGTGAAGTGCGTTACACGCAGCTGGTGAAATCTTTCCCGCACGAAGCCGATGAACTTTTTGAAGCGGCCAAGGAAAATGCCCAGTGGCGTTATCGTTCATACCAACGTATGGCCAATGCCCACTTTGGCTCAGTGGATGCTGAAACTGCGAAAGCAGAAGGATAACAATTGCATATTCATGAACATAAAAAAGCGATACGTCGGTCGGCGTTTCGCTTTTTTTGCCGGTTTGCTTTGATTTTTTTAATCGTCGGACTGCGTTAAAATCGTATCTTTGCAACCACAAACATATACAACAATGAAAATCCAAATTATCAACGGACCTAATCTTAACTTGTTGGGGATGAGGGAGCCCAGTGTTTACGGAGATCAATCTTTCTCGGCCTTTTTCGAAAGGTTGAAGGAGGTGTTTCCCGAAATCAGGCTGGACCATTATCAATCGAATGTTGAAGGGGAAATCATCAATAAGATTCATGAGACGGGGTTTGATTATGACGGCATCATCCTCAATGCCGGGGGGTATACCCACACCTCGGTTGCTATTCGCGATGCGATTAAATCGGTGAGGACCCCGGTGATCGAAGTACATATCTCCAACGTATATGCCCGGGAAGAGTTCCGTCATCAATCCATGATCTCGGCAGTTTGTGCAGGGGTGATCGGTGGGTTTGGACTGAACTCCTATCGTTTAGCTGTGGAAGCCTTGATAATGGCAAACAAAACGGATTAAAAAGTGTTTAATGGTCAGATGACATCTGAGATCTAAAAAATTCTCAACTAAATTAACAATGCTAAAACATACTAAAATTGTAGCCACAATTTCGGATAAACGTTGCGATGTCCCTTTCATTCAGCAGCTTTTTGCAGAAGGAATGGATGTTGTCAGGTTAAATTCGGCTCACCTTGACCAGGAAGGATTTCTGAAAATTATAAACAACGTTCGTGCAGTGTCGGACAGAATTGCCATTCTGGTTGATACGAAAGGCCCGGAAATAAGGACAACTGTAGCTTCCGAACCCATCGAACTCACCACTGGCGACCGGGTGAAGGTTATCGGTAATCCCGGGAGCGTTTCATCCAAGGAGGCTATTTATGTCTCTTACCCGAACATTGTCGATGAGATGAACGTGGGTGACGATATTCTGATTGATGACGGAGAAATTGACCTGAAGGTGATCGATAAAGATGCTGGTTACCTGCTTTGTAGTGTGCAAAATGACGGGACGGTCGGAAGCCGGAAAAGCGTGAATATTCCCGGAGTCCGTATCAACCTGCCGAGTATAACCGAACGCGATAGAAAATTTATTGCCCTATCGGCAAAGCACGATGTCGATTTTATTGCACATTCGTTTGTGCGAAACAAAGAAGATGTATTGGAAGTCCAGAAAATTTTGAATGAACTGAACAGTCCAATAAAAATTATCGCGAAAATTGAGAATCAAGAAGGTGTGGACAACATCGATGAAATATTACGCCATGCCTATGGGATTATGATTGCGCGTGGTGATTTGGGAGTGGAGGTGGCTCAGGAGAAAATTCCGGCTATTCAGCGGACACTTATCCGGAAAGCTATCCATCATAAAAAACCGGTTATTGTCGCAACGCAAATGTTGCACACCATGATTGAATATCCCCGCCCGACGCGTGCCGAAATAACCGATGTTGCCAATGCCATTTATTACCGGACCGACGCTATTATGTTAAGCGGTGAAACAGCTTACGGAAAATATCCGGTGGAGGCGGTGAGAACCATGACAAAAGTGGCTTTTGAAACCGAAAAAACAAAACTGCCACAAAACGATATCGCCGTTCCATACCAACCTTTGGACGATAACGAAGTTACTTCGTTCCTCGCCAAACAAGCCGTTAAATCGAGCGACCGGTTAGAAACAAAGGCTATCGTTACCGACAGCCATACGGGTAGAACAGCCCGGGTTTTGGCTGCTTTCCGGGGTAAAAGTCCTGTTTATGCCATTACCACAACCGAGAGGCTGGCACGCGAACTGGCCCTGTCTTACGGAGTATGGGCACACCATCAGAGTGGCAAAGGAGATGGAAACACCAAAGAAAGCCGCCGGGCCTATTTTGTGGGTGCGATAACAAAACTGATTGAGAATAAGATGATCAAGCCTGAGGATCGCGTGGCGTACATGGGCGGCAGTTTCGGTGAAACCGGTGGAACCACTTATCTTGAAATAGCAGAAGCGTGGAGAATTTTGGAAGCGAAAGACAAATATAATTTGCCGGATTATACGCAATAAAAGATGGACAATAGACTGGAAGAGTATATATTATCGCATATCGATCCGGAGCCGGAATTACTGAAGGAAATTGACAGGGAGGTCCACGTTAAGCTGCTCCATGCGAGCATGATGTCTGGCCATTTGCAAGGCCGGCTTCTGAAGATGCTAACCCGGATGATCCGTCCGGAACGGGTGCTTGAAATCGGGACTTTTGTAGGGTATTCCACCTTGTGTTTTGCTGAAGGGCTGGAAGAGAATGGCGAGGTACATACGATAGAAATCGATGATGAACTGGAAGATTTTATTCGTTCGAATTTTGCGAAGTCTGAACTAGCAAACAAGATAAAACTGCATATCGGAGATGCTACACAAATCATTCCGGAATTTGAAGACGAAAGTTTTGGCCTTGCCTTTATCGATGCCGACAAGGAGTTGTATTGGAAATATTTCGAGGCTACGCTTCCGAAAATCAGAAAAGGCGGTTTCATTCTTGTTGACAATACGCTCTGGTACGGAAAAGTTGTAGAAAAGGTGGAGAGCAGTGACCGGGCGACCCAGGGTATTTTGAATTTCAACGAAAAACTGGCTAACGACGACAGGGTAGAAAAGGTAATCCTCCCCGTACGTGACGGGATTACGGTTGTTCGAAAAAAATAGAGAAGAATGGAAACAAACAGACAACAAAAAGTGAATCGGCTGATTCAGAAAGAGCTCGGAGAGATCTTTCTGGTGGAAACCAAAAAGATGCCGGGCGTACTGGTATCGGTTACGCATGTACGGGTAACTCCCGACCTGGGAATTGCCCACTCGTACCTGAGCATATTCCCTTCGGAAAAAGGAAGCGAAATGGTGCGGAACATAAACGATAACGTGAAATCGATCCGATACAATTTGGGAAAACGAGTCGGAAAACAGTTACGTGTTGTACCTGAACTGATTTTTTACCTGGACGACTCGCTCGACTACATCGAAAATATTGATAAATTGTTGAAATAACGTGAATCTTTCACTATTCATCGCTCGCCGATATCTTTTCTCTAAGAAATCACACAACGCCATTAACGTCATTTCGCTTATTTCGGTTTGTGGAATTGCTATTGCAACGATGGCAATGGTTTGCGTTTTGTCGGTCTTCAACGGATTTGGCGGAATTGTGGAAGGGATGTTCAGCGCTTTCGACCCGGACCTGAAAATTACGGCCAAAGCCGGAAAGGTATTTGATTATCACACGCCCGACTTTGATAAAGCTTTACGGATTGATGGCATTCAAATGATATCGGAGTCGCTGGAAGAGAATGCGTTGTATAAGTTTGAGGACCGCCAGGTGCCGGTCCTCGTGAAAGGTGTATCGGAAGAGTTCCGGCTGATGACCGATATGGATAAACTGATGGTAGACGGCAGCTTCCGCCTTACCGAAGACGTCGTGAATTACACTACCCTGGGAACAGGCCTGGCCATCACGCTGGGTGCTCGGGCCGGATTCATAAACCCGATTGAAATTTACGCCCCGAAGCGCGACGTAAACGTTAACTTGGCAAACCCCTCGGCAGCATTCACGCGCGAAGACATACAGATAGGTGGTGTTTTCAGCCTCAATCAACCCGATGTGGATGATCAGGTGGCCATTATTCCCATCCGTTTGGCGCGTGAACTGTTCAGGTATGATAATGAAGTCTCCTCCCTCGATATCAAACTTCATCCCGATGCGTCAGTGAAGAAGGTAAAATCTGAAATTGAAAAGATATTGGGCGACGATTTTCTGGTGGAAAACCGGTTCGAGCAGCAGATTGAGTCTTTCAGGATGTTGCAGATTGAAAAATGGGTGACGTTCCTTATTCTGGCTTTCATCCTTTTAATTGCTGTTTTTAATGTGGTTGGATCACTTTCGATGTTGATTGTGGAAAAGACGATAGATATCAAAAGCTTAAAAAATATGGGAGCTAACAACAACCTTATTTCCCGCATTTTCCTGTACGAGGGCTGGTTAATCACTTTTTTTGGAATCGTTTCAGGAATTGTTGCCGGATTGACCTTGTGTTTGTTGCAGCAACATTTCGGACTGCTCCGCCTGAGTAATGTTCCCGGAGCTTATGTGGTGGATGCTTATCCTGTTATTGTGCGGTTCTGGGATATTGTAACCGTCTTTGTAGTAGTTAGCATCATTTCGCTGCTTACTGTATTTTATCCCATCAATAACTTGAAGAAGAAATTGAAATTTGCGGAGGTATAATAACTATACTTTTCGCTCAAAACTATATTAATTATGAAGATTGCAGTAGTTGGAACAGGATATGTAGGATTGGTTTCGGGCGCATGCTTTTCCGAAATGGGAGTGGATGTAACTTGTGTTGACATTGACGAAGCAAAAATCGAAGGATTGAAGCAAGGTATTATCCCGATTTACGAACCCGGGTTGAAAAATATTGTGGTTCGCAATCACGATGCCGGTAGGTTGCACTTTACTACCGATTTACCGTCGGTTTTGAACGATATGGATATGGTTTTTATCGCTGTCGGAACCCCCTCGGACGAAGACGGAAATGCTGAGATGAAGTACGTCTGGAAGGTTACAGAAACCATTGGCGACCACATTGATAAACCGCTGCTGATCGTTACCAAAAGTACTGTCCCGGTGGGTACTTCACACCGGATCAAGGAACGGGTGCAGAAACGATTGGATAGACGCGGCCTCAGCAACCTGGGATTTGATGTAGCCTCCAATCCGGAATTCCTCAAGGAAGGCGCTGCTGTTGATGATTTTATGAGTCCCGACCGTGTAGTGGTGGGTGTGGAGTCGGAACGTGCCAAGGAGTTGATGACCCGGCTTTACCGCCCGTTTCTGCTTAACAATTTCCGTGTAATTTTCATGGATATTCTTTCTTCGGAGATGACCAAATATGCCTCTAACGCTATGCTCGCAACACGGATCAGCTTTATGAACGATATTGCCAACCTGTGCGAACGGGTAGGTGCAGATGTGAATATGGTGCGGCGGGGGATCGGCAGTGACACGCGTATCGGAAAGAACTTTCTTTACCCGGGTTGCGGTTACGGCGGAAGTTGTTTTCCCAAAGATGTAAAAGCGATCATCAAGGTGGCCGAAAATGCAGGCTATGAGATGAGTGTGCTTAAGGCAGTAGAGCAGGTAAATGAAAATCAAAAGAAGATTCTTTTCCAAAAATTCAGTGAGTTTTTCAACGGTGTAGTAGAGGGCAAAACCGTTGCTGTCTGGGGGTTGTCTTTTAAACCCGAAACTGACGATGTGCGGGATGCACCTGCTCTGCAACTGATAGACAGTTTGCTGGAATCAAATGTAAATGTTCGCGCATATGATCCGGCAGCTATGGATGAAGCCAGAAAACGGTTGAACGATAAAATATACTACGCTAAAGATATTTACGACGCTGCGAACAATGCTGATGCTCTCATTGTCCCTACGGAATGGAAAGAGTTTCGTCTTCCCAACTGGGAGATTCTGAAAAAAATTATGCGTACGCACCTGGTTATCGACGGGCGGAACATTTACAACAAGGAAGACCTCTTTTCCTACGGATTCGGATACCGGGGAATAGGTTTATAAAACGAAGTTCAGGTTATCAAAAAATGGATTTAATAGAAGCGCTTAACTGGCGTTATGCGACAAAACGGATGACAGGGGAAAAGATCGCGGAAAGCGACCTCAACATCATCTTGGAAGCCATTCGTTTAACGCCCACAGCATATGGTTTACAGCCTTTTAAAGTGGTTGTTACCCGAAATGAAGACCTTATCGGTGAGATTTACAGGAAGTCTTGCCCGCAAATTGTGATCAGGCAATGCTCTCACCTGCTTGTTTTTAAAGCAAGGAAAAAGCTCGACTCCGAATACCTGGAGGGTTATCTGAAAGAGATGAAGCGCCAGAGAAACTCCACGGATGAATACATAGACGGTTATCGTTCCAAGATTTTAAGGGTGATTGACGATCCGCAGATCAACAAATTCAGCTGGATGATCAGGCAAACGTATATCGCGCTAGGGTACGCCACTGTTGCAGCGGCAGCGTCGGGAATCGACGCTACTCCAATTGAAGGGTTTGATGCGCAGTCGCTCAATGAGGTCCTTCGTCTCGATACGGAGAAAGAGGAGGCTGTAGTGATGCTGGCGTTGGGTTACCGGGACGAGAAAGAGGATAAACTGATTTATTTGCCGAAAATCAGAAAACCGATGGATCTACTGGTGGAGAAGATTTAGCTATAAAAGGTTAATACCTTCTGTTTCGCATGGTAGTTGAACCTCCAGCCCTCTGTTTCTGACGATAGGGCAGAACCCGTGTTGTATCGGTGTCCCCTTTCCACAATCTCTCTTCAAAATCCCTGAGCTGTTGCTCAACTCGTTCTTGTTCCGCCTTCATTTCCTCGGGGGTGGAAGTGTATTGTGAAATGGCCAGGTTGCGTGGGTTGGTGGCCTTGTAAATTTCACCGTCGTAGTGTTTCATGCGGAAAAAATCATCGATCGTTCCCGTCATGGTGTTGTTGAGGCTTGAAGTCATGATGGGCATACGCAGAGTATAGGGGCGGAGTTCATCATACACGATCCAGAAGAGCGGATAGCGGACGGTTTGGGATTCGTAGTCGGCCTGACGATAGATAATGGGACAAACGGCAACTGTTTTAACCCCGTATTTCGATGTCCCGGTTTCAAAATAATAGGCTTCTTTCAGGTAATACCCCAGTACTTCGTGACTGGGAATATCCACCTCGCTGACGACGATGTTTCCGTTTTGAGTCTCGTGGAAAATTCCGAACCTGTCGAGAAATTCCTTGAAATCGATTTTATATTCATCCGTGAAGACCTCCCTGCCGTCCAGGTACTCGTAAGCCGTAATTTTGTTTTCGGAAAGCAGGTTGAAAATCAGGGTGAACAGGTTCATCCGACCTTGTTCCGGCAATACCGGATAGTAGAGCGGCGCGTTGCCTTCCTTTGACAGATCGAGATAACGGTAAATTTCACGCAACCATTTGGCATCGTTGATATCCGTGGATTGTGTACGGTTCATCTGTGTGGCGCGGCTGGTTAATTCCACGGTGCTGTTTGTATTGGATTGGCCTTGATTCCGGCGTTGCAGCCTTTCCCGCGCAGTCTCCTGGGAGAAACAGTTTCCGATACAACAGAAAATAAAGAACGAAATAAATATTGGCTTAAATTTCATTGTCGTATAATTTTTTAAATTTCCAGTCCGGGACTTCAATGCGTAAATCAGTTCACCCTCACCTCAATCACTGCTATTTCCCTTTCCAACCCATCGGGGCCGATGGCTTTCACGCCCGAAATATAGAAGTATTTGCCGCGTTGTAACCGGCGGATTTGTTCTTTTTGCCTTTCTGAAAACCGACTTCCTTCAGACACTTCGGGAATAGCATTTCCCATGGAGTCGAAAAACAGGGTGCGAAAGCCGGTTACCCGGAAGGGAATATTTAAAATGCCGTCGTCAATGGCGGCTTTTATCCCCTGAGTATTTACCAGCACGGCTTTGGCCAGGTTGCCGCCTTTAAAAACAACCGGGTTTCCGTTGGCATCAGCATATTCGATATAGGGGCTGGGGTCGGGTAGAGAGCGGACACGAAAATTTTTTGACGCCAGTTGCCGTACCTGACTGCCCGTTCTCGCGGATATCGAGACGGTGGCATCCCGGCCGGCGGCAACAGGTTTGGCTTCCCATAAGTTGCCTTTTCGGACGAGTGAACCGTTGGTCATGGTTGCCGAGACGTCTTGCGGTGCAATTCCCGGTACGGAGATACTGATCTCGTTCCCGATCCCCGCATAAAGGACGTTCATCAGCGTTGGTGCAATGGTGGCCGCGGGTTCTATAACGGTATAGTTGTCCGAAAAGCTTCTGCGTACCGTACTGCCATCGCTTCCCCTCGTTTCGATATAGCCTTCCACCGGAAAAGTTCCCACAGCGGAGCTTGCTGTGGAGAAGAACCCTTTTGCCGAGGGGTCGAGAGATTGGCCGTTTACGATTATGTCGGGAGATAGCGTGGAGTCTTCCGCCGAAAGGATGACCCGGGCATTGTAAGTACCACCTTGAATGATAACTTTTGATTCGGGGATGACGTATGCATTGAGTTCATTTACCCTGAAATCGCTTACGTCGATGCTGTTGAGCAGGCTGCCCAACGCTTCGCCTTCCGACAGGCGGACATCGTTCTGGATTTTGGAAAGGATAGCAACGGCTGCAGACACGGGCATTTTTTCAAAGAGCGACTCCTCCCAGTTTTTATGGGAGTCGTTCCTCTCAGAAGGGGTCGTGCTGAGGTTGTTTTCAATGATTTTTCGTCGGTTGTCGTCCTGGATAAGACCGGTTACGGTTTGTCGGAAGTGGTCAACAGCTGTGCGCAACCGGTGTCCTTGTCGGGCCGGAGGGGATAACAGGACAGAAGAGGCTGCATCCAGGTTGTCTTTATTCCGGATATTGTTTATGTCTCCTTTTTTGCCGTCCGACTCCTTTACAATTCTTATTTTCAGGTCTTCTATATAGCTCACTAGCGAGTCGCTCATTTGTTTCACTTGCACCCCTTTGTCGTACCATTCACCGGCCTTTTCCCTGTTTTGAGAGTTGTACCCCTCAAGCTCATCCATAATCAACCGGTTCCTGGTGTGCATATTTTCCGATGAATTGCTCAGGCTGTCACCAACAATATCGAATCCGGTGAGCACCTCTGCCGACACGTTAAGCGCCAGCATGGCGATAAACACCAGGTACATCAGGTTTATCATTTTCTGGCGGGGAGAGTTGGGATTATTGATAATCATTTGGGCTGCGTGTTTGTCATTGCATGAATCAAGCGTCCGTAAATTTGGTTTAGTTCCTGGATTTGCCGGGTCATTTTCTCGGTTTCCCTGCTGAAAATAGAACTGTCAGGTACGCTCCCTTCATACATCTCCTTGATTCTGATTAAGCCTTTATTGATCTGGTCGAGCGTATCGAGTTGCCCGCTGATGCCTTTCAGATGTATTTCGTAAATGGTGTTCAGTCCCGATATATTCCGGTTGAGTGCTTTCATTTGCTGAACATATTCTTGTTCAAACTTCATCACGTTTTCTGAAACCTCTCCGGGTTGCTCCTTCGGATACCGGGAAGTGACGGGGAGATCCTGTGCTGCCTGGATTGCCGGAGCTTCTTTTTCAGCCGGAACAGCCTTTGGTGGACGGTCTAACCCGTAGAGAATAAAAACAATACACTCTATGGCCATTCCTGTTCCGAAAATGATATTTCCCCAAATACCCCACCAATGCAATACCTTGACCATAGCCCCAAAAATAACGATGGCTGCGCCAAAGCTATAGGCGTATTGCAGAAACCGTTGTCCGTTATCGGTTTGAAGGCTGTTTTCTATTTTTCTGATTATTTTGTTCATTTTCTACCTTTTTCCGTATTGTTAATTTCCTATCGGAGTCCTTACGCACCGAAATCCAATGTAGGACCGTCCGTGGTTCTGATATTCCGAATCACGCATATCCGAGCGGATAAAGGTGGAGATGTCTTTCCACGAACCGCCTTTCACCACTTTTTTCTTCAACGGATAGGGGTCCTCGGCAGCGGCATTATACCGGTATTCGGGGTTCATGTCACTCATGAGTTGATTTCCGGATTCGGTGTAGGCCGTTGAGGTCCATTCGGCTACATTGCCTGCCATATCGTACAAACCGAAGCTGTTGGGGCGGTAGCTTTTCGTCTTGGCGGGAATCAGGTTGCGGTCGGCAGCATATGCACCTTCTCCCGGTTTGAAGTTTGCCTGGTAACAATCTTCCTCGGCTTGCGCCGCGGTTGGCCCCCAAGGGTATCTGTTTTCTGTTTTTCCACTTCGGGCGGCCATTTCCCATTCTGCTTCGGTGGGAAGGCGGTATTTTTCAACCTTTACATCCCGGCGCTGCAATCCCCGGCGAAGAAACAGGGTGCGCCATTCGCAGAACGCGGTTGCGGCCTCCCACGAAACACCAACTACAGGATGATGTGCGTAGCCGGGGTGAGAAAAATAGTTGCGCATGTAGTATTCATTGTTGGCGTTGCTAAAGTCGTTTACCCAACAGGTGGTGTCGGGATAGATGTTTACTATCCGGGTGTGTACAAAATCGTATAAACTGTTTAACGGACGCGTAATGGTTTCGTTCACGATACGTCCTTCTTCGTCGATATATGCTGTATCTTTTGATATCATGATCACCTCATCCGGATTTGCGGCGATATCGGTATTTAAAACTCTCTCCTGCGGATCAAGCCTGTTTTGTCGTTTTGCCGCTTCGGCAGCATCAAACCATTCGTAGCGGAAATTCATCTGACGGGCATCCAGCATTTTCTTTTTGGTAATCGGATGGGTAATGTACACGCTGTTGATGGCCGCTTCCTCTTCTTCGGTATTTCTTGTCCAGGGAATGGGAATACTCCAGTTGAGACGAGGTTGTACGGGTTCGCCGTATTCGTCTTCGGTAATCCTGAAAAAGTCGTCTCCGGCATAAGCAGGGTCGGCAAGACGTTCGCGGATGATGGAGTCACGTACCCAGAAGACAAACTGTTTATACTGCGAATTGGTAATCTCAGCTTCGTCCATCCAGAAGTTATCTACGGATACGCCGCGGGTAGGAACAGTCATCCCCCACAACGAATCGATCTCTCCGGGACCCATTCGATAAGAGCCCCGTGTGACCAGTACCATATTGTAGGGTGTAGGTTCATTCCAGACTTTTCCTACGGGAACCCCAGTCAGTTCACCTCCCGTGCTTATTCCAATACCCCGCCGGCCGCAGGAGGCCAGCACAATGAGAATCAGGATCGGAACAATTAATTTTTTTATTGTCATACAGTTTAAAAAGACATTAGAGCCAAGAGTTAGGATAAAACTTTAAACGTTAGATCTTAAAGAAGCCGGATACTTTTGTAAGGCATCGGTTCTCTCCTGAACAAATCTATCGGGAACCGGTACCTGAAGCTCACTTCGTGACTACCACCGCTTCCTTTTCCTATGCCAGATGTATACATGCTGTAAGCATAACCCATTTCAATATTCTTTATAATAGCCCCGGCGAATAAGGAACATCCTTCTTTACCGTTTCGAGACACACCTGCCGAGTACTTCTTGCCATATACCATACGTACGGCTGTATGCAACCGGGTGTCGGTTAAGCTCGTCATCAGAAGAGCCATTGGCTGTATTTCAACTAACGGATGAAAAACGTTTATATTGCATCCGGCCATGAAATTATACGAAAGGGGAATTCTTGAATGGATTGAATCGGCCTTCGCGTTTTCCGGTGGGCCGGGACTTCGCAGTGGGTAAAACGACGGTTGGTTAAGGTGCATAGCTGCCAGACCGGCGTGAAAATTCCGGGTTGTCCACGAAATTCCGGCATTCAGGTCGAGGGATTTTCTATCCGTAGGCTGGGCCCTGATGATTTTCCGGTAGTTTTTCGCAGAGTCGGTGGTCAGCTGTAGAGAAGCTGCATCGAAATTGAGATTCAGCATTCCCGCCTGAACGCCGATACGGAGTATTCCCTTTCCGAATTTTTGGTTAAACGTGTATTGGGCGGCAAAGAGGGTGTTTTGTTTATTTCCGGTGACGTTTGAAAGCGTTTGAATACCGATGCCGTGTTGTAGGCCCAAAAACTCAACCGGCATATCCATCGAAAGAAAAAGATGTTTGGGCGCATCTTTAATGTTTGTCCACCGGTAATTATAGATTCCCGAAATCTGGATTTTACCGGTTTCGCCGGCAAAAGACGGGTTGTAATAAGTCTTTGCCGTCCAGAATTGATTGAACGGAACATCCCATTGCGCTTGCATTTGAGCAATGCAGAACAGGAAAAATGCAGACAAAAAAATTAATCGCCGGTTTTCCATTGAAAGTATAACGGAAAACCGGCGAAAAAATTGTGCGGTTCATCACGGGTTTATTTCACTTTCGTAGGGATTAATCACCTTTTACACGCCCGAACCGTAGCATTTTCAGCATCCATTTTGGAAGCGGTTTTTCGGGATTACGGTTTTTCAGGTTGATGCTCAATCCTAGTTTCTTCATCACCGGAACTTTGTGTGTCTCCACAAACTCGATCAGTGTCCCGTCCGGATCCTCGATGTAAGCGAATTGCCCGGCGGCATCGCCCATATCAAACGAAGCACCTTCTTTGAACTTTTGGGTGGTATCTACGGTAAATGGATGCCCCAGTTCGGCACAGTGTTTCCCCAATGCATCCATGTTCCGGATGTCGAAGCAGATCTGGATAAATCCCGGATCGCCCCAGAAACGTCCTTCATAGAGTTTGCGCGGCGAACGTTCCAGGGGTTGTACCAGCTCGATGTATGACGGCCCGAACAGTTCACTGAAACTCCCTTTTCGAGGTTGGGAGTGGGTGAGCAGCCGGCGGTGGAACCGCTGACTGCCCGAAGGCAATCCTTCAAAATCCGCGAAAACACCGGTTTCGTCGGCGATGACCCTGTCGTAGCCCAGGATGTCTTTGTAGACAACCATTGCCTTCTCGATATCGGTTACACCGATTAGAGCACCTACTGCACCTCCGGTAGACCGGCCTTCGTTTTTGAAAATATATTCGTCTTGAACAATCTGGAACAAATTCCCGTAAGGGTCCTTCACGTAGAAAGTTTGTTTACCGTCTATGTCCTGACTCAGTTTGGTGACGATATTGACTTTTGGATCCCGGGAAAACTCCCCGAAGGTTTTCGCCACATCCCTACTTTTTATTTTGCACGCCAGTACACCCAGATCGCCCATATTCAATTCAAAACCGAGCCGTTTTGGTTTTCTTCCGGCATACTGCCATACTTCAAAACCGCCACCACCCTGCAGATTCACAGCGATTACCGCGTGACGGCGCTGGGGTACCCCTCCGGTATATGGAAGCATCAGTTCCGCTACCTTGTTGTCTTCCAGGATGCGGATATCCATATGAAACACGTCGATGTAATATTTCCACGCTTCGTGGAGGTTTTCCACACCGATACCGACTTGCTGAATGCCTGAAATAATATACTTATTCTCCATAGTTGTTTTACAAAAAGTGAAAGGGTTACGTTGTCCTGATTTTCCGCACTATTTTTCTTGCCAATCCCGGAAAAAACCGTTTGATATAAACCATCAGCAACTCTTTTCCGCCGACCAGCACTTCCGGTTTCTGCTTCCAGATGGCCTTCACAATTTTTCGGGCGGCTTTTTCTGCCGGTATACCCTCCGCTTGTCCGGTATCCATTTGGGCATGTCTGGTGCCGTCGGCTTCGAGGGCGTTGCAGGAGATGTTGGTTTTCACCCGTCCCGGACAAACCATCACTACGCGGATGTCCTGATCGTAATACTCGCCCTGCACGGTCTCAAAAAATCCATAGAGCGCGAACTTTGACGAGGCGTACGCAGAACGCAACGGAAATCCAAACTTGCCGGAGATGCTTGTGGTTACTGCCAGGGTTCCGCCTCCACCGGCAATCATTGCCGGAAGCAATCGTTTGGTAATCTTTACGGGAGCAAAAAAATTAATGTCCATGATTTTCTTGTCCACCGAGAAATCAGTGTCCACCGATTTGCCACGTTGACTGATTCCTGCGTTATGGAACATCACATCAATTTTGCCAAAGAAGGACAGTGCCCGGTCGGTAAGGGTATCCAATTGTTCTGTTTGGGATAGGTCGGCAGGCAAAATCTCACACTCCGCACCCAAATCGATGCACTTTTGCTGTACTTTTTTCAATTGGCCCTCACGGGTGCCTGTCAGAATCAACTTGTTCCCTTCAGCTGCGAATATATACGCGCAGGCTTCGCCGATACCCGACGAAGCGCCAGTGATCCATATAATTTTATTTGTACTTTTTTGCATAGTTTTAGGAACAACGAGAGAAAGACACTAGATCGTCAGGTTATTGTGAAAATTAATCATTTAATACATCTTTCCAAAGCTGATCCCGGTAACCGTCGATTTCGTGGGGTGCACACTCATCGGCATTGGTGACTTCCTGTGTGGTGTAGATCATCTGCTCCAGGAAATAGGGTGCACGAACAGCCCCTTCCCCGATGTTAACCATTACCGTCTCTCCGTCGTTGATCAGGTTTTTTTTCAATGCATTAAAAAAGCCGGCCACACAAACAGTTGATGCAGGCCCCGGAACCATTTTCTGCTCGTAAGCGATCAGTTTCCCCAGCGGAATCAGCTTCGATTCGCGCATCCTGACGAATGAACCGCCGGTTTTCCGGACTAATTTCGAAATGATAGGGTAGGTAGCCGGATTTCCGGTCGCCAGCGTGGGAACATTGGTTTTTGGATTGTCGATGACGGGATAATTTTTCTCGAAACCTTCAGGAAAGCCTTCGGCTTCTGCTTTTTCCCACGCTTGAACCATCGGGTCGCAACCGTCGGATTGCACCATGATAAAGCGTGGATTCTGAAGATCAGGATAGAGGTGACCGATCTCACGTATTCCTTTATCAATCGCTAATGGACCTGTACCTCCACTGATGGCCTGAATATATACATCGGGTGCTTTCCCGAGTTGACGCAACCATTCAAAAACCATTGTCTTTTTGGCTTCGATCCGGATGGGATCGATGTTCCCGGTGGACATCTGTATGTGGTGACGCCGGGCGTATTCGGCGGCCACTTCCTTGGCCTTGGCATAATCACCCATTACGCGGAAGACCTGTTGCCCGAAAGAACTGATGGTGGCCTCCGAGGCCCGGATAGCGTCTTCTGGCATAAAAACCGAACAGTTCACTCCGGCAATGGACAGGTACTTAGCGTATGCGGTAGCCGAGTTTCCGGTGGAAGCAATGCAGTATTGTTTCAGGTTATTTTCTTTGAATATGCTCGCTGCAAGTGCTGCGGCAACATCTTTGAATGTACCTGTTCCCCCGTTCAAATCGTTGCGGTAAGCGTGGACCTCAAGGGTTAACCCGTATTCTTTTTTGGCAAACTCTTCCAAAAAATGCCACCGTTCGATAGGAACGGTCCCTTCGTACCGGGTAATGATGTGCCTTTTTAGCACCAACGGCAAATAAGGAAAGTAGTGCCAGAAATTTTGCGGATTCCCTTTGATAAAACGGGGTAATCGTTTGTAAGAGGTGTTATACCAAACTTCGGAGTGCTTACTGCCGCAATTGGGGCACTTCTGAAACTGATCGAACCATGCTTTGAAACTGGGTGTCACAAAACCGCATCCGGCACATTTCAGGTAGTACTTTTTTTGCCTTTTTACGCGTAGTCTCATTTCTATTACATGGTCATCGACCGCATTTCGTCAGAAATATATTTTCCTGCTTCGAGGTTGACTTTTATCTTTTTGAAAACGTCTATGGTTTCGTTTACTTCCTTCATCGTGTGTGATGCCGTAGGTATAAGGCGGAGCATTAAAACACCCTTCGGCACTACCGGATAGACAACGATGGAGCAGAAAACATTGTGGTTTTCACGCAGATCAATCACAATATTTGTCCCTTCGGGTACCGATCCACTGAAATAGACAGGGGTGACCGGGGATTGCGTATTCCCGATGTTAAACCCTTCGGCCACAAGGCCATCCTGGAGTGCTTTGGCTATTTTCCATAGATTTTCTCTTATTTCGGGTCGATTTTGGAGAATATCCAACCGTTTGAGCGCGCCGATTACCATAGGCATCGGGAGAGATTTGGCGAAAATCTGGGAACGCATGTTGTACTTCAGCGAATCGACAACGGCTTTATCCGAGGCTACAAAAGCCCCAATACCTGCCATCGATTTGGCAAATGTGGCGAAGTAAATATCCACTTCGTTCATCAATCCGAAATGTTCACTCGCTCCTGCTCCCGTTTTTCCCATCGTTCCGAATCCGTGTGCGTCATCGATCATTAACCGGAAGTTGAATTGTTTTTTCAACGCTACAATTCCCGGCAGGTTGCCCAGATCACCTGACATTCCGAAAACCCCTTCGGTGATTAACAAGATTCCACCGTTATTTTCTTCGGCCTGTTTGGTGGCGAAGCGGAGCATCTTTTCGGCACGCTCCATATCGTTGTGCGGGAAAACGAAACTCTTTCCGCCTTTGGCTTTGTGAAGGAATATGCCGTCCATGATGCAGGCGTGCGACTCGGAGTCGTATACAATCACATCGTGACGTGTACAAAGCGAATCGATGATGGAGACCATTCCCTGATATCCGTAATTGAGAAGATAAGCAGCCTCCTTTTTCTCGAATTTGGCGAGGCGTTCTTCCAGTTCTTTGTGGTATTTTGTTTGACCGGACATCATTCGGGCACCCATAGGATAAGCCATTCCCCATGTTGCTGCAGCTTCCGCATCCGCTTTCCTTACTTCGGGATGATTGGCTAGTCCGAGATAATTGTTTAAACTCCAGGTTATTACTTCACGTCCGTGAAACTTCATTCTGGGTCCAATCTCTCCTTCGAGTTCAGGAAACATAAAATAGCCTTCTGCTTTTTGGCGATACTGCTCCAGCGGACCTTCCATACCTTTTAGCCGGTCAAAAATATCTAACATAAAATTTTAAATGTTTGATTAAAAAAAATTAGACTTTGAAAATCAAGAACCAAGACTAATTTATGCTATAGGATTAGAATCCTTGACTTACGACTTCTTGATTTCTTGTACAAAAATAATCTTTCTTTCTGAATTTGTGAAATTTCCGTCTTTTTTGTTTGTCCCTGATTATTTTACTGATCATAATTTATTACTTTTGTTTTGTGAAAAAACAAAACAGTTTCCAGGACGAGCTGAAAAGATTCAAAACAGTCTTGAATTCGGTAAAAATAACTGTAGAAAACTTTCAGGCTCCATCAAAAAATAAATAACATGAAGAAGTTCTCAAAGCAAATTGTTGCATCCTCAATTTTCATTATCGTTTTCGTTTCAAGTCTTTTGGCGCAACCTGCACAAACCCTGATTGACGTGAATATAGCGCCTGAAAAGAGTGACTGGGTATATAAGCCCAATGAAAAGGCCAAATTTAACCTGTCCGTCACCAAGAACAATATCCCCGTGCAGAATGTATCTGTTTGGTACGAAGTCGGCCCCGAGATGATGCCTCCTTTAAAGAAAGAAAATATCGTGTTGAAAAACGGGACAGCGACCATTGATGGCGGCACCCTGAAAGAGGCTGGATTTTTACGTTGTAGAGTGGTGGCCACATACGAGGGAAAAGAATATGCAGGATTGGCAACGGCTGCTTTTAATCCTGAAGGGATTCGTCCGACAACGGATGAACCAAAGGATTTTATCGGATTTTGGGATGAAGCAAAGGCTGCGAATGCAAAAATACCCATGGATGCAAAGGTGAGGTTGTTACCCGAGCGTTGCACGGAAAAAATAAATGTGTATGAGGTAAACATACAAAACTATAAGTCAGGCACCCGTTTGTTTGGTATTTTGTGCGTTCCCAAGGCAGCAGGAAAATATCCGGCTATTTTGCGTGTACCTGGAGCGGGAGTGCGCCCCTACAATGGAGATACAGGTAACGCAGAAAAAGGTGTTATTACTTTTGAGATCGGTATTCATGGCATTCCGGTAACAATGGATGCATCCGTGTACGATAACATCAGAACGGCATCGCTCGATGGTTATCAGAATTATAACCTGGATGACAAAGATCGTTACTATTATAAACGTGTTTATTTAGGTTGTGTACGTGCAGTGGATTATATCTTCAGTTTACCTGAATTCGATGGAAATAATATTGTCGTGCTGGGTGGAAGTCAGGGCGGTGCTTTGTCTATCGTTACCGCTGCTTTGGATAACCGGATAAAAGGGCTGGTCGCTTTTTACCCTGCTCTTTCCGATGTTACAGGTTATTTGCACAATCGTGCGGGAGGATGGCCTCATTTTTTCAATGCAGCTAACCTTTCGTTCAACAATTCACCGCAGAAAATTGAAACCAGCAAATATTATGATGTTGTTAATTTTGCGCGTCATTTGAAAGTACCCGGATTTTATTCATGGGGATACAATGATGTAACCTGTCCGCCTACCTCCATGTATGCTGCTTACAACGTGATCACGGCTCCGAAAACCCTTTTCCTTGTTGAAGAAACAGGGCACTGGACATACCCTGAGCAGTGGGGGATGGCTTATGAATTTGCTCTTAACATACTTGGGAAATAATCAAACCCATCTGTAAAATAAAAGAGCCGCCTGATATTTATCAAACGGCTGTACTCTATATAACAAGAATGGATGTTACCTCCGCTCTTTCTGTTTGATCTCTTCAAACTCCACATCAATGGCATCGGTAGTTTCAAAACTTTTTTTCTGATAATCGAGGATCCGTGCTTCCTGTGTTTCCGGTTCATTCTGTTGTTGTTGCGAATGACGGCTGTGGGGGTTGGCTTGAGGTTTTCGTCTGGTTCCGAAAAGGGCACGCCCCAAAAAATTGATTACCATGTAAATAACTGCAAATACCAGTAAGACCTTAATTAAAAATCCCATGTTCTAGTCATTTAATTCAAAAATATGTGTAAAGATAAGAGGAATAATTAAATGTATTTCAACGCTTTTAAAAAATTAACGAATGAGTTTGTTTTTTCTCATTGTGGCAATTGACATAACAATGTACACCAGAATTCCCCAAGCTACCCCCGTAATCCCCCAAAGTAAAACAAACGCAACTATCACAACAACGAGCAATAGCTGTCTCTCATTTCCTCTGATCTTCAAGCTTTTTATTTTGAGTGAAAACATGGGGATCTCGGAAACCATCAGTATTGAGAGAACCAGAATAAAAACTACAGTCAGGTAGAAATAAAATCCGTTGGTGACAGCCGCCTGATGCGTACCGTACACGTAGCTGATCCAAAATAATCCGTTGGCGGGTGTAGGAAGGCCGAGAAATGAAGTTGTCTGGCGATCGTCGATGTTGAATTTTGCCAGCCTGTAGGCCGAGAAAACCGGGATCAGGAAAGCCAGGTAGGGGATGATCGGTTCCGGTTGGGCAAGAAAAGAGGGGAAAAGTGTAAATTCCTCCAACAGCATAAAGACGGCAGACGCAGGTGCAACCCCGAAACTGACTATGTCGGCCAAGGAGTCCAATTCTACTCCGATCTTGGAAGAGACCCCCAGTGACCGTGCGGTCCATCCGTCGAAAAAATCGAAGGCGGCTGCCAGTATGACCCACATGACGACCGCTGAGAAATTTCCCTTGAATGCCATGACCATGGCAATACAACCTGAAAACAGGTTCAGCAAGGTAATTATATTAGGAATTTGTTTTTTCATCCCCTTTTAGTCTTTGCGGTAACCGTGCCAGCAGTGTTTCGTTGGCTCTGACCTCATCGCCTATTTGAACCAGGATCTCGCTGTCGATGGGCAGAAAGACATCCATCCTGGAGCCCAGTTTGATAAAACCCAGGCGGTCTCCGATATGATAATATTCGCCTTCCCTGACGTAGGTGACAATTCGACGCGCCACCGCACCGGCGATTTGCCGGGTAAGTACACGGTGCCCGTCGGGTGTCTCAATGATGATGTTGCTTCTCTCGTTCTCGTGACTTGATTTAGGCAAGTATGCTGCGTGGAAATTACCTTTTTCGTGTGAATAATGCACTACTTTTCCCGTGACGGGTATCCAGTTTGAGTGTGCATTAAAAAATGACATAAAGATGGAAATTTGTATCCGCTCTTCGTTAAAGTATTTTTTTTCAAAAATCTTTTCAATCACTACGATTTTCCCGTCGGTAGGTGCATTCACATAATCCAGCAAGTCCCCTTCGTAAACGCGGCTTGGCTTTTTGAAGAAATTCATCATCAGGGCAAAAACCACTACTGAAATAAACAACAGGATAAAAGAAAAGGGACTTTCCGGGAAAAAACGGAACATAAATCCGTTTAATAATACCAAAATAACGGTTGTGACAAACAGCGTTTTTCTCCCTTCCTTGTGAATTAGCATGATGTAAGGTTTTTAAATAGAATCGGTTTCGAAATATTTTTTCTGAAAAGCGGAATCAATGGGTTGTCCGTTTTCCGTATCGTAGTTTATGCTGCCTGAGTTCTCGATTTGTTTTCTGTATTTCTCCGGAACAAATTCTTCCCACACTTCCTTATTCAGGTAGGGAACGATGGCAGGTACTGCAACACGGACCTTTTCGTAAAAAAAGGATTTCTGTTTTATATTGGGTTTAATGATTTTTTCTTCTCCGTCGAGCATAAGAATAAGATTGAGCAGAATACTTAGAACAACAACGGTTGTCCCCATGGAAACCACACCTCCGAGAATCCGGTTGATAAAGTTGAGGTTTACCGATTCGAACACTTTTTGTACGAGAAAACCGATTAATGAGACAACAGCCGCTATGGCTAGGAAAGCAGCCACGTAGGAGAGTACATGGGTAACCTGTGGAGAGAAATCGAACGTTTTTTGGAGGTAAGGCAGAACGGTAACAGCCAGCTTGCCGGCGAAAACGGCAGCGAGAATGACGGTTGCCAACCCAACGAGCATCATAACCAGCCCTTTCCTATATCCGTTTACGAATGCGACAAGCAGAAAAATAAGTATGATGAGATCAAACCCGTTTAACATAATTCAATCGATGTTTATTTTTTGAGCTTCAATGTTCTCTTTCAGAAATAAGGACGCCATATCTGCAAATTTCCCGGGTAGGTCGGTCGTGAAATATCTAACTGTGCCGTCTTTGGAGCATCTTTTCTCCATTTCCGGGTGACGTTGAAGGTACTCTTTCAGGCTTTCCGCCACGTATTTCCCTTGCGATATAACTTGAATACCCTGGGGTAAAAACTGTTTTATTTTAGTGATCAAGAGTGGGTAATGTGTGCAACCCAGGATAATGGTGTCGATTTTATCATCCTTTTTGAGCAGGTTGTGGATGTGTTGTTTTACAAAATAATCGGCTCCGGGTTTATCAAATTCATTGTTTTCCACCAGTGGGACCCATATGGGACAGGCTTCACCCGTCACTTTCAGGTGGGGATGCAGTTTGGTAATTTCGATATCGTACGATTGGGAATTTATGGTGCCTGATGTCCCGAACACACCGATATGGCCTGTCTTTGTGAAACCGGCAACGGATTCGACCGTAGGGCGAATGACGCCCAGCACCCTTCTCGATGGATCCATTGCGGGTAAGTCGACCTGTTGGATGGTCCGCAACGCTTTTGCCGATGCGGTGTTGCAGGCTAAAATAACCAGGTGGCAGTTCTGCCCGAAGAACCATTTTACGGCATCTTTTGTAAATTGATACACGATCTCGAAGGAGCGGTTCCCATAGGGTGCCCGGGCATTATCACCCAGATACATGTAATCGTATTGAGGAAGTAACGATTTGATTTCGGACAATACGGTAAGCCCGCCATACCCGGAATCAAAAATACCGATAGGCGATTGTTGTTGTTCAGTACCCGCTATCACACTTTTTGGCGATAATAAGTTTAGTTGATTCCCAGTTTTGCCTTTACCAAAGGATTGGCATCCACTGCTACCGGGTTCACAAAAGCAATTCCCGGATTGGCAAGGTCGTAGATAACCGTGAAATTATGTTCGACACCTACCTGACGGATGGCATCGGAAATTTGTTTCTTTAACGGTTCAAGCATAGCTTTTTCCTGCTGCTCGATGTCTTTTTGAGCCAATTGCATAAACTGTTGCATCTTGTTTTCCAGTTCAGTCAACTCCTGCATCCTGCGTAATTTGATGTTTTCGGCCAATGAACCCTGATAGGTGATGTAATCTGAATATTTTTTGTTGTATTCGTTTTGCATCAGCTCGAGTTCTTTTTTATAGTTTTCACTCAATGCTACGAGTTTTTGTGTGGCTTCTTCCTTTGCCGGGAAAGCACTCAGAAGATCGGTTGTATTCACATAAGCAACCGCTACCTGTGGATTTTGGGCCGAAAGGGTGGCGCTCAGTATTAAAAATAGAACACCCAAGCTTATCAACTTTGTTTTGTTCATAATAATCCTATTTTAGATGTAAATAAATTTTGTTTTATACCGTAACCTGAGTTGGCAATTGTAATTTCCTCCTTGTGTGTTTTAGCCGCACCCCGCTTCCGGCGGGATGCGGCTAAGTAAAGGAATTAAAATTACAATGTCAACTGGTTATAAAGTCTTTTTTACTTCTATCTGTTCGTAAGATTCAATGATGTCGCCCACTTTTATGTCGTTGAAGTTTTTGATACTGATACCGCATTCGTACCCGGACGCAACTTCCCTGACATCTTCTTTGAATCGTTTCAGTGAATCCAATTCGCCGGTAAAGATAACAATTCCGTCCCGAATAAGACGAATTTTATGGGTACGTTTTATTTTTCCGTCCCGCACCATTGAACCGGCTACAGTACCTACTTTAGTGATTTTAAAGACATCAAGCACCTCTACGTTTGCTGTAATTTCTTCTTTAATATCGGGGGAAAGCATACCTTCCATGGCGGCCTTGACCTCTTCGATTGCGTCGTAGATAATGGAGTACAAACGGATATCGATACCTTGTTTCTCCGCTTCACGCCTTGCTCCCAAAGAAGGACGGACCTGGAATCCAATAATAACTCCGTCTGATGCTGCCGCGAGGGTAACGTCCGATTCAGAGATTTGGCCTACAGCTTTGTGAATCACGTTAACCTGAATTTCTTCGGTAGACAAGCGGATGAGCGAATCTGAAAGTGCTTCTACCGAACCGTCCACATCACCTTTTACAATGATGTTCAGCTGCTGGAAGTTTCCGATAGCTATCCTGCGGCCGATGTCATCCAGGGTAAGCATTTTCTGCGTACGCAGCGATTGTTCGCGCTGTAACTGTTCACGGCGTGCGGCAACGTTGCGCGCATCCTGGTCGCTCTCCATGACGTTGAACGTATCTCCGGCCTGCGGTGCGCCGTTCAGCCCGAGCACCAGCGCCGGCTCTGACGGCCCTGCTTCGTTGATTTTCTGGTTCCGCTCGTTGAACATCGCTTTTACGCGTCCGTAGTATGATCCGGCCAATAACACATCGCCTTGCTTGAGCGTTCCGTTTTCAACCAAGACAGTTGCCACGTAGCCCCGGCCTTTGTCGAGTGACGATTCCACAATGGAGCCCGATGCTTTCCGGTTGGGGTTTGCTTTAAGTTCCAACAAGTCTGCTTCGAGCAGCACTTTTTCGAGCAATTCGTTGATGCCTGTTCCTTTTTTGGCAGAGATGTCTTGTGACTGGTATTTTCCGCCCCAATCTTCTACCAGGTAATTCATCTCAGCCAGTCGCTCTTTTATTTTTTCAGGATTTGCTCCCGGCTTATCCACTTTATTGATGGCAAAAACAATGGGGACACCTGCGGCCCCGGCGTGGTTAATGGCCTCAACGGTTTGGGGCATCACATTGTCGTCGGCAGCTACAATGATGATAGCTACGTCCGTTACTTTAGCCCCGCGGGCACGCATAGCGGTAAATGCCTCGTGGCCGGGAGTATCCAGGAACGTGATTTTTCTGCCGTCAGGCAGTTTCACGTTGTACGCGCCAATATGCTGGGTGATTCCTCCGGCTTCCCCTTCAATAACGTTGGTGTTGCGGATGCTGTCGAGCAGGGATGTCTTGCCGTGGTCAACATGTCCCATAACGGTAACGATTGGCGGGCGTGGTAGCAAATCTTCGAGATTATCCTCTTCTTCAGCTATGGCTTCGATAACGTCAGCGCTCACGAATTTGGTTTTGTAGCCGAATTCATCGGCAACAATATTGATTGTTTCTGCATCCAGGCGTTGGTTGATAGCCACCATAACGCCCAGGTTCATGCAGGTAGCGATAACGCTGGTAACGGGGACGTCCATCATGTTTGCCAGGTCATTTGCCGTAACAAACTCGGTAAGCTGCAATATCTTGCTTTCGCGTTCCTGTTGTTTGATTTCTTCGCGTTGTCGCTGAGAAACGGCCTCCCGTTTTTCGCGGCGATACCTTGCTCCGCCTTTTCCCCCGCGTTTTTCGGTCAACCGGGCAAGTGTTTCCTTTATTTGTTTTTGAACGTCTTCTTCGCTTACTTCGGCTTTTATCGGTTTTCGGAGAACTTTTTTATCCCGACGGGTGCTTTCTCCGTGAGCTCCGGCTTTTTCTATATTGACTTTGCCTTTATCTATGCGTTTGCGTTTTTTCTTTTTACTGTCTTCCTCCGCTGTATTGATTACCGCCCCTTTCTTCTTTTCTTTTTCTTCGATCGATTCTTTTTTCAGGCTTTTTACGGCTTCTTCTTTCGCTTTCTTGGCATTTTGCTCTTTTTCACGCTCCAGGCGTTCTTTCTTGCGTTGTGCCCTTGATTTCCGGGGTGGACGGGTCCTGTCGTTTATAGACTCCAGATCGATGGAGCCTTTCACCACGATATTGGGTTCTTTCAGTTCTTTACGTATCCGAAATATTTCGTCCGGGCCCTTCTCCTTCTCGTGCAGAGTTATATCTTCTTCTGCTTCTGTCTCTTGTTCCTGGGGGGAGTAGTCTTCCCGTTCCTTATTTGCCGTTTCATTCACCACTTCTTCCGGGGTTTCTTCGGCTTCAGATGAAGGGGCCTCCGTTACAACAGGTGCTTCATCGTGGGGGACTTCAATTTCCTTCGGCTCCACCGGTTTCGGTGTAACTGTTTCAACCTCTTCAACTTTTTGTACAGGCTCTTCCGGTTTTACTTCTTTTACCTCAACTTCAACCTCAACTTCAACTTCAACCTCAACTTCTTCTTGTTTAGCTTCGGTTTCTTTTTTCAGTTTCTTGTGCTCGTCTAAATCGATGCTTCCTACGACATTGAATTTTGGTTTCAAGTCATCCGGGATTTCAGCTTTTATGGTCTCTTTTTCTATTTTCTTCTTGGGTTTTTCCTCTATTTCGTACCCTTCGATGGCAATTGTTTCCCGTTTATCATCCTTCCGGTGCATCCTTTCGAGATTTTCAATGGCCTCTTTTTTAATTTTCTTGTCTTTGCTGAATTCGGCCACCAACAAATTATACTGTTCTTCCTCAATCTTTGTATTAGGATTTGCTTCAACAGTAATTCCTTTCTTGTGCAAAAATTCAACCAACGTGTTGATCCCTACATTTAAATTCCTAGCAACTTTACTTAATCTTTCAGCCATATAGTTGAGTTTGTCCTTTCTTAATTTATTGGTTTTGTGAACAGTTTAACAGTCTTAAATCTCCGGCTCTTCGTCGGTAGTATCTTCATCTTCAAATTCGTAACGAAGAATCTTCAATACCTCGTCCACGGTGTTCTCTTCCAGGTCGGCTTCCTTGATGAGCCTTTCACGCGGCATTGCCAACACGTTTTTGGCCGTTGAGCAACCGATTCGTTTGAGCTGATCGATTACCCATCCGTCAATTTCATCGCGGAATTCGTCCAGGTAGATATCCTCTTCGTCGAAATCATCGATTTCCCTGAAAACTTCTATGTTGTATCCTGTCAGCATAGATGCCAGTTTAATATTTGCCCCGCCTTTACCGATTGCCAGTGAAACTTCATCGGGATAGAGAAATACCTCGGCACGGCGTTCTTCTTCCTTAACGGAGATAGAGTTGATCTTTGCAGGGCTAAGTGCTCGCTGAATAAACAGATTGGTGTTGTTCGTATAGTTGATAACATCAATATTCTCGTTGCGAAGCTCACGTACAATTCCGTGAATACGGAACCCTTTCATCCCCACACAGGCTCCAACCGGATCAATGCGGTCGTCGTAGGCCTCAACAGCCACTTTGGCCCGTTCTCCCGGGATACGGGCAATACCTTTGATGGTGATAAGTCCGTCGTTAATCTCAGGAATTTCCATTTCGAACAATCTTTCGAGAAATATGGGCGATGTACGCGAAAGGATAATCTTCGGGTTGTTATTCTTATTTTCAACCCGGGCAACTATAGCGCGAACATGTTCTCCCTTACGGAAAAAATCGCTGGGGATCTGTTCGGTTTTGGGCAGAATAAGTTCGTTATGCTCGTCGTCGAGAAGGAGCAGTTCTTTTTTCCAGACCTGATAAACTTCACCCGATACGATCTCTCCTACCTTTTCTTTGTATTTGTTGTAAAGATTGTCTTTTTCGAGTTCAAGGATTTTTGAAGCCAGGGTTTGACGAAGATTTAATATGGTTCTTCGGCCAAAGTCTTCCAGTTGAAGTTCGTCGGTAACCTCTTCACCCACTTCAAAATCTTCATCGATTTTGTGCGCTTCGGTCAGGCTGATTTCCATGTTGGGATTCTGGAGCTCGTTGTCTTCAACGATAACCCGGTTGCGCCATATCTCCAGGTCTCCCTTGTCGGGATTGATGATGATGTCAAAATTTTCATCCGTACCCACCGATTTGGCAATCACGCTTCTGAATGACTCTTCTAGCACACTTATCATGGTGGCTTTGTCAATATTCTTCAGTTCGTTGAATTCTGAAAATGTATCTATCAGGCTGATTGTTTCCTTCTTTTTGCCCATATTCTATAATTTTTTGTTTTGGGTTTCGAGTTTTTTATTCCTGCTTCTGATTTCTAACTTCTTTTTGTTGTAAGAAACAGTCGCTAAAACTTAATGATGTATTTTGTGTATTTTACTTCGTCGTAAGGGAAGATCAGTTCTTCTTTTATCTCAGTTTTTCGCTTTGCTCCTTCCGGCTTGACCATTCTGGCGACCTCAACGGAGAAGTTCTTCTCTGTTGAGGATTTTAGGGTTCCCTTGAGTTTTTCACCTTTCCGGGTAAGCACTTCAATCTCTTTTCCTTCGTATTTTTTATATTGACGAGGGGTTTTAAACGGAGATGTCAATCCGGCAGAAGTAACTGTCAACTCGAAATCTTCAACGTCTCGGTCGAGTTTCGATTCGAGGTAGCGGCTCAGTTTTACACAGTCGTCTATGTTAACACCGTTATCGTTATCGATTTCGACGGTTATCGTGCCGCCGGCGGCAACAATAACATCGACAAGGTAGTCGGAAGAGTCTTTTAAAAACTCTTCAGCCATTGCTTTTATCTCGTTTTTCTCCATCATGTGCACATGCAAACAAACAAAAAAGGAGCATTCCAGTGCTCCCCTCGTCATTTACCGGTACAAAGATATTATTTTCTAATGGATTGACAAAATGTTTGGGTTTTTTTCTGTTGTCGATCGGATTAATTCAAAGATGCTCATATGTAGATGTTGTGTGAGAAATAAAACAAAAACGGATAGTTAAACGTTAATTAAAAGATTTAAAAAACTTCTAAAAAGATAAAACCTGCCAGCATAAGGACGGTTAAAAGGGATGCAGGCGGCCTGGAAAATTGGCGCGGTTTTTGAGGGAATTTAGGAGTGTTAATGCGCCAGGTCTCCTGGAAGATATAAACAGAACTAAAATAAATTACAAACGATGAAGTATTTAACGTACATTTTAGTATTAGCCGTTATGGGAGTTGCTCTTTCGAGTTGTGGTTACAATACGATGGTAAGCAAACAGGAAGGCGTTAATTCACAATGGGCAAATGTGGAGAACGCATATCAGCGCCGTGCCGATCTAATCCCCAACCTGGTGGCAACTGTTAAAGGGTATGCCGAGCACGAGCAGGAAACTTTTACACAAGTAACGGAAGCCCGCGCTAAAGCAACGCAGATGACAGTTGATCCAGAAAGTTTGACCGAAGAAAGTATTCAGCAGTACCAGCAAGCTCAAAGCCAGCTAGGTTCTGCTATCGGACGATTGCTACTTATTCAGGAAAATTATCCCGAACTGAAGGCAAATCAAAACTTCTTGGCTCTTCAGGACGAATTGGCAGGTACCGAAAACCGCATCTCGGTGGAGAGAAACAAGTTTAATCAAACGGCTCAGGATTTTAATGCTTATATCCGTCAGTTCCCGCGTGTTATTTATGCCGGATGGTTTGGTTTCAAGCCAAAAGGGTATTTCCAGTCTTCTCCCGGAGCGGAAACGGCTCCCCAGGTTCAGTTTTAAACGCCTTGCCCCGATTATGTTAACTCCGGAAGAATTAAACAGGGTGGTTGAATCCATTCGGGCCGCAGAGGGCAGGACTTCTGCAGAGATTAGAGTCTGCATTGCGAAAAAATGTAAGGAGAATCCCCTGGATGCCGCTTACAAGAAGTTCAAACAGCTAAAAATGGATACTACCGCATTGCGTAATTCGGTGTTGATTTATGTAGCCCCCGACAATCACAAGGCTGCCGTTGTAGGTGACTCAGGAATAGATGAGGCAGCTCAGGAAGGCTTCTGGGATTCGGTGCTTGAAGAGATGTTTTCTTTTTTTAAAAACGGACGTATTTGCGAGGGGATCTGTCGGGGTGTGGGTAAAGTTGGAGAGTTGGTAAATTCCCGTTATCCGGTTTCGGAGAACGATGTAAATGAATTGTGCGACGATGTTATATGGGATGAAGAGTAGGCTTGCCTTTATTGTATTGTTTTTTTTACTGTCCTTGGGAATTTCGGCACAGGATGTTCCTGATCCGATTTATCCGTACCGCCTGGTAAATGATTTTGCCAACATTTTTTCTGCTGCCGAAAAACAGGCGTTGGAACAGCGGTTACTAACATACAACGATTCTACATCCACTCAGATTTACGTGGTGGCTGTGAACGATCTGGGCGGATACCCGGCATCGGATTACGCATTTGTACTGGGTGAAAAGTGGGGTATCGGGCAAAAGGGTAAAGATAACGGGTTGCTGATCCTCATAAAACCTAAAACCGCTGATAGCAGGGGGCAGGCGTTTATTGCCACCGGTTATGGGCTGGAGGGTTCCATCAACGATGCTTTCGCCGGTAGGATTGTACGCAACAACATGATTCCCTATTTTCAGGAGAACGACTATTTTGGAGGAGTAAACGCCGCAGTTGATGCAATTATCGCCCGGTTGTCGGGGGAATTTGATGCAGATGCCGGTGAACCTGAAGGGGTTCCTATTTGGGCAATTGTTTTGCTTTTTGTCGTTGTTTTTATCTTGTTTTCTCTTTTCTCCCGGGGTGGGGATCAGCACATAGACGGTGACGGACATCACAGGGCCGGTGGAGGCCCTCTGTTTTTTCCACCGTTTTCAGGAGGCCGAAGTTCCGGTTGGGGCGGTGGCTTCGGTGGCGGTGGCTTTGGTGGCGGTGGCGGCGGAAGTTTCGGTGGTGGTGGAGCAGGAGGAAGCTGGTGATGAAGAAACTCATAACCGTTCTTGGTCCTACGGCCAGTGGAAAAACTACGTTTGCAGCTCATCTCGCCTCACGGCTCGACGGCGAAATTATCAGTGCTGATTCGCGTCAGGTATACCGCGGAATGGATATAGGTACGGGAAAAGACTTGGCTGATTACCGGATTGGAGACAATCCGGTCCCTTACCACCTTATCGACATTCGTGATGCGGGCGACAAGTACACGTTGTTCAATTACCAGCACGATTTCCATAAGGTTTACAGCGATGTTTTATCGCGCAACAAGACAGCGATACTGTGCGGAGGTACCGGGCTTTATATTGAATCTGTCCTGAAAGGGTACCGCCTGCCCGATGTTCCCGAGAATGCCGTCCTGAGGAAAAGGCTGGAAACTAAATCGCTGGATGAACTTACGCGGATTCTCTCTTCATACAAACCGCTTCACAATACCACCGATACCGACACAAAAAAACGGGCAATCCGCGCTATAGAAATTGCGGATTTCCAATGTAAACATCCGGCTTCGGAACTTGATTACCCTCCAGTTGAGAGTGTTATCATCGGGCTGGACATCGACCGGGAATCCCGAAGGCAAAAAATATCTTCACGCCTGAAAAAAAGGTTGGATGAAGGAATGGTTGCAGAGGTACAGTCCCTGCTCAATAAGGGTGTTTCTCCCGATGATCTTATTTATTACGGACTTGAATACAAGTTTGTAACGCTGTACGTAACTGGTAAAATTAATTTCGAGGAGATGTTCTCGGAACTCGAAATAGCCATTCATCAGTTTGCCAAGCGTCAGATGACCTGGTTCCGCGGTATGGAGAGGCGTGGTTTTACCATTCATTGGCTGGATTTTTTGCTGCCGGTGGATGAAAAAATCGAAAAAGCGCTTGTCCTTATCCGGAATTCCTGAATTTAAACCGTGTAAATTCCCGAAATATCGGCAAAAAAATGTATTTTTGCCGGCACCATTTTTTACATTCTATAAAATAAAAATCGATGATCAAAGGTCAATTTCCCGTCGAAAAATTTCATTCTTTGGAAACGCCATTCTATTATTACGACATGGATTTGCTGCGTCAAACACTTGACGCGGTAAAAAAGGAGGTCGAAGGCAAGAATTACATTGTTCATTACGCATTGAAAGCAAACGCCAATCCGAGGATATTGCGCGAAATAGCGTCTTATGGTTTTGGAGCGGATTGTGTGAGCGGAAACGAAATACTTAAAGCCCTGGATTGCGGATTTCCCGCGTCGAAAATAGCTTTTGCCGGAGTAGGGAAAACCGACAAAGAGATCAAGATCGGGTTGGATAATGGTATTTTTTGCTTTAATGTGGAGTCATTGCCTGAAATGGAGGCCATCGATCGGCTGGCTTCTGAAACAGGAAATGTGGCTCCTGTTGCGCTGCGAATCAACCCGAATGTGGATGCTCACACACACCGGTATATCACCACCGGACTGGAAGAAAATAAGTTTGGGCTTAACGAACCGGATTTACCGAAGGCTATTGATTTGATCGAGAAAAGCAAGCATTTGAAGTTGATCGGGATGCATTTTCACATCGGTTCGCAGATTACGGATTTATCGTCGTTTGAGGATTTGTGTGTGAAAGCCGTTGAATTACAGAACTGGTTTTCTCAGCGGGGTATTTCTTTCGAAGTTCTTAACGTAGGGGGTGGTTTGGGAATTAATTACCATCATCCCAATCATTGTCCTGTTGCTGATTTTGAAGCTTATTTCAGATTGTTTGCCAAGTACTTGAAACTTCAGGAAAATCAAACACTTCATTTTGAGTTGGGGCGATCTTTCGTCGCACCGTGTGGGTCTCTTATCGCGAGGACCACATACGTGAAAGAGGGTACCACCAAAAAGTTTCTGATCACGGATGCCGGAATGTCCGATTTGATCCGCCCTGCCCTCTATCAGGCATTCCATCATATCGAAAACATCAGTTCAGACAAAGAGTACGAAACTTACGATGTTGTCGGCCCCGTTTGTGAGTCGAGTGATGTTTTTGGGGAGGCTGTGTTGTTGAATCATTCCCGGCGGGGAGATTTTATCGCTATCCGTTCTGCCGGTGCTTACGGAGAGACGATGGCGTCGATGTACAATTGCCGCGCATTGCCCCGGTCTTATTTTTCTGACTCGTTGTAATTATGGATTTACCGTACATTTTTAATTTCAATTTTCCACTTCCCTTTTGGATTATTTCGGGAGCTGTTTTGCTTTTTTTTAGTATTCAATTGGTTTACTATTTGTTGGTTTACAGAAAACCGTATGTTTACGAACAGAAAAGGAACAAATCTCTGCCGCTTTCAGAAAATCTACCTTCCGTTTCGGTGGTTATTGCTTCAAAAAATGAATCTGAAAATTTGGAGAAATACCTTCCGGCTATACTGGAACAGGATTATCCTGATTTTGAGGTAATCGTGGTAAACATGGGGTCGACGGATGAGACGGATGTATTGCTCAAAGGCCTTAATCAAAAATACCCCCATCTTTACCATACCTATGTGCCGGCTGAAGCAGAGGATGTGAACGGGAAGAAACTTGCATTGACCTTAGGGATCAAGGCGGCAAAAAACGATATCTTATTGTTTACGGAAGCTTACTGTGTGCCGGCTTCGGATCATTGGATCCGGGAGTTTGGCCGTGAATTCTCTAAAGGTAGGGATATTGTATTGGGGTTTTGTAAATTACAGGTTGGGAAGAAGGTTGCAATGAGAAAGTTCATACTTTACGACAACCTGATCCACGGGTTGAAGTATTTGTCGCTCGCTGTTCTCGGAAAGCCATTTATGGGGATCGGCAGGAACCTGGCTTACAGAAAGGAAATATTCTTCGAGGAGAAAGGATTCTCGTCGGTTTTGAACATCGACGAGGGTGAAGATGACTTGTTCATTAATAAGATAGCCGGGAAGAAGAGTGTAGGGGTGGTGGTATCGCCGGAAAGCATGACGCAAAGTGATGTAGTGAACAATTTTTTTACCTGGAGGGCTTTGAAGTCCAAGTATTTGTACACCAAACAGTTTTATAAAGGAGTATCGTCTTTAGTTTTTGGTTTCGAAACATTTTCGAAATACTTGTTCTATCTCTCTGTTGTTTCAGGAATTACGTACGGAATGGTCTTTGGTAATTACCCGCTCATCGTTTTAAGTGTCTTTTTCCTGATTGTCAGGTTTGTGGTTCAGTTATACGTAATCGGTAAAAGCAGCCGGCTCTTTAATGCCGGAAAATACCATGTCAACCTATTCTTTTTTGATCTTTTTCAACCTTTCAATAACTTCAAATTCAGGAAATACGCCAACAAAAGGAACCGATTGAGAAAATAAGAGATGCTGTGACTTTCAGACGATTTTCTGCCAATCTGACATTTAAAAGTTTTGAAATTGTTTTTTTTTACGGTTAAAGCGGGTTAATCGATTCTTCTTTTAGTTAAAAGTGTCAAAAAAGAATCTTTGAGTTAAACTCTTGTACGCTTTTTGTTTCTACATTTGTGTAAGTGTTAAAATTCAAACTTAATAAATAAGAATATGAATACTGGAAACGTAAAAAACATGGTGACAATTGTTATTGTCGCTATACTCAGTTCGGTAATTACTCTTTTTGGGTACAATACTGTTACGAAAAATAATTCGAAAGGAATTTTAAATTCTTCCGGGAGTGTCAGACAAAGTGAATACGCTGATTCTTTTGATCAGGACAAAAACGTGAGATTGGCTAATTTGACTACCCAGCAAGGGTATCCAGATTTTACAGAAGCCGCTGCCAAGTCGGTGAATGGAGTTGTCCACGTAAAGGTGAAATCCGTCAGCCAACAGCAATATATGAATCCGTTTGATTTTTTCTTCGGTTTTGGAGAAAGAAATACCCAACCCCGTGAACAAATCGGATTCGGGTCGGGGGTTATTATTTCAAAGGACGGATATATAATCACCAATAACCATGTGGTTGAAGGAGCAACCGAAGTAACGGTTTCTCTCAACGACAACAGGGAGATGACGGCCAAAGTTATCGGTGCGGATCCGCAGACAGATATTGCCTTAATAAAAATAGAAGGGGATGATTTCCCTTATCTCACTTTCGGAAATTCCGACGCTTTAGAAGTGGGAGAGTGGGTTCTTGCCGTTGGAAATCCGTTTAACCTGACTTCTACTGTAACCGCAGGGATCGTTAGTGCTAAAAATAGGGGAAATATTGTTGGTGGAAATTTGAATATCCAATCTTTTATCCAGGTTGATGCTGCCGTAAACAGAGGTAACAGTGGGGGAGCATTGGTCAACACCCGAGGTGAATTGGTGGGAATAAATACAGCCATCTTCTCTCAATCGGGTGATTTTAATGGCTTGGCTTTTGCCGTACCTATCTCTATTGCAGGGAAAGTGGCGGCAGACTTGAAGCAATTCGGAACCGTGCAGAGAGCCGTGCTGGGAATACAAGTGCCGAACATTGAAATGGTCAGACGCCAGGATCCTGACAAAGCCAGTGAACTTTCCCAGATTGTAGGAGTTTTGGTGGAAGATTTTGGTGACAGAAGTGCTGCTAAAGCCGCTGGCCTGGAAAAAGGGGATATCATTAAAGCGATTAACAACGTGCAAATTCGTAATTTTGCAGGATTGCAGGACCAGTTGAGCAGGTATCGTCCCGGAGACAAGGTAAAGGTAACTGTCGACAGAAATGGTAAAGAGCATTCGTATACTGTTGAATTGAAAAACGATGCCGGAAATACGGAAATTCAAAGAAGTTCGGACAGTATGAGTTTGTTGGGTGCTACTTTCAGCGACATCCCCAACAGCAGAAAACAACAGCTTGGGATTAACAGCGGTGTCGAGGTGTCGAGCGTGGATAACAGCGGTTTATTCAGGAAAGAAGGAATAAACAAAGGATTTATAATCATGCGGGTAAATAATACCCCTGTAAACAGCGGAGACGAAATTGCTAAAATTGTTTCATCGGTGAGCAGAAGCAGCCAGGACAAAGTTATATTGATTGCCGGTTTTTACCCGAACGGAAGAACTCAATACATTGCGATAGACTTATCGCAAGGCCTAAAATAGGAGGTTGTGTTAATTTAGGTTAATTGACTGTTTTTTTTGTAACAAAAACATACCGAAGTGTGTTTGTATAGCAAAGGGTTTGGAGTATCCAAATCCTTCGCTGTTAAAAGCAAACGATATAAAGATGGATTAAAATTCTCTTATTGCAAAAAAAAACAGTATCTTTGCACCCCCGTTTTAAAAGTAGAAAGGATAAAATATAATAAATGAGACAATTAAAGATTACAAAATCGATCACAAATCGTGAAAGCGCTTCTTTGGACAAATACCTTCAGGAGATAGGCCGCGAAGACCTGATAACAGTGGAGGAAGAAGTGGAATTGGCTCAGGCAATTAAAAAAGGTGACAGGAAAGCTCTTGAAAAATTGACCCGGGCTAATTTGCGGTTTGTCGTGTCTGTGGCAAAACAATACCAAAACCAGGGGCTTAGCCTTCCCGACCTGATTAACGAGGGGAACCTCGGGTTGATAAAAGCTGCCGAGAAATTCGATGAAACCCGGGGATTTAAATTCATCAGTTACGCGGTGTGGTGGATCCGTCAATCTATCCTGCAGGCGTTGGCCGAGCAATCGAGAATCGTTCGTCTGCCGCTTAATCAGGTGGGGTCTTTGAACAAAATCAGCAAGGCTTTCCAGAAATTTGAACAGGAGAACGAGCGGCGTCCTTCTGCTGAAGAACTGGCCTTGGAGCTTGACCTTTCGGTTGATAAGGTGACGGATTCGCTGAAGGTTTCCGGAAGGCATATATCGATGGACGCTCCTTTTGTTGAGGGTGAGGACAATAGTCTACTGGATGTCCTCGTAAACGACGATGCGCCCATTGCAGACAGGACACTGATTAACGAATCGTTGCAAAAAGAGATTGATCGTGCTCTGGCCACCCTTACCGACCGTGAAAGCGACATCATCAAGATGTTTTTTGGCATAGGTTGTCAGGAGATGACACTGGAGGAGATTGGAGATAAATTTCAACTTACCCGCGAACGTGTGCGCCAGATAAAGGAAAAGGCCATAAGAAGGCTTCGTCAGGATTCGAGGAGTAAACTGTTAAAAAGCTATTTGGGCTGATAGAACCGTCTATATAATGAAAAATGTGGAAAAATACCCTAAATCAGGTCATTTTTATCATTTTTCCTTAAAAAAACGATTGTGTTTTGGAAATTAGATTTATCTTTGCGATGATTTCGCTTAAGAAAAGCTAATTTTATTAGTTTTTTATTCTTTTGCGAACATTTTAAAAATACAAATGTTATAAAACATAGATCATACTCAGCAGTATTAACTATAGACATTAATTATCGAGTTATTGTAATAAAACAAATTTTAATTAGAATTTAAATTTATGAAAAAGTTTAGTTTACTTTTAATTACGGCTCTTTTTGCATTCGGCATGAGTGCACAAGAAGTACAAAACGTTTCCAACGGTACGGTGTACCTGAAGGATAAAGCTAGTGACCATTGGTATATTGGTCTTGGTGGTGGAACAAACCTCTATCTTACTAAAGCAGAGAACGATGCAGATGCAAGTTTTGGCGATCGTTTAGGATGGATGGGACAACTTGAAGTTGGAAGATGGAATTCTCCGGTATGGGGTACCCGCCTGGTTATTGACGGCGGTCATATTAAACACGTAGCTAACGTACCTTTCGGACCTGAACAAAATTGGTTGGGCGGTCATCTTGATATAATGTGGAGCATGACCAATGCTTTGGGTGGTTACAATGCTGATAGAGTATGGAACCTTGCTCCCTATCTTGGTATTGGTTACATGTATGGATTGGATGAAGATTGGAAGAAACCGAATCCAAACGGTGAAACATTAAAATTCCAAAATCAATCCCTTACTTACAACGTTGGTTTGATCAACAACTTCCAGATTTCAAGAAGCGTGGCTTTATTCCTCGAATTGGGATGGAGAGTAATGCAGGAATCTTTTGACGGAAGCCCAACAAGCGGAGATTACGACTACGACAGCATGCTTACCGGAACCGCAGGAATCAAATTCGGCCTTGGTAAACAAGATTTCACTCCTGCTGAGTTGATGGATTACAACCTGATCAACGATTTGAACAGCCAGATCAACAGACTTCGCGCAGAAAACGAAGAACTCAGAAAAAGACCGGAATCTTGCCCGGATTGTCCTGAAGTTGCTCCTGCAGTTACTGAAAGTGTTTACGTTCCTAACGTAGTATTCTTCCGCATCGACTCCTACAAGATTGATAAAGGCCAGCAAGTTAGCGTTTACAACACTGCTGAATACTTGAAAGCTAATCCTAACGCAACCGTTAAGATCGTTGCTTACGCCGACAGACAAACAGGTACACCTGCTTACAACCTGGCTCTTTCTGAAAAACGTGCTAAAGCCGTTGCTGACGCATTGACTTCGGAATACGGAATTGACAGCAGCCGCATCTCTGTTGACTGGAAAGGTGATGCTGAACAGCCTTACGCAGAAAACGACTGGAACCGCGTAGCTATCTTCTTTGCTGAATAATTCAGAAAGCCAAGATATACTAAAAAAAGCATCTCGTTTGAGATGCTTTTTTTATTGTAATATGCTGAGCCGGGACCCGGTTTACGCCGGACATCCGGCTTTTCTTCTTTATGAAAACGCTCTCCCTACTTTGTATTTCCGATATTTATTTCTCAATTTAAAAAAACAGATCTTTTAGTGAGCATATGTTCAAAACTATTATTATCTTTACATCTGATAAATTTATAAATAAGGAGCTGAAAAGCTTGATAAGTAAGTTTAAAACACGTAAAAAAAACTGATGTCATGCCAAAAATGGACGGTAGCGGTCCTGTCGGACAAGGCTGTGGAACAGGACGAAAATTAGGTAATTGTAGTTCGCTTTCACCTGAAGAAAAAGCGAAAGGGTTGGGGCTTGGAATGGGGAAGCGCCGCAAGGCAGGCGGAGGAGACGGTAATAGAAAACGTCACCAGGAAGGAAATCAATTTTAAAAAAGAAAATTAATATGTCGCGTCCCAAACAAAACCGAAAAATATCCAATCCTCCCCTGATGCAGGGATTTAAGCCGTTTGGCATCCCTCGGAAAATGTTGAAGGAGGTTACTTTATTGTATGATGAATATGAGGCCATCCGTTTGGTAGACTACGAAGGCTTGCATCAGGAACAGGCAGCGAGGCAGATGAACGTATCCCGGCCTACCTTGACGCGTATTTACGAACAGGCCCGTAAGACTCTTGCTCAGGCTTTGGTGGAAGGGAACATGGTCAATATTGAGGGTGGCAATGTGCAGTTCGATAGGGAATGGTTTCGCTGTAGACGTTGTTACAAGTTGATCGGAGGGAGAGAGAATCATGTTCGTTGCAAGGATTGCAAAATATATGGAAACGACGAGTTAATGCCAATAAATGCAGACGGGAAATGAAAATTGCGGTGTTGTCTGATAATCGGGCTGAGGGTGGGTCGCTGGAACCGGAACACGGGCTTTCCCTCTATCTGGAAACTGCGCAATTCAGCTGTTTGCTAGATGTGGGTGCTTCTGACCGATTTATAAGGAACGCTGAAAAGATGAATATTGATATCCGTGCAGTAGATTTTGTATTTATCTCTCACGGGCATATGGATCATATCGGCGGTTTGCCTGCCTTCCTGGAGTTTAACCAAACGGCGCCTGTTTATCTCTCAGAAAACCTGTTGAGTCAAATCTATTACTCCGAAAGAAACGGATTTCACCGGATAAGCCTCGATGTGGATCTTACACCTTATGAAGACCGTTTTGTCAATGTTGGGCCAGGAATTGTTTTCAGTCATGAGCTTACCTTGTCTATGGCCTCTTCCCGTCAGTATCCCCGTCCCAAAGCGAATCAGGACTTGTACAAGGATGCCGGAGAGGGAATTGTTCCGGACGATTTCAACCATGAGATCATTTTTGCTTTTGGTTCGGAGCAACTGTTTGTCTATAGCGGTTGCGCACATAGGGGGCTCTTGAATATCCTGGATTCCGTCAGGTTGTCCACCGGGAAAAAAGTGGGAACACTGATGGGCGGCTTTCATCTGCTCGATAGTGAAAAAGGACGGCTGTATGAATCTCCGGATGAAATAGATTCAATTGCTTTAGCGCTTAAAACGAATTATCCGGAGACCAGCTTCATTACAGGACATTGTACTGGAGAAAAGGTTTATGAACGGCTCCGGAATAAATTGGGAAATCAACTGAACCGTTTTTACACCGGATACACAACAATAATTGAATAAAAAAAACTGAAGCATGAAAATTGCATTACCTACAAAAGAGAACAATCAAATCGATGCGCATTTCGGGCATTGTGAATTTTACACCATCTATACGGTTTCTGAAAACAACGAAATAACAGATAAACAAATACTTCGTTCACCAGCCGGTTGTGGTTGTAAGTCGAATATTGCTTTTGATCTGTCCCAAATGGATGTAAAGATGATGCTTGCCGGCGGGCTATATGCCATTGTTTGTGCTGCAGGATCCTGTGGAGTAGCCCAAGAGCGTATGGGGCTGGTTTATTTTTCAATTTCTTCCATGTCGTGTAAATGCAGGTTTAGCGACCGCATCGAAATTTGTATCTCGCGTACGCATATGGCTAAAGAAACTATAAGCAGGATCAATGCAATGCCAAAGATGTAGCCGGCTGCATTATACATTTTTATATAAATGAAGAACATGCTTACCACACACAACAAAAGGCTCATTATTCCGTAAACCTGCATGCTCTGGATGAGGTTTAGCCTTTTTCGTAAATTGGCAATTTGCGGAAGCGCTACTGAACTTTTATCTTCGATCACTTTCTCTTTCAGGTTTCTCACCAGTTGTGCATAAGACAAGAACCGGTTAGTGTAGGCAAGCATCAGTAAGGATATAGCCGAAAACAACAGCGACGGCGTAGTTAAACTTAATTGTTCCATCTTGTTTATAATTGGATTGTTTTATTCTTTTACGTATATACGCTTTACACGGGGAGAAATGGAAGTCAGGATTTCGTAAGGGATGGTGTCTATGCTTTCGGCTACCTCCAATACCGGCAGGTTTTCACCGAAGACGATCACCGGATCACCTTCCTTCGCATCGATGCCGGTAATGTCAATCATACAGAGGTCCATGCAGACATTTCCCACGATGGGGGCATATTTGCCGTTTATCCATACTTTTCCTTTCCTGTTCCCTGATTTTCTGTCCAGCCCGTCGGCATAGCCAATTCGGATAGTGGCTATTTTCGCATCGCGGTTTAGGGCCTCTTTCCTTCCGTAGCCTACCGTCTCGTGGTTTGGGATCTCCTGGATCTGCAGAATGGTAGTTTTGAGTGTGGAGACGTTCTTCAGCCCGTTTAATCCGCTTGCGCTCACTCCGTATAATCCTATTCCCAGGCGAACCATATCCCATTGTGCGTTGATAAATCGTTCAATGCCTGCGGAATTTAGGATGTGTTTCCAGACAGGATATCCCAGTTTCTCCCCAATTTCCCGGTGGGCGACATCAATAATATCGATCTGTTCCTGTGTAAAGCTGTCGAACATCCAGCTTTCACTAGCAGCGAGGTGGGAGAAAACCGACTTCACCTTTAATCCTTTTTGTGATTTTAACCTTTCCAGGAGTTCCGGTATCTGAGCGGGAAGGAATCCCAACCGGTGCATGCCGGTGTCAATCTTCAGGTGAATGGGATAGTTGGTTATGCCGCGTCTTTCGGCTTCCCGGATAAATGCATCCAATATCCTGAAATTATACACTTCGGGTTCCAGATCTTTCGAAAACAACTCCTCAAATCCGTTAACTTCCGGGTTCAACACAATTATCGGAGTGGAAATGCCTTCCTTTCTCAACTCAATTCCTTCCTCCGCAACGGCGACGGCAAAATATGCGCAACGGTGATATTGAAGCGTCTTGGCAATTTCCACGGCGCCGGCTCCATAGCCGTTGGCTTTCACCATGCAGATGAGTTTCGTTTGCGGGGATATTCTCGATTTATAGAAGTTGAAGTTATGAACGAGGGCATCCAGGTCGACCTCCAGTACGGTTTCGTGAATCCGTTGTTCCAGAAGCTCGTTGATCTGCTCGAAATGATATCTCCGGGCGCCTTTCAACAGAATCAGCTCGTTTTCGAATTCTTTCCATGTATTGGACCGGATGAAATCTTCGGTAGAGCGGAAAAAGTGTTTCTCCCGGACAGTGAATACCTCACTGTTCTCACAAATATCGTGTCCGATCCCGATAAGCTTTTCGATCCCGCTTTGCTGCACCAGTTCTGCTACATGTTTGTATAGCGATTTCGGCAATAACCCCGTTTGCAGGATATCGGAGATAATCAGCGTTTTTTTCAACGATTGTTCTACTTTTCGCTGTTGCTGGAAATCGAGCGCGATCTTTATGGAATTAATGTCTGAATTGTATGTGTCGTTGATGATGGTGCAGTTGTTTTTTCCTTGACGTACGTCCAGGCGCATCGCTACAGGCTCCAGTTTCATCATGCGTTCTGAGATTGTCCCGGGCTTAACGTTTAAGTAAAGCATAACGGCCAGGCAGCTGATGGCGTTCTCAATGGATGCCTCATCTGTAAATGGTATGGAGACGGAGTACTCGAAGTTGAGGAACGAGTAGTGAATGGTGGTTTTGTTTCCGTTTTTTTCCGTTTTACGGATGTAAAGCGGGGCATCGGGGTCTTTTCGAGACCAACAAAACGATTTTTGCGACAATACCATCCTGTCGGCTGATTGATTAATGATCTTGTTGTCCTCTTCGTAAATAAACACGTTGCTGTTAACGAAAAGTTCCATTTTCTCCATGCACTTCTGTTGCTGCGAGGAGAAATTTTCCTGATGTGCTTCCCCCAGCTTCGTGAAAACACCGATCGTGGGGCGGATAACCGGTTCCAGATACTTCATCTCATCGGGTTGGGAGATCCCGGCTTCGAATATGGCTAAGGTGGTGTTTTCGGTCATTTCCCAGACGGACAACGGAACGCCGGTTTGGGAGTTGTAGCTCCGGGGTGAGCGGGTGATGTTGTAGTCTTCCTCCAGAAGCTGGTACAGCCACTCTTTGACAATGGTTTTTCCGTTGCTTCCGGTTATCCCGATGACGGGGATACTGAACTGTTTCCGGTGATAGGCCGCTAGTTTCTGCAGTGCGTGAAGCGTGTTGATAACTTTCAGGAAGTTGACATCCGTAAAGGATTTCCATTCCGGAAAAAGCTTGGTCACCACGAAGTTCCTTACGCCCGATCCGTATAAATCGGAAATGAATTTGTGCGCATCGTTTTGTTTGGTTTCGATGGCGAAGAACAGTGTTTCCTGCGGAGAGCTTAGTTTTCGGCTGTCGGTAAGCAACAGCGATATTTCACCCTCGGCAATATTTTGATTCTTTATGCCCAGTATAGAGGCTATTTTAAGGATGGAATACTTCATTGTTTTATTTTTTTTGTTAATTCTTCCGTTTCCCGGCGACAATCTATTCGGGGGTGATTTTGCCGGAACAGAATCAGTTTTTGTAACGTTTGCTTTAAAAATCGACGGTAGTTTTCGGTTGATTCATTCAACGGTACGTGGTTTAGAGAGCGGCTTATCTGATTCCATTCTGAGATGGCGTCTTGGGTTTCTCTCCGGAAAAAGGTTTTGCAAAAGCGCTCCCATATGTAATCGGTGGCAACACCAGATGGATGCATCATGTCCTCTGCAAAGAAACGGTAGTCACGCAGTTCGTCCAATAAAATCTCATAGGCCGGAAAGTAAGTGAGTGCGGATGTAAACATTTCCTGCAATTCGTCTATTGCCAGATGAAGGATGGATTTGCTGATCTGATTTTCGTGGGCACCGTCTTTCCAGTGCCGGATGGGTGAAACGGTAAAAATAAATCTTGCAGCAGGATTAAGTGCCGAGATGGTGTTGATGACGCCGCTCCATTCCTTTACGATTGCTTCGACCGTTAATCGTTCCCTTATAAAGGTGTCCGGTGGAAATTTGTGGCAATTGGCCACGACTTCTCCTGTCGATTTCAGTTTGTAAACGTAAGCCGTGCCAAAAGTGATGAAGAATACATCTGTCCGGGGAATAAATGCTGCTGCTTCGGCAAACATCCGGGAAATGTTTTCCATGCACTTGTTTTTGTCAGGATGGGAAAACCGGCCATGATGCATGAAACTTTGGTAAACGCCGTTGTGGAAAATAAGGTCGGTTCCGCTGAAATTCCGGTTGGAAAGCAATCGATTTACAACTGCCGCAACGGAGAACGGATTGTACACGATCCCGAAAGGGTTCACATTTGCCTGAAACTTGTATTCCAGCAGTTTGGAACCCATGTTCTCCGAAAAACAAGAGCCGAACAGCATTATCCCTGTGGAATGATCAATCCGGAAAGTTGATTCCGGAATAATTACCGGTGTCCTGAAATCCATCGCAAATAAATTCTTGTACAAAAATAGCGATTAACCTTCCAACTTCGAAATCTGAATGATTATAATTTGTGAAAAGGGGAAATGAAATGGCTATAAAAAAGGAAAGGTTGTCTCACGACAACCAATCTTCATTGTTAACCTTAAATCTAATACCATGAAAAACACAGTGCAAATATAAAGGCTTTTTTTACACTAAAAAAATATTTCAGGGGAAAAATCGCTCTATTTTGCATCAATTAACCTAAAAATGCTGTTTTGAATGAATAATAAGTGTTTTTTCACACTTTATTCTACGAATAAAACCAATCCTTTCAGGTATTCACCCTCGGGGTGATAAATGTTAATGGGATGATCGGCCGGTTGGGTAAGTTGGTGCAGAATGCTGACCTTCCTTCCCGAAATAGCGGCTGCACTGAAAACTGCCAGGCGGAACTGTTCTTTGTTAATGGCCTGGGAACAGGAGAAGGTGAACAGGATTCCTTCCTGTTTTATTTTCTCCAATGCTGCCAGGTTGAGTCTTTTGTACCCTTGCAGGGCATTGCTGATGGCTCCTCGGTGCTTGGCAAATGCCGGCGGATCAAGAACAATCAGGTCGTAAGCATTCGCTGTAGATGCCTTCAGGAATTTAAACGCATCTTCCGAGAAAGAGGTGTGTCGGGGTTCTTCTCCGAAGTTGAGCCTTATATTCTCGTCGGTAAGTGATACGGCTTTGGCAGAACTGTCGACGGAATGAACCGACCGGGCCCCTCCGCGCAGCGCGTATACAGAGAATCCTCCAGTATAGCAAAACATGTTCAGTACGTCTTTACCGGCAGCATACTTTTCGAGCAACCGGCGATTTTCACGTTGATCAATAAAGAAGCCGGTTTTCTGCCCGCGCAGCCAATCGATATTGAATCTCAATCCGTTTTCCAGGGCGACGGGGTCTACGTTTTGCCCGCCCAGCAGGTAATCGTTGTCGGCTTCAATGCCTGCTTTAAAGGGAAGTGTCCCTTCTGATTTATAAAAAATATTTTCAAGGTTATCTTTTCCCAGTACACGCTGTAATGCGTCAACGATTTTTTCTTTATCGCCATCCATTCCTACAGAATGTGCCTGGACTACCGCCGTTTTTCCGTACATGTCGATAATAAGTCCCGGTAAATGGTCTCCTTCGCCATGAATCAACCGGAAGGTGTTGTTGCCAGCGTGCAACAATCCAATCTTCATGCGCATCCGGTATGCGGAAGAAATGCGACGCGCGTAGAAATCCTCATTTATAGTTTCGTCTGTAAAGGACAATATGCGGACGGAAATGCTGCCGACCTGGTAGTGCCCTACACCCAGGAATTCTCCACTGGCAGAAAAAACCCGTACAATGTCTCCTTCCTGAATGCCTTGCCCAGTTTTGGCGATGGCGCCGGAAAAGACCCAGGGATGAAACCGCTTGAGTGATTCTTCTTTTCTGGGGCGCAGGATGATCTGATTTGTTTTATTCGCTCCCATTGCTGATCAGGTGGTTGTAAATACGTAGGCAGGCCCATGCATCCATAGCTGCGTAATTTTTTTGAGCTTCGCTCAGGACGCTGGCTTCCCAATTGGAGAGGCGTTGATTTTTAGAAATCTTTTTCCCAAAAAGGATAGCATAGATCCGTTGCAAACCGTTGTCGTCAATGTCGTATTCATCAACAAAAGACTGCAGGTCGATAAAGTTTTGCGGTTTTTTGTCGGAGCGTTTTCGGATGGCGGCAAAATCGTCACGAAGTGAAAGTCCTATTTTCTTGATGTCCGGGTTGCAGATGATTTCGTCCAGTTCATCGGGATATCCGATTTTGTTTAACCGGAAGAGATAACATACCTCCATGGTGGAAAGCTGCATCAGCGCCACTTTGTGAGTCTGTCCCCGTTTAAATGCCGGTTTGGTTTCCGTGTCAAACCCTAATCGGGAATGTTTCATCAGGTCAGCCACCGCTTTCTCTACTTCACTTTCGTGATCTACAACTATTGTCTTTCCAGCAAAAACCTCTGACGGAAGTTCTGCTACTGCTTCTTTTGAAATGGTTAATCCCACAAATCCTCCTCGTTTAAATCGGTTTCCAGTAGATTGTCTTTCTCTTCGCTGTGGTAAAGTACGGAGTGTAACGGTCTCAATACATTGATCAGTTTTTGTCCCCAGTATGCCTGAAAGTTTTGTTGGCAAATGAGAAGTGCGTCATTCATCTGATCGGTCAAGCCATATTGATAAACCGAAACAAAATTCCTTACATCCTGATAGATGTCGGCGATATTTTCCGAAACAAATGCTGAAACCGGACGTTCGCTGTATTTCATATCCTCAACAAAAACATCCAGATAAACATCCTCCTCGCCCATGATGGATGAAACAGTGGCCGATACTCGGGTATAATCCTCTTCTTTGACAAACGTTTCGGGAGATTCATCGTTTATTTCCACAGTTTGAGGCAGGAGCGACGCCTTGATGTACATCAGGGGCAGGAGCTTGAGCATCTTGTCGATCCACTTTTCCCGCGAGGCAATTTCTTCCTTTTCCAGAAAGGCGCAAAATTCTACGGCGACCGTCACGAAATCAATTACGGTAGATGAGTAAACTATATTGTCGGATTCTTTATTCAACATTTTATTACCAATTGTACTGCAAAAGTACTCATTTATTTTCAGACAACGATGAGGGTAATGCTCAATTCAATAGAGATTAAGCGTATTCACTATAGATTTAAGAACTATATTTTGCAGATTCAATAAATTTTCTAAAATCTATTCTTTTGAACGTCAATTATCGACGATTTTTTAGGACCTGTCTACCGGTTTTGTTGTTAGACAGGTCCTTATTGTTCGCCCAGCACGAACATTCTCTAATCGGTGCAAGTCCGTAACACACCCGATAGCGGGAAGTGTATAGCCAAGAGCAAGGGTGTCCATCGCGAGGTGGAATCTGAAGGAAGCTGACGGCCGAGGTCATCGTACCCGAGAATTAATCTGCTCATCGTGGGGAAGGACTGAACCAGAGTCAATTGAACAGTAAATGAATGTTACCCTATGAAGGAACGAATGCAGAAAATATCGATTTTAAGCGATTGATACGATGCAGAAGCAAACGAGCCGCTGAACGAGTGCGGGATAGCATAACCACCTTTATCGAATCGAAGCTCCATCTAAAAGTGAACCGAGAGAAGACGGAGGTGGCTTATGTAAGCAGGGCCAAGTATTTAGGTTATTCCTTCCATGTGATGAATGGCAAGTGCCGCTATCGCTTGCACACCAAAACCTTAGCAAAGATGAAAGCAAAATTAAAAGAGCTTACATCAAGAAGCAGTGGCTGGGGGTATGCAAGACTGAAAGCTAAACTGACCCAATTTGTCAATGGATGGATGAACTACTTCAAGCTGGCCGATATGCACAATATCCTCACAGAAACGGACAAATGGTTTCGCCATAGACTCTGCAGCTATATATGAAAATGCTGGAAGAATGTTAGTCCCAAGTTTAAGAATCTCATGAAATGCGGCATTGATAAATGGAGGGCTTGGCAATGGGCTAATACCCGTGATGGGTATTGGAACACAGCAGGAAGCCCTATACTGCAACGTGCCATCAGCAATGAAATGCTAAAACGCCAAGGCTACCCTTGTCTTGTGGATTTATATGTCAAATTGCATCAGAACTAAGGAACCGCCGTATACGAGAACCGTACGTACGGTGGTGGTGTGCTGCGAGGGTCTACAAGACCCGTAACTGGTTGAAAGATGGAAGGAGGCCTTCCGCTGTCGGCAAATAGGTGCTGGCAGCAAACCGGCAAGTGCCGCTTACGTTGCAAGACGTGGGTGGTGAACGACTTGTTAAAAGGCAATGATAAATTGTCAGGTACGTAAATGGAAGATGAACGCAAGTGAACCGTTGATGAAGCATCGAAAGTGCGTTAGTTTACATCAGAACTGAACTCTCACCACAAGTTCAGGATAAGGAATGGGGGATACCTGTATCGCTGCCCGTTTCGGTGTACGGTGTTAAGACGGCATAATCCATTTACAGGCTTTGAATCGGAACGCAGGAACCTGCTTTGGAATGTCAAGGGAAAATACACAAGTGAAAGAAACACGAGGTAGAAATACTGAAGACCAAAGCAGGGGCGGATTACTCCGTAGTAGTGACGAAACTCCTGTAATGTGAGGGGAGCGAAGGGAGTAACTTATTCAGCAAATTGAATTGAACAACTTGGATTAAGGATGAAGCAATTACAAGGAGCAAAACCATTTAACATTGACTGTTGGGAATTATATCATGCGTACGAGCAGGTAAAATCCAACCGGGGTAGTGCCGGAATCGACGATATCGGATTAGCGGAATACGGGAAGGAACTCAAATGCAACCTCTATAAATTATGGAATCGTATGAATTCGGGAAGCTATATGCCCAAAGCCGTCAAACTTGTAGAGATACCGAAACCAAACGGTGGAACCCGTGCGTTAGGTATCCCGACTGTTGAGGACAGGATAGCCCAAATGCTCGTAGTTCGCCTGATAGAACCGTCTATTGATGCGGTTTTCCATGAGGACTCCCATGGTTACCGGCCGAACAAATCGGCACATGAAGCCATAGGAAAGGCTCGGGAGCGCTGTTGGCGATATGACTGGGTGTTGGATATGGACATAAGCAAGTTCTTTGACACGATAGACCACAGACTTTTGATGAAAGCGGTGGAACGTCATGTGGAGGAAAAATGGATGTTGTTGTATATACGGCGTTGGCTTGTAGTCCCGTATCAGAAAACCGATGGCGAGATTATGGAAAGGACTTGCGGAGTACCGCAAGGTTCAGTAATCGGCCCGATTCTGGCAAACCTGTATCTTCACTACAGTTTTGATAAATGGATGGAAATAAACCATCCCTCCATCAAGTTTGAACGGTACGCGGATGATTGATACTGTATGCCACTGTCGAAGCCGCGAAGAAGCGGAGTTTCTGCTTGAAATACTATCGGACAGGTTTTCCGTTTGCAAGTTGAGTCTTAACGTTGATAAAACGAAAATCGTGTATTGTAAGGACGACAGGAGACGGAAGGATCATCCCAACGTCTCTTTTGACTTTTTGGGTCATACGTTCTGTCCCCGCAAAACCATGAATAGGGCTCAACGAAAAGCCTTTACCCGTTTTCTCCCTGATATCAGTCAAAAAGCGAAGAAACGTATTAAAAACACGATGCGTTCATGGAAACTCAAATCAAAGTCTCACACCCCTTTGGACTTAATAGTATCGGAAGTGAATCCAGTAGTACGAGGATGGATGAATTATTACGGGAAGTACTGTATGCATTCCATGAAAGGTATAATGGACGACTTTAATCTTATGCTATCCCGCTGGGCAAAAGCCAAATATAAACGTTTCAAAAGAAAACCTGTTTATTTGGCTCTTAAATGGCTTGGCGGTATTGCAAAAAGAGAACCGATGTTTTATCACTGGAAGCTTGGAATATATCCCAAGAATGTGAAATGTTATTGAGGTTGAATAAGAAGAGCCGTGTGAAATGAGAGTTTCACGCACGGTTCTGTGAGAGGTTTAAGGTGAAATCCCTTTTATCTACTCGACTGAGAGGTCGGAAAACGAAAGTAGGAAGAAAACTACTCCGTTTTCCTCCTACTCGATTAATGATGAATAATGATTAAGAGATTCGAAAAGGAGATGAATCTTACTTATTATCTATTATTCGATGTTGCTTATTGTGCTGATGAGACTATTCCGTTTCTACATCGTGACTGCCGCCATCTCCCCATGGCTGCACGGTGAAGCCACTGAGCGTAACAGCATCTTTGCCCACGTTGAGCGTGAGGTTGTATTGTGAATTATTGGCAAATAAAATATTACTCTTGTGCTCCCATGCATAGGTCTTGCCCCCAATTTTTATTTTGATAATAAGATTGGAAGGAGGAGTCATTGGATCGCCGGTGTTGGCATACATGTTGGGTACAGTTTGCGGAATAAGGATGCACTCATACTTGGCTTCTGCCATTTTACTATCGGCTTCGCCTGCGGTATAGCTGGTGGAAAGGGGCAGAATGTCCTCTGGTTTAGAGAAGTTGATTGTCAGGGATGGTTCTCCTAATTTCCACATCACTCCGGTAGAGGATCCCCCGATACGTACTTCTTCGATAATATTAGATGCTGTACCCCCGGGCAGTAGATTGAACTCGGTTCCGAGCTTGAATGTAAGGTTCAGCTTTGTGAGGAAGTGATCGAGTTGTATTCTCATCTTGCCATCAACCGTGAGATCGGTGGAGGGATTGACGGATTTTTTGATCATCAAAAGGATGTCGGATTTCTCCATATTCGCTTTTACGGTTTGATCTGTTTCCACACCAATTCGGTGTTCGCTTGCCCAGTTTGAGTCCACCACATTATTGGGGATGCGGAAGGCGGTTACGTTTACGGAATTTACCTTGTTTTGCCAAAGCATCACTTTTTCCGAAACGGGAAGGCCTTGACTGATTGCACTATCGTCTTGCGGATTGTAAGACATCCATGAAGCATTAGCTTCTTTCTTCATCTTTACGAAGTAGGTGTATTTCCCTGTCATTTCCACAGGATTCTCCACATGCATGAAGAAGTCGGTGAGGTTGTCGGAAGTCATTCCGGCACGGGTTTGGGGTTGGTTTACTTGGGTTGCCACACGTATTACGCCGTCGGCAGGGAAGTTGTCTGCCTGCGGTGCAAGGTTCTCGTTTTTGTTGCACGCAGTAACGAGCAGCGCAGCGGCTGCCATACTTATAATTGATTGAATGAATTTCATATCTGTCCTTTTTTAATGTTGATATTTCGCGGGTTGAAACAATTCATCAACCCATATTTATGTTCTTGACTTCTTTCCAAATGAGTGGCTTTGTGGCATCTGTGCCGAAGCCAAAAACTTTATTCTCACCCAGTTCAATGTCCGTTTCAGTGGCAGTGCCGCCCTGTTTGTTTTCATTCCACTCCAGCTGTTTTTGGAATGGTTGCACCTTAAGAACGATGTTTCTGGCCATCTCTTCGGTAAAGGCATTTGCACCCATCTCCGTGATGCCGGTGCGGAGCTCGACTTCTCGGAGGGCAGCACATCCTTTGAAACAGCCCCGTTTCAACTCTCGAACCAAGGGCATAACCATACTTGTTAATGCAGTACAGCCCATAAAAGTCTCCTCTTTGATGGTGCGTACGTTTGGGCAAATCACCGTTTGCAGATTGACATTGTTGATAAAAGCTTCATTACCGATGACGGTAACCGTTTGGGGCAATACGATGGTTTTTAAGCCTGTGATTTGGTCGCCACTTGTACCCCCATTGAACTGAGAAGGCCTTATCTCCGTGATACCTGTTACCTCCCTCAAATCAATTTCCGTAGCTTCAGTATCGTGAAATACGGTGTGACCGTTCTGGAAGAGGTTGGCAGAAGAGCCGATAACCTTGAATTTATGTTCGGGTTGTCCTGCCGTGAGCACGAAGTATCCCGCAAGTACTTCCTTTACTTCGTCGAAATCCTTCGCATAGTCAAGGTTCACGATGGTAATGCCCGTTGTGCCGGTGGATAAAATACCTTGTTTTGTGGCATGGCCTTCGGGCAGGTCTTGCGTGGCGCTCCAGTCGGATACGGTAACTTCGCCTACTTCGAGCTTGTCTTTACCCACGATGAGGTTTACGATGTAATGCTTTCCGATTATCCAACCGCCATAGAGAGAAGTGAGGTCGGCGGATAACTGACTCTGCCCTTTCGGCTGCAAATTTATTTTCAGATTACCGAGCGTGATTGCCGAGACATAGGGCAAGAGGATGGTGTAAGAGCTGTTTACGCCTCCATCACTCTCGGTATAGGGTAGGTATTCCTTGGTGTCGGTAATGGAGGGATTGATGCTTGAAATAATGAAGCGTACATTCTCCACCTTGGTTTCCGGTTCGTACTCATTGTTGAATGCTTTGATACGGACGGTGACTTTTATGGTTTTGTGCAAGAGGCGGAGCGTTACCGCCTCGTCCTTGTTGTACGTATTCTCTGTTTCCGTCATCATCAGGTCTGCCTTTGCGATCTTTTCCTTGGTGTTTTGGTCGGTAGGCACGTGGGAGATGAATTTGCTGAAGTTCCCATCTGCAGCCAAAGCTTCCTTGGCTACGGAAGCGGGATAAAATGCATCGAACGTGAGTCGATCGGCTTTCCAAAGCAGATAGTGCTGCCCTTCAGCGGGAGCCCACTTGCCATTGCTGAGGCGGTAAGTGGTTTTACCCTCGTAGGCATCGGGCCCTGCCCCTCCTGTCGCCATAACATAGATTTCGTCACCCTCGGCAAAGGTGGTGGCATCGTCCACAAGAGGTGTGCTTCGGGTGCTGAACGGATTGCCTATACTTGCCGTGATGCGCACGGCGTTGTCGGGGAGATTGTCGGCGTTTGGCTCGACAACGTCCTTGTTGCAAGCGGTCAGCCCCATGAGTAGGGCTGCCGCTGCTATTGAAAAGAAACGATGAGATGTTTTCATACGAATGTGTATTTCTTTGAATGGTTCATTAATCTACGGCTTCACCGCCTGTGATGTCGGCAGCATTTTCCCAGTCGTTGATGATTACTTGATCAAGCTCAATGCGGTTGCGTCCCACGATAAGTTTGACGGTCTGCGTTTTGCCTTTTTCGAGTTGGAGTGCTGTGGGGTGCGTATATACATAGCTCTTGCCATCGATCACCACGGTGATTTTCTTCATCTCTTGCGGCAAAATCACGGAGGCATAAGTGTCGTTTGCCTTCACCACGGGAAGGGTGAACGGAGCGGCTGCACCTGTGGGCGTTACACTGCCTGTGAGGTAATTGATGGTGCCGGCATTCATCGCTTCGGCGCTGACGGAAGTTACCGTGTGTGTACCGCTGAACTCGTTGCGGAAGGTGAGCTGCACGGCAAGTTTCGACATGACGTGGTCGAACTTGAGCGATACAGGGGTGTTGGTGGCAGTGATGCCTTTTTTGCTATCCCCTGCATTGACGGCTACCAAGAGGTCGCTCTCCATCTGCTTGGCAGGATCTACCGCTACGGCATCCGCCTTGAAGTCGATGATAGCTTTCGAAGGATACACCGAGAGAAAGAAGTGAGGCATGGTCATGTCGTTCCACTTCATCATGGGAGCAGCCACCCACTTGCCTGTTGTGAGGGTGTTTACAGCGTTATTCACCACGAGCGTATTGCTCACTTCGTCGGCATTGCCCGTCCAGGAATAGACGCTGATCTTGTCGCCATCTTCAAAGGTGGAAGTATTGCCGTTGGTGGCAACACGGGTCATAGCCCCGATGTGGGTGCTTACGGTGATGTACTCAGGTTTGCCCACGGGTTGTACCTGTTCGTTGTCGTTGTTGCAGCCGGTGAGCGCAACGGCTGCCAACGTGACAGCAAGAAGAATGTTCTTTTTCATTGTGATTTTGAAATAATTTTTTTAGGAAATATCTATTGTAATGGGGTATTGCAGAAAAGACGAACGGCACACTTTACTCCGGGATTTTGTTCTCCTATCAAAGAGCAACCGCTTCTTCCGAAAGCCATGACATAAGCTCTGGTCCAATTATTTACACCCTTATGAGTTGATGAAGAGTTGATGTATCCTCCGGTACCCATACTAAACAATGTCGATCCGCCATCTGCCTTATATCCACACATAGGAATAATTCTTTCGAAGTAACCTTTGCCCTTGTTTTTACGCGTAGCCCACCATGATTCATTGGCAATGTCGTTTACTGTTCCTTCAAACATCTCACCCAAATAGCAGACAGAGATTTTGAGTCCGGATTTGGTATTACCCTCTGTGAATTCTCCCACTTTCTCATAACGATAGGCACACAACAGTGAGTTGTCCGGAGCCGCAGGAGCCGAGGGATTCAGAGCCGTATTGCTCTGTTTAAGTCTCAAGGCATAGCAAACACCGTTACCGCTGCTGAAATAATCGGAGCTATAGGTCTTCTTGTCATTTACAATCTGAATAACTTCTTTACTATCTCTTTCGTCTTGAGCTTTACTATAATAAACACGGGTCGAAACGAGGCAAGCAATTTCATCTTTGCTGGGCAGATGCCATTCCCTTCCTTCCCAATCGACGGAATTGAGATAACTAAGAGCTGTATATTGAGGGAACAATCCTCCGCACTTATCATTGTCATGACTTATCGCGAATCCATTCCGGGATTCGTTTACATTGTAATATGACACATATTGAATAGGCAAAACGGGCAGCTCGTCAAACATCACTTTACCATTGTTCCATATTCCGTATAGATTATAGGCTTTCCCTTTAACAAGCGCAGCCTGGCGTGCCGGCTTGCTGTTCACGGAGAGAACGGAGCCGACTATTAATTGTATTGCGGGTGGAGTTTTTCCATTGGGCATCACCCATTGCACAAATTCTACATCCGATAGAGCCGGAATAGCCACATTTTCCGGATTAGTCGGTGCATTATTCCCTTCTGACACAGTCTCACTGATAGCATCGAACGTAGAGCCGGCAGAATAGAACCAAGAATCTCCTGTATAGGCTAATCCAACTGAAGTATTTATGGATTTCGAAGAACTATAATTAGAAAGATATATGCTATGTATAGCACCAAGATGTTTCATGTTTATGTTACCTATCTCCGTTGATGAAACTTCAACTTTCCCAAGAAGAGGTATGGAAGCCGCATTTTCGATATTTTGAAAGCGTGTAGGAGACACATTTATACTAATTTTTGCTCCCTGAATTTCTGCTTCAGCTCCATGCACAAAATATATAGAATACGGTTTTTTTATACTTTCGGGAACTTTAACAAAGAAAGAGGCTTGCTTACCATCTTCATTGATATGGCTTACTGAAATTTCTCCTCCGGATACCGGATTTTTATCTTTTTCCTTGAAAAAACAGTTAACCTTATCTCCGTCTGCCCATTTGACAACAAGTGTTTTTTCAGTGGCATTCCTTTTCATTGTTACACGGGTTTGCGATTTTTCCTCGGGCATTGCGGCTACAACCAATAGTTTGCACTCGGCATCCTCAGAGCCCTTAAACGGTTGTAGTAACTCATTTTTAGAACAGCCGTTCAAAATAAGAAAAATGGCTGCTAGCGAAAAATATCTTTTCATTTTCATTCGGTTATCAATTTCATTTTATGTTTGTTGACTTTTACCAAGGCTCCGTAGGCATGTCTTCAGGCCCTGCGGTTCCGGTTGTACTTCCGCCGAGAATATTTTGCTCAATTTCAATATCAAAAATCTTAATTTCCGGCGCTTCATAATCCTCACGTAGAAGACTTATTTTCAAATCATTCTTTTTCATTTTGTTATTTTATTTAATGAATAGTGTGTGCCCATGTTTCCTTGCCATGTTCGTCCACGTAGATGAGCTCACACCAAGTGGCGTTTTTATCTGGCCACATATCTCCAAACTCGGCTTGTCCCCTGTTGTCTCCATAGCCGATGTAATGAACATAATTCCTCACCCTGATATGCAGTTTAGATACGTTGTACATCTTGTCAATATTGACATAGAGCGTACCTACGCCGAAGTGCCAAGAGTCGTTGCGTGCTGGGTTATAATCCTCACCGGCATGGCTATTGGGATAATTTTTGTAATCTCGCCCGAAGGGTGTGCCATTTTCCCCAAGAAAACGCATCTCTCCCTTAGCGGTAATTTTAAGAGCAGAAAGACTGCCGCAACCCGAAAAGATATAGTCATGGAATCGTATTGCTTTCGGGAAGGATATGGCAATCAACCGGCTGCAACCTAAGAATGCCCTCGTGTCGATTTGCTCTACTTCGGGAAAGACGAGTACATCCTTCACCTTCATACCCGTTATCGGTTCTGCCCCTATTTTCCCGATGAATGCTCCACCGGTAAGTGAAGAATAGGCAAATGCTTCAGGATAAATCTGTTTCACTTGAGGAAATCTGACCTTGCCATTGACGCCACCCGATAGACTTGCCTTCTTGAAAGCGTGTTCGCCTATCTCCTCTGCTATGGGGAAGTCGGCTTCTGCCATGGAAACACATTCTTCAAAGGTGTTTTTATTGATTTTCTTCACTTTCGGAAAACTTACGGCAAGGAGGCTACGACAGTTCTTGAAGGCATTATCTGCCACTTCCTCCACGCCGGACGTTGCAATTCGCTTGAGCATCTTGTTGTCTATGAAAGCATCTTTGCCTATTGTTCTGACGGAAGCAGGGAGAACCAACTCTTCAAACTTGGTGAAATCATCGGCTTCGTTCATTACTTTGAAAGCTCTATCCGTTATTGCCGTAAGGTCGGTAACGTGAGAGAGATCGAGCGAGCGCACAGTTGTGTGCCTTATCATGTTGTTGTTCGCATCAAGGGTCAGTTTGCCTGCTGTATTTCCGTAAAACACAAGGTCGTGTACCTTATGCTTATGGCTCTCTGCTGAGCGGATGGAGTCGGCAATCTGTGCCGTACCGTTGGTGGCCCTGTCCAGATAGATATGTGCCAAACCGTCCTTGACTATCATTACCGGGATATGCGGGCCTACGGCATCGGTTATCGTCACCTTACCTCCCCAAGGCTCTATGGTGAATTGTTCCACTTCCGCCTTTTTCTTACCTATTTTGAGATTTATGGTTGTGGCCTTTCCTGCCGAAAGTACGGGCTTATCGTTCAGTTCCATCGTAATCTTTCCTGTTAGCAATCCTTTGGACTCGTAGACACTGATAGTGGCAAACTTATGCCCATATCCGGCATACCATACTCCTAATGGAAATAGGCAGGTGGCTTCGCCCTTGTTGAGCATCAGTTCTTCGCCTCCTTTGGGGAAGAAGTCTCTCACATCCGTGTGATGCGTGTGCAGATTGTCAATGGAAACCCAAGCCTTATCGGGATCCCACTGTTCATCGAGAGATGTAACGCGGATGTTTACTTTCGCCATTTGTCGTTTGAAGTTCAAGTCTATGGTCTTGTCCTTATTCTCCTTCTTTACAGCCACACGGCAAGTCATATGGTCTGCCCATGAGATGTCGTTGTCGGCATTGGTGCTCCGTTGATCAGAGGGAACGACAAAGCGAGCGTTTTCATTGACCCACGATGCTTGGTTGGAACCGTCCAACTCATTGGAATGCTCTGCGGGATAGTAAGCATCTACAATCAGAAGGTCGGCACTCTGAATCCAATGAATGCCGCCGTCTAGTGGTGTCCATTCGTTTCCGTTCTTGCGGAAGTGCGCCAACTTCTTATGTGGTCTGTCTTTCACATCATAGTACGATACCGCTACCACATCTCCATCCTTAAACTGAGTTTGTTCGTCCGCCGTACCGGTGGGCGTGGAACGAGTCGCTCCAAAGGTATTTTCTATCTGCGCCCTGATGCGGAGTGAATTTGATGCGGGTTGCTCAGGAATTATTGTTTCCTGTGTGCATGATGCCAATAGGCATGCAAAACAGCTTATTATCGCAAGGGTATATTTGTTCATCGTCTGCCTCCTTCCCGAATTGTGCCGCTTAGTGCGGTGGCGCTTCTTGTTGCAAGTGTCATTTGTAATACGATTTCATACTCTTTGTTGGTCTCGAAGCGGAAGTCTTTCTCCCCGCACGTCCAGTTGTAGGTCTTACCTTCGAATTGGAACGAAGCCTTGAATGTGCCATCGGCAACGGCTTGCGGGATGACCATCAGTACGTAATCGGTTGTGAGTATGTCATAAGGTGTCCACTTGTAACGGGTAAGGGTAATGGGCTCGGATACGACACCCTCGGGTCTGTTGATTTCGCTCGAAGCTGCTACCCAGTTGAGATACCTACCATTAGCCACTGTCCCGAACAGCCCTTCCACTTTCAAGTCACTAATCGGAGAGAATTCGGCAATCATATACTTTCGAGTATCGCTCGTTAAGGGGATTTGTACGGTGAACTTCACCTTTGCAAAAAGATGGCGGAATGCGAGACGCAACTTGCCGTCCGGACAACTTTCTTTGGGTATAATGGTCGTATTGGTGTAAACCGGGTCGTTAGCTAACATGTATCCCCCGGTATACGATACATCTCTATCCAAAAGAATGTTATAGGGGCGTGTCCATCGGTCAGCTTTCTCAATCATAAACTTATTGAAATGAGCAAACCCCCAATGTACAGCCTTGATACGCACAGGGTCGCTTCCGTTCTTGAAGAATAATTTACGCTCGTTGATAGTTCCCAAGTCGTAGGCACGCCAATCACTATAGGAGTGATCCATCTTCACCATATAGGAGAAATTAGGGTCTTCAGGATTCTCCACAAAGAGGAAGAACTCCCGAATATCTCCGGCTGAAATGCCATCGGCATTGACTCGGGTTGTAGGAGCGAAGTTTCTCAAATCGAGTTCTATCTGCATGGGGATAGGATTGGAGTCAATAGTGGGTGCTTCTTCTTTTGAGCATGAGGAAAGTCCTACCCATATTACCCATACGAGCAAGAGTTTAATGAGGCTATTTCTTATCATAAGGCAGACTATTTATCAGGGTTTAAGATTTCACCGCTTACTGTCCAGCCCTCTTCCCAATCGTTAATCTTGATGGGATTGACGTGCATGAAGGGCTTCAGTTCGGAGTATTTCAGTTTCAGGGCGTATTTCCCTGCCGATTTCATCAGGGGAGCTTCGCATTCGCATTCGCGCAGCATACCATTCGCCAATCGAAACGTAAGATGCAGGTAGGTATTCGAGGCATTGCTCACGGTAGGCATCAACCGTGTGGGGGCTATTTCGAGCTTTCCGTTCTTTGCCGTAGTAGGTTTAAGAGCTACGAGCTGCTTGTTATCGGTTGCTTTGCCCCAAGTCTTATCGTTGTCTTTTTTTGAGGGAATGACTCCATCGGCGACATTCAATACCGAGGGTTCTAATGTCGTGCCCTGAGGAGCGCCTTCCACTTCGATGCTTAGCTCGGCGAGGACACGACGCAGAGGGAGTTGTGCCCGAATGTTTTTTCCTGTTTCGGTTTTAACTTCCGCTACACTGTAATGAGCGTGTTCGGGTGAAGCGGCGGCCTGATCAAGCTTCATAATGAGATTTTCTAACGTTTCGGCTTTGTCTGAAGAGAAAGGCGTGCGGAGGTTGATTGACGTAACCACCTTGTATTCTCCCGCCTCAATAGGATGGATGTAAAGAGCTACCTCTTGCTTCGTGCTGTATTGTTTTTGGGAGATTAGCTTTCCGTCGGATTGATATATCCAGACGTTAGCCAATTTGATTTCTCTTCCTGCATCGGCAGGATCTGCCCAGCTGAGAGCGACAGAGATGCCGTGATCGTTATTGACGGGCTCTTTCTCGCAAGCGGTGAGCAATAGTGCCACAAAGCACAGTAGTATATGGAATTGTTTGTTTTTCATTGTTTGTTCTCCTTTGTTTCTTTAGTTTCTGAACGGCGGGCTTTTGCGGCATTCTTTTCGTTGAAGTCCCGCCCTTTGCCAATCGTTTGAATGCGAGTAGTGCTGATGCCACGAGTCGTAAGCCAGTTTTTTACAGTTTCGGCACGGCGTATGGAAAGACGTTGGTTTACGGAGTCGCTGCCGACGGTGTCGCACCAGCCTGTTATGGTAACATGAGTCTTGGGATTGTTTTGCAACAGGTGTAGTATCTCCTGCATCTTCGGCATCTGGGATGTGCTAATCGTAGCGCGGTTGAATACAAAATAGATGGTGGGGAATGATAATTCGACCGGCTCTTGAATAATGGGTTCGGCCTTTTCGATCGTATGCTCGACAGCTATTGTTACGGGCTCTTGGGCTTCTTCACGTACAGGCTCTTGCTGCTTGGGTGCGGCTATCGGTGTCTCCACAGCTGCAACATACGAGTTTTGAATCTTCGTCGGAACGTCTTTGCCGAAAGCCCAGGTTAGCTTCACACCTCCTTCGTAGAGATGGTTTGCCTTGTAGAGATGCTCGGGGATGTGATCGAAGCGAGTGCCGCTAAGATGGGTAAGGTTGCCATAAAGTCCCAACTCCAGATGCTTGGATATACGGTAACTTGCCTGTGCCCCTGCCCCTATACCCAAATGCCATTGGGCATCGTTTGTTATCACGGTCTCATTGCCGTTGATGGTAACCAGATCGGTTTGGGTGCGAATGGCTGAGACCATAAGCGAAAGTTCCAGACGCAAACGACAAGCGTGCGAAGAGAAGAAGCCCAAGAGATTGACATTACCTTGCAGTCCGAAATGTTGCATCCCGATTTTACTCGTCAGATTGGTGTAATCCCAGCCTTCGGCATCAATAACCGGAGCGAAGTAGCGAACGATATCACTGCCGAGCCAATAGTTAGCATTTACATCGTTTTTGCGAACGGCAAGATTTAGCTGTCCTGGCTTGACAAAGGCTTCCATTGACAGGATGGAGTTGAAACGGTAGCCTCCGGAGATGCCTGCTGACAGACCAACGCGTGTTTTATCCGCGCCAAACGATGTAAATGTACTCGTGCCGAAGAGCGTACCGCCCTTAACTCCTACATACCAACCATCGGTGGTATGTAAGGTTGTTACGCCTCCCTTTGTCTGAGCAGCAAGGCTCCCGCCGGACAATAGGGAAAGCAAGAAAAATAGAGATAGAACTTTTGTCTTCATATTCAATTTATTGTTTGTTGGCTATTCTATACGTAGAGGCTGATAAATAACTTAGTGTATGGTAAATAGCATCGTTTTAAGTAGCATTTCAGTCTCTGTCTTTTTTTTTTTGATTATTGCTTTGATTGTTCTTCTTGACAGATCGTCTATCAGATGCTTATGAGCCAACGCATCGAACGGGCTATTAAAAGGATGTAGATAAACCACATCACAACCGCGAACCAATACGCAGAACATGATGTTGTCAATCTCCGAGGTTATTCTGCTAGAAAGCTCCCCGTTGGCATCTTTTGAAATATAAACCCAATGAGTCGTTCGCATATCTCGTTTTTTTTCCTACGCTGCAAAAATAGGATTGGGTTGCTTAGACCATGTCCTGCTCACGCAAAACATTGTCTCATATGAGCAATATATTGATAATCAATGGCTATTATAGATGGACTAAAAGAAAAAATGCCACACCTTTGGGGAAAGGCATGGCGTTGGGATGTTGTGAGGGAACGATTCTTTAGGAACGACTTCAATCGTTGTCTTCAGAGGTCGATTCGACTTTCTTTTCTTTAGAGATCGCTCTATATTCGGATGGAGACATCCCGTAGTAATCTCTAAATAGGCGGCTGAAAGTACTTCTTGAATTGAAACCTGAAAGAAGTTCTACCTCGCTTACGCTTTTTAATGGATCATTTGTGAGCATGGCAGCGGCATAACGCAGGCGGTATTCGTTGATAAATTCCGTGAGGGTTGCGTCATCGGCGTATTTCTTTACGGCATCGGCAAGGTAGGTGCGATTCGTGTTGAGTTTGGCAGCCAGCATTTCACGCTTTAGATCAGAATCTTTAAACAACTGTTCTTCCGACATTAATTTGCATAATTGCTTGAAGAGCCGCTCGTCGGCTTCCAATTGCTCTTCCGGTTTCTCGACCATCGAATTCCAAAGTATCGCCTGAGCTTTCTCCGTCTGCGCGATGGTGTCATAGAGTATGCGGTTCTTTCGACGTAGCCGACGGGCATAGATGATATAGATGATGACCAAGACGAAAAGCAATACGCTACATACCAACGCGAAGTAAAAGCGGCTGGTGGTGAGTTTCTTTTGCAAGGTCAGTTCGTCTACCTTATATAAGGTGTTCAATTCATTGAGCTGCTCTACCGTGCGTGCCGACATGAGTGAGTCCCTAACAGGGATAATAGCTTGATAGATGTGTGCCGCTTCGGCATATCTTCCGGCAGACATCAAAAGCTCTGCGCGCTGTTCGCGAGCATCCAGTAGTCCGCGGTAGTTATCATTTGTCAGATTGATCTGTATTCGTTCCTCATTACAAGCTAACGCCTTGTCGTATTCCTTCTTCAATTCATAATGTCTGGAATAATCCCTGAGCAACATCAACCGTGCTATAGACGCATTTCTCTCGGTCAGTTTCTCGGCTTCAAGAAGATGCTGTGCAGATGCATCCATATGTCCGGTCTCCATCTCTAAGCACGCCATGGCTAAGTGGTAATACCTGTATTTGCAGTCTAAAGCAGAAACATCTTCACCTCTACTTTTATAATGGTTCTTCAAGGCATCCAACTTCGCCCTCCAAGAGACACATAGCTTTTTGAGTTTCTCGTATTTCAGGTCTGCTATCAGTACTTCGCTATAATTCTCGTAGGCATACATCAGCACTGTAGGTTCATTTTCGTTAGAAAGCAGACGTATTGCTTCATCGTATGCTCGGGAGGCTTCGTTTGTATTCTGCATATGATGGTACACATCGCCCATACTGTAAGAAGCAACCCCAAGCCCGTACCTGCTATTTCTTTTTCGAGCATCTGCATACATTTTTTCTACTTCTTGCAATGCTGTTTGATACTTGTTTTGATAAATGTACAGATCTATCAGAATACTCCAGCCATCATAATAGGAAGACCACAGTTTGTGTTCCGCGAAAAAAACAAGCTCTTTGGGTAATGATGTGGTTAGTTGGTCTGTCATATTGTAGTTGTAGTAACAGACAAGTTTGCTGTTGCGGGCGAAAGCCTCTTCCGACAGATTTCCCTGCTTGTGGGCTTCTTGTATATAGGTATTCAGACAATTCAACTCTTGGATAGAGTCATCCAATGCAAATACAATGGCGCAGAGATTGCTGTGTGCCTGTAATAACTCTTTATTTTTAAGGTGCTTCATCTGTTGTCGAATGGAGTCGACAGGGTTGATGGCGCTTGCTACTGCGAAGCAACCGACCAAGACGGATATGAGAATGCTTTTTTTCTTCATTTGTTTATGATTGGCGCAATATGAGTAGCATCAATCCATGCTCCCTGTGGGCTTGTTAACAGCATGGGATGTTAGATAAGACTTTGTTCCATATATTGTTATAGCGAAATCGGATATTCCTGATTCCGGACAAACTAAATATCCACGAGGTAGGTTCTACACGTCGCGAAGGTAGTACTTTAATTTATCTCATACAAAATGTTATTTACTATTCTCTGGTTTATCCGGAAAAAGACTTACTTTTGCGCTAAATTTTTTATCCGGAAAAATGAAACTATCTAAAATACCATTGTTGGGACGCGTTGTTATCGCCATTGTCTCGGGAATTATCCTCGGTCAGTTTGTACCGGTGTGGTTTGCACGAATCTTTGCCACGTTTAACGATTTATTCGGTAATTTCTTGTCGTTTATCATTCCGCTGATTATTCTCGGCTTAGTTGCTCCCGCTATTGGCGAGTTAGGGAAAGGAGCGGGGAGACTCTTGCTGATCACAACCGTTATTGCGTACATGTCTACTCTTTTTTCGGGTTTTTTTACCTTTTTTTCGTGTCAGGCTGTTTTTCCGAATATAATAACCGGCGCAATCGACACCGGATCGGTACAGGGCATTGATGAAGGTGCTGTGAAAACGTTTTTCAGTATAGGGATGCCTCCTATTATGGATGTGATGTCAGCTTTGATTTTGTCGTTTTGCATAGGGATCGGACTCTCCCTTATCAAGGGTGATACGTTGCAGAAAGCTTTTTCTGATTTCCGCGATATTGTGACGATGATTATCCGTACGGTAATCATTCCGTTACTACCCATTTATATTTTTGGAATGTTTCTCTCCATCTCCATCACCGGACAGGTTTACTCCGTGATTATGCTTTTTCTGAAAGTGATTTCGGTGATTTTCGTGTTACATATCCTGCTGCTGGTTATCCAGTATGTGGTAGCAGGCGCCATCTCGCGTCGTCATCCGCTGAAAGCGTTAAAGACGATGCTGCCTGCTTATATGACGGCATTGGGAACGGCTTCTTCAGCAGCAACCATCCCTGTGACGCTGCAATGTGCCTTCAACAATAAGATCAATCCCAGTATTGCTTCTTTTGTGATCCCGCTGTGTGCGACCATCCATCTGGCGGGAAGCGTGATGAAAATAGTCGGGTTTTCGCTAGCGATCATGTATTTCTTCGGGATACCGGTCGATCCGGGCACTTTTATCGGGTTTATCTTTATGGTGGGGATTACCATGATTGCAGCGCCGGGTGTTCCCGGCGGGGCTATTATGGCGGCCATCGGGATTATCCAGAGCATGTTGGGCTTTGACGAACAAATGATCGGATTGATGATTACCGTTTATATTGCGGTGGACAGTTTCGGGACTGCCTGCAATGTTACAGGCGACGGAGCCATTGCGCTGATTATGGATAAATGGGCAGGAACTTCGCGGACTTAAAACGGATTATCCGCTCTTGTCCCGGTGCCTTTGCGGAGTTTTTCTATCTCTAAGCGGAGAACCCTGTTCTCTTCCAGTATTTCCAGGTATTTGTTTTTATACTTTACGGAGTTTTCTTCCAAGGTGTCGGTTGTTTGTTCGACAGCGGCTGGCTGAACCGGAGTGCTTGTCATCTTCCCTTTCCTCGTGATAAGCCAATCAAGGTTTAGGTCCGGAAAAGCTTCCACGATATTGGACAGTTTGTCCGCACCAATCGAAGTTTTTACCTTACTGATATATCCCCGCGAAAAACCAACCCGCTCTTCAAATTTAGTTTGTCCCAGTCCTTTTGATTTTATGAATAATTTTAACCTGTCTATGAATTCCATATTTTGTATTGTTTCTCAGGTAATTATCAATTTTATTATTTAGAGTAAATCTAAATTACTCCATAAATACGAATATTACTTGTAATCACTGAATATATACAGTATATTTGCATTGTTAATTAATGTTTAATGCGTTGCAACAAAATTAGACATTTCACAAAGATATGAATAATCAGGCAAATACCATAAAACCGGTTACTAAAATATCGATACCCGATACACTATTAAGTTTAAAGGTAGGTGAAACTGTGATGATATCTGCGAGAACGATTAATTCCAGTTCTGTCAGGGCTTCCGCATCCCGTTTAAAGAAAATAAAGAAAGCACAGTTTATTGTAACCGAACAAGGTTTGATAAATGAAATTAAAATAACCAGATTAAAATAATGAATATGAGTAAGTTCAATGTTTTTATTGTCTTTTTCGTTCTTTGTTCATGGTTGTTGTGCGAAAACGCAAAAGGAGCAAGAAAAGAAGCGGTCACTCTACATTCCAGTGAAGTAGATGTGGAGCAACAAAAGAGGGTATATGGAATGGTAACTGACCAGAGAGGAGAGACTTTGCCTTATGTTACTGTACTTATTAAAGGGACTAATATCGGTACAACTACTGATGAAAATGGTATTTATGAAATAAATGTAAATGGAGATGTAACGCTTATCTTTAGTTACATGGGTTTTAAGGATTATGAAGTAACAACAGCAGGAAAGACAAAGATCGATGTCATCCTTTTAGAGGATAATGTAAGGTTGGAAGAGGTAGTGGTAACCGGATATAATACAGTAGAAAGGAGGCATTTAGCCTCCTCCATCGAGTCTGTGGATATGGAAAGGGTTGTGAGTCGCCCCATCGTTAAACTTGAGGAGGCTTTTGCCGGAACTGTTCCTGGCGTGACCATGCTTCAGGGCAGCAATCTTCCCGGATCTGTTCCCGGAAGTATCTCTATCAGAGGAATAAGTACCCTGCAAAATGCAGCTCCACTGGTGATTGTGGATGGTATGGAACAGCCTCTCACTGACGTGGATCCGAATCAGATTAAGAGTATTAATATTCTGAAAGATGCTGCTGCAGCATCCATGTATGGATCAAGAGGTGCAAACGGAGTTATTATCATTGAGACTAACAGAGGAACGACAGGGCAGTTCAGGGTGAATGTGAATTCATGGTTTGCTATTCAAAATCCTCTCAATCTGCCGAAGTTTGTAAACTCGGCCGATTTTATGAAACTCAGAAATGAAGCACATACGTTACAAGGTCAGCCTCTGCTTTATACAGATTTGGATATCAGTCAGGCAGAAGAGGGCGTTACTCCCAATACCGATTGGATGAAAGAGATTATAGAAAGGCAAGCCACGGCTTACAATACAACGGCGAGTATTTCCGGAGGAGGAGGTGTAGGAACATTTAACCTTATGCTTGGTTATATTGAAGAGAACGGGATGAATAAGATTGAAGGTTCTGATAAGTTTAGTGCCCGTTTTAATACAAATATCAATATTGCGGACCGGTTTATTCTTTTGGCCGACTTTTATGCGCATCGATTGAAAGTAGACAGGCTTAGAAGGAACAATGACGGGCATGGATTGTATCAGATTGCCTGGAGAATGAATCCTACTCAGGGGGTGTTTTATAAAGACACGGATATCCCGAACCATTATATTCTTCACAATGATATGAACCCTGTGGCCTTTATTGATAAGGGAGGAACCTGGAACTATATGTATGATAAGAGTACGATCAATCTGCGCCCGCGTTATTATATTACGGATGATCTCAACTTTGAGGGAAACGTATCGTATATGATTGATAAATCAGCAAGCAAATGGAGACGTTTAACACATAAGTTTTTCGATGGAGACGGCAAGCCGGTGACAACATGGGGTAATGATATTGGTGCTGAACAGAACGTGAGTCAGAGCCAGTTGACCGGAAGGGCCCTGTTGAATTTCGAAAAAGAATTGAGGGGAGGTAAGGATAAACTTTATGCCGTGGGGGGGACAGAAGTAATGTCCTATATATTCACAGATTATCGGGAAATAACTAAAGCATCCTTTTTCTCCAAGCTGAACTACTCTTTTGATGACAGATATTTGCTGGAAGCAACTGCTAGAACCGATGGAAGCAGCAAGTTCGCTCCCGGCCGTCAGTGGGGTTTTTTCCCTTCAGTCTCTTTTGGGTGGAATGCTCATAATGAAGCTTTCATGAGGCCATTGAAAGAATCGGGGGCTATCTCTAATCTTAAAATAAGGGCTTCCTGGGGAAGAATCGGAAATGAGAATGTAGATCCCTATTTGTGGCAGGAAGTAGTGAATACCTGGGGATGGATTATGCGAGTGCCGAATCCGGATTTTACTTGGGAAAAGCAGAATCAAGGGAATCTTGGGTTGGATTTTGGGGTGCTGAATAACCGCTTGACAGTTACTGCCGATATTTATAAAAAACATTCATTTGACCTGATATACTCCGACTTTCCGGTTCCGCCGTTAACAGGATCGTATTATCTGACATCCTCAGTAAATATTGGGGAGGTTGAAAACAAGGGATGGGAGATCTCGGCAAAATGGACAGACCAGCTTGATGAGTTCTCGTACAGTATAGGCGGGATGTTGTTCGACAACAGGAATCAGGTTCTTAAGGCCGGATATAACACCACGGATACATTGATATTCAAAGGAACGAACGACCGGATTTGGTATCGGGGTATCCCCATTAATAACTATTACGGTTATCGAACCGACGGTTATTTCCAAAATCAGGAAGAGATTGACGCAACAGCAGCAAAATTTCCCAATACGCTCCCCGGAGATATTAAGTACGTAGACCAGAACGGAGATGGTATATTAAATGATGAAGATAGGGCCTACTTAGGTGATACCGCACCTCACTTCAACTATTCTGTTACGTTAGATATGCGTTACAAAAATTGGGATTTCAGTTTGCTTGGCCAAGGTGTAGGAAAGAGAGTGGGCAGACTGGGAGGTCAGGAAGGTTATCCGGTGTTTGTGGATGGAGGGAGCAATAATCTGGGTGCTCCCCGTCAATACTATGCCGATAACCGTTGGACCCCTGAAACGCCGAATAGCCGCTTCCCCCGTGTCTGGACAGGCTCAAGCACGAATACATATTTAAGTGATGTATGGCTGAGCGATGCGTCTTTCTTCCGCATTAAATCGCTCCAGTTGGGTTATACCATGCCTAAAGTGAGGAATAACATAAGAAATCTTCGTATATATTTCAATGCTCAGGATTTTCTCACCTTTACCAATTGGGAGGGACTTGAGCCGGAGCGTGACGGAGGTAATGGGGCATATCCAAGGATGGCTACTTACAGCGTTGGTTTTCAGGTGACATTATTCTAAAATTAAAACTATACAATGATGAAAAAAATTATATATCTGATCTTGATAATGTTCGCGGTAAGCGGTTGTAACGACTTCTTGAATAAACGGGATCCTACTGCTACCTCTTTTGTTGAGTTTTTCAATGATGAAGAAGACTTGCGAAGAGTTGTGTATAGCAGTTATCTGGACGTTTTTACGAATCCCACCTCAAGAGGGATAATCTTTTATATGGATGAAGGAAAGTCCGATAATGCATACAGCAGGCTTGAAGGAGACAGGCATCAGAATATTGCCAACGGGAATTTCAACAGCAATACCTATGATTTCCTCTATTATTATGAGCTTTATATGAAGCATCTGGGACGTTTGAACACGTTTATTGCTAATGCGGATGTGCCGTATGTGGAAGATGAGAGTGTGCGTGATAAATACCAGGGCATACTTGAGGCGTTGCGGATCTGGCACTATTTCAGGCTGACCATGCGATGGGGGAATGTTCCCTTTGTCCTGGAACCGGCTGATCTGGAGACTGCGCGCCAACCGGCCACACCCAAAGAAGAGATTCTAAAAACATTATTCCCTTTGGCCGACGAGATAGCAGCTAAATTGCCGCCCGATGAATATACTTCCGATAAATATATGTTCAACAGATACTCATTTAAGGCGCTTACTATGCGTTATGCTCTCTATAACGGCAGGTATGAGTTGGCTGCAAAACTGGCAAAAGAGATTATGGACAGTAAGAAATATTCCCTCCATTCAGTATATGGTGATCTTTTTAATTACAAGGCTGCAAAAACGAATAATGAGTTTATTATATGGTTTGATATGGCAAGCCATAACAATAGAGCAACACAATCATTCCAGCATTTGGGGCCTCATTATAGGACAGGACCCGGACAATCATACTGTGTGCCTACGAAAGCATTGGTCGATGCTTACTGGACCGCACAGGGAAGATCCATTGATGAATGTCCGTTGCATACTAAAGAGGAGTATGAACTAAACCCATCTCTAAACAGAGATCCCCGTTACAGTGCGTCAATTATGGGTCATGGAGATAATTTTTATGGTGAGACTATAGACATTTACAATGAAAACTCTCCAATGTTCTATCAAAAACTGAGGTCCAGCAGAACGGGTTTCTGGTTCAAAAAGTTTGTGGATGAAACGGATGCTTTCAAAAGCGGCGGTAATATGGATTTCCCATTACTGCGTTATGCCGAGGTACTACTGACCTATGCCGAAGCAAAGATCATGCTTAACCAGATCGATGATCTGGCAAAGAAATGTATCAATGATGTAAGAAGAAGAGCTGGTCTGGATATGAATTTTGCCGATGTTACTCTTCCTGCGTATACTTCGTATACTCAACAACAGTGGGTTGAGTTGATCCGGAATGAACGAAGGTTGGAACTTGCTGCAGAAGGTCAACGTTATGATGATATTATCCGTTGGAAGATTGCAGAGAATGTTTTAAACAAGCCGGCAGAAGGACATACGAGGATCGTTGAGGGACGTAAGGAAACATTAAAGGTGGAGGACCGGTCCTTTAAATCCCACAACTACCTATGGCCGTTCCATGAGAACAGCCTGAAAGTGGAACCGGGACTTGTTCAAAACCCCGGATACTAAAAGATGGTTTTTGAATCAATAGGAAAATGAATTCTTTTTTTGGGGGGCGGATTCTAAATCCGCCCCTTATATTTCCCGGATATTTATTCCGATAGGTTTACATATCACTTCGTTGTAACTTTCATTTACTTTTCTCCGACCTGTATAGCTCATCACTCCGCAGTAATGATAAACCACAGCTCAGTCTGTTATATTTGCCCCAACGGGTTAAACAAAATTAAGGGCCTGAAACTTGGATATCTCAAAAGATTCCATTAATTTGCACTTTCGTTGCGATGTAATCTGCTACTCAGGATTTTCTGGCCTGTGTGGTCCCATTTAGCCTGCTCCTGCAGGATTGAGGTTTACCTGTGTCCAAGACAGGTATTTACGCCTGTCAGAGGTGAGAAATTGAAAAAACCTTGCTTAAAAAACAATGAAAAAAAATGAACGCGCACCCAGCGTGTACCGGCTTGCTCACCTGTGGCCCCTCGCAGTCATCATTATCGGAATAGGGGCATGCGCTGCCGGTGCGGCCGTTTCTCAACCTTACTGGGATTTCTTCGGATTGCTTCTTATTCTCTCTCTGGCAGCGTTGCTTGGCGGAGCCCTGTTTGGTTTTCTTTTTGGAGTGCCGCGATTGAACCGGAACTATGATCCGCGGGAAGATTATGGACGTACCACAAAGTACATGCCCAATACAAATCTCGAAGAGGTGTCGGACTGGCTGACAAAAATTATTATCGGGGTTACGCTGACACAACTGACAAAGATTCCCGGTTACCTGCAGGACATGGCGGACTATATTGTTGCAAACAGCAACTGCAGCACCCTGGATTGTAACTTTGCCGGGCCGGTGATTATCTCGCTCTTTATCTATTTCTTTATAGCCGGTTTTATATCCGGTTACTACTACACCCGGATATTCCTGCCTAACCTGTTTTCCGTTATGGAGGAAAATAGCATCCTTAAAGCCGAGACTGCCATCTGGAGAGAAGGTGGCAAAAAAATGTTCTCCCTGGCCGGTGAGCCGGAGGTCTCCCATAAGATTGAGTACTTCACCGACAAGGAGAGAGAGATGCTGCAAAAGATTAAAGTGCAAAATAACGTGTTTGCCGACATTCATAAGCTGAGCCATCAGGAATATGCTGTCCTGAACGTGTTGATTGCAAAGGGAATAGTTGAGATCTATCCCGGTAACCTTTCAACAGGGAAGGAAACGTTGCACATCACTGACGAAGAGGTATTGCAATCGCTGCAATAAATAGAGACCGGGGATCGAAAGCCAGATGGCGCGAGCCCTAAACAAATTGTACAAAACCACTTAAATTAAAAAGCAATGAAACCGCCCGTTTTAGGAAAAAAACTCTTGAGGGATTATCCCGCAGCGGAGAGCTCCTCCGGTGTATTGCCCCGTGAAGCTCTTGCCAATGACACGGAAGAGAATCCGCTTTATACAGGAAGATACCTGCTCATTCTCAGGGATGGGAATAAAGACGTGGTAAAAACCACCAAACTGCTCGAAACGAAATGGGGGTTTTTGGTTGCCAATACGGCTGATTTTGTGTCGGAACCCATGTGCGAAAGCAGGATAAAGGATGCGGATGCATTGTTTTACAATGAATTGGGTATTGCTCTTGTGGCGGTAAACGATGATAAAATGAAACTGTTGCATACCGCACAAGCCGATTATGTTGTAGAACCGGAAAAAGTAGTTTATATTCCCGACGATGTTCCGGTTGACACAGCCGTAAACTCCACCTGGGGGATTAGGGCTGTAAAGGCGCATGAGTCGGCATATACCGGGGCAGGGATAAAAGTCGCTGTGCTGGATACCGGTTTCGACATGAAGCATCCAGACTTTAAAGGGAGAAGTCTTACGGCCTTTTCATTTGTTCCCGATGAAGCTGTGGATGACCTCCACGGGCATGGAACGCATTGTATCGGGATTGTTTGCGGTTCGTCGGGTTTACGGGATATGCGGTACGGTGTGGCTCCGGAAGCTCAGATTTATGCGGGAAAAGTGTTGAATAATGGGGGAAGGGGAGCGCAGGCCTGGATTCTGGACGGAATGACTTGGGCTGCGAATAACGGGTGTCGAGTGTTGTCCATGTCGCTGGGATCGAAAGTCCTCCCGGGACAAAGTTACGACATTGCCTACGAAAGGGCTGCCCGGTTCGCACTTTCAAAAGGAACGCTCGTCGTGGCGGCAGCAGGGAATGACAGCAGACGATCTGAAAACCAATTCAGTCCGGTGAGCAGCCCGGCCGACTGCCCTTCCATCCTGGCAGTAGGTGCAGTAGACTCAACTCTGGAGGTCGCCGATTTCTCAAACCGGGCACTTAATGAGAGCGGGTTGGTGGATCTGGCGGCACCCGGAGTCGGGATATATTCTTCCTGGCCCATGCCCGCGAGATACCGTACCCTTTCCGGGACTAGCATGGCTACACCGCATGTGGCGGGAATAACTGCCCTGCTGTGCGAAAAGTTTCCCGATGCCACGCCCGCGATGATCGGACAGGAGTTGATCCGGACGGCAGGCAGTTTAACGTCACCTGCACAGGATGTAGGTGCAGGACTCCCTTTAGCGCCATGAAACAAATTGTTATTACCGTATCTGCTTACTATCTCGACCGGTTAGACGTTGTGGCGGAGAACCTCCGGGAGGAAGGGGTGACGATAACCCGGCTCTACGAGTTTGGAGTGATTATCGGATATGCCGAAGAGACAACCATCGATAAAATCCGTCATCGCAAGGAGATTGCCTCTTTAACGGACGAAAAAGAGGCTGCAGTTTCTCCACCGGAGGAGGATGTTCAATAATGAAACAACAAAAAACCTGTTTCCCCGGATGAAATCTCCCTGCCCGCTCCTTTATCCAACGTTAAATTATGTCAAAAATTTGACAGGTAAAAATCATTTTTTTTAATTTTGTGTCAGGGAAAACCTTATCCCTATACTGTGCCGGCCTCCACCGGAATGAAAAAAACAGGCTTTACCCGGATCTCGTTTCATTGGGGCCGACCGGCATTTTTTATTATACATAACCATTTTAAAAGTTTATTATTCGATTTTTGTAAAGCTATGAAAGGAGAATTATTTATGTTGAATCGCACGCAGATTTTGACCCGAATTTTTCTGCCGTTCCTGCTGCTTATGCTGTCAGGATGTTTAACTCTCACCGCACAGAGTCTGCGGTTGTACACACCCTACCCGGAGATCATTGTCCCCCCGGGAGAAACGATCGATTACACCATCGACCTGATCAACAACGGCGCATCCATTGCTACGGCAGAGGTTTTCGTCGAAGGAATTCCCGAAACCTGGTCGCACACACTCCGGTCGGGTGGATGGAGCGCCCGCCGCATCTCGGTATTGCCGAAAGAAAAGAAAACACTTAACCTCAAGGTGGAGCTGCCCTACGATATCGACAAGGGGAACTACACCTTTCGCGTGAATGCACGGAACCACAGCGTGCTGCCCATCACCATCGAAGTCTCCGAACAGGGGACAGTGAAGACCGAGTTCACCGCCGACCAGAGCAACATGCAGGGACATGCAACTTCTGATTTCAACTTCAGGACAAAGCTGGAGAATCAGACGGGCGAGAAACAACTCTACGCGCTCTCTTCCCATGCGCCGCGCGGTTGGACAGTGGTCTTCAAACCCAACTACCAGCAGGCGACGTCGGTTGAGATTGAACCGGGACAGAGCAAGGATATTTCTGTGGAAATCAAACCTCCCTATAATGTGAAAGCAGGGAAATACACCATTCCTGTTATGGCGTCCACCGGCTCCTCTTCAGCACAGCTGGAACTGGAAGCAGATATTTCAGGTACATACGGTGTTGAGCTGACCACCCCCGAGGGACGCCTCAGTGAGAAGATCACCGCAGGCAGGCGAAAGAAACTCGACCTGGTGGTACGCAATAGCGGTTCCACTGATCTGAACAGTGTACGTCTGAGCGCTAACAAACCCCGGGGTTGGGAAGTGACTTTCTCTCCGGACACCGTTCCTTTTATTGCTGCAGGAGAGAGTGCCCAGGTGAAAGCAGAAGTGAGAGCCTACGGAAAGGCCATTCCGGGCGATTACGTGGTTAGCCTTACTGCGCAGACCCCCGAAATAAATGCTGACGCTTCGTTCCGCATGTCGGTCAGGACACCCCTGCTCTGGGGCTGGTTGGGTATATTAATCATCCTGGGTGCGGTAGGAACAGTGTATTGGTTGTTCAGCAAATACGGGAGGAGGTAAGGTATGCAGTCATCAACCATAGAAATCTCCAACCTCACACGGAAGTACGGCAATTTCACGGCAGTGGATAATCTCACCCTCTCGATTGATAAGGGCGAGATTTTCGGTCTGCTGGGCCCCAACGGTGCAGGCAAATCAACCACCATCCTGATGATGATGGGGCTGACCGAGCCGACTTCCGGCAGTGTACGGGTTTGTGGGCTGAACCCGGTACGACAGCCTATCGAGGTGAAGAAACGGGTGGGTTATCTGCCCGAAGATGTGGGGTTCTATGACGACCTCACCGGACCGGAGAACTTAATCTACACCGCCCGCTTGAACGGTATTTCTGAAAGGGAAGCGGAGGAAAGAGCACACAGGCTCTTGCAACGCGTGGGACTGGGAGAGGAGATTGAAAAAAAGGCCGGTAAATACTCCCGCGGCATGCGTCAGCGCCTGGGCCTTGCCGATGTGTTAATAAAGAATCCCGAGGTGATCATACTTGATGAGCCCACCCTGGGCATCGATCCCTCGGGAATCAGGGATTTCCTTGGATTGATTGTTTCCCTGAGCCGGGAGGAGGGCATTACGGTACTCTTCTCGTCGCACCACCTGCATCAGGTGCAACAGGTGTGCGACCGTGTAGGCATCTTTGTAAAAGGACGCCTGCTGGCGCAGGGCGATATCGCTTCGCTGGCCCGTCAGCTCTTCGCCGATAGTGAAGATGAGGGGGACCGGGTGTATGGGCTGGAAGATATTTATTACCGTTATTTTGAAGGAGGAAACAAGAATGAAAATAACAGCTATTCAGCATAACTTTTTTACCGGTGTGTATTGGGAGGAGCTGCGTGATCGGTTCAGCTCTTACCGGAGTTCGGGAGCAGCTCCAGGTGTGTTTCGTACGATGGTGCTCAAGGAGGTGGGTGATCATATCCGCAGCTGGAGAGTGGTCATCCTTATGGGGCTTATCCTGCTCACCTGTATCGGTTCGCTTTATACCTCCCTTACAGCGATGAGCGATGCCGGAAGCTCAGGCAACAGTGACGATGCTTTCTTTTTCCTGCATCTCTTCACCCTGTCGGACGGCAGCTTGCCCCCCTTTTTCGTTTTCATCGGCTTTCTGGGACCACTCCTGGGCATCAGCCTCGGCTTCGATGCTGTCAACTCGGAGCAGAACAGGGGTACATTGAGCCGTCTGCTGGCACAACCCATCCCACGTGACTATGTGATTAACACCAAGTTTGTTGCTGCACTGCTGGTGATCTCCCTGCTTTTCTTCGTGCTGAGCTTTGCAATGCTGGGTGCCGGACTGGTGGCACTGGGCATCCCCCCCACACCGGCCGAGTTCATGCGGATCCTCTCTTTCACGATGTTGAGCATCGTCTACGTGGCGTTGTGGCTTAATCTGTCGGTCTACTTCTCCGTCCGGTTCCGGCAGCCTGCCACTTCGGCACTGGCCGGTATCGCGGTCTGGCTCTTCTTCACGGTGTTTTACCCACTAATAGCCAACCTGTTGATTAAGGCGGCAACGCCGCCATCCTACGCAACGGGCCGGTCGATCTACCTGTTCGAGCGGTTTCGCTTTCTGTTGATGCAGGCAATGCCCAACGAACTTTACAGTCAGGCCACCTCCACGTTGCTGATGCCTTCTGTACGCAGCCTGGGACCGCTCACCATGGAGCAGATGGAGGGCGCCATCCCCGGTCCCCTGCCACTGGGGCAGAGCCTGCTGCTGGTATGGCCACAGCTCACCGGCCTGATTGCCCTCACCCTTTTCTGTTTTATCCTCTCCTATATAGCTTTTATGCGACGGGAGGTCAGGTCGAGAGGGTGACTTTACCGGGTCGCTTCCATTCTCCGGACACACTTCTTTAGTTGATTGTTTACTTAAAAAATGACGACTATCTCAAATCCGATATTGGTTTTAAAATTGAAGTTGGTACAGGGCTTCCGGGGAATGGATAGCTACCGCCATCCGGCCTTTTAAATGTTGGCGGATAATTCTCAACGATAGTTCTTGATTCGATATATCCGATTGGGTACCAGTAGGTGAGTTGCTTTCGGATAAAAAAGCCGAAAACAACGATGTCATATTTTGCGAGAAGCGAGAACTGATTTTTATTGATCAGCCTGCGACCATATAAATCATCATCGCCAATGGTTCGATTCAGGATTTTAGTAGCGTATTTGTAAGGGACTAATATGCTGACAGCAGAGATACACACCGCAAAAGGGGTTATGAAAGTAAAGTTTTACGAGGAAGATGCTCCAAACACCGTGGCCAACTTTGTGAAACTGGCCGGAAAGGGCTTTTACGATGGATTGACGTTCCACCGGGTGATTCCAAACTTTGTGATTCAGGGGGGATGCCCCGATGGCACAGGAGCCGGAGGTTCGCAGTTTTTCATTTGCCACAGCCGCGAGAATACGGCTCATCTCGACCGTAACCATACTTGCTTTGGAAAAGTATACGAAGGGGTCGAGGTAATTGACAAGATCCGTCAGGGTGACAGAATTGAGAAAATCCTGATTTTTGAAGAGTAATGATCGAGCAAGATTGCCTAAAGGTGATTCATCGTACTCGGATATGTTCGCTCGTTTAGACGTGAATTAAGAACACTGCGATCCCTAAAAAAACTATGATAGTGTCTAAACAAAAGTAGTCCTTTTTTTATTTATCTTTGCTGATATATTCAAGTCAGGCTTCCATGAAAAGAGTACGCATCATTATCGCAGTCCTTATTCTGTTCATGCTCTTGGGGGGTATTCTTTACATAAACCCTCTCCTGCCGATTATTACCGGTTATGCAGCTAAAAACCTGTCGTCGGGCATCTTCCTGGCTAACCGCACACAGGAATCGATGGAGGCAACCGACCTGAATTTCTCATTTATCCGATTCGTGAAAAACAGGGTCGATTCCAGGAGTAAAACCGTGACAAGCCACTTTCTCTGGCATACTTCGCATACTTCTTTCGTGAATGGCTATGGCAACATCCTGGTAAACGACTACCCCGTGAGTGATATAGAGGCACGTCCTTATCCGGTTGTGCCGGTTTTACCGGAAAACCCCGACACGATTGCATGGCCCATGGGGGACCTCATTGTCGACACCATCCCTTCCGGTATCGACATGCAACAACTCAACCTTGCGGTGGAACAGGCATTTGCCGATACTGTCCCCTACAAGGGTACATTTGCGGTGATGGTTGTTTGTCAAGGACAACCGGTTGCGGAAAAATATGCTGATGAATTTAGTACCGAAACCCTTTTTCTGAGCTGGTCGATGGCCAAAAGCTTTATCAATGCCCTGGCCGGTATTCTGGTGAAAGAGGGTAAACTGGATATATATGCGTCTGCCGGCATGGATGAGTGGAAGAATGACGAAAGGCGTAACATCACCATCCACCACCTGATGCAGATGAACAGCGGCCTAGAATGGAACGAAGATTATGGAAACAGCTCCGACGTGAACAACATGTTGCACAAGGAGGGTGATATGGCGCGGTTTGCCAGTTCGAAACCACTGGAGTATTCCCCCGGTTCGGTATTTGAATACTCATCGGGATCTACCAACATTGTTTCTTACCTGATGCGCAAGGCAATTGGAGACGATGCAGAGTATTTCGCTTTTCCGCGTGAACAACTTTTCAACAAAATTGGGATGCGCAGTGCTGTTTTTGAGGTCGATGCATCGGGTACTTTTGTGGGGTCGTCCTACCTCTATGCCTCCTTACGTGACTATGCGCGCTTTGGCTTACTTTACCTGAACAACGGCAACTGGCAGGGTGAACAGATCCTGCCAGAAAACTGGGTTGCATACAGCACCACTGCGGCAAACGGTTCCGATAGAAGTTACGGTGCATTTTTCTGGCTGAACCAAGCTGGCATCGACTATCCCGATGTGCCCCGCGATATGTTTAGCTGCCGCGGCCATGACGGGCAGTTTATCTATATTATTCCATCGAAAGAACTGGTGATCGTCCGGACCGGTTTTTCAAAAAATGGAGAGTTTGACCATAACGGATTTGTAGCGGGAATTGTTGATGCTATTAAATAACCCAATCAAACCTCACTGTTACCAAACTTGAGAGGTCGGTTGCTGAGGTTTTGTCACAAAAATCTTTCAAAATCTTTCATATATTAAATTTCATTGCGTAAATTTGTGTAATTATTTAGGTTATACTTAAAAATCCTGCACAATGTCAACTAAATTACGCGAAGATGCTCTCAGGTATCATGCCGAGGGGCGTCCCGGAAAAATAGAGGTGATTCCCACCAAACCCTACAGTTCCCAACACGACTTATCACTGGCATATTCGCCCGGTGTGGCCGAACCGTGCCTCGAAATAGAAAAGGATGAGCAAAAAGCTTACGAATATACTTCCAAAGGGAACCTAGTGGCGGTTATCTCTAACGGCACAGCAGTGCTGGGTTTGGGTGATATCGGTGCTGTTTCGGGAAAACCGGTGATGGAAGGGAAAGGGCTGCTTTTTAAGATCTTTGCCGGAATAGATGTTTTTGACATCGAGATCGACGAGAAAGATCCGGAAAAATTCATCGAAGTGGTCAAAGCTATTTCTCCCACTTTTGGAGGGATTAATCTGGAAGATATCAAAGCACCCGAATGTTTTGAAATTGAAGAACGGTTAAAAAATGAACTGGATATCCCTATCATGCATGACGATCAACACGGAACAGCCATTATTTCATCTGCAGGATTGCTTAATGCGCTGGAACTGACAGGAAAGAAGATCGAAGAGGTGAGGATTGTGGTGAATGGCGCGGGTGCAGCAGCCAATTCCTGCACAAAACTTTATATGGCGTTGGGAGCCAAATTGGAAAATATCGTGATGCTCGATTCTCGGGGAGTAATATCGAAAAATAGGACCGATCTGAACGAACGGAAAAAACCGTTTGCTACCGAACGGAATATCTCAACCTTAGCAGAAGCTGTTGCAGGGGCGGATGTCTTTCTCGGACTTTCGGTGGCCGATGTGCTGACCGTTGAAATGGTTCAATCGATGAATGAAAATCCGATTGTCTTCGCATTGGCGAACCCTAATCCGGAAATAGCGTATGAATTGGCTATCGCCGCCCGGAAAGATATTGTTTTTGCGACGGGACGTTCCGATCATCCCAACCAGATAAACAATGTGCTGGGTTTTCCCTATATTTTCCGTGGGGCGTTGGATGTCCGTGCTACCTGCATTAACGAAGAGATGAAGGTTGCCGCTGTCCGTGCTATTGCTGATCTGGCAAAAAAGGCAGTTCCCGATGTGGTGAATGCCGCTTATAACTTGAAACGGTTGAGTTTCGGCCGCGATTATATCATTCCAAAACCACTCGACAACCGGTTGCTGACAGTTGTTGCACCAGCAGTTGCCAAAGCGGCGATAGCGTCTGGAGTTGCCCGGAAACCCATTGCCGACTGGGAAGAGTACAGCGAAATTCTTCGTGAACGGATGGGGTTGGACAATAAAATGTTGCGCCGTTTCTACGATATGGCAAAACAAACCCCTAAACGGGTGGTTTTCTCGGAATCCAACCACTTGAATATGCTCAAAGCTGCTGAGACCTGTGTTAACGAGGGTATCTGTTATCCGGTTTTACTGGGCAATGAAGAAAAAATAGCCAGCATTGCTGCCGAAAATCAGATCAGTCTAGAGGGAGTAGAAATTGTTAATCTCCGCCACGATAGGGAAGAATCCAGGCGGTTGCATTACGCGAAATTGCTTTCGGAAAAGCGGAGCCGCGAGGGGTATACTTTTCAGGAAGCTGCCGAGCAGATGTTTAACCGCGACTCTTTCGGGATGATGATGGTGGAGTCTGGCGACGCGGATGCACTTATTACCGGTGTTTTCGGGAAATACCTCGATACCATCAATCTCGCCAAAGATATTATTGGCATTCGTGAGGGCCTTAATCACATTGGAGCCATGCACATTGTCAACTCGAAGAGAGGCGTGCTCTTTCTTGCCGATACGCTTTTTAACCGTCATCCAAATTCCGATGTTCTGATCGATATTGCCCGTTTGGCAAACTCTACGGTAAAGTTTTTCGCTCATGATCCGGTAATTGCCATGCTCTCCTATTCCAATTTTGGTGACGACAAAGTGGGAAGTCCTGCCAGTGTCCACAAAGTGGTGGAAGCATTACACCGGGATTATCCGGATATGGTGGTGGATGGTGAAATGCAGGTGAACGTGGCGTTGAATAAAGACTTCAGAGATGAGAAGTTTCCTTTCACCAAGCTGAAAGGAAAAAATGTGAATACGTTGATATTTCCTAACCTGAGTTCGGCAAACACAGCATATAAGCTACTTCTGGAAAGTGGAGTCGGCGACATTATCGGTCCAATCCAAATGGGGTTGAACAAGCCGGTTCATATTTTAGACGTGGGCATGTCGGTCCGCGACATTGTGAACATGACGGTTATTGCTGTTATTGATGCTATTGTAGAAGAGAATATCTCTGTCAATAAGTTGAAAAGGGTGGAGTAGGGCCGACCAACACTTTGCTGGCCACGGTGAAATAGATGAGTACACCTAATATGTCTGCGATGGATGTTATAAGGGGGGCGCTTGCCGTTGCCGGATCAATTTTCAGCCTCGTGAATAGGAAGGGCAGGATCATCCCGATAATGCTTCCCGCAATAACCACCAGCGTCATGGTTATAACGAGAATCAAAATTATTTCAGGAGCACGGACTGCTGCTACCAAACTTACTCCTGCAGCCATTGTCAGGCCTAAGAGTAACGAAACAATAAACTCTTTTCCCAACAGTTTTATCCAATCCCTTGTCTGAACATCGCCCATGGCCAATGCACGGATCATAAGTGTTGCGGATTGAGAGCCGGCATTCCCGCCACTGTCGATAAGCAAAGGAAGAAAAAAAACAAGGGATATGGCGGAAGCCAGCACGTTTTCAAAGCCGGCTATGACTGCTCCTGAAAAGATATTTACGAAAACCAGTGTTGTAAGCCAGAATACCCGTTTCTTGTACAAAAAAGTAACGGTTGCCTGTAACGGACTGATAATGGCGTTTTGTACGGCGCCGAACTTGTGAAAGTCCTCGGTTTGTTCTTCTTCGGCTACATCAAAAATATCATCAACGGTTACAATGCCCAGAAGCGTTCCGGCACTATCGATCACGGGAAGTGCTACCCTGTCGTGGTCCTTGAACATGCTTACACCGGTCTCCTGGTCGTCGAATGCGCTCAGTGCCGAAAATTTATAATCGATAAGTTCTCCGATCATCTGTTCGGGCGAGGCCAGGATTATTTCACGTATGCGAATATCGTCGATAAGGCGCCAGTTGTTGTCCACTACGTAAATTACGTTCAGTGTTTCGGAGTCTTGTCCGTATTGGCGAATATGCGCCAGCGTTTGTTCAACCGTGAAGTGGGGTTTAACGGCTACGTATTCCGGTGTCATCAGCCTACCTATGCTGTCTTCGGGATATCCAAGAAGTCTGGTTGCCATCTCCCTGTTTTCGGGAGTAAGCAACTGCATAAGACGTTGTGTTACCTTTCCGGGAAGTTCCTCCAGAAAAGCTGTGCGATCGTCTGGCTCCATATCGTTGAGCAGATCGGCTACTTTTAAAGCATGTTGCGCCAGTCTCTCTATAATCTGTTCCTGCTTGTCGTGCGAAAGCTCCTGAAAAACATTTTTTGCTTGCTCACGCGTCAGAAAACGGAACAATATCACTGATTCAAACTCGCTACTTCGGTCGATAATGCCGGCAAGTTCAAGGTGATCAAATTCGTGTATGGCGTTTCGCAACGTTGTCCATTCTTTCCTTTTGATTAGTTTAAGCAGGTCTTTTTCGTTACATATAGTCATAATAGTTTTCTTTGTGTCTTTCCTGTCTGGAGGTCCTGCTCTTACAGGAAAGGGCGGTGAGAATTACTGCCTTGTTTGAAAAGACAAAGGTAATCAAATTAAATCAAAATGACGCGATGTTTCAGGATGTTGGGTTGTGCAACAGGATTTACTGTGTCAATTTGAAATCCAAAGTGATGTTTTAGATTCCTTTCGGCATTTAGGATAACGACAATATGGAGCGATGTAAGATTATTACTCAAAAAATGAAAAATGCACATTCCCGTATTTTCTCTCCGATACAAAATGAGGATGAGCGGAAAAGTTTTGTTTTCTGGAATGCTCCAGAATAAAAACTCCCTCGGGTTTCAGGAGTTCTTTTTTGAAAATAAGGTCGGGAATAGTGTCTATGGACTGTAAATCGTAAGGTGGATCCGCAAAGATAAGGTCGAACTTCTGTTTTACCGATTGGAGGTATTTAAACACATCGGCTTTTACCGGGAATAACTCTTTCGCACCCAGTAACTCCTGTGCTTTGCAAATAAAGTTGTAGTGGTTTTGATTCGTCTCAACGTTTACAACAAACGGACATCCGCGGGATACAAATTCCAGGGCTACGCTGCCTGTTCCAGAAAACAAATCCAGGGCTGTAGTTTCTTCCCAGTCCACCCGGTTATTGAGTACATTAAACAGGCTCTCACGCGCAAAATCAGTTGTGGGCCTTGCTTTAAGGTTTGCAGGAACCGGAATCCGCCTCGACTTATATTTTCCACTGATGATACGCATATTAACAGGCGTCCATATCCAAAAGAATATCGGTTGGAATATAGTTTTCGTTTCCAGGAGGGAGCAAATTGAGCTCTTCCACGTTTTTAATGAGTTTTTTCAATGTGGCAATGCTTTCTTTGTTATCCGGTAAATTTCCCGAAAGGACCAACAGGTCGGAATTTTGATCCAGGGATTGTTTTTCCCATACATTTACAATATTGAATAGCGCATCATATTTGTCCTTATCCGGATAGGTGTTGGCAGACAGTAACGTTGACCCTGAAAAGCAGGTTACGGAAACCATTTCATCGTGAAAATCCACAAAACATCTTTTTCGCCTGTCTACCACCCGATAGTTGGCAAAAAAGGGAAGAAGCCGGGCTTTATGGCTGAAAAAGGAAGGATTCCACAGGTTCCTACATAGAAACGAATAAACCTCTTCGTCCAAATCAAAAAGGATACGGCAGCTACTTTCAGAAATGTAATTATTTAAAACCTTCCCGCTCTCTCCGTGAATATTAAATTCAAAAAGCTCTTTTGCTTTTCTCCATTCAAAATAGGAGTCAGGAACGATCGTGTAACGGGGTGATACAATCGTTACAAAGGTTTTTTTAAAAGGCTGTGAGAAAAAATTGACCTCAAAAAATGTTTTTTCGATGTTTCCTATTAAAGATAAGTTTTTACTGAATGTTTTTTCCTGGTAATGGAACACCGACTTATCGGCTGGTGAAAAGATACAAAAAGAAAATCCATCCGGCATAAGCCGAATGGATAAAGTATACTTTTCAGATTGAGCTAAATCAATATTTTCCGGTAAAAACATAACCCAGTGCAGTGTTTACTGCTGAAATTATTCCCAGTTTCCGGCGTTATTGTTAGCCACTTGAAGGGATCCAACCATCATACCCGGATACCTGTCTCCTGGACGATCCAACACCTCTTGGATTTTCTGGTTCAACAGTTTCTTGTCCAGATCGCCCAAATAAGCCGTGTAAGGAGTTTTTGCTTCGAAAACCTGTACCGGATAACCAGAGGCTGTAATCAGAGAATCCACTGCCATTTCAAATTTTGCACCGTTTCCGAAAGGAACGAAGGCCAATGAATCGGGATTGATTCTTCTGTTCGGGAAAAGTACTTCGGCAGCAGGAGCATAGATAGAGTCACGCATAAGCTGAGGAGCATTTTTGCTTTCATCCCACAAGCCTGCAGCACGGATCGCTTTTTCGTCTCCGGTGCGGATAATGCTCATGGCTTTCGCTTCAGTCATTCCGGCTTCTAATTGCTCTTCGGTAAGGTCTCCCGATCTGGCAACAGATGCTACCTTCCCGGTTTTGATGAAATCTGCCAATTCATTGAAATTAGCCGTATATGAACCTTTTTGCGTACGATAAGCAACCTGCGATGTGCGAATGTCAACCAGACGCTGGATGACTGCGTTGTCGCGACGTTTTACCTCTGCATTGAAGTCAATTGGGCCTTGAATACTTTTCCAGCAAAGGAAAGCTAATAGGATGATGGCTGCTACTAAAAGCACTCTTACTACAACTTTCATGGATGTTCGTTTTTAATTTTTTATTGAGTTTTTAAATTATTATTTTTGATTTTAGAGTACAAATTTAGAAAAAGAATAATAAATGTGCTACATTTACCACAAAAATAACTCAAAAAAATGATAAATCGGTATTTTATCGAAAAAATCAACGAAAATTTCGCTTTCGATTTTACTGCCGATCAACGTTCTGCGGTTGCAAAGATAGTTGATTTTCTTTACTCGCGGTCAAATAATCAGGTCTTTTTGCTGAAAGGATATGCGGGGACAGGCAAGTCTTCCCTTATTGGTAGTTTGGTTAAAACGATGTCGCAATTCAATCAAAAAGCCGTTTTGCTGGCTCCGACGGGACGCGCAGCAAAAGTTTTTTCTGCGTATGCTGACCAACCGGCTTTCACTGTTCATAAGAAGATCTACCGGATGGACAAGTTTACCGAAGGTCCCGGTGTTTTTTCACTGGCAGAAAACAAACACAAGCACACACTGTTTCTCGTGGATGAGGCATCGATGATCAGCAACGACAGCAGTGAGTTTTCCGTTTTCGGATCGGGCAGGCTACTGGACGACCTGATGGAGTATGTTTACTCGGGCGAGGGAAACCGGCTGCTGCTCATTGGAGATACGGCTCAATTGCCGCCTGTGCAGCAGGAGTTCAGTCCGGCCCTCGACGAAAAAACGATCGAATCTTTTTTTTTCGAAACAGTTACCTGCACACTCACCGAAATAGTGCGTCAATCGGAAAAATCGGGAGTTTTGGTCAACGCAACGATGTTGCGTAGCGCCTTGCAGAATGGCAATACGGTTGATTTCCCCAAATTCAATGTCGATGCGTTCAACGACGTGAAAAGAGTAACCGGTACGGAGCTTATCGACGAGATCGCGTCGGCTTACCACCGTGACGGTATGGAGGAAACCGTTGTGATTTCACGTTCCAACAAACGGGTAAACGCTTACAATCTGGGTATCCGGAACACGGTGCTTTACCGGGAAGAGGAACTTTCGCCCGGCGATCTGCTGATGATTACAAAAAACAATTACCATTGGGCAGGTGGTATTGAAAATATTGATTTTCTGGCCAATGGTGAGTTTGTGGAGGTGATGCGTGTTCGCCGGGAGGAGACGATGTACGGATTCCGTTTTGGCAATGTCCTGCTTCGGCACAAAGATTACGGCATGGAATTTGAGGCGAAAATCAATCTCGACAGCCTGCATACCGAGGTGCCCGGCCTGACCCGTGAGCAAAACGAGCAGCTCTTCGCGGCCGTAATGGAAGATTATGCCGATATTTCCCGGAAAAGTGCCCGGTACAAAAAAGTGAAAGAGAATCCTTATTTCAATGCGCTTCTTGTGAAGTATGGATACGCTGTTACCTGCCACAAGGCACAGGGTGGAGAATGGAAAAACGTTTTCCTGGACCTGGGGTACGTGAATAAGTCGCATATGGGAGATAATTTCTACCGTTGGCTTTACACTTCAATAACAAGAAGTTCACAAATGTTATATCTTGTGAATTTGCCAAACGATTTTATTGAAGGAAACAAATAATGATTACTTTTGTGGTCGAATTTATCCCGTTTTTTAACAAAAAAGCAACTGAAACCGGATAATCATGGAAAAGAAAAACGAATATATCGATAGGCTGCTTCAGAACTTACAAAGCCTTGAAGCAAAGGTTTCCGCCATCAAACAGGATGAGTCTGTTTCTTTCTCTTTCTTTCGCGACGCGTTTCAGAAGGGGCAGGAGGTGATGCGTTTGCTTCATGAACTGGAAATGTTTCAGATAGAAGATATGAAACACCAGATGGAGAAACTGCTGTTGTTCTTGTCGGAAAGTAAACTGCGAAAGCCTGAAGAGGAGGTGAAAAGTATTGATCCGCCTGCTGCGCAGGAGGAGAAGTTAGCCCACATCCGGAAAAATGCTTATGCGGAAGGTCTCGCTTTACCCACATACACCAATCCCAGGAATACAGAATCGAAAAAAGAAGAGGCCTCTGAGGAGTTTTCCGGTGTGATCCGTTCGGTAAACGATGTTATTCAGGCACCTCCTCCCAAGTTGGATGTCAAACGCGGGCTGAGCCTGAATGACCGGTTTTATTTTCAGCGAGAATTATTTGATAACGATCGTGAAGCGATGAATGCGATGATGATCCGCCTCAATGCATTCGATAATTATGGAGATACCGAACGGTATTTAAGAGAAAAAACCTCGTGGGATTTTAAGGACGAGAGGGTGAAAAGTTTTTTGGAACTGCTGAAAAAGGGTTTTGAGTAAATTGTAATTGCTCTGCGTTATGAGTCGCTGTGTTGATGTTTTCTCCCAAACGATCGAATAGCGATTGATTTACAGCTAAATAAAAACCGAATAACAATTAAAATGGGAAAGCTGGTAGTTGTACCGACCCCTGTCGGAAATCTGGAAGATATGACGTTGAGGGCGATTAACGTGCTGAAAAGTTGTGATTTAATTCTTGCAGAAGATACACGGACAACCGGTTTCCTATTGAAACATTTCGGCATTGAAACCCGGATGCAATCGCATCACAAGTTTAATGAACATCAAACGTCCATTTATATTGCAGAGCGGATCAAAGGGGGAGAGACCGTTGCGCTCGTATCGGATGCCGGTACTCCGGCGATTTCCGATCCGGGATTCCTGCTTGTCCGTGCCTGTGTAGAGGAAGATGTTGAGGTGGAGTGCTTGCCGGGAGCAACAGCATTTGTTCCGGCTCTGGTAATGTCGGGGCTTCCCAACGACCGGTTTTGCTTCGAGGGGTTTTTACCGCAGAAAAAAGGTAGGCAAACCCGGTTGAAAGAGCTCGCTGAAGAGTCACGAACGATGGTTTTCTACGAGTCACCTTACCGGATAGTAAAAATGATAACGCAACTGGCTGAATTTATGGGCACAGATAGAAAAGCATCCGTTTCGCGGGAAATATCCAAAATATTCGAAGAAACCATTCGTGGAACATTGTCGGAACTTATCGAGCATTTTACGGCTCATGAACCCAAAGGAGAATTTGTGATCGTTGTAGAGGGAAAATCAAAATAAACATTTTTGAACTGAATTCGTTTAATAACAATAAAAGTATTGAATTATGAAAAAAGTATTCATTCTATTGCTCGGCGCAGGAGTTTTGTTTTCTTGTACCAATTTTGGAAAGAAAGTGACCGAATCCGAAGAATATCAAAAGTTGCAGGCAGAACGAGATTCATTGCAGGCGGTTTTGAAAACGTCGGATGCCGAAACCCAGGAAATGATGGCTGTGATCAGTGAAGTTGAAGCGAATTTCGATAAGATCCGTGAAGCGGAAAAGTACATTTCAACTCAATCCGCGCAAAGCGGGGAGATGAGTCAGGATACTAAAAAAAGAGTAAGCGATAACTTCCAGATGATTCAGGAGATTTTGAAACGAAACAAAGCTCAACTGACGGAACTGAACAGGAAGTACGCTTCCAGCAACAAGCAGGTGGCGTCGATGCAAAGTACGATTGACCGGTTGAACAAGGAAATGCAGGAAAGTTCTGCAAGGCTGGTGGTACTGCAAGGGGAATTGGCTAAACGCGATGCGACCATTGCCCAATTGTCGAGTGACATCAGCGAGCTGGCTCAACATGCGGAAGAACAGTCTTCGACCATCAAAGAACAGGACAAATCGTTACATACGGCTTATTATGTTTTCGGTACTGCCAACGAGTTGAAAGAACAAAAAATTCTTTCGGGAGGTTTCCTGAAATCCACTAAAGTGATGCAGGATACTTTTAACAAGGATTATTTCCTGCAAATCGATGTCCGTGAAGTGACGGAAATTCCTTTGTATGCTCCCAAGGCTAAAATCTGGTCGACGCATCCCGAGGGAACTTACGAGTTCGTAAAGGGAGCCAACGACAACCTCACTTTCCAGATCACCGATACTCAACGGTTTTGGAGCCTCACGAAGTATTTGATTATTGAGGTGAATTAAGAGCGAAGGGGGAAATTATGAAAAAAATAGCATCCTGGGCGTTTATTGCGTTCAGGATGTGTTGTCTAAAGCATTACTGATTTTTGGTCCTCGAAATGAAATATAAAAACCTTTTTATCGATCTGGACGATACCCTGTGGGATATTCACCAAAACGGCAAGGAATGCCTGGAAGAGATTTATTCGGATTACGGTTACAATAGGTTTTATCCTACGTTCGATGATTACTACAACGTTTATATGCCATCCAATCATCATCTGTGGAACTTATACCGTCTGGGTGAAATAAGAAAGGAAGAACTGATTGTGGAACGTTTTCTGGTTCCGGTCAGGAAGTTTGGAATCGAGGATCCGGGATATGCCAAATCGTTGAGCGACGATTTTTTGGAGCGTACCACCCGAAAAACAAAGCTGATCGACGGCACCTTGGATCTTCTGGATTATCTGAGGCCGAAATACCGGATGCACATACTCAGCAACGGGTTTCGTGAAGTTCAGTTTAAGAAAATTGAGAACTCGGGTTTGCAGCCCTATTTCGATAAAATTATTCTTTCGGAAGATGCAGGGGTGAATAAACCGCATCCCGGTATTTTCACTTACGCACTGAAAAATACCAACTCCCGCCGGAACGAAACCCTGATGATTGGCGACAGTTGGGATGCAGATATTGCAGGAGCACAAAAGAGCCGTATCGCACAAATCTGGTTTAATCCGGCGAATCTTTCATCCGACGGGTTTGAACCAACCTACACTGTGGAAATGCTGGAAGAGATAAAAGAGTTGTTGTAGTTTTACTGCCTCCTTAGTGGCATGGTCATGCATCTCGGCCCTCCGCCTCCACGCGGAAGTTCGGATCCATCCAGTGTAACCACACATTTCACGGACGTTTCCATATCGAATCTTCCGCTTATCACATCGTCGGCCCGTACAATTTCAAATCCCTTTTTATTTAATTCTTCCAACGTGTTAATGTTTCGGGCATACGAAATTACTTTGCCGGGTGCGATTGCCAGAAAATTGGCTCCGCTGTGCCATTGTTCCCGCTCTTGGTCCCAGTCGTCGGCCCTTCCACCACAAATGACCGGTTCGACCTCCATGCCCAGTTTTTTCAGTGCTGCCGGGATATTGTTCGTTGGGGAGATTTTAACCACTTTCCCGTTTTCGATCTGGATGTGTACGGTTTTGTAGGGATTGCTGTTTAATATCAGAGGTTTATAAACCATGGCGGTATTTTTGTCTAGAAAGGTGAAAGCCATGTCCAAATGGATAAACGATTCGGGTGTTTCCGGTAATTGTTGAACAATAACATGTCTTTTGCTGAGCTTTTCCCTGCACAGCTCCTGAATCAATAGATCGATGGCTTGGGGACTGGTGCGTGCTCCGCTTCCGATTAACAGCACATCTTCACGTGCGACCAATACATCGCCCCCCTCTATTTTCACGGAGGGGTTGTTTTGTGAAGCATCATACATGTTAGTGATCTTGCCGTTGAAAAACAACCCGCTATTGAAAATCGCATCCATGATAAACGATTCTCTCATGCGCACCGCATTGGCCATCTTACAAACCAACGAGGTGTTGCCAATGGTTACCGATGTGTCGCGCGTAAAATAAAAATTGTATAAGGGCTGCAACGCATAATACTCTTCTTTCAGAAAGTCGGTCAGGGTCTTTACCTGCATCGGAAGCCCTTCAATCAATATTTTTGTTAACTGGGATGAGGATAATTCCAGGAGATAATCGAAATAATCTTCTACCTGTTCCGTCACACAGATTTTTTGAAGCAACGATAATCGTTGCCCGGGAATTTCCAGCACTTTTTCAAGCAGGTCGGAAACTTTATATACTAAAGAAGTTTTTTCCAGTACACCTTTTAACTGGGCATATTCTTTTTGTGCGATAGAGAGGTTAAGGATGTCGCTGTAGAGTGCCCGCTGAGCATTTTTTGGTGTCATGTTTTCCACTTCAGGACCCGGATAGTGCAACATTACCGCTTCCAACTTTCCGATTTCCGATTGAACGTTCAAGGTAAGTTTGCTCGTAGACATAATGCGTAAGATTTGATTTAAAACACAAAAATAGTAAAATTTAAGTTATCCTGTTTTTTAGACACGTGTATTTTTATAATTGAAAGCTTTCAGTATGTCAGACATGAGTTGTCGTTTTGAAAAAAACAAACCGAATAATTATCTTTTTGATAAAAATTATTATACCTTTGTTTCAGAGAATTAACTCATTTAATCTTCATTGTTATGAAAAGAAATGCCATTATCATTGGAGCTTCCGGAAGGGACTTCCATAACTTCAACACGTTTTTCAGGAAGAATAAGGATTACCGTGTGGTGGCTTTTACGCCATCCGATGCCATACGGTGACCTGGCCGGCCATGGGTTACAGCGATCGACAACTGAAGGACCTGGAAACAACCATTAACCGTGCAGATTGTGATACGGTTGTCATTGGCACACCCATCGACTTGAATCGGTTGATCCACATTCAGAAGCCCGTTGTTCGGGTTCACTACGATTTGCAGGAAATAGGCACTCCTACGTTGAATGAGGTATTGGATGATTTTGTGAAGCGATGTAAGCTGGGATAAAGGGTTTGCCGGGGGCGGGCCTGTTTAACTGAGGTGCTCCTTCAACGATTCCACCCACTTTTCGATGCGTTCGTCGGTGAGGTCGGCGTCGTTGTCTTCATCCAGCGGTAATCCCACAAAAACGCCGTTTTTTAATGCCCTGGAGTAATCGAATTGGTAGCCGTCGGGAGAAACTTCACCAACTGTTGTTGCTCCTTTTTCCGAAACTGTTTCGTACAAAATACCCATCGCATCCACGAAAGAATCGGGATAAATGAATGAGTCGCCCAACCCGAAAAGAGCAACTGTTTTCCCCGTCAGGTCCATTTTTTCCAGCTTGTGGTAGAAATCAGACCAGTCATCCTGCAAATCCTTTACTCCCCAGGTCGAAATGCCGAGGATAAGTACATCGTTGGAATGAAAAGCTTCTTCATCACCGTCGTAAATGTCGATCAGGGCGGGAGAGTATTCCGATAGTCTTTCAGCGATTTTCTCCGCAGCTCTTTTGGTGTTCTCGGTGCTGGAGCCGTATATAATTGCAATTGACTTCATAGGATTATGTGATTAAAAAAATGATGTTGCAAAGTTAACATTTAGTTTCATATCCGCAAACAGAAAAGCGTGCGTCGGTTTTGAGCCGCAGTACGCTTTTGCGGATTTCCTTTTCCGTGAACAGTTTGTTTACGGTGCAAACGTGGAATAGATCCTGAAACTGTTGGCGGGAATGGCAATGTTCATCGTTGAAGAGGTTACGTTCAGGGTTTCCGGACTGTTCATGTAATTGTACCATGTCCCTGTCTTCGGGAATGTTGTTGAAGCATTCATGGCTGTATTCGTGAAATTGCCAACGACAACTATCTGCTTGCTGTTTCCGAACGAGGAGAGGGTGAGGAAACGGCCTCCCGTCCAGTCGCTTGCTGAAACTTTCCAGTTTAATGTGGCGGTAGATGTAAACAATTCACTGTGGTTCTTTCTCAAATTGATCAGTTTTGCGTATGTATCGTGGAGGGCTTTTCGTTGTGAAACATCATAATAATCCCACTTGATAGGTTTTTTACCGGTACGTCCGTTTTCATCAATCGAAACATCGTATCCTAATTCACCAAATTGCCATACCATCTTAGGTCCGGGAACAGGGAAGAAGAAAGCTGCGTTTGTAGCCAATTGATTCATTCGGGCTGTTAAATCCGAATGAAGAGGTGTTTGGGCAAAAGCCACCTGTTTGAAAGCAGCACGCTCTTCATCGTGGCTTTCCATGTACGATACCAAACTGTTTGCCGGACGGGGTGGGTTGGCATTGTAATAGGTTCTCGAGAAATCTGAACGATTGGGATTGTTCTGGTCAATCGGATAACCCATCGCTGTTTGACAGTAGGCGTCGTTCATATTTCGCCATACCATCATTCCGGCATTACCGAGCTCGGTCTCTTCCCTGTCGTCGGCAAAATGTTCCAAAATTACCAACGCATCCGGTTTTTTTGCCTTGATGACCGAATGGTATTCCTTCAGGTATGAGATTCGGTTGGGATCGTATATCCTGAATACACCATCATCTGAAGATTGTTTTTGCGTAAAACCTTTGCTGAGATCAAAACGGAAACCATCAACATTGTACTCTTCCAACAGGAATTCCAGGTTCCGTTTCACGAAGTCACGTACCAATTGATTGCTGTGGTTGAAATCGTGGAATACGCTAAACGGATGTGGTGCGGTAACATTAAAATAGGGGTTGTTTGCCGCTGTGCGGTTGTTCGCCGTATCCCACCACATTTTAGCAAACGGATTGGCACCGGTGGCGTGGTTGTATACTACGTCCAGAATCACTGCTATGCCTCTCTGGTGGCACGCATCGATAAATTCCTTGTACATCCGGTCGGTGCCGTAGGCCTTGTCCATGGCAAAGAAGAAAGCGGGGTTATACCCCCAACTATCGTTGCCGTCGAACTCCTGCACCGGCATCAGTTCAATGGCATTTACGCCGAGCGACTGCAGGTAGTCCAGCTTTGCCATCGCCCCGTTGATATCTCCGGTTGCGGTGAAGTCACGGAAAAGCATTTCGTAAACAACCAGATTTTCGGGAGCGGGGGTTCTGAAGTCAGAAACTTTCCAGCTGTATGTATCGGGCCGAGTGTTGAAAACCGATACAACCCCAATTCCACCGGACGGATAGGTTTTATTCTCCGGATAGGTGGATGACGGAATATATTGATCGTTTGAAGGGTCGAGAATTTTACGCGAATACGCATCGGCAAGCCGAATGGGATCTGCACCGGTTTTTCCGACATAATATTGGAAAGCATATTCTTTTTTAGCATCCAATCCCGTAAGTGTTATCCACCACACTCCTGCGGTTTCGTCGCGAAACATTTGCGATTTTTCGTCGTTGGTTAACGTCCAGTTGTTAAAATCACCGATAACGTGAGCAAAATCTTTTCGCGCTCCGCTTTTGTCCTTATCGTATAACACAAGCGTAACTGTGCTGTTATTTACGATGTTGATCCCGTGCCTCACACCTGCAGGAAGTGTTTCTGTTTTAACCGCTCCGGGTTGGAATGGTTTATACATGCCATCGGTAACAGGGATAAAAAAATCGTTGTTAATTCCTTTTTTTGTACCATCAGAACTTCGTACAATAATACCGAGCTTTGTAACCGGTGTTGTTCCTGAACCGAACCAATGCCGAATGCTTGAAGAAAGTTTTATGTTCCAGACATTGGTTGCGACTTTCGTCATTTTGTATTTTGTATTGTTATCTGTCCAGGAAGAAGGCTGAAAGATCCACTGTCCTTCCGAAATAACTCCGGCATAAAGGTACACATCGCCCATATAACCGAATAGAGGGGATGTTGATGCTGCTTTAAATGTGATGGTGAGTTCCTTGTCCGCATCTGCTGCTTCGGGACTCCAGGAGACTCCTTCCTTGATGGTGGACGGTTTGGGTTCGGTATCGGGCGGTATTACCGGGTCATCCCCGCAAGAGAGGACGAAGAGGAGCGGCAACAGGTAGAGAAAGGTTTTAACGGGATATTTCATTGTAAATTTCTTCGTTACGAATTATGCATATGACGCGATCGTGTTTGTTTACTGCAGCAGCAACACCTCTTTGGGAGAAAGGGTAAGCCTATCACCTAAAGGGAGGGTTTTCCCGGAAAGAAAATCCGTTGCACTGCTCAACCCTTGTAAAGACTCTGCATAGCGGTCAAGGTTTATTTCCACATCGTTAGAGGTGCCGTTCATCACCACCAGAACTTTCTCGTCGCCTAAGAAGCGCTCGTAAACATAGACCCCTTTCTGCAGGACGTAGTGCTTCATTCCTCCACGTGCGATCACCTCGTTTCCTTTCCGCCAATGCAACAGTTTTCTGAGAAAGTCGAATGCCTCGTTCTGGAGAGTGTCGCGTCCCTCCCGGGCAAAATGATCCGATTTATCACCGGGCCACCCGCCAGGCACATCTCGCCGGATATCTCCGTCGCTGCGGCTCTTGTTGCCGTTCATCAGCAGTTCGGTGCCGTAGTAGATCTGTGGCGTTCCGGGCATGGTGAGCAGGAAAGTGATCGCCTGCTTCCAGCCGGAGAGATCCTCGGGATATTTTTTCAGGAAGCGGTCGGTATCGTGGTTGTCGAGGAAGCGCAACACATTGTAGATATCGGGATAGATAAAGTCGTAGGTCATGTGGTCGTAGATGCTGTGCAGCCCCCCGTTCCATTCGGTGGTCTCCTCGAAGAAGGCGCTGTGTGACAGGCTCATAAAGCGGAAGTCCATCACCGACTTCAGTTGTGTGTCGTTCGGGTTTAACGGGCTCCCTTTTTGCCAGAAGGCGGTGCCGATGGGATTGTTCAGCCACGCCTCACCCACGATGTTGTAGTGGGGATACTCTTTCTCTACAGCCTCAATCCACTCCACCATCATCTCATAATCGGCATAGGGGTAGGTATCCTGTCGGATGCCATCCACACCGGAGTACTCGATCCACCAGATGCTGTTCTGGATGAGATACTTTGCCACATGACGGTTGCGCTGGTTGAGGTCGGGCATGGTGGGTACGAACCAGCCGTCCACCATCCTGCTCTTGTCATACTCCGATGCATAGGGGTCGAAGTACATCTCTTTCATGTGCGATGTCTGCACATACTCCTCCAGGTTGTTGAACCAGTCGGACGAGGGTACATCCTTCATCCAGGGGTGGTCGCTGCCGCAATGGTTGAAGATCATGTCCATCACCACCTTCATCCCTTTCTCATGAGCGTCGCTGATCAGGTTCCGGTACTCCTCGTTGCTGCCGAAGCGGGGGTCCACGCGGTAGTAGTCGGTGGTGGCGTATCCGTGGTAGGAGCCGCCTTCCATATCGTTCTCCAGCACCGGGTTGAGCCATATCGCCGTGACGCCCAGGTCGGAGAGGTAGTCCAGCCTGTCGGCGATCCCTTTCAGGTCACCACCGTGTCGGGCGTTGGGGTTGTCGCGGTCCACCTTATATTCGGTGCGCATCGCTATCTGGTCGTTTGAGGGATCGCCGTTGGCAAAGCGGTCGGGCATGATCAGGTAGAGCACGTCCGACGGGCCGAAGCTCTCGATCGCCAATCGTTCAGGGTTGCGTTCCTTCAGCTCGTAGGGTACGGTGATTTTTTTCTTTCCGTTGGTGAAGACCAGGTCGAAGCTCTCCGGAACAGCTCCCGTGAGATCGAGGTAAATAAGCTGGTAGTTGCGGTTTTCGAGGGTCACCACCTCCTTGATTGAAATGTTTTCTGATGTGACGGAAGTTGTGAAATCGGCAATTCTGTCACCGCTCACCATCAGCTGCAGTTCGGTTTCTGCCATGCCGCTCCACCAGAAGGAGGGTTCCACGTTAATTTGAGCTTTAACTAACAGTGTTGAGGAGATTAGGAGTAAGAATAAAATTATTTTATGCATAATCTTGAATGTTAGTGATTGTATGCTGGATAAAAGAACTGTCAGGATTAAATTGTCCATTTTATCCTGACAGTTCTATAGAATGACTTGAATCATCATTTTTAAAGTTGCCAGATCTTAAATTGGAAAGGTTGCAACGTCAATATTGACGGGAGTGTCTCCGTCGATTGATTTGTCAGGTCTTTTCCCTTTTCATGGGCAAATTCTATGGGTATCTTGGTTTCCTGTACCTGGTCAGAAGTGTTCACCATGATCAATACTTTCTCATTGTTACTTTTACGGAGGAAAGAGATTACCTTGCCAGTATTATCATAACTCTTGAGTTCACCTTTCCTTAAAGCTTCAGAGGAAGTATAGATATCCATGATCATCCTGTACTGATCGAAATATGAAATATTACTTTCCCAGTCGATCTCCCGAAATCCGAAGAATGAGAGAGCGGAGGGATACCCGATTTCCTGTGAACTGTAAATCATAGGTGACCCTCCCATTGTTGCTGCAATCACAAACGCTGAAAGAGCCCCTTTTTCACCCTTATAGGCCTGAAGAGGCGAGTGTTCTGAGGCCATATCATGGTTAGTGATGTATCGCATGCGTTGTTTCCCCTCAGGGACACCTTGATACTCTTTCTGATGGGTGTCAAATATACTTTTTACAGTAGTTTTGCCACTATAAAGATCCTGAAGTTTATAGGCAAAATCCCAACCATATACCATATCAAAACCGTAGGAAAAAAGATTGGTATTGCCACCTTCAGCCAGCATCAGTAGATCATCACCTTTTATGGCCTTCAATTCCTGGATAGCGTCTTCCCAGAAATCGCCCGGTACACCTTCTGCATAATCACATCGGTAGCCGTCAATACCTGTTTCCGTGATCCAGTACTTCATGGCATTGATCATCTCAAGCCTCATCTGACTGTTTGCGTAGTTCAGGTCGGCTACATCATTCCAGTTCATTCCAGGGGGAGAAACAATATTTCCGTTTGTGTCCTGTGTGTACCACGATTTGTTCTCTATCCAGTTATTGTCCCACGATGTGTGATTGGCCACCCAGTCAAGAATCACTTTCATTCCTTTGGCATGTGCGTTGGTAACGAGTGACTTAAACTCATTCATTGTGCCATAATCATCGTTGAGCTTTTTGTAGTCCTTGATGCAGTATGGTGAACCAATGGCCTTGAGCTCACCCTGCTCATACACAGGCATGATCCAGATTACATTTATATGCAACTTTTCCAGGTCATCTAACCGGGATGCGACTTCGTTAAAAACATTCTTCTCCGTAAATAAACCGGGGTAAACTTCGTAAATCACCCATTCATTCCCAGTTTCTTCAACTGGAGGGTCGGTAATAAGAGGATCTTCCGTAGTGCCACTACAACTTATGAAAAGATACAGGGGCAACAGAACAGGGAAGAATAATATTCTTAACTTTTTATAATCGATTTTCATGTTGGGTAATTCAATAATTTTTCAATACAATTTATGGTGTTATAACCACATAGCCGGTTGCTGTGATCTCATAGTAGTAATTATTATCAGCGACAATGACAGGGCCATCGAACTGGGCTCCTGCACCGTTGTTGTTGAAGATGAGATTCAGCGATTTTCCGTTTACGTCAGCAGGCAATTCGAAATAATTATAGGTCACACCGCCGACCTCTTTCGTGCCGGCAGGAGCGAGTCCCGGCCATCCCGGATCGGAAACGCCATCACCATAGTAATAAAGCGCCAATGCGTCCCATCCGCTGTTATCGGCAACATACACAATATGTCCCTGTCCCTCATTCGGATCGACCTCAGTCGCAGCTTCAGCTGTGATTGAATAATAGTAGTCTCTGTCAACAGTTATGACAGGGCCATCGAACTGGGCTCCTGCACCGTTGTTGTTGAAAATGAGATTCAGCGATTTGTCGTTGAGGTCAGCAGGCAATTCGAAATAATTATAGGTCACACCGCTGACCTCTTTCGTGTCAGCAGGAGCGAGTCCCGGCCATCCCGGATCGGAAACGCCGTCACCATAGTAATAAAGCGCCAATGCATCCCATCCGCTGTTGTCTTCAACATAGAGTATGAAACCTTCTGGACCTCCTTCTGGATCTATTTCAACCCCTCCGGTTGTGGTTATCTGGAAATAATAATCCCGGTTCAAAACGACTGGTAAGTCTGCTAACTGTGAATTGTTGCCGTTGTTGTTGAAGATTAGATTGAGTGCCTTGTCATTCATATCTTCACCCATCTCGAAATAGGTGTAGGTAACCCCGTTGATCTCCTTTGTTCCCGTTGGTTGTAAGCCAGGCCATCCTGCAGGTTCAGCATCACCCCATGCATATAACGCCAGTTCATCCCATCCCGTTTGATCATCCACAAACACAGTGTAACCATTGTAGGGAGCCACATTGGGATCAACTTCTTCAAAGCTGTTTTCCGTAATCATTAGGTAAACATCACGGTCGAGCGTGAAATCTAGCATCGCATCGAACTGCTTCCCATTGTTGTTGTTATTGAAAATGAAATTCAATGTTGCATCTTTAGCATCTTTGCCCATATCAAATACGGTGTAGGTAACGCCATTGATCTCTTCACTTCCGGTAGGCAAGATTCCCGGCCATCCGGCAACTTCCAGATCACCCCACACATACAATGCCAGTTCGTCCCATCCAGTTTGATCATTCACATAGATACTGTAACTATCTTTTACAGGCTCTCCAAAATAGGACTCCCAACGATCTACCCATACATTAGTGAAACTTCCGATTTCAACATCCAGTGTATGGATGACTGTGTCATTTTTCACCGAACGTTCTCTACCCTGCTTTTTTGCATGAAAGGTGAAACCATCAGCCAGGGTTTTACCCCCTTGAAACGATGAAGGTATCAGGTAGATACCCCACTTCACATTGTTTTCAGGAGTTTTCTCCAACCGCCATTCTGGATTTCCGATAGCATCTGCTCCCCCATTAAAGTCACCAATGATGTAATATTCATCATCAGCAATACTTCCCTTTGGCATAATCACTTCCAGTAGGATTGCATTTTCTTTTGTCGGGAATTGCTGTAACTCATGCTCAAAAACGATTTCTTCCAGGTCATTGCATCCGCTGAAAAGAGTGATGAATGGGAGCAGCAGCAAAATGTATATTATTTTTTTCATAATTGCTTATCTGTTGAGATTATTGATAATTGGGATTTTGTACCAGTCCGGGATTGACCATCAATGCAGACGAAGGTAAAGGGAACCATTCGTACTTTCTGTCTCTTATTGCAGGAATTTCTTTCCCGTCTTCTGTTACACGTCCAAAGAACCACCACTGCCCTTGAGTGAATTTGTCAAAGCGGCGCAAATCAGTTCTTCGACGACGTCCCTCGGATAGGAACTCCAGTCCCCACTGGCTCAACATCCAATCCATGTCGAATTCAGTAAACCCGGGTCCCGGCTGATCCTTCACAACTGTCCAGTCTGAGGCCGAGAAATAACGCTGTCTCACACTGTTAACCAGCTCCTTGGCTCCATTGGAATCACCTGTTCGCATTTTACATTCAGCAAGCATATAGACCACTTCAGCCAATCGGAACTCTACTTCGTCAATATCCTGAAAATCGATTCCAGCTGATGAAGGGTAGATGGGGTATTTCACCAATCGTAAACCAGAGGTTGCTTCGCCCCAGCGCGGAGACATCACTGTTTCCAGTTCTCTTCCTTTCCCGAGGAACGTGCCTACCTGATCAACGTAGACAATATTCTGTCCATCTCTGTCGGCGTCAGCTTTCAGCGGGTCACCTTTGCCATAGTTTGCCTTGATTTCACCCTTTAGGAACATTCCTTTATAATTGCTTGTACCCTCGTCATACATGTAATTTTGTTTACGAATGTCACGATTGTCAAATCTTTCATATACAGCACCCAGTTTGTCATTGTAGGGAGCTTCCAGGAATGACTTCGGAGAGGTTGTGCCGCCTGAGGGTAGTACTGTACCCGAATTGTCAAAAGAAGGTGTCAAAATTGTACAGTTCCATCCGCTTTGATTGTAAGTACCCCCAAAATAATCCCATATATTGTAGGGTAGGAAGGGCATGTTCCGCATCCATCCACCGTTCAGTTGTCCTACTTCAAAAGAGAAGGCCATGATCACCTCTGGGGAGTTCACGTTCTCAATAGAGAAGTTCGTTCTGTAGTCGTCTGCAATCGAATAATCGCCATACTTGTTGTTCAGTATATCCTGACTGATCAGGGCACATTCATCGTACATGGGTTGTTTGATGAAAAGCTCTGCATTTAACAGGAGCCGAGCCTTGATAATTCTGTTTACAGCCTGGTTCATCCTGTTAACGGAGTTTTTTGTCAGGTTGTCCACACTTGCGTCAAGTTCTTCGATCAGAAAGTTGAATATGATCTGGCTTCCTTCATCAAAATCGGTTGATGCGCTTCCGGGTATTTCGGAACCAGCCGAAACGTTGAGGGGTAGGGCCCCTCCCCATACCTCGTAGATATTGTAGTATGCCCAGGCACGAAGGGTGCGTACTTCAGCGATATAGGTCTGCATTTTTTCTTCACTCATTCTGAGATTGGCAGGATCCAGGCTTTCCAGATCCTCTATAAGAGTATTGCATAACCCGATGGTAGTCCATGCGGTTTCCCACGTTTGTCGAATGATTTTTGAGTCTGGAGTCCAGGTGTGACTCGATAGGACAAATTTCTCTGCTTCATCCCATCCCCAAAGGCCGCCGTTCCATGTGCGCCAAGCTACCTGATCTGCTGAAAACTCCTGCAGATACCAGAAATACTCTATGTAACTTAATGCTCCCGTCCCATATATGGAAGCAACAGCACTCTTCACACTGCTCTCATCCTGGTAGTAGATGGAGGAGTCAACCCTGTCAAACACCTCTTCATCGAGATCTAAGCAGGCAGTCATTGAAAGACCAAGCAGGGCTAATATTATAAGGTAATTTTTTTTAGATTTCATATTGATTCAATTTGTATCGATTAATACATCCAATCGCTTGCTTATTTGAAATTGAGTGTGATTCCAGCACTTACCTGTGTCGCTGTGGGGTAGGAGCTGTTGCTGTCAACCCCAGGTTCAATACCGTTTACTCTCACAATGGAAGGATCGTTGCCGGTATAGTTTGTAAATGTAACCAGGTTCTTTGCCGAAAGGAAGCAGCGCACATGATCAAAATATTTGTTGGTCTTGGGTTTCAGGTTATAACCCAAGGTGACATTTTCAAGTTTCAGGTAATCACCTTTTTCAAGGAAGAACGAGGAGATTACACCTCCACCGGTTGAAAGTTCATTATTTTCCGTATATGCAGTACGGTATACATTGTCCGTTCCGGCTCCTTTTAATCCCATGCCATAGGTTCCCATATTGAAGATATCGAAACCGAATGCACCCCTGAAGAATATGTTCAGGTCAAAATTCCTGTACCGTAGTGTGTTGTTCCAAGAAATGAAATTAGATGGAGTGCCGTTTCCAATGTAGCGTTTGTATTCTGGATTGGCATCTCCAACAGCTACGGGGTTATTGTCGTTGTCATAAATCATCATCTGCCCATCCTCTATACCGGCAAACTCATAACCATAGAACTGACCAATCTTGCCACCTTCCTGAACACGAAAGAAGTATTCGCTGGTGCCAACACCTGGTTTTAGATAGAGTTCCAAGTAAGAGGCTTCATAGATCTCGTTTGATAGCTTTTTCAATTTGGTTGTTCCATAGGAATAATTTATTCCCGAGCTCCATTGTACTGGTGTATTTTTAAATATGTCAACATCCAGAGCAAACTCCACTCCTGTGTTTTGTGTTGTCCCTACATTGACAAGGATGTTTGGATAGACAAAGGGTGGCTGGGGTGCCGTATAGTTATAAAGTAAGTCTTTAGATTGACGGTCGAAATAATCTATTGATCCCCTTAACCTGTTCCATAGTGAATAATCAATACCGATATTCGTGCTGATACTCTTTTCCCATCCCAGCAGCGGGTTTGCGTTGTTGGATGGTGCATATCCTTTTACCCATTCTCCGTCAATAAAATATTGGGCTTTTGTGCTGTAAGTGGCCAGTGACTGATATGCTCCAAAATCAGAACGACCGGTGACACCATAAGAGATTCTTGGCTTTAGACTTTGGATCCAATCAGAGTTGGACTCCATAAAACTCATGTTGGCCAACTCCCAAGCAATTGAAGCTGAAGGAAAAGAGCCCCATTTGTGGTCTTTCCCAAATTTTGTGGAACCTTCATGACGCAGAGAGAGGGTGGCCATAACCAGGTTCTTCCAGTTATAGTTCACTCGCCCGAAAACACCAATCAGTTTAGAGAGTGACGCTCCCGTACCCATACTTGCTTTTCCATCAGCAAGAAAACTCCCACTACCCAGGTCATGCCACTTAATATTGTCGAAAGTAAAATCGTTGTTTGATGCCTGAAGTCGTTCCCAATGAGATTCTTCGTATGAGTAACCCGCAACAGCCTTGAAACTGTGGTCGCTTAAGTCGAGCGAGTAGTTTAAAAGCCACTCAAGACGGTTCGTATACCATTTTTGATATTGAACGTTGGCTCTGCCTTTGTATCCGCCCCAGAAAGACTCGCCTGAACTGGAGGGAGTATAATATTGTTGTTTCAGGTCGTCATAATGTAATGAATAGCTCAGAGAGGTGTTCAACAGTTGGTTCTGTTGCTGAATAAGATTGAGCTTCGCTTCAGCAGTCCCCAGCACATAAAGACGCTGACCGTTGTTGTCAATCTCTTTCATTTCTGCCACCGGGTTGCGTGCACCCGTGGGAGATGTGGGCTGGTAATAGGTGCCGTCTTCATTGTATACCGGCATGGTGGGATTCATGTTAAGTGCAGTATCAAACATCCCAGTATTTCCCCAGTCTTCATTGACCCTTCGTGCATTGAGTGATCCGTTTAGCTGAAGTCTATTCTCAAGCATTCTCTGTTCCAAGGTAAAGCGCCCGGCAAACTCCTCGCGAGCAGATATGATGTCAATTCCGGTTGCTTTCTTGTAGTTGAAGGAAGCACCATAATGTCCTTGATTTGTACTCCCGTTAATCGAAAGATATTGGTTGTTGTCGTAAGAGAAATCTCTTTTAAGTAAGTCGTACCAAACAGTATTATCTCCATAGTCTGTTCCACGACGTGATCGGCGAAACTCTTCCGGTGTTAGTACGGCCCTGGGTGTATGTGCCAGATTTACACCTATCCAGCTGTCATAAGTAACCTGTGCTTTCCCGGGTGCTGCGGCACCTTTCTTTGTGGTAATCAGGATAACGCCATTCGCACCGCGCGTGCCATAGATGGCGGCAGATGCTGCATCTTTCAGCACGGTCATCGATTCAATATCCTGCGAAGAGAGGTTCCGTATGTTCCCACCGGTAACGCCATCAATCACAATGAGCGGATCGTTCGATGCGGAAATTGAGGTGGCTCCGCGGATCTGCAGTGATGAACCCGAGTTTGGATTTGCCGATTCGGTGTTATTCACATTCAGCCCGGCTACTTTTCCTGTCAGTAACTCCATTGGATTGCTGACCGCTCCTTGTTGAAAATCCTCTTTGTTTACCTGCACGATTGAGCTGGATAGCTCTTTTTTGCTCAGCGAGCCATAACCAACCACCACTACCTCGTCCAGCAGTTCGGCGTCTTCTTCCATAACGATAGGTATTGTTGTCCTGTTGTTGATGGAAATCGATTGTGATCTGTAGCCTATATAGCTGATCTCCAATACTCCGTCTGCGGGTGCCTGAAGGGTGAAGTTTCCGTCATAATCGGAAACTGTTCCCGTTGAGGTTCCCTGAATCAGGATATTGGCTCCGATGATCGGTTCGCCTGCAGCATCCGTTACTGTTCCCCTTACGTTTATCGCAGAGCCCGTTTGAGCACTGACCGATAAAATCATTAGCATGCTCGACAACACTGTCATCAAGAACGCTTTCCTGCTTTTTTTTAAATTTACATGCATGTTTGTTAACGTTGTAAGATTAACTGATTTATACTTTTCTACTCTCTACTTTTTTCGCAGAATTACATTAATTATAAGTAAATGACGGCAAATGTGTTCTCATTTATTCATATTAATTTCCACTCTTGACACAAAAGTAAGGTTAAAGCAAAAAAATGCACAGATAAAACAGTCTTTTAACTCTGTTTACCTGTGCAAACGATTGCATTTTTAAGTGTAAAAAATAAACTATCAGTAATTTACGGTTTTTGAACGAGTGCCTTATGGTAGGAAAAAGACGGAGGTTTTCACTTTTTGTTTTTGGATTTTTTGATCAGGTTTTTGCTTTTTCCGGAAATGGCTCTCCGTAATCCGATAAGGAATCGTTTGCTTGGGTTGGATTTTATATAGGATTCAATATGACGTTGTTTTTTCTCTTCGAGGATCTGGTTGATCTCGATAAGAATACCTGATTCTTCCACGTCTCCGAATTCGTCGTTTATGGAAGTTCCGAAGAAACGCATGGTGGGTGACAATCCCATGTAGGCATTGATGAGCGGTGGAATGTTTAACCCGAAGCTGCGGACTTCCCGGTTCAGAACCTTGTAGTCTTCCTTGAAGTTTTTCCCTTTAAACAGGTGTTTCATCTTGCCTGTATCGGTATTGGTGACAAGTTGGCTGATTGGGGTGACTAGTTTGTCCGGGTCGGGAAAATGCAGGTGCATAAAATACAAGATCATGTTGCGGGCTTCTTTGTTATAGGTCCCGTACATGGTTACTTTTCCGAAAAAATACCTCATTGAAGGATCAATTACCGTGAGTGCGCCCAGGCCGTCCCAAAGATTATCAAGTGCAAAGATGCCTTTGCGGCTGTGTAAGGTAGATTGATACTCGAGAGAGACGAACGATCGGCCTAATTCTACGGTGTACGGCAAGTAGTTTTGCAGGAAATCATCGGAGAAGTTTAATAAATGAGCGGTGGCGAGCATCGGCTTACCCTTCTCATCAAAATCTACTTTTTTACCCATAATGAAGCGGTATCCGCCTAGAATCTCTTCCTTTTCCGGATCCCAGACAATAAGTTGATGATACGGATGCTCCATAAGGTCGTATTTGTCGATATCGGCTTCTAGTCCGGTTCCTCCTCCATAGTGACGGAAAGCAATTTCACGTAGCCGCCCCACTTCCCTCATGAGATTAGGCGAATCGTGGGCAGTGAAGATGTAAATTTCGTTGTTGGCCTTGTTGGTGGATCGTATTCTTTTTCCTACGGTTAGTTCGTTTTTTATGAGGGCTTTATCAATCGGATCGATTATTTTTTCCATACTTAATTAATCTCTTTTTTGGGGTAAATTGTAAACAACGGTTTTTATCTCTTCCGCCCATTGCAGGTGGCTTTTTGATTTATTCAACGATTGCCAGGGTATGGGTTCTCCAAAAGTGATGTGGAATGTTTGACCTTTGTTCTTGAACATTTCGCCTGGCAGGTATATAAGTTCTATATTGAATTTTAGTCCCAATGATTTGCGGATATTGGCAAAATTATAAAAGAAGTCTGAGTTTTTCGCGTCGAAATGGACGGGGATAATATCCCTTTTGTGTTCAATAGCTTTTACGACAAAGTTTTTCATCCATTCCAGATCCTTTATCCGTCCGTTCTGTTTTCGGGAACACAATCCGGCGGGGAAGGTAATGATTTGGTTGTCTGACGTGTAGGCTTCGTTTATGGCAGCGGCCGATAGTTTGGCCTGTGAACCATATTTGTTGACCGGAACAAAAATGGATTCGAGGTTCCTGATGTTTAACAAAACATCGTTAACCAGGTATTTGATTTTCCCCTTATATTTTTCCCCTAAATAAGCCGATAGGCAAATCCCGTCCAGGCCACCCAGCGGGTGATTGGAAGCAAAAACAAATTTTCCCTCCGCGGGAATATTTTCTTCCCCGTGGATTTTTAGGTTGACTTTAAACTCTTTATCCACCAGGGCGAGCATAAAATCAACACCCTGCTTATCCCGGTTACGCTCGATGATCGCATTTAATTCATCCTGATGAATGGTGCGCTTTAAATAATTAACGACAAATTTGGGGATTTTCTTGTAGTGTTTTTTTGCTTTAGCCTGCAAAACACCATCGATATCTAATTTGAAATCAGTTTTTTCCGACATAATGACTTTCCTACGGACTTACAAAAATACAAAATAATTAAGAATAAAGGACAAGCAGATCTCATTTATTTAAAACGGTAGAAATATTCTACACTATTTTATGGGATTAAATAGTGTGTAAGTTGCATCTAATCAGCATTTAAAGAACTTGTTGATAACTTTATTAAAAATAATGTGTGGAAAAGTGGGGGAAAGTGGATTTATTTTGTAATTTTACCGCAAAAATCATAGAATTAAGAATATAGTGTTGCAATTCCTGGGAAATATTGAAGCAAAAACCGATGCGAAGGGGCGGATATTTGTGCCGGCAGTTTTTCGTAAGCGTCTGCAGGGTGCAGAAGAAGAGTTTTTGGTGCTTCGCAAGGATATTTTTCAGGATTGTTTGGTACTTTATCCCGGTACAGTCTGGGAAAACGAGATCGAAACACTCAGGAGCCGGCTCAACAAGTGGAACAAGGAGCAACAGCAGGTTTTCCGTCAGTTTGTGCTCGACGCCGAACGGATTGAAATGGATGCAAGCGGGCGAATTTTAATCCCTAAGCGCTATATGGTGCTGGTGGGTATCGAATCTGAAGTTCGTTTTCTGGGTGTGGATAATACTATTGAGATATGGGCGAAAGAAAAACTCGAAAAGCCGTTGGTTGATCCCGATGAGTTTTCAGAAAGGTTGCAAGAGCTGATGTCCTGATGTGTCCATGAATTTAAAAATATACCACATACCGGCATTGCTTCAAGAAAGTGTAGGCGGGTTGAATATCCGTCCCGATGGGGTTTATGTTGACGTGACATTTGGAGGAGGTGGGCACTCGAAAGAAATATTGAAGCGGTTGGGAAAGAATGGCAGACTGCTTGCCTTTGACCAGGATGAAGATGCATACCAAAACCATATCCCGGACCCGCGTTTCACATTCGTAAAAAGTAATTTTCGATTTTTGAAGAATTTTCTGCGCTATCACCGGATAGATGAGGTGGATGGAATTCTTGCCGATTTAGGGGTGTCGTCGCATCATTTTGACGATTCGGATCGTGGATTTTCCTTTCGGTTGCCGGGAGATCTGGATATGCGGATGAACCGGCTGTCCAGAAAAACAGCCGCTGATGTTTTGAATGAATATTCGGAAGAGAAGTTGTCGGATATTTTTTTCTTTTACGGGGAATTGAAAAGTGCGCGGAAGATTGCAACGGCCGTTTCTGCTTATCGCCGGTCGAAAAAGATCGGTACTGTTTCTGATTTCCTGGAGATTATGAAGCCGTTCGCTTTTCGAGAAAAAGAAAATAAAACCCTGGCTCAGGCTTTTCAGGCGTTGCGTATTGAGGTGAATGATGAGCTGGAAGCGCTGGAGAAAATGTTGATCCAGGGACTGGAGATGCTGAAATCCGGTGGGCGATTCAGTGTCATTTCCTACCATTCGCTGGAGGACCGGTTAGTGAAGAATTTCTTTAAGGCCGGAAATTTCGAGGGGCATATCATCAAGGATTTTTACGGTAACAGGGAAACCCCGTTTGAATTGATCAACAGGAAAGTGATTGTTCCAACGGAACAAGAGCAGGTGGACAATCCGCGTTCGAGAAGTGCCAAACTGCGAATTGCAGAGAAAATATAATGGAGGGAGTTTGCACCTCACAAAGTGATGAAAGTGAAGCTAGACAACATAAGAAAATCATTCGTACACGTTTTCGGTGGAAATGTGTTGACGGAGAACTTTTTCGTCAGGAACCTTACATTTATTTTGGTTTTGGTTGTCATTATGATTTTGTTCATCAGCCACCGGTACACGGTTTTGCAGCGTATAGCAGAGATGGAGCGCCTGAAAGTTGAGTTGAAGGACGCTAAGTATGAGTCGCTAGACATTTCATCCGACTTGACTGAAGCCAGCCGCCAGGGACAAATCGAAAAAAGGGTGGAAGAGTCGGGTTTAGAGTTGAAAATAAATAACCAACCGGTTTATCGCATTCAGAAAGGGAAAAAATGAAATGGGAAAGAAAACCGACGAAAACAAAAAGAGGATTTTAAATCGTTACGGCTTAATTGTATTCCTCCTTCTGGGAGTTGGGCTAATGATTATTTTCTCTGCAGGAAAGATCGTTTTTACGGCGGAAGGAAAGAAGTGGCGGGAAGTAGGGGAAAGAGAAACCATTATCAAAGACCGCGTCATTCTTCCTAAGCGAGGAAATATCTATACTTATGATGGGAAGCTTCTGGCTACCAGTGAGCCTTTGTACAGTGTGTACATGGATTTCTGGGCAGAGGGGATGAGAAAAGATACGTTGATGAAGTATGTTGGTGACCTTTCGGTAGCCCTCGCTAAAAAGTTTCCCGACAGAACGGCCTCGCAATACAGAAACATTATCCTGAACGGATGGAAACTACGCGAAAAGGAAGAGCGGCAACTGCAGGAGAATGCCACAAAAGGCAGTGAGAAGAAGGTCGCGCTGAGGTCGCGCTATGTGCGTATCCTTCGTCCTGACATCTCCTACGTTGACTTGAAAGAGATTCGTACCTATCCGTTCCTCAACCAGCGTTCCAACCGCAGCGGACTAATTGCCGAGGAAAAAAATGCGCGGAAACGCCCCTTCGGGAACCTCGCCAACAGAACGGTTGGAAACGTATACAAAGACCTTGAGAAAGGGGGAGCAAGCGGACTGGAATTAAAATACGACTCCCTGTTGAGGGGGATTGAAGGGGTGAAAAGCCGACAAAAAATACAGGGCCGCTGGACCGATATAGAGGAGATTGCCGCTAAAGACGGATACGATATCGTAACTACGCTCGATGCCGATATTCAGGATGTGACGGAGCGTGCGCTCCGGGCAAAGCTTGAAGAGACGGCGGCTGAATCGGGGACGGCAATTATTATGGAAACCAAAACAGGTGAAATTAAGGGGATTGCCAACTTGGACCGGATGAGTAACGGGAACTATGGTGAGGGTAATCCCAATGCTTTTTCCTACATGAACGAACCGGGATCTACCTTCAAGACCGTAACGGTCATGGTGGCAATCGATGACGGATTGATAACTCCTGCCGACTCCTTTCATGTGGGCAACGGACTGTATCAGTACAACGGAAAGTGGGTGCGTGACCACTATTGGCGACAGGGCCGTGACCGGGGATACCTTACGGTAAAGGAAGGGATAGAAGTCTCTTCAAACGTGGTGATGAGTAAAATTGTACTTAAAGCATACGGTGATGATCCGGCAAAATTTGTAAAAGGCATTGACAGGATAGGCTTACGAAAAAAACTCACCTGGGATGTCCCGTTGAACGGAATTGAAGGAACATCATCCATTCGTTTTCCCGATGATAAGGTAAATTACTGGTCCAAAACCACACTGCCGTGGATGTCTTTCGGTTATGAATCCAAAGTTCCACCCATCTATATGCTGATGTTCTACAACGGTATTGCCAACGGTGGAAAAATGATCAAGCCGTTTATTGCTAAAACATTGTTGAAAGACGGAAAAGTGGTGGAAGAGTATAAGGCGGAAGTGGTGAACGAAAAGATGTGTAAAGATAGCACCCTGATCCAAATCCAGGATATGCTGGTAGGGGTTATTGAGAACGGGACGGCGAAAGTTGTGAAATCGGACTATTTCCCTATTGCAGGAAAAACGGGAACAGCACAAATAGCCAGTGGTGGCGGATACAGCGATTATTACGTTTCGTTCTGCGGATACTTCCCCGCAGACGACCCAACCTATACGTGTTTCGTAGGTATCAGAAAACCTCGAGGAGTTCCGTCAGGCGGAGGACAAGCAGGTATGGTTTTCAAAAATATCGCGGAGCAGACGTATGTTAAGCGGACTCAGCTTGCCCCTGAACAAGCACGGATAGATTCTGCCCTGCAGAAAATGCCGGCTATTAAAAGCGGAAGCTGGGGAAACAGTCAGGCGGTACTGTCGATGCTGAATTTCAAATCTTCCGTTTCGGATTCCGCTTCCGACTGGGTGAAAGTAAAATACGACAGCGTTGCTTATCATCCACAGGCATTGGCGATAAATAAGAATTCGGTGCCAAATGTGTTGGGCATGGGTGCAAAAGATGCGGTTTACCTGCTCGAAAAATCAGGATTAAGGGTCAATCTGACCGGCTCGGGGAAAGTGGTTTCGCAATCGTTCACTCCGGAGAGCAAACTGATTAGAGGTACAACCATTAGCATAACGTTGCGGTAAAAAACAGATATTAATATGAAACTGAGTCAACTTACAGAAAGGTGTAAAATCGTGGCAATTCACGGGGAAGAGAATGTGGAAGTTGAAAGTATCACTTCCGATTCCCGCCAGGTGCAAAAAGGTTCGCTTTTTATCGCAGTGGAGGGTATCAATACCGATGGACACGATTATATTGCCAAGGCGATAGAACAGGATGTGTTGGTCGTGGTGTATGATAAGCCGATGTTTGAAGAGTATTTTTCGAGAGTTACGTACGTTCAGGTCGAAAATTCGGCCGTCGCTTTGGCGCAAATCGCTTCTGTCTGGTACGGGAACCCATCGGAGCAGTTGAAGCTGGTTGGTGTAACCGGAACGAACGGAAAGACAACCGTCGCTACATTACTGTACAGGATGTTTCGGACATTGGGGTATGGCGCAGGCTTGCTCTCAACCGTAACCAACTGTGTAAACGATGACAGTTACCCCACCACGCATACCACCCTTGACCCCATCACCCTAAACTCTTTTTTGAGGAAGATGGTTGATGCCGGTTGCGAATATGCCTTTATGGAAGTGAGTTCCCATGCCATTCATCAAAAACGGGTCTACGGACTGCATTTCGAAGGGGGAATTTTTACCAACCTCACGCAGGACCACCTGGATTATCACAAGAACATGTTGGAGTATCGGAACGTGAAAAAAGCTTTTTTCGACGCTTTGCCCGAAACCGCTTTTGCCCTTACCAACTCGGATGATAAAAACGGAGGGGTGATGCTTCAAAATACAAAGGCCAAACGATATACTTATTCCGTAAAAGGATTGGCGGATTTTAAAGCACGGATTTTCGAGAAACATTTTGATGGGACCGAAATAGTAATTAACGGGAAACAGCTGATTGTACAGTTTGTGGGTGTTTTTAATGTGTATAACCTGCTGGCGGTTTATGGTGTATCTGTTTTGCTGGGAGAAGAACCGGAGGAGGTACTCAGGATATTAAGCGTTTTGAAACCTGTGGCCGGACGTTTCCAGACATTACGATCGCCCGGAAATTTTACCGCCATTGTAGACTATGCCCATACACCCGACGCTTTGACTAATGTTCTCAATGCTATCCACGAAGTGCTGGATCAGAAGGGCAATATAATAACGGTAGTAGGATGCGGCGGTAACCGAGACAGGACCAAACGTCCGTTAATGGCGCGTGAAGCGGTGGAGTTGAGCAACCGGGTAATCCTGACCTCCGATAATCCCCGGTTCGAAGAGCCGCAGGATATCATTGACGACATGGTAGCCGGTTTGGATGATGAGCAACGCCGCAGTGCACTTTCGATCGTGGATCGTCGTGAAGCGATAAAAACCGCTTGTGCACTGGCCAAGCCAGGTGATATTATTCTCGTTGCCGGAAAAGGACACGAAGACTACCAGGAAATTAAAGGCGTGAAGTATCATTTTGACGATAAAGAAGAGTTGGAAAAAATATTCCACACGTCACCATAACTCATAACTAAATATGCTGTACTATCTATTTCAATATTTGGACAAACTTGACTTCCCCGGAGCGGGAATGTTTCAGTTTGTTACGTTCCGGGCAGCACTCGCCGCCCTTGTTTCGTTGCTTTTCTCGGTAATTGTCGGTGCCAGGATCATTCGTAAACTACAAAAGAAGCAGATAGGGGAAACCATTCGCAACCTTGACCTGGAAGGACAATACAGCAAGCGGGGAACGCCAACTATGGGTGGTGTTATCATTATCCTCTCTATTTTGGTGTCGATATTGCTAATGGGTAAATTAGAGAATATCTATATCATTATAATGATAATAAGCACGATCTGGTTGGGTGCTTTAGGCTTTGCCGATGATTATATCAAGGTATTTAAAAAAGACAAGGAAGGGCTGAAAGGAAAAATCAAAGTCGTGGCACAAGTCGGTTTGGGTTTGATTGTAGGCTTGATGATGTACTGGAGCCCCGATATCGTTGCGCGTGAGAACACCGAAATCCGGGTGAATAATGTCATTGAACAGGTGCAGTATAAAGATCAGAATGTCAAGACCACAAAAACGACCATCCCTTTTGTGAAAAACAATAATTTTGATTATCGCTGGCTCGTTTCGTGGATGGGCGATTTTGCCGATGAAGCGGTCTGGGTTGTCTTTGTGCTTTCTGTAATTCTGATTGTTACGGCAGTTTCAAACAGTGCGAACTTGACGGACGGACTGGATGGCCTAGCCTCCGGATCGTCAGCGGTCATCGGTGTGGCGCTGGGAGTCCTGGCATACGTGTCCGGGCGTGTCGACTTTGCTTCATACCTGAACATCATGTACATCCCCGGAGGGGATGAACTGATGGTTTTTGCCGCTGCATTTGTGGGGGCTACTGTCGGTTTTCTCTGGTACAACGCCTATCCCGCCCAGGTTTTTATGGGCGATACGGGTAGCCTGACGTTAGGCGGGATTATCGGGGTTTTTGCCGTGCTTATCCATAAGGAGATGCTGCTTCCTATCTTGTGCGGGGTGTTTTTTGTAGAAGCCCTCTCTGTAATTCTGCAGGTCACTTACTTTAAATATACAAAAAAAAGATCGGGTATCGGGAAACGGGTGTTTAAAATGTCGCCCCTGCATCACCATTTTCAGAAAGCAGGAAATGCCGGGATCGATGCCCTGATTCAGAAACCGCTGATCCCGATCACCGAACCCAAGATCGTTTCGCGATTCTGGCTTATAGGAATGATTCTGGCGGTAATAGCCGTAGCAACGTTGAAGATGAGGTAGTAAATCATATATTATGAATTATGAATTAATAATATTGGGTGGTGGCGAATCGGGAGTAGGTTCTGCCATTCTTGCTAAGGCGAAAGGAATCCGGGTTTTCCTTTCTGATTCTGGAATGCTTAAGGGGGAACACCGGAAAACGCTTGTCGACTACGGAATTGATTTTGAAGAAGGCGGCCACACAGAGGAGAGCATCCTCTCTGCGAGCGAGATAGTAAAGAGCCCGGGCATTCCCGATACCATACCCTTGATGCAGAAAATTATTTCAAAAGGAATCCGGGTGATATCCGAAATTGAGTTTGCCGGAAGGTATACCCACGCCAAGATGATCTGTATTACCGGGAGCAACGGTAAAACCACTACGGCAAGCCTTATTTATCACATCCTGAAATCGGCAGGACTAAACGTGGGGCTGGGAGGAAACATAGGCAAAAGCTTTGCCAGGCAGGTGGCGGAAGAGAATTTCGACTACTTTGTGCTGGAGCTAAGTAGTTTTCAGCTGGAAGGCGTGTATGATTTTAAAGCCGATATCGCCGTATTGATGAACATAACTCCCGACCACCTAGATAGGTACGATCACAATATGCAAAATTACGTGGATGCAAAAATGCGAATCATACGCAACCATAAAATGGGAGATTCTTTTATTTACTGGATAGACGATCCGGTAGTGACAAAGGAAATCGAAAAACTTAAACCCGCATCTGATTTATATTCTTTTACTGAAAAAAATAATCAACGGGCTGCGGCTTATTCGGAGGGCAATAAAATGTATATACAAACCAAAGGAACTGTTTTTGATATGGAGTTGGAATTGCTGGCGTTACAGGGAATGCATAATTTGTATAACTCTATGGCGTCGGGGATTGTGGCTAAATTACTTGATATCTCGGACGATAATTTACGCCTGGCTCTTTCTGACTTTAAAGGCGTTCCGCACCGCTTGGAAAAAGTAGCGTCGGTGCGAGGTGTGCAATACATAAATGACTCCAAGGCTACCAACGTAAACTCGTGCTGGTACGCACTTCAGAGTATGCGCACGAAAGTTGTGCTGATTCTTGGCGGTACCGATAAGGGAAACGATTACACCGAGATTGAAGAGCTGGTAAGGCAAAAGGCTAGGGGGTTGATATTCCTGGGAAAAGATAACCGCAAGCTGCGTGCTTTCTTCGACGGGATCGTCCCCGACATAGAAGAGGTAAACTCCATGAAAGATGCTGTTGATACCGCTTACCGGATGGCAGAAAAAGGGGATACCGTATTGCTGTCGCCCTGTTGCGCCAGCTTCGACCTGTTCCAGAATTACGAGGACCGTGGTAATCAATTCAAGGATTGTGTGAGGAGGCTGTGAGGTTTAAAGTTCAAAGTTGCTAAAGGCTAATTGTGAATTCTGCATTATGAATTATGAATTATGAATTATGCTTGATAAAATAAAGAATGCCATTAATCCGACAAATTTTCAGGAAGATTTAGAAAACTCAAAATCCACGTTGGAGAAATTCGGAGTGAAAATCTTTAAAGGTGATAAAGTCATATGGTTGGTATTTGTTATCTTGTGTGTGATATCACTGGTGGAGATCTTCAGTGCTACCAGCACCATTGTTTATAAACAGCAAAATCAATGGGGCCCCATCTTACGCCACACCATGTTTTTGATCGGAGGAGTGGGGGTCATTGTTTTGATTCACAATATACCTTACCGGTATTTCTCTTCCCTGATTTTTGTGCTTATCGCTTCGATCGTCTTACTCCTGCTCACACCGGTTATCGGGACTACGGTAAACGGTGCTGAGCGGTGGATCTCTATCTTTGGTTTTACCATTCAACCGTCGGAAATAGCCAAGATATCGCTTATGGGCACGATAGCGTTTCTGCTCAGTAAACAAAACGGCATGAACGACGGCTTGCTCTTCAAGTGGATGATCGGGTTGATGATTGTTGTTTGCGGCATTATTGCAATGGATAATTTGTCGACGGCAGCGCTGCTCTTTGTAGTTTGTTTTTTGCTGATGTTTATCGGAAATGTAAAGTTGGCAAGATTGCTAAAAGTGGGCGGAGCAGGGATAGCCTTTCTCGTACTCTTCATTGTGTTGCTGAAAGTGATTCCCGCCGATTGGACCGATTCCGGCGCGTTAAGCCGTGTAGGTACCTGGCAAAACCGGATTGCAGAATTTGGCAGCCACAAGGAAGAATCGGAAGAGACATACTACACCATTACCGACGAGAACTATCAGGTGGCACATGCTAAAATAGCCATTGCCAACGGAGGAGTTTTAGGCAAGTTCCCGGGCAACAGTACAGAGCGTGATTTTCTTCCCCAGGCTTATTCCGATTTTATTTATGCGATAATCATCGAGGAGATGGGCATTGCCGGTGGAATTTTTGTGCTGCTGCTCTACATCATCATCCTGATCCGGGCGGGAATGATCGCCCGGAAAACCCAGAAACTTTTTCCGAAATATCTTGTTCTGGGCTCGGCACTCATGTTATCGATGCAGGCGTTTATTAACATGGCTGTGGCTGTGAATTTGATCCCGGTAACCGGCCAGCCGTTGCCGCTCATCAGCCGGGGAGGGACGTCACTGCTCATCACTTGCGCTTACTTCGGGTTGATTTTAAGTGCAGACAGGTTTGGAATCGGAAAGAAGAAAGGAGAGGTGACCATCGATGAAACAGATCAGCCTGATGAGAGAAAAGATAAAAAGAACGCTGTGGAAACCATAGATAAATTGGAAGAAAAAGTGGAATTTGAAATTATTCAGGTATGATGTCAGCATTAAAGCCCCTACGGGTAATCATTAGCGGCGGTGGTACCGGCGGACATATTTTTCCCGCTATCTCCATCGCTAACGCTATAAAGGAACGGTGGAGCGACGCCGAAATCCTTTTCGTCGGTGCGGAAAACCGGATGGAAATGGAGCGTGTTCCAGCTGCAGGATACACCATTGTCGGACTTCCCGTAGCCGGTTTCGACCGGAAAAATCTGCTGAAAAATGTTTCGGTAGCCGTGAAATTATTGAAGAGTATGCGAAAGGCTAGAGCCATTGTTGCCTCGTTCAAACCCGATATCGCTGTGGGAGTAGGCGGCTATGCCAGCGGGCCCACCCTCCGGGCGGCGGCTGCAAAAGGTGTTCCGACAGTTTTGCAGGAACAGAATTCATATGCCGGAGTAACCAATAAGATGCTGGCGCAGAAAGCGGCCAAAATCTGTGTGGCGTACGAAGGTATGGAACGGTTCTTTCCGAAAGAAAAAATTGTGCTCACCGGCAATCCTACGCGACAGGATTTAGTCGTTTCCGAGGAAAACAGGCAGAAAGGATATACGTACTTCGGCTTAAACCCTGAAAGGAAAACAATACTCCTGGTGGGTGGCAGTCTGGGTGCGCGAACGCTTAACGAAAGCATCATCGGATCGTGCTCCGATATACAGAAATCCGATGTTCAAGTTATCTGGCAATGTGGAAAGTACTATTTTAAAGAAATGTCTGACTTGCAGGCGCAGGGAAGAATTCCCGGAAATGTGTATCTGTTCGATTTCCTCTCGCGCATGGATTATGCCTACTCCGTTGCCGACCTTGTGATTTCACGTGCCGGAGCCGGTTCCATATCGGAATTCTCTCTGCTGGGAAAACCGGTTATCCTTGTCCCGTCACCTAACGTTGCGGAGGATCACCAGACACAGAACGCCATGGCGTTGGTGAAAAGAAATGCGGCTATGATGGTGGCCGACGCCGAAGCAAAGGCACTCTTGTTTGATATGGCTTTGAGTCTGGTAAAAGATGAAAGCAAATTAGAGGAGTTGAGCCGGAATATCTTGAAATTGGCGCAACGAGGTTCGGCCCGGCGTATCGTGGATGAGATAGAAAAAATTATGCATTATGAATTATGAATTAATATACTTTATCGGTATCGGCGGTATCGGCATGAGTAACCTTGCCCGGTATTTTATACAGCAGGGAAAATCGGTTGCCGGATACGATCGCATGGAAACCCCGCTTACCAAAGCGCTGGTCGCCGAAGGAGCGAAAGTCCATTATGAGGATTATGTTCGGCTCGTACCCGCTGAATTTCTCGATAAAGAAAAGACACTTGTAGTCTATACTCCCGCAGTACCGGCATCGCACAGTGAATTGCAGTTTTTCCGGCAAAGCGGTTTTACGATAATGAAACGTGCCCAACTCCTTGGTGAGGTAACCAAGACGAGCGACGCAGTTTGTGTGGCAGGGACACACGGGAAGACGACGGTGTCAAGCATGACAGCTCACCTGTTGCGGCAATCGGGAGTAGATTGCAACGCATTTCTGGGTGGAATCCTTAAAAATTACGGCACCAACCTGCTGCTGTCGGATAAAAGTCGCATTACTGTTGCCGAAGCAGATGAGTATGACCGTTCTTTTCATTGGCTGCAACCCTGGATTGCGGTTATTACCTCGGCCGATCCCGACCACCTGGATATTTACGGGACGCCGGAGGCCTACCGCGAAAGTTTTGAACATTTCACATCACTTATCCGGAAGAACGGATACCTGATCCTAAAGAAAGATGCACCGCTAACTCCAAGAACGGATGCAACGGTGACAGTCTTTACCTATTCCGAATCAGAAGGCGATTTTCATGCTGAAAATATCCGCATCGGCAACGGGGAAATTACGTTCGACTTTGTGTCGCCCAATAGCCGGATTACCGGTATACAGCTGGGTGTGCCTGTGAAGGTGAACATCGAAAACGCGGTAGCTGCAATAGCTGCAGCTGTATTGAGCGGTGTTAATCCCGATGAGGTACGTGCGGCAATGAAAACTTTCGGGGGGGCGAAGCGCCGGTTCGATTTTCAATTGAAAACTCCCAACCTCGTTTTTATCGATGATTATGCGCACCATCCACAAGAGTTGACAGCATCCATCCGCTCTATCAGGCAATTGTATCCCGACCGGAAAGTTACCGGTGTTTTTCAACCCCACCTTTATACGCGTACGCGCGACTTTGCCGATGATTTTGCTCAAAGCCTCTCGTTGCTCGACGATGTGATCCTGCTGGATATTTATCCGGCACGGGAAGAACCCATACCGGGAATCACTTCGGGGGTTATCTTTGATAGAATCACATCGAAGGAAAAGGTGCTTTTGAAAAAAGCCGAACTGCTCGATTTCTTGGAAAACAAAGAGTTGGACGTTTTGGTTACATTGGGTGCAGGAGATATAGAGCACTTATTGCCCGCGATTAAACAATTGTTAGAAAAAAAAAGTATCGGAAAATAAATCCGATACAATTTGTATCTTTGCGTAAATGAAAAAGTTTTTCATCATATTGATTGCGTTGTTGGTAACCGGTTATCTTATTTTTTCGGCTATTTACTTCAATGATTCATCCAGAAACGAGGTGTGCAATAAATTTGAAGTCATTGTAAAAGACAGCTTGCACACTCAGTTCATCCATCAAAAAGACATCGAGGTTTTGCTGAAAAGAAAAAAAGTTTATCCGGTAGGTAAAACTATGGACGAAATCAATACGCTGGAAATTTTGGATACGATACTGACCAACCGGTTGGTAAAATCGGCGGAAGTGTTTACCACGCAAAATGGAACAATTATTGCGAACATTTATCAACGCGAACCGGTTCTGAGGATTATCTCCGACACAAAGGGGAGCTTTTATATCGATGATAATCGGGAACGGATGCCCGTCTCGCCAAATTCTACGGTGTATGTTCCCTTGGCTACCGGAGCTATTGATGAAGAATTTGCCCAGAACGAGCTTTACGACTTTGCTGCGTTTCTGAACGAAAATCCCGAATGGAGCGCATGGATCGATCAAATTGTGGTTAAGCCCAACAAAGACGTGGATTTGATTCCTCGTGCCGGAGATTTCAGGATCGCCTTTGGGAAATTAGATAACTATCCCGAAAAGTTTGCCCGGTTTGCCTTGTTCATCGAGAAAGGGTTGAATGTGGTAGGTTGGAACAGGTATTCAGAAATAAGTTTGAAATACGATAACCAAGTGGTTTGTACAAAGAAATAAAATATATGACTCAATCAGGATTTATAGCTGCCATCGATTTAGGAACTTCCAAAATTACCGGCATTATCGGGCGTAAAAACGAAAGCAACGTTATTTCCGTTTTGGAGTGTGTGTCTTTACCGTCGGAGAACAGTATCCGTCGGGGGACAATTTATAACATTGATAAAGCCGGGGCAATCGTAAGGAAACTGATAAGCATGCTCGAGAATGCGTTGGGAAGGAAAATCGGGAAAGTGTATGTCTCCCTGGGAGGACAATCGGTGCACACGGAAGTAATCCGGGAGATGAAGCAACTCTCTTCTTCCGGCATCGTTACCGAAGAGGTGGTGGAACAACTCCGGAATGCGGCCGAAAAGTACAAGCCCGATATGCAGCGAAAATACGCTATTGGGGATGTGGAGTATTTTTTGGACGACAAGCCGGAAAAAAACCCGGTTGGGGTAACCTGCTCCATGGTAGAGGCAGAATACCAGATTGTGGTGGGTCGTCCCAACCTGGTATCGAACATCGAGAAAACCATCGTTGATAAAGGACACCTGCAAATTGCCGGATACATCGTTGGCCCGCTTGCTGCCGCAGCTATAGTTCTTACCGAGGAGGAAAAAGAGTTGGGGTGCGCATTTGTCGATTTTGGTGCCGGAACGACTACGTTATCCATATATAAAGGAGGCCTTTTGCGCCGTATGGTGACCATACCCTTTGGCGGGAGAAGCATAACCCGGGATATTGCGGAACTCAATTTTGTGGAAAGCGATGCGGAACAATACAAGATAAAATTCGGCAAAGCCCGGGAAAATAATGAAAGTTCGCTTTTCTCTTCACCCTTTTCATCAAAACCCGATATCGACCTGGTAGAGTTGAACAAGGTTATTGTGATGCGTCTTGATGAGATTACAGCCAACATCAGGGAACAGATCCGACTTTCCGGATATCAGGACCAGCTGGGTGCAGGGCTTGTTATCACAGGTGGTGCGTCGCAACTGAGAAATCTGGAAGAGTATTTGAGTCAGCAGCTCGATTTACCTGTCCGCAAGGCATCTTCACGGAAGACCCTGGTAAATAACACGCCGGAGTTTGCCAATGATCCTGCCCTAACTTCAGCGTTGGGAATGCTTTTGCTTGCTAGTGAAAATTGCGAGAAAACGGTTGAAGAATTCGAAGATGAGGAATCCTCGGACCAAAAGTCGAAAGGATCGGTTTGGAGTAATTTCTTTGGAGACCGGGACAAGGGAGACAAAGGCAAAGAGCAAAAAGAGAAGGAAAGCAAGGGTAAAAAAGAGAAATCCATCAACATAGGCGGAAAAATGAAAAATATGTTTTCTACTATGTTTGAGGAAGAAGACGATGATCAGTGAATGAAAAAAAATATTTCCAACAATGGATACCGATATACTAGATTTTCAAATAAACAGCCGTACCGAAGCGATTATTAAAGTTATTGGGGTGGGTGGTGGTGGCGGAAATGCAGTAAACCACATGTTTAAAGAAGGGATACACGATGTTTCCTTCGCACTTTGCAATACCGATAACCAAGCCTTGTTGAGTTCACCTGTGCCTGTGAAAATACAGCTGGGCGAACATACCACAGGAGGGTTGGGTGCAGGGAACAAACCCGATGTGGCCCGACGGGCTGCAGAAGAGAGTATCGACCTGATTCAGGATTTGCTGAGTGACGGTACCCGTATGGCGTTCATTACAGCTGGAATGGGCGGAGGAACCGGAACCGGGGCTGCTCCCGTTGTGGCACGCATAGCTAAGGATATGGGTATTCTCACAGTGGGAATCGTTACCATTCCTTTCGTTTTTGAAGGACAGCGTAAGATTGTACAAGCATTGAAAGGTGTAGAACAGATTGCTGCCAATGTGGATGCGTTGCTTGTGATCAACAACGAGCGTTTACGGGATATCTATCACGACCTGACGATGCTGAATGCTTTTGCCCGGGCCGATGATACGCTGGCAACCGCCGCCAAGAGCATTGCAGAGATCATCACTATACATGGACACGTAAATCTTGACTTTGCCGACGTGGAAACCACTTTGAAAGACGGTGGTGTAGCTATTATGAGTCGCGGCATTGGTTCGGGAAAGGATCGTGTGAACAGGGCTATCGAAGATGCCATAAATTCTCCGTTGCTCAATAACAACGATGTTTTCAGTGCAAAGAAGATCTTGATCAACCTCTCTTTTGGCGAGGAAAATCCGCTTATGATGGAAGAGATGAACGCCCTGCACGACTTTATGTCGAAATTCGGCCACGAGATCGAGGTTATTTGGGGGGCTGCCGTGGAAAAGGATTTGGAGGAAGAGGTCAAAGTAACATTACTGGCAACCGGTTTTTCCATTATGGATGTTCCCGGAATTGAAGAGCAGCACAAAGCGCAAACGAAAGCGGAAGAGTTGGAAAGAAAAATTAAAGAAGATCAACGAAGGCAAGAGGAGGAGGATGAACAGAAACTCATCGATAAGTATTACGGGACATTGGGATTGAAAATGCTTTCTACCGCCAATTATAAATTTGAACCCTTTATCCTTACTATGGACGAACTCGACGATGATAAGGTGTTGGAGGCACTTGAGAAAACACCGGTATTTAAGCGCGACCGGGATTTCAATCCTCGATTATTCAAGACAGAAACCCGCTCAGCAACATCGTTGTTTGATTAGCGGAGAGCACAAGGCAAGCCTCGACGTTGAACCTTGAACTTTAAACATTTAAATAGTTAAACATTATGAACCTGTTCGATACAATTAGCGACGAAATAAAAAAAGCAATGCTCGCCAGAGATAAAGTGCGTTTGGAAGCACTGAGGGGCGTGAAAAAAGAATTTTTAGAAGCCAAAACGGCTAAAGGTGCATCTGATGAGCTTTCGGACGAAGCAGCAACGGCAATTCTGCAAAAAATGGTGAAACAACGCAAAGACAGTGCGGAAATTTATACCGCACAGGGAAGAGCAGACCTGGCTTCTGACGAATTGGCGCAGTTGCGTGTTATTCAGGAATTTCTTCCTCAGCAACTTTCACCGGAAGAATTGGAGTCGACCGTGAAGTCGATCATTTCTGAGACCGGTGCCCAATCCATGAAGGAGATGGGAAAGGTGATGGGAGTCGCTACCCGTCAGCTGGCAGGAAAGGCAGAAGGACGGGCCATTTCAGAAATGGTGAAGAAGTTATTAAGTTGAAATAATGCCTAAACCTATTCCTATGAAATACCTTTTACCACTGGTTGCATTGTTGATTGTTTTCAGCATACAAGCACAGAGTTTGTCTATTAAAATGGAAGAGCTTTCGGCTCCAGAATTTATTTCAGCAGTTGAAAAAAGCTCCAAAACCATTATTTTACCCATCGGCGTTTTTGAAAAACACGGTCCACATATGCCGGTCGGAACAGATTTGTATACGGCGAGAGAAATTGCGCTCCGAGCAGCCGAGAAAGAATACACGGTAGTTTTTCCATGGTATTATTTCAGCCAGATAAACGAAGCGCGTCATCAGCCGGGAACGATTGCTTATTCACCCGAGATTATCTGGAAAGTACTTCAGGAAACACTCAATGAACTTAGTCGGAACGGTTTTAAGAAAATAATCATTATAAACGGACATGGCGGGAACAACGCGTTTCTGAATTATTTTGGTATGGCGCAATTATCCGAAAAAAGAGATTATGCACTTTACTGGTTTCAACCGGACTACGACCCTGAAGTGATCAAAAAGGCGGAAGCCCTGACTCAACACGATCGTTATGATCAACACGCTGGAAACAGGGAAACCTCTATGGTGGCGGCAATTGTTCCGGACTTGGTTCATCCCGAAAAGGCAGGGCTACAATCGGGTGTGGATTTGGACAGGTTGAAAAATCTTCCCAGTGTTTATTCCGGAATATGGTGGTACGCCCGGTATCCTAATCATTATTCTGGAGATGGAAGGAAGGCCAATGCCCAGGCGGGAGAACTTATCTTAAACAGTGTAGTGGAGCAATTTGTAAAAAGTATCCAGGATATCAAGGCGGATAAAAATGTGCCTGAATTGCAAAATCAGTTTTTTGAAGAAGCCGAAAATCCGTTGGATACGAAACAATAAAATATTCACGGGGCTACACTTTTAGTCATCTTATGAGTATTTACTAACGGAGTAACTTGTCCTATCCACTGACACGGATGGCGTGTTGAAATACAACTCCATTACCTTAAAACTACTCTGTCCAACTCAGTACTCTCCACTGATTATCAACTTTTTTCAATAGAAATTGCATGCCCAACGGATCCATAACGATGGTACTGTCGTTTTTCATTTTAGTTTCCCATCTCGAAGTTGCTGTATATAAAACAGTATTTGCATCCAGCACTATATACTTTTCACTTTTTATGAATGATTTCTGACTGTTTACCTGGTTCAGAAAAGCATACATATTTTTAACAGACTGATCGTAATCTGCATAAACGCCTCCAACCAAAGAAACAAAATCAGGTGAGTCCAGGTATATTGAAATATACTCAACTTTTGTTATCGTTCAATAAAATTGATAATATTTTTCAAAATCAAAAACAAAGCGCCCTTGCGGGCGCCTGATAAATAAATTTCTTATACAGAGATTCTACTTCTTAAAATCCAAACTCATCAATGGTCACTTCTTCCACTTCTTCTTGTTTAATCTCAATGGTGTTGTGAGCAGTAAGTCCTTCCACGTAAATGGCTTTATAAGGAATTGCCGGGCACACATACTCACATCCGCCACAACCTACACAAATTTCGGGTTCGATTTCGGGGATTGTTAACGCACCTTTGTAGGGAACCATTCGAACGGCTTGTGTAGGGCAGTGTTCGGAGCAGGCGCCACAGCTGGTTTCATCGTAATAAACGATACAGTTCTCTATAATGAAGTTAACTCTTCCCATCTGTGTGTGGTGCTTTTCCTCCTGACTAAGCTTTACCAGTGCATCTGTCGGACAAACGTCGCAGCAAACAGTGCAATCGTAGTTGCAAAAGCCGTGATCGAAATAAAGTTTCGGTTGCATCACCCCGCCCAGTCCATATTCCAGAAACGCCGGTTTTATCACGTGCGACGGACATTTGCTCACGCAAAGATGACACGAAATACATTTCTCCCGGAAATGATCGAAGTTTAGCGCTCCCGGGGGAGCGATCGGAGTTTTTCGTTTCAGTTCGCGTTTAGGTAATAACGGTTCTGTTACTGTTTGAGCAAGTAGTTGACCTGCTGCTATACTTGTGATTAGTGTAGCTGACAGGAAACGACGCTTCGATTCGTCTTTCGGCTTATCTTCCCTAATGTATGAAAAAGCCGGAGCCGTTTCAACTGCCTTTTTTTTCTTGGAGCCAATAAGAGCATATTTCATCGCATCACGATGGCAAACTTCAATACAGTTAAAGCAGGTTACGCATCGGTTATGATCGATGACTTTATTTTTTGCATCAATACACGATGCTTTGCATTTCATCGAACACAAACCGCACATGTTGCACTTGTCATCTATAAATTGAATTTTGAAAAGTGAAAACCGGCTCAGAAATCCAAGTGTAGTTCCTACTGGACAAATTGTATTGCAATATGTCCTTCCGTTTTTCCACGCTAAAAAACCGATAACAAGCAGCGTAATTAAAGCGATAATTATCGAAGATACTCCCAACGAATAGATACCGACTTTATAAAAACTGTAATTATTGAATGATGAGAAAATAGCTTCCAGGAAATTATTTCCTGCCAGATAAGCAGGACGGAAAACGTGTGTTACCAATCTGCCGTATGCACCGTACGGATCGAGCAGGCCTACCAAGAAGGTGAATCCAAACAAGAAAGCAATAATTGTAGCACCCAAGACACTCCATCGGAGAACGTTTTTTGCTTTGCTGTAGGTGTATCTTTTCTTCTTCTTAAGTATTTTTTTTGAAAACCAGGCAACAATGTCCTGATAGATACCCATTGGGCAGATAGATGAACAATACACCCGGCCGAAAATTACTGTAAGCGCTACTAATGCAATCAGAATAATAATATTAAGTGCTAATAATGCAGGAATAAATTGTATATCGGTTAGAACGCTGAAACTTTCCGGCAGAAAACCTGAAAAGTCGAGAAAGTAGAGCGTTATTAAAGAAAAAAGTAGTACAGATATCGTTACCCGGATTTTTTTAAGCATGATTGTTCGATCGTGTTTGGTTAAATTCTCACCCTCCTGATGTTGAGCTTGTCGAGATTCATCGTCCCCACACCCAATTGCTCCCCTTTTGCCAAATGGCCAACCTTATCCAGCGGCATTTCCCTGGCCTGGTTGAAGAAATTGGCAGCAGCAGTGTCAACAGCAACGATATCCTGCGAGATGAAGAGGCCTTTCGACAATACTACATCGGCATCCGATTTTCCTCTGGGGCCGCTAGTCTTCATCAACCGGTAGGCATCAACAACATTCAGGACCGGACGTTTTGCATAGGTACACACATCAGCGATGCATTGCTGCAAATCGTTGGCGTGGAAAAATCCCCTGTCCCATACAATTCCCATGTAGTTCTTCATGGAGATGGTCAATTGTGCACCGCCGTGGTTTTTGAGAATAGGAACATTGATCCATTTGTCGGAGTCGACAATGGCTTGGTGTATTTTGGCCTCTTTCAGGCTTCTACCCTTTGGCAAAGAGACACTCTTGTAATAGGATTCCTGATGTGCGGGAACAACTTTTGCCCCGGCAGCTTTAGCGGCAGCTTCGATTCCGCTGTTAGCGTAACATTTACGCCAGTCGTCGCACGTGTGGTCGAAAACAGTTACCTCACGGGCACCTGCATCGAAACATTGTTTGATGATTTCCGTCACCAGTTTTGGATTGGTGTTAGCGGCCAGTTCGGGAGTTTTATCCCATCCGATATTCGGTTTTACACAAACCCTATCTCCCTTGCTGATGAAGTTTTTCATTCCCCCCAATTCGGCAATAGCTTTGCGAAACATAGCTTCGGGTTCCCCGCCCAATACGGCAACCATGTCGTATTTTGCTGCAGCATTTGTAGTTTGAAACGATTGAGTGAGTACGCTCATCGCATCTGCATCTTTAATGGTTGTGACAGCTGCGCCGGTAAGAGCAACAGCTTTCAAGAAATTTCGTCTGTCCATAATGTTTTTAATTTGTTGTTCGTTCTGTAATTTCAAAAATGTAACTGGATTCCGCCAAAGGCAGTAGTTTTCGGCATCGGGTATCCGGCATTTATTTCGTATTCCTGTCCCAATAAATTCTCACCTTTTAAGAACAGGTTTAACCAGTCAAGTGCCCGGTAATTGATGCGGGCGTTCCAAAGGACAAAGTTCTCCTTTACCGGCTCTGGCTTTACGGTTTTATACAAGTTTCCGACGTATTGGATACCGGTAGATAAATTCCACCTGTTCTTCGTGTAATTTGCACTGACGTATAGTTTGTGTTCCGGAGCTGCCAATATTTTATAGGCCATGCTCAATAAACTGTAATTGGCCGAAAGCCGAAAATCACGGGCGACCTGATAGTGGGTGCTGATCTCGAAGCCTTTGTTTTCTACTTTACCGGTATTTCCCCATTTGCCAATCCCGGGTTCGGCTTGTTGAATCATATTGTCGCCTTTGATATAAAAGAGGTTTAAACCCATATTCAACCGGTTTTCGAGCAATGACTGCATGAACGAGATTTCGTAATTCATCAATCTTTCCGGAAGCAGATCGGGGTTTTGCGGAGGGAACATATACATCTCGCGAAGGGTAGGGTTTCGGAATCCTTTGCTGACGATGGCTTTCACAACGGTTGAGGCGGAGGGGGTGAAACTTAATCCGAATTGAGGAATCCATTCAGACCCGTTCTTTTCGTGGTTGTCGAGTCTTATCCCGGTATTCAATGTGAGTCTGTTTTCCAGTAAGCTTTGCTGGATATTGACGTATCCGGCAACGTTGTTCAGGTGCTCATCGGCTAACTGTACATTCTTCGACTCGTCGGGGAATTTGTTCCACGCTTTCCCTCCGAAACGCTGAAAATCAACTCCCGCTGTGGTCTTGTTGCCCTCGAAAAAGGTGTAAGACTGATAGACCGAAAGGCCCAGCATCCGGTCGTCTGAATGGAAACGAAACGGTTTGGGCTGTTGTCCTTCTGTGTACCCGTCGTTGATTTTATGCGTCCCGAAATTGTAAAAGAATTTTACTGCTCCTGAAGTTCTTTCGTATTCATTTTCAAGAGAAAATGAGGTCATCCCGCGTGTAATATCGGCATCGTTATCGGTTATCGGAGCAGTGACAGTCCCCGGATTGGACGATTGGGCGTTCGAAAGATTCAAATCCACAAAACTGCTCCAATTTCCGGTAAGATCGTATCCTATTTTTCCGTAACCGTTTATCTGCTCAAAATCCATGTTTTCCCGATGTCCGTCGGAACGGTTATACCCAATGTTCCCGTTGATATGCAGCTTCTCTTTCTTCCATCCGCTGGATGCTTCAGCGCTGAAAGTATTGTAGGTGCCGTACATTAATTGAGCCGAATTGTGCAAGCCGTTCTGCTTCTGCTTTTTGGTAATGATATTGATTACTCCACCCATTGCATTGGATCCGTAAAGCACTGACGCAGGGCCACGAACCACTTCCACCCGTTCGGTCATCAGGGATTGGTAGCTGTCGGCCAGAGGGTGTCCCATCAGACCCATATATTGTGGATGTCCGTCGATGAGTACCAGTACTCCCGAAGTAGGGGAACCGCCAATTCCGCGGATGCTCATTCCTCCGGCAGCACCGGCAGCTACGCCGTATCCCATTACTCCACGTTGTGTGATGTATAGTCCGGGAACTTCCTCGGTAAGCAGCGGCAGAAGCGAAGGTTCCAGTCGGGTTTGAATTTGCCGTTCCGTGACGATAGATATGCTCATCGGCACGTTTCTCAGGTTCACCTTCGGTAGCGTACCGGTGACGATCACCTCTTCCAGGCGGATAGAATCGTTGACCTGCGGTGGATTGTTCTCATCAGCATAACCGGTTGAGAAAACAACGAAACAGGCAAAAAGGATAAATGTAAATCTACTCATACGATCCAGGGAAACTTAAAACAATCTTCGTCGTAGAGTGCATAATCAGCATTTCCGTTTACTGCGAAAGTTTTTATTTGTCTGGCACCTTGTAAAAGATCGATGGCGAATTTAACAGTCGCTCCTGTTTTTATGCGATCTTCCACCAGCAGAATGGTTTTGTCCCTAAAATCGAAGTCGACAGGCGAAATCAACCTGGGGCTATCGTATTTTGGTTTTTGGCAGGGATCACGAAGATTAATTTTCAATAATTGAATTTCAGTATTCAACCGCTGATTAAGGATTGCGGCCGGGATAATCCCGCCGTTGGCAATGGCCACTATCATATCAAAAGTCTCGTGAAATTCAATCTCACGAAACCTTTGCATAACAGCTTCAAAAGACTTTGTATTCATTAAATAACCTTACACTTTAGCCAAGGCTTTCAGTATGAAATATCCGGCTGTTAGTTGAATGAGCATTCCGGGAAGGCCGATGCGGAAATCCTGAACGGCTGTGAAAAAGTGTTGGGTCATCGCCCATTCAATTCCTGTACCGATCACTTGATAGGCAACGATAGCCAAAAGAATACCCCCGAAGGATACTTTTCCGGAATGTTTTGCCACCATGGAGGCGGCAATAGCCAAAATAACCGATTTGATGATGATTGCCGGCAGCACGGCGGAAGGAGGCATACCGAACAACAAGTTGTTAGCTAAAGGCGATAGTATTGCCGTCAACAACCCAACATGAATTCCGTATTTGTACGCTGCGATGAGCGTAAAGAAATAGATGGGAAGAAAAATCAGTCCTCCCTGGGGCACTAAATGCGCCAGTTGCGGCAATAATAAGTTGCCCAACACAAAACATGTAGCGAACAAGTAGGTTTTTGTGTTGCTCAGGCTGAATGAATAAAGTTTTGCTGTTGTTGCCATAATCTGATGGTTTTATTATTTGTTATTGTTTTAGTTTTGAATTCCTGCTCTAAAATGCAACATAGGTGACAAAAATAATTATAATCTTACGAATAACCCGCTTTTTAGCCATTTTTTTTATTAGAAAAAATAAAATTGCAATCTTTGCTTGGCAATCAGTGAGTTATTGGTTGAATAGCAACGGTAAGAATTCCGATAAGTAAACTCTCCAGTTTCGCCAGGTGTGTCCGCCTTCCGATTCCCGGTAGGCATATTTGAAATTTATTCCGTCGAGTTTTTTCCGAAAGTCAGTATTTGCCTGATACAAAAAATCGTCTTTCCCGATACCTATCCAGTAAAGTTTATAACCGTTCTGTTTCTGTTTTAACAGTGTATCCTCTATATTTTTATACACGCTGGATTTCGCATTTTCGTTAGGCATAATAGCTGCAGAAAATAAACCCACGTAATCGAAACTGTTGGGATAATACCGTGAAATATGAAAAGAATGAAAACCTCCCATGGAAAGTCCGGCAATAGCACGCCCGGATTTGTTCCGGACAGTGCGGTAATTTTTATCTACGAAGTTGATGATATCGATAAATGTCTCTTCGTATTTTCCGTCCATCGTGTTTGGTAACCTGAAAGTTGGTTTGTAAAACCCTTCGCTCGATTCACCCGGCGCAGCCTCCTGGGCTACGTTTCCGTTCGGCATAACGATAATCATCGGTTTGGCCTTGCCTTCGGCAATCAGGTTGTCTATAATCTGGGTCGCGCGTCCAAGCGTTGGCCACGCTTCTTCATCGCCACCCATGCCATGAAGCAGATACAAAACAGGATAGGATGTGTTACCCGATTCATAACCGGGAGGAGTGTAAATGGTTATTCGTCTGTCAGTCTTGTTGCCCGGAGATTCATACCATCTCTTGGCTACCGTGCCGTGAGGGACATTATTCACTTTATATATATCGGCTTGTCCACCACCAACCAGCAGAATATTTAGTGTGCTTGCTACATCGCGACGGTAATGCACGTTATTGGGATCGTTCATTTGTAACCCGTTTGCCGTAAAGGCATACGTGTATAATTCCGAAGGAAGCGTACGGGTTGTAAATGACCAAACGCCATCGGCGTCTTTTGTCATTTTATTGTGGCCTTGTGCAAAATCACCCGTTACCGACACACTGTCGGCCAAGGGAGCGAGTAAACGAAACGTTACGGAATTGTCGGCGTGGATTTCAGGGGAAATAATTTCCTTTCGTTGTCCGAAGCCAAGGTTTTCCTGTGCTTGCATCATGATGCTGGTGGAGAATACGAGCAGAGTAAAAAAGATTTTTTTGTACATAGGTTTTCAGGTTTACGATTGAGTGTATATTTGCAATTGTCAGATCTGTATTGCAAATATAGTTTTTATTTTGAAATATCGGGTATCGAGAGGGTTAATATCGATAAACAGCATCTTTGTGCCGATGGACCAAAAAAAAGAGACGCATTCAATGCGTCTCTTGGATAAATTGTTACTTCAGTGGTTTTATCCGGATGTTTCGGAATTTTACCAAGGAGCCGTGCCCCAGGAAACCAATATGTCCGGTTTTATTCAATAACCCGGGATGATCCCGTTTATCAATCGTCCCGTTTTTGGAGGCTTCGCGGATGTTTCCGTCCAGGATAGTTGTACCGTTAAGAATAACTTTGATGCGATCGCCATCGGCAATTACTTCCTGATAGTTCCACTCGCCTACAGGCTTCAGGTAACCGCGTTTAGCAGGAATAACGCCATAAACCGAACCGTGATACTGGTAGATTTGGAGATTTTTGTAGACCGGGGCATCGTTATCAAGAATCTGTAATTCCATTCCTCCATATGCGGCATCGCCTTCTAGCGGCGCGCGGATGCCTAATCCGTTGTTGGCACCCGGTGTGAGCATAAATTCGAAACGAAATATAAAATTATCGAATTGTTCTTTGGTGTAAAGGTTGCCGCCAAAATTTTGGCTGGGATACAGCACGATGTTTCCACTTTCCACCACGTAGTCTTTTTTGTTTCCTGTCCATTCGTTGAGGTTAGTACCGTCGAAGAGTACCCGAAAACCTTCTTTCTTTTCGTCAGCAGGAAGCTGGAAAGGTTCGGGGCGTTCAATTTCTTTAATAAATATATCGCGATAAGCCACCTTGCTGCCGTGTGCCTGCAACTCAATCTGTTCCGTCGGGAAGATGGGCTGACTCCTGTTCCAGTAGTTTTCCAACACTACATTGTCAGTAACCAGTTCATCGTTAAGCCACACCGACACCCTTTCACCAATCATCTTGATTCGGAATGTATTCCATTCACCTACTTTCTGGTCAGCAACTTTTAGCGGTTTGCTCGGATTCTGCTGGTTGTTGTACAATCCACCTGATCCAACCTGTGCTCCTACATTTACACGGGCGGTGTCCCAGATCTGAACCTGTGGCGTGCCGCGAAGGTAGATCCCTGCATCAGGTTCCGGCCCGGGATAAAGCTTCCAGTCAACCAGCATTTCGAAATCTCCGTATTGTTTGTTGGTACAGAGGTTGTCCCCTTTTCCGGTGAAGAGCAGTTCACCGTTTTCGATGACCCAGCCCGTTTTTGCTGCCGCGTCGGCTTTTACCTGGGCTGCAGCGAGTTCTTTTGGCGTCATTTTCGCGCGTTTGATGGGATTCTCTACCAAGCCTTTCCATCCGTCCAGGTTTTTACCGTTGAAGATGGACACAAAACCTCCGTCTTGTGGATTTTCGTCCAGGTATTTTTTTATGGACTCACGTTGATAGCCAGCATCTGGATTTTTCAATGTTTTACTCACTTTCTGGAGTATTCCGGTAGTTACAACACCCGCAAAAGCCGGATTATTTGTGGCGATGTTCATGGCAGCCAATGCGGCATTTTCGCTCAATGCCACATTATCCATATACGGGGCTACGAAAAGCATAGCCTGATATTGTCCGGTGTTTCCCAACAGGCGGAGAATGTCGTTTTTCTGTTTCTCGGTCTGTGCAAACTGCATCACTTCACGGAGATACAGGTATTTTATGGCTCCTGTTTCATTTGATTTATTGATGGTAGCAACGATTGCATCCGTTACTTTGCTCAATTCATTTTTATTCTTACTGTTTCTGGCTATATCCAGCATCGGGTAAATGGAGTTGAACGATTTCCAATTGGTCAGTGCATCAAAAGCAGCATTTTTATTGGCCCCGGTTTCGGTATTGTAGGCCTTGGTAATCATCTCCATTGCTTTTTGAGACCCGCTGTTTGCCAGTGCAGTATAGTAAAGGTGCTTGTTTACAGACTTGTTCATCCGGTCCGATACCAGCTTCATTTGTTCGTTGGCCGGAAGATACGACAGGGCTGCGTTTACAGCTTGTTGAAGAGCGGGAACATTGGCAGCATCCGATTGTTCGAGCAATGTGAACAAGTCGGGCAGGTTTTTATCCGTAGAAACGTATTGAAGCGTATTGGCTGCTTCTGTTTTTACGTTTTCGTTACCAGTGAACATTTGGTTATAAACCAGGTTATACTGACTTTCCATTTTCCGGTTGGCAATAAGCTGTAGGATAGCTTTTTTCCCGACATCCCCGCTTTCGTTGAAAACCGATGCAAGTGTATAGGAGATATCACCCTTGTATGTTGATAAAGCATCTTTGGCGAGCAACACCGTTTCATCGTCCTGGCTTTTCAATAGTCCGGCTAATACAAGCATCGCTTGTTCGTTTCCAATTTTTGCCAAGGAAGAAATGGCCGCTTTCTGTACCATTTTATTACCGGATGTAGCGAAATTGGCAAGCATATTAGCTGTATTCGCTACTTTCTTATCGCCCAACCAGTAAATGATGGCGGTTTGTTTCTCTGCAGAAGCTTTTGGACTTAGTTCCTTCATAATCCTTTCAACCGCTTTTCGGTCGTTGTTGAAAGGATAGGCGTTAAGCAAACGGGCCAGGTAAGCGATATCCCCGTCTTTCAGTGCACTGTTGAGGAGTTTATTTTTGTCCGTCGAAGGAATTGCCAGTAAAAGCCCGGCTGCAGCCACTTTCAGATCGGAACGGTTTTGCTTTATGGCAAAGTTGAGCAATCCATTTGCCTCCTTTTCCACCAACTTAACGTCGGTGTGAGTTAATCTTTTTAAAAGAGAAAGGTAGGATGCCGTAGCATTGTTGTTAAGCTGATAGGAATAATTGACTTTTTGTGCGGCATTTTTCAGTGGGATAAGGGCATTGCGGCTTCCCAGGCTTCCTAAAGCCGTAAGCAATGCGTTGCTGAGTTCTGCTGAGGGATTTTGTGACAGTGTTGAGAGCAGTGCGGGTTCGGCTTGGCTGTATCCGGTCTGAGTTAGTGCGTTCACAATATTGAACTTTACAGCATCCGGGGCGTTACCCGAAAGTGCTGCAACGATGGCTTGATTTGCCTTCTCACTTCCGATGGAAGCCAATGCCTGTACAGCCGGAGCTGAAAGGTGCGAATCCTTCAGAAAAGCAGATAAAGTTTCCACATTGTTGTCAGTTCCTATTTGTCCAAGCTGGCGGATAACAAAAGCTTTTACTTCATTATCCAGCGATTGGTTCAATGCTTTTCCGAAAGCATTTGCCGCAAGGGCCCGTTTGGCATCATCGTTTGCAACAAAGTTTGTCCATCCGCTGATGGCATAGTCCAATGCTTCGTTGCTCCGGTTGCCCGGAGGGTTCATTCGTCCGATCAAGTCCAGTAAACCCTGTTCTCCCGTGGAAACCAGATCGGTCATCGTCCGGTTATATTGAGTTTGATTATCGGCCGGAAGTTGTGCCAGTGCATCCGCAATAATGGTGGCACTTGTTCTGCCCTGCGGCAGTTGAGCCATTAATGCACCCGTTGCGAGCAGAATGGCTGTTAAAATGGATAGGTATTTTTTCATTGTTGTTTAATTTAATTGTTTTATAAGATTGACAAAGATTGGTAAAGATGGATGGCGGGCTGCCTATGTTTCAATCTTATTCAATCTAGTTCGACCTTGTTCAATCTAAATACTCCACGGCGCACGCATTGGCTGATCGGATAAGCGATTGGCTTCCTCGTCGTTCACAAAAATCTCTTTCACCGGATCGTATTCGATTGTTCTGTTTAACCGGAGTGCTACGGCACCCATGTTCACAATAGTAGCGGAACGGTGTCCGTTCAATTCGTTCAAAGCGAATTTCTGTCGGTTGCGTATTGATTCGATGAAATTGGTATTTTGTTCCGTCGGTTCGGGGAAATCGGCCAGTTTTTTCTGCCAGTCGGGAATGTCGCAGACGAAGTTTCTGTAGACATTTCCGTTTGGCCCGGCAATATAGGGCGTATTAGGCTCACCGTAGTCGCCTCCCCACAGAATAATCTGGCAGCCGTCGTCATAGGTGTATGTAATGGAACGCCAGGTACCTACTGCGTCGGGATGTTGTTGAGGAGCATCCACTTCTACTTTTACCGGGCTTGTATTGTCTTTTCCTAACAAATACTGAACCGGATCGATATAGTGTTGACCCATATCACCCAGGCCACCGCCGTCGTAATCCCAGTATCCGCGGAATGTTCCGTGCACGCGATGTGCATTGTATGGTTTGTAAGGAGCCGGGCCCAACCACATGTCGTAATCGAGTTCTTCGGGAATGGGTTGCGGTTCAAGATGTGTTTTTCCTACCCAGTAGAATTTCCAGTCAAAACCGGTGTGTTTGCTGATAGTAACTTTTAACGGCCAGCCGAGAAGTCCGCTGTCGACAAGCTTTTTGAGTGGCTTTACCGGCGTGCCCAGTCCATAAAACGGGTCTTTGAACCGGAACCATGTATTCAACCTGAATATATTTCCGTATTGCTGAATGGCTTCAACAACACGCTTGCTTTCGCCGATAGTTCTGGTCATCGGCTTTTCGCAGAAAATATCTTTTCCTGCTTTGGCTGCTTCTACCGACATAATCCCGTGCCAGTGGGGCGGAGTCGCAATATGCACAATATCCACATTTTTGTCGAGGATAAGCTCACGAAAGTCGTGATAGAGGCTGATGTTGTCTTTTACCAGGGCTGCGGCCTGGTTAAGGTGGTTCTTATCGACATCGCACATGGCTACAACGCGCGTCTTGTCATAAGAAATGTGTCCGCGACCCATTCCGCCTACGCCGATAATACCTTTTGTCAGTTCATCGCTGGGTGCGACAAACCCTTTCCCCAATACATTTCGGGGAACCACAGTGAGAAGCGTTACCCCACCGAGGGTTTTTAAAAATTGTCTTCTGGAGGTCATAAATTAAGTTGTAATGTATAATAAAATTAAATTTTGTAAATATAATCAATTTTTGAATATGCTCATCTTTTGTTGTGACTTGTTAAATACTTTTATTTTCTTTTGAGTTTTTCCGACTAATTCGAGTTCCAGATAACGGCATCGTTTGTTTTTATTCCGTGAGCCGGGAAAGGTCTTTTTTCATCAAAAGGGTACAGAGCCTCGATATCTTCAATAACGATATTCTGCTCATTTAAAGACCCATCCGGATTAACTGCTTTCGTAACGTCTAACCCCAGGTGTTTAGCTAAAAAGGGATAAACTGCGACCCGTTTGTTGTAATCGTAACCGTGTTTGTCGGCAGGTAAATGAGCGTTTTCAACGACTTGAGACTTGCCAAAAAGTCCGTAAATGTACTGAAGGTGAGGGTATTCGACAGAAGGAGTGTTTTTTGTCCAGTCATCACCGTCAGAAACCACCAACATTGGTCGCGGAGCAGCGCAGGCTGCAATTTCTACATTATTGGTTTGGAAATTATCGGTTTTGTGAATCTGCATACCGCTTTCACAAACGCATCCACCAAAAAAATGGGCAGAGACCTGAACTACGGGGACAGAAACCGCAATTCTGTCATCGACAGCCGTGAGTAAAAATGCTTGCGTGCCGCCGCCCGAAGCTCCGGTAATGGCAATCCTTTCCGGATCGGCACCGATGGAAAGTAAAAAATCGATGCTTCGGATGCTGTTCCAGAGTTGTAATTTCAATGCCTCCGGGTGTTTGTGTATCCATCCATGTTCCCGTGCCAGTTGTCCATATCCGACCATGTCGTACGCAAAAACCATTGCGCCCATCCTGGCCATAGCTGCAAACCTTTTTTGTGCGTCAGGACGATACCGGCCGTAATCATCAAGCTCTGCCCAGTGTCCGTGCGTATTGAGGATTCCCGGTAAATTTTTAGCAGCGTTTGCCGGTGTATAAAGGCTTCCGGTAACATATACTCCAGGCAGACTTTCAAAGGCAACATTTTGTACTTGGTAACCCTCGTAAGTGCGTTTATCTCCGAAAATAGGATTAAGGGGACATTTCTCAGGAAATTTTTCCAACCCCGTTCCTTTCAGGATCTGGTTTCTTATCTTTTCCGCGCGTCTTTTCCAATCCTCAGCAGTAGTGTATTCTCTCCGTTGTTTCTCCAGAAATTCTTTTCCTTCTGCCTCGGTCCAATAGTATCCAACGCAAAGCATGGTAGAATCCGTTTGTGTTACGTTTACGCTGTTTTTTTTCTCTTTGGATGTACAGGAATTTACAGCGAGAAGCCCAGTCAGCAAGGATAATAAAAAAAGTCTTTGAATAAGGTTTGTTTTCATTTTCAATGAATAATGATGAAAAAGTTATTATTTTCGTAAGAAATCGACGATTTCAGGCTGATTGATTTTATCGGGTTGTTGTTTGTTTTTTGCTGCGAAAATTTTGACCGAGGTATTTGGTAAAAAGGCAAGCAAGTCTTTCCACTCATAGGAACCAACGCTCCCCGGAACAATAGAGAAAGCGAAAAGAGGATCGTAATATTTCGTTTCTACAAAATAACTGCCCGGAGGCGGCGGATCCAGCACCGCAATTTTCTTGAAGGTGTTTTTAAATATTGCATGGAGCAAAGATGGAGAAATCAATGTGCCTTCTGTTACAACATTCAGGGTTGCATCGTTAAAATTGTCGTTACTCGCAACAAATTGCATCATCAAATCAATCGCTTCGGCTTGAACCCCCGGAATGCTTTTTCCTGTTAAATTAGCAATGAAGATATAGTTAAACGGCACTCCCTGTACAAACCCGTCGCCTCTGAACTCCGGGTCATATAATTCGCCAATACCCGGTAAATCTGCTGAAACAACGACATTGCCTGCGTTCAGTATATTCATCAGGGTGGGTTCTTCCAGAAGCTTCTCTTTTCCTGAAGGATGATTCCACACCACTACATTCTGTGCTTTCATACCCTCCTTTTTAATTACATATACGGGAAGAGCATAGTCGTTCTTATCGTTTTCAATAAAGTACTTTTCTACAACGGTCTCTCCTTTTGAGAATTTACCCGTAAAAACTGCAGCCGTTAATTTTCTATCAAAATTAATGCCTGCCGTGGTTTTAATTTTATCTTTTACAGAGCTTTGCGGTAAGCTCTTGGCTGAATAATACCGTTGATTCAATTCAAAAACAGTGTTGCCTTTTAATGAACTGGCAACTTGTCCTGTAGACGTCGCCCAAAGTTCCTCGTCTTTAAAGAGAGTTACTTCATGATCTGTTGGATCTCCCGGCAGGTTTAAGAATTTCATGAAAAATGAATTAACTGCCTCCCTGTTTTTTTTTGTTGATTGATGCCCTCCCATATCTTCTACGAACAGAATGTTGTCAGCAATACCCAGTGCGTTGTATGATTTCTTTGCCTCTTTGAAAGTTTCCCGGGCTCCTTGTTGACTAAAAAAATCGTGTGTAGTCGTTACGATCAATGTGGGCTTGGGCGAGCGCATATGCAGCAAATCGGGAATGTCAATTCCCTTTTTGATCGACATATAAGGATTCTGTTCTGCGTCTTGAGGCCCAATTGATTGCAGCAACCTCTTGAATGTAGTAATGTAGCATTCGGGGGCGGCTGCGTGTATACGTTCATCGTAGGCAGCTATCAATGCAGTCTGCGTGCCTCCTCCTGAGCGACCAGTAATGCCTATCCGGTTCATATCCACCTCTTTTCGGGTCTCAAGAAAGTCAACAGCCCGTACGCCGTCCCAAATGAAATAGTCCGAAATTGAAGATCCTGTCAATAAGGTTTGGATTCCGGCGTAGGAATGCTCGGTCGTAGGCCCTCCAACTTGGGATTTTCCCGTAGTTTCATCCAGGTATTGCAATCTTTCACCTTGACCGATAGGATCATAGGCGAAAACAATAAATCCTTTTTCTACGAAATTAATTATTGAGCGTTGGTAACCTTCGCTACGAAATCCATTGTCCGAATGTCCGGAACAATAGATGATGGCGGGAGCAGGATGCTGTCTTTTCTTCGGGATAAACAGGCATCCAGTCACATAAAATCCGGGATGTGACTCGAAAATAATCTTTTCTACCGTGAATTTTTCTCTTTCCAACTGACCGGTTATTCGTGTATTCAATGGTGTTTTTTTGAATTTCATCAGTGAAGCCCTGTACTTTTGCTTCAGCTCTTTTTGATAGTCAATCCAATCTGCTTTAGTTTGAATGGTTGAAACGTATTCTGAACGTTTGCCGAGCAGGTCTTCAGCTTCATTATACAGTATCCGGTACAACGCCCTGAAGTTGTCCTTATAAACCATCCACTTCCCTTCCCCTTGATTATTAGCAAATGAAGATGGGGAAAAATCTTGTGAGTACCCGTAATAGCCAAGAAAGTAAATGAAAAAAAACAGGGTTAATTTGTATTTCATAATATTTTGATATTTTTTTCCAAGTTTTCGTTTGCTTTAACTAATGATGATCTCCATTTTCTTGTATACTGGTTGACTAGTCACAGTTGAGCCCTGTCCAGAAATTGATTTTTTTGGTTCAGTCCAATTCTATGATTTGGATATTCCTGAAATGAATTTCGGAACCTTCTGCCTCCAGGCATATGTATCCCTTTTTTTGTGATGAATTGGTGATCCCGTTTACAAACTTTCCATTAACAGACAACTTAATGTTCCCGTCAACACACACTACCTCGTAAATATTCCATTCCTTTGTCCCTTTTACCCTGTTTTCTATCGACTTACTCCTTTTGCCCCGTGGATTTTCAGGGATGATTTCGACTCCTCCAACGCCGAATAATTCACCGTGTACATAAGCGATAGGCGGCTCTACTCCATCGCGGGTATTGAGTCTGATCCATTCCAGATCCAACATTTGTACTTCAACACCGTCCGGTAGTCGGTTCTCACCCGGTTGAGCTTTACTCCAGACAAATGTGCCTGAATTTCCACCCGGCGCACGATGGCTCCATTCAATGTGCATAATAAAGTTTTCGTACTCTTTTTCGCTTCGGATTACTCCAATGGGCAATCCGGTGCATTTCAGAGTTTCCCCACTAACCCTCCAGGAATCTGCTTCGGTATTAACCTGATACCATTTTACCGGCTTGGCGTTTTTAAGCTTTCCTGAAAGGACATCCTTCATGTGTATAGATTTGCCAAATGTTGCCACTAATTCCTGTGAAGAAGTACGGCTGGTTTTTAATAAGAATACAGAGAGGATAATGCTGATTAATATGACCTGTTTTTTCATGTTCGAAAATTTAAATTATGCTGATAATTTTACTCAACCAATTTGTCTGGTCAGGCTATTTTATCTGCCCATTTCAGGAAGCCAACTGAATAGCCCCAAGGTGCCTAAGTTTTATCCGGCAGGAATTGAAATATGTTCGTAATTAACACACGCGAAACTTAAACTGAATATTCGGAATTGCCGGTTTACATAAACACACTAGGAGAACTTATTAAAAATTCATCCTACGATCTATCATTGTAAAACGTGGCTATTCCGAATATTCTATAACGATTGGTCAATGGGCAAATTTCAATCCGCTTAACTTATTCCAGTCGCCACGGGTGAAATCAGGGATTTTTACAGGCATTCCTCCGTTTAATACAGATTGTTCACTTAACTCAACCAGACAGGACCATTCTGCAGCATCATAAACATCCTGATCGAGAGGCAGTCCGTTCCTTAAGCAGTAGATCAGCCGGTAATCCATGATGAAGTCCATGCCGCCGTGGCCGCCCACCTTTTTGGCAAATTCACCAATTTCTTTTATGAACGGGTGTTCGTATTGAGTCATTAGCGAGTCAATTTGTGTTTCCGTGAGAAAGCTATGAGCGTTCGGTTCCAGTGCGATCAACCCGGTTGGGTATTTCTGAAAAAAACCTTTGGTGCCGCTAATGGTGTGTAGCCTGCTGTAGGGCCGGGGACTTGTAACGTCGTGCTGTATCATTATTGTCCGCCCTTTTTCGGTTTTTATAACGGTTGTATTCATATCACCGAGCTTATACTCCTGCTTTGCCTGAGCCGAATTTTCACCGAACTTCTCCTTGGCGTATTCCGTCATTCCAAACTGATTGGAAGAGACGGAAACCAAATAATTCATCTTGTCTCCCCTGTGGATGTTCATCACCTGGCATATCGGACCGAGTCCGTGTGTGGGGTAGGGGTTGCCTGTATGTGCCGTGTTGAACTTCAATCTCCACATGTCCCAGTAAGCACCGGAACGGAAGTTGCTCTCTCTTAAGTCGTGAATATAGGCGCCTTCTCCGTGGACAATATTCCCGAAAAGTCCTTGCTGAGCCATATTCAACGTGTTTAATTCAAAGAAGTCATAACAGCAATTCTCTAACATCATGCAGTGTTTTCTTGTTTTTTCTGCTGTATCGACTAATTGCCAGCACTCTTCGATAGAAGTTGCTGCAGGAACCTCGATGGCAACGTGTTTTCCTTGCTGCATGGCATATACAGCCATGGGTGTATGGTGGAGCCAGTCGGTACAAATATAGATCAGGTCGATGTCCTTCCGCCGGCATAATTCTTTCCATGCGTTTTCCCCTGTATATTCGTCAGCAGGCTTAAGTCCTCTTTTTGCCAACGTATTTTGCGATCTTTTCACCTTATCTGCATCTAAATCGCACAGGGCTTTTATCTCCACACCTTCGATAAATGTGTATCTCCCTACTGCACCGGTACCCCGATTACCTAATCCGATAAACCCCACCCTGACGGTAGGAATGGGATCCACAGCTAACTGCAGTACACTCTTTTGTCCTTTTTCACGCGGAGGTTCCGTGTTCTGTGTCTGCCCGGATGGCTGAGCAAAACCGCTCACCGTGAAAATCAGGGCTAAAAACAATATATTGAAATGTTTCATACGTTTTTTTTTATTCTTTTCCGGGCACACCTGCCACCGGGATAATTTCAGGAATGTTTTCAACAGGCCCCATTACGTAGGTTTTGGGCCCCAGGTAAAGATCGGCGTTCAGTACTTCATCCCACGTGATGTCTTTTCCGGTATAAGCCGCCATACGACCCATGATGGTGACCAAGGATGAATAAGCCTGATCTTCACCGTCGTTAATTGTATTTCCGCTTCGAATGGCCGTAACCAGGTTGATGTGTTCCTGGACGAACGGATTCGTCACTTTCCACTCCGATTGAGTGTCGGTTTCTTCAGGATGCGGATATTCCCAGATAATGTTTCCGTTCAGGTCATACAATTTCCCGGAAGCATCTGCGTAGCCGTTGGTGCAGTTGATTTGTTCTACTTTTTCGTTGGTACAGCCATCAATCTGTCTGGCAGCACAATGCGTACGCATACCGTTGTCGTACAAGTACTCGATGCTGAAGAAATCATACTGGTCGCCGGTTACCCTTCTTTGGCGCCCGCCCCAACCGGTTGCCTTAACGGGATTTTTACCCAAATACCAGTTCATAACGTCCACTTCGTGGATAAATTGTTCGGTTATGTGGTCGCCCGAAAGCCAGCAGAAGTTTACCCAGTTTCGCAGCATATATTCCATGTCTGTCCATTCCGGCTTTCTGGTGCGGAACCATAATGCCCCTCCGTTCCGGATGATGTTTGCTCCCACAATATCGCCGATCTCGCCATTGAGAACCCTTCTTCTGGTTTCCATGTAATCCTTTTGAGAACGACGGATGGTTCCGCTGACAATGTTCAGGTTCAAGGTTTTTGCTCTTTTGACGGCTGCCAATACCTTTCTGACCCCAAACGGATCAACGGCTATCGGTTTTTCCATGAAAATATGCTTTTGAGCATTCACAGCGGCCTCAACATGGGCCGGACGAAAATGGGGTGGGGTACAAAGCAAAACCATATCCACACCGGAATCGATTACCTTTTCGTAACTGTCAAACCCGAGAAAACAGTTCTCATCAGGGATTTCAACGTTCCGTTCTTTTTTCAAGATCTCCCTGCAACTGTCCAGCTTGTCCTGGAAAACATCCCCCAGCGCGACAATCTGAAGGTTTGGACCTGCGTTCAAGAAGTCCATGGCGGCACCGGTCCCGCGACCTCCACATCCAATTAATCCGGCTTTAATTACCTTTCCGTCGGGAGCCTGCTCCAGTAGCTTGGGCAGCGTCAGCTCACCTTTTTTGGATTTATCGGTCGAGCAGGAACTCAACATTGGAATTCCTCCCATCATCCCTACTGTTCCGGCCACAACCGAACTTTTTAAAAAACTTCTTCTCGATAATGAATCTTTGTTTCTCATATTATATCAATTATTTGTTAGATAGTTTGGTCAAACTTTTGCTTATATTGACTTTTACAAGTACGATATAATTTCATCCATTTGAGCGGAGATCTGCTTCAGGTGATTCCTGTCTCCTCCGTTAACCTCTGCTGTTAACCAGCCTCCCTGATGATTTATCTCTCTGACGGCTTTCATTACCACCGGCCAATTGTTGTCGCCTTTCAGTAAATCAACATTGAAACCTTCCCACAACCCTTTTGAGTTCATAAGTTCCCGACTGAATTCTTTGATGTGAAGTTTCATGATGCGGGAGTTAAGTGTCTTGATCCAATGTTCGGGCCAGCCGTACCGCAAAACGTTCCCGATATCAAAATACCAACCCACCAGGGGGTGATTTATTTCATCGATAAATCTTTTTGCTTCAACAGGGCTTATAAGGAAATTGTTCCAGACGTTCTCCACTGCAATTTGCATCCCTGTTTTTTCTGCGTAAGGGATCAATTCCCGAATTGACTGTTGGGAGGTAATGTATGCCTGCTCGTAAGATACCTTCTCGTTTACTACACCCGGCACGACTAAAACCGTGTCTCCACCCATCTCTTTCACCTCCTGCAAAGATTTTATAACAGAGTCGATACACTTTTTCCTCACCGCAGGGTCGGGATCAGAAAGAGGTGAGCTCCAGTGGTCCTTGTTTACAACCGTGGGAAGTTCAATCCCTGATTTCGATTTTGCGTCAAGTATTTCTGACATATTGAAGTCGACAGGGCTGTTTAGTTCTACACCGTCAAAGCCCAACTCTTTGACCAGTTTGAATTTATCGGTTAACGATAGTTCTTCTTTGATCATTCCAAGCCCCAAACTCTTTTTTAAGGCGATTTTTTTCTTCGGCTTACTTTGCGAAACGGATGCAGATGCAAATGGCGTTACGGCTGCTGCTCCGGCTATGGCTACAGCAGATTTAATGAAATCTTTCCTGTTCATTAGAATTTATGTTTTATAAAGTTATTCCGGTTAGAATAGATACTACAAACGGGTACTTTACTAAAAAGAGCAATAAAGGTAAGTATTATTTTGCAGATGAGTTACAATCGAAATAAATAATTGCATATTTTTGATTATAACAACCCTGATCTTCCATCCATGTCGTTTTTGTTTTCGGGATAAAGGGGAAGCTTTATGGATAAATTATCGCGGGTGGAGCGATAAATAGCCGTGAACAGTTCCACTGTCCTGCGTCCGTCCTCTCCGGTAACCAGGGGATCCCGGTTTTCGTCCAGGGCAAATAAAAAATCTTCTATTTGACGCTCCATGTAATGGGTCATCGGATCGATGCTGCTAAAATGCCGGACATCTTCCATTTTCCATTTCTCCACCAGCTCTTCTTCTCCGGGAATAGTCCAGAGGTCGTTTACCGGGGGTTCCAGAATCCCTTTCATCCCTGCAATAAACATGGCGCCACCATCGGTCTGGACACCCGCGGATGCGCCGTTTTCACCGTGCACATGTACTTTTCCGTAAATTCCGGGTTTTTGCGAGTTGCTCACGATAACATTTCCTATTCCTCCGTTCCTGAATTTTATTACAGCCAATGCGGTATCCTCCACCTCGATATAAGGATGATTCAGGTTTCTCCAGATGCCGTAAACTTCTTCCACCTCTCCCATAAACCAAAGCAGGATATCCAATTGGTGTGGCGCTTGATTTACCAGGACTCCTCCTCCTTCCGTTTTCCAGTTTCCCCGCCATTTATCGGCATCGTAATAGCTTTTGTCTCTCCAGCCCAGCATGTTAACGGTACCCAATACCGGTTTACCTATCTTGCCGGCCTCAATGGCTTTTTTCACCCTCAATACGGGTTCATACCACCTGCGTTGACTGACTACTCCAAGCTTGACTCCCGCCTTTTTACAGGTTGAAATAATTTTGTCAGCATCTTCCAGAGTCGATGCCAGTGGTTTTTCCACCAGGATATTGGCTCCTTGCAGGGCAGCTTGTTGTGCCGGCTCCAAATGAAACGGGTGAGGAGTACAGACGACAGCCAGGTTAATTTTTTCTTTTTTAATGAGCTCCGCCACATCGGTGTAGGCGGGAACTTTGTATTGACAGGCAAAGCCGTTTGCCGTTTGTTGGGTGCGGCTCCAGACCCCGGCCAGGCGGGCATTAGGCAGATTCTGTATTGCCGAAGCATGCAGGTGGGCCACTTTCCCACATCCCAGAATTGCGATATTGTAAACAGAATTTCTCATTTCGACATTGAATTAGGGAATCAGGATCACTTTATTTATTCCGGCTTCCTTTCTGTAAAGCCGGTTAAACCATTCAGCACCCTCAGAAAGAGGTGCCACGGCCGATATCATGCCGCCAACGTCGATTTTGCCGGAAGCCATCAGTTCTAACACCGTTTCGTATTCGCCATTGATAGCGCAACTTCCCAGAAGTGAAAGTTCTGTGGTTACAATTTTTTGCAGGGGAACAGTCACCTCGGGCATCAGGTTCCCTATCAGAATTGCTTTGCCTCCTTTGCGTAAACTGTTTATACACAGGTTTACAGTTTCCGAAACTCCTACTGCTTCAAAAGCCACATCTGCGTTCCGGCCTTTGGTTAGTTGTTGTATTTTCTCTGAAACGGTTTTATCGGAAGAGAGGAAAGTATGAGTCGCGCCGAAGGCCTTGGATAGTTCTAATTTTTTTTCATCCATGTCGATAGCAATGATGGGATATACACCTGCCGTCTGCAGCAGTTTTACAACAAACAGGCCAATGGTTCCCGTGCCGATAACCACGGCATTTTGTCCCAGTTGAATACCGGATACATTTACTGCATGCAGGGCTACAGCAACGGGCTCTACCATCGCGGCCTGCTCAAAGGAGACGTTGTCGGGAATCTTGTAAAGTATATGTGCCGGAACAGAAACGAGTTCGGCAAAAGCACCGTGTTTTGTATAATTCCCCGGGGAAACACCCAGGACTTTTCTATTGTTGCTGAGGTTGTAATGCCCCTGACGTGTGAACCAGTCATCGAGCGGATATATCGTGGAGTCGAAAGTAACCCTGTCACCCGCTTTCCATCCTGTGACCGCAGTGCCAACTTCCGTAATTATGCCTGCGGCTTCGTGCCCCATGACCAACGGGGGGATTCTTCTTCCGGTGCTCCCGTCCATACCGTGGATGTCGCTTCCGCAGATTCCGCAGGCTTGAACCCTTATCAATACTTCGTCGGCTTCCATATGAGGATCAGGGAAATCACGATAATTCAACTCCATGTATTTGTCTAAAACCAATGCTTTCATAAAATAATACGATAGGGATTGTAAGTAGTCTGTTAGATACTCAAAATAATTATTTCTTATTTGTTCCTCACGGGGAAAACAGCAATTCGTAGAGTGCTGCATCCGTAGGGGATAAGCTCAATGTTTTCTTCCCCGCCAACATCCTCTCCCTGTTGAGTGAAATAAGGGACCGGGCCGGCCGACCCGTTGTATTCTTTCCATCCGGGCAGTCGTAATCCAGTTGTCCTTATCGTAACGGGTGCATCTTGCAGGGTCCAGGGATAATCAGAAGCCCTGTTTTTTGTTTCAACAACAAAAGCTTTCCCAACATTTTCCTTGCTTAAGTTACGGATAGGTAAGGCATAGTTCCAGGGAGAGTCGCTGGTAACCTGGTAATACCATTTTCCGTAACGTTTGGTTTCGTGGGGCTCAGTTGTTTTCTTTTGCCAGTTTTCATTCATCTTCAGCGCATACAGAAGTGGACCGCGTTCAACGGCCGCTCCGCCATCGTACCATCGGCTTATCGACACTTCCATGGGCAGGCGTAGAACGACCTTGTCATTGCTTTTCCAGGCACGATCGATCCTTGCGATTTCACCTTGCCTTGTTTCTGCCGTAACCCCTTCACCGTTTATCGTTATTACGGGGTTTTTACACCATCGGGGAATACGCAGGTGGAACGGAAATTCTATTTCTTCTTCTTCTCTGTCCGGAAAATCGAAGGTAAAGGCGATGGTTTCCTCAAAAGGATACTGTGTGGACTCTTTAACGGTGATGAGTTGTCCATTTCCCACCCTTGCCGAGACCTCCGATGGGGCGTAAACCAGTGCGGCAATGCCGTTGTCGTTGGTTGCATACCAGAGATTCTGCGTAAACTTGGGCCACCCCTGATGCATGTTGGAGGTACAGCAGGGGTATCCGGTGAGTTCACCGAAAAGGTTGTCGGTATCGTGGTGGGGAGTCACGAAGTTCCGCATGTCCCGGCTGACTTTAACCTGGTTGACCTGCTGGTAATACTGTCGAGCGCCAAAATCGTCGGTGGTTTGAGTGGGTAAGGCATTATAGGCAATTTTTTCGAGGTGGTCCGCCCATTGCACATCCCCGGTAACCTGTAGGATACTCTCCAGCGAATACATCATCTCCACTGCGGTGCAAAGCTCAGAACCTTGAACGGGATTTCCAAAACGGAGCAATTCGTCGCCCGCCCATAATCCGATGGGCAATCCGATGGTGTTGCGCATATCCCGGACAGCTTTTTTTACCGCTTCGAGCAGTTCAGGATTTTGATTCTGCTGGAAATAGATAGCCGGTTCTTTAAATCCCTGTCCGAGATTTACACAATGTAAGCTGTGCTGTCGCGATAGATGATCCTGACGGAGGAATACATCCGTCCAGTTGAATGTCTGTTCGTGAATCAGCTCACCCAACTCGAGCAAAAAAGGATCTCCCGTAATGTTGTACAACCAATAGGCCATCATCAGGTTATCTCCTCCGCGCTGTTCTCCCCAGAATGTCCAGTTACCCAACGGCGTGTTCGGTAACTCCTTCAACTGATATTTGAAATAATTTGTCATAAAGGGAATTATCCGTTTATCCCCGGTTGCGGAATAGTATTGCTGCATTACTTTCAGCATCACCATTTTAGGCCACCAGTCGTGAGCGTTGTTTCGTTGCAGGCCTTCTTCGGGTTCCCGGTCGGTATCCGGGCCAAAGTATCCGTTTGGCTTTTGCGATGCCAACGTCCACTCAATCCAGGGCTGCACTTTCTTTTTTAATTCCGCATCGTTCATGATATAGGCGAGCGGCAAGAGTCCGTCAATCCAGTACGGCCCTCGTTCCCACACGTCTCCGTCACCGCCCAGCCATCCGTTTCTCTGTCCGGCGACCTGCGGGTAAATGGAGTCCAGATGTCCTGTCATTCCTGTCCGCATCCGGTTCAATTGTTCTTTGAGCCACCCTTGAGGGCGGATAGCTCCGACGGGCAGTTCGATATAGGTTTTACCGGTCAGCGGGGCACGGTTGCCGGGGTAGTTAGGTGGTTGTCCGGAGTTACTTCCTTGTGAATGAGTGCCCGGGATCAGGAAGACCGAAATAAGGATGGCAATTAAATGTCTCATGCGATTATTCTTATTCGTTATAATTCATCCACACTTTCATTTGTCCGGCCTCCCGGTTGTCCCACGCGTAATAGGGGATAAAACGGATGGTGTCATCTCCCGAAACGGCGTCGATGGTAGTGACGCCGTTCAGCAGCGTGGGGTTGAATGTTTCCTTGAATCTGGCAGGCGGGGAAAGTGTCAACTCATCGAACGAAGGGTTGTCCGTTTCTTCCGCGCAATATACGATCGGCCCTCGTTGAACAGCCCTTTTCCCGGAGTTTTCTTTTACCCGCGGATCGGCCTGTACCGTTTCTGCCGGCATGTCCAGGGCAAGCGTCACCTTGTCTCCCGATTTCCATTTCCGGTCGATCACCAGGTATCCCTTTTCAATCAACGGATCGGTTATTGACTCTCCGTTTACGGCAACGGTGTAGTTTTTGCACCATCCGGGGATTCGCAGCCGGAATTCTTTCCTGACGGATTTTTTGAGCGACTCAACGGTAAGGGTCACGTTGCCGTCCCACGGATAGCTGGTCTCCTGGACCAGGGTCATCGTCTCTTTTCCGGTGTTCACGTCTGCTTTGTTTCCGATGTACAAATTTACCCAGACGGCCCGTTCCGATGTTCCGTAAATATAGTTTCCGATGGAAGGAAGAAAACGGGAGATCTGGCTGGGGCAACAAGCCGTGCCGTACCATTCCTTGCGGTGATGGTCCCCGTAAGAAGCCAGCGGATTTACGTAAAAGAACAGGTCTCCCTTCAGCGACACGCCCGCCAGCGCGCCGTTGTACATGGACCTTTCCAGCACGTCCATGTATTTCGAGTCGCCTGTTAGCTGGTGCATACGCGAATTCCAGTAGACCATTCCCACCGAAGCGCAGGTCTCGCAATACGCTTCATGGTTGGGCAGGTCGTAAGGCTCCGTGAATCCTTCGTTGTGGCGTGAAGACCCGATCCCTCCGGTCAGGTACATTTTGGTCAATACCACATCGTCCCACAACCGGTTCAACGCGTCGACATAGCCGGCTTCGTTCTTCAAGGCAGCCACGTCGGCCATGCCGCAGAACAGGTACATGGCCCGGACGGCATGCCCGTTTATGGTTGATAATTCCCTGACCGGCATCTCATCCTGATAGTACATGGGGTTCCATGTCCCTTCCGTCCCCTTGGAACCGTGCCCGTGTCCGCGTTCTTCAAGCAGCCAATACGCAAAATCGAGGTACTTCTCCCGGTTGGTAACCTCGTATAGTTTTACCAGCGCGAGCTCAATCTCCTCGTGCCCCGGGACCCAGTGGCGTTTACCGGGTCCGAACCGGTCCATCATGTGATCGGCCATTCGTATGGAGACGTCGAGCAGTTTGCGTTTGCCGGTGGCTTTGTAATAGGCCACGGCCGCTTCCATCATGTGCCCGGCGCAATACATTTCGTGCTTGTCCATGTTTGTCCAGCGTTTATCCCTTCCGGTCAGCGTATAAAATGTATTGATGTATCCGTCCGGCTCCTGGGCGGCCGCAAACTTGTCGATCCACTCATCGGCTTTCCTTTCCAGCTCGGGGTTGGGGTTGTTTATAAGGCTGTAAGCCATCCCCTCAAGTGCCTTGTAAACGTCGGAATCATCGTAAAAAATGCCCGAATGTTCGCCTGACCGCCTGGCGGCATTTTCGAAGTTCCGTATCCGTCCGGTTTTATTCTCGATTTGATCGATACATACGGGAAGTGTATGTAAAACGTGATTTTTCAATCTTGGCGACCAGAAATTGTCGTTGATCTTTACGTGTGAGAAATCGACCGGAGTTATTTTCCTTGTCGATATCTTATTGCTTGAATGTGAATTTTGTCGGCATACTGTGCATGTCACGCTTATTATAACAGCAATTGTTGCCAGAAATATTTTTTTGAGTCTCATTGTTAATAGATATTATGGCTGAGGATATTTTCCAGTATCAAAGATAATTATTTTTCGTTTGAAAACTGAAAAAACGACAAAAAGGGTTGTCAACAATACAGTTAACGACCCTTTTTAAGAAAGAATGAAAATTTAGAAACTGTTTTGAATTTTATATTTCTTCAAAATAGCCCGCTATCAAGTGCGAACTGAAAATCCAAATCCATCCCAAAATAGGCATAAAACAGGACATGAAAAAATCAAAACAGTTTCTTACAGTATCCCTTTGCAGACTTATTGTCCGGCATAAATGATGGAAATAATGCCTAAGATGAACAGGATAAACATCCATATTAACAGCTTGTTGGTTGCTTTCGAGGAGTTTTTAAACTCTTTCCAGATAAACACACCCCAAAGTGCTGCCACAAGAGTAGCACCTTGTCCTAAACCATAGGATATGGCTGCACCGGCTTTTCCTGCTGCGATGTAACTAAAAGCCGTACCAACTCCCCAAATAACGCCTCCCAATACTCCTACCAAATGCGTTTTTAAATTGCCTTTAAAATACTGGGAGTAATTGACAGGATTTCCCACAAATGGTTTTTTCATTACCAGGGTATTGAGAATGAAATTGCTTGCTAATATCCCTATCGAGAATATAAAAAACGCGCCATAAGGAGTCAGCATGCCTTCGGTAGGGTTTTCTAAATTTGTCAAATCCATTGCAGAAGCCACGAATCTATAAAAAAAGGACATCAGGAATCCAGCAATGATTGCGATAATAATTCCTTTTTTCCTTGTCTTTTGTTCCTCGGTTCCCTTGCTCATTCTACTTGAGGCAATGCCGTTCATTATGATCGCAGTGACAACCAGGAGAACACCTAGGAATAAAATGACGGGATCGCCTTTTGGTGCACCGAAGTAGTTGATAAAAACGCCCAAAACAAGTGCCAGGCCTACACCCACCGGGAAAGCAACAGACATTCCGGCCAAAGAGATAGAAGCGGAAAGTAATATGTTGGAAGCATTGAAGATAATTCCTCCTGTAAATGCACTCCAGAAACTTTTCGGATTTACTTGCGTAACATCATCAATAAACCCTCGTCCTTGTTCACCTATGCTTCCGAGGGTAAAACCAAAGATGATTGAAAGGAGCACGATTCCGATTACGTAGTCCCAATAAAACAACTCGTACCGCCAAGTTTTAGCGGCTAACTTTTGTGTGTTTCCCCAAGAGCCCCAGCATATCATGGTTACGACACATAAAATTACGGCTAATAAATAATTACCTACTATAAACATATCCTTTGAAATTAAATTAGTTATTTGTTCATCAAGTCAAATACACCTCTCCACGTTTTGTAGGGATGTTGATTAATTTCTTTCATTGTTATTCTTTTATCAGGGGCAACCATGTGCATATGTGCGAATCCTCCCAACAGTTCACAGAGGCATAATCTACCATACGTATGTTGCCTTTCGTGGTAGGTACGATAAACTCCATGCGGGCATCGGAACGGGTGGGTGTTGTTTTAGTCACTTTCACCACGCCACGCTTGTTCTCTTTAATTTTTGTTGGCTGATTGAATGTGGGATCGATGTTTTCATCGCGCGCCAATACAATGGGCCCCCAAGTAACCGCCTGGAAGTTTTCGCTTCCCGGAGCGCTTCCTTGAGGTCCGTCTATCACTCTGGCAATCATTTCAAACTCTATTTCGATGCGATCGTTATTTTTCCATTCACGATCAATAATCGCATACTGTCCCGATTCCACCTTTAGGCTTTTACCGTTCACTTTCACCTTATTTTTCTTACTCCATTCAGGTATTCTTATCTGCACCGCGAACCTCTCGGCTTTTTCGGGGTTCACATGGATTTTCACTTTTCCCGAATGAGGATAATCGGTCTCAATCTTCAATCCCAAAGCTTGTCCTTTCGGCGTAGTGGAATTTACATCCGCCGCATTGTAGAGGTTGATAACCGGTCCGCGCTCGGAGTTGGTCACAGCGATAAGCGGGATATACGACAAACCTACCGGACCACTCAGGTTACAGCAAGTAACAAGCAAACCATTGAAGCTACGTCCCCAGCCACTGGCATTTACTTTTTTCCCGTTGAGCAGGTTAGCATAACTAAATCCATCCCCGGTAGGCTTCATGGCACCCAGCAACCCGTTATATATATATCTTTCGATTTGGTCCATCGGAGAAGACTCCCCGGTTAACCGCATCAATTGGCTGCAGTACTTCATCCATGTAACACCCACGCAGGTCTCCATCATTCGCTTGATGTTCGGGTGGGTTTGTTCAAGAGCGGTGTTAGTCCATGCCTCTCCATTTACTTTCGGAAAATAAGGCTGATCGGCTCCTCCATTGCCGATAATGGTCATCTCTTTCGTACGCACATTATTGTAGTAGTTGTCTAACATGCGCTTCACTTCAGGTTTCCCCGTTACGCGGTAATACTTTGCCAACCCCTCAAACAGAGATGTTATCTCGTATGCTTTGGGATAGGTTCCTGCCATCTTGTAGGGCTCAACGTTGTTGTATGCATTTTCGAACAAGTCATGATTTTTCGCTCCTCCCGCTTCGATAATATAGGTTGCAAAATCGAGATACCTTTGGTAGCCCGTCATTTGGTAGAGTCTCATAATCGGCTCAAGTATCGTGCTCGACTCAATTTTCTCGGAGCTCCATCCCATTTGATTAATTGGTGATTTTGGAGCCGGACCAACTTGGTCAATAACACAGTCTGCCTGACGAATAAGGCTTTGAAGAACAGCTGGATCGTGGTTTACCCAATCGTAATAATCCATCAGTCCAAGCATAACGTATTTCCGCTCCCATATATCTCCTGTGGCGCTTTCAGGTTGCTTTTCTATTGGCGAACAACTAATACTTCCATTCGGGCGTTCGGTAGAGAGCAAATCCTTAACGGTTTCATCCAATATTGTTTTCAGTTCGGGATCTTGGGTGTAACGATAGAACAAGCTTGCCGACCGGGTTGCCTTACCCCACATCTCACCCACTGCGAACTGGGTCCTTCCCACGCGAAACAAATCAACGAAAGTGGCGTAAGGGAGTACACCCTTATTCCAATTGACCAGGGAATTTTGTATATCGTTTTCCAAATTCCCATGTAGTTTTATGGAATTTGGGGCTAATGGAAACTGTTGGTCTTTTACCTGCGAAAACAGTGTTGCTGATAAGCTAAAAAGTAAAATAAATATAGTGTTTCGTAGCATAACTTTTTTAAATTGTATTGAATTTATAATAAACAGAGTGGATGGTAGACTATAGATTCTCTATGCGTATATCACTCCAGTATGCGGCCTCCCATGCCCACCCGTTTGCTTTATTCTCAAGGTCTATTTTGACATTTTTATTTCCTGCAAAGGGAGTTAGGTCAAATTCAACATCTAACCATCCGTTTTCATCTACGGTATCCTTCCCGATGGTCACCTCTTTTTGTATAGAACCGTTGACCCGAATAACCAGTAGCCAATCGCCTCCGTTATGGTGAGACACCTGAGTCTTAAGAACTGTCTTCTTCCCATTGGGAATGTCTACAACTCGTGTTAGCACGCAAGGCATATCTCTAGATAAAGGATGCGTAAGAAGCACGTTGTTTTTTCCTTTGTAGGTCTCGCGGAGTCCCGGCTGCATATCGGAGCCGCAAAAAGCGATTATCCATCCCGGGAATCGTTGGTCCAGATCACCCTGAATATTCACCATGGCTAAATGTTTAATCTTCTCCATTTCTTTTTCCGTGAAAAGAGAGTTGGCTATCGGTTCCGGATCCCAACTAAACACCAATGGACTTGGAGTGGGTGTTTTAACGGGAATCACAAATACTTCTTCTCCGTTTGAATCGGTCTCCACACGTCCACCTTCTTGCACAACGTATTCTCTGGCAAGCTTTTCGCAAACGTCAAGCAATTTCGGGAAATTGTAAGGCGTGTGGGAGAATTTGGTTTCCTGGTCAAGATTTTCCTTGAATCGGTCTGGCAGGTTCGACGTACCCATGGTGGTAAACAACACACCTGCTGCATTTGAAGGGTTGCAATCGGAGTCTTGTCCACAACGGGTAGAAATAATAATTGTCTGGTCTATATCCTTCTCTCCGTAAAGCATACCGATAAGGATATATGCTCCATTTATTTTCACATCTATACCACCGTTTGAGTTCTTTTGGTATTCGGGATTTCTCCGATACTTTTCCTGACATAACTCCCAAGTGGCTTTCCAATCGGTCGGGTTGGCCTTGTACCATGAAACCACGTCGCGTACCATCTCGGCATATTGGCATCCCTCGGGGATACATGCTAACCCTGCCTCGATGATTTTTATGATATCATCTTCAAAAAACGCTTCACTATACATACCGCCGACAAATTGCCCCGCATACACACCGTCGCTGTAATTCATCAGTCGTCCGAATGTATCACCCAAGGCTATCGGCACATTGGGCATTCCGGGGGCGATAAGACCGGAGTAATCGGCTTCTATCTGATAGTCAATATCATGAGGGTTGTTGCTGAAAGCCGGATGACTGCAATCGGGAGGGGCAATCCCCATGCGCAGGTTGCGTCTGCCGGTCTCATTAGCACACCATAAAGGGTATTCCGTATTTGCGAAATCAATACCTGCCTGACGGATAGAAACACTTATGCCATACTCTTCCAGAGAGCGCAAGAAGGTCATTTCCACATAGAGGTCGTCTTGATTAAAAGCTTCATTAATCATTTCATGGCCCCATAGTGGCATCTCCTCTAAAGGGATAATTTCGTCTTTCCACTTGAATTCGGTGGGGGCAGCCCAACTAACCCCCACTATCTGGCCGAGCCAGCCTGCCTGTAATTTATCTCGATATTCCCGGACGGGTAGCCTCCGGTATTTTATGTCAAGATCGTTTTTTCGTGTTAAGGAGGTACATCCCGTCAAGCTCATTGTGAAGATAATAACAGCTATTTTTAAAATTGTTTTCCGCATTCTTAAAAGGATCATTATTTATAATTTATAATAAGAAGTGTGTATAATTTACAGTAACAGCAAATATGCACTTTGAGGTTTTACAGGTAGATATTGTTTTGATTTAAAAAGGTGACAATGTCCTGTTCATCGGGTATTGAAGGCTGTGCTCCAAGTGAGGTGACACATAGCGCTGCCGCTGCAGTTGCATAAATAAGTGCTTGTTTAATTTCGCTGTATTTCCCAATTCCGACTGCAAGAGCCCCACAGAAAGTATCTCCCGCCGCGGTGGTATCTTTTACCTGTACCTTGAATGCTGGAATCTTTAACCAATCAGTGCCGTTGCTGTATATGCATCCGCTACTGCCAAGGGTGAGGATCACGTTTTTCACCCCTTTCTGTAAAAGAGTTTTTACCATTTCCTCTTCACCAATTTGCTCAATTTGGCATTTGCTGATGGTTTCTGCTTCAGTTTCATTCACCACCAGCATATAAATGGACTGTAAAATCTCATCTTCAATACTGTAAGCGGGAGCGGCATTTAAGATTACTTTTGTATGCCCCGTTGATATTTTGCAAATCGTCTTTACTGTTTCATAAGGAATTTCCATTTGAAGCAAAATAGTATTGGCCTGAATGAGGCGGTTGGAGTGGGGAATGATATAATCGGAGGAGAGGTATTGGTTGGCACCCGGAATCACAATGATGCTGTTCTCTCCGTGTTTATCTACCCAGATTGAGGCAGTCCCAGTGGTGACATTCTCCTTTACAAGAGCAAGCGATACATCTATCCCTTCCTTGTTATAATAAGCCAAAGCATTTTTCCCATTGAGATCGTTTCCTACGCAAGTGATGAAACTTACGGCTCCGCCTGATCTGCAGGCTGCGACCGCCTGGTTGGCCCCTTTGCCTCCCATGGCTTGTGTAAATGACAATCCTTCAAGGGTTTCCCCTCCTTTGGGGAAATGATCCGTAGTTACGATATAGTCCAAGTTTGAACTTCCTATAACGACAATTTGATTCTTTTGCATATTATATATAAGATTTGACCCTGAAATGATATTCAGGTTGGTAATGATCCCGATTATTTTTGTTAGCTTATGTCGTACGGTTTAAAAAAAGTGATTTCTTACCACAATTTCAACGTGATGTGACGGTCCTTCCCACATATACAATTTGAGAATTCAACGTCGGTGCCGGTAGGGATGGTTGCACGCAACACCTGATTCGGATATAACGGCATTGGGTACATATACTCCCCATACTTGATTTCATAAGCGATATCGCTGAGATTGGTGATCTCGATCATCCCATTTTTCTCGTTAATCACTCTCACAGAAAGTGAAGCTTTGATAAGGGATTTCAGTAATCCTTCATCTCCTGACAAAACATTGTTATAGAATGCCAGGGTTCTGCCCGAAAACATCGCGTCCTTAACTCCCTGTTCGGTATAATCTTTAGCAAATACCAGGGTCATTGGACGCATTAACTTCCCCCTGTAGAGGTTGGCACTGGTGTAGTGAATATCAGAGTTGGATATGGGAGCCAGATTAAACTCCTGACACCAGTCAATAACCTTCGGATAAGCCTCCCAACCATTAAAAACTTCTATTCCGTGAATTTTCTGCTTTTCAATTAATTCTCTATGAATAGGGTACATTGTGCTTTTATCATCCGGCCAACCGGGATGATTCCATAAAATAAAACCACCTTGTTTCATTGCCTCATCGATCGCTTCAATCGCATCCGGACGCTCAAGCTTGTTCGCATCTTGAATAAAAAGGGCGTTCAGGTGACCCAGCGGTTTCTGACGCGTAATTTCTGCTCCTTTTATTACCAGCATCCCAATGGCATCTCCCTGGGCTTTTGCGATTTCATAGGATTTGTTGTGATCGCTGATCAATATTTTCTTATTGGCCCGGTATTCAATATGGTCCGTTATGGCTATTACGTCCAGACCTTCATTCCAGGCTTCCTTGACCCGTTGGTCTGGCCAAACTTTTCCATCGGAAAAAACGGTATGCACGTGAAAATCACATTTCAGCGTTTTGTATCCGTCAATATCGGGTATTCTGATGTTGTATCGATAATCCTGACTGTTTAAATTCGGATATTCGTAGACCTCATCGTTTTGGACCTGGGCAGTACTGTTGAAAAAAAAACTGAGGAACAAACAGATGTAAATGTAAGGAAGTGCTTTTGTTTTCATATATTCATTGTATTTTTCTTACAACGTGAATTTATTCTTTTTGATTAAATTGTAGATGTGATTCTTTTCTATCCTTTATGACTGATTAATAATAAATTAATTTCCCCGGTTTGTTTTTGGAATATTCAATCACATCCTGTGTTTCTATTCGGTACCCGTCAGGGATTTCTTTGGCTTTTAATGTGATGTTGTTTTCGCCCTCCTTCAAATCATAATTCCAGGTAAGCTCATGGCGTCTTACGCGATTATCTGTGGGGATTTTTGCCACTTCATACAAGTTGCCGTTGATATATACTTCGATTTCCAGGACAACGTCGGGCAGGTTGTTATTCTTCATAGCCCTGCCTCCCAAAACAAAACCTGAACCATTGATCTTGAATGTTACTTCTCTGTTTTTACGGGTAAGACTGCTTCCAATCCTTCTTCTCTCAACCGGATACAACCCTTCAAAGCTCTTTTCAAAAGGAACAGGTTCTGGTTGCTGGTATTTGATGGTGAACATATCTCCATCCAGTCGTCCACCGTTTCGGACGATCATTTCTCCCGCATGACGTAAACCTGTTTCGTAGACCTTGTTGAGGGACATCTCGGTGTGTGCAAAATTTAAATCCTCTACTTTGTCCAATCCCTGTTTCCAATATGCCGGTATCTTGTCGTACCCGATCATTGTTCCTAGAATTCCGGCAGCATTGGCCGGATTACAGTCTGAATCGTACCCGCATCGCGTACTGATATCAATAGTCGCGCCATAATCACCCTTGCCATAAAGTAAGCCAATAACAATGTATGCACCGTTGATTGTAGCATCAATGTTGAAAGGCATAAAAACTCCGTCCGGACAACCGATATCTGATGTCCATTTTTTTTGTGCCTCAAACCACGCCTTCTTCCAGTCATTCGGATCTTCACGATAACACTGTATCATATCGGCAATGCATTGATAGTAGTTGCTCTGCTTAGGGATAGATTTCAAAGCTTCTTCCACAATGAATTCGATATCATTATGCACAAAAGCCAGTGCATACATGGCCGCCACATAAATCCCGCCGTATACTCCATCGCCATAATTCATGATATGCCCAATTCTCCAGCCAATCTCTGATGCGGCATTGACCATTGCCGGAGACATCAACCCGGCAAAATCGGCTTCAATCTGGAAATCAATATCATCGGCATGTGGATTGTTTTTCCAATGTCCTGACTCGGGTGGCATGATACCGTTCAGGATATTGTATCTGGCAGCCTGGTTTGCATGCCATAACGGGTAGCCTGCATTGGCAAAGTATTTTGCATGTAGTGAGTCGGGTGCGTCCAGTCCATACTTGTCAAAGACCTGCACAAATGTTAAATCCATATAAACGTCGTCATACAAGCCCGGGGAATTTTTGTAATACCACGACATGCGTGAGCCGTCCCAGGGAATGCCGATCTCTTCTCCGATCATTGTCCCGTTCCATTTGAACTCAGTAGGGCCACCGTAGGTACATCCAATTACCTGGCCTGCCCAACCTCCTTTGATTTTATTCAGCAGCTCTCCTTTGCTGATTTTATAATCTTTTGCAAACGTGTCGCCCACATTGCACGATAAAAGGGCAATCGCACCATAAAAGAAAAAAAGCTTAAGATGATTCATAAAAATTCAGTTATTGGGTGTATAATTTTGAGTCGAATCCGTTATCAGTTGTGCAAATATAGAATAAAAAAGATTTATGAACAAACGTTTGTTCATTTTTTGAGAAAAAAACAGCCGATTTCAGTAATTGATTTATAGTGTATGGAGCAATTGCAAACCTTTTATGTGTATAGTTGACTGATAAATAGCATTATACGCTTGCTTTCGTGATTGTTGAAAGTATATTCAAAAGTCAGCATGATAGACGAATGATGCAAATTGTTTATCTGTGTAACCTCATTATTTGCATGGAATCTTATTGAGATTTTGGGTTGTGCTAACGATTGAGCATTACTGATTTTATTTGTATATTGATTAATATTACTTACTTTTGACCAGAATTTCTTTTTTTGATGGGTAGAACAGATAGATTATATAGTGAAAACGCCGGAAGACATGAGCAATCATAAAGTGAGTATTACTGACATAGCAAAAAAAGCCGGACTCTCCACGACCACCGTATCAAGGGTCATTAATGGTAAAGGTGAACAATACCGCATCAGTAAAGTTTCACAGCAGAAAGTTCTGGAGGTAGCCAAAGAGATGCGGTATGTACCGAACCTTTACGCGGCCAATCTCCGTACGGGGAAAAGCAATACCGTTGCGCTTATCGTCCCCTCTTTAAGCAATCCGTTTTTTGCTGCCATAGCTAGCGGACTGAATGCAGAGATCAGGAAATACGGATATATTACCATTATCAGCGATAGTGATGAGAACTTTGAAAACGAGAAAAAAGAGTTGGAGCAGCTGAGTGCTAGAAATATTGAGGGGTTGATTATTGTTCCTTCCGGAAATCAGTGGAGGCATATAAAAGAGCTCTATGATCAACAATTGCCCATTATTTGTATTGACCGGTATTTTGAAGATTTGGATTTGCCCTATGTCTCTACGGATAATTATGATGGAGCATTTCATGCTACAAAGTATCTCATTAATAACGGACATGTATCCATAGCCTGCATACAAGGTGTCAAGGAGTCAACGCCAAACCGGTTGCGGGTAAAGGGATTTAAAGAGGCGCTTGAACAATCGGGTATCCGTGATTATTGGGTTGTTGGAGATGATTTTACTATACAGAACGGATACCTGGAAACGAAACTCCTGATGCAGCAGAAGGTAAGGCCAACAGCCATATTTACCTTAAGCAACACCATTGCAATGGGGTGTATAAAGGCATTGAAAGAGGAAAATATACGCATACCGCAGGATGTCTCCATTATAACATTTGATGAACACCCCTATCTCGATTATCTATCAACGCCTCTCTCGTGTGTAGCCCAACCCGTAAATGATATCATCCGGATTGCGGTTAAGTTTCTTTTTTCAAAACTGGAAAACAAGGATATGAATGCGATCAAGGTGCTTTTAAAACCCAAAATCATAATTAAGGATTCGGTCAAGACAATATTATAAATTTAGTTATTAAAGCACTGGAGTATACTTCTGTTTCCGGTCAATATATCCCATTTGAAATAATTGGATAACTTTCATCCCGCTATCTGGCACTTTCGATCATGGAAAGAATATTCTCCAGGGGTGTTCCTGCCTGAATATTGTGGCAGGAACAACAGATGTAACCACCATTCTTGCCCAGGGTCCTGACACATTCCCGTGTCTCTTCCGCCACTTCTTCTGCTGTGCCCATGGGCAGTATTTTCTGGTTCTCCACGCCACCGTGAAAGATCAGTTCATTTCCGAAGGCCTCCTTAAGTGCCGAACGATCCATACCGGGACATACATGTTGTATAGGGTTCAGAATATCAATGCCACATTCAATCAGTTCAGGTATCAATGGCAGCACGGCCCCGTCGGTATGATACAATACTTTTTTCCCATGCCGGTGAATCAGGTCACACCACCCTTTTAGCCGGGACTTGAAATGTGTCCTCCAGGACTCCATCGGAATCAGCATGTTGCTTTGCATACCCATGTCGTCACTGATAAAAACGATATCAAGCGAATCGTCCATTTCCGTTAACATTCGTTCCAGCATTGCGGTTTGAATGGCATCAATCTTCTCCAGGGCAGCATCGAGAAAATCAGGATTGATGATCGTGTCCAGCAAAGCATTTTCCAACCCCCGCATCTGGCAATAAATTTCGAAGTGTGATATCCAGGGCCCTATGGTGGCAAAATCCCAGGCACGGGCCTCCAGGGCAGCTTTTTTTGCCCCGGTATAATCAAATTTGTCCGGGTCGGGCCATAAAGGATAGCTGTCCAGTTGGGAGGGGGAGTGGTAGTCGGCAATCGGAGGATTGATGTATTCCTGGTAGGTAGCCAGTCCGGCCTTGGTCATGCGTGTGGGAACCCCCCACATGGTGATCTCCCCACTGTCGTTGGGGTCGAAAAATCGGCCTGCATATCCGGGGAAGATCCATACGATCTTGTCAATGCCCAGTGCATGATAGACAGCCAGCTCATCCTGTAGGCCGGTATGTTCACGCAAAACATTCAGGATTTCCGGGGTACACCAAATGTCCACCGGTGTCCGGTCCACGGGTCGGCGGTTGATGGTAGAAAGTATTCGTTCTCTTGGAGTCATGATAATAATTGTTTTAATGGTGGTTTTTGATACTGCGGTAAATACATGTTCTGTTGTTGCAAATATCGCATGCGTAGCCTCTTTTCTTTACCTTTTTCCCGATGCCGACGATCCCGCTCACGCTTTTCAGGGGTATCATCAGGCTGCTCCCCGTCAGGCGGATGTTGCAGGGCTGTCCGGGAAGAAGGGAGAAAAGCGGTTGCTGTTCACTGACAGGCCAGTTGCAATAACCGGGGCTGTACCGGTTGGTGACATGCATCCCAAGCTCCCTGAAAGCATTCTCCAGTTTCTCCTGAATCAGGTCCATGGCTCTCTCCACCACCCATGAACCCATGGTGTCGGTGATGAATCCCTTCAGGTAATCCCCCTGCTTGTTGTACTCGCGTGAACGGGCAGTAAAACCTTCACCCGCCGTACAGACAAGCAGGGCCAGCTTTTCCGCTCCCTTCATGTACCCGCAAATCTGTTGTTGCGGGTGGATCTTCCTGTCCAGGATCCTGATCGACCCCTCCTTTTCGTCAATGCGGATATCCTCATACACCGCATATCCTCCCCGTATGCTTGCCAGACCGGGGAGTTGGCCGAACAGCCCGGTCGCCTCGTGCACCACGGGATTGTCGGGTGAGTGGTCAGGCACCTGCAGTAGCCGCAACAAGTCGCCGAGGTGCAAGCGCAATTCGTCGGGTTCAATGTGATAATCGACAAAGGTCATGAAAGGTTCACTTTTGGTTGAAGGCGGCGAGCGCGTCATAAAAAGCCCGGATGTTCTCCGGCGATACATGCGGAGGCACATCGCAGCCGGTTGACAATACGAAGTTTGGATAAGGGGCGGTCTCTTCGAGGAGCTGCGTGACCTTTTCCTTAACCTTTTCGGGGGGCAACATCTGCAATACGGCTACCGGATCGATATTCCCCATCACCAGTGCATCCGCCGGACATTGCGCCAGTGCCTCCGTCATATTTGCCGCATTGCCGAAATGATAGGCCGCGGCACCGGTTTGTATCATGGCATCCGTACAATGGCCCCTGTTTCCGCAATTGTGGAGCACTACCATGAACTGTTCGTCCTGTACCGATTCAATGATCCTTTTGACATACCGGGAGGAAAACTGCAGGCAATCATCGTTGGAGAGCAGTCCCGCGGCCGGCTCCGCGATGACGATACCCGCGCAGCCGCTTTCCTGTTTCAATGCTGTGGCGTAGGACAGGATAAACTGCGTGCACTTCTCGAGCAGCAGTTCCACCGCACCGGTTTCGAGATAACAACCGGTCATGATCTCCGACATGCCAAACAGTCTGCCCGCCAGGGAAAAAGGGCCAATCACACCGGCCAGTACGGGTCGGGTATCGATCATCCCTGCCGCCAACCTGTTGGCTTTCAGGTATTGTGGTATTCTCCCTGCGGCCAGGGAGGGAACCTTCAACCGCTCTACGGTTGAAGCATCAACGAGCTTCCCGGAAATATGGGGCATGTCCTCCTCCGGAAAAGAGATGTCACATCCAAACGCTTCCGCCTCAACAGTCAGGTCCATGATTACCGTGGAGGCTTTGGAAGGATATTTGTCGCTAAGCGCTTTAATAGCCCTTGCATGAACCTCCCCGTTCTGGACGGCTTCCCTGACGGAGTATCCCAGCATCTCGATCCCCGGATGCGTCATGACGGGGATGGCATACCGGTCGGGGGATTGGATGATCTGTTCCATCCAGCTTTTAATTTCCATCATGATGCATTGTTGATTGTCAGTTTATCCAGTATCTCCACCATCTCCTGAGGCCCGTCCGTATAATGGTCGGCTCCGATTTTTTGCGCAAATTCACGGTTCAGCGGGGCACCGCCCACAAAGGTGATCACCTCCGGAAACGCTTGTTTGATTGTTTGGTTGATAACCGCCATGTTGGCCATGGTCGTTGTGAGCAAGGCTGACATTCCCACAAAGGCGGAGGGATGGTCCTGAAGCGCTTCAATAAATTTCGTTGCAGGGACATCCACGCCCAGATCGATGATTTCATATCCGTTTCCCTCCGCGATCATGCTGACCAGGTTCTTTCCGATGTCATGCAAATCGCCTTCCACCGTGCCGATGATCAGTTTTCCCTTGTGTGCTACCGTTCCGTCAACGAAAAATTTTTTCAGGTGCATCATCCCGCAGTTCATTGCCTTGGCGCTCATCAGCACCTGTGGTACGAAGACCCGGTTTTCCCTGAATTTTGTCCCGATGCGTTCCATCCCTGCGATTAATCCTTTTGAAAGTATTTCCGAGGGTGGAAAGTTTAACTCCAATGCCTGCAGGGTAAGTTCGTCCACACCCGGTTGTCCCTTCATTTCCGGGGGATAGGGAACGCTCCGGTTAATCTTCCCTTTATCCACACAGTTGGCAATCTGCTCAAGAATATTTTCCATACGATATTGTTATTTTATGTTAGTGATTTATGTGTTGAAATTTTTTGATTTTTCTTTATTCAGGGGTTACTGTTATTTTGTGTCTTGAAATGAAAGGCTTTTACCTGTTTTCCCCCGCTGTTGGAGATCTGGATATCCATCTGTTGTTTATTGGCCTGGACGTTGATCATCTCCCTGTTATGGTTCACCAGTATAGGAAAATTAATCGCGTCACTCCTTTCACGATAGATGTGGTTATGAAGATGACCGCACATCATCAAATCAATATTTGCTTTGTTTAAAATGGGGACGAACTTGTCCAGGATCTCTTTCTCCCCGTGCCAATTTCCGAAAGGAGGGATATGGGTGATCACCACCTTAAAGGGAGATTGCTGAAATTCATCACTCTGAATCACCTTTTTCAGCCATTGGGCCTGTTCGGTACGGTAATTGTCAAAAGCTACGATGCCACTGTATTCAATGTCGTTGTCCGGCTTGTCCTCACCACAGTCGAGCACGATAAAGCAGACGGGGCCTTGCCGGAACATATAATATAACTGGCCGGTAGGGGTGGGAAAGTAACGGGGAAAGGTTGTTGCGAAATTTCCCCTGGTTTCATGATTCCCTCTCGCATAATAAAAGGGTGTCTCTTTGGCAAACAACGTCACTGCTTTGTCCAGAAAGTCGTCGAACAGTTTTTTTTCTGAACGGAGATCGGTGGTCATGTCCCCGTTGAAAAAAACCAGGTCGGTTTTATCCCATCGGGCCCCTATCAAGAGAGAATCCATCAGTTCGTTGTTGCCGTGAATGTCATTCAATACCAAAAAAGAAATTTCCTCCTTTTGAGGATTGTTGGTGGTGAATTTAAGCGGTGTTTCACTGTATACATTGCTTGCCACGGTCCGGCCGTAGGTTACATGATACGCTTGATGGCTCAGTACCTCCTGGGAATAGATTCGGTACCGGTAGGTAGTGTTGGGTTTCAGATTCTTCAGCCTGACCATATGAACAGAATCGACCACTTTGAATCCGTATGATTCTGAAAAAAATTGGGGTCGCGGCTCATGGTAGAAATGGGTTTTGTCGTCCGGAGCCAGCTCCACCCACGATATAGCCCTTTTATTGGTTGTCCAAACAATTGTTACTTCATCTTCAGTCAATCCTTGCAGGTAGGGACCATGGGTAATGGAGATCCGAGACTGAGCAGCAAGAGACATTGAGAAGTTCAGGAAAAGAGTTATTAATAAGAGCAACTTGGTATTTTTCATTATTTATTAAGTGTTGTTGATTTTCTTGCAAATTTATTAAAACTTTTGTCTACTTCGATGGAAGCATCATCATCTTTCGACATCGTATAACGTTTCTGATCTTCTTGAATGACCACTTTCACCACATCATCCATCTCGGTGCGCTGTGCGGGTAATAAGGAGAAGTTTATGAATCCGTCCCTGTAAATGAAGGGAATCGATTCTCCCGTGCGGAGAAGGGTCACAGCTATTGGTTTTTGGCCTGTTCGCAGAGAAACCTGTTTCTGGAATGACGGAAGAAGATGCAGGTACCAGTTATTACCCCGGCTAGTGATCATCACGTTGCTGCGGGCAACTCCGGGAGAGGGAGCTGCTCCAATCACCGATTCGCGGCTATGTGACATCCATTCGGCGATTGCCTCCATATTCCTGTAGTAGTTAGGGTGCATCTCTCCTTTGCCATCCGGTCCCACATTAGGGAGGAAGTTCCCCCCTAATGAACGGCTGGCGACAAGATGCTCAAAAAACCAGGCATAAGGCCTGAAGGTGCCTGTTTTGTCATACCCCCAGCCACCACCTCCCGATGTCCAGATATCACAGTGTTCCCACCATTGGGATGGCGTATAGGTGGGGAGAATACATTCAAAAGGAGTGGTGAAGTCACCGATCCGCATGCCGCTTCCGGCAGGGTCATCGGGATTCACAATGTTGGACCAGCGGTCGTTGATCACAATCCCCGGTTGCAGGGAACGGATCCAGGTATAGATCTGCTCTGTGTGCATATCACTCACTCCTTTGAAATACATGCCATCCAGCCACAGAATATCAATTTTGCCGTATCGGGTAAGGAGCTCTTCCATTTGTGCAAGGACAAACCCGAGAAACCGTTCGTACTTCTGATAATTTGCGACAGAATCGGTAATAGCCGGCAGCTGATGCCACTTCTCCGCATCATATTCATTGGGGTGCATCAACCCCGGAAAATGCCAGTCCCTGGGAGAGAAATAAAAACCAACCTTCAGGCCGTTTTTTCTACAGGCATCAACATAAGGTTGAATAAGATCCCGCCCACCCATGTATTGTTTGGTACCAATACCATATTTGGAGGGCCACAAGGCATAACCGTCATGGTGTTTGGTGGTAAGCACGGCATAGGTGAAACCTGCTTTTTGGGCTGATTTCAACCATTTGTCGGGGTCGTAGTTCTGTGGATCAAATTGATTGGCCAGGGCATAATAACGTTCGGGAGGTGCTACTTTCCCTCCATACCTGTAATGGGCAATCATATCCCACGATGGTTGTGCGCCCACCACACTGTGAATCCCCCAGTGCATGAAAAGCCCGAGGCTGGCATTGGGATACCACTGCGCCTCTTTATGGGGATTGGGTAGTACCAGATCCTCTTTTAGCGGCGTTGATATCACTTTTTTGGCTCTTTCAATATCTTTCTTGTCGATGTGGTAGGATTCGGGGAAACTATTGAATTGTGCAGATAATGGGAGAGTTGTTGTACACAACAGTAACAGGATTGCACACTTTATCTGAAGGATTTTATTTTTACTACTCATGGATTGGTTTTACATTTAGAGAATTCGAATCGTATTATTTTTGAATTTCAATGATCTGCTTTTTATTTAGGTCTCCCTGATACAAGGTGAATTGGACTGCTCCTTTACCATACTTCCAATCATCTATTCTGATGCCATTCACCAGCAAATAAGAGGGTTTTGTATCGGAGAAAATTTCAAGTTCCCAGGTTCGCTCTTTGGGCATCCCTTCGTATCGGCCCTCTACGGGATTAAAGGTAATCTCTGTATTTTGTCCGGTATCGACACAATCGATCTTCGTCTTTGAAAAATCACCCTTTTCATATGCAAAAGTGATCCCATCATCTTCCCAGAGTATATAGCTGCTTGTTTGATAAGGATAGATCTTCAGCTCAATGGTATCGAGTAAATTTTCACCAATAAACTGAGTCGGTTTCTGGTAAGGAATAATTGCCCCTTCGCGGATAAAAAGGGAGCCACCTCTCGTTTCCGGTACCGAAGCATGAATGGTCTTGTTGCCTGTAACTGTTTCGCCGGTCCAGTAATTGATCCATTTCCCTTTCGGCAAATAGAGAGAATCACTGTTGACCCCTACCAGCAGATGGTCTCCAAACATAAACTGGCTGGTCAGGTTATCCACTGTACGGTCATCAGGGAACACCAGGGGCATTGCCCGCAAAATGGGCATTCCGGACTGGCTCCCTTGCAATGCTGCTGAATAGATATAAGGGAAGAGGCTGTTGCGAAGGGTTGCATAAAAGTGAAAGGTCTCTTTCTCTTCCGGGTTCATGTACCAGGGATGAAGCAGGTTGTACCAACTGTTGACCTGGATCCAGGGAAAGAAGAACCCCATATGCATAGCCGCCTTGTTGTCAGAGACCTCTACCAGGACGTCGGCCGAAGTATTGACGAAGCCGCTAAGGCCAAGATTCAGCTGATCGAGCAGGGCCACTTTGTCTCCGCCGTTGTCTCCGCTGGTGGATACCCCCCAATGCTGGGTTCCGGCATATCCCCCGCAATAGTGGTGAAAGGAGCGTATACCCTTGTGAGAACGGAAGGTCTCGTACATCTGCTTGGGGAGCAACACCTGATTCAGGTTATGCATCTCTTTGTCTGTAAGCCCGTTATGATATGCTCGGTCTGGGTGCTCATCGAGTGTGTGGGCAGGGTCCAGTTTGAATCCATCTACACCCTGATCGATGAACCGGGTGAGGTGTTGAAACCAATGATCTTTGCCGGAGAGTGACGCTCCGCGCTCCAATGCCAACTTGTCTTCCTCGGCGATGGTCATGTCATGATCGATACAAAGCCATAAAGCCAGTTTAAATCCAAGGCCATGTAAACGGGAGATAAAGAGGGTGGGGTGTTCATATTTTGGAAATTTCTCTTTTTCCCAAAAGGGTTCTGCTGGGAATTTGTCGAAATTCCAGTTTTTAGAGGTGGAGAAATCATATCTTTTTTCCATCCACTGGGGTTCAAGCCAAAAAATATCACAAGGAATCTGCTCTTCCCGAAAACGAAGTGCATCGTTCAGGATATCCAGTTGATCTTCCATTGTATTGCCGCCAAATGCAAGTCCGTACCCCCATTTTGGCATGAGGTAGGGCCTTCCTGTGACACGGGTATAGTGATCAATCACCTCGGTCATTTGCCTGCCTAGTAACAAGTAAAAATCGGGATCACCCTCGCTGTTGTAGACAAAAAGGTTGTCTTTTTGAAAGCGACCAATATCCAAATAGTTTTTTGCCGTTGTATTATTGAAGATGCCCCATCCCTCAGAACTGATGATGAAAGGCATCGGTATTTCTGTCTTTTTGTAAGTGGCCCACATGCGCAGAGCCGTACCCCGGTGTTGGATGTTGGTGCGACTGGTACTTCCTCCCCCGTAGAAGCGCTCTTCTTCTTTGAGGGTGACGCCAATTATCCTGCCCTTGGAGAGATTGCCAACCTCATCCAACAATTGGGCCTGTATCGGTGTGTCCGATTTTCCTGAACCGATAATTGCTTCGTCCTGCCTTATCTCTCCAAAATAGGTGTTGAGGGAAGCAGCCAGCTCGCGGGCTATGGCATCCTTAGGCTGGATAAAGGAAATTCTTTCCACAACAAGTATTCCATTGTTGTCGGTAACGGTGATGTCACCAGCAAGAGGATCCACAGTGAGGCGATACGACTCTGTGGAAATTATGTGTTTTCCATTCTTCTTTTTGTGGGTGGCACCGATTGGTTCCCAATCCGTTTTGATGATTCCGTACCTCTCCATCACGGTTTCCTGAAATTCACCTGTAGGGGAAATCCTGATTCGAAAGATTTCGTTTCGGCACGCCTGGATACGTAAAACCTGTCCGTTGTGAAGCGGAATATCAAACGGATCCGGCCTGCCTTTGGCATTCAGTTGATGATTCATGCCGGAAAAGAACCAAAGCAGTCCGGCAAAAAAGAATAGAATATGTAAGTTAATCTTCATGTAATCCCAGTGATAATTTATCCATCCATCCGTGATTGGACTTTCCTCAAGTTAAGGGAACTTGTGGAAGTTCTCGTATTTTATTTTCCAACTACTGTCTTTCGGGAACCCGGGGGCTGTAACGTCTCCGGAGCCATCCCATCCTTCAGCCATCATCGCGATAGCTGTCAGTAACCCTCCGTTTGACGGGAAATAGGGATAAGGTGATCCTTCGCCATAGGCCAATCCGTGTTCATCAAAGATATAATTATCGTGCAACAGCAGGTCAACCGCCAGCTCCGGCCGGCCTAACCGGGCTGCTGTCATTGCCAGCATCGGAAAATCCCATCCCCAGATCCTTTTAAAATTCCAGGTGGAAAGAATCTTGTCGAAGGTCTTTTCCAATATTACTTTATCCACATCATCGCCGGGTAACATGCCATAAATACCAATGATGGCAGGATGCTCAAAGGTATATTTGGTCCACATATCGGGTATCCCCTCATACAGGACATAAAGGCTATCTTCCACCGGATAGGGTGATAACTGGTGATAAACACTGTCTATTTTTGTCGGAACATCGACATTGAGTCTGTTGTACCATTCTTTAGCTACCTTCAGTCCGTAACGCCAGTAACCCAGTTCAAATGTGGGATTGAACGTTTCGGCATAAGGTGTGTTTTCTGAAACGGGAACAATGGGAGGCCCCAGAACATATTCATCTTTTTCCGGATGATAATAGGCAAACGAAGCCAGGAATTCCGCGGTGCTGAAGACTACTTCCCGCCATTTCTCTAGCGTTTCCCGGTTTGGCTTTTGACGATATTCCATCTCTGCAAAGTAGATAGGATGAGGTTGTTGCCATATCAGAAAAGCATGGGCAACGCCTGGCCACTCCACGTTATTGTATGCAGTACATTTTGGCCATTTTGTTCCCTGAAAGCCTTCACTCTTAGCCCTTAGTCTGGCCGTTTCCAGGAAATCTTGATAAATACCCAGGCTCTTGTCTGCCAGCTCCTGATTATCCCATAAAGCCCAATGTGCCAGATGCCACCAGATCATCTCAAAATGGAAGCGGCCATACCAGCCGTTGTTGTTTACCAGCCCGCTTTCTTGCGGAGGTAAGGATCCCGACTCATTCGCCTTCATCAGGTAGCGGGATAAAACGATGCGTCTCTCCAGTTCAAACCAACGTTCGTCTTCGCTCTCGGAGAGATCGACCGCTGCTCCCGATTCCCAAAATTGCTTCCATGCTTTCCTGCTAGCCGAAAGTCCTTCTTTTGCTGTGACAGGCTTCTCTTGAATCTGTTTGGGTGAGAACTCACAGGTGAATGCCATCTTGTTTCCCTCGGGAGTTAGCCTATAAGTGTGAGGATTATCTTCTGCCTCGGAAAAGATACAGGGGGTATCCCAGGACAACGCAGAGTAATATTTTTCCTGATCTAGCTCCCGGGTAAAAATAACCTTTTGCTTGGTTCCTGAGTAGGTGGTTGCATGTCTGTCGGGTTCATCCCAAATGCCGATATAATTTCCTTTCCTGCTGTTGTGGGCAGAAGCTCCGGGAAAGGTGATCTTTACAGCCAACCTCTTGAGGTCGATAAGGGGTGATTCTACTGTCACGGCGATCAGGTCTCTATCGGGATGGCAGGCGGTATATACCTGTACAGGAATATCATCAATCTCAAAATAACTGGAGATGATGCCGCTCCAAAGATCCACTTCCTGCAGACAATTCTGCAGGTCGGTCATCGCTACTTCCTTGCCCTCCGCACCCAACAATGAGAAAGCGATCCTGGCCAGGTTGATCCGATGCGGGTTGCCCACCAACCATTCGGTAATCACCTTTTGCTCTTCCGTCTCCTCGTTTCTGAGGGGATAGGTGACCATCCTTCCGTTGTGAAGTACTTGCTGTCCCTTGAAATTGCTAATATCCACACCTTCGGGTACCGGGTCCGAATGCCATCCCCATTGCGACAGGGTATTGAAAGGAACAAAAGTCTGTAATCCGGTGATATCCACTCCAAAAGCGATTTCACCGTTTCCCACTTGTGCCGGACTGCGTTTGCTGAATTTTTCGGATACGATGTTGTGTCGCGAGACCACCTCCTTGCGGTTGATTCTGTTCTTATTAGCTGGATTGTTACAGCCCAATAGCAGGATGATCAGTATAAAATAGCTTACCCTCATGAGGATTCGTATTATTTAAATCTTTTCTTCATCGGTTTCCTGCCCATCTTGAACAGCAGCTCACCCCCTTTGATCAGGTCTCTGTGGAGCAAGGTGTAGTCCCTGACTGGCTTGCCGTTTATTTCCACATGCTGGACGTAGATGTTTTTTTCATCGTAATTCTCCACTTTGACTACCAGTTCCTTGTTGTTCGGAAGTTGCAGGGTTGCCTCTTTGACGGAGGGTGAGCCAATGGCGTATTGTCCCGATGCGGGTGCAACCGGGTAGAAGCCCAGCGAAGAGAAAACATACCAGGCAGACATCTGGCCACAGTCATCGTTGCCACACAATCCGTCGGGTTTGTTCAGGTACATGCTGTTTTTGATCTGGTGAATTCGTTCCTGTGTTTTCCAGGGTTTGCCGGCCCAATTGTAGAGGTAAGGCACGTGATGGCTAGGTTCGTTGCCGTGCACGTAGCAACCAATCAATCCCTCCCGGGTTACATCTTCCGTTTCGGCAAAATACTTATCCGGCAGGTACATGGTAAAAAGGGTGTCCAGGTATTGCGAAAAACGGTCATTTCCACCCATTCTCTGGATGAGGGCAGGTACATCGTGCGGTACATAGAGCGAATAATTCCATGAATTGCCTTCGATAAACCCTTCATTGGCCGTATGGAGTGGATCAAAGGGAGCTTTCCAGCTTCCGTCACTGTTCTTTGCACCCACAAACCCGGTGTTGTTGTTGAACAGGTTTTTCCAGTTGTGGGCTCGTTCGTTGAATTTTGCGGCTACTTCCTTGTTGCCGATCGATTCCGCCAGTTGAGCAATTGCCCAGTCGTCATAGGCATATTCCAGGGTCATGGAGGAGCCGTATACACTTTTGTCAAACGGCACATATCCCAGTTTCATGTAGTCATCGAGGTTCCCGTAGTTGGGGTAGGTTGCCGAGGATACCGATGCCTCCAGTGCCCGCTGCGGGTCAAAACCCCGGATACCGTTTACCCAGGCGTCAGCGATCACCGGCACGGCATGATAACCGATCATGCACCAGTTTTCATTACCAAAATGACTCCATACCGGCAGGGATTTATGTACACTTTGGTCATGATGAGCCAGCATGGAATTAACCATATCGGAAGTACGTTCCGGTTGTATGATTGTCAACAACGGATGCAGTGCCCGGTAAGTGTCCCACAAGGAGAAAACAGAGTAATTGACAAATCCTTCCGCCTTGTGTATCTGGTGGTCGATTCCCCTGTACAGGCTATCTACATCCATGTATTCAACAGGATTGATAAACGTGTGGTACAATGAGGTGTAGAATGTTTCTTTCTTTTCCGGTGTAGCTTTAATCCTGATTCTCTCCAGTTCCTTTTGCCATTTCTCTTTGGCTTCGTTTTTCACCCGGTCGAAATCAAAATGAGGCACTTCGGCATAGAGGTTTTTCAGTGCCCCTTCGGTGCTGACAGCAGAAAGGGCAAATTTGATCTTGATTTTCTCTCCCGCTTCCGTTTTGAAGTCGAAGTGGGTCTTCAGTTTTCTGCCACCCATTTCAGGGAAATTGTTTTCCTGGTCAAACTTACGCCAGAAACCGCGATAAACCAGCTCTTCTTCATTGCGGGACCCGTAATTTTCAATGGGCTTGGAAAAGACCATGGCAAAATAGAGGTAATTGGTCCGCGCCCATCCGCTGGTGATGCGGTAGCCTGTCACCAATGTGTCGTTGTGTACCCATACCTGTGACCACAATACTTTTCCGTCATAATTGTAGATTCCGTGTGTCAAGTCAAGGACGATGTGCGCATCTTCACTTTCTGGAAAGGTATATTGGTGAAAACCCACATGTTCAGTAGTGGTCAACTCGGCATCGATATTGTAATCGTCCAGTGTTACGCGATAGTAGCCGGGTGTAGCTGTTTCGGTTTCGTGGCTGAATTGCGACCGGTATCCATTCTCCGGTTTGTCGGACGTGCCGGGGTTCAACTGCAGTTTCCCGGTAGTGGGCATAATCAGAAAATCCCCCAGGTCGGAATGGCCCGTACCACTGAAATGGGTATGGCTGAATCCTACTATGGTGGGGTCGTTGTATTGATAACCGGCACAGTAACGGTACACGGTGCCTGTATATTTCCCATCTACGGCATACGGGATGGTATCGGTGTCCGGGCTGAGTTGTACCATACCAAAAGGGACGGTAGAACCGGGAAATACATGCCCCATTTCCTGAGTGCCGATCATGGGATTCACATATTGCGTCAGGTCTTCAGTTTTCTGTTGTGCGGATAATGACCCAAAGACGGATACTGCGCACAGAAGTGTAATAATTGTCTTGTTGCACATGCTCATTGTTTTATAAATCATATTGTTGATTACTTATTACCGATTGCATAGGTACCCATTTTTTCAAAAGGAACGGCTTCAAAGCCCCTGATTTTTTCAAATACTGCTGAAGTTTCCGTTAACTTGAAATTCATCCTGTTTTTATCTATAAATCCCGGATCTTCACGGGTGACAAGATTATTGGTGGTGAAATCGAGGAATTGTTTATCCGCATTTACCCCATCGTCTACTTTTAGTACGGTCTGTCCAACATTTACAAACAGGTTCCTGTCCACCCGGTTCCTTTTTGGAAAAGAGGGATCCTCTTCCCAGTATTTTGCCAGTTCCGGATAGTTTGTACAGTAGGGAGGCCGATCGAATTTTATTTCATTCAATCGCTGTTCAATAATCCCTCCGGGAGCGATCATCGGTTTTGCCCAATCAAAAGCCTGTAAGCGATTGTCTACTTTAATCCCGACCGGGCAATCAATGAAAATGTTGTTTGTGTAGGGATTGTCACTACCTCCGCCAATCAATACGGGAAAAGCGCCCGCCTTGTAGAACACGTTCCCGTGCACTTTCATCCCGCAGGCCGCATCATCGTGATAGATGGCTGTGGTACGATAGCGTTCCGGCAGGTGATGGATGAAATTATATTGCACCAGGTGTCCTCTTTCAGAGGGATTACGGCCGTAATAAATTGCACCTGCGTCGTCCGTCTCCATACAAACATGATGAATCTCGTTATACTCAATGAGGTGATCATTTCCGGAGAGTAGAATGGCTACATGCGGAGCATTAAATATTTCATTATGAAGGATTTGGTTGCCCACTCCCGATATTTTAATCCCTGCACTGTAGGTTTTGGCGATGCGATTGAAATCGTGAATGGTGCAATTGTGGACATAATTGCGGGCGGGGGTAAGGGTATTACGGTCTCCTCCTGAAAGAACAATTCCACCTCTCCCCGTTTCATAGATCATACAATCGACGATGCCGTTGTTGCTGCTGAATGCCTGTTGTGGCTGTTGTGAAAAACCGGTTGCATCTTCAATGGATATGGCGAAACTGCCTAAATTCCTGAATATACAACCTGAAAAAATACAATTGCCGGTTCCATACAATGCTGCCGCACTTCCTCTTGCATTTTCAAAAACGATTCCTTTAACGGTGATATCGGATGCGCCCAGCATCTCCATAATAGGCTCTTCGAGGAGCGAAACTTCCAGGGTAGATTGTGTTCCCGGATCAAAAAAATAGAGGATTCCCTCTTCCCGATCGATACAGTATTCACCCGGAGCATCTGTTTCTTCCACGATATTATAGGCATACCATTGATTCCAGGGTTTTCCCGATCCAAAACCGTACCTGTGTGGATGAAAAGTGGTAATGGCCTTTTTAGATGAATCAATCGACGCCAGCCTTACCGCATCATCCGCCCATCCGTGATTGAAATAACCGGCAATCCATACTTTCTCCGGATGCTTCCATCCGTAAGGCCTGTCCCCCGGATAGGTAAAGGTTGCCCCTTCCTGTCTTTTGTCATCAGCCAGGGACCCGCTGTAAATTACCTTTCCGATGTTAACCGATGAATCGTTTGGCCATCGGGAGAGGTGTCCCGGTTTTCCGTTGATAAATAACTCCATGGGGGCCGGTGTTACAGGCCGGCCGAAGCCGACCGGCTCTAACTGGCCATAATCCTCGATAGGTAAGTCTTTCAGGCGGACCATAAATACCTTGTTCCTGTTTGCTTCGGGAAAGATCTCCTCTTTATCTGTCCCTGCAACCGGAAGAATCTGTTCCGGTGCAATAAGAATACTGCCTGTTAATGTGACTTTTTCATCGGGGAAGGATTGTATGGTAATGTTGTAATCTTTGTCGGTGAAGTGGATCGTTCGCTCGATGCGGTAGTTGCCTCCACGCAGCAAGATGGTGTACGGGCGATCGTCCGTTTCTCCCCATCTTTTCTCCCTGATATAATCCCTGGCCCTCCCCAAGGTCATAAAGGGATCGTTTCGTTTACCGGTGCCTTTGTCATTCCCGTCTACAGAGACATATACCCTGTTGTTGCCTGCACATGATCCCAGAAAATACAACAGGAATAAAAAGAGGTAATATCGTCTGGATAAGTTCCTCACTGTTTTTATCTTTTGGATTGAAGCTTTTTACCTTTGGAATTGATGGTTTCCCTTACCGACACATTTCTTGATGCCTGGTTTGTGTCTATCTCATTGCCTGTGGTGTCGAAATAGGAATTGCTGAGGGTTACGCTGTCACAGTTGGAAATTACCATCCCTTTGCTTCCGGGCACTGCCTTGCTCTCTACTGTAATGTTGTTAATGTTGATGTTTTTACAGCCGGAATAGGTTTGTACATCTCCGCAGGCATCCCGCAGGATAAGTCCTTCCAGTTTGATGTTACTGCATCCGTTGAAATGAATCAATGCCGGTCTGGTTTGTAATGCACTTTTTTCGAGGTGTCCTTTCTCTACCTGATCGGTAATGCTTTTCAATACCCCTTGTCCATGTCCTTCAATGACTCCTTTACCGGTGATGCCAATATTCTCAACGTTATCCGCCAGGATAAGTGCCTGGGTGTTATTGACGCTAAGGTAGTCATAAATCGATCGAAAGGCCACCAGGACAGCCCCTTCATGCAGTTGGATCGTTACGTTGGGTTTTAAGTGGAAACTGCCTGTGAGGTAGCGTCCTACATAGAAGTTGAGTTGTCCGCCTCCATTGGCACTGATATAATCAATGGCGTATTGTATGGATGCTGTATTTAAGGTGACGCCATCTGATTTGATGTCAAACAGGGATGCTTTGTAATCCTTTGCGAACATTGAGAGTGTGAGGATTAAAGCGACGCAGGTAATAACTATTTTTTTGCTCATTTTGTTTTGTCTTTTAATGGTTGAATGGGGTAAACAGCATTATTGGATCGTTACATTTTTGGAACGGTTTTGAATAATCTGCTTTTTGTTTTTGCTTTCGGGTTCAATAAACTCTACGTTGCGGAAAGTAGCTCCGTCCACATTGTCGATTACTATCGAAGGACGGTAGTCTTTTTTCTCGGCAACCAGTCTTACGTTGTCGAATACCACACCGTCGGCATGACGTACATAGAATCCCCATGCGGGCAGTTCTTTCCATTGTGAGAATTCAGGGTATCTTTCACGCATGTCGGGGATACTGTCCAGTTCAGTCTGGCTGGTGCCGCGATATGCATATAACGGATTGCCGGCACCCGGATATACAATTTCGATGTTCTTCAATACTACATCCTCGATTTTATGGTCGGGAAGCCCGAATATTACGGCGGGAGAGATGTTGCGCGGATTATCTTCCACCGGGCCCTCGTAGTTATAACCCACGTCGGGTTTTGACATCGGTACTTCTGCGTATACATTGGAAATGCGGACATTCTTCATACTGGGTTGCTTGCCGCTGCTCCAGCGGTCACCTATACGTAGGAAAATAACGTTGCCGGTATTGATGGAGCGGATGCTGTCCACCTCAATATCCTCGATGATTCCCCCGTCTACCGCAGCAAAAGTGATGGCAGAACGAAAGGTGTCGAATATGGTCACGTTCTTAATTTTAAAGTTCCTGAATCCCCCGCGGGATACGGTGCCAAACTTGATTCCATTTGCGCTGGAACGGCCTACACAGTTCTCCACTACCACATTCTGGCAGATACTGTTAGCATCGTGCGATTTGAAACAGATGACATCGTCCGCCGCATCAAAATAGGAGTTTTTAATGGTTACCCCGTCACAATCGACGATGTCGATTCCGTCGTTGTTCCAGTATGCTTTGCTATCTACATAGATACCATCTACATACACATTCTTACACTGGTCGTAGGTCTGGTTCCAGCTGGCCGGGTCGCGAAGAGTGATGCCGGTGATGGTGACGTTGACACACTCCCGGAAGTAGATGTTCTCCGGCCGTCTCCACTCCCTGGGCCTGTCGAGCAAGAGCTCATCTTCAAAAATGCCGCGGTGGATCAGGCTGACCAGGTTGTTGGCCGTAGTGAATCCCCGTCCGTTTATGGTCCCTTTACCGGTAATTCCGATGTTCTCCTGATTCACGGCAAAAATCATGGAGGACCACTTGATTTTGGGGTCAATCACATAATCCAGCGGATTGGTGGATCCCAGTATGGTCGCACCCGGTTCCAGATGAAGGGTCACGTTCGATTTCAGGTAAATGCTTCCCGTCACGTAATTGCCTACCTGAAAAACGAGGCGGCCGCCTCCGTTTTCACTTACGTAATCGATGGCTCTTTGTATGGTTCTTGTGTTAACCGTTGTTCCGTCGGCTTTTGCTCCAAAGTCGGATACATTGTAATCTTTTGCCTGGAGATGAGTGGCAAGAAGTATGAACACGATCGAAAAATATATATTTATCTTACTCATGATTGTTGTTGCTGATTGATGAATAAATCTGATTTAAGCTTATTTTTGAATGATACGGGTTGATTTATGACGGATGAGATCTTTTCCTCTGCCCGGAACATTGTATTGCATTCTGGACAATGTAGCTCCTTTTACGTCGTCAAACACAACGGCGGGACGGTAATCTTTCTCTTTGGCAGTGAAAGTCACATTCTCCAAGGTGAGATTGCTGGCGTGACGTACATAGAGCCCCCATGCCGGCAATTCCTTCCAGTTGGAAAATTCCGGATAGGAGTCAATCAATTCCGGGATACTGTCCAGGTCTGCGGGTTTAGTACCGCGATAGGCATAGTTCGGATTGCTGCCGCCGGGGTACACAATTTCGATATTGCGCAGGGTCACGTTGTTGATGTCTACTCCCGGGATACCGTATATGACGGCGGGAGATACGTTGCGGGGAAGGTCTTCGATCGGTCCTTCGTATCCGTAGCCGGCGTCCGGTTTGGTGGCAGGAATTTCCGCATACATGTTCTGGATGGTAACATTATCAATGGTTCCTTGTTTGTCTTTATTCCAGCGTGTTCCGATACGTAAGAAAATAGCATTCCCGGTATTATAAGCGTAAAGGCTGTCCACAAAGATGTCTTCCACCTTTCCTCCATCGGGAGTGGCAATAGTAAAAGCGGAACGGAAAGTGTCGTATACTTTGTTGTTGATGATGCGGATGTTCTTGTATCCGCCCGAAGTGACCGTCCCGAATTTGATGCCGTTGGCACTTGAACGGGCTACGCAGTTACGCACCTCGATATTCTCACATCGTTTGGTTTTATCGTGCGATTTGAAACAGATGGCATCGTCCGAAGCATCGATAAAAGAGTTGCTCACTACTACGTCCTTGCAGTCGACAATATCCAGCCCGTCATTGTTCCAGAATACTTTGCTGTCTACCGTGATCCCGTCAATTCGCAAATTCTCGCACTGATCGTACGTTTGAACCCAAAAAGCGGTGTTCTTAATGGTAATTCCGCTAATGGATACATGGTTACACTCCCGGAAATAAATACCGCCTGGCCGTCTGGTTGCAGGACGGTCTAATTGTAACTTGTCCTCAACAATCCCCTTGTGGACCTGGTCAACCAAGTTGTAAGCCACCTCGGCTCCCTGCCCGTCAATCACACCCTTCCCGGTTATGGAGATGTTGCTTGCCTTGTTGGCGTACACCAATGCCGGCATAAAAATGGGTTCTTCGATGTTGTAATCGTATATGTTGGTTGATCCTACCAGTATGGCCCCTTCCCGGAGCACAATATGCACATTCGATTTCAATTCGATGGTGCCGGTCAGGTAGCGCCCCACATAGAAAACCAGTGTGCCGCCTCCCTTTTCGTGGATGTAATCGATAGCCTTCTGAATAGAGGTGGTGTTTAACGTGGTGCCGTTGGACTTAATACCAAAGTATGATGCTTTGTATTCAGCGGCTGATAGATGCAAAATAGAAAATACCGCAAGTGTCAGAAAAACAGTTTTTATTCTTTTCATTTGTTTATATTTTATGTTTTATGTTTTACGTTAGGCTACATGAAACTGTCCCTTTATGCCATGGAGAGGAATAGCCTAACCTTAGTGAATTCGCTTTAATCACGTATTTATTTGCTAATGATTAATAAACTGTAACAGGTCCAACCAGTCCCATCGATTGGATTTCCTGTTCCCTGCCTTTCCGGTTCGTGTATTTCTGGGCAGTGGGGTTGTCAGTTAATGCCTGCATATAATTACCCATGGTTGTGATGACATGCACCTCGATTTCATTCTCTCCGGTTTTTACATCATCACCCAGCTTGTAAATACGGTTACCGTACCATTTTACTCCTTGTGATTTCCCATTGACAAACAGTTCGGATACACCGGATACCTTTCCCAGATTCAGAATGGCTCCTTTCTTATGAATCTGGATTCGTTTCTTGTAAACCACAGTGCCGGTGAAACGGACATGCTCGGTATCTTTTAAATCCTGTAATGTTTCCATTTGTGTGCTCTTCACCCACTTCTCCCGGCTGTGGCGGAGCTCCACCTCCCAGTTGTTGTTTAGGAACTGTGCGGCCGGGTGATTCAAGGGCAGCTCTTCCCAATATTCACCTTTCCGCTCTTTGTTGAAGACAATGATGCGGGACTCTGCCGGCCCCAGGTTTAATTGCAGGCTATTGCCATCAAGCTTCAACCGATACGATTTACCCGTCTCGGGATCCAGTATCCAGGGATTACGTCCCCGGGTAATTTCTTTGGAGAAAGTGATCCGGGTGTCTCTGTTTTCATGCTTGTGAGCATTGGAGAAGAAGAAGATCTCACTTTTGTCATCTGCCTGATAACGAGTCTGCATCAGATAACGGTCGGGCCGGCTGATTTCCAGGTAATGGGGCAGTTGGTATTTTTGCTGTAAGCCGGTATACCACTCCAGGTAGCGGAGATCATCCGGTTTGGGAGTCAGGACAAAGCGGTCGGAATATGCACGAAGTTTATCCGTCCAGGCGCTTACCTTTTTGTCGTTCTCCTTGTAATTGTGCAGGCCCAATGATTTCTCTGGCAGGCACTCAATAGCGAATATTTTTCCTCCCCCGCGGACAAACTCGTAGAGCTTGGCCAAGGTGTCGGGAAACATACTCTTCACCTCCGGCAAAAACAAAATGCCGTACTTTTTGGGTCCGTAGCAGAGTTTTCCTTTTTCAATTTTTGCCTCTTGAATGATTTTTTCGGTTACATAATCGGCTGCTCCTCCATTCTTATTGATAGATTCCCAGATGATGGAAGTGTAGGGGATATTCAGTTTTTCGGGGAAGGGATCTGTCTGTACACCCATCTCACCCCACATGTCGTAGTTGGCCGGCAGTATGGCTATATCGGTATACATGTCGGCATGCTGTAACAAAGATGAGATACGGGCCTTGTAGCGATTCAGGTACTTGAAATAGGGCCACCAGTTGTTGTTTTCGTTATAGTAGGAGCCGTATTGTACCCACCCCGGGAAGGGTGCCTCCGGGGGTGAATAGTTGAATCCGTGCCATATGGAATGGGTAATCCCCGACATGATTGCCTGATCCGAACCTATTTTTAGTAATTCCAATGTAGCATTAAAAACAAGGTAAGTGTTGGTCATCTCTTCACAGCTGATCAATCGTTTGCCGGTAAGGTGTGCTGCGGAGGAAACATACTTGTTGATCATGGTATAACCACGCCCCCGGCGATAATCCTCATCCGACATCTCTTCTCCGAGCTTGTGGCGGAGCCAGTTGGTGGTCCACGATTCTCCTTCCGGGATGTCGTACCCCAAGCTTGTCTCCAACGGGAAGAATCCCCTGCCGTAGGCCTGAGCCCTTGATTTTACGTTTTGTTCACGACACCACTCCAGGTAGGTTTGGGTAAAACGTTCATACAGCAATTCAGCCTTTGTATATTCAAAGTCAAAGCGGACACGACGGATTATCTCTTCAAACTCCGGACTTTTCTTTACGCCATAATTCTCATCCACCACAGCCCCCAGCCGTCCGACCTTGAACATGGTAAAAGGGAGATAGGGCATCAGGTCGTAACCTCTTCTCTTTCTGAACTCGTCTGCGAGATCGGCACTCCAGTTACAGCCCTCCAATTCCATCGAATCGGTGAAGAAGGCCCTCAGGTGGTTGGAGAGTGGGCCGGTTTTTTTCTGGATGGTGTCGGACATATGATTCAGGTACTTTTTTACGGCTTCCTTGTCCATATGGTTCAGGATAGGCCCTGCAGCACCGGGTGCACCGTTGATCACAGAGGCAAAGGAGTTGACTTTCACCAAGGCATAAAAGACATGCTTCCCTTCCGGCACCTTAACCTGGATAAGTTCTTCATGCCGCTGGTCCGATAATTCAATCACCTGGTCGAGACTCTCCATGGGTTCAGGAACCATTTTCAGGGAAAGAATTTCAAAAGTCCTGCCCGGAAAGGTGTCAGTAACTCCGGGATCCGTCTCGTTGAAAATATGGTAACGCGAGACTTCATAGTCCATTGGCCCTTCCAATTCCTCAGCGAGTATCAGTGCCACCTGGGCACGCTCGTCATGGGGTAACGTTTCTGCACCGAAAGGCCAACCTGAACCTACGATCAGATCACAGGTCATATCCAGTTTTTTAGCTTCATTGAAGGTAACCTGCAACAGGTCGATCCATTCGTCACTGAGCCACCGTATCGATTTGATGCCGAGATCATCTCCTGTTGAAGGGAAGTCGATAGGGTTGATCTCAACCCCACCCACACCCGCTTCTTTCAACAGGCGTAACTCTCTGATAATCTCTTTTTTTTCTACTTTGTTTCCGTTCCACCACCACCTGACGAAAGGATGGTATTTGGCATCCGGATTCTTAAATGTGGTATAGATATTGGCTCTACGCTTTCCGTTTGTATCCACAAGTGTGTCGGATCCCAACAGGGAAACACCCCCAGTGGCTACAAGACCGGCGGAAAGTGCCGCACTACGAATGATAAAAGATCGTCTGTCCATATTGTTTTTAATACTATTCGAGTTGTTTTTGAAACTGTTTATTTTTTTTGGTTGTAGGTTCGTTAAAAATATCCGTGTGTTTTTACATCTCCGTATTTAAGTGCGATTTCCACACGTTTCACCAGGAGAGATGAGTCTGCTGCGTGGAAAGCGACGGTATTGTATCCCTGTTGAATACTTTCTACGGGTAGGACAAATGCATACTGGCATTCTCCTTCCATCAGTCCCCTGCCTTTGTCATAAAGTGAGACATAATCCGGCGCCGAATGGGTTATGTCCCTGCCGTTGACTTTTAATGTAAAGGATGCCTGCTTACTGCTCCTGACAAAGAGTATCACCTCTTCGGGAACGGTCTTTCCGGGATCATCCCCAATAAAAATTTCGGCTTTGGAGAAATCATCGGATCTTACCTCCAAGGGTAAGGAGGAGATGTGTTTGATGCCATATTCGGTTACACCATCGGAGAGGCAATAGATCTTGTTCCTGTAGGCAAGTGTCTCCGGGGATCCCAGTTCCTGAATAAGATGAGGTGAGATAACCCGGCATACCTGGCCTCCCTCTTCAAGGTGCAACAATCCTTGGTAAGTTGAGTTAAAAGCTCCATAGTAATGATTGAAAAGATAAATACCATCGGCACCCTGCGATAAGATATGGGAAGCCATTCCCCTGAACATGCCGTGCGAAAAGGTCTCTCGAGGTTTGTACCCTCCGTCATCGATGGTTGCATAGACCGGGACAGTTGTTGATCCCAGTTCTTTGATAAATTGTGCAACCGGAAGGGAAGGGTTGCCACGCCAGTGCACTCCGATGGTTATGAAGTCGACCAACCCCAGACGGATCCACTCCTGGATGTCGAGCCCCTTGTCAAGGCAATCCCGGACCGTGAGCGGTACCCTGACGGAAAGGAGTATTTTTTTTCCTCTTTTTTCAGAGAGTTCATCCACTTTGACTTTTACCTCTTTCATCAGTTCGGTCATCAGGAAAGCGTTTTTCTTTCCTTCGCCTTGTTTAAAATAGACGATGAAACGCATAAAATCCAGATCCAATCCGTCAATCATCTCATATCTCTCCAGTTGCTCGGTAATGATCGCCAATTTATGGGCACGTACTTCCGGATGTGCAAAATCCAATGCCCTGGAACCATTTAATCCGGGGGTGTCATCGTTGGTCCAAAACTCAGGATGTGTATACCAGAATTCGGGATAAGTTATGGGGCAATTGGACGTAGTATCATTAAAATGAAGATCGTTCATCCTGTAGGTGATAAAAGCTTCCATACCGTGCATCTTAGCTCGTTTAAGTGATGCTTCAATCAGATCAGTACCATCTTTTTCGAGATTCAGGTGGTTTAGGTAAAAACTTTTGTAATGATGGGTAGCAGCCGTGTCATTACCACAATCCAGCTTTCCGTCAAGATCATCACCCAATATACGGCCATGCTTTGAGCGGTAATAAAAAAAATCGCTGCCTGTGCACATCATGTAGGTAGTCACTTGTGAATGGCTGACCATGTCGACGTAAGCATTCACATCATGCACAGTGAGGGGCCGTTTGTGGAACCAATAATTGCCCAGAGCATCACTTCCGTCGTTGTTGTGAATAATCCGGTATCTCCTTTCTGGTTCAGCTGAATTAACTTGTAACGATAGAAGTATGCCCCAGGATACCAAAAAGCACACGATATATTTTTTTTGCATAGTACTGCCCGGATGATAAAGGTGTTTTGAAATTGTTACAAAAAATACCGGATCTGATTCGAGGAATTGCACAAATCAGATAATTTTAGAATGAAGAGGGTAGGGATTAAGAAATCTCTACCCTCTTTATTAATTAGAAAATTTATGAGAACATAGAATTTAGAACCAATTCGGGTTTGTAGAGGTCTCCTGAATAGGGATTTCATAGGTCATATGTTCCACTTTGTAGATTTTTCCAGATGACCAGTGAACCGTTGATCCGTTACGGTCAATATCTACGTTCCAGCGTTTGCTGTTGGAATATTCAAGCCCGTTCTCTCCCCACATTTCGATCCTCCACTGCAGTTTGACCATATCCAGCACAGAAAGGCCAGCCATAGACGAGTAATTGTCACACGTCAATGTCGGTGAACCCTCTTTTGTTCTTGCGGCAAGTAATTTGTTAAGCGTTGCTTTTGCAGCACCCTCCTGGCCGGCAAGAGCCTGTGCTTCAGCCAGCATCAACAATACTTCCGAAGAACGGATATAGGTATAGTCACAGTTTAGTTGATTGTTCCTGACGTTATGCTGTTTGGCAATGGTAGCACCCCATTTCAGGTTGGTGTATTTGGGAAGCACCCTTTCTCTATTGTCCGTAGGATAAGTATAGGCTACCGGTGTTGTAATAAACCTGCTTTTACGGTAATCGTTGTCATCCATCTTTTCATACAACCTGTTGTCTATTCGCATATGGTATGCACTTAAACCTCCGTTGCCTTCCAGAAAGCAGTTGAAATTGCTAAACTGATAGGTTTGAGCTCCGTTTCCGTCAACCCAGCCCAAGATGGTTTCAGGATTTCTGCTGAGGCTGCTGAATGCATTGTCGTTGGCTCTCACATCATCCGTACCTGCGGCTAAGGCGCTTACACGGGAGTTATCAATGCCGTAATACTCTTCAGCAATAAAATTGGGATATTTATTCAAAATCTCCTGGGTAGCTGTGATACAGGTAGCATAATCGCCTGTCCAGAGCGATGTGCGGGCAAGAAAGAAGAGTGCTACTCCACGGTCGATATCGTTTGGCTTGTCAGTGGTAAATCCATCGCTCGCATTTCCGATTTGAGACTCCGCAAAAAGTTGAGCAGCTTCTTTCAGATCCGCTTTGATGAAGTCGTAGGTTTCGGTGGCAGATGCAGGGGCTACAGGGGTATTCACTCCATATTCGGTATAGATCGGCATTCCTTTTCCTTCTTTACCTCCATGTAAGTATGCTTTTTGAAATCTTTCCATCAGCAACATATATCCATATGCACGAACGGTCAGTGCCCGTGCCCGATAATCCTTCAGCGATTTGCTGCCGCTTTGTTCAACGGTTTGTTTATCCAGATAGGCCAGCACCTTGTTTGCATTGGTATGGGGAGTTGCTGCCAATAACCACCAGGTGTAAGTAGTACCCCTACTGTCGGCTTTCCATGGTTCAAAGCTGGCATCTATGTTATAATATGTTTCATATGTGCCGGTACTTCCCAATGTGGCTTCTCCCAATACAATATCATTTCCCCTAAGATTGCCAAACAGATCCTGGTTGGTAAGGGGATTTGTCGGATTACTGCTAAATCCAGAATAATCACCGGCCAGCCTGAAATTGGCATCCAGTGTTTCCACCAATCCGCCCATTATCAGTTTAATCCTTTCTTCGTCTCCGGAAGCCAGGATCTCCTGGATCATTTCGTCTGTGAGGTTATTGGGTGGGGCAACTTCCAAGCTGTCTTCACATGCGGAAAACAGAAAACCCATCAATAAAAAATATAGAAATATCTTTTTCATCATTTTCAAAAATTAATAGCGTTTAATTATAATTCAACATTTACACCAAATGATACGGTCTGCATGGTAGGATAGGTATAGGCACCTACTTCCATTCCACCGGTCAATGACATACTGGGGTCAACACCCTTAGCCGCAGAGATCATAAACATGTTATCTGCAGAGACAAAGAGGCGCAACTTGCTGATTTGGTAGTTCGACAGCAGTTTACCCGGCAATGTATATCCTAATGTGATATTCTTCAGCCTTAAATAGGATGCAGAGAAGAGGGCCATGTCGGTATATTTCCATGAACCGAAGGTTGAACCGTCGTAATTATCCGCCCCGTACCATTGCATCGGGAATTTGGCATTTTTGTTTTCAGGAGTCCAGGTGTTGTTGATCAATTCCTCTGAAAGGACGCCGATATTGTACCTTAAGTAATAACTGCTTCTGTAAAGGCCGTTTCCATATTCTACGCTGTAGAATTTACCACCCAATTGGTATGCTGCCATGGCGCTCAAATCAAATCCTTTATAATTAATTGTCGTAGAAAAACCGCCAATCCATGTTGGAATGGCACTGCCCACTTCATATTTCGAAGCCTCGTTGTAATTCTTGGTCTTGACATCGTCACCCACTTTTGCACCGGGATACTTGCCATCTGTAACATCCTTTTCGCTTACTTTGTGATAGAATAAAGGCAGCCCTGTTTCCTGGTCTACACCTCCATACTTATAAATCCACAAGTTATACCAGTCTCTTCCTACTCCTCTGAGGTAGTATTGTCCGCTGGCCGCATTGCCAGCACCGCTGGCTGACCATCCTTCACCGTTAGCTTCGTAGGTATAGGGAGGTAAACCCGGAGTATATTCCGGAATAGAACCTGCCGGTACATCTTTTAACGTAGTGGCGTAGTGTGTTCCGTTTGTAGAAATAGTCCAGGAGAAGTCTTTTCTGCGAATGATATCCACCCCGAGTTCTACTTCAAAACCGTTGTTCTGCAATGCTGCACTGTTGGATTGGAGTGATTCCTGACCAACTGCCATAAAGTTCACCTGTTGGTTGTAGAATGTGTTGTCGGTAAGTCGGTTGTAGTAGTCAACGGTACCGTGCACCCGGTTAAACAAGGAGAAATCAATTCCTACGTCAAAAGTCTTTGTGTTTTCCCAAGTCAATGCATCGTTCACAAAACCACCTACGCTCATTGTATAGGCATTGGGTGTACCCGTACCCGCTGATGTTTCGGTGTACCTCGCTCCGTAGCCCCAGGTCCTGTAACCGCTGTAGCGGCCAATTGCATTGGAGTTACCGATTACCCCGTAGCTCGTTCTCAATTTCAGGTTGTCCAGCCAGTTTTTGGTCCCCATCATGAAGGGTTCGGACGTTACGCGCCAACCGGCACCCAACGACCAGAATGTACCCCACCTGTTTTTCTTGAACTTGGATGAACCGTCACGACGGATCGAAGTGGAGAGGTAGTACTTTTCGTCGTAGATGTAATTGGCACGGCCCAGGTAACTCTCCATTCTTTCAATGTCGTCTCCGTATCCGGGTCCTCCAAATCCTCTGGCATTGACGTATCGGCCTACAAAGTTTCCAGAACCCAAAAATCCCGGGATCAATTCATAGCTGGATCCCCAGTTAATGCCTTCATTTCTCCAGTCATTGAATTCGTGTGCAGCCATGGCATCCACATGGTGTTTGTCAAAGTCTTTGTTATAAGTCAGGATCTCCTGGGTATTGATGATGGTTTGGTTAGTCAGCCTCCTGTAAATCCCTCCTTGGTCCTTTGCCGCTCCGGTTACGCTATTGGCGTATCTTACCTGAGAAATATTGTTCTTGTCAAACGAGAAGTTCACCAAAAATTTAAAATCATTCAAGAAACTGATTTCAGCATATGATCGGGTAGTAAGCATGTCAGCCACATCCTGCCATTTGTCATTTTCCATCGCATAGGCGATGTTGGTGCTTCCATACAATGCGCCTGTTTCTCCAATTGGTGAATAGGTGCTTCCTGCCGTGGAATTGTATATTGTGCCATCTTCGGGATGAGTTCTGTAACTGCCGTCTTCGTTGTAAGCATATACGGGAACAATGGGGGCAAACCCGTTGATAAACCTAAATACGTTCCCTTGGTTAGAGCCGGCGTTTCTTCCCCAGGTGGTACCCATTTTGTCAGTGGAAGTTCTGGAAAACCCAACATTGGCTCCTACTTTTAACCATTTGAATAGCTGAGAGTTTATGGTTGATCTGCCGCTGAACCGGTCAAATTTTGAATTGCTGATATAAGAAGGGTCAGACAGGTAACCAAGAGATACGTAATAATCAACCTTATCGGTTCCTCCGTTGGCTGAAATATTGTATTCCTGCCTGAAGTTCTCGTTTAACAGTACTTTGTCGAATGTGTCGTTATACAGAAGTTCAGCTTGGGGATTCAATCGTCCGTCGGTGCCTACCAGATAGGCACCCGTCATTGTTTTGGCGGGAATTCCGCTTCCGTTTGTTTCGTTGACGTAGACTGCACCCGGTACGCGGTATGCCATGTAGTTTCCAAATCGATTTGTCCCAAAGGTTGATTCTGAATTAATGTAGTTGAACAGATGCTGGCTGGCAAATTCTGCGGCCTGCTCATGTGAATAATTGGGGTTGTTTACATTGGTGGTCCAGTTTTGCGGTTGTCCTGTACCGTTTACCCCATAACGGTATGAGTTATAAATCGATTTCCATGCAAATTCATAAAAATCTTTTGCGTTATCGATCTTTCCCAAGTCAAACGGTCCCACGGAATTGAAACCTGCTTTGGCAGAAAATGAGATATTGGTTTTACCTGATTTTCCCCTCTTGGTAGTGACAAGCACCACACCGTTTGCACCACGGGAACCGTATAGTGCCGTAGATGCTGCATCTTTTAATACGGTAATACTTTCAATATCGTTCGGATTGATGGTTGACAGTGGGTTGTCGCTTTGCGCGGGCACTCCGTCAATCACAACCAGCGCTACGGAACTGTTTAGGTTTGCCGATCCCACACCGCGTACACGTATACCCATATCCATACCGGGCTGGCCGTCTACAGAAGAAACCTGCAAGCCTGCTACAGCGCCTTCAAGAGCGCGGGATACCGTAGATACCGACTGAGAGGATACGATTGAACCGTCAACGGCGGAGATTGCTCCGGTTAAGTCCTTCTTTTTGGCAGTACCGTATCCAATCACCACCACTTCATCCAACGCTTGTGTGTCTTCCATCAGGATGATGTTGAAATTGGATTTGCCTGCAGTTTGGATTGTTTGATTCAGGTAGCCGATATAGGTAATGGTGATTACCGCGTCGTTCGCTACAGTTAAGGAAAAGTTGCCATCTATGTCCGTAATGTTTCCGTTGGTGGTGCCTACCTCCAGGATATTTGCGCCAATTACAGGTATGCCTGCATTATCCACCACTGTCCCGGTAATTTTCCTTTTCTGCTGCTGTGCATCGGCAAGTCCTTCTTCTACTCCTTCTGCTCTCTTGGAGAGGAGGATGTGATTGCCTTCCAACGCATAATTGACGTCTTTATTTTTTAAAAGTGCATGGAGTACATTGGAAACAGCTTGTTGTTTGGATTTTACCGATACCTTCTCGTTCGTATCTACCTCGTCGCTGTAGATGAACAGATAATCGGTTTGCTTTTCAATCTCGTTTAATACTTCTTTGAGTGTTACGTTTCGTTTATTGATCGTCACCCTGGCATTTTGAGTGTAGCTCATTTCGGCCATAGAGCAAAAGATGCAGGTAAACAATAAAATAAAGGTTGTTCGCATAATCAATAAAAAATGTTTAATGGGCACTTTTTCGGTTAAATGATTACCCAATGAATAGTTTTTCTTCATACATTTGTAATTGTTTTTAGTTAATACATTGAATATTTCTTGGTTGTGTTGACGAAAACGCATAATCGGTGAGCGTTGCAGCGCTTGCCGATTCTTGTTTTCCAGGTGGTCTGTAATTCGTTTATCTCATAGGCTCACGTGTTTTAGTACGTTTTATCTTATATAAATTGTTCCTGTTTCTTCGTTTCTTTCGTAAGTGAACCGGATGCTTCTTTGCAGCACCCGCAATGCATAATCAACACCGTCGGATTGACGGAATTTTCCAGTGTATGTGTGTTGCGGTAACTTTTTCGAATCGATTTGAATTTTTATATCGAAATATTTTTCGAGGGATAACAGAATCTCTTCTAACTGTTTATTATTAAATGCGATCAGGCCGTTTCTCCAGAGGTATTCGTCGGTATCTTCTATTTTTGACACAACTAATAATCCATTGTTGCTCAGAACTGCTTTTTCGTTTGGTTTTAAAGCCGCGAGTTTAACCTCATTTTTGTAAATCTCCACACCTCCTTCAAAAAGACTCGTTTCGAAAGAATTGAATCGCGAGTATGCTTCAACATTAAACGATGTGCCGGTAACACGTACATCCCCCTGGCCGGTTTTTACTATAAACGGTTTTTTTTCGTTTTTGCTAACATCGAAATAGGCTTCACCGTTCAGGTATACCGTTCGGTTTTTCTTTGAAAATGAGGACGGATAGCGAAATTCGGTATTCGAATTGAGCCATACGTTAGAATTATCGGCAAGGATGAGGTTGATACGTTGGCCGGGCGGTACAAATAGGGTGTTGTACGGTCCGGTTGAATCTTTCCCGATGAGCAAGTATAATCCGCTAACGATGAGCAGCAGGGCTATAGCCGCTGCAGCTCCTGTTGCCCATGGCGACAGCAAAACCTTCCTTTTTTGTTTTAATGAGGTCCCTCGTGTGGTTAATAAGATTGCATCATAGACTTTTCGTTCTTGAAAGAATACACGATGATTGGCTTCAGAAGCATCAAGCCATTGCTTTATCTGTTTTTCTTCATTAACCGAAGCATTCCCCTCGAAGAAACGGTATAAAAGTTCTTTGTTCACGCGTTAGTTTCTTTATCCTGTATATGTATAACAGTTCAGGAGTGAATTACCCTAACGGAAAATGTATTTTTTATTGAAAATAAAATAAAAAAAGCAACAAGTGAATGAAGTCTTTTAACGAAAAGCGAAGTTGGGCCAAGGCTTTTGACATATGAAATTCTATAGCTTTAGTGCTCAAATCCATTTGGTTGGCAATGTCTTTGTAGGATAAGCCCTGATATCGGTTTAAAATAAATACTTGGCGTGTTTTCTGGGGTAATTTGTTAAGGGTGGATTCTACAATTTTCTGTATTTCGTCTGAAAAAATGAAATCCGGATCGCAGGCCTGTAAGGTATTTATTCGTGTAGATAATAGCCATTCAGCGTGGTCGTTTATTTCTTTCTCGGCACGTTGACGCACCTGGAGGTGTTGTAAATAATTGATGCATTTATTTTTAATTATAGACAAAATGTAAGCATGAGGCTTTGTGTCCGGTAAAAGGTCTTCCTTGTTCTCCCAGTACGTTGTAAAAGCTTCCGATACAAAATCTTCTGCAACCTGTTTCTCTTTTACATATCCCCATGCGAAACGAATAAAACGATCATAATATTCGTTAAACAAATTATTGAAATGTTGTACGGAAGAGAAAGAATTCATCAGTCCTGAATTTATAAAGCAAAAATAGGCACAAAAAACTGTCTATTGAAATTATTTGATAAAAATATTGTTTAGGATCAGGCCAACAAATTCAAAGACAAGTCACTTTTCCGGTGTTTTTTCATCGGGATATTCTTGCCGGAATCCTTTCCAATAGCCTTTTATCGTTGATTTCACTTCCCTGTGTAACACCAGCAGGCCGAAAAGATTGGGAATGGCCATAAACGCTACCGTGAGTAGCGACACGTTCCAGATGATAGTAGTATCGGTAAACGACGCAAAAAAGAAGGCGATCACGAAAACTATGCGGTAAATCAGTACATAATTGGCTCCGAAAAGATAAGTTACAGCCCTGTCTCCGTAATACGACCAGGCAATGGACGTGGAAAAGGCAAACAAAAGCAAGCCGATAGAAACGATGTATTTTCCAAAATCGCCGAAGAAGCTCTTGCTGAACGCGGCTGTTGTAAGCGGGGCACTGTGGATAAGTGAGTTCCCACGGAACGTTACATTATAGGGGGTGGTTGTCACTTTTCCATTTACAACATCGATCCGGCCCGTGAAAGGTTGCCCTGATTCCAGGACCACCACCTCACTGGCCAATGAACGAGCATGGATGATGGATACATTTTCCTGCAACTGACCGTCTTTAATGTCCAGCTTTCCGCTAAAAAGGGGAAGTCTGGCTGTCTGGTTGAGGTGATTCTCCAGACGCGAGACATCGGACGGTTTATTTTCACTGTAATGCGCTGTCAAGACTTCAATATCCGTTTTCTGAAACTGGTTGGGCAGTTTCTCTTTCCACACCCCAGATGACAACAATACCAGTCCCGTCAAGAAACATATAATGATCGTGTCGATAAAGGGTTCCAGAATAGCCACCATCCCTTCTGAAACGGGTTCATGCGCTTTGGCAGCAGCGTGGGCAATGGGTGCCGAGCCTTGTCCGGATTCGTTGGAAAACAACCCCCTGTTTACTCCCTGGTTGAAAGCAAAAGCAAATCCCGCACCTAAGAATCCTCCCGTAGCAGCTGTTCCCGTGAACAGGTCAAGAAAGATAGAGGCGAAGGAGGGGATTATATTCTGGTAATTAAACAAGATAACAGCTAATGCTCCCACAAAGTAAAAGATGGCCATAAACGGAACCAACCGTTCGGTAACCTTGGCAATCCGTTTGATCCCACCAATAATGATCAGGGCAAGGAAAAAAGCCATGATGGCTCCCGTAATGACGTGCTTGATGCCAAAAGTTGCGAAAACGGAGTTGGATATGCTGTTTATCTGCGGTAAACTTCCCGATCCAAAGGATGAAAGAATGGTGGCTACGGCAAAAAAACCGCCCATCCAATAACCGGTTTTTATCCGGTATCTGTTTTTTATGGAAATGTTAAGCCGTTTTTTCATGTAATACATCGGGCCTCCGGCTACCATGCCTTTTTCGTCGAAATCACGGTACTTATGAGATAGCGTTACCTCCACGAATTTCGTACACATCCCAAGAAAAGCCGTAAGCAGCATCCAGAAGATGGCGGCGGGCCCTCCCAAGTGAACGGCGAGAGCTACTCCTGCAATGTTTCCCGTTCCCACGGTTCCGGATAATGCTGTCGCCAGTGCCTGAAAATGGGAGGTGTCTCCTTTGTCTGTTGATTTATCGTACTTGCCTTTTACTATTTTAATGGCATGGCGGAAATACCTGATCTGGGGAAACCGGAGGTAAACAGTAAAAAAGGTACCCGTTCCCAACAGGAGAAAAATAAACCAGTAGTTTCCTCCGATGTAGTTATGCAGGGTAATCAAGAAGTCGTTTATTTGTTGCATATGATAAGGTGGTTTTTAATAGCCATCTTTCGCGAGTATAATGTTACCCTGCTAACCGTCTTTCACGGCAACCGGTTTAGTGAGTGACGCCAAATGTTTCGCAAATATACATATTTCATTAAAAGACCGGCCAAAAGACTTAAGAAAATATAAAGAAATTTTGGATCATTATAAACCAAAGTTTTTATCTTTGCAAGAGTAATCGTACTTGTATTTTTACTTGCTTGCAAAATGAAGACCTTTGTTAAAATCCTGATGTTGATTGCACTTGCAAGTGTAATATATTGCTGTTCTTCGCTTTATCGTCTTCCTGTTTCTACGGAAATTCCCGTTAATAACCAGTCGTATCAGGTTGATTATTTGTTCGAGCACGATGGCTGTAAGGTTTATAGGTTTTACGACAGGGGGCAGTACGTGTATTTTACCAATTGCCAGGGAGAGGTGACAAGCATAAAAAACGATTCCACAGCTGTCAGAGTGACTAATTCGGTAAGGATTACATACGATGATTATGACAAAACACGAAAAAATTAACAAAACATAATGGAGAAACAACAACCGGAAAGACTGAAATCATTGGATGCCCTTCGCGGGTTTGATATGTTCTGGATCATGGGTGCGGAGGAGATTTTTGTTTTGCTTGGATCGCTGACCGGCCTCCCTGCATTACAATGGTGGGCCAACCAAATGACACATGTGGAATGGCACGGATTTCATGCATACGATATGATTTTCCCGTTGTTTCTGTTTATTGCCGGGGTTTCTTTTCCGTTTTCGGCTAAGAAACGCTTGAGTATCGATGGGGGACGGAAGTCGCTTTACAGGCATGTCTTTAAAAGGGGATTGCTTTTGGTCTTGATCGGGGTTATTTACAACAACGGATTGAATTTTGATGTGGCAAATATGCGCTACGCGAGCGTGCTTGGCCGGATCGGGTTAGCCTGGATGTTTGCCGCACTGCTGTTTATGAACACTAAAAATGCGAGAATCCGGTTGCTGTGGCTTAGCGGGATCCTGATTTCCTATTGGTTGTTGTTTGTGTTTTTTAAAGCGCCCGACCTGGGGGATCCCGATCATTACTCCATGAGAGGAAATATTTCCAGTTATATCGACCGGATTTTATTGCCGGGTAGGTTTTGTTGTTATGAAATAGGAGACAACGAAGGGCTGTTGCCGACCGTTGCAGCTATTGGTGCGGCGCTTCTGGGTATGCTTACCGGAGAGTTCTTGATGACTAAGCTGAAACCAACAAAGAAAGTATTATACCTTGCAACAGCAGCTGTTCTATTGATGATTGTAGGACAGGTATGGAACCTCGTTTTCCCTATTAACAAGAACCTGTGGTCAAGTTCATTCGTTTGCTGGGTAGGCGGATTGAGTATGCTGCTGCTCGCAATTTTCTACCTGGTTATCGATGTGTGGAAATTTCAGAAATGGGCGTTTTTCTTTGTAGTTATAGGGATGAACCCCATAACCATCTATCTGGCAAACCGGATAATAGGATGGGACAGTGCAAATAGATTTTTCTTTGGCGGGCTTGCCGGGCTGTTGCCCGAAGCATGGGCCCCGTTTATCATGGCTATCGGTTACGTGACTATCGGTTGGGTATTCTTATACATACTTTATAAAAAGAAAGTTTTTTTGAAGGTTTAACAGGATCGATCTCTTATGAAACAACTAAAATCGTTGTTGGCAACAGGAGCCCTTTCTTTGGGAGGAATTGTTTTTGCTCAACCAAAACCCAACGTAGTTTTTATTATTACCGACGACCTCGGTTACGGTGATTTAAGCTGTTTCGGGCAGGAGAAATTCCTGACACCGAACATTGACCGGCTGGCGCTTAACGGAACTCGGTTTACGCGGAGCTATTCCGGTACAACCGTAAGTGCTCCCTCGCGTGCCAGCCTGATGACCGGATTGCATACCGGTCATGCGTCTATCCGTGGAAACAAAGAGATGGATCCGGAGGGTCAATTCCCGTTACCGGAAAATACTTATACGCTTTTTCATCTGTTTAAAAATGCCGGCTACAAAACCGGCGCTTTTGGAAAATGGGGACTGGGATATCCCGGATCAACCGGTGATCCAATCCATCAGGGAGTGGATGAGTTTTTCGGTTATAACTGTCAGCGATTGGCCCACAACTACTATCCCGGCCATCTGTGGCGCAATCAAAAAAGAATAGAGTTGCCCGAAAACGATAACGGACGATCCGGAGCTTATGCGCAAGACCTCATACAAAAAGAAATACTGAGTTTTATCAGTAACAATAAAGGCAACCCGTTCTTTCTTTATGCTCCCATAGTGCTTCCACATGCGGAACTGATCGTTCCCGAAGACTCCATTATTCAACAGTTTCGTGGAAAATTTCCGGAAACACCTTATAGGGGGATAGATGATGGTCCTTCGTTCCGGAAAGGTGGATATGCTTCACAGGAACATCCCCGTGCTACTCACGCGGCTATGGTAAAGCGAATTGATGTGTATGTGGGGCAGATTATTGAAAGACTCAAAGCCGAAGGTATTTACGAAAATACATTGATCGTTTTTACGAGTGATAACGGCCCGCATCGCGAAGGTGGGGGAGATCCCGATTTTTTCAATAGCAACGGCATCTACCGCGGATACAAACGCGATTTGTACGAAGGAGGAATCCGTGTGCCGACTGTTGTTTCGTGGAAAGGCCATGTGGCGGCCGGAGAAGAAAACAGCTTTGCCTTCGCTTTTTGGGATTACATGCCCACTTTTGCCGAACTGTTGGGTGTGGAATACCCAAAACCTACTGATGGGGTGAGTGTTCTTCCTACGTTTCTGAATAGAGACGGACAGAAAAGCCGCGATTTCTTCTATTTCGAGTTTCTGGAAATGGATGGAAAGCAGGCCGTCATTCAGAGTGATTGGAAATTGATTCATCAAAGCATCCGAAAGAACCCGACGTTTGAACTTTATAACCTGGCTTCCGATCCGTCGGAAAATCACAATATCATTTCACTGTATCCTGAAAAAGCAGAAGAATTGAGAAAAATCATGCAGTGTGCAAGAACCGATGATCGGGCCTGGAAATTATATAATGACTAGCTTATCACCAGGACAGCAGAAGTGGATTTGGACAATTACAGCATAAATTTATGTGTAGATTCATATGATTGGTTTGTCAATTTATCAAACGTCAATTATAAAAAAAGAGACTGATCAATTTTTAATTGGCAGTAAGACAGCTAGATATGATGTTTTGATAGCTTGGAAGCTCCTCCCTGATTTTTTATTGCAGCTTTTTTTATGAAAAAAACTTTTTGAAAATAATTGCCATATATATAGGCGGTTACATGCAAGCTGTGCTTCTGTAGTTATAATTTAACATTGAGGCTAATCCGAAAATACAAAAAAATGTTCATTCAGTCCTAACATTTCTGTCCGGTACCGTAGTATTTTTACCGTCGCAAAATGCTGCACGCATTGTATGTTTAACATCGGCATTTTACTTCATCGCTTTCTTTCGAAAAAGAAGTAGCGTTAAGGTTATATATCGCTCGTTTTTGTTACGAAGAAAATTTAATGTTTAATTATTTTACAAATCCTTTAAAATTTTATCGTTATGCGAAAAAAACTGCACAACAATTCACAAATCATACCGAAAGATGGGTTTCTGTCTGTAGAAGGTGTGTCGGGAACATATACCTCGCCCGATATTGAGGTTATCGACATTGAAACAGAACAAAGTTTTCTGCAATCCGGAAGCGGTGGTAATGGTGGTGATATGCCCGGCGATATACTTTAAATTTAGCTGAAAAACTATTAAATTATGAAATTCAGAATTTTTTTCTTCGCAGCTATTGCTCTTATCACGGCTAGCTGCAACAACGAAACAATTGAGCCCGGGACGGTGGTGAAGGATAAACCGAAAAACCAGGTGTTGAACATTACAGCGTCATTTGAAGAGCCGGCTGAAACACGCGCTTACCTGGAAGAAACCGGGACTACAGTAATTAAGGCCATTGGGTTCAGGTGGGAAACGACGGATGAAATTCAGTTTTGCTTTGAACAAGGGGGGACTGCGGACAAAAATACCGCTAATGTTACTGCTGTAAGCGCTGATGGAAAAACAGCGCAATTTACGGTTACAGTTCCCGCGGGAATCGATGTCGGCAACCCATACACCCTATACGCTTACAGAAGCAGTAGAAAAAGTGAAATAACTACCGGGAGTGTATTGGATCCGATTACTCCCACTGTCGCTGTCTTGCCGGCGGCTCAGTTTAATTATCAGGCAACCTTAGCTGATCAGGCAACTGTCTTTTCCATATGGAGCAAAAAAGTCATTGATCCGGCTATGACAACGATTTCACTTTCTTTCAAGCACCTGGGGTCGATGATGACGCTAAACCTGAAAAATGTGGGCAGTGCAACCATTAGCGATCTGCATTCAATTGTCCTCCAGACCAATCCAAGTCAGAACTGGATAATCAACCGATTAAATGGAAACGGTGGGGCACTGTTTGATATGGCGGCAGAAACTTATGTGGGAGGGAGTGAACAGTTTTCAACAACCTTGACTTTTTTTACTCCTTCAGCCACACTTGCTCCGGATGAAGTGGGAACCTACTACCTCTGGTTTGTTCCGAAAACGGACATCGCTGCATTCGACTTAATGCTGGCTTCGTTAAAAAGTCCAGGGACTCAGTCAGACATAACCGGCCTTACAAATGTCAACAAGAGCATCACCAGAAGTCTTCAGACAGGGAAAAATTATTTGTTGTTTGCTACAATAGAAAATGATGAGTCCACCACTCCTCCCCGTCCGTACCTGTTGAAATTCACCGACTCGACCTTTATCGCTCCTTAATGGAAGTGTGATCAGAAAGTGTTTACCCAAGAGGCATATGCGTCCATATAATTTTTGAGGAAATCGCGCGTATCTTCACTCAGAAGATTTCCGTTTTCATCAAAAAGAGTATGGGCGCTTCCGATATACGCCTCGGGTTGCTGCATCATGGGAACATTCAGAAAAACCATCGATTGACGTACAATATGATTAGCGCCAAATCCACCGATAGCACTCATTGATACGCTAACAACCGCTCCCGGTTTCCCTCCCCAAACGCTTTGTCCATAAGGTCTGGAGGCTACGTCGAAAGCATTTTTCAGCGCGCTTGGAACCGATCGGTTATATTCGGGTGTTACAAATAAAAAGCCGTCGGCAGCTTTTATTTTACGGCGAAAATCGACATATTCTGTTGGCGGATTTTGATCTATATCCTCATTGTAATGAGGTAATTGCCCTATTTCTACAATTTCTAATTCCAAGGAATCGGGAGCCAGCTGTATAAGCTGATTAGCTACTTTTCTGTTAAACGATTCTTTTCTTAAGCTGCCTATTAAAACAGCGATCTTCTTCTTGTTCATAATAAATAAAATTTGATTTTTAAAGTGTTATTTTTATAAAGAGCCTGGATGTCTTTTGTTTACACATTCTCCGACTTTAACAAGGATAGGACCTAAAAAGTTTTTACCAGTCTGGGATTAGAAAATAATTTAACTAAATCTAACCGGAAAAGCATAGATTTAAAAAATATTAATGCAGGTTTAATAGGCTATATCTATTTAATTGCCAATTCATCAAATGCCTTTTGCTGAAATTCGGCACGTATGTTACTTGCGTCTGAATTGAAATTCGGACGTTGTATCATCATTATATAGGCTATATCCCTAACGGGATCTATCCATGCTTGTGTCCCCCAGGCGCCGCCGTGTCCGAATGAGCCGGGCGATAACATGGCTGCTACTCCCGGATGAGGAATTCTAAGAATGCAGGTGCCAACTCCCCATCCGTAATTTGCTCCAAGGTTTCCGTATTGAGCCTCCTGAAGAAAACCACAGTCAAGTTCACCCGTTTTTACTGAAGTGAGGTAAGTCATGGCATTTTCGCTGAGGTAGCGTTTCCCCTTGTAAATACCCTTTCCCAAAAGCAACTGTGCGAAGTGCGCATAGTCGAGAGCAGTGGAAAACAGTCCACCATTACCCAGTGGTGCACTATCGGGTTTGCCAAAGATCTCAGCTACTTCAGCTTTTTCAAACCGTCCGTTGTTCCTGTTTTTAATATAGCCTGCAGCACGTTGAGTACTGCTCTGCCAGACAGGATAGAAAGTGGTACTACTCATTTCAAGCGGATCAAAAATACGTTGCTGGAGAAATTGGTCAAAACGTAGTCCACTGACCACTTCCACAATTCTTGCTCCGGTATTGATCCCCGATTGGCAATAGTTCCATCTGCTGCCCGGTTCAAATTGAGTAGGGCCGCTGACATAAGAAGGGATCAGGTCTGCAAGCTCTTTTGCCCTCATGGCCGTTTGAGCATCCGCTTCCCGTAAACCCGAAGTGTGGTTCATTATCTGTGTGATGGTGAGATTGGCATCCTTTCCAGAGGGTGCTTTTAAGTCCATGAATTCGGGAATGTATTTCGAAACCGGATCGTCGACAGAAAGTTTTCCTTCATCCTGAAGCATCAGTAAGGCAACAGCTGTGACGGGTTTTGTCATGGAGGCAATCCAGAAAATGTGGTCGGGTTGCATGGGCGACCTTGTCTCATAATCTGCAACACCAACACTCCCGAGATGCAGGATGTTATCCTTCGAAACCACCGCGGTAACTGCTCCGGGTATAAAACCCGAATCTACAAATGCCTGCATAACGTCATCGATGGCTTTGACATTTGGAATGCTGTCGCTGCTTTTGTTGGAATGTGAACCGCAGGCAAAAAACAACATGCTGATAATTAAAAAATAGAATGTTTTCATGACAATGTGTATGGTGTGGTTATCTTATTTTTTCAAAAAAAACTTTCATCAGCTTTGCACATTCTTCGGCTAAAACCCCTGAGGTAACTGTTGTCTTAGGATGTAAAACGCTAGGCGCTGACTTGGAAAAACCCCGTTTTTCGTCGCTTGCGCCGTAAACAACCCGTGAGAGTTGTGCCCAGCCCAACGCGCCGGCACACATGGGACAAGGTTCAACAGTGACAAAAAGCGTGCAGTCGGTTAGGTATTTTCCGCCAAGCACGTTGGCGGCTGCGGTTATCGCCTGCATTTCGGCGTGTGCGGTAACATCGTTGAGGGTCTCCACCAGGTTGTGTGCCCGGGCGATAATCCGGTGGTTGGCAACTACAACTGCACCCACTGGAACCTCGTTCTTATCGTAAGCTCTCTGCGCCTCAATCAGCGCCTGCCGCATAAAGTAAGTGTCGTCCAGCATATCTTATCTCCTCATTTCATTTTCTTCAAAAAGGGTGGGATAATCCATGTCCATATTTTTGAGAATATGATTCAGTATGGTTTCCCTGAACCACCGGGAGCGATTGGTGATTTTGTATTTCTTCAAATAGAAATTGATAACATCGTATTCTTCGTCGCTAAGCATAAACTCTGCTTTTTTCGACCTTGGAGTGGGACGTCCTTTTAATTTGTACTTTTTTGTCGTTCTCATTTCTTGTTGAAGAAATTATTCTGAAAAATTGCGTAAATCCTTTTCAGGCACAAAAAAACAAAATATTTTAACATGAAAGAAAAGAATATTGCATAAATTTGTATTTTAATCAAAAAATGGCACAACACAATGAGTTAGGCAAAAGAGGCGAAGAGGAGGCCGTGAGATACCTGAAATCGAAAGATTATAAAATTGTTTGTCGGAACTGGAGATTTTACGGCTACGAGATTGATATTGTTGCGGAGAACGAAGAATTTATTGTCTTTGTCGAGGTGAAAACCAGAACGTCTGTTCAATGGGGGAATCCGGTGGGTTTTGTGAATAAGCTCCGAATGCGTAGAATGTTGGATGCTGCCGATCATTATCTGATTGAAATGGATATCGACAAGCCTGCCCGGTTCGATATTATCGGTCTGGTCTGGAATGGAAGAGGATTTGACCTGGAGCATATCGATGATGCTTTTTTGCCCTTCCTGTGAGCATTGGTTATTTGCCTTACGCGATTATCAATCAGGAATATATGAATATAGAAGAGCTTTATGATTACTGTCTTTCCATTCCGGGTGCGGAAGTAACAACGCCGTTTGACGATGTTACATTGGTGATGAAAGTGTGTGACAAGATGTTTGCCCTTATCCCGTTGGATGCTGACAGATTGTCTGTCGCGCTCAAATGTGAACCGGAAAAAGCGGTGCGGTTGCGTGAAGAATACAGATGTGTGGAGCCTGCTTTTCATATGAACAAAACGTATTGGAACACAATTTATATAACTGGAGAAATGCCGGATGAGGAATTAAAAATATGGATCAGGCACTCGGTGGAAGAAGTCATTAAGAAATTACCCAAAATAAAGCAGAAAGAGTACTATGGATCAGTTGAGTGAAGACAGAAAAATTGTGCGGTTGGAGGAAACGGAATCGACAAATTCCTGCCTGAAAGAGTTATTAAGAACAGAACACTTGGAAGAAGGTTCTGTTGTGGTGGCTGATTTTCAAACGGCAGGCCGTGGACAGATGGGCAACAGCTGGTATTCGACAAAAGGAGATAATTTGCTTTTCAGTCTGTTAATTTATCCGATAGAGATTCCTGCTAACGAGCAGTTTATTATCTCCCGGATAATTTCACTGGCCATAAAAAATACCCTGGATCAGTTTACGGATGATATCCGGATCAAATGGCCCAACGATATTTACTGGAAAGACCGGAAAATTGCCGGTATTCTCATAGAAAACAGTTTGCAGGGGAAAATAATTGAAAACTCCATCATTGGAATCGGGTTGAACCTCAACCAGCAGGTGTTTCCGCCGGAATTGCCCAATCCGGTATCGTTGAGGCAAATCACTGCAACCGAACAGGATAAAGACTACATCCTGGATCTTTTGATGAAAGAGTTTTTTCTGTTATACAGGGGGTTGCAGCGCGGAGAAAAACAAGTTATTGAAGATGAATACATGCTTGATTTGTACCGGGTAAACGGTTATTACTGGTTTGAAGATGCAAACGGCAAGTTTCAGGCAAAAATCGATAACGTGCTTCCGTCCGGTCATCTTGTATTGAAGACGCTTGAGACCAATGAGGAGCGAATGTATGCGTTTAAGGAAATAGCTTTTATATAGAACAGATATAGATGAAATACAACAGAATTTTACTGAAACTCAGCGGTGAGTCGCTGACAGGAGAAAAAGGGTACGGGATAGATGAAGTCCGGTTGAATGACTATGCCCGACAAATAAAAGAAGCTGCACAAATGGGAGTGCAAGTCGGAATTGTTATCGGTGGTGGAAATATTTTCCGGGGCTTGAGCGGCTCGCAAAAAGGGTTCGACCGGGTAAAAGGTGACCAAATGGGCATGCTTGCCACCGTTATCAATAGCTTGGCATTGAGTTCTGCATTGACGGCCATTGGTCAGAAAAACAGGGTTTATACCTCCATTCGTATGGAACCTGTCGGCGAGCTTTACTCCAAATGGAAAGCGATTGAGTCCATGCAAAATGGTGAAGTGGCTATCCTTTCCGGAGGAACGGGAAACCCGTTCTTTACCACCGACACCGCTTCTGCTCTGCGTGGAATAGAGATTGAGGCTGATGCCATGTTTAAAGGCACCCGTGTTGACGGTGTTTATACTGCTGACCCCGAAAAAGATCCGTCGGCAACCAAGTTCGATACGATCTCATTTGATGAAGTTTACGACCGGGGCTTGCGGGTAATGGATCTTACGGCGACGACAATGTGCAAGCAAAATAACCTGCCCATTGTTGTTTTCGATATGGACACATACGGAAACCTGAAGAAGGTCCTTTCCGGGGATAATATTGGAACCCTGGTGCACGTGTGAAAGATTTATTCAAATATTTTCACTATTTTTGCTAACATAACATCAAACAAAAAGATATGGATATTTCAACAATTAAAAAAGATGCCGAGGAAAAGATGCAGATGACCTTGGAATTTCTGGAAGAAACTTTCGCACGAATTCGTGCAGGGAGAGCTAATGTGCGTATTCTTGACGGGGTGAGAGTAGAATATTATGGCAGTCACGTTCCGTTGTCGAATGTATCAACAGTCTCTACTCCTGATGCCAAAACTATTCTGGTTCAACCGTGGGAAAAAAATATGCTGAAAGTAGTTGAAAAAGCGATTATGGATTCTGACGTGGGAATTACCCCCGAGAACAACGGTGAAGTTATCCGCCTGGGAATCCCGCCGCTTACCGAAGAACGCCGCAGGCAGCTTGTGAAGCAGACCAAGCAGGAATCGGAGGATGCCAAGATCAGCATTCGGAACTCCCGCCGCGAAGGGATTGATGAGGTGAAAAAGGCTGTTAAAGATGGACTTCCCGAGGATATGGGAAAAGACGTTGAAAATGAGCTTCAAAAACTTCACGATAAATTCATCAAAAGAATTGATGATAAGTTCGCCGAAAAGGAAAAAGAAATACTTACCGTATAAATAGCGATGAGCGAGGAGGGAAGTAAGAGGGGACTGGTAATCAGAAATACGGGCAATAACTATCTGGTAAGAACGGACGAAGGGACGGACATGTCGTGTCTGGCAAAAGGGAATTTCCGTCTTAAGGGTATCCGGAGCACGAGCCCTGTGGTAGTGGGAGATAGGGTGAAAATGGATATAAACCCCGACGGGACTGCATATATTACCGAGATTGAAGACCGTAAAAACTATATTGTCCGCAAGGCGTCCAACCTTTCCAAACACTCGCATATTCTTGCCGCCAACATTGATCTGGCTCTTCTTTGTGTTACTGTAAGGTTTCCGGAAACAACCACAGTATTTATCGACCGGTTTTTGGTTACCGCAGAGGCATACAGTGTTCCTGTTGTTCTTGTTTTCAACAAAACGGATATCTACGACAGCGATGACAGGGAATACGTGGATGGGTTAGTTCACTTGTATTCAACTGTCGGGTATACATGCATTAAAACCTCGGTGCTCACAGGAGAGGGGATGAATGAAGTACGTGAGCTTGTTTGTGGAAAGATTACACTGCTTGCCGGACATTCCGGCGTGGGAAAATCAAGTATCGTAAACACGCTGCAAAAAGACGCAACGCAAAAAGTAGGAAAGATATCGGATTACCACAACAAAGGAATGCATACTACTACTTTTTCGGAAATGATTGAACTTGAAAAGGGAGGCTTCGTTATCGACACTCCGGGAATCAAAGGATTCGGAACCATCGACATGACAACGGCTGAGGTTTCTCACTATTTTCCCGAGATTTTCAGGATTTCGTCGAAGTGCAAGTTTTATAACTGCCTGCACCTGAACGAACCCGGCTGTGCCGTGATAAAAGCGTTGGAAAATCATTACATCAGTCAGAGCCGGTATCAGTCTTATTTGAATATCCTGGAAGATGCAAACGAAGAAAAATACCGGTAATCTGGCTGTGCCGTAGGACTACAACAGAAACAGTTATGAACAGTGTATTGATGCTTATTCTCGAGATCCTTTACGCTTTAACCATCATCAGTGTGGTTATTGTGGTAATTTCTGAGAATAGGAATCCCATTAAGACGCTTTCATGGGTAATGGTGCTTGTGTTTTTGCCTTTTGTGGGATTGATCTGGTATCTTGTTTTCGGCCAGGATTTTACCAAAAAACAAGTCATTACCAAACGGATGTACAGCAAGCTCAAGAAACGTCCACTGGATGAAGTTGGCCCGCTGGAGGAGTTTGCTTATCCCCAGGAGCATGCGAGTTTGATCCGTTTACTGAAAAATCTTGACCATACCCCGTTGCTGGGAGGGAACGATGTCCGGTTTTATACCCATGCCGCGGAAAAATTCGAAGATTTACTGCGCGATATTGAAAATGCAAAACAACATATCCACGTAGAGTATTATGTTTTTGAAGGGGATAACATCGGCAGAAAAGTGAGGGACGCATTGATCCGAAAGTCACTCGAAGGTGTTGAAGTACGCGTTATTTACGATAGCTTTGGTTCACGTAAAACCCCTAAAGCATTTTTTGAGGAGTTCAGAAAGGCCGGTATCGAAGCAGAACCGTTTCTAAAGGTTGCACTTCCCAAAATTACCTCGCGGCTAAATTTCCGGAATCATCGAAAAATAATTGTCATTGACGGACAGATTGGATATGTAGGAGGCATAAACATTGCCGACAGGTACATCGATGGTTTTAAATGGGGAACCTGGCGCGATACACACGTACGCATCGAAGGCAAAGGCGTGCAGGGTTTACAATCGATCTTTCTTATCGATTGGTTTTTTGTGAGTCAGACACTTATCACGTCGAGGAAATATTTTCCGGAGCTTCCTGTTTATGGAAGCATATCCATGCAGACTGTCAACAGCGGGCCATTCCGTGAGGAAAGGGAAATCTCTCACGGTATTCTTCAGGCCATTTACGATGCACAGAAGAGTATTTTCATTCAAACACCCTATTTCATTCCGCCTGAATCCATGATAGAAGCGCTGCAGGCAGCTGCTATCCGAGGACTGGATGTAAGGCTGATCATCTCCAAAAAATCGGATGTGCCTTTGGTGCAAATGGCATCACGTTCTTTCGTAAAGGAGATGCTGGAAAGTGGGGTGAAGGTGTATATGTACGAGAAAGGCTTTTTGCATTCCAAACTGATGGTGTTTGATGATTCCCTTACATTGATTGGTTCGGTGAATTTCGATTCACGCAGTTTTGAACACAATTTCGAGGTGGAAGCGTTTATCTACGATCACGATGTGGCAGAAAAAGCCATGGATATCATTGTTGAGGATCAACGGTTTTCTCAGGTTGTCTCCCTGCGTGAGTGGATGAGGAGACCGATGAGGCTCAGGTTTATTGAATCTTTAATGCGTTTGTTTGCACCTTTGTTATAACCAATTATAGAAAAATATGGTTAGGATCTATTTAATCGGATATATGGGTGTGGGAAAGACCACGGTTGGCAAGAAACTGGCTAAGTTGCTCGATATAGGTTTTGTCGATTTAGATAAGTTTATCGAGAGCAAATACCATAAGACTGTGCCAGAGCTTTTTGCTGAACGGGGTGAACGTGAATTTCGCCTGATCGAGCAAAAATCGTTAATCGAGGTTTCAGAGATAGAGGATGTGGTGGTTTCGACAGGCGGCGGGACCCCCTGTTTTTTTGAAAATATCCGGCTGATGAATCAAACAGGAACTACGGTATATATTCATGCGGAACCCGAAGAACTTGCAGCCAGGTTACGGACATCGAAAACAGTTCGACCCATTGTTTCCGGAAAAACCGGAGAGGACCTGACGTTATTCATTGCCCAACACCTGAAAGAAAGGGAGCGGTTTTACAATCAGGCACAAGTTATTTACAAAACCGACCGTTTAATCACAAAAGAAGATATTCACCTGACCGTTGACAGAATTGCTGACGAAATAAAAAAACGGCTAAAATGATATACGAACCCTTAAGAAGCACACAATTTGTTGTTCGTGAATTGCTGCTGAAAGCAGACAAACAAAACATCTCGCTTGTAATAGGTATTCCAAAGGAAAATCAAAAAGTGGAAAAACGGCTGGCAATCACTCCCGAAACAACGGCCCTGCTTGTTGAATCGGGTTATCAGGTAATGATTGAATCCGATGCCGGGCTGGCTATTAATTATTCCGACCGGTATTATTCCGATTCAGGAGCAAATATCGTACAAACAAAGGCCGAAGTTTTTCAGGCCGATATTATTCTGAAGGTCTCAGCACCTACTTTTGATGAAGTTTCGATGATGAAACCACGAAGCAGTGTGTTTTCGTTTTTGCAGTTGTACCTGATCTCATCGGAAACACTAGAGCTAATGGCGGAAAAACGCATAAATGCGCTGGCTTATGAGTTGATTTATGATGATAGCCAGATTTCTCCTTTTGTAACTGCCATCAGTGAAATTGAGGGAGCATACTCCATTTCTGTAGCATCGGAATTGCTCAGCAGTGCACACGGTGGAAAAGGTATTCTGTTGGGTGGGGTTCCAGGGATTTCGCCTACCGAAGTGGTGATTATAGGGGCAGGTGTTGCGGGAGCTGTGGCTGCGCGTGCTGCGCTTGCATTAGGTGCTACAGTGAAAATATTTGATAACGATATCAATAAACTTAGGAAAATCCAGCACGAATTGGGTCGGATGGTGTTTACCTCTACCCTGCAACCGAATGTGTTGCGCAATGTTTTTCGCTCTGCCGATGTGGTGATCGGAGCCATGCAATATGTAAATAAAACGCACTTGTACCGTATCTCCACCGACTTGATCCGCGAAATGAAGAAAGGGTCGCTCATTATTGACTTGCGTATGTCATATGGAGGATGTTTCGAAACTACGATGGAAGCGTGTTTACCCAATCATCCCCAGGTTTTTGAACGGTTCGGTATTTTGCATTTCTGTGAATTAAGCATAAGCTCCCGCGTAGCACGCACAGCATCCATCGCTTTGAGCAATATTTTTATTTCGATGTTCTCGGCAATGGCCGAGAGTGGGGGAGTAGGACGGTTCGCCCGTTTCGACCGCGGTTTTGCCTCCGGATTCTACATGTTTACCGGGAAAATGGTCAATTCTTATGTAGCCAATCATTTTAATTGGCCGGTAAACGATATCGGGTTGTTCCTGCCGGGATTGTAGAGAAATGAGCTTTTGAGGTTGAATAATGGCAGAAATATATTATCTTCTCACTTGGGGCACTTTCTGGTTGATGCTCTTATGCTTTGTCTTTCTTTTAACCGTTTCCGTTCCTAGGCGTGACGATTTAAGAAGCTATAAACGCGTGCGTCTTTTGTTGGCGTGGGGCGTTTTTTTTCTGATGACGCTCGTAAATCTAACTGAACTCAGTATGAGCGACTCCGGAACCAACGACGACATTTGGTATACGCGACTAATGACGCTGTGGATTGGAGCGTGTGTGGCTCCCGTTTTTTCGATTGTAAATATTACCTTGATAAACAGTCATTTCTTTTCGTGGAGGAGTCTTGTCAGGGATTTGGTTATTCCCCTTGTACTGGTTGTCGGCAACGTATTCTTGTTCGAGATTTTCTCTGCCAAATCACTGGCCTTCCTTTTTGCTTATGTTGTTTTCATTGTCTACTATGTGTTTGTGGTGGTGGCCTATACGGTGATTTTTCTTCGCAACTACAGACAATATTCTATCCGGCTCAACAATTATTTTTCCGAACCCGGCTCCAATCTGCTGAAATGGACAGTAACCACGCAGTTTCTGGCCACCTCAAGTGGTATAATGGCTTTTGTAAGTTTATTTATGCCGCATGGATGGTTGTGCGTTTTTGCCTTATTCCTCAATATCCTTTATCCGTATTATGCTATACGGTTTATTAATTATGCATTTCAGTTTCCTGTTATAGCCCCAGTGGTGGAAGAAGTTATGGAGGAAGAGCCAGTCGTCAGAGATTCGGTTTTCATGCTGGAAGATATTGTTGGTGAATGGGAAAAAGAAAAACGCTACCTTCAGCCCGAACTCAATATCGAAATGGTTGCCCATGAATTGAGTACCAACCGCTCCTATCTTTCCTCTTACATTAATACCTGCAAAAACAAAAACTTTAAAGAATGGATTAGCGACTTGCGTATTGCCGAGGCGCAACGCCTCCTGCTGTCCGAACCCAAAACACCGATAAACGAAATAGGCGAACGGGTGGGATTTTCGGACAAAGGAAACTTCAGTACCCGTTTTTCCAAAAGTGTTGGCATGAGCCCTTCCTTGTGGCGGAAGATACATTTGAAATGAAAAATGTGTTGCAGCTTTGTCAAAGTTCCGGACTTTGACAAAGGTATCTGCTGTAAACTCCTCTCCTCTCCTCCGCATTCCGTCTCCCGTCTCTTCCAATTGTTAAAAAGCAGGCAGTTTTTGCACGATTGTTGCAAACACGAATTTTTTGTTGGAAACACAACCCTTCTTTTGCCTTCTCCCAGTAGCTTTGTCGCAAATTCTCCGAAGAATTTTATTTTAACCCTGTAATTAGATATGAGACAAGAAAATTTGCAAACGAACAATGCGGTTGAACATTATGAAGCTCCTGATATCGAAATGATCGATATTGAATTGAATCAAAACATTTTAGGCGGAAGTGTTCCGGATATACCTATTCACGATTGGTAAGAAATTACATGAAGTGGTTATTTTTTTACGGAAGTCACAATGCAAAGTAGCTTATCAATCTATAAGTCTGTTGTTGGGTATCTGGCTCACGACTTTTGGTTTTGTAAATACAACAACATTAATTTTCAGGTTATACATTATGAATTATAAATTATTTATTTTTTTCGCAGCCGTTGCCCTCATTGTGGCAAGCTGCACCCAGGAACCCCTTGTGGAGGTGCAGCAGATCGTGCCTGTACTGACTGTGACCGCTGCCGCGCCCAACGGCAATAACGCCCCCTCGTCCGATACACGCCTTGCCCTGACAATGGGCGAAACGGCGATTTCAACATTGTGGAAGGAGGGCGACAAAATAAAACCCTATTTTGTGCAGGGAACAGCCATTGTGGAAGGAACGGAAATCACCCTTACCGATGAGCATTTGTCGGACAACAAAAAAAATGCCACTTTCAACATCGCAGTCCCCGATGATATTAACACGGCTAACCCCTATACACTCTATTGTGTGCACGGCTCCTCTTCCCAAATTGCCAGAGGAAAAATACTGGTTGATTTTAGCTATACTCCTTTTTTCCCTTTTTCCGGTGGTTATGGCAGTGTTTCTCCGGATACTTATTATACGCCCATTACAGCGTCTGCGGAGATTCATCCCGGTGCACCCACAGCCGTACTTGCGTTTAATTATTTGGGTGCGATGCAGATAATCTGCTTCAAAAATGCTGCTGTAGCTGAAGTTGCATATACGGAAATGGAGTTGATACAGGTCAATCCCGCTGACGCTGCCGGCTTCTATGCTTATAAAAATGGCGAAGGAGCACCCCGCTATGATTTGATTTCTAAAGAAGTGATTTATTATGGTGTTTCTCAGGGAGTTATTTCCGGTTCTATATGGAGCGACGATGTTCGGAAGTTTTCCCGCTTTGTGTTGTTGACCGGTAACACGATGCCAGCTACCAGACTGAAAGTGAAAATAGATGGTATGCAAAAGGAGAGTATAAATGCAACAAGCGCCTCTGCTGTCCCGCACCAAGCCGGTAACGCTTACTGCGTTTATGCACTGTGGAACGGTGTTGATTTGCAACTAACCGACAAGGATTTTACGTCTGTACGCAAATAGGTAAAGCAGCAATAACTCCGGCACTGATTGATCTATATTTGCAGAACTGCTGGTTTTATTCTCCTCCTGTTATTCGCGGGTATCACCGCTGTCCCGCATCTCTATCTCTTTTGCCTGTTTCAACCATTGAAAACGGGCATTTTCCGGTGAAATATCTTTCCACGCCTGCACATCAAACTCAAAGCAGGCGGCCGATGCTGTAGGCAGGTTATCGAGCGTTACTCCGAAATGGTTGATCAGGAGGGTTAATCCGGGGTTGTGCCCAACAATCAGACAATAGCTGACTGTGTTGGGGACTCTTGATAAACATTGTAGAATTTCCTCTACCCAGGCCAAATATAATTCTTTGTCCGTCACAATTTGTTCTTTCGGATATCCCATGTTTTCGGCGGCAATAACGGCTGTTGCATATGCACGTTCGGCAGATGAAGAGAGTATGAGCTCCGGTTTCCCTGTTTTCTGAAGCAGGTAAACTCCCATTTTAGCCGTATTTTTCTTGCCTCTCTCGTTCAATGGACGGTCGTGATCATCCAGGTGAGCATAGTCCCAAGATGACTTCCCGTGCCGCATTACAATCAGCTTTTTCATCTCTTCTGTTGTTATACTGTAGTTGGAAAATCCAGCATTTTGTGTTCCCGACAATCAACTCTTATATGAACGTGGTCCAAGTCCCGTTTCAACAACGTACAATGGTCTTTTTTTTCATCATCAGAAGGTCGATAGTAGGAACAGGTGGTACACATACGAAGAACGGAAATTACTCCCGTTTTGTTTAAATGGATGATCAATTTTATCAAGCTTGACAATACGTTTTTTTTATCATCCCGGCTCAGTTCTGCAATAGGGCTATAAATCTCTTTGGCGAAAGACGAGGTCTGCCCGGCTATTTTGTTTCCCTTTTCCGTGAGGTTGATAACAAAGCTTCGTGAATCGGTAGCTTCATTGTCTTTGACTACAAGGTGTTTCTGTTCCAGTGTTTTTACGGTATCGCTTATCGTCGCCTTGGTAACATTAAACTCTTTTGCCAGGTAACTCACTTTCTTTTTTTCTTCATTTTGTGTGAACAGGAAAATCAAAATTTGCACCTGAAGTGGAGTGAGGGAGAACTCCTTGCTTTTCTTCCACAGCAGTACACGAAATGCCTGAGATATCCTTTCCAGGGAAGCAACGATCTTCCCTTCGGTAGTTTGGTCGGAATAAAACTGAAAATCCTCCATCTATTTATATTTTGTCAATCTCAATTATATAGGATATCTTTTTTTATTCCCCGAGGATAAGGTGGTTAATCACAATTCTCCATTTCGTAAATATAATATCCCTTTTCCCGGATATCGGCTATCCACTGGGGTTTTATTTTTTCCGTATGGCAATATTTGCTTTCTTTGGAAGTGAGTGGCTGTCCTTCCTGCCCCTTTGCTTTAAGGTATTCTCTCCCGTAATTGTGAATTACGTTTTCATCTTTTAAATCCGCCGGAACAATGATGTCAAAATGCATAACCTTTCCGTCTTTTTTTGTTACATAAGTATCCCAAACAGCTGCTTCCATGATTTTTACGTTTTAAGCCGGTTGTCTTGGCACCATTGCCATCCGCAAATATAGTTAGGATAACTAACTAAAGCAAACGAAAGGTGATTTTTTTCATAGAGCCCTTTATCAAAGTATAGCATTTCGATTAATTCAGCCGGTGATAGGTTTCGTAGCCCTTGTATGTGTTACCGTATCAGCTTCATCTTCTTTATTCGGATTGCCTTTATGGGACGGTCGTGTTTGTCTGTTTCTGCTTCCGATATTTTTTCCACGACCTCCATCCCTTTCAATATTTCGCCAAATACGGTATAATTGCCATCGAGGTGTGGTGTTCCGCCGACGTTTATGTAATCTTGTCGCGCTTGTGTGCTGAATTTGTAAGTAGAGTCGTTTGTATTTCCGTAACGGGCTATTTTGCTTTCCTTCAGCTTATCCAGTTGTTCGTTTGTAAACTTTTTCCCCACTACAATGTAAAACTGGCAACCCGATGATGCTTTTTGCGGGTTGCTGTCGTCTCCTTCACGCGCAGCGGCAATAGTGCCGTATTTGTGATAAATTTGGGGAGTCCTGAATTCTGAGGGAACGGTGTAGCCGACATCGCCGTCGCCCAGCATTGTATCTGGCCCTGCCGTTTTGGACTGGGGATCTCCTCCCTGAATCATGAATTCCTTGATTACACGATGGAAAAGTAATCCGTTATAGGTTTTTGCATTCACCAGCTTGATAAAATTATTGCGATGCAATGGTGTTTCGTTGTATAGTTTTAGCGTAATATCGCCTTCAGTGGTCTGGATAAGGACTTTCTGTTCTTTTTCGTTGCTGTGCTTCAACGAGGAGCAAGCTTGCATTGTCAGCGCCAAGACTAAAATAAGGAAAACAAATGTTGCGTGAGATTTCATATTTGTCTGTTTTTTCTTGTTATCACTAATTACCTGTATTTTCGCTGTGAAAAATAATACCACGTGGCCGAGCATATTCCTTTCACAACAGAAGTGATTGAAATGGCCCACCAAACACCGTTGACGCCAATGGCAGAAGCCAGGAAAACGGCTAGCGGAACGCGCAGGGTGTTGAATACGATGCTTACAATGGCCGGAGGAGTGGTCTTTCCAATTCCGTTGAACATTCCCTGCGTGGTCAGCTCCAGCATCATGAACAATTGGGATATACCAATAATAAATAAATAATCGCCACCAGCAAGATAGGCCTCTTTTTCGGGAATGAAAACCGAAAAAATTTCACTGCCAAACAACATGAACGACGTTGTCACTACAAGCCCCAAAGCCATCATAGCCCTTAATGTATACCGATAAGCATGGCGGGCTCTGTCCATCTTACCGGCAGCAAAGTTCTGTGCTACAAAGCTACCCAGAGCTGTTGCAAACCCCTGTGAGGTATTCCAGGTAACTCCCTCTATTTGCCCACCTGTGGTTTGGCTGGTAACTCCCAGGTGTCCTCCGTGAATGGAAGCTATACGGGTGAGGTTCATGTTGATGATAGAAAAATAGACGTTCATGGCCGCTACGGGAACTCCCAGTTTCAGGATATTGAGTGTGTAGTTTTTTCGGAGTTTTATCCAGAAGGCGAACTGTCCCAAAACACCTTTTTTTCTTCGTAGGTGGCGAATAAAAAGCATAAATACCACTACCTGTGAAAGAGTGGTGGCCAGTGCGGCACCTTGAGATCCCATTTCAGGAATAAATCCGAAACCGAAAATGAAAAGGGGATCGAGCACGATATTTAAAACCAATCCTACCGCATTAAAATAGAAGGGGATATCGCTTCTTCCGGTTCCAATGTAAATCCCCGAGAAATTCAGGATAAGAAACATGAAAGGCACACTGAAAGTAACAATGTTCAGGTAACGAATGGCTTCCTGCGTGATGTCTGCTTCCAGCCTGAAAAAAGAAAGGACGAGTTGGGGAAACAGGAAAAAGAAAGTGGCAAAGACCAGGCCCGAAATGATGGCGATGGTAGTAGTGTGCGAAGCATAGAGCATAGCCTTATCCAGCCTTTTAGCACCAATGGACTGCCCGATGGAGACTTCAGCGCTCACTTTGGATAGGAGTGCGAAGGAGTTCATCATCCACATCAGCATACCCACTGTTCCCACAGCTGCGACCGATTTGCTGCCCAAGCGGCCGATCCAGATAATGTCAACCATATTGTAGGTCATCTGGATAAAGCTGACAGCCATTAACGGCATCGCCAGGGTGATAAGTTGACGGAAAATACCTCCCTGTGTGAAATCGCGAATCGCAGGCATATGTTGTTTATCGGTTGTCACAGTTACCTTAAAAAAAGGAGTAACTATTTTACAGCTACTCCTTTTTAGAGCGGAAGACGGGATTCAAACCCGCGACCCTCAGCTTGGAAGGCTAATGCTCTATCGACTGAGCTACTTCCGCAACATTCAATTTACAATGTATGATCAAGAATGCATAATAAGTGTGCATTTTGCATTGTGAATTGTTTTGTGGGCAGTGATGGATTCGAACCACCGAAGGCGTAAGCCAGCTGAGTTACAGTCAGCCCCATTTGGCCACTCTGGTAACTGCCCAAAATTTTCGAGGGACAAAGATAATACAATTATTTGTATTTTTCGTTGAGCGCAATCATTTTTAATGCAGTAATTGCAGCTTCATCACCTTTGTTCCCGTGCCTCCCGCCCGAACGTGCTTTCGCTTGTTCCAGCGTATTGGTTGTCAGTAATCCGAAAATTACTGGAATATTGTGGAGAATATTCAGCTCAGTGATTCCTTGTGTAACGCTGTTACACACAAACGTGAAGTGTGGTGTTTCTCCCTGAATAACGCATCCGATTACGATAACACTGTCTGGGTCTATTTTCTCAATCAGTTTTTTAGCCCCGTAGGTGAGCTCAAAACTTCCAGGGACATATTCCACAACAATGTCGTTCTGTTGAACACCAAACTTAAGCAGTGTTTGAATGGCGCCGTTTAGCAAATTCCCTGTAACAGGTCTGTTCCATTCCGAAACAACAATACCAATTTTTTTTCCTTCACCCCACGGTGTGGATCCGGGGTCGTATGACGATAGATTCTGTAATTCAGTGGCCATTAATTTCCTGCTTTTTGAAGCTTGGCGGCTTCAATGTATTTGTCTGCTTCCTGTCCCTGTGGTGAGTTGAGGTATTTGTCCTTGATCATCTGGAAGGTTTCAATGGCCTTATCGTAATTTTTAACGGATAAGTATGCAAGTCCCACTTTGTTGTAGTAGATGGGCGTCAGCATTTCATCGTTGGCTTTTTGGGCTGCATTGTTGAAATGAGAAATGGCTTTTTCGGTATCCCCCATATTCATATAAACATCACCTATTGCTCCTGCTATAGCCGGGGTGATTAACAAATCGCCACCTTTGAATTTGTTCAGGTACTCCAGCGCTTTTTCATTGTTTCCCAATCTGCTGTAACTGATTCCGGCATAGGCACGGGCTAGGTCAGCAGTTTTGGTGCCGCTGAAATCTTTTATGATGTTTTCGAAGCCGATAAAATCGTTACCGTTACCGAAAAGGGCAAGGGAGTCTTCTTGATTCTGAAAGAATCTTTCACCTTTGTAAATGGCTGCCTGTGCTTTTTCGTTTCGTGGGTTTTTATACAAATAGTTGTATGCAATGATCGCGCCGACAACCAAAACGACTGCTGCCAATGCGATTAAAATGTTTTTTTGATTCTTTTCAATAAAACGTTCCGATGAAGTCAACGCTTCTTCGATATTCTCAAAACCTTTCTCGGCTTTACTTTCCTGATGTTTATTGGACATTTTGTTCAAAAAATAATGTTATCAAATTTCAAGTTGCAAAAGTAATGGTTTTTAAGCGATAAATAAAATAAATTGGATAAATTTTCTCTAAACTGTTTGTCGCTGATTAATCTTTTCCGTAAGTTTGTAGTCATATACATTGTATAAAGTAAATTTATGCAAGAAACTAAAACTTAAGTTATGAAGAAGATTATTTTCACTGCATTAATATTCGCTTCAGGACTGATTCAGGTAAATGCCCAGTCTGTTTTTACTGCTGTTCCGGTGGTAAACGGGAAAGTGGTGTTTCAACAGTTTATTCATATTGATCGGGAACTTGCTGCTGATCAGCGATATGCATTGCTCTACAAGTGGGGGAAGGATAATTACGCCGGCAACCCTTTGTTATCGGGTATACGCTTTGACGATAAGGCAAGAAGCATAACCGTAGGTTCTAAAATAGAACTGTTGTTGCCGCAGAACAGCAACGGAGTGCGGGAAAAAGTGGTCATGAATTACCGGTTTGATGCTACCATAACCAATGCGGGCTGTATGTTGGTTGTGAGGGATGTTACTTATCAGAACAGCCAGTCTCCCAATTCCTCGTTCTTCCCTAAAACGTTTACCGCAGAAGAAACCATTACTTCCACTGCAATTTCTGCCGCATCAGGTCTAGACAAAGAATTTAAGACGAACACCCAAAAGAGTACGTTGTTTTACCTGAACGGGTTGTACAATGAGTTGAGTAAAATTTTTAATCTCAGTAAATAAAGACGGATCCCGATCTTCTTGAAAATTTATTTGCCGTTTTTTTGGTAAATACATTTTTTATGGTTAATTTTGCGCCCTGATTTGTCCGAAAACAGCTGAATATTTATAGAAATCAATAAAATACAACATAGCAATGTCTAAGATTTGTCAAATAACCGGAAAAAGAGCAATGGTTGGAAACAACGTTTCTCACTCCAACAGAAGAACAAAACGTAAATTTAACGTTAATTTGTTCAAAAAGAAATTCTATTGGGTGGAAGAAGATTGCTGGATCAGCCTGAATATTTCTGCTTCAGGTTTACGCACCGTTAATAAAATAGGATTGGATGCCGCTTTAAAGCAAGCTGCTGAAAAAGGGTATTTAAACGCTTAATTATCAGGAGGAAAGAGCAATGTCGAAAAAAGCAAAAGGAAACAGGGTTCAGGTAATTCTAGAATGTACCGAACATAAAGAAAGCGGAATGCCCGGGACTTCGAGATACATTACAACGAAGAACAGAAAAAACACAACCGAAAGATTGGAGTTGAAAAAATACAACCCCATCTTAAAGAAAATGACCGTTCATAAAGAAATTAAATAATTAAGGAGTAAACTATGGCAAAGAAAGCAGTCGCAGGATTCCGCGATAAAACTTCAACAACAGGACGCAGCCACACCAAGGTTATTAAAATGGTGAAGTCTGAAAAAACAGGAGCTTACAGTTTCAGAGAAGAGATGGTCCTTAACGATCGGGTACAAGATTTTTTTAAAAAATAAATCCGTTAAAAATATGTAAAAACTTCCCTGCAAGAACTTGTGGGGAAGTTTTTTATTGACTATTTTGTAGATTTGTACGATATTGCGGAAGCATCGCATAAGCCCTTGCATGGGAAATTGAAAAAGTAAAAATTACGCAACTATGGGATTGTTCGAAATATTTTCGAAGAAAAAGAAAGAGACGCTTGATCAGGGACTGGAAAAAACCAAGGAAAATATTTTCTCCAGATTAACCCGTGCCGTTGCTGGAAAATCGAGAGTAGACGATGATGTGCTCGATGAACTGGAAGAAATATTGGTAACTTCGGATGTAGGTGTTGATACGACATTAAAAATAATTGACCGGATAGAGGGACGTGTTGCCCGCGACAAATATGTGAGTACGGATGAACTTACAAAAATTCTCCGGGAGGAGATAGCCGAACTGCTCACTGAAAACAACTCGGGTGATACAGTTGAGTTTGCCGTCCCGGAAAATAAAAAGCCATACGTTATTATGGTAGTTGGGGTGAACGGAGTGGGGAAAACCACTACTATAGGGAAACTGGCGTATCAGTTTAAACAAAATGGGTTGTCCGTATATCTTGGCGCGGCCGATACTTTCCGCGCTGCGGCTGTGGAGCAGCTTGATATCTGGGGTAAACGTGTGGGGGTTCCCGTGGTGAAGCAAAAGATGGGTGCCGATCCCGCGTCGGTGGCTTTTGATACGTTGAGTTCGGCAAAAGCAAATGATGCCGATGTGGTAATCATTGATACTGCAGGGCGTTTGCACAACAAGATTAACCTGATGAACGAGCTTACCAAAATTAAAAACGTGATGAGTAAAGTAGTTCCGGGCACTCCGGACGAAGTCCTTCTGGTATTGGACGGTTCCACCGGGCAAAACGCGTTTGAACAGGCTAAACAATTTACCGCTGCCACCGAAGTCTCGGCTCTGGCTATCACTAAACTAGATGGAACAGCAAAAGGTGGAGTCGTTATTGGTATCTCGGATCAATTTAAAATTCCGGTAAAATATATAGGGCTGGGTGAAGGGATGGAAGACCTGCAAGTTTTCCGAAGGAAAGAATTTGTGGATTCGTTGTTTGGAGAATGAAGAACAGAATAGACGTCATAACCCTGGGTTGTTCTAAAAACCTGGTAGATTCCGAATTACTAATGCGACAACTTGTTGCTAACGGTTACACGGTGGAGCATGATCCTGCAGATCCCAAAGGTGACATAGCTGTGATAAATACGTGCGGTTTCATTGGCGATGCCAAGGAGGAATCCGTCAATATGATCCTGGAATTTGCGGAAGCCAAAAAGACAAACAGGCTGAAAAAACTTTTCGTAATGGGATGTTTATCGGAGCGGTACATGAATGAACTGCAGAACGAAATTCCCGAAGTAGACAAATTTTACGGCAAATTCGCCTGGAAAAACCTGATTTCTGACTTAGGTAAATCGTACTATAAAGACCTTGAGTTCGACCGTTCCCTGTCAACTCCGCCGCATTACGCTTATGTGAAAATATCCGAAGGATGCGACCGCACCTGTTCCTATTGCTCCATCCCCATCATGACGGGTAAGTACAAATCACGGCCACTGGAAGAGATTGAAGAAGAAGTTCGACGTTTGGTTTCGCAAGGCGTACGGGAGTTTCAGCTTATCGCGCAAGACCTTACCTATTATGGACTGGACAGGTATAAACAGATGAGGTTGCCCGAACTGGTTGAACGGGTTGCGGACATCAAAGGTGCCGATTGGATTCGTCTTCATTACGCTTATCCGGCACATTTCCCTATCGAATTACTCCGCGTGGTACGCGAGCGAGAAAACGTTTGTAACTATCTCGACATTGCCTTGCAGCACATCAGCGACAATATGCTGGGGAGAATGAGACGAAACATTACGAAGCAACAAACGATTGATCTGATTGCCCGTTTTCGGGAGGAAGTTCCCGGAATTCACCTGCGCACAACGATGATGGTAGGACATCCGGGTGAGACTGAACAGGATTTTGAAGAACTTCTTGAATTTGTAAGAGAGACCCGTTTCGAGCGTTTAGGAGCTTTCCCTTACTCGCACGAAGAGGATACCTATTGCGATAATAATTATACGGACGACGTGCCTCCCGGTCTAAAACAGGAAAGGATGAATGTGTTGATGGACGTGCAGGAATCTATTGCTGTAACCATTAACGAATCGAAAGTGGGGAAAACCCTGAAGGTAATTATCGACCGGGAAGATCCCGATTATTACGTGGGTCGTACCGAGTTCGATTCTCCTGAAGTTGATGGGGAAGTGTTGATTGAAAAACAATCTCCATTGAGAACGGGTGAATTTTATGAGGTGAAGATTACATCGGCTATGCCGTTTGATTTAATAGGAAATGTTTCATTATGACACACAAGGAACTTATTTCAGAGATGGCGCAACGGCTGGGTCTTTCTCAATCGAAGGTGTCTGATTTGCTGGATGCGACGGTATGTGAACTAAATGAAAAACTTTCGGAGAATACACAAATTTTCATTCCGCATTTTGGAGTTTTCGAAACCAGAAAGAGATCTGAGCGTATCTCCGTGAATCCTCAGACCCAACAGCGGTACCTGGTTCCTCCATCTATTGTGGCCACATTTAAACCGGCATCAGGCATTAAAGAGCAACTGAAAACCATGGAAGAAGATGGAAAATAGAATTACCCTTGCCAACCTGGCAGATTTGCTGGCTAAGCGAACCAATGTTTCCGGTACAGAGTCAGAGGCATTTTTAAAATCGTTGTTCGAACTCATCTCGGAAACTCTTTCCGGAGACGAAGTGGTTAAAATCAAAGATTTCGGAACATTTAAGCTCGTTCCGATTCAAGCCCGTGAAAGCGTTGATGTGAATTCCGGCGAAAAGATAGAAATCCCCGCACATAACCGGTTGAGTTTTTTCCCGGCAACAGCATTAAAAGAGCTTGTAAACAAACCGTTTTCTCATTTTGAGTCTATTCTGTTGAATGAAGGTATCGCATTCGAAGGAGTGGAAGAGGTGATTGAAGAGGAAGAGGGAAAGACGGAGTTGACCGAAGAAAAGCCGATAGTAAAAAGGGAAGCTTATCAGGAAGTTTTTCGCTCGGATAGAATGGCTTCCGCCAATGTCCAAAAACGTTCTAAAATTCCTCCTGTCTGGATACCCATTTTGGGAGGCGTTGCCATTGCGTTGGCAAGTCTTTTTTTTTTCATTCAGCGGCAAGCCGGGACACAGCCGGCAACAATAACTGAAAACCCTTCGGTAAAAGACAGTTTGCATCCTTTCAAGGCTCCTGTTGCTGAAAAAACTCAGGAGCTCCCGGAAAGGTTGGAAAAAGTGGTGGTGCAAAAGGGTAAAACCCTCAGACTGATTGCCGAAGAGAAGTTCGGGAACCGGGAGTTTTGGGTGTATATCTACCTGAAAAACAAAGATAAAATAGAAAATCCCAACGTTGTTACCGTTGGGACTGAACTGATTATTCCTGATTCTTCTGAATATGACATTGATGCCTCGAACACACAATCTGTAGCCAAAGCCAAAGTGCTAGGCGACGATTTTTTATAACCTGCTCTTCAATAATTCCGGTATTTGACTTGGTTCTTTGGCTACCGGAACTCCCACGGCTTCGAAAGCAGCAATTTTTTCAGCGGCACTACCCGAACCGCTGGAGATGATTGCTCCTGCGTGTCCCATCTGTTTTCCGGGAGGAGCCTGTTGTCCTGCAATGAACGCGGCTACCGGTTTTGTAACGTGCTTTTTGATGTATTCAGCAGCGCGTTCTTCAGCATCGCCCCCAATTTCGCCGATAAGGGCTATAGAGTCGGTTTCAGGATCGTTTTGAAACATTTCCAACAGTTCCTGATAATAGAGCCCCACAATGGGATCTCCGCCTACACCTACGGCAGTGGATTGTCCCAGCCCTTTGGAGGTGAGGTTGTAAACGACTTCGTAAGTGAGTGTTCCACTCCGGCTGATTACTCCGGTTGCCCCCCGTTTGAAAATCATGGTAGGCATTATGCCCACTGAACTTTTATCGGGAGATATTAAACCCGGACAATTGGGACCGATTAGTTTGGCACCCTTTAGGTTGATGTAGCGGTAAGCTTCAACTACATCGAGGGTAGGGACACCTTCGGTAATACAGATAATAAGTTTTACTCCTGCATCGGCAGCCTCCAACATGGCATCTTTGGCAAACGGAGCCGGAACGAAGATTACCGATGTGTTGGCTTCTGTCTCTTTTACAGCTTCACGAACGGTATTAAAAACAGGGATTCCTTCCACATTTTCTCCGCCCTTTCCGGGCGATGTCCCTCCAACAATATTGGTGCCGTATGCTTTCATCTTTGCAGTGTGAAATCCTCCGTCGCGTCCGGTAATTCCCTGAACGATTAATCGTGTATTTTTATCGATTAGAATACTCATATTTTTTAGACGTTAAAAGTTTAAAGCTGAACTTAATTTGCCAACTCAACGGCTTTTTTCCCTGCTTCACCCATGGTTTCCGCCAAGTGGAATTCGGTGCCTTCCAATAAGGCGCGGCCTTCTTTTTCATTGGTTCCGGTTAAACGGATAACAATAGGAATATCGGTTTTTATCTGGCTGAAGGCTTCCAGTAATCCTCTGGCTACATCGTCGCAACGGGTAATCCCTCCAAAGATGTTGATCAGTACCACCTTTACATTCTTGTCACTTAGTAAAAGCTTCATGGCTTCAATGACTTTTGTAGGATTTGAGCTTCCACCGATATCCAGGAAGTTAGCTGGTTCTCCGCCATACAGTTTTATCATGTCCATCGTCGCCATGGCCAGTCCGGCACCGTTAACCATACAACCTATTTCACCGCCTAAATGCACATAGCTGAAACCTTTGCTTTTAGCGTTTTGCTCCTTCTTTTCTTCTTCTGTCGGTTCAAAAAGAGCCGCAATTTTAGGATGACGGTAAAGGGCATTGTCGTCGAAAGTCATTTTTGCGTCGATGGCTTTAATCAGGCCTTCTTCGGTGAGCACCAAAGGGTTGATCTCTGCCAGCGATGCGTCGGTATCCACGAACAACCTGTATAGCTTTTGGAAAATTGTTGCTGCTTCACGGACTAGCTTGATATCGTCAAACAGTTTGAAAGCAGCTTCTCGTGCCAAGTAGTCTGGTATACCGATAAGCGGGTCGATAACTATTTTATGGATTTTTTCGGGAGTGTTACGTGCCACTTCTTCAATATCCATTCCCCCTTCGCGACTCAACATCAGGATAGTAGATTTAGATTTCCTGTCGATGACATAGCTTGCATAATATTCCGAAGCAATATTCACCGCTTTACCGATAAGCACCCTGTCAACGATAAAGCCTTTAATATCCATCCACAAGATGTTGGCTACATGTTGGCGGAGTTCTATTTCATTTTTGGCGAGTTTCACCCCTCCAGCTTTCCCCCTACCTCCGGTATGGACCTGCGCTTTTACAACCACTAACGGAGTATCCAGTTCCTGGTATGCGCGCACTGCGTCATCAACGTTACGACAGATATATGCTTTGTCTACCGGCAATCCGTAAGATGCTAATAATTCTCTTGCCTGATACTCATGAATTTTCATGGGCTTTTATTTTATACTAATATTTAATGAATGATTGATTTTTGATGTAGCTGTATGATTTTTCTGACAATATGTGGCACTTTAATTATGTTGTTTAACATGAGAGAGCGGTAAAATGTTTGCTCAAATAGAGAAAAATAATTTCCGTACCCGGCAAAAAGTGTAAAAAAATAGAATAACAAAATGTTTATCAGTATATTATTGTATTGTTGGAAAGCTTTTTTGAATTTCATTAGATTCAATTTTTTCTGATAGAACTTTGATACAGAAGTACTGTGATAGCTCGCGTGAGATAATCACTTTTTTTAGGTATTCTGTTTATCGAAATATCCCTGATTTATGGGATTGTGCGAAGCGTGATTTTGCTCTTCCTTTGTGCTCTGAAAAATCAAGAAGAAAAAAGATGAATAAAAAAATAATATACTCAATAATTGCCGGAATGCTGATAAGCACGATGGTTGTTTTTTCCCAACGCGGTCACCATGTGTTGACGGGGAAAATAACGGATGAAAACAACAATGAGTTAGTGGGGGCAACCGTTTATATTGAAGAATTGGGCGTCGGAGACGATACTAACGCGTCGGGGGATTACCGTATCGAGCATATTTCCGGCGGACGACACCGGATTATGGTGAGTTATATGGGTTATAAACCGCTTACGAAAGAAATAGATTTTAAACGGGGAGAGCAAACCCGAAGAGAAAATTTCAATCTGAAACCCGATGAACGGATGTTGGTGGAAGTGGAAGTGTTTGGGGGGCGGCGCGAACGTCCCGAAAAAATGGAAGCGCTCACGCGTATACCGCTTAGGTTGGACGAGCAGGTGCAAAGTGTATCTGTGATATCGCAAAAAATGATTGCCGAACAAGGCGCGATGACGCTCAACGATGCTGTGCGAAATGCACCCGGACTGGGGACTTTTGCCACTTACGGCAATACATCGGAAAGCATTACTTCGCGTGGTTATCGCGGGATCCCCGTGGTGAAAAACGGGGTGCGCATCCATTCCGATTTTCGTGGGCAGGGTTTTCTTTCGGACATGCAGGGGGTTGAAACCGTGCAGGTGTTGCGCGGTTCTGCCGCCATTGCGCAAGGCATCGGGAACGATATTGGTTCGGCAGGTGGGGTAGTGAACGTTGCTACCAAAACACCCCGTTTTGTCAATTCCGGGAACCTGGGCTTGCGTATCGGCAGTTGGGGACAGGTTCGCCCCACGTTTGATATCCAGCGTGTGTTGGATGTACACGGACATGCCGCTTTCCGCATCAACGGAGCGTATGAACGGGCGGATAATTACCGTGTACATGTCTCGAAAGACCGCTTTTACGTGAATCCGTCATTTGCGTGGAGACCCGACGAAAAAACCAACGTTGTGCTTGAAATGGATTACCTGCACGATTCGCGTACCCCGGACCAGGGAACCGTGAACCTGAGTGCCGACAGTGTGAACAATATCTACAAAATGCCGGCCGATAAGTTCCTGGGTTTTTCAAGCGACCGTCAGTTTACCAACACCCTGACATACATGGCGCACCTCACGCGCGAACTTGGAAACGGTTTCAGCGTGCGCGTGGCGTATGCCGGTGCCGACCTGAACTCGCGTTCCGTCCGGGGCCATGTTTCGGCATTGCGATCTGCGGGCACAACAGGTAAGTACAACCTGCGATCGAGAAATTACAGCGGCGGACAGCGAAGCGACAAGAACGGAGTCTTTCAGGCAGACCTCATTGGTAAAGATATTCAAACCGGCTCTGTGAAGCATACGTTTAACGTAGGGTTCGATTATCGCTGGTCGGATGTTTCCACTGTCAGCACCAATTCCGTTACCGTAGACACGATCGACGTGCTGCAAGCTATTCCCAATGTCATGCCCAATGTCGTGCTTAAGGATAGTGATCCGTCCACGTCGCAATCCTACTCCTACGGTTTACTGTTGCAGGAAGTAATGACGTTTAACCGTTACCTGAAAGTGTCGCTAGGATTACGATATAGCCAGGTGAACGGATTGAGCGACAACGTTGTCTCGTCTACTGGCGGTGATGTGTGGGATCCGCTGTTTGGCATCATCGTTACACCGTACGAAAATTTCAACCTTTTTGCATCGTATACGACAACTACATCGTTGCGTGGCGCCGCAAACCTTCTCGAGGACCGTGTTACGCCCGTCGGCCCCACGCGTGAAAAGCAGGTTGAAGTGGGCCTGAAAACGGAGTGGCTTGACAACCGCCTTCGTTTCAATGCGACCTATTTCCACATCCAGAACAACAACCTGACCTATTCGTTGCTTAACGATGCCGGACAGAACACAGGTTACTACATGAAAGCCGGAAATCTGAAGAGGGAAGGTGTGGAGCTGGAACTTACAGGGCGTTTGCTGAAAAACCTGGATGTCGTGGCGGGCTATTCCTACCTGGACGCCGCTTATCACGACAGCCCCTATTATCACGCAGGGTCTGCTCCGATGAACACCGCCAAGAATACTGCCAACGGATGGGTAAATTATAGTATTTTTGATGGCGTCTTATGCAATCTTTCCTTTGGCTTGGGCATGTATTACGTGGGCCAACGCCCGCTGGCCGAATATACCTATCGCGTTGTGCCTGGACACGCTGTGCAGGCAAACACGCGTCCATTTCTCGCAGATGCATATACTACCGTGAATGCGCAGGTAGGTTACCGGTTTAGAAATTACCGCATCCGGGTGTTTATGAACAATCTGTTCGATTCCACGGGCTACACAGCATATTATCGCGGTGGCTACCTCAATCCGACAGATCCTCGGAATGTTGCGGTGGCGCTGAATTATCAGTTTTAACAGCTAAGGTAGAAAAAAATGGAAACTCAAAAGAAAAAGCAGAACATTTATCACATCATGCGGGTATTACATCGCGATATCGGATTTCTAACCATCGGGTTGACCCTTGTTTATGCGCTTTCGGGAATTTTGCTTATTTATCGGAATACCGACTTGCTGAAGACGGAGAAAGTAGAGGAAAAGCAACTGGCAACGAATCTTTCGGGGAATGATTTGGGACAACAGCTCCGTATTCGGAATTTTAAAGTGGAAAGGGAAGAAGGGGAAACAATTTATTTCAAGGAAGGTTTTTACCATGCTGCTACCGGAAAATCAGTCGTAACGCGCAAAGTGTATATCTCTCCGTTTGACAAGTTGGTGGATTTGCACAAGATTACCGGAACGCATAGAGTGTCCGTGCTGTCTCTTGTTTACGGATTTATGCTTTGTTTCCTTGCGGTTTCCTCGTTGTTTATGTTTAAGTTCGGAAGCCGGAAAAGCCGGAGGGGAATAGCGATGATTGCATTAAGCATTGTTATTACGGTGGCGATTGTGGCGTTGGTGTGACGACTCAATGGCTTTGCAGGTCAACATCCTCGATTTGAATAATTTTTTTGGAGATAGCGTATATGGTTAATCCCGACTGGCTCCGTATGCCGGTTTTGGCTGTTATGTTTTTCCGGTGGGTAACTACCGTATGGATACTGATGTTGAGCGAGTCGGCAATTTCCTTGTTGGAGTAACCGTGAACCAATTGGGTAAGTACATCAAGTTCTCTTTCAGTCAGGTTATCATCGTTTGACGGGAATTTCAATTCACTGTTGGTTCCCGTTTTTTGTAACCTGGACAAAACCTGCTCCAATGTGTCGAAAATGGTAAAAGACGAATCGAGCAGTGCCAGTGAATGGTTATCGACAATGCCTAAGTGAATTCCAACGATGGAGAAATTGGGGTGATTTTTCCGGATCCTTCTTACGTCCTTCTCCCTGTTCACCAATAGTAGAGGGTTGATAATCAATAAATCTACCTTTTTTGAAGGGAGAATATTTTCCAAATCGTCCAGTGAATCCACTTTACAGATTACGCAGTCAATATCCGATTGAGAAAGTACCGCGTGTAATCCTTCGTAAATAATCTGCGAATGCACCATGATGGCGATATGTAACCGGTGTCTGTTCATGCTTTCTCCATATTGTATCCGAAAGGAATTAAAATGGTTTCCTCAATCAATGAGTGGATATAGAGGTCGTACTCCAATTCACACAAAGAGAAAAGCAGTTTACGGCGTAAGTTCAGGTCGTCGTTGATTACTACGTATTTCAACAATAAGTTTTTTATGTCTTTTATTTTCAGCTCTATATCGGTGTGGTGTTCGCTGTATTCCTGGGCCGAGTATGCATTGCTCTCCAGATTATCCCTGTTGCCCAGGAACTCGATAAAATACGGAAAAGCCACATTGTCCTCGTAGTCCAGGTGGTCGATAACCTCAGCAAAGTATTCGTTAAAAAACTGCTCCAGCAACTTTAATTCCTTTTCAGGATGGTTTTTCTGCAGCTGCATTATGTAGGCACTTATTTGCGGATATTTATCGTTGCGGTAATAGTCGTGACTGTTTTTCAAAAAGCGTACAATCTGCTTTACATCGTCAACGGAATCAATGGGATTTTCTTTGGGTTTGAAGCCGTTGTACAGGTTGGCAATCGATATAAACAGTTTCTCACTGATTCCTTTCTCTTTGCATAATTGGCTGATGGTGAAATCGCCTACCCGAAAATCGAAATTGAAATGCTGCATTACCAGCAAAAGCGAAGGGTTTTCCTCGATTAAGTCAAACAATTTCATCCCCGGTTTTATATATGTTCGGCAAACGTGATACATAGAAAGTAGTTTTGGATACAAAGATAACTGTTTTTGTTTAGATTGATTCTAATTAAAAATGATTAACGCATGAGAATTTTCACCACCCTTGATTTCAGGAGCTTTCTTGCTTTTTTTACAACCGAAACATTTTTCCTGTTTGCGGCTGTGTTGTCTTAATTTTTATGGCTATTTTTGTGTGTCGAAAGAAATAGGAACTATGCAAGACTTTAACACACTTCTGATCAATCGGAGAAGTTACCGGAAATATGCGGATGGACCCTTGTCGGGAGATGCTGTTCAATTTATTCTGGAAGCAGCGTTGCTTTCACCCACCTCCAAAAACAAACATTCCTGGGAGTTTGTGGTCGTGGAAGACCGGGAGATGCTTGCAAAACTTTCCAGGTGCAAGGCTCAGAGCGCTGCTTTTATTGCAGATGCGGCACTGGCGGTTGTGGTTCTTGGAAATCCGCTTGAAACCGATGCTTGGATTGAAGATGCCTCTATCGCTGCCATCAATATGCAGTTACAGGCCGAAGAACTGGGGATCGGCAGTTGCTGGGTACAGGTCAGGAACCGTGACTTTTCTGAAACAATCACTTCCGGAGAATACATTAACGGGATACTCGATGTCCCTATGCCGCTGGAAGTGCTCTGTGTCATTTCTTTCGGGAAAAAAGAAAAACCCCGTTCTCCCAACAATGGCGATCAGTTGTTGTGGGAAAAGGTGCATCTGGGAAAATATACGTTTTGACAGTGCACCGAATCTATAAATCTAAATGTCTAAAAATTTATAAATTTGCATGAGCGCAATTAATTACGATCTTACCAAAATTAAGTCGTTTATCTTCGATGTGGACGGAGTCTTGTCCTGTCAAACCGTAACGCTTGCCGAAGACGGCCAGCCGATGCGGTCAACCAACGTGCGGGACGGTTATGCCATTCATCACGCGATACGTTCTGGACTGGATGTAGCAGTGATAACCGGAGGACGTTCGGAAATTGTCCGTCGCCGTCTGGAGTCACTCGGTGTAAGGCACATCTACCTGAAATCGTACGATAAAACCGAACAGTTGAAGGAATATATGGATAAAACCGGCTTCGATCCGGAAGAGATCATCTATGTGGGCGACGACATTATCGATTATTTGGTCATGAAAAAAGTGGGTTTACCGGTGGCTCCTGCAGATGCTTGTCCTGAAATTAAGGATATTTCCATTTACGTTTCACCCGTCAAGGGTGGTGAAGGAGTTGCCCGTGATGTCATTGAACAAGTGATGAAAGTCCAGGGCAAATGGATGGTGAACGACGCGTTCTTTTGGTGAAAAATTAAATATTTACCCAAGTTATATTTCGAACTTTTTTATGTTGGTTCGGTTCTTGTTTCCAGTTTTTTGATAAAATTTATACTTTTTTGTCGCGAATAGATGAGGTTTAATTATAATCCGGCTCTTTACCAGGATAGTATTAAAATACTTAAAGGAAATATTTAACACAGAAAAGTTGAAAACATTTGAAACATCGACTAATTTTGCAAAAACCAACAAAAACCACAAATAAATAAAATGGCAAAAGTACAAGGTTATGTAGTTGTTAATACGCAACGTTGCAAGGGTTGCAATCTTTGCGTTGTGTCATGTCCTACGGACGTGTTGGAATTACAACCGCGGGAAGTGAATGATCGCGGCTATCATTACGTTTACATGAAAAACCCGGAAGAGTGCATCGGTTGCTTTAACTGCGGAACCGTTTGTCCCGAAGGATGTTTAACCGTTTATCGTAAACGATTGGATAAATAAGTGAACGTTTTGTTTTTTAAGTCTAATACTCAAGGAGATCAAAAAAACTGAATTTAAATTATGACAGAAGATGTAACATTAATGAAGGGAAACGAAGCTGTTGCTTATGCGGCAATCCGCTACGGTGTAGACGGATACTTCGGTTATCCCATTACCCCACAATCCGAAATTATAGAAACACTTATGGAGGCCGCTCCATGGAAAACTACAGGGATGGTTGTCCTACAAGCTGAAAGTGAAGTAGCGGCCATCAACATGGTATACGGTGGTGCCGCTTGCGGAAAATATTCCATGACCTCTTCCTCGAGTCCGGGAATCAGCCTTAAGCAGGAAGGAATTTCCTACCTTGCCGGCGCGGAGTTGCCCTGTCTTATCGTAAATGTACAGCGTGGCGGACCGGGATTAGGCACAATTCAACCTTCACAGTCTGATTATTTTCAAACCGTAAAGGGCGGGGGGCACGGTGACTACAGGCTAATCACGCTGGCTCCCAATTCCGTTCAGGAAATGGCAGACTTTGTATCGTTGGGTTTTGATCTGGCGTTCAAATACCGTAATCCGGCCATGATACTGACCGACGGTGTTATCGGGCAAATGATGGAGAAAGTGAAACTTCCGGAGTACCGGCGTCGCCGTACCGAACAGGAAATTCGCGAACAGTGTCCGTGGGCAACACTTGGAAAAACAAAAGACAGAGGCCCCAATATCATAACTTCACTGGAGTTGGATGCAGCTCTCATGGAAAAAAACAACGAGCGTTTTCAGGCAAAATATAGGGTAATTGAACAGGAAGAGGTTCGTTATCAGGAGACTGCATGCGAGGATGCCGACTATTTGCTGGTTGCCTTCGGTTCGGCAGCCCGTATCTGTCTTAAAACCATAGATATGGCTAGGAAGGAGGGCATAAAGATTGGGCTTCTCCGCCCCGTAACGTTGTGGCCTTTCCCAAGCAACATACTCCATACATATGCCGATAAGGTGAAAGGTATGCTGACTGTGGAACTCAATGCCGGACAAATGGTGGAAGATGTGCGATTGGCCGTAAACGGGAAAGTACCCGTTGAACATTACGGACGTCTGGGTGGAATCGTTCCTACTCCCGACGGAGTATTGGATGCATTAAAGGAAAAAATAGTAAAATAAAAAAACGTACAGCCGTGAGCCCAAAATTACAACAATTATTTTCGATGCTGTTTTTGCTTTTCTTCTTAGCAACAATAGTCGTTTATTTCGTTTCTGGCCAAAACATGAAACTTACGTGGATTACAGGGGCTTGCGCCGTTGTTTGTTATTTTTTATACAGATTTTCAAAAAGATAAAATTATGGATATAAACAGTATAGTTAGCCCCGAAAACTTGGTTTACGCCAAACCGGAAATTATGAACGACAACCATATGCACTATTGCCCCGGCTGTTCGCACGGTGTTGTTCACAAAACCATTGCCGAAGTTATTAAAGAACTCGACCTACAGGAAAAGACGATCGGAATTGCCCCGGTTGGATGTGCGGTTTTCGCATACAAATACCTGGATATCGACTGGCAGGAAGCCGCTCACGGACGTGCGCCCGCTTTAGCAACTGCAGCAAAACGGTTGAATCCCGACAAAATGGTGTTTACCTATCAGGGGGACGGCGACCTGGCAGCTATAGGTACTGCAGAAACCATCCACGCTGCCAACCGTGGGGAGAATATCGCTATTATTTTCATCAATAACGGAATATATGGGATGACTGGCGGACAAATGGCGCCGACAACACTCAGTAAGATGGTAACCTCCACCAGCCCGGACGGACGTGATGTGCAAACTATGGGTAGCCCACTTAAAATACTCAATTTGCTGGCATTGCTCGATGGTGTCTGTTTGGCCACCCGCGTAAGCGTTCATACCGCAGCAGCGGTCAAGAAAGCCAAGAGGATGATAAAGCTGGCTTTCGAAAATGCTATGGCCGGTAAGGGAACCTCCATCGTTGAGGTTGTATCAACCTGTAGCTCCGGATGGAAAATGACGCCTGCCGAAGCCAACGACTGGATGGCCGAGAATATGTTTCCGGTGTTTCCAATAGGAGATTTAAAGAATATTTAACTTGAAAAATATGTTGCAAGAAATTGTTATTTCGGGATTTGGCGGCCAGGGAGTTTTATCGATGGGTAAAATTCTTGCTTTTTCCGGTATTATGGAAGACAAAGAGGTGTCCTGGTTCCCGGCTTACGGGCCCGAACAACGTGGAGGAACGGCCAATGTTACCGTTATTATCAGTGATAAACCCATCAGTTCACCGGTCGTTAACCAGTACGACGTGGCCATCGTGTTGAATCAGCCTTCGCTGGATAAGTTTGAAGAAAAGATAAAGCCGGGCGGAGCACTTATATACGACGATTACGGAATTCGCCATAAAGCCAGGCGTAAGGATATCAACGTTTACCGGATTAAGGCTATGGACGAATCCATGAAAATGAACAACACAAAGGTGTTCAATATGATTGTATTGGGCGGATTACTTAAGATATCACCCATGGTTCAGTTGGCAAACGTTATGGAAGGGTTAAAGAAAACGTTGCCTGAACGTCATCATAAGCTTTTGCCAATGAATGAAGAAGCCATTATGAAAGGAATGGATATCATTGAGTTGGAGCAGGAAGCAGATTGCCTGTAATCCTGTAATATCGAAATCAGAAGCCGGTTTGATTATTTTTGTCAGGCCGGCTTTGTGTTTTTTTAGAAGTCTTTTTTTGTGCCTTTTTCTCCGTTGATTCCTGGGTGCGTTTTCGCCCTATGCCTCTTTGAGGTTTATCAGAATGTTTTCTGCCCTCTTTTCGCCGTTTTTCGGGATTGTATTCGGGAACGTCACCCAACTCCGGGGGAACGGGTATTTTGTAGATGTTTTTTTGTAGAAACTTCTCGATCCTTGAAAAACGAAGTTGTTCGTCGGGCGAGACAAACGTTATGGCCATTCCCGAATCTCCTGCGCGTGCCGTACGTCCGATGCGATGAACATAATCCTCTGCATCGTAGGGTACATCAAAGTTTATGATAAGTGATATGTCATCGATATCGATACCCCGTGAAACGATGTCGGTAGCAACCAGAATATCCACTCTTTCGTTGCGGAATTCGTGCATGACTGAATTGCGTTCTGTCTGTTCCAGATCAGAATGCATGGCGTCAGCAGACAGTCCCATTTTACGAAGCGTTTTGGCAATTTCCTTGACTTTTTGTTTCTTTCCTGAAAAAAGGATTACTTTGTTGGGCTTTTTGTCGGAGAACAACTGTTTAACGATCTCAATTTTCTGTGATTCATAGCAAATATAGGCTGTTTGCAAAATGGTTTCGGGCGGACGCGCCACAGCGATGGTAATCTCCTCGGGGTCGTGTAAAATAGTTTTTGCCAGTTGTTGGATCTTTGGGGGCATTGTTGCTGAAAACATGATCGTTTGGCGATCTTTCGGTAACAATTTTTCAATCTTCATAATGTCGTCGAAGAAACCCATATCGAGCATCCGGTCAGCTTCATCCAGAATAAAATACTTCACGCCTGAAAAGTCAATGTTATACAGGTTGATGTGCGACAGCAATCTGCCCGGCGTGGCAATCACCACATCGGCACCACTAAGCAGCCCTTTTTTCTGTACCTCCCAGGCATCCCCATCGTTGCCGCCGTAAACGGCTACCGATGAGAACGGTGTGAAGTACGAAAATCCTTCCATCTGCTGATCGATTTGTTGCGCCAACTCACGGGTAGGTGCCATGATAATGGCGTTTACCTTATGAAGTTCGTGCGGCTCGGTCTGCAGGTTGTTCAGCAACGGAAGCAGAAAGGCAGCTGTTTTACCTGTTCCCGTCTGTGCACAGGCGATAACATCTTTTTTCCGGAGAATAACGGGTATGGCTTGCTCCTGGACAGGTGTAGTTTCTTTGAAGTTCATTGCCTGTAACCCGTCTTGAAGGGCATCGCACAGTGGAAGTTCGGTAAATAACATTTCTAATTTCTAAAATTTCAGCAAAGATAGTGTTTATTTTCCTTTTTTATACGAGAGACCGCCGTTCTGTGAAATAAATTTTGATGTAACCTTTTTTGTTTTCGAAAATAATTATACCTTTGCACTCGCTTTTTGAACAAAAAGCAAGGAGAGATGGCAGAGTGGTCGATCGCGGCGGTCTTGAAAACCGTTGAAGTGAGAGCTTCCGGGGGTTCGAATCCCTCTCTCTCCGCAATATACATTGTAAATCAATGATTTGCGAAATTTACGCACAGTTTTACGCACACTATTGCGTTGACTGTGTGTTTTTTTGTAGCTATTCAAACAATTCTTTCCTTTTGCCGCACAAGAGATTTTTTATTCCTGTATGTACACAACAAACAATTGAAAATAAAATTTTATTTATACGGAATTTTATGTTTAAACACCCCGATAGTGAAATTATCCCTATCAGATTTATTTTCGTATTATTTGGGGAGGGTAATACAACCAGTTTCCACTAGTTCTTTGTATCAGCAGAAAGTAACTTGGCTGTATCCTAATTACTTGCATGCCTGAGAGACATCACCCAAATGACTTAGCCGGATCTTAACTATTTCTTCTGCTAATATAAGCTGTCCTAATTTTTTTTGATTAACTTTGTCTCTGTATTCATTTCTGACAGTTTTTAAGGGTGAAACTTATTTTGTTTGTGATATTACAAATTTAAGTATTTTGCCCTTAACTGTCAGATTAAATCGAAACTAATTCAAATAAGGTGAGGATAGTTAAACCATAGAGGAATAGTTGCCCTTGTGTAGTTTTTTTATCCTTCTTACACGATATCCTAAATCCATGAAAATCTCACAAAACTTATCTCTACCCATTGTTTGGGGCTTCAAGGTTTCGTACAACTTCTCAACTCCACAACCCGGATGCCCACCCCTGATAATATCTGCCTGAGATATCAACTCTTTTAATTCAGAGTCGAACAACTCTTGTCGCTTTCTGCTTTGATGCACCGATTGCTTACTTATATTCAACATATTATAAAGACTATTTAAACTATAATTCAACTTTTCTTTGTTGTCTTGGAACCACCAGAGCGTTGGATGTTTGAGTTTTTTTTTATGTCCATATCATAATGCTCTTTGGCCAAATCAATCATCTTTTCTAAATAGTCAATATTCATTTCTTTTGACCTACAGCTTGTTCCAACTCTTTTATACGAGCTTCCATTTGTCTGATCTTTTCAGCGTTACTATCTTTCATCTCTACTACTTGAGCACCTTTTTTGTTATACTTAGAATACTTATAAATCCACCTATAAATAAGTGAGGTCGAAATATCGTAAATTTTCTCCATTTCTGGAACAAAATATTAACCGGATTCATAATCACGAACAATTTTCAACTTGAAATCTTCCGAAAATCTTCGATGATGTCGCACGCGTTTACCTGTTTTCAACATAATGATCTTTGTTTGAAAACGGTCAACCTATATCAGCCAATTAGCACATACAAAACACACATAATCAATCTGATACCACAAACAAATGCACTAATTGTGCTAATTATTTAAACGTTAATGCGTGCTTTATGCTATTATTTGCGTGATAAGTGCAGATAATAATTATTGATATATCTCAAATTTGCAATAAAGAAATTTGAAAAATAAAATCAATAATTAAAAGCAAAAAGCTATGGCACTTTTCAACAAAATCAAACAAAAAGCATTCGGTGAATTTATTGATATTATCGAATGGACAGATGACACGAGCGATACCATGATTTGGCGTTTTCCACGTTACAATTCTGAAATCAAAAATGGAGCACAGCTCACGGTACGCGAAACGCAGGTGGCGGTGTTGGTAAACGAAGGACAATTTGCGGATGTGTTTCAGCCGGGACGCTATGAACTTACTACCAATAACATGCCCATTCTTACTACACTGAAAGGATGGAAATACGGTTTTAATTCGCCTTTCAAGGTGGATGTATATTTTGTAAACACCAAGCAGTTTTTGAATCAGCGTTGGGGAACGGCAAACCCTATTATGATGCGCGACCCTGAATTTGGTCCCATCCGCTTGCGTGCATTTGGTTCATACAACTTCCGTGTACAGGAAGATCCCATTCCATTTATAAAAAATGTGGCAGGCACAAGTGGCGAGTTCACCACAGAAGGCATAAGCGAGCAGCTTCGCAATTTTGTGATAACCAAGTTTACCGACTATTTGGGCGAATCTAAAATAGCCGCATTAGATTTGGCAGCCAATATGAATGAGTTTTCGCAAGAACTGACCATCGGTCTCAAGGATGACTTTGCTGAATATGGTATCGAGCTGACCCGTTTTTTGGTAGAGAATGTTTCGTTGCCAGAGGCTGTGGAAGAGGCATTAGACCGCCGCACAAGCATGGGCGTGATTGGCAATATGACCGCTTATACCCAGATGCAGTTTGCTGATTCACTGAAAGATTCGGCAAACAATCCATCAGGTGGTGGGAATCTCGCCGGTGATGCCATGGGTGCAGGTATTGGACTGGCTATGGCAGGACAAATGGCGGGGCAGATGATGAATCCACAAGCAGGACAGTTTCACGGAGGGCAACAGCCACCTCAACAGGCTGCACCTACTCCACCCCCAATGCCGCAACAAACGACGTATCACGTGGCAGTGGGCGGCGTGCAGCAAGGTCCGTTCCCTGTATCGCAACTTCAGCAAATGATTCAGCAAGGACAGCTTACCCGCGACACCTTGGTGTGGACAGCCGGAATGCCGGCATGGGCTGCGGCAAACTCGGTGCAGGAACTATCGCAACTATTTGGCGCGGTTCCACCGCCTTTATAATTAATTGAATGTCAGTGTTATGGCTTTTATGGGATCAGGCTGATTTCTGGTATTTGCCATAAAAGACAATGAGCCTGATAGAAATCTATTTGAGAAATAAAAAGTAACAAACTGATGTTTCGCAGTTAAAAATGAAGTTGATAATCAGAGGATAAGAGATAAAAAAAGCAGCATATTTTAGCTAATATATCATTGAAAATGATTATCTTAGCGATGGAAACCAAACCATTAAAATATGCTGCAGGACAAAGATATTAAAAAGATTCAAGAGTTGAAAGCGGACTTTACCCCCGGCAGGGTTTCCGCTGAAGATATTTTTAGCCGCTTCAAGGCGTTGAAGCTAAGCGAAGGTCTTTCTGAGTTCAAATGGTTCAAGACCCGGGGATATGATTTTAAAATGGTCCTGGCCCTGCTGGTCTCCATGGTGGTCAGTTCAGACAAGACGGTCAACTCCTATCTGAACAGCCCCACAGGTGAAGGTTCCACCATGGGCAAGGATGTGTTCTATCGCTTGAAGAACAGTTCCATCATATGCTGGCGGATGCTTATGTGGCATCTTGTGCATCGTTTTCTGACGGTGACGTCCAAAGATAGTGATGTAGATGATACCTCATCCCGTTACCTGATCTTCGATGACACCACCCTGTCTAAAACCGGGAAGCGTATAGAGAAGATCGGGAAGGTATGGGATCATGTAACCAACAGCTACGTGCTTGGATTCAAGCTGTTGGTGATGATGTACTGGGACGGTAAGTCCTCCATACCACTGGATTTCAGTCTTCACCGGGAAAAAGGGAAAAAGCAGGAACGCCCGTTTGGGATGACCAAAAAGCAGATCCGCAAGCAATACAGTTGCAAGCGTATCAAGGACTCGTACACCGCTAAACGTGTGGAAGAACTGGACACGAACAAGATTCAGATGGTCCTGCGGATGTTTTTCACGGCCATCTATCGCGGGCTTCGTGTTGATTACGTCCTGGTGGACAGCTGGTTTACTTGCGATGCGTTGATACAGGCTATCCGGAGTGTGAAGGACAAGGAAGTTCACCTGATCGGGATGTACAAGTTTGCAAAGACTAAGTTTGAGTATCAGGGTAAGAGCCTGACTCACGCCCAGATCAATAACATGCTGGGCAAACCCAGGCGCTGCCGTTCCCTGGGTTACCAGTACAAACAGGCCAGGGTGCTGTACCAAGGTGTTGAGATCTGCCTTTTCTTTAGTCGTCGGGGCAAAAATGACAAATGGAAGGTTTTGTTGACGACGGACACGAAACTGACGTTCAAGGGATTGATCGGGCATTACCAGGTAAGATGGGTTGTGGAGGTGTTCAATCGAGAATCGAAGCAATTGTTGAACCTGGGAAGATGTCAATCCAGTAACTTTGACGCCCAGGTAGCAGAAACGACCATCAGCATGATAGCCTATCTGTTATTGACACTGCGTTTCCGGTACGATAACTACGAGTCGAAAGGGGCACTTTATCGGTCAATGAACGCCGATGTGCTCAGGGAAACACTCGACAGACGGCTATGGGGGCTGTTCATCGAGTTAGTCTGCTCAGTATGCGAGGTATTGGAGATGGATGCCGATGATTTACTTGAAAAAATGTTGGCCAATCCAAAAGCAGAATCCATGATCATTGCACTGTGTTGTTCGGTGATGGTTAAGGACGATTGAGAAATTGTAAAATATAAAATGTTATAGTACAGAGATATAGATAATAATGCATTTCCCTTCTATTTCTTTGTCAATGGTTTGAGGGAAGTGCGAAACATGAGTTAATAATAAAAGTAATAACAATGAAGAAAAGAAAATGTAAGATTCTAACTCTGTTATTTGGATGTGTACTACTTGCTTCGTGTGTCAGCGACTTTGATGTTGACCGCTACTTGATTGAGAAAGAGAATTCGCTTATTGAATTAAAGAAAGAGGACGCAGCAATTCGTGCAGATCTTATGAAACAGATTATTGAAGTGCGTGCAGACATGGTACCAAAAATTGCTGAAGTTAAAGATCGGCTTTCAGCTAAAGTGGATGCTAATGGCGGTCTCGTTATTTCAGCCTTGATGGATTCGGTGGCAGCAACTGGTACACGTATTACTAATCGCGTAGCCAAAACGAAAGATTATGTGGATGAACAAATGACAACTACTAAAGGTGGTATTGAAACCGTCTTTGATAATCTGGGAACTAAGCGTCAAGCCCTTAACACACTATTGCAAGAAGCCATAGCACAAAGCAATGATGATCAGGCGGTGGAAATTAATAAGCGTCTTGATGCGATTGATAAGCTGGAAACAATGGCAAATACAGTAAAAACAAAAGTTGAGAAATTGGAAAGCAATTTGGAGTTATCCGAAGACTTGTCGCAGCAAATGAATGAATATGAAGAAAGAAGAAACAGCTTAAATACTGTTTTCAATAGTTTCAATACTAAAGTAACCAATTTGTTTGACTTATTGGAACAAGATGTTGATGAAAAAATAGAATCATTGAAGACTGAACAAATTTTAGAGCTAAAATCTAATTTAGGTGCTGCTGAAGATTTTATTGACGAAATACGGGATAAGTTTTCCGAGATAGATGGCTTGACTGATTATGCAGAAGACTGCTTGGCACAGATGAAAGATCTTGAGGATATGTATAACGATATGGTTGGACAAGCTGAGGGTGATTTGATCGATGCTGAAGATTATACAAATCAAATGGAGTATATTATTGATTTGGCTGATGATTTAGATAGTGATGTAGAAGTTTTTCTTGATATATTAGCTGAATTAGATGATTTGGTGGGCGATTATGAATCAGGAGATGATCCTTCTGGTATTTGGGATGATTTTGATTCAATACAAAGTAATATTCTTGATCTATTTCAAGAAACATATCACTTTGATAGTTTGGTATCGGAATTGGATGCTCAAGCAGACGCAGCCTATGTTGCTTTTAATGAAATATATACAAGTGATGCATGGAAATAATTAAAAAAATTATACAAATGAATAATATAGTAAACAAAGGTATAAAAACACTCATCCTTTTGTTGCTGGCATGCCTTATAGCATCGTGCAACTCAATGGATCACGACTTGGAGTTTAATCAGCTTAATGATGAGATTGCTCATCTTAAGAATGTAGATGATAGCATTAGCAAAGAAATTACTAATGAACTATTAAGCTTGGAAACTGAATTGAAAGCAGAAATAACCGAAGTAGAAGATTTTATTTCTGACAAGTTAGGTAAAAAAGTAAAAGAAATTGATGATAAAATAAAGGGTCAGGCAAATTCACTCAATAATGTAATTACTGACCATTCGAATCAAATTGGGCTACAGATTACAAATTGGGATAATGAGATAGGACAGCTTATTATTACAAGATCTGAAGCGTTAGAAACAGCACGTGGAGTAATGCAAAGAGCTAACGAAAAAGCTATTGCAGAAAATAACACTGCACTTCAAAGTAGAATACAACAAGGAGAACAGCATTTAAATTCTTTTGAGAATATATTACCCAACTTAGCCCAGTCTACAAGCAAACGTATAGATGTAGTGATAACGATGCAAGCGCGCTATAATACTCTGACTGATTCTCTGACAAGTTTGGAAACACAAAGAGATCTGTTGGAATCTCAAATTGCAGGGTTTAAATCTAAAATGGAAACTGCAATTTATGACAGACTGCAAGAGCATGCTACATCGAACGAATTGAATGACCTCTTTGAACAAGTTTCAGACATTTACTATGAAGCAGTTGACATTGTACAAGAAATGGAAAGTATTAATAACGATCTTGATGCTATAGAGAGTAATTTACCTGATGTGGATTCTTGGTTGAGTGATTTGGAACAATATTTTAATGAAATTGATGGTATTCTCGATTTTTTGAGTGAATTTGAGGGTCTGGATTTAGAGTCAATATTAGATAAATGCGAAGAAGTAGAAAACCTTGCTGACGAAATGAGTGGTCGTTTGGAGAATGCTGCCGATAAGGTGTTAGAAAGAGCAAATGTGATAAATGATCTTTTGGTTGATAATTTGGGTTCAATATCAGATCTGTTAGGCGAATTAGAAGGATATGTTAATGATTTAAATGATATAATTAGTGATGTTGATGCTTTAATCAGTGAGTTTTGATAAATAAATAAATAAAAAAAAAAGATATGCAATACAATAAAAATAAATGGAGGTTTAGAACCATCTTTTTGATAGTAGTAGTGCTATTAAGTGGTTGCACACAAGACTATCTGAGTGATGGGGAAATAGTGGACGAGAAAGTGGTTGCTTTACAAGAAAAAGATAAAGAACTACGTCTTGCATTATTGACAGGTATTGAGAGTCTTCGAACTAAAGTATTGTCAACGCTTACAGAAACTGACAATCGACTGAACGGTGAGATTGACAATTCTATGACAACTTTAGCGCAAACAGTGAAAACAAAAATGGGTGAAGTAAACAACTTTCTCAATACAGAGTTAGCCACTCGTACTACTGAATGCAACACAAAGATTGGAGCATTGAATAACAGTGCAAATAATTCAAAAACCTCTTTTGAAACAGCTCTTGCCACTACCAAAAGGGAGGTGGAACAGGCAATAGCAGATGGTGAAACTGAAAGAGCTGCTGAACTGAATAGACTTAAAAATCATTACGAAAAAGCTGTACGTCAAACTGATAGCATTAGCGATAAGGCTGATGAGTGGAAGATACGCTTACAATCTATTCTTGATATGGACTATAGTACAAAGTTTATTGCTGTAGAATCTCGTTTAGTAAGCTTAGAATCGTACCAGTTAGATGCTAAAGTTGATGATTTAAAGCAATTTTTATATTCCCTTTCAGAAGAGAAACTTGAAGAGCTGTCAATGGAAGACCTGAATAAGTTTATGTTTTTTATGGGTGAAACAGAGGAAAGGCTCGCTGAAGCGAGGCAGTTGGCAGATGATGCTTTGATGTTAGCTGATGATATTGAATCTACTGCTGAAGATGCAATAAGTGATGTTGAAAGGATGATGGATGACCTTGAAAGTTACTTGGATGATATGTTTAGCGAACTATCGGGTGCGGATTTACATGGTCCAAATGATATGATTAGCGATATAATGTCTCGATTAGACTCTTTTGATGGTTTAATAACTTCATTAGAAGATGCTGCTGATGCATTAGGAGAGTTAATGGAAATGACTGTAGATTCAGGTAATTTTTCCCAGTTTGAAAGCTCAGAATCTACTATTGAGTCAGAGATTGCCCATGTAGAAACAACCGCCGAAATTTGTGCCGAACACATTTCAGAACTTTTTGACCTAATAGAAGATTGGAAAGATAGTCATTGGTGGTGGGATGATTAAAATGAATCTCTTATCAATGAAAAAATTGTTTATAAATAAAGAACAAAAATATATAACACATCAAATTAAATACAAAATGAAAAAAATAAATTTATTTGTTTTAATAGTAGCTGTGCTGTTGCCAAGTATAGTTTCAGCACAAAAAAATGAAGACAGTGAGCAAATCAATGAGTCACGACGCAGGTATTACTATAACTACAGTCGTTGGAGCATTGGAGTAAACGGAGGAGCTTCGGCTTTATGGGGCGACTTCTCTACTTTCTCAGAAGACAAAACATACCTGTCACCTATTGGGGGTTTGCAAGTTACATTGCAGGTCAATCCTTATATTGGATTCTCAGCGGAAGGGAGTATTGGAAAAAATCGTATAAGTGCTACAGGAGATAATGCCGCTGAATATTTAAATCCTAATGGTTATCATTCTCCTACTGCCACCGATGCAAACACCAATACGAACTTTCTGAAATACAACGATTTGTATGCTGATGTAGAGGTGTATCAAGGACGTGTGGGGTTAGATTTGAACTTAAATAATATATTTGCAGGAAACAAAGGCGATAAATTACGCAAGGTTTCAGTGATACTCTCTCCATCGTATTATTTACAATATTATAGACCTACAGTATATAAGAAAAGTGATAACGCAAGATATAGCAATCGTGATTTACATTACGAAAACACAAGTGGTGTGGGTGGGGAAATTGCTGCACGCTTTAGAGCAAGCCGTATTGTCGATTTTCAGGTAAAAGGAGGAGGCGTATATGGATTTAATAAAAAATTTGATGGTGTAGCTGGTGCCAGCGATAATAATATAATGGCTTATGTGCAGGCAGGTATCATTTTCAAATTAAATGGTAAAACCAAGCGAGACAATTTGATTTATGCTGCAACTCCCAAGTATGTGCCAATGGTAGAAATGGTAGAAGCAAAGCGTGTTGTAGAATCAAAAGAGCCAAAAGTAATTGAACGAGTAATACATGATACGGTATATGTAGACCGGTATGTAGATAAAAGAACTGATAAAGAAGCTATTAAAATTATAGGTATTCTTCCTTATGTAAGTTTCGAACGCGGAAAATCGGTGTTGGATAGGATTAAATACAAACAAGAATTAGATGCTATCGTTGATATTCTTGAAAATAATTCTACTGTTACTATTGATATTTATGGTTGGGCAGATCATACAGGTAGTGAAAGTATTAATATTGAATTGACTGCTGAACGAGCAAAAGTTTTACGCGATTATCTTGTAGAAAGAGGTATTGATGCCAATCGAATTAAACAAGTAGAAGGAAAAGGAAAGGATACTCATCTCAGTGGAGACGCAGCTTACAGTGCAAAAGCACGCCGTGCAGAAGTTATCATTGATTGATGCTATTATAATTAACTGATGTTTCGCAGTTAAAAATGAAGTTGATAATCAGAGGATAAGAGATAAAAAAAGCAGCATATTTTAGCTAATATATCATTGAAAATGATTATCTTAGCGATGGAAACCAAACCATTAAAATATGCTGCAGGACAAAGATATTAAAAAGATTCAAGAGTTGAAAGCGGACTTTACCCCCGGCAGGGTTTCCGCTGAAGATATTTTTAGCCGCTTCAAGGCGTTGAAGCTAAGCGAAGGTCTTTCTGAGTTCAAATGGTTCAAGACCCGGGGATATGATTTTAAAATGGTCCTGGCCCTGCTGGTCTCCATGGTGGTCAGTTCAGACAAGACGGTCAACTCCTATCTGAACAGCCCCACAGGTGAAGGTTCCACCATGGGCAAGGATGTGTTCTATCGCTTGAAGAACAGTTCCATCATATGCTGGCGGATGCTTATGTGGCATCTTGTGCATCGTTTTCTGACGGTGACGTCCAAAGATAGTGATGTAGATGATACCTCATCCCGTTACCTGATCTTCGATGACACCACCCTGTCTAAAACCGGGAAGCGTATAGAGAAGATCGGGAAGGTATGGGATCATGTAACCAACAGCTACGTGCTTGGATTCAAGCTGTTGGTGATGATGTACTGGGACGGTAAGTCCTCCATACCACTGGATTTCAGTCTTCACCGGGAAAAAGGGAAAAAGCAGGAACGCCCGTTTGGGATGACCAAAAAGCAGATCCGCAAGCAATACAGTTGCAAGCGTATCAAGGACTCGTACACCGCTAAACGTGTGGAAGAACTGGACACGAACAAGATTCAGATGGTCCTGCGGATGTTTTTCACGGCCATCTATCGCGGGCTTCGTGTTGATTACGTCCTGGTGGACAGCTGGTTTACTTGCGATGCGTTGATACAGGCTATCCGGAGTGTGAAGGACAAGGAAGTTCACCTGATCGGGATGTACAAGTTTGCAAAGACTAAGTTTGAGTATCAGGGTAAGAGCCTGACTCACGCCCAGATCAATAACATGCTGGGCAAACCCAGGCGCTGCCGTTCCCTGGGTTACCAGTACAAACAGGCCAGGGTGCTGTACCAAGGTGTTGAGATCTGCCTTTTCTTTAGTCGTCGGGGCAAAAATGACAAATGGAAGGTTTTGTTGACGACGGACACGAAACTGACGTTCAAGGGATTGATCGGGCATTACCAGGTAAGATGGGTTGTGGAGGTGTTCAATCGAGAATCGAAGCAATTGTTGAACCTGGGAAGATGTCAATCCAGTAACTTTGACGCCCAGGTAGCAGAAACGACCATCAGCATGATAGCCTATCTGTTATTGACACTGCGTTTCCGGTACGATAACTACGAGTCGAAAGGGGCACTTTATCGGTCAATGAACGCCGATGTGCTCAGGGAAACACTCGACAGACGGCTATGGGGGCTGTTCATCGAGTTAGTCTGCTCAGTATGCGAGGTATTGGAGATGGATGCCGATGATTTACTTGAAAAAATGTTGGCCAATCCAAAAGCAGAATCCATGATCATTGCACTGTGTTGTTCGGTGATGGTTAAGGACGATTGAGAAATTGTAAAATATAAAATGTTATAGTACAGAGATATAGATAATAATGCATTTCCCTTCTATTTCTTTGTCAATGGTTTGAGGGAAGTGCGAAACATGAGATACTAAAAACAATAAAATGAAAGCAGCAACTTCCAGAGCATTTGTGGCGATAGCCTTCCTACTGGCATTCAGCTTTACAATTGATGCACAAATCAACGTTAAAAAATTAGGCAGTCAGATAAAAAGGTCTGCCGAACAGCAGGTTGAACAAAAAGTAAAAGAAAAAGCAGCACGTGAAACCCGCGAAAGTTTAGATAGAGCCGAAAAAAAACTTGATCAGGGCGTTTCCAATGCCTCATCCGGTGGAGCCTCCTCCGGCCGTAAATCGGTTAGTCAGGGCAAAATCCCCATAGGATCAAAAACCATTTACGTGTCCTCAAACAATGGTAGCAACCGCAATGACGGCAGTCAATCATCGCCACTCAAAGACTTGCAAAAAGCCATTGATGAAGCCCCAGAAGGAGCCCTTATTTGCCTTGCCGAAGGCAATTATCTCGGTTATTTGGATCAGGGATGGGTGAAGGTGAATAAGTATGTTTCTATCGTAGGAGGCTATTCCAATGATTTTTCGCAACGCGACCCTATAAAGTTTCGTACTACAATGCAACCAGGACCAGCTCAGATAATGACTTCGGGCAATCAAGGGGTGATGGATATTCGTGTAGTCGGTAAACGGAATGGTGTAGTGTTAGTAGATGGTATCATTTTCGACCGCGGACAAATCAATGCTTATTTAGCTCCGATTTATGACAATCCGGTAGCCGCTGCTCCTGAGGGATGCGAAACAGGACGTATCCTGGTTGTTGGCGAATCGGTAGCGAGCGTGCCTACTATGAAACCCGAGGGTATGAAAAGCGCATTTCAGCTTATCAGCGGTGAGATGGAGGGAAATTTAACCGTCCGCAACTGTGTATTTCTCAACGGATATCACTTCGCCATACAGATGGCCTGTAAAGGCGGACATTTTGATATTTACAACAATGTGTTTGTAGCAAACCGAATGGCTGCCTGCGAGGTGCGTGGCGGACTGGCACTACCCAATACATCCAAAATTTCATTTCACGAGAATACCGTGCTGTTTACTTGGTGCCGAGATAAACTCATGGAAGATATGGGATATGGATTCCGCTATATGACAGGTATTGACGCCGATGTGTATAACAATATAATCGGCTGTTCCAACTATGGCGGTCTGGATCGCGCTTATGTGGATGCTGATAAATCCAAAGAAGCGAAAAGAGTAACCTCGGCGTGGAACAACTTGTTTTTTGGAAACCGCAATGGCGATATGGTGCTACCATCTGGTGGCGGCGGATGGACATTTGTTTTAGCAAAGAATTTTGAGGACGTAAACCAATTGCATAAATATGAAAATAATCGTGAGATGAACGAAGCAGAGGTAAATGCCATCAGCAAAAAGATAGATGTGCCTTATTTGAAAGGATTTATAGGAATAACCGGTTCACAAACCTCTTCTTTTAATCCCAATTCATCAGTAAATCAGTTTCGTTCGGCATTGGGAATGAATATGCAAGGCACTGAAACTATACGTGTTTCCATGTATGGCAATCGCTTTCCATACGAAAAGACATTTGAGCTTTTCGGAGCCGTCGATGGATATGGGGCACAGATGATTAAGTAGGGAGTTGGAAGTTGGAAGTGAGAAGCAAACCCGTAAAGCGGTTTAAAGTCACTTTACCGAATGTCCACTAACATTAACATAAAAAAAACAAAGATGAAAACAAAATCAATTTTTCTGGTGCTGCTCATCGTGGTATTTTGTATGCCTGTGCAAGCACAAATCAACGTTAAAAAATTAGGCAGTCAGATAAAAAGGTCTGCCGAACAGCAGGTTGAACAAAAAGTAAAAGAAAAAGCAGCGCGTGAAACCCGCGAAAGTTTAGATAGAGCCGAAAAAAAACTTGATCAGGGCGTTTCCAATGCTACTTCGGGCGGAAGCTCTACAGACAAGAAAGGAGTCGCAGACGATTCCCAAAAGAAATATAATCCGGGTGTCGAAGCTCCTGCTGTTGACCCAAGGGCTTCTGACGGAAACTCTAAAGACAACAAAGGAGTTGAAACCAACAACAAAGAGAAATACACCCCGAGTGCCCAAGCACTTGCTGCCGACCCAAAGGCTTCTGACCAGACTGTAGAACCCGGCTTTACAAAATCGATAAGTGAAATACACGCAGCTTATGAGCAGCTCGACCCAAAAGTATTTACTTATCAACCCTACTATGAATATAAGGTATTTTACAATGTTCATGATAAATCTACTGAAGATTTTCGTGTAAGAGAATTTAACTCACTAATAGCTAATATCGCAAGCTTAGGACCTTTAAATTACTATCCTGTGAACTATTTAAAGATAAAAACACCTGATGGTAATTTATTGGTAACCATGGATGAACTTTTCAGAAATGCCTGGACAGCTCAGTTTGTTGCCGATCCAATGAGTTCTGAAGCATTTGATAAGTTTACAAAAGCACTTATGTTTGGAAATCAGATATTTGAGGCAAAAATATATTACGAAATGGACGATCCGGATAAAGGAGTTGTACATGCAAAAACGGGTGAATTATTAATTGCACCTTCACGTAGCATTTACGAAAGTCGTCAGGATAGACGGGAAGAAGCAGGGCTATCCTTAGCGCGTAATGTAGTATCGATGGATTATGTTCGTACTTACCTAAAAGATCTGTTTAAACAGTTTAACACAGAAACTGATGCAGTGGTGAAGTATAGATTGTACTGGCAAATTGATGCTGTTATGCTTGATATCTTTAGAAAACATAAAGATTATAATTCTTCTGATGTTGCCAATCGTCAAATTGAAGCATCCTATAGCGCCATGGAATCTCAACGTATGGATGTTGAATCAGATGCACGCTTGAGTAATGCCAAACCCGTTGAAATGCCTAAGGGGGTGAGTATAGATGCAGCCACCTCAGCAAAAGTAAATGGTATGGCGAAAGAAATGCTTGGGGCTGAATATGTAAAAACTATATTTTTAAGTAGCAAATGGTCAGAGTTTCAGGAAGACAAATATCCTTATCGGGTGATGCATTTAAGTTTACCAGCAGCAGTTATTGTGAAAAGAGCTGATAAATATTTAATGAATTACTATGACATTACCAAAAGCCCTAATGGAGGTGAGTGGAATATGATGGTAAAAATGGGCTCAAGTTTTCAGCCCGTAAATTACAAATAGTGACCATATGTTTCATACCACAAACCGTGAGTAATGAAAAAAACAATTTAAAGTTAATCAAAATGAAAAAAACAATTCTCTTTACATTCATCGTTGCAGGCTTAATCCTTGGCGGATGCAGCAGCAGCAATTCACAGCCTAAATTGAAAGACATGAGCGAAATTGAAAAACTAACCAAAGAACAATTTGCCGAGGAAACAGCAGCAATCAATGTGCATGTAGTCCAGGAAATGGGAAAACTGCTTGACAAACACAGCAAAATAGATGCAAATTTCGAAAAAGACATCGATGCATTGCATAAAAGCTCGGTGAGGCAGATGGTTGAGTATGGTAAAGTACTTGATAAGAAAGATGAAAAAACACGAGTAGACTATGTAATGGCCAGTTTAACCGCCTCATGGGATGCGATGGATAAATTGGGCACCGAGGTTACAGAAGGTTTTGAGGCAAAGTTTGACGCAAGACTCCCTGAACTTGAAGCCTATGGTGTCAATAACTTAGAGCGAAAATTTGACGATTTGTTTGCTATCATGAACTTTCTGGATTTCGAAAGAATAAAAGAGGAGCGCCCCGAAAGTGCAAAGGAATTTGGGATAAAATAATACAGAGATGATATAATGCAGGGACGCAAATTTTTACGTCTCTGCATTATCAAGCATTCAAAAATCAAGAAATCATGAACGAAACCATGACTGAAACCAAACAACCTATAACCGATGCTTTGCAGACAAAATGCAAAGCGTGTGGTGGCATAATGCAGTACTCACCTGCCGATGAAGATTTGAAATGCGTTTATTGTGGATACATCTCAGGATTGGATCTTACAGCAGCCGAAATAAAGGAAAACGATTTCAACCATTGGAAAGACCGTGCCGAAGAAAATAGTGAAGGACAAACAGTAGAAGTTACCGAAATAAAGTGCCGGCAATGTGGCGCCAATACTACATTGGCTCCCAATATTTCGGCAGCAAAATGCGTGTTTTGTTCTACGCCTCTTATATTAAACGAAGCATCCATAAAGCGTTTTTGGCAACCGGAATATCTGCTTCCGTTTAAAATAACGGAAAAAGAAAGCGGTGCCAACTTCACAAAATGGCTGGGAAAGAAATGGTTTCTGCCATCGGAGCTAAAAAAAGGAGGAGTGGACAATGAGATGTTCAAAGGTGTATATCTACCATTTTGGACGTATGATGCTGAGACTTATACTGAATATAGAGGGGAACGTGGCGAAGACCGTACTGAAACTTCTCGCAACAACAAAGGAGAAGAAGTTCGTCGCACTGTTACAGATTGGTATCCTGCGCGGGGAGATGTATCAGTATCTTTTGATGATGTAGTAGTTCCCGCGGCAAAAACACTTCCACCCAAAATTATGAACCAGCTAACCAACTGGGACATGACGAACTGTGTGGCCTATCGGCAGGAGTTTATGGCGGGGTTTATCACCGAAATTTATCAAATTGATTTCAGAGAAGGAGTGAATAGAGCCAAAGAGAAAATGGATAATGTGATTGATAGTACTATCCGCTCTGACATTGGAGGCAACAAACAAAAGGTTAGCAGTAAAAACACACAATACAACGACTTGATGTTCAAACTGCTACTGTTGCCGATCTGGATCAGTGCCTTTAAATTCAACGGTAAACTCTATCAATTTGTTGTCAACGGACGCACAGGGCAGGTTATTGGTGAATATCCAAAAGATAAAACCAAGATTATATTGTTGATAGCTGCAATAATAGCTGTTATAGCGGCACTGATAATGATGCTTGGGTAACAGAAAAAAAAATAAAAGAAAGTATGGGTAGAAAAATAATCATTTGGTTCGTAATATTCACAGTATTACTGTTGATTGTTCCCTTTTTTTGGGGGACATACAACAGGCTAATTAAACGCGAAGAGAACGTGAAAATGGCTTGGTCGCAAGTAGAAAATCAATACCAGCGGCGAGCCGATCTGATAATGAACTTGGTTGAAACCGTTAAGGGATATGCTTCGCACGAGCAAGAAACATTCAGACAGGTGATTGAAGCAAGAGCCAATGCCACAAATACAAACATCGAGAGCGACCAGCTCAATGCAGAGAATTTACAGCAATTCAGTGAAAAACAAGCAGAGCTGAGCTATGCACTGTCTCGATTAATAATGATTGTAGAAAACTATCCCGATTTGAAAGCCAACGAAAATTTCATCATGCTGCAAGGACAGCTGGAAGGCACTGAAAATAGAATAGGGGTGGAGCGAAAGCGATTCAACGAAACAGTGAGAGTTTACAACACTTACCGAAGACGATTTCCAAAAAATCTGGTTGTCGGATTGTTTGGGTTCGAGAAACAAGATTATTTTGAATCTGCTCCCGACAGTGATACAAAACCTGATGTGAAATTCTAATATAACAACTTAAAAGATAAAACAGGTATGAGAAATTCAATTTTGAAATCTTTGACAATAGTGTTTCTGCTGTTGCTTAATTTAGTTTCGTATGCACAAGTTCAATACACGGTGAGGGAGGTGCCCAATGTGCAGCTAAGAGATGCTCAACAGTTCATTTCAGATCCTGAGCAGGTGATCACATACAATGACAAGGAAATACTGAACAAAAAACTATTTGAGATAAGAGAATCATTAGATGTTCAGACGGCAATTGTCGTAATTCCTGATATTGATGAGCAATACACTTCTGCAAAAGAATTTGCAACAGAATTATTCGGCTATTGGGGATTAGGCGATCAAAATTCAGACAACGGATTGCTTATCTTGCTTCTGACAGCTGATGGGAAAAGAGAAATTGTATTTGAAACGGGTTACGGAATAGAAAGCACATTGAGTGATGGCACATCAAAACTGATTCAAGCTCAAAAAATGATACCGTTTCTGAAGGAAGATGCCTATGGAGAAGGACTGATTGCGGGGGTGGATGAGATAGAAAAAGTTCTTAAGGGAACTTCTGAACTTATAAAAGAACCCATTGACGCAAAAAGCATGACTTTGCCAATTATCATCTGGCTGGTATTAGGTGTAGGAGCATTAGCTTTTAATGAGAGCAGAAAGAAAAAGAAAGTATCTGAAGAATCTTCACCCTATTTAGGTGCCATCAAGCAGAAATCAGCTGGTGGATTGGGATGTTTGCTTGCCGTATTATTTTTTCCTGTATTTATCCTATTCAGACTTTTCAAGGGTGGTGCCAAGAATGCAAAGATTGATTGTCAGAGTTGCAAATCAACTGGCACTGTCAGCTTGAAAAAGGGAGAACCCATAATCAAGCAACAGGCAATACCTGGACAGGATGGCATGAAAGAGTATGAGTTCGTTTGTTCTAAATGTGGATTTGTGCATAAGGAGTTGGTTCCTTATAAATATGTGAAACCACAAACAGAATCTACAAACAGCGGAAATAATACCACTTACCGAAGCGGTAATTTTACTAAGGGAGGTTCGTGGGGAGGAGGAAAAAGTGGAGGCGGCGGAGCATCCACTAAGTTTTAAAATTGAACTATTTACTAATTTAAAAAACAAAAATTATGAACACAAATTCGATTATTGAAAATTTCAAAGAGATTGTAACTAACAAGTATGCACAATTTACGGGCAGAGCTAATAAAACAGAGTTTTGGCAGTATATCCTTGTTTACATTATTGTTAGTGTAGTATTATCTATGTTTATAAATATCCTGGGTGGAGTAAAACTGCTTAGGATGTTATTTATGATTATTCAGGGATTATTCGCTTTAGCTTTATTGATACCTTCAATTGCAGTTGGAGTACGCCGTATGCACGATATTGGCAAAGGTGGAGGATGGATTCTGGTAAATATGATTCCACTTATTGGATCTATATGGTTTATTCTATTGGCTATCAAAGATAGTGAGCCAGGTCCGAATAGATTTGATAAATAATATAAATTTACTTTTATGAAAAAGAAGAGTATAACTAGGTATTACATAATAGTGGCTATTCTTTCAGTGTTGGTAATGTCTTGAAGAGGTGGCACTTCATCTGAGAAATCTAAAAACCCACAAATCACCATTACAACAGAAGTAGAGGTTGGCACACTATTTTCGTTTTATTTTGAGCGGAGCGCCAATGATACCGCAGCCATTTGGGTTGATTTGAATAATGATAAAGTTCAGGATGAAGGGGAACTGATTTATCCCGATGAGCTAACAGAATTTAAAGGAATCTTAGATGCCAATACCTTCACCATTTATGGTGATGTAAGCTATATTAACTTGAATGTGAAGAAAATAACCAATTCGGATATTTCAAAATGCCCAAACCTAAAGGAGTTACAAGCAACTAGTAATAAACTTACATCCATAGACTTAACAAAGAATGTTCAGTTAACCGATTTGCAAATAGCAAATAATGAGTTGACAGAATTGGATTTGAGTAATAATGCAGAGCTAAAAGAACTTTGGATTGATAGTAATAAAATCAAAACGATTAAAGCAAAGAAATTCAATCAATTAAGAAGAATTATTTGTCAAGATAATGAAATCAGTGCAAAATCGATGATTGAACTTTTCAAAGCAGTACAACACGTTGAAAAACCCGGAGGTGCTGTAGCAGAAGTGAGTTATGACACCGAAGAAGATTTGAATGAGGTGCCGCAAGAAGCGGTGGATATTGCTAAAAGCAAAAACTGGCGACTTATAAAAACTACAAGAGAGGGTGAAATAGAGTATTAGCCATATGAAAGTCATTGTAAATAGAACAGAGGTTGAACTCTTCAGCGGCGCAAAAGTCGCTGATGCAGTTCGAGCATATTATGTTCGTCGAAAGCTCAAAATTCCAAATCCATTACCTCCTGTTGAGGATCGATACGGAAACAGTGTAGCCCACGATGGCAGGCTGTCAGAGGGGAACAGATTAAGAGTTCAATTAAAAAAATAGAAAAATGAAAAATAATTGATTAAACATAAACATTGGCGATTCGTATTTGAATCTTTTTCTGGGTCGATTATTGAGTTGATATTCCACAAAATTAATATAATCTGTAGGAATACAATCAAAATCAACTTTTTTCGGTATATATTGCCTGACGAGGCGATTAAAATTTTCGTTCGAACCTCTTTGCCAGCTTGCATATGGTTTAGCAAAGAAGAAATCGATATTTAAATGTTTGGCTACCAATTCATGAGCGGCAAACTCTTTCCCGTTGTCAGATGTGATTGTTTTAAGGAAAGGTTTCCATTCCATCAAACAATCAATGGTAGCCGTTGCAAGTTGCTGAGCATCTTTTCCATCTAATTTACGAAGTTTTCCGAATCCGGTAGCTCTGTCATTGATGGTTAAGATAGCGCCTTTGTGATTTTTACCTATAATCAGGTCAATTTCTAAATCACCAAAGCGTTCGCGCAGTTCAACTTCAGGCGGTCTTTGAGAGATGTCTGTGCGATTGGGGATTATACCCCGTTTATCGTAAATCACACTTCGCTTTTTATAGCGACGTCCTCTGTTTCTAAGATCAAGATACAGCGTTCCTTTTTTTCGCTTATCTTGCCAAATAAACTGATAGATTCGCTCGTGTGACACACATTTATCCCCGTTCTTTTTGGCAACACCTGCAATTTGTTCAGGACTGTGTTTTAGACGCAATCTATCTCTGACATATTCCTCTACTTCAGGTGTGAAGGTTCTGGTTTTAGCTTTATACTCCTGACGCTTCAGGTATTTACGATGAGCTAAATCATCTCTGTAAACGCCGGATCGGGCATCTGCATTGTGGCGGATCTCCCGGCTGACAACTGATTTATCTTTTTTAATAACAAGGGCTATTTCTTTTTGATTATAGCCGTTTTGCAACATCGATGCAATAGTATATCTTTGTTCCCTGGTTAAATGACTCATAAATGTGAACTTTAGGCGGAGAACAATTATAGTCATTTTTTCCATCGGAGCAAAGGGGGGGAGTCTTTCCTCCCTAGCTCTGAAAAAATAATCTATACTATCCTGCCGTCAAAGTTGCATTTACTAATTGAATTTACAAATGTAATATATGGATGGAATTTTAAATGAAAAAGTAATAATCTGTTCATGAATAGAATAAACGCGCAAGTAAACAATATCTTTGAGAAAAGGAGGAAAAACTATTTACCTGGTTTACTACTCCCTAAAATATTTCAATACAGAGAAAAAACAAGACCAAATACCTGTTTGTTTGCTATGAAAATTAGGATTAATAGATATAAAGCACCAACCTCACTTGCTATACTTGTTGTGTTGCTGATAATTGGTTTTTTCTGCGATTGCTCAGATGCTCAAAAACAGTTGCAGCAAGCGGAAGCAAATCGAAAAGAGATTTCCGCCGTTTTATACAGAAACAGATACAGTGAAGATTCTCTGAAACTTTTGCTGAAACAATATATTGATGAGGAGAACGATTTTGCTGTAATGCTGGTTTATAAGCAGTTAGGTGTATTTATGCGTGAAAACTCGCGTTTCACCGAAGCAATAAATAATCATCAGGAAGAGTTGGCACTTGCTATGAAGCTCAATGATACCATCGAAATAGTGCAGGCATACAATAATCTGGGAACAGACTTCCGACGGATCGGCTCGCATGGCGAAGCATCAGATTATCATTATCAAGCATTGGATTATGCTGAAGCATATTCACAGGCACATGTGCCGGGAGTTGGAATGAAAAACAGAGTTGTTTCTCTAAATGGAATCGGAAACGTGAGCCTGACACTTGGATATTATGACCATGCTGAAAAATATTTCAGAATGGCGTTGGAAGATGAGCTGAAGCTGAAAAGCAATATAGGTCAGGCCATTAACTATGCCAATATTGGAGCAATTTTTGAAGAGCGGGGACAGTTAGACTCAGCACATGCCTATTATAATAAATCATTGGAGCATAATCGAATAGCCAAATCGGACATGGGAATTGGACTATGCCTTATTCATTTAGGCAAGCTTTATGAAAGAGAGCAAAAATATGAAAAAGCGAAAGATGAGTATATTCAGGCATACGACCTCATGCATCAAATATCCGACAGATGGCACTGGTTGGAAGCATGTATCTCAATTGCCAGAATTAATTTGTTAGACAATAATATTTCTGAATTCGAACACTATATCAGTCTTGCAGAGCAAACAGCAAATGAAATAAAATCGCCAGAACATTTGGCCGAAATATATTTGCTTAAGCACGACTTTGATGTGAGCACACAAGATTTCAAAAAAGCTCTTGAGCACTATCAATTGCAATCACTCATGCGAGACAGCGTGCAGGGATTGCAAAAAACTAATAGGTTTATAGACGTGCGCCTAAGTTACGAGCAAAACAAAAACATTAGGAACATTCAGAGAATTGAGGCGGAGAATAAATCCAAACAACGGTCGACGCATTTGACATTATATTTCACCTTGGCTCTGTCGCTTGTAGGAATTATCATCACAGCACTACTATATTATGCATACAAACAGCGCGTTAGGAGCAACAAAGCGTTAAAACAATTGGAGCAAACCAGAAGCGATTTTTTCACAAATATCACACACGAATTTAGAACTCCACTAACCGTTATAAAGGGTTTTAATGACCTATTAATGAGCAGCAAACACTTATCCGAAAAAGAAAAGCATGTTTATAGATCAGCCATAGACAGACAAAGTAATAATTTGCTTAATCTCGTAAACCAACTTCTTGATATTGCCAAACTTAAATCGGGAAAAGAGGCTCCCAACTGGAAACGTGGCGACATAATTTCGTATCTTAGAATGTCGGCCGAAACATTTAAGCTTTTTGCAAAAGAGAAAGATGTAAACCTTATTTTTTATTCTGTGATAGAGTCACAAGAAATGGATTTCATTCCTTTCTATATCGATAAAATTATTGGCAATCTTTTATCAAATGCTATAAAACATACAAAAGAGGGAGATAAAATAGACTTTGTGGTTTCAAAAGGACAACGCCCCGACACCATTAAGATCAAAATATCAGACACAGGAGATGGAATATCAAAGAGTGACTTGAAGCGTATCTTCGAGATGTTTTATCAGAGTACCAATAGTCAAAATGAATCGGGTAACGGCATCGGCCTGGCATTCACCAAGATGATGGTGGAAAAGATGAAAGGAGAAATTGAGGTTGACAGTGAATTGGGCATAGGCTCATCTTTTATTGTGACTTTACCATTAAAAAATAATAACCTAACAAACATTGAGCCACTTCTTGAGCAAAAGAGTTCTTTCTCGCTCTCGAAGATCCAACAAAGGGTTGGAACTAAAGAGACCAACTTATATACTGATATTAATGAAGAAGGAAATACTAATGAACAGCACATTATCTTGATTGTTGAGGACAATAGAGATGTCAACACATATATTAAAACAATACTGAGTGAAAAATATAGGGTGTTAGTTGCCCGAAATGGCGAGGAGGGCTTGAAACTTGCAAAAATGCATATCCCCGACCTTGTGGTTACGGATGTGATGATGCCTGTGATGGATGGCACACAGCTATGCTGCGAAATGAAACAGAATATTATGCTCAATCATATTCCAATAGTTATGCTTACGGCAAAGAGTAGCGACGAAGACCGTATAAAGGGCTTGAGATGCGGTGCCGAGGCATATATTAAGAAACCGTTTGATACAGAGGAGCTGTTCATTACTATCCATAATATACTGGAAAGTCGCAAAACGCTGATTGAAAAATTTATGGAGTCTGCCAATAACATAACAACCGACACTGTTAATAGAGCAGAGAGTGAAGCAAATCTCAAATATCTACATGTCATAACAGGTATTATTCTTACTGAAATGCAAAACCCTGATCTAAACACAGCCTATCTTGCTGAGAGAATGTCGGTAAGCACATCGCAGCTCAATCGAAAAATGAATGGTATAACGGGCAAGTCAACATTGTCTTATATTTTGCATGTGAAGCTAAACAAGGCAAAGAAGATGCTTCAGGAGACTTCTCTCCCTATGTCGGAAGTTGCTCATGAATGTGGATTTTATGATGCCAATTATTTTTCACGCATATTCAAAAAAGAATTTGGAATTTCCCCATCGCAATTTCAGAAGATACATGTTTAGCAATTAGCTTTTAGCTATTAGCCAACAGCTAAAAGCCAAAAGCCAACAGCCAATTAGCACATACAAAACACACATAATCAATCTGATACCACAAACAAATGCACTAATTGTGCTAATTATTTAAACGTTAATGCGTGCTTTATGCTAATTTCTGCGTGATATTTACAGACATATATAATGGATTAATCTCAATTTTGCTGTACAAAAAGATCAATTAAAACCTTATTAATATGAAAGCAAAATTAGCCGCACTCCTGATTTCGGCAGTTGTACTCAGTCAAAATTTATTTGCAGATTCTCCCCTGACTTCCACACCAATTAGTGAAGCTTATAAAGATTCAAAAATAGTTCAGTTAGCTTCCACAACCGAAGGAAGGTTAACGATTGAATTAATGAATTATCTGAATGAAAGTATGCATCCGGTTGAATTGAAAATAGCAGTAATCAATCAACTGGGCTGGGGTTTTAATGGTTTTAACAATGCCTACTACTTCTATGAATATTTGCAGGAGAAATATAACTTTAAAGACACAGATGAATTCCTTAATCAGGCCAGTGCTGATTTGCTGATTTCTTTGGCTTACCTGCAGGCAATGGAAAACTATTTCAATGTTGACGAGCCAATTATTTACGCACTCAAAGCAAGGTCGAAGAACAACGAAAGTTACACAATCAATATTATTTGCGCACTGATTGAGGCACAAAAAGCGATGGATTCAGATTGGAGTGAGGTTTATAACCTAACGAACAATGTTCGCCTGAATAGATCATTGAATAGAGATATGAAAGAAGAAGCGGTTAAAATAATTTTTGAATACATGGATTTGTACAAATGACTTCGGACTTAATGTTTTAACTTTTAAAACAATTAAAACAATGATGAAAAAATCTATTCTTTCTTCAACAACACTACTGTTTTCAATACTGGCAATTGCACTCTCAACAAGCTGCAATATTAGAGCTTATGAATAGATGTAAATAAATACTGGGCTTTTATTTTTAAATTTATATGAAATACAAACCTATTAAAAATTCCAACTATGAGAAAAATGATTTTTAGCACTCTCGTCTGCCTGATTTTATTCGGGGCAACTGCACAAGCACAAAAGAAAGAAAAAGTAATTCTGGACACCGATATGGTAGAGGTGTTTGACGATGGCATCACGATGATGATGCTTGCCAATGCTCCCAATATTGATCTTATAGGGGTTACCATTGTTGTTGGAAATACCTGGGTTCCTGAGGGAACTGCCTACGCCATCCGACAGTTGGAGGACATTGGAAAATCTCATATTCCTGTTGTACCGGGCATTCGCTACCCTATATTTCCAAGCCGTTTTGAAACCATTAAGAACGAGCGTATTTTGTTTGGTATTGGCGATGCTTATGTAGGTGCTGCGGGATATCCCGAGCCAAAATCGTGGGAATCGGTGTATTTGCAAAAATATGGGTCAGAATCAACTGCGAAACCTTTGGATATGAAGGCGGTCAACTTTATTATCGATGAGGTAAAGAAAAGTCCAAACGAAATAACCATCATTGCCATTGGCACATGTGTAAATCTGGCAACAGCGGTCCGTATGGCCCCCGAAATAATTCCATTGATTAAAAAAGTAATCTACATGGGAGGTTCATTCTTTAAACCCGGAAATACCACGCCCACGGCAGAGTTTAACTGGTGGATGGATCCCGAAGCAGCAAAAATTTGTCTTCGCTCCCCTTTCAAAGAACAAATTATCGTGAGCTTGGACGTATGCGAAAAAATGCCCTTCAAAAAAGACCGATACGAAAAGTTGACCGGTATGATTAAAAATACCGACTTGAAAGCGATGATGAAACGTAATTTCTTAAATACACTCTATATCGAAGATCCAAATTATGTGCATTACATCTGGGACGTAATTGCTGGAGCCATTATGATTGACCCAACCCTGATAACAGAAGAAGTAACACGCTATGTGGATGTGAATTCGCAATTCGGTTTCTCTTACGGGCAATCGGTCGCTTTTGAACGCAATCAACCGGTGGGAACGCAGGAGGCTCGCATTGTACTTACCGTTGATAGCGACAGGCTGTGGAAAATGGTAGAAGACTATTGCAGGGAGTTTTAGTGAGTTGGAACCTGGAAGTAGGAAGTAAGAAGTAGGTAGCTTGAGGAGTCGTCCCTCGTCCCACACGTCCCTCGTCCCCAAAAAAGTAAAAAAAAACAAAAGTAAGACTGAAAAATACAAACTCAAAAAAAAGGAATTATGAAAAAAGTATTTTTAACAATGGCATGCCTGTTCATGGTCATAGCCCTAATCAGTTGCAGTGGTTCTGCACCTAAGCAATTGACTGACCGGGAAATTTTAGTGAAAATTTATGAATCTATGAACGGTTCTAACTGGAAAGGGTCCGAAGCTACGAATTGGCTTAGTGAGAAACCGATTGGGGAATGGGAAGGTGTGAAAACCAATGATGAAGGAAGGGTGATTGCATTGCGGATTGCAGGAGACCATGTAAACGGAATTTTACCTGCTGAGATTGGAGGACTGACTGCATTGGAACAACTTTTTGTTTTTGTCAGAGAATGCGATGCTCCTAATGTTATCCCTAAAGAAATTAGGAGATTGACAAAGTTGAATAATTTGTCCCTTACGGTGCATACAAAGCCAAAAATGGATAAACCGGTATTGCCGGATCTTTCCACCCTTGTTGATTTGAAAAAATTATATCTCAAAGGATTTGGTGGAGTTATTCCTGAAAATATTTCACAATTAAGCAAATTACAGGTTTTGGGACTTCATGGATATGAAGGTAAAATTCCCGAAAGTATTTGTCAGTTAGCGGACCTAACCGAACTTTCCATTTCAATGCCCAATCAACCCGTAAATGGGTTGCCTGAATGTGTTGGCAGGCTAAGCAAGTTAACATTACTTAAGGTAGACTTCAGTATTGGATCTGTAGGTGGAAATAAAGAACCCATTGGAAAATTTCCTGAATCAATATGGGATTTGACAAATCTTGAATACCTGACTATGAATGCTTTAAGCAATTCCGGCGGCCCCATACCCGGCGACAAAGTGGCCAAAATGACCAATCTGAAAAGTGTAACTATAGTCAATTGTGGTCTTACCGGAAAGCTTCCTGTCGAATTATTTGCATCAGGTAAATTAATTGGTTTGGGTTTTTATCAAAACAAACTTACTGGAAGTATCCCGTCTGAAATAGGCACATGTCTCAATTTGGCTACACTCAGACTGAATCAAAATCAGCTCACCGGCAAGATACCTGCAGAATTAGCTAAATGTGTAAAGCTAACTGTATGCGATTTATCGAACAATCAACTTTCGCCTGAACTTCCGGCAGCCATGAAAGCACATCCTAAATTCAGCAATTTTAAATTTTAGGTGGAAATTGAACGCCAATCATTTAAAACATAACGCTATAAAACAATACTATGAAGCTATTTGTCAACGATGAGGAAGTAACGATACATAACGGAGCCAAAGTATTTGATGTAATGCGGGGCTATTACATGGCTCGCAACAAAAAACTGCCCCGGAAAATGCCAATCGTGACCGATGCCTATGGCAATAGCGTAGCTCCCGATGGCGCCCTGAGTGAAGGAAATCACTTGTACATTAAAACTAAAAAACAAACGCACAATGAAAACAATAACAACATCACAAAAGCTAATCTGCGGTATTGCTCTGCTTGGAACTACACTTTTGATAAGTTGTGGCACAAACCGCAAAGTAAAAGTAGCTGAGCTTCCCAAAGCAAAAACGATAGAAATCCTTGCCGTGAACGATATGCACGCAGCCATTGATAATTTCCCCCGGCTTGCCTTTATGGCTGACAGTTTGCGGAATATATACCCCAACTTATTGCTTATTTCGGGTGGTGATAATCAAACAGGAAACCCGGCAAACGACCAATATCCCGAAAAGGGAATACCCATCATTGAGCTGATGAACGCCGTGAAATTTGATATGTCGGCAGTGGGTAACCACGAGTTTGACTCCCGCCTTGTGGGTTTTGCAAACATCACACACAAAGCGAAGTTTGATTTCCTTAGTGCCAATATCGATCTGCCGAAAACACCCGATTTTCGCATTAAACCATATGTAATAATCAAAAGCCCAAATGGGCTGAGAACAGCCTTTGTGTCCTTTTTGGACATAAACGACAATGGAATTCCGGACACACACCCGGATAATGCAAAAGGATTTGGGTTTAAAGACCCGTTTCAAATCGCCAAAGAATATCTCTTCCTGAAAGACAGTTGCGACGTATTTGTGATGGTGAACCATCTCGGATTTGAAAACGATGTGAAATTAGCCAATCAACTGCCGGCAAATAGCGTAGATGTAATGATTGGCGGACACTCGCACACCAAAGTCGAAAAAGATCAAATCCACAATGGAATTATGATTACGCAGGCCGAACGGAAACTCAAATATGCAACGCTCATTAAGCTGAGAGTTGGTCCCGAAGGAAAGGTGGGTAGAGAAATGCAGTTGCTAACCGTGGGCAAGAAGGGGAATTCCCGTGCCGACATTCAAACAATGGTGGATGCCTACAACAACAATCCGGCATTGACCGAAACCATCGCAATAGCCGAAGACGATTTTTCAAACTACGAAGAAATAGGATTCCTGATGACCGATGCCATACGCTTTGCTTCGGGAACCGACCTTGCTTTTATCAATCCGGGTGGGGTTCGTATATCAACGCTTGCCAAAGGTCCGGTGCGTACCAAGGACGTTTATGAAATGGATCCTTTCGGCAACGAAATAGTGCTGTTTAACCTTACAGGCCACGAAATGCGCAATCTGTTTCTCAGTGCATTCCTACTCGATGACCATTTGCCCATTTATCCTTCGGGAATGACTATGCGCTATATGCTAAACCCCGATGGGAAGCTTAAAGATGTGGAACTTTTAACAACCGACGGAAAACCGTTTGATATGGACAAAACGTATTCCGTAGTCATGAACGATTATATGGCTTCGGTTTATAAATACAACCAAAACGATCCCGGACAGGGACTGTTTCGTCCTTCAGCAGAAACCACCATTGAATACCTTAAAGGGCTGAAAACCATTCCAAGTTATAGAGGAGTGACAAGGGTGGAGATGGTGAAGTAGGGAGTAGGGAATAGGGAGTAGGAAGTAGGAAGAGTAGGAAGAAAAAACGAAGCATTTTTTGTAACCGATAGGCTGGTCGATAAACAAGAATAATGTAAAAGCTTTTAATAAAACAGATGACAATGAAAACAACCAAATTAATTAATGTTCTGATTTTAGCGATTGCGCTGGTCATAAGCTTCAGCGCCTGCAAGAAAGCCACTCAGGATTTTGTAGAAGAAAAGGTGCCTGCCGACAATGCTTCCATTACCGGAACACTTGCCGGTAAAATTAACCATGATGAGCTTGATATGAGCGACAAGGCATCCTGCACCTTCGATCGTTTCCCATGGACGGTTGCAAAATTTCAGGAATTGCAGGCACAGGTTTCCACCGAGCCGCAAGGCGCCGTAACCATGGTGTTGATTGCCATGGAAATATACCGCAAATACCCCGTTTTTGGCGAAAAGTGTTTGTATCTGGCAACCACTGAAAATGAACACGATCCCAACAATCCCGGGCGTATGAGCAAGGACCGGATAATGCATCGCCTCAGCGAACTGCTTCGCGGTAAAGATGAATATTATGCGCGTCCCTATCAGGTAGCCGCTTACCTGAAAGGTGCCCATCAGCAAAACGGATACATACCTGAAAAGCCCTATACCGTGGAAGTGGAGGCTATGAATTCCAATTATGAATACAACAGTAAAATGGATGCTAAATTCATTCAGTACTATGTGCTCACCGGCGGTAAAGACAGCGGCAAAGACATCATTCGTGTAATCAAACCCTGGGACAGCAAATATTTTCTAGTCGATAATTTTCCCGGACTTTATTCACAGGTAAAAGAGCTGCCCGGCAGCAAAACCTGGGACGATAACATGTTTATTAAGTAAGTGGTAATCCGTATTAACGTGAATAAATCATGCTGATAATTCATCAGTAGCAAACACCAGACTAAAAAACCTTATTAATATGAAAGCGAAATTAGCCCTACTCCTGATTGCGGCAGTTGTACTCAGTCAAAATCTATTTGCAGATTCTCCGCTGACTTCCACACCAATTAGTGAAGCTTATAAAGATTCAAAAATAGTTCAGTTAGCTTCCACAACCGAAGGAAGGTTAACGATTGAATTAATGAATTATCTGAATGAAAGTATGCATCCGGTTGAATTGAAAATAGCAGTAATCAATCAACTGGGCTGGGGTTTTAATGGTTTTAACAATGCCTACTACTTCTATGAATATTTGCAGGAGAAATATAACTTTAAAGACACAGATGAATTCCTTAATCAGGCCAGTGCTGATTTGCTGATTTCTTTGGCTTACCTGCAGGCAATGGAAAACTATTTCAATGTTGACGAGCCAATTATTTACGCACTCAAAGCAAGGTCGAAGAACAACGAAAGTTACACAATCAATATTATTTGCGCACTGATTGAGGCACAAAAAGCGATGGATTCAGATTGGAGTGAGGTTTATAACCTAACGAACAATGTTCGCCTGAATAGATCATTGAATAGAGATATGAAAGAAGAAGCGGTTAAAATAATTTTTGAATACATGGATTTGTACAAATGACTTCGGACTTAATGTTTTAACTTTTAAAACAATGAAAATAATAATGAAAAAATCGATTCTTTCTTCAACAACACTACTGTTTTCAATACTGGCAATTGCACTCTCAACAAGCTGCAACCAGGCCGCCCGCAACCAGGAAGATAATACTTCCGGTTCTTTGATGGGAAAAACAGATGCGCAGCAAATTGCTTCGGGCGATAAATGGCTGAAAAGCATCTTTCAATGCTCCGCTGAAATCGGCTACTGTCTGCCTGATGAGAAGAAAGTGTTTACCGAACGGTATCTTGAGTTTTATCACGAAAAGCTCGAAATCTATGAATACCCTGAATTTGAGGCACAAGAAGAGCAGATAGCTGCCGAAAAAGTGTTTAAAAACAAATGGAAAATGATTTATCCTTTGGGTAAGGAAGTTTGGGCCCCGTTTGGAATGGGAAACGGCATGGAAGCAGGCGATAAATTAGAAAATGTGACCATAACCCACCTTTCTGATTTGAAATTTACAGCACTTATTGACTACGGTGAAGAGAACGTTTTTTTCAATACTCTAGTGCTTATCCCGTCGGCCGATGCATTTTTGATAGACTATATTGAAACAGCGTTAATCGATGTACATCAGGGTCATATAAATCTTCCCTTTTTACAAAATCTCGCACTTGCTAAATTTCAATTGGGAGCCAATCCCGATGATGCAAAACGTTTGTTGGGTAAACCACAATCTGAGAATACAGAAACAGAACCTTTGGAAGTTTCCGGTTACATAGATGAGGATTATATTGTGACGACCACAACCATGGAGTACGACGGCATTCAGTTAACCTATCAGGACGACCGCATGACTCACGCCTATATCACTAAGCCGGGGAAGGGTTTCGGATGGATTATTTGTGAAGACAAAAACTGCGATAAAGATTTTTTGATCGAGAAATTCGGACTCACTAAAGACGATTTATTTGAAAATAAAGACGGTAATAAAGCCTTCATAAGTATGGAGATTCTTAATATAGAAGTCAATTTTGATGAGAATGACCTGGTTAAAACGATAGAGTTTAACAGTGGGCCTTGATGGATTAAGATAAAGTGAGAAGCATGAATTAATAACAGAATCTTTTCATCTATTAGTAAAAGATAATTTCACACAAAATTGCACATTCAAAAACAAAGATAAACCATGAAATCGAAAATTTATCTGATCGCATTTCTTGCAATACTTTTTTCATGTACAGGTGAGAATCAAAAAGGCGCTACCGTCGAAATTTCAGGCACCATGAAACAAAATGAAATTGCGGGAGAATCAACCTATGCCACAGCCGTAAATATTAAAGATATATTTCTACTGCTGCCCGATGATGCATTTCCGGAAGCAATAAGCGTAGCCAATCGAAAGTTGTTGCTTAACAGCATTGGCGAAGATAAAGCTTACGATATTTCATCAACTCCCATTGATGTATGCGATGTGAAGAACGGATATTTAAGCCTTACCGGAATGCAGTTTGGATGGGAAATGTGCTACTGGAATCTGAAAGACAGCCGCAAGTTGGTAGCTATAAATAATGGTACGGAATCGGGAAGTGAAATAAGGACATTTTTTTACCAAAACGGAAAACTTACCGAAGATCCCAATTACCGTTTGGGCGGAAATCAAAATTATAAGTTGACTGACTTTATTAATGTTTCGCAGCTATCGGCCGATACCCGAAAATTTGCAGAAAAGCAATTTGCCAAAGGTGACTATGCTATTTATTACAAACTACCCCAGACCGGAACATCTATAAAAGTAAGCATAGATGCTTATCAATTAATGGATTACGATGAAGCCCGTGAAATTCCTTATGAAGCAATCAAAGAAGTTACGCTAAAATGGAATAACGAAAAATGGGAAAGGTAGCATTCTACTTTAAAAACGTATTACAAATGAAAAAAACAATCTATTTCTTAGCAATCTTTGCCATACTATCCGCTTGTAGAGAGGGCAATCAGGAAAATGGCCACAATGAGCTGCAACCTGCTGATACAACTGTGGCAGAAGTCATTTTGGAGAAACCTGCAGATATTGCCTACACGCAATGCCCCTTAGCATATCTTATTGATGGCCAATTGTATTTCCACAGTTTTGACGATAACAAAAAAGTAAAATTCGTCGAAGAATCTGATACCATTTTTAATTTTACCTTCGATGCAGAAGGAAAAACATTGTATTACAGTGTAGAGCGTGATGGTTCGCTATGGCTCAAATCTGCTGTCATTAGCGATTCGAAAATTACACCACAATGGGTGGTTGATTGGAAACTGAAAAAAGACGACTGCATAACCGACACCTATGGCGAAATAAGCCCGCTTCTTTACCATAAAGGAGAACTGCTTATGGAGCACGGCTTTGTTTGGGACTACTACGATTTTAGGAAATTTGACATATACTCCATTGCCGGAAAAGAAAAAAAATCTCTGGACAAGGAATCTGACGGACGGGTTTTAGGAAAATTCATGACGGAACTTCCTCGTAATAAAGCAGATCAGTACTTCAAAACAACAAAACAACAACTCTATTATACGCGCAACAATGTAAAAGTGTGTTTGTCTGACAAACTGGATTTTAATGTGCTGAGAAATAAAGAGAGTGAAGATTATTGGGTTGAAACAGAGTTCATCTCATTTACGCTTTCACCGGATGAGACAAAAATTCTTTACGGTACAATCATTGAGATGGGCGATTTAGGACACGGTCCTTATTGTATAGCCAACAAAGATGGTAGTAATCAGATGATACTAGAACAAACGGATATCGGGAGCAATAAAAATCCTGTATGGCTCAAAAACAACAGTATAATATTCACAGATTATGAAAAAAATCTGTTTGTTGCAAACAACGATGAGCTTTCCATCCAAAAAATTGCAGAAAATGTTTCGCTTTATGGAGCGAGGTAATAAAAGAGCAATGGCAGGTGGAGAACTTCTCCGCAGTCAGCCTCAACTTTCGGCCTCAATCTAATAATTATCATTATTAAGATAAACAAAACAATTATGACAGCTACAGCAAAAAAATCATTCCTTTTCCGGATTTACGGAACACATGCACTCAAAGATGACCTTGGTACAATCCTTACAGGACACATTGAATACGGCAAAGTGTGTTTAAATGACCAGGTGGTGTATGCCGACAAAAGCCAGACCCCCGTTTTTGAATGCACAATTGCCGATATTGAACGATTGCCCATGACCAGGCTCACCGAAGCCTCTGCCGAAGAAATGGGACAAAGGAGTATAACCATGCAAATTTTCGGACATTTAAGTCATGAGTTTGAAACAGGCGGCTTTATTATGAAAATTAAATGAAAGCCCTTGCCCCACAAAGTCCATTAATTCAAGCCTCCAACTATTAAAATTTAACAACCATGAGCAAACTAACGTATTTTATCATTTCCCTTGTCCTACTTACAGTGTGCAACGGCAACCCCGGGAAAACAGATACGCAGCCAGGCAGCGTAAACTACGAAACTTACCACAACGATCGCTACGACTACACCGTTGAATATCCCGATTTCCTTATTCCGCAAGGTGAAGCGGATAGCGGAGACGGGCAAAAATTCATTTCGGAAGATCAAAAAATCCAACTGATCGTTTATTATGAGTTCAAAGATGATCCCACTAAAGATGGTGAACCTCCTTCGGTTGAAAAGGCCTACGCAGAGGATTTAGCTTTCATTACAGGAGTTCTCAGTAAAAAGCTCGAAGACAACCACTATATTATCAAATATAAGCTTGATAATATGTTGCACACTGATTATACCGTGTTTAATGATAGATATTTTACCATTCGCTTTGAATATCCCGAAGAAGAGAATGATAGGATGGAGGGCGTTATTGAACATGTAATCAATTCGTTCAGATTGGAAGTGCTTGATTACGATGCAAATGCGCAAAATGGCAATGCTTCATCCGGAGAACCAGAAGATAAGTTCCCCGCTTTTATCGAGGGCTTCCTGAACGATTGCTATTGGGGGAAAAACTTTAGCAGCCTGCTCAAGAACAATGACAAAACACTGGCTACATACATTGATTCGAAAATGGATGTAAGACGATACCACGCTCCAGGTACTGTCACAAAATTGGCGACCAGAGCTGAAAATTTTGGCTTTACTGAATATGACGACTATGATCTAAAGCCGATGCATGATGGAGAAATAATACTTGAATATATAAACGATGGCGGGTCTCCTGAAGACCTCATTTATACAAACAGCAATGTTGTCTATTATGTTGCGATAGAAAAGGTTCCTGAGCTGCTTGTTAATATGGAAACCTTTGAAACAAAACCGGTAAAATTAGCCTATCCAAATGCAGAAATCATGGCAGTTTATTTACCAGATAGATATCTTAATCCCCGCGGATTTTATTTCATCTATACACCCGATGGCTGGAAACTTGCTTTTGTGGATGATTCGTTTGGTGGGGCGTAAACTGAAAAAAGACGATTGCATAACCGACACCTATGGCGAAATAAGCCCGCTTCTTTACCATAAAGGAGAACTGCTTATGGAGCACGGCTTTGTTTGGGACTACTACGATTTTAGGAAATTTGACATATACTCCATTGCCGGAAAAGAAAAAAAATCTCTGGACAAGGAATCTGACGGACGGGTTTTAGGAAAATTCATGACGGAACTTCCTCGTAATAAAGCAGATCAGTACTTCAAAACAACAAAACAACAACTCTATTATACGCGCAACAATGTAAAAGTGTGTTTGTCTGACAAACTGGATTTTAATGTGCTGAGAAATAAAGAGAGTGAAGATTATTGGGTTGAAACAGAGTTCATCTCATTTACGCTTTCACCGGATGAGACAAAAATTCTTTACGGTACAATCATTGAGATGGGCGATTTAGGACACGGTCCTTATTGTATAGCCAACAAAGATGGTAGTAATCAGATGATACTAGAACAAACGGATATCGGGAGCAATAAAAATCCTGTATGGCTCAAAAACAACAGTATAATATTCACAGATTATGAAAAAAATCTGTTTGTTGCAAACAACGATGAGCTTTCCATCCAAAAAATTGCAGAAAATGTTTCGCTTTATGGAGCGAGGTAATAAAAGAGCAATGGCAGGTGGAGAACTTCTCCGCAGTCAGCCTCAACTTTCGGCCTCAATCTATTTATTATCATTGCAAAGGTAGTAAGACTATCTGCGGAAAGGGCTACCGAAGGTTTAGTTCAACAGCGGTTTGGCAAACGTTGTGCGTCATCCAATAAAAAAACCTTGCTAAAATGAAACACTGGACATGCTTACCTATTTTCACAATCATTGCCTGCACTAATCAGCAGCAGAAAGCTAATCGCCCTGATACTTTGGTTTCAGACCCAATAACAACTGAGACAGACAATTAATATGAACAAGAGATTTTAAATCTACATCCATCCTATGTTCATCTTCTTGACTTTTCCGATAGAGCAAAAGCGGAATGGACTCGAAGAGATAATTTATTAAATCAATTGAATTAGGCGCATTGCCAATACGCTTAAAAGCCTTATCTTATGTATATATTAATATAAAACCACCCCACTTTTCAATCTAAAAGTATACCACTTATTAACCTGAACGGATTTTATCTGTTCACCATAAATGATAAGTATGTATACAAAACAAGAAATCATCATTCGAAGTCACCGTGAAGGTCACAGTCAGCGTAAAATAGCTCGCGATCTTCACATCAGCCGCAAGACGGTCAAGAAATACCTCGATGAACATGCCTCATGTTTGCAATCAAGCACTTATAAAGAGAAGGCTCATTCGGGTAATCTGTTCCTGCAGCCGGTTTACCGGCTCTCCCGGGCTCGGTCAAAGCTGAAACTCACGCGCGAAGTGGAATCGGCTATCGATAATTTGCTTGCGGTGAACGAACAAAAAAAAGCCCAAGGTCTGGTCAAACAAATGCTCAAAAAGAAAGACATTTTGGAGCAACTCCACCTGCAGGGATTTGACATCGGTTACACCACGGTGTGTAATTATATTGCCGGCAAAGAAAATCGTCAAAAGCCAAAAGAAGCGTTTATCCGTCAGTCTTACAACCCGGGCGAGAGCTGCGAGTTTGACTGGGGGGAGATAAAACTGCTCATCGGGGGTAAATGGCGCAAGTTTCACCTTGCCGTTTTCACCGGCGCTTACAGTAACTATCGGCAAGCCTATATTTACCATGGGCAGGACACCTTGTCTTTCCAGGAATCTCACGTACGTTTCTTTGCCTCGGTGGGGGGAGTTTACCCCCGTATGGTTTACGACAACATGCGTGTGGCGGTGGCCCGTTTCGTGGGGCGTCATGAAAAAGAACCCACCCGTGCCTTGTTGGAGATGCGTGCGCATTACGGATTCACTCATCGTTTCTGCAACGCTTACCGGGGCAACGAGAAAGGGCACGTGGAGCGCAGCGTGGAGTACGTTCGCCGCAAAGCTTTCGCTCTGAAAGACGATTTTGAAACCCTGGAACAGGCCTCATCGCATCTGTCCCGGATTTTGAAAGATTTAAACGGTCGTAAACAGCAGGGTTACGGCAAGAGCGCTGAAGAACTGTTTGCCCAAGAGGTGCCGGTGTTGATGCCTCATCCCGCTTCGGAGCTTATATGCAGTGAACAAATTCAATTACGGGTGGATAAGTACGCCACCGTTTGTTACCGTACCAACCGCTACTCGGTGCCCGATAATTTAGTGGGAAAGTTCGTCGAAATGAAAGCCTCGAGCCGAAGCGTGGAGTTGTATCATGGAGAGGAACGCGTCGGCCTTCACGCGCGAAGTTACGGTAAACACGAATGGGTGGTGCACATCGCGCACTACCTGTCCACCTTTCAAAGGAAACCGGGCGCTTTAGCCGGCAGTGTGGCCTTGGCACAAAGTGGCTATCTAAAAAAACTATACCTGGATTTTTTCAGCCATCAGCCACGTGAATTTATCGGTCTGCTCTCCTTCTGCCATGAGCGTAAAATCAGTCAGCAGAGATTGGAGGAAACCGTCGCTCGGCTGTTGGATTGTCCCTGTGTATCCCTTAGCGTGGAGAAGCTGCGCGCCTTGTTGGGCAACACTATCGAGCAAGCCCCCAGCGTGCCCCAGGACACTATCTGCACTATGGCTCAAAGGCAACTTGCTTACATAACCGGATTAATGGCTTAAAACGACAACAAATGGAAACAACACATCAAGACATCGTAGTCTACAGCAAAGAGCTCAGGTTGCCCGTTTTCAGACGGGACTACAGAGAGCTGGCAGTGGAGGCGGCCGCCTCGGGACTCAATTATGAAGCCTACCTGCTCACGTTAATGCAGCGCGAATATGAACTGCGGCTTGAAAACCGTAAAAAAGCCCAGATACGAAACGCGGAGTTCCCCTCCAAAATGTATCTGAGCAATCTGAACCGCTCCCAACTGCCCGCGGGGGCACAGGAAAAACTGCCTGTATTGGAGCGGTTGGATTTTATAGGCGCCGCCCAAAACGTGATTCTCTCGGGCAATCCCGGAACGGGCAAAACGCACATCGCCATCGGCTTGGGGCTGAAAGCCTGCTTACAGGGTTACAAGGTGTTTTTTACCACCGTCCACCGGCTGCTTACCCAGTTGCGTGAATCGCACTCGGAACTATCGTTAAGAAAGATTGAGGCCAAGTTTGAGAAGTACGACCTGGTTATCTGCGACGAGTTCGGATATGTCTCTTTCGATAAAAAAGGAGCCGAACTGCTGTTCAACCACCTATCGCTCAGAACCGGAAGAAAGGCAACCATCATCACCACCAACCTGTCCTTTGACCGGTGGCAGGAAATCTTCGGTGACCCGGTACTCACGGCTGCCCTGGTAGACAGAATCACGCACAAAGCACACTTGGTAAATATGAACGGGGAGTCATACAGAATTAAAGAAACAAAAAAAATGATGAATATACAATGAAAGGAAAGAGAAACAAAATAAGAGCACCAACCTTTTGTTAGTATTGCTATTTTGGCGGTACCGCCAAAATAGCAATACTAACAAAACAAGTTTGCAAATTAATTTTAAATGGTATACTTTTGGATTGAAATACTGGTATACTTTTGGGGTGAAATAAACATCCACTAAAACAAACTCTTGAAACTCGCGGATAAATTGCTCGTTGAGCTGTCCGAAAGCAAGGTCGGAAGCGTTAAACTTCTTTTTGATAAACTCCGCCAAAGCTCGGCGAGTATAGGTGTAAGTTGGGAGTGTTCCTGCCGCACGGTCAATACCTATTCGGGCTTTTAGTTCGTCAGTAAGACGGTCAAATAGCCGGAGGAGTGTCATTTGGGTATCAACACTGCCCTGAAATTGGTTCTTAACATCTTCAGCTGTGAAAGCTTGTTTATGCTCTATCAGCGCATGGTAAGCCTCATTAACAGCAAGCAACAACCTATCCAGCTTGGCATTGGCGGTTACCGCCTCACGACTTTTGCCGTTCAAGCGGCTTTCTCGGGGATTCCAAAGCGAGGGAGTACAGGAGAGTTTGCAGCTGAACTGCACCATCGTCCGTCCGACAGTGATGCGACCCATGATGGGAGTTTTGCCCGACTTGTCGGGAGAGCTTTTTTTGAGGTAAAGCAGAACCTTGAATTTTTCTGTTTTCATAACACTTATAATTTTATGGACTTTGTCGTCAAATATCTGACGACAAAGTTACCGGTTATATAAGTGCTCTTTGATATGCAAAATGCTGTGAATTAAAACAAAAGAACCCGAATCAAGTTCGTTGTTTTGCTGTTAGTTACCTGTTTTGTTTCGGTAACAACCGAGGTAACGAATTGGTAACTGAAATACTGCTGTATTTTGCAATATTCTACTTTTTAGCAAAATGACAATTTGAAGCAAAATGATTCATCTTGAACGAATTACGTTTTATTTGCATCGTTTCGCGGATTACTGTTTCCTTGATTATTATTCATACCTTACGCCATACGTTTGCGACCACTACCACATTAAGTAAAGGTGTCCCTATCGGGACTGTGTCAAAAATGTTAGGTCATACAAATATTGAAAGGTCTTGAAGCGTTCCAATTTGGTTTGCATCGTCAAATCAATCAACATCGCTTCAAACGATTGGATATTATTGAATTGAGTGTAAAAATCAGCAACGAATTGTTGTTGAGAAAACTCAATCGAACGCCTGTTCGAAATTTCGGCAATTATCGTGTTGAATTGTGTGTATCGGGGAAGGATGTCGGCGATTTTGGTCATATTATAGGCTATTCAGAAAATCTTCTAATTCCCACGCAGATATATGTTCAATCCCTTCATTGGTGGGTATCTTGTAATCGTCCATACTTACTACATACTTATCGAAATTGTCATCAATGAGCTTTAAAGAACGGTATTCTCTTTCTATTGTGATTTCTTCTGTAAGGCTAAGAGTTACTTGTAAATAAAGCCTTTTATCGCCTTTTATTGCCACAAAATCGACTTCCGTATCTTTTATTGTTCCTACATAAACTTGGTAGCCTGCACGTCGTAAACTCAAATAAACTGCATTTTCCAAAAGATATCCAACTCCGTATCCGTACCCGGCGTAAAGATAGTTTCGATAAGCCAAATCGTTCAGATAATACTTGCTGTTGCCCGAAATCGTGTCTTTGCCTTTTATGTTGTAGCGTTCGGCACGATGAACGAGAAATGAATTTTCCAAATAATTGGCGTAAGATGAAAGCGTTTCGTAGTTTGTTTTACGCTTTTTCGATGCAAAAAAGTTAATGATGTTGGTTATCGAAATCAAATTGGATGCAGTATTGACTAAATAAACAAACAAATCGTCTAACAACTTTACATCCTTGATATTATAGCGTGCCACAATGTCGCGCAACATCACCGTATCTTTTATGGACGACACGTAATTCTGCTTCATTTCATCGTTGGGCAAGTTGAAAAGTTCGGGCAAGGCACCGCTTTGGAGGAATTTTCTGTAATTTCCACTATTGATTTCCAATCCTGAAATTCCACAAAATTCGGGAAAACTAAACGGGAAAATCTCAAATTCTACGTATCGACCCGACAAAAGCGTTGCCAATTCACCGGATAAAAGATTAGAGTTTGAACCGCTGATAAATAGTTCGCTCGGCTCTGCAAAATCTTGTGAATGTGAGTTTACAAACCGTTCCCACTCATCGATATACTGTATTTCGTCAATAAAAACATACACTTTTCCGCTGGGTTTTAAAGCTTCTCGATAGGTTTTGTAAAGCTGTTCCAACTCAACAGCGGTTCGCAAAGTCGCCAGTTCCATATATTCTTTGTTGATGTAAAGAATATTTTGGCTCTTTACACCTTCGGAAATCAATTTGGATGCGATTTGGCGTAAGATGTAACTTTTACCTGCACGACGCTGACCGACAAGTACTTTTACCAATTTATTGCCAAGATATTGACCAATTTTGTCCGTGTAGAATGTACGAGAATATCCCAAATCTATCGGGTTATTATCCCAAAAATTGTACTTTCGAATGGAACTAATTATTTCAATCATAATTGAATATTTTTCGCAAATATAATTATTTTCAAATACACTTGAAAATATTCTTGGTTTTTATTCGAATAATTATGCTGTAACTGATTGAATTTGCTCATCGCATTGGCTTCTATATCGTCGGCAATGTCGATATAAGGTTTCATTGCTTTGTAATCGCTGTGTCCTGTCCATTTCATAACCACATTTGCCGGAATGCCAAGTGAAAGGGCGTTGCAGATGAAAGTGCGACGAGCGGCATGCTTAAAAGAGCATATTTTGGCGTAACCACATCAATGCGCTCATTTCCATTATAGTAGGTTTCAGGCGCAGGCTCATTTATTTCTGCGAATTCCGCCAATTCTTTCAAGTAGGTATTCATACGTTGGTTGCTGATAACAGGCAGTACTTTTCGTTCTTGAAATGCGATGTTTTTGTATTTTTCGAGAATGGTTTTGCTGTGATTGTTCAACTCAATAATTAGACTATCGGCTGTTTTAACGGTAGTAACTTCAATGTGGCCTTCTTTTATGTCACTTCGGTGAAGATTGAAAACATCAGAATATCTTAATCCGGTAAAGCAACAAAATAAAAACCCATCACGGACACGCTACAAGTATTGTTTTTGTTCCGGTATTTGGAATTCCCTAAATTTTGTCAGTTCATCCCAAGTAAGAGAAATTACTTTTTTGAGTGAGTTTTTTAGTTTTGGTTTAGAACTATCATAGGCAGAAAGAGCCTCCGATGGAAGGTCTGGACAAAACCAGATAATAACAAGATGAAGGCCTGCAAGTCATTGATTTATATGACTATGTGTCTTTTATGTCCGATTAAAAGAACACTAAAAAGACCCCAAAAGATACAATTTCGTGCCTAAATCGTTACCGACTACCGATTCCGTTTTGGACAAAACGATAACAATTTGTCCAAATTTCACCGTTTTCTTCCAGTTAATTATAAAATAAGTTACTTTGCAAATAGTAATGAATTGCCGGCATGGAAGTGCCTGAATTAATTTCTGACCACAGCTTGTTACTTCGAATATCCAGCAACCATTATCCTCCAGCATTTGCCATTTTATATAAACGGCTATGTATCGCTATAACGAGAACGGCACGTTGCAAAATACACAAGTGTTCTTGCTACTACTTTCTCTGTCATTGGATATTCATTTGGTGAAATTTCCTTCAACTTTATTCCATAATTATTTAATATAGAGATATAAGCAACTGTGTATGTACTTGTCAGGAAGCGAGAGGTTCCTTGTTATAAGAATGGGAAAAAACTATACTTTTTTAAAGATAAATTGCTTGTTTGGATAGAGAAAGGGAGAAAGAGAACTAAACTTGAAATTCAAGAGGAAGCAGATACTTGGCTCAATAGTAGAAAAAACATCTATGAGAAAGCACAAAATAATAAAAGAAAATGAATTTCACTTTAGCAGAAGAGCATAGCTCAAAAGTGGATAAATAAGGTGCTTTAAAGTTTTGTATAAATCGTTGCCGATTCTAGGTTTTAATGATTAAATTGTTGATATCTATCGGAACAAGAGGTTGGTTTATAACTCTCCCTTTCTGCACGACTTAAATCACCTTACTTTTCTGCAAGTAATCAGGCTGATCGGCATAAATGAATAGGAGGGAGCCTCCCTTGATGGCGTCGATGATAGGCTTTGTCAGCTCTCTGGGAAGTGCGGGACATCCGAAGCTGCGTCCCAGTCGCCCGGAAGAGTGAATTACTGTCTCACTACAGTAGTCGGCTCCGTGAATCACAATGGCCCGTGATCGGGCCATATCGTTGATCCCTTTTTCCAAACCGTCAAGCAGAAGTGAGTAACCATTTCCTCCTTCATAGGTGCTGCCTGTACGATAAAATCCCAAAGAGCTTTGGTATGATCCGTTTCGGTTTGAAAACTTAGTGGCGTAGTTCTCTCCACTGTTCCGTCCGTGTGAAACATAGGAGACAAATAACACCTCTTTGTACTCAAGATCCAGAACATACATTCTTTTTTCAGTGGAAGGAAGACTGAAATCAATTACCGTAAGGATTGAATTATTATTATTTAACTTTTTATAACCCGTGAAAGCTGCTTCAAAGGCATTAAATTGAATCAATCCGTTGAGGTTCATCTCTTCATAGAGAAGCTCACAATCCCGATCGAAGAGTTTAGGTTTTACTATATCCCCATGCGAGGAATCCCCACCAATAGGGAAAGAGAGGTTCCAGAAGAGGACCAAAAACAGAGTAATAGTGAATGTACGCATAGATAAATTCAGAAAGTGATTTTCAAATATACCTTTTTTCTGAATATTTCCATCAGTCAATTACCAATACGACAGATTCTTTAACAGTTGCCCGTTCGAAAACGAGTTTCGCATGTGAGGATGCGTTTCTTACGCACATGTGCGATCGGGGTGTGGTGCCCAATGATGCACTGTATTCAATAATATTCTTTCTGGGTAGCTGTACCGGTACTCCATGGATGTATGCCCCATTGGTGAAGCGGGACGCATAAGGGGCGTAACCAGCAATTTGGGAGCTGCCATCTTGCTGGTAATACATTTTTTCCTTCTTTTGCTGAATAGCAAAGAGACCTGTGGGTGTTTCCTGGGCATAGGGAGGTTTGTGTACACCGGTGGTGGCGGGGTTCTTGCTAAGGATATTCCACGTGTTGCCTTGCTTTTCGAGAAGAGCAACATGCTGGTTGGTGACGTCAACTACTACCACCTTGGTAAAGCGGATGGTGTTGCCCCAGGGTTTCAGGTAACGGTTGGGCACGAGGTACTCTCCCTCAAAGGATACACCCTGCACACGTACTAACTCTGTGGTATCGCTATCGGGAATTTTTACGAGCCATCCATCTCTGCCGTAGCGTAGCATCTTGTCGGTTTGCGTTACGTCATAAAGCGGCACCGATTGGTATCGCTCCACGCCATACTCGTCGGACACGCGTTTATATTCGTTGCGTACAAAGCCTTCTATGGTGGGAGCTTCGCCATTCATATTTTTATAGTTACTGAATACTCCCCAGTTGCCGCCATTTTCCATTGCATTTTCAAGGTGTGCAATCTTCTCTTTTACTTTCTCCCATTGAAAGCGACGTACAGTGTCCTTATATGGATACTCATCTTCCAGTGTATATTGATCGTATTCGAGGTTTTCTGTCAACTGTATATCGGCGGCTGTCCATTCTTTTTTTACTTCCGTTATGGGGATTGTGTCGATGTCTTCTGTAGTGACTTCGGGTGTGAGGTTGTCGCTGCTGTCCCCGGGCTTACAGCCTGTTTGAATTACCAATGTGAGGAATAAAAGAAGGAGAATATGAATAGGTTGAATATTTTTGAACTCCATGGGTTTATTCTGTTATATGTGTGGTTTTTTTCAATTTGAATTGTTTTATGTAACTGATTACTTCATGTAACAACCAAACTGTACAAAATGATCATTCATTTAATAACTATTTCATAATTTGTTTGGTAGCTCAGAGCTTTTCTCGCTTGCCCAGAAGGTCGGGTAGTCGCTCTGTAGTAGAACCAGTAGAATAAAGCATTCGCATTTCCTTGCGCTAAATTAAATATAATTAATTGATGTTATGAAAGTTATTTATTACAAAAATAATTATATCTTTAAACCTAAGATATATGCAGAGAATATAGGTCAAAAGTGGACAAATAAGGTGCTGTAAAATTGTGCCTAATTCGTTGCCGACTGTAGGTTTTAAAAATTAAATCATTGATAATGATAAAGGAAAGGAGAAGGTTCATAATCCCTCTCTCCGCAATAAATGAGATATGAATAAGTCCAATTAGCTTGTAATTAGCGGTTGGACTTGCATATTGGTTGAAAAAGCGAATCATTTTTAAGTGATAAAGAGGCTGTTTCACGGTTTTCATTTTCATGAACGAAAAATTGCCTAGTTGCTTAAAAATTAGAGATTTTAAGACTATTTGAAATGGTGCAGAAGTAATGTTAAATTTTACAGTCCAACGACAATGTACTACTTCCACCTCATCCAGGTGAAATAATTCCGCAAAAATAATCCGCCTTCACCAGACCACTTCCGACACCATCACATGCATCGATCATCTTGTGTAGCGTGAATTCTTTACAGTTGTTACCCGAAGGAGGAGGCTGCTTTCGGTACCCTGAAAAACAAAAAATTGCAAACGGTTCTTCTACAGGGGTAAAGACAGGGCAGAAGTGAAGTATGTATTGTTCTCGATTGCACATAACCTGCTAAAGTGGCATTATAAGGTTTATCAGGGGCTATTTTTATCTTTTTAGATGTTATTATCTACTAAAAGAAGACAGAAAAAAGTCGTCTCATAGTTTATTATGAGACGGCCTCTTTTTGCGTGCCTGTAAATAAACGTGGACAACGCTCCAGATCTATCCTCCTTGATAGACAAAGGCAATTGCCTATTCGTTTTTCTTCGCCAGCATGTTAATGCATTTCGGTTCCGCAGGTACCCAGTCCCCCCCTGTAGTAGTTGAACTGGACGTTGGGGTGGTCTGCCAGCAGCGACATGGGCACGGCGGAGTCAATAATCTTTTTCCCGATCATCAATGCGGTCAGCCTCTGTCCAAACGGATTGTCATGTACTCCCGCCTGCCAGATCGATACCTTTTCGGCCTGCCAGGTTTGTACGGGGCCCACCGTCAAGGCCTGCGAGGGGATTCCCGTAACAACACCGCCGGCACTGGTCCTCGCGTTTTGCATACAGGTAATGGGATGCAGGTCGACAACACGGGTGGTCAGTTTCTTGTACTCTTCCAGCGAGGGAGGGTTGTCCTTGTATTTCCCTTCTCTTTTCACCGGATCATTAAAGGCCCAATGTTTCGTGTCACCCTGTCCGCCCTGCATTACCGCACATCGTACGCCCGTGTTCCAACTCCCGATGTATTTCGAGGTGTCGGCTTCGGGATAGTGTATGTTTTCCTCCGGCATGCGCAGTTTTTTATTCATTCTGTGAAACATCAGCTCATTGTTCGCCCTTTCGAACGAGATGGGGCTCTCGACGCCGATCTCCTTCCCGTCCACGTACCATTCATCCATACCCCAGAAATGGGCATTTGACAGATCCAGTTCCAGCTCGTTCACCAGCCGGGCCACCAGCGGGAGCTGTTCGGTTGGTCCTATGGGGCCGCAGACCCCGACGGGTTCACTTGCCGTAGCTTGTTTCCATGCTGTAATGTATTCAAGCGCCTCGGCCAGGTAGAAGTCCTCCAGCGTGTCGTAGAAAACAACCTTGAATCCGGGCCTTGAAAGGGCCAGCATATCTTCGGGGGTCAACCTGGCGGCATCGCCCAGAATCTCGTCTTCCAGTGTTGTGAAATCCCACCAGTCCGGGGCCAGCATACTTATTTTTCGTGACATAGTTTAAATTATTTAATTTGGGTGTTTTACTTGATAATGATATTCTCTTCCAGGATCCCGGCAAGCACGTTTCCCTGCTGGAACCCGTGCCCCAGGTGTTGCCGGAAACCTTCCGCGTACTTGCGGTTCACCTCTTTTCCCCTTACCTCCGCAAAGTGTTTCATGGAAAGGATGTACTCGTCCACCTTGTGGTGTTCAAGCAGCCAGTCCCGCTGGCTTGCATGGGCTTTCAACATCTCCTCCTTAACCGGCATCTCTCCCGTTATGTCCACATACATCGAGGGGGCGACGGCATGTCCGAACTTGTCCTTTCCATCCATGGCGTCCGCGTAATAGAGGTAGGGTGACGGCTCGAAGGGCGCTTCATCAACTTCCATGTTTTTTATGCCACAACAGAAGCAGGCCGTCTGAACAATCCTTGCGGTCGTCTCGTGATCCACCATGTAGTCCGTCGGGCTGGCGGTAATAACTATCGAGGGCCGGATCTTTCTCAACACGGCGGTTGTCCTGTTTATCGCTTCCCTATCGTAGATTATGTACACATCTTCGAGCCCCACGCAATGGTAGGTTGCCCCGATAATCTGCGCGGATCTGCGTGCCTCGCCGGTCCTTATCCGGGAAATTTCCTCCCGGGTGTGTACCGCAGAGCCTTTATCACCGGGAGTCATGGTGACAATATGAACCTCCCAGCCCCTGTTTCTAAACAGGGACAATGTCCCGGCACACATGAATTCCGCATCGTCCGGATGCGCTAAAATGGCAACAATTCTTTTTTCCAGATCCATCCTGTTATTTCATTTAAGATTATTTTCCTCGGCGGATTTATCAGCGGCGAAAATCAGTTCGTGTGTTTTCATGGCATCCGCCAAGCTGGTTAAAGGCATCTCCCTGCCTTCGTCCATTGCTTTAAAAAATGCTTCAAACTGATGCAGGTATGGGTGATCGGACACATCGCCCGAATCAAGCAGCTTCATGGATAAATCACTCCATTTATTCTTGTTTAACTCTTTGATTTTCGTAGAATAAAATTTATTATCCAAAAGGCTCCCTTCACTTCCTACCAAATGGAAATGGAAATAATAGGGCTGCAGACAATCAATAACCGAGGCAACTTTTCCTACAGCACCGTTTTTGAATTTTATGATCGAAACGGAGCTGGTGGGATATTCATATTTGGCAAAATCGGCATGGGAAGAGCCGGTCGAGTAGCTATGAACCGCATCAACTTCACTGTCGATACAGTACAAGAGGGCATCCATGGCATGACACCCTGCCGACAACAAGCTACTTCCCGCTTCCTCTTTTTTAATATTCCACCGGTACTGCCCGTAAGATGGCCCGATACCGTGGTAATAATCAACTTCCGCATAATGAATTTTCCCCAATAATCCTTGTTCTATAAGTGACTTTACAGTTTGTAATTGACCGGAAAAACGGCACTCGAAGCAGACGCATGTCTTTACGCCAGCTTCCTTCACAGCCTTCTCCAGGGCCAGACAATCTTCCCACGTGAGGGCTATCGGTTTCTCAATGATCAGGTTTTTGCCGGCCCGGGCTGCCATAATGGCCTGCTTAGCGTGGAGGGCAGGATAACTGCATATGGACACCACATGTATATCGGGATTGGCAATCATTTCCGAATAATCCTCGTAACACCTGATGTTCCCTCCGTGCCTGGCGCTGATTTCCTTCGAATCCAGTCCCCGCGAAGAACAGATCGCAGTAACCTGTGCAAGAGAGGTCCTATTAATTGCGTCTATGTGGGCGCCTGCAGCCCAACTGTAACCAACGATTCCTACGTTATACTTTTTCATAATACGTTGAATTTATATTTATAAATTGTTTTAATTGATTTCATGTATTGTTTTATAATAATTTCAACTATGGCAAACTCACTCATTCTCTTTTGACAAGTCCTGTTAAATTTAAATGCTTTGTTCATTGATATTTCTTGGTTCAGGGAGTAATTATTTTATAAATACTTACGGTGTTTATGTTGAGAATTTCGTAAAAAAAGATTCAACCTTATGATTGCTTTACTACAAGTCATAGGTTAAAGAAAAACCAAGCTTTTTGTCCGAAAAAGTTAAAAAGCTTGCGAAACTGAAAAATTGATTCTATCGCCTTTTTACTAAAGTAAAGAAGCTGTTTGTCTTTGAAAGTATCGTTGAACCATTGTTTCACAGTACGTCGTTTTGTTTGGGAAGGTTCAATTATTTATTGTTGGTTCTGCAAATGTATAAAAAAAGCATAACAAATCAGTAATTTATTGAATTAACTTGCCGGCATAGATTCAGACCGCTATAAACAACAGTAAGGCACAAGGTATTATAACACAATAAGGCCCTGTAAAGCATTTGGCTTTCAGGACTTTATTGTGTTTGTTAAATTCGAAAGGAAATTTACTCTTTGGCCCTTACGTATTCGGTGGCGCTGAGTGCGGCAATTGTGCCGTCACTCACCGCAGTGGTTACCTGCCGGTAGCGTTTGGCAATACTGTCGCCTGCGGCAAAAACGCCGGGGATATTGGTCCTCATTGCTGGATCCACAATGACCTCGTCCCTTTCGTTGATCTCTACCATACCTTTAAATGCGGAGGTATTGGGTTTGTAGCCGATAAAAACAAAAACGCCATCGGTCTCCAATTCGGAGACCGCTTTGGTTTTTAAGTTCTCGATCTGCACCTTTTTCAACGTTCCGTTGCCCATATAGGCACGAAGCTCCGATTCCATCACAAAGCTGATCTTCGGGTTTTGCTTCGCCTCTTCCACTGCATGAGCAAATGCCTGAAAATGGTCAAACTGATGCACTATCGTTACGTGCGATGCAAAGTTGGTTAGGGTTACGGCTTCTTCCAGAGCGGAGTTTCCGCCTCCCACCACAATCAACCGCTTGTCCTGAAAGAAATCGGCATCGCACGTGGCACAATAGGAGATTCCCCGTCCTTCGAACTCCTTTTCACCGGGAATATCCAGCGAGCGGGGTTTTCCTCCGGGGGCCAAGATCACCGATTTCGCCCGGAAGATTCTTCCGTCCTCCAGTTCTACTTCTTTAGTTTCACCCGCTAATTGGTAACGTACAATCTTAACATTTGTCTTGATGGTGCAGCCAAAACTTTTGGCCTGCCTCCTCATAATATCCACCAGTTCGTATCCCTTTATCGTTTCCACGCCAGGATAATTGGCTATTTCATTGGTCAATACCATTTGTCCTCCCGTAACGCCTTCGCTTAAGATCAACGTATCCAGTTTTCCGCGCGAGGCATAGATTCCCGCAGACAATCCGGCCGCTCCGGCTCCCAAGATCATTACGTCGTATATTTTCTCCATACTCTTTCTTTTAAAAGGAAGACCAATCCTTTTGGGGATTGATCTTCATGAAATTAATACAAAAAATAATTATCAGGACAGAAACTGATCCAGATTCGATGTGATTTGCTGCATATTTTGTATGCTGGTGGTTGCCTTGGCTACCTTTCCGCTTTTATAATACATGGTGAAAGGAAGTCCCATAAATCCGCGGCATTCGGGAGCATTTCTTATAACTCCCGATTCCGGGCTGTCAAAAGCCATGGAGTAGAATTTCACTTCAGGGCGTTCTTCTTCCAGTTCTTCCATGATTTCATAAACAGGGATACACATCGGTCCCATACGTCCGCAGCATACCATTACGTTTTCGTTCTCGTTGATAATTTTCTGCAGCTCTTCAGCAGTTTCAATCTCGTGGATGTTAGTTCTTAAATACTTCATAATTATTGTTGATTTTATTGTTATTTTCCGACGACAAAGTTATGGCATAATCGGTTTGAAAACGAAGAATACCGGCTGACATACTCCATGAAAAAAAATGAGCTTTGTCAGTTTTTGGACTGATAAATGTCAGTTATATGAAAAGGTTGTATCTTTGATGGAAAAAGTAAGAAAAATGAACCCATTTCCAGAGAGTGATACAGATAATTGCGAAAAGATGGTAGCTTGTTTTCGCGACTTGAAGCCTGAGGAGCTGACGCTTATCAGTTCCGGTAAAACAGAACTCACCTATCTGGCAGGAGAAACGTTGTTTAAACAGGGCGCATTCTCCACCCATGTCTTGTTGGTAATGGATGGGTTGGTAAAGGTTTACCTACAAGCCGGACGCGATAAGCAGCTGAATCTACAACTGGCAAAACCAGGAGATTTTCTGGCGTTTGCCTCTGTTTTCGGGGAAACGGTACACACTACATCGGCTATAGCGTTGACGGATACACAGGTTTGCATGATTGATAAGGAAAACATGCGTCAATTGTTGATGAACAATGCGGAGTTTGCCATGCGCATTACGTCGCGAAATTTTCGCGATGAGCGTCAATTGTTGACGGTTATCGGTAATATCACGTATAAGCAGATGCGGGGCAAACTGGCTTCGGCACTGTTGTATCTTAGCGGAGATGAATTCTCGGGACAAGAAGTTTTTCCGCACCTTTCCCGGCAGGACATTGCCAATTTTGCTTCCATAGCCACGGAGAGTACCATCAAGTTTCTAAAAGAGTTTGAGCGTGATGGGATTATAGTGCTTGAAGGAAAAGACATCACTATACTTGACCGGTCGGAGTTGGAAAAAACAGAGCGGTTGGGTTAACAAAAGGTTCACTTTCAAAAATTATCCAGGCTTTCCAAACGATCCGCCAATGATATCCAACAGCTCGTTAGTAATGGATTGCTGGCGTAGTTTATTGTATTGGAGTGTGAGTTCGTCCAGCAGATCATCGGCATTGTCGGTGGCGGTTTGCATGGCGATAGTACGTGCGGCATGTTCCGATGATACTGAATCTGCGTGAATAGTGTATAGTTTCAATTTCAGTACTTTAGGGATGAGCTGGTCCATGATGGTTTGTGGATCAGGCTCAACGATATAATCGGGCTGGGGAATTTTCCATCTTTCATCTTCTGTCATCAGGGTAATGGGTAAAAATGTTTCCCGTAACAGTTCCTGTGTTCCTTTGCTTTTGTAGTGATGATAAATTAACTCCACTTTATCGATCTTCTTGTTTAAAAAAAGTTCCATCAGATCCGAGGCCAGTTGCCGCGTTGCTTCATACGAGGGCTTGTCGGCGATGTGGCAAAAATTATTTGGAGTCTCAAACCCCAATTTCCGGGCTGCTTCATACACTTTATCACCAATGGCATAAATGTGGATATTCTCTTTTCCTAGAGGGAGATATTCGTTTACCGTAACCTTCAGTTGGGAGATTACATTTTCATTGAATCTGCCGGCAAGGCTTGTGTTGGACGAAAACAGGATAAGTGCCACCCGCTTTATCTGACGTCGTTCTGCAAATGGGGAAACCAGGTTATCTTGTGAGTTCACAAAAAGCTCCATCAATTGTTGCAGTTTCTGTTGGTACGGATACAGGTTTTCTATGATTTTCTGTATTTTCCGTAATTTGGAAGAAGCGATCATCATCATGGCCGACGTGATTTTTCGTGTCGACCGCACCGACTGTATCCGTGTTTTTATTTCCTTTAACGAAGGCATTGGCTACAACTGTTTCTTGGTGTCGGCAGCAACGGTTTCCAGAATGTTAGTGACAACATCGTTGAGAACACCTTTTTTCAACTCATCCAGTACGTCTGTCCGGTGGTTAAGCTCAAGAATCTGGAGAAATTTTTTTTCAAATTCGGAAACTTTTTCCAACGGAACATCGGTTAACAGTCCTTTTGTCCCGCAGTAGAGGATAGCGATTTGCTTTTCTACACTCAGGGGTTGATGGGGCGACTGTATGAGGAGTTGCTCGTTTTTTTGCCCTTTATCGATGGTCATTGCTGTCACTTTGTCCATGTCGCCACCGAATTTGGTGAATGCTTGCAGCTCCTGGTATTGAGCCTGATCGATTTTGAGCGTTCCTGCTACTTTTTTCATCGACTTAATTTGAGCGTTTCCGCCTACGCGCGACACCGAGATCCCTACGTTTATGGCCGGGCGCTTGCCGTTGTTGAACAAATCGGTCTCAAGAAAAATTTGTCCGTCTGTAATGGAAATCACGTTCGTGGGAATATATGCCGATACGTCTCCCGCCTGTGTTTCTATGATGGGAAGAGCGGTAAGGGAACCGCCACCTTTTACTTTTCCTCTCAGACTTTCGGGAAGGTCGTTCATCTGAACGGCCATCTCCTCCTGCGAGATAATCCGTGCCGCACGCTCCAGCAGTCGCGAGTGCAGGTAGAAGATATCTCCCGGATAGGCCTCCCGTCCCGAAGGACGGCGAAGAATCAGCGATACTTCCCGATAGGCTACGGCCTGCTTGGAAAGGTCATCGAATACTACCAGGGCATTTCGTCCCGTATCGCGGAAATACTCGCCTATGGCAGTTCCGGTAAAAGGAGCATAGTACCTCATTGCTGCAGGATCGGCTCCGTTGGCGGCAACAACAACGGTATAATCCATTGCTCCGTATTCCTTGAGTGTTTGTACGGCAGCAGCCACCGTTGAACCCTTTTGTCCAATAGCTACATAGATGCAGTACACCGGATCCCCAGTTTCGAAATTACTGCGCTGGTTAATGATGGTATCGATGGCGATGCTGGTTTTTCCAGTTTGCCGGTCGCCAATGATAAGCTCGCGTTGTCCGCGGCCGATAGGAATCATGGAATCCACAGCTTTCAGTCCCGTTTGCAGAGGAGTATTTACGGGTTGTCGGAAAACTACCCCGGGGGCTTTGCGCTCCAGTGGCATTTCATAAACCTCGCCGGTTATTTTTCCCAACCCATCGATGGGCTCCCCTATCGTGTTTATGACACGTCCCAGCATTCCTTCTCCCACAAAGACTGAGGCTACCCGTTTGGTGCGTTTCACGGTTGTTCCTTCTTTGATTTCTATCGAAGGCCCCAACAGGACGGCACCGACGTTGTCTTCTTCAAGATTCATCACGATGGCATCCACACCGTTGTCGAAACGGAGCAGTTCGTTAGCTTCGGCATTTCGCAGTCCGTAAATCCGGACAACACCGTCGCTCACCTGCATCACAACGCCGGTTTCGTCGAATCGAACATCGGTGTCTATCGCCTGCAACTGCATGCGTAACACTTCCGATACTTCGCTCGTTCTTATTATATTGTTAGACATGTTTTTATTATCAGACGATTTTTCTATTCACTTCTTTCAATTCGCTCTTTATCCGGAGTAGTTGTCCCGATACGCTTGTATCCAATCGATTATCGCCTATTTGAAGTATAAAACCTCCCAAAATGGATGCGTCTGTCAGTCGTTCCAATTCTAATGTTTCACCCGTTTTGCTTTCTATAAACGACTTTAATCGGTTGTACGTGGGTTTATCAACCTTAGTGGCCGTGATAAGCGTTCCGCTTAAGATGTTGAATTTTTTCCGGTATAATTCCAAAAAGCGCAAGGCTATATATTGCAGCCGCTCTTCCCTTTTATTTTTGAGCAACAGATCGATAAACTGTTCCAACGGTTTAGAGATACTTTCCCCTGAAGCAGTATGAATCAGTTTTCTTTTTTCCGGTATACTTATGGCTGGATTTGCCAAGGCTTCCCGGAAGTTGCTCACCTCCGAATACATATGTAGAAGTGTTTTGATTTCTGAATACACTCTTTCCTGCAGGTTTTGTTCTACGGCAAAATCCAGCAAAGCAGTAGCGTATCGGGTGGAAATAAGTCCGGTGTTCATTAAGGAAAGAATTACGATTTTGAAATAATTACTTCGTCCATTAGCCGGTTTATCATTTTCGATTGTTCTTCCTCTGAGTTCAGTTTCTCCCGAAGTATCTTTTCGGCCACACTCACTGAAAGGGATGCTATCTCGCCACGGATGGCCCGTACTGCGCTTTCTTTCTCAATTTCAATCTGTTTTTGAGCATCTGTGATGATTTTATCGGCTTCTATACGGGCACGCTCTTTGGCTTCTTCAAGTATCCGGTCACGCGATTGTGCTGCAGCCTCCAGTATTTTTGCTTGTTCCAGGCGGGTTTGTTCCAGAATTGTCTGGCTGTTCTCTTTCACCTTGTCCAGCTCTTCATGCGCCTGTTTAGCTGCCAACAACGCGTTGTCGATATACCCTTTCCGTTTGTTCACCATCTGTAGGATTACGGGAAATCCATATTTCATCAGAATGAATGCAACCATTCCAAACGAGAGCGACATCCAGAACACAAGTCCCGGTTCGGGGGTCAATAGGGACATACCGGTGCTATTTTATCAGGATAAATCCACAGACTACGACGGCAAACAGGGCTACTCCCTCTATAAGGGCAGCTGAAATAATCATGTTCATGCGGATATCTCCTGCCGCTTCCGGTTGCCTGGCAATCCCTTCCATGGCGGATGTGCCGATTTTCCCGATTCCCCATCCGGCGGCCAGAACAGCGATGCCAACACCTAAGGCTGCACCAAAAACATCCAGGCCTGAGCCCGTAGCTTGTAATAAAATTGAAAGTAGTTCCATAGTTTTTTAATCAGTTTATTTGTTTATTGTCTTGTATTTTGTTTCAACAAGTTCTTTTTCTTTCTGATGCGATTCTACGCGTGCCATCCCGATAAAGACGGCAGACAGCATCGTGAACACATACGCCTGTATAAAGGCTACCAGCAACTCCACCAGCATGATAAACACAGTGAAGATAACCGATAATGCCGTCATGGACGCGTTTATGGTTGCACCCATGCTTGCCGTTACAAAAACAATGGCCGTCAACCCCATCACGGTGGAGTGTCCGCCGGTAATATTGGCAAAAAGACGGATCATTAGCGCGAAAGGCTTGGTAAAAACCCCAACCAGTTCGATAACGGGCATCAACGGAACTGGAACTTTCAGCCATTTTGGTACATCGGGCCAGAAAATTTCCTTGTAATATTCTTTTGTTCCGGTAAGATTGACAACAAGCAGGGTTGAAATGGCCAAAACCATCGTTACAGCTATGTTTCCGGTGACGTTTGCCCCACCCGGAAAAACAGGGACAAGCCCCAGGAGGTTGTTCAGAAAAATAAAGAAAAACACCGTGAGCAGAAATGGAGCGTACCGAGCATGGTCTTTACCGACGGCAGGTTTTATAACATCATCATGGATGGACATAATAAACATCTCCATCAAACCGATAAATCCTTTTTTCCCTTCCATCGGATTGCGTCTCAGTGAACGGGCAACGCTCATTACGAGAATAATCAGCAAAATGGATGAAAAGATAAGCGATGCAGCATTCTTGGTCAGCGAAAGGTCAAACGGCCTTATCTCGGCTCCGGAAGCATCTCTTTCCACAATTTTTCCTTTGTATTTTCCTTTGTGGGTAACGTAGAATCCGTTAAATGAATTTTCATCATTATGTAATTTCGACGAAAGGAACAGGTGCCATCCGCTTGTCTTACTGTGAAGAATGACCGGAAGCGGAACGGTGATGTGTCCGTTATCCCAGCCGGTAATTTTCCATTCGTATGTGTCTGCCAGATGTTCAAGAATCATTTCTTTCACATTCAATTCTTCGGCTTGTGGGTCCGGACTAGATTCCGGTGAGGCCGAAAGGGGCAGAGCCATTAAAAACAGTCCACACACCCACATCCATATGTGAAACGGGTACTTCATCGATCTTCCAGGTATTTCTTTTTAACCGGATTATTTTTCTTTTGTTCTTCTTTCAGATACATTTCTATTTTCATATAGATATAGGTTTCTATTCCGAGATAGATCAGGTAAAAAATAATAAAAATAATGGCGAAACTGCGTATTTGCTCTTTGTCCAGGAACCAGTAAAGAGTGATGATTATCACTCCAATAAATACTTTTATCACCCGCAACAGCATGTACATATTCACTATTTCCTTGGGATTTTCTTTAGGCATTTTCATCATAATGAAAATAAATACTAATCCGGTTATGTAGAAGAAAAGCGGAAGCACAAAGTACGCATCAATTAATGTGTCGGGGGAAAATATTTTTAATATATACCATACTCCGAACCCTGCTGCAAACAACATAACCGTGTGAACGATGAGAAAATGCCTGACTAATCTCTTCATAATTCTTTGATAATTGATTCCAAACAAACCGTTACCTTATTATTGTTCTTTTCCACAAAACCATCTTCGACAAGCAATTCGATCAGTTCGTTCTGGTGGGTTACAAACGAAAGTCTTCCTTTCACCAGTGATGAAATAATGGATGCATGATTTTCCAGTATCTGAAATGAACCCGATGCGCCGGGGAGTGTGACGGAGCTGACACTGCCGGTGAAAATCATTTTTTCGGGAGAGATAATTTCTAATTGCATGATCGAAGAATGTAAATTACTCTTACAGCTGTGATTGATCCATTAATTTTTTCCCTTTTTCGATGGCTTCATCGATGGTGCCCACATTCAGGAAAGCCATTTCAGGATACGAGTCAAGTTCGCCGTTGAGGATCATAGTAAATCCCCGGATAGTCTCATCAATGGGAACCATTACTCCGGGTTGTCCCGTGTATTGTGCTGCCATGAAGAAAGGTTGGGAGAGGAAGCGCTGCACTTTCCGGGCACGGTTTACTGTAATCCGGTCTTCATCCGAAAGTTCTTCCATCCCCAGGATGGAGATAATGTCCTGAAGTTCCTTGTAACGTTGCAGAAGTTGTTTTACGCGCATGGCCGTGTTGTAGTGATTCTCTCCCACGATAAGCGGATCCAGGATACGCGAAGATGACTCCAGAGGATCAACAGCCGGATAGATGCCAAGCGACGAAATCTTACGGCTCAGCACGGTGGTGGCATCCAGGTATGAGAAAGTGGTTGCCGGAGCCGGATCGGTAAGGTCATCCGCCGGAACATATACAGCCTGTACCGACGTGATAGAGCCCTGTTTGGTAGATGTGATACGTTCTTGCAGCAGGCCCATTTCTGTTGCCAGTGTAGGTTGATAGCCTACTGCTGAAGGCATTCGTCCGAGTAGGGCTGAAACTTCAGAACCGGCCTGCACAAACCGGAAGATATTGTCGATGAAAAGGAGGATGTCGTTGCCTTCACCCGATTGGTCACGAAACGATTCGGCAATACTGAGTCCCGACAGCGCTACCGATGCCCGGGCACCGGGAGGTTCGTTCATCTGTCCGAAAACCAATGTGGCTTGTGACTTCCTTAGTTCGTTGTAATCTACTTTGCTCAAATCCCAATTCCCTTCGTCCATGCTTTTTTTAAACTCTTCGCCGTAACGGATCACCCCCGAATCGATCATTTCGCGCAAAAGATCATTCCCTTCGCGCGTGCGTTCTCCCACCCCGGCAAAAATGGAATATCCGCTGTAACCTTTGGCAATGTTGTTGATCAACTCCATGATCAGCACGGTTTTGCCAACACCAGCTCCGCCGAAAAGTCCTATCTTCCCGCCTTTCAGATACGGTTGAAGCAGGTCAATTACTTTTATTCCTGTGGAGAGAATTTCCTGATTTGTAGTCAGGTCTTCGAACTTGGGAGAAGGACGGTGAATGGGGTAAGCTCCGGAGTGGTCGAGCGGTTTCAATTCATCTATAGTTTCACCTATCACGTTCATCAGACGCCCTTTCACCTGCTCTCCTACAGGCATGCTAATCGGTTGTCCCAATGCTTTCACTTCTGTCCCGCGCCGTAATCCGTCTGTGGTATCCATGGCCACGGTACGGACCGTAAACTCGCCAATGTGCTGTTGTACTTCCAGTATTAATTTCTGTCCGTTGTCTCTGGTGACGGAAAGTGCGTCTTGAAGTGCGGGGAGCTGCAACTCTTTTGATTTTTTCAGATCGAAGTATACGTCAACTACTGGCCCGATAATTTGTGATATATATCCAATAAGATGAGTCATAATGTATAAATAAAGAGGGGAAACCTAATTTTACAAATATACAAAATATATCCGACAAAACCTTTTTTAATTCATAGCAACGGTAATTGCCTTGTGTACCAACTGCGTTGATTGCTTATTTATTTGTACGTTGTTGCCCGTTAGCAACAAAACGGATGCACTTGTGGATTATTTAGTTTGTTAATCCGGATTGCGTCTTAAAAGAGCCAAGAGAGAAGCAGACATTTTCCCGATGTTCTCTGTCAGGTTAAACTTGAATTTATTGAACTTCCAATTAAACATGTGCAGTTTAAAAGTAGCTAATGCTATCATCGTTAAATCGCTTGATGCAACGGACTGAATAAAGGTTCCTTGTTTTTGGCCTTCTTGGAGAATTTGCTCCAGATGGCTACTTGTAAGGGTCATTAAACCAGATATTTCGTTATTTATCTTATCACTTTCGTCCATTAATCCTTCCGAAAATACCGTAACCACGAAATATGGATTTTCTTTAAAATAGAGGCTAAGTCTAGTGAAGAATATTACAAAATCTTTTTCTACATCGCCGGTTTTTGTCAGGTTACTTAATATTTTGCTGATATTGGTTTTTAAATATTTAAGCATCATAATAATAATCTCTTCTTTGCTCGAAAAATGCCTGTAAATAGCGCCTTCAGAGAACTGCATTTCTTTTGCGAGATTTTTAATCGTTAGCCCGTTAGCTCCCGAAGCAGTAAGAATTTTTCCGGTTGCTTCAATAATTTCCAGTTGTCTTGGCGTAATTTCCATTGTAATAATTATTTGACGGTAAAAGAGAACATGATTACAAAGATAGATCTTATTTACGATTACCGGTTTTATTTTTAATTGAAATAAGGGGGTAAACACCGTGCGTGACCATTCATCCTAAGTATAAATATACTTGAATAGCTAAAAATTGTACCTTTACCGTAGGAAAAATTATTTTCCGGTGTCTTATATCTTATTGAATGCTGAAACAAGTAAATGTCTGACGAACAACTCATACACGAAATACTATCGGGCAATACTTCTGCCTTTAAAATGCTGGTGGAGAAATACCAATTACGGGTATTTCGCACCGTTTTAGGGTTCGTTCATTCTAAAGAAGATGCCGAGGATATCACCCAGGATATTTTTATGAAAGCGTATCAGTCGCTCGTGTTCTTTAAAGGTGAATCGGAATTTACTACATGGCTCTACAGGATTACCGCGAATATGAGCATCAATTTCGTCAATCGAAATCGAAAAAACCGGTTCTTGCAATCCCTCGAAGATATTTTTTACAAGCCAAGCGGTGAAAAAACGCCATTGGAACAACTGGAAGAGTCGGAACGCGACCAGCGTATCCGTAAAGCAATCGATTCGTTGCCTGAAAAGCAACGAACGGCTTTTGTCTTAAGTAAATACGAAGAACTGCCTCAGAAAACGATTGCTTCTGTAATGAATATATCGGAAGGTGCCGTTGAGCAACTTTTGCAACGGGCAAAAAACAATTTGCAAAAAAAATTAAGCACACATCCGTAGGAAATTAAATGTCATCGTGTCTAACTCATTAAACAAACAACAAGAATGAAAACGGAACATCAAATAGATGATTTTATCCGACGCGAAAAGCAAACGGAACCTAATCCGTTTTTAAGCAGCCGCGTGATGGCAAACATTGAAAAGTTGCAGAAGCCGAAAGTGAAAAAAAATCCGGTTTGGCAAGTTGCTGCCGTTTCTGCGAGCGTAGCCGCTGTTGTTTTTTTAGGAATATCAATCGGTAACAGTTATGTTGACAGCACATCGCCGGAAACGGTTATGAACATCAACGACAGCCAGATGGAAAATTTAGGATATTACAACCTCGAAAATTATGAATAAGACAAACAAAATACTGTGGTTCGTAATAGCATTGCTGGTTATCCTGAATCTGGCAACCATCGGGACCATTTTCTACCATAACAGGCAGAGTAAAGACGACAACCAGGCAATTGTTCTCGATGAAAACCGGCCAAACCCCTTGACCGGACGTTTTTTCAGGCAGGAACTTGGATTCAATGATGCCCAGATGGAGGTTTTCAGGGAAGCGAACCGCCATTTTCAATACGTTGCCAATGATTTGATTTTCGAAATGGACTCACTGAAAAGCGAGATGTTTGAGGAGTTAAACGGGACTCATCCCGACTCAACAAGATTGCATAATTTGTCGGCTCATTTAGGCAGGCATCATGCCGAACTAAAGAATGTCACCAACGACTTTTACCTGAAAATAAAATCAGTATGCGATTCCTCACAATGCGAGCGTTTACAGGGGGCCTTTCTTCCGCTTTTCAGAGACGGGACGGTAGCCAATTTCGGAAGAAGATACAACCGGAACGACAGCATTGGTCGCGGGCAGGAATACAGGCACAGATACAGGCGCGGTTGGAGATTGCAATAAATAAGATAGAAGCACATAACTAACAATTAAAAATCAGAAAAGATGAAAGCAAAACTTTTTATTTCAGCTATAGCAGTTGTTTTATCGGTAGGGATGGTAACTGCTCAGAATCAGAATCCGGTCAGAAAAGACACAACAACTTCCACTCAAAACGGACCTGCGTTTGTGGATAAAGACAACAACGGTGTTTGCGACAATTTTGAGAACGGGACACCGCGAAATTCGAATGCAAACGGAAAACAGCGCCTGCTTGACGGAAGCGGCCGGGGGATGGGCTTCCGTAACGGAAAAGGCATGCCGCGGCGAGGCCGGGGACAAGGCTGCTGCATAGGGCTTCGCAACGGTAAAGGGAGTGCGGTAAATTTCGTGGATGCCAATAAAAACGGCATTTGTGACCGCAGGGAATAAATCACAAAAATCAAAGCACCCGATACCAACATTTAGCCCAATTATGCGAATTTAGTTTGTACATCAGAAAGCCATTGGGTGTTTGCAGAAAAATTTATTACGCAGGAATGTTGAGTTTCAATTCAAAATACTAAATTTACAGCGTTTTGGCGACACCGTTTTACCTCAATACAGGAGTATCAAGATTAATTAATCAAAGCCTATGGATATTAGAAAAAACATTGCTGTCAGCGAAAACGGATTTATCTTTAATCCCCTTACGGGAGACAGTTTCAGCGTTAATCAGACGGGTGTATTTATTCTCCGTAAAATGAAAGAGGGTGACAGTAATGAAGATATCATGAAGGCACTCCAGGAGGAATACGAATTAGATACTTACACCGCCGAAAAGGACCTTTACGATTTCTTGTCTTTACTGAAAAGTTACCAGCTGACCGAAAATGAGTAAAAGAAAAATTACCGTCGGGGTAAGCGGACTCAACAATATAGACAGCCCGGGACCCGGGATTCCTGTCATTCGCGCATTGAAGGAAAGCAGTGAATTCGATGTGCGCATTATCGGATTCTCGTACGAGACCCTGGAACCGGGAATTTATATGCACGAACTGGTGGACAAAGTGTATCAGTTGCCGTTACCCACCGCAGGATCTTCAATGCTGAAAGAAAGGCTGCAATATATTGCGGGCATTGAGAAAATAGATGTAATCATTCCCAATTTTGATGCGGAACTGCACAACTTCATCAAGATACAACAGCAATTGAAATCGGAGCTGGACATTGCCACGTTTCTGCCTTCTCACGAATCGTTTGAAGAACGACAGAAATCGGAACTGAATAAATTTGGCGAAAAATACAACGTAAGGGTGCCGAAAAGCCATATGATAAATCAGCTTTCGGAATTGAAAAAGCTCGAAGACGATTTGGATTATCCCATGGTTATCAAAGGCAGGTATTACGACGCATACGTTGCTTCTTCTCACGAACAGGCAAGCGCTGGTTTTTACAAGATAGTGTCCAAGTGGGGTTACCCGGTGATTGTTCAGGAATTTGTGACCGGAACGGAAGTGAACGTCACCGCCATTGGTGATGGGTATGGCAACTGTATCGGTGCCGTGCCGATGCGGAAGCTTTACATCACCGACAAAGGAAAAGCGTGGTCGGGCATTTCGCTGGAAGATGATACGCTGATGGAAATTACACGCCGGGTGATTGAAAACAGCAAATGGCGCGGTGGCTGCGAGCTGGAGTTTATCAAAACCAAGAAAGATGAATATTATTTGCTGGAGATGAATCCGCGTTTTCCAGCCTGGGTTTACCTGGCAAACGGATGCGGGCAAAACCACGCCGAAGCATTGGTGAAAATGGCGCTGGGTGAAGAGGTAAAACCATTTGCCGGATATAAAAGCGGGAAAATGTTCATCCGCTATTCTTACGATATGATTGTGGATATTACGGAATTTGAAAAAATTTCAACAACGGGGGAAATGTAAAGATGAAACCTACCTATGAACGCCCTGTCATTCAAAAACTGAATACGGGCTTACTCAATAAATTCGGCAGCAGAACCGAGTACACACCCGTAAAACAGATCGATGGTGTTTCCGTAAACAACTTGATGGATCAGTACGGTTCACCCTTGTTTGTGATCAGCGAGAAAACCATCCGTCAAACCTATCAACGTGCGTTGAAGGCGTTTAAAATGCGTTACCCGAAAGTGCAGTTTGCCTGGAGCTATAAAACCAACTATCTCGATGCGGTCTGCAACGTTTTTCATCAGGAAGGAAGCTGGGCGGAAGTGGTATCAGGATTTGAATACCAAAAAGCGCTACGCAACGGAGTGCCGGGTAACCTTATCATTTTCAACGGCCCTGATAAATCGGTGGAAGATTTGAAAAAGGCTGTCGAAAACCGTTCGCTTATCCATATCGACCATTTCGATGAACTCTATTCACTTATCGAGATGCTGGAAGGGACCTCCTACAGCGCACGCGTAGCCATTCGTGTAAATATGGATACGGGTGTTTATCCACAATGGGACAGGTTCGGATTCAATTATGAATCCGGACAGGCATGGAATGCTATCATGAAGATTGTGACACAGAAAAACCTCGAACTGGAAGGCCTGCACTGTCACATCGGTACCTATATGCTTACGGCAAACGCATATGCGGTTGCTGCCCGGAAAATGTGTGAGTTGGCACAAGCTACGGCAAACACTGCCGGTGTTAAAGTCAAGTACCTGGACATGGGTGGCGGATTTTGTTCTTCGAACACGCTGAAGGGCTCTTACCTGCAGGGTGTTGATGTAATTCCCAATTTTGATGATTATGCCGAGGCTATTGTGAACACCCTTTTGCATTTTGGTTTCAAACCCGATGAATTACCCTTGTTGATCCTCGAAACAGGGCGGGCGTTGATCGACGAGGCCGGGTACCTGCTGGGGTCAGTCCTGGCTACGAAACGTCTGGCTGACAGTAGGCGGGCAACCGTTCTCGATATCGGTGTAAACATCATGTTTACCTCATTCTGGTACAATCATCGGGTATCGCCCGCACAGGATTTTACGCAGCATGCCGAAGAAATGGCGCTTTATGGCCCGTTGTGTATGAATATCGATTGCCTTCGTGAAAGTGTGAGCCTGCCTTTGCTGAAGAAGGGTGACCGTGTGGTGGTTCACGAAGTAGGTGCATACAACATGACACAATGGATGCAGTTTATCACGCTTCGGCCGAATGTAGTTATGATAGACACCACCGGGAAGGTGCATTTAATCCGGAAAAACGAAACCGTGGAAACTATCGTGGAAAACGAAAACGTACCCGATCACCTGAAAGTTTTCAAGTTGTAAAGTGTAAAAAGGATTGGTAAATGAAATCGCAGATTCAATCCATCGGTGAGTTGCACTTGAATGGCACGATCAACAGCTATGCCCAGATATTCTTTTCTCAGGATAGATGGTACGCCGTCATTTTACTGACGGTCAGTATGCTCGATTACCGGTTGGGATTGGGTGGGCTTACTGCGGTGGTCTTGACCAACCTGATGGCGCACCTGCTCGGTTTCTCGAAAGAAAAAATCAGAACCGGGCTATATGGTTTCAACGCTGTTTTTATCGGGATCAGTATGGTATATAAGTTTCACGTGAACCCGGCGCTGTTTGTGCTTTTCTTTTTTTCTGTTATTTTGGGATTTATGCTGACGATCTGGTTTGAAACCCTGTTATCCAAATACAAAGTTCCCATCCTCACTCTTCCGTTTGTGTTCACGTTGTTTGTAGTTGACCTTTCATTTAAAACATTTACCCATATCCAGCCCATTCTCCCTTTCGACCGTTTTACAATTGTTCTGGCAGAACAGATGAAAGTTCCCTGGTATAATGCCGTGCACTTTTTCGATAATACCGAAATCCCGCAGATGCTCTATTTTTACTTAAAGACGATGGCCTCAATTTTCTTTACCGACAGCATTTTAGTAGGGGTGATTGTTGTAATTGCGTTGCTGTTTCATTCGAGAATTAAATCGACAGTGGCTTTTCTGGGATTTTTCTTTGCTTTTGTGACAAGCAAAATGATGGGAGTGGATATTCAGCAGCTGACCCAAAACCTGGCCGGGGTGAATTATATTTTCTGGGGAATGGCTATCGGCAGTTTTTTTATTATTCCCAACGCGTACAGTTACTTGTTGGTTGTCGGGCTTACCCCGGTGCTTTTCCTTTGTTATACAGGTATCGAAAACCTTATCTTAAGCATGGGATTATCTTTATACACCTTGTCATTCAGTCTGTTGTCGATTTTGGTGTTGTTTATCCTAAGGCAGCGGAGCCTGAACCGTTTCTTTGTATTTCCCTACATACAATACTATAATCCTGAAAAAACGGTGTACAAAAATGTGAATTACATGCAACGTTTTGGACAGGAAACCTTGTTTAAGATACAGCTCCCATTTTTAGACAAATGGACGGTCAGCCAGGGCTACGACGGAGCTATCACGCATTTGGGCGCCTGGGGAAAAGCGCTTGACTTTGTGATTACGGATGAGGAAGGGAGTACTTGTTTTGGCCGGTGTGCACAGAAAGACGATTTCTACTGTTACAACAAACCGGTTCTTGCTCCTGCTGACGGTTATGTCTATACAATCAGCAACATTGCCGGAGACAATGAGATAAACCAGGTTGACACCCGGAAAAATTGGGGCAATACAATTATTATTAATCATCTAAACGGATTATATACACAGATAAGTCACCTGAAGAAAGACAGTTTCAAGGTTCGTACCGGCGATTTTGTAACGAAAGGAACCGTCGTCGCCGCATGTGGCAATTCGGGACGCTCTCCGGAGCCTCATCTTCATTTTCAAGTGCAGCTGACGCCGGAAATAGGCGCGGCAACCCATCCGTATCCAATCGGGTATTTTTTCGAAAAAGCAAAGGGAAAACAGGTGCTCCGTATCGGTGAGGTTCCGCAGGAAAATTCAACCGCTTGGAATGTAGTGGCATCGGGTCTGTTGCTTGACGCATTTGAGGCTAAACCGGGAAAACTGCTACGTGTAAAATACAACGGCGAAGATTTTTTGTGGCCGGTAGCTACGGATGCTTATAACAAAACGTACATATATTGCCGGAAAACAAAATCGATGGCTTACCTGGAGAACGACGGCACAATGTTCTATTTTACCGATTTTGAAGGGAAAAAATCGTCGCCGTTGTATCTTTTTTATCGGAGTTGCTTTAAACTCCTGCTTTCCTGTGAAAAAGAAATTCCGGTGAAGGACTTCGTTCCCCTGACGAAAGAGCACCCCACCGGAACAAGGTGGATCCAGGACCTGTTGGCTCCGTTTGTAATTTTTACTCGAATCAAGTATCGGTCGGAATTGATAGAGGTGGACAACATGCATTTTCCCGAAAAAGTTGTTTACCTGACACAAACAAATACGGTATCGTTTCATTTTAAAAACCGCCGGAAAGAAACATCGGTGACGGTTTTAAAAAACAGCATTGAAATCCATTTCCAAAACGAAAAATTATGTAGCGATTGGGCGTAACGTTAATTATAGTCATGGTTGTGGCTTCGGTTGTTGCTCAGGACAGCCTGCGCAGAGAATTAGACAGCCTCACATATCAGCAATACCTCAACAAGGATTACAAAAACCTGATAGAAACGGGTAAGAAGGCCCGTGAGCAACATATTAATTTTTACTACCTCAATTACCGGACCGCCATTGCCTACTACGAACTGAAAAATTATGCGAAGGCAGCAGAATTCTACAGAAAGACGCTCGCCGAAACCCCCGATGACCCGATTTTGCAGGAAAGTCTTTACTACTCCTATCTGTTAAGCGGACAGAAAGAAAACGCAGCTATCGTTGCCAGATCACTTGCGCCGCACATGCAGGTAACCATAGGATACAAGCCTTCGGCCGTAGATTACATTTCATTATCGGGCGGATATATGACAAACGACAATACACTGGATATACGCTCTGATTTTGCGGGAAACGATTCCGTCAATCAATATAGAGATATGATTTTCACGAGCTTGGGATTGGGCTTTAATCTTTCCACCCGTTCCAGATTTAAACTCGGCTACCAAGTGTATAACACGAATTTCGAACAGTATACAGCCGCCGGGCTTGCACAAACCGACAAGCTCACGCAGCATCAATTGGTTGGGACATTGGAATTCTTTACGGAAAGCAATGTTTTGTGGGGAGTTGCAGGTGGGGTTTACTTCATTGAATTGTTTGATAGAACAGCTATTTATATTGTAGGAGGCAGTGGAAAGGGATTCGGACCGGGAACCGGGAGAATCTTCACAACTTCAGGCGGAAAATCCGTTTCGGCATTTTCTGCACTAGCATTTCTGAACAAACGCTTTGCGTACACTTTACCCGAGATTGCTGCAACCTATTCCAATTTTGGGGGCGGGCACCAGTATCAGGTAAAGGGATCGCTTACTTATTATCCGTTAGGTAATCTTGATTTTTACGGAACAACTGCCGCGGCAGCCATCCACAACCAGAATACCTGGACGGACACTCAACTTATATTCTCTCAGAGCCTCGGAGTAAAGTTAACCAAACAGTTGTGGCTCGATGGAAACGTAAGCCTGGGAAATCACCGGAATTACGTCTCCGAACGCTCTTTTCTGGTGTATGACACGTACGATCCCGTAAAGGCCATTGCCGGACTTTCCCTTTCCTGCTTTTTCCGGAACACCATGCTGTCTGCAGGATACCAGTGGCAACAAAGAGAGGGATATGCTTATTCTGCGATCAGCTACACTGCCTATAAATACAACAATGACCTTCTAAATATTGCATTCACATGGAACCTTTAAATAAAAAAAGCGGATGGTTTATCCTTTTGTTGTTGTTCTCAGCAACAGTTTCAGCACAAGTGAATTCATCTCAGGTTTTTGCAGACAGTTATCGATACGAATCGTCGGGCGATTATCAGAAAGCCATAGCGGAATTGAATGTCCTGAACGGATACGATTATCACAAATCGTTGCGCCTCGGCTGGCTGTATTACCTGGCTAAGGATTACGAGAGCAGCAAAAAGTTTTATAATCAGGCTATCGGTTTAGCACCGCAGGCCGTTGAGGCCTTGTTGGGAATTTGTTATCCGCTGGAAGCACAAAAGAAAACAGATGAACTGGAAACGGTTTATAAAAAAATACTGTCGCTGGATAAGACAAACTCAAAAGTGAATTATGCACTGGGAAATATCTATTATTACCGGAAAGATTTTATACAGGCTGAAAAATATTTTGACCTGGTGCAAACCATGTATCCTTTCGATTACTATTCAACACTGATGAGCGCCTGGACAAAATATTTTCTCAACAAAAAAAACGATGCCCAGCGTCTCTTCAATATTGTTCTTATCATCTCTCCAACCGACCAGTCAGCAAAAGAGGGGTTGAATCTTCTAAAATAGCCATTTTTTCTAGCCGTTTTGGCTAATCATTTTCAGGAGTTTCTTGTCGCGTATTTTCACGTTTCTTCCCGTCATCCCGATAAGACCATCGGCAGCGAATTCCGAAAGGACACGGTTGATGCTTTCCCTGCCAGCATCCACCCAATTCCCGATATCCGATTGTGAAACCGGCAGGACAAACTCATCCGAATTAAAAATAGTATCGGAAAAGTCGAGCAATACGTCAGCAAGCTTGCCGCGTGTTTGTTTTTGCGTGCGGTTGGCGCATCGGCGATAAGCCTCCAGCTCGCTTTTGGACAACTCCATGATGATATAGGAAGAGAAATCCCTGTTTTCTTCCAGCACACGTTTAAACACTTCAATGTCGATAAAACAAACCTCCGAGTCCAATACTGCCGTAACGCTGTACTGATTTATCTTGTCACCCAGTGTAGTGGGTAAACCCAAATAGGTTGGTGCTTTTATCAGGCGGACAATTTGTTCGCGATAGGGCCCGGTGACGTGAATTTTTACCAGTCCTTTCCGAAGAAAGATAACGTTCGTGGAGAAAACACCCTGTTTGATGATGGAATCCCCTTTGCGGAATTTTACCACCGCGTGGTTATTCTCCAGCATCTCAAGCTGGCAGTTTTTTAAGGTGCTCGATGATTTCATCACACAGGCACAATCGATGCATTCGTTTTTCATACCGCAAAAATAGATAAAAATGTGACATATATCACAAAATATTGTAAGAATGTTCACCCCGAAAAAACAAATAATTAAAGAAATATATCCTTAATTTGCCTCCAGTTAATTCACTCAAAAACATCTTTTTAAATGGAAAGTATTAATGCCCTGACCCTGGAGAAGCTCCAGGCGGAACTGGAAAGCCTGAAGGCAAAAATTGGCAGGCTCGAAGATTCCCGTAAAGACCAGTTATCTATTGCCATCGTATCGGGGGATATGGATAAGATTCTGGCAGCCATGATTATTTCCCTGGCTGCAGCAGCCATGGATACACAAGTGAAACTTTTCTTCTCCTTTTGGGCGTTGTCTGCGTTGCGTGATCCCCGAAAAAAGGCAAAAGGAAAAGACCTAATCTCGAAAATGTTTGGGATGATGCTTCCCAACGGACGGAACAAACTGAAGCTATCGAACATGAACATGTGCGGTATGGGGCCAGTGATGATTAAAAGACTGATGAAGAAACAAAACGTGATGCCTCTTGATGCGATGTTTGCAGAAGCTGCCGAGCTGGGTGTGGAAATTACGGTTTGTGAAATGTCGATGAACCTGATGGGTTTCAAGAAAGAGGAAATGATCGATTATCCCCATCTTCGTTATGCCGGAGCCACCACATTTGTCGCCGATGCCGGAGAAAGCAGTATGCAATGGTTTATTTAAGCGAAGAATAAAAACGACACATATATATAATTAGTAAACATTTACAACTATGACAACAGAAGAATTAAGAACATTGACAGTAGCAAAATCGGTAGACGCACGGGGTACAGCTTGTCCAGGCCCGTTACTGGAAGCTAAAAAGGCCATAGGTACCCTCCATTCAAACGATGTGATGGAAATTCTTTCGGCAGACGAGGGAACCAAGGTGGATATTCCGAAATGGTGCGGTAAGCAAGGTCATGAGTACCTGGGTGCGGTGGAAGAAAACGGATACTTCAAAGTATACATGAAGAAAAAATAAACTTTTGCTTCGAAATGAAGAAGAACGCCCGGATATTGGTTTTTTCTACGGAGAAAATATCCGATCCCGCCATTGATATGGCGGGATTGCTCAAGTTGCATTACCCTCCAACGGTTTATACCATTACCGTTCCTTGTTCGAGCGGAATAAAACCGAGCTGGATCTTGCATGCCTATGAAAAAGGTTTCGACGGCGTGTTTATTGCTGCCGATGGGAGCGATTGTGTCTTTGGAGAGACCTGTACCGAGAAAACCGGAAACGTGGTTTCGGTCACACACGACAAAATGAAAGAATCGGGCATCGATCCGGCACGCTTGCGCATGGCAGCCATCTGTTCGGTATGCAGCGAGTCTTTCGTGAAGCAAATACGCAGCTTCAACGACTATCTGATTAAAACATTACACGCATAGATTTCGATGAACGAAGAAAGAAAAATGCTCCATTACGACGCGTTGGTTGTGGGAGGCGGGATTGCCGGAGGAGAAGCGGCGCTTAACCTGGCCAACACCGGTTATAAGGTGTTGCTTGTGGAGAAAGACCGTTCGCTAGGAGGAAAAATGATCCTCCTGAGCAAGGTTTTTCCCACACTGGACTGTTCGGCCTGCATCACTACACCCAAAGTGTCGGAAATTGCCCGGCATAAAAACATTACCATTTTCACGGAGAGTGAAGTGACTGCTATTGTCAAAAAATCAGAAAACGATTTTACGGCTCAGGTAACGAAAAAACCGCGCTATGTGCGTGTGGAGGATTGCACGGCTTGCCAGTTGTGCGAAAAAGCCTGTCCGGTGAGTGTGCGCGATGAGTATCAATCGGGGTTGATTGGCCGAAAGGCGGCGTTTATTCCTTTTAGCATCGCCAACCCCAAAGCTGCAGCAATCGATATTGAGAATTGTACGCTCTGCGGTGCATGTGAGAAAGTTTGTCCTACGCATTGCATCGATTTCACGATGGAGACCGAATATTATGAACTGCATGTCAGAACGGTTGTTCTGGCCACCGGCTTCAATCTGTTCGATCCGCTTCAGATACCGCGATACGGCTACGGGCAACACAAAAACGTGATTACGTCCATGCAAATGGAGCGCGAGATTGCGCCTACACGTCCGTACAATACGATTTTACGTCCTGGTGACGGAAAAGTCCCCGATAGGATTGCTTACGTGCTCTGTACCGGTTCGCGCGATGCTACCGTTGGAAATCCCATCTGTTCGCAGATCTGTTGCATGTATTCCATCAAGCAGGCCCAGTTGTTGATGGGTGCGTTGCCGATGGCAGACGTGACGATTTACTACATCAATATCCGCTCATTCGGAAAAGGATTTGAAGAGTTTTACCAGCAGGCCAAGGGTATGGGTGTAAACTTTGTGAAAGGCAAGATCGGGAAAATAACCGAAAAAGAAAACGGCAACCTTATCCTTCGTTATGAGGACATCAACGAGGGGGTGGTGAAGGAGGCCGAACACGATATGGTGGTGCTTTCTGTCGGGGTGAAGTCCAATCCTACGGTCGGAAAAATGTTCGGTCGTGGCGAACTGAAATTAGACCCGTTCCATTTTGTAGCGCAGGACGATTTATTGGGAAGTCCTTCCAAAACCAGTATTGACGGTGTTTTTGTTGCCGGAACAGCTTCCGCACCCATGGATATTCCCGATTCCATTCTTTCGGCAGGCTCGGCATCGTCCGAGGCTATCAGTTATTTAATTCAACACCAGGAACCATGAAAGAGAGAATAGGCGTATACATTTGCCACTGCGGAGGAAACATCTCCGATTACGTTGATGTGGAAAAAGTGCGTCAGGCGGTGGAGAACGACAAAGGAGTGGCTTTGGCCAAAACAACCGTGTTCGCTTGTTCCGATTCCAATCAGAACGACATGGTTGAGGACATCAAAAAGCATAACCTGGACGGGGTCATTGTAGCTTCTTGCTCGCCGAAGTTACATTTGGTGACGTTTAGAAACGTTACGGAACGCGGTGATTTGAATAAATACACTTACGTCCACACCAATATCCGTGAGCAGGCATCCTGGGCACATTCCGACGATAAAGCCGGGGCAACCGAAAAAACCATCCACCTGGTAAAGGCGGCCATAGCCAAATCGCGTTATGCGGAGCCCTTGTATCCCCACCAGTTTGAAGCGGAGAAAACAATTGCCGTTATCGGAGCGGGAATTTCCGGTATGAAGGCCGCCGCCACGCTTTCCGATAAAAACACGCATGTGATTCTCATTGAAAAGGAAGACCGGGTAGGCGGACACACCGCTACGTGGGGCTCCTTGGCCATGTCCGATGAAAAAGGGTGCGAACTCTCCCAACGCATCCATTCCGATTTGCTGCAACGCGATAACGTGACCATTCTTACCGGATCGGAAGTGATTTCTTCGAAAGGTAGCATTGGAAACTTTACGCTGAAAGTCCGTAGGCGGCCATGCCAAGCGGGAGATCCGGTCGAAACCATGGAGTTCAACGTCGGCTCCGTAGTTGTTGCTACCGGTTTCGACTCCTATCTGCCAAAAGAAGAGGAATTCGGATTTTTATCGTATGAGAACGTGATCACGCTGCCTGATTTCAAGCACCTGATCGATTCGTTTTCTGGAAAATTTCTGGAGTATAAAGGGAAGAGAGTTAGCCGTATAGCTTATATTTACTGTGTGGGGAGCCGGCAGATTGATGGGGAAAACAAATACTGTTCGCGTTATTGTTGTACGTCGGTCATTCACGCAGCCATCCAGGCCAAAAAGAAATTCAACAACATTTATAACTTCCATTTCAACCGCGGAATCCGCACGTATGGGAAACAGGAATTGCTGTATGCCGAGTCATTACAGCAAGGCGATATCTACCTGCAATCGTTTGAAGATGCCCCACCACAGGTCTACGCCGAGAATGGCATCACCAAAGTGAAGGTTAAGGATGTGCTGACAAAAAACAAGGAGTTGGAAGTCGAAGCCGACCTGGTGGTCCTGGTTACGGGAATGGTTCCACGAACCGATAATTCCATCGGAACCCTGTTTAAACTCCCGAAAGGCAGGGACAAATTTTTCAATGAGGTACACATGAAACTGCGTCCCGTGGAAACGGTCATCGACGGAGTTACTATTGCCGGAGCTTGCCAGGGGCCTAAAAACATTGTGGAATCGGTGAATTCGGCGCTTTCTGCAGCAGCCAAATCCTACTCGCACATTAGCAAAGGTGTGCTTGAGACGGAACCGATTGTAGCCGAAGTAAACGCCGAATTGTGTACATGGTGCGGAAAATGTACCGAAGCCTGTCCTTTCGATGCTATCGAACAAAAGGAAATCAACGGAAAGCAGGTGGCGGTGGTCAACAACTCGGTTTGTAAAGGCTGCGGCATGTGTGCGCCGGTTTGTCCGCCAGATGCCATTAACCTGGTCAATTACTCGAGTGAGGAAATCATGAGCATGATCGATGCATTGGTATAAGTTTATTGAATAAAAGCAAAAAGACGATGGAAGCAGAATCAGGAAAAACTGCGAAGTACCTTCGGGAGAAGCAGGGTGTCCCCGAGCACGTAAAAGAAGAACTGAAAGAATTCAACCGGATAAAAAGAGCCATAACCGACACCTTGAAAGAGGGAGAACTGACCATTGCGCAACTATCGGAAAAGCTGCGAATGCCCAAACACGATGTTATGTATTACCTGATGTCGCTGGTCAAGTACGGAGTTGTGGCAACGGGAGAAATTGACGATAGGGATGAATATTATTTGTATAAACTGGTGAAATAATGGCAAGTAAATTAAATCCAACCTTTTCGGAAGAACTGAAAAAATACGGCTCCGTAAACTTCAACGCCTGTTACAATTGCGGAACGTGCACGGCCGTATGTTCATTATCCACGACAGACATTTCCTTTCCGCGCGAAATGGTCCGGCTGAGCGCGTTGGGCCTGGAAGATGAGATAAAAAAATCGCTGAAACCTTGGGAGTGCTACTATTGCGGCGAGTGCACCACCCACTGCCCGCAAACGGCAAATCCCGGTGAACTGATGATGTCTTTGCGTCGCTGGCTCACGGCAAAATATGATTGGACAGGGCTTTCGGGTTTGTTTTATAAATACCTGCCGGCATTTCTTACTGCCATGGTACTGGTGTTTGCGGGTGTATTGTTCTTTGCCAATTCGGTAAATTGGGAACTGGAAAGGCTGCTTCATTTGGGACATATGTTTGAAAGAACCGCTATTGCCACTGTTTTTGTAGTGATATTTATTCCTAACTTGCTTCGTATGTGGTACTTCACTGTGGTGAAAGCAGGAGTGAAAGTGCCGTTCAAGACTTATTTTACCGCCTTGAATGATCTTTTCGTGCACATGTTTACACAAAAACGAGCCAGGGACTGCGACGGCAACCATTTCCGGTGGCTAGAACACATGATTTTGGTATTTGCTTACTTGGCGTTGCTGTTTACAACGGTATTTTTGAATTGGTTCAGTACCGAAAACCTTTTTGTAATTGTTCTTGGATATCTGGAGAGCGCCTTTATTTTTATCATCACGGCGGATTTTGTGAAAGATCGCATTCAGAAGAAGCAAACGTTGACTAAAAACTCCAAACCATCTGACTGGTTTTTTGTAATTTGGTTAATGTTGATGGGGTTAACGGCGTTTTTTGTACGTTTATTTATCGATTTTAATATCCTTGAAACCAGCAAGTGGTTGTATATTATTCATTTAACAGTATTGGTGCAATGGGCACTAATCATTGTCCCCTTCGGAAAATGGACGCACTTTCTGTATCGCTCGTTCGCGATGTATTTTGCGAAAATTAAATCGGTGAAGAAATAAACAAGGTTTATTTTTTTAGTCCCCACTTGTAGTTTGGCTTGTCTCCCATTTCGAGCTCCAACATTCCGCCTTTCAGCAAATCAGCGGCGGGAAACTTGAAGCTATCTAGCGGTTTGCCGTTAAGCTTAGCCGACTGCACGTACTTGTTGATGCGCGATGCACCGTTTGCCTTGATGACAAATTGTTTGCCTCGTCCATAACGATTTTCCAGATTGATGGTAGCCTTTTCATACAAAGGGCTGGCGATTTCGTAAACAGGATTTATGTTGCATCCGCCATCGGTCTGAAATAATCCCAGTGCAGCCATGATAAACCAGGCGCTCATCTGACCCTGGTCTTCATCACCAAGATAGGCATCGCCGGAGCCATATCCGTAATACCGTTCTAAAATGGAACGGCTCCATTTTTGTGTCTGCCAGGGTTCGCCCACCCAATTGAATAGAAAAGCAAAATGCATGCTTTGTTGGTTACCTTGTACTACGGGAAAATCACCGTAACGCTCACCGGGAGCGTTATATCGCCACACTTCACTTTCTTCGAATCCTTCGGATAACCGACTTAGAAAACGATCTTTGCCAATCATTTTTGCTAGCTCCGGAACATTCTGCGGAACGAAAAAAGTGAGTTGCCAGGCATTTCCTTCCACGTAGTGTTGGTTTACCCCCGTTACAAAAGGATCAAAATCTTTCTCGAAAGAGCCGTCGCTCTTACGCAGACGAGCATAACCGGTTTCGGGATCAATGGTGTTTTTCCACCATGTGCCACGATCGGCAAAATAATGGTAGTCATCTATTTTCCCTAAAGCCTTGGCTAGTTGGGAAACCGTCCAGTCGTCAAACGAATACTCCAGCGAATTGGAGAAACGGCCAAGGTCGGAAGGTACATATTTGTATTTAAGATAAGCCTCTATATCCCGGTTTCCTGTAAGCCCGTCACCAATTTTCTGAGGTTGAACGGTTTGCATTTTCTTTATAGCGGAAAACATTTTCTCTACATCGTAATCGCGGATTCCCATCTGATACGCGCTTACCATCAACGGAATCTCGTGTTCGGCAACCATAACCGGAATGTATTCCATTCCTGCAGGGCCTTTGGCAAGCATGCCGTTGGCATCGTACATGGCCAGTTGGGATTTAACCCACCGGCCGCTCCATTCCGGAGCGATCAGGTTCCAGACCTGGTTCAGGTTCCAGAACGTGTTCCAGAAAGCATCACATCCCAACGCTACTTCATTTGCCGGGTCTTTTAGTCGCTGTATTTTTTCGGTGGCATCCACCCATCTGCCGTCCACATCACTGAATGTATTGCGACAAAATGCCCGGTACATGTTAGTATAGAAACGGGTTTTTTCACGACTATCGTTTGTTTCTATATTCACTCTTGACAAAATATCGTTCCAGGTTTTTTGGTTGTTATTGCGTACTGCATCAAAACTCCAACCGAATGGTTTTGTAACCTCTTCGCTTAGGTTCCGGCGTGAACCTTCCATATCCACAAATGAGATTCCCGTACGTACCTGAACGACCGGGTTTGTTTTTGTGTCGAATTCAGCGAAGCAACCTATCTTATCTGGTTTTAAGGCGTTTACTGCTTTTTCATCGCTAAAAATCGTATCGTTTATCCAGGTGCCAAAATGCTTGATCGGTTTGTCAAATTCAATGGTGAAGTAAATGGTGTAGTCCTGATTGTCATCGGCAGACCATACTTTTGTGGTTTGCTGGACGCTGTATCCTTCAACGGTGTAGTCGTTTACCTGGTTGACGGATGCATCCAGGATATTATACCGGTATTCGGCAGGGATCTTCAAGTCAATCATCACCCGGCCGTCTTTGTCCTGCGGATAGGTATATCGTTGAAAGCTGCAACGGGTGGTGGACGTGAGTTCAGCTTCAATGTCGTAATCGGTCAGCCTGACTGCATAGTACCCCAACGGAGTTTTTTCGGTAGTTTTATCGATTGCGGAACGGTAGGCTTCAGGATCTTTTTCGATTTGTCTCTGATCGCCTATTTTCGTTTTTAGCGCTCCGTTTACGGGCAACATCCCCAGGCCCGCCATCGTCCATTCGTGAACGTGACTGAACACGCCCACACTCTCTATGGACGGATCGTAACCTGCCTGCCAACCGGCATTCTCGTTGTCGGGACTGAGTTTCACCATGCTGAACGGCATCCACGAGCCGGGTGCGATCATCCATCTGGAGTGCGCCGTTCCCATATGAGTGTCCACATAGTCGGCTGGTGTTACAATATGTTCCGGAGTGCGTGTTACCGTATCTTTTTCAACCAAATCTCCGTTTATCAAAACCTCGTACACACTAAATGTTTCCTTTTCCACCGCCGGCATGGGCGCTTCGAGTTTGTACCGCCCCTTTTCCAGCCTTTGCTTTAAGATTGTTTTACCGTCTAATCTCACGGTAAGTTCAGGCAAATCTTTCAGGTGTTCCACATCGATCAATAACGGTTGGGCTTTTTCGTTGAGCTGGTAGCCGGCAACTTTTACGTTTCGAAGATATACGAAAGGGTTTAACGTTTCCAGTTTGGCCGAAGACGGTCCTTCCAGACGAACATCATCCAAAATCAGCCATGAACCTTCGATTACCTTTAATTGAACCGTATTTGAACCCGTTTTAATGATGTCATCGAGCGGTATTTCTATCGTATTCGGAGTGATTTGACTGTAATCACCCGTGAGCGACGCATCGCTTTTCCCTTTGGGTAAAACGGTTTTATACACATGGCCGTTCACGGTTATTTTGAGTAAAGGCGGGTTTTTGCTGTGAGCATCCAAGACGTCCACCACCAGTTTATAACCGGTACCTGATCCGGTTTCTTTCATCCGGAAAAGTATGTTGATCTCCTGAGTTCGAATACCTGCACCGTTTAGAGAGCCGGCCCATACATCTGATGTCCCGGGAAGAACGTATGGAAAATCAGTTTTCGGATTTGACCACCCTATGATGAAGTATTTATCTTCCCAACCGAAATCATTTTTCAGGAAGTCGGCGTACTTGTCCGGGGCCAATGCGAATCCGGCTGTATTCTTATCTTTTTCCCCGATATTCCAGACGATTTGAGCCTGGATAAGGTTTGCAATTGAAATCAGATAAAATAAAACAACTGTTTTTTTCATTTGGAAATTATTAAAGGGTATAGAAACAGATAGTAAATAGTTAATCCAACATCCTCAGGGCATAGGCATAAGCCCCTAAAGCAATGGCTTCGCTGGTCCCTAAGCTACTTACGGTTACGCCTGTCTTTTTACCTGTGTTATGACTCATTTTTTTATCTGAACCGGGAATGGAGACCCAAACGGACTCATCCATCAAAAAGGCTTTCTTTTCCGTATCGCTCATAAGGTTATATACCCTCATCTGGAGACGTGGAAAGACACTACCGCTTAGCATGCTGCGCGTTCCGTTCATTTCATCTACCATTGCCGGCAAAATATATTTGTATGCTTTGGCGATCCCTCCTCCTATTACCACAATACCATCCACAATGTTGAGCGATTCGGCAACGGTGAATCCGGCTACCCTGCCAAGCTCTTCGAAGGTGCCGATAGCTGCGTTCCTGTTACCCTTCCTGTTGCTTTCCGCTATGTCATATATCTCTTTGGGGGTGAGTTCTGCATCATCACCCGACAATTCCCGATATACTCTTTTCACAGCACGAATGCTGACTCCTTCTTCCGATACCAAGCCGTTGTTGTATTTGTTTGCGGAACACCATACATCGCCCCCACAACCGTTGTCGCCCGAAAGCAATACATTGTTTATAACCACCCCGCCGCCAAAGCCTGTTCCTAAGGTAATTCCAAGCAGGTTTTTATATTGCTTGGAGCTTCCGGCCTTTTTCAACTCGGCGTTTATTTCGGGCAACGCTCCAGCGAGGGCTTCACCATAAGCAAAAAGGTTCCCATCGTTGTTGATAAAAACAGGCAACCCGAATTTCTTAATCAAGAAAGGGCCTAATGCCACACCGCCACGAAATGCGGGGAAATTGGGCAAATCACCTATTATCCCGTTTTCGTAATCCGCAGGGCCCGGAAATGCAAAGCTGATGGCAACAGGCAGATCATCCAGCTTTTTTTTTATTGTGCTGAAACCGTTAACAATCGTCTCCAGGCAAACCTCCCGGTTATCGGGATGAGAAGGTAATATAACAGGATCTGTTATCTCCTTATTGCCGCGGATTGCCGTAAAGACAAAGTTGGTGCCGCCGGCATCCAACGTCAAAACTGTTCGTGGATCGTTACTGAACATTTTTCTTCAGGTTAAAGGTGAAAATCAGGATAAGTAAAAGAGAGGCAAAAATGACGGAAAGTGCGGCGGTAAAGCTGATACTGTCATTTATCAGACCCTGGACAAAGGGGATAACAGCACCACCCACAACTCCCATAATCATCAGGGCAGATATCTCGTTTGAGCGTGAGGGAAACCGTTGTAATGCAAAAGAGAAAATAATGGAAAAAACATTGGCACCGGCAAAGCCCAGCATAAAAATCAACACCCTCAAACTCCACACCTCGTGTATGAGCATTAGAGCTAAATAAGATAGTAGCGCCACAAAAAGTGAAACGAGCAGGTACTTCATCGGCTTTATTTTCAACAGAAGGAACGTGCCCAAAAAAGCACCAGTTGTTTTAGCAGCAAAATAGACACTGTTCCCATAACCGGCATTTTCGAGCGTAAGTCCTGCATGTCTCATCAAAAGTTCAGGAATAGAGACATTTAATCCTACATCAAATCCAACGATTAAAAAAATAGATAAAAAACAAAAGAAAATAAATTTATCTTTTAATAATCCCAATGCGCCGCTAAATGTAGCAGGAGTGCTTTTGAACCCAAGCTCCTCTACCTTGGAAAATGCAAGCAAGAATACGGAAATCACGGAGATTGCAGCAAAGACTGCAAACGTTAGCTTCCAATCCCCAAACCGGCTGGCTGTAAATCCCGCAACAATAGGGCCGAAAAAGGAACAAACAGATTTGATGAACTGTCCCAGTGTAAGGATACTGGCTGTCTTCTCCTTGTTGAACATGGCTGCTACAAGCGGATTAAGTGATACTTGCAAAATAGTGTTGCTGATACCCAGCAGAATGAAGGCAATCAGTACCGTGTAAAACGTGTAAAAAAGAAAAGGTATGATCATTGCCACACAGGTTGTTGCAAGCGCAAGCAGCACTGTTTTTTTTCTTCCTGCTTTTCCCATAAGAATTCCGGTGGGAATGGAGAAGATGGCAAACCAGAGGAATACCATCATTGGCAGTGTCCCTGCGATCCCTGACGAAAGATTGAAATCGTTTTTGACATAATTAGTGGCGATACCCACTATGTCTACAAACCCCATGATGAAAAATCCGAAAAAAGCGGCAATGGGTGCAAGGACATTAGATTTCTTTGAGGTGTTCATTGTATTATGCATTAAATCTTACCGATGCTTTGATGGTAATACATTCTTTCCCTTTGGAGTTGCCATAAGGACGGACAGTATACGTTTTTATTCGAGCGGGGACAACAAAGGTCTCGGCATAATGGACAACGAAAGGTTCAAAATCACCGTTTAAGCTCTCCACAATCACCGAATCGCCTTCTACCAGGTTTAGTACGTTTACCGAATCGTTGGTGTAGTGAGTTGCTTTTTCCGTGAATATATGCCTCCTGGTTTCGATAAACTCATTTTTATGTAAGCCTGTTTTCTCTTCGCGTACCGTACCGGTATCGTTCAGAATTTTCACTTTATTCACCAGTTCACGGTAGGTAAATCCGGTATCTCTTCCCCACACGATAACCTTTTTGCCCCGATCTACGTTTATCGGGCGTGGTTTTCCGTCGAGTCCCAACCGTTGCCAGTCCCAGAGCTTAAAAGTAAAAAGATTGGGTGTTGAGCTGATTTCGAGTACCAATGTGTCTTTTCCCGAACAATGTACGGTCCCTCCGGGTATAAGGAAATGATCGTGTTTCTTTACGGGAACTTTATTCACGTATTTATCCACATCAAACACAAAAAAAGGATCTTGCTGAGCTTTATTTAGATCGGTCACCATTTCATCGGGATTTATGTCGTTTCTAAGGCCCAGATACACGTAAGTATCCTCTTTGGTATCCATAATGTAATAACTTTCATCCTGTGTATATGCCAAGCCGAAGTTTTCCCGGGCGTATTCGGTCGTTGGGTGTACCTGCAAACTGAGGTTGCCACCTCCTATGGTATCCAAAAGGTCGAACCGGATAGGAAATTCTTTGCCAAAGCGGGCTTCGACAGGGTCTCCAAGCAACTCCCTGCTTCTCGTATACACCAGGTTAACCGAAGGCATCTCGAATTCAATGTCGTTAATTTTTAACAATAAACTGTTTTCTTCGGGTACACAGTCGAAACACCAACCAAAATTACTCACCGAACGGTCCAGATCACACACTTCTTTCATCCATTGTCCACCCCATGGTGCCGGATCGAAAAAAGGTACTAACCGGAAAGGAGAACTTGCCGCCTTGTCCATTCCCTTGAAGAAAGTCTCTTTGTCAATTAGTTTGGGCAGATCAACTTTGACTGTGTCGAGCCAGAAATCAACGGTGTCATAGATTGTTTTTTTGTGCTTGTCCAGTGCTTTCCAGTCGTTGAAAAGGCCGCGTTTGTATTGAAGAGAAAAAGTTTCCTCTTTATTGTTCACACCCAGGCCGTTCACTTCCTTTCTTCGCATCCGTTGCTGGATCTCCCATCGGGGCATGTCTGCGTAAATGTTGATGTCGCCTGTTGTTACATATTGTGCCCCATATCCGAAGACGATCACAGTACCCGATGCCTGCTCAATACTTTCCCTGGCAAAACGGAGTTTCTCTTCATCGAAATAATCGCTGATGGAAAGGTTGGAATAGAAGCCAAAAAGAATGTCTTCGGTTAAAAACTGCTCGGTCAATGCGTTAATTTCATTTTCGGATTTAAAGATCTCCAATGTGTCGATAAGCCGTGCATTATTGATTTCTTGCAGCTTAGATTTTAATAAGTCATAGTAAACGCCTGTATAGCAGTCGACCGTCAGCAGTTTCGCATGTTCTACCTTCCCGCTCACGAAAGAGGAAATGCTTTTCCACCCTTCAAGTATAAAGCCTTTCCCGATTGTAACAGCAGGACGCTTATCGTAATTGCTTTTTCTTTTCCGGTTCATATTTATAGTATATGTTGGGTTTTTCATCGTATGTATGAACATGCTTCGGGTGCAAAAATAATCAATATCTCTGCTGTTGAATCTTATTTTGTGTTTTTTATGTTTTTTTAATGGATGAGGTCTGGCTTAAAAATTGGAAGAAAAAGATCTGGACTCTCTGACGCTTTCAATCTTATAACTGAATGAATCGGCTCTGTACCAACCGATATTGTATTCTATTGGCAGATCGTTTATGTCGCTTACAAATCTTTTACGGATAAGGATTGGATCTCCGACTTCAATTTCTAATTTTCCAGCAATGAATGGATTGGCACCGGATGCCCGGATTTCTTCTCTTGATGTTTTTACGATAATATTATAATCATTTTCCAATATTTCGTATAATGGCCGGTTAAAGTTCTCCGTACCATCCATTCTGATTTTAGGATTAAATTCCGAATGAAAATAGACAAAAGGGAAATTTTCTTTGCCGCGCAATCTCTCTAAACGCAGGACCTTCACCTGGTTAGTGATTTCAAAAAACTGCCTGGCATTTTCAGTGGGAGCCTGTTTGCTGATGTGTAGTTCGAAGTTTTCAATTTTCACTCCCAATACTTTCATTTCCTGTGAAAAACTCAGCCAGTTGGTAGCTTCGCTGTATAAATTCTTTTCGGCAACTCTTGTCCCTACGCCCTTTTTGCGTATCAACAACCCTTCCGTGACCAAGGTGTTGATGGATTGTCTTAATGTGTTTCTCGATATTTTTAATTGTTCAGACAATTCTACTTCATTGGGCAACATTTTCCCTTCTTTGTACTCTTCTTTTGTTATTAAATTGCGAAGAAGCATTTCTGCTTGTCTGTGCAAAGGAACAGGGCTACTTCGGTCTATCTTCAATTTCATCTTTTTTCTGCAAAGTAAATAAAAAACAAAGAATTCCGAAAAAATACCTGTAGTCGATTTAATATATGTCCATACATGTTGACTGATTTATCCTATAGGCGACGCTTTCGTATTCATGGGAAGCTGAAGCAGGCGCTACTTCAAGGTGCCAGTCTGTGCAACGTCCACCCTTCTTCTGTCCTAAGATAAACAAGTCTGTCGTGCAATCGTCCTGGACGTCCCTGCCAGAATTCGATAGTTGCGGGGAGAAGAATAAATCCTCCCCAATTGGACGGGCGGAAAATTTTACGATTGTTGAATTTTTCTTCGAAAGAGACTTGACGTTGTTCCAACTCTTCACGGTTATTTAATATTTTACTTTGCTGTGAACTCCAGGCACCGATTTGTGCTTCTCGGGGACGCTCGTTAAAATATGTATCGGAGTCATGAACAGGAAGTCTTTCTACCCGTCCTTCAACGCGGACCTGGCGTTCGATGGAATGCCAGTCGAAAACAAGTGCGGCAAATGGATTTTCGAGTAACTCCCTGCCTTTCCGGCTAAGATAATTGGTGAAAAAGACAAACCCGCTTTTATTTATTTCTTTTAATAACACTACCCTGGCGGAAGGTTTTCCATTTGCGGTACATGTTGCAATAGTCATGGCGTTTGGTTCCGGTATTTTCGAGTCGATAGCCGCCTGCAGCCACAACTGAAATTGTTCCATCGGGTTTGCTTTCACCCCCGATTCATTCAATTCTCCGGTTTTATATTCTTCCCTGAAATCAAACAGCTTTTTCATATGCGATCCTTTTTAGATAAAGAAAGCGGACAACCTGTAGCTGTCCATCCTTACGGTGAGTTGCTCTGCAAATATAAGCCATGCAATAGCTATCCGACGGTGAGGTTTAGTTAATAAATACTAACGATTTTTTCTTGTAACCCTATTGAATTCAATAAAACAGAGTAATTTGCTATCTTCGCACAGGATTTAGAAATAATGTTTCGAATGATAAACGTTAAACAGGTACACAAGAGTTTTGGCGATCTTCAGGTGCTCAAGGGGATCGACTTGGAAGTAAATAAAGGGGAAATCGTATCGATTGTGGGCCCCAGCGGCGCGGGCAAAACCACGTTGTTGATGATAATGGGCACACTTGAAAAGGCGAATTCCGGGAAAATCTTAATTGACAACAACGACCTGAGTAAACTCAGCGAGAAAAAACTTGCGGATTTTCGTAACAAGAATATCGGGTTTGTTTTTCAGTTCCATCAACTTCTGCCGGAATTTACGGCTTTGGAAAACGTTATGATACCCGCACTGATCGGTAACATGAAGCAGGGTGCGACGGAGAAAAAAGCAAAAAAACTTTTGGCTATGATGGGGCTGAGTGAACGAATGGAACACAAGCCTGCTGAACTATCCGGAGGAGAAAAGCAGCGTGTGGCAGTTGCCCGCGCACTGATAAACGATCCCGTAGTCGTTTTTGCCGATGAGCCCTCGGGAAGCCTTGATACCGATAATAAAGCCGAACTGCATTCATTGTTTTTTGAACTTCGCAGCCAGCTAAATCAAACGTTTATCATTGTAACACATGACGAACAACTGGCATCCATTACAGATCGAACCATTCATATGATGGATGGGAGAATTGTTGAAAAGATTTCAGATTAAAAATCAAATGGCAAAAAACAAGTATTCTATGAAACTAAAATCGTTTTTTATTATGGTAATGGCAACGACTGGACTGTTACTCTCATGTAACAACGAACAGAAATCGGATACTGATTCAAAGAACCTGGGGGAAGCTATAGGGAGATCAAAAATAAAAGTGGAGAATGGGTTAATAACCCCGGAGGTTTTGTATAGTTTTGGACGTATAGGAAGTGTGGAAGTGTCTCCGGACAAGTCGAAAATACTTTATCAGGTTACCTACGTCGATATTAAACAGAACAAGACCAATCCCGAACTTTTTGTGATGAATACTGATGGGAGCGATAAAAAACAATTAACAGTCACCAATGCCAGAGAGAGCAATCCGCAATGGATCTCGGGGGGGAAGAAGGTCGCGTTCATAAGCAACGAAAGCGGGACATCACAAATATGGATCATGAATCCCGACGGTAGCGGAATGAAAAAGATAACCGATGTGGAGGAAGGAATAACTGGTTTTGTTTTTTCGCCAGACAATAAAAAGGTGCTGTTCATCAAGAACGTAAAAGTGGGGGAGGCCATAAAAGATAAGCATCCCGATTTGCCGGAGGCATCGGGCAGGATCGTGGATAACCTGATGTACAAGCATTGGGACAGTTGGGTGGAAGAAATCCCGCACACGTTTGTGGCTGATTTCAGCGACGATAAAGTATCGAACATTATTGATTTACTCCAGGATGAGCCTTATGAGGCCCCCATGCTGCCTTTTGGCGGGATAGAACAACTGGCCTGGAGCCCCGATGGGAAAACCATCGCATATACCTCCCGTAAAAAAACAGGAAAGGAATACGCCGTTTCCACCAATTCCGATATCTTTTTTTACGATGTGGAAAGCGGAAAAACAACAAACATGACCGAAGGAATGATGGGTTACGATGTGAATCCGCAGTTTTCGCCCGACGGTTCAAAACTTGCCTGGCAAAGCATGGAGCGTGACGGATATGAGGCCGATAAAAACAGGCTGTTTGTGATGGACCTGGCAACGGGTGATAAGACGTATGTGACGGAGAATTTCGACTACAATACCGATGCATTTATCTGGAACACGGATAATAAAACCCTTTATTTGGTGGCTTGCGTTGAAGCCAAAACGCAGCTGTTCTCTGCCGATATCCGGTCGAAACAGATTTCGCCAATAACCAAAGGCAAGCACGACTATGCATCCGTTGCGCTTGGAAACGGAAAGCTTATAGCAAAACGCCATTCCATGTCGCAACCCGACGAGATATACTCCGTTGAACTTACCAACGGGCAAGCCACTGAAATTTCGTTTGAGAACAAACACATCCTGGAGCAGCTGACCATGGGCGAAACGGAAGAGCGCTGGATTGAGACTACTGACGGGAAACAGATGTTGACCTGGGTAGTTTATCCGCCTGACTTCGATTCTACAAAGACTTATCCGGCATTGTTGTATTGTCAGGGCGGTCCTCAAAGCACGGTAAGCCAGTTCTGGTCTTACCGGTGGAACCTGCAAATGATGGCTGCCAACGGATATATTGTGGTAGCGCCCAACCGTCGTGGATTGCCGGGATTCGGACAGGAATGGAACGAACAGATCAGCGGTGATTACGGTGGGCAGAACATGAAAGATTATCTCTCCGCCATCGATGCTCTCGCTCAAGAACCGTATGTTGATGAAACCCGCTTAGGCTGTACCGGGGCAAGTTATGGCGGCTTTTCCGTTTACTGGCTTGCCGGTAATCACGACAAGAGGTTTAAAGCATTCTTGTCGCATGCGGGAATTTTTAATCTGGAAGCGCAATATCTCGAGACCGAAGAGATGTGGTTTGCCAACTGGGATATGGGAGGGCCTTATTGGGATAAATTAAATGCAGTAGCGCAGAAAACATACGCTACGTCCCCTCATCGCTTTGTGGATAAATGGGACACGCCTATTATGATTACACACGGCGAGCTTGATTATCGGATCCTGGCGTCACAAGGAATGATGGCATTCAACGCGGCACAACTTCGGGATATTCCTTCGCGTATGCTGATCTTTCCCGATGAAAATCACTGGATTTCCAAGCCGCAGAACGGAATTTTGTTTCAGCGCGAATTTTTCCGGTGGTTCGATCAATGGTTAAAGCCGGGACAGGGAGCCAATACGTAGTAATCAGTTTCTGTGACGAGTGTAAGAAAAAGTGAAAAAATACGGCAAAATATTTGCAGGTTTTAAAAATATAACTACCTTTGCACTCGCTATCGAAAACGATTTGCAAACGGTGTGGTAGTTCAGTTGGTTAGAATACCTGCCTGTCACGCAGGGGGTCGCGGGTTCGAGTCCCGTCCATACCGCAGAAAAGCCTGTTAATCGATTGATTGACAGGCTTTTGTTTTTTACTGTATTGCATTTGTGTTGCAAATTCGCATTTGTCCCATTCCTTTCCCGCCATTGTGCAACACAGGGAAATATTAGCAGAACAAGTTAATTTAGGAAATTATTTCAGTTCTTCTTGATAATATCGTTCCAAATAACGGCGTGTATAATGCCTCATATCTTTACTAAACATATATAATTCTTCTGATTTACCGAATATTTCCCTATACATTGGATGTCCAAGCATCTCCAATGAGCGTTCGAAGGTTTTAAGAGATTTTTCTTTTTCTGATTTGGATTTTGAAGATTTAAGAACCTTATAAGTTTCAAGCCCAATCTCATATATCCAAGGAAAATCATCCTTGAATAAGCTAATCATCATCAAAAAACTTATGGCTGGATTTTCTTCTTTCATTTCCATATGCATTATTTAATCTAACATCATTGGATGAAATTTCCTTCGCCTCCTTCTTTCGGGGTCATATAATCTATTATCAATTAAAGAAGGTAATGCTTCTATCTTAGTTTTCAACTCTTCCGTTAATTTAGAGGACTGTAATCCTTTATCTATACCAGCAACGGCTAATCGTAAGTCGGAAATTGCTTCAACAATATCAGCCAAAGACCGCTCCTCTGCGTCTCCACTTTCTTTCAAAACCTTTAAGTCTAAGGATACAGATATAGGGTTTTGAACTTCGTTACCTCCTGTTTCAATAGATTCAATAGATTTTACTTGCGATGATATTTCTTCTTTTGCAGCTGCAACGCTATCCAAATCAAGGAGGTCAAATTGTATTACTCTTGTCGCGGCAACATCAAAAGGGATAATATCACCCTTTCTTATTATTTGGACGAGTGGTTTCCTCATTGCATGCCTAATTGCCAATTCATAAAACACATTTGGATTATGTTCAGTTAAATCTGCAATTACAAGCTCTGCATCTACTATGTATTCAATAATTTGGGTTGTAATAATTCCTGGTTCAGAGATTTTATCAGCCCTAATAACTTCATATCCTAATTGCGATACTGGTTCCGTAATGATGTGTTTTAATATTTGATCCGAACGGGTTCTGGTTTCAGAACCTCCCTCTCCAATGGGGGATATCACAAAACATATTTTCTTATCTTCTTTTTTCATCATCGTATATCAGATTATTAGCTTAAATTTTTTCAAACCATTCAGGATTGATAGTTACCTCTTCTATTAATTCAGTTTTAACCCCAAGATTAAATTCCTTCAATTTCTCACACAACAAATCACCATCTATTAAATCTATTGGAGGCGCACCATCTCTTGATGCTTCTTTTAATGCTTCACGTGTAAATTTTCCAGTGGTTATAAACAATCCTTTATCAGCTCTTCCCTGCATTGCTCCTCTAAAATCTCTAATATAACTTGATGCTACTGAATCCTTAAATCTTTTGCATTGAAAGAAAACATGAAAGCTTAGAAATCCATTTAGTCTGACAATGCCTTTACCATCAAGGCCTCCATCTCCGGATTTTCCAGTAACTTCAACCTGAACAAATCCACTTTCTCTTAATATTCTTTGGCAAAGTCTCTCGAATGCTGATGGTTCAATACTTTGAACAACCTTTAAGAGATTTTCTTTCCAATTTAATTCATCAGTTTCGTCTTCAACAACCGTATCTAATTTATCTAAGGGAATAAGTTCTTTTTCATCCCTCTTATCATCAGCCCTTACCTTTTTTACAATCTCATTTGATTTGAAGGAATCTGGATTTATATCATTATTTATCAACACCCAGATTCCTCTTGATGAATTTTCGATCAATCCATACTTCTTAAGATAGGTTCTTGCCCAAGCAAGTCTATAATCAACTTTGCTTTGCATTCCACCCTCTTTATGAGGAATACTTAATGTTTCTTCGTCAAGATTAGCTATCTCATATACTTTCTCATTAATTTCCTCGATAGAACCGGAGCCACCTAATAGTTTCAAGGCTTTCAGCGTCGGAACTAATAGTTTATCATAAGTAGGGACTCTGTCATTTGTTTTCTTCCTTCCCATATTGTTCTAAGAATTTAAATCGCTGCAATTTACGAATAATTTATGGTTTTTAGGGGAAACAGCATAATCCTCATGGGTAATTACTGGTAATTACACAAAAACTGCTTATTTTTGTGAATCCAATTTGGGATTATATGAGTAGGTATCGTAAAATGTATAATGAGAATTTGCTGGGAACATCTGATGTTTCCATCCTAAAATTCTATTATGCCAGTTTTAAGTTGCAATATAACAAGGGAAAAATAACAGACTTAAGCGTTTTTTTAGATGACTGTGCTAAAATTTCCGAAGAAACCAATACGGTGCTAAAGATATCCAGCATCATTCCTTTTTTTAATTTGCTTTTTGGAACAGGTAGAGAACAAAAACATATAGCTGAGATAATAAGAAATAAGCGTGAAGAAGTAGAGAAGCTATTCATGCAGGATGATATATCTGATGAAGCTATAAAATCCATATTATATGGCATATCTCCTCTTACACAAATCAACAACTTAACAAAAGAAGATACGATACAAGTAGTAAAAGATAAAATTCTCAAATGTTATTCTATAAAAGGTCGTAAGCAATTAGGTGACCGTATTTTCGGCTATCTATTAGCTTCGGAACTTATCCCGGCATACACTCCCGAAGATAGATTACTAGCATGGAAAACGCTTATCGGAGAAAAAATAGCTCCGTCCGATACGAAACTACACGCCAATCCCTCATTGAACCGTAGTAACGTAGATAGCAAAACTCTTCTAAAGCATTTGGATACTATCCGGGAATTCTATTCCGAAATCGGGCTTGAGAAAGTGACTCCCATCATCAAAAAGGATATGGAAAACCTATCGGTTAAAGCCTGATATTCTCCCCTTATTTTCTATTTATCCTCCTTATTTTACTCTTGTCATAGCAAGTGGACTTGTCCCATTCTGTGAGAGGTTGTCCTATGTTGTCCCGATAGCGCAAGTTGCTTATTTATAGAGATTTTGTTATATACATTTGTCTTCCGATTAACGTAAATTATTCGAAAGATGAAGAAGAAATTTTATCAATTCTGGAGAAATTCAGAAAATGAGGAAGCTGTTGAGAACAGTATTCCTGAAGAGCAAGTGTCGCCGGTTGATAAGGCGATGAGTAACCTAATCAAGATGAAAGAGGCAACCAAACTTCTGAAAGCCTCTGCGCCTACCGTCCGCAAATATGCCCGACTCGGTCATTATAAAGAATACCGTTTCGGCGAAAAGTTGATTTTCTATAATAAGGAGGAGATTCTAAACTTTATCCTAAACCGATGTAGAACGACAGAAGAATCTTGATTCCGATGAAAAAGAAAACAGATTCTTCCGTCCGCCAATCCAAGAACGAACGGATTGAGGCACACTTTCAGGAGAAGTACGATTTCCGTTTCAATGTGATAAAATCCAAACCGGAGTATCGAATAAAGAACAGCAATTATCCGTTTCAGCCTGTTACCAAGTTTGCCCTCAATTCGTTCAAACGGCGGATTGATACCGAACTGGGCATTTCTACATCGGCAGAGAACATCCGAACCATTCTTGAAAGTGACTTTTCGCCAAAGGTGCATCCAGTAAAAGACTATTTTCGGCAATTACCACGTCTTGAACCTGACAAAAACCAATACATTTCTCAATTAGCGCAGACCGTAACCACCGCCAACCCTGAAAAATGGAATGAATACCTAACCAAATGGTTAATGGGTGTGAGTGCCAATGCGCTAGAAGATGTAGGCTGTCAAAACCATACTTGTTTGGTTTTGACTGGAGAGCAGGGGCGGTTCAAAACAACATGGTTAGACCATCTCTGCCCGCAGTCGTTAAAAAGCTATCTGTTTACCGGAAAGATAGACCCGCAGAATAAAGATGTACTGACAATGATTGCCGAATACCTGTTTATCAATATCGATGACCAGTTGAAAGCCTTGAACAAGCGGGATGAAAACGAATTGAAGAACCTGATAACGACTCCGGCAGTTAAATACCGTCGACCTTATGATGTGTATATCGAAGAATACCCTCATTTAGCCAGCTTTATGGCATCGGTCAACGGTAATGATTTTCTAACCGACCCGACCGGAAGCCGTAGGTTCTTACCGTTCGAGGTTCTCAGCATCGACATCAAGACAGCGGAACAAATCAATATGGATAATGTATTCTCTGAAGTGATGTGGCTACTGGATAACGGCTATCGTTATTGGTTTGTCGAGGAAGAGATCGCGGAACTGCACAGGCTCAGCCAACAATTCCATGTACAGACGGCCGAATATGAAATGCTATTGAAAGGATTCGAGAAGCCGGAAGCTGATGAAGAATGTTATATGACGACTTCTGAGGTATTAAGCTACTTACAGGCATATACTTTGGTCAAGATGTCCGAAAAGCGAATGGGGGAAGCCTTGCGTAAAGCGGAATTTGACCGACTATCCAAACGATTGACGAAAGGAGCTAATCCGATTCAATGCTACCGGATAAAGAAAATCATGCCGAATCCATTCTACGACCGTGATATATAGAAATACAGATATGGCTTATTCTTCTTACTACCTTACTACAATCCTATATATTCCAATGAAAGAAAAGGGATTAAGACGTAGTAAGAAGCAAAATCCGCATCTTACTCTCATCCTACTACCTTACTACAAAGTAGTAGTTACTACAGAAAAGAATCATACTACATAAATATAATTGATTATCAGCGTGATAAACAGATTGACTTATGTAGTAAGTAAAACAGCTAAAAAATAAGAAAATGAAAAATTCAAATTATATCAGTATAAAACAATACCTTGATAATAAAGGAATCCATCCCGTAAAAGACCGGGGATATTATGGAATGTATATCTCTCCTTTGAGGGATGACAATAACCCGAGTTTCAAAGTCGATTACGACAAAGATTTATGGTACGACTTCGGAGCGGATGAGGGCGGTTCAATAGTTGACCTTGTGATGAAATTAGAGAATTGTTCGCTGGCAGAAGCATTCCGGCAGTTGGAAAACTCTTTTTCCTTTCATCGGAATAACATTCCGGAGGTTTCTTCGAAACCGACAAACCGAGAATCGGCACTAACCATTACCGATATACAACCGCTCAATCATTCCGCTTTACTTGATTACCTGAAAGAGCGTGGTATAGATACCGATATTGCAAAGCACCATTGTTCGGAAGTCCATTATTCCATTGCGGACAAACCTTATTTTGCTGTTGGCTTTCGGAACGATGCCGGAGGCTGGGAGCTCCGGAACAGATATTTCAAAGGAAGTACCACCCCGAAGAATATCACGATTATAAACAACGGTAGCAATTCGGTTATGGTATTCGAGGGTTTTATGGATTTTCTCTCTTATCTCTCATTAAAACAGAATGTTTCGCCAAAAATCGATTCGGCGATATTAAACTCAATCGCCAATCTTCCGAAAGCGATTCCGTTTCTTCAAACCCACCAAACAATACACGCCTTCTTTGATAACGATGAAGCCGGAAAGCGGGCTGTTCAGAGTTTAAGCCCGGTAGGTAAAGAAGTAATCGACCAGTCTGTTTTCTATCGAAACCATAAAGACCTGAACGATTACTGGCGGGATAAGTCCAAGCCGAAAAAAGAGGTCGGAGAGAACAATGCCGTCTCCTCATTTAAACGGCAGATTCCAATGAGAAAGAAAGGGCGCGGGTTGTAGTGCTACCCTATGCGCGAAGTGCATTGCAAGACGTCAGTTTGTTACCACAAACTGCGCTTGCCGCCTGAACCGCTTTCGCTGGCGGGGGAACTGCAATCGCTTCGCTCTCGACAGTTTTTAATTCATATAATCAGATAAAAATGAAAAATAGCTATATAAAATTTCGTTGTACTAAATCAGAAAAAGAGAGAATCGAGGGCATGGCTAAAAGGTCGGGGGTAAGCCTTTCCGAGTATTGTCGGAAGCAATGCCTGACCGGTCGGATACTTGCCAGCCCGAAGCTAAGCCCGACAGAAATAGCATACTTCCGGGAACTGAAAGAACATAATAATGCCATTTCCCGGCTCTCCAACCTGATACGAAACAAAGACCCGCAATTAGTCGTTGCCATTGCGGAGTATCTGGAACAATCCCGGCAATTGTATAACCGATTCTTCTAAGCGTATGATTGGAAAAGGAAAAGCGATAGCACACGGAGGCAATGCGATTGAATACGCCTTGCGTGAGGGCAAACTGGATAAGATAGTCGGCAGGAACATGATTGAGAGTGATACGCCTGTCGACATTCTCCGGGAGTTTGAAATGGTTAATCAGCACAACTACCGATGTAAAAACAAGTATATGCGTTACGAGATAGGCATATCTCCAAAGGATATAGACAAGCTAAAGCCGGGAGATATGATTAAGATTGCTCGGACATTCGCCAATAAAATGGGGTTGCTGAATAATCAATGGATAGCCTGTACCCATAAAGACACCGGAAAACCGCATATCCATTTGATAGCAAACCGTATCGGGGTTGATAGTAAAGTATTCGACACCACCTTTATGAGTAATCGTTCGGCAAAAATAGCGGAAGAGATAAGCCGTGAAATGGGATTAACGATTGCCAAAGATGTTCAGAAACAAAAAGAGCATCAGGAAACCTATGCAGACCCGGCACGTCAGCAGACAAAAGAGAAGCTCCAAAAGATTGCTTATTATGAATTATTCAGAAATGCGAGTTTAGAGGACTTTTTGCATGGATTGGAGGAAGAGGGTATCAGCATTGAACCCGCAAAGAATAAACAGGGCAAGATCTATGGCATTCGGTTCACTTACGAGGGGGAGACATTCAAGGCTTCAGAAATCGGAAAGGAGTTCGGATTTCGTTCGCTTACCAAGAACTTTTCTTCTTCACCGGGAGAGAGCCATTCGCAACAGGTTCAGCAGAACTACAACCAAGATGTAGGCAATCAACAATCCTATTCGGGAGTAAGCCCCAGTATTGCTTCGCTATTGGCCGATCTGCTTACTCCCAATGGACATAGTCCTGAAGAAGATGATAATACATTGAAACATAAAAAGAAGAAAACTAAAAAACGATATTATGGACGACAGCAATAATAAACCTACCAAGCGAAGAAATAAGTTCGCAGGCAAGGAAGATATTTCCCGCGAAACAGTAGATAACATCCTGTCCGCTCAAATCGACCGACTTCGGGAAATATCTCAGACGAACGATGAAGCGGCAAGCCAAGTCAGGGAGAGCGTGAATATCCTATACGAGAGACGGATTTCAATTGATACGGCTAAGTTTGAGCAACTGAACCGGAACTTCATCAACGAAATGGAGAATAAGCTCCGAAAAGTCAAACAGCCATCTAAAGGCTTGAAATGGTATATTGCTATGTGGGTTATCACACTGGCATCGGCATTTCTTTCCGGATATTTCATACATGAATATAGGGAATGGAAAGAGAAAGCGGTGTATTGGTATCAAATGTATGAGGAAATGAAACCGGAAAAATAGATAAAGAAAACATTGTGGACAAAATTTGTCCAATTGTGGTTTTATTTACTACCTTTGCTGAAAATATCGAATCATAATGAATAATATAAATCAAAACATTACTTTTGGTGAGCACCTTAGGAGATTAAGGGAAACTGCAGGTTTTAGCTTGAAAGATGTCTCAGCAAATATAAGCATAGACTCTTCTCTACTTGCAAAAATAGAGAGAAACGAAAGGTTGCCAACAAGACAACAAATAAGAAACATCGCTTCTTTTTTTATTATAGATGAGAAAAAACTACTGGCTGAATTCTTGAGTGATCAATTTGCCTATAGGATTATAGAGGAGGATGTTGACATTGAAACATTGAAAGTTGCGGAATCAAAAATCAAATATTATACTACAAATAAAAAAGAATTTTCCTATGAATTAAATGGGAATCCCAAGCAGCTACAGGATATCAACAGTATAGTTAATAAGGTTATACAGGGTGACTGTTTAGAGGTTATGCAAATTATTCCAGATAAATCTATTGATATGATTTTATGCGACCTTCCATATGGGACAACGCAAAATAAATGGGATTCTGTTATCAATTTAGAAGAATTATGGACAGAATATGAACGAATAATAAAAGATGATGGAGTAATTGCTCTAACAGCTCAAGGTGTTTTTACCGCTAAACTCATATGTAGTAATGAGAAATTGTTTAAATATAAGATTGTTTGGATAAAATCTAAACCAACAAATTTTCTCAATGCAAAGAAACAACCTCTTAGAAAGCATGAAGATGTTTGTATCTTTTACAAAAAGCAGCCAACATATAATCCTCAAATGACTGATGGAGAACCCTATGACAAAGGGGTCAGAAAAGATCAAAATACAGGTAGTTATGGTGATTTTAAGCCTAAACATGTAAAAAGTAACGGGAAGCGATACCCTAATGATGTTATTTTTTATGATGATGTACCTGTTGATGATTATATTTATATTAAAACGGCAGAAAGTGAAGGACCAGTGGTGCACCCGACACAAAAACCAGTGGAATTAGGTCGATATTTAATAAAAACATATACGAAGCCTGGAGATATTGTTTTGGATAATGCTTGTGGAAGTGGTAGTTTTCTAGTCTCTGCATTGCTTGAAAATCGACAATTCATTGGCATTGAAAAAAATGAAAATGCTTTATTGCATAAGGTTGATATTGTCGATTATGTTGAAATCAGCATCAATAGAATAAAGGAAGCACTAAAAAGAAAAGAAATAGAAGATGCGACTTTAAAATTATTTCAAGAGCCAATCGCAGAATATCATAAAGTATTATATAAAGAAACAAAACTTATTGCTGATTATCAATATTATGGCGAAAATAAATTATAACGAACGTAGTTGGGCGATTGATGTCATTTCAGAAATTTGCCTATATCTATCAAGAAAACGATGGTATTTTAAAAGCGCAGGAGGAGAAAATACTATTAATGAAAACAAATCGAGCTTATTTCCTGATGTATTGCTCTTCAAAGATACTGACAAAGAGGATATTCTTCATGGATGGGAGCTGAAAATGCCTGATACAGCGATTAATGACCCAGATTTAATTGATAATGCAAAGAAAAAGGCAAGAATTCTTAAACGTGATAGTTTTCTTGTTTGGAATGTTAAGACCGCTGCATTATATGTTAAAGATGGGGAGTCTTTCTCTATATATAAGACTTGGGATAGTATCGACATAAATAATAGGAATGAAGTAAAACCAAAAGAAGCTTTATGGAAGGCATTGCTGCATCAAATCCTGGAAGATTTAAATAATTTTTTCGAAGCAGGAGAGATTAGCGATACGGCATTCGAAATATTAGCGGTAGATACTGTAATTGATGTAATTCTAGAGAATGTAGCATCCACTGTGGGTAATTTGAAGCTGCGAATGAGAGCTAGCGCAAGGTTTGCGGCCGAGATTAATCAATGGTGGCTTTCCTCTGCATCTGAATACGGCTATAATCCATCAAAAGAAAGTGATAAACCACATCAACTGCCAACTTTGTCAAAAGTTATCTTGACTGATTGGGTTATTAAGATTGTCTTCGCTCATATATTGAAACGCTACTTCAATGAAGCCCGCTCTATAGAAACAATAACTGATGCAACTAGTATTGCAGAAGCGGAACAAATAATTTCTGATATATCGACTAATTGTGATTTCTGGAATATATTCAACAAAAACTTAGCTCAAGAGTGTATTTCATCTACTGCTTGGGCGCAACTCATACAAATTAGTCAGTATCTTACAACTATAAACATCCAAGATATTGATATTGAGGTGTTACATGTATTGTTGCAATCGTCAATTGATGCCGCAAAAAGAAAGGTGGCTGGCCAATTTTCAACACCAGTAAATTTGGCTAGCCTGCTTGTGCGGTTAACAATAGAGAATAAGGAATTAAATGTTTTTGATCCATGCTGTGGAACCGGGACTATTATTAATCAGGCTTACTTGCTGAAAGAGGAATATGATATCCCGCATAATGAAATTCTATCATCAATATGGGCTTCAGATAAGCATTCATTTCCGATACAGCTTGCAACACTAACTCTTTCAAAACCTGATAATATAGGCGAAATAGTTAATATTTTCAGTTCAGATGTAATAGAACTAAATGTTGGCCAAAGAATCAAGTTTCATAATCCGAATGATGGAGCGGAGGTAGAAAAGGAACTACCTTATATGAACTATATTGTATCTAATTTACCTTTCATACGAGAAAAGGCTATTAAAGAATTAAATCCAGACATAGCGGATATAAATACATGGATAAGAAATGAGACAGGGCTAGATCTATCTCTAAGTGGCAAAAGTGATATCTTTGCCTATATCCCTTTCTACCTTTACAGAATATTAGGAGAAGAAAGTAAAGTCGGCTTTATTTTATCTAATGCATGGATGGGGACAGATTATGGCGATATTTTCCTAAGATTATTCCAACAATTCTACAGTATTGAAAATATAGTTATTTCAGGTAAAGGCAAATGGTTTCATAATGCAGAAGTAGTAACGACTATAATAACTGCCACTAAGAAAAATGCTGTGGGAGCAGAAGAAGATAGGGATAGAACTATAACATTTACAACACTGAATGAGTTCATCGAAAACGTAAATGACACACGACAAGTAGCAGATGCAATTCTCGTGAATGGAGAAAACCGACATTTAACTAATCAGCAATATACAGTTGCTAATATTCACGAGTTTGAGTCTATTGGAATTCCATGGTGTGCGTACTTTGCTGAAATAACCTGGCTACCTGAGATCGCTGATCAGATTGTGAGTTGTAATCAATTTTTTGATTTTACAAGAGGTGAAAGGCGAGGTTGGAATGAGTTGTTTTATCCTGCTGAAGGGCATGAAATTGAGGAAGAATATATTAAACCAGTTCTTAAAAATCTGAGACAAACAACAGCATTAACTTGTACCACAAATAAAGATGCATTCTGCTGTTCTCGAAGTATTCAGGAACTTGAAGAGTTGAATCATGTTGGGGCATTGAATTGGATTCGACATTTTGAAAATCAAGTTAATGAAACAGGAGTTCCCTTAACACAGTCACTTCAGCGAGCTAATATGTATTGGTATGAGATGAAAACCGATAATATGGCTGATTTTGTTGCGAATGTTAACTATGATAAGAGTTTGTTTATCCCAATGCTTCAGGAACGATCTTTTATAGACCAGAGATTAATCGGCTTATCATTGAAAGAAGAGTATCGAGGAGAGGATAAATCGTTATTCCTCGCACTCTTTAATAGCATTTTAAGTATGTTCTTTATTGAGTGCATGGGATTTGGAAGGGGTCTTGGAGCATTAGATTTAAGAGCGACCAAATTCGAATCGGATTTCAAAATGCTCAATCCTGACATATTATCTTCCGAAGACAAGGCACGTATAATCGAGGCTTTTGCTCCAATCATGAGGAGAGATAGATTGAATTTGGAACAGGAAATGGAACAGGTAGATAGAGTGAATTTTGAAATGATGCTATTCGAGATATATGGTATTCAAGAATATTATGAGTCTATCAAAAAATCACTCTTACATCTCTATAAAATCAGATTTGCGGTTAAGGAAGTGTTGATTGATAGCTAAGTTTGTTTAGACAACTTTTGTCTAAGTTCTTTCAATCTGTTCGCCGCCTGCATATTATCGACCTTAATATATCGCATAAAGGCTGCAGGGCTTTTATGTCCGGATATTCGCATAAGTTCTTCGGCAGGGAAGCCGGATAGATACATATTGGTACAGAATGATCGGCGACAAGTATGTGAAGACATCATTTCCCATTTCTCATGGACTTCTTTTACCCGAAGATTCCCTTTCTTACGGACGACTTCTACCTTTTGTTTTAGTTTGGCTTTCTTGCCAAGTTCCTTTAGACGTTCATTGAATTTATAGCTGGGAACTTTTGGCAAGTCGTAATTATATTTTTCTAAGATATTCGGCACGTAGTCAATCATCGGAATGATAACAGCCTTGTGGACTTTCCTCTGTTTTAAGCTGATAGTTTCATTAGTGACATCAATATGTTCCGGGCTAAGTGTAGATAGGTCGCTGTATCGTAAACCTGTATAACAGCCTACAATAAATATATCCCGAATCTCTTCCAGTTCCTTGTCATCTGATAGCTTAAGATTATAAATCTTGGCAAGTTCATTCTCACTTAGATAAATAGCATCTGTTTCTTCTTCAACAACCTTAAAATGACTAAGGTCAACCGCAGGAATAGTTCCTTTAGCTATTTGGTAATTAACGAATCCTTTTAATAATCTAATAACCTTTCCCGCAGAGTTGGTTAGTAACCCAATCGTTCCGTCCGGTTTCTCTGCCTTATAGAAAAGATAATCCATAAATTCATTATAGAATTTCAGATTAAGATTTCGGAATGTAACCGGTTGAGATGAATGCTCCTTAAAATTGGTTAGATGCTTTCTCAGTGATTTATAGTCCTTTATTTGGTCGGCAGACACCTTGCCTTTTTTCTCTTCAATGTAAAGCTCCAATGTATCGAACATGTTTACCCGATTAGAGCGTTGTTCGTATTCTCGGTTCTTTTCCAGTTCGAGCAACACAAAATCAACAATAGGGTCTATACCATTGTCTTTGGCATAAGTTAGTATCTCTCCCAACTTCGATGTTATTTTCGTCAGAGCAGAATCAATCTCCTCAAATTCCGGACAAGCTCGTTTTATCCAACGCTTTTTATCATCCCAATGGTCGGGCTTGATAGTATATCCGGTAGATATAAGTGTGCGCTTTGTGCGATTGTAGTTATAACGCACATACAAAGGAGTCTTTCCGTCGCCAGCGACGTAATTGGGTTTGATGTAGGGATAATATAAATTTGCCATACCGCTAAATTTATTGTGTTGTATTTGTGTTGCAAATCTATAAAAACTATTCGAAATAGCCAAAAAATATTAGAAATAAAATTTTGCAATATATTGATAATAAGCAATTATTAGAAACTATTGGAAATTGTGGAAAAATGAATAGAGTCCCGTCCATACCGCAAAGAATAACGCTATTGATCTGATAAATAGATTAATAGCGTTTTTGTTTGTGTGCCGTGCATGGCAGTTAACTTGGTGGTGAAAGTCCACTAAATAAGGGGCGGTTTTTGATTTTGAATCAACTGCTTGATTTATTGATGTTTGACTTATTTTTATTCAGAATAAAGTTTTGGAAATATTTTTCTATTCACAGAAACTTTACTAATTTAGCCCATGATTAGCAATAAAGCAAACAATTGTGAAGCCATTTTCAGTAAGAGCTTGCATCAGAACTGACAAGCCAGTATTAAAAAACGGCAAATACCCTATTTATTTACGAGTTCGGGTATCAGGAAATGAAACCAAAATCCCAACTGGGTACGAAGTCGAAAAAAGTCTTTGGGATTCCAAACTTCAACTTCCAAAGAAAAATCCGCTCCAAAACGTACTTAAAAAAGAAATAGATAGTTTGGAAACTCACTTGCTTACGGAGCAAAGTACAGGCGGAGAAATATCTATCAATCTCGTGAAAGATTTCTTTGCCGGCAAGAAGAAGATTAAGCCCGAACATGAATCCTTTTATGACTATTATTTAAAAATCGTTGAGGATAAGAAAAATGAAGGCAAGGCTCAAGATACCATCAGAATCTACAACGGCACATACAAAATTCTGAAAGAGTTTGCACCCAAACTTAAAATATCGGATATAACCCTGTAAACAGGAATTAAAAATACAGTGAAAATGGGAAAATCCTGTACAGTGTTTTTGGGAACATTACCTACAGTATTTTCGGGAACAGGAATACAGTAAATTCTGAGCAAAAATAAAGATATTTTCGTTAGTTTTTTTCATTTTCAAAAATTGTTTTTCTGTTTTGCATACGATAGCTTTTTCCTTTGTTATGGAAAGCTTTCCATAATAAAGGTGAGAGTTTAAGAAAAAAAAGATAACTTTGTCAAAATAATAGTTTAACAAGTGGGTGCATATCACCGGAATATCAATTAGTTAGTATTCTCTTTCAATTCCATAAGCGGTGCGATTAAAAGAGAAGCAGCAAGTATACAGCACGACACGGGAGCGTAGTTTCAATTCCATAAGCGGTGCGATTAAAAGTCTTTCAATGATGGATCGTTTTTGCTTAAATAATTCATTTTCAATTCCATAAGCGGTGCGATTAAAAGAATTAGAAAAACGTACGAAACTTAAATGATATTGAGTTTCAATTCCATAAGCGGTGCGATTAAAAGATACAATGCCAACAACTCTGCAGCCTTCTGCGATATTTCAATTCCATAAGCGGTGCGATTAAAAGTTTTGTTGTTATCATAAAAACAGACTCATCTTTTTTATTTCAATTCCATAAGCGGTGCGATTAAAAGTATCGGCAAGGTTTGACTTCCTGCGGAGCAACGTATATTTCAATTCCATAAGCGGTGCGATTAAAAGGGTGCATAACGACATATCGAAGTGCATCCAAAATAGTTTCAATTCCATAAGCGGTGCGATTAAAAGTCATCGGTGGGCGAGGTAGCGGCAAATCATTTGGCGGTTTCAATTCCATAAGCGGTGCGATTAAAAGTCGCAGGGGTGAACGGAATGAACACTGATAACCTATTTCAATTCCATAAGCGGTGCGATTAAAAGCCAGCTATAGAGGGAGCGTTAGGAGTTAAAACATTTATTTCAATTCCATAAGCGGTGCGATTAAAAGATTCGGTGATTTCCCTAACGGTGATGCTATTCTTCATTTCAATTCCATAAGCGGTGCGATTAAAAGATCCAGAAAGCTGCCAGGATTTTGCGCATTATTTTCAAATTTCAATTCCATAAGCGGTGCGATTAAAAGTTCGAACAGAAATAACATCGCTGCGTACATAGAATTATTTCAATTCCATAAGCGGTGCGATTAAAAGAGCAATCCTATAATCGTGACGAGGGAGTGGTTGATAATTTCAATTCCATAAGCGGTGCGATTAAAAGTCTCACAGGAGCACTCGGACAACTTCACCAAAAACAATTTCAATTCCATAAGCGGTGCGATTAAAAGAACTACATGTTCTACGATGGAGTGATGCAGGACGTTATTTCAATTCCATAAGCGGTGCGATTAAAAGCCTATGTTGACTACATTACCAAGTATGCAGACAGAATTTCAATTCCATAAGCGGTGCGATTAAAAGCAGGTGACTGCTCTCCCCTATCAACTTCATGCGCTATTTCAATTCCATAAGCGGTGCGATTAAAAGTCTGTATCTGCCCGTTCTTGCTGTATGTGATTTTTACATTTCAATTCCATAAGCGGTGCGATTAAAAGACGTGTTCTTCATGTTCCTCGTTCGCACGTTCGGGAATTTCAATTCCATAAGCGGTGCGATTAAAAGGGCCATAACTCAGCAAAGAGGCGGTGTTGTTCCATATTTCAATTCCATAAGCGGTGCGATTAAAAGACAATACAGCAAAGGAAGCTCCGGTTAAGAAGAAATTTCAATTCCATAAGCGGTGCGATTAAAAGAGGCCATAACTCAGCAAAGAGGCGGTGTTGTTCCACATTTCAATTCCATAAGCGGTGCGATTAAAAGCAAGGAATTTATGAAAAGGCATCCTGAATATGTTGCATTTCAATTCCATAAGCGGTGCGATTAAAAGATACACCTGGAACTCATCGTCGTGCTCCGCGATCACATATTTCAATTCCATAAGCGGTGCGATTAAAAGCGGGAGGGTTGCAGAAATGGGCGGAGACGTTACGTGATTTCAATTCCATAAGCGGTGCGATTAAAAGACTTGTGCTTCCGTTTCCAATTGCATCAAGAATATATATTTCAATTCCATAAGCGGTGCGATTAAAAGGGCATCTTCGCTCGATGTCCTTGTGGTCGATTTCTGTAATTTCAATTCCATAAGCGGTGCGATTAAAAGCCGCCCTTAGTGCGTCGAATGTCGGCTTCTTGTCTCATTTCAATTCCATAAGCGGTGCGATTAAAAGAATTGCTCCAGAACAAGTGCCTACCAAGTTGAATTGAATTTCAATTCCATAAGCGGTGCGATTAAAAGCGTACAGGTATATTTCCCTGAACAGTCTGTTTACTATATTTCAATTCCATAAGCGGTGCGATTAAAAGAGTTTATAATAGGTGTTTCCTCTTCTGCGGTTAGGCAATTTCAATTCCATAAGCGGTGCGATTAAAAGGCGGAAGTTTCAGGTACACGAAAGAGATTGCATCATTTCAATTCCATAAGCGGTGCGATTAAAAGTGTATCTGCCCGTTCTTGCTGTATGTGATTTTTACATTTCAATTCCATAAGCGGTGCGATTAAAAGGCTGGATGTCGTTTATCTTATTGAGGATATTCCGCTATTTCAATTCCATAAGCGGTGCGATTAAAAGTCAATCTATTTATCTCGTCCTGCATCCTTTTCTCGAATTTCAATTCCATAAGCGGTGCGATTAAAAGCAATACCTTGTACCCAAGTATAGGGATCTTCATTTAATTTCAATTCCATAAGCGGTGCGATTAAAAGCACAGCCTCAAGGATGTAGTCGTGCGTGAATATGTAATTTCAATTCCATAAGCGGTGCGATTAAAAGCTTATGTGATTCGATGCAATCTCCCTGAGCGATTCAAATTTCAATTCCATAAGCGGTGCGATTAAAAGAACGAGAAATCGGCAAAAGATCATATAATACTAAATTTCAATTCCATAAGCGGTGCGATTAAAAGCATATCAGTAAATTTTTAAATGTTATTTTTCTTTGATTTCAATTCCATAAGCGGTGCGATTAAAAGATGAAAGGGCGTTACGCAAAAGCCTGCTGGAAAAGAGATTTCAATTCCATAAGCGGTGCGATTAAAAGCCGTTAATAACAGCAAAAAATACAGCTGATGCTCAGCTGTTTGATGAATATAAGATTGTTTTTTTAGTGTAAAAAGTTGTCGATAGTCAATAGTAAGAAAACTGCCGACTACCGACAACCTATTTTATATCTTGATTTTCAATATGTCAAAGAACTTAAGATCGGATAACTAGTGGTGAATTTTTCAAAAAAGTAAGTTTCGACAACAGATTATAAGAAAACATCGATACTACTACGCTCTTTTCCAATTATTTGTTTGTCAAGAAATTTATTAGTAGGACTCGAAAAAACAATCAAACTATCATCCTCTTCTTTTTTCATAATTTTCTCTGCTTTTAAAATTAGCTCTTTTAGGCGAACTTCGGAAATTTCTCCCTCAAAAACGGAATTTTGAATCCAATTCAAATACTTTCGGCAAAGTCTAAGCATTTTACCCACACGTTTTTCTCCTATATCATAAACTAAAATAACGTACATAAAAAACACTTTATTACCACCACATCTTAAATGGCTTGTATTCTTCCATTCCCAACAAATGCTTACTCAGTTTATAGCATTCCAACTTGACGAGATGTTTGTAACTCACTTTTCGTTTTAACGAACGGTGCTGGATAGTCTCAGATAAGCGCTCATCAAAAGCTTTTACGAAAATCTTTTTGCCTGTCGGGTTGAGTAAGCAGCGATTGAGTTTATTATCGAAATGCTTTTCCTGCAATTCCCTTTTATTCAGCAGTCTGAAAATGACTCTATCGACCAAAATTGGTTTGAAAATTTCCGAAATATCCATCGAAAGTGAATAACGTCTTTCTCCAGGTGTATGCAGATAGCTTATCGTAGGATTAAGTTGAGTTTGATGAATGGCACGCAAACATTGACTATAGCACATCATGTTTCCAAACGATATAAGCGCGTTTACCTCGTTACGAGGCGGCATTTTGCTTCGTCCATCCATACTGAAATCATTCAGTATCAAATCAAAGCCTTTGTAATATATCTGTCTGACATTGCCTTCAATACCCATGAGTGCATCCACCGCATTTAAATACGGAAGTTGTGAAGTATATTCTTCAATTTTTTCTATTAAACCATCGAGATCTTTGCCACGTGTGTTGTAATACCGCAGGTTTTTAGTCATATTAAACGAAGCTCCTTCCACAAATTTGCGAGCCAGCTCAATGCGTTTCTTTTTATTTTGATAGGCAGAAGTTTGCGCCAAAATCATTCGCCCCGAGAGCAAACTGTCGCGTGGCATAAACGATCCGGTATAGTTTTCGTAATAATCAAAAAAATGAACGGCTATACCTTTTTGCCCCAGAAAATTATATAACGAACTATTTGCTCTAAGCGAGCCGAAAACATAAAACTCCATGATATCTTCCACCGGAAGATAACGCGGTTGGCCGGATTTCAGCATTTCTCCATTACCATCTTCCTCAAACGGAGTAAACTTAAGCGTGTTATCCTTTCGCTCTAATGTGCCGGGATTGAATAAATAATAGGTTTTTTTCATTATTCGGTTTCTCTCACGTAGCAAAATTCATAATAACTGCAACTGCGGCAAATCTTAGCATTGATTACCGGTGGACATTCATCAGAATAAATGATTTTTTCGATATCTTTTTCCATTTCCAATATTTTTTTGCGGTCTTCGTCGGTCATAACCACTTGGGATGTATGGCGCAGGGCAGGATATTCCAAGATTCCCGTAACGCCTTCGACACCGTTCCGCTCCAACACGTGGATGTAATATTTCACCTGCCATTCGTGTGCTCGTTCCACCTTATCGGAACGTTTGATTTCGTGAATTACCTTGTTGCGGGCATCATAATAATCAATTTTTATCCCGTCCATTTCCAGCTCCTCGTACCTTTCCGAACGTTGCGGATAACTGGTTCCCTGTATCAACTTGCCGTCGTACACCAAGTCGGATGTGTGCTCCATATTGATGCCGTTAGCAAAAAGCCAAAGTTTTCGCTTGCAAACTTGATAGTAATTGAAATGGGTGCCGGTGGGGTGCATTTTGCTCTTTTTTTATTGATTAGCGGAATAAAGGCGCTAAAATCTCTTTCATTGCCGGACGATTCTTGTATGTGTTAAGAAGTTCCTCTTTCAAAGCTTTAGCCGCAAACAAGCCATTTTTTAACTTACTCATTTCTTTCAAATATTTCTTAGTATCTTCGTAAATATTTCGGCCTGTTCTTTGAGCATATTTAACGATGGAGTCTCTATAAATATCAATAAGTTGCGAAGAAAAGCCGTCTTGAAGATATTTGGCATATCTACTTGTTACAGAGATATCGTTTGCATCTTTTACTTCGATAAAAAGTTCTCCCCACATTTCCTCTTCGATGTAAATATTGGCTAAATCATACGAGAAGTGGTAATGCCATGCGTTTGTTTTTCTCCGTTTTTTCAGTTCATCGATTATCGATGACAATTCTGCGCTCCATTTTGCTTTTTCTACGGTTCGTTTATATATACGGTAATATTCCATAGAGTCTGAATGATTTAAAAACATGCTTCTTGCCAAATAATGGAGCTCGTATTGCATGTTTTGTTCTTGATAGATTTGAAGCAGCAGATTATTCCAGTTTCGGGTAACGCCGGCAAGATTCTCTTGCTCCGATATCCTAATTCCTTCTTTGATACACTCAGTTGCTTTAAAGAAGTCTTTTTGTTCGAGTAACTGATTTACCTTTATTTTCCGGATATCGGACAGTTGCAAATTCTTTTCGATCAATAATTGAGCTTCTTCTGTTTTTTCTTGTTTTTCAAGTAGTACTAATTTTTGCATTAGAAACTCGTTATACCTGTGTTTAGAACTCCAGTCGGTTCCCTTTTCATATTGAGATAACTGTTCATCGATAAACCGAGATGTCGATTCTGTGTATGGTGGATTGTTTCCCAGCTCGAAATAAATGGATTCTAATCCTTCATCGCAGCCGTAATCGCTGTAATCCGGATTTTTCATTTGTTTGCTAAGCCATTCGAAAATCAAGTTTTCGAGTGTTTCGTTTTTACACTCGTGAAAAACATTTTCAATATTCCGGAACGCGTCATAAATAAGTCCTCCAATCCATCCGCTTGAGTCGTCCAGGTTTTGAATATAATCGATGCATACTTCGCACATGGCTGCGCTAATGCTGAACGATTCCTCAAATTTGGCTTTTTCTCTGGCAGAAATCGCTTTGTCTGATAAATTGGAAATTAAATGAGAAACACCATATACGTCTTGATAGTGGATAAATCCGAAATCATCGGAAGCAGAACTGAAAATGTTGTTGACAATTTTCTTGTATTTTTGAATATCCACCCTGTCAATTGGCGTTGCATATTTTATCATTATCGTGTTTATCAGGCTTTCATCATCGGCAGCATATTCGATCAGGAAAGCTTGAAGCTCTTCTTTCGATAATTTTTCAATAATTTGTTTCCACTCCGGCTTTTTTTGTTTTTTCGTTGTGGTCGGTATTTCGAGAAATTCCTCCTCTTCCTCTATATACATTAACACGGCGGCAATGTGTTTGCAATAACCTTCATAATCGTATGGGCAAGTGCAAGATAACTCTGTGTAATCGTTATCGTTCCAGGCAATTTTTACTTTGTATGGATAACTGCCTTCCACTTTACAGGAAATACCGTTTTGGGAAAACTGCACATTTTCAACATAATTCACATATTCGTAAGCTCTTTTTAATGATTGAGCAGAAAAGAGATGTTCGTAGGGAGGAAGCGTTTTTTTTGCTTTAGTCATTGCCCGTATTGTTTTTTTTAATACTTTATATTTTTTCAAAAGCCCCACATTGGAAATTATCCAACTCTTCCATCAATTGTGCGGCCACACTATTCTCTAACCATCGAACCTTGAAATCGAACCAATCTTGCCGATGGTCGCTGTTGTCGATGATATTCTTGAAATTGGCAAACGGTTTGCGATTATTCAGAGCATCAATGAGTTTATTTTTCAGTTTGTCTGCATTTTTCAGTCTTTCAGCAAATGCTTCCATAATACGGAAGCTTTCGTGAGAGTCGGGCGGAGTAAATTCGATAAAGATTAGCCAATCAAGCACTTTTACGTCGTCCCAACCGTATAATTCCGACAAGTTCTTTTTCACCTCCTCCGGTTCGTCACCAAACAAATCAACTTTATGCAAAAGATCGCGAGGATAAGCGTCTATCGCAAGCGTTTCGGGATTGAAAAAACATACAAGGCCGGCATCAATACTGCCGGCTATCTCGGTAATGCAGGGTTTAAATTTTTCAGGAATCTCAATTTCTTTAAATTCCTCCTCAATGAGAATTTCCTCTTCCAGAAACTCCAAAATCCGGTTGAGCTTCTGTTTATCATCCATTACCGAACGGATGATGGCGAGTATTTGGTCTAATGTGTTACTCATATTTATCTCCGTATTTGTTTGTAAACTTGGCACCTTCACCGTAATATTCATAAAATATTTCAGCAATTTCATCGGCAAAACCATATCCGCAGGGCGAAGCATATTTTACGCAATCAACGCAACGCAGTTTGAAGTCATCCAATAAATTGTTTTTCTGCATATATTTTAATGCCGATTGAAAATTTGTTGCGGCGCTATCATAAAACTGTTCCCACATATCGCCGCAATCGTATGTAAATTTACAGGCATTTTCGGCAAGAGTAAGCATCAAATCAGCCAAAAGAAGTGGTGATGGATGTAACGTACGAAAATTGGCAATGGCTTTCTTGCAAACAGAGAAGCGAGTTCTAGGATCACCGTATTTTGTGGTTGGATAAAATTCCTGAACAATGATTTTCTTATACTTCTCAAACATCACCTGTTCGTTGGGATTGAGATAATACTCCATAAATTCTTTTGCCGGCTTCACGTTGTCGTAAACCTGCATAACGAAATCAATTACCTGCTCTTTGGTGAGGGATTTTAAGTGGGTTTTGAGGGTGGATTTGGACATTTGGGTGTGTGGATTTAAATAATTATAAAAAAATTGCTTCTTTAAACTTACTATCATCAATACCATTTTCAAGGGAATATACTTCCGAATAATGTGATAAATAAATCATTCCATATTGATTAAAAACCTCCATATCGGAATATATCAATAACTCTTTAGTCATACTTGAATGCGTATAAGTTGAAAACATGAATTTTGACATAATACCGATTATCTGCTTTTTATCTATAGCTTTTGAAATAAAATCATTGTCTGCAAATATTATTTTCTTATAAATTTCAAAGACTTTTTCTCCATCTATAAAATCTGAAGCGGTATCATTATAATTATTGTAAAATTGGAGTTCTGATGCAGTAAACCATTTTTGCTCAATAGGTAAAGGTACAAATACAGAAATAGCATCTGCTTCTATTAATTGAAAATCGTTATTAATTTTTCTGTAATTGAAACTTTTAAAATTTTCCAAATAATCTTTTAAATTAACAATCCACTTACTATCATTTAATTTGATTATGTCATTATTGACTTTATCATATAGCAAATCAAAATTTTTATCATCCAAGATAGCTTTATAGTCGTCAAATGATATTTTTTGCTTGTGACGATTATCTTTTCCATAAACAGAATATTCCTTATCATAATTGAATATGAATACTTTACAATTATTTTTCTTAGCATTTCGGTTAACTCGCCCTGCGAGTTGTTCGTCGCTATCTACAAGTGATTTGTCTTTAAATCCAATATCCATATCAATATCAACACCTGCCTCTACTACTTGGGTAGTTACCGCTACTGATTTACTAAATTTTCTGCCTTTATATTCTTTGCTTTTGATTGCTTCAATAATTTCTTGTCTTCTTGGTTCTAAAATGGTTCCCGATATTAAGAACTTTTGGTAATCTTCATATCGTTTATCTTTACATATATTTTTATAAAATTCTGAGGCCGATTTTTTAATAATAAACTCAATCAAACCATTTGCTGTATAATTGCTTGAATAATAATTTTCTAATTGTTCATACACAACATCTTTTAGCTGATCTAAGGTTATTATTTTTTTCCCATTTTCGCCTAATAATGAAAAATCGAAAGTTATTCGACCTTTAAAGTTTGCGTTGGTAAAGTATTTATGTCTGTTCGGTACCAAAGAGACAACTTTTCCTTTGGCTTCAGTGCTTAATTTGTCAATCTTCGGAAGAGTTGCCGACATAATGACAAATCTGATATTAAAATATTTAGCGTAATTAATTAAAAAAAATATGATTTTATCCCAATGTTTAGGTGTATATGCCTGTAACTCGTCGATAATAACAATAGAATTGCTTAGCCTATGTAATATGTAATTGTTATCCTTGTCATTGTCTTTCAACATGTCAAAAAACTTTACATGCGACAATAACGTTATCGGGTAGTTTATGAATAAATTATTGATATAGTTCAATTTGTTATTCCCATATAGCCCATCGTCTTGTTGTTCATCATTAGATGTATGAAATCCACTTTTTGCATGTAATTGAATAACTTTATCATTCCCAATCTGCAACGTTTTTTTGATGCTACTGAAGGTTTGTGTTATCAATGTTGTGAAAGGGAAAACATAAAAGATTTTATTTAATTTCTCATCAATTTTCAGTAGTTCCAAAGCGCAGGCATAGGATATATTGGTTTTACCACCTCCAGTAGGAGCCTCAAGGTAATAAAGGAAATTCTGTGAGTTATTTTTTAAAGTAGTAATTGCCTCGGCAGCTATTTTCTGTCGAAGTAAATTGAGATTTTTATTATTCCGTTCGTTTAAATTTTCGAATTCTAAATTATTAAAATACTCAAAATTCCTCATCAGCTCTCCATTATAAAGTATCTCCTCATTATTTAGAAACCTGTCAAATAAATTTGATTTGTCGCTTTTGCTAAACAAACCAAAATCCGTGCATCTAATATCTTGCATAAATTCATTGGTTGCATAATAATCAGAAGCCGTCAACAATGAAAAATTAAGTTTAGTCAATGCAATGATTGGAAAATATTGTTCACTATTAGATTTAAGCTTGTTTATTGAGTGTGTAAATACTGAAACCGCATTTATTAAAATACTTTTAACACCTTTGATAGATTCACATCCAAATAAATGCAAGTAAGGTCTTAAGTTTTCAACAATTGTTTCATCAAAAACAATCTCCTGCTCGAAAAAACCTGAGTGGTGTTTTAGAATTGAATTAGAGAATATTAAAGTGTTTATGATCAGAAACTCTTTTTCTTCGGTCGTGAAATATTTGTTTTCAATTATTTCTTGCAGATGAATATTGAGATAAATATATGTACTTAAGATAGAATGCTTCGCCCCAATCTTATTATGCCTATTCTCCTTGAAAAGATGAGAATTTCTCATTTTTTCAATTTGGAAATTCTCATTTACCTTCCCATAATCATGGTATAGTAATGTATTGACAAAAAGTCTTTTAACAAAATTGCCGACTAATTCTATTTTTGTAATCTTTGGGTTTACAAGAATCCAATCTTTAATCAGGTGGTTAATAACTTTGTTTAAATCATGAACTTCTGACAACTTTATACCATACTGCATAACCAAATGAATATGCTTGTGTAGCAATTCATTTTCCTTATCATGATGGGTGTGAGCTGAATATTTGGAATATTCAGTCAGCACATTTTCAATGCGAGTTTCATTTTGATAAATTTCCTCAAAAGAGCTGAATAACTTCGCCATTATCTAGTTGATAAAGATTGTCTATTTTGTAGTCTTTGTTTAGTTTGAATGTTGTATATACAAATGGTTTGTATATATATTGATAAAGATCTTCATCATAGCCAGTTGGTAAACGCTCAAAATATATAAATTCTTCACCTGAAAAATCCATTTCCCATACGGGCACTTCTTCATCAATCTGTTTACCCTCTTTCAAAATCATTTTCTTTGTAAACAAAGAGCATACTTTATAGCTATTGTCAGGATTAAAGATTTGGTAATTATAGTTTTTTACTTTATCCCACCATAGTGAAAAATCATTTTTCCCTAAATAAGGCAGAAAAATTGCCTCTTGATTTTTAATTCGAGTTATTAATTCTTGATTATCAGTTAGTAAATAAATCCTGTATGATGGGTTAACCAAAGTTTGTTCTACAATGTTCAAGGTTGCTCCAATCTTGCCTTTTATATTTTCAATTGATGTTGCGTTTGCTGCGCCTGTTGAATTATTATATTTAATGACTGTTTTTGGGAAATTGCCTTTTTCCGAGTTAATGGGTGCAATTCCAATTTGAATATGTTGAAGCTCTCTATAGTATTCAGGTAAAACATTGTTTTCCTCGAATCCCTTTTTACCAAGGATTGCTCCTAAAAGTCCCAGAACAAACGGCTTATGTATCATATTGAAAGTTAAATACATAGGTTCATTAGTGTCGGGTTTTTTTAAAAAACCAAACTCGGCTTTTATGTCAAATGAAATCAACTGATTCATAAGTATGAGATTTAATTCAAATCAAAATGATCTTGAGCAACAGGCCCATTGATTATTTTCGTATTTTCTTTTTGATAATACACTTCATATTTTTCAATATCTTTTTCGTATTTTTTTACCAAATTTGATACCTCGGAAAGATCAAAAACCAGTTTGCTATTTTCCTTGGTTAATTGTTCTTTTTTTATTAGTGAATTGATGTTGGGCAAAACAATTTTAGACTCTTTTTTTAATTGTATCCAAATCAAAAGTTCATTATCGGTTCCAGCTTTAGCAGCACTATCGTAATAAGTCACTCCTTTACACATTGCTTCTTTTAGTTTAGCTATATCCTCGCTAGTTAATTTATTTTCAGTATTGATTGGGTTTATAGAAAAATGATGTAAATAGTGTCCTTCTTGGAGTTTTACACTGCGTCCTATAGTTGTCATCTCATCGCCTTCTTCGGTTGCAACTGGTGATTTTATTTGCTCACTAAAAATATTGTTTTCCTTCCAAATATTTATTCCATGATTTATTTGAACAGCACCGTGAATAGATATATTTGTTTTTCCGGCATAAGTAGCTCCAAAGCATTTGATGTCAATACATTCTAGTAACTTATTTTTTAACGAAACTTTATCTAATACTTCAACTTCTTCTACCTTTTTAGTTTTTCCTTTGCCTTTTTCTTGTTGGATTTTCTTTGTCGGAAACATCCCAAAATGTCGAATAACTAAATTATCTAAAGTCAAGGGATTCCCATTATCATCGTATTGAGTAAAGTAAAATATTTTTTCCGAAGGAAACATTTTCATCCAATAATTTCTTATTGCATATTTCAACGCTTTGTCTGTGGCATATACTGTGCCATCAGGCAATGTTCTTGGTTGACCGCTAAAATCAGCGTTATAGTTTGAGTTGATTGATTTTACAACTACGCATCCGAATACTCTGTTATTAAATTCCATTTTATTATTGTTTTAAAAGTTAATTTTCATTTTCTTGTTCAGTGATTTCATCTTTATCAATTTCTTCTTGCTCGTTAACTGAGAATAGTTTATTGTAATCAAAGAAGCCTGAAAGAAATTCCGGTAAGAAATCTTTCATGTTTGCCTCGGTTTCATAGTTCATCACTTGTGAAAACACTCTACCAAACTTATCTGTCATGTTTTTATGTTTATACATGGCAAAAAAGTTTGCGATTGCTTTTTGGAATAATCTGCTATCCGTTTTTTGCAAAAATGCTTCTAACCGATTATAACTTTTATCTTTTGTTTCGCTTTTGGAAAACAAATAACGGATACAATGTCCGGATGCATAGGCAAACTCATCATCAGAGCTTAATAATTTTGTTTCATCAGAAATGATAGCATCTATAACATTTCTGTGTCTTTCAATTTTTGTAATCATGTCTTCTCTTTTATTTTGATTTGAATCATTAAAATAATTATATAGACTAAACCAAATATTTATCTTATTTAATATTGGAATTCTCTTAGTGTTAATTTTTGTATCATGCTTATATTCGTCGTGCTGTATGTCGTCTATTACTCCTTTTAAAAGAATATCATCGAACATTGTTTGAGTGAGTGCTTCTTTTCTGGATTTGTAGATATAATCGTAAAATGCTTTTCTATATTTTAAGAATTGGTTGTAGCCATTTTGTGTATATCGTATCCTTTTTGATTTTTCATTTTTAATTTTTTCTTCTCCAAAATAATTTATGTAATGAGTATCTTCCGGTTTATTTAACACCTCAAATGCTATGTACTTTTCAAAATCAAACACATTATCAATAATTATATGAAAAAGATTATTTCGGCTAATTGGAAAAATTGTATTTATAACAATATCTGTTTTGTACTTGAAACTTGGAATAAAATCCATATCTGCGATCCGGCTGTAATCACTTCCTCTAAAAAAAAGTAAATAAAAATTATGTAATTCGTCCTTATCCTTTCCTAAAATAGATTTAATCATCTCGACGTATTGGATTTTTCCATCATTTTTTAGAATTTTGATCGCATTTTCAGCTTCTTCTTTATAAACAAATAATGGGAAAGGATTTGGTAAATATTTCTGAATAGAATAAAATGATTCTAATTGAGTTGCAACATCACCACTAACCCATTTCACACTTTCAGTTAATCCTGTTTTATGTTTTAAGAAAATCTTATCTTCATTAAAGTTATGGGTGTTGGCATATATTCCAACTTTTCCATTTTTTGAGTCTAGTGTTTCATTAAATATACTTTTTGCAAAATATTTCTGATTTACTATTTTATAATCTTTTAATGCAGGATCTTTTAAGAAAAAAAACACATTTTCATTTTGCTTGACATCAGAAAGCAAATCATTATTTGCAATATAATCATACATGTTTGTCAATAAATACTGCTTGAGTTTATTCATCCAGTGTAAATACTTTTCATCTCCGTCTAAATAAGGATTTGCAGCTTTAAAATATGCTTCAATTTGATTATTAATGTATTCTTTACTTCTGTCTCTTTCAGGATTTGCATAATTTTTCTTAGAAAAACCTATACCGAAGGGTGTAGCAGTAATAGAAAATAATCCCGAAGAAGAATTAAAGCTTTTATTCGTTCCTTTACCCATTACTTGTGAATTAAGGAACAGATTTTTACAATTCAAGATATGCTCTGTAAGATTATTCTCTTCATCATCCTTCTCTGTATATTTACCAATATCTGATTGATTAATTTTCCCATTTTCATCTATATTCAACAGATTCCCATCATTATCAATATCCAAAAGAACATAAAGCCCTTCTTTGGGTTTTAGGTTATTATTTAAGATTTCTTGCGGTAGTTCCTCAATAAAATTTATTATTTCGCGTATCATGTTAAATCTTTTTTGCAAATATATAAATATATTTCACCAACAGTTATTTATGAACAAGTGCTATTTTTGTATCTCCAAAAACTAGGGAATTGAAATATAGTTATTTTTATAAACTTTTAATCGCACCACTTGGAAGTACAACCCTCGTTTACTTAACGAGGGTTGTTTTAAGTTTCTATCTAAAAAATCACATCTTATTCATCCCCCACACCTCCCGCAACATCTCATTCGTTTCTTCCAAATCAAACACATTCAAATCCCATTTTTCCCCTCGTTTCATCCCAAGCCATTCACGGTATTCCTTATGCTGTGGGTGTTTTGGATCGTTTATAGCCTCCACCATATTGTAAAAGCCCCAAATTCCACCGCAATCTTCTTCGAGGTTAGAACCTTTTCCTCCCAAGCATACAGGATAGAGAACCGTATCATCAGAAACTTCGATTAATTCGATGGTATGTTTCCAATCATCGCCAAAATCATACATATACACCATTTTTTGTTTGAGTTGTCTGAAATAGTCTTCCAATTTAATTTTTTCAGCATCGTATCGTTCTCCGTAAGGAAATGTGTCCGGACCAGAGAGCGGTCTGATTTCAACTTCGGCATCATCTTCGTAAATATACATGATGCAGGGTGTACTCCTCCATCCGCTGGGCGAAAATTGATACATATGATAATTACGCCACCCAAATAGCACTTGGATTGCTAAATGAAAATCATCGAATGAGATGGTGCTGTTAACTTTTACTTTTCTCCAAATAGGAGGTTTGGAGCTACCGTCAATTTTGATTTTAAATGTAAATGTCATAACTTTTGAGTTAATTGATTTATGAAAACGTTAGCTGTTTTTGACCATCCCAAATCCCTGACTATTCTTCCCACCAACCCCACACTCATACGCAATCTTCATCAACTCCACCGGTGCAGTCAATTGAAATTTGCACATAAATCCACGTATTTTGGTTTCTTGCGGTGTGCCGGATTTAATAGCGATAAGGGAAGATTTTGGCGCGGTAAGTGCTTTGAGGGCGAAAGGAAAGTCGGTTTCGGGAAAATCTTCTCCCATAAAAGCTTTGTATTTATTCAGCAAGTTGATTTTCACTTGTTCTGATGCTTGCGGATTGTCCGGAGCAATATAATCTTCCCCACCGTCATCCCGTTTGAAAACAATGCAAGCTGGCGAAAGAGTTTCAAATATCATTGTTTCTTCAAATTCCGGTGGCGGAACCGTTTCCACACTTTTCACCTGAAAGTGCACGTTTGCCTGCCTGTTACCCAAGTCAAAACTTTGCTCTTTGAATATGCCTTGTATAAATTCTTGCGTGCTTCGTTCGGGAAGGAATGAAATCAGCCACTCCACCGTGTCTGACTGAATTTCGATAAAAGGAGGTTTGATGCGATAGTTGGGAATGTTTAGACGTGAAAAGGTGAAGAGTTTGAAAGTCAATTTATCTGCCATGTAGCCGTTGTTGTGCAGCCAGGCAGCGTATTCTTCGTTAGCACTATACAGTATTTTGTATAGTGCAGCTGACATTTCGTATTGGTAGTTGAGCGGAAGTCGGTTCCTGAATGTAGTGTTATCAATATTTAAGGTAATTTTGAATCTCATTTCTTACAAAGCGAGTTGACTTTAATAATTAAGAACGGAATAAAATTAGGTATTAATTACATATATTGCAAATATATGCTCATGAAAAAAACTTTATAAATAATTCATACAGCTAACGGTTCAAAGCATCCCTTTTGCATCTCAGAAAAGTAGTTTTATGCGGATTTCTACTCATCCTTTACTAACACCTAAAAGCCGACCTCGTCAAATTTTGTTCTATTTTTGGTATTCTGTATTTGATTGCTTCTTTTTCCAAGCAGAGACACTCATTTTATTTTTTTCAATGAACTTAATTGTTTTGTTTTCTTTTTAGGCGCCCGCAACCCTGTACGTAAATCTGTATCTTGCAGTTTTCTGCCCAATTCATCATCTTTGGCTATCAGAAATGAATACGTTTAAGATATAAATATTCCGAATTGTCATTTTCTCACTGTAGTATTTCTTTTAGGTTCCATGCCTGCAAATGCCTTATTCCACCCCTAAGAGGCAATATTGCATCATCAAGTGATACGACAATTTTCTCAAAATTATCACCAATAGACTCGAGAGCGGAATATTCACGCTCAACGGTAGATTCATCCGAAAGCAAATACGTACTTTGTATATAAATCACACGATCAGCCTTCTTAGCTACAAAATCGACTTCCTTGTTCCGTAAAAAACCGACATAAACATCAAATCCGGCACGACACAACTCTAAGTATATTAGATTTTCTACAAGATATCCAAAACCATAACCAAATCCCGGATAAAGGTAATTTTTGTAGGCTAAATCATTCATGTAAAATTTAGCATTACCCGATAACGTGTCTTTTCCTTTTATATCATATCGGTCGCAACGATGAATTAAAAATGTATCTTCGATATATCCGATATAGTTAGATATCGCATCATAGCTTACTCTTCGCCCTTGTCCTTTAAAATACTTTACAATACTTGATATGGATATCAGGTTGGAAGCGTTGTTCACCAAAAAGACAAAAATATCTTCAAGCAGTTTGGGGTCACGAATGTTATTACGTTGAATAATATCCCTTAATAAAACGGTGTCTTTTATTGCAGAGATATAATTGCGTTTAAGTTCTTGCTTTTGAAGCATAAATAATTCGGGGAGTCCGCCGCCATCCATATAAGCCATATAACTTTGTTTGCCCTTGTCTTGCCCCGTTATTCTCAAGTATTCCGAATAACTGTAAGGGAAAACTTCAAAAGATACATATCGTCCTGATAGGAGTGTGGCTAATTCACCTGAAAGCATTTTAGAATTGGAACCGGTAATGAATATTTCGTAACTGTCCGAATAATCTTGAGAGTACGAATTGATGACTTTTTCCCATTGTTCTATTATTTGGACTTCGTCAATGAAAATATAAACTTTACCTTTGGGTTTAAGTTCTTTCTTATAAGATTTTATAAGTTCGTCTAAATCTTTGTATGTACGAAGGAAGTCCAGGTCGGCAAATTCACGATTAATGAACAACGTATTTTCAGGATTTACACCATTGTCGATAAGCTGTTTACCCACTTGTCGCAAGATATAGCTTTTGCCAGAACGCCTTTGTCCGACAAGCACTTTAATTAGTCTATTTCCTATAAAATCGACTATTTTTTCTGTATATTCTTCGCGTTTAAAGCCAAAGTCAAATGTTTTAGCCCCCCATAAGTTATACTTTTCTATTATTGCAATTTTTTCGTTCATAATCGAATGTTTTGCACAAAAGTAGTTCTTTTTCGTTTATATACGAATATATTTAATTATTTGTTTGATTTTTATTTGTTCATAATCGAAAAAAATGTATATTTGCAAGACCAAGAAATAGATGTTTGGAGAAGTTCTTTACATTTTAGAGAAATACAATCGTAGGTTTATCCGTAGGGGATAAGTATTGTTTGAGACTGTAATATATCTGAAATACAGCGGATTAATTGATGGGTGTTCCGCACCCGTCCATACCGCCAGAAGCTCGTCTAAATGAGGGGCTTTTCTTTTGTAGATGCCGCAAGCAGCCACTTTCCCACATTTTACCCCGTTTGTACGAAATATCATTAACTATATGGAAAACATTTCACCGTTTTCACCTGTATTTTAACAGAAATGGACATAAAAAAGGGGAGCTACTTTTTTGTAACTCCCTGATTTTCAGGTGGTGCCACCAAGAATCGAACTAGGGACACACGGATTTTCAGTCCGTTGCTCTACCAACTGAGCTATGGCACCATCGCTTTTTTAATTGCGACTGCAAAGATAAAAGGATTTTTTACAAATAAAAAATTTTTGGAACAAAAATAGTCGGCCTAGAGTCAACCAGCAAGTGCAATTTAGTAATAATTTTTGTAAAACTCTATTTTAGGATTGCTAAAGTCTAATTTTTCTCTTGGTCTTCTGTTTAGTTTATGCTGTATTTCTTTTACTTTCTCATCGGAATAATCTTTAAATGTTGCTCCTTTTGGGATGTATTGCCGGATTAATTTATTGGCATTTTCAACAGCTCCTTTTTGCCACGATGAATAAGGATCAGTGAAATATACCGGTACTTTCAACTTTTTTGTTATCAGTTCGTGTGCTGCAAACTCGGATCCGTTATCTGTTGTAATGGTTTTCAGTTTGTCCTTATAAGGCAGCAACATAGCAATGACTTCCTTGCAAACCTGCTTAGAGTCTTTGCCCATAGGCAGTTTTCTCATCATTATAAAGTTTGTATTTCTTTCTGTCATTGTCAGTATTATTTCCTTTTGTCCGTTTCCTATTATGGTGTCCATTTCAAAATCTCCAAACCGGCTTCCGTCGGCCTCTTTTGGCCTTTGGCGAATACTTTTTCTGTTGGGTATGTTAGTGGCAGAACCTACGGGTCTTTTTCTGTATTTGAGCTTGTGGCGGCAGTGCTTGTAAAGGTTTCCTCCCGATTTCTTATCTTGCCTGATCCATTGATAAATAGTCTCGTGAGAGATAGATATTTGATCATATTTTGCGAGATATCCGCTGATTTGTTTGGGCGACCAATCTTTGCGAATGAGACGGATTATTTTCTGTTTAATCCACTCCGATGTCGATCTATTGCCCGGTAAACGTTCTTTGCGCTCTTGGGCCATCTCTTGTGCCAAACGCCATGAGTAGCCTCCAGTTTTGTTTTTGTTACGGCTTAATTCCCTATAAACCGTAGAAATATTTACCTTTATCTGCTTGGCTATTTCAGACTTGCTTGTTCCGTTTTGTAAGCCTAAATAAATAGCATATCTTTGTTCTGAAGTTAACTGTTTGTATTTTTTCATAAGCAACATAATAGTTAATTTTAGGGAGACTTCGGTCTCCTTTTTTATTTTTTTATGTTGCTGATTGACTAATTGTTTTTTTCAAAACCCCTTAAGCACTTTTGAAAGGGGATTTTGGAAAAAAACAATTAAGATAAGAAGTGTAATGTAATCAAATCTTTTGCACTTCTATCTTGAACTTAGTCGGAAATTATCCGGTTATTTTCCAATTGGATTCCATCCCTGCGCTTTCAATTCCATTTCCTGTCCATCGCGGGTAACCAGGTAGCACCCTTCTTCGGGTTTAGTGATGTGGCCCACAAGATGTACGCCCGGCAGGGCAGACACTTTCTCGTGAAGAGACAAGGGAACGGTAAAAAGCAATTCATAGTCTTCGCCGCCGTTTAACGCAACGGTTGTGACATTCATATGGAATGTTTCTGCCATTACGGCGGTTTGGTAATCGATGGGTAGCCGTTCCTCGAAAATACGGCAACCCGTGTTGCTTTGCTTACAGATGTGGAGGAGGTCTGACGATAATCCATCCGAGATATCAATCATTGCTGTGGGGACTATTTCCTGTCCGGACAGGAACTGAACAATGTCTTTCCGGGCTTCCGGCTTGAGCTGGCGTTCAAGGATATATTCTTTCCCCGAAAAATCAGGTTGAAAATCCGCTTTTCCTCCGAAAACCGCCTTTTCACGTTCCAACAATTGCAGGCCCATGTATGCCGCACCGAGGTCGCCCGAAACAAATATCAGGTCGGTATCTTTGGCTCCGTTTCGGTATACGATTTTTTCTTCATCAGCTGTGCCGACACAGGTTATGGAAATAGAAAACCCGGTTAGCGATGATGTCGTGTCGCCTCCTACGAGATCAACACCGTAAATTTCACATGCAAGTAATACCCCGGCGTAGAAAGTTTCCAGATCTTCAACCGAAAACCGTTGAGAGATACCCAACGAAACCGTTATTTGCTGTGGTTTTCCGTTCATCGCATAAATGTCGGAAAAGTTGACAACTGCCGATTTATATCCCAAGTGTTTCAACGGAACGTAAGTCAGGTCGAAATGAATACCTTCCAGCAATAAATCGGTGGTGACAAGCGTCCGTTTGTCCGAGTTGTCTATAACAGCAGCATCGTCTCCCACTCCTTTTTTTGTTGTGGGTTGCGTGAGTATTATATTTTTGGTGAGGTGGTCTATTAATCCAAACTCTCCTAAGGTGGAAATTTCTGTACGCATAAATTAACTGCTTACATTCTTTCCACAATTGCCCGCATAATTTCTGCCATTTTGGGCTGAGCAATTTTTGCAGCTTCCTGTACCTCTTCGTGTGAAACTTCCACAATTTTTCCGACTACACCTAGGTCAGTAATGATGGAAAAAGCCAATACTTTCATTTTGGCGTGGTTGGCAACGATAACTTCGGGGACGGTGGACATGCCTACGGCATCACCGCCGATAACGCGGAAGAAATGATATTCTGCAGGCGTTTCAAACGTCGGGCCGGATACGCCTACGTACACACCGTGCTGTAACTTGATGTTTTTCTCTTTGGCAATTTCCATCGCCATTAACCGGAGTTCTTTGTTGTAGGCTTCGCTCATATCGGGAAATCTTGTTCCCAGTTCGTTGTAGTTCTTGCCGTGAAGCGGATGCTCGGGAAACATGTTAATATGATCTTCAATGAGCATGATGTCGCCCACGTCGAAGCTCGGATTCATTCCGCCGGCAGCGTTTGATACGAAAAGATATTCAACACCCAAAGCCTTGAAAACGCGGATGGGAAAAGTTACCTGTTTCATGTTGTATCCTTCGTAAAAGTGAAAACGCCCTTGCATGGCCAGTACTCTTTTACTGCCGAGTGTTCCGATGATGAGTTTTCCGCTATGACCCTCCACGGTCGAAACCGGGAAGTTGGGGATTTCGGTGTAAGGAATTTCAGTTTTATCATTAATCTCCCGGGCTAGTTCTCCCAGTCCGGTTCCTAAAATGATAGCGGTATTGGGAACATCACCGATTCTATTTTTTAGATAATCGGCTGTTTGATTGATAGCTTCTAACATGTTTGTTGATTTTTTTATTAAATGATTCTTTTTCGTTTTTTTCTAAAAATACTACTTCTATGGGGATATAGTACAATCTTTTTTTCACCTCTTCGTCAAGAAACGACAATGCATGAAAGCGTACAGCATCTTTCTCGGTAGTTACGACCATCTTATCGTCGTCGTCCACATCCAGGGCGTTCATTTCCCGTACAACTTCCTCAATATCTTCTTTTTTAAAAAAATGGTGATCGGGGAAGTATTTCGGATATAAATTGTACGTTTTCAGTTCCAGCTTTTCTACTAACGGTTTAGGCGATGCAATTCCGGTAATCAGAAAAACGTGTTTTTTGCGTAAATCATCGGGTTCGAGAGTTTCCGGTTGCAACTCGGGGAAAACAGGTATGAGGTTACCGTAGTCAAAAGTGGTGAAGTACAGATCCTGATAAGGAAATAAATCGAGGCCGTTTTCGTAAATACGGAAGTCGATGGGTTGCATTTCGCGGCTGCATTTGGTGACGATGACGATTGAAGCGCGGTCTTTTCCCTGTAACGGCTCTCGCAAGTTCCCTGCGGGCAGTAATTTGTCCTCGTAGACCGGGCGGTTACTGTCGACCAATAAGATGGAGAGAGACGGAGTGACGTAGCGGTGTTGGAAACCGTCGTCCAGCAGAATGACCTGAGGTCGCTCTTCTATGTCGATGGATTGTATTTTCTCTATGGCGCTTCTCCTGTTTTTATCCACCACAACGAGTGTTCCGGGAAATTTCTGCTTTATCTGAAGCGGCTCATCACCCACATCCTGTGGCTTTGAATCGACATCTACAATCCTGAACCCTTTGCTTTTCCGTTTATAACCCCGGCTCAGGACCGCTACTTTATATCTTGACGATAATAAGTTGATGAGGTATTCAATGTGTGGTGTTTTTCCTGTGCCCCCCACGGTGATATTCCCCACACAGATAACGGGAATATCAAACTTGTGCTGCTTCAGGATTTTTGCATCAAATAATCTGTTCCGAAAATTCACACCAAACCCATACAACCATGATAGTGGTAGCAACGAACGTCGTATATCGGGAAGGGGTGAATCCATCTTTTGTTTACAACTTTAGATTACGCATTTTAAAGTCTGTATTATTTTATATTCAACTCATACGGAATGCGTGCCTGGATATAATCCTGATCTTTGAGGTTTTTCAAGAACATAAACTTGTCGTAGCTTTCTCCCAGATAATTCTTTAACGTTTTGGCAGCCAATTCTTCTTTGTTCTTGCTGAAAATTTCCTCAAACGGTGACCTTATCCTTGGATACTCGAAAACAGCATAGCTTTTACCTAAATTAGCCATTTCAGCCGCGATACGGATAGCTTCATCGACCCCGCCCAGTTCATCTACCAATCCAATTTCCCTGGCCTGATTTCCTGTCCAAACACGACCTTCTGCGTATTTGGCCAGGCTGTCTTTTGGCATTCCACGGCCTTCGGCACATCTTGTCAGGAACAGATCGTAACCGCTGTCCACATAAGCTTGCATCATCGCTGCTTCCTGAGCGTTAAAAGCTCGGGAAACGTCACCAAAATCAGAAAATTCGTTGGTTTTAACTACGTCCGTATCGATACCCAGTTTATCAAGTGTGCCGCTAAAGTTAGGAAACATACCGAAAATGCCGATAGAACCTGTGATGGTGGTGGGCTGAGCAACTATTTTATCAGCATTACACGCAATATAGTAGCCGCCCGATGCAGCCATGTCACCCATAGAAACAACTACCGGCTTTTCCGACTTCAGACCGGAAATTGCTTTCCAGATTTGTTCCGAGGCATATGCGCTTCCGCCCCCGGAATTGATGCGAAAAACAACCGCTTTGATGTCGTCATCTTTCCGAAGTTTTTCAATCTCGTTTACGAAATATTTATCCTGAATGCCATTAGGCCTATTGCCGGATACAATACCTCCTGTGGCGTATAACAAGGCGATGGAGTTTGTCGATTTCCGGATTGCCGGTGTTTTTACCGACTTCATTTCCGCAACTGTTGCCGATGGAATTTTAGTGTCAGTATCGATCCCGAGCAGTTCTCGGACATAATCTTTCATTTCACTTTCGTAGAGAACGGTGTCGACTAGATTTCGGGACAACAGGAAATCGGTTTTTCTAAGCATCGGAAACAGGTTGGCTATTGAGTCTATTTGCGCAGTTTCCATGTTTCTGGATGCAGCCATATCGGTTTTCATAGTGTTCCAAATATCTGTAATGAATGAGTTCACCTGTTCCCTGTTGGCTTCACTCATTTCGGTTTGGGTATAAGGTTCGGCGAAAGATTTATAAGTGCCCACTTTAAACAGTTGCATTTCAATACCGAGTTTCTGCAACGCGTCTTTGTAAAACAACGGTACCGAAGCGATTCCGTGAACATCGAGCATACCCTGTGGATTGATAGCCACCTTGTCAGCAACAGAAGCCAGATAGTAGCCGTTTTGTGTGTAGGTATCGGCATAGGCAACGATGAACTTGCCACTTTCTTTAAAATCCTCCAACTCTTGCCGTATTTCTGCTAATGTAGCGGTAGAAGCTGCAAAAAGACGTGTATCCAGATAAATACCTTTTATTTTGTCATTGTTTTTTGCTTTGCGGATGGCTCCAATGATGTCGTTCATACCCATAGCCGATGGTACTCCGCCTACCAGGTCGGTAAAAGGGTCATTTTCAGCAATACGTTCCTGTATTGCGCCTTCAAGCCTTAGATTTAAAATGGAGTTATTTTGCAATACAAATGATTCCTGTTTGCCGAAAGAACCCATGATTGAGCTCATCATAGCAAACATGATCAGCATTGAAATAAGCGAAAAAATAAAACTCGCGATGATGAAGCCCAATGCTGACGCAAACATCATTTTAAAGAAATCTTTCATAAATTTGTGTTCTAAATTGATTATAAGCACAAAAATAGAGAAAAAAGAATTATATTGCAATTGAAAACAATTACAATTTAGTTTCTTTATGCTTGTAATATAATTTATTATTGTAGCGACCGGGGTTTTTACCTCATAAATTGTTTTGAGAACAAAAGACCACGAAAAAAATGATAATGGTTAAAAAAACATAAAGAATAGGGGGAAATGGATAAACCATGCAACGTTTTTTCATTTTTTCCATCTTTACTTATGTAAGCGATAAGCATGGATGATTCGCAGTTGATAACAGCATGTAAGAAGCAGAACCGTAATGCTCAGAAGGCATTATATGAGTTGTATGCTCCTAAAATGATGGCTGTTTGCCTGCGTTATTGTCAAGATAATGAAACCGCTCGTGATGTGTTACACGACGGTTTTCTGCAGGTTTTTACGCAAATTGGCTCTTATTCGGGCAAGGGTTCTTTTGAAGGTTGGTTACGCAAGATTTTCGTTAATCTGGCTCTCGAAAATTATCGTCAGGAGAAAAAAAGGTTCAACTTTTTAAACGATTACGGAAAAGACAATTCAGACTTTTGGGATACTCCTGAGGATGACTCTCTCGAAGTAGGAGATATTCCGCGTCAAGAACTTCTGAATATTATTCGTGAGATGCCTGAAGGCTACAGAACGGTTTTCAACTTAGTGATTTTTGAGGATATACCACATAAGGAAATTGGCGCAATGCTGGGGATAACAGAAAACGCTTCCCGGTCGCAATATTTCAGAGCCAAGACTTTTTTACAAAAGAAAGTCCAATCCATGTTGAAGAAGAAATACATATGATCTTCTATGAACGAAAAAGATATATTTAAAGAACAATTGAAGTCGGTTTTCAGCGATTTTGAAGCTCCTGTTCCCCCTGATGGCTGGGAGAAGGTAGAGCAGTCGCTTAATGCCATTAGGCGGGCGAGAATTATCCGCCGAAATTGGTATGTCGGCTCCGCAGCAGCTACTGCGGCATTAATACTGGGAAGTTTGTTCTTTTTGAATTCGCCTCATCCGGTCAAACCCGATCTCCCTGTTTTCACCGGGAAGATGGCACCTGAAAAAACAGGAAGCCTAGATACACAGGATACTCAAATAGCAAAAACTGAAACGACAAAGAAGGAAAGTAACAAGGACGGTCAGGTTGGGTATTCTCTTCAAAAACAAGAGGTTTTGGTGGCCAGGTACACCAAAAGAAAAGAAAAGGTGTTGTCTGTAAACATAGACTTAGAACAAACTCCGGAAAAGATAGTGATTGCTGAACAAACTGTTGAAGTTAAGGCCGAGGCAATGGGAGAAAGAATAATTCGTCCTGAGGAAAGGCAGGTGGTTCAACCCAGTCAGGAAGAGGTTGACCGGCTCATTCAGGAGTTTGAGAATGCCGGGAAAGCTACAATCTTTGAAGGTTTGGCGTTTGAAGATAAGAAGAATAAACCTATTATGTTGGCACTGAACGCAAAAGGTGGACTTACTTCTTCGCGGAAAACCGTAAATAGTCCCATGACTTTGCGCAGTGCCAGTGCGGTCAAGCCATCTGAAAACGGAGATGGTCTTTATTCCGGATTAACGGGATCGAATAAGATGTATGCTGATTACAGCAGTATCCCATTCAACAACCGAAGTATTGCTGATAACGTAGCCGAAATGGAACACGATCAGCCGGTTTCGTTCGGCATCACCGTTTCTAAAACCATTGTTGACAGGTTATCCATTGAAACCGGATTGGTTTATACCTATCTGTTCTCGCGGGCTAAAAACACCAGTGTTGATTTTCAAAATCAGGAGACGCAACATTTTCATTATTTAGGTATTCCAGTCAATCTGAATTATAACTTCGTGAATATAGGAAAACTGGGTTTGTTTGCATCCTTCGGAGGGATGGTGGAAAAAGATATTTACGGGGAATTCAGGAGTACGGGACAAAGTGTTTCAACTGAACTAAACAGTGCGTCTCAGGGGGTGATTACTACGAAAATCAGTCAGAAGAATCCACAGATCTCAGTAAATGCAGGGGTAGGGGTGTTTTACCCTATTTACGGAGGATTTAATTTGTACGGCAAGGTTGGTGGGGTTTATTACTTTGATGCAAAAAACTATGAATATAAAACGATATATACCGACAAGAAAATCGGTTTCGATTTGAATGCGGGGATCCGATTTGATTTCTAATGATTTTTAATTTAACAAATAATTATGTATATGAGAAAATTGATTTTATTTTTTAGTGTTGTGATTGCTGGACTCTTTTTGACTTCATGCTTAGAGGCCGGAGATAGTAACTTTTCAGGTCAGCGGCAATTGTTTTATATTACTCAATTAGAGGGAACACAAGTTGCCCATAACGGAGATTTTGTGATGACTTCCAATGAGATTAAATCGAAAGATCCGGACAGGTGGTACCTTATTACCTGGTCGTGGAGTACCGAAAACGGTATGGTCAGTACAAATGTACATAACGCTATAACACCGGAAATAGAGCAAATACCTCTTGGCGTATATTCTCAACAAGAGGCTCCTCAAGAAACCATGACTCCTGTCCTTAACTTTAACATGGTTGGGGGGTTGCCCATAGTTGGTTCATTTGGTGATTTCCTGATTGTTCAATATGTATGGAATAAGAAAGAAGGCGAAAAAGTACAGGCGAAACTCTATAATGAAACCACTCAACCAGATGCAACGGATACATATATACTGGAATTGCGTTTAGAAAAATCCGGCACTTCCACGGAAACTTCTGGAAAGAATGTTGATGGTTTTGCAGCATTTGACGTGAGTTCATTGCGTAGTCTGGTTAACTTTAACGGACAAGATTTTAAAGATATCCAGTTAAAATTCAATTATTACAAAGAAAATGCAGGACAGCCAACCAGCGTTACACAGCCTGTCAGGATATATAAAAACTGATTTGAGCCGCGGTCAAAACACCATCTTGACTAGTCCTAAATAAGCGTTACAGGTTTATAGAACAATATTAATTGAATCATCAGAGAGAAACAAGGCTAACCTTGTTTCTCTCTGATTTTTTATATGTAAAAGTTTACACTTTCTTGTTTATGCATCTGTTCAGGTGTTTTCACATGACAAAACCAATGAGGCCTTTTGATTGTTGATGCGCACGGCATCTTTAACCAACCATCTCATTGTCTCTATATCAACTTGATACTCTTCGATTAAGAACTCCTATTTTAATATACCGTTCACCCTTTCTGCAATTGCATTCGCATACGGATCATAGCTTTCGGTCATACCCGGTGTTATCTTTTTGCTATTTAGTGCATTCTGATGATCGTTTTTTTGCCACCAATATAAGTTATATCGGAAACCCATACCTGTTCTGGATGGTTTAGCTGCGTACCCTCCACCAGATTCTTATACTTTTTGAATCTATGATGAGAGTCGGTGGTTATCCTGTAATCTTTTTTTACGTAACACTATTTCAGAACAAGACATGTTTCAACAATAAAAAAAGCTGCCCGTTTGGGTAGCTTTTTTTATTGTTGAAACATGTGAAGAAGAGAATTTTATTCTTCGCTCTTTGTTTCTTCAGTTTTATTTTCAACTGTTTCTTCTGCTTCAGTTGCAATTTTAGGTTCATCCTTCACTTCTGCCTCAGCAACTTTTGCTTCCTCTTCTTTATTAGCTTTTGCCTTAGCTTCTTTCTTGAAAGCTGCCACCTTTTGGTTGTCGAGTTTTTCTTTCAGAGCAGCGAGTTCTTCGATATCACCCAACGTGGTTTTTTCCATTACTGGAATTGCCATTGTTGATGATTGGTTTTCTTTCTTACCCGAACGTTTGCCTTTTCTGCTTTCGTCAGAACCGCCTCCTTGAGCATCCTCGTGAATACGGCTGTGAGAAACAATAATGCGTTTAGCATCTTTATTGAACTCGATAACTTTAAATTCCAGTTTTTCGTCCACTTGAGCTTGTGAACCGTCTTCTTTCACCAGGTGTTTTGGAGTAGCAAAACCTTCTACACCGTAAGGCAATGCGATTACTGCACCTTTGTCGACAAATTCGAGAATTGTCCCTTCGTGAACCGAACCAGCTGTGAAAATGGTTTCAAATACATCCCACGGATTTTCTTCCAATTGTTTATGCCCAAGGCTTAAACGACGATTCTCTTTATCAATTTCCAGAACCTGAACTTTAATTGGAGCTCCGATTTCGGTAACTTCGCTTGGATGTTTAATTTTTTTCGTCCAGGATAAATCGGAAATATGGATCAATCCTTCAACACCTTCTTCAATTTCAACGAAGGCACCAAAGTTGGTGAAGTTCCGAACGGTTGCTGTGTGGGTGCTTCCAACAGGATATTTCTCTTCGATGTTATCCCATGGATCGGGCTTGAGTTGTTTTACGCCGAGCGACATTTTTCTCTCCTCGCGATCGAGTGTCAGGATAACGGCTTCTACCTCGTCGCCCACTTTCATAAAGTCTTGTGCGCTGTGCAGATGCTGTGTCCAACTCATTTCCGATACGTGGATCAATCCTTCTACGCCCGCTGCAACTTCAACAAATGCTCCGTAATCCGCTATAACTACCACTTTTCCCTTAACGATATCGCCTACTTTCAGGCTGTCGTCCATGGCATCCCACGGATGTGGGGTTAACTGTTTCAATCCAAGGGCGATGCGCTTTTTGTCATCATCAAAGTCGAGAATTACCACATTGATCTTATCGTCCAGTTTAACCACTTCGTCCGGATGTTGAATACGTCCCCAGGAAAGGTCGGTAATGTGGATCAAGCCGTCAACGCCGCCGAGGTCAACAAATACACCGTAGGAGGTAACATTTTTAACCACTCCTTCGAGTACCTGTCCTTTTTCGAGTTTCGAAATAATTTCCTTTTTCTGTTGTTCCAGCTCTTCTTCAATAAGGGCTTTGTGGGAAACAACTACATTCTTGAATTCAGGATTGATTTTTACTACCTTGAATTCCATTGTTTTGTCAACAAAGATATCGTAGTCGCGGATAGGTTTCACATCGATTTGAGAACCCGGCAGGAACGCTTCGATACCGAATACATCCACAATCATACCGCCTTTTGTACGGCATTTGATGTATCCTTTGATTACTTCGTTGTTTTCTAATGCTGCGTTTACGCGATCCCATGAACGCGAAGCACGTGCTTTTTTGTGAGAAAGGATCAACTGTCCTTTTTTGTCTTCCTGGCTCTCGATGTAAACCTCTACCTCGTCGCCAACTTTCAATTCAGGGTTGTAGCGGAATTCGTTCATCGATACCACGCCGTCTGATTTGTAGCCGATGTTTACAACCACTTCGCGTTTGTTCATGGAGGTTACCGTACCGGTTACCACTTCTTTATCGTTGATTTTGCTCAACGTGTTGTCGTAGCTTTCGGTAAGTTTTTCTTTGTTTTCTTTGGAGTAGACGTCACCTTTTGCGTAAGCATCCCAATCGAATTCCTCTATGGGAGCTACAGTTTTTAAATTGTCAGTCATTTGTTGTTTGAAAAATTAATAATTAAATAAGTTAGACATTATATTGTCGAAAAAAAACGGTGCAAAGATAGTCGGTTTTTTGTTAATAACCAATTCTTTGCACCCGGAATTTTGGGAAAATATCAACTTTCCGCAAGTGAGGACAGGCCAGCAGAAGATCAGATAAGTAATCCTTCCTGGACTTCTTTTCTTGTCCCCGCTCCGGCAATGGTTTCTACCAACTCCAAAGCAAACTCGAAAACTAATCCCGGCCCTTTTCCGGTAATGATATTTTTGTCAACGCTCACTTTGTTGCCGCTGACTTTAGCTCCGATCAATTGATGTTCAAAACCGGGGTAACAGGTTGCTTTTTTCCCTTCCAGAAGTCCTAATCCCCCTAATACCATTGGTGCAGCGCAAATAGCAGCTACAACCTTGCCTTTTTCGGCATATTCCTTCACCTTTCTCTTAAGTTCTTCGTGTTCGTTAAGGTTTTTTGCTCCGGGCATGCCGCCGGGAAGTATCAGTACATCCACATCGTGGAAATTCACCTCCCGGAAGATTACATCTGCCAGAACGGTAATATGGTGCGCTCCGGTGACGTTTTTCTCGTTAGTTATCGAAACAGTCTGAACAGGAATCCCTGCCCTCCGTAAAATGTCTACAGTTCCCAAAGCTTCAATTTCTTCGAAGCCATTGGCTAAGAATAGCGCTACTTTTTTCATCTGTTCATGTTTTGTTTACGTTGTACTCGTATGATAATTGAAAGCGGCGAAATCGCCGAATTTAAAGATGCAATCAGTTGAGGTTAAACCTGTACGTAATGGTCCCTTGCTGATTGTTGGCAGAGTTGATAGCATTGAATTTAGTTCTGCGTGCTGCCCGCAATGCTTCGTTACGCAGTGAAGTGTTCGGGGTATTTGTGCCGCGGCCAATTTCGGCATTTATAACGTTTCCGCGGGGATCTACCGTAATGTTGACAACGACCGTTCCGTAATCGTTTACCGAATAGTTGGGTTGAGCTAACCCGCCTGAACCCAAGCTTCGGCCTCCCAAATCGAAGGTCCCGATTCCACCTGTACCCGATGTGGCTCCCTGGGAAGCATTTCCCGTAGAAACTCCTTGGGTTCCGCTGCCTTCGGTTTCACCCCGGCTGCCGGAGTTTTCACCAAACAGTCCGCTCATTTGCTGATTTATTTCTCTGCGCCTGGCATCTTCTTCACGTTGTCTGCGTGCAGCCTCTTCCTGTAACCTACGTTGTTCTGCTAATTGCGCCTTACGTCGCTCTGCTTCACGTTGTGCAGCAACGTCTATTGTCGGTTCTGTTTGTTGAGTGATCAGCGGCTCATCGGGTGAGTATTCAGGGACGGATGGGCGTTGCGCGGGTGCAGGAGATATTTCATTCATGGGAGATTCCGTTGTGCCGGAAGCCTCTTCCACATTTCCAAACATAACGGGGATACCCTCCAGCTCATCCGGGGGTATTACCAGTGTGAAGTAAGAGAACAAAAGTACAAGCAGAAGCAATACGGCAAAGAGGATTGTCCCTGCGATTCCTGCTGTTTTTTCTCTTGTAATTTGCATCCTGTTTTAACGTGGTTGACTGGTTTTTAGTTCGGTCTTGTCATCAGCACCATTTTAAATTGGTTCTGATTCGCAATATCCAGTATTTTTACTATTTCGCGGTAGGGCACTTCCTCATCGGCATAGAGTGCTACGAAGATATCCGGTTCAGCCGAGTAGACCGATTGCAAAAACGGTGTAATTTGTTCAAAAGTTACCATCCGTTCGGTCTCGTTTGCATTGGCAACGTAATAGTTCAGGCTCTTGTCTATGGTAACCCGAGTAATGGGCTTTGCCTGTGCCTGTTGTTGTGATTTGGGAAGCAGCACCTTTATTGCATTTGGCACTACGATGGTGGATGTGATCATGAAGAAAATCAACAGAAGAAAGATCACATCAGTCATGGAGGCCATGCTGAAATTTGCTTCTACATTAAATCGTTGTTTTAATGCCATTTTCCTTTTGTTTTATGCCACCGGTTCATTCAAAATATCCATAAATTCCATGATTCGCATCTCCAGTTTGTTTACGATACCTTTTATTCTCGTTGTAAGGTAGTTGTAGGCAAATAATGCGATAATCCCCACGATAAGGCCGGCAACGGTTGTAACCAACGCTTCATAGATTCCTGTTGATAAAATATTGACATCCACATTCGCTCCTGCACTAGCCATGCTCATAAAAGCCTTCACCATCCCTGTAACCGTTCCAAGAAATCCGATCATAGGAGCTCCCGATGCGGTGGTCGCAAGAAGCGGCAATCCTTTTTCCAGTTTGGAGATTTCTATGTTTCCCTGATTCTCAATTGCTGACATAACATCTGCCGTAGGTCTGCCCAACCGCGAGATTCCTTTCTCAACCATTCTTGCTGAGGGTGTGTTGGTATTACGACAAAGAGTCATCGCTGTTTCTATTTTTCCATCCAGGATATAATCCTTTATGCGGTTCATGAAAGAATTGTCTTCCTGCCCGGCTTTATTTATTACTAATGTTCTCTCAATCAGTACGTATACGGAAAGTAGTAAAAGTACCAACAATACGATCATCAACCAACCGCCTTTAAATGCCAGGTCTAAGGCGTTCATAGTTGTTTGAGGTTCAACGGCAGTTGTAATCTGCTGTATTTGTTGCAATGTATCTTGAACCGGAGCAATTTGTAACAAGTTCATCAAATCGGATATTTTAAAAGGTGTTTGTAAAGATAAATAATATTCTAGGCATTAGTACTGTTGACAGGAGTATTTAAACAATTTTTATAAGCTTTAATTGTTTTTTCCAAACCCATATAAAGTGCGTCGCTAATGAGCGAATGCCCAATGGATACTTCTTTTAGCCAGGGAATGTTTACGTAAAGGTAATTCAGATTGTCCAAATTCAAATCATGTCCCGCATTTACTCCCAAACCCAGGTTTTTAGCCATTGTTGCCGCTTCTACGTAAGGGGCCACTGCCTTTTCCTTATTGGTTTTGAATTCTTCGGCATAGGGTCCGGTATAAAGCTCAATTCTGTCAGTACCAATTTTCGATGCCATTTTTATCATTTCCAGATTTGTGTCTACAAAAATGGAAGTACGCACACCCATCGATTGGAATTCATTTACTACCTCGGTTAGAAAATCCCTGTGTTCCAACGTATTCCATCCGCAATCCGATGTAAGGACATCGTGTGCGTCAGGAACGAGTGTTACTTGCGTAGGGCGTATTTTTTTTATCAGCGAAATAAACTCAGGGGAAGGATTCCCTTCAATGTTAAATTCGGTAGTTATCCTGGGTTGCAGGTCAATTACATCCGTATAGCGGATATGGCGCTCATCGGGTCTGGGGTGGACGGTAATTCCTTCTGCTCCAAACAGTTGACAGTCAACGGCTACTTGAATTACGTCTGGAATATTCCCTCCTCTTGAATTTCGGATGGTAGCCACTTTATTGATATTTACACTTAATTTTGTCATTTAAATCAACTTACCCTCTTTGATTGTTGTGTTTGAAATTCATTTCTCTGATGAGAATTGATAAAAAACAACCTAACGCGATTTTTTACCTAAAAAATTCCCATCTTTGTAAAACATTACAAAATTAATACGAAATAACGGTTTTGCCTAGTAACAGATGAAAGATTTTATCAGACATCAGATAGAAAAACAGTCCGTATCGTTTACTGTTGAGAATTTTCTCGGTCTTTCCGATACGGAAAACTCACTGGTTGTAATAGAGATTTCGTTGGTAGACTATACACTCACCGAGATTGCCCGTATTGTTGAAAGCAACAATGCCCGCATCATGAATGTTTTTATTCTCCCGGTAGCTGACGGCAATACGTTAATTATTTCCATCAAGTTGAACCTGTTGGATATTTCTCCGGTTTTGATGAGTTTGGAAAGATTCAATTACAAAGTTTTGCACTATGAGATGAAAGAGGGCGTTGTTACCGAAACTCATAAAGAGAGGTTGGATGAGTTGTTGTATTATCTAAACATGTGAGTGGCTTCGTCTCTTCCTCCTTTTGGTCCAAGGCCTAACTCTCTGATGTCTGTAAACCCATAAGTTTGACAATCTGAAAAAAATGAAAATTGCACTGTTTGGGAGCACTTTTCCCGAGTATACCCCCCAAGCCGAATCTCAAATGATTAAAGTTTGTGAGGCGGTGAAGCAATATCCGGTTGAGCTCTATTTGTCTGATACCTTATTCTACTCGGTATCGCGATTTACACAAGATACCCTCCGTCCGTTGTGTTTACTTTTCGATGAACTACCCCCTGTAGATCTCGCGTTAAGCGTAGGTGGAGACGGTACTTTCCTGCGAACGGCAGCTGTTGTAGGTAACTCAGACATTCCTGTTTTAGGTATAAACACCGGAAGGCTAGGTTTTCTTGCTGATGTTAACTTTAGTGATTTAAAAGAAACGCTTCATGAGATTTTTACCGGTGAATATGAGATTGAAGAACGATCTCTGCTTGAAATAGCTGTGGATGAACCGAATCGTGCCTTGAACGAAGTGGCAATACTAAAACAAGACACAGCGTCGATGCTCACTATTCATACATATATAAACAACGATTTTCTCACGTCTTATCAGGCCGATGGCCTAGTTGTTGCTACACCAACAGGTTCAACAGCCTATTCACTCAGCGTTGGTGGGCCAATACTTGTTCCAAGTTCTCCAAGTTTTGTCTTGTCGCCTATTGCTCCCCACAATTTGACATCAAGGCCGTTAATCGTACAGGACGATGCAAAGATCAAACTAAGAATAGAAAGCCGAAGCAACAGTTTTCTGGTTTCCCTGGACGGTCAGTCACAAGTTTGTCATGTGAGAACCGAAATTGAAGTGAAAAAAGCAGACTATATGCTCAAGGTGGTAAAGCGCAAAGGGCATACTTTTTACGAAACGCTACGCGATAAACTGATGTGGGGCGTGGACGTAAGGAGAAAATAACGATGAAGCGATGCGATTGGCTTACTCCTCCGGTTTTACCTCTTCAAAGGGCAAGAGTTTATCCAGCCCAATGATCAGCAGATAAAAGATAGCCATAAAAACAAAAATCCCCGTTATGCCTATTCCGGCAATCAATAAAGTAGTTTCTATTGTAGATGTCATAATGTTTTATGTTTAGTTTTTGATATTGGGTGCTGAGTGCTACAGGAGAATCATTTTACACCCTGATTCACGCAAACAGCGGGACCAGCGTTAAAATAATACCTCCGGCAACAACCGATCCGATTTGTCCGCCCACATTGGCGCTGATAGCCGGCATGAGCAGGTAATTATACGGATCTTCTTTCTGTCCCATTTGGTGGATAACGCGTGCCGACATTGGGAACGCAGAAATACCACAGGCGCCTATCATGGGATTGATTTTGTTACCCTCCTTACGGAAAAGATTGAGGAATTTTGCAAAAATTACTCCGCCGAACGTGTCGAAGACAAAGGCAAATAATCCCAGTGCAATGATTAGTAATGTGTCAACGCGGACGAAGCGGTCGGAAGTCATGGTGCTGGCAATAGTGATTCCCAACAATATGGTGACTAAACTGGCCAATTCGTTTTGAGCAGAGAGCGACAATTTATTTAATACTCCGCACTCCCGGATCAGGTTGCCAAACATCAGAAAACCGATCAACGCCAATGATGATGGAGCTATAATACCGGCAACAATCGTAACAACTATAGGAAAAGCAATCAGCGCTTTTTTCGAGATCCTCTTATTGGCGTGTCCGGTCCCCGACATTCTTATCAAGCGTTCTTTTTTTGATGTCAGCAATCGGATGACCGGCGGTTGAATAATAGGAACCAGCGCCATGTAAGAATAGGCAGCAACAGAAATAGGTCCCAATAAGTTGGGAGCAAACCTGGAGGCAACTACGATGGAGGTTGGACCGTCAGCCGCACCGATAATACCGATAGAGGCGGCTTCTCTCAAATCATAACCGAGAAAAGAAGCCAGGACCATGGTCATGAAAATACCAAACTGTGCTGCCGCTCCGAACAAAAGTAACGAGGGGCTCCTGAACAGCGGTGAGAAATCGATCATTGCCCCGATAGCGATGAAAATCAGCAAGGGAAATATTTCCGTAGCAATCCCTGCCTGGAAGAAAACGTTGAGAACACCCTCTACTGCTTCTCCCGTTGCGGGATCAATCTGCGTGATAGCCGACGATAGTGGGATATTCACTAAAATAGCCCCGAATCCCATTGGCAGGAGTAGCGTGGGTTCATAATTTTTAGCGATAGCCAAATAGATGAGAATCAGTCCGATGGTTATCATAACCAGGTCTTGCCATGTCATTCCTGCGACAGCAGGCATCAGTTGTTCAAATCCCATAGTTTTCCGATTTTTTTAGCGTATATTCATGTTGTTTGAAATATACTGGTGCAAATGTAAGGTATATTTTTCACTAATCACAAATTTTGCACAAAGGGCATTGCCATCCAGCAACACCCTTTGTGAAAATTCTATTGTTTACATCCCTTTATTGGGCCTTCAAGGCCAATGCCTGAATTTAATACAAGAATCCAAGCATAATACCGGCAGCAACGGCTGAACCGATAACTCCGGCAACGTTAGGCCCCATAGCGTGCATAAGCAGGTAGTTACTCGGGTTGTATTCTAACCCCACCACTTGCGATATACGTGCTGCATCGGGTACTGCTGAAACTCCTGCATTTCCGATAAGCGGATTGATCTTGTTGTCTTTTTTCAGGAATAAATTGAAAAATTTAACAAACAGAATTCCCGCACAAGTGGCTACCACGAAAGAAAAAGCGCCAATAACAAAAATCTTCACCGATTCGGGACGCAGGAAAGTGGTGGCTTGTGTGGATGCCCCCACCGTTAATCCCAACAAGATGGTGATAGTGTCGATCAGCGGACCCCGGGCCGTTTCAGCCAAACGGCGTGTTACTCCCGATTCTTTCAGCAGGTTGCCGAAAAAGAGCATACCCAACAAGGGAAGTCCGGAAGGCACCAGGAAAGTAGTCAACAATAGGCCGACAATGGGGAACAAGATTTTTTCGGTTTGAGAAACTACACGAGGAGACTTCATTTTAATCATACGTTCTTTTGGTGTAGTTAACCATCTCATAAACGGCGGTTGAATCACCGGAACCAACGCCATGTAAGAGTATGCCGATATAGCTACTGCACCCAGTAGTTGCGGAGCCAGCTTCGACGTAAGGAAAATAGCCGTCGGGCCGTCTGCCCCACCAATAATACCGATAGCTCCAGCTTCGTTAGGGGCAAATCCCCACAATAACGCTGCTGCGTATGCTCCAAAAATCCCAAACTGACAGGCAGCTCCTATGAGAAAGAGCTTCGGGTTTGCAATCAACGACGAGAAGTCGGTCATGGCTCCAATCCCCATAAAAATAAGCGGGGGATACCATCCTTTTACAACGCCCTGATAGAGGATGTTAAGTACTGAACCCTCTTCATAGATCCCTACTTGCAAGCCGGCTGCTTCATTGAACGGGATGTTCCCGATAAGAATACCAAAACCGATGGGAATTAACAGCAACGGCTCGTATTCTTTTGCAATGGCCAGATATATAAAGATTAAGCCAACCAGAATCATGATGATATGACCGGTACTGGCATTAGCCATTCCGGTATAGTCCCAAAATGTTTTCAGGTTGTCACCCAAAGTCAAAAGTGTATTCATTTTTTCCTTTTTTATTCTATGGTTACTAATTCGGCCCCTTCAAGTACAGAGTCTCCTTTGTTAACCAAGATCCCTGTTATCTTTCCGTTGGCGTTTGACAAGATGTTGTTTTCCATTTTCATAGCTTCCAGGATCATGATGGTTTGTCCTTTCTTTACCGTATCACCTACCTGGCAGCGAATATCGAGAATAATTCCCGGAAGCGGAGACTGGATCGTATTTTTTCCGGTTGCTTCTTTCGGCCTTGTGACAAGCGGAGTAGAGGTCGTTTGCGGTGTAGGCGTAGTAATGGCTTGTTTTTTGATTTTTGAAAGCGGTTTGCTTTCCTTTTTTTCCAATTCTACTTTATACGGTGTTCCGTTCACTTCAAGTTCAACGACAGAACTATCGGAGCTGTTGATAATCACTCGGTAGGGAGCACCGTTAATTTTATATTTAAATTCTTTCATAAGGAATATTTCTTTCTGAGTAAATGGATTAATGAATTATCTGCGGGGATCTTGACGCAGGGTGTATAATTTGGAACTCCAGGGAGAGTATTTGCGTCTGACTTCAGTGATGGTAAGGATGGTACTTTCAATATCATGAACGTCCTGATTCAGCTCGTGAATTGCTGCTGATATAGCGGCTAGCACCTCGCCGGTAAGCTGACTTTCGCCTCTCACTGCCGATAAGGTACCGGCACTGGCAACACGTTTGTGGGAAATGTTTTTCGCAGTGTTTCCAATCGCTTTGAAGATAAGATACAGCAAGATCAGTCCCAGGAAAACCACCAGCATCGAGGTAATGGTTATGGTTACACCAAAGGGATCGTTCTCCTGTAAAGAAACCACCTTTGGATTTTCTTCCAGAACAGCATTGTTGCTGCTTGGGGTTATTCGTTCAAGCTGAGTGCCCAGTGTATTTCCGTTTTGATCGTATTTGATACCGTCGGCCGGATAACCGTAAGTTTTGTCGGTGGGTAATCCTGCAGGAATAATTATCTCATCGAGCAGTGTTTTACCGTCATTTTCATACAATGCGATGTAATTGTCTTTGTTCGGATCAAGCTTGAAATTCACGTGGAAGGTCCCGTTGAACGGCTCGTTGTCTGCCCAAAACAATACATGTTGACGGGGGGGGATTTTTGTGAGGACATCGCCCCGCGGAATTGGATATTTTTTCGGATTGTTGGGGTCATCGGTAAGGTATCTTCCTCCCAGATCCTGCGTTTTATACGTGTTGTTGAATATCTCGATCCATCCGTTTCGTTGACCGAAGTCGTCCATAAACCCAGTTTGGTTATCCACCATAACTTCATTGATCACCCAATGCGGATTTTCATCTTTTATGGTACAACTCACAAGAAGTATCAATGCAGACAAAAACAACAGTCGTTTTAAATTATTCATACTTATGTAAATTATAGCGGTAAATTATCGTGTTTTTTGGGAGGATTGGCCAGCTTTTTGGTCTGTAATTGCTGCAATGCTCTGATAACACGGAAACGGGTATTTCTCGGTTCAATCACATCGTCGATATAGCCGTAACGGGCTGCTTCATACGGGTTGGTGAACAAGTCGTTGTATTCTTTTTTCTTTGTTTCCAGAATGAGAGCCAGTTTTTCGGGATCTTTTTCGGCAGCAATTTCCTTGCTGTAAAGAACCTCTACAGCTCCTTCGGCACCCATCACAGCGATTTCAGCACTTGGCCAAGCATAGTTAATATCGCCCCGAAGTTGCTTGCAGCTCATGACGATATGTGCTCCTCCGTACGACTTACGCAGTGTGACGGTCACTTTCGGAACAGTGGCTTCACCGTATGCGTATAGCAACTTTGCACCGTGAGTGATTACGCCGCCATATTCCTGACCGGTACCAGGAAGGAAACCGGGAACGTCAACCAGCGAAACAATGGGAATGTTGAAAGCATCACAGAAACGGACAAACCTGGCTGCCTTGCGCGAAGCGTTAATGTCGAGAACCCCTGCCAAAAACTTGGGTTGGTTTGCTACAATACCTACCGATTGACCGTTGAAACGAGCGAAACCCACGATGATGTTTTTTGCATAGTCAGCATGCACTTCCAGAAATTCTCCACTGTCGACAATGGCTCCGATAACTTCATACATGTCGTAGGGTTTGTTGGCACTGTCGGGAATAATTTCGTTCAAGCCATCCTCCAACCTGTCGATCGGATCGGAGCTTTTAAATACCGGCGGTTCTTCCAGGTTATTCTGAGGAATGTACGACAACAGTTTCTGAATCATCTGTATAGCATCCTCTTCGGTCTGAGCGGAGAAATGGGCCACGCCCGATTTGGAAGTATGCACCGAAGCGCCACCCAGTTGTTCCTGTGTAACATCTTCTCCGGTAACGGTTTTTACCACTTTGGGACCGGTAAGGAACATGTAGGAGGTTCCCTGGGTCATGATGTTGAAGTCAGTAAGGGCAGGGGAATATACGGCACCTCCTGCACAGGGACCGAAGATACCTGAAATCTGCGGAATCACTCCCGACGCTAAAATGTTACGTTGGAAAATCTCGGCATAACCTGCCAGTGCATTAATTCCCTCCTGAATGCGTGCACCTCCGGAGTCGTTGATACCGATAAGAGGGGCACCCATTTTCATAGCCTGGTCCATTACTTTGCAAATTTTTTGCGATTGCATTTCGGATAACGAACCGCCAGAAACGGTAAAGTCCTGGGCAAAAACATAAACCAGGCGTCCTTGGATAGTGCCGTATCCGGTAACAACTCCGTCGCCAAGGAATTTGGTTTTTTCCATGCCGAAGTTGTGACAACGGTGTTCCACAAACATGTCGAATTCTTCAAAACTTCCTTCGTCAAGAAGCATGGCCAGACGTTCGCGAGCTGTGTATTTACCTTTTAGGTGCTGAGACTCGATTCTTTTCTCACCACCACCTAAGCGAGCTTTTTCTCGTAATTGAATAAGCTCTTTAACTTTTTCGAGTTGGATGCTCATAAGATTATAATTTGTTATGAATTAAATTTTTGTTTTATTGTTACCTCGATAGCCTCCTCAAATCACTATCGAGGTTGGTCATCTACGGATGCTCGCACAATTCGGTCAATACGCTACCGGTTGATTTGGGATGTAAAAAAGCAATGTTCAGTCCTTCGGCGCCGGCACGGGGTTGCGTATCGATAAGGCGTACGCCTTTTGCTTCAATTTCCCGGAGAGACTCACCCAGGTTTTTAGTGGCAAAAGCGATGTGATGAATACCTTCACCTCTTTTTTCAATGAATTTGGCAATGGTACTTTCTTCGCTGGTAGGTTCCAGCAGTTCAATTTTGGTTTGTCCAATCATAAAAAAGGCCGTTTTTACTTTTTGGTCTTCAACCGTTTCGATGTTGTAGCATTTTAGACCAAGAATTCCTTCATAATAAGGAAGTTGTTCTTCAATGTTTTTTACAGCAATGCCGATGTGTTCAATGTGTGTTAATTCCATATTACTTAATTAAGTGATTATTTTTTTAAAAATGCAAAGGTAAGACTTTTAAGTTGTATGATAAAATTTATTTTTTTCGTTTTAAATGGAAGAAATTTCAAGTACTTCGAGCAGTTCAGGACTGATTTCCCGATCTTTTTTTATGGCACGTTTAAACGGTACATAGTCGATTTCGTTTTCACGAATACCGATCATTACATTGCGTTGATTTTCCAGCAACGCCTGGATGGCTGCTATGCCCATCCTGCTTGCCAGGATACGGTCCTGTGCCGTGGGTGAACCTCCACGTTGCAAATGTCCTAAAATGGAGACGCGCACATCGTACTGAGGATACTGTTTTTTTACCCTCTCAGCCAGGTTCATCGCGCCACCTGTAATTTCACTTTCAGTAACAAGAACCATGCTGCTGCTTTTCGATTTTCGGAAACCCTGATCGATAAGTTCCGCCAACTGGTCTTTCTCCATGCTTATTTCAGGGATTATGGCGGCTTCCGCCCCCGAGGCTATAGCGCTGTTGAGTGCCAGATAGCCACAATTACGTCCCATCACTTCCACAAAGAAGAGTCGTTCGTGGGATGTGGCTGTATCGCGAATTTTATCCATCGATTGCATAATGGTATTTAGGGCAGTATCGTAACCAATGGTGGTGTCGGTTCCGTTCAGGTCGTTATCAATGGTTCCTGGCAACCCAACAATCGGAATATTGTATTCATTGGCAAATACTCCGGCACCAGTCAGTGATCCGTCGCCGCCGATGACCACAAGCGCATCTATTCCGTGTCGTTGCATGTTTTCGTAAGCTGTCTTTCTTCCGGCTTCAGTCATAAACTCCTCACATCGGGCAGTCTTAAGTATTGTTCCGCCCTGTTGGATTATATTGCTTACGCTGTTGGTCTTAAACTCTTCTATTTCGTTGCTAATAAGCCCCTTATAGCCTCTATAGATGCCAAAAACGCGCATACCGTTGAAAATTGCAGCACGCGTTACAGCGCGGATGGCAGCATTCATGCCCGGTGCATCTCCTCCGGAAGTAAGTACGCCGATGCTTTTTACATTTGAATCCATTTCGAAAATTAGTTCTTTTTTTAAAATTGGTTGAACCTGAATACAATCGGCTGCAAAGGTAATTTTTTTTTAGGAGGCGCACAAAAAAAAGCTGCTTTAAAAAGCAGCTTTTTCAACTTTCATTTCCGGTATAAGCTCCGATATTTTTTTTGCGACAACCTCCATCTGCCACATGGGTGTTGAGGTAGCTCCACAAATGCCGATGCTGATGTCATCCCGTATCCATTCCGTATCCAGTTGGTCAGGATGATGGATCAAGTGTGAGTTCCGGTTGTACTTTTCACATTCGGCAAAAAGGACTTTTCCGTTGGAACTTTTTTCTCCTGCGATAAAAATAACGAGGTCGTGATTCTTAGCAAATTCTTGCATGTTGGGTACGCGATTGGAAACCTGACGACAAATGGTATCATAAAATTCAAATGTGGCACCATTTTTCATCCGTTCTTTTATCAATTCCCCTATTTCCTGAAATCCGTCCAGCGGTTTCGTCGTTTGTGAAAAGAGGCTTATGTCGCGTGAGAAGTCGAGTTTGTCTATGTCTTCTTTCTTTTCGATTACTATGGCTGATTCATCGGTCTGTCCCATCAATCCATTTACCTCGGCATGGCCTTTTTTTCCGAATATCACTATTTGTCCATCTTCATTTTGTTTGGTGATAAATTTCTTTTTGATTCGTTTTTGCAACCCAAGAACGACCGGACAGGATGCGTCAATCAATTCTATATTGTTTTCTTTTGCTATTTGGTAAGTGCTTGGGGGCTCCCCGTGGGCGCGAAGCAGAACGCGGACATCCCTGAGTTTTTTAAATTCATCGTGGTTGATGGTAATCAATCCCATTTTGGCGAGACGCTCCACTTCAATGTTATTGTGGACGATATCGCCTAAACAGTAAAGAGTTCCGCCTTTTTTCAGTTCTTCCTCGGCTTTGCTGATAGCTTTGGCTACCCCAAAACAGCAGCCGGACTGCTTGTCTATCTCAATTTTACTCATTTTACTTTGTGATTTTGTTAAACATATCCATTGCCCATTGCAATTGTTCTGTAATAGTTATATGTGAATTATCCAGTTCGATAGCATCGGTCGCTTTACGTAACGGACTCTCTGTGCGGGTGGTGTCTCTTTCATCTCTTTCGAGGACGTTGGCGAGGGTGTCTTCATAGGTAACAGGATTGCCTTTGGCCTGAAGTTCTTCGTAACGGCGTCGTGCGCGAACTTCGGGTGATGCCGTGAGAAAAATTTTGAATTCCGCGTCAGGGAAAACTACTGTGCCGATATCCCTGCCGTCCATCACCACCCCTTTCTTTTTCCCCATTGCCTGTTGCTGGCGTACCAACTCTCTGCGTACAAATCCTAAAGCACTCACGCGGCTTGCACCGTTCCCTATTTCAAGCGAACGGATTTCTTTTTCTACATTTTCACCGTTTAGATAAGTTTCCTGTTGGCCTTCTGAATTTGTTTTAAAGGAAATATCTATTCCTGAGATATGCATTTGTAATGCAGCATCATCAATTTCCGTATCGGTTATCCATCCCTTACGGTATGCAAACAGAGCTACTGCCCTGTACATGGCTCCGCTGTCGATATAAGTATAACCTAATTCCCTTGCCAATCCCTTGGCTATAGTACTTTTGCCGCATGATGAGAAGCCATCTACGGCGATATTTATTTTTCCCATTCTTATTGAAAGCAGATACTGTTTTTATAAACAACTACAAAGATAGAATGTTTTCGTTATAATTGGTTTTAACACAAAATCTAGCCAAACAATTCGATTGCTTTTTTCTCGTATTTGGGAATCTTGAATAACTGCTGTCCGGTTGCAAAGAAAAGCGATTTTAACCTCCCCGATTTAATCATCAGATTAATTAACTGCTGGTGTCGTTTGTGCTTATGAATAACAGCCGGCATTTTATCGGAGATATACGATGGGTTGAGAATAGTTTTTGCAGTTTCTTCTCCCGATATAAGTGCTTGGTAAATCCCTTCGCCGGTGAACGGAGAAACCAGTCCGGCGGCATCACCGGTCAGAAATATGTTGTCAAAACGGATTCCGTTATAATCTGCATCCATGGGGAAAGCTTCGTATTTTCCTTTGGAAATATCGATCTGTCTGTCGTTGAGCCATTGATGAAAATTCTCCTTTAATTTTTTCGGCGATACATGTTTCGGATCGGCGCCGCAACCGACGGAGATATAGCTGCGATGTGGAAAAATCCACGCGTACCATGCCGAAAAGTATTCAGGCTGAAAGAATATTTCGAAATCTTGGTACTTGTTGGTGGAAATTATGTATTGAATACCAATAATTTTCCTTCTTGACTTTAAACCAAGAAAGGTTTTCACGATAGAATTGGATCCATCTGCTCCAACGAGATATTTAAAGCCTATTTTTTCCCCACCGACAACAATGAAGTCTTTGTTGACCACCGTAGCCTTGCTGCTGATTCTTATTTCGATATTGGGGAATGCCTTTATTTTTTGTAATTGCCACTGTCCGAATTTTTTCCTATCGATAGTAAAAGCAAAATCGGTATCGGATTTTAAGGTTGAAGCGATATTGTTAACATGTAGCTTTACCTGGTTGTAACTATATTCAATGAGTTGCGGCGGAAGGCCAAGATATTCAATTCCTTTTCCGGTAAGTCCTCCAGCGCATACTTTAGGCCCAATCTCGTCGTTCTTCTCAAGCAATAAAACTTTCAAAGAAGAATTACCCAATTTTTCTGCGCATTTTAGACCGGCAGGCCCTGCGCCGATGATGACGACATCGAAGAATTGCACGTTTTGAATATTTTTTTTACAAAGATAAAATTTCCTTTTTTCTAATGAAACAAACAATAACGGAAATTGGTAAAACTGTGTTTGTTTTTATTGTTGTTTGAGCGAGTTTATCTTCATAAAAGTTAGAATGCGCAACCTAGCGCATCTGAGGTTATTCAATTAGGACGTTACATTGGTGTAACGCCCTAATAATTAAGTTATTCATTCAAAAAATTCGGATACATATAATCCGTTGCCGGGACGAAAGTCTCCTTAATGGTTTGCGGAGAGACCCAACGAAGCAGGTTAAAAACAGAGCCGGCTTTATCGTTTGTTCCTGATGCGCGGCCACCACCAAACGGCTGCTGGTCAACCACAGCGCCAGTAGGCTTGTCGTTGATGTAAAAATTACCAGCAGTATGGGTGAGTCGGGAAGTCATTTTTTCTATATTAGTTCTGTTGGAGGAGAAAATGGCTCCCGTGAGTGCATAATCGGTGGTTGTATCAAGAATATCTAATGTTTCATCCAATTTCTCCGGATTGTAAACATAAACCGTCAGTATAGGACCGAAAAGTTCCTCTTTCATCGTTTTATAGTCGGGTTTCTTGGCAAGAATAACTGTCGGTTCAATGAAATACCCTTTCGACTTGTCGCAGTTTCCGCCCATAATTACTTCGGCATCCGGCGATTGTTGCGCATCCGCAATCTCTTTTGCCAGTTTATCGAACGACTCTTCATCGATAACCGCATTGATGAAATGGGTAAAATCTTCAGGAGTACCCATCTTTATCGATTTTAAATCCTCTTTCATATGATTTTTAACCTCTTCCCACAGGGTCGTAGGAATATATGCTCGGGAAGCGGCAGAACATTTTTGTCCCTGATATTCGAATGCTCCGCGTGTGAGGGCTGTGGCTACTTGTTTAGCATTAGCCGTTGTATCGGCAAAAACGTAATCTTTTCCTCCGGTTTCACCCACGATACGCGGGTAGGATTTATATTTCTCCATATTTCCGGCTATGGTTTTCCACATTCCGTTAAAGACACCCGTAGAGCCCGTAAAATGCAATCCGGCAAATTCCCGATGATTAAAAATTACCTCGGCTGCTTCCCTTCCTCCTACATAAACCAGGTTGATAACGCCGTCGGGTAGTCCGGCTTCTTTTAACACTTTCATAATAAGATGAGCTGAATAGACCGCTGTTTTCGATGGTTTCCAGACTACGGTGTTGCCCATTAACGCCGGTGCCCCTCCCAAGTTAGCGGCTATGGACGTGAAATTAAAGGGAGTGAGCGCAAAAACAAATCCTTCCAGCGGGCGCCAGACCGTGCGGTTCCAGACTCCGGGAGCCGAATTAGGCTGCATCCCGTAAAGGTCATACATGTTGCGTACGTTGAAACGGTAAAAATCGATTAATTCGCAAACAGCATCAATTTCAGATTGGAAGGCATTTTTCGATTGTCCGATCATGGTGACGGCATTGAAGTCGTACCGGTATGGTCCGGCAATCAGTTCGGCTGCTTTCAGGAATATGGCAGCACGGCTTTCCCAGTGCATCGCTTCCCAGGCGGGTTTTGCTTTTAGAGCAGCATCGATAGCCATTTGTACGTGTGTTTTGTCTCCTTGATGATAGTGTCCCAGTAAGCGTTGATGGTCGTGTGGCGGGCAAATATCGTATAAGCTTCCTGTACGGACTTCTTTTCCGTCAATGATCATCGGAATATCCAATCCGCCTTTATTTAGTTCGGCAAGTTTCCGTTTTAAAGCTTGTCTTTCTGGTGATCCCGGAGCATAGCTCTTTACAGGTTCGTTCTTAATTTCGGGTAGTTTATAAATTCCTTTTGACATAAGGCGTATTGTTTTTTGTGTGGTTAGTATTATTTTTAGTGTTACAAATTTATAAAAAAAATACGGAGAAGAAGAGCAGTTTGCTATTGAATTAATTGTAAAATTCATTTTTAACACTTTCTCATGCAACGTTTTTTCGTTTTTTTCATCTATTATACGTAACATTGTAATTCGTTTATGAATCAGATGAGGAAATATAGAATCTTCACAGTGTTTTTTTTAATCATCGTCACAACGGCAATACTCTTCTCTTGTTCCAGGGAAGATGCGTTAGGTTTGGAAAGTGATGTCCTTGAATTACAATCGCCTTACGGCCGATGGAAGCTCGAAGGATATGCCAGTTCGGAAAGTAAGCAGGTTATGATAGTTCTAGGTTCTCCGTCGGCGTATTACCTGACGTTGAACAAAGACGGTACTTTTACTGGCACATCATCAGTTAACGAAATCGGAGGAAAATTTACCATAGACACGCACAGAGGGGTTATAAACTTCTTGGCGACAGATTTTTACTCTTCGGACAAGTTGAACGAAACAAAAGAGGGCATCTTGTACTTGGACCGGTTGTTAAAAGTGAAAAATTACAGAGTCTTTACCAATAAACTGCATTTTTATTACTCAGACAAAGAATACCTGCTTTTTATTAAGCCTGTTAATTGATTGTTCCCGCTTTCTTTTCCTCTTTTTCTCTTTTTCTCCTTTCCAATGCTTGAAGGTATCGTTTTTTTGTTTTTCTTTGCGTTTTTTTTAGGTATAAAACAGTTTCGCAATAAAATTGTAACGTCCGCTTTCCAGTGTAACACGCCGCTTTGCACGCTTACATGTTTTTTCCCGGGCTGACAGTATTCCTTACGGACTTAAACTTACATTCATAACTTATGATAACAGCAAAAACAAAAACAACCTTATCTGCAACCGAAGAACAGTACATTTCCCCGGACATCGAAGTAACCGACATTGAAATCAGTCACACCATTCTGGCCGGTAGCGGCGATTTACCCGGTATGCCCGGGGAAGATTGGTAAAATGAATGGACATTGTCAATTATCAATTACAAAATGCCGATTTGCTTCCTCGAACTTTCGATTTGAAATTTTACATTATGAGACATAAATTATTTCTTTTTGCAGCCCTCGTTTTCATGGCGGCGAGCTGCGCAAAAACAGAACTGCTAGTCGAACAAAGCGATACCCGCACATTGACCCTCACGGCAGCCATGCCGAGCACAGAGTCGCAAACCCGCGTTGCCCTGGGAAAAGATCCGGACAATAAAAATATTGTCGTGAGATGGAAAGCGGGCGACAAGGTGCTTCTTTTCTTTCAGAAGCCGGATGGGTCGGTTGTGGCAGGAGATGAGCCAACCATAACCATCGTCCCCGATACGGACAGCAAAAAAGCTACCTTTGACGTTATACTGCCGGCGGGTGTTACTGCACCCTGCACCGTTTATCTGGTTCACGGTGCAACGGCAGCCACTGATGGCAGCAAGATCGAAGTGGATGTTTCTCCTGTGGGTTACAAAAAGTTGGACGAATTGGTCACACCTCTTACTGGAAAAGTGGAGGTTGTTTCCGGTAGTTCGGTGGGTGTCATTCCGCTGCATCATTTGGGTGCCTTGCAGTGCCTCACACTGGTAAACTACTGGGACAATGCGTTTACGGCAACGCTGGAATTATCCTATACAGCAGGCGATGAATGGTTTTACAAGGCCGGCAGCAAATACGACCTGATAAGCGAATCGGTTACCAACATCGGTAGCGGTACAACCCCTTGGCAGGAGGTTTCCGTTCCGGCTACACAGGCAGTATTGTTTGCTCAATGGGTGATGCCCAACGGGAACATTCCACCGGTAATAGGGTTAAAGGCTGGTAGCCTCGTTTCCTCCAACCAAAAGTCTGCGCGCAGCGCCGGACTGGAGAGAGGCCGTGCCTACCATCTTTATGGCTCGGCGAATTACTACCATACTGGTCTCAAGTTTGCCGAACCCCTTGTTTGGGCGGGCAGCAATATCTATTGGGACGGTACGCAGCTCACGTTCGACGAAACGGTTGTCGATGCCGGTGCTGGCTCCGACCTTAAACAGGGTGTGTTCTTTAAATGGGGATCGCTGGTGGGCGTTTCCCCCTCCCTATCTTATGTAACCTATACTCCCATTTATGTGATGGGAGGTGCAAGCTCTTGGATCTCAGGTGCTACCCCGTATAATAGTATCCTGGATTTTTATGGCGCAAATATTTCTGGCGGCGGACAGACCAACACTTATCTTAACGATACCCAGCAGAATACCGACTTTATGTATCTGACGTCCAGGGGCGATATCTGCAAGTACCTGAGTAAGACCGGTGCTGTAGAAGGCAACTGGCGCATGCCAACCGGTGCCGATTTTAATGCTGCAGGTATAGCGGAGCACGCTATGGTTGGCTGGTCAACCAATTCTCTTCCCTGGTCGAGGTTTGGTACTTTCGCTACAGTTTCCGGTGCTGAGGCAGACGGTACAACTCTGGTCGGGAGTGGCGGTACCTATACTGTCGGCCATGCTGTTTCACGTTTTCCTGCCTCCGGTTACCGGGATCATAATGGCATGCTCTTAAGTATCGGTACTTATGGGAACAATTGGAGCAGCAGCATCTTCACTGGAACGGACATGGCTTTTCACATGGTTTTTGTCTTTAGTGGTTTTTATCCAGTCTATTATTTCAATCGGAGGTACGGGTTCCCGGTGCGGTGCGTCCGGGAATAAAGCGGCATAGCCGCGTTTCAAACCAACGGATTTTTAAAAGGTGACCTGATTTTCCGGCTGGCCAGGTTTAGAGTAAATAAAAAAATACACGGGATATAGGCATATAAATAAAAAAATTCTTATTTTTGTATTTATAATCTAAATACTTTATAGAAAAAATATGTCATTGACACACAGTGTTATCGATTTCAATAATTCAGAAATTGCTTTCCGGAATAAATCAAATGCCGAATTGAGACAAGCTCATTTACTATTTAAAGTAATGAACAATGCCGGTCTGGTAAAGCTAGGCAAACACTTGGTGAACATTGCCTTTGCTGTCCACTTTCCCGTTAAGGGAATCCTTCGTAACACCATCTATCAGCATTTTGTGGGAGGAACATCTATTGCAGATTGTTCCAAAACCATTCAAAAACTCGCAGCACGAAACGTGGGGACTATTCTCGATTTTGCGGTTGAGGGTGAGGAACGTGACGAACTTTTTGATGCCACGTGTGCAGAGGTCATTCGTACAATAGAATTTGCCCGTAACAACAGGCATGTACCGTTCAGTGCATTTAAAATAACCGGTGTCGGACGGTTCGACCTGCTTGCCAAAGTGAGTGAAAAAGCACAGCTTTCTGAGGAGGAGTCGAAAGAATATAGAAGGGTTTACGACCGTGTGGAGTCAATTTTCAAACGGGGTTATGATCTGGGTGTCCCTATACTTATCGATGCGGAGCACACCTGGATTCAACCTGTTTTGGACGACCTGGTGCTGGAAATGATGGAAAGATACAACAAAGATGTGGCCATTGTACAAAACACCTATCAGATGTACCGTCATGATGCCATTCACCGGTTAAAGGATCACCACCGGATTGCCTTGGATATGGGAGTGAAGTTTGGGCTTAAGATTGTACGGGGGGCTTATATGGAGATTGAGCGTGCACGTGCTGCCGAAATGGGTTATCCATCACCTATTCAGCCCGATAAGCCCGCTACGGACCACGATTTCAACGAAGTTATCCGTTATTTCATGGACCACCTCGATACCATCCATTTCATGGTGGCCACGCATAACGAAGTGAGCTCACAGCTGCTGGCGCAGTTAATTGATGAACGCGGCCTGCCTCATGATCATCCACATATTTATTTTTCACAACTCTATGGCATGAGTGACCACATTACCTTTAACCTGGCGGAGAAGGGTTACAATGTCGTAAAATACGTGCCTTACGGTGAAGTGAAAACAATGATGCCTTACCTTTTTCGCAGGGCCGAGGAAAACACATCGGTAAAAGGACAATCGAGTCGTGAACTGAAGCTTATCGAGAAAGAAGTCAGAAGAAGAAAAGGTAAATAGTCTGGAAATAGGTTTGTTGTCGGGTAAGGGTGATTTTTAATTTTTAAGTAAGATGATCAGTGTTGACCCCATGATCATAATAATGGATCCGGCGATTTTCTTTCCAATCTCTTTTTCCCGGAAAAATTTATATCCGAACAAAATACTTATTATGACAGAAAGCTGAAACAGCGATAATGCATAACCGACAGGCATGTGGTCAAAAGTGTAGTTTGTCGTAAGTTGCATTGTCCCTACGCATCCTGCTAACAGCAAGAACTTACTTGCATAATTAAATTTCATTGTCTTGCTGAGTTCTGCTTTGAGGTTCAGTTTGCAGAAAAACAGTGCGATAAACGAAAACAAAGCACCAAACAGGCACCAACTCATGAATGCCACAGTGGTTGATGATGCCAGTATTACTTTTTTAATAAAAACGGCTTCGATAGCGGTAAGAATCATTGCCCAAATTCTGAATTGGATCTCGGGACGTTTCAGCAATCTCCACGAGAATTTCTCATCGGTCGTGTCTAAAACAAAGTAGCTCCCGTAAATTATCAATGCTATGCCCAGGATTCCCCAAATGTTAGGGATTTCTGAGAGCAGGAATATTCCGGCAATAATCCCAACAATGGATTTATAGGAATTAATGGGTCCCAGTACCGATAAATCGCCCAGGTGAAGCGCCTTTACCAGAAATCCGTTTCCCAATGCTCCTGCTATCCCTCCGAGTATCGAATAGATCCAGAAATCGTGGTTGAGATGGGATATTCGTAAAAAAAACAGCGAAATGCCACAAACCACCGATAGCAGAAAATAAGTGAGAAAGTTAACAACCAGCGGATGGCTCCCTTTTTGCCAGCGGGTTGGAAAATATCCTTAATATTACCGCTATCGTAATTGAAAGGGTTTCGGCCATTCGGGTCGAGTCCTTTTTGTCTTGTTGAGACTCACAGTTCCAGCAACTCTTTCTCTCCGCTGCTTTTCCCAAAGAGCATATCGGTTGGGTTTTCGAGCAGCTGCTTGACCCGCACCAGGAAACCCACCGACTCGCGTCCGTCAATCACGCGATGGTCGTAAGACAGTGCTACGTACATCATCGGCCGTACGACAATCTGCCCTTCTACCACCACCGGGCGGTCCAAGATATTGTGCATCCCCAAGATGGCAGATTGAGGGGGATTAATGATAGGGGTAGACATCATTGACCCGAAAACACCGCCGTTAGTTATCGTGAACGTTCCGCCTGTCATTTCGGGGATAGACAACTTCCCCTTGCGGGCTTTATCGGCAACCTCTGCAATGGCTTTTTCTATTTCGGACAGCCCCATGCTTTCCACGTTCCGGATCACGGGAACCATTAGTCCTTTGGGTGTGCTTACCGCTACCGAAATATCGGCATAGTCGTAAGTGGTCATGTTTTCACCTTCCATCATCGAATTTACACTCGGAAATTCCTGCAGCGCTATGGAACAGGCTTTCAGGAAAAACGACATCATACCCAATTTGATTCCGTGTTTCTCAACGAATCTGTCCTGATAATTTTTTCGCAAATCCATAATCGGCTTCATATTTACTTCGTTGAACGTAGTAAGCATGGCTGTTTCGTTTTTTACGGAAACCAGGCGTTCGCTCAACTTTCGGCGTAACGAACTCATCCTGTCGATTCTGGATTCGCGGCTTGCCGGTTTTTTTAATCCGCTTACGGAGCTTACGCCGCTTGCTGCCAGTACTGCTTCCACATCGGAGCGTTTCAACCGGCGAAGGCCACTTATGACGTCTTCCAACGACAGGTCGTTTTCTTCCATTACCCGTTTGGCTAATGGGGTCACTTTTACATTTCCGTAATCATCCGTTGTGGCTTTTGCTTCCGGCTTCCGACTTTCTGTTTTGGCAGGTTCGGGTTTGATTTCTTTCTTTTCCGTGTCAGCGGGAGCTGTTGTCTGTTTCTTCTCTTCGGTTTCCACATCTGCTTCGGGTTGAACGGACGTATCAATGGTGCATGCTACGGAACCGACTTCCAGGCTATCACCCTCCGAAGCTTTCAACGATATTTTTCCCGATTCGTCGGCTACCAATGTCAGTGTTGCCTTTTCCGATTCCAACTCGGCTATTTCCGTGTCTTTCTTAACTACTGCTCCGTCTGCAACGAGCCATTTATAAAGCTCGACGTGCGTTATCGATTCTCCAGGGCTGGGTACCCTTATTTCTATTATTGCCATAATACCTCGGTTGTTATTCAATAGTTTTTCAGAATAAAAGCGAATCCAGATTGCATTTATTGTATTGCTTCCTTAATAATTTCTGCCTGATGTATCTTGTGTAAAGCCGTTAAGCCTTCTGCTGTTACGCCACTTGAAGGACGGCTGATGATCTGCAGGCTGCGGTCACCGATCCAGTGTTTAACAAACAGGGCAGCACCCATGTTCAGTGGCTCTTCCTGCACCCAGACAAGCTTTATATCTTTGCTGTAATTTTTCAGAATCTTTTGGAGTTGCTTTTCGGGGAAGGGATAGAGTTGCTCAATACGGATAATGGAAAGGTGGTCTGCATTAGCTTCTTTGCGTGCAGCATCCAGTTCGTAATAGATTTTACCCGAACACAACAGCAGTTTGGTTGCTTTCGACAGGGATTTTAGGCTGTTGTCGGCAATTATTTCCAGGAAATGCCCCTCGGTAAAATCAGCGATGGTCGATGTACAGTCGGGATGGCGCAACAAGCTTTTCGGTGTAAATGCGATCAAAGGAACCCGGATATCGCGATGCAATTGGCGGCGGATGGCATGAAAATGATTAGCCGGCGTTGTAGGGTTAACCACTTGCATGTTAAAGTTGGCACACAGGTTCAAAAAACGTTCAATTCTTCCGCTCGAATGCTCGGCTCCCTGTCCTTCGTATCCGTGTGGCAGAAACATCACCAAACCCGATTTCACGCCCCACTTTTCCTGTGCGGCAGAAATATATTGATCCACGATTACCTGCCCTACGTTAAAAAAGTCTCCAAACTGAGCTTCCCAGATAGTTAACCCGAAAGGATTAGCGAGTGAATATCCGTATTCAAAACCCAGCACTCCGTATTCGTTGAGTGGTGAATTGTACACACGCACCATGGCGTGCTCACCGCCTAAGTTCTTCAGTGGAAAGTATTTTTCTTCACCGTCTTCGGTTATGATTTCAGCATGACGGTGCGAGAAAGTTCCCCGCTCGGAATCCTGTCCGCTCAACCGAACGGGATAATTTTCCTTTGCCAGCGATGCATAAGCCATCAATTCGCCCATCGCCCAATCGTATGAATCGTCTTTAATCATGCCGGCTCTTTGTGAAAACAGCCGGACGGTTTTGTTGTAGAAGTGCTTGTCCTTCGGCAATGACGTTATCTTTTCGGCTAATTCCAGAAACATCTCTTTCGATATTTTGGTATTGGCAATGGTCTCGAAATCCTCTGCTTTGGGAAACCTTATACCCTTGTATTTTTCTTCAAGAAAAAGTTGGATATTCAATTGCGTGCTTTCGTTGGCAGTTTCATATGCCTGATCCAGCACCTTGTGGAAGTCTGCCACCCGGGTTTCGTATTCCAGTTGGGTGAGTACTCCCTGGCTGATTAGTTTCCCGGCATAAATTTCACGCGGATTCTTATGTTTAGCAATGATGTCGTATAACTTGGGTTGCGTAAAACGGGGTTCGTCACCTTCGTTGTGCCCGTATTTTCGGTACGAAAGTAGATCGATAAACACGTCGATATTGAATTTCTGACGGAACTCCAGTGCCAACTTTGCGACAAAGACCATGGCTTCCACGTCGTCTCCGTTTACATGGAAAACAGGCGACTGGGTTACTTTGGCAACGTCGGTACAGTAGGTGCTGGAGCGTCCTTGCAGGTAGTTGGTGGTGAACCCCACCTGGTTGTTTATTACGATATGGATGGTTCCTCCTGTTTTGTATCCGTCCAGTTTTGAGAACTGGATGGTCTCGTAAACAACTCCTTGTCCGGCAATGGCGGCATCACCGTGTATCAAAATGGGTAACACCTGATTGTATTGAAAATCATGTTCCTGTTCCAACTTGGCTTTGGCAATTCCTTCCACCACAGGACCTACTGCTTCCAGGTGGGAAGGGTTGGGTGCCAGGCTGACGGAAATTTTTCGTCCCTCGTAATCGATAGTATTGTTATACCCCAGGTGATATTTTACGTCGCCGTACTTTATCTCTTCTTCGTAGTTTTCAGCGGTAAACCCGCGAAAAACCTGGGAGTACGGCTTTTTCATGATATTTGTCAGTACGTTGAGCCTTCCCCGGTGGGCCATTCCTATTACAATATCGTTTACGTCGTACGATCCTCCGTGAGAAACGATGGCGTCCAGGGCTGGAATAATAGTTTCCGAGCCTTCCAGCGAAAACCGTTTTTGCCCCACGTACTTTCTGTGCATATAATCTTCAAACCCCGATGCTTCGATCAGGTTGTTGAGGATGTGCAGTTTTTTTTCGTTGGGAAGGGTTTCCTGGTTTCTGCTGCTTTCCATTTTTTGTTGTAACCATTGCACGATTTCCGGTTTCGTCATGTAACGGTATTCCACGCCGATGGATTTACAATAGGTCTCACTTAAATGTTCGACAATTTCTCTCAAGGTTGCTCTGCCGATTCCGATCTCTTTCCCGGCTTCAAATTCCTTGTCCAGATCGCTTTCAGAAAGATTGAAATTATCCAGATCGAGTGTAGGTGAATATTGACGACGCGAACGGACCGGATTGGTTTTGGTAAACAGGTGTCCCCGGCGCCTGTATCCGGTAATGAGGTTCATTACGGCTATTTCCTTGGTGGAAACTCCGACATCCCCCTTTATTTCCTGTGGCTTGGCAGGGAAATGCCTGGTGGCTAAATCAAAACCCTGAAAGAAAAAACGAAAGCTTTCATCGACACTTTCCGGATTTTCCATATACTGTTTATACAATTCTTCTATGGCTCCAATATCCATAAAATTTAACTCTTTGCGGGTATCCATCGATCAGTTGTTGTAGTTAATTTATTCAAACTGTAAAGATGATGATTTTGTTCACGCTTTGCAACAATTTTGTTTAGAAAAGCAGTTTAAGTCAAACCGGATTGTGCAAAACGCTACCCTTACATGAGGTTGATACGCTGTGATAAATTTTCTATCGGAGTGAAAAAAACTGAAAAAAAATGAGGCAATCTCTTTTTGAAATTGCCCCATTTATTCTACAACGCCCTTTTGTTTTGTTATTTCATTTCCCAGATATGGGAAGAGCTCATCAGAAAATCGGTAAATGACTTTTTGGCTGCTTTCTTCTGTACTTCGGCAATCTGATTCTCGTATTCGGCTTCGTATGATGGCGAATCCACTGAGCGGATAACGCCCAACGCCACCGGGAGATCATTGTCGTAACCCATCAGGCTGAGCTTAATGTGTAATGCATTGTCAGTAGAGGAGGCATCGTGAACCAGAATATCATCCATTGTATATCCTTCTTCGCCGATAGTAACAGCTTTTAAGTTCCATCCATCCAGGACAATCCCCCGATTGTTCTCAAGTCCGAAAATCATTTTCTCGCCGTGTTTCAGCATAATTGTTTTCTCGGCTTTCCACGCGCGATCAGCAATCTTATTGTGAATACCATCGTTGAAAATGATGCAGTTCTGCAATACTTCCACCACGGATGTTCCTTTGTGTCTGGCTGCGGCTACCATTATCTCGGTGGTGTTCTTCATGTCCACGTCAATGGCTCTGGCGAAGAATGTCCCCCGTGCTCCGAAACAAAGTTCTGACGGACGGAAAGGATCTTCCACTGTTCCGAAAGGCGAGGATTTGGATACAAATCCACGATCGGAAGTGGGGGAGTACTGTCCTTTGGTAAGCCCATAAATCTTATTGTTAAACAAGATGATGTTGATGTCTACATTTCTCCGGACGGTGTGGATAAAATGGTTTCCACCGATTGCCAGTGAATCGCCGTCGCCGGTTGCCACCCAAACATTCAGGTTGGGGTTGGATACTTTCACTCCGGTGGCGATGGCTGCGGCACGGCCGTGAATCCCGTGAAATCCGTAGGTGTTCATGTAGTAGGGCAAACGCGATGAACAGCCAATCCCCGAGACCACCACCGTCTCGTGTGGATGGATGTTCAGTTCTGCCATGGCTTTATGCACACAGCTTAAAATGGCAAAGTCTCCGCAACCCGGACACCAACGTACATTTACTTCACTTTTATAATCTTTTTGGGTATATTTTGCTTGTATTTTTTCTGCTGTTGCTGTTTCCATACATTTAATTTTTAGTTGTCTCCCATAATTTTAATAAACTCATCCACCAGCTCACTTACGCTGAAAGGTTGTCCTTCCACCCGATTGAACCGGTGTACCTTAATATCATCGAACTGGCTCAGTAAATAGGAAGCAAAATGGCCGGTATTTTGCTCGGCAACGATAATGGTTTTGTATTTCTTCAAAATATCGTACGTGTTGCGTGGCAACGGATTGATAAACCTGAAGTGCGCGAGGGCTACTTTTCTGTCTTTATCCTGAATGCGCATCATTACTTCCAGCAAATGGCCGTAAGTTCCTCCCCATCCAACGATAAGCGTGTCGGCACCTTTATTGCCGATGACCGCTTGTTCGGGGATGAAGTCGGCTATCTTTTTTATTTTTGCCTTACGGGTATCTACCATCAGTTGGTGGTTTTCGGGATTGGACGATATCACACCCGTGAAATAATCTTTTTCCAGTCCTCCGATGCGGTGCATGTATCCTTCGGTGCCCGGGACACCCCAGTACCTTACCAGCGTTTCTTCGTCGCGGAGATAGGGTTTCCAGTTTTCGGCACTTTCGTTGAAGTTCTTCTGAACGTAAGGAGGGGTGATAGTGGGGTATTCTTCGAGGTTTGGAATCTTCCACGTTGATGCACCGTTGGCAATATACCCGTCTGTAAGTAAAACCACCGGAGTCATATGTTCCAAGGCAATTTTCGATGCCCAGTAGGCACTGTCGAAACAATCGGTGGGGGTGGTGGCCGCTATCACCGCTAGGGGGCTTTCGCCGTTTCTCCCGTACAGAGCCTGAAACAAATCGGCTTGTTCGCTCTTGGTGGGCATTCCCGTTGATGGACCGCCACGCTGTACATCAACCACAACCAACGGCAGCTCGGTCATCACCGCTAGTCCAAGTGCTTCGCTTTTGAGCGACAACCCCGGACCTGAAGTGGAGGTTGCACCCAGGCTTCCGGCAAAGCTGGCGCCGATGGCGGTACAGATTCCGGCAATTTCATCTTCCATCTGCAATGCTTTTACGCCCAGGTCTTTCCTTGCGGAGAGTTCCTGTAAGATATCGGTGGCCGGCGTGATGGGGTAGGAACCTAGAAAAAGTTTTACTCCGGCTTTTTCGGCGGCTGCGATTAGTCCGTATGCTGTGGCAGTATTTCCGTTTATATCGGTATAAAAACCCTTTCCGGTTTCTACGGTGTCGATACGGTAGGTGGTAGCTGTCAGGTGTATGTTGTTTCCGTAGTTATATCCGTCTGTTAATGCTTTTATATTGGTTTCGACCAGTTTTGGCCTTTTCTTGAATTTGTCTTTCAGCAGTTGTTCGGCAATCTCAATCGGCCGGTTAAAGAGCCAGCAAACGATGCCCAGCGAAAACATGTTCTTGCTTCGTAAAATATCCTTGTTTTCCATTCCGCTGTCTGCCAGTGAGTCTTTGGTCATCGATGTGATGGCCACCGGAATAGGTTGAACGTCCTTGAGGTTAAGTTCTGCAAAAGGATCTTCTGTTTTGAAGAGCGCTTTCTCCAGATCTTTTCGAGTGAAGGAATCGGTATCAAAAATGACGATCGATCCTTTTTTCAAGTGCTGGCGGTTGACTTTCAGTGCAGCGGGGTTCATCGCGACCAATACGTCGGCTTTATCTCCCGCGTTGTAAATATCTTTCGATCCTACACGGACCTGAAAACCAGAAACTCCGTTTAACGTGCCTTGCGGTGCGCGAATTTCTGCCGGATAATCGGGAAAAGTGGCGATTTCATTTCCAAAAATGGCAGACAAAGTGGAAAATAACGTCCCGGTTAACTGCATCCCGTCACCCGAGTCACCGGAAAACCGTATCGTTACCTGCTTCAAATCTGTAATTACAGTTTCATTAATCATAATAAATGTCTTGATTTGTAAATCTTTAACTTCTTTGTGTGTTTTTTCAATCGAGTTTTTGAAAAACAAGTTTCTAAACTTTTGACAGGTTAATTCCGTTGATAATAATACGGTGCAAAGTAACAAAAGAGTTGGGGAAAAAGCAAATTTTGCGTTCTATAAATTAATTAGCCGGATGCCTTACCTTGTGTTAACAGACTTCAAGCTTCCTGTTTCATGTCCTCTCAATATTTGCTCCCAGCTTATTCAACCGTAAGTCAATATCCTGATAGCCCCGGTCTATCTGGTCGATATTATGAATGATGCTTTTGCCCTTGGCGCTCATCGCCGCAATAAGGAGCGAGATCCCGGCGCGGATATCGGGCGAGATCATGGTCATCCCACGAAGGCGGAATCGATCACCTAACCCGATAACTGTTGCCCGGTGCGGGTCACATAAAATAATCTGAGCCCCCATATCGATAAGCTTGTCTACGAAAAACAGGCGGCTCTCAAACATTTTCTGGTGGATCAGCACGCACCCTTCGGCTTTGGTGGCAACAACAAGCATGACGCTCAGTAAGTCAGGGGTAAGGCCGGGCCACGGTGCATCGGCAATAGTCAGGATGGAACCGTCTATAAACGATTCGATGGTGTAATGTTCCTGGGACGGAATGTATAAATCATCGCCCTGTTGCTGAACAGTGATACCCAACCTGCGGAAACTTTCGGGAATAATTCCCAGATTTTCTATCGACGCGTTCTTTATGGTTACTTCAGAAGCAGTCATCGCTGCCATTCCAATAAAGCTGCCGACCTCGATCATATCGGGCAGCAGTTTGTGGCGGCAACCCCCCAGTCTTGTAACTCCTTTTACGGTGAGCCGGTTAGAACCTATCCCTTCGATTTTTGCCCCCATCCTTACCAGCATCTTGCTCAATTGCTCCACATAAGGTTCACAGGCGGCATTATAGATAATGGTTTCTCCTTCTGCAAACACGGCAGCCATCAGCAAGTTAGCGGTTCCGGTAACCGATGCCTCTTCCAGCAGGATGTATTGCCCGCGCAGGTGGTTGGCGGAAAGGGAAAAAAGTTGTTTTTTTTCATCGAAAACCAGTTCGGCCCCCAGCTTCATGATTCCGTTGAAATGTGTATCCAAACGCCGCCGCCCGATTTTGTCGCCTCCAGGTTTGGGGACGATCGCTTTCCCGAATCGTGCCAAAAGTGGGCCAATTATCATAATTGAACCACGCAGGGCGGCGATTTTTTTCATGTAATCTTCGGTCTTCGTGAACTCCAAATCAATAGCTGAAGCTCTGAACGAATAGGTGTCCGGGCTTAATTTTTGCACTTCCACACCCATATCTTTAAGCAATGCTATAAGGTTGTTCACATCCAGGATATCGGGGATGTTTTCAATAACAACCTCTTCATCGGTAAGCAGTGTGGCGCAGATTACCTGTAATGCTTCGTTTTTTGCTCCCTGAGGAAATATTTCGCCTTTTAGCCGGTGTCCGCCTTCGATAATAAATGATGACATACGTTGATTTTCGATTTGTGCAAATTTAGGGTTTTCTTTTGAAATAATCGTTGTTTAGGAAAATACGGCCGGCACTTTCTGCCCTTCGTTAAAAAATCCAGACCTCCGGCTCCAGCATAATGTGGAATTTACATTGTACCTCGTTTTGAATGTCCTGAACGAAACTCAGTATTTCCTCCCCGTTTTCGGTTCCGTAATTCACGACAATCAGCGCGTGACCTTCGTAAATGCCCACGTTGCCTTTCCGTTTTCCTTTGCATCCCGTTTTCTCGATAAGGTATGCCGCCGAGGTCTTAAAACCGTTGTCTCCGATATTGTATATTGGCGCATCGGGTAGGAGTGTGAGTAGTTTTTCCTTTTGCGGTTTTGATAAAATGGGATTTTTGAAGAAACTCCCCGCGTTAGGCAATTCAAGGTGGTTGGGTAATTTGCGGGTGCGGATCCGGATAATGGTTTCCCTTACCTGGGATAAAGAGGGGTGGAAATTGTTTTTCAGTTCCAGGTTCAGGTCTGCATATTTTTCTACATACGTAAATGCTTTTTGCAACCTGAAAACCGACGAGGTTACCACAAATTTACGGGTCTGCTTGAAGATGCTGTTTCGATAGGAAAAATTGCATGCTGTGTTGGAGAAACTTTCAATTTTGCCACTTGAGGCTTCCACTGTTTTCACGTACGTGATTACGTCTTTTACTTCGGCTCCGTAAGCACCGATGTTTTGTATGGGGGCCGCTCCTACAGTTCCGGGGATAAGCGATAGGTTTTCCACTCCCGAATAACCGCGGGAAACACAGAACTCCACAAAGTTGTCCCAATCTTCCGCTGCCCCTGCTTCAATTTCTACCCAATCGGCATTTTCCTCTAAAACACGGATGCCGTGGATTTCGGGTTTGATAATCAGCCCGTCGAAATCTCGGGTGAAAAACAGGTTGCATCCGCTTCCGATAACCAACTTCTTTTCGGTTTTGTAGCTGGAGAGAATTTCCTGCAATTCGGTAATGGTTGACGGTTGCGCGAAAAGTTTAGCCAGCGCTTTTGTTTTAAAAGAATTGTAGGGTTGAAGTTGGATGTCGTGTTGAATGTTCATTCGGGTTATGGGTTTATTGCTTATAGCGCCTATCTGTATATAAGAAATACGCACGGTTTCTTGTGCATATCGGGCAAATTGCCTTTCCAGGCCTTCACCGGTCTTGTTGCAATGTATTCATCCTCGCAGGAGATATTCATCGCGATACATAACAGTGTCTGAGGTTTGCAGTGCTGTAAAATATCCTCTGCCAGCTTTTTGTTGCGGTAGGGTGTTTCGATAAAAAGCTGCGTTTGATTTTCGGAATATACCCTGTTCTCCAGTTTCTTAAGTGTTTTTATCCGCTCGCCGGATTCAATGGGCAGGTAGCCGTGAAAAGCAAAGCTTTGCCCGTTGAATCCCGATGCCATCATCGCCATGAGTAAGGATGACGGGCCAACCAGCGGTACAACTTTTATTCTTTCGCTTTGTGCAATAGCCACTACATCAGCTCCCGGATCGGCTATGGCCGGACAGCCTGCTTCGGAGATAATTCCCACACTTTCTCCCTGCCGGATGGGTTTCAGGTACGCTGAAATACGATGCCGGTCGGTATGTTCGTTCAACTCGTAGAAAGCAAGGGAATCGATATCGATTTCAGGATTGCATTGCTTCAGAAATCTACGTGCTGTTCGTACGTTTTCTACGATGAAATGGCGTAAATCGGAAGTGATCCGGAGGTTGTACGATGGTAAAACCTGGTTGACCGGCGTGTCTCCCAGCGTTGTGGGAATCAGGTATAAGGCGGCATCTTTCATAGTAACTTGTTTACAGCCATGTATTTCCATAAAGGAGCAGCCATGGTAGCCTGAATAATTTCTCCGTTCATCAGCAACTCTTTTACTTCATCAAGAGAAAAAAGATGCACCGTAAGGTCTTCGGAGTCTTCTAGTGCCTGGTCATTTATCCTTTCCACATCCTCAGCGATAAAACAGTAGGAGAGGTTTGTGTTTGCGCTTGCATTGGGAGAAACACAGATAAATTCGCTCCATTTCCCTTTTCCGTAGCCGGTTTCTTCCATCAACTCCCGTTTTGCCGATTCGAGTGGCGACCGGTCGCTGTTTTCGCATACCCCGGCACACAGTTCGTAGCAAACCTGTCTGATTCCATGCCTGTACTGCTTCACCAGTACAAATTTTTTCTCGCGGGTTATAGCAATCGTATTTACCCAATTGGCGTACTCCAAGACGTAATATTCGGGAGCGATATTTCCGTTGGGCAATTGCAGTTGCTCTTTTCTGACCGTTAACCAGGGTTCCTGATGCAGGTATTCGCTTTCCAATACTCTCCAATGCAGGGATTTGTTGTCGCTTTTCAAATTCATGGATGAACATTTTCCTGCAAAATTAGCCAAAAATGTTTATACATGTTGTGATTTTACGAATCAATAACCTATCCGGATAAGATCGTATATTGAATCGATTTTTACTTTGTCTGCAAACTCGCTTACCAGGTTGATGTTGGCAAATGCGATAAAAACCGTTACCATAAAAGCTATTCCGTACAAACCGCCGGTTATGTGTGCCGAGTGATTGATCCCTTTGGATTGCTTTTTGTCAAGTGAAACAGAAATAAGCAAAAAAAACGTTCCGAAAAGGAAAGCGGGTAGCCATACCGGGATAAATAGGACTCCCATGAAATTCATCGGGTTTATGAGAATATATGCGAAAATTATTGCTGAAACCGCCCCGGACGCACCCAGTCCCCGGTAACTGTTGTTGTTTTTCTGTTTAAGGTAAGTGGGGAGAATGGATACGGGCAGGGCGGTTACGTAGAGCAGCAGGTAATAGAAAACTCCTGTCTGTCCTCCAAATGTTGCTTTAAAAGCACGCTCTATATCGCCGCCAAAAAAATAGAGCGTGAACATATTGAATATAAGGTGTGTATAGTCGGCGTGTAATACACCATACGTGAAGAAACGATACCATTGTCCGCGACCAGCTTCCGTGGGCCTGAAAATGAATTTATCCATCATCGTATAGTTGCCGAAAGCAGCTATGGAGAATACCGATGTTATTCCGATTATTAGGAACGTGATCATATTTATTTTGTGGCAGCTATTACCCCACGGAAATATCCGATGGATTCGGCAATGCCCAGAAACGGATCATTCATGTTACGCTCGTGCTCCAAGCTACAAACGCCTTCGTATCCTACTTTTCTGAGCATTTTTACAAACGCCGGAATATCCAGTATTCCCCGGCCCACTTCAACGGAATAGCCTTGTTTCGTGGCTCCGGTCACATCCTTGATATGCACATCAAAAACTCGGGACCGGTATTTTTTCAGGTCTTTCACAGGATCTTTTCCATTACGGCGGTCATGGCCGATATCCAGACACATCCCGATGCGTGGATCAAGATCTTTTACGTTCTTCCAGACATCATCGGCGTCGGGATAAAGGGGCATGTCTGGTCCGTGAAGATGAATGGCATACTTGAAATCGTACTCTTTCACTTTTTTATCGACGTAAGGCAGTAAATCATAGTTGGGAACCCCGACGATCATTTTCACTCCCACACGTTTCGCATACTCAAACGCTTTGTCAATTTCTTCCTGCGACCGCATATAAATGGGGCCAACAGCATAGCCGGTCACGTTTTTGGCTTTCAGCTTGGCGTGAAAAGCCGCAATCTGTTCATCGGTACTGTTCATCGGCAAATGAAAATCTTTGATGCAAAGGTAGCGAACATCGCATTTCTGCATGATTTCCAATGTCTTGTCCAAGTCAAATTTTACAAATGTATACCCGGCCATTCCCACTTTAAATTTTTCGAATGTGTCCGGCGCCGGTTGCGGGTCGGGTCGTTGTTGTGCATGGATCAACAGGGAAACCAAAATTCCCGTCAGCAAAAAAACTAATTTCTTCATCTTGAGTTAAATTAAAAAAGTATTTCTGTGTTCGTGCACAAAAATACAAATTTTATGGAGAAGCACGAATAAAAAGTGAAGTTTGTTATAAAATAATTGCTTATTCAATAAATCGAACCTTTTTTCGTTACTTTGTAAACAACTAAAGCAAATGAACGGATGAACTTTTTATTCGAATCCCGGCAACCTGTGAGATATGCTTTTATAGCTGTTGCAACTGTGATTGCCCTTGTTTCGCTTGTCTTCTCGAACACGCTTGTAAAAGGATTGGCCAAAGAGGAAAGGAATAAAGTTGAGATCTGGGCTGCGGCAACAGAGTTGTTATCCAAAAGCGATGAAAGCAGCGACATGAATCTGGTATTGCAGATTCTGCAAAGTAACAAGACCATTCCTGTAATCTTGTACGATAAAACCAGTAATACACTTTCTGCGAATAACATAAAACTACCTGAAAAAGACACTCAAGGGTTTTTGCTGAAAAAAACAGGGGAGTTTGCTGTAAAACACGATCCCATTGAACTTGAGGAACTCAATCAGTCTGTTTATTTTGATGATTCTTTTATTCTTAAACGGTTGCAGATATATCCGTATGTACAGTTGTTGGTGATTTCTATTTTTATAGCGTTAGCTTTTTTTGCTCTCATGAGCTCACAAAAAGCACAGCAGAACAAGGTATGGGCTGGATTGTCGAAAGAGACGGCTCATCAGTTGGGAACGCCTATCTCGTCGTTGATAGCGTGGACGGAGTATTTAAAGCTGAAAGGGCTCGATCCTGCTTTGATAAACGAAATGGGTAAGGATGTGTATCGGTTGGAGGTCATTGCCGAACGATTTTCGAAAATCGGATCTGTTTCCGACATAAAGCCTGTGACTTTGCAAGATGCAGTAAAACAATCGGTTGCCTATCTCGAGAATCGGATATCCGATAAAGTGCGGTTGATTTTCGATTTTCCCGAATCTTCAACAATGGTACAACTGAATGAATCGTTGTTCAGTTGGGTAATCGAGAACCTGACTAAAAACGCTGTTGATGCAATGGGAGGAGAAGGCATTATTACTTATTCAATGGGCGAAAAAGGGAGGCATTGCTTTCTTGATATCTCCGACACGGGAAAAGGCGTTTCAACATCGAAATTCAACCGTATTTTCCAGCCCGGATTCACCACCAAGGAGCGGGGATGGGGATTAGGGTTATCCCTAGCCAAACGTATAGTGGAGAACTATCACGAGGGAAAAATTTTTGTTAAGCAGTCAGAAATCGGAAAAGGGACCACCTTTAGGATTTTGTTGAGGAAAGGATAATTTCTTCCGCCCCCGCATATTTTTTCAACAATTCCACTGAAAAGTCTGTTGCTTCCTCCAGGCCTTCTCTTCCGGAATATCCGTTTATAATCATCAACAGGCGGGTTGTTTCCCCGGTTATTTTTGTGCGTTCTTCGTCGCTGGTAGGTGTGCCTATTCCCCCAACTTCATCCCGGTAGACAGGCAATCCTTCGATGTTTAACAAACCACGGCCAATAGCTTCAAATTTTTCTCCGGCTGTTCCAATGCCCAAAACCAGATTACCCTGAATTTTATCATAATCAAACCCTCCGATGGAATATCCGGTTTTCAGCGAAACAAAATTTATCAGATCTACCAACGTATCGATCGGATATAAATCTATACCCTTAATTATCCGTCTGCACAATGCTTCTGCGGATGGCCGGTACCGGTTAGGATCCTTTCCCAGATTTTTATACGCCTGTCGCGTGGCAAAAATTGCTTTTCTTTTGTTTATATCTTCCATTTTATACCTTGCCCGGAAATCTGTCGAAAATACCTCCACCTCTTTCCATAATTTTTCGTTGTGAGGGGAATTTTTTACCCTGCAGATTATGGCAGAGAAGCAAAACTCGGGACAAGCCCGGAAAATTTCGTCGCTGACGGTTATCTTGATCTCGCTCATTCTTATTTATTGTTTAATTTTCGTATGCATTAGCTGCTGCCCCTCATACAACTAAATATGAGATATCTGGATGTTTTATGGGTTGCCCGTTAGATGAGACAGGCATAATGCCGGCCCCTGGTTACCGCAGTGCCAGGCAATAAATATAAACCTTTTTGAAGGTCAATGAATCACAAATTTACAAAATCTCCACCAAACTTTTCAGTATTTAGCGCAAGGGAATGAATTTATGAAAAATAACTTACAAAAAGTTGTAAAAAATGAGAGCAATGACTATATTTGCGTGAGTTTTTGTTTTTCTATGACTGAAGAGAAAAGAAAGTTGTTGACTGATCTGGAGTTTCGTGTGAGACAGGTGATGTTCATGTGCGACACTCTTAAAGAAGAGAATATTCGACTAAAATCTGATTTACAGGTTATTCAACAACAGTTAGTTGAAAAAACAGAGCAACTTAATCAGTTGAAAACAAAATACGATAGTTTAAAAACGGCAAGAACCATTACTGCGGCATCGGTGGATGTGAGAGTTGCCAAAAACAAGCTGTCCAAATTAGTGCGAGAAGTTGATAAATGCATAAATTTATTGAACAGTTAAAAACGGGAAATTTATGCTATGGGCGACGAAAAGTTTTTATTAACGTTGGAAATTGACGGCCGGAAGTATCCACTGAAGATCAAACAATCGGAAGAGGAAGCTTTCAGAAAAGCTGCCAAGACAATACACAATAAGATCAATCAGTACAGGGTTAAGTTTGGTGGAAATCCCGATTTAATCGTACAAGACTTTATGGCTATGACTGCTATACAGGCATTGGTGGAGAATTTTTCTATTGAAAGTAAGAATAATACGAAACCCTATGAGGATACAATCAGTACGCTGATAAAAGAACTGGATCTTTTTCTAAAGAAATAGAACAGAATCCTGATTGTCAGGGCCAACTCACATCGCACTTTTTCACGGGTGATTTTAATCAATCCGTGGACAGTGCGATTTTTTTTAACAAGATTCAACATAAAAATAAAGTAGAACCATCTCTTGTGTTTGATTGTATAAATTGAAGGCAGGGATTTTATAAATCATTAATAATCAGAAATATGGAAATAGTTGTAGGAGTTATCGGAATAGTTATCGGAGCAGTTATTGCCTGGTACTTAACCGGTAAGGCAGCAAATTCGCGTGCTCAGAATATTTTGAGTGATGCCGAGAAAGATGCTGAGGTAATCAGAAAAAATAAATTACTGGAAGCTAAAGAGGAAATTATTTCGATGAAGGCTGAAGCTGAAAAGCAGGCCAATGCACGTACATCGAAAATACAAATTACCGAAAACCGGTTGAAACAACGAGAAATGTCGTTGAATCAACGGCAGGAAGAGCTGGGTAAAAAAGGAAACGAGATTGACACTCTTCGTGTTAATCTGGAGAATCAGCAAGAACTGTTGGACAAGAAAAGTGCTGAGCTGGAGAAAGTTTATCGCCAGTCTGTTGAACAGTTGGAAACAATTTCGGGACTTTCGGCCGATGAAGCCAGGGAGCGTTTGGTTGAATCTGTCAAGGAAGAGGCCAAGACCAACGCTCAATCGTACATCAACGAGATTATGGAAGAGGCTAAAATGACGGCAAACAAAGAAGCTAAACGTATTGTAGTTCAAAGTATCCAGCGTGTGGCGACAGAAACCGCAATTGAGAATGCTGTTACGGTCTTTCATATCGATTCCGATGAAGTAAAAGGGCGTATTATCGGGCGTGAGGGACGAAATATCCGGGCGTTGGAAGCCGCAACGGGGGTGGAAATTGTTGTGGACGATACTCCCGAGGCGATTGTTTTATCGGGTTTTGACCCTGTTCGTCGTGAAATTGCCCGCCTGTCGCTCCATCAACTTGTTGCAGATGGACGTATTCATCCTGCAAGGATCGAGGAGGTGGTATCTAAAGTGAAGAAACAGATTGAGGAAGAGATCGTTGAAACCGGTAAGCGTACGGTTATTGATTTGGGAATCCATGGGATGCATCCCGAGTTGATCCGTTTGATCGGGAAAATGAAATACCGTTCCTCCTACGGACAAAATCTGCTTCAACACTCTCGTGAGACGGCTAACCTTTGCGCCATTATGGCTGCTGAGCTTGGATTGAATCCCAAAAAAGCCAGACGTGCCGGATTACTGCACGATATTGGTAAGGTGCCGGATGATGAGCCGGAACTGCCACACGCTATGATTGGAATGAAACTGGCGGAGAAATACAAGGAAAAACCCGATATATGCAACGCTATCGGCTCGCACCACGATGAGGTGGAGATGACTACTCTCCTGGCACCGATTGTTCAGGTTTGTGACGCTATTTCGGGGGCGCGTCCCGGTGCAAGGCACGAAATAGTGGAAGCGTACATGAAACGACTGAACGACCTGGAAAACCTCGCGCTTTCGTATCCAGGTGTGGTGAAAACTTATGCTATTCAGGCCGGCCGGGAATTACGGGTTATTGTTGGAGCAGACAAGCTCGATGATCAGGATACGGAAAAATTATCCGCAGAAATTGCCAAGAAAATACAAACCGATATGACTTATCCCGGCCAGGTGAAAATTACCGTGATCCGTGAAACAAGAGCGGTGAGTTATGCGAAATAGAACGGTTTAGCGTTACCGCTAAACACTACGAAAGCCGCTAATTTTAGCGGCTTTCGTTATTTATATGTTGAGACCTGCTATCTGCGTCCTGAAGAAGACCTGGTAGAGCTGTTTTCATTGTCTCTCGTTGATGCTACAGACCCGCTGTTCCTTGAGCTGGATGAGCTTTGCGATCTCACTGCGGCGCTACTTCTCGAACTCGAACCGGATGAGCGTTGTGACCTTACTGTCGCTTCATTGCTTCTGGATGAAGAGGACGAACTGCTGCTTCTGCTTACGTTGGCATTCCGGCTTTTGGATGTTTGCTGAGGTGCTACAGTTCTCGAAGAACCACCGTTTGATGAGCGTGAATTGTTTATTTCGCGGGTTGAGTTGCTGCTTCGGGCCGGAGTATTCCGGTTGTTGTCCGGGCGGTTGTTTATTGCTTCACGATTTGAAGTTCCTGCGGTCCTTGTGGTTGCGTTTCTGTTTACTTCGCTGCTGCGTGCACCGGAGTTAACCGTTCCTCTTGTTGCCGGGCTTGTGTTCCCCGATCTCGAAACATTTCCGCCTCCGCCGCTCCTCGAGTTCCCCGGGGTGTATACGCTTACAGATCTGTCGTTAACCGCTGTCCTGCCTGAACGTCCATTCGTTTCCAATGTGCGTACATTCACGCTTCTTCCGGTAGTACTGCGGTATTCGTTGGCGGTGGGGCCGCTATAGTAGCGGTTGTTGTTGTAAACATAGGTGTTGTTTATGATGGTGGTTTTGTTGTAAATGTTGTGGTGGAAATTTCTTCCGGGATAGTATCTGTGCATGTTTCTATGATACATATACCTGTTCGGTAAGAAAACCCAGTAGTTTATAGGCAGATTGATGTGTATGTTGATTCCCATCCTGGGACCCATGGGAGCCCATCCGTAGTATCCGCCGCCAGTTCTCCAAGTTACCCAGGCAGGTGCCCACTCATATCCGGGAATCCAGGCCCATCCGTAGTAGTCATCGTAGAACCACCGTCCGTAGTGGAAAGGTGCCCAGCCCCAGGAAAAATCGGATACCCAGGTGTTTCCGTAGTTGGTCATCACCCAATATCCATTGGTCGCATAGGGGTGGAAATTGCGTCCCACTCGTGGTATCCAGATCTCACCGTAACTGCTGTGTCTCATCCATCTGCCGTGAGGTCGCAGGGTATTATAAAAAACCTGAATGCTTACTCCGTCCCGGTTATCGTAGTTGTTATCACCGTAATAATAGTCATCATCACCGTAATAGTCATCATCGTCGTAATAACCGTAATCCCTGTCGTAACCGTTTTGAGCATAAGCCCCGCCTTGAAGAGCCATGCAGGATGTAAGCAATGTTGCTGCAAGGGCGATCAGGATGGTGTTTATTAACTTTTTCATATCTGTAAGTGTTAATGAGTGAAACATCGTTTTGTTTACCTTTAAGACAAATGATCCGACGGATGGTTTAACGATTGGCATTTATTTTCCAAAAAGGCAATAAAGTATCATATTAAATGAGTATTATCGTGTGCAGTTTTGTTTAATCGGGCTGATGTAATTTTGGTAGTTGCTTTCTGTATTCTGATGGCGTCATGCCTTCCATTTTCTTGAAAACCCTATTGAAGGCCGATTTGGAGTTGAATCCACTATCGTAGGCAATTCCAAGTATGGATAAATTTTGAAATTCAGGATTGCCTATTTTAGCTTTTACTTCTTCTATCCGGTACCTGTTGATAAAGTTGAAAAAATTCACACCGAATTGGTCGTTTATTACCCGTGAGAGGTGGTGTGAAGGCACATCAAGTGTTTCTGCCAATTGAGGAAGTGACAGGTCGGGGTTGAGGTACGCTTTTTCCGTTTCCACAAAATGACTGATCTTTTCTGCACAATCGTTCAATTCCTCTTCGGTCATAGGGATGCCTGCATATTTTTCCTTGTTTTTATCGGCGGTTACGTAGGTGTTTTTCTCTTCGATAACTTCCTGCGGAAAGATTTCCTTTTGCTTTAATCCGAAATATCCGATTAGAATAACAAAAAGGGACAAAGAAAGAGAAATGCCATCGGTACAGAATGCCAGTGAAAACAGGTGAAAGATGTGATGAATGGTTGTTGTAACCATCAGCATCGTCCAGACAATTCCGAAAGAGTAAACAAGTTTCCGGAGCCAATTGAGGTTGACGTTTGTGTCGGAAGAGAAGTTGTTGAAGATATTAATATCCAGTTTTTTGAACAATTGAATGGATGAAAGAAAATAAACAGGCCCGGATAAAACCGTCAGTGTTAAGAAAAGGTTGAAAAGAAAAGGCGGTTTGGAAGCATGTTCCACATGATCTAACCGGATTCCTTCGGAGATGCCCGGAAAAAAAGAGGCGATAAGCAGGTACAGGTTAAACAGCAGAAAGGGGAGAAAATGCAGTAGCCTTCCGGTGTTTAACCTGAAGCTATGCTGAATAAGCGAGGAGATATACAGGTACAAAAAAGGACCGTTCAGCATCAGCAGCGAAACAAAAGAGGACGAAAGCAGGTGGTAAGCGGTAAACAACTTATGCGAGAAAAGCCCGTAAAAACCTGTATAGAAACCCAGGTAAATCAGCCAACAAAAAAGAATTTTGTCGTGCCTGGCCATCTTTTTCTGAAAAAGCAGCAATGCAAAAAAAATAGCGTTGAATCCCGCGATTAAAAACAGGTAGTGCATCTTTTAAGCTGGATAAAGAATGTAAGAAAACCCCACAACTTGTTTTCGAGGACTAATAATCAGAAGAGCAATTCTTACTTAAATACCTGGTCAATCCCCGAGAACCCCATAAAGGCCATTGCGATAATTCCGGCAGTAATCAGGGCAATAGGAATACCCTGCATGGCTTTTGGAACTTTGGTCAGGGAGAGTTGTTCCCGGACACCCGAGAAAATAATCAGGGCCAGTGCAAAACCGAGCGAAGTAGCAATGGCAAATACTACCGATTGCAGCAGGTTGAAATCTTTTTGAATAACCAAAATTGCAACACCCAGAATAGCACAGTTGGTGGTGATTAACGGCAGAAAAACCCCTAACGCCTGGTACAATGATGGCGAAACCTTTTTCAATATAATTTCTACCATTTGTACCAAAGCAGCAATAACCAAAATAAAAGAGATGGTTTGCAGGTATCCCAGGCCGAAAGGATCGAGAATCCCTTTTTGCAGCAAGAAAGTGACAATGGTGGAAATGGTCAGTACAAAAGTAACGGCAAGGCCCATGCCGATGGCGGTATCTATTTTTTTAGACACACCCAGGAAAGGGCAGATTCCCAAAAATTGCGAGTAAACAATATTGTTTACAAAAATAGCAACTATTATAATTCCGATGTATTCCATAATCTTCTTTTGTTTTGAGTTTCGCGTTCTCAGCGAAATTTTTCAATAGGCAACCCAGTTCTACTTTTTCTGCAACTTATTAAACGCCGCGATCAGAAATCCCAGTACGATAAACGCACCCGGTGCAAGCACAAAGATGAGTGAACCAAAATTTTCCGGATAGATGGATAAGGAAAATACTTTCCCGGTTCCCAGTAATTCACGAATAGCGCCCAACAATGTGAGCGCCAGGGTAAATCCCAGACCAATACCGAAACCGTCGAGAGACGATGCCAAGACGTTGTTTTTGGACGCAAACGCTTCAGCACGTCCTAGCACTATACAGTTTACCACAATAAGTGGAATGAAAATCCCCAGGCTCGCAGCTAAGGCTGGAACGTAGGCGTTCATCACCATCTCCACCATTGTTACGAAAGCGGCAATTACCACAATGAATGCCGGAATGCGCACCATATCGGGAATAAGGTTTTTTAATGCAGAGATGGCTGCATTGGAACAAATCAACACAAACATGGTTGCCAATCCCATACTCATTCCGTTGATTGCTGAACTGGTTGTTGCCAGGGTAGGGCACATTCCCAACAAAAGCACAAACGTGGGGTTCTCTTTAATAAGCCCGTTTACAATGACTTTTAAGTTATTATTCATGACTCTCTCCTCCTTCCTCTTCCTGGTTGCTGTCAGGCTTGTTTTGTTTTGTGGCACTTGAATCAACATCACTTTTCTTATAAACCATATATGCTCTGTTTATGGCTTCCAGGAAAGCACGCGAGGTGATGGTGGATGCGGTGATGGCATCGATTTGTCCGCCGTCTTTTGAAACACTTAAATTTCCTTCCGACAGGTTTCTGCCAACCACAACCTGATTGGGCCTGGCTGTATCGCGAAACCAGTCATTCATCTTTGATCCCAGTCCCGGAGTTTCGGCGTGCGAAAGAACAGCGTAATTGACTACCCTGTCTTTGGTGTCAAAACCCACCATTAACTGTATATTTCCGCTGAATCCGTTGTTAGAATAAGTGTTTATAGCAAAACCGACAACCTCGTCACCTTTTTTGGCAGGATAAACCAATAACGAGTCGCCATTGGGTGTCGCCATTTTGTAGGCTTCTTCAACCGGATTATTGTCGAATTCGGGAACCACTTCTTTTATTGCGTTTTCTAATTTTAATGCCTTGGCTGCTGCTATGGGTTTGGCAGTCATTTTGTTCACTTGCGCCAGTAAAACCGCTACCACTAAACTGATTATGGATAACGAAAGGAACATATTTTTGAATGTAGATTTTAATTTAGCCATTTTTCACTACCTCCCCGAATCTTTTTGGTGTTGTGTAATTATTGATCAGCGGAGTAAAAGCGTTCATCAGCAAGATGGCAAATGAAACCCCTTCCGGGTAAGCACCCCACAATCGGATAGAAACAGTTATCAATCCGATGCCTACGCCATAAATGAGCATCCCCGACTTTGTCATTGGCGACGTTACGTAATCGGTTGCCATAAAGATGGCTCCCAGCATTAACCCTCCTGAGAACAAGTGGATAAGCGGGTTGAACATCGGAATAGGATTAAAGAGATACAAGATTCCCGTAAACAGGGCTACCGACAGGATAATCGATACCGGGATGTGCCAAGTGATGATTTTTTTCCAAAACAGATACGCCAATCCCAACAAAAGAGCCAAAGCGCTCATTTCCCCGATGGACCCACCTTCAACCCCCAGGAACATATCCTTTATTGCAGGCAATGAATCGGGATTGAATCTCAGGTTTGATAAAACGGTTGCCGATGTTACTGCATCCGTTGTTGAGCCAACACTAGGTGTAGGCCACGTGGTCATTTGTGCCGGAAAGGAGATCAACAGGAAGATACGCCCTGCAATAGCAGGATTAAAGATATTGTTTCCCAATCCGCCGAACGACATCTTTACCACACCGATGGAAAAAAGTGCCCCAAGTGCCAAAATCCACACCGGTAGGTTGGACGGTACGTTGAATGCCAGTAATACACCGGTGATTATGGCAGAACCATCGAAAACCGAAGGCTCCGTTTTCAGGATGAACCTGGCAATGAGGTATTCAAATCCCACACAGAATAATACCGACAGAGCCGTGATTATCAAAGCATCCAGTCGGAACACATATATTGCGACCAGAAACGCCGGGATAAGTGCGATCAGTACGCCGTACATGTTTTTTTCGATACTGTCTCCACTGTGCACATGCGGTGAAGGGGAGACGATTAGTTTGTTGTTCATATTACCCCTGAATCCCCGGAAAGGGAATTGAAATATTATTTATTTGTTAGTATTTAGTTCTAATTTTTGCCGTTCTCAAATCACAAAACCGAAATCAGTTTTTTCTTGCTCTGATGTTCCCCATCACCTTGCCTTTTCCCAGGCGGATATAGTCGAGCAGAGGACGGTCGGACGGACAGGTATAGCTGCAAGAGCCGCATTCGATACAATCGGTTATGCGCCCTTTTTCGGCCCTGTCCCATTCACTGTATTCTGTCAGAGTCATTAAAAGTGTCGGATTTAAACCCATCGGGCATACATGTATGCACTTGGTGCAACGGATACAGTCTTTCATCCTGTCTCGTTTCGACTCGAACGTGGGGATAATCAGTATTCCCGAGGCACCTTTGGTTACAGGAATTTCCACACTCGCAATGGCTTTTCCCATCATAGGGCCGCCACACACTATTTTTCCGGTTGTTTCGGGCAACCCGCCTGCTATATCGATCAGGTTGTTTACGGGAATTCCCACCCGGGCAAGCACGTTGCACGGGTTTTTGACATCTTTTCCGGTAACGGTGACTATGCGCTCCACGAGCGGTTTGTTTTTCTGGACAGCTTCGTAAACGGCAAAAGCTGTTCCCACGTTTTGCACGACCACGCCTACCGAAATGGGAAGTGCGCCGCTAGGGACCTGACGACGAACAACGGCATCGATCAGCTGTTTTTCACCGCCTTGTGGATATTGTACCTTTAACGGTTGTATGGTAATTCCCGGGTACGATTTGGCTGTAGTAGTGAATTTGGAGATAGCGTCTTTTTTGTTGTTCTCGATACCGATGACCGCTTTGTCCACGTTGATGGCTTTCATCAGTATGGTTGTTCCTACCAGTATTTCTTCGGTTCTCTCCATCATCAGCTGATGATCGGATGTGAGATAAGGCTCACATTCAACGGCGTTAACGATAAGTGTTTCGGCTTTTGTTCCTGGTGGTGGAATCAGTTTTACGTGAGTGGGAAAAGTGGCACCTCCCATACCCACTACACCAGCCTCGGAAATCTTGTCGATAATTTCCTTTGAAGAAAGTGTACATTCTTTTACCAGAGTTTCAGAACAATCAATCTTTTCCTCCCACTGATCACCTTCAACTTGAATAAACACGGCGTCGCGTTTATATCCGCTGACGTCAAGAGCTTTATCAATTTTAAGTACAGTCCCCGAAACAGACGAGTGAATGTTTGCAGATACAAACCCTACCGTTTTTCCGATAAGGGTCCCTACTTTCACTTTGTCGCCTTTTTTAACCACAGGCTGGCACGGAGCGCCAATGTGCTGGGTAAGCGGAATAATAACTTGTGCAGGTATGGCAATGGGTTGAATTGCTTTTCCGGCGGAAAATTTATTTTCTTTAGGGTGGATTCCCCCGATACGAAATGTTTTTAACATAGAACTCCTGGATCTCCTTGATGAGAACTTTTTTGGGATGAGTTTTTTATTTGAATTAAGCGTTTACCGTCGCTTCTTCCTTAACAGCAGGAGGTGTTTCTTTCCTCGGCGGGAAGTTGAGCTCCAATATCGAGTTTGTTGGACAAACCGGAACGCACTTACGGCATAAACGACATTTGTCATCGATGATGAACGCCAGGTTATTTTCGATCGTAATGGCTTCAAACGGACAAGCCTGTTGGCATTTGGAGCAACCGATACAAGCTACATTACAAGCTTTCCTGGCAACAGCGCCTTTGTCTTTGTTTACGCAACTGACATAAATACGGCGCGATTTAGGGCCCTGCTTCCGCAACTCGATAATGTCTTTCGGGCAGGCTTTAACGCAAGCTCCGCAGGCAGTACATTTGTCCTCCACCACTTCGGGCAGCCGGGTTATAGGATTGATATGGATGGCATCAAACGTGCACGATTCTTCGCAATCGCCTAATCCCAGGCATCCGAACGAGCAGCCGGTGTCTCCACCGTAAAGCGCTGCAGCAATGGCGCAGTAGGAAGACCCATCGTATAAATTCAACTGCGGACGTTCATCGCACGAACCGCTACACCTGACAACCGCAATCTTTTTTGCGGAGGTGACAACCGTTTTTCCCAATATTTCGGCAACCTTGTCCATTGTTTCTTGTCCGCCAACAGGGCAGTACAGATCGTCCATGGTTTCGGCCTTCACGCAAGCATTGGCAAACGAGGCACATCCCGGGAAGCCGCATCCCCCGCAATTGGCTGCAGGAAGCGCTTCCTGCACCTCTTCGATACGGGGATCCTCTTCCACGTGAAATTTTCTTCCCACAAAATAGAGAATGGCGGCGCTTCCGGCTCCGATTGCTCCTAATGTGGCTACAGCAGAAAGTAATACACTCATATTCTAAGTATCAATGGTAGTTTTTGATAGTAAATTTAAAAGAATTGGCCATTTTATGACGTAAAAAATAAAGTACCAGGTAATAGGGCACCAATGCAAGGATGGAAGCGGTAGCGGCTTCCGTTTCTCCCCACTTCCAAAAAGAGGTGGCAAGTATTATTGTCAGAACAAGAATAAAAACAGGAATAACAAAAGCCCACAAAACCGCTTTATAGCCCATTGATTCTTTTCCCTCAATAATTACAAGGTCATTTATCTTATATTTCCCCGTAACATCCGTCACTTCTACCACTTTCTCCTTCGAGTCTGCCGCCATACATGCTCCTTTCGCATGACAGGTACTGCAAGCCGATTGTTGTATGATTTTAACGGATATTTTCTTGTCCGATATACTTGTTATGATTCCCTGGTGTTCAATCATAAAAATGACTTTCTGTCATCTATTTCCAGAATGACGCTGCAAAATTAGGTATAATTTTTGTGATTTTGTTGCTTGTTTCTGTTATTTAACGATTGAGATATTTTCTCCTTCAGAAAAATGTCGGATATAATTCTTATTTTTGTGATCGATAAAGTCATCTATTGACGGATTTTATTCGCAGGCTAGAGCAATTAAACGGTAAAAGAACAAAACATATAATAATGAAAAAGACACTTTTATTCCTCTATTTCGTAAGCAGCATTTTGCTGTTAAATGCACAAAATTACACATTAAAAGACATCGTCGAAGGCCGATTTACGGCAAAAGATATCCGGCAGATGGAATCTTCGGCCGATGGGATGCATTACTACCAGATGGACCCGGGAAACACGGCGGTTATTAAGTTTTCCTATACTACCGGAGATGCGGTGGATACGCTTTTCAACACGCGTCGGGCACGAGAATGTACTTTTGACACATTTCAAGGATTTCTGGTGAGTCCGGATGAAAACAGGGTGTTGGTTTACAGAGAAAAGGAACAGATCTACCGCCACTCGTTCAAGGCAACTTATTACTATCACGACGTCCGTCGCAACCTGGTACGTAAACTTACGCAGAATCCTTCCAAACAGATGATCCCTACGTTTTCTCCCGACGGGAAAATGCTGGCTTACGTGAGCGACAACAATATCTGGCTTGCCAAATTCGATTTTGATACAGAATCTCAGGTTACCAAAGACGGTGAACCCAACAAAGTTATCAACGGAGCCACCGATTGGGTTTACGAAGAAGAATTTGCTACCACCCGGTTAATGGAATTTTCACCCGATAGCAAGTTATTGGCTTTTGTTCGTTCAGATGAGTCGCAAGTCCGTCAATATCAGTTTCAAACTTTTAACCAGGAACTTTATCCCGGGTTTTATACCTACAAATACCCCAAGCCGGGCGAGAAAAACTCATCGGTAGAATTGCGTGTTTTTGATATCGATGCCCGTACGACCCGTAAAATGGATGTCCCTTTGGATCTAGACGGTTATATACCGCGGATAACTTTCACCGGAAATGCCGAAGAACTGGTGGCTATGACCCTGAACCGCAATCAGAACCGGTTTGATATGTTTTTTGTAAATCCAAGAACAACAGTTGCTAAACTCATTCTTAGGGAAGAAAACAAATATTACGTTGATGCTGAACTGCTCAACGGAATCCATTTCTTACCCAACCGTTTTACATACGTGTCGGAAAAAGAGGGATACAGCCATATTTATATTTACGGTTACACGGGAACGTTGCAAAAAAAGCTGACTACGGGCCCTTTCGATGTGACAAATCTCCTGGCGGTGGACGCGCAGACCCAAACGGTTTTCTATGAGGCTGCCGATGAAAGTCCCCTTCGCCGGAATATCTACAGGGTAAATATTGATAAGGGTCAACCGCAAAAGCTATCCGTGCGGCAGGGTTATAATAATGCGTCGTTCAGCAGTAACGGCAAGTTTTTCATCAACCGGTTTTCGGATACCCATACACCCACCCTCATTACTGTACATGACGCCACCGGTAAGGAACTTCGCGTCCTCGAAGATAATAAGCAGGCGGCGGCCCTGTGGACATCTGCACAATTCCCTAATAAAGAGTTTATCAGCATCCCTGCCGCCGATGGCATCACACAGTTGAACGGTTGGATTATTAAACCCCGTAATTTTGATGCCTCTAAAAAATATCCGGTGGTTATGATACAGTACAGCGGCCCTAATTCGCAGCAGGTGCTGGACCGGTTTGGTGCAGACTGGCACTACGCTCTGGCGAACGAAGGTTTTTTGGTTGTATCGGTTGACGGACGGGGAACCGGCGCGCGCGGCGAAGAGTTTCGAAAGCAAACCTACATGAATTTGGGTATAAAAGAGTCGGATGATCAGGCATCCGCTGCACGCTATCTGGCTACACTTCCTTATATAGACGGTAGCCGTATTGGCATCTGGGGTTGGAGTTACGGAGGCTACAATGTTTTGATGAGTATGAGCCGGGGGAATGGTGTTTTTAAAGCAGGAGTAGCCATTGCACCTGTGACTGATTGGCGGTTTTATGACACTGTTTATACCGAACGTTTTATGCGGACACCGCAACAGAATGCATCGGGATACACTGCTGGCTCGGCGGTTGCTCTTGCTTCGCAGTTACAGGGAAAGTTGTTGCTCATCCATGGAACGACCGATGATAATGTCCATTTTCAGAACGCCATAGAGTATTCGCGGGCATTAATCGCTTCCGGTAAACATTTCGACATGTTTTACTTTCCCGATAAAGATCATTTTATCTCCGGCGAAAACTCTCGTTTGTACCTATACGAAAAAGTAATTGAGTTTTACAGGAAGAATCTGTAAAACATATGTAGAAACTTGTGTACCCGTACAATTGTAGTGTGGTGCTTGTCCTGACGGAGTGATGGTTAGTCGTTCCGTCAGTTTTTTATGACCTGAGGGAAAGCCGTAATTTTTTGTATCCCTAAAACAAAAAACTCAGCTGGGTGTTATTATGACAGGTTTAAAAATTGATTTAAAGCAGTTTTGCATCAGGATACAATGAAGCAATTTCTTCAAAACAGTTTCTGAATCACGATTTTTTTTAAGCTGATCGAATTTCGATTATGGGAGAAGGCAGTATAATCATAAAACAATTTAGAAACCCAGCCTACGGACTCGTTCCGTTACTTGTGTTTACGATTCTTTTAGGATGGGTAAATGCAGGAACAGCTATGTGTATTGCGTTGGGATTATCATTGGCAGGTGTTTTCCTGGTTCGGAAACACAGCCGGATGTTGTATGATATCTCGGCCATCACGTTTTCCGTTGCACTTTTATTGCTTCTTTTTTATCATCCGCTTGATACGTTTGGAAAATTTGTGATTGTTGAAGTAATCTTTGTTGTAGCATTGATTATATCCCGTTTACTTCGTACCCGGGTAATATTGTTGCTGTCAAAAAACAAAAAACCCAACGTCAGGAACTACCTGTCGGAATCTTTTCGGGTTGCTTTTCAAGTACAGTATGCGTTCTTTTTCCATTTGTTACTGATATTGGTATATTTTACCGTTTCAACAATCAAGACTCCTTGGATAAGTAAACAGGAGATTATACTGATCGCGCAACTTATCCTGCTGACCATAATCTTTCTGAAGGTTATCCGGTTTTTGTTCTTAGATAAAAAACTGCGAAAAGAGGAATGGCTCCCCGTGGTAACAGAATCGGGAGAAGTTACCGGGAAAGTGGCGAAATCCGTTACGAAAGAGATGAGGAATAAGTTTATGCATCCGGTGGTGAGGGTGGCATTGATAAGTAACGGCAAAATTTACTTGAAGAAGCGCGATGCTTCCCGATTACTAAACCCGGGAGCCCTCGATTATCCATTTGAAAAATACATGCAGTATAATCACGATATAAATGAAGCGGTCCATAACACGATTAGTAAAGAAATTGGAACCAAGGATATTCCATTACGTTTCTTGCTTAAATATATTTTCGAAAACAGCAACACCAAGCGTTTGATTTTTTTGTACGTTTCTATTATCGACGATGAGGAAAAGTTCAACAAATTGCAATTGCGGGACGGAAAACTATGGACAGAAAAGCAGATTGAAGATAACAGAAACTCTCATATTTTCTCCGAATGTTTTGAGCTTGAGTTTGAATACCTGAAGAATACAGTCTTGCTGAATTATAAACTAAAACCTGCTGAAACGTCGTGTTGAAACATCCTCAACTCCGCCTTAATCTAAGTTAAAATGCCTTTTTCCCATCCTTAAAAATTAAATTTTTAGTAATATTGCACGTTTAACCGACACTATCGGTAAAATCAAATGAAATTAGCAAAGAAAATTGTCCGGATTTTTGCCATTATTATCGTTTGTGTAATAGTATTGAATATTATACTTTTTCTGACATTCAATATCCCATCCGTTCAAAAATTTGCTGCTGATTTTGCTATTGGGAAACTTAAACCCAAAGTAAAAACCGAAATGTCCATTGACAAGATTCGGATCAAACTCTTTAATAGTGTTGAAATCGGAGGTTTATATGTAGAAGACCAGGAGAAAGATACGTTGTTGTTTGCCGATAAATTATCCGCGCGCATAAATATCTGGAATTTATTGGACAATCATTTGTCTATCGAGTCGGTCCGTTTGGATAATTTTACCGCAAAAGTATATAGGGAATCTAAAGACACAACTTTTAACTTCCAATTCATCATTGATGCATTTGCGCCTACCGACACGTTAAAAAAGAAATCCGAAAAAGCTCCTCTGAAGATTTCCATAAACGACATTAAACTTTCCAACGGGACGCTGCGTTACGATATCCTTTCAAGGCCGGAAGCTCCGGGAAAGTTCAATCCCGATCACTTTTTCGTAAAAAACTTCAATCTCAATGCGGACATTTCATCGCTCGACATCAAACATCTTGTCGCGGATATCCAAACCTTGAGTTTTGATGAACAAAAAGCGGGAGTAAAAGTGTATGACCTACAGGGTATGGTTCGCTCAGACGGCACAAAACTGTGGAGCGACAGACTCTCGCTCACGCTGAATAATTCTCACTTGGATGTAAGCAAAGCCGTTTACGATATAGACAGCAAAGCATTTAACCTTACGGCTAAAAGTGATTGGATTGATCCGAAAGACGCGGCTGTTTTTTCAGATAAGCTCACGCACCTAAGCAAGCCTTTTGCTTTTGATGCCGATTTGGAAGGGAAAATTCCACAAGCTGAGATTAAAAACCTGACAGCCAGGTACGGCAATCAAACGGCTTTTACGGTGAATGGACTGATATCCGATTTCTCAAAATACGGAGATGCCGATATTAGTGTGGATATCACTAATTTCAGAATGAGCGTACAGGATTTGCAGGATTTTATCCGTATTGGTGCACCTGCTTTTGTACTTGGCCCACAACTGGAATCGTTGGAAAATATAGAGTTGACGCTGAAAGCGAAAGGCCGTATGAGTAATTTCAATGTTGTTACTCAGGTAAACACATCTCCCGGAAGCTTTTCGTTTAATGGAAAGGGTAGTACCGACAGCAAGTTCGAAAATATCAACGTTGATGGCCGGCTGGTAACCGAAAACCTGCAAATCGGTAAAATAATAGGTGAAGAAATTGGCGTTGATGATCTTTCTCTCCATACTTTTGCCGAAGTAAATATCAAGAAAAATGAACTACCAAAGATATCTATCGATGGCAATGTCGGATCGGTATTTTACAAAGGCTATCCATATCGGGATTTGACTGTAAGTGGCGTCTACAACGGGAATGACAATAGTGTTGGCGGCCGGGTGTTTACGGATACCGAAGACAATAAACTCGATTTATACGCTAATATTGGTTTTGGAAATCAAATGAGGTTTGATGTACAGGGAACCATCGATAAACTTTTTCTATCGCCGCTTATAACGGTTGAAAAGTGGGAGAATCCTTACCTCACTGCCCGTATTAATGGAAAACTTCAAGGGCAAAACATTGATGATCTCGAGGGAAATGTGGTGATTGACAGTACTTCCCTCTACGATGCCAATTTTATTTACAACCCAGGTCCGATTTATCTTCAGGCGCTTTCGGCTGATGAGGCGGGTGAAAAGAAGATACAGGTACTTTCCTCCATCGTAGAAGGAGAAATATCCGGGAATTACAGTTTTGCAACTATCGGTACCGAGTTGATGAATGCCCTGCATCCACACTTACCTACGTTGATAAAAGAACCTCCAAAAAAAGCAGCGGAGGTAGGGACGAATTTTTTCAGGTTTAATTTTTTACTGAAGAATACCGAAGATATTTCGTATGCCTTGTCGCTTCCCTTTATAAACGTTGAACCAGCAACCGTTACCGGTACTGTGGATATGGTAAACTCAAAATCGGTACAGTTAAGCAGCCATATTCCGCGATTGATGTTTGGGCAAAACGAAATCCGCGAGAGCAAAATAGATGTAAATCTAGGTGTGTTATCGGGAGCACGTGTAAATGCTAATACCTATCTTGTACAGGAAAACGGTCATATTAATGCAAGGTTGGATACCCGGGCAATAAGTGATTCAGTTATAAACATATTGCATATCAATGTAAATAATAAAGTGGCTAAAGCTGACGGAAGCCTGAATATATCTATGGGTTTCCGGCGTGATCTAGAAGATAATCCGGTATCGGATATTTCCATTAATTCCACTCAGGTTGTGTTTAATGGAAAGACAATCAGTATTGTCCCTTCATCTGTTGTTTACGAAAAGGAAAAAATTACCGTAAACAATTTTGAAATACGGGAAAACGAAATGTTATTGTTGGGAATAGATGGTGTGGCATCGAAAAAACGGGAAGATGCCATTCGGGCGTTTTTCAACAATACTGAAGTAGAAACCATTTTGGCCGCATTTAATATTTCAACGTTTAAAGGCTCAATCAATGGGGGAGTGATTGTTAACCAGGCTTTAGCAGACCCACTTATTCAAACGGACAATTTCAGAATTGAAAATATACGAACCCAGACGGATACCATCGGAACACTAGCTATTGAAGGAAACTGGGACGTGATTAAAAAAGGACTTTCGTTAGATGCCAGTATAAAGAACAACGGTGATAACTACCTTGCCGTTGCCGGATTTGTACCTATGGGTAGTGAAAATCCAATGGATGTGGATATAAAAATAAACGATTTGCCGTTAGCCTGGGTGCAGCCTTTTGCGGTGTCTACCTTTAGTCAGCTGTCGGGAACAATAAACTCCAATATAAACTTTTCCGGCAAAACAAATGCTCCTATAACTGAAGGTTGGCTAGGTATTGACGAAGGAATAATGACGGTTGCATTTACGAACGTGACATACAATGTATCAGATACCATCAATATTTCGCCAAAAAATATCGGTCTTAATAATTTGGTTATTAAAGATAACAATAATCATGAGGCTCGCTTGAACCTCTCGTTAAGCCACAATAACTTTGATGGAATGACATACAATGTCAGTGTATATATGGCCGATTTTCTCTTGTTGAATAACGAGCAAAGGACGGATGAAATAGCTTACGGTACGCTGAGATTAAGCGGAGACATCAACATAAACGGCTCCTCGTCGGGAATATACGGAAATGCAAATTTGAAGAATGAAAGCCGGTCGAATATCAGGATTGAATTACCACAAACCGCTCAGGCAGAAAAGTACAGCGGTATCATTTACATAAATACTCCGCAGGATGTGGATACGCTTTCATTTCTTAGAAAAAGAGAGAACGATAACGTGAATGCACGCATCAATACACGCCTGAGTACGGGCATTCCTATTAATATACAAGCAATTTTGAATTTAAATCCGCTGCTTGAAGCAGGAGTAGTGATCAATCCGACAACGGGAGATGCTTTGGAGATCAAGGGATCTGGACAGATTCGTGCTAATTTCGATTCTAGGGCCGTGCCGTCCGTTCGTCTGTATGGTGATTATGTTGCCGAGGAAGGAAAATTCAAATATAATTTTCAAAACCTTAAGACCATCGATTTTAATATTCGTGAAGGAAGCACGGTTACTCTTGTCGGAGACCCGATGAGTACGCAATTTAATATTGCTGCATACAATCAGGTAAATGCTGATTTAGCCACGCTCAGCGAAGGCTTCACTACCCAGCTTTCCAATACCCGGACTGCAGTTAACGCCCTGTTGGAGATACAGGGGAATCTGGAGCAGATGAACCTGAAATACGGGATAGATCTTCCCGAGGTTTCTAACGATGTGCGGCAACGATTGAACAGTCTGATCAGTACCGACGAGCAGAAGAACCGCCAGTTTGCCAGCCTTATCCTGACGGGTGGATTTTTCCCTGCCGAGGGCTCCTTGGGTGTGGCTTTGGGTAACAATATGGCTGCTACGCTTGCCGCAGGTCAGCTTACCAAAGGATTGGATGCGCTTCTTGCCGGAGCCCTGAACGATAACTGGACCATAAGCACCAACCTCCAAAGCCGGGATGGAAGTTTTGAAAGTGCTCGAATGGGGTTGGATCTTTCCACACGTTTACTTGATGACCGGCTTCGAATTTCAACAAATCTCAGTTATGGAGACAAAGCAACCACCGCGAGCGATCAGGCATTTATGGGAGAGTTTGAGTTGGAGTACGATATTAATAACTGGCTGATGATACGTGTCTACAACAGGGCGAACCAACGATTCTCCAAACGGGCGCCCACTACACAAGGAACTGGGATTGTGGTGACACGGGATGCCCGAACCTTCAGGGATTTGTTCCGGTTTAGTTTCAGAAAAAAAGAGGATTAGAACAAAGAGCAAAGAACAAAAATAAACAGATGAAATATTCTTTCTGCATATTCCTTGTTTTACTGTTGATTTCGTGCGATGCCACAAAAAAAGTGCCGAGCGGAAGCTACTTGCTGAACAAGGTCGAAATAGATACAGATACCAAAGGAGCCAGTGAGTCGGACCTGAAGCCTTACCTTCGGCAAAAGCCTAACTCGTCGATGTTTATTTTCGGGAAAATAAAATTGCATGCCTATAATATTCCTGAGAATGACTCCACATGGCTCAATCGCCAGTTCCTTAAGTTTGGCGAACCGCCTGTGTTGTACAGCGACCGCCTCACCGGACTTTCGATGGAACAGATCAGGCTGCAGCTGGGTAATAAAGGATATTTAAATGCAGAGGTAGATACGGTAGTAGATAAGAAAGATCGGAAAGCCAGTGTGACTTATAAAGTTACAGGTAATGACCCTTACCTGGTCAGAACCTTCAGGGACTCTATCTATTCTGTCGATAGCACAATATACAAAATACTGGATGAAAAGAAGCTCTTGAATGTGATAAAAGAAGGAGATGCTTTTGATCTGGAGGTACTGGAAAACGGACGAATAAAGATAACCAACGAACTGAGAAACAACGGATATTATAATTTCTCCAAGGAAAACTTCTATTTCCTGGCCGATACCACTGTCGGCACCCATCAGGTGGATTTGACACTGGGATTGAATAATCCTACGGACAGTACTTTGCACAGCAGCTACAGGTTTGGAGAAGTGATTGTAAATAACGGAGTCAGTTCTACCATTCTACAGGACAGTTCCAAGCATTATCTGTTGGATACCGTTCAATACAGGGATGTGAAAGTCGTACAGGAACGGGATAAGTTTATGCGTCCAGCAGCTATTTTTTACAATACCTTTATTCGTCCCACTAGGGTTTATTCCGATCAATTGGTTGAGAGAACCTATTCCTCGCTGAACCGTTTGGGCTCGGTAAGTCAAACGGCAATCAATTTAACACCGGTTGTAGTAAACGATTCTAATTATATTAACGCTAATATTTCCATTTATCCGGGAAATATGCATTTTATGCAGTTTGGTATTGATGGAACACATGCTGCTGGAGACTTGGGTATAGCGACAGATGCAACCTACGAACATAAAAATATATTGAAGGGTGGGGAAACTTTTCGCATCAAGCTGAACGGAGCCTACGAGTTCATCACGGCATCCGATAGCGCCAGCCTTATTGATAAAAGTTATTACGAATACGGTGCGGAAGCATTTTTATCGATACCTCAGCTCCTGTTGCCTTGGGTGATGAAGCAATTGAGAGATCAACCTTCGGCATCTACAGAATTCTCTGTCGGAGTTAATTTTCAAAACAGGAGTGAATACCTGCGCCAGTTTTTCAACCTTTCGTCCCGCCTTCAGTGGGCTCGCCGTAACTGGCAGGTAACCAATGTGGTAGAGCCTCTGGATATTACGTATGTGAGAATGCCCCGGATGAGCGAAAAGTTCAAAAATGCGTATATGAACGATAGCATCAATCCCATTTTAAAAGCCAGTTATGAAGAACAGATGATTGTCCGTACAGCATACAACGTCAGCTATACAAACGTGTCTTCCGGACAGTTACCACCCCGGTTACCCTTTCGTGTGCGTGCCGGAATAGAAGTCGCGGGTTATCTTCCCCGTATAGTGGCAGCGATGGGTGGAACACGAAAGAACACATCGGGCAGGGAAATGTTTTTGGGAATACCTTATGCCGAGTACGTGAAAACCGATTTCGATTTTGCTCCTGCTTACCGGTGGAACGACAAAAATACATTGGCCGGACATATTGCGCTTGGTATGGCTTATCCTTACGGAAATTCCATTGTCCTGCCTTTTGAAAAACGATATTACGGCGGCGGGGCGAATGGTGTGAGAGGATGGAGTACGCGAACACTTGGTCCCGGAACTTATAACAACGATAGTTTAGGTTACGATTTCGCCAACAAGACCGGTGATATTAAATTGGACATGAGCCTGGAGTTTCGAAGAAAATTGACGAAGCTTTTTGAACTGGCCGGTTTTGTTGATGTTGGAAACGTATGGACGATAAAAGATTACAACTCACAACCCGGAGGTTATTTTAGTTGGAACAGTTTCTATAAAGAACTTGCAGCTGCATACGGAATGGGTATCCGGCTCGATTTGAATTTCCTCTTACTGCGCGTCGATCTGGGAATGAAAGCCCATAACCCAGCCTTGCCTGAAGGGCAACGGTGGACTATCTTCAGTCCCGATTTTCACCGTGACTTTGCCTTCCATTTTGCTATCGGATATCCGTTCTGATACCTGGTGCATAGTTTAACGATGAAGGAGGGCTGTCTGCGGAGCTGTTTCCCCACAACTTGTTTGGCGTTTTCCTCATTTCCAGTTCCAATATGCTCCCGTTAATGATATCGTCGTGAGTAAACCAAGGTTTGTTTAAGGTTTTTCCGTTTATAAACGCCTGTTGGATATAGATGTTCTCACCGGTGTTGCCTTTCGCAATTATCCTGAACACTTTTCCGTTCGGCAGATTTATTTTTATCTCGTTAAACACGGGGCTTCCTATATTATAAACCGGGATGCCGGGTGTGACCGGAAAAAATCCCATCATCGACAAAACTACAAAAGCCGACATTCCTCCACCGTCTTCATCTCCGGGTATGCCGAAGATATTGTCCAGAAAGAATGTGTCCAGTAACATCCTTATTCTTTTCTGGGTCTTCCAGGGAACTCCTAAATAATTGTAGATATAGGGAATGTGAAAACTGGGCTCGTTGCCCATAACAAATTGTCCTACAAGCCCCGATGCGTCGGGTTGAGTGAGCCAAAACCTGAACTTCGGCAATCCTAAATCTTCCCGGAAAAGCTGATCTAGTTTTAATTCTGCCGCCTTACGCCCGCCCATCAGTTCAAATAAGCCTTCAAGATCGTGTTTCACATCCCAATTGTAAGTATAGGCATTGTTTTCGGTAAAATACTCTCTTCCTGCAAAACGGGGATCGTAAGGTTCAATCCAGTTTCCCCGTTTGTCTTTCGGCCACATAAACCCCCTTTCTGCACGAAACACATTTTTATAGTTCTCCGCCCGTTTTAAAAAAAGGTCTCTTTCTTGCATCAGCTTTAATTCCGAGGCCAGTTGCGCGATACACCAGTCTGAATAGCTGTTGGCAGTTGTGACGGAAACGCTTTGTCGTTTTTCCCAAACGGTGTCTACTGTCGAAACGGTCTCTCTTTCCCCCGGAGGTAGTCCGGGCATATAACCGTTTTCGTTGTAAAAATCGTCCAACACTGTTTTTGGCCCGTTTCTCCACGGTATCAGTGTGGCGTTCAGGGAATTTTTCCTAAGCCCTTCGTAAGCTGTTTTCAGGTCAAAGTTTCTCAACCCTTTGTGCCATGCATCCGCTATCCAGGAAGCGGCAAAATTCCCGGTCATTGCCGGCCAGTCCCCCGTCGCCAAGGCAAATGAGGGTATATATCCGCCCTGCTTGTACATTTGGATATATGAGTTTATCTGGTTGATCTCTCTATCTGGATTCAGTATCATGTGCAAGGGTTCCAGCGCTATGTAATTATCCCAAATCCAATTGTCTACGTAAAAAGGGGTGTCGGATGAATGAATCTTATTGTCGTAAGCACTGTAATAACTTCCGTACTCATTGATATCAACCATTCTTTCGTAAGAGCGGTATAAAGCCGTATAGAACACTCTTTTTTGTGCGTCGGATCCGCCCTTGACCTGTATTTGACTCAATGTCTTGTCCCAAACCGCATAGGCATTCTTTTTTACTTTCTCGAAGTCCCATTCCGGAATTTCTTTCAACAGGTTTTTTTTCGCTTGTTCAATGCTGATAAAAGAGATTCCATATTTGAAGGATACTTTTTTGTTTTGTTTTCCTACACCTGCTAGTAACCACATTTTATCCGATGAATTCCTGTATTCTTTGGAAACAATATCCGTATCAGTTTCTCCGTAAAAGAAGATTTTTATTCCTTCAAACTCTTCGAATCCCGAAACATTTCTGGAGTTGCTAACCCATATTTCTCCTTTGTCGTTGAAAATGCCGAACCTTAAATAATGATCCATGTTATTTTTGAAATGAACCTTGAAATAACCGCTCCGGCTCTGCGGCGAGAATTCAAGCAAATCGCCTGATTCCTCGAAGGAGGTGGTGTAGTAGTAGGGGCTGAGCTTTTCCTGAAAATAAGTTAACCGGGTGTTCCATGTTTCCGGATTCTTTTCACCGCTTAACGGCAGGAAGGCAAAAGCCAAGTGCCTTCGATGAGAAGTAAGGGTTAAAGGAAAATTACCTATTTGATCATCGAGATGGTCCCTTCGTTGGGGGAAAAACCTGAGCATGCTGTTGGGCAAGTGCACTGTCGGCCTCGTAGGCTCTAAAATAATTCCGACACCGCCAATCGACGGGTCTACGTAGGGCAGGTTGGATTGGGAAAAGCCTTTCAAAAAAAGGAAAAATAGAGAACTTAAAAACAGATACCTGAACATACTTGTAATTATTTAACGTTTGACGTTTATAGAACTTTTCACCTTTTCAGCCAATTCCTGATCAAATACCGGATCTATTCCGCACACTTTTTGCAATGTATAATCGATTCCCTGAGAGAGGAGTTTTTCAAAAACGATGTCCTGTTCCGACCTGTGGCCGTTTTCATCCGTTGCTTTAAAGAAAAAAGCGTACGACATGGCTTCCAGGATTTTGTCATAAGGCATTCTCAACGGGATGGCCAGACGGATTATTCCCATAAACCTGTCATCGGGGCCTAATTTTCTGGGAATATCCTGTCCAACCCGGAATAGGGTGTCTTTCAACGACCTGTTCCGAAACCTGAATAGTAAATCCTCAATGTGAACGGATAGATCTCTTGGTGTAAAATCGTCTGGATATATTTTCAAAAGAACGGCAGCAGACTGAAGCATAGCCTCCCTTGTAAACTCTATTACGTGTGTGTCTTCCAAAACTTCATAGAGGTAGGTAGAACCGGGATATTTAAAAAAACCATAATAAGCAGCAGTGGCATGTCCCAAATTATGAATAAATGCTTTTCTATCGACCCATGCCCTGATGTTTTCCTTAGGAGCCAACCCCATGACGTCCGGGACTTCGTTCCTGAATCCTTTTTTATCCAGGATCAACTGGTTGTAAGGCTCCGCAAAGACCGATAGAGGATCTTTCTTTATCTCTCCGGCAGTCATAAGGGGAACCATTTTTCCAATACTTGTTTCAACCAGTCCAACATAATCGTGTAGAGGGAAATCGTCCGGGAGATTGTCTTTAAGTTCTTTATAGATCACTTCATTTGCAGAACGCATGTTCTCAGCAATGATGATATCAACCGGACCATTTTCAGAACCTTGAAAACGCTTTATTAATCCTTTGGCAAGTGTGGGAATAATTTTCGGCAACGCATTCTTGCCAACCGATACCGCTATAATGGAAGTGTTTTTTACTTCCTCGGTCACAGCTTCTTGATTGGTACCGTTAATTGCCCTTACGTTGGATATGGTTATCCTTTCCTCTTTGTCTCCTTTAATCACGACGGCATATGACTTCTCGTGGTTTAATAATGAAACCAGTTCCTCATCGATATCGGAAAAGACAACTTCGTATCCCGACAAACCAAACAGTTGCCCGATAAAAGAGCGGCCTATCTTGCCGGCGCCAAAAATTAGGATGGATTTTTTTTCCATAAGTCGTTCGTTATTTAATCTGCTTTTTGTAGTCGTTAAGAACCGGCGTCATAAGTTCGTATTTTTCACCCGGATATTTTTCAAAATAGGTGCCGCCAATATATAAGCATGCGTAACCTCCTGATACTATGCCGAGTGTGGTGGCTGCCTCCAAGTCAAGTTTCATCTTTCCCTCGTTGAGTTGAAACATCAACGAGCCAATCACGCCGCCTACGAAATTATCTCCGCAGCCTGTTGTGTCTCCGTTATAAACCTTTTCTCTTATTCTCTTCGATATAGCGTCGGAAACGGGTAATTCCCGCATTTCAACCCTCCCGAACAATTCATTTCCTGCATACAGCAAAACATTCTTTGCCCCGTTGGTAATGATAACTGCACCTGTTTGCTTCTCAATAAAAAATTGCATGGCTTTTTCAATACTTTTTTCCCCGCTCAAGCGCAATGCCTCATCTCTATCGGTAATCAAAAGATCGATGTTTGGGTAGCTTTCATCGTTTTTTCCCAATGGCCACCTTTTATGTGGATTTGCCTTTTCATTCACGAAGTCGAAAACCGTGTTAACCAGTGTAATGCATCCGTTCTCCTTCGATTGTTGAAGCAACTCAACCAGATTGTCATGTATTTGCGGCACCAGAGCGCTCCCTCCGAATACAACAATGTCCGATTTGAAAAAATCGTTATCCAGGTTTTCGGGAGAATAGTCCCAGGCCGAGCCTATAGAGTTTACAAATACCCTTTCTCCGTGCCCGTTATCGTAACTGGGGTCGGAAAGGACATCGGTTGATGGAGTCAGGTTCCCCATTTGCTTGAAATGACTGATGTTTACCGGAAGTTTTTGCAAGGAGGATAACAGGAAACTCCCGTTTTCGTCAGGCCCGTGACACCCGTAGAACTTGATTTCACTATTCAATCCAAATGTGATCTGGGCAGCATGGATAAGGGCTACGATGCAGGGTCCTCCAACATTGATTTTGTCCGGCGCTCTCCCCGCTGTCAGTTCGTTGAGGATAACTTGAAAATTCTTTTTCGTGTACTCTTCAAATTCCTCTTTCAGTACCAGGTGTCCGGGACTAAGGCCTCCGTCTCCTCTTTTTTTCGAGGAATAAGAAAGAAAAGCATTGGAATAAAAAGATACGTTGTTGTACAGCCTGTCCACCAGGCAGCATCCTGTACCGGATACTGTTATTTTCTTTTTAAGCATTCCTGTTTTACGTTAAGAGAGAAAAGTGTTGTAATCGTTGACCAATAAATAGAGTGGCTTTTCATCTTCGACAATAGTCGGAAATCTTCCGATTATTTCGTGGAAACAGTTATCAGCCGAATCATCGTTTACCATGCTTACCTCCCCGACAAGTACCTTCCCTTTCCCCGGCTCGCCATAGAAGCGATGATACATACCCTGCTCCAGAGAAATACTTTCTCCCGGTGTTAAGACTACTTTTCCTCCTGCTTCCACCCACCCTTTTATACCGTCTTTCTTAAAGTGTACGTCCGTGGTATCAAGTTGGTTGTCAAGGGTAGAATTGTAAAGCTCGATAACCAGGTTTCCTCCGCCCCGGTTAATGATGTCTTCCATTTTTGACCAATGATAGTGCATCGGGGTTTCCTGATTTTCCTCCACGATCATTATTTTTTCGGCGTACGGCTTTTTGTCTACATTGAATTTTCCGTTTCTGATGGTAAACAGAAACAATCCCCGGCTGTGAAAATCTCCTGAACCGAAGTCGGTTATGTCCCATCCCAACATGTTGTTGAAAATTTCTTCCGCATTTTTTCTGTTTTCCCTCCACTCATCTATCGTCCAATAAGCCCAGGGAGGTAACAAAAAATTTTTTTCGTGTAAAAACTCTTTCGCTTCTCTTAAGATCTGATTGATTTCACTTCGTTTCATAAATATAAATTTGATGTTTTAGTAGATTGTATCTTTCAAAAGGGTTTTCCCCATTTTTTATTGGGATAAGGACCCAGTTCCAACTCAAGTTCTCCTCCGTTTAAAAAATCAGTAACAGGAAATTGAAAACGGGACCATTTTATACCGTTCAATATGGCGTGTTGAATGTATATGTCTGCAGGATTTTTCTTTTTTACAGAAATCCTGAACAGGGTGTTTTGTAGGGGATCTGCCAAAGAGGGAAACCTCAACACTATTTTATCGAACAGGGGGCTTGTGATCTCCAACTCGGGAAATTCACCCACACATCCTTGTAAATCGAACAAGCCGATGGCCATTAACACCCCAAGCGCACCCAGCATTCCCTGATCTTCGTCACCGTTGTACCCGCTGTACGGATCCACTCCTCCAAAAGCTTTCTCCTTGACCTCGCGCACCCAGTACTGTGTTTTCCAGGGAGCTCCGGCGTGACTGAACAAATGAGCCATTGCCAGTGAAGGTTGGTTCTCATAATCAACCCAGGCAGAGCCATGTTCTCCGTGGGGAGCAATAAACCGAAAATCCTTTGCTTTTAAAAAATTTGACTCCAGCTTCTCGATGAATTTTTTGTTTCCTCCCATTTCCTGGATTAAACCTTCCATGTTTTGAGGAACATAAAAAGTATATGTAGCCGAACTTCCTTCAATAAATCCGGGGGAATTGAATTTCCCCTTTTCCACAACGGGCGTGAAATCCTTCAGCCATTCCCCTGAGACATGTCGCGGACGTGACCACCCGATTGCCGGATCGAAAACATTTCTCCAATTCTCGGAACGTTGTATGAAAAGTTTCCTGTCTTCGCTCTTTTTCAGTATCCCGGCCATCTGGGCAAGACACCAGTCCTGATAAGCATATTCAAGCGTCATTGCCGCTCCCTCGCGGTGAAAGCCCTCACCTCGCTCCCTGATCTCGATGGGTACATATCCCTTTTCGACGTACCAATCCATCCCGCCTCCCGAAGGATGCGGGCCTGCTTCGTAACCGCCCCTGTCCCTTATCCCTCCAGGGAAAGCATTTTTTCGGGCTCCGGTATAGGCACTAACGGGATCGAATGTGGCCCGTTTTGAAGACAACAGGGCGGCTATCAATGGGGTTGTGTGATCTCCCACCATGACATAGGAATAATTTCCCCCCCAGGAACAGCGGGCCATTGTCCCCGCATTCCGGTAGTAGTCAAGAAATGTTTCTACCATCCAGTTGCCGTATTCGGGATAAAGCAGTGTCCAAAAGATGTTCAGGTTCCATTGTCCTCCCCAAAGCCCGTCTCCTTCGATGAAGTGCCGGGTGGGCTTGTTATCGCTTCCCAACGGGAGTTTTCTTGCCACCGGATACATGCCTGTCCAATCCATATATGAACCATCTACATCGTCGGATATTCTTTTTGAAGCGGTATGCATCAAATCGGTGTATAGCTTTATGCGCTGTTCCCGGGTCCCTCCCTCCACCAGTACCCGGCTTAAATAGTTGTCCCACGCTTCTGCGGCATCTTTTACCACTTTGTCAAAATTCCAATGCGGTAATTCTGAGCTCAAGTTCATCCTCGCATTTTCAGTGCTGACAAAAGAGATGCCTACCTTGATGCATATCTGTTCGTTGTTTTTCAATCCTCTGTAGGTTACGTATGCGCCGATGGTATCGCCGGATATGAGATTTTCTTCAGGGCGGATTATCTTTCGGATACCTTCCTTGTTTTTCTCCCAACCGTTAAAACTGTCAAATGGCTTGTCGAATTGAGCAACAAAGAAAATCAGGTAAGGTTTTTTTCTCCTGAACGTGGGGGAGAGGAGAGAATATCCTTCAATTTCGTTTGAACTGATTTTTCTTGCGTAGGCATATGATGTTTTTGTTGCCCCCAGAGCAGCGCTTAAATCAAAGATGAAGTGGGCGGTATCTGCTGCCGGGAAAGTGTACCGATGCATTCCTACCCTACAGGTAGCGGTCAGCTCCGCCGTAATTTGAGAATCTTCGAGAAAAACTTTGTGATAACCCACCTTGACCACCTCTTTGTCGTGACTGAATTCCGACTTGCTTGCTTCAAGCCCGAGGTACCCTTTACATTCTCCCACAACCGGCATTACCGGTATACCGGCAGTTTGTCCGTTGTGCACATGTGAGAAATTCAGGATATATTTTTCGTCGTATAAATACCCTGAATTCCACATCTCGCCGTGTTTCATATCGGGAGAGAGGGAGACCATCCCAAAGGGAAGTGCCGCAGATATAAAATAATCGTACCTGGATTTGTGCGTGTCAATCAAAGGGTTTGCCAAATCTGAAGGCCTTTCCTGACTCACGGAACGGAGGTGAGGAACGGCCATAACCGATAGAATAAGTAATATTTTTAACCTGTTCATGTTGATCTTTATTGCGTGCTGACTTTTTGTCATCCCAGATAATGTCTCTTGAACTTATACCGGATGTTTCTGTCTGTTCTGCCTCTTTCCCTGATAACCAGGTTTGAGTCCTCCAACCTGATGTTATCTACTCCGTTGAAATCTTCAGGGATCCTGGCCAGAAAGGCCAGAAAAGTCTTTTCAATCGTTTCTTGGGCATCGATAAACTCATACAGGTTCCGGTCAAAGATCTTCCCTTTTTTTGCCACTACCGTGAAAGGTTCGTGTAACCCGGTAGTGCCAAATTCCATACCGAAAGCTACAGGATTGCCGTTTTCCATGGATCGCCAAAAATTAATCCAGGGATAATCCTCAACTTTCCACAGATAGCCCAACATAACCCCCAGGGTGGGATTACTTGCGGTAACCCAGCCGTAAGTTTCACGTCTGTTGTAAATGAAAGAGGATACCCTGGGCCAGGGATCCTGAAAATGCCGCAGGTCTACTTTCCCATCCTTATGAACGGCTTCAGGCCAACACAGAACAGGTTCTTCCTGATGTAAACTTCCGTCTTCCTTGTCTTCAAATCCTTTTTCGGTATTGTTATCGAATAAGGTTTTCCTGTCGAGAAAAGGCGGCGCAACGGTGACGTGTTGAACTAGGTTGAACATGCGGCCATACTTGTTGAGGTTCCTGATTTTTTCCGAAACGAAAAATAGCGGCTCTTCTCCCGACAGACTGACCTGCCGGGTTATTTCCAGTCCCCCCATCGGTAAAGTGCAACACATAACGCATTCGTTAGAAGTGCTGGTAGCAGCATGGTTTATTAGTTCCCATCGTTGACTGTTCACTTCTCCGTGATGCGTAAACCCATTTGATTTTTCGGCTTCGGAAGGAGGCCCCCAACGGTCGAAACAAAGGAAATGGCCTTTAAAAGGAGGTTGTGTCTCGTCTTTAATCACCCAGTTAATGGGATTCAAAGGCTGATCTTTCAGGTGAAAATCGGAATAAGAACCGCCATCTAAATTTATCTTCAGCAAGACGTTGTTGTTTTCTAAAATGACCATGCTTATAGATTATTTGTCCGGTATCAACTTTTTACTCAGCGCTTCCAGGGAGATCCCCCGGGTTTCAGGTACTTTCTGTAATACCCATATCAGTTGCAGCACCATCATGAAGGCAAAGAAGGCAAATATGGGCCAGGGGTTTTCCCGGAAGACACCTCTTTCGGAATCCAAAAAAACAGGAGTGATCAACGTAATGAGGGCAGCAAAGACCCAATGTATACTCGCACCGAAAGACTGGCCTTTCGCCCGGATACCGGTTGGGAATATTTCCGAAATAAAGACCCAGATAACCGTGCCTTGTCCGATAGCGTGCGATGCGCAGAACAACAACAAAAAGACCAGCAGGACCATGGATCCGGCGTGAGTATAGAAACTCCACGCAACCATTACAAGGCTTATAATGTATCCGAATGAGCCGATAATAAGTAATTTTTTCCGGCCCAGCTTATCGATAAGGTATAATCCTAAAAAAGTAAAAATGATGTTTATTCCGCCAAGCAGGATGGAGTTCATTAAGGAGTCTCTAGCTGCCAATCCGGATCGTTCCAGAATCTCGGGAGCATAGTAGAGAATAAAATTAATACCCGACCACTGATTGAAAAAAGCGATGAAGAAAGCCAACCACAGGATACGTTTGTACCGGGGGATAAAAAGGGAAGATTTTTTACGCTTCATTTGTTCCCTAATATGGTTTGCAATGGTTTGAACCTCTTCTTTCGGATGATTAATCCCTAGCCGGGTAATTATTTCTTCAGCTTCTCCCTCCCTGTTTTTCATCACCAGCCATCTTGGACTTTCGGGAACAAAGATTACCAGCAGTGCGTAAACAAGAGAAGGTATAATCATAACACCCAGCATCCAACGCCAATCGTTTGCTCCGTCAAATCCCTTTAAAAAATAATTTGAAATATATGCTATCAGCAAACCAAATACAATGTTGAACTGATACATTCCGGTAAGCTTTCCCCTGTTTGCCGGAGTAGAAATTTCCGATATATAGATGGGGGCCACAACAGAAGATATTCCGATCCCCAATCCCCCGATAAATCGAAAGAAAGAAAAAGAATAGGGGTTTGTAGCCAATGCCGTTCCTATTGTTGATAAGCTGAACAAGATCCCGACGCTGAGCAATACTTTTTTTCTTCCGAATTTTTCCGTGGGAAACCCACCGAAAATTGCTCCGATCACGGTGCCCCATAAAGCCATGGACATGATAAAAAATCCATGAAATAGTGGGGAGGTGTTCCACAGTTCCTTAATGGGTAAATTGGCTCCGGAAATGACAACCGTGTCAAACCCAAAAATGAAACCGGCCAAGGCAGCTATAAGGGAAATACCGGTTAAATTAATTCTCTTTTCAGAAACTACTGTATTTAGGTTTTGCATACATCACTAATTTAAGTTTGTCCGTTAAGGTTTGATACCGATTGTTGCAATTTCATGGGGTTTTAACTGTACAGATAGGGTTGTACCTTGTAAGGCAGGTGAAGATACACCTTGGAGGGGCATTTCTATCAGGTTCAGCCTTCGTGCCGATGTTGCCGCAACGGGTAGATTAATAGTGGCGGTTGTTGCTTTTCCTTCAGTTTCCACCATTCTGATTATAAGTTCATTGCCCTCTTCGGATTGTTTGATGCCTGTTATTGCTATGTTGGGCTGGGCTACGGAGAAGAACGATTTTTCCTCGGGTTGTGTGGCGTGGTCTTTTATCAGAGCCAGCGAGGGAGGCTCTGCTGCCAGCACGGGAACATTGTAATCATCGCCTTCTACCCATACGCCATTCTTCCAATCTCCCGCGTGAGGATAAAGTGCATAACTGATGACAAATTTGCCGAGATTGGGATAGATGTCCGGACTGCCTGCGGCTCTCATCAGCGTAAGCCGTAGTTCCCCGTCGTGATAGGAATGCCCGTATTTGGTTTTATTTAGAAGGGCTATACCGGCTTGCCCGTCGGTTACGTCCACCCATTTTTGTGCGGGCACTTCCTGTCCGTCACCTCTTTCGGGATCAACACCGTAAACATTCGATTGGGAGGTGAGGTGTCTGGGCACGGCTCCTCCCTGAAACTTACCGTTTGCCGGCCTTTCAACCACATCAAAAGGCACCTGGCAATAAAATCTTGGAGCATCAAATGCCAGTGGAAAGTGAGCCCTTAGCATGGGTGAATCGGTTGAGTCTGTTCCGGTTTCAAGCCAATGCACTTCCATTTCGTATTCGATTCTCGGATAGGAACGGTAGATGTAGGTTCTTTCGGTGAAACTCGATTTTCCCCAGTATTTAACCGTTTCAATACATGCCCTTACCGGCCCGTTTTCTACTACCTTCACGCTTCTTACATCATCTACCTCTTCTTCTTTTACAATCTTATTCAAGGTCCATGATTTCATTCCCCCTTTCTTGTCTTCTAGATACATTTTGAGGCGATTCAGTTCTTTCCCTTCCTGAACATATTCTTTCCCGTTACGTTTGTCGTACAGACTTGAGATTGATCCGGTTTTCATGTTTACTTTTACCTCAAAGAAATCTGTTTCGAATGTGTTGTTTTCGAAAGGGATCGGTTCATTGAACGTGCCCGGCTGGGTCATATCCACGTAGAACGTTTTGTATCCTCCTGCCGGCATTTCGTCAACAATGAATTGTATTTTTGAGGTGAACCCCGGAGGAGTTACCTTGGACCATACAATTTGCGCGGGATACGTTTTTCCGGAAGCATCACGAACCAAAACAGTAGGATAATTTCCCTGGCCTTTATCGATGGGAGTAATGTTTTTTGACCCGTAATAATCGCCCCAGCTTGTCGATTTTACGGAAGCAGGTTGCGTGTGAGAATAGACGTTTGCTTCCACAACCGTTTTACGCGAGACTGGCTGCAGGTTAAATGCTACCACAGGTTGTCCCATGTTGGTCTGAAATTTTATTTCGTCGGCTGTTTTCCGGAAAGCGTTGTCCCTCAGTTCCGTCGACTTCCGGAGATTTTCCATATACCGGGCAACGGCTTCTTTGTTGGCTTCGTTGATAGCCGATCCGGGAAGAATATCGTGAAACTGGTTGAATGTTTGTGTAATCCAGAGGTCGCGTATTTCTTCAGCAGGGTAGTTGTCTCCTTTCAACCAGCGTAGCGTATTAAAAAACTCGTTGCTGTACAGCATGTTCTCGTTGTTACGGTTCCCTGATTTTATTTCCGATACGGTGGTGTAACAACCTTCGAATATAAACTGCATTTCACCGTGATGCGTTGGTTTGTCTTTGGCTTCAACGGCGCTTTTCTTAAAGAAATCTTTCGCCGTTGTAAATTTTACGGCAGGATAATCAGCCATCTTATCCAGTTGATGGACCATCTCTATGTTTGCCCGGGTGGGACCTCCTCCGTGATCTCCTACGCCGGTAATTTGCAGGATCCGGTGCCCTTTGGGGTCAAATTTGGTGAGTTCATCTTTCAGTTTCAAGTTAATGTCGCCGTTATAGGTGTCGTTTGCGTAGCAAAGGACTTTAGATAAATCAGTCCCTTCCCACCAGAATGTACCGATATAAGGTTTGCACCGGTGAAAATAGAAATAATTACATCCGGCCAATTTCAATATTTGAGGCATCTGCGACACATGGCCGAAGTTATCGGGTAGCCAGCCGATGGTTGCCATTTTTCCGAAATGTTTCTGGAAGTAGCGTTGTCCAAGTAAAAAGGAACGGGTTATGGCCTCACCGGAAGAAAGATTCATATCGCCTTCGGTCCACATACCCCCAACGGGTTCAAAGCGCCCCTCTTTTACGTAGTTTTTAACTTCTTCAAACAACGGAGGATCTACTTTTTCCACGAAGTTGTAAACAGAGGCCTGGCTCTGAATCATGGTATAATCGGGAAATTCCTTCATAAAAGCGACGGCTTGCCTGAGATTGTCGTTGCACATTTTCATGGTTTCGGAGTAAGTCCATAGCCAGTTCATATCCATGTGGGCATGTCCTACGACATGGATGGTATCTTTCTTTGATACGTCGGGAACAAGAGGTTCGTTGAACATTGCAAAAGAGGATAACGATACCCACGAAACACAAAGGGTGATAAGAATTGCTTTCATCGTATTCATTTTTTGATGATTTAGTTTAGAAAAACATTAAATTTCCACTTCAATAAATTTCACTTCATAAGGTTTTAACCGGATGGCTGATATCGGTTGTCCGGTTCTCTCTCCCAGGGAATTAATTTCGGTTACTTTTTTTATGGTTAGGGTTTGATCAGCGGGTGACAGCTTAATATCGGCCGGCAATCCTTCGAGTTCACGTAAATGCAGTATAATCGATTTTTTGTGAAAGGACGGGCGGATATTTATTACCAAGACGTTTTCGGGGCCATCGATTTTTAATGTTCTGAGCGATGCATTGCATAATTTGTTCTCTCCTGCGGGAAGGGTTCTGGTGGCAAAAGGATTTCGTTCTCCCCATGCGAATTTTGTAGCAAAAGCGTTGGTGGTATCGTTTGTAGAGGTAAGTTGATAACTCCAGCTAAAAGTTCCTTCCTGGTAAGCCCTGAAATTCGTAAACCAGTAATTGTTCATTACCCAGGAATAGAGCCAGGGAAGTCCTTGTTTGGGATAGCGTTCGAATTTACCCATGTTGAAATCGCTGAATTGCCACAGGGGAACTTCATTACTGACAACTACCACCTGGCCTTTGCTGCTCCGAACGGAAACGAAGTTTTGGGCGACATTCCAGTCGGAAGAAGAGCCCGGAAGCTGCTGGCCCTGGGTTAATATGCCTCCGGTTGTTTCGAACACAATTTTAGCCTCCGGTAAAGAAAAGGGAAAAGCTATGTACAATGCTTCGGGATCGGTGATTATCTCCTTATGTGCACTGTATTTAAATTCTATTTTTCGGGTATTGCGGTAAAGCCTTATTTCAAGTTCCAAGCCCTTTGTTGCCCCTTCCCCAGCGCCGCTGAATCCCGGCATGTCTGAAAATATTTTTATGCTTTCCCAAATAGTGCCCTGCACACCTTTTTCCACACTGATGTGGTCGCTCACGGCCCGGTGGAATGGGGGGGTGTCGCGTTTTTCGGATGTTTCCCTGATGGGTTGTCCCAAATGGTAGGGGTTGTTGCGGTCAACCAATTCGAGACGAAGCTCCTTGTCGAAAAGGCTTTTAACCGCACCGGTCTTTTTGTCCACTTCGATCCGGTAAAACCCGTTCTCCATAATTTCGGTTCCAGGAAGTATTTCTGGTGACAATAACTCGTCTGTTGTGCTGATTTTTAATGCTTTATAACCCAGTGCTGGGATGTCTTTTACTTCAAGCATCCAGTAAGCGCCCTCAGCCCTTTTTTTAACCAACTGGACAGGGACTTTCTTTCCTGTAGAAACATCCGTTATGCTGGCCTTTTTTTCGGGAGGCAATACCTCTGAATCGATGAAAAGTTCTACAGATCCTGAGCGGTCCCACCCCAAGGGATTGATAATGTAAATGACGGGAAAATTTGCTTTGTGCAAATAGGGTTGCAACCTGGCCAAAGCTTCTTCCTTCATCAGTGTTTCTTTTTTTACAGCCTCCCAGGCGTAGGCTCCTTTTTGCAGCCATTGCTTAACCGAATTTTCGGAAAATGGAGATTGAATACTTTCGGCTGCTCCAACCGTATGTTCATCAAAGAAAATGATATTTTCCTTGATGTGCTCGATTTTTTTTTCAATTTCAGGCGATAGTTCGCCATCCAGCAGTGTAACCATGGCCAATAACCCTTCGTCTTGCTGGATGGCGTTCTGTGTTTTCCTGATTTCCGCTGTTTCACGGGAAATAGAGCCGAAGCCATCCGTCCACCAATCGAGCCAGGCATTTCTGTAAACCGGCAACTCTTCGGCATGATTTTCCTCAACATATTCCATAAACTCACTGGCTACGGCTAGTTTTAGTTTAGGAAATTCGTGGGTGGAGTTCCATTCTTCAACAAATTTGCAGGCGGCAGTGGAAGGTGGGGCATTATCAGTAAAATAACCTGAGAACTGGATACCTATCCGGTCGAACGGATAGCCTTTTTTCCCCAACTCTGAAATACCCCAGATCATATGGGTGAAATCGATGTCTTCTTTTTCGATGTTGTAAAAATTGCCGGTCATGTAGTGTTCACCCCTGAAAGCCAATAACCTTTCCCCGGATGGCGCTTCCCACCAGAAACAAGTGGGTATATCAAACGGCCTTATTGATCTTGTTTCGTTTATGCCCATGATAAGGTATTTTACTCCGGTATTTTTAAAATAATCGGGCATGCACCACGCTATTCCGTTTACATCGTTTTGCATGGCTGTTTTAACCTGAATTCCTGAACCTAGAGTCAACCAGCAAGTGCAATTTAGTAATAATTTTTGTAAAACTCTATTTTAGGATTGCTAAAGTCTAATTTTTCTCTTGGTCTTCTGTTTAGTTTATGCTGTATTTCTTTTACTTTCTCATCGGAATAATCTTTAAATGTTGCTCCTTTTGGGATGTATTGCCGGATTAATTTATTGGCATTTTCAACAGCTCCTTTTTGCCACGATGAATAAGGATCAGTGAAATATACCGGTACTTTCAACTTTTTTGTTATCAGTTCGTGTGCTGCAAACTCGGATCCGTTATCTGTTGTAATGGTTTTCAGTTTGTCCTTATAAGGCAGCAACATAGCAATGACTTCCTTGCAAACCTGCTTAGAGTCTTTGCCCATAGGCAGTTTTCTCATCATTATAAAGTTTGTATTTCTTTCTGTCATTGTCAGTATTATTTCCTTTTGTCCGTTTCCTATTATGGTGTCCATTTCAAAATCTCCAAACCGGCTTCCGTCGGCCTCTTTTGGCCTTTGGCGAATACTTTTTCTGTTGGGTATGTTAGTGGCAGAACCTACGGGTCTTTTTCTGTATTTGAGCTTGTGGCGGCAGTGCTTGTAAAGGTTTCCTCCCGATTTCTTATCTTGCCTGATCCATTGATAAATAGTCTCGTGAGAGATAGATATTTGATCATATTTTGCGAGATATCCGCTGATTTGTTTGGGCGACCAATCTTTGCGAATGAGACGGATTATTTTCTGTTTAATCCACTCCGATGTCGATCTATTGCCCGGTAAACGTTCTTTGCGCTCTTGGGCCATCTCTTGTGCCAAACGCCATGAGTAGCCTCCAGTTTTGTTTTTGTTACGGCTTAATTCCCTATAAACCGTAGAAATATTTACCTTTATCTGCTTGGCTATTTCAGACTTGCTTGTTCCGTTTTGTAAGCCTAAATAAATAGCATATCTTTGTTCTGAAGTTAACTGTTTGTATTTTTTCATAAGCAACATAATAGTTAATTTTAGGGAGACTTCGGTCTCCTTTTTTATTTTTTTATGTTGCTGATTGACTAATTGTTTTTTTCAAAACCCCTTAAGCACTTTTGAAAGGGGATTTTGGAAAAAAACAATTAAGATAAGAAGTGTAATGTAATCAAATCTTTTGCACTTCTATCTTGAACTTAGTTTTTATATTTAATTAACATAGCAATTGTGCCTAAAAATAGGCTCCGATGATACCGATAGCTTCACGACCGTTTTTTATACAACAACACCGCGGACTTATTCGCGGTGTTGTTGTATTTATGCTTTCCCCTACTTTATTACGGTAAGGTGAGCATACTGGTTCCCAATTCTGTATTCGAACGAAACGGACTGGTTTGGAGTTACGCCGGTAACCATAATCATTCCGTAATATACATCGGCTGGATTTGGACCGGTTACCGCTTTGAATATGTATACGCCCTGTCCTGAAATAGGATCCAATGTGTTGGCTGGCGTTCCACTTTCAAATGCAGCAATTGCCGTATTGGAATTATTGAGCGCGTACATTGCAGTTGTAGAAGGCACAAACTGTATGGTTTTGCCGGCAGCCAGATATGCTGAACCACCTTTAAGCATCAGGGAACCTTCAATAGCAATCAGGGCCATGGGATCGTTTGCAGGAACAGCTGCGTTTATAAGCAGGTTTCTACCTGCCGAAGAACCGCCCAGTGTGAGTGTGGCCGATTTTTTCAGGTAGAAATAGGGATCTCTTACAATAACCGTTCTTTCAATTTTTTCCTGATAACTGCCTTGTGTAGCTGTAAAGGTGTAGAACATTGTATCGTTTTCGATAACAAAGTCGGTTCCCGCAATAGGCACTAGATAAGGCTGTGTAGCGCCCGAGAAAGGAGATCCTGTTACATCAATCCAGGTCCCGTTGGTGCCGTTTTTTCTTTTTACTTCAACATTTCCAGTGAATGTGCCTTCTTTGGGGGTTACATTTACATTGAAATAGGCTACTTCAGCCGTACGGGCAACCTCAATTTCCTTACCGGACACTGTGGGTTTCGATACCGTCATGGCGTTGGTCATGTCCACTCGTTGTTTTGCATAATCGGTAGCTCCGTTAAACATAACCATGACATAATCGCCCACCCCTTTCAGGTTCGCCTGATCCCGGGTATAGGTTACAGATGCCTTCAGGTCGCTTCCGACCGTAACATCCTTTTGAGTGTTTGCCAGGGGAAGCAACTGTTTTGTTGTCCCGCCTTCGGGAGGTGTTTGTAACTGCAGCAACTCCACTTTCATCACATCGCCGGCTTTAGCTGTTGCAAATGTGGCGGTAACCGTGAACGAGTTATCGATAGAGCTTATTCCGGTCGTTGTGGTGCTTGACACTCCGGTCCAGATAATGTTCCCATTTGCGTCAGTGGGTATTTCATATACATTGTCCTGACCACAACTGATGATGAATATGACGGCAAAAAGAGTTAAAATATATTTTTTCATACGTTTAAATTTTTCAAATTAATAAAATCATTCCCCTTTCTGTAAGGGCAACCATTCGAAATTCTGAGTACATTTTCTGTTGTTATCCAATTCGGTACCCGAAACCGGAGACAGTAAATGTTTATTGCTAAACTCAAAGTTGAAATTTACAGGCTGGTGACCAACGAAATTTTCAATGCTGGTAAACTGGCCGCTTCCATCAACCAGTACTTTGCGGGTACGTCTCTGGTCCCACAACATCTTGTTTTCAAATACCAGTTCGTAAGCGCGTTCACTCATGATGTCGAGCAGGGTAAGTCCTTCCGCTGAAAAACTGGGTAACCCGGCTCTTGTTCTCACTTCATTGATCCCTTTTATAATGTCATTTCCGGGAATCGATACTCCCAACCTGCTCAGGGCCCAGTTTACTTCCGTCTGCATCAGTAAAATATCGGCATACCGGTAGAGGTTGAAATTTAAGCCGGAACGAGCACTCCTCTTGATGGCGTCCTTATCGTAATATTTCTGCAGGTACCTGGTGGCAAATTTTGGTGCAGGGCTTTCGTTGGGATCGTATTTTGCAGCTTTTGTATCGCTGCTGTAAAAATATACTCTTTCCTGCATACGGATATCTGCCGGGTCGTACGAGTTCAGGTATTCCGTGCTGGGGATGAATGTCCCGGTTTCCACATCAAATACAGAAATCTGAAGGGATAAAGGTAACGTATGAACGATCAGTCCGTTATCCCTGATGCCTGATGCATACTGGATCTGAAAAATTGCTCCTCCCTGATTGTCCATTTCCGGATTGTTCAAATCACTGAAATTCCCGATCGGATACTTGCCGTAAAGAAAATCCAGCTGGGTTTTGGCTTTCTGCAACAACTCTTTTGCACTTGGGGTATTTACTGGATATTCGGTCATAGCCCAGCTCCCGGTTTCACACCATTTCTTTGTGGTGTCAGTCCTTGCTTCCTGGTAGGGATAACCGGCCATGGTCAGGTAGACATCCGCCAGTATTGCTCTGGCAACGTGTTTGGTAACCCGCCCGTCTGTTGATCGCGTATCTTGTAGATTACTTTCATTTACAGCGAATTCCAGATCGGGAACAATGATCTTGTCATAAATATTTACCAGCGACGTACGCGGCTGTTGAGCATCGTTTACATTCTGCAAAACAGTCGTATTGGCTATGACATCGCCATACAGTCTTACCAGACAGAAATAATAGAATGCGCGTAATGTGCGGACTTCACCCATATATTTTGACCGGTCGGCTTCCGGCATCTGCGTCACGCCCGGTAACATTTTTATGGCTAGGTTGGCATCCCTGACGCCTCTGTACCAGTTGTTCCATATGGTTGTAAAATATGGATGCGTTCCATCCATAATATCGGTTTCGTATTTCCAAAGGTCTGATCCCATGTATTGTGCATACGCTTTTCCAGTGGGATATTCCAAACTTCCCGGGAGGCTGCTTCCCCATACGTTACCTCCGCCTGTCCAGTCGGGCAATGCCCTGTAGGCTCCTGTTGCCAGTGCAACGCCGCCGGGGATACTTGTGATCTGTGCTTCATCTGTCAATGTGCCGGTGGGATGTTCTGCCAAAAATTCATTACAGGAAAAGAACAATATCCCGGCCATCAACGTAATGAATACGTATTTTATATTGGTTGATTTTGTTTTCATATTCAATGCAGTTTAATTGGGTTAGAAAGTAAGATTAACACCGAATGAGTAATTCGACGGTCTCGGATACATGAAGAAGTCCATACCGGGTGTAATACTATCCATGTTATCGTTATCGCTACCTTCAGGGTCGTAGCCTGAATATTTGGTCAATAAGAAGAAATTGGAAGCATTCAGGTATATTCTCACCCTGCTGGCTCCGACTTTCTTCGTCATGTCCTGCGGGAAGGTGTAACCCAGCGTCATCCCATCACCCCTGACAAAAGAAGCGTCTTCAATCCAACGGGTATCGGGATAAGTTTGGTAGTATGCACCGCCGTTTCCGGGACGAACCTGTGCCACCATCGTATTCTGATGGTCGGGGCGCCAGGCATCCAAGATGGATGTTTTTCCGTTGGCTAAGCCCTGACGGTCTTCTGAAGAGTGGTTGGTTCTGTTTTCCTTCTTGGCGCCGTAAGAAATACGGATGTCCAGGTTGAAGTCGATATTTTTGTACGTTACGCTGTTGTTAACGTTCATGTCCCAAATAGGGAAAGCGCTTCCCATAGGTATACCGTCTTCTACGAAACTGATTCTTCCGTCGTTGTTCCGGTCCTCGTATTTAACGTCGCCGGGAAGCATGCCGTAACGGGCTGCCAGGCTAGCTTCCTGAGTTCCGTAGGTTCCTAAACGGTTTAATCCGAAAAATTGAGCGACCGGCAAACCTTCCCTTAAAATGGTATTGGCTCCGCCTACCCACCAGTTACGTAAGATGTCTGCTCCTGTCGGGCCCAATTGTTCAATGGTGTTGACGTTACGGGTGAAGTTGATGTCGCTGTACCAGTTGAAATTCCGTGTTTTCACGTTGTGGGTGCTCAATACGGCTTCAAATCCTTCGTTGCGTATTTTTCCGTAGTTCAACCGCACACTCCCCGTTGTGGTAGATTGTGGCAAAGGTACGTCCAGTAACATATCCGATGTCAGCTTGTTGTAATAATCCAGCATCAGAGTGACTCTGTTGTCTGCAAACCCCAAATCGACTCCAAAGTTGTATTGTGTCGTTTTTTCCCACCTCAGGTCGGGATTTCCTACCGAGTTGGGCCACAGTCCGGGTTGTCCCGCATTTCCCAATACTACGTTTCCTGAGCCGATAAAGGTTTGTGTTACATAACTACCAATTTCCTGGTTACCTGTCTGGCCGATACTTGCACGGAATTTCAGGTTGGTCAGCCCGTTGATATTCTTCATAAACTCTTCTTCACTCATTCTCCAGGCCACTGAGGCAGAGGGAAAGAATCCGTATTTGGAGTTTTTCCCGAATTTGGAAGAGCCGTCATAACGTCCTGTAGCTGTAAACAGGTATTTGCCCATAAAATCGTAATTCACACGGGCAAAATAAGAATTGAGTGAATTTTGGCGATCGCTGCTGCTTGGAGCAGGCCTCGTTGCCGTACCAATCCCGATATTGTGCCAGCCGTAAAAGTCATCAAAGAAATGGTCGTTCCAAGTGGTCAGGTTCTCACCCGTAAATCTCGACCAGGATGCTCCCAGCAAACCGGCAATTGTATGATCTCCGAACGTATTGTTGTAGTTGAAATAGTTTTCGTTTTGCCAGTAATAATTTTTAAATGCTTCCAGGTTTGCAGCACCTTGTGCCGAACGGGAAATTTTTCTGTTGGCATACCGGTAATATTTCTCTTCCAGAAGATCCATAGCAAAATTGCTTTTAAACGTCAGGTTTGGAGTAATCGTGAAATTGAGGCTAAGAGCTCCGTTTACCTGCACGCGGCGTCTGAATGTTTCCACCCCGTTACTGATAGCTACGGGAGACTGACAGTCCACTTCTCCCATCGGGAAGTCGGCATTGGTTCCGTATTGTCCGGCATAAATTCCGTAGACTTCCGGGTCATCGGGATACTTGATGGGTAGCATAGGGTAAGATTCGATAGCGGAACGTGCCATACCCCCGCTGAAATATGAAACGTCGTTGGTCCTTTCCTTACTTCTGTTCAGCGATAAGAAAGAGTTGATGTTGAACCAGTCGGTCAGTTTTACATCTCCGGTGAGTTTGCCTGAAAAACGTTCGAAGTTTGAATTTAACAGCAATCCGTTGTTGTTTGAATATCCTAGGAAAGTGCCCAGTTTTACGTCTTTATTCCCCCCGCGTATGGCTATCTGATGGTTGGTGGAAGTTGCCGGCCGGAAAGTTTCGCCCTCCCAGTCGTTCTCAAAACGCGGTTTGTAATAGTTTCCGTCGCGCCCCATCATTGGAATTGGGTATCCCCCCTGTGTTGTTTTTTCAAACAACCAAGGCATCTCGGAATAGGTCATGGAGCCTTTCCCCGGAGGCAGGATAGAAGCATCGTAAAGGGTTGACCAGTTAGGATTGGTAGCGTATTTGGATACATTCATATAGGCTTGCCTGATCACGTAGAAGAACTGTTCGTTATTCAATACGTTCAACCTGCGTTGCATATAACTTTGTGTGACATAACCATCGTACGATACTATCGGTTTTCCCTCGACACCGCGCTTGGTGGTAATAATGATAACGCCGTTTGCGCCACGGGCACCATAAATAGCCGTAGCAGAAGCGTCTTTCAATACATCAATGGATTGAATTTCGTTTGGATTTAAAATGGTTAATGCATTGGTGACGCCTACTACGTCATCTACCACAAAAAGCGGGTCGTTTCCCGAGTTGATGGAGTTCGTTCCACGGATACGGATCATGGGGATACCTCCGGGTGCTCCCGAACGTTCAATGATCTTTAATCCGGCTACCTTTCCCGAAAGAGCCTGAGCCACGTTGAATGCCGGCTTGTCCAGCAAGCGGGCTGCAGATACATTCTCGACGGCACCGGTCAGGTCGCTTTTCTTCATGGTGCCGTACCCAACCACCACCACTTCTTCCAGTAATTCGGTGTCTTCACTTAAGGTCACCTGTATGGTTGTTCTTCCGTTCACCGGAATTAACTGTGTCTGCATGCCCACATAGGATACCTCTATTTGGCCATTGGAGGGAACATTACTTAACGTAAAATTCCCATCGGCATCGGTAACAGTTCCGATGGTAGTTCCAGGAACCTGAATCGTTACCCCAATTAATGGTTCATTGTTTGCATCAACCACACTACCTCTTACTGTAATGCCCTGAGCAAACATACATAAGGAAATAGTCCATAATAAAATGAACACCATTCCTCTTGCCAGATTTGAAATTTGTCTTTTCATTCTTTCATTTTTTTAGATTAATAATTAATTAAAGTCCTGAGCGCATCTTGGTATTGAGTGATTGATTTTTTGCAGAATGGAAGTAAAATTGTAATATATTATAAAAAATTAAGCACAAAATGACACATAAATTATCATATATTATGAATATGATCATCAGAGGTTCTGTTACAACTTGTGTATACTAACGGCACATGAGTTTTAATAATGCTAAATATTCATTGCAAAAATAGAATATTATTTATTATATGTTAACAATAATTATTATAAATTAGTATTATAAGTGCGTGTTTATGGATTTATTTAGGGTAATCTCGTTATTCCCAAACTTTTTATCACTAAAGTTGTTTTGAATAATAGATATCACAAAAAATGAAGCAAAATGATGTACAAGTTAAAAACACTATCCCTGATTTTTTTCCTAACGACAGGATTATTTGTCAGTACCCATGCTCAAGAGATTTCTGTTAAAACCAATGTTCCGTACTGGTTTACGGCAACTCCCAATGTAGGGTTTGAATATGTATTGGGTGAGAACCTCAGCCTGGAGTTCACGGCTGGATTTAATCCGTTCAAATTCGGTGACACGAAACAGATGAAACACTGGGTCATTTGGCCTGAATTGAGGTATTGGTTGTATCAACCTGACAGCGGACATTTTTTTGGTCTTCACGGTGTGGCCGGTCAATACAATATCGGCGGGTTGGATTTGCCTTGGGATCGCTTTGCAGGACTTAAAACCCGCCGTTATCAGGGGAGCGCCATTGGCGTTGGGCTGAGTTACGGTTATAGATGGGTCTTGAACGACAGATGGGGTATTGAGATAACTGCAGGAGGAGGTTTTGCCAGGTTCAACTATGATGTGTATTCATTGGGGAACGACGGTCAGAAAACGGGAGAGAACACAAAAAATTATTTTGGCCCTACCAAAGGAGCATTGTCTTTAATTTATATCATCCGTTAAGGGAAGAAGGTGGTATTCATCGGAAATTAATAACTTTTTTCCAAAAAGAATAGCCGGGTTTTTACAAATCCGGCTATCTTTGTATGCAGAAGCAAATATCCGGAAACAATACGAAGGCAATTATGAACTCAACAAGGAAAATAGTTTTGCTAAATCTGTTTTGCATCCTATTCTTTTATAGCGTTGACGCACAGAAAATTGTAGGTGTAAAGACAAATATCCCGCATTGGGCAACCGTTACGCCGAACATAGGGATTGAAGTCGCTTTTTGGAACAACATGACTTTTGAACTTTCCGGAGGTTATAATCCTTTTGAGTTTGGGGACGGGCAGCAATGGAAGCATTGGATTATTTGGCCCGAGGTTCGCTATTGGTTTTGGGAACCGTTTAATGGACATTTTTTAGGGTTGCACGGTGTTTTTGCTGAATTTAATGTAGGGGGATTGAATCTTCCCTTCGACAGGTTGGCAGCATTGAAAGATCGCCGTTATCAGGGGGTGGTGAATGGGGTTGGATTGAGCTATGGCTATACCTGGATAGTTGGAAATAGTCTGTTGCTGGAAGTAACGGGAGGCGCTGGTTATGGCCGATTAAACTACGATGTTTTCTCAAAAGGAAAGGAAGGATTCAAAATAAACGAAGGGCGAAAACACTATTTTGGTCCTACCAAAGGCGCAGTCTCTGTTGCGTATGTCTTTTGATCAGGATGCAGAGTGCAGATTTTTTATGTTTTTAAAGTCTGTTTTTTAAAATAACCCGGTCTTTGCTTTGATTTGTATTTATTTACCGTAAATTTGCTACCATGCTTCGTAAAATTATCCATATAGATATGGATGCGTTTTATGCTTCCATAGAACAACGCGATAATCCCGAATATCGCGGTAAACCTGTTGCAGTAGGTTATGGCGGTAAGCGTGGCGTAGTGGCAGCTGCAAGTTATGAAGCCCGTCAATATGGTGTTCACTCTGCGATGGCATCGGTAACGGCATTGAGGAAATGTCCCCATTTAATTTTTGTGATGCCTCGTTTTGAAGTTTACAAAACGGTATCGAACCAGATTATGCAGATTTTTCGTGAATATACCGATAAGGTGGAGCCGCTCTCTCTCGATGAAGCATTTTTGGATGTTACGGAAAATAAGAAAGTGATGGAGTTTGCGACGCAAATCGCTAAAGAAATTAAGCAAAAGATTCACTGCCATACCCGATTAACAGCCTCTGCCGGAGTTTCCTACAATAAGTTTTTAGCTAAAATCGCTTCCGATTACAACAAACCAAACGGGTTATACGTGATTACGCCTGAAAAAGCTGAAAAGTTTCTCGAGAAGCTGGGCATTGAAAAGTTCTTTGGTGTAGGCAGGGTTACCGCCCATCGGATGCACGAATTAGGAATAAGAAATGGATTCGACCTGAAACAGCATTCGGAAAAGGAGCTTGTACACCATTTCGGTAAGGCCGGAGCCCTGTATCATCAGTTTGCCCGCGGGATCGATGAGCGAGAAGTGGAGTCGGAATACGTACGAAAATCGTTGGGTGCAGAAGAGACGTTTGCAGAAGACCTTCACGAACTGGTTGATCTGTTACGTGCCCTGGACGATATTGCCCGTGAAGTACACCGTAGAGCCGAGAAAAGAGGTTTTCTGGCAAAAACAGTGACCCTGAAAATTAAATACGCTGACTTTGCCGTTGTTACCCGTAGTAAAACCGTTGTCAATTATTTAAGGACGTATGATCAGCTTTTCGACATAGGCAAAGAATTGCTTCTACAAGTAGACGATATCGAAGAGCGAAAAATCCGGCTGATGGGGTTGACTTTGAAAAATGCCGGTACCGACCAGGTAGTTTTGACAAACCAACCGCTTCAGTTAACCCTTGAGTTTAAAGAATGAAATTCTCAGGATGTTTCCCTTTGATGTCCTTGTAATAGGATTTGATTTTCACAATATCGGTTTTGTAGTCGCCCGACGGATAGAACAGGTCGAGAAGTGAGGCTTCTTTTTTGCTATAGTCCAATCCGATCAATAGAATAGGAACATTAGCCTTCACGGCAATAAAATAAAATCCTTTTTTCCATTCTTTCACCGGCTTACGGGTTCCTTCGGGAGTAATGGCTAGATGTAGTTTGTTGTGTTTTTCAAACTCTGCCGCCAAAAAACCGGTCATTGAATTGTTTTTGCTTCGTTCCACCGGAATCCCTCCGATACTTTTGAAGAAGAGATTAAATGGAAAAATGAACCATTCTTTTTTTATCAAAAAATTGGCGGTTCTGCCTATAGAGGAGTAGGCGAGTTTACCAATAATAAAGTCCCAGTTGCTTGTGTGCGGTGCAACTACAATGATGCACTTGGATGCATCGGGTAGGGTGTTTATAACTTTCCAGCCAAGTATTTTGTTTAATATGAATTTGCTAAGTCTCATTTTAGTTCAACGTTTTTTATTTTTAATTTTTTAGACGAAAAAAATACTGTGATAGGGTTAAATTGTCATATTGAACGATGATGAAAATCTATCATATATTCTATTTTAAGTTCTCTAATTCCAACGTTATGCGTTCCCATTTGTTCATCACAGCGTCTAATTTATTCTTGGTCTCCAGGTACTTTTGCAATAAATCGAAATTGACTGCGCCTTCGGGTGTGGATAATTGCGTTTCCATTTCCGATAAACGTTCTTCCATTTTAGTGATTTTCTCTTCGGCTTCCTGCACTTCTTTTTCTTTTCGCTTAATTAACCGGTTTTGTTCTTTCTGTTCCTGATACGAAAGCTTATTTTCTGACAGGTGTTCTTCTTTTTCTTTCTGCTTGGATGTAGCAGGAGATTTTGATAATTCCAGTTGTTGAAGGTTCTCAAGTTTCTTTTTGGATAGGAAATCATAAATTCCACCCATATGCTCCCGTACTCCGCCACCGCCAAACTCATAGACTTTGCTAACGAGTTCATTGAGAAAATCCCGGTCGTGCGACACGATGATGGCTGTGCCGTCGAATTCGCGAATGGCCTTTTTCAATACTTCTTTCGATGCAATATCCAGGTGGTTGGTCGGCTCATCGAGAATAAGCAGGTTCACCGGTTCGAGCAAGAGTCGGATCATCGCCAACCGGGTGCGTTCGCCGCCGGACAATACTTTTACTTTTTTATCGGATGCTTCACCGCCAAACATAAATGCTCCCAGTATATCCCGGATTTTGGTTCGGATATCACCTGCAGCAACGTAGTCGATGGTTTCAAAAACCGTCAGGTTTTCATCGAGTAACTGTGCCTGGTTCTGAGCAAAATAACCAATTTTTACGTTATGTCCGAGCTCCAGATTCCCATCAAACCCAATCTCTCCCATAATGCATTTCACCAGTGTTGATTTTCCCTCGCCGTTTTTTCCCACAAAAGCAACTTTCTCACCCCGGTTGATGGTCAGTGTTACGTTTGAGAATACCTGATGATCGCCATATTTTTTGGCTAAATTTTCAGTAACGACTGGATAGGAGCCTGATCGTGGTGCAGGAGGAAACTTTAAATTCAGGCGTGAATTGTCCACTTCATCCACTTCAATGCGTTCGATTTTTTCGAGTTGTCTGATGCGTGACTGTACCTGGTTGGATTTGGTGGCTTTGTATCGAAACCGTTCGATGAATGCCTCGGTATCCTGAATTTGTTTCTGCTGATTTTCGTAAGCCCGTTGCTGTTGTTCACGCCTCTCTTTTCTAAGTTCGAGGTATTTGGAGTAATTTACTTTGTAATCGTGGATATTCCCCAACACAATTTCGATAGTGCGGTTGGTTACGTTGTCTAAAAAAGCTTTGTCGTGTGAAACCAGCATCACGGCATTGGTTCGTGAGATAAGGAAGGTCTCTAGCCATTGGATAGATTCAATGTCCAGGTGGTTGGTCGGCTCATCCAGCAGGAGTACGTCGGGTGATTGGAGCAGGATCTTGGCCAGCTCAATGCGCATCCGCCATCCACCGCTGAATTCTTGCGTCGGGCGGTTAAAGTCGGAACGATTGAATCCTAACCCCAGTAATGTTTTCTCGGTTTCGGCTTCAAAATCATTGATGCCCGACATCAGAAGCAACTCCTGCACGTCGGTGGATCGTTGAATAATATGGTGGTATTCGTCCGATTCATAATCGGTCCGTTCAGCCAATTGCCGGTGAAGCACTTCCAGTTCCTGTTCCAGTTTTTTTAAGTGCTCGAACGCAAGTGCTGCCTCTTCCTTTACCGTTCGTTCATTGCTGAGCTTCATCTGTTGTGGCAGGTAGCCCACCGTGACTTCTTTCGGGTACGAAATGATGCCGCTTGTAGGCTGTTGTGCTCCCGCCATAAGTTTTAACAGCGTGGATTTTCCCGCGCCGTTTTTCCCGGCGAGTGCAATTCGTTCGTCCTTGTTCAGAACAAAAGAAATTTCATCGAGCAGGGTAAACCCGCCGAACTGAACGGTTAGATTTTCGATGGAAATCATGGATTACTTTTGATGTGCCAGTTTTTGAATAAGTTCATCAACAGACAGAGCCGTTTGTTCTCCCGATTGCATCTCTTTCAGCGTAACTTTCCCCTCTTTTATTTCGTTTTCTCCCACCAATGCCACAAAAGGAATGTTATTATTGTCGGCATACGACATTTGCTTTTTCATCTTGGCGGCTTCGGGATAGATTTCGGCACAAATCCCGTTGCTTCGCAATTGCGAGAGGATGGGGAGCAGGCATGACTCTTCCTTGTCGCCAAAGTTAACGAACAGCACATCGGTTGTGTGCGTGGAGTTATCGGGAAAGAGACTGAGTTGATCAAGCACATCGTAAATACGGTCGGCACCGAAAGAGATTCCAACACCCGATACACCTGAAAGTCCGAAAATACCCGTAAGGTTGTCGTAACGGCCTCCGCCCGTGATACTTCCTATTTCCACATCCAACGCTTTTACTTCGATGATGGCTCCAGTATAATAATTGAGGCCGCGAGCCAAGGTGAGGTCAAGTTCGAGGCCGCAACCGATAGTTAGCAGCCCGGTTTTATTGAGAATGAATTCCAGCTCTTCCACACCTTTCAGGCCAGTTTCGGAAGAAGACAGCACGCTTTTAAGTGTTGTCAGTTTCTCATTATTGGTTCCTCCAATCAGAATAATGGGTTGCAGTTGTTGTATGGCGGTTTCGGAAATGCCTTTTCCCCGGAGCTCTTCATTCACGTTAGCCAGCCCGATTTTATCCAACTTATCGATGGCAACGGTAATGTCGGTGATCTTATCGGCCTCGCCGATAATTTCGGCAATCCCTGAAAGGATTTTCCGGTTATTGAGTTTTACCGATACACGGATATTGAGTCTGCGGAATACTTCGTCAATAATTTGTATCAGCTCCACCTCGTTAAGCAATGAGTCGGAACCTACCACGTCAGCATCGCATTGAAAAAATTCGCGATAACGTCCTTTTTGCGGCCGGTCTGCGCGCCAGACGGGTTGAATTTGAAACCGCTTGAAAGGAAAAGATATCTCATTGCGGTGCATTACTACGTATCGGGCAAAGGGTACGGTAAGGTCGTATCGCAATCCTTTTTCTGAAATCTTACCGGCCGTTTTTGCCGAGTTCCCTTCCTTTACATCATCAGTACTTATACTCGAAAGAAAGTCACCCGAGTTAAGGATTTTGAACAGGAGCTTATCGCCCTCTTCACCGTATTTCCCCATCAGCGTGGAAAGATTTTCCATAGCAGGTGTTTCAATCTGCCGGAATCCGTAGAGGCGATATACGTTTTTGATTGTATCAAAAATATAGTTGCGTTTCGCCATTTCTTCGGGCGAAAAATCACGCGTACCTTTAGGTATGGAGGGTTTTTGCATCGTTGATTTTCTTTGTTTGGAACTGCAAAGATAATGAATTTTGAGTTACCGTGGTATCTGTTTCGGCCATAACAAAAGCGCATTGCAGTAATTTGCAACACGCTTGAATGAGTTCAACAAAGTCTTTGTTCTTGAATCTATAAAAGATTGCTTGCCAATTCCGATAATTCGCTCCTTTCGCCTTTTACCAGATTTACGTGAGCAAAAACATGCTGCCCTTTCATCTTGTCGATCATGTATGCCAGGCCGTTGGATTGAGAGTCGAGGTAAGGTGAGTCGATCTGTTGCAGGTCGCCCGTAAAAACCATTTTAGTACCTTCCCCTGCACGGGTAATGATGGTTTTCACTTCGTGTGGCGTTAGGTTCTGGGCTTCATCAACAATGCAATACGTTTCGCTTAAGCTGCGCCCGCGGATAAATGCCAGGGCCTCGATCTCAAGTTTTCCGGATTTCTGCATCTCATCAATGGAGCGAAGTTCAGCACTGTTTTGTCCGAGCTGTGATTTTATTACATTCAGGTTGTCGAACAACGGCTGCATATAGGGGGCTATTTTTTGTTTTTCGTCGCCCGGTAAATATCCCAGATCCTTGTTGGATAAGGAAACAATGGGCCTAGCGAGCAAAATCTGGTTGTATTGCTTGCTTTGTTTCAGGGCGGCGGCTAATGCCAGCAATGTCTTACCTGTTCCCGCTTTTCCGGTGATCCCCACCAACTTGATGTCGGGGTCGTTTAAAACGCCGAGGGCAAATGTCTGTTCTGCGTTTCGGGGTGAAATTCCGAAGCTGGGTTCTTTGTCCACACGGATGATCTTTTGCGTAAACGGATTGTATCTTGCCAAAACACTGTTGCGTTCACTCTTCAGTACAAAAGAGTCGTTCGGAACGAGTGGATTGTCGAAGGTAAATTCATCCACATCAACTCCCGTAGGTTGCGCGTAGATCTTATCGATCAGTTCGGGATTCAATCCTTCAATCACTTGCTCACCTCTGCCGAAAACATCGATATCGATAACCTTGTCGTTGATGTAATCTTCCACCGGAATACCCAGGGAACGCGCTTTCATACGCAGGTTGATGTCTTTGGTGACAAGAATGGTTTTCATTTTAGGATGTTTTTCCGTTACATCCAAAACGGTAGATAAGATGCGGTTATCGGGAGTTCTTTCGGGAAATGCTTCAATAATTTTATCGTGCGTTTTCACGCTATTCACAATGTATAACTTTCCGCGTCCTACGCCCAGATCAGCGCCTTGTTTAAACAAATTGTCGTCGGTGATCAGGTCCAGTTCGCGCACGAAAGCCCGTGCGTTGAAGTTGATTTGTTCATTGCCTTTTTTGAATTTGTCAAGTTCTTCCAGAACAACAAACGGAATGTAAATGTCGTTTTCTTCAAAATTTTCGATAAAACTGTAATCGTGAAGAATAACGTTTGTGTCGATGATAAAATTTTTCTTGTTAGCCATATACTCTATTGTTTTGTGGTATGTTTCACTGCTGACTTTGGTAATAAAAATCTTTGTTATAAACGCAAAGAAAAGATTTTTGTTTCGATTTTAAGGTATAAATATGAAAAAATTCAAAACAGTTTCTTAATCGTTCAATTTTTACTCATTTCTTCCGACCGATTCTTTGCGGCATCCAGCACTCCTTCGAAATGCTTGCCGATCTTGTGACGGTGAAAATGATCCAGTCCAGCCTGGGTAGTACCTCCCTTGCTGGTTATGTTCCGGATGAGTTCCTCAATGCTGTAACTGGACTGATTTTCGGCGAAATAGAGTGTGGTGCCTTGTGTGAGTTCGAGCAAAAGTTCATCGAGAACGTTTCCCGGCAGTTCAAATTCCTTCATTTTATCCTTGAAAATCTGGATGAATGCTAAAATAAATGCGGGGCCGCTCCCAAAAACCGATGTGAACAGGTCGAATCCTTTTTCGTTTAGTTTTACGGCTTTACCAAGCCGGGTAAGGATTTCAAAAATAGCGTCCGTAGCTGGATTGAGGGGTTGGTTGGTGGCAAAGGCCGTAACCGATTTCTGGTAAGCCATCGCCAGATTAGGCATTATGCGGACAATCGGAACTTCCTTCCCCAAATAATTTTCGATAAATGCGATGCTCTTTCCTGCAACGGGTGAAACGATCAGCTTTCCTTCAAGATTCAGCGGTTGCAGCTTTTCAAGAATCCCTTTTATATCCTGTGGCTTAACGGTGATCCAGATTACATCGGCAAAAGAAACCAACTCTTCGATACAGTCGAAGAAAGGAATGCTTACCTCTTTCTTGCTTCGGGTGAAGTAAGCAAATTGGATGTTGTTTACTTTTTTAAGTCCCTGATAAACAGCTTTGGCTAAATTCCCGAAACCGATAAATCCGTAGTTCATAATTGGTGTTTGATATTTCTTATTCTTTTGCCTTGAACCTTGTAAACGGAATCCCTCCGTTAAGCGCCTTAATAATGTAATTGGCCCGTTGTCCGTTCACGATCCACATTTCCACACGATGCCTCATGCAAACTTCGGCTGCGTAAATCTTGGATGACATTCCACCGGTACCCAGTGTTGACTCTTTCTCTTCAACGCAATGGGTAATGGAATTGAGGTCAGTTACGCTTGTTATTAATTCTGCATCCTGATGCAGGTGTGGGTTGCAGGTATATATACCGTCGATATCGGAAACAAGAATAAGCAAGTCGGCTTTGGTGATAACCGCAACCAGTGCAGAAAGCTTATCGTTGTCTCCCAATACAATCTCCTCAATGGAGACCGTGTCGTTTTCGTTCACGATAGGAATATAGTCTACTTCCCAGAGTTTATTGATGGTGTTACGGGTGTTCTCGTTAGCAGTTTCGTTTTCAAAATCCCTGTATGTAAGCAGTATTTGTGCGATGTTCAATCCGAAAGTGCGGAAAATATCGTCGTACAATTCCATCAGTTTGGTTTGGCCGATAGCTGCCATGGCCTGTTTAGAATCCACATTCTTATGAAAACCGTTGATCTCCACGAATTGTCGTGCTGTAGCAATGGCACCCGAAGAAACGATCACGATATCGTACTCTTTCTTTAATTCAACAATTTGCCGGGCTAAACTTTCGATAACCGCAAACGAAATTCGGTTCGTTCCAGCCGTGAGCGTGGAGGTACCTATTTTTATAATCAGTTTTTTTCTCATATTATTCGCGTATCTGGCCGTCACCGTAAACAAACCATTTGTTGGTAACCAGTTCTTGTGTGCCAAGAGGGCCCCGGAAATGAAGCTTTTGCGTGCTGATGGCAATTTCTCCTCCTACACCGAACTGCCCGCCATCGGTAAACCGGGTGGAGGCATTGTGGTAGACGGCTGCACAATCCACTTTTTGCATAAATATGTCGGCTTTTGACTCATCCTGGGTTACTATAACTGCCGAATGGCCACCGGAATAACGGTTTATCATATCCACCGCCTTGTTCATATCACCAACCAGCGAAAAATAGATTTTCGGTGCCATAAATTCTTCAAAAAGGACAGCCTCATCGTTGGTTTCCTGGATACGGCTACATACTGATGCGGCTTTTTTATCGCCCCAAACCTCAATTCCTTTTCCTTGAAGTTGTGAAACAAAACCGGAAATTTTCTCTGCCAGTTCCGGCAGGTTCTCATTCACCAATACTTTATCGAGCGCATTGCAGACGCTGATGCGTTTCTTACCGTTGATAATAAGACGGGCAGCCATTTCTGTATCGCAATTATCATCTACGTACATAAAATTATTGCCCCTGCCACTCACAATTACGGGTACCGATGAATTTTCGGTCACAAAATTAATAAGCTTATCTCCTCCACGGGGAATGATGATATCGACGTTGCGGGTATTTTCCCTGATCAGCTGTTGCGTTTCGTTGCGTGATAAGTTCAGGTATTCCACAAAATAAGCATCAAAGCCGTTTGCAGACAATGATTGTTGCCACAACTCCGTCAGGTAGGTGTTTGTAAGGAAGGATTCTTTTCCTCCTTTAAGTAAGATACGGTTACCTGCCTTGAATGCCGTGGCTGCCGCTTCAATGGTTACGTCGGGGCGCGATTCATAAATAATAAGAATGGTTCCGAACGGAACGGAACGGTTGACTATTCTTAACCCGTCTGAGCGGGTAAAATCGTACAGGATCCTACCTTCGGGATCCTCTTGTTCTGCCACTTCCCGAAGAGAACGGATCATTCCGTCAACTTTATTCTCATCTACTTTCAGACGGTCTTTCATCGACTCGTCCATATCGGCAAACGAATCCATATCCAGTGCATTTTTCCGCAGAATTTCCGATTTATTTCTTTTCAATAAATCAGCTAAGCCGAGCAAAACGTTATTTTTTGAGGAGATAACCATTTTTATGTGAAATAGTATGGAATTAAGCTGCAAAGATAGCAATTTATTCTAATTTTATTGGTTTCTATTTCAAAATAATAAAGCTGTAATTAAGCTTATTTCTTCTTACCTGCTTAAAAACTCCACGAAACACCGCAGTAGTAATGCCTCGGAAGACCGGGATAATAGTATCTTGGTTCGGCATTGCCGAAAGCGACGGCATTCACGTTGAGCATAGGTGAATAAAGGGTATCGGTTATGTTGTTCATGCCAGCGTACAACTCTACATTTCCCAACCGCGTTGTTTTAAAAAGATAACTTACTTTTCCATCCGATAAGAAATAGGCGTCGTTTGTCACAGTATTGGCATCATCTATGAGTTGTTCACCCGTATATTGAAACCGAACATTCAAAATCAGCTGTTTTAAGGGATTCCAAACCAACGTCGTCTGGAAAAGATGCGACGGAATACCGGGGAGCAGGTTACCGTCATAGGTCTTGTTGTCGTCGGTAAAATCGATAAATCGGTTTTGAGAAAAGGTGTAATTGGCATTCATATGGAGATTCCCTGGAAAATTAAGGTTATGAAAAATCTGCTGTTTCCACAACAACTCAACCCCCCGGTGACGGGTTTTTCCAGCATTGATACCTGTAAAGATGTCTTCGGTTAAACGCTTTGTTACTAACAGATTATTTAAGTTTATCTGGTAGACCGTTGCTTCAACCTGCGCAGTGTTGCACAGCAAATTCAACCGGATACCCGCTTCATATTGCCAACCCTGTTCAGGTTGAAGTTCTTTGTTGATATTGCCTTCAGGGAGCAATGTTTCTTCGGGAGACGGCATCGAAAATCCGTGTCCCACGGACGCATACAAGGCCATCCTATTGCCGGGTGCATAATTTACTCCCAACCGGGGAGAAAAAATAACCGGAAAACCGCGGTTCCCACTTTGGTTGCCGTTACCGGGGAACTTATCCGTCAGCTCATACCCGATTTTGTTAACGGCCCCACCCAGCGAAACATTCCATTTCAACGATGGTCGAAAATAGGTCATGGCAAACACATTCAGGTGGTTTCGGGCTTCGCTGTTTTTGTTGATGACTTCGTCCTGCAGATCCAGCTTCCATCGGTATGTGTCGGTAATCCATTCCAAACCGATCACGGCATCGTATTTTTCGGCGTGATAATTCAGCTTGTTCCTTATTCCGCCACCCCGTGATCCATCGGTCAGGTTGTTGAAAGGTCGTTTCTCGTAACTTTCCACCCATCTTCCGAAAAACGTAAGTCGGTTATTCAAAACACCAGACAACCGATTTTCAAGCGTAATGCCTGCAAGTCCGCGGCGATACTCTTTGAACCCCCCGATTGTTTCCCAGTTGGGGGCTGCCGCTTTTGGATCGGTTTTGAATAATGACTCGCCAATGGAACTCGGAATTCCTGCATTCATGTCTAGCAAAAGCAGCGTGTATTCCAGTGCATATTCCGGCTTTTCCCAACTTCCTGAGGAGAGTAACGATGTCCGCCGGAAATGATTGTTTTCCCGGTATCCGTCGGAACAGGTATGGTTGATGTTTCCGGAAATATCCAGGTCGTTGTGGTGGAAGCTGCTTCCTATAGCTGCTTTCAGGGTATTGAAACTTCCTTGTTGCAACAGGGCGTTGAAGGAGTTTCTGTATGAATCCTGGGTGAACAGGTTGATGTTACCACCAAGTCCGGAGCCATAAAGCGCAGAGGCCGGCCCTTTGGTAATTTCTATCCTCCCGATTCCGGACAAGTCGATGTCTTCGGGTGAAGAAATTCCGTCGGATGAAGTGAGGGGAATATCGTTCAGGTACGCTTTGATGCGGTTGGTGTTGTAAGGTGTTCTGCTTCCCACTCCCCGGATCACTATACGGTTCGTGGCGTATGTCCCGCTGTGCATGTAAATGCCAGGAAGGGCATGCAGTACTGATGCGAAATTGTTGCCGTCGCCTGTCTGTACCTCTCTCCCCGACAGAACCGAAATGCTGCCGGGGACGTTGTGCCATCGCGTATTCACTTGATACGCATTCACAATCACTTCATGGAGAAGCAGGGTTGTATCTTCCTTCCGGGGCGACAGCTCTTGTGCGTCAATAGCCAAGGGTAAGAAAATAACACCTAAAACAAAGAGTATTCGTTTTTCTAGCATTTTGCGGTTTATTCCACCGGTACGAGCCGTACAATCATTCCCGGTTCCTCCAAACCGATATAAACCAACCCGTCGTGACTCATCACCACGTTTCTTACCCGGCCTATGCCTTCGGCCAATTTTTCGGTGTGGACAACTTTTTGGCCGTCTAACACCATCCGTTCGACGTAATCGAAACGGAGTGAACCGACCAACATGTTGTTTTTCCATTTTTTAAACCGGTCACCGGTGACAACTGTCATCCCACAGGGAGCGATAGATGGTGTCCATTGGAAAACCGGCTGCTCCATTCCTTCTTTTTCTGTCAGTTCGGTAAGAACGGTTCCGTCGTAGTTGATTCCGTAGGAAATGACTGGCCAGCCGTAATTCATTCCGGGCTTTATCAGATTCAGTTCGTCACCGCCCATAGGACCGTGTTCGGTTTCCCATACATCACCTGTTGTGGGGTGGATAACCGTACCCTGTGGATTGCGGTGGCCGTAGCTGTAGATGGATTTAATGGCCCCGGGAGTGTTCACGAAAGGATTATCGGCCGGGATTCTTCCATCGTCGTGAATGCGGTGTATCTTTCCGTTTGTATTGTCGAGTCTCTGCGGAAAATCGAAATGTTGACCGCGTTCACCTACCCCAAAAAACAGATAGCCCTTTCCATCGAATGCAAGCTTGCATCCCCAGTGATGTCCGCGATCGGTGGCCGGTAACCCAATAAAAAGAATTTCCTGATCCGTCAATTTATTTTCGCTCAAACGAGCGCGCATTACTCCGGTGGATCCGGTTCTTTTTTCGCTCGTGGTGTCGAGAGCTGAATAGGAAATGTAGATCCAGCTGTTTTTATCGTAATCGGGATGAAGAGCCAGATCCAACAATCCGCCTTGTCCAAAAGCCATAATGGGCGGCAATCCTTCTATCGGTGCAGATAGTCTTCCGTTGGAGAAGGTGTGCAGTGTTCCTTTTCTTTCCGAAATCAATAAATCTCCATTAGGTAGAAAAGCCAAACCCCAGGGAACTTCCAATCCGGTAACCACGGTGTCGATCACGAAATTGTATTCTTCCGATTTAACAATTCCCTCAGCCGTCACAGCCGGTTTGAGTAGCGCTCTGTCGGCGGGGATTCCTTTTTTAACGTAACCAGCCAGCTCTTTTATTTCCCTGTCGGAAAAAGTTTTTGCAAAAGCGGGCATCCCGATATCCAATATCCCGTTTCTGATGCTTCGTTCTACCGATGCGGTTCCCGCTTCCTCCATCCATTGTTTGGCGGCAAATTTTTCTAAATTGTCGCCGTGGCATCCAGCACAAAACATGCGGTAGTTTGTTGCAGCGTCGCGGGCCTGAGTTGCTCGAGGCATATTTTTACAGGAATGAGCTACTTGAATTATTATCAGGACAAGGCCCAGCAGTAAGAATAAATTTCTATTTTTCATAGGACAATTTTTTGTTAATCAGGAGAGAAGGCAAAAATAACATAAAATTTCTAATTAACGAGAGTTCATCAAAAAATTTAGCGATGTCCTAGAGTCAACCAGCAAGTGCAATTTAGTAATAATTTTTGTAAAACTCTATTTTAGGATTGCTAAAGTCTAATTTTTCTCTTGGTCTTCTGTTTAGTTTATGCTGTATTTCTTTTACTTTCTCATCGGAATAATCTTTAAATGTTGCTCCTTTTGGGATGTATTGCCGGATTAATTTATTGGCATTTTCAACAGCTCCTTTTTGCCACGATGAATAAGGATCAGTGAAATATACCGGTACTTTCAACTTTTTTGTTATCAGTTCGTGTGCTGCAAACTCGGATCCGTTATCTGTTGTAATGGTTTTCAGTTTGTCCTTATAAGGCAGCAACATAGCAATGACTTCCTTGCAAACCTGCTTAGAGTCTTTGCCCATAGGCAGTTTTCTCATCATTATAAAGTTTGTATTTCTTTCTGTCATTGTCAGTATTATTTCCTTTTGTCCGTTTCCTATTATGGTGTCCATTTCAAAATCTCCAAACCGGCTTCCGTCGGCCTCTTTTGGCCTTTGGCGAATACTTTTTCTGTTGGGTATGTTAGTGGCAGAACCTACGGGTCTTTTTCTGTATTTGAGCTTGTGGCGGCAGTGCTTGTAAAGGTTTCCTCCCGATTTCTTATCTTGCCTGATCCATTGATAAATAGTCTCGTGAGAGATAGATATTTGATCATATTTTGCGAGATATCCGCTGATTTGTTTGGGCGACCAATCTTTGCGAATGAGACGGATTATTTTCTGTTTAATCCACTCCGATGTCGATCTATTGCCCGGTAAACGTTCTTTGCGCTCTTGGGCCATCTCTTGTGCCAAACGCCATGAGTAGCCTCCAGTTTTGTTTTTGTTACGGCTTAATTCCCTATAAACCGTAGAAATATTTACCTTTATCTGCTTGGCTATTTCAGACTTGCTTGTTCCGTTTTGTAAGCCTAAATAAATAGCATATCTTTGTTCTGAAGTTAACTGTTTGTATTTTTTCATAAGCAACATAATAGTTAATTTTAGGGAGACTTCGGTCTCCTTTTTTATTTTTTTATGTTGCTGATTGACTAATTGTTTTTTTCAAAACCCCTTAAGCACTTTTGAAAGGGGATTTTGGAAAAAAACAATTAAGATAAGAAGTGTAATGTAATCAAATCTTTTGCACTTCTATCTTGAACTTAGTTGTTGATAGAGACTGTTTTGAATTTTGATTTCTTTAAAATAACCCGCTATTCTGTACGAACTGAAATGTCAAATCCATCAAAAACAGGCATAAAACAGGGCATGAAAAACGTAAATTCAAAACAGTTTCATTTTCTCCGATTGTTTCCCGAAAATCCCTTACCTTTGTGCGTTTTTTGAAAAATAGTTGTGGATTATATTTCGATAATGCTTATTGCCATTGGCCTGGCTATGGATTCGTTTGCCGTTTGTGTCGGGAAAGGAATGTGCCGGCAGCGTTTTTACCTGTGGAGATCGTTGAAGATAGCTGCCGTTTTTGGATTGTTTCAAGGGCTGATGCCATTTGTTGGGTATGTGCTCGGAATAAGTTTTGCTTCATGGATGCAGCTTTTTGACCATTGGTTTGCCTTCTTTATTCTTTCGGTTATCGGGATAAAAATGATATACGAAAGCTTTATCTCCAAACCTCATGAGGTATGTGTAGGTTGCGATTGTCAGGAAGATATTGTTGTTGATTGGAGAAAAGTAGTTGTACTGGCTTTTGCTACCAGTATAGACGCCATGGCTACCGGGCTAGTTTTCGTTTCTTATCCGGGAACCATATCAACGGCAACGATAACCATAGGTTTGGTTACCTTGTTCTTCGCTTTTTCGGGAATGTTTATAGGAGTACGATTTGGCCGGAGGTTACGGCTCAACATCGAAATGCTGGGCGGTATCATCCTGATTGCGATAGGGATGAAAATTCTTTTCCAGCATCTCCTGCACGGGGCGTGATAACTACACTTGCAGGTTTCTTTATTCGCTTGCCTCTATTTTCTTTAGCTCCCGGTATAGTACTTGCGCCTGATTATGCTCTGTGTCTTTGGAAGCGTAAAGAAGCGTCACCGTCTTGTGCTCTTTCTCCAGTCTCTTTATTTCCAGAAGCATCTGTTTGTTCTCAGTAAGTTCCCGGGTGTAGAGCTTGGTGAATTCTTCCCACTTTTCCGTGTCGTGACAGAACCATTTCCGTAAAATCGCAGATGGAGCGATTTCCTTCATCCATACATCAACCCGGGCGCTTTCCTTCGATAGGCCGCGTGGCCAGAGACGATCCACCAACACGCGGCAGCCGTCTTCATCTCCTGAAGAATCGTATATGCGTTTTATCTTTATCATAAGCGATAAACCGTTTAGCGGTAAGTTTGGTTTGATACACTACTTTTCAATCCCGACTCTGTTCAAAATAAAAGCAAACTCAAAAGCTGTATCTTTAATCCCGTCGTAACGCCCTGTAGCGCCGCCGTGTCCCGAATCCATATTCATGTGCAATAGCACGAGGTTGTCATCGGTTTTTAGGGCACGGAGTTTGGCAACATATTTGGTGGGTTCGTGAAAAAGCACTTGCGAGTCGTTAATGCCACCAGTAATGAGCATATTGGGATAGTTTTGCGCTTTAATGTTGTCGTAAGGCGAGTAGGAGAGCATGTAGTTGTAATATTCTTCTTCGTTGGGATTGCCCCATTCCTCGTATTCACCTGTAGTGAGTGGAAGCGTGTCATCCAGCATGGTGTTGATAACGTCTATAAACGGTACTTGTGCCACGATGGTTTGATACAGATCCGGACGCATGTTTGTGACGGCCCCCATCAGCAGGCCGCCCGCGCTACCGCCCATAGCTGCGAGCTTATTTGTAGATGTGTATTTTTCGTTGACCAGCAGTTCACTGCACGCGATAAAATCGGTAAACGTGTTTTTCTTGTGGAGCAGTTTACCCTCCTCGTACCATTGTTCTCCAAGGTCACTTCCTCCACGTATCTGAGCCAGAGCATACACGAAGCCGCGATCAATGAGGCTGTAAAGGCTTGTGCTGAAAGACACATCGGAACTACTTCCGTAGCTTCCGTAGGAATAGATCAACGCGGGGTTGGTTCCGTCCTTTTTTAATCCTTTCTTGTACACGATGGCCATAGGCACTTTCACTCCATCGGGGGCAGTTGCCCAAAGACGCTCAACCACATAATCATCGGGATTGAAGCCCGAAGGAATTTCCTGTTCTTTAAGTTTTACCGCCTCACCTGTAGCAATATTGTATTCGTACAGTGTGCCGGGGCGGTTGAGTGATGTATAGGAATAACGGAAAGTGGTGGCATCGTATTCTGGATTTCCGTTTAATCCTGCCGAGTAAACCGGCTCAGGAAAAGCTATGGTTTTAATTTCCCCTATGCCTGAAGCAGGTTTCGCGATAATCTCACTCAACCCATTTCTGCGCAGTTCGATTGTCACGTAATCTCTCAGGATATCGATACCTTCGATCCGAACGTTCTTGTCGTGTGCTAGAAACTCTTTCCAGGTGTTGCGGTCTTCATGGCTTGTCAAGGGTGTTTCGTAAATTGTTCCGTTCAGGTTTTCCTTGTCTTTGTATCGGACAAAAAACTTCTCCTTGTGCGGATAAACTGAATATTCCACGTCTTGGACACGGGGCAGAAACACCTTGAACTGTTCGAGCGGTTTATCTGCAGGAATATAGCGTTCGTCGGCGGTAGTGGAGCTTGCCGATGAGATAAAAATGTATTGTTTGGTCTTGCTCCCCGAAACGTAAGTAGAGAACCGTGCGTCCGTTTCCTCGTATACCAGGTCGGCCCTGGAACCATCCAGTACCTGACGTAAAATGCGGTAGGAGCGTAACGTGTTGTCGACAATACCGTAAAAAAGTGTCTTGTTATCGTTTGCCCAGGCCACGGAAGTAGCGCCGTTAACCGTAAATCCAACATCCTTGCCCGAAGCAAGGTCTTTCACTTTCATAATAAATTCCGCATAGGAACCGGTTTCGTTGTAGAAATAGGCTGCTTTGCTGTTGTCGGGACTAATGGAATATCCCCGGAAAATATATGCCGGCTTCCCTTCCGCCATTTTATTGACGTCGAAAATAATTTCTTCGGGCGCATCCAATGTGCCTTTGCGCCGGCAATAGGTCCGGTATTGTTTCTCCTTTTCGGTACGGCTGTAATAATAGTATCCGTCGGAAAACGACGGGTAACTTTCATCGTCTTCTTTTATCCGGCCGATAATTTCGTCGTAAATGGTTTGTTGCAACGCTTTTGTTGATGCCATAACCGTGTCGGTATAAGCATTCTCCGCTTTCAGGTAATCAATCACCTTCGGATTATTTTTGTCCTTCAGCCAATAATAATTATCGATACGCGTTTGCCCGAAATTAGAGAATGTGTCGGGAATTACTTCCGCTACCGGTGGTGCGGGAAAATCTGATTGTTTCAACATGACAGTTTCTTTTTTCGAAGGGTTGCAGGCGGTTATCAACGCTGCAGCAACTATTGAAAGGATATAATTCCAGCTTTTCATTATTGTTGGATTTATTCGTTTACAATATGGAGTTCAATTTATATGCTTTTTTGTCAGCATTTTTTAGAAAAACAGTATCCCGGTTGAGCCGGCCGTATAAAAATTGTTTGTTTATATGGATTTAAAACGATGCAAATGTATGATTTATTATTGATAATTGTGTTTTATGAACAAAAAAATTATCCTTATGTTATATCAAATAACTCATTTAACAAGTAAATGCAACACCACAATCATACCCATTATAACGAGGACGTCAAGAACATCCGGGTGGCATTTTTTCTTAATCTCCTTTTTACGGTAATTGAGATCGTAGGTGGCATACTGACAAACAGTGTCGCTATCCTGTCTGATGCGGTACATGATTTAGGCGACAGTTTTTCGCTGGGCTTGTCGTGGTACTTTCAGAAAATTGCCAAGCGTCCGCGTACCAGGAACTACACCTACGGTTACAAACGCTTTTCCCTAATGGGTGCTGTGATCAACTCGGTGATATTGACTGTGGGCAGCGTGCTTATTTTGATGAATGCCATTCCGCGGCTGTTCAACCCGCAGCAACCCGATGTAAAGGGAATGCTTTTACTTGCCGTGCTGGGTGTTGTGGTGAACGGCGCAGCAGTGCTGAAGCTGCGTAAAGGACGCTCATTGAACGAAAAAGTAGTTTCGTTACATCTGCTTGAAGATGTACTGGGATGGCTGGCCGTCCTTCTTGGTGCCGGCGTCATGTATTTCGTGGATGCACCGTTTATCGATCCGCTGCTTTCCATTGCCATTTCAGTGTTTATTCTTTTCAACGTATACCGGAATATTCGTGAGAGTTTACGGATTATTTTGCAAGGCAGTCCCGATTTGATCAATATCGATGAGATTGAAAAGACGGTTATGGCGCTTATGAACGTAAAAAATGTTCATGACCTGCATGTCTGGTCGGTGGACGGAGAATATAACGTACTGACCATCCATGTAGTGCTTACAAAACCGTTGTCCATGGCTGAACTGCATAGTCTGAAGAAAGAGATCCGGAGGAGACTGTTCTCGCTAAATGTACAACATTCTACCATCGAGTTTGAAACACCCGATGAAGACTGTGAGCTGGAGGAGTGTTGCTAAAGCATGAAGTCGCTTCGCAAGCCGTTTGCTGACCATAGAACCGTTTGCTTATTTTATACATTGTTTTTTCAATCTTTTGAAGTTTTTATCAAGTTGACTTCGATAATATTCTTTGTTTCCGATTTATCTATTTTATACGTTATCGCCGAAGGTGCTGTTCCGGTATAAATTCCATTCATAAATAAGCAATCGGTTATGGGAGCTTCAATAGTAATCAACGATTTCCCGTCTCCTGTTAAATTGGATGCATAGATATTGTTGATTTTTCCGGCAATGGATAATTTACCGTATCCCCGGCCTCCTATGTATAGGGTATAAGGGCTTCCCATATACGGTGCCTGGCTGTCAGGCCTGTTTGTTACAACAATTCCGTCGATGTATACGTGATGAATGCTTGCGTTATCGCTGGCACGTATTGCTACTCCCGGATAATTGGTCCGGCAGTTTGTGATGAATATTTGTTCGGTGTCGTCCTCGGGACCGTTCCAGCGGGTAGAGGTCACCTGATACGAGTTTATATCTCCGTTTGAGTGATAATAAGGTTCAATATCCAAACTTGATAAAGCGATAAAATCATCACCGGTTAAACCGGAAATATCGTCTATCTTAAAGTATTTACATCCATGCCTTAAATCTATACCGTCTTTATTATATACACTCACTTTTTTTCCGTTAATTTCAATGATTTCCGGATTATTGAAACGGATGGCCGATATTTCGGCGTTTTTTGTCCTTTCAAAACTCATGGCCCAGGCATGGGAGTTTTGAATCGTGACATTTTTTATGGAAAATTCGTCCACTAAGGCAATCTGAATCAGGTTGTTCCTCCAGTCGCCTCGTTGTTTTTCGCCTTTCTTTCCAGCGTCACTGCCGTAGCTTATCCGTCCTTTGCCGGTTCCCATTACCAGTGTGCGGTAGGCATCTCCTGTGGCGCGGGGATTATCGGCTCCTTTCAGCAGGACTTTTCCTACTCCGATAAGGTGTATGTTATTCAACCATACAGGATGTTCAATTCCTGTTCCTACATTTTCGCTTCTGAACATATTGTCGCGGCATTCATCGGAAAGTTGGATGGTGCAATTGTCTAAAATGATGGTTATGTCTGAAGGCAGTAAAATAGCCCGGTCTATTTTCCAAGCAAGTGTACCGTTGGCATTGCTTTGCGGGATGACCACCTTTCGGGAAGTTTTTTGGGCAAGACGAATAGCTTGTTGGATTCGTTCAATGTCAGAACCTTTGAATTGATTGGGAGTGATGTCTACAAAAAAATCATTTTTAATTGGTTGTGAGTGGATGTTTTCTATGCAATAGCCGGATAAAAGAAAATTCAAACACAAAAAACAAAACAACAAATCAACGTTTCTCATTTTCGTCTTTATTATTTAAAAATTAAAAATCAAAGGTGGATGGTTGTTTCTAATCTATTCCGGAAATCCAATCCACAGAAACAGAAACAACACCCCAATTAATTTTTACTAAATACACAACAGATAAAACTTATTACTTTTTAACTTCACTTGTCATATAAAACACCAATGAACTTCCGTCCATTATGTCCTTATACGTAATGGTTCTCTTGCCGTACGGCTTTCCGTTAAGTTCCACTTTCTCGACGTAGAGGTTTTCTTTCGACAGGTTTTTGGCCTCCATCGTAAACCATTTGCCGTTGCCTATATCAATGCTTGCCGAAGTAACTTGTGGGGCGCCCAGCACAAACTCGCCGCTTACGGGGTTTACCGGATAAAAACCCATTGCCGAGAACATATACCAGGCCGACATTTGCCCGCAATCATCGTTCCCGATAAGTCCATCGGGTTTGTTCTTGTAAAAATCGGTGCAGATCTTCCGTACGAGGCGTTGCGTTTCCCCGGGACGGTCGAGGTAGGGGTAAATGTAGGCTACGTGGTGGCTCGGCTCGTTTCCGTGTGCATATTGTCCGATAAGTCCCGTTACGTCTGATAGCGTTCCGGTCGATTCCTGCTCGGTGTTGAACAGGTAATCCAACACTTCACCTGCTTTTTCCTTTCCGCCCATCCATTCAATTAATCCCGGAATATCTTGTATCACATGCCACGTGTATTGGAGGGCGTTTCCTTCGGTATAATGTCCACCGACATTTGAATCTGCGTGCGCCAGTGCATACGGATCGAAAGGCGTAAGCCATTTCCCTTTTGAGTCTTTCGGACGCATGGAGTTGGTCGCTTTGTCGTAGTGATTTTTGTAATAATCGGCCCGTTTTCTGAAAAAAGCAGCATCCTCCGTTTTGCCCAGTTTTTCTGCAAAAACAGCCATGCAATAGTCGTCGAATCCACATTCGAGTGTACGGGAAACCGACTCTACCTTGATCAGATCATACGGATAATATCCGAATTTGTCGTATATATCCCAATCAGACTTATAGTGTTTACTTTCGGTAATGGATTTCTTTATTTCGTTATAGGCCCGTTCAGCATCGAATCCCGTAAACCCTTTCAGGTAAGCATCTACGATCATCGGAACAGAATGGTTCCCGATCATGGTGTAAGTTTCCTGTCCCCACAACGACCAGATAGGCAGATGCCCCTGCTGCTCGCTGTAGTCGAGCATTGAGTTCACAAAATCGGGTATAAGTTCAGGGGTGAGGATGGTATACATGGGAAAGGCTGCCCGGAAAGTATCCCACTGCGACCACGTGGAATAGTATTTTCCGTTGGGTGATTGCGACACTTTACGGCTTGGACCCGTATATTTCCCATCCACATCGGCAATGTTGTTGGGTTGAATATACAGGTGATACATCGATGTATAGAAGTTCACTTTATCGTCTTCCGATCCCTCTATTTTTACTTTTGCCAGGTAGCTGTTCCATCCCTTTTTTGCATCCTGCAGCACCGATTCGAAATCCCAGCCTGGAACTTCGGCTGCCAGGTTGGCTTTTGCTCCTTCCACGCTTGCAGACGACATCCCAATTTTCATGTTTAGCGTATCGGCGTTGTGCATGTCGAACGTAAGAACGTAGCGTGACGATTTTTCAAGCGGACTACGTTTCGGAAGTTCTTCTTTGGTTACAATTGGTTTGTCAAATTCGATTACAAAGTAATAAATCCGTTCCACCCATTCCGTCCGTCTCGTAAAACCCGAAATTACCCGGTCACTTTCGAAGGTTACTTCATTATCAAGCACGTGTGTGTGAAAACGAGCGTCCTGCCACACCAGTCCGCTTTGAAAATCGGCGAGGATATTAGCCGCTTTCCCTTGAGGAAAAGCATATTTGTGAAAAGCAACGTGTGGCGACGCCGTAATCTCTACGTTCACTTCGTTATCCAAAAGTTGTACGGCATAATATCCGGGAGAAGCTTTTTCCGTAGCTTTGTCGAAACGGCTGTCAAAACTATCCCGCTTCTCTCCCGAAAGCGGTTGTACCAGCAAATCTCCCAGATCTACGCATCCGGTTCCGTTTAATCGGTTTTGTGTAAATCCCTGAATCAGCGAATCCTCGTAGAAGTATCCCGAGCAGTATGCCCACGAAAAATTGCCGGTTTGCGGTCCGGCCTGAATCATTCCCAGAGGATAGGTTGCCCCGGGAAATGTATGGCCGGTAAAAGCTGTCCCGATAAATGGATTCACGTACTTGGTGTAATCGGATTCATCGGTCTTTATACCTTGTTTTTGTTGTGTGCAGGCAACAGCCAACACGGCTGCCGTCACACAAAAAAGAATTTTTTTCATTGTCTTGTTGTTCTTTATTTCAGTTCATTTCTTCGCCCTCATGGCTTCCCAGACAAAATAAGTGATCAGCGCGGTGAAAGCGATCAAAGCAGTAACCTGAGCTCCTGTGCCGTGCGGGTCTTCCCAAATACGCAAGTTGAGTGCATTCCCATTGCCTGTAACAAAAATGACCAGTGCGCCGATAACGCCGAACAGTGCAGCGCCCGCTATAAAACCCGATGCAATAAGTATCGCACGTTGATGGCGGGCATTGTTGAGCACCGGATCTTTTGAACGTTTGCTGATCCAGTGGTTGAGTAATCCCCCCACTACAAGCGGTGTGTTTAACGGTAGCGGGATAAACATCCCGAGCGCAAACGCCAACGGGGATATGTTCAGCCAGTTGATGAGAATAGAGATGACCGCGCCGATTCCCAGCAACATCCAGCTGACACCCGAACCGGACATCAAGGGTTCGATAATGGCGGCCATAGCGTTGGCCTGCGGTGCCACCATCGGGTTGGTGTGCGTTTCAGTTGCGACAAATCCGTACGCCTCGTTCAGAATAAATATTACGGCTCCGACGGTAGCGGCGGAAACCAGCGTTCCCAGGAACTTAAACGATTCCTGTTTGGCAGGAGTTGTCCCAATCCAGTACCCGATTTTCAGGTCGGTCACGAAACCGCCTGCCATTGAAAGTGCGGTACAGACAATACCTCCGATAATTAGCCCGCTGACCATTCCCTGCCATCCTTTCAACCCTACGGCAACAAGGATTACCGATGAAAGGATCAGGGTCATCAGGGTCATTCCCGAAACGGGATTGGTCCCTACAATGGCGATTGCGTTGGCAGCAACCGTAGTGAACAGGAACGAGATGACGGTTATGGTGATCAGCGCTACAATAGCCTGAACAAGAGTGACCTTAACGCCGGCGAGCAGGAATATAAAAACAGCAACAAGTGTCAAAAACAGGAACAACATGACAAACGACATCTTCAGATCGCGTTGCGTGCGTTCTCCCCTGAGTTCCCTGTCGTGGATTTTTCCTTTTTTACTTCCCATGGCCAGTTTAAAAGCGTTTCCGATAACTCCCGACGATTTGATAATTCCGATAATCCCCGCCATGGCAATGGCGCCAATACCTATCGGACGTACGTAGACGGCAAAAATTTCTTCTGCAGACATTGCCGCGAATGGGTTCATTCCTCCGTTTGCTGCCGCCAAGGCTCCTATCTCGTTTACCAGGGGTATGAGTACAAGCCAAGAAAGCAAAGACCCAACCGTAATGATAAGGGCGTAACGTAATCCTACAAGATAGCCGAAACTGAAAATAAGTGCGCTGACGTTGAACTTCAGTACCATTTTGAACTTTTCAGCCAGCAGGGCCCCGGCAGGAATGATGCGTGTGGATATCTCTTCGCTCCACAAGCGCAAGGCCGAAAAGCAGAAGTCGAACAGTCCTCCGATCAAACCACTTGTTACCAGTAGTTTGGCTTGATTGCCTCCTTTTTCGCCTGTCATCAGAATTTCGGTTGTCGCCGTAGCTTCAGGAAACGGCAACTTGCCGTGCATCTCTTTTACAAAGTATTTTCTGAAAGGGATAAGAAACAGTATTCCCAAAAATCCACCGAAGAGCGATGAAAAGAAAATCTGCCAGAAGTCCACCTGAATCTCAGGATACTTGGCCTGCAGAATGTAGAGTCCTGGAATGGTAAAAACAGCCCCGGCAACGATCACTCCCGATGAAGCTCCGATGGATTGGATAATTACGTTTTGCCCCAGTGCGTTCTTTTTTCGCAAAGCTGCCGACGCGCCTACGGCTATAATGGAAATAGGAATGGCTGCTTCAAAAACCTGTCCGATTTTCAATCCGGAATAGGCTGCCGCTGCTGAAAAGATTATGGCCATCAGTAATCCCATTCCTACAGACCAGGGTGTGATTTCTTTGATTGCCCTGTCCGCAGGTAATACCGGTTTGTACTCCTCACCTTCCTTAAGCTCTGAGTAAGCGTTTTCAGGCAAGCTAACCGGCTGTTTGTCATCTTTATTTGATTGCATGGTTTCTTATTTTTATTTTAATGATGCGATGAATGGCACGAAAATACAAAAAATCTGTGAAATATTCAGTTAGAAACTGTTTTGATTTTTTTGACGCCTGTTTCGAACATTTCGTACCTTAAATTGTTGAAACGCCAGTCATCGCATTATAAATCACATTATACCCATTTTATTTCTATGATTTTTGATATCGACATGATCCGTGAGGTATACGGTCAGCTTCCCGAAAAAATAACGCAGGCAAAACAGAAATTAGGCCGTCCGTTAACGTTAACAGAAAAAATTTTATTTGCGCACCTTTCGCCTGGAGTAACGCTGGAAAAATTCAGGCGCGCCGAAGATTACGTTAATTTCGCTCCCGACAGGGTAGCCATGCAGGATGCAACTGCGCAAATGGCATTATTGCAATTGATGAACTCGGGCCGGAAAAACGTTGCTGTACCGTCAACAGTACACTGCGATCACTTGATTCAGGCATATAAAAATGCGGAAACCGACTTACATACAGCAAAGGTTACCAATGAGGAGGTGTTTAACTTCCTGCGCGATGTTTCCAACAAGTATGGAATCGGTTTCTGGAAGCCGGGAGCAGGAATTATTCACCAGGTTGTGCTTGAAAATTATGCTTTCCCGGGAGGGATGATGGTGGGTACCGATTCGCATACGCCCAACGCAGGTGGCTTGGGAATGATTGCTATAGGTGTTGGAGGAGCTGATGCCGTGGATGTTATGGCCGGATTGCCGTGGGAGTTGAAAATGCCGAAACTTATCGGCGTGAAGCTGACCGGGAGATTGTCGGGCTGGGCATCGCCGAAAGACGTGATCCTCAAGCTTGCCGGTATCCTGACCGTAAAAGGAGGTACAAACGCCATCATCGAGTATTTCGGTGAAGGAACGTCAACACTTTCTGCGACCGGAAAAGGTACTATTTGTAATATGGGGGCCGAAGTAGGAGCAACTACTTCCATTTTTCCGTTTGATGAGAAATCGGCTGCCTATCTCGAAGGGACAGGCAGGAAGGAAGTGGCCGATGAAGCCCGGAAAATTACCCCTTACCTGCAGGCCGATCCAGAAACAGCCAACAACCCGGGAAGCTATTACGACCAAGTCATCGAAATCAACCTGTCTGAATTGGAACCGCACATCAACGGCCCTTTCACCCCTGATGCTGCTTTCCCCATTTCTGAGTTTGCCCAAGAAGTGAAAGAAAAAGGCTATCCCCGGAAAATGGAAGTGGGATTAATCGGCTCCTGTACCAATTCGTCGTACGAAGACCTTACGCGGGCTGCGCATATCGTAAGAAAAGCCAAAGAAGAAGGGTTAAGTGTAAACGCCAGATTCATTATCAACCCCGGATCGGAACAGGTCCGGTATACCGCTGAACGTGATGGGATTTTACAGGAATTCGAAGATGCAGGAGCGGTAATTATGGCGAATGCCTGTGGCCCGTGCATCGGACAATGGAAGCGTACCGACGAGAAATCGGAGCGCTCAAACTCAATCGTTACTTCATTCAACCGGAATTTCGCCAAACGGAACGATGGAAATCCCAATACCCATGCTTTTGTAACTTCGCCAGAACTGGTGGCGGCGCTCACCATTGCCGGAGATTTAACATTTAATCCGCTTACGGACACGCTTACCAACTCCAAGGGTGAGCAAGTGAAACTGGCCGAACCCGTTGGGTTTGAGATGCCCCCGAGAGGCTTTGCGGTGGAAGATGCCGGCTACTTGCCTCCATCGGAAGACGGCAGTAAAATAGAGGTAAGCATTAATCCGCAGTCGAACCGTTTACAGAAACTGGAGCCTTTTGAGCCATGGAATGGCAAGGATTACGAAGAGCTTCCGCTTTTGATAAAGGTAAAAGGAAAATGTACAACTGACCATATTTCGATGGCCGGCCCCTGGCTTCGCTTCCGCGGACATTTGGACAATATTTCCGACAATATGCTTATTGGTGCCGTAAATGCATTCAATGACGAGACCAATAAAACTCTTGATCCTGTAACGTTACAATACACGGAGGTTCCTGCGTTGGCCCGGAAATTCAAGGCAGAAGGACTGGGGTCTGTCGTGGTTGCCGAGGAAAACTACGGTGAAGGTAGCAGTCGCGAACATGCGGCTATGGAACCCCGTCACTTGAACGTGAAAGTGATTCTGGTAAAGTCGTTTGCCCGTATCCATGAAACAAATCTCAAAAAACAAGGAATGCTTGCGCTTACGTTTGTTGATAAGGAGGATTACAACAAAGTGCAGGAAAAGGACAGAATCAGCATCGTCGGTTTAACCGGTTTTACCCCGGGAAGAAACCTGAAAGTTGTTCTTCATCACGCTGATGGCTCTACGGATGAGTTTGAAGCTGCCCACACCTACAATGAACAACAGATTGGCTGGTTCAAGGCCGGCAGTGCATTGAACGGGATGATGTAAACTTTTTGATAAAATGGATAACCCACAGAAGATAACCCTTTCGTCCTTTCCCGATAATCCTGTCATTCCCTTTATCGAGGGTGACGGAATCGGAAAGGAGATCACAGCTTCCGTCAGGAAAATCATCGATAAAGCGGTTGAGAAATCCTACAACGGAAAACGGAAAATTGAATGGAAAGAAGTTCTTGCAGGTGAAAAAGCCTACAACAAGCTTGGGACCTGGCTCCCCGCGGAGACCATGGAGGCTTTTCGAAAATACCGGGTAGGAATCAAAGGGCCGCTCACTACACCCGTAGGGGAGGGGATTCGTTCCTTGAACGTTGCGTTACGACAGGAACTTGATTTATACGTCTGTCTGCGGCCAGTACGGTGGTTCAAAGGAGTAGCCACCCCCCTGCTTCATCCTGAAAAGGTTCACGTTACTATTTTCCGGGAAAACACGGAGGATATCTATGCCGGAATCGAATGGAATGCCGGAACTCCCGAGGTTGAGAAAGTCCTGAAATTTCTGAAGGAGGAGATGGGAGTTGCTAAAATCCGTTTTCCTGAAACCACCTCCATAGGTGTCAAGCCTGTATCGGTGGAAGGTACCGAGCGTTTGGTGCGTTCAGCCATTGAGTACGCTATAAGGAACAAACTGCCATCGGTTACCCTGGTTCACAAAGGGAACATCATGAAGTTTACCGAAGGAGGATTCAAAAAATGGGGATATGCACTCGCCGAAAGAGAATTTGCTGATCAGGTTTTCACGGAAAATATTTTCAATAAAATAAAAACCGAAAGAGGCTTGGAAGAAGCAGTTGCAGCATATAACAAGGCTATGGAAAACGGAAAAGTTTTCATTAAAGACGTTATTGCTGACGCATTCTTGCAAAATACATTGCTGAAACCCGAAGAATACGCTGTGGTAGCTACGCTGAACCTGAACGGAGACTATATCTCCGATCAGCTTGCCGCTATGGTTGGTGGTATAGGTATTGCTCCCGGGGCAAACATCAATTACATAACCGGACATGCTATTTTTGAAGCTACGCACGGAACCGCACCCGATATTGCAGGTAAGAACAAGGCGAATCCTTGTTCAATGTTGCTTTCGGGTGTGATGATGCTGGAATATATTGGCTGGAATGAAGCGGGCAGCCTTATCACAAAATCTCTGGAAAACCTGTTTGAAAAAGGATACGCTACTTCCGACCTGGCCCGGTTTATGGAAAACGGAAAGGCATTATCCACTTCTGAGTTTGCGTCAGAAGTAATAAATTCACTTTAGTTTCTACGTTGTTCAAACAAAAACAGGTAAAATACTGTTACAATTACAGAAATAACCGAAGCACAATAAAACCAATAAATTAAAATAATAACAATAATGGATAACAAGCAATTGATTAAGGTGTTATCAGACTCGATAGCAGTAACAAGCAATATCGATAAGGATCTTTTTACCAAAATGGGTGTGAAGCGCGGACTTCGTAACGAAGATCATTCCGGTGTGCTTGCCGGGCTTACCCGGGTGGGCGATGTAGTTGGTTATGAGCGCCAGGAAGATGGAACCCTGAAGCCCATCCCAGGCAAATTGTTTTATCGGGGTATTGATGTTGAAGACCTGGTACACGGCCTTCAGGCAGACAATCGTCTTGGATTTGAAGAAACGGCTTACCTGCTTTTATCGGGAAAATTGCCGAACAAAGAGAACCTCCAGGCTTTTTCAAGCCTTCTAGCACAGACTATGCCTCTTAATCACACAGCAACGATGAATATTTTGTCGTTGCAAGGGAAGAACATCATGAATATCCTTGCCCGGAGTGTACTGGAGCTTTATACATATGACCAGGATCCCGATGATATTTCTCCCGACAACTTGATTCATCAATCAATCAATCTGATAGCAAAATTTCCGACCATTATTGCTCTGGCTTATCAAGTACTGCGTCATGATCAACAGGGACGTTCCTTACACGTTCGCCATCCCTATGAAAATTATTCGGTGGCCGAAAACTTTCTTTATATGATGAAAGGTCCCGGAAAATATACCGAACTGGATGTGAAAATTCTTGATCTCGCGCTTATCCTGCACGCCGATCACGGTGGGGGTAACAACTCTACTTTTTCGGTGCGTGTGACCAGTTCTACGGAAACCGACACTTATTCAGCAGTTGCTGCCGGTATTGGATCACTGAAAGGTCCGCTTCACGGTGGGGCAAACGTGAAAGTAAACGGTATGCTCGCAGATATGAAAAAAAATATCAAAGACTGGAAAGATGTTGGCGAAATAGATGCTTACCTTACCCAAGTACTGAATAAAGAAGCATATGACAAGACAGGGCTTATTTACGGTATAGGACACGCTGTTTATACTATCAGTGACCCGCGTGCGGGGTTGCTTAAGGAGATGGCACGTGAGCTGGCAAAAGAAAAGGGACGTGAGAACGAATTCGCATTTATGGAGTTGATCGAAGAACGCGGCGTGGAAGTGTTCCTTAATTACAAAAAACAAGGAGCTAAACAACGTACGTGTATCAACGTAGATTATTATTCCGGTTTTGTCTATGACGCTATCGGTCTTCCCGAAGAAGTATTTACACCAATTTTCGCCATGGCGCGTATTGTGGGCTGGACAGCGCATCGTATTGAAGAACTGAATTTCTCCAGCAAAAGAATTATACGTCCTGCATACAAAAACGTACGTCCGTTACAGGATTTTATACCGATGAAAGACAGAACGTAAAATGACGAAGATAAAAGTACAAAATCCTATTGTGGAAATTGATGGCGATGAGATGACTCGGATTATCTGGTCGTTTATCAAGCAGCAGTTGATATTGCCGTACCTCGATGTAGATATAAAATATTACGATTTGAGTATTCAGAACCGGGATGCTACCCATGACCAGGTTACAGTTGAGGCTGCAGAAGCTATCAAAAAATATAACGTGGGCGTCAAGTGTGCTACCATCACGCCCGATGAAGTGCGGGTTAAAGAGTTTGGATTAAAGCATATGTGGAAGTCTCCCAACGGAACTATCCGGAACATCGTTGGAGGGACGGTTTTCCGTGAACCCATTGTTTGTTCCAATATCCCGCGGTACGTTCCGGGCTGGACGCAACCGATCATTATCGGGCGTCATGCGTTTGGTGACCAGTATCGTGCCACGGATAAGATTGTCAAAGGGAAAGGTAAGCTGAAACTTACTTTTACCGCTGAAAACGGTGACGTGCAAGAATGGGAGGTTTACAACTTCGAAGGAGACGGTGTGGCCATGGCCATGTTCAATACCGATGAATCGATTTATGGATTTGCCCGTTCGTCATTTCAAATGGCGCTCACGAAAAAGTATCCGCTATATATGTCCACTAAAAATACTATTCTGAAGGCATACGATGGTCGCTTCAAGGATATTTTCCAGGAAGTGTATGAGAATGAGTTCAGGGAGTTGTTTCAGGAAGCCGGGATTACCTATGAGCATCGGCTGATCGATGACATGGTGGCATCAGCGATGAAATGGAACGGTGGTTTTGTGTGGGCCTGTAAGAATTACGACGGCGATGTACAGTCGGATACCGTAGCACAGGGTTTCGGATCGCTGGGAATGATGTCTTCGGTTTTGGTAACACCCGACGGACGTACAGTGGAAGCTGAAGCTGCACACGGAACGGTAACACGCCATTATCGTCAGCATCAGCAAGGCAAGGAAACCAGCACCAATCCGATCGCATCAATCTTTGCGTGGACTCGCGGTTTGGAACACAGAGGAAAGCTTGATGGCAACCAAGAACTTATTGATTTCTGTCAAAAGCTGGAACAGGTGTGTGTGGAAACCGTTGAGAACGGAGAAATGACCAAAGACCTGGCAGTACTGGTATATGGCGATGATGTGAAAGGAAAATACCTGAATACGCAGGATTTCCTGGCTGCGCTAAAGCGCAATCTGGATAAAAAATTAAATTGATATACGTAGTTTTCAGGTTATCAGATAGAACGGCTCACGTGGAATAACGTCGCGGAGCCGTTTTTGTTAATCCCTGAACCGTCGTGTCAATTCCCCGTACTCATCGATGCGGCGATCGCGAAGGAAAGGCCACCAGCGACGGACGTTTTCGGTGCGGGTTTTATCTATTTCAACAACCTGAGTTATTTCACCTTCTGCTGCCTGAAATAGGAACTCACCTTGTGGTCCGCAGATAAAGCTGTTTCCCCAGAATGAAATCCCGCGAGTCTGGCCCGATGGGTCAGGTTCGTAACCGGTACGGTTCACCGCAATTACTGGAATGCCGTTTGCTACGGCGTGCCCGCGCTGAACAGTGATCCACGCTTCACGTTGACGATTCTTTTCGTCTTCGGTATCGGAGGACTCATAGCCGATAGCGGTGGGGTAGATGAGCACTTCTGCTCCCGCTAAAGCCATCATTCGGGCAGCCTCGGGATACCATTGGTCCCAGCAGACCAGCACACCAAGTTTTCCCACCGATGTATCTATGGGGTTAAAACCCAAATCACCGGGAGTGAAATAAAATTTTTCGTAATAGGCCGGATCGTCGGGTATATGCATTTTGCGGTATTTTCCGGCTATTGTTCCATCTTTTTCAATGACCACAGCTGTATTGTGATACAGCCCAGGAGCCCGTTTTTCGAAAAGAGATAACAGGATAACCACTCCCAGCTCTTTTGCCAGTTGGCCAAATGAATGGGTGGAAGGGCCCGGAATGGTCTCTGCCTGGTCGAATATACCCGTCTCTTCGGTCTGACAAAAGTACAGTCCGTTATGCAATTCTTGTAACACAATTAGGTCTGCTCCTTTCGATACTAAGTCGCGGATTTTTGACTGCAATCGCGAAACGTTCTCGTTTCTGTCTGTCGTGTTGGCTTGTTGTATTATTCCGATTTTCATATGTTGTCTGATTGGTAGAAAAAATCCGCTTGGCACCGGCGGAAGAATAGTAAATCCTAAATCAAATAAAACCTTTCGGAAATTGCATCGTTACACAGTGGAGTGAGCCGTGTTGCTTGATCAAAGGCAGACAATCGACGCCGATTATTTCACGATAGGGAAATGCCTTTTGCAGTTGTTTTTTTGCCATTTCGTCTTTTGCGGATGCATAAGTAGGCATTAAAACAGCATCGTTGATAATCAGAAAATTGGCGTAAGTGGCGGGAAGTCTATAGCCGTCATGATACACAGCATCCGCCATGGGTAGCGGAATTAACCTGTAAGGCTTCCCTTCGGTGGTTTTGAACGATCCCAGTTCATTTTCCATACGCTTGAGTTCATCGAAATGCTCGTCGGTTTTATCGTCACATTTTACGTATGCGATAGTCTGTTCGTCGCAAAATCGGGCAAGTGTATCCACGTGGCTGTCGGTGTCGTCTCCGGCCAAATAACCGTGGTTGAGCCACAAAATCCGATGCACCCCGAATGTTGATTTCAGGTACTCGTCAATCTCCTCCAGCATCATTGGCTGATTGCGGTTAGGGGCCATCAGGCATTGCGATGTGGTAAGCAAAGTTCCCTTTCCGTTCGATTCTATTGAACCGCCTTCCAGAATAAATCTTTTCTTGCTTGTATATTGAACCTCGGGTTTGAATTCTTCTTGACGGAAAAGATGTTGTGTGATTTGATTGTCGTGGTTGGCGGCAAACTTAAGTCCCCAACCGTTAAAACCGAAATCGAAAAGCATTGGTTTTCCATTGATAAAAACCGAAATAGCACCGTGGTCACGCGACCAGGTATCGTTGCTTTTCAGTTCCGACGTAATAAGATTTTTACGTTCTTGAGGCGTGAAATGTTTCACAACCTCGTCTTCTTCCGGGCATACGACTAGCAGCTTTTCCCTTTTCAGAATTTCTTTCGAAAATGTCACATAACATTCCGTAACTTCCTCCAAGGTGTCGAACCAGTCAGTACCGGCGTGAGGCCAAGTGACCAACACACCGCTCTGCGGATACCATTCCGGCGGAAAAACAACGTTGTTCATCGATTTTTATCCTTCCATATTTCCGCGAATAATTCCGCGGGACGAATTTTTGACGAAATCAATGATATGATTTCGCTCTTTCGTTTCCGGCAATTCGTTCTCAATTCTTTCCAGCGCCTGTGTGGTGTTGTATCCAGCTAAATACAGATACCTGTATACATCCTGGATGGAATTTATCACTTCGCTTGAAAATCCCCTGCGTCGTAACCCAACAAAATTCAAACCTACATAAGTAAGTGGTTCGCGGCCGACCATAGTATAGGGGGGGATATCTTTCGGAACTTTGGAACCACCCTGTATCATCGTGTGCGCACCAATTCGTGAAAACTGATGTACAAGTGTCCCGCCGCTGAGAATAGCGTAATCGTCAATTTCTACTTCTCCGGCCAGTTGCGTGGCATTTCCCAGGATGACGAAATCTTTTAATACACAATCGTGAGCCACGTGACTGTATGCCATTAACAGGCAGTCACTGCCAACTGCTGTTTCTCCCCGTGACGCTGTGCCGCGATTCACAGTTACACATTCGCGGACTGAAGTTCTGTCGCCAATAATGGCTAACGATTCTTCACCCCTGAATTTCAGGTCCTGCGGAATAGCGGAAATGGTAGCGTGCGGAAAAATGGTGCAATTCTTCCCGATACGTGCACCAAAAAGAACGGTTGCATATGGCATTACAACTGTTCCCTCACCAATTTCAACATTTCTGTCGATGTATGCGAAGGGTTCAATGACAACGTCTTTGCCTATTTGGGCTTCGGGATGAACAAATGCCAGTGAAGATATATTACTCATAACTTATTGAGCATTATTTATTTTTGATTATTTGAGCGGTGAAGTCGGCTTCAGATACTATTTTATCTCCCACGAAAGCCAGTCCTCGCATGGTGGCGATGCCCCTGCGAACTTCCGACGAAAACTCTACTTTAAAAAGTATGGTATCGCCGGGAACGACCTTGCTTCGGAATTTCACATTGTCTATTTTTAGGAAATAAGTCGAATATCTTTCGGGTTCGTCAAGTCCGGAAAGCACCAGCAATCCTCCTGTCTGAGCCATGGCTTCTACCTGCAGAACTCCAGGCATAACCGGTTCATCGGGGAAATGGCCGACGAAATAAGGCTCGTCATTGGTGATGTTTTTTACGCCTACGATGTAACTTTCGGTTTGTTCAATTACTTTGTCCACCATCAGGAAAGGATAACGGTGTGGCAACAATTGTTTTACGCGATTAATGTCCATCAGGGGTTCAACATTGGGGTCGTAAAACGGTGCTTGATTTTTGTTTTTTATCTCCCTACGGATAAGCCTTGCCAGTTGATTGTTGATTTTATGCCCCGGACGTGTAGCAATGAGCCGTCCTTTTATAGGTTTCCCTATCAGCGACATGTCTCCGATTATGTCGAGCAGTTTATGCCGTGCAGGCTCGTTAGGGAATGCCAGTTCGCGGTGATTCAGATAACCCAGCTGGTTTGCATCCATGCGAGGGACGTTTAGTTCATCGGCTATCTCATCCAGCTCGTTCTGAGGAAGCTTTCTTTCATAAATAACGATGGCGTTATCCAGGTTACCGCCTTTGATTAGTCCGGCCTGACGCAGTTTTTGGATTTCACGAACAAAAACAAACGTGCGTGCAGGCGCTATTTCTGTAGCAAAATTCTCCAACGATTCCAAACTGGCATATTGATTGGGGATATATTGTGATTCGAATTCTATGTTAGAATTGATCGCGAAACCATCATCCGGAAGTAACGTGATTTTAGAACCGGTTTCGGGGTCGGAGACTTCTATTTTTTTTCGTACAACATAAAAGTCTTTGTCTTTTTCCTGTTCTACAATACCTGCTTTTTCAATAGCACGAATATATTCTATGGCGCTTCCGTCAAGAATGGGAAATTCCGGCGCGTTCACTTCGATAAGACAGTTGTCTATCCCAAGTGCATAAAGTGTTGAAAACGCATGTTCAACAGTGCTGACGGTGACATTACCCACTCCCAGAACCGTGCCTCGCTGGGTATGGACAACATTTTCGGCCACCGCTTCAATAACAGGTTGATTCTCTAAATCTACCCGTTGGATCCGGTATCCGGAATCAACGGGTGCAGGATTGAAAGTTATTTCAATTTTGTAACCGGTATGAAGCCCCTGGCCTTTTAGCGTAAAGCTGGATTTTAATGTTTTCTGTTTCACCTTGTTATATCGATAAATTTAATTTTGAGTGCAGATAATCCGGCAAAGATACAACTTTGCCTTGAAAAGTATGAATTTGGCTCTCCCGTTAGGTTTTTTTAGCAAAACATGTCTCCTGTTCTTAGGAGAGTTGTTTTTTTAACTCCTTGATTTCTTTTTCCAGCACATTTATTTGACGGTACATGTCGGGTAGCTTGGGGATGATTATGCTCGATTTGAAATAGTTTTTTATTTGATATGCCGGCGAGCCCATTACTTCAGATCCCTCAGGAGTATTGCTGATAATTCCGGACTGTGCACCAATCTGCGATTGGTTACCGATAGTTATATGTCCGCCTATTCCGACCTGGCCGCCTAAGACACAACCTTCACCTATTTTGGTTGATCCGGCAATTCCTACCTGAGCCGCCATAACCGTATTCTTTCCGATTTCGCAATTGTGTGCAACCTGTATTAAATTATCGAGTTTCACTCCTCGACGAATGATGGTCGATCCCATAACGGCACGATCTATAGTTGTATTGGCACCTACTTCTACATCTTCCTCCAGTATCACATTACCGATCTGTTGGATTTTATGGTACACCCCCTCTTGTTTGCTGAACCCGAATCCGTCCGCACCAACAACAACTCCTGCGTGTAAAATACAGTTGTCGCCAATTATACAACTGTGATAGACTTTTACTCCGGCATAAATAACAACATTATTTCCGATTTTTACATTATCCCCAATATATGCTTGCGGATAGATTTTTACGTTTTTACCCACCTGTACGTTTTCTCCGATATAGGCAAACGCTCCGACATAAATATTATCGTCAAGTTTTGCAGTTGCCGAGACGAAAGACATCGCTTCTATTCCTATTTTTGGTGGAGTTAAGCTGTTCACCAGGTCCAGCAGAGAAGCCAGAGCTGCATAAGCATCGGGGACTTTAATTAATGTGGCAGAAACAGTTTTTTCCGGTATAAAGTCATTGTTTACCAGTACAATATCTGCCTTAGTCTCGTAAATATAATGGGTGTATTTGGGGTTGGAAAGAAAAGCAATGGTTCGTGGTTTTCCCTCTTCAATTTTTGCAAAATTATCGACTTCTACGTTCGGGTTCCCTATAATCTCTCCCTTTAGAAAGTCGGCAATTTGTTGTGCTGTAAAGGTCATTTACTCTATTTTATTGGGTTTAAAAATGCAAATTAACAAATAAAAATCTAACAGACAAAGTTAAGCGTACAGAAAATGTTTAGTTAAGATAAATTTTGCAGATTTAAAAATATAAAGTACCTTTGCATTCACTTTTTCGGGATGTAGCTCAGTCCGGTTTAGAGTACTCGTCTGGGGGGCGAGTGGTCGCTGGTTCGAATCCAGTCATCCCGACTGTTTTTAAAGCAATTGCGTAATTTATCGCAGTTGTTTTTTTTTGTAGCCTTTAAAAATCTTCAGTACCAAAACACATTTTCTTTTTGGTTAAAAACAACCCTCCTTGAATTTTTTCTGAAAATAATGTATATATTTGAGGATTATTAAAAGTTTTTTTCGCAGAATGAAAGTCGTTCATTCTGATATTGACCCTATAGGTGAAAAAAATCTGAAAACAAGAAGTAAATGAAAAGAATTCTAATACTTATTGACTACTCCAGTGAATTCAGCCGCCGGCTACTGAGAGGTTTGATTCAATATGCTCATGAACACGGGCCTTGGTTATTTTACAGACTACCCACTTATTATAAGACGATGTATGGAAAGGAGGGTATAATTGAATGGGCCAAAAGCTGGAAGGCCGATGCAATTTTGGCACGATGGGATCATGAAGGAACCAATTTGTTAGCCTCTTTAAATATACCTATCGTGCTACAGAATTACAAATCCAGAAGTCCTTATTTTTCCAACCTAACCGGAGATTATGTAGGTACCGGAGTGATGGCTGCTAAGTTTTTCATTATGCGCCGTTTCCGCAACTTCGCGTTTTATGGTAACAAGGGTGTTGTTTGGTCGAAGGAGAGGGCGGAGGGTTTTCAGAAAGAGGTTGAGAAAGCGGGCGGAAATTTCTTTTGTTTTGAAAGTGAAGATTTGGGGGGCAAGGAATGGAGCAGCACTCATGCCGAGTTGGATGAGTGGTTATTATCTCTTCCAAAACCTGTAGGCCTCTTTGCCTGTGACGATGATTTCGCTTTAAGAATATCTCAAATTTGTAAAATTAACAACATTAAAATTCCTGAAGAAATTTCATTGCTGGGGGTGGATAACGATGAACTGATTTGTCACCTTTCCGATCCTCCCATATCATCCATTGTAACAGATGTAGAAAAGGGAGGATACGAAGCTGGAAGATTAATCGACCGGATGATTAAGGGAGAGATCGTAGAGCCCTTCAACATCATTATCCGGCCAACGAGGTTTGAACTTCGAAAATCGACAGAGAAGTATGATATATCCAATGGCTATATCTCTCAAGTTGTCAATTATATCGAAGACAATTTCACCACAGATATAAATATCGAAGCACTCAGCGACCTGGTACCTCTTTCGCGACGCAACCTTGAGGTAAGGTTTAAGGAGGAGATGGGAACTTCCATATATCAGTTCATATTAAGTTGTAGGATTGATTATTTCGCACATTTATTACTAACAACAGACCGGGCACTGTTTGACCTGGCTTTAGAGTCAGGATTTAATGATTGCAAAAATATATCCCGTATTTTTAAAAAAATCAAAGGATGTACTCCTATAGAATACCGTAGAAAATATTGCGACTCTAAGAATGAATAACGTTTTTTGAAAACACAATTACGTTTTTTAAGCATTTTTTGAATATATAAAAAATAATTTTGTGCATTCATATCATAATGAAGCACGAACTTCTTATTGTTAAAAATTTACTGTAAATATGAGTACTACACCTCCAATGAATCAAGCCCGGAATAAAAGTACCACCATCAAGTCGATGATTATCCTGGCATTGTTGTTTTTTATTTTCGGGTTGGTTTCCTGGGTAAACACTATCCTGGTTCCTTATTTTCAGCTGACCCTTCAGCTATCTAATTTCCAATCCTCTTTTGTTACATTTGCATTTTATATTGCTTATTTGGTGATGGCTATCCCTTCTTCTTTTTTACTGAATAAGGTGGGATATAAAAGAGGAATGATGTTTGGACTCTGGTGCATGGCAATCGGAGCACTGCTCTTTGTTCCTGCTGCCTATTGGCGTCTTTATCAGTTGTTTTTGCTGGGACTCTTCCTGCTGGGCGTGGGGCTGGCTATTTTGCAGTCTGCTGCTAATCCTTACGTAACCATTGTCGGGCCTATTGAGAGTGCCGCCAAAAGGATGAGCATAGTTGGAACAGGTAATAAACTGGCAGGAGTAATCGCCAATCTTATTTTTGCCGGAGTTGTTATCCGTGAATCCGACAAGGTGTTGATGCGTGAAATAGAATCCGGTTTATACACCGGTGCAACGTTAGAGACTGCTTTGGACACCCTGATTAAGGGAGTTATGACACCATACCTGATTTTAGCAATCGCGCTTTTTATTTTTGGAATTGTTGTCCGTTATTCGGCTTTGCCGGAATTAGATCCCTCGGTAGTAAATAAACGTTCTGCTGAAGATGAAAGTTCACAGAAATCCATCTTTCAGTATCCTGCACTGATATTGGGAGTAATTGCCATGTTTTTCCATATAGGAACACAGATGATCGCTCTTGCTACCAGTATTCAGTATGCAGGCACAATGGGTGAAAGCCTCGCCGGTCCAGCTAAAAATATCCCTTCCTATACCATGTTGTTGACTTTTTTGGGATATTTTATCGGAATCATTTTAATCCCCAGATACCTGAAGCAGCGTAACGCGCTTTTGATCTGTGCTTTATTGAATTTAGTGCTTTCTGTTTTAATCATTAGCACTTCGGGAACGGTGAATTTTCTCGGTATTACATCCGACATTTCTATCTGGTACCTTGTAATGATGGGACTTCCCAATGCATTGCTTTACGCCGGAATCTGGCCTCTTGCTATTAACGGATTAGGGAAGCATACCAATCTCGGCTCTGCTTTTTTGGTAATGGCGCTTTGTGGAAGCGCATTTATGCCGATGATTTATCATTCACTTGTGGAGCTTAATTCGTCTCTTTCGCCTTTTGCTGCAATGAAATATGCTTATTGGATCCTTATTCCCTCTTTTGCTTATATTGTTTGGTATGCTGCTTACGGATATAGAATAAGATCATGGAAAAAAAGCGAGGTTGTCAAAAATACGGTTGTTTCTTAATACATTTAATTAACACATAAACATCAAAGGATGATGAATAGACTTATCATAAAAAACGGAAAAGTTATCTTTCCGGAAAAAATTGAAGAAAACGTAACCGTGGTGTGTGAAAACGGAAAAATAACCGATATTCTTAATAATGAAGAGTACATACACGGTAATGATGATGTTGTGATAGACGCAACAAATAAGTATATTGCCCCCGGGTTTATAGATATTCACACGCATGGAGGAGGCGGCCACGATTTTATGGACGGAACGGTGGAAGCTTATCTGGGAGCAGCAGAAACGCACGCCAGGTATGGAACCACTGCATTATTGCCTACAACGTTGACAAGCACGTTTGACGAGCTCATAAATACGTTTGCCGTATACAAGGAAGCCGCAAGACTGAACACAAAAGGTGCAAAACTTTTGGGCCTGCATTTAGAAGGACCTTATTTTGCATACAATCAACGGGGAGCGCAGGATCCCAAATACCTTAGAAACCCTGAACCGGAAGAGTACAATAAGATTTTATCCGAATCAGACGATATTGTACGGTGGAGCCTGGCACCGGAACTGCCCGGCGCATTCGATTTTGGAAAGGTGCTGACTTCAAAAAATATCCTCACTTCCATAGCACATAGCGATGCCATTTACGAGGAGGTGTTGGATGCCTTTAACGCAGGGTTCACCCACGTGACCCATCTCTATTCGGCTATGTCTACTGTTACCCGCAGGAATGCATTCCGTTATGCAGGTGTTTTGGAAGCCGCGTACCTGATTGATGACATGACGGTGGAAATTATTGCTGATGGAGTACACCTGCCCAAGTCTCTTCTGCAGTTCGTATATAAATTCAAAGGATCCGAAAAGACAGCGCTATGTACCGACTCTATGCGGGGAGCGGGAATGCCGGACGGTGAATCCATCCTGGGCAGCTTGGAAAAAGGACAAAGGGTAATTATCGAAGATGGCGTAGCCAAGTTGCCCGACCGTACCGCTTTTGCGGGAAGTGTTGCAACTACAGATCGTCTGGTAAGAACAATGGTAAACGTAGCGGAAGTGCCGTTGATAGAAGCTGTGAAAATGATGACGCTGACTCCGGCTCGCATAATGAAGATAGATCAGCAGAAGGGGTCTGTTCGTAAAGGGAAAGATGCCGATTTAGTTGTTTTTGATAATAATATTAATGTTTCATACACAATCTTGGAAGGAAATGTCATATACGGAAACTAACACAAACGTAATCACATTCAAAGTAGGAATGTTGGAAGTGAGAATTTTCCCTAACAGGGAGGAAATGGGTAAAGAGGCAGCAGTCGATGTATCTGACACTATAAGACAGTTGCTTAATGAAAAAGACGAGATCAATATGATTTTCGCAGCTGCTCCATCGCAAAGTGATTTTATGAAGGAATTAACAGCTGATAAACGGATCCGGTGGGAGAAGATCAATGCCTTTCATATGGATGAGTATATTGGATTGGAGAAGGATGCACCCCAAGGGTTCGGTAATTTCCTTAGAGAAAGGATATTTGAAAAGGTCCCTTTTAAAAGTGTACATTACATAAATGGGCTTGCTGAAGATCCTTCTGCTGAATGTGAGAGATATGCCGGCTTGCTGACACGATATCCGGTAGATATCGTTTGCTTGGGAATTGGAGAGAACGGACATATCGCTTTTAACGATCCTCCGGTTGCCGATTTTAATGATCCAAAACTGGCGAAGGTGGTAGAGTTGGAGATGGCTTGCAGGCAACAACAGGTAAATGAAAACCTTTTTACAGGAATAGACCTGGTACCCACCCATGCTATCACCGTAACCATTCCCGCACTGCTCAGGGCGAAATATATGTTTTGTATGGTGCCTGCCGAAAACAAAGCAAAGGCTGTGTATCATACTCTTAACGATGATATTAGTGAGGATTGTCCTGCTACGGTCTTAAGAACAAAAAAGGGAACTGTATTATATCTCGACAAAGAGAGTGCTTCGTTCCTGGAGACAACTAACAACACAGCCGATAAATGAATTTATGTTTTTCACAACATCAAAAAATAGAAATATTATGAGAATTAGAGTTATATTGTTAACAATTCTAGCCTTTGTTTTAACTCAGGCTCAAGCACAGATTAAGATTGGTATCATTGGCCTGGATACCTCTCATGCAATCGCCTTCACCAAGTTTTTGAATGGAGAAGACAAAAAAGAGGAGTTCAAAGAGTTTAAAATTGTCGCAGCCTATCCCTACGGGTCGAAAACCATTAAGTCAAGTTTTGACCGTATTCCCGGTTACATTGAACAGGTAAAAGGTTTGGGAGTGCAAATTGTTCCTTCCATTGCTGAACTTCTGAAGAAAGTGGATTACGTAATGTTGGAAACAAATGATGGGAACCTCCATCTGGAGCAGGCATATGAGGTTTTCAAAGCCGGAAAGCCCATGTTTATTGACAAACCACTTGGTGCTACACTTGCGCAATCGATAGCGATCTATCAGCTGGCCAGAGAATACAATGTCCCTATTTTCTCTTCCTCAGCGTTGCGGTATGTTCCACAAAATCAGAAATTACGCAAAGGAGAATTTGGAAAAGTTTTGGGAGCTGATTGTTACTCCCCCGCAAGTCGCGAAAAAACACATCCCGATTTTGGGTGGTACGGCATCCATGGGGTAGAAACCCTTTTCACCATCATGGGAACCGGATGCGTTTCGGTTAACCGCATGTCGGCTGAAGGTACTGATGTAGTAGCTGGATTATGGAGTGATGGAAGGATAGGTACGTTCAGAGGCCTTCGTACCGGGAAAAGCAATTACGGAGGAACAGCCTTCACGGACAAAAGCATAGAGCCGGTTGGCCCTTACCAGGGATACGAAGTGCTGCTCACAGAGATACTTAATTTTTTTAAGACTCGTGTTGTCCCTGTTTCCGAAGAAGAAACACTGGAAATCTTCACTTTTATGGAAGCTTCCAATGAAAGCAAGCGCAACGATGGAAAAATTATCCTGATGGAAGATACTTATCGGAAAGGTTTGGCAGAAGCCAGGAAATTACTTTCGGATTTAAAGTAAAAGTGAAATGAAAAGTTTTTTGTTGACCGGTATCATTGGTCTGATGTTTCTATCTTGTATGCAGCAAAGTAGAGAAAAGACAAGTAATTCTACGGTATTTACCGGTAAAGCAGGCGAAGTGAAATTGATCGTTCTTGCGCCGGGACATTTTCATGCCAATCTGCTTCAAAAAAGTACCATCGACCAAGTGAATGATTCAGTTTACGTTTACGCCATGTCTCCTGATGATGCCGGATTAAACCAATATCTTTCAGCTATTGAGTCATTCAACAACAGGGCAGAGAATCCTACGAGCTGGCAAGAGGTTATATACACGGGTGACGACTTTGTGGACAAGATGGTGACAGATGAAAATGGTAATGTTGTGGTACTTGCCGGTAACAACAAAAACAAGACCGAATATATTCTCCGCGCTGTGGATGCCGGATTGAATGTGTTGTCCGACAAGCCGATGGCTATTAACAGGAATGATTTTCTTTTGCTGGAAGAAGCGTATAAGAATGCAGGGTCAAAAAATGTTCAACTGTATGATATGATGACGGAACGCTACGATATGCTGAACATCATCGAAAAAGAGTTGATAAACAATCCCGACTTTTTTGGAGAACTTAAGGTGGGAACGCCGGAAGATCCTGCTGTCTATATGGAAAGTGTGCACCATTTCTATAAAGAGGTTTCAGGATCACCGTTGATCCGTCCGGCATGGTACTACGACGTGGAACAACAGGGAGAGGGTATTGCAGATGTCACTACTCACTTAATTGACTTGCTGTTCTGGAAATGTTTTCCGGATCAGCCTATCGATTATACACGGGACATCGGAAGTATCTCATCTACTCACTGGCCGACTGATATCTCTCGGCAGCAGTTCATGCAGTCTACCGGAGAATCATCATTTCCTGATTATCTTCATAAATACCTTGATAATTCAACGCTGAAAGTCTATGCCAACGGAACTGTAAACTTCGATGTGAAAAACCACAACGTAAGTTTACAAGTTATGTGGAACTATCAGGCACCTGAGGGTGGAGGTGACACATTCATCTCCACGTTGAAAGGCACAAAAGCTATTTTGAGAACTGTTCAGAATAAGGAACAAAACTTTATCAAACAGTTGTATGTGTATAAAGCTGAAGGTGTTAGTGAGAAGGAATTTGCAGAAAATATTCAACAGGTAGTCACGAAAATACAAAAAAGATATCCCTTTGTCACTGTTTTGCCTACATCCAATGAGGGTGAATATCTCATCAATATTCCGGCAGAAAACAGGGAGGGACACGAGTCACACTTCAGGTATGTTGCTGAATGTTTCTTTAAATACCTGGTTAATCGCGATATGCCCGAGTGGGAAATGTCAAATACACTGGCAAAATATTATATTACGACAAAAGCAGTAGAGGTTGCAACTGAATTGAAGATAAACAATGATTAACGAAAAGAAATATACAAAAGCCCAACTGATCTTTTTATTGGTTCTCCGTTTCGTAATTGGATGGCATGTATTATATGAGGGAATATCTAAGGTTATGAATCCACAATGGACATCCGCGAATTTCTTGCAAGAGTCCCAAGGAATCTTATCGGGTTTTTCCGGTTGGATATTATCGAACAGCAGTTTGCTTTCTATTGTCGATTTTTTAAATATATGGGGATTAGTACTTATAGGACTCGGCCTGATATTCGGATTTCTTTTTAAACCTGCCGCCATTGCGGGATCTGTTTTGATATTTATTTATTACCTTAGCGTTCCCCCTTTGGTGGGTTACGAATACACGCTACCCTCCGATGGGAGCAATCTTGTAATTAATAGGACACTTATTGAGGCCGTCGCACTTTTTGGGTTGGCCCTTTTCCCAACTAACGAAGTTTTCGGATTAGATCATTTTATCAGTTCCCGACAGAAAGGAACACTTCAACATGGCAGAAAATAACAACAATACAGGTGAGAGAGAACCGGCGAAGAATCAATCTTCCCCAGATAGTACCGAACATACATCAACCAAAGACATCTCCCGGAGAACTGTTCTAAAAGCGTTTGCCGGAATTCCTGTTGCTGGGATACTCGGTTACGAATGGTTCAAAAAAATTAATTACGATAAAAACAAAAAAGATCGAATTGCCCGTGAACTGGGTCTCGATAAAATGGAGTTCCCTGTATCGGATTACGGAAAAGACGCTAAACGAGACACACTTCGAATTGGGATTATCGGATTTGGACGACGTGCTGAACAATTGTCTGCAGGTCTAGGGTTTATGCACCCTGATGAGGTGAAGAAAAGAGAAAACAACAATACGTTAATCAGTTGGCTTGAACAAGAGGATCTTCATGTTGCCATAACAGGAATTTGCGATGTTTTCGATTTACATGCTGAACGCGGATTGACCGTAGCAAATAATAGTGTTCGTCACGGAGCGTCCAAATTGTCTGTCAAACAATACCGAACGTACCAAGACATGCTGGCTGATGAGAGCATCGATGCTGTAATAATATCTACCCCTGATCATCACCATGCCTCTATGGCCATCGATGCCGTAAAAGCAGGAAAGCACGTTTATTTGGAAAAAAGCGTAGCTCATACGGAAGAGGAACTGAATGAACTTTACCGTACGGTAAAAGAAAGCTCCATAGTTTTCCAGTTAGGCCACCAGATAACACAGAGCACGGTTTTTAAACAGGCAAAAGAGATTATCGGCAAGAACGTATTGGGTAAAATTACGTTGATAGAAACTACCAGTAACCGCAATACGGCAGAAGGTGCTTGGATAAGGCATTTGGACAGTAACGGTAATCCCAAACCAGGGGATCTGAAAAGTATTGATTGGGAACGGTGGTTAGGCAACGCACCTTATGTACCTTTTACCATTGACCGTTACTATAACTGGACAAAGTGGTTCGCTTATGATACCGGATTGATTGGCCAATTGTTTACCCATGAATTCGATGCAGTGAATCAGCTGTTGCGAATTGGTATCCCTCAATCGGTATCCTCATCAGGTGGTATCTATTACTGGAAAGACAACAGGGAGATTCCCGATAGCTTACACTGTGTCTTTGAATACCCTCACAAGGATTTGACTTTGTTATACAGCGGAAATCTGGCATCGAGCAGGAGCCGAGGGCGAGTTTTTATGGGGCATGATGCTTCAATGGAACTCGGAAACAATATTAAAATAACCGTTGATAGAAATTCAACGCAGTACAAGAAAGGCATAGACTCAGGGTTAATTGATACGGGATCCCCGATGCTTACTTATAATCCCGGTGCAGGTCAGATTGACGCAGTAACGTCTGCTTCCGAGAAGTACTATGCCGATAGGGGATTGACCAATACCGTTATTAATGGTAAGCAGATCGATGTAACACATTTACATTTGCGCGAATGGCTGGATTGTATTCGTGAGAACAAAACTCCAAGCGCAAATATCGAAGTAGCTTACGAAGAAGGAATTGCTTGCTTGATGGCCCATCGTTCCTATCTTGAAAAACGTCAGGTTTTTTGGGACGAAGTAAACAGAAAAATTGTTTGAAATCTGTGAGTAATTAAATAAATCGGATATGATGACTTCAAGAAGACAATTTATTAAAAAAGTAGCAGTAAGTGCCTCTGTTCTTTCACTTGGGGGTGTTCTGCCAGGTTTTAGCGCTTCAAGCTACAGGAATATCATGGGGTCAAATGACCGCATCCGTATTGCTGGAATCGGTGTGAACTCCAGAGGTAATGCCCTGGCTAGAGGGTTTGCCAATGAAAAAGAAAAGGGATGTGTTGTGACTGATATATGCGATGTCGATTCACGCGCTATTGAGAAATGCATTAAGACTGTTCAGGAAATTGCCGGCAATAAACCCAGGGGACATGAAGACATTAGAAGAATGTTGGAATCAGACAGCTACGATGCTGTCTTTATTGCCACACCTGATCACTGGCACGCTACAGGCGCCGTGATGGCAATGAAAGCCGACAAACATGTTTACTTGGAGAAGCCTACGAGTCACAACCCCGAAGAGAACCGGATTCTGGTTGAAGCTGAAAAAAAGTATGGAAAGATAGTTCAGGTTGGTAACCAACGACGCTCTTGGCCTAACGTAGCACATGCGATAAAAGAATTACATGCCGGCATTATTGGTGATATTCATTACGGGAAAAGCTGGTATTATAGCAAGCGTCCCTCGATGGGCATTGGAAAGAATACATCGGTTCCGGATTGGTTAAACTGGGAGCTCTGGCAAGGACCTGCGCCCAGGGTATCCTATAAAGACAATATTGTCCATTATGATTGGCATTGGATATGGCATTGGGGTACTGGAGAAGCTTTAAATAACGGTATGCATTTTGTGGATTTGTTACGTTGGGGAATGCAATTAGGTTATCCCATAAAAGTAGCTTCTACCGGTGGAAGATACCATCATCAAGACGATTGGGAAACGCCCGATACACAGCTGGTTAATTTTAACTTTGCTAATGGTAAAGCAATAACCTGGGAAAGCCAGAGTTGCGTAAAATCAGATATTTATGGCTACGGTAGTGGTGTCGCATTTTTTGGAGATAAAGGAACTTTAGTTATAGGTGGAGGAAACGAATATAAAGTTTTCGACTTAGATAATAAATTAGTCAAACATATAGACAGCAAGATGGTATTTGAAGAAGGCAACTTGGTTAATCCAACGCAAAGCCTTGATGCGTACCACTTCCAAAACTTTTTCAATGCTATCCGAGAAGGAGAGAAGTTAAACTCATGTTTGACAGAAGCATGTGCCAGCACACAGCTGGTACAGCTGTCCAATATTTCTCACAGAGTAGGAAGAGCGTTAAACATCGATCACAGGAATGGTACTATCCTGAAAGACAATGAAGCTTCAAAATTGTGGAAAAGAGAGTATGAAAAGGGTTGGGACTTAAAAGTCTGATAATATCCTGCTTTTCTCGTCTGACCTAAATACCATGTACTTATGAGTATAGATAATTCAAGATCCGACAAGACAAGAGTGCGATCCATTGATGCGCTCAGGGGATTTGATATGTTCTGGATCATGGGTATTGGCAGCGTGGTTGTTCAAGTAGCAGCCATTGAGGGAACTCCTTTCTGGACTGGATTAGCAGCACAGTTTGAGCATCCGTACTGGAATGGGTTTACGCTTTGGGACATGATTTTTCCATTGTTCATGTTTTTATCTGGGATTTCGTCACCCTTTTCGATTGACAATCAATTAAAAAATGGTCGTTCAAGGAAGCAAATCTTGTGGAAAGTTATAAGGCGTGGACTCATTCTTATCTTACTGGGGATTATTTATAATACAAAAGGGATTGAGTTAAGGCCTTTGTCTGACTACAGGTATGCGAGTGTGTTAGGTAAGATTGGAGCAAGCTATATTTTTGCAAATATAATTTATTTATATGCTAGGCCTAAAGCACAAGCAATGTGGTACTGGGTACTTCTTATCGGATATTGGTTGCTGTTGAAATTTACTTCTGCTCCGGGTTATCCTCCGGGGAACCTTACGGAAGCCGGCAATTTTGCTTCCTACTTTGACCGTATTGTTTTACCGGGCAGACTTTCACGTGACATTCACGATACGGTAGGCTTACTCTGTACAATTACTGGGGTATCAACCACACTTCTCGGAGTCATAACGGGAAATTTCTTAAAAAAGTACCCCATGAGTCCAATTAAGAAAGTCTTTTGGTTCAGTATTGGGGGACTGGGTTTGATTTTACTGGGGCTCTTTTGGGGTTTAGATTTTCCAATAAATAAGAACTTATGGTCTAGCTCGTTTACCCTACTTACGGGAGGTATAAGCTTATTACTGTTCGCACTTTTCTATTACATTATTGATGTTAGGGGATACTATAAGTGGTCTTTCTTTTTCCGGGTTATAGGCATGAATTCAATTTTCATCTATATCTCGCCAATCTTTATTAATTATTCCTATATAGCTAAAGCTTCACTTCGCTGGATAGGGCAATTGTCAGGTACTTATGAAGTGCCGGTTATGGGAATTTGTACTGTGTTTGTGTCCTGGTTGGTGCTTTACTTCATGTATAAAAAAAACATTTTTATAAAAGTATAACCTCATGAAAATCTCCTTATCACACGTGCTGTTGTTGATTTGTATGTTCGTTATGGAATATGCAGCGGGAAAACCACTCCATAGTAATAACATGGACAATCGATGGCAGCCACTCTTCAAGACAGCCGAAGATACGGTACATTGGACATCTGTCCGTGATACGCCCTTTCCAAATGAAGGGTGGCAAATTAAAAAGAAAGAATTAATCCTGCTTTCCGGAAGGAAAGGTGGAGACATTATAACCAAAAGGAAATATGCTGATTTTGAGTTGAAGTTAGAATTTAAAATGACCCGTCTGGTCAATTCAGGAGTAAAATATCTTGTCCATCAAATGTTTAATAATGATACTGAAAGAATGGAGTGGATTGGATTCGAATACCAAATAATTGATGATTTTCATCAAAATGAAATACAAGGTTTCGATGACGATAAAGGTTCAACTGCTGCTCTGTATCTATTGTATGCTCCTGATAAAAATAAAAAACTAAAGCCATTAGGTACTTGGAACTCATTAAGAATTAGAGTCCAAGGGAATAAAGTTGAACATTGGTTGAATGGGGAGAGGGTTGTAAGTGTTGATGTTGATTCGCAAGAATTTAAAAATAGAGTGCAAGGAACAAAGTTTAAAAAATACGGTGATTTCGGTAAAAAAAGAGACGGTCATATACTTTTACAGGATCACGGCGACCAAGTGCACTATAGGAATATCATGATTAAGGAGCTGTAATATGGAAATCCAATGAAAAGGGGAAAAAACGGTATTATCATCTTATTGTTGTTTTGTTTTAGCCCGTGTATATTTGCTAATAGCCTTTGTGAAAAAGATTCTAAAAAGAAAAATCCAGCACCAAAAAAAAGTTACACAGCTTCCTCCGATTCGTTAAAAAGGAAACAGGAACTCGAGTGGATATTGTCTGTTTTACCCACTGATGAGGTCCATCGGGGCAGGGTTTCATATCTTGATGAAACATTTAAAGACTGGTTGAGTAGAACAGGTGAACTGCCTCCCGATTTTGACAAAATGTCTTCTCTGCCATTCCTGCCCAATCCCTTAGTGATGGATGAAGGAAGAGGTAGTACTCCGGTTGTCTCTCTGAATCAATGGAATATGCAAAGAGATTGGATGAAGCAACAACTTGAGTACTATATTACCGGGACAGTCCCTCCCCCTCCCGTTAATTTACAATCCGACATATTACAGGAAAAGAAGGATGGTGAGATAACCATTCAGACCATTCTATTATCTTTTGGCCCAGATAAAAAAGCGACCCTCACGCTCGAGTTAATGATTCCTCCAGGCAAAGGTCCATTTCCTGTATTCCTTACAAACTGGAATCATCGGGAGTGGGCTCAGATTGCTGTACGAAGAGGCTATATCGGTTGCTTGTATGCAGGTGCTGACAGTAAAGATGACACGGAAGCATATTCGGAAATTTGGGCAGGGTGTTATGATTTTACCCGTTTGATGAGAAGAGCGTACGGTGCTTCGAGGGCAGTAGATTATTTATATACGTTGTCCTGTGTGGACAAGGATAAGATCGGTATCACCGGTCACTCCAGAAATGGGAAAACGTCGCTAATGGCTGCTGCTTTTGATGAGAGAATTGGTGCTTGTATTCCCAGCAGTGGTGGCACGGGTGCCGAAGTACCCTGGCGTTATAATGCCCATAAATATGATGTTGAAGATATTGCGCTGCTTTCTTGCGCACAACCGGCCTGGTTACATCCCAGATTAAGATTCTTTGTTGGAAGAGAAAATAAATTGCCTATAGATCAAAATTCATTTATGGCATTAATTGCTCCACGAGGGTTAATGATAAGTACAGCAACAACTGAATCGGCAAGTAATATTTTTGGAATTGAGCAAGCTTATCATTCCAGTAAGAGAGTATATCAATTTCTGAATGCGGGTGATAATATCGCGATAACGTCACGTTACGGGTTACATGGAGTGAATGCAAACGATATTGAAGGTTACATTGATTTTTTTGATTTTGTATTTAATAGAACCGATAGAAAGCCAGGAAACAGATTATTGCATAATTACTCTTTTGAAACATGGTGTGCTCTAAGTAATCAGTCCGTGACACCCCATGATCACGGACTGGCAACTATCGACCTGGATGTATACGCAAGCAACAGGAATAAGTGGAAGGATAGTAAACAAATCATAAAAAATAACCTCCGATGGATGTTGGGCGATGAACCGGCGGGTGTTACAAACCCGGGACCGCGAAGCCTAGCAAAAGGAGATATTGGTGAAGAACGATTCGGATCCTTCCTCTCCAGACCCAGGGAAACCAAATCGATGAAAATCATGGCTATCACACCTTACGATGGATTTGGTGACAACCTGTTCGGCTATCTTTATTATCCTGTGGATGAAACGGGTAAGCTCTTAGGTGAAAATCTTCCTGTGGTGATTTACCTTCATGAATACGACTATTCGAAAGGTTTTTCTTCCATGAGTTATGATCACGAGATTCAATCGGTTTTTGAGGATTTGACCAAACTGGGATATGGTGTTTTTGCATTCGATATGATTGGTTTTGGAAATCGATTGGAGGAAGGAGTCAATTTTTATGACCGTTATCCCCTATGGTCGAAAATGGGGAAAATGGTTGCTGACATGAAAGGGGCTGTCGATGCAATTTCAAACCTTGATTTCGTGGATCGTTCGAGAATAGTCGTGTCTGGATATTCTCTTGGAGGTACCGTAGCTCTTTTATCGGCAGCGCTGGATGAGAGAATTGCCGGTGTTGTATCCATAGCCGGTTTTACTCCCATGCGTACGAACACACTGGATCGGGGGACAGAAGGAATTAAGGCGTATTCTCATTTGCATGGGCTTATCCCAAAGTTGGGGTTTTTCGTCGGGCATGAAAGTGAAATACCTGTTGATTTCGATCAAATTATAGGTTGTATCGCTCCCCGTCCGGTTTTACTTATTGCTCCAGAACGGGATAAAGATGCGCACCTGGATGATATTAAAAAATGCGTTGGACAGGTAGGGCAAATTTATGGATTATATTCCTCGAAAGATAATATTCAACTCTACACCCCGAATGATTACAATCGATTTTCCACAGTTATGCGGCAGAAGATGTTTTATTGGTTAAAAACTCTGCAGGAATAAATCCGATGCCGTCTATCAAAAAAAAATGCCTCGTATTATGCTTTTCAGGCATAAAGGATGCGAAGGCCTTATGCTTCTTTTATTACGCATAGAACATCATTAAATCTCATATATAGGTTGTTAACATATTTCGAGGTCGGCACAGTAATAAACCGTTACAATGAATTGGATATGTAAAATGTATCTAAAACAGATGCTTTGCAAGCAGAACTGAAATGAGGTAATTACGTTTTTTGAGGGTTGTTGTGCGGAATGTTAAGTAAAATTATTATTTTTATACTATTTCTTTATACTGTGAAATTTCTTCGAAACAATTGACTGAGGCTTATGATATCACGAAGACAATTCTTAACAAACAGCATGGGCCTATTGGGCGGTGCCACGTTATTAAGTCCTGGCTGTATACCAAAAAAAAACAACAAAACGGAAACAGCATCTGAACCTGGGAAGACTTTATCTTTAAAATATGTAAGAGGAAATATAAAAATTATTGGTGTTGATTCCCGGTTTGAACGAGAGCCTCTCCGAAATCCATTTGGATTCAAAGGTGGCTACCTTTCTGAACTTTGGCAAACTGTAAGTTATTTACGAAGTAGAAACAATAACCATGGAATTGGTTTAGGCACACAAAGTGTTTTGTGGTCGGATGATTTGATATTTTCCTCTCATTCAGAATCAGGAGGTAATGCTCTTATGTATTCCTTGACTGAGCGAGCACTTCAGTTATTGAAAAATCAATCATTCAATAATCCTACTGAGTTGATTGAGCCTTTATATCAAGAGGTTCATGAGTATGGCAAATCAGTCACAAACAATTCTGACTTGAGAAAGACTTTTGCTCTTAATGCACTGGTCTCAGTAGATAACGCCCTTTGGCTGCTTTATGCTAAAGAAAATGGAATTACGAATTTTGATCAATTGATTCCTGATGAATTTAAAACCACCTTTTCTGGGAAACATGAAAAACTTGCAGCAATACCTTTAATCTCATATAATGTTACACCAGAGGAGATAAAAAAAGAGGTAGAGCAGGGATACTTCTTTATGAAAATAAAAATTGGTCAGTCGGGTACGCAGTCAGAAATGCTTGAAAAAGATAAAAACCGGCTACTTGAAATACACAATGTTTTAAAAGATATAAGATCACCATACTCCAAGACCGGGAGGTTACCTTACTATTTTGATGCTAATGGCAGATACGAAGCCAAAGATACCTTTAATCGTTTTTTAGATTATGCCCGGCAGATTGGCGCATTCGATCAAATAGCGATGGTTGAAGAGCCTTTTCCTGAAAAAATGGAGATGGATGTTGCGGATGTCCCCGTTCGATTAGCAGCTGATGAGAGTGCCCATACTGACAAGGACACTATTAAACGTATTCAGATGGGATATAAGGCAGTGGCTTTGAAACCTATTGCTAAGACATTGAGTATGACAATGAAGATTGCAAAAGCTGCGGCAGAAAGAAATATTCCCTGCTTTTGTGCTGACCTGACTGTTAATCCTATTTTGGTAGAGTGGAACAAAAATGTAGCGGCCCGGTTAAAGTCGTTCCCCGGCCTTGATAATCTCGGTTTGGTAGAAAGTAACGGACATCAGAACTATGTAAATTGGCACCAAATGAAAAAATACCTCCCTCAGTGCAGAGCTTCTTGGGTTGATGTAAAAGATGGATTTTACCACACCAATAAAGAATACTTCAATAATGGAGGTGGAATTTTTGATTCAATACCTCATTATGAAGAAATGTTCAAAAAAACAACAGGAAATATAAGCTAAACAAAGATATTTATGAAAAACAAAACAACACGTAGGGATTTTCTCAAAAAATCATCGATGGCTGTCGCCGGAATATCTGTCGCCGGGGTAACTAAAACTACAGTTGCTGCACCATTTACCGACACAAAGAAAAGAGTAATCGGTGCTAATGACAAGGTTCGGGTAGGATTTATTGGAGTAGGTAATCGCGGAACACAACTTTTACACCTCTTTATGGAAGAACCTGACTGTGAAGTAGCAGCTCTCTGTGACGTATATGAGCCATACGTGACAAGAGATTATTCTGCTGTACTCGATCGTTACAAGAAAGATATGGGGACGAGAATACCCAAGATGGGAGAAAATTTCCCTTCAAACGTAAAGCAGTACAAAGATTATCGGGAGATGTTAGGAGACAAAAGTATTGATGCTGTTTGTATTGCAACACCCGACCACTGGCACGCTTTGCAAACAATTGATGCAATAAATGCGGGTAAAGATGTATTTGTTGAAAAACCTTTATCAAAAACAATTGCTGAAGGCCGAAGAATGGTTGAAGTTGGCAACAGCAGCAGGCAAATCGTGACGGTGGGTTTAAACAGGCGTGGCGCCCCAACTTTTCAGAGATTAGCAAAAGAAATCCCCGCAGGAAAAATAGGAAAAGTAACTTTTGCGTCGGCTTGTCATGTAAGCAACATGTATCCTAGCGGCATTGGGAAATTACAGCCTGAGACCCCGCCAAGAAATTTTGATTGGGACATGTGGTTAGGTCCAAGAGCTTACCGGCCGTATCAGTATAACATTGCTCCCTACATGTTCCGCTGGTGGGAGGACTATGCAAACCAGATTTCTAATAACGGTGTTCATTATCTCGATCTGTTGAGATGGCTTATAGATGAAGAGGCTCCAACGGCCATCAGTGCACATGGAGGTAAATTTGTATTGAATGATGATCGTACCATTCCAGATACAATGCATGTAACATACGAATTTAAATCGGGAGTACTTGTTACTTTAACAATACTTGAAGCAAGTACCGGCACATTTATTCCCCACGGATTTCTCGAGCTGAGAGGTACAAAGGGGACAATCCATACAGGAGAAAATGATTATAAGATTACTCCTGCCAGTGCGGGACAATTTCAGACATGGAAGCCAATGATCGAGCCCGAAGATTACTCTTTGGCTAAAGATGACACGCTGTTAATTGATGGTAGTTATAAAAACAGTGCGTCAAGCCTTGTGCGTAACTTCCTCGATTGTGTAAAATCACGCGAACAACCTTGGGCTACCTTGGAGATTGGACACAGATCAACCACTATGGCGCATTTGGCAACAATTGCTATGATGACACGGGAAAGGCTTGAATGGGATGCGGTAAACGAAAGATTTACTAACTCTGAGGTCGCTAACAAATACCTGTCGTACGAGTATAGAAAACCTTGGAAATTGGATTAGTTCTTACGAGATGGACAGGAGAGAATTTATCAATAAGACGGGATGGACATTTGTTGGTTTAGCCGCAACAGGTAGCTTGTTGCAAGGTTGTCCTCCAAAATCCAAAGAGGCAAAAAAAACATTACCATCTTCCCATAACCTGAAACTCTATTGGGGTGATATACATAACCACTGCAATCTCACCTATGGGCACGGAGATATGAGAGATGCGTTTGAAGCAGCCAGGGAGCAGCTCGACTTTGTTTCGGTCACCCCTCACGCAATGTGGGAAGATATTCCCGGCAGGAATGATATGCGCCTGCAATGGGTTATCGACTATCACACCAAATCATTCGATGCTTTGCGTGCAGGGAAATGGGACGAATACGTGAAAATGACGAGCGGATACAACAAGGAAAATGAGTTTCTTACTTTTTTGAGCTACGAATGTCACGATATGGCGCATGGCGATCACGTGGCATTGTTGTATGATTTGGAAGGGACAATGGTGGAACCTTCAAATGCCATGGAGCTGAAAGCAAGGCTCAAAGGGCAGAAAGCTTTTGTTACACCTCACCACATGGGATATCAGACCGGCTTCCGGGGATATAACTGGAAATCATTTCAGGAAGACGAACAGACGCCTTTCGTTGAAATGTACTCCCGCCACGGGCTGGCTGAAAGCGATGACGGCGACTACAACTACCTGCACGACATGGGTCCCAGGCAATGGGAAGGAACCGTGTTGTACGGATTGGAACAAGGGTACAAATTTGGAATTATCGGCTCTACGGATCAACATGCCGGCTACCCCGGAAGCTATGGTGACGGACGGGTGATGGCCCTCGCCCCTTCCCTCAAACGTGATGATATTTGGCATGCTTTGCAGAACAGAAATGTAGGATGTGCCACGGGTGACAAGATAAAGATAGATTTTCGGATCAACGACGCCATCATGGGCGAAGTCATCAGAGGAAACAGTCGAAGAATTTACCTGAATGTAGAGGGAGAGAATTCGGTTGATTACGTAGATATTATCAAGAACGGTAGATGCATCGCACGCATGAACGGGCCGCTTATTCCCACGGTACCTAAGGAAGATCCGGTGAGATGTAAAATAAAAGTAGAATTCGGATGGAACCGTGAAGAAGAATATGTACATTGGAACGGTAGATTATCAATTGATAAAGGGATAATAAATAGGATAACGCCCTGTTTCAGAGGAGCGGCATATACTTCTCCCCAGCCTGGCGAGAAAGCATTTAAGACCCGGGTAAACAGGGTTTTATCCTCTTCTGAAAAAGAAACAATACTGGATGTGTATAGCACCAAGAACCCCAATACTATGACTCCGACAGTTCAGGGTGTTATTTTAGATGTAACCATGCCTAAAGCGGGAAACTTAACGTCCGATTTCAATGGGAAAAAGATCACGCATTCTATCGGAGAATTATTACAAGGTTCAAAATCACACTTTATGATAGGCTGGTTGAGTGAAGCAATATTGTTCGGCAGGGCAATCCCTGAAAACGCTTTTCAGGTAGAACATTATATGGAAGATACTGTTGCAGAAAGAGAGATCGATTACTACTATGTGCGCGTAAGACAAAAAAACCAGCAATGGGCTTGGAGTTCTCCTATCTGGGTGGAAAAAAGGTAAAGTACTGTAATTTGCTTAAATTTGCAAAACTCCAATGAATTATTTGATAATCAGTTTTTTATATTTTTTTGGCCAATTAAATAAATTAGTTAATAGATGAAACGAAGGATTTTTTTAAAGAATGCGGCCGTAACCGGCGTATCGTTAACTATTCTTCCAAGTTATGCTGTCTCGGGATTAGGGCACGTCGCTCCGAGCGATAAGCTTAATATTGCTGGAATCGGTATTGGGGGCAAAGGAAAAGTGAACCTGAGAAATATGGTCGGGCAAAACATTGTTTCTCTATGCGATTGTGATTACAATTACGCCAGGGATGTTTTCAAATCTTATCCAAAGGCTTCCCGATATAAAGATTTTCGGTTAATGCTGGAGAAACAAAAAGACATTGATGCAGTTGTAATTGCTACACCTGACCATACACATGCTGTAACTGCTGCAGCCGCAATGGAATTAGGTAAACATGTCTATCTTCAAAAACCTCTGACTCATTCTGTTTGGGAATCAAGATATCTCTCTCAGTTAGCAAAAAAAACAGGAGTAATAACTCAAATGGGAAATGAGGGCCATTCTTCTGACACCGTGTATGAGGTGACAGAAGTAGTACAAAGTGGTTGTTTAGGTACCGTACGTGAGGTGCATGTGTGGACAAACAGGCCCATATGGAGACAAGGTATGCCAAAGCCTTTAATAAAAGTACCTGTTCCGGATTCACTAGACTGGGACTTGTTCATAGGTCCTGCACCCATGCGAGAATACAATCCTGAATATCATCCATGGATTTGGAGAGGGTGGTGGGATTTTGGTACAGGAGCTCTTGGCGATATGGGATGCCATTTGCTGGATGTACCTTATTATGCATTAAAACTCGGACAACCTGTTGCATTCCAAGCAGCATCATCTCTTGTTAATACACAAAGTGCGCCTATATCGGCAAAAGTTAGTTACAAATTTCCCGCCAGAGATAATTTACCCTACTGTCAACTGCCCGAACTGGAATTGACGTGGTATGACGGAGGTTTGATGCCTTCACGCCCCTATAATCTCCCTGAAGATGCTCCCATGAACCCCGGGGGAGGGTTTATGCTTGTTGGCTCAGAGGCTATCCTCATTGCTGAAGATTATGGTAAAAATTGGAAAACATATAGAAACGGCTCCTGTTTTATTCCTGAGGTCAAGGTAGATTTGAAAAGAATCCCCGATAATCCATTAGGAGGAGGCAGACATGAAATGCATTTTGTTGATTGCTGTAAAAATGGTGGACAACCTTCTTCGGATTTCAGTTATGCAGGTCCCTTCAACGAAATGGTTGTAATGGGAAATCTGGGTATAAGGTTGCAATCACTTCAAAAGACACTTTTATGGGACAGTGAAAAGATGCAAGTAACCAATATTTCCCCAAACGAAGAGCTAACAACCGCTGAATTAACACCTTTCTCTAGTGATATTGTTACCAGAAGTGTGGAACAGAAATCTCAAAAATGGATAAAATGGAATGCACTTAATATGTGTGAACAATGGATCAAACACAATTACCGTCCCGGATGGAATTTATAAAAAACATTATAAAAATATTAACACGATGAAATCAACATTTTTTTTTACGTTCTTATTCCTTTTCTCAATTTCATTATCAGCACAGGATAAGGATAATATCCTGACACCCGAAGAGTTCGAACAAGGTTGGGAGTTGTTATTCGATGGCAAGTCTTTAAAAGGCTGGAAAGCGTACAATGGAGATACACCAAAGACCTGGTCGGTGAACGATAATGCAATTTATTGCAATGGAACTTCAGGGGGAGATGATCTGATGACAGTTGATGCATTTGGTGATTTTGATTTTAAATTTCAGTGGAGAATCCCGGAAAAAGGGAATAGTGGTGTAATCTATAGAGTTAGAGAAGGAGTTCAGTGGAAGAAGCCATATCAAACCGGTGCAGAATATCAGGTATATGGAGAGGAAGAAAATTTTAGTAAAACATCGGTAGGATCACTATACGATGTCTATCCTCCTTCAACTGATAAAAAAATTATGCCTGCCAAGGAATGGAACAGTGGCAGGATTAGAATCTCAAACGGTTTGATAACCCACTGGGTAAATGAGGTTGTAGTTATGCAGTGCCAAATTGGTTCTGAAGACTGGAAGTCGAAAATTGCAGACTCAAAATGGAAAGATAATCCTTTTTTTATGAAATCCTCATTCGGCCACATCGATTTTCAGAATCACGGATCTGAAATTTGGTATAAAAACGTTAAGATACGGAGGTTGAAGTAAGTTATTAAATAAAATATTTTGCAATTTTATTTGCGTTTTTCGAGGTATTTGTTTCGCAAAAGTAATCATTTTAAATTTTTTTAAATCATTACTTTGCGCCGAGTAATGCTATAGGATTATTTTCCTGATTAAAGAACGTTACCCAGCCTTTAATTAACGATAGATAGAATAAAAGTTTAAATTAATAAAATACCAACGAAGAGATACAATTAAATTAAATTTTCTATAAATTATTTACACTATGAAATTGATAATTATTTGCTTATGAAAAAGTTTATTTTTACTTTATTTTCCTTATTCTTGCTGAATACAGGATTAATGTTAGCACAAACTCTAATAAAGGGGGTTGTATTGGAAGAATCCGGTGAGCCCGTGATAGGGGCATCAATTCAAATTAAAGGTACAGGACAAGGTACTGTTACAGATATTGATGGGAACTTTTCTCTAACTGTTCCGACAGGGACCAATGTATTGGTTGTTTCATATGTTGGCTTAAAAACACTTGAAGTAGTAGCACAACCGAATATGCGTATTGTGCTTCAATCCGATGTCGAACTACTTGATGAGGTAGTTGTGGTTGGTTATGGTACGGTTAGGAAAAGAGACCTTACCGGATCCGTTGGGCAGGTCTCAAGCAATAATATTAAGGATTTAAATATCTCAAATGCAACTCAGGCATTGGCCGGCCAGATTAGTGGTGTATCCGTACAACAAGGTTCCGGATCGCCAGGGAGAGGTGCTATCATTCGTGTTCGCGGGGCAGCATCAATTACGGCTAATAGTAGCCCTCTATACGTTGTAGATGGATTTCCGATCACGGGAGATATGTCTACCCTTAATCCAAATGATATTGCGTCAATAGAAGTATTAAAAGATGCATCAGCAGCAGCAATCTACGGTTCAAGAGCTTCGAACGGCGTTATTTTGATTACGACTAAATCCGGCCGCCAGGGCAAAGCTACTGTACAATTTGATAGCTATGTAGGTGTACAGACTGTTGCTAAAAAACTGGAATTATTAAATGCACAGGAGTTTATAGAGTTAAACAAAGAAGCCTTTAATGCAAAATATATAGCAAGTGTTCCGGGTGCCAAGATTACGGATCCTGTTGTCAATAGGCCTTCCGGTTACAGGTATAAATACCCTGATTTTTACGATGATCCTGCGGCTGTTGCTGCAGTAGGGAATGGTACTGATTGGCAGGATGAACTTTTCAGGACAGCTCCGGTTCAGAATTATCAATTAAATGTTTCTGGAGGTACTGATAATATAAATTATTTTTTCTCTACCGGATATTTTAATCAGGACGGAATTATTCTTAATACAAACTTTGAACGTTTCTCATTTCGTGCCAAGATTGATTCCAAAATCAACGAAAGGCTTACCTTAGGAGTAAATATTGCACCGAATTATTCAAACTCTAATGGTGTTAGTGAGGGACACCCGACAAATGGAGTAATTATTCAAGCGGTTGCTGTAGCTCCGTGGGTACCGGTCAGGTATGAAAATGGAGTGTATGCTTCTTCAATCGATTTCGGTAAAGCGGGTGGGGATGGTGTAACGGGTTTACCCAACGCTGTAGCAAGCGCAACTGAAATAAAAAATAAAACAAATCAATTACAATTATTTACCAATGCCTATGCAGAACTTGCATTGCTAAGTGATAAGAGTTTAAAGTTTAGAACAACCCTTGGTGCAACGATAACAAACTACAGTAGAAACTTCTTCCGGCCAGCGGGTAAAATTCCAATTGCCGGGAATCCGGGGTTGGGATTACCTCAACATCGTGAAGCTCAGTCAGATGCGCAAGAAACGTTCAACTATTTGAACGAGAATACATTGTCGTATGCGAGAACGTTTAATGGTGTTCATAATTTTGATGCGGTTGCTGGATTTACGGTACAAAAACAAACCTGGAAGCAAACTTATGCTAACGGTTCTGATTTTCCGGATGACATTATTGAAGTGATCAGTAACGCTAAAATCAGACAAGGATCTTCTAATATGAATGAATGGGCAATGATGTCTTATCTTGGCCGCGTAAATTACAATTATAACAATAAATATTATGTGACTGCTTCTTTCCGTTCAGACGGATCTTCAAAATTTGGGAAGAACAACAGGTTCGGTAATTTTCCATCCATGTCTGTCATGTGGCGGGCCTCAGAAGAAAAATTTATCAGCAACCTGGATTTGTTCAGTGATCTGAAATTGCGTGCAAGTTACGGTGTTACGGGTAATGATGCTTTATCAAACAATTATGCAGCCATCGGGACAATTGCTACAAGCAATTATGTGTTTGGCAGTGGGTCCGGAGTTATCGTAAATGGAGCTAACATGAATTCTATTGCCAATCCCGACCTTACCTGGGAAAAAGCATCTCAATTGGATTTGGGTTTAGAAATGGGTTTTTTTGATAACAGACTGACTGTTGGAACTGATTATTATAGTCGTAAAACAACTGACCTGTTATTGAATGTGCCCATTCCTACGATTACGGGATTTGGAAGTGCTTACCAGAATATAGGCAAGGTCGATAACTGGGGATTGGAATTCAACGTTGGAGCAAACATTATTAACAACAGTGATTTCTCCTGGTTGGTCAACGCTAATTTATCGTTGAACAGAAATGAGGTGAAGGCATTAGGCCCCGCGGGTGATCCGATTTATTACACAGCGCAAACCTCTGGTCAGGGCCATGTTTTAAAAATAGGATATCCTCTTGGAACATTCTACGGATTTGATCATTTGGGAGTCTATATGAATCAAAAAATGTTTGATGAAAATCCTAAAGAAGCAACATCTAATGTTGGTGATGCAATGTATCGTGATGTTAATGACGACGGAGTAATCACTTCTGATGACCGCACTGAAATTGGGAATGCAGAGCCGGACTTTTATTACGGTATAAATAATACTTTCTCTTACAAGAATTTTGATTTGGGTATATTGATACAGGGCTCTTATGGGGGAGAGATACTAAATATTGGTAAACGCTATTATGAAAACCTAGAAGGAAATCAGAACCAGCTAAGAACTGTTTTGAATCGGTGGAAGTCAGAAGAAGAACCCGGGGATGGATGGATGCCGCGTGCGTATGCAAACCCCACAGGTCAGACAAGCCAGGTTTCAAGTCGTTGGGTTGAGGATGGTTCTTATTTGCGTTTGAACAACGTCACATTAGGGTATTCCTTTTCGAATAGAATTCTTAGTAGGGTAAATATTGAAAATTTGAGGATATATCTTTCAGCACAGAACCCGATTACAATTACCAAATATTCTGGTTTTAATCCTGAAGTTAATACATCTGAGAATACGGTAACCCCTGGTTCCGACCACGGAATTTATCCAACGTCCAAGTCTTATAGCTTTGGGTTAAATATAACTTTTTGATATAATTAATTATAAAAATTATTCCTATGAAAAAAATATTGCAATTGGGAAGTATGGTTTTTATCTTCCTTATCATATATTCTTGTTCCGATTTCTTGGATCTTGTTCCTAAAGACAAGTTAAGCGAAGAGGTGTATTATGAAACACCCGAACAATTGGAGTTCGCTTTAAATGGTGCTTATTCTATACTCAGAAGCAATGGCGTGACAAAAAATTGGTACGTATTGGCTGAGATACCTTCGGACAATACATATGGAGTGTTGTCTGGTACAGTAACAGACAGAGATGAATTCGATAAGTTTTATCTTCGTTCATTAAACCCATTTTTATCCGGTTTTTGGGATGATGCTTATTTTGGTATCAATCGGGCTAATAAAGTCATAGAGGAACTGATAGACTCAGATGTAGAGGAATCATTAAAAAACCGCTATACTCTGGAAGCAAAGTTTTTGCGAGCCTTTCTGCATTTCAACTTAGTCCGTATTTTCGGGGATGTCCCCTTAATGACAAAGACTGTAACTATTCCTGAATCTTACAATGTGTTACGTACGAAAAAAAATGAAGTATATGCACAGATTATAGCAGACTTGACTGATGCTGCTGCGCTTCCTAAGTCGTACTCTTCGCCGGCTGATATTGGCCGGGCAACATCAGGAGCTGCAAAGGCACTACTCGGCAAGGTATACCTAACCATGGGAGATTATGCCAAAGCAGCAGTGCCCCTCAAAGAGGTTATTGATTCCAAGCAGTATCGCCTGATTGAAAATAACACACCCGGAACCTGTGATGGATTTGAGAAATATTTTGACCCCAACAATCATAACAATGAAGAAGCCATTTTTGAAGCTCAATTTAAGAAAGGCGGGTTCGGTACCGGAAGTGGCTGGGTAAATTCGTTCTCTCCTGGCGCTTCGGGTGATAATGTAGTAGCTGTTGGTGGTTCCGGTGATGACAATATCCCTGAAGAAGGAATGTGGGAATCTTGGGACGAAGGTGATTTTCGCAGAGACTTCTCTATGGCTTTGGGGTATACGAATAAACAAACAGGACAATGGGTAGTAGCCCGTCACGTTCGTAAATATAGGGACATACCTTATGCCAATGGTGATGCTAATAACAATTGGCCATTTCTTAGGTATGCGGATGTTCTTTTGATGTACGCAGAATGTTTAATTCAGTCCGGAGACTTAACTTCAGCAGCTGAATATATTAATCAAACTCGTCGTCGTGGTTTTGGTTATCAAAGCACAGAAGTGGGTTCTCCGGCGGATATTCCCGCTGTCAGTAAAGATCAGCTTTTTTTGGCAGTTGAAAAAGAACGCCGTAACGAACTGGCATTCGAGGGTCATCGATGGTTTGATTTGGTACGGACAGGACGTGCACTTACCGTGTTGAGAGCCACAGGTCAAAAGTTAAACGAAACTAATTTCATTGCCCCGATACCGCAAAATCAGGTTGATGTAAATCCGAACATTGAGCAAAATGACTATCGTATTGAACCAAAATAGAATACCTGTTTTCTAAATCTTAGAGCGTATTCGCTATTCTTTGTAAATAACTGTCTAATTGATTATGAAAAAATTAGACAGTTATTTGCAATTTATATAACATTAAATACAAAATTATGTCGTCAAACATTTCAAGAAGAAGATTCATTCAGTCTGGTGCAACTGTAGCTGCAGGATTAACGGTGGTCCCTTCAGCTGTATTGGGAAAAAGTAAGGGACACATATCCCCGTCTGACAAATTAAATATCGCAGGTGTTGGTGTTGGAGGAAGAGGATTCACTGTGCTTAGAGGCATGGAGAGTCAGAACATTATAGCGCTTGCCGACGTGGATTGGAAGTATAGCAAACGTGTTTTTGATTACTTCCCAAATGCCAAGAGATACTACGATTATCGTAAAATGTATGATGAGTTAGGAAAAAGCATAGATGCTGTGATGATTGCTACATCTGACCATACCCATGCGGTTATTGCAGCTGATGCCATAACAATGGGTAAGCATGTATACGTTGAAAAACCGTTGACACATAGTGTTTACGAATCGCGATTACTAACAAGATTGGCGGAGAAATTTAAAGTTGCTACTCAAATGGGCAATACTGCAGCCTCCGGGCCTGGTGTTCGTCAGATTATCGATTGGATTTGGGATGGTCAAATTGGTGAAGTTAGAAGAGTTGACGCTTATACAGACAGGCCTATTTGGCCTCAGGGATTGCAACGTCCTATGCAAAAAGAATCAATCCCCGAAACATTAAAATGGGATTTGTTTATAGGCCCTGCCCCCATGAGACCATACAACAGTATATATACACCGTGGAACTGGCGTGGCTGGTGGGATTTTGGAACTGGAGCGCTGGGCGATATGGCTTGCCATATTTTAAATCCTGTATTTAAAGGATTAAATCTATTATATCCAACAAAAGTACAGGGTTCTTCAACTATGCTAATGGCCGAAAGTTGTCCTGCTGCACAAATGTTTAAATATGTTTTTCCTGCTCGTGATAACATGCCTAAGGTAGGTATGCCCGAAGTGGAAATTACTTGGTACGATGGCGGTTTACAACCATTTCGACCCGATGGAATGCCAATTGGTAAAAGTTTAAATGTTGGAGGTGGTGCTGCAATTTTTTATGGTTCAAAGGATACTTTAATTTGTGGAAATGGAGGAAGAGAACCTTGGCTAATCTCAGGACGAACCCCAAATTCTCCTAAAGCACAACGAGAAATAACAATTTCACATGAAATGGATTGGGTACGTGCATGCAAGGAAAGCCCCGAACACCGGTCAAAGCCTGCTTCAGATTTTTCTATAGCAGGACCTTTAAACGAAATGGTTGTGATGGGCGTTCTCGCTGTTCGCTTGCAAGGATTAAATCAAGAATTAATTTGGGATGGTGAAAATATGAAGTTCACCAATATTCCTGAGGATGCAACAGTTAAGTCCATTATTGAAGATGGCTTCAAAATCTCGGATGGTCACCCTACTTTTAATAAGACATGGACAGAACCTCAAAAAGCTGAGGTGTTCGCACAGGAATTGATCAAACACACCTATTATAACGGTTGGAAATTACCAGACATGCCACAGGGGAGGTCGTAAGTAGGTAAAGTGAAAGTAATTAATTAAAAATAAATATTCATGAAGTATACGGTTGTATTTATTTTATTTCTATTTTCATGTTCTCTGAGTTACAGTCAGAACAGCCAGATTAATCAGGATAATAGAATCAATGTGATAGTTTTTGGAGCACACCCTGATGATCCTGACAGTAAAGTAGGCGGCACTGCAATTAAGTTTGCAAAGCTTGGACATAATGTACTCTTTGTTTCGCTCACAAATGGTGATGCTGGACATCAATCAATGGGAGGAGGCGCATTGGCAAAAAGAAGAAGAGCCGAGGCTATGGAAGCCGGCAGGCGATTAGGAGTTACTTACAAAGTTCTGGAAAATCATGATGGTGAACTGCTTGCCACCCTGGATCTGAGGAAAGAGGTGATCAGATTGATCAGGCAGTGGAATGCTGACATAGTTATTGGTCCCCGGCCATATGATTATCATCCGGATCACAGAAATGCAGCAATTGTCATACAGGATGCAGCCTACATGGTTATTGTTCCAAACGTAGTGTCTGATACACCTCCATTGAAAAAAAACCCTTTGTTCCTTTATAAACAAGACCGTTTTATGAAGCCTTATCCTTTTAAACCTGATATCACCATTGACATTACGGATGTGATAGATCAGAAAATATTGGCTATGACTGCACATGAATCTCAATATTTTGAGTGGCTCCCATGGACTAGTTCAATCGAGGCGCCCAGTGATGAAAAAGAAAGGGTTCAGTGGCTCAAGATATTTCGTGAACTACCCATCACTCCCTCCATCAGAGAGTCTCTTGTTAAATGGTACGGAGAAGAAGTAGGAAATTCCATTACAGCTGCTGAGGCATTTGAAATATGTGAATATGGAAAACAACCTACCGAAGAGGAGATTAGGGAGTTGTTCCCTATGTTGAAATAGTAACTTTGATTTTATCAATCACGAGGTAATAATCAATTGGAATATTAAGTTAAATTAAAAATTTTCACAGTATTATGAAATCAAAAGAAACTATTATAATTTTTTTAATATTTTTTTTGCTGTTTTCTTGTCAAAAGAGTGTACGGCATAATATTTTGTCAAACAAAGAGATAGATGAGGGATGGGAGCTTCTGTTCGATGGTGAAACAATGAACGGATGGAGAGATTATAACGGAAATTCACTAACGGCTCCGTGGTACGTAGAAAATGGAACAATTCAGGCCGCAGGGACTGGAACAGATGCTCACGGCTATATTGTTACAGAAAAAATATTTGAAAATTTTGAGTTTGTTTGGGACTGGAAAATTGCAGAAGGTGGTAATAGTGGCGTCTTGTATCATGTTGTAGAAGATCCTAAGTTTAATGTCCCTTATCTAACTGGGCCAGAGTATCAGTTAATTGATGAATATTCACCATCCAGTACGCGGGAGGATTGGCAAAAGACTGCAGCCAATTATGCAATGCACACGACAGATAAATCGAAGCTTGTTATAAAACCCTCTGGTGAATGGAATACGTCCAAGATCCTTTTTGATAACGGTCATGTAGAACATTGGCTTAACGGAGAGAAAGTTTTAGAGTTTGAAGCATGGTCAGATGATTGGTTTGCACGTAAGAACAACGGAAAATGGAAAGATGCACCAGACTACGGCCTTTCTAAAAAGGGAGTAATATGCCTGCAGGACCATGGTTCGGCTGCATGGTTCCGAAACTTAAAGATCAGGCAACTGCCAACGTTATACTAAAGATAAGAACTTATTTAATGGATTGGCTTTGAAACATCATAATTTTTTAAGTAATAAACTACAACAGTAATGAAGATGGGGAGACACTTTATCCGTAAAAGTTTTGCTTCAATATTTATTTTGATACTCATAATAACAACAAATGCTTGTGAAAAAAGCAAGTATTATCTTATTGATGATTTTAAGAAAATACCTAAGACAGACGTTCATTTACATATCAACACATTGAACAAGAAGTATATGGGGTTTATATCACAATATAACTTTCGAGTGGTTTCTCCTAATGTTGATGCAGGGATTTCAATTGATGAACAGCTACAAACGGCAAGTGCTCTGAAGAAAAGTTGGCCCGGGAAATTTGTTTTTTTGGGAACCTTTACGGTGGATGATTTTGGAGAACAGGGATTTACAGATAATGTGATCAAGAGGATTGATCATTGCAAAAATGCAGGAGCTTCAGGAATAAAAATCTGGAAAAATGTTGGGATGACTTTGAAAGATTCATTCGATGAGTATGTCATGATAGACGACCCGCGTCTTGATTCGATATTTATTTTTATGGTTGAAAATAAAATTCCTGTTATGGGACATATGGGAGAACCACGAAACTGTTGGTTACCACTACACGAGATGAACGATTCATCGAATTATCGATACTATAAGTCACATCCTGAATATCATATGTACCTTCATCCTGAAGCTCCTTCTTATAAGGATCAAATCGACGCCAGAGATAATCTATTGAATAAATTTCCAGATTTGATTTTTACTGCAGCACATTTAGGAAGCCTTGAATGGGATGTCGATGAAATAGCCAAAAGGTTGGACAGGTTTCCGAACATGAATATTGATCTGTCTGCCCGGATAGCACATCTTCAATATCAATCAATCATTGATTACGATAAAATGAGAAACTTTATGATAAAATATCAGGACCGAATCATGTATGGAACGGATATAACGATCAATGAAAATCAAACAGACCCTGATGCAATCTTACAGAGGCTGTTGGATAGATGGCAATCGAACTGGAGCTACTTGGCTACCGATGTAACACAAGAGATAAATGATATTACGCAGCCGGTTAAAGGACTAAAATTACCAAAAGAAGTGATTGATAAGATATATAATACAAATGCAGATTATTTTTTTTAATGTGCGAGAATTTTATCCGAGTCGGGTCCTGAGTTTTCTAAAAGACGGAAATCGAGAAATATAAACTTTTATCCGATCATTCCATCATTGAAATTGTCTGCCTGATGAGAACTTAATGAGTAAAACTTCATTGAAATAAAACAAAAAGAATTTAGCTATCAACATAAAAAATAATCGATTATTATGAATGCCCTTCGCAAACCTGAGGAATTTACAAAAGGAAAGAGATGGTTATATTTAATTGGTGGTTTGTGTTTCGCTCAGAGCATATGGGGACAAAAAACCTCTGCTTCACAACCAAACATTCTGGTTTTTATTGCTGATGATGCGGGAATGGACTTTGGGTGTTATGGAAATTCTGCCATAAAAACTCCTAATATTGATCGTTTGGCAAAAGAGGGGATACGTTTTAAAAATGCGTTTGTAACTTCTCCTCAATCAAGTCCGTCCCGAACCAGCATGATGACTGGTATGTTTGCCCATACTATAGGAACTGAGGATTTACATACTCCCTTGGAAGAAAATACAAAAATGATGCCATCTTATTTCAAAGAAGCAGGCTATAAAACTGGATCGATGTTAAAAACACACTGGGGGCCGGAGGGGGACAAGCAATTCGACGAGAGAATTTCCGGAGGATATCTTCCAGGCCAAGGTGATTTGACAGAAGAAACCTATAAAAATTTTTCTGAATTTTTGGATGGTTGTGAGAATAATCCTTTTTTTCTTTGGATAGGTTTTGTAGATCCACACCGTCCTTATAATAGAAGTGTTTGTCCTGAAAGGAATAATCCGGACGATGTGATTGTTCCTCCTTTCTTGATTGATGGTCCGGATACCCGTCGGGATCTGGCAGATTACTATGATGAGATAACGAGAATGGATGAAAATATGGGCAAAATGATATCCATCTTGGAGGAGAAAGGAAAACTTGATAATACAATTGTTGTTTTTCTTAGTGACAATGGAAAACCCTTTCCAAGGTGTAAAGGTTCACTCTATGATTCTGGAATTCAGACTCCGCTTATCTTTATGTGGAAAGAGAAAATTAATCCTAATACAGTACATGATAATGGTTTAATCAGTTGTGTTGATCTAGCTCCTACGCTTTTAGACCTTGTTGATATTCCGTTACCTCAGAATATTTACGGGAACAGCTTTCATGAGATTGTTTTTGATCATACTAAAAGGGGAAGAGATTACATCTTCGCTGAACGAAACTGGCACGACACAGATGAATACATCCGCTGTATTCGCACAGAGAAATATAAACTTATTTATAACGCCTACTTTGAAGTTCCGCATGGAACAGCATCTGATTTGAGTTCAAGCGCAAGTTGGTATGAATTGAGAAAGCAGCAAAATAATGGTCTCTTGACAAAAGATCAAATGCAAGTATTTACTGCTCCCCGTCCGATGGTAGAACTGTATGATTTGCAGAATGATTCTCTTGAATTGAACAATGTTGCCGATGTACAAGAACATATACAGGAGGGTAGGAAATTAGCCAAGTTGCTCGTCCAATGGCAAAAGGAAACTCTTGATCATCCATCCTGGAAAAGAAAACGGGCCGATAAAAATGATCGTATAACCGGATTTTTATTGTTTGATGAAATTCCTGAACTGAGAGAAGAATAATGCAATTAAATGATGTTTGTTAAGGTGAAATCTGCTAGGTTGTTTGATTGAAGTGAGTTGATTTTTGATAGCCTGTGGGCTTTTATCGTAACACAGGCGAAAGTATAATAAACAGATTATAATCCATAATGATGATGAACAAATTCACCCTGTTTTTTCTTGTGTTTGGTGTCTCAATTTTATCTGTTCATGCGAAACAGATAAAACTCCTTGCGATAGGAAACAGCTTCTCAGACGATGCAATTGAATATTATCTCTCCGGATTAGCTGAAGCAAATGGAGATACCATTATACTCGGAAACATGTACATTGGCGGGTGCTCTTTAGAAAAGCATTACAACAATTCTGTAAATAATTCCCCCGACTACTCATATCGAAAAATTGTTAACGGGGTTAAGACTACGACACCCGGTTACACGCTGATCGATGCTTTTGGAGATGAAGAGTGGGACTACATCTCCTTTCAACAAGTAAGTTCCCTTTCCGGACAATATGAGTCCTATTTCCCATACCTTGAAGAACTGATTAGTTTTGCAGAAAAATACTCCTCCAATCCGGATATGGAGCCCATTTTACACGCTACCTGGGCATATGCACAAACTTCTACACATGCGGGTTTTCAGAATTACAGCAACAATCAGGGTTCGATGTACAATGCCATTATTGATGCCTCTGGCCGTGCAGCACAAAAAACGGGAATCAAGATTATTATCCCGGCCGGTACGGCTATACAAAACGGTAGAACAAGTAGTCTGGGAGACACTTTTTGCAGAGATGGCTATCATCTGGAACTGAACTACGGAAGGTATACGGCTTCTTGTGCATGGTACGAGAAACTATTTAAAAAAACGGTTGTAGGAAACAGTTATGTGCCCTGTACGGTTACTCCCTTTCAGGCAAAGATAGCTCAGCTTTCCGCCCATTATGCTGTAGCCAATCCCGATAAAGTAACGCCTGTTGAGGTGAGTGAATATTCCTGGCGTACTATTGCTCCCTATTTCTATCCACCCAAAGAGTACGAGTATAGTTTCCACGGCTATCGCTCTCCCCTGCAGTTTTACGACGGTACTCTTGTAAAGGACAGAACAGATTGGAGAAAGAGGCGTGAAGAGATCCGTTCCCGCTGGATGGAGATGCTGGGAGAATGGCCGCCTATATTGGATCAACAGGAATTTAAAATTATCGACAAAGAGAAAAGAGAAGATTTTACACAATACAGAGTCCGGTTTTATTGGACACCCAATGAACAAACGGAAGGATATTTACTGATTCCTGATAAGAAAGGTCAAAAGCCTGCCGTGATATCTGTTTTCTATGAACCGGAAACAGCAGTGGGAATAGGAGGAAAACCTTATAGGGATTTTGCGTATCAATTGGTAAAAAAAGGATTTGTTACTCTCTCTCTAGGTACTTCTGAAACAACGAAAAACAAAACATATTCCATCTATTATCCAAATAGAGAGTCTGCAATCATACAACCTTTATCAGCATTGGCCTACGCTGCAGCAAATGCGCTGGAAGCACTAACAAAAGTAGAGGATGTAGATGCGGAACGGATAGGAATTGTCGGGCACTCATACGGAGGGAAGTGGGCTATGTTTGCCTCCTGTCTGTACGATAAGTTTGCTTGTGCAGCGTGGGTTGATCCCGGCATCGTTTTGGATGAGACCAAGGGTTCCGGGGTAAATTATTGGGAACCGTGGTATTTGGGTTATTATCAACCGCCTTGGAAACAAACATGGAGCAAGACAGGTGAAAATGGCCGGGGGGTGTATCCAAAGCTTAAAAAAGAAGAATACGACCTTCATGAACTACATGCCCTTATGGCTCCACGTCCTTTTCTTGTGTCTGGAGGATCGTCCGACCAGGTTGAACGTTGGATTCCCCTGAATCATACCGTTGCTGTTAATAAATTGTTGGGCTATACCCACCGGGTTGCTATGACCAACCGCCCTGAACATAGCCCAAATGCGGAATCAAATAAAGTGTTGTATGCTTTTTTTGAATGGTTTCTCGCACCAAACGAATAATCATTTATTGCTTTTCCAGCTATTTTTCCGTTTTTTGAGGAATAGTCTGCGGATTAATCTGATCTATCTTTTTCATTCCTTTTTTACTTTGCAATTTGTGACACTGGCTATTTGGGTAAAATGAAAAAGGAGATAAATACTTAATACCGGCTTCTCCTCTTCTTCTACTTTTTATTGTCCACAAGGGGAGCAATGTTTTTTAACTTTCAAATTTTGTTTAGAAATGACTAGATCGCTTTCCAGGTTAATGCAATGACATTGAAAAAACAGGAGAGTATAAAGTGCTGGTAATCAAGAGAAAATATGTTGGATAATAGCTAAATATACTATAGTAATAGAACGTTTAATGAGTTAGTATAACCAATTATATTTTAAAATATTTACATATGAATTCACTTTTAAAGTTTTGTTTGCTGTCTATTTCAATCTTTTCCGTTTCATGTACAAGCATGAAGCAGGATGAAATAAAAATGATCGAACTGAAAGAACCGAAACGTCTTGTCGGACAGGAAAATGTGCTGCAACTTGCTGTTGATCCGATTCCAACCGTCAGGATTGGCTTTATAGGAGTGGGTAACCGGGGAGGAGCAGCCCTTAGAAGATACATTCATATGGAAGGTGTTGAAATTAAGGCTATATGCGACCTGAAAGAGGAATTGGTAAAAAAAGGACAATCATATCTTCAGAACAACAACCTGCCCGCTGCAACGGAATATGTGGGAGAAGATGCATGGAAAGAGGTTTGTGAGCGTGACGACATTGATTTAATTTATGTATGCACAGATTGGTTATCTCATACCCCCATGGCCGTATATGCTATGGAAAAAGGAAAGCATGTTGCTATTGAAGTCCCGGCAGCGGTATCCATAGAAGAGTGCTGGCAATTAGTCGATACAGCAGAAAAAACAAGAAAGCACTGCATGATGTTAGAGAATTGCTGTTATGATTTCTTCGAACTAACTACTTTAAACATGGCTCAACAAGGAGTATTCGGAGAGCTTGTCCATGGTGAGGGCGCCTATATTCATGACCTCAGGTCCCAATTAAAAAATGTAGAGGGGTGGCGGGTAAAATTTTACGAAACCTATACGGGAAATCCTTATCCAACACATGGTTTCGGCCCCATATGCCAAACAATGAACATACACAGAGGAGACAAGATGGACTTTCTGACATCGGTCTCTTCCAATCAGTTTGGAATTTCCTCCTATTTAAAAGAATTGTACGGCGATGGATCTCCTGAATCCAAGATAAAACACACATTGGGTGATATGAATACGACCATTATCCGTACTGCAAAAGGAAAAACAATCATGGTACAGCATGATGTGACCAGTCCCCGCCCATACAGCCGTCTTCATACATTAAGTGGGACAAAAGGCTATGCACAAAAGTACCCCACACCTTTAATCGCCTTGGAACCAGATTCTCATCAATTCCTGACGGAAGAAAAGTTTAATGACCTGATGAGACAGTATGAGCACCCCTTCATAAAAGAAATCGGAGAGAAAGCTAAAAAAGTGGGCGGACATGGAGGAATGGACTACATGATGGATTATCGGTTGATTTATTGCTTAAGAAATGGTTTGCCTCTTGATATGGACGTATATGATGCCGCAGAATGGTCGTGTCTCGTAGAACTTACAAAAATATCCACAATTAATGGAGGGCAGCCGGTGAAAATTCCCGATTTCACCAGAGGAGATTGGAATAAGTTACAAGGATTGGAATTCTTTCAGTAAAAATAGTGTAAACCGGTAAAAAAAGTGGGCTTTCTATTGGTGTTGCGGGAATTCAACAAAAACGAAACAACCGAAATTGCCATATGGTTGCCCAAAGATGCCCGATTGGAGCTCACACCACTTTTGGGTGATGGCAAAAAAAGCAGGCAAACGGTAAAAGACAACGGCGGACTTTCTGTTAAATTACCCAAAGAAAATAGTTTTGTCTTATATAAGTATAACATAATTAATTAATTATTATATAATCAGTCGATGTGGTTGTAGACTTTTTTTGAATAAATATCAGTTGGTAAATAAAAACGTTTTTTGAAGATTTCTTTTCGCAAAAGCAGGAGATTTTACCTTTTAAAATATATTCCTTTATATTTAATAATTTTAATGTATCAAGTTTAAATCTGGCAATCTATATGCACCCGCTGCAAGCCCTTTTGTTTCACGGTTTTGTAGGATAGAAACTTGAGGCAATAGCGATGTATCAGGCACACCACCATTGATTTTTTTGCCACAATAAACCTGCTTTTCAGAAGAGGCATATCAAACATATGAAAATGTAATGTTGTAAAATTCTTAAATTTAAAAGCCTATCGCAGGCAGGCTGATGGAGCTTGCGAAAGTTGAAAAAAATGAAAAAAATATGGAATCTTTCAAATGTAAAAGTTTATTCTTCGCTTTTATGTGGATATTATCTTTTGGATTGTACTCACAAGTAAGCGTAAAAGGTAATGTTATGGATGAATCGAATGAGCCTGTTATAGGCGCGTCCATTCAGGTTAAAGGAACAGGAGAGGGCACGGTAACGGACTATGACGGAAATTTTTCGCTGACTGTTCCATCAAACGAAAGCACGTTGATTATCTCCTATGTCGGGATGAAAACTCAGGAAGTATCACCGGCTCCAAATTTGCGAATTGTACTTCAATCTGATACGGAATTGTTGGATGAACTGGTGGTTGTAGGATACGGTTCACAGAAAAAAGTAAATCTAACCGGTGCCGTTGCTGTTGTTGATGGACAGGCTATTGCGTCTAAGAACTCTACCGACGTGGTGAATGCAATGATGGGACAGATACCGGGGTTGCTTGTTTCGCGTAATAGCGGCGAGCCCGGTGCGGAAACGAGCGGTATACGCATACGCGGTTTTACGTCTGTGAACAATGCCCAGGCTCTCGTTCTGATCGATGGTGTGGAGGGATCGCTACAGACGTTAAATGCTGAAGATATTGAATCCATTTCAGTACTGAAAGACGCGGCTTCTGCTTCCATCTATGGATCACGTGCTGCTGCCGGTGTGATCCTGGTGACTACCAAAAAAGGCTCTGTTCAAAAAACAAAGATATCCTACAACGGTTCGTTTGGACTTAATGTGCCGGGTGCGATGCCAAGGCGTGTTCCGCCATGGGAAGACTACGAGTGGATCCATCAATCCTTGTATAACATTAACCCCGCCTTTGTTATAAACAGGGAGGCCATTGACTTCATAGCTAATCCCAATCAAAATTATCGTGTTATGGGAACACGTTGGGAAGAATATTACAACAATAACTGGATGCATTTGGGATTGAAAGAAAATACAACCCAGCAGAACCATTCAGTATCTGTAACCGGTGGAAACGACAGATCACGTTATTATGTTTCAGGTGGTTTCTATACAAAAAGTGGAATTCTTAGGTATGGACCCGATAGCAACAACCGCACTAATTTCCGTGCTTCGTTGAATACAGAAATCAACAAATATCTGGATTTCAATATGCAAGCTTCATACGAAGGAACCCTGAGGAAGCAAATTACACATTCAGGAGCGTCAGGTGTCTTGGCCCTTTTATACACCAAACCCGGTTATCATGGATTATTTCTTCCCGAAGAGGACACCTATCGCGAAACTGACCCGTATTCCAGTGGTGGTTCCGCTAACCCCATCCAGATCATGAAAGAGGGTGGAGAGATAAGAAATCAAAATTTCTATTTAACGGGGTTTGGTGGTTTTCGTGTCAAGAATGTGGTGAAAGACCTTACGCTCGACCTTAATTTTTCAAGAAGGTCTAGCTTTGAAGCGATGGAGGGAGATTATCGTTTCATTAAAGGCCATGGCAGAAATGGTGCTCCTCGACCTACAGATGTCAACAATCCACAAAGAGTGATCAAAAGAAAAGCTAACTCCTATCAGGATAAACTGGAAGCTTTATTGAATTATGATTGGAAATTAAACCAACACCAGGTTCACATATTGGGTGGAGCTTCGTACGAACAGTATCTTCGGGACTATATTTCTGCCGAAGCACGGAACGGAATTTCGAATGACTTCTTCAGTTTCAATTACTATGACAACAGTGTAGCCGCTAATTCTGTGTTGAGTGATGCCATACAGCCGTGGAAAATGGCTTCGTTGTTTGGACGCATAAATTACGATTTTGCAGGTCGCTATCTTTTCGAAGCCAATGTCCGCTACGATGGTAGCTCACGGTTGTCTTATGGTAACCGTTGGGGAGTATTTCCCTCGGCTTCTGTGGGGTGGCGCATCAGTGAAGAAGCGTTTTTTGAAGAGGCCCAAAGGGTTGTCAATAATCTCAAGTTACGTGCTTCATATGGAAATTTAGGTAACAGTACCGCGCTTAGCAGCGACTATTATCCATATTTGGATATGATTTCAAGGACAACATTCTGGAGTATGCCGGTTTATTACACGAATGCGTTGGCCTCGAAAAATCTGAAATGGGAAACCATTACATCTACAAATATTGGTGTGGATATGGGCTTTCTGAATAATCGGCTGAATTTTACCGGTGATTACTACTGGAAAAAGAATAATGATATGTTGGCGCGGCTGAAAACTGGAAATATTATCGGTGTTGGCTCTCTTCCCTTAGAAAATGTTGGCTCGTTGAAAACATGGGGTTGGGAATTGTCACTGCAATGGCGCGACCGCATCGGAGACCTTTCATATAACGCAGGTTTCCACATTGACGACAGTCAGAACAAGTTAGTCAAATACACCGGTAACAATGTAATAGGTGAAGGCTTGGTACAGTTTCTTGAAGGATATCCCATCAATACTATATGGGGATATCAGACGGACGGATTCTGGAGTAGCCGTGAAGAATATCTAGCTTACAAGGAAGCTAATCCAGGATACGAATCAATTGAGCAGGACGGTATGATTTCCGGCGGCGATGTTCGGTACCTGACACAGGGGAAAGCTGATCATAAAGTAGGCGTTGGTGCGGGCAGTCCGGAAGATTCGGGCGATTTAATCAATCTTGGCACTGAAACTCCGCGTTACCTATATGGTATTAACTTGGGGGTGGAATGGAGAAATTTCGACTTTTCCATGTTTTGGCAAGGTGTCGGGTATCGCAAATTCTTGATAGATAAAGCAAGGTTCGGACCTATGGTTAATACGGGTCAGACACCATTGACAATTCATCGCGATCATTGGAGAGAAGATAATCAGGATGCTTATTTTGCCCGGTTAACAGGTAATATGGCCTTCAACTATCACGTTAGCGACCGGTGGTTACAAAACGGAGCTTATCTCAGGCTAAAAAATATACAATTGGGTTATAAGGTTCCTATTCCAGAAAATATAATTTCATCATTGCGCATCTACGTGACAGGTGTTGATGTTTGGGAATACACCAAGGTATTTAAAGTATTCGATCCAGAAGCCCGAAATAACGTAAATTCATCATATTACCCATTTTTCCGTACCTGGACGTTGGGTGTTAATTTAACCATTTAAAAATTGAAATATGAAAAAGAGTCTATTTATTTTCACTATATTATGCATGACCATTGCTTGGGCAGGCTGCGATGAAATGTTGGACGTAACCTCCAAAACTGATTTTACGGATAATAATTTCTGGAAAACGGAAAACGATCTGAAAGCAGCCTGTAACCGTTTGTATCAACAGTTTGCTCCTTTAGAATATGATCTCCGCGCAGACGATCAGTTTGGCAGGTTCAATCCAAATGAAATCAGTAACGGCAGTTGGTCCATACCTGCCCAAAGTAATGCCGACTGGAGAGATCCATACGCATTCATTTTCACGGCAAACAATATCTTAGTAAAAGCAGAAAATGCTCCTTTCAATGAAAGTGCTCGCAACAGGTATCTTGGTGAAGCGCGTTTTTTTCGTGCATGGCATTATTTTGAACTGGTTAGCAAATACGGAGATGTGCCTTTGGTGTTGAAACCTTTCACAGGAACCACTGATCCTGAGTTGAAAATGGCTCGTACCCCGCGCGAGACTGTGATACAACAATGTTACGAGGACCTCGAATATGCCGCTGAATGGTTGCCCGGACGTGCAGCTATGGAGGCTGTAACCGATGAGTTCGATCGTCGTAGAGTCACTCGTTCATCGGCTTTGGCTTTGATGGTGCGCATAGGCTTACACGAAGGAACCATGCAGAAATACCACAATCTGAGCAACGAATCAGTATGGAAAGCTCATTTGCAGAAAAGTATTGATGCATACAACCTGTTGAAAGTTGAAGGACATCAACTTTACACAAACGGGGGGCCTTCAGTGTCATATCTGGCGCTATTCTTCGATGAGGTAAACAACAGCAATAAGGAGGTTATCTTTTCAAAAGCATATGGGCCTAATGGTATCACAGGTTCAAATGCCTCCCTCCATACCCGTTCTTACAGTTGTGACGTGAACTTCAATATCACACGTTCTATGGTGGATTACTATCTTTATGCCGACGGTTTACCACGCGAAAAATCACCATTGGTATTCACACCCGAATCATCATTCAATCACATATTGGGCTACGAATCAGATGGCATTACACCGATAGCAAACGGTATGGGCGCCCGTGATCCGCGTTTGCCAATGAGTGTCCTCTTATTTAACGATCCTCAACAAGATGAGAATGCAAAGATCTTGGATGTTTTGGTATCATACCGTCTAACAGGGCAAGGTGGTGTTTATTTACCGCTTAATGCATCGAAGCCTGTTGGTTATGTATGCAAAAAGGGTTTCTCCGGATCCCGTTGGAGCCAGGATTATACTGACCGCATTGTAATTCGCTGGGGAGAAATGCTGATTTCGTATGCTGAAGCGCTTTATGAAATCAATGGTGCCATCACCGACGCACAATTAAACGAAACGGTGAATGCGTTGCGCAACAGAGTCGGTTTTACAGTGCCGCTTACCAATTCATTTGCTGCCGCCAACGGATTGAACATGCTTGAGGAAATCCGCCGTGAACGAACTGTGGAACTGATGGCTGAAAATCGTCGTTACGCAGATATTATCCGATGGAAAATAGCCGAAACAGTATTGCCAAAAGCAATTGTTGGCGCTAAATTTAATGAAAACGAGGCATTTAATGGTATCTCACAGGCTGCCGATCCAACGTTTACCGATTTGTACACCGACGCATCTGGAAAGATAGCGGGAGTGCAGGAATACGCTTATCCGGAGGCAAATATCCGTATTGCAGAAAAAGCCAGTACACGACGCTTCGATCCAGTAAAAGATTATTTCTATCCGATACCCTCTTACGAGATTGCCCAATCCGACGGAAACATCACTCAAAATCCGGGATGGCATTAATCATAAGAAGAATGTAAACTATAATAAAAACAATTCAATGAAAAAGATAATAAAATTTATGGTTATAGCAGCTGTTCTATGTTGTTTGTCGAGCTGCGAAGTACATGAGATTTGGGGAGACGGACGTCCCGATTTGGAACACGTTTATGTTTTATTACTGGATCAGCCGGATAATCAAGTTGATTGGCTGTCGTATGAAGTAGCACAAAACGGCGATGCAAGATGGCGATACGGTGCCAGCGCTACAAGTGGTACATGGATGGCTTCCAGCGAACAGTGGGTAGCCAGCATTCCGTTCAGTTTCAGGAGCGAACGGGTACGCAGCTACGATGTTGTGAGTTTTATCTGGTTGGAAAGCGCACTGACTGCTGGTACTGATTACGTTGTAACCCGGGAAGACGGCACGGTCATCACTCCCGATGCCAACGGTGGATATCCTCTCATTTGGCCCCAGGCAAAAAAGGCTGTCCAAAGTATCAAAATTAAACGCATGCAAGGATCTCCAAACGGTACTGTAAGAGTCCAGACGTTTAATCCTGCAAAAGGTGTACCTGTGATTAGTGACATGGCCTCTCTAGTTAACAACAAGACAGCCGAATATGAAGTACGCTGTGCGACCCTCGACGTCAATAAAGTCATGGTTACTTTTAATTAGTCAAATTTTATCGCATCAGATGGACTAATCTGTCTGATGCGTTTTCTGAAAATTTTCAAGTATGCACATGTTTGGTCAAGTTCCTTTTTGTTCAGATAAATTAAGAGAAGCAAAGAGCTTGAACTTGACCTTTAATAAAGCAATCTGTTTTTTCAATCGTGAAAAAATTATGTGTTTTTATTAGTATTGTTTATCGAATCGGTTTTTTTAGCTATCCCGAATAACAAAGATTCAATATTTACGTAGTCAGTTATAAAGAACCAAAAGTGCAGATCAATACCATAACAGTATGCGCCATAAACAAGTATTTTTAATTAAGTTATCCGGTATCTGTCGTATTCTCATTATGAAAGTCATCTGTTTCACGATCTTTGTGGGGGGCAAATTTGTGGCGGTAGTCTTGGATCAATCAGGAAACACAAGTTGATGGTTTTTGTTAATAACCAGTTTTTTCTGAAAATGCATGCTAAGTATATGTAAATGAAAATGTTGTAAAATTCTTAAATTTAAAAGCCTATCGCAGGCAGGCTGATGGAGCTTGCGGAAGTAGAAAAAATGAAATAATATGGAATCTTTCAAATGTAAAAGTTTATTCTTCGCTTTTATGTGGATATTATCTTTTGGATTGTACTCACAAGTAAGCGTAAAAGGTAATGTTGTGGATGAATCGAATGAGCCTGTTATAGGCGCGTCCATTCAGGTTAAAGGAACAGGAGAGGGCACGGTAACGGACTATGACGGAAATTTTTCGCTGACTGTACCTTCAAACGAAAGTACGTTGATTATCTCTTATGTAGGGATGAAAACTCAGGAAGTTTCACCCGCTCCAAACTTACGGGTAATTCTTCAAACAGATACAGAATTGTTGGATGAATTGGTGGTTGTGGGATACGGTACAATGCGAAAAAAAGACTTAACAGGTGCAGTTTCCAGAGTTACAGTTGATGATAAAAGTCTTCAGGCAAACGTGAATCTCTCACAGGTTTTGTCAGGAGTAGCAGGTATTAATATTCAACAAAGGGGAGGTGCTACAGGTGAATCTTCTATATCAATACGTGGTCAGAACACCTTGTCAACCTCTTCTTCTCCATTGATTGTGGTCGATGGTATTATTTACGATGGTTCCATATCCAATTTTAATATAAACGACATTGAAACCATTGATGTCTTGAAAGATGCCAGTGCCGCAGCTGTTTATGGATCCAGGTCGAAAAACGGAGTCATCCTGATTACTACAAAGAAAGGAAAAAATGAAAAACCGCAGGTTTCAGTAGATGCTTATTATGGTTTTCAAGATATGACTAATACCCCTATGCGGGTAATGAACGGAGAGGAATTTGCTATTCGAATGGTGGATTGGCAATGGCAAAGCGATGTTTACAAATGGTATGCTACAAAGCCCACTTCTGCTGCAGGCCGTCCCGCGCGCCCGGATATTACCAATCGTCAATTGGTTGCGACCTATTTGAAAACCCCGGAAGAGCAAAACAATTATTTAAATGGAGAACCTATTGACTGGGTTAAAGAAGTGACTCAAATTGCTCCGATGCAGAATTTCAATATCGGTTTAAACGGAGGATCAGAAAATTCAAAATATTATTTATCGGCATCCTATTCGGATATTGAAGGTATACAATTAAACGACAATTTTAAAAGGTTTACATTGCGGAGTAATTTAGAAAGTAAAGTTAATAATTGGCTTACAATCAGTACAAACCTTACCTATACATTAACCGATCAATCCGGAGAGCAGGCCAATATACATTATGCTAGGGTAGCAACTCCCTGGGCAGATAATCATATTGGAAAAGATGACTACGATATATACCTGACCAATGAGTTGTTTCAGCCTTATCCATTGGTTTTTACTTACGCGGATAATTCGAATCTGAATCATACATTTTTCGGAATAGGCCGTGCAGTTGTTGATTTTCCGTTCTTAAAAGGATTGAAATTTGAATTTGATATTTCAGACAGGTATAATACTGCTGGAAACTATACCTATTGGAATTCCAGAACACCCGGAGGAATGGCATACGGGGGACGTGCTACGAAAGTTCATACTGAATCCAATAAATGGTTAATGAATAATATTCTTAGCTATACAGAGACTTTTGGCAACCACTCCATATACGGTACGTTATTGTACAGTCTTGATAAGCTTTCAGGGAATGCTTCTACCTTGCGTGCAGACGGTTTTGATAACGAAACCCTGGGATACAATAACATGGGCCTGGGTCTTACACCGTATGTAGCTAGCTCTGCCTATGAAGAGTCTAATATTGCCTATATGGCCAGGATTAATTATACTTATTTACAACGCTATCTATTTACAGGAACAGTTCGTCGGGATGGTTTTTCCGGATTTGGAAAAGATCACAAGTGGGCTACGTTTCCGTCGCTTTCATTTGGCTGGGTGCTTACAGAAGAGCCTTTTATGAATAATCCTGCATTCTACCTGAAAACGAGGTTTTCATATGGTGTCAACGGTAATCAGGGTAGTGGCCGGTACGCCAGTCTAGCTACAATGAGCAATCTGGGATATGTATACGGTGGGGACTATGCTGTTGGCTTATATCCAAATACACTCGGAAATTCAGAGTTAGCCTGGGAAAGGACGACTTCCAATAACGTTGGAGTAGATTTTAGTTTCCTAAACGACCGTCTTTCAGGATCGATAGATGCCTATTTATCCAATACAGACGATGTGTTGGTGAGAAGGCAGTTGCCGGCTACATCGGGTTATGCCAATGTATGGGATAATGTTGCAGAACTTCAAACAAAAGGTATCGATTTGGAAATAAGGTCATTAAATGTTAACCGTAAGGACTTCACTTGGAACACTAAATTCACTTTTGGGCTTGATAGGGATAAAATAACCAAACTTTACGGGGGAGAGAGTGATGCGGATGTAGCTAACGGATGGTTTGTAGGTAAGCCCATTCAGGCAATTTACGATTACCAAATTGAAAAAGTATGGACGGAAGAAGAGTTTTTTGCTGGTGAAGTATATCCTGGATGGTATCCAGGACAGTTTAAGTTAGCTGATTTAGATGGTAGTAATTCGATTGATGCCGTGAATGATCGAAGCATCATCGGTTATAAATCTCCGTCGTATCGTTTCGGTATTGAAAATGTACTGCGGTATAAAGATTTCACTTTTTCCTTCTTTATCAACTCTATACAAGGGGGCAAAAATAGATTCATGGCCAATAACAGTGATAATGTCAACCCGTTGATCTATTACCCTGAAAGACAAAATGTCTCAGCAGTTAATCCGTATTGGAGTCCTGAAGCTCCTACTACAAATACAACGGGTATCTACAATAATCCGCCGATTTGGAGTGGAATTTATCAGAACAGGAGTTTTATACGACTTCAGGATGTTTCTCTTGCATACAGCTTTCCAAAGCAATTATTAGATAGAATAAACATTAATTCCTGTCAAATTTATTTGTCTAGCAAAAATCCTTATGTATGGACAAAATGGCAAGGCTGGGATCCTGAGATCGGGACTACGGGAAGTGATAGCAAAACTGGTTACAGCTCAACGTCTACCTTCCCAACGCTGACCCGGAATGTTATTTTGGGTTTAAGATTTAGCTTTTAATCATTAAAATTTTGACAATTATGAGAACTTCGATTATAAAAAAACTAGTAATTGGATTTGTATTTTTTTCGGCAGTTTTATCTTCATGCAGTGAGGCATTCTTGGACGAAAAACCTCTCGATTTTTTATCGCCGGAAAATGCATATACTACCGAAACGGGTATAGAGCAGGGGATTACTGCTATTCAAAATAGAATCAGATTTGTATATTACACCTATGGCTCTTTTGGTACAATGAATTGGGCAACACATGGATCAGATGTTGGATTCAATGGTGAAACACCAGACCGTGGAAGCCGGTATCTGAATTCGTACCGGGATTTAACCCCCACATTTACACCGGTAGTCGATCATTGGGTGAGGGGATTTGAAATTATTCAATGGGCCAACGTATTGATTGACGGTATAAAAAAGGCTGATGCGACAATATTCACCCAGGGAGAAGCCGGGAAAAATGCTTATCTTGCCGAAGCTCGTTTTTTCCGTGCATTTATATATCGCCACTTAGTTTCAACTTATGGAGACATTCCATTACTGGATGAACCGACAACCAAGGCAAAAACAGATTATGTAAGAGCCCCTGTCGCTGAAATTCACAAATTTATGGAAGAAGATTTCAAATTTGCTGCTGCAAATCTTCCTAAACCGGGAGAAGAGAGTGCACCCGGAAGAGTTACCCAAGGTCCTGCATGGCACTATTTAGCTGAAACCTATCTAGAGATGGGAAATGCACAAGAAGCTGTTACGGCAGCAAGCCATGCAGTGAATGATTATGATTATGCCTTAATGACTGAGCGATTCGGAAACAGGTTGGGTACAGATATTCTGGGTTCAGGTGATGCGTATTTTGATCTGTTTGGATATACTAACCATAACCTGCCTAACAATACTGAATCTATGTGGGTGATTCAAGTAGAGAGAGGAACGTCGGACGAAACTACAATCAATTCTGCATATATTTATGGGCCACGTTATTTTGATATAGCCCTAACCCCTGACGGAAAAAAAGCAACACTTGGAACTTTTTATGGCGGGAAGTATACCGGAATCTCCGATACACTTAGCCGCCCTTGCGCCAACGGACGAGGAACCAATCTGGTTCATTATTACATATGGAAGGACAATTGGGATAATGATATCCGAAACGCTGAACACAATCTCAGGAGGAATTATTATTACGACAATCCCGAATCGGCCTATGATGGACATAAGATTGATTTCAAACTCTATGAAGGAACACCGTATCCCCGAACCAATCCGTTAGATGATACAATACGACTGATGTTCCCTACATTTATGAAATTTCATGATCCCTGTAATTATACGGTGCAGTTACCCAGAGCAGGTTCCGGTAATACTCATAAAGACTGGTATGCGTTACGTTTTGCGGAAACATTACTGTTGCGGGCCGAAGCCTATTTGGGAATTAATCGTCCGGATTTAGCTGCTGCAGACGTGAATGTAGTAAGAGCAAGGGCTAATGCCAAGCCCGTATCAGCAAGTACTATTGATATAGACTACATTTTGGATGAACGTGCCAGAGAACTTTATGGTGAAGAATGGCGCCTTATTGCTTTGCGTCGTACCGGTAAGCTCATTGAGAGGGTACGGAAATACAACGATAATCCATTATGCCCGGGTGCACATATCGAGGAGCATAATTTCCGTTGGCCAATTCCTCAAACACAGATTGATTTGAATATTGATGCGGAATTTCCGCAAAATCCGGGATATTAAGACTTAGTTTTCGTCGTCAGAGTATTTTGGAGATAAAAAAACGATCAGGGGTAATCCCCTGATCGTTTTTTTATGGGGTCACTTGCCCATTATTTCTCTAACTTGTCTCATTCAATTTAGGACGGCCTTAAATATCAGACTATCAGCACACATTTAATTTATTTTGCTAAATTTACCGCGTTAAGGGTGTTTCTAGTATGAAAATAAGAGTCGTGACAACAGCTTCAAATGCGAGGGACGTTCAGGTTGTGCGATACCATAATAACAGAAGAGTACTGAGAGGTTCAGTCCATTTGTTTTTTTGAAACATCACTACATTTGCTTCGTGACTTTCGAGGAAGCTGCGTTGTGAATGAGTGAATTCTACAGGTACATCAAGGTCCCGACAACTACAGATTTTGGTAGGTTTAAAGAGTAATCGTTCAACAGATTGCGTCAATTGGATAAAAATATCGCCCATTTCGTTTTAAAACGGACAAAGCCAAATGCTAAGGGAAAATAGCTTCCCAAAGGCTATAAACACTTTAAGCAAAAAAAAGTACTTGATTTCTCGGTGAATAGAGAGAAAAGAAATATCTGCTATCAAGACTAATTTTCGAAGACATTTGTGTCAGGTATACCCTCAGTTATTAGGTATAAATTCCCATTTACAACTAACTTATTTTAAATATTTGTCGATAAATCGGTACGCATCTTCCCTTATATCAGAGGGAAAATCGTGACTTGCTTGAGGGTAAACGATTTTTAAATGATCCTCACTATCCAAAAAACGATAAACCTCCCTGACGTGACTGATGCCTTTTCTGACGCCTTCAATAGAAAAATTGAGGTCAGATACAGGAGAATTTGAATAAAAAGGCCTGGGGGCAAGTGATGCAATGATTTCATCGAAATCAAAAGGGATTTTTTCAACATCCAGATTGTATTTATCCCTTATAAAGGGCATATATCGCTCTTGAGCCCACGGACCCAGACGGCCACCGTATCCGACAGTTACTTGTTCACCGGGGTGGTAGTAGTCCATCAATGTCCATCCACAACTGGAGACGATTACTTTTATCCGGGGATCAAAGGCAGCAACAAACAGGGCATTATGACCACCCAGTGAGTGGCCTATAACCCCAATTCTCTTCTTGTCAACGTAAGGCAGGCTTTGCAGTATATCGACACAAGAGATATGGTTGAAGATCCCTTTCATTGTTCCCGAATCATAGCGGTCATTAGCAAAGTCGTAATTTTCCAGCTCACCCATACTCGGATAGTCTGGTGAAATAACTACATATCCTCTTTCTGCAAGCTCCTTGGCGTAAGCCCTGTTTTTAATACTGGTAACGCCATCTATTATCTTCTTGCCTTCAATGCCGGTTCCGTGAAGAGCAAGCATAGCAGGAGATAACATCGATTTATTTTTTGGCCGGTAGAGATAGGCGAACACTTTTTCAGAGGGTGCTGCCTCAAAGTTGATACTATAACGTACATATTTTTCATACACAGCAGAGTCAGTATAGACCACATGCAATTTTTTCTTCTGCCGTGGCGGGACTTTTCCCATGACAAGTTGCATATTGTTTAGTACCTCCTCTCTTTTTTTCTCCCATTCTTTTTTATTTGTGACAGGAAAAATTTGTCCGCTACGATCTTTGTAGGTCAACAACTCCCGGGGTCGGTTGGCTCTGTTTCGGTCTAAAAGCCGCTTAATCTTCGTCAGGATCAACTTTTCCGATTCTGCGGTTACAGGACTGGATTCAATCTCATACCCTCCTTCAGCGTAGGCTGCCTCCGTTCCGATATAAAATGGGCCGTAATCACCGTAAGCTGCCATCGCAACAAAATGATCCGGCGCCATCTTTTTGGCTGCCAGCTGATACTCCACAAAGAGTTCACCCGGCATAAAGAGCAAACGGGCGTTATGAATACGCAAACAGGCGATTTCTATCCCCTTTCCTGCAACCCTCCTTTTATACCATCCCAAACGCCCCATATTGTTGGCAAGCAAACGGCTATCCATTTGATTCATGGTCGTCTCTATCTCTTTGATTTTATCCCGATAGGGTAGCAACAGGTTTTCGGTATCCCAACCCAGATCTTCTGATTGAACACTGAACTTTTGGGTATTATTCCACGCGCGCTCCATGCCGTCTGCCATTCTCTTTGCGAGGATGAAACGGGTTTCATGGCTGCCATCGTTATACTTTCCAGCTGCAACATTACCTCCAGCCCCGTTGAAATGAACATGCAAGGCATCCGGTACAGCCAATTGACGCAAAAAACGGGCAATACCGGGAAAATCAGGGTTGGTTGTTTTGGTCAGGTAGTAACTCTGCGGATGGGTTGCATAAAAACTCAATACAGCCAGCGGAGTATTCTCATTCCAGAAACTTACAAGCGACACATCCGGATCTATTAATCCCTCTGGCATGGAACGGAGGAGAGAATCCTTACTCGAAGAGCCACGCATCGTAACAATCCGTCCCTCTTTTTTGTAAACTCTTCTGTTTGAAGCTACCTGATGTATCTCCGCACTACCGATACCTATCTCTGTCACCTCCTTCACGTCTTTGAGTGATAAACGGATTGATGACTGAAGCCTTTGAATCAACTCCCTTGCAAAAGTGCCGTCAAAACAGCCTGCTGGAATGTTGTTTTCTTTTAAAATTTTTTCTGCAGTGAAATCACAGATGGGAGCATCGTGCTGATGAACTGTATGTACCACCACCCGGTTAGGAATAGTACCCGCAGCTTCGGCCATGGCTTCCTTGAAGGCATCCTGTGACTCGTTAGCAATACCTATCCAGTCAACAGAACACAACACGATAGGATCACCTTCGCCAGATAAAACAATGCCCTTTGCCCTCAATGTTTGTTCTCCGGAGTTTATCATCGGATCGTAAGTGAGTCTGCTCCCTATAGGTGGAGTAGCATCCACATCAAAAGTAGCAATCCTTATTCCTCGTTTCTCCTGGGGATCAACATTTGAAGTCTTTGAAAATGTTGATCCCGCAATACAAAGAAGAAGAAAAACAAATTGCATTCTCATTACTTTCAGCCGTTTGTTGTTAATCATCCCATCTTTTTTTTATAAATTCAACTTCTGTGAGTTTCCTCAGCCTGTTAGTAACAGTCTTTTATCGTTTTATATCGATTCTTACCAGGTCTTCAATGACTTTTCCGTTGTTTTCGAATCTGGCCAGTGTGTAAATGTCGTTTTGGCTCCCCATTGCGATTGAGTTGACATAAGTAGGGAAAGAACCATCTTCATAAAAGACCGGTCCCAGGTCTTTGTATTTCTTTTCGGGAATATTGTATGTTACCACATGCAGGTGTTCCAGGCCCTTAGCTGCACCCATGTTAATTTTATCAAGACCGGCAACTCTAACGCCATCCTTGTAGATAGGAGCTCCGGTAAGATAATAGATAACGCCGTCTTTAATTTTGAATCCAAGATAACCATAGCTGAACTGGTCGGACATTCCACTTTTTCTGGACGGTTCCGAAGTAATTCTATCCACAATCTCCACTTTCTTGTTAAGGGGATCAAAGGTGAAAAGATAACCGGAGTTGCCATGCACGCCGTATGCTTTATTTTCCGGTTCGTACCAGTATATTTTTCTCCAGTTATATCCCATACTGCCGGCATCACTGGCATCAAATTTCCCAAAATAATCGAGTCTCAAATCCACTCCATCCATTTTTTTCAGTTGAGGATCGGAAGGATGGTAATAATAGATGTCTCCTTCGGCAACAGAATAATAGACATTGCCATCCCTTGGATCTACGAACATAGAGCGGCAGAGCACCCTGTAGTCTTTCCCGATTACACCGTTTTCTCCCTGTTCACTAACAAGGCCTAAATTGTTCATCTTGTTGGTATTGAGGTCGTAGTCGATAAAATATCCTTTAGGCCAGGTAATACCATAAAGGTGTCCCCTCTCTTTGTCCATGGTCATGGTGAGAATCCCCTCTCCGTCGGGGGCAAGTCCGAGACTTACCAGTTTTTTGGTGCTCATGTCATAATAGAGAAAATGACCACCCGGGTAAAGCTTGTAGCCTTCCGGTGCATTTTTCGGCAAATGTTCCGCACCGTCAATCATTTCGTAGTAACCTACATGAGTTGAGAAGTACAGTTTATTGTCATGTTCGTAAAATTCGGTATGACTTTTTCCCTGCGCAATGTAGTTTTGTTCTTTCTCTCCCAATGCTTCAGATAGGTCGGCTATAAACTCTGTTTTATCTAGCTGAGGATCATATGAATACATCTGACCGCCCACATCGTGACGAGTAGAGGAGAGGATATAGTAAATCTTTCCGTCGCTTGCTTCCGTAATTGCATTATAGGTATCGTGTGCATCCTCAAAACCTGAAAAATACCGTTTGGCAATCATTGTATCGGTTTGATTCCCAGAGGAAATTTCACTTAGATTTGCTTGCTTGTTTTGTTGAACGCATTGAGTAAAAAACAACGCTAGTAATAGTATAGCACTGTAAAACAAAAAATTTTTCTTCATGATGTTAATCTTTTCAAATGATAATGATTTTATTTTGTTGTAATATTTTTTAATTCGCTAATAATCTTTGATTCTACTGATTTACTCCATTTGGAAGGTAAACCATAAACCCGTTGTGAGGTGTCACCCTCATATCCTCCCTCTTCGAGGATCACTTCGGAAGGTATATAACCCATAACATCGTTGGCATATGACATCACAAAAATCTGCTCCCCGTAAGTCTGTTTCAATTTCACGCTGTATGCAATCACAGATTCTCCTCCGAGAATAAACAGTTTCTGTTGGCCAATTTGCCAGTATCCAACAGGAAACGGGTAAGATTTAATCAAATGGCCCTTAGTTTTCAGTTCACTGATGATGCCATTAGCCCATCTGGCCTGATAATCACTACCTTTGGCTATAACTTGTAGTTCTTCTGTTGGAAGAGGGTCATCGATCAAAAGATCTATTTCGGAATACCTTGTGATCAGATTGCTCTCCTGCTGAGGCATCTCTTCAGAAAGAACCCGTTCGACAGTGGCAGCAAGTTGCTTGCCATACTGAATTGCCAGAGGAACGGTTCTTCGGGGAAGAGGATTCTGGTCAGCACCGGCGCCCTGAAAGAACATGGCTGTTACACCCGGATAGCGTTTCTCCAGTTCCAGCTGGGCAAACCCGGCATAATCTCCGGAGAACATATTGATGGACAATGTTGTAGGGTGGCAGGCATAACCAAAAACTACAGCCAGTAATTGTTTGTCCGGTGATTCGATCTTAATGACCGGCACAGCATAATCGTTGGGGCCTTTCAGTTCAGTGGTAGGTGTAATGCTGTTTTCCCTGTTGTTACGCCTGTTCACCTGAAAGCGTGTAATACCGTTTTGCGTATAAATGTGCGCCGGTTGTAGATTTTTTATCGCCTGGTCAACCAACTCAACCAGCTTCTCTTTCAGTTGTTCTGTATACTTGTCCACAACCTTCCAATCCTGCTCAGTCATTGGATAGATATACTGCAATGCGCGAGAGATGACAGGTCCGGAGTGTGTATGGGAACTGCTCAGAATTATCTGCGAATTGTTCAGGTTGTATTTACGGTTTATCAGATTTCTCACCTCATCCGAGAAATCCTTTGAAACACCCAGTATGTCCATCGTAATAAGCAAGGAACGATTGCCTCGTGCATCTTCCAGCAGGAGAGCCTTAGCCCATAAGTCATGCAATTTCCCTTCCGACGGGGAAGTGCGACTGGAATAACCGGCCATCCATGTGGGTTCGTTTGGGGTAATCACGGTTCGTCCCGTGCCGATTTTCCAGGTATATTTTTCCTCGTTATCATTCACAGCTTGCAACTGTAATATAAAAAACGACAGGAAAAATAGTTGTAATCCAATCCGTATAATTATTTTCTTCATCAACTAGTGGTTATTTTGTTTTAGCTACTATAAGCTCTGCATGTTTTTGAATTTTCTCTATTGCTCCCGCAATTTTATCTAAGTCTGATTTTGAACTGAGAAGTAGACTCTGGGAAATCCATACCGCTTCTTCATTACAAAGCTTCTCATTCAAAGGACATTTATTTGCTTGCGCATATTTTTCATAATTCAACCGTTCTGTTGGATAAAATTTCTGAAAATATTTGCTCTCAAAAGCGTTTTTCAAATAAGGCATTTTGTTCAACTCACTATACCCGGCAGAACAAGGTATGCCTTCAGCCTGCAATGCTTTCAGGAATTCAGCTCTCGATAATCCCTTGAAATATTCCTTGTGATATCTGAAGGGAAAAAGGTGGTATGCAGCTTTTGTTACATTTTTATATAACTTATAAGGGGATATACCGGGTATATCACCGATGAGTGATTGGAGGTAGGTGGCATTTTTGTTTCTCAATTCAGTCTCAGCTTCAAGCCGTTTCAGCTGTGCCAACCCAATTGCTGCCTGATACTCCGTGATACGAAGCTTGGTGCCGATCATCACAGTGCCGGCTCCAATTTGTCCTGCCGTGGTTCCGTGTGGATTGCCATAATTGTGATAGGAATAACAGCGATCCATAAACGCATCATCATCACTGATGATTGCGCCTCCTTCCCCCATTGCCATATTTTTGGAATTTTGGAAACTGAAACAACCTGCTTTTCCGAATGTTCCCACCTTCTTCCCGTTAATTTCGGCCAACCATGCCTGACATGCATCCTCCACGACCAACAGGTTGTGTTTTGCAGCAATTTTCATGATTCTTTCCATATCACACGGGAGGCCGAGAATATGAACCGGAAGAATTGCCCGGGTGTGAGGTGTTATCTTCTCTTCAATCTTATCGGGATCCATCTGGAATGTTTCAGGATCTACATCCACGAATACAGGTATTGCGCCATTAAACAGAATACTGGATACAGAAGCAATAAAGGTATAGGGCGTAACCAACACTTCATCGCCCCAACCAATCTCCAACTGGGCAAGAGAAGTGTTCAATGCATTGGTTCCATTGACAACTGCCAGGCTGCGTTTAGCACCCAGCAACTGTGCCCATTTTTTTTCAAACTCGTCTGTAACCTTACTCCTCGACCAAACGCCGCTGCGCATGACCTCGAGAAGTTGCTTCTCATCGGTCGCAGGATTCCATATTGGCCATTTGGGCCATTGGCCTGTAAATGATTTCTCACCACCCAGAATGGCAGGTTTTATGTCAATTTTATTAAAAGCCCAGGCTTTTTGGTTACCAAAACCATTTAGTGTCATCAGGGAAGCGCTACCTATCACACTTTTTTTGAAAAATTTCCGTCTGTTCATATTATTTATTGAATGATTTTGTATTTGTACAATGAGTAACTGTTCGCCGCTGCTAATTTAAAGATAATCTGGCTATTTTCATCCGTTATTGTCTGGAAATCTTCGCCTTTGCCTAATATTTTTTTTATTTTGACGGCTGTACCGGGTTTCAGCCATGTCTCAATTGCGGCAGTATACTCTTCATTGTTTTCTCTGAAGATTAAGAAATAGCCGTATCCGTTATTAATGCTTTGGAAACCAGTCCATGACCTGCCAGAGGGTATATCTCCAATGGGGAGGATATAACCGTTATGTAAATCAGACTGAATCTCCCGGTATATTTTGATTACTGGGCTCAGCCCGAATGCTTCTTCAGGTAGGTTTTGTGCTTCCATCCATGCTAAAGGCTGTGCCATCATTGTGATTGCAAAAAGATATTCAAAATCATAATGTTCCGGCGCAAAAGGATCATTATATTTCTCTCTGTTTCTCCATTTATTGAGAAACTCAATCTGAAGATTCCTGGTTGGAACATATTTGGAAAGGCTCCATAGGTTACGCAATGACCAATAAGGGTAATAGTTTCCAAAGTCGGTATATCTGTTCTCCAGAAAGATATTTCCGTATTTATTCTTAAAGTGAAAACCAAACCGTTTGTCTGCAGTCACGTCCAGGTTGAAAACTACATCGTAGCTCAAGGCTTTAGCGACGGTAGAGAGCAAACTGTCTACTCTCTCTTCCGAGATTTTGTTGTGAATCCTTAATCCGTCAATTTTAAATGTCCTGATGCCATATTGTTGATTAAGATAGATCAATGCCTCCGCATCGCGTTTCCAGTCGATATAGTTATTTGTATAACTGGGGTTAAACCAGATGCAGACCTCAATACCCAGCACCTTTCCTTTTTTAACCACATATTTTAATCCGTTGGGGAAATTTGTAGGATCGGGCTTCCAGTAATCTGATCTTTCCCAGATATTGTCGAACGAACCATTCTGCGTTGTTGCAGGACTTTTGCCTGTTTGCCAACCGTCATCTATCTGAAAATGGGTCACCCCAAGCTGATGACAAAGTTCCAGTTCTCTGAGTATATATGCTTCATTGATACGTTTTCCCACACCTCTATCACCCCAGGTATTCATCATGATCATCTCGTCTCTATCCGGAATCACCTTTCTGATTCGTGACTGATACTTTTTGAGTCCCAAGAGGGCATTGTATTCGCTTTTTGAGAAGAGACCCAAAACTGTAGAGTAACTACTGGTCCATTTGTCAGCGCTAATATCATCCTCATCGATACCCGAACTTATTATGCGTACATTACCGTATGATGCCAAAAAATCGGCATTGGTATACTTCAACTGCGCCAGTGAAGAGGGTGACTCTTTTAACAAAAAAAACCCCTCTTCTTTTTCATTGTTAAGGGCAAACAGAAGGTTTCCCTTATAGAGCCTCGGGTGGTATGCCTGATGCTCTTCAACTGTCACCAAGCTGTTGAGATGATCGGTCATTTCATACTGGCTAACGATTTTATACTGCCAATGCTTACCCCCAAGATGGATGCTCTCCAGCACGGGCATTTTGGATGAGGCTTTTCCTGTGGCCACAAACCGCACATCGGTTAACTGATCAGCAAAAAATTGCTTGTCGTACCATCTGCTGTTTTGAGATTTACCTTTGAAGTAGAAATCATTTCCCACAACAGGTGTTTCGGGATAGAGGCGAATTATCTGCTTAATGAAAAGTTGATCGATCTGGAAAATGATCTCCGTTTCCAGATAGGATTCCTGAGACATAGTTTCGGGGACGACATAACTTTTCAAAGAAATCAGTGAGGCAGGGTTGTTGTAACCAGGTAGGGTTAAATCGGGAGTAGTTGTCTGTGATTCCCACGAGAAACCACTCATCTCGTTATGAAGCGAACGTGTAATCAGATTGCCGTTGTTCAACTCATAGACACGTCTGATGCAGGTATTACCAACAACCAGTGAATCACCATTCTGCAGTACGTAGCAATCACGATAATTGAGAGGGGTGGCTGATATAAGATGAACTGCTGACCAGATTATGAGAGACAAGAGGTGTTTTCTGCTATTCATAGGGAAAAATATTATTTTGACAGAAATTCAAGTATCTGCTTTCTGATCTTTCTGAAATGGGTTACGCTGTTGTCGTATTGATCAAAATCAATAACAAGGTTATTGGCAAATTCTCTTGCCTTTGTTGAATCTTTCTCTTCCACCATCTTCAATAATTGGTAATCATCAATGCCATCTCTCATCGCTTCAAATCGTATCGAAGTATAGAGCTTCCTGTAACCTGGATAGATGATGCAGTTGTCTCCAGCGGGTAATCTTCCCCTATCTCGTGAAGCATCTATGTTAAGCTGATCTTTCCAATTTTTTTTAATTTATATAATACCAGATGCAAATAAAAGGATTTTAAGAAAAAGCCAAACATAGATTTCCGAAGACCTTCCCTCAAATACCGCAGAATGGTCAAAATAATCCCAAGAATTTTCATGATGAACCAATCCATCTAGCTGACAGCTATGTATTTTCTTCCATTTTTTTGGTAGTAGAGACCATTAAAAAAAATGAACACTCAAACAAAGAGTGTCCCATCGTATAAATGATAAATAATCAGTGAGATACCGAATGAAAACAAACGTGAATGTGATATAAAATACCTATTTCCTACTAATTTGTTGATTTTTCCAAAAGCTTGAACCAGTCGTTTGGAGATACAGAAATAGGAAAACGCTCACCTTTCAGCCACATGCCTTTGATTTGATAAGTCAGTGGCTCATTCTTCTGGTACTGTAAGACAACCCTGTGTTCATCCTTATCGTTTTCCACTCTCATATATTTTTTCTGGTCAAATAAAATACCCAAACCTATCCATCCAATTTCAGGCTCTTGTATTCCCCAATTGGCCATATACCCTTTTTCATTGTCACAATAAAAGGCTTCTTCCTTTAGCCGGGTAAGTCCGATACCCAGTTCAATTTTGTCATCCATACGACCGCCTTCTATAAAGATATACACATCCGAATTATTCTTGCCGGCATTGATTGAAGGCTGAATTCTGACGGTGTAGGGATTGTTCGCAGGCCCCACATTCTCGGTCACAAATTCCAGCCTTATCAGGTTGTTTGATTCCTCAATCAGTTTTGAGGTGAAAACCGGATCACCGGGCTGTTTTTCATTCCTTAAGGGAAAAGCTTTCCCATTGACATAGAGCGTTAATCCACCTATTCCACTTGTCTTTCCGACATGAAGAATATCCATCCCCCACTTATTAATATCCTTGTGGTAGTTTTTCCCTTCTCTAATCCTGGGATATATGAGGGTATCGATTCTTTTGCCGAATAGATCAAAATGACCATCATAGAAACGGAAAGCAACTTTCTCCGATTCCCATCCCCAGTTGGGTGGAAGCCACTGGTTATCCCAGGCAACGCGTTGTTTCTCTTCCTTTGCCCGCAAACCGTTGACCCATGTTTCGTACTCCACAGCAGGATCCTCTGTATTGAAGGTGCGATTAACTTCCTTCGTCATTTTCCGGGTATCTCCGGCACTTCTTGCACTGTTGAACCGCTTCCAGAATGAATCACTTCCCATGCTACCTTGTTTGAGTTGACCTATCAGCCTATCCTGTACCAGCATAAGGTAGTACAACACTGATTCATCACTCACAATCATACGTTCGGCCAACTCATCGTTAAAACCATTTCCCTTGAGCCTGTTCTGGAGAAATACCCAAACAGCATCCGTTTCATTTCCGCCACCCCTCTTGCGCAAAGCCTCAAATAGTGCCTGTATCAGATAATACTTGTTTTCAGGTTCATTTTCCAAGACAGGAACATGCACTTTGTTAAAGTCGGTGAAGTTCCAACCAATAACACTGATATCACTGATATGCAAGTCGAAAGAATCATCCACTACCCCATCACCATCAAGATCAATCTCGAGTCGTTCTGCAATACCGTCCAGGTCTCTGTCTTTCCAGTGATAATACATATCCGTCTTCAGGTCACCGTTAAAGTCAACGTTGATCCAGGTTTTACTGCTTCCCCTGATATGTATCTTTTTGTCAGAAGGATTGAAGTAAAAGCTATTCTGGCCGACTGGATCGGTAACAAGTTCGTATCGTTTGTTGTAAGGTCCGCAATCAGGTCCCCCTACCTGAGGCATATAATAACCGGGTTCTTTATATCCGGCAGAAATGATTCCCTCCCATCTCTCTATCTTGTCTCCCGGTCTGTCCCAGGCGGTATTGAGGTCAATCTCATCCCATGTCATCAAGACACGTGTCCACTCAATCGCTTGCAGACTCTCCCTGGCAGTGGATCGTTTCACGACCGAGCCGGTGGGGAAGCCTCTCACCTGGAAGGTCTCGGTCTGGTCATCTGCCAGACGGAAGGAGAAATCGCTGTTCCTCTCCTTGGTGATACTCCAACCGGGAGCACATGCAGTAATCCCCACGTCATAATTGCGCAGCTCTCCTTCCCGGGGATTGACATTGAAGCTCCATCTCAGGAAACGCATGATGTCACCTTCACCTTCGATGCGTACCACCTCTTCGGTAATTCCATCCTGGTCATCATCATAGAAAAGAAAAGGATTCTCCCAAAAAGGAGTCCAGATTTTCTTTTCGGGATCAAAATACATGGATATCAGGCTCTCGTTTCCTCCGAAATGGGTATGATCCTGGCAGGGAATCTGGTAATAGTAATAGTCAACATCATATCCGAGCAGGTTATCATCACCATCATCAATAAACCACCAGACACGCAAACCGTTTCTTCGGTCCACGAAATACATCCCCATCTGATCCAGATCACCATCACTATCGGTATCCTCATATCCTATAACAGCATCTACTAATCCATCCGCATGCCAGTCGGCGACCCATAAATCACCAAATTTGTCGGGCTCTTTGCCGAACTCCAGATTATTATTCTCATCGATCACCCTCACCAGAATAGGTCTGTTGCGATCGTTGTGTCTTGCGTCGGTATCGATAAACCACACCTCTTCGGGCTTACCGTCGTTGTCTGCATCTACGTAATGGCGTTTGCCGGGAGTATCGTTTTTTATCTTCTCCACCATAACCGGGTCAAGTATTGTAGCTTCGCCGAAGACAATCTCAAAAGCCTTTTGCTTTTCCAACTGGAAACTATCTTGCGCATAAAGCGACGTGATAAAAAACAACGCTAGAAATAAAGCAACAATCTTGACAAGACGATGAAATAAGTTTTTCAAAGTATATTTTGTTCTTATAATCATAAAGAATTCTTTTTTACCAATTCCCGCATTCGGTTCAAAATTAATTCATTTGCTTCTATCAAGTGTTCAGCCGATCCTGCATTGTGCCATTCCATAATCCGGTCCTGATGATAGAAAGGCTCAGGTGTCAGATTCTGGTTTTCGAGAGAAGCAACTACATTGGCAATTGCAAAATTTTTATCAGATGCCAAAGTCAATTTTGCAAGGAGAATGCTGTATTCTTTAATCTGTTGATTAATTTTTTTTATAAAACGTGGATGATAAAAACCACCTGAACTATATTCCTCTTTAATTTCTCTAATGATAATTCCTTTTCCGCTTTCGGTCTTTAGCGGTTGCATACCCAATAACCACAATATGGTTGGAGCAAGGTCGGTATGTTCAAAATAGGGTAATTCTCTATTTCTGGCGATTCCTTTTCCAACAAATAGTAAGGGTGTTATCCAACTATTCTCATCCAGCATAGGGTGCCATCCGTTGTCACTCTGTCCGTGATCGGATGTGACAATTAAAATAGTATTCGCCCATTTGCCGGATTCCTTTAAAAAAGAAACGAAATCACCTAGGAGTTTATCTGCACTTTCTATCGCATCCATGTAAGGAGATCCTGGAGCCCAGATGTTGTTGCTGTATGATTTATCTGCGCTATGCAAGGCTACCGATTCACCGTTGGTGCCGGGTGATTGAAGATGAATCCGCATAAAACGGATATCCTGATTATCTAGCAACATGATTGCGTTATTTACCACATCTTTGTCAGATAAATTTGAATCCATAATGCTTGTGTTGAACCCCCGGGCCACAGATCGATAGGCTGAGGTGTTCACGACAAAAGCAGAGGTGTGTTTTGTGGATACAACCTCCTGTACCATCTTGTTTTCGGATGAGATAAACAGAGATCCCTGGTGTAGCATGGGATTAGGAAAAGAACAGCTGTTGTATTTGCTGTAATCACCCACAGTAGGGTGATGGGGGATAATCATATAGGATTTCTCCACATAAACACCTTCATTTCTCAATTGATTTAAAACAGGCATCCTTAATTTCTCAGGTGCCTTCCAATGGAGCCCATCAATCGTAAAAAGGATGATGCGTATACCCTCGGATGCAGTAAGGGAAGTTGCGATTGATACAGTAATCAAAAATATAAATAATCGTAATATCACCATAGAGGTATTCAACCATTTAATAAATTCAAGTTTGTCCTCAAAAAGTAAATTTTTATTAAAATAAAAAATAGATGTTTGTAAAGCCGGTCTGGAACAAATGCATTTTTTTCCTTTGTATTACATTACCAATCGGAAGGAAGTTCCAGAGACCAGACATCATTGCTTAACGGCGGGATCATTCCTCCGGCTATCCATATTTTATTTTGAAATACAAAAACAGCATGTTCGTGTCTTTCCTTCCATTTTGATCCTTCCGTTTTTAACTCTTTCCAGTCTTTACCATTTTTTGAATACCAAACATCATCCCAATTCTTATAAGGGTTTCCCGACCAACCTCCTATCATCCACATATACCCTCCGTATACTACTGAAGAAAACCATATTCGTTCGTGCCATTGTGCATTTTCAGTCTCTTTTTGCCAATGAACACCATCCGAACTGCTCCAAACGTCATTATAACCCCAATATTCCGGGTCATAGTTTCCTCCACCCATTACATAAATCCGATCATTTAATACGACAGCTTGATGAAAAGCTCTGGGTGACCATTCCGCATTTTTTGTTGCAAGTGTCCAATTTTTTCCATCATCCGAGCACCAAACATCATTCAAAAGACTATTTTTGTTACCATAATAATAGTCTGTAGTTCCTCCTAATATCCACAACTTGTTTTGAAAAGAAACTATTGCTGCGGCACATCGCGGAGTCCATTCTGCATTTTGGGTAACCAAATTCCAATCTTTACCATCTTGAGAAGACCAAACCATATGGCTGGCCGATCGGTTTTCTAAGCGGCCATTGTACCAGCCTCCCATCATCCACATTTTACCTTTAAAAGATATGCTCATAGGTAAATCACTGTGTATCCATGGAGCATTTCTAAATACAAGCTCCCAGTTCTTGCCGTCTTTCGATCGCCATACATCTCGGGGAGGAGCTTCGTATGAGTTATGCCACCCACCCAATATCCACATATATCCGTTATGTACAACTTCTCCCTGTGAATCTCTCGGTGACCACGCTGCCGTTTCCTGCTCTAATGTCCATTTAAAAGTGTCCTGTGCGTTCACAATAAATGAGTGTAATAGAGAAAAGGAAAAAAGGATAATGCAAAATCTCATACCTCGTTTCTGTAATGTATTTGTGGTTGACAGAATAATTACTGCTTCAGCCATGTGTTTTCGGCGAAGATATACTCCGGCGCATGCCAGGTTTTCAATACGGAAAAATCATTCAAACGTATCCCCAAAATTTTGGTAGAATCTAACCGTCGATATATTTCCATTCAAACCGGGCATGCGACTATCTTGTATAGCCGGAGCAGACAACCTGTGTGCAAAATATTACGCAGTTCTTGTATTTATTTGAGTTTCGCAACGTTGTTATGGATTTTATCTACAGCGTTGATAATGTCGTCCATATCGGATTTCGTTCCGAGCATGAGTCCGCCATTCCAAATCCAAAGTGCTGAACCGTAAGTTTTAATCAAGGAAGGACAGTGATTTTTTTGCTTATATTTTTCAAAATCCAATTCGTCTGCAGTGTAAACCTTTTGGTAAATTTCGGATTTGAATACCTCACGCATCATCGGCTGACCGTAAAGAGGATCGTTCGGATAACCGGTCCCTACCGGAACACCTTCGGCACTGAGCGCTTCGATAAACCGTTGACGCGGCAGTCCGTCAAGTTTGTCCTGGTTGTAAACCATGGAGTAAATGTAATAGGAAGCCGCTGTTGCACCCTTGTGCAATTTGACCGGTGTGATACCGGGATAGGCAGCAAGTTTCTCATTCAGGTAAGCTCCGTTTTCGTTCCTGATTTTGTGTTGCTCTTCGAGTTTTTCCAACTGACACAATCCAATTACAGCCTGGTACTCAGCCATACGAATTTTGTTTGCCAGGATGAGCGCCGAAATAGAACTTATTTGCCCGGATACAGACCCTGATGCGTAGCCGAAATTATGGTACGAATACAGCCGGTCAAAATATTCGGTGTCGTCAGTCAGGATTCCTCCTCCTTCGCCTATAGGAAGGTTTTTCGATGCCTGAAAGCTGAAGCAACCGGCATTACCGAATGTTCCGACTCTTTTACCTCCGATTTCTGCCAAGTGAGCCTGACAAGCATCTTCCACAACGAACAGATTATGTTCCTTGGCAATCTTCATAATTTCTGGCATATCAGATGGATATCCGCAAATATGAACTGGTAAAATACCCTTGGTCCGAGGAGTAATTTTTTTCCTTATCTGTTTGGGATCAATCTGGAATGTCTCCGGATCAATGTCTGCAAAAACCGGCATGGCCCCTTTATAGAGGATGCCGAAAATTGAAGCGCTGAAGGTATAAGGGGAACAGATTACTTCGTCGCCAGGACCAATATTCGATTGCATCCATGCTGCACTCAAAGCGTTAGTACCATTAACCGTAGTGAGACAATGTTTCGACCCGTGCATTTCTGCCCACTTTTTTTCAAATTCAGCAACCTTGCGGCTCCGAGACCAAACCCGGTTACCCATCACTTCGTTCATTTTAGGATTGAATTTTTCAGCATCCCATTGCGGCCAGGTCTGCCATTTCTTATTCCCCCGGACAGGGGTTCCACCGAGAAGGGCAAGCTTATCCGAAGTGTCCCGGGAATTTCCAAAAACGGGCGTAATGCCCGATACTGCTACCCCTGTTGTGGCGGCAGCTAATGTACCTATAAAGCGACGACGACTGATTTCATTACTTTTCATGTTGATTACTTTTTATTAATTAAACTTGTTATTTTTTAAGTGTGATTAGTCCTAAAAACCGCTTTAGGCTTATAAGACAAAAAAGTTGATTATCCGGGAGAAAGGCTGATCTTGCTAGCGGATTTCCGTTTACATTTTCTAATTTCTATCTAAATACATATGTTCCGGTGTTTTCATAGAGGAATCGAGGATTTTCTTAATGCGTTATCTACTAACAGTTTTGTTATTAAATAATTTACGTTAAAGTACTCCGGTAAAAAAAATTGTTTTAGAATGCCATTCACTTGTCCATGGACTATGTTTATGTAATGGGAAAAGTTTTTCATCAGAGTGATAAATCAATGGCACATCTTCATTTGTTTTTTGTAGAATTAGTCGTTTTTGTTTAAATACCAACTTAAAATTACACTATGCCGAAAAACATTTTACTGAAGAATTAAACACAGATTTGACCTTTAAAAATGATGCTTCCCCTCAATGACAAATATAGAATACAATTGATTAAATTTATTTTCTAATTACGCAACCCATCCCTCAAAATACGCAAATATCCTCAACAAAAGCACATTAATTTCTACTGTTTTTTCTGTTTCAGCTACGGTTCCGAATCACTTCTGCAACCTGATCAATTGCATCGATGTGTTTTTGTTGACAGGCAGGAAGTGTTGGTCTCCATACAGTCTGCATAAAACCTTTCAGTCGCTCCGGGGCAATCTTCTTTTCACAATATGTTACTGTTTCTCTGAAATTTATATCATTACTGTGGTTGCTGCCCGTTGGTACTTGGTCAAAACCATGCTCTTCAAGCCGATCGTATATCCTGACATATTTTTCATTCAAAGCGTTGTCAAACTTTTCAAACTGAGTCCCATAGTACCAGTTACTCTGGAGTACAGATTTTGGCATCTTCTTAAAGAATTCATCCGGAAAACTCCATACATAATCAGACCAGATCCAAGAACGGACATTCTGTTTTTCAACTTGTTCAGTCAGAAAATAGAAGTCGTGCCACCAAAGGTCACCCTGTCGTACCACCACATTTTGATGTGTTCTTTGGTTTTCTGCAGTCTCCTCGTCCATCCCGAGGTGGAAGAAACGGGGTTTATCAAATAAATCGATCACTTCATGAATTAGGTTGGAGCATACCTTATAATATGTATCAGAGGAGATCATGCGTTGATAGGGTCCCAACCAGGCTTTGTGTCCTGTTGAAAAATTTAGTTTGGGTATGGGCTCCAATCCAAGTTCACGAATTGTCTTTAATTCTTTTTTCAATTGGGAGGGGCTCCAGGCTCCATTAACCGCAATTTCCGGGTGACTGTCGTATTTTACACCGTCTCCCAAATCAATTAAAACCATATTCATCCCCACATCAGCCATTCTGATTAATAAACGATCCCACATCTTTTTATCAAATGAAAGATCAGGGTGATATTTATGTGCCCAAAGATAGGCTTCCCGGCAATCATTACCCGTGAAAACTGAGTCCTGATAAGGTGCAGGTGTGTGATCTTCCCACATGTTGTAGCTCAAGTGAAGGAGATTGGCCCAGATAAAATCATTTTTTTGTTTTCCGCTCTTTTCAGCGAAAAGAGATTGAGGGACATTGGCCATCAAGCTAGCTGCTGCGATACTCTGAATAAAATCTCTACGTTTCATCGTTTTACTGTTTTAATTATTGTGCTACGGCATAAACTCTGATTCCAGTCAAATCCACTTCCAAGATTGTTTTTCCCCGTGCCCGGGAAAGATGGATTTCCCTTGACTGATCTCCTAATTCAGGGCTATACAGATTTAGTTTTGTAATATCAAACTGTTTTGTGTCAATCTCAAACTTCAATACGTTATTTTTAATACTCGATTCAATTCTACTTAATACGGGTGATTGACCGATATCTTTTACAGTTGGATGGGGAACTGCTTTCATATTGGTATTCATAAAATGAATCACTCTCTTCCCTTTGTAATCACGTAACCTTACTACCCAACCGATATCGCCAGAGACCTGACGTACTATCGGTGAAAAGGACTTGTCCAGAACAAATTGCTGAAATACATTGTCGTTATCAGAAATTGAATCTATCAGTTTCAGATTTTTCCGCTTGCTGTTTATCAATATATCGGAAAGGGGTTTCTTCCTTAGGTTTCCTTTCTCATCGTGGGTGCCAAAGGGAAGAGAGACCCAGAGTGTACCTCCCCTGGATACATATTTTTCAATGGCATTATACTGGTTGTCAGATAGGGATGCCACACCATCGAGCAAGAGCGGACTCTTTTCTGAAAGCAGACAATTTACATCCGATAATTCTTTGTATCTGAGAATTCTATAACCAATATTATTTTCTAGAAATTTTTTTGACCACATTTTTGTCTTATTCCAGTGTTCTACACCTTTTTGGTCTTTCCAGCCGTTAATCCTGCAATAATAATTGTACACCAATCTAACTTCCGGAAGATCTTTCGATTGATGGTGATTGAGATCGCTGAGCTTCATTTCCCAATTGTTGTAAGGGCGGATCATATCTTCTGTCTCCATAGAATCGGCAGGGTCCTCTTCGTAAACCCGATGCTGAAATGTGCTTGCCCAGTTAGCCACTCCCCAGAAGCGTGCAAGGCTCCATCCCAGATAACCACCGTCGGGATAAATGGTGTAGCTCAGGGCAATTGCGGGAGAATTACCTCTTTTCTCTGCAATATCTTTCTGTTGCAGTGCTTCAGCATCCATTTCTCCCCAGTTTACGGAGCGAATGTTGATCCCCACATTCTCCAACATATAAAAATCGAGTTTATCTGCAATACGTTCGAGGTTAAGAGATATTGAATTGAGTATGATGGGTCCGGTGCTCGAACAACAGGTGAAGAGCGGTTTATTGCCAATAACCTTTTTTACCATTGTTACATGATCGGCAATAATATCATCCTTCATTTTTATCCAGTCCCTGAACACAGGATTGCCATAGTTACCCCATTGGAGCATTGGTTTAGTAATATCTCCCCAGAAATTCGTGTCGGTTACCGGGGGAAACTCATGTCCATAATCGCGTTTGAATCTTTCTCTGCAATATTTGCAACCACAAGCCCTAAGACCCACATAGTCACACATATCATCGATTTCATAACCATCAAAGTCCACTTCTTTGATGAGGCGCTCCAGGTATTTCTGATGCATATCCAGGAACCCCGGGTTGTTGTGACAGAAAGCCTCCATCTGGTATTGACGTGCATACCCTCTGCTACCATCAATGATATCTACCTCAACAAGATCCCTGAAGAGATGCCCTTCATATTGTGCATGCTCCGCAGCTTCCGGATCATGAAACAGCAGAACATGATGACGATGTGTCCGGTGCAGTTTCTCCCGCTCTTCTTTTCCCCTCGGACGGTGTACATGATTACAGGAATAATGCTCGATAAATTTAATATCGTATTGGTTCAGTTCCTCCTTCACGAAATGAAAGTATTCATTCAGACGACCGAAATAGTTTGAATAGTCAAATCTCACATGAAAACCATAGTTCATGGCTGTATCAATATGGGCGCTGGCAAAACCTTCTGCCCTCCTTTTCACCTTGTCTTTAATGACCTTTTGCGACCAAAGCAAATCATCCAGTGTATTCCACCAGCTGGCAACCCGTCTGGGTCGGAAAGGGATATCTGGAGCTGTAATCAGTCTCTGATCCGGAGTGATGGAAAGAAATGGATGTTCTGCAACAGCAGAATAAAGTTGATTCCCCAATCCTGTTCCGGCAACAACCAGTGCGGAACTTTTGATAAAATCTCTTCTGTTGATAATTGTTTTCATGTAATACTTATATTTTTAACCCTATGGTATAAGCTTTCTGTCCCGAAAAATTGTTTAAACACCGGTTATATATGATTGTATTGTTTTCAACACTATTCCGCATTATTCCGGAAGTTTTCAGATTCATTACTCAAAAAATGAGTTAACGAACGGAATAATGCATCTGCAATCAGCTCATGTCCCAGATCATTGGGATGGATACCGTCTAGGTATAGAAAATCAATATCACCCGCGACATGGGTTGCAGAAGCATGTCGGCTGAACAATTCCCAGGAATCAACTAACGCCACCTTTTGTTCTCTGGCGATAGCCCGTACACAGTTGGCATACTTCTCTACCTGGCTTTTTCTGAACTGCTCATACCTGCTACCCAAAGGATTCGGCGTGAGGAGGATTACATTTCCCCCTTGATCTTTTATTTTTTTGATAAAATATTCAAGGTTCTCACGGTATTTTACCAAAGGTATCCTTGGTTTGCCTTTGATTCCCTCATCCTGATAAGCATCATTCAGTCCGAAATTAATAATTACCCAATTGGGTCGGAGATCCAGCACATCGGTTTTAAACCGATCCATCCCGTGTTTTACCTTTGCAAAATCATTATCTTTAATTGACCCGGTATGGCTGCTTCCAACCCCTGAATTGACTACACAAGCACAAATGCCAGCCTGGGTAAGTTTCTCTTGTAACCTGACCGAATAGACTTTATCCACCCCTTTTCTAAAGGCAGTGGTGGAATTGCCAAAGGCCACAATCCTTAATGAGTCGGTCTGTGGCAGGGCAGAGATAGATATCAGAAAAAAGAATATGACAGAAAGAATTTTATTCATGACAGATCTTTTCGGTGATAGGCAATCAATCCCTTTATCGGATCTTTATCAATAATTCCCAGTAGCATGCCCTGTTCAATAACTACCCTTTCCAGGAGTTCGCGAAAATAGTAAGCGATGGAACCGACACAGTTAAACTTGTATTTCCGGTAGTTGGGATACAGGACTACAATATTCCGGAAGAAATCCCGAAAGGCGCTGACTATCAGGTGTTCATAATAGGAGTCCTCCTGTAAATGATCGCCTGCAAATTTTGCAAAGGAGGCGCAGTAACGATTGGCTAAAGGATGTTCATAAACTTTGTTCAACAAATCCGTACCGGTGAGATTATACGTTTGAAAAAAAACATCCCTGATTGTATCAGGCATCACTTCCCGGATATAATCTCCAATTAATTTCTTCCCTATATAACTGCCGCTTCCTTCATCACCCAGCAGGAATCCAAGTGATTCAATATTGACTGTCACCTCTTCCCCGTTGTAAATACAGCTATTGGTTCCTGTGCCCAGGATGGCGGCAAAACCTTCCTTATCACCCAACAGTGCACGGGCAGCAGCCAGCAGGTCGGTTTCAATAATAATCTGCGCCGATGTAAAGACACCTGATATTCCTTTTACAAGGATGCTATCAGTCTCCTGAGAATAGCCTCCACCAGCACTATAGAAAAAGATTCTTTCAACACTACAGGCCTTCTCTTTCAGCTCTTCTGGCAGTTTCTTCTCCAGTGAGTCACGGATGTAGTCACTCCCCACGAAAAAAGGATGGTACCCCTCAGTCTCAAATTGCAGCACTTCCCCTGTCTGATCCAGCAGCACCCAGCTTGTCTTTGTTGATCCTCCATCAGCAATCAGTATCATATCAGTTAATAATTCGGTGTTAAAATTTATGTAACTATTTTTTGTTGCTACCTCTTTCTGATTCTGATTTTGTGTCCCCACAAAGCGTAGAGCGCAATAATCATATAGCAGGGGACTACCATCCAGTATGCCTGACGTGCATCCAGGCTGCCAGCCAGTCGCTCGTAGATGAGCGGCAGTACGGCTCCTCCGGAAATAGCCATCACTAACAGGGAAGAGCCAGTCTTGGTGAATCGTCCCAAATCGGATATTGCCAGGGGCCATATGGAAGGCCACATCAAGGAGTTAGCCAATCCCAACAGCGCAATAAAAAGTACCGACACAAAACCACTGGTTAGCTGAGAGGCGATGATGAAAATAATGCCGAGCAGTGCGGAAAATATGAGTGACTGCTGCTGAGAGAAGTATTTGGGGATACCGATGATTCCAATAACATAACCCGTCAGCATGAAAAAGAGGGTCATTGAAGTGAATAGCTTGGCACTGCTTAAAGCTATTCCCTGGTAAGAGCCATATCCTATAATGGTGTTCCCGGCAATCACTTCGACCCCTACGTAAAGGAAGAGGGTGAAGACGCCTAGCATAAGGTGTGGGAACTGAACAATGCTTTTTTTTGAAGCGCTATAACTAGTCTCGGACGACCCCTCCGTTTCTTCCTCAACCACCTCCGGCAGTGAGGAAAAATAGATTGCCAAGGCAACCAGTACAAGCAAGGCTGCAATCAGCAGGTAGGGTACAATCACCTTGCGGGCCAGTTCATCGAGCACTACTGCTTTGTCGGCAGCGGCCATCGTCTCGAGTGCAGCAGTAAGTCCGTCTGCATCCTTCAGGACAATGGATCCCAAGATGAGGGGCCCCAGAATACCGGCAACACCATTGCAGATGCCCATGATGCTCATCCTGCGGGCTCCGCTTTCCCGGGGACCAAGAATGGTCACGTAAGGATTGGATGCGGTTTGTAGTATGGAAAGGCCTAATCCCTGGACAAACAGTCCGAGGAGGAAGATGGCATAAATACGGGTTATCGCTGCCGGAATAAACAGCAATGAACCAACAGCCATGCTTACAAGACCAAATGTGAGTGCATTCTTGTAGCCGATCCTTTTCAGTAGATACCCTGAAGGGATCGCCATCACAAAATAGGAAATATAGAAGGCTGAGGAGACCAACATGGCCTGGATTGATGTCAATTCACAGGCAATCTGCAGATAAGGGATCAATACGGCGATAGCCCAGGTGACGAAGCCAAAAATAAAAAATAATCCCCCGATAATCATTAAAGGGTAGAGATAAGCGTTCTTGCGTGCAGCATCCATCACTTTCTAATCCCTCCGTTTTGGTGTAACGTTTTCAAGGCATTGGCTACACTGCCTTGTTCAAGCAAAAACGTATGTGCCTGATCGTAGTCTCTGATATCGGATTTGTCCATCAAAATCCGCACAGCCCTGTCGGTAATCTTGCGGTTGATCAGCTGCACGTTTACCATTCTGTTGTCGAGCACCCTGCCCATTTGGATCCAGACCGTAGTGCTGATCATGTCAAACACCATCTTCTGTGAAGTGCCTGCTTTCATCCTGGTGCTGCCGGTCACGAACTCGGGGCCGGTGATAACTTCAACCGGATAGTCAGAGACTTCCGCGATCGGTGAGCCGGGGTTATTGACAATGCAGCAGGTGGTGATTCCGTTTTCTCTGCAATTCTTAAGGCCGCTCAATACAAAAGGTGTAGTTCCGCTGGCCGAGATGCCCACCACGATGTCACGGGATGAGACACCCTTTTCGGTGAGCATCTGCCATGACTCTTCGGTATCGTCTTCTTTCTCTTCCAGCGCCAGTATCAGTTTGTCTATACCACCAGCCAGCACAGCGCAGATGGTATCATCTTCCATACCAAAGGTTGTGGGTAGTTCCAGTACATCAAGCACTGAAAGACGTCCACCTGTGCCAGCTCCCAGATAGATCATCCGTCCACCTGCTTTCACTTTCTCCACAACAGCATTCAAAAGCCTGTCGAGCTGCGGCTTGGCAGCCTCAACTGCCAGTGCAATTTTTTTATATTCAGAAATCAATCCAGATGTCAGTTCTTCTACACTTTTCTTCTCCAGATCGTTGTATAACGAGGGTTGTTCGGTAATTTTTTCCATATTTGTCTTGATGAGTAAAATAAGTTGTCCTGTTCGTTTATCTATATTAAATGTGTGAAATTTTTATCGGTTGTTATTTTTAATTTCAGTAAGGATCTTTTCTTCTACATTCCACGGATAAGTATCGGGCATTCCATACCAGTAAAAGGAATCCATCCCTTCATAATTCCGCTTTTCGATATGTAAGTGAGTAGGTAGATAACTGGAAACATCGTTTGTATAACCGGTTACAGAGACCATTTGGCCTGGCCACATCTTCTTTACATGCAAACTGTAGGGTGTAGTTGTTTCCCGCGAGAAGCCCACCAGTTTCCAGTTCCCGACATTCAGTGTATGCACATAGACCGGCATCGGAAATTGCTTCGTTCCCCGTTTCAGGTAATCCAGCATGATCTCACCCCAGGTCTGGTTCCTTTCGGCAAGCATGGCGTTGGCATTGATTTTTTCATCCCCTGTATAGGCCAGGATCTCATCCCTGCTTTTCACCGGTACATCAAAAACAACGCTGTCGAGAAAAAAGGTGAGAGGCCCACCGATCTTTTCCATTGGACGATTCAGCACAGCCATCACTTCGTTGCCCAACTTTTCACCCGTCGTATATTCTGAATTGTCTGTCGGATTGATGTCCCCGGCGGTACCCTGTAAAAAGAGAGTACGGGTGATGCCGCTTTTTTCTTCGATCACTTTTCTCGCTACCCCCGGGAAGTTGGCAGAAAGTGTAAAACGATCCTCCGGTGAACTGAATACTGGATGGCACGCAGCAATAAAGAGACATCCTTCGCTTTGATCATGCAGATAACGGAAGCGAAGTACATCGACGGCATTATCATAGATCTCCGGATGATCCCTGAGGCTCCTGTTGTAGCCGAGCTGTGCACTGCCTCTGCCAATGAATAGTTCGGCTGGCTTAGCATTGTCTATCGATTCTTCCACCGCCTTTACAATTGCCTCACGTACCACTGTATAGAGATAGGTGGAGTCAGCAATCCGGTTGCTCTCCTGCCAGGTAGGCCAGTTTTGAGTGACCGGGGCAAAGTGTGTATGGGAAGAGTTGATAAATACAGCCGAGTGAGGGAGAGCCCGTTTTTTATAGAGCTCATTCTTGACCATGTTGGTAAAGGAGTCATTGATACCGGTCAGGTCCAGAGCGACAACTATTACGGTTTTATCGGCAGTGGCAATGGAGAGTGCTCTTGCCGAGAGCTCCTGCCTGCTTCGGTGTTCTCCCTGAAATAACCTGTTGGAGCTGTCTATCCCATAGAATTGGTGTCCGGCAAGGGCCAGGGCCTTGATATCCTCATGGACAGTTACACCGTTTTTATAACCGATCTTGATCCATTTACCCTGCTGATAGGTGCCACCCTGTTGATAAAGCACCCCTTCCCGGGTAAGAGCAAGCAATCTGTCAGTATCACCAGCCAGAGAAATTACATCTTCAAGGGGGAAAAAAGAGGCCTTTTCCCATTTCAGTTTCCTGGCTTTAAGGTCTGCGACATGAAATAATCCCTCTTTGTCTGCCAGATATAGTTTATTTCCTGCAACAGCAATGGCATGGACCGGTTGATCCCAGTGGCCCAGGTTTTTCCACCTGAGCTTTTTCCGGGATAAATCACTTTTTTTCAGCTGGCCCTCCGAATCAACACCATAGATTGTGTTCGTTCCCGCGGCTATTTGTCGAATACCGGTTGCATCGCCGATTTTCTCCCATCGAGAAGTGTTTTTGCTACTGCTGCGGTACAGCGATTGGCCATCCACAAAAAAGAGGTGGCTTTCTCCACCGGTAATTCCCAAATAAGCGGGCATTGTTCCCTTTTCTTTCCAGTGCAGTGTGAATCGGCCTTCCCAAGGAGCAGCATAGCCGGCAAGGGTAAGTGAGACAAACTGATCGTCCGGCTCAAGACTTGTAGAGGAAAAACCCACCCGGTAGGAATCCTGAGAAAAACAGGGGTATAGAAACAAAACGATCAGTTGAGAAATAAAGACTGTTTTTATTCTCATAAATATACGGTTTGAAGTGATTTATTCTTGAACCTGAAACTCTTTATAATTTGAAATGAAGTACAGGAAAATTACAACTTGCTGATTGCTTTCGCTTCACGGGATATCTTCCTGATAGCGTCGGCAATCATATCCATGTTCTTTCTGTCACCAAGCAGCATGGTTTGGGTAAACCATAACGCTTCTTCTTCGCATAACTTATCGTTCACGGGGCAGGCAATCTGTTCGAGCCATTGTTTCATTCCCCTCTCCCCGTAAATTTTCAGGTAGTGCTTGTTCTTTGCCAGATTATGTACATAGGCCTCTTTGGTCAGGGAAGTATAACCTGTCGAACAGGGAATGCCTTCCGCATTTAATGCCCGGACAAATGTGGAGCGATCCATACCGGCGAAGGCTTCCTTGTTGTAACGGAACATATAGAGATGGAAAGCGCTGCGGGTGGTCCCTTCATAGAGCTTGGCGGGCTTGATCCCGGGAATCTCGGAAAGTAACCCTGAGAGATATGCAGCATTTTCTGATCGTTGTTTTATTTGTTCAGGGATGCGCGTCATCTGCGCCAGAAGGATTGCTGCCTGGAACTCCGTCATTCTCAGGTTTGAACCACGGGTGCCCGAGCCGGGTTCAAGGCTTGCCGCATCGGAACCCTGTCCCTGGTGGTGAAAACTGTAGCATTTGTTGTAGAAACCCTTATCGTTGGTGATGATCGCTCCTCCTTCCCCGGAATTGAGGTTTTTGGAAGCCTGGAAACTGAAAGCCCCTCCCAGTCCGAAATTACCGACTTTTTTCCCTTTCCATTCGGCAAAATGTGCTTGGCAGGCATCCTCAATGACAGGGAGATTATGCTTGGAGGCAACCTTCATCACGGTATCCACATCAAATGGCGATCCGCCAATATGTACCGGCATTAATGCACGGGTTTGAGAAGTGATCGCCGACTCAATCTTTGAGGCATCAATCTGGAAACTTTCTATATCCGTATCCACAAAAATGGGCAGCGCATAGTTTTGTACAATCACGTTGTAGGTGGCAATAAAAGTATAGGGTGGCAAGATCACCTCATCGCCGGGGCCGATATCCAATGCTCCGAGCATCGTCGTTAAGGCCGTGGTACCACTAGAGGTGGCAAGGGCATGTCCAGAACCGGTCATTTTCCGGTATTCGTCTTCAAACCGTGGTGCTGTGGGACTGCCCAGACGACACCATTTTCCACTTCGTAATACTTTTAACAACTCTTCTTCTTCTGGAGTTCCAACTACAGGCCATCCGTGCCAGGTACCGTTGAACGAGCGTTTTCCACCAAGAATTGCCGACCTGCGCGTCTGCGATTGCATTGAGTAGGGCAAGCCTGACAGCCCAAGGGCTGCTCCCATACCTATCATCGATGAGCTTTTAATAAAGCCTCTTCTGTTGATTTTTTTTGTTGTCATGTTATAATCTTTTAGTTATTAAATTGATGTGGTAAACTAATGGATATTTATGTGGCTGTATTGATTCCGGAATCCGTCGAGAAAAGGATTATTACAATCCAGTTCGGTGATCAAGAAATCGATGTCGGACAAATCTGATACCTGATGGCGTTGCGATAAATTCAGTTTTTCAGCAATTGTAAGCAGTACATTCTTTTCCGATACCTCAAACATGGCCTTGTTCACCTCAACAACCTCCATATCGATATCTGTCATTCCCCGTTCAACGGAGATCGCATTTACTCCCATAAAACAAAGATCAAATCTTATTCGATGCAACTCATTAATGGTGTGAGCACCTACATGAATGTTATGATCTTTTTTTAATTCCCCCCCAATAGTAAATACTTTTATGTTTTTGTACTCCGAAAGAGAGATTGCTATCTGCGGACTTATGGTAAAAATGGTGAGGTTGAGATTTTCAGGAATAACCTTCGTCAGTTCAAAAATAGTGGTCCCTCCCTCAAAAAGCAAGGTCATGTTGTTTTCAATCAGTTTTACAGCTTTTGCAGCAATAATCCTCTTTTCTTCTATCGAATAAACATTGACGTCAGCAATAAAAGGCCTGACCAGGGATTTACTGATGGCACCGCCGTGAACCCTGACAATGTGTCCGCCATCAGCCAGTTCTTTCAAGTCTCTTCTGATGGTGTCTTCTGATACGTTTAACAATTTGCTCAGATCAACAGAAAGCACTTTATTGTGCAAATTGATCTGTTTCATGATAATCTTAAATCGTTCTTCCTTTAGCATATCCTGTCGTCTTTGATTTCAATTAGGTTTGGTGCAGCTACAACGCATACATTTAAGTATAACTAAAAAACAGTTATTGCGTTTTTATGCGCTTTTACAATGCAAATATAGGCATAAATAAGTACTTAGAAGTAGGATCTTAATAGAAAAAAGTAATTTAGTAATATTTAACTATTTTCCGGAGACAGGATTTTTATACTCAGGCAGTACAAAAGAATGAAAACGATCCTAAAACGCTAATCGTGATTGATTGTGATGGAGCCGATGATTATATGATTGATTCCTTTTGTGAATTCTGGGTTACTTCTGGGTTAGTAAACTTTCGATTGCTTGCATCAGAGTATCACTTGCTTCGGGGGAGATACCCGATACCTCTACTTCATAACCTCCCTGTTTATAAGCTTCCCGGGGGGCTATATAGCCCGGGCCGTAATCTCCGTAGGCAGCAACTGCTACAAACAAATCGGGACGGATTTTTTTTGCAAACAGCTGAAATTCTACAAAACACTCTCCGGGTAGTCCGATTATTCTGGCTTTTCCGATTTTTAAACACGTGATGTCAGTTTCTCCGCCATCCCTGTATCGTTGAATATATGCAACCCGGGAGACAATTCCTGGCAGAGCCTCTTTCTCCTTGGTTTTTTCCCATTTGTTAACCTCTTCAAGACTCTTGTCAGAAGGACGCAAACGTACCGGTTGAACCAACCACTCTACTGAAACTGCCGCGACGGCTTCTTTCTCTGTGGCGCTCCAGGCCCTTCTCATGCCATCCGCCAGACGTTGAGCGAGAATCCATCTGTTTATCTTCGAGCCGTCGTTGTATTTTCCAGCGGCAATATTGCCACCTGCTCCGTTAAAATGCAGATGCAAAACATCAGGCACCTCCAGCTGTCTGAGAAAACGGGCTATTCCCGGAAAATCGGGGTTGGCAATACCGGTCCGATAATAACTTTGAGGATGGGTTGCATAAAAACTCAGTATAGCTACCGGTTTTTCTCTCTCCCAAAAACTGATCAGGGACACTTTGGGATCGATCAGCCCTTCTGGCTCGTCTCTGAGATTACGATCCCCACATGCCGAAAAACGGGTAGCTTTGACAAGGGAATCACTTCCGAAAATGCGGCGATTGGAAGCAACTTGATACACTTCAGCCTCTCCCAGACCAATATGTGTAATAGGGTGGGGGTTCTTTAGTGATTCTTTCACAGCATCAGCCAATTTAACCATCAGCTGACGGTCGTAGGTGCCTTCATATCGTTCGGGATCAAGATTTGCTTCAATTAACAACTTCTCAGCTCCAAAATCGGAACGGGGAGCATCATGCTGATGAAGCGAGTGTAATGCGACTCTGTTGGGAGTGGTTCCTGCTGCTTCAGCCAATGCTTTTCTGAAAGCCACATGACTTTCATTGGCGATGCCAATCCAGTCAATTGCACATAAGACAATCGGTTCCCCCGATCCCAGGATCACTACTCCTCGAGCACGAAGGCCCAAATCCCAGCTGTTTTTCATTTCATCATATGCCAGAGCTGTCCCAACGGAAGGGGTAGCATCCAGATCGAAGACAGATATTGCAATTGAATTATTGGCTGGAGGAATCTGATTTTTAGCCATCATCATATACGGTGCCCAGGTAATGGACAACACCATCAGCAAACATTTCAATCGTTTATGAACTGTCATGACATTTATTCTTAGAACATATTAATAATCATTCGTGCCAACGATATGGATGATTTCAACACGTGAATTAAAAACCGAAGCCGGCAGGTCACTCTTTAATAGCTGTTATTGTCGGGCCAGCCGGCTAAGGTGCCGTTCAGGTGTCAAGAAAGATTTTTACCAGATCATCTATCTTTTTTCCATTATGATCAAATCTGGCAACGGTATAGATATCATTATCATCACCGATAGCAATAGAATTTACATAGGTGGGGAAATTGCCATTCTCATAAAAAACCGGGCCCAGATCCTTATATTTTTGCTCCGGAATATTATACGTAACAACGTGCAGATATTCTAATCCTTTAGGAGCGCCCATGCTTATTTTTTCCAATCCGGCTATTCGTTTTCCATCCTTATATATAGGAGCACCGGTAAGATAAAAAATGGTATCGTTCTTAATTTTAAATCCCAGGTATCCATAGCTAAACTGATCGAACATTCCGCTTTTACGAGAAGGTTCAGACGTGATTCTTTCGACGATCTCAATCTTCCGGCTCTTAGGATCGAAGTTGAAAAGATATCCTGAGTTCCCATGTACACCGTAAGCTTTGTTTTCTGGCCCGTACCAGAAGATTTTCCTCCAGTTATATCCCATGCTGCCGGCATCCTTTACATCGTATTTCCCAAAGTAATCAAGTCTCATGCTTACCTCCTCCATTTTCTGTGGAACCTGATCTGTGAAAGGATCATATTCGTAGATATCACCTTCAGCCGTAGAATAAAAAACATGTCCGTCATCAGGGTTTACAAGGATGGAACGGCACAACACCCTGTAATCTTCCCCTCTTTTTCCGAACTCGCCCAGTCCATTGATAAGACCCAGATTTTTTAGTGTATTCTTTTTTATATCGTAATCGATAAAATATCCCTTGGGCCAGGTTATACCATACAAACGTTCTCTTTCTTTATCCATTGTCATGGTAAGAATTCCTTCCCCATCGGGTGCCAATGCTAGATCCTGAATCTCTCCGGTGGTTATATCGTAATAGAGAAAATGTCCACCCGGATAAAGTTTATATCCATCAGGTGCATTTACAGGAAGTTGCTGTGCACCATCGATCATTTCGTAATATCCAACATGTGTGGCAAAAAAGAGTTTGTTGTCGTGTTCAAAGAATTCGGTATGACTCTTTCCCTGAGAAATATAATTCAGTTTCTTCTCCCCCAGGGCTTCTGAGAGATCCGCCAGAAACTGAGTCTTGTCTGAAGCCGGATCGTAGCAATACATCTGAGCTCCAACGTCGTGCCGGGTAGAACAGAGGACGTAGTAAATTTTTCCGTCACTGGCTTCGGAAATGGCATTGTAGGTTTCATGAGCATCCTGAAATCCTGAAAAATAGGTTTTAGCAATCATTTTTCTAATATTTATAGGTTTTATTATTGTACGTTTTATTATCCGTAAACAATCATAGAAATCTACTGGGATTTCCGTTTTTTCATTTTTTTCAAAGTTCGCCAGGATAAACCATATAATATCAGAAAATTGCGCAAAGCTTCTTTCAAAAAGCGCAAGAAAGAGAAGACATGTTCCATTAGTTGCTTAAAACCTTGGATAATTGTTCTCATTGCGTCAGATCTTATAAAGATAGAACAAAGTATATTTCAGGCGTCCGAATGCAGACAGCCGGAATTAAAAAAAATCCGCCAGGATTTTTGTGTGTTAACCTTACAAAAATCTGGCGGAATGAAAGAATGAAAGAATGAGAGAATTTATAAGAATGAATTTAAAGTTTCATTTCCCAACCTTTTTGATATTTCCTGCTCCACAGTTTGCTGGCTGCACGGTTATTGATAATGTGGGCGTTGGTGGGATTTGTCTCGAATGTAGTTCTTGTGCGTTGGGCTATATTCCCTAAATGTGCCAGGGTTGTGCTGATACATCCTACGTTAATATCGGCATTAAGCGTAGACCCTTTTCTGATACCGTCCAAAAAGTTGGAAAAATGGAACGAGTCCAATTGTTGGGTGGGGTTTGTAGTATCCCCGGCCTTGAAACTCATTTCACTGGTTACCTCTTTTACAAGCTTATTCTTCAGGTCGTACACCTTGTAAGCATTTCCTCCTCCGATCACCAGGGTGCCGGATTCGCCGTAGAATGCGCAGCCTACCGAAGAGTCTTCAATATTCCGACCGTTGCAACTCCGGCCTTCCCATGTGATTAGCTTGTTGCCTCCAAATTCGAGGTTGACGATTTGTGTATCTGGAAATTCCCAGTCATCACTATAAAGGTATCTGCCTCCTGAGGAATCAACATGGGTAGGATAGGTCAAGTCCATTCCCCAACGGAGAATATCAAGAAAATGCACACCATTATTTCCAGCTTCGCCGGTACCCCAATTGTAGAACCAATGCCAGTTATAGTGGAGATAGTTGTCTTTGTAGCTGGTTACCCTTGGTGCCGGACCTTGCCACAGTTCCCAGTCAAGCCATTCCGGTACAGCCGTAACGTTTCCTGTTCCAATTGATGGCCTGTTATTTGCGTACCAGGCTTTACCGAAGTAGACTTTGCCAATGATTCCCTCTTTTATTTCCTGTACCGCTTTGATTACATTAGGCCACGATCTGCGTTGCATACCTGTTGCAGTAACTATGTTATATTTTTTCACTGCCTGCATGAGGATTTCATCCTCTGCCGGATTGTGACTGGTGGGTTTTTCCAGATAGACATTTTTGCCGGCTTTCATAGCCATCAGAGCAGCTGGCGCATGCCAATGTTCGGGTGTAGCAATGATCACGGCATCTAAATCCTTTATTTCAAGTAACTTTCTTAGGTCTTTTTCTCCCTGAGGGGTATTGCCTGCAATTTTTTTTACGTTGGTGATACATTTTTCCATGGCACGTCTGTCTACGTCGCAAACGTAAGCTATTTCGCATCCTTTTTCCCGTGCAAAACCTCCCGACAAGGCGTTACCACGTGAGTTTACACCAATAGCGCCCATTTTTATTTTCTCGTTGGCCCCGACTATGTTTTTGTAGCTTCTGGCGCTAAATCCAGGTAAAACACCCCCTATAGAAACCAGTGTTGTGCCAATGGCTGCTTTTTTGATAAATTCTCTTCTTGTAGTCATGATGATATTTTTAGAAAAACACGTTTGAATTTGACAAAAATACAAAATTAATTGGCAACGTTTTTTCTATTTACGTTTGATTATCATCAAAAAACGCAGATTACTTCATTTTCACGAAGGTTCTTACAACGCCTTCATCAGGCGCAAGCATCGTGACGCTGTAGCCTTTCTTTTGTAGCAAATCGATCAGTGGGGTGGGAGGAAACGAAGAGATAAATTCCAGACAATCTCCTTGATTCAACTTATTGGCGAGATCAAGTATTTGATCCTTAGGGTGATTTCCGGATTCGATGATGGGGCGGACATCCAACGTGTGCGTAATGGTTGCCGGGAGCATTTTTTCTGAGAAAGGGATATGAATATCTTCACTGTTTGGACAGAAACTGTTCTCAAGCGGCAATAGTCCTGCTTCCTTTCTGAGCGTATTAACCATCTCCACTATACTCACACCTCCCACTTTTGCCGCTTGCTGCAACGAGGTTACTTTTGCTACCGTTTTTCGCAATACCGGATTTTTTAATGCGGCAAAAGCAGGAGAGAAATGCTTCAAAAGCTCTTCCAGTTGCGGAAATTCTTTTAATAAATCGGCAACTTTGGTGCCGGGAGTGATGTCGGGTTTATTTGTGTTCATACGAAAGCAGTCGCTGGTCGCCTTCCAGTTTTCTCATTTGTGTGATATCTTGCGTTACTTCCACAACACCCAGATACTCCCCTTCTTTTCCGCGTACAGCCGAGTATTCGATATAGATGAACCGCCCCATGAAGTTCGACATCCAAAAAACGGCTTTGTTTTCTTTCCCGCTTTTGAAATCGGAAAGTATTTGCTCTACCACGTGCACACTTCCCGGCGGATGGCACATCCGTACATCACGTCCGATAATAGAACGGTTTCGCTCGAAAACCCTGTTGGGACTGTGTGAAAAGAAACGTACCTTATCGATTTTGTCCACAAATGTAATGTCGATGGGAAGATGTAAGAAAAGGGCTTCTAGCTCAGCGAGATTAAATGCTCCGGAGGAAAGGCGTATAGCATCGGCGGTCACGTATTCCTGTTTTTCAACCTTTGTGCCGGACGGTTGCCATTCGTCTTCCGGGTCAAAAAGGCAGTAACCTAAATTAGGCGTTTCCTGATAGACCTTGTACCATTCTTCTTCGGTTAATGTGTCCATTGCCATTGGGAACAAAATTTCCTCTTCTTTCATAATCATTCCGTCCAACATCTCAACGGCCGGAACAAGTACGAGCTGAACAAGGGATTTCATTTCTTCCACCGTTGAAACGGGTGATTCCAGCGCTTCAAAAGAACTTTTCAACAAATCCCTGATTTCGTCGTGTTTACCCCACATCACCTTTGGAGGGCCTGTGATAAGGTGTTTCTCCAAAAAGGGGAAAAGCAGGTATTCCTTCCGTTTGTAGTGTTTATCCACATCGGATAAGTTATTGAATATTGTACGAAGCTGCAGTATAAATCCCGGCAGTTGTTTTTCGCTAAGGTCAGTTACGTTATCAAACAGGCCGGCGATTTTAATTACTTCTCTTTTTAATGACTGATTTTCTTTTTTGAATGTGTCCACCGGATGCCCTGCGGGAACGGGTTTGGCACCACCCAAATCGATGCTACCGTCGAGTACAGCCGTATGCAAATCGCAAAAATCGAGAATTTCTTCCTCGGTAAGTGCGTTGCTGTTGATGAGTTCCTGTTCAACTTCCACCACTTCGTTGTATGGGATGTTGCGGAGCACTTCGATAAGTCTTTGTCGCAGCACTTCGGGGTTTTCTCCTTCGTGTAAACGGAGGAGAAGGTGTCGCAACAGTTCTTTGCGCTGCGACGAATTGTTGATTACTTCACTCATAAATTTATTGCTTAATCATTGTCAACACCATTTTAAACGGCTCAATAGCATAGAGTGCATGAGAGAACCCGGCAGGCATAATGATGCACTCACCTTTTTTCAAATGGTGAGGATTGCCGTCTATGCGGATTTCTGCCTCACCGTCCAGCAGGTATACCATCGCATCATAGGGCGAGGTGTGTTCCGTCAGTCCCTGGTCTTTATCGAAAGAAAACAATGTGACGTTTCCCGATTGCTTTTTTATAACTTGTTTGCTGACGACGCCTCCCGAAGAGTATTCAATTGAATTTTCCATCGAGAAAATTTTTGCAGGTTCAAAAGTTGCCATAATTGTTTTTTATTGATGATTGATACTGCAAAGATATTATTTAGATTGAAACTAAATTGTAACTTGAGTTACAGTTTAGAATTTTTTTGACACCTTTGGCTTTTTGAGTATCCGGGTTATTTGCACTCCACCGTTTCGAGGAGAAGTTTCATATCTTCGTCCACGCTTGTAATTCCCGTAATTCCAAAGTTGTTTACCAGTACATTCACCACGTTGGGTGAAAGGAATGCAGGGAGGGTCGGTCCAAGGTGGATGTTCTTTACTCCCAAATAGAGCAGGGCCAGCAAAACAATTACCGCCTTTTGTTCATACCAGGCAATGTTATAAGCGATGGGCAAATCGTTCAAGTCGTTTAAACCTAGGGCTTCTTTTAATGCGAGAGCGATTTTCACGAGTGAGTAGCTGTCGTTGCACTGTCCGGCGTCAAGTACACGGGGAATGCCATTGATATCACCCAACGGTAACTTGTTGTACCGGTATTTGGCACAACCGGCGGTTAAGATAACTGTATCTCCGGGCAGTTTTTGAGCGAACTCGGTATAATAGTTTCTTCCGTTCATTCTCCCGTCGCATCCTCCCATCACAAAGAATTTGCGGATGGCGCCGGACTTCACCGCTTCAACCACTTTATCAGCAAGAGCAATGACCTGATTGTGTGCGAATCCGCCTACAATCTCACCCGTTTCGATTTCTTTGGGAGCAGCACATTTTTTGGCATGTTCGATTATTGCAGAAAAGTCTTTTGGTTGTCCCTCCTTTCGGTCCCCGATATGCTTGAATCCTTCGAATCCCGATGCCCCTGTCGTATACACCCTGTCGGTATACGTAGATGATTTTCGGGGAGGGACAATGCAGTTGGTCGTAAACAGGATAATTCCGTTAAAATTCTCAAAATCTTCGGTTTGATGCCACCATGAACTCCCGTAATTGCCCACGAAGTGGCTGTATTTCTTAAATGCCGGATAATAGTTTGCCGGAAGCATTTCACTGTGCGTGTAAACATCTACTCCTGTTCCTTCGGTTTGTTTCAGCAACTCTTCCATATCCTTTAAGTCGTGTCCGCTGATGAGGATTCCCGGATTGTTACGTACGCCAAGGTTTACTTTTGTGATTTCCGGATTTCCGTAACTCGATGTGTTTGCTCTATCCAGCAATGCCATTACCTGTACACCGTATTTCCCGGTTTCGAGAACCAGTGCGGTCAACTCGTCAACTGAAAGAGAGTCGTCGGTTGTTGCTACCAGTGCACGCTGTATAAAGGCGAAGATCTCGTTTTCTTCATGACCTAGATTAAAAGCGTGCTCAGCATAAGCTGCCATTCCTTTAAGTCCGTAAATGGTGAGTTCGCGGAGTGAACGGACATCTTCATTTTTTGTAGTCAGTACACCCACTTCAAATGCTTTTTCAGTTATTTCGGCTTCAGTTTCTCCTATCCAGTGGGCGCCATCAAAGGTAATCCCGTCAATGTTCTCTCCTGCGTTGGTCAGGCGTTCCTTTGCCGCATTCCGCATTTCGAAAGCCATTAACAGGCGTGTGGTAAACCGGTTTTTGTCGAAATTGGCATTTGTGATGGTCATAAACAAGCTATCGGTAATAAATTTGTTGATCTGCGGAATTTCAATCCCATATTTTCTCAACGGAACGGTATAATGTGAAATTCCTTTGCACAAGAACAACAGCAAATCCTGAAGGTTGGCCACATCTGCGGTTTTTCCACATACTCCCTTTACGGTGCAGCCTTCGTTCTTTGCTGCTTCCTGACACTGAAAACAAAACATTTTATCCATAATACTTTTAATTTTTATTGTTTAGTGACACAAAGGTAGTCCGGAGAATCATGAACTTTTGTAACCCAGGTTACACGAGATTTTTTTAGGTAATTTTAAATAGTTTGTTGGATTTTCAGGGTGCATATGCAACCATTTGGAAGAATAACCTGCGGAACTTAACTGCTTGAGTAAATAAACGTGTTTTTTTGATTGTTTGTATGGATTTAATTATTTTTGTTTTTAAAAAAAATACATGTACAACCCAATTCTTGCTGATTGTCCACTGTTTTCCGGAATCGACGATAAAACTCTTGAGGATTTTATATCCGATACAGTATGTGAAATCCGGACTTTTCAGAAAGGAGAATACGTGGTTAGACAGGGAGACACTATCACTTTTCTGTACTTATTGACGGAAGGGATTGTGCGCACTGAAATGATTACAGCTGAGGGTAATTTGGTTGAAATTGAATTTATTGAGGCCGTTCGTCCATTAGCACCTGCATTTATTTTTTCCGACCAGCACAGGTTTCCTGTCGATGCCATTACCATGGAGAAGGCAGTTGTTTATATGATTCCAAAATCTGTTTTTCTCAAAAAAATGATGTTGAATGAAACGTTGCTGAGAAACTTTTTGAGGCTGAATTCCAATATGACGGTCTTTTTATCAGGGAAGGTCAAAATGCTTTCTATCAAGAGTCTGCGTGCGAAGTTGTCCTTATATATCCTCGAGAACACCTCTCCCGATCAGGACAGTTTTATTTTAAAAAGAACTCAGACGCAATTAGCCGAATATTTTGGTGTTCAGCGTCCGTCCCTTGCACGCACCATTGGAGAGATGATCAATGATGGTGTTATTTCTTTATACAAAAAGGAATTAAAGGTGTTAAACCGGAAAAAGCTGGAGCATTATTAAAGCATTTTTTCCACAATAAATGGACTTATATTTGAATTTATCCGTTATATTTGTAAAGTTTAAAGAAAAAAGTTATACTTAAAAAATTATACTTAAAAATTTATCTAAAAGTCATGAGTAATCAATTAACAAGAAGAAAATTTTTGAAAACGGCGGCTATCGGTGCTGTTGGTGTAGCCGTATTCCCACAGTTCGTAACGTCTTGTCAGAACAAGAAAGCCGGTGAAGTTGCCGATGGAATTATCCGTCTGGGATTTATTGGTTTAGGGCAGCAAGCCATGTATTTGCTGAACGGATTTATGGGGATGCCGGAAGTAGAAGTTGTGGCCGGATGCGACGTGTACGGTATCAAGCGGGAACGATTTCTGAAGCGCGTAAACGATCACAATGTCACACAGCAGAAATCTGTAGCCGTAGAGGTGTATGAGAACTATAAGGACTTGATCGCACGAGAGGATATCGATGCGGTTGTGATTGCTACGCCCGATCACTGGCACGCGTTTATTGCCATAGCAGCATGTAATGCCAAGAAAAACGTCTATCTCGAAAAACCGTTAACATTTACTATAAAGGAAGGCCAGGAATTGGTAAAAGCAGTAAGAAACAACGGAGTAATTCTTGCTGTTGGCAGCCAACAGCGTTCAGATCCTAATTTCCAGCACGCTGTAAAAATGGTACAAGAAGGAAAAATTGGAAAAATAGAAAAAGTAAATGCTTACGTAGGCGCTCCCCCAACACCGTATGATCTTCCCGAAGAGTCCGTTCCGGCCGACTTGAACTGGCCATTGTGGTTGGGCCCCTCTGAATTTGTGCACTACAACTCGCAACTTAACCCGCCTATCTCGCTTGATCCCGAGCAAAAAGAACAGTTCTGGGGAGCATGGCGCTGGTACAAAGAGCTAGGGGGTGGATTCACTACCGACTGGGGTGCCCATATGTTTGATATTGCACAATGGGGATTAGGCATGGACAATAGTGGTCCGGTGGAAATTATTCCCGCAGGATATCAAGATACAAAATTTCTCACGTACAAATATGCTGATGGCGCTGTAATGACTGAAGAACCCTTCGACGAAAAACAAACAAAAGGTGTGAAGTTTTGGGGTGATAAAGGTTGGATTGAAGTATCGAGGGGGCACTACTTAGCTTCGGATGACAGTTTGTTACCTCCTAAAGTTGAAGAAACAGGAGGTGCATATGAAACGAAAGTCCCGCATTTGGAAAATTTCATCAATGCTGTAAAAACGAAAACCGATCCGGTTGTGCCGGTTGAAATCGGACATCGCAGTTGTACAGTATGTACGCTCGGAAACATCGCTTACGACATGAAGCGCCCGATAAAATGGGATCCTGCCACAGAAAAATTTGTAGATGATCCGGAAGCGGATAAAAACAGGTTGTTTAATAAAACCTATACTGAAGGTTATATCCTTTAAAAGAAGCAATTTATGGCGTGAGGGTGTTCTTTAAGGAATACCCTCATCATTTTTCCTGCTGATCCATGTTTACATACCATTTTGAATAAAATCCAGACAAGTCGAAAGACTGGTGTCGGGTGTTAAATTAACTTATATTTATTTATCTAAAGTCATGAGTAATCAATTAACAAGGAGAAAATTTATTAAATCAGCAGCCGTTGGAGTGGTTGGTGTAACGGTGCTTCCCCAGTTTTTGGCTTCCTGCAACTCAAACAAAAAATCGGGAAATGAGAAGATTGACGATGGTATCACTCGTTTAGGGTTCATCGGTTTAGGTCAGCAGGGTATAGGCCTGTTGGGTGCATTTCTGACTATTTCAGGAGTGGAGGTTGTAGCAGGAAGTGATGTATACGGTATTAAGCGGGAACGTTTTCTAAAACGGTTGAACGATCATTATGGATCGCAGCAAAAAACTGTTTCAGTGGATGTTTATGAAAATTACAAAGATCTTCTGGCTCGCGATGATATTGATGCCGTTGTGATTGCCACACCCGATCATTGGCACGCTTTTATTGCCATTGATGCTTGTAAAGCAAAGAAACACATTTATCTGGAAAAACCGTTAACATTTACGATAAAAGAGGGTCAGGAACTGGTCAAGGCCGTACGCGAAAATAATGTAATTCTTGGTGTAGGCAGCCAGCAACGTTCGGATCCGAATTTTCAACATGCTGTGAAAATGGTTCAGGAAGGGAAGATCGGGAAAGTTGAGAAAGTGAATGCTTATGTAGGCCCTGGACCACATCCGTATGATCTGCCGGAAGAACCTGTACCTGCCGATTTGAATTGGAAAATGTGGCTAGGCCCGTTGGAGTATTTTCATTACAATTCCCGGTTGAATCCACCCATCTCGCTTGATCCGGAGCAGAATGAAAGTTATTGGGCTGAATGGCGTTACAACAAGGGATTAGGCGGAGGATACACTACCGACTGGGGAGCGCACAACTTCGATATCGCTCAATGGGGTATCGGGATGGATAAGAGCGGTCCAGTTGAAATCATTCCCGCCGGTTACGCGGGCACGGAATTTCTCACGTTCAAATACGATAATGGAGTAGTTGTGACCAACGAGCCGTTTGACGAGGAAAAAACATTGGGAATTAAGTTCTGGGGAGATAAAGGCTGGATTGAAGTTTCGAGACAATTCTATCATGCTTCCGATGAAAGTCTGATGCCTCCTAAGGCAGAAACTCAGGGAGGAAGATATGAAACGAGAGTTCCACATAATCAGAACTTTATCGATGCCGTAAAGTCAAATATTGATCCCATTGTCCCGGTAGAGATTGGGCACAGCACGTGTACTACGTGCAATCTAGGCAATATTGCCATTGAACTGAAACGTCCGGTTAAATGGGATCCGCAAACTCAAACATTTGTAGATGACCCCGAAGCGACAAAATACCTCACGAAAACATACAGTGAAGGGTTTTCGATCTGATATTAAAAAAGCTGCCAAAATTTTTTTGGCAGCTTTTTTAATATTATTGTTCGCCAAAACTTATTTTTCTTTTTCTACGATAATCAAGCCCAGTTCATCCAGCTGCTCTTTTTCAATGCGCGAGGGGGCATCGATCATAACGTCGCGTCCGGAATTGTTTTTCGGGAAAGCGATGCAGTCGCGAATACTATCGAGCCCGGCAAAGAGTGAAACCAGCCTGTCCAGGCCGAAGGCTATCCCTCCGTGTGGCGGCGCCCCGTACTTGAAGGCGTTCATCAGAAATCCGAATTGTTCCTGGGCGCGTTCTTCGGTAAAACCAAGAACCGAAAACATTTTCTTTTGCAGCGCGCTGTCATGGATACGGATAGATCCGCCACCAACTTCCACGCCATTGATTACTAAATCGTAAGCGTTGGCGCGAACAGCTCCCGGATCTGAATCAAGCAGTGCGATATCTTCCGGTTTGGGGGAGGTAAAGGGATGATGCTTGGCGAAAAACCGGTTCAACTCTTCGTCTTTTTCCAGCAAAGGAAAATCTACTACCCAAAGGCATTTGTAATTGTTTTTGTCTCGTAATCCTAGGCGGGCACCCATTTCGAGACGAAGTTCAGAGAGCTGCTTCTGTGTTTTCTCGGTTTCTCCACTTAACACAAGAAGCAGGTCTCCGGGTTTGGCGTTGCAACGTTCCGCCCACAATTTCAAATCGCTTTCGAAGAAGAATTTATCTACCGATGATTTTAAGGTTGCATCTTCGTTGTAACGAACATAGATTAACCCTTTGGCTCCGATCTGCGGTCGCTTCACAAAATCCGTCAACTCGTCGAGTTGTTTGCGGGTGTATGCAGCGCATCCCTGAGCACAAATGGCACCGACGTATTCCGATGAGTCGAAGACACCAAAACCCCGGCCGGTTGTCAAATCCTTTATTTCCACAAACTTCATGTCGAAACGGATATCGGGCTTGTCCGATCCGTATTGCCGCATGGCATCGGCGTAGCTCATCCGCGGAAAATCGGGAAGCTCAATTCCTTTCTGCGTTTTAAAAAGATGTTTCGTCAGTCCCTCAAACATATTCAGCACGTCTTCCTGCTCAACGAACGACATTTCACAATCGATTTGTGTAAATTCCGGTTGGCGGTCGGCGCGCAGGTCCTCATCCCGAAAGCATTTCACGATCTGGAAATAACGATCGAATCCCGAAACCATCAGTAGCTGCTTAAAGAGCTGCGGCGATTGTGGCAGCGCGTAAAACTCTCCCTGGTTCATACGCGATGGTACAATGAAATCGCGTGCACCTTCCGGAGTAGAACCGATAAGCACGGGAGTTTCTACTTCCAGAAAGTCTCTTTCATCGAGATACTTTCGTGCCTCGAACGCCATTTTGTGACGGAGTTCAAGGTTTTTTCTAACTATGCTGCGTCGTAAATCGAGGTAGCGGTATTTCATGCGTAAATCATCACCCCCATCAGTTTCTGTTTCGATGGTGAAAGGAGGCGTTTGTGCTGCGTTTAAAACAGTCACAGCCGTTGCTACTATTTCAATATCTCCGGTAGGTATGTTTTGATTCTTGCTTGATCTTTCTGCTACTTTTCCCGTCACCTGAATTACATATTCACGTGCCAGTTTATTTGCCTGTTCGCAAAGCTCGCGGTCTATCTCCTGGTTAAACGATAATTGAGTGACTCCGTATCGGTCGCGTAAGTCAATAAAAGTCATACCTCCCATTTTACGAATTTTGTGCACCCAGCCCGAAAGGGTGACCTCCTTATTTATGTCGGCGATTCGTAATTCGCCACAAGTCCTGTTTCTATACATATATTTTGCTCGTTTGCCATGTTTGAATTGCAAATTTACACATTTCTAACGTTGAAACCGCTTATCGATTAAAAAAAGCTGAAAAGTTTTGATATTATCGGGATAAAATCGTACTTTTGCACCCACGTTTTGAAAAGAACGACTCGGGGTGTAGCACAGTCCGGTTAGTGTACCTGCTTTGGGAGCAGGGGGTCGCGAGTTCGAATCCCGCCACCCCGACTTAAAAATGAGGGAGTTACAGTTAATATTGTAACTCCCTTAATTTTTGATTGAAATACAGTTGAAACATTTAGTTTCCAGTTTTCGCTATATTAACTACTATGAAATACATACTTTAATCTTTCCTGATTTTTTTAATGGAGGTGTGATGAAGTGCTATACTTCACATTAGCTGCAAAACTATTCTACTTTCTGTTATTTATTATTAAATGGGTTAGTGAATTAATATCCATAAGTTTACATGCATCACTGATTTTTTGGTTATGTTCAAATCTGCACTACTTGGAGTTAAGTTACCAGAAGGATAATTATGTATCAAAACTATCGATGACGATGCTTATTCAATGAGACTGCCATAAGAAAAAATAAATCTCTGCTAGCATAAAACCGTAGTGGTATGACAAAAGTAAAAAGTTTTTTTTGAATTTCTTTATTTTAGCTTACTCCTTTTTGAAACTTAAAGCCTTGTAGCTTCAACGAATTTACGTACTTTTGTATACGTTACTTTATCTTAAATAATATTCAGCTATGAGAAAAATGGCATGCTTATTAACTTTGTTTATTAGTATAAGTTTATTTGCTAGTGAAAGAGTTCCTATTTGGCCAAAGGATAAAATGCCACATAGGCAAGATCATCAGATTGCAGCCATGGTAGACGAGGCTGGGAAAAAAGATTTTAATGCAGACAAGAATCGGGTAGCTTACCTGGAATGGTTTGATGCCCCCCCTAAGGAAGTACGTAATGGAGGATGTATGATTCTTATTTCTGGCGGTTCTTACGAGTCCTGTTGTGATGTAGAACTCATTAAACTATGGAATAAAACATTTACTCAATTAGGGTTTCAATGTATAAACTTTGTGTATAGGACGCCTAGGCCTGTGGGGCTTCCTATTTATCAAACTGCATGGGAAGATGGACAACGTGCCGTACGTAAAGTACGGAGTGAAGCTAAAAAACGTGGATTTGATCCAGAAAAAATAGGAGTTATATCCATGTCAGCAGGTTCACATTTAGCTTTATTGCTAGCGACTAGTTCACAAACATCGGCTTATGAAAAAGTGGACCCAATTGACGAACTACCTTGCAACATTAATTGGGCGATTATTAATGCTCCAGCCTATGGTACTACCGATGCAGAAACAGGTATACCTGCTAGCCGACAAGGATATGGAACGGATGTGAATTTGAGTAATGTTTTTAAATTTGATGAACGTACCTGTCCGATGAGTCTTCATCACGGAGGAACTGATATTTATGCTTCACAGACCTCGACATTGGTTTACCGCCAACTCAGACGAATGAATATTCCTGCCGAATTACATCTATATGCGGATAAGGGACATGGCGCTTTTGGACTAGAAAGAGGAGTTGAATTTATGCGCCAAATGGGATATATGGGTAAGCTAGCTGGGGAAGAAGAATTGATGAAGCGATATGCTTCCGATGATAGTCGTACCGATTATTTTAAGATGAATATTTGGCCAGAGGGAAAAACACCAGATATTCAACCGAATCAATGCACACCTTATTTAGAATGGCATACACCAAAAAACCTAAAGATAAAAGCGATACAAATTATCTACTCGGGCGGAAGTTATGAAGGCAACGACCCAGATGGTTTTGAAGTGGCTCCTGCCCGTCGCTATCTAAATGAAATGGGAATGACAGTAGTAACCTTAAAGTATCGTACACCTAGACCTACTACAGGGTTATCTAAACATACCACAGCTTGGCAAGACTTGCAGCGTGCCATCAAAATCGTACGAAGCGAAGCGTCTAAACGCGGGCTTGATCCAGAACGAATAGGTATTATGGGTAGTTCTGCAGGTGGGCATTTAACTTTGATGGGGGTTACTTCGTCTTTGCATCAGTCTTATTTGCCTATTGACGAAATTGATAAATTTCCTTGTAATGTACAATGGGGAATTGGTATTTATCCTGCATATGCGCTAACCGATGGCTCGGAGCAACCCAATATAGATAAAGGCAATGAAGATAGTGCCGTTCTCGTTCCAGAATTCTCTTTCGATTTAAAAACGGCTCCTATGCTATTTGTACACGGAGATGCTGACGGATGGGCTGCTATGAACTCAGTAAAGACTTGGGAAAAGATGCAACAGATGGGAATTCAAAGCGAACTTCATACCTTAGCTACTCGTGACCACTGTTTCCAGCTTAAAGCATCTCCAGGAACAGGGAGCTATACATACCTGGAACGTATTTGGGAATTTCTTTCCTCAAAAGGTTTTAATAAATAATAGTTTAGTGTATCTCTTCAAACTAAAGTTTATCAGTGGAATTACTAACTTAGCCGGGACACAGGGTTAAGCCTAAAAGCTTATTTTTGTGTAGTCAGAGAAGTCAGGTAACACATTTTGTCCGGAGTATCCAATGTGCTTGTATATATTTGAATATATTGAATCCCGGGGTAATCATAAAGGGAGATTCTCATCATTGGGGAACTTAACCATTGATGAATTTTGGAATCAGTTGATTCCCTGTCGATTCAATTTTATGGGCTTGTCGTACAAATTTAAACAAAATTATTGAACAATTGCCACAATTATATCCATCACGTTTGTACCTGTATTTCCGGTGATGATATGCCCTCCAACTTGTTGAAAAAAACGATAGGAGTCGCAATTGGTGAGGTAATGGTTCGGGTCGATACCCTTCTCTACAGCCTTGGTCGCGGTTTCGTAATCCACAACTGCCCCTGCTGCGTCTGTAGGCCCGTCTGTACCGTCGGTGCCCGCACAAAGAATAGTGATGTTTTTTTTACAACAGATTTTTGTTGCTAAATACAAGGCCAGGTGTTGGTTACGCCCACCTAGTCCCTTCCCCGAAACTTTTACTGTGGGCTCTCCGCCGAATAGCAGGCAAACGGGTTTGTTACCGGTGGGCTTCTGATTATCGATTGTTTTCAGAATAAAATTGGCGGTTTCGGTGACATCCTCCTGTATACTGTCGGTTACTGTATGCGTTTCAAAGCCCAGTTCCATCGCCTTTTTTGCGGAGCTTTCGAGAGCGATACCATTACTACCGATAATGTAGTTGTGCACATTTTGAAAAACCGGATTGTCCGGTTTGGGAGTATCTGCAATTGAACCGTCTGCACCTTCGAGTAAATAATGCAACACAGACGAGGGAAGCCGGTTTTGTAGCGAATACTTATCAATAATAGTCAGTGCATCCGCAAAACTACTTGAATCACCCACAGTTGGCCCAGACGCAATCACGTCCAGCCTATCACCGACCACATCCGATAATATCAGGCACACCGTTGTTGCCGGAAAGAGTATCCGGGCGAGTTGACCTCCTTTAATTTTTGATAAATGCTTACGTACCGTATTAATTTCGGTAATATTCGCGCCGCATTTGGTCAGCAATTCATTGGTGCGTTTTAAATCATCGAGAGTTACACCTTCCGGGAAATCGGCCATTAAAGCCGATGCTCCTCCGGATATCAGGCAGATAACCAGGTCATCTTCGGTTGCTTTTCGGGCGATATTAACTATTTTTTGAGTACCTTTTACCCCCTCCGCATCGGGTATAGGATGACCAGCTTCGGTAAGTGTCAGGTAGTTCAGGTTCATTCCGTGTCCATACTTGGTGACAACGTGACCGTTTGTTATTTTGTCGCCTAAAACTTTTTCCACCCCCCTAGACATTGAGGCGGCTGCTTTACCGGCAGCTAAAACATAAATGTGCCTGAAACGGGATAACGGGAATCTCTTTTCTGCGACTTGCAATAGATCTCCGGAGAGTTTCACCTGTGATTGCATCAGCTTCTCAGGCAAGACACCGTTCACTCCGGCAAAAAATATCAGTTCGGCAATTTTTTTCATCTTTTCCGGTTACAACATGAAGAGCGAAGTCAGCCACACGCAAAGAAACGTTACAATTCCCATCACAACGGTGGCTGATGAGTATACCTTCAGCGCTGTATTTGAGCCGATTCCCGAGAACCGGGAAACCACCCAGAAGTAAGAATCATTGGCATGTGATACCATCATCGAACCTGCACCCATCGAGATCATTGCCAAAAGTTTTCCTGGTTCAGAGTCAAGTCCCAAAGCGGGTAGCATTGGTACAACGAAAGATGCAGCCGTGATAATTGCCACGGTAGAAGAACCTTGCGCCGTTTTTAAAATTGATGCTATGAGAAACGGAACGGCAAGTCCCAATCCCGTTTGCAGCAAAAACTCGCCCGCATAAGCGCCCACCCCGGTTTCCTTGATCACCAGCCCGAACATTCCTCCTGCACCGGTAACGATCAGTATCGGTCCAGCTTTTTCAATGGCAGATTCTAGGACTATATTGATATTTTTTATTGCCCTGTTTTTTAGTAGAAACAACGATAGCAATACCCCAATCATCAGTGAAACGATAGGTTGTCCGAGAAAAGCCAATCCTTTTAGTATAAAGTTGACATTGGAAATATCCAGTACGGTTAGCAACGAGCCGGTTGCTATAAGCAAAAGCGGTGTAACGATAGGTAACAAGGAAAGGTGAACCGGAGGAAGTTGTTCATTGCTCCGGATTTCATGATGAGAATTTTCGGTTTCTGTGTAAATGTCGTTTCGGGTTTGCCATTTAATCCACAAAAAGGCGGCCAAAGCTGCAGGAATAGCAAACAGTGCTCCCAAGACGATCAGCATACCCAGGTTGGCACCCAGAATCCCGGAGGCGGCCAAAGCACCGGGATGGGTGGGAGTGAGGCAATGAACTGAATAGAGCGAAGTCGCCAGTACAAATGCAATAAAAGGCAGCGCGACTTTGGCTTTGGAACTGAATGACTTTGCCAGTCCGCTCATAATGATATATCCAGAATCACAAAAAATGGGCAATCCTACAATGAACCCCGTGATTCCCATTGCCGAGGCAGCGTTCCGGTGTCCTGTCTTCGATAAAATATAATTGGCGATGCTGGCTGCACCACCGGTTTTTTCCAATACCACAGCAATGATTGCTCCAAAAATGATAAGAAATCCGATGGATGATACGGTGTTGCCGAAGCCCTGTTTAAGAATTTCCACGATGTCTTTACCTGGTAGTGCGATAACCGCAAGCAGTAAAGACACCATGAACAACGATGCAAATGCGTTGAGCTTTGTGACGGATGTAAGGATTACAATCAGTACGATGCTCAGCAGTACAAGAACGGAAATGGTAAGGATGCTCATGTGTATTTTTAGGTTTTTTACTGGCTTTCCGGTAAGAATTTTTCAGATTTTTTTGTTTAAACAGCTAATAACAGAGGTAAAATAAATATATTTTATGTGTTTATTTTAACGATCTTGTTTTATTGCGACCGTGAAATAGTTATCGGCGGGAATCAGAACTCCTTCCTGAAGTTGTTTTCTCTCTGTTTCGTGTTGACGTTCCTTCACTCCTTGTTGAAGAACTACGCCCACTTGTGTTCCCGCGCATTTGTGGCTGAACTTTCACCGGTTGTCCGATTTCTCCGCCGTAGTAATTCGTTTCTTCGGAACGTCTGGTACTCGTGCGCTGAGTATCGGGTGCCGCCTGTCGGGAAGGCGTTTGCGTGGTACCCGACCGGGATGTGACCATTCTTCCTTCGTCAGCGTTGCCAATTTGTCTGAGTTCTTCAGGCGAAACGGCAGTACGTTGTGCTACCCGGCGGGTAACTTCTTGCTGCACACGCCGGTCGTCGGTTGAGTATTTGAATTTACGCCCTTCGCGGATACTTCTGTCGCCCCACTCGCGTGCGCGGTTTCGTTCTGCTTCTCGCCAATATACTGCCCTGCGCCCGTTTTCGTTGTATCCCCTTACGTACGGGATATTGCTGAAGTCGTAATAATCAATGTAATAATAGCGTGGATAGTGCGAATTGTAATAGTGATGATGCATCCAGGGGGTGTACACACTGCGGTTGACGATTACAATAAATGCATTATTCAGGTTGAATGCAGCGTAAATGGGCGGAAGCGTTGGTACGAAAAGCCAACGTCCGTTATTGAGATATACGAAATTGCGTGTGCCCAGATCGTAGTACGTTTCAATGTCGGGAAAATAGTAATAGCGCGTTCCAAAGTAATAATCGGGCGCCCATGCCGGATTGTAGTCGTAATAATTGTCGTAGTAATTGTTCTCCGCTGCCCCGTAATAGGAAGTTCCACAGCTTGTGAAACATAGAACCGTGATAAGTGCTATGAGAACGGTTGTTAATTTTGTAATAGCATTTTGCATTTCAGTGTCGGCTTTAAATAGTTATACAGCTAATTAACTTGTCTTCAATCCACAACCCATACATACCCGGAGATTAACCTACACTGCCTTCCAAACTGATCTGCAGCAGCTTTTGCGCTTCCACGGCAAACTCCATAGGAAGTTTATTTACTACTTCTTTCACATATCCGTTCACGATTAATCCTATGGCTTCTTCTTCTCCTAAACCGCGCTGATTGCAGTAAAAAATCTGATCTTCACTGATTTTTGAAGTAGTGGCTTCGTGTTCCAAAATCGCTGAGGGGTTTTGGATGTCGGTATAAGGAAAAGTGTGGGCTCCGCAATGATCGGTAAGTAACAAACTGTCGCATTGTGAGTGGTTTCTTGCGTTGATCGCTTTTTTAGAAACCTTCACCAATCCCCGGTAGCTGTTTTGACTGCTTCCCGCTGAAATTCCTTTGGAGACGATGCGGCTGCGGGTATTTTTGCCCAGGTGGATCATTTTTGTTCCTGTGTCGGCCTGTTGGAAGTTGTTGGTAACGGCAACTGAATAAAACTCCCCTACGGAGTTGTCTCCTGCCATGATACACGAGGGATATTTCCAGGTAATTGCTGAACCAGTTTCAACCTGTGTCCAGGAAATCTTTGAATTATTGCCTTTGCAGATACCGCGTTTCGTAACGAAGTTATAAACTCCGCCCTTACCGTTTTTATCACCCGGATACCAGTTTTGTACCGTCGAATATTTTACTTCGGCATTCTCAAGGGCAATGATCTCCACCACTGCCGCATGCAGCTGATTTTCGTCACGCATGGGGGCCGTGCATCCTTCCAGATAACTTACGTATGAATTGTCGTCAGCAACAATAAGCGTACGTTCAAACTGGCCTGTGTTTTGCGCATTTATACGGAAATAGGTAGATAATTCCATCGGGCAACGAACTCCTTTCGGGACATACACGAAAGAGCCGTCGCTGAAAACGGCAGAGTTTAATGCTGCATAGAAGTTGTCCTTGTAAGGAACCACGGTAGCCAGGTATTTTTTCACCAGGTCGGGGTGGTTTTTCACGGCTTCACTGAAGGAGCTGAATATAATTCCTTTTTCAGCAAGGACCTCCTTGAAAGTCGTTTTTATGGAGACACTATCCATAACGGCATCTACGGCCACGCCGGTCAGCTGTTTTTGTTCGTTGAGCGGAATACCTAATCGTTCAAATGTTTTCAACAACTCCGGATCTACTTCCTCCAACGATTTTGGAGTCTTTTTTTGAGTCGGATCTGCGTAGTAAATAATTTCCTGAAAATCTATTTCCGGGATATTTAACTGCGCCCAGTCGGGCAGTTTCATTGTCAGCCAATGACGATATGCTTTTAACCGGAATTCCAGTAACCATTCCGGCTCATTTTTTTTCGAAGAAATTAACCGGACAACGTCTTCATTCAGCCCTTTTTCAATTGTATATGTTTCAACGTCCGTGACGAATCCGTATTTGTAATCTTGTGTTGTTAAGTCGGTTAATATCTGATCTTGATCTAATTCCTGCATGATAAATATTGATTATCGATCGCTGTGATCGGTTCTTAATAAAGAAGAGAGCCCAATTCCCCCTCCATGGATAAACAAACTTTGTATGGATTTGTTTACGCAAAATTACATCAATTTCTGAACAAAACCTGTGGTAGGTGGGTTAAAAGGTGGAATTAAATTAAAAAAGGAATAAAACGATGAAAAAAACAGGTTTAACATTTTTAGTATTGTTTTTTATGTTCGGCTTAATGGCCCAAACGAGATATTTGGTGGATAAAGCACATTCTTCCGTCAATTTTAAAGTGAAACATAACGGAATATCTTTTGTCAACGGCAGTTTTAATTCTTTCGAAGGATTTATAGAAGGGAATTTAAACAGCCTGGAGAATGCCAATATTGAGTTTACGGTTGATGCGGAAAGTATTGATACCCGGATTGAGCCGCGTGATAAGCATTTGCGTAGTGCGGATTTTTTCGATGTGGAAAAGTATCCAAAAATGAGTTTTAAAAGTACAGACATCGAGAAAACCGGCGACAAGAAATACAAATTAAACGGTTTGCTTACCGTCAAAGATGTAACAAAACCCGTTACGTTTGAGGTTAAATACGGTGGAAAAATTGTGGGCAGAGACGGTAAGGATATTATCGGCTTTACGGCTAAAAACAGTATCAACCGGTTGGATTATAACGTAGCTTACGATCCTGATTCCAAGGCGATTGCAAAAGATGTAGATCTTGTTCTTTATATGGAGTTTGTCGCCAATTAACTGAATCTTTCAAAAAACTCGGGTCAGCGATGACCTGAGTTTAAAAAGAATTTTTGTGTAACGTTTTCCGGTTTGAGGATAGCCGACAAATCCCCGTAGGGAATGTCAACATTAATTACGCCCATTGAGTAGGGTGCAATCTCGTATTGATTAAATGAGTAGTGAATCCCTTCATGGTCCAGCCAAAAGTTGTTGTTCGGAAAAACTTCGTCCAGATTAAAAAAACCTAAGCTGATTAAGGAATCAGGAACGCTGACATTGTATTGATCCATCAATCTGTTAATTATGATTTCTGCGAGTGGCTTTTTATAATTGGACACAAAGATGTCCTCTTCCGAAACAGTAACCAATTCACCCAGATCGATGTTCGTATAAGTAATTCTGTACGAGCCGTGTGCACCACCGGTATAATCACTATATTCTATAGCGTAACTCAGCAGTGAATCGTTTTGAAACATCACTTTATTGGTGTTGTACATATAATACCAGTACCACATAGGTATCTCACCTTTTGGAAGTCGGCTCTTTTCGGAATAATAGGTGTTTGACAGCGACTTATATTCCTCTTTGTAACCGGAAACATATGCCTTAACAGCTTCTTGCGGAGAAAGGGTGTCGAGGTGGAGGCTGTTGAAAAATGTACCGATAAAGATTTGTTGCAAACGGGCAAGGTCTTCCTTGTTGCCAAACTTTACCGGATAAGTAAAGCTTATTTTAACATCGGCAAAAGGCAATGTTGTGTCGTTCGTTTCGAGTAGGGGTATCTGGTCTTTAATCACGATACTGTCAAAAACTATTTTTGTGGAAATTTGTGCGGTCTTTTTGCAGGAAAACAATGTGCACAAAAGTAAGAAAAACAAAATAGCAACGGGAAGAAAAATATTTTTTCTCATATCTAAATTATTTGTTGGGACTGCCAATAAAAATTCTTACCCTGCAGTCTCTGGTTTTCCACCTTTATATCCATGCGTCAGGTCTGAACAAAATACCTTTTTCCGGCAATGTCCTTGACGCCGGCAGGATGAATAGGGTGTCTGATTACTGAATAATCTGTTTTATGGCACCCAGATCGGGATAGAAAACTACCTTAATGGGTTGTTTCATATTGTCGAACATTTTTTTGGCAAGTACATCCTTTGTGCCAAACTGAACGATATCTGTTTCCATATTTTTCAACGTTTTGTTCCTGAACTCCAGTGTGAGTTGCGCTTTTCCTGGAACATTATACACTACTCCTTCGGAGAGTTTTTTTGCGAGGCGTTCTTTATCTTTGTCGGAAAGAATGGTCTCTACTTTCTGTGTTTTACTTCTCAGTGTCAGGTAAATGGGAGCCCCGGCAAGATTATCAGCATCCACAGGACCAAGTTTTTCGGAAAACCTGCCAATAATCCTTTTATCAATATCTTTTTCTGTGGGGATAACCACAATTTCTTTGGTGAAATATTCAGTTTGTGTACTTCCCGAAAACATTTCAGTCAATGCTTTTTCCTGATTGTTTATTTGCTCCATAACTACTTTGTAGGCTTCACCGTCGGGCGGCATATTATCGGCTTCGCCGATCAGGATATCGTTTCGGCTTCGCCGTAGCTCAAAAATCTGTTTCGAGACCAATTCTGCCTGCTTGGCTGTTGAACCCGCCATCAGCGTTTCTTCCGACAAAAACCTTCTCGAGTTTAGCGGAGCGGGAGATGGCTCAGGAACGTCGAAAGAAGGTGTTTTTTCTGATTCAGGGTCTGTGTTTATGGTAGAAATCAGTCCGTCTTGTGTGAGATGAACGTAAGGCGCGATTGAGTTAGGCCTGAAGATTACCATAAACGAATTATCCTTGTCGGCGACTCCTCGGTTCGTTACCATTACATCTTCAAGTGTAAATTCGGTTCTGCTTTCGGTGATAGGATCAATACTCAAGTATCGTTGTGCGAACTGATAAAACTCACCGCGATTGTAAACCGTTTTTTTTACTTTCAGCGTTACCACCAGAGATGTTTTCGGCAATGAATAGATTACCCCGTAGTCGTTGGCTTTGATGGCATTCATTCTCACGGTTTGCTGAGCCTGCATGCTAACTGCAGGGAGTAAAACAATTAAAGCGGACAATACAAGACGTTTTATTTTTATCATATCATTTATTGTTTTATGATATTCAATTGTTTAGTTGAATAGTTTCCCGACACTACGAATAGCGGCCGTATTGAATTTTAAAGTCTAATGTGCTGCCTGAAATTGCTTAAGGAAACTCAAATCGTTTTCCGAAAACATCCGCAGGTCTTTTACCTGGTATTTCAGGTTTGTAATACGCTCAATACCCATTCCAAGAGCGTATCCGGTGTAGACCCTACTATCTATTCCGCAATTATCCAATACATTGGGGTCAACCATGCCGCATCCCAGGATTTCCACCCAACCGGTATATTTGCAGAATGGGCAACCTTCACCTCCACATAGGTTACAGGAGATATCCATTTCTGCACTGGGTTCTGTAAACGGGAAATAAGAAGGACGAAGCCGGATTTTTGTTTCGTTACCAAACATTTCTTTGGCAAAGAAAAGCAACGCCTGTTTCAAATCGGCAAACGATACATCTTTGTCTACGTATAATGCTTCCACCTGATGGAAAAAACAATGTGCCCTGTACGAGATAGCTTCGTTCCTATAAACTCTCCCCGGACAAATAATGCGGATGGGCGGTTGCGTTTTCTCCATTACGCGAGTCTGGACAGATGAAGTGTGTGTGCGTAAAACAATATCCGGGTTGCTTTCGATAAAGAATGTGTCCTGCATATCTCGTGCAGGATGGTCTTCTGCGAAGTTAAGTGAAGAAAAAACATGCCAGTCGTCTTCCACTTCCGGCCCTTCGGCGATGGAAAATCCCAGACGTTTAAAAATATCACAAATTTCTTCTTTCACAATCGATATCGGATGACGTGCTCCGAGAGCAACCGGATAAGCCGTCCGGGTCAGGTCGATATCCACGTTTTTTTCTTTGTTGCCGTTAAACATCTCTTTCAACGAAAGAATTTTTTCCTGGGCTTTCTGTTTCAGCTCGTTCAGCTTCATACCCACTTCGCGTTTTTGTTCGGGGGCAACGTTTCTGAAATCGTCCATCAGCACAGAAATGATGCCCTTTTTGCTTAAGTATTTGATGCGTAATGCTTCCAGTTCATCGGCATCCGATGCTGAAAATTGATCTATTTCAGAAAGAAGGGAGTGAATTTTATCTAACATACGATCTTTATTGTCTTTAATTTTATGCAAAAATACATTTTTCTTGGCTATTTACCTTGATTTTGAAGAAAGAAATCATTTCCCGCAATTTTTGAAAAACATATCGTATTTTTGCATTTACAAAAAATACCTGTTCGTATATCTTGAGCCGATGCTTCAGAAAATAAAATCCTATATTGCCCAAAAACGTTTGTTGGAGAACGATAATGTGTTGATTACGGGGCTTAGTGGGGGCGCTGACTCCATGGCTTTACTGGATATAATGACTTTATTGGGTTACCGGTGTATTGCCGCACATTGTAATTTCCATCTTCGGGGAGAAGAATCGGAGGAGGATGCCCGCTTTGTAAAGAAATGGTGTAAGGAGAGTGATATTGAATTTACAACCATCGACTTCGATACCCGGCAATATGCCGCCGATAAAAAAATTTCCATCGAGATGGCAGCACGTGAATTGCGTTACGCCTGGTTTGAAATAGTGAGGAAACAATTTAATGCCGATGCAATTGCCGTAGCTCATCACAAGGATGATTCGGTGGAAACGGTACTGATGAATTTAATCCGCGGTACGGGAATAAGTGGATTGAGCGGAATTTCGCCCCAAAACGGAAAAGTTATCCGTCCGATGCTTTGTGTCTCCCGGGTCGAAATCGAAAATTACCTGGTGGAACGTCAAATCCCTTTCAGGACTGACAGTACCAATCTCGAAGATATTTATACCCGGAATCACATACGGTTAAATGTTTTGCCGATGTTGCAGAAAATCAATCCGTCAGTCAACGAAACCATTTTCCGTACTGCTGAAAACTTGGCCGAAGCAGAGAAAATATATAAAAAAGCAGTTCATGCGGATATTGAAGTTGTTTTGAAAAATAACAGAATAGATATTGAGGCGCTAAAACTATCCGCTTCCCCCTTATCGGTTTTGTTTGAGATCCTGTCACCTTTAGGGTTTCATCCTGCCGTGATCGATGATGTGAAGGCTGGATTGGATGCTTCGCCGGGGAAGCAGTTTTTTTCACCTACACATCGGTTGATAAAAGATCGTACGTGTTTCCTAATCGATAAAATAAAAAAAACGGAGTCCGATGACCCAATCTATTTTATCGATGCGGTATCGCAAGAAATATCCACTCCGGTAAATTTAGCTATTAAATTAACAGGTGTACCGAAACTAATCGATAAAAAGAGTCGTATGTTATATGCCGATGTCGCTAAGCTGCAGTTCCCCCTCAAGTTGCGGAAATGGCAAGCCGGCGACAGGTTTATTCCCTTTGGAATGAAAGGCAAAAAGAAGTTGAGTGATTTTTTCACTGATCAGAAATTTAACCTGAAAGAAAAGGAAGAAACATGGCTTTTGCTTTCGGGTGAGGAGGTGGTTTGGGTTGTGGGGCATCGGGCGGATAACCGGTTTAAAATTACACCAGCGACTGAACGTGTTTTGCAAATTGAGTTAAAAACGATGAAATAGCTTGAATAAAACTATTTTCAGGATAATTTTCACCCTTATTTTTTGACGAAAAGGTATTTTTATGTAACTTCATAGCGGGAAAATTGATTTTGTTTAAACACAAAAGCAGATAAAACGGTTATAACTAAAAAACTACGATAATGAAAAATAGTGTATTTAAGGATATCTTGGTGGTGGCAGCCTTTTCGGCAGTTTCATATATTGTGATGCGAAACTACCAGAGAAAGAAAAGGAGAGACCGTCAAATGAGGGATTTTGTTCATTTCCAATTGTTCTGATTGCCGCTTTACCGGTAAATATATTTTGTGTTACAACTGTTTCGGCGCGAGAATTTTTGCTACCTTTGCATATTCTCAGTCAAAATAGTTGAAACTGTTTTTTTATGCTTACACTCAAAGTAATAAACGAAGATCGCGAAGAAGTCATTCGCAAACTTGCCAAAAAAAGATTCGCCGCTGAAGATATAATTAATCAAATTGTGGCGTTAGACGAAACACGTCGTAGTTCTCAAACTCTTCTGGATAGTCAGTTGTCGGAGATCAACCTCCTGTCGAAGTCGATCGGAGGGCTGATGAAAGAAGGCAAGAAGGCTGAAGCGGAAATTGCCAAGCAACAAGTTTCCGAACTGAAGGAGCTTTCCAAACTTAATGAAGCCGGGCTGAGAGAAGCTGAAGCAGCTATTCAAAATTTGTTGGTTATTATTCCTAATTTACCGCACGATTCGGTGCCTGAAGGTAAATCTGCCGAAGATAATCTTGTAGAGCGTTCGGGAGGAAACATTCCGCAACTCTCTACTGACGCTCTTCCTCATTGGGAGCTGGCAAAAAAATATGACCTGATAGACTTTGAATGGGGGGTGAAGATTACCGGTGCCGGGTTTCCTGTTTACAAAGCCAAAGGTAGTCGCCTGCAGCGCGCACTCATTAATTTCTTTCTTGACAATGCCCGTGATGCCGGATTTGTTGAAATTCAGCCGCCTTATGTCGTAAATGCGGCATCTGGCTTTGCGACTGGGCAGTTACCCGATAAGGAAGGACAAATGTATCATGTAGGATTAGACGATTTGTACCTGATACCAACGGCTGAGGTGCCGGTTACCAATCTTTACCGAGACGTGATTTTGGATGAAAAGGATCTGCCGGTAAAGAATACGGCTTATTCTGCTTGTTTTCGCCGAGAGGCAGGATCCTACGGAAAAGATGTGCGTGGATTGAACCGTTTGCATCAGTTTGATAAAGTAGAAATTGTGTGTATTGACAAGCCTGAAAATTCGTATCAGCGGTTGGATGAGATGGTCTGTTATGTGCAAACTTTAGTGGAAAAGTTAGAACTCCCCTGGCGCATTTTACGTCTTTGTGGTGGTGATATGGGATTCACATCGGCGCTTACGTTCGACTTTGAAGTCTATTCCGCGGCACAACAGAGGTGGTTGGAAGTGAGTTCCGTGTCTAATTTCGAGAGTTACCAGGCAAATCGGCTGAAATGCCGATACCGCAATGAGGATCGAAAAACGCAATTGTGCCATACCCTCAACGGGAGCGCACTGGCTTTGCCACGTATCGTTGCCGCACTTCTGGAAAACAACCAAACCCCAGAAGGAATAATTATACCGGCTGCATTGGTGCCTTATACAGGATTTGAGGTGATTGATTAATTATTATTTATCGTTGCCGTTTAATTTGCGGTATTCAGAAGGAGTTATCCTGACCCGTTGTTTGAAAAAGGATAAAAAATATTCGATGGAGCTGAAATTGAGCTCATAGGCAATTTCCTTGATAGGTAAACTTGTTTCCGTCAACAGTTCTTTTGCTTTTCGGAGTTTCAATTCCTGAAAATATTGTGCGGGCGGATAGCCCGTATATTCTTTGAAAAATTTTCTGAACCATGAATAGCTTGTTCCCAGATTTGATGCAATTTCCTTTACATCGATGTCTTTATGGATGTTTTCTCTCATGATGATCTTGGCACGTTCAATTATTTGTGTCGATTCATTTGCATCGTAACTTTTGTTTTGAGAAAGTGACAAAATCATGCCTAAAATGTGAAAAACTATTCCGGCGAGAAACTGTTGAGCCGATTTTTTATCTTCTTTGGCAACTTTAATGGCTGTTGAAAACAGATTGACCAGTTCATCGCTTACCCCGACATCTAAAACCTGATTTTGTTCAGGAAGAAAACTTTTTTCAATTATTGAGTCGATTATATTGCCTTCAAAACCAATATAATATTCATTCCAACCGATTTCTTTTAAAGGTTGATATGAGTGCCACTGTCCTGGAAAAAGGACCATTACCTGCCCTTTCTTGATGGGTGTTTTTTTTGTTGTGGCAGATGAAAAAACTCCTTTTCCTTTGCAGATGTAAACAAATTGATATTCAGATAAAATTCGCCCTTTTTTTGGATTAAAATAATAACTTTTGGGATGGTCTGTGGAAGGGTATAACGTGTTGGGTGCAATAGGTTGGAACCCAACAGTGTTTACTGTTAATCCAAACCCCTTGTCTTTTTCGCTGACTAACAAGTATTTAAAGTCTATACCCAAGTCGTTGTATCTCATTTTTTCTGTTTTTGTGGTATGTAGCTTTTCTTTTTTTTACAAATTTACAAAAAAAAATGAAGCACAATGCAAACTCAATTGATTGCATTGTGCTTCTGAAAAAATGAGAGAATGAATTAGAATAGATTTGGAATTATTAAAGAAAATATTAAGACGGCCATGCCGATGACAAGAAATGTGACGGCTTTTTTACCGGCTCCTTTCCATTCTTTCAGAATAATACCCCACACATTACTGAAAACAACGTTTAAGGACATCAGGATGCTCCAGGAGAATGCCATCATCACACTGCCCGGTTCAAAAAAACTTTGCCCCATCCCTAATCCGAAGAACTGAGAATACCAGAGTAAACCGGCCAAGGCACAGAAGAGAAGGTTGTTAACAAGTACCGATTTGGATGTTTTCCGAATTTCCCCGCTGGTCTTGTTTTTCGAATTCATGTACAGGCAATAGACCAGATTAGTGAAAAAACCGCCAATAGTCACCAAAAGTGTTACGGGGTTTTGAGCGAAAATTTCTTTTGCCCCCGCTGCAATAGCGGCTTCCTTTATCGGAATTCCGGCACTCAGGCCTAAACTGAAACAAGCACTCATTACTCCGGCAAACAACGCTATCAGCAACCCTTTTTTTAGGGCAAAGTCTTTTATGGCTTTCCTGCGTTCTTCTTCCGACATGTTTTTAGAGCGTAAACTGCCGGCGTATCCAACCAATGCAATCCCCACTAGGGTTACAACAACGGCCAGTAACAGAACCAACCCTTTTGGTGAAAAGAGATTATCCCCGGCAAGAACAGCAGGGATTAGCGTTCCAAATCCAGCACATGTTCCCAAAGCAACAGATTGGCCAAGTGCAATTCCCAGGTACCGCATGCTAAGCCCGAAAGTTAATCCACCAATCCCCCACAAAGCGCCGTATCCAATCGATTGTAGCGCTGCACCGGAATTTGCAGAATAAACCTGTACCAACTCCGGAAGGGAGTTTGCTAGAAATGCTCCTAAAACTGGAAAAATAAGCCAGGCGAAAACTCCTTGCACCAACCAGAAATTTTCCCACGACCAATTTTTAACTTTGTTGATAGGAACGTAGGAGCTTGACTGCCCCATACTTCCTATCGCTATAATAATCAGACCAATAATGGTGTTCATTCTGCTTATCTTTTAGAGGTTACTTCCGATTCGTAACTTTCAATTTCTTTAATGTATTCGTTTCCAACGGGAACACCTTGTTGCAGGCAATAATAGTTGTAAACGGCATTCCAAGGCATGGCCTTCAGCTCTTCCAGATAAGCCAAACGCTGAAAATTATTGTCTTGATTCTCGTACTCACGCAGTTTTTCAGTCGGCTCTAAAAGCGCTTGTAATAAAGCTTTTTGGGTAGACCGGATTCCAACAACATATGCGCCAATACGATTGATGGATGCATCGAAATAATCCAACCCGATATGTATTTTTTCCATCTGTCCGGAACGTACTATTTCTTGTGTTAACTCCAGCAATGCGTCGTTCAGGATTACTACATGGTCGCTGTCCCAACGTTCTGGGCGGCTCACGTGCAGGGTAATTTCAGGAACAAAAAGCAACACGGAAGAAATTTTATCTGCAATTCCTTCGGTCGGATGGAAATGTCCTGCATCTAGCGTTAACAACATGTTGTTTTTAACGGCATATCCCATGTAAAACTCATGAGAACCTACCACATAGCTTTCGCTGCCAATACCAAAAAGTTTGCACTCAACACTATCTTTCAGGTATTCAGTGCTGATTTTTTCTGCCAATACCTCGTCTAGAGATTCTTTCAGCAGTTGCCTGTGTTGTATGCGGGATACGCTCTTGTCTTTTTCCCCATCGTGGATCCAGATATTGTGAACACATGCATCCCCTTGTTGACGGCCCATTTCTTCTCCAATACGGCGGCAACGGCGTAAGTGTTCTTTCCAGAAGTTGCGAATTTCCGGGTCGAAACTTGAAAGTGAATAATTGCCGCTTTTTGAATGAGAGAAAAAGGTAGAATTAAAATCCAGTTTAGCACCAGTTTCCTTTGCCCAATTCATCCATGTTTGAAAATGTTTGGGCTCAATCTGGTCCCTATCTACCAATTTACCTCCGAAATCACCGTAGATAGCGTGTAAACTTAAGCGATGTTTTCCAGGAATCAGATTCAACACTTTCCCGATGTCTTTTTTTAATTCATCAATCGTTCTGGCTTTGCCCGGATAGTTCCCTGTTGTTTGGATTCCTCCGGTCAGTTCTCCGTCGGGATTTTCAAAGCCCAACACATCGTCTGCTTGCCAGCAGTGAATGGATATAGATACACTGTTTAGTTTTTCTATGGCTTTTTCCACATCAACCCCAAGTGCAGCGTATTGTTCTTTTGCAGCTGCAAACTCCTTTTTAATTTGTTCTTCTTTCATGATTGTTTTATTGTTCATTAAATGATTATTTATGTTTTATATCTCTTTGAAAAAATTTAAATATTCGGTATAATGTTTGTCCCACAGGCTGGTGTCCTGAGGCTCGAATCTCGTAAGGTCAACGGAGTTTCTAACCATTTTTCGCATATCGTTTTTGTCCGCCACTAGTCCGACAGCTTTTGCTTGAAGCAATATGTTCCCAATGGCCGTAGCTTCCGACGGTCCGGCAACCACAGCTATTCCGATAGCGTTTGCAGTGAATCTGTTCAGCATATTGTTTTGTGACCCTCCTCCGATAATATGTAAGGTGTCAATGGGAAAATCGGCCAGGCTTTTCAGGTTCCCGAGTACCTGTTTATACCGGAAAGCCAGGCTTTCGTAAATACACCGGGCAATTTCTCCTATGCTCTGTGGAACAAACTGTTGGGTTTTTTTGCAATAGTTTTGTATTTCATCAATCATTGATTCAGGGCTCGCAAAACAGGATGCGTCAGGATTAATGAAGCATTTAAAAGGGTCAGCCTGAGTAGCCTCAAGCACTATTTCGTCGTAAGAGACATCTTTTTCTTTTGTCCATTCTTTTCTGCATTGTTCAATAAGCCACATGCCGCAGATGTTTTTCAATAAACGGATAGAGCCGTCAGCTCCACCTTCGTTGGTGAAATTCAGTGAAAAAGTTTCCTCACTCACAACAGGTTCTTTCGATTCGATTCCCATCAGCGACCAGGTGCCGGAACTCAGATAGGCGAAGTTTTCATTTTCAGCCGGAGTAGCCATGACTGCCGACGCCGTATCGTGTCCTGCTACGGCAATAACCGGAACAGCTCCCAGGTGGGTTTGTTTTTGCGCGGATTCTGACAATGTGCCGATTAGTGTTCCCGGAAAGACAATCGGCGCAAAATTATCTTTAGATAGATTTAACGCCTGTAACAGCTCTTCGTCAAAAGAACGTGTGAAAGGATTCAACAGTTGAGATGTCGACGCTATCGTATATTCCGTAACCATCTTGTTTGTCAATAAGTAAGACAAAGCATCGGGCATAAACAAAAACTTGTCCGTTACGGGATAGATGGGGTTGTTATCTTCGTGTTGAGTAAATAGCTGAAAAAGTGAATTGAAATTCATGATCTGAATTCCGGTTTTCAGGTAGGTATCCTTTTTCGATAAAACCTTATTGAAAAAATTTTCTGGAGCAGTGAAAGTGCGTGAATCGCGATAGCTGTAGGGCATACGAAGGGGTTCCCCGTCTTTGCCGAAAGACACGAAATCCACGCCCCAGGTGTCAATTCCAACAGATGCTATTTCAATACCTTGGTGTTGAATGTCTTTTAAAGATTTCACTATCTCACCATACAGATGAAATAAGTCCCAGTATAATCTGCCGTTGATGTCGATAATCGGATTTGCAAAACGATTGACTTCTTTCAACTCTAACCGGTTGTTTTTGATTGTACCCAAAATGGCTCGTCCGCTTGTTGCACCTAGATCGATAGCTAAAAAAGAGGTTAGTTTGCTTTCATTCATGATGAGGCTAAATAATATAAAAAGTTACAGTTCACAAAAATAAGAATAAGAACGGTAAGTAAAAATAATAAAAATGATTTTGTTGCTGTATTATTTGATATTTTATGACAAAAAATACAGTACAAAAATCAATAATTACATTGATTAAGAAAGAAAACCCTCTATTTTTGCAACATCAAAAGTTGACCATTATTAGCATTATTTTATTTAATTTTTTTTTTGGATACTTTAGTTAATATGGGTAACTTTGTGTCAGCATAGTGTGGGATACTTAATACTGTGTTAGAAATCAATTATTGAAGAGCTTTCTAAAATCAAAAAAAATATGGCAATAGTGGTTATTATGCCCAAGCAGGGGCAGTCGGTCGAGAGTTGTATTATCGGCTCAATAAACAAGAAAAAAGGGGATAATGTAAAGAAAGGCGAAGTCCTTTTTTCCTATGAAACGGATAAAGCCTCCTTCGAGGAGGAATCCCCTTCGGACGGAGTGGTTCTCGAGTGTTTTTACCGGGAGGGTGATGAGGTGCCTGTCCTGGGAAACATGATGATTATCGGTGAGCCCGGCGAGGATTATTCCGCTTTGCTGCAAGGCAGTCCGGAGCCCGGGTCCGATAGCGGTAGCGAGGAGTCGATAACTGCAAGGCAGGAAACCGTAAGCGCCGGGCCTGAAAATAACGCCCCGCAGAAGCTCGAATCCCGGAACGCAGGACCCGGAACCCGTTTCATTTCTCCCCGGGCCAAAAACCTCGCCTCAAAGGAAGCGGTCGATACCGCAGCGATAAGCGGGTCAGGGCCCCAGGGACGCATCCTGGAAAAAGACGTCCTGTCAACCCTGGAAAATCGTCCGAAAATGACTCCCCTGGCAAAAAAGATTGCCTCGCAGGAAAACCTGCAGCCACAATCGGGCACCGGCTTGGCGGGGACAGCCCGGTCCGCCGATTTAATCCCCTCGCCGAATACTATCTACGCCAACGACTATGAGGACAAGAAACTCTCCAACATGCGCAAGCTCATTGCAAGAGCCATGCACACTTCACTGCAAAACTCGGCGCAGCTTACCCACCACCTGGGTGCCGACGCGCGCCGGATCCTTGAGCTCCGGAAACAGGTCAAAGCGGATGTGGAAGCCCGGAAGCTATCGGCAAACATCACGCTGAACGACATGGTTTGCCATGCCGTGATCAAGGCCCTGAAGAAGTTCCCCAACGTCAATTCGCAATTTCTGGGCGACAGCATGCGCCTTTTCAACAAGGTGCATCTCGGGCTGGCGGTGGACACTGAACGTGGCCTGATGGTGCCGGTGGTGAAGAATGCCGATGACCTGTCGATCGTGGGGCTCTCAAACCAGCTGAAAGAGGTGGCGAACGCCTGCAAGGCGGGCAGCGTGAATCCGGATATCCTTTCCGCCGAGGCCGGTTCGTTCACCGTGTCCAACCTGGGGAATTACGGGGTTGAAGTCTTCACACCCGTCATTAACCTGCCTCAATCCGCCATATTGGGGGTAAACACGATTGTTCCGCGTCCGAAAGACCTGGGCGACGGGGTTTATGCCTTTGTTCCCTATATCGGCCTGAGCCTCACGTACGACCACCGGGCGCTTGACGGCGGGGAAGCCACACGCTTCCTGAAGCAGATTGCCCTGGAAATAGAAAATCTTGAAATCGATTATTAATCTAAAAAAACAAAATAATGTACGACTTACTGATCATCGGCGGTGGACCGGCCGGTTATGTGGCCGCGGAACGCGCAGGGCACAAGGGGCTGAAGGTGGTGCTGTTCGAGAAGAAAAGCCTGGGAGGCGTTTGCCTTAACGAAGGCTGTATTCCCACCAAGACCATGCTTTACAGTGCGAAGACCTATGAGAATGCCCTTCACGGGGACAAATACGGTGTTTTTGCGGAGAATGTCCGTTTTGAATACGACAAGATTGTATCCCGCAAAAATAAAGTGGTGCGCAAATTGGTCGCCGGCGTGAAAACCAAGATGAAGGCCAGCGATGTTGCGGTTGTTGAAGGCGAAGCCTGGATCTCGGGCAGAAGCGCCAAGGGAATCGAGGTGGTTTGCAACGGTGAGCATTACCTGGGAAACAACCTGTTGATATGTACCGGGTCCGAAGCATCGGTTCCGCCCATTCCCGGATTAGGGGAAGCCGGCGATGTTGTCCTGACCAACCGTGAGGTTCTTGAACTCAAGGAGCAACCCAAAAGTCTAGTCGTCATCGGGGGAGGAGTTATCGGGATGGAGTTCGCCAGTTTTTACAACAGTTTAGGATCCAGGGTGACCGTGATCGAGATGCTTCCCGAGATTCTGGGAAACAACGATTACGAGATCTCCGCCCTTTCGCGCGATATTTTCACCAGGAAAGGCATCGAATTTCACCTTAACGCCAAGGTGGTCCGGGTGGACGGAAATAAAGTGGTTTTTGAGAAGGCGGGAGAAACACGCACCGTTGAAGGCGATAAAATCCTGTTGAGCGTCGGGCGCCGCGCGGTAACCAAGGGCTTTGGACTCGAAAATCTGAATGTGGAACTGGACAGGGGAGGCATCAAGGTCGATGAAAAGATGCGTACCAATGTACCTCATGTCTTTGCGGCAGGCGACGTGACCGGCTTTTCACTTTTGGCGCATACTGCCAGCCGGGAAGGCGAAGTAGTGGTCAACAACCTTACAGGAAAAGACGACATTATGCGTTATAATGCCATTCCGGGAGTCGTGTACATCAACCCTGAAATTGCAGGTGTGGGTGAAACCGAAGAAAGTGCCAGGGCAAAAGGGATTGCCTACAAGGTAGCCAGACTCTCCATGGCCTATGCCGGGCGTTTTGTCGCAGAAAACGAGGGCGGTGTCGGATTATGCAAGGTGCTTGCAGGTGAAAAATACGGCGAAGTCCTCGGTGTTCACATGCTGGGAAACCCGAGCAGTGAAATGATTTACGGCGCCTGTCTGGCAATAGAGCAGGAGATGACGCTCGAAGAAATGAAAGAGGTCGTTTTTCCGCATCCTACAGTAAGTGAAATATTCAAGGAAGTGATTTTTGAATTTTGATTGCCCGGACTTGCTTGCTCAAAACCCAATAACAATTTATAAGAAAAATGACGATTGTAAAATCGATCGAAAAAATAAAACAGTATGCCAAAAATTCAATTTATTGATCCGGCTGAAGCCCGGAAACCGGGCTTTGTGGAATTTCAGCCCATTCCTGTCAATCAGTATCAAAAAACGGTAAAAGAAGAACGCGAAAATTTTACCGACGAGGAACTAAAAGCCATTTATCACGACATGGCGCTCATCCGCGAGTTTGAAACCATGCTTAACCTTATCAAAACCAAAGGTGAATACAACGGTGTGGCTTACAACCACCCCGGGCCGGCCCACTTGTCCATCGGACAGGAGTCGGCAGCCGTGGGGATGGCCTGGACGCTTACCGTGGATGATTTTATTTTCGGGAGCCACCGTTCGCACGGTGAAATCCTGGCCAAGGGGATGTCTGCCATCCATAAGCTTGCCGATGAGGAACTGTTGAAGATAATGCGGGGATTCTTTGACGGTTCGGTACTGGAAATCGTTCAAAAGGATTTCAACGGAACAACCAGGGAGCTTGCCCGCCGTTTTCTGGTTTACGGAACATTGGCTGAAATCTTTGCCCGGGAAACCGGATTCAACAGAGGACTGGGCGGTTCCATGCACGCCTTCTTCACGCCTTTCGGCGTGTATCCCAACAATGCCATCGTGGGTGGATCGGGAGACATAGCCGTTGGTGCCGCGTTATACAAAAAAGTCAACCGCAAACCCGGCATGGTGGTTGCCAACATAGGTGACGCATCGATGGCTTGCGGACCTGTTTGGGAAGGGATCACTTTTGCCGCCATGGACCAGTTCAAGGAGCTTTGGGACGGAGATATGAAGGGCGGGCTTCCGGTGATCATCAACATCATGAACAACCAGTACGGGATGGGCGGCCAGACCTGTGGCGAGACCATGGGTTACGGCATCGCAGCCCGTATCGGTGCAGGTGTGAACGAGGAACAGATGCACGCCGAACGCGTGGACGGTTACAATCCGCTGGCGGTAATTGACGCTTACAAACGCAAGCGAAAAATAATTGATGAGAAAAACGGGCCGGTCTTGCTGGATGTCCTGACCTACAGATACAGCGGGCACTCTCCCTCCGACGCGTCTTCCTACCGCACGAAGGAGGAAGTGGAAGCCTGGGAAAGACAGGACTGTATTGCGTCGTTCGGCAAACAGTTGCTGGAGGCGGGCGTGGCCGTCCAGGACGAGCTTGACGCCATCTGGAATGACATAAGGACGCTCATCCACGAGATGTTCCTCAAATCGATCAACGATGAGATCTCGCCCCGCATGAAAAATCCCGACGCGATCGGGGATATGATGTTCTCGAACGGTTCCGTGGACAGTTTCTCCGATGCAAGGCCCGACGTGCTGATGCCGATGGAGGAGAACTCCCGCGTGAAGAAGATAGCCGGCAAGGAACGTTTTGCGTTCGATGCCGAAGGCAAGCCGTTCAGCAAGATGAAGCAGTTCCAGTTGCGCGACGCCATTTTCGAAGCCATCATGGACAGGTTTTACAAGGATGCCTCGCTCGTTGCCTACGGTGAGGAGAACCGCGACTGGGGAGGCGCCTTTGCCGTTTACGGAGGGATGACGGAAGCCTTGCCATATCACCGCCTGTTCAACTCACCCATATCGGAAGCCTCTATCGTAGGTACGGCCATCGGTTACGCCATGTGCGGAGGAAGGGTTGTCCCCGAAATCATGTACTGCGATTTTCTGGGACGTTGTGGCGATGAAGTGTTCAACCAGCTTCCCAAATGGCAGGCAATGAGCGGCAACGTGCTGAAGATGCCGGTCGTGCTTCGTGTTTCGGTGGGCTCCAAATACGGCGCGCAGCACTCGCAGGACTGGACATCGCTTGTGGCACATATCCCGGGCATCAAGGTTTGTTTCCCGGTGACGCCTTACGATGCCAAGGGGCTGATGAACGCGGCGCTTCAGGGAACCGATCCGGTGATCTTCTTTGAAAGCCAGCGCATCTACGATATCGGCGAGCAATTCCATGAAGGAGGCGTTCCTGCCGGATATTACGAAATACCCATCGGTGAACCCGACGTGAAGAAAGAGGGAAAGGACATCACCTTCCTGACCATCGGACACACGCTTTATCCCGCGCTCCAGGCGGCAAAAGAATTGGAGTCGGTCCATGGGATGAGCGCCGAAGTGATCGATGCCCGTTCACTGGTGCCGTTCAATTACGAAAAAGTGGTCGCCTCGGTGAAGAAAACCGGCAAGATCATTGTTGCCGGCGATGCGACTGCCCGCGGCTCGTTCCTGAACGACCTGGCGGCAACCATCGGTTCGCTCTGCTTCGATTACCTGGACGCGCCCGTTGCGGTGCTTGGGTCACGCAACTGGATCACGCCGGCTCACGAACTTGAAGGCGCGTTTTTCCCGCAGCCAGGCTGGTTCATCGATATGATCCACGAACGCATACAGCCCCTCAAAGGGTATATGCCCGGTGAGAATTTCACTGATGCCGAAATGATCAGGAGAGCAAAAAAAGGAATTTGATCATGGATTTACCAAAAGTAAATGCCCATCTGCATACCCCGTTCTCTTTCAGTGCATTCCGCGATATTGACGATGCGCTGGGCAGGGCCGTTGCTGAAAAGGTTAAAGTCGTTGGGATCAACGATTTTTATACTGCCGAAGGTTACGAAGAGTGGATGGAAGGTTGTTCCAAACGTGGACTTTATCCGCTTTTCGGCATCGAGTTTATCAGCCTGAACGAAGAGGATCAAAAAGCAGGTTTGCGGGTGAACGATCCCGGAAATCCAGGACGAACTTACATCAGCGGGAAAGGATTGTTACAGCCCTTTAAGCTGAGTGAGCCTTATGCTTCGCAATTGACGAATGTACGTACAGAGGCTAATAAGCAGGTGGAAGCCATGTGTGAAAAACTGAACGGAATCCTTACTGCTAAAAATGTCGGATTTGTACTCGATATGGATTGGATTAAGGATAATCTGAGTAAGGGTTCTGTTAGGGAACGTCATTTGGCGAAGGCTTTACGCTTGAAAGTTTATGAAAATTCAGGCGATAACCCAACAAGCATAAAAAACCTGCTAGAAGAAATTTTCGATGGAAAAGAACTGAAGTCGGATACTGAAAATCTTGCAGGTGTAGAGAACGAGATCCGTGCTAATCTGTTGAAAGCAGGTGGTTCGGCTTTTGTTCCCGAGACTGTCGAGGCGTTTCTTCCGATGCAGACGGTATGCAAAATCATTCTGGCAGCCGGAGGAATACCTACTTATCCCTTTTTAGCGGATGATGCCCAGGGAAATTATACCGATTTTGAACGTGACCTGGAACACGTGGCAAAACAACTGACCGAGCGTGGGTTTCATTCCGTGGAATTTATTACCACCCGAAACGATATGAACCTGTTGGAGAAGTATGCAACATATCTTCACAACCAGGGTTTTATCGTAACCCTGGGCAGTGAACACAACTCTCCGTCAATGGAACCTATTGAACTTTTTGCCCGCAACCAGACCCCGTTATCGGAAAAATTACTGCGGGTCAACTATGAGGGTGCGTGTATTATTGCAGCTCATCAACATTTGGTTGCCCAGGGACTGAGCGGTTATTTGGATGAACAGGGGAACGCCGACCGCTCAAAAAGAGGTGAGTTTGTGAAATGGGGAGATGAGTTAATCAGAAACACAGTCGGAAAACAATAAAGATGAAAGAAATTCAGGATTTAATATCCATTTCGCGATTCTACGGCAAAGACAGCCGTTTTGTGATCGCCGGAGGGGGAAATACATCGTACAAGAACGAAGAGAAGATCTGGGTGAAAGCCAGTGGTTCATCACTCGAAACAATTACTGAAGATGGCTTTGCCATACTGGATCGCTCGCTACTTAATCCCATGTCTGGAAAGCAATACAGCGAAAATGCTGCCGAACGCGAAGAGCAAGTCAAAAATGATCTTGCTGCGGCTACTGTCACAAAAGGTAAACGCCCGTCGGTAGAAACCTCCATGCACAACGTGATCAACTATGCATTTGTGGTTCACTTACATCCAACGATCGTAAATGGATTAATGTGCGCAGTAAATGTCACCACAGTGTTGGAAAATCTTTTCGGTGAAAAAGTGTTGTACGTGGAATATACCGATCCGGGCTATGTTCTGTTTAAAAAAGTAGACGAGAAAATAAAGGAATATCGCCAGAAATTCAGCGAAGAGCCACAGGTAATCTGGTTGCAGAACCACGGGATTTTTGTGGCTGCAGATAGTATTGAAGAGATAAAATCTATATATGGTTCAATTTTTGCAACACTTGAAAAGGCCGTGAGCATTCCATTGCCGGAAGACGAGAGGAAGGTGTGCCGCTGCGTGAGTGAAGTGTTGCCTGCAATCCGGATGTTGGTTTCTAAGGATAACCTTAAAACCCTGAAAGTTCGCAGGAACGGATTGATAGAATACTTTTGCGAAAGTCCGAAAAACCAGGTAGCCATTGCAAAACCTTTTACTCCCGATGCGATCGTTTACTGCAAGTCTAACTATTTGTTTTTGAACGATGAAACACCTGGACGAGTTCTCGAAAATGCTGAAGAATTGATTCCCGGCTTTGTAAATAAGTTTGGTTATCTGCCAAAAGTTTTGTTGATAAAAGGCATCGGGCTTGTATCCGTGGGAGATAATGCCAGACAATGCGATACCATTCTCGACGTATTTGAGGATGCTATGAAAGTTGCCTTTCTCTCTCAATCGTTTGGCGGTGCACACCCAATGACACAGGCTCAAATTGAATTTATTGATAACTGGGAAGTGGAAAATTACCGCCGCAGTGTTGCTGCCGGAAATGCTTCGGGGCGGGTAGAAAATAAAACCATTGTTGTAACCGGTGCAGCACAAGGTTTTGGCGAGGGAATTGCCGAATGTTTGCTGCGGGAAGGAGCCAATATTGTAGTGGCAGATTTGAACGAAGAGGCAGGACGGAATACGGTTGGGAAGTTTAATGGCCTGGCGAAAAGTAACCGGGCAATTTTTGTGAAAACAAATGTTTCCGAAATTTCAAGCCTCGACAACCTGGTGCAGGAGACTGTCTGTCATTTTGGTGGAATTGACTGCTTTATTAGCAACGCCGGTGTGTTGAGAGCCGGTGGGCTAGAAGATATGACACCCGAAAACTTCGACTTTGTCACAAAGATCAACTACAATGCCTATTTCTATTGTACAAAAGTAGTGAGCCAAGTAATGAAGCTGCAAACGAAATATGCATCAAGCGATTATTTTGCCGATATCATTCAAATAAATTCGAAATCGGGACTTCGCGGAAGCAAGGCTAACTTTGCATATGCTGGTGGGAAGTTCGGAGGAGTTGGACTTACGCAGTCCTTTGCACTGGAACTGGCTCCCTTCAGGATAAAAGTCAATTCGGTCTGCCCTGGCAATTACTACGAAGGCCCGCTCTGGAGTGATCCCGAAAATGGGTTGTTTGTACAATACCTGAATGCAGGAAAAGTACCCGGTGCCAAAACTATTGACGATGTGAAAGCGTTCTATCTGGCACAGGTGCCGATGCGAAAAGGTTGCACACCCGGGGATGTTACCAAGGGGGTACTGTATCTGATGGAGCAATGCGGCGAAACTGGACAGGCATTGCCTGTTACCGGTGGACAAGTAATGTTGAATTAATAAAATCATAGCAAAAAATGAAAACAAGAGCAGTCCGTTTGTACGGCAAAAAAGATCTCAGGCTGGAAGAGTTTGAATTGCCGGCCATTAAGGACGACGAGATACTTGCAAAAGTAGTTTCTGATTCATTGTGTATGTCGTCTTACAAGGCATCCTCGCAAGGCGCGGAACACAAACGGATCCCCGATAATGTAGCCGAAAACCCCATCATCATCGGTCATGAGTTTGCCGGAGAATTACTGGAAGTTGGCAGCAAGTGGGCGCATAAGTTCAAAGCAGGTGATAAATTCTCCATTCAGCCGGCCCTGTATTACGAAAACGGGCCTGTTGGTATTCTGAGCGCTCCTGGTTATAGTTACTCGTATATTGGAGGTGACGCAACCTATGTGGTGATTCCGAATGAAGTGATGGAGCGAGATTGCCTCCTGGCTTATCACGGTGAAGGGTATTATCCTGCTTCATTGGCCGAACCGCTTTCGTGTGTTATTGGAGCCATGCACGCCAATTATCATACCACTCCGGGCAGTTACCGGCATAAGATGGAAATAATTGACGGCGGAAAGATGGCTATTCTTGCCGGAGTAGGTCCAATGGGGCTGGCCGCGATCAATTTCGTGCTCCGTCGCGAAGAAGTAAAGCCATCCTTACTGGTGGTTACCGATATCGACCAGACACGGCTCGACCGTGCAGCATCCATCTATACCGTTGAGTTCGCCGCTTCACGCGGAATCGATCTGAAGTACATCAATACAGGAAAGATGGAGAATCCCGTGGAAGAGCTGAAAGCAATCAGTGGCGGAGCAGGTTTCGATGATGTCTTTGTGTTTGCTCCCGTAAAGTCTGTTGTAGAACAAGGGGATGCTATTCTTGGATTTGACGGATGCCTGAACTTTTTTGCCGGCCCTGACAACCCGAACTTCAGTGCCATGTTGAATTTCTATAATGTTCATTACGCCTATACGCATATTGTCGGCACCAGCGGTGGAAATAACGACGATATGGTAGAAGCATTGGACATCATGAGCAAAGGGTTGGATCCTGCCGGATTGGTTACTCATATCGGAGGCTTGAATGCTGTTGCTGAAGCGACTAACAACCTGCCCCATATTCCTGGAGGTAAAAAATTGATTTATACACATATAGAAATGCCGCTTACCCCCATTTCCGATTTTGCAAGTTTGGGAGAAACCGACGGTCTCTTTAAGAAATTAGCTGAAATCTGTGACCGGCATAACGGTTTGTGGAGCGTAGAAGCAGAAGCATACCTCTTGTCTAACCATCCCTCAATCCGTACCCCATAACCCGAAACTGGCATCATATGAAACAACTAGACATTCATTTAATGCATCCGGTAGAGCAGATCAACATAATTATCGGACGAATTTACCGAAGCGGAATGACCACCACTTCCGGTGGAAATATTTCCATCCGGGATGATAACGGAGATATCTGGATCACACCGTCGGGCGTGGATAAAGGAAATCTGACCACCAAGGACATTATGTGTGTAAAAAAAGATGGAGCCGTCGTAGGCCTTCACAAACCATCTTCAGAATATCCTTTCCACAGGGCGATTTACGAATCTCGTCCGGATATAACGGCAATCATTCATGCTCATCCACCGGCGCTGGTCGCTTTCAGCATCGCCGGCACTGTCCCCGATACCAAGATTGTTCCGCAGGCGCATAATGTCTGTGGCGATATCGGTTTTGCGCCTTATGGCACACCTGGGAGTGAAGACCTTGGAAAAAAAATTGCCGGTGTGTTTCAAGACAAACGTTTCCGGGCCGTAATTATGGAAAATCACGGTGTTGTGCTGGGCGGGACCGATATGATGGACGCTTATCAGCGGTTTGAAACCTTGGAGTTTTGCTGCCGTACCATCGTGAATGCAGGTAAACTCGGAAAAGTAAAATATCTTTCTGACGAACAGGTGGCAAGCTATGTGAACCATATCCCGAGGAATATTTCACATTTTATGGATGTAGAATATCCGTCTGATGAACGTGCTTTACGTACCGAAATGGTTAATATCATTCGCCGGTCATGCGATCAGGGCTTGATGATTTCTACGTATGGAACGGTGAGTGTACGGTGGCGTAACGATGACTTTTTAATAACGCCCCGTGATGTTGCCCGTTGGGATATTTTGCCGAGCGATATTGTACAAATCAAAAACGGAATGGCAGAAGCAGGAAAAATACCCAGCCGTTCGGTAGCGCTTCACCAACGGATTTATCAGCTTAATCCGCACATCAATTCCATTATCTGCACTCAACCCATCAACCTGATGGCACACGCTGTGAGCGGAAGCAAGTTTGATGTACGTACGATTCCCGAAAGTTGGATCTTCCTGCAGGACGTGCCTTCGATTCCGTTCGGACTGATTTATAACGAGATTGACGGTGTAGCAAAAATGTTTCGTGAAAACCGGGTGATTTTGGTGGAGAACGACAGTGTCTTTGTTACAGGAGATAAATTGCTCAACACTTTCGATTACCTGGAAGTTGCCGAATTTTCGGCCAATTCTCTCGTGATGGCTTCTGCTATCGGACCGTTGAAACCTATCGGGGACAAGGAGATAGATGACCTTCGTATCGCCTTTAATGTTGGATAAGTTCAATTTGAATACGAAACTTATTTTTTCTCCCTCAACCGTACCGGCTTTTAACCTGGCTGCGGAGGAATACCTTTTTTCCGTCCGGGAAGATTATCTCTTCCTGTATGTAAATAATGCAAGTGTTATTGTTGGCTATAATCAGGCGGTGGTGAACGAAGTGGACATGGACTTTTGTATTGAGAAAGATATTCGCATTATCCGGCGTTTATCGGGTGGAGGAGCTGTTTATCACGATTCAGGAAACCTGAACTACGCTTTTATATCCGATAAGAAAGAAATGCCGCTCAGCGCCGATTTTCTTTTGCCCGTGATACATGTGCTTCAGCAGCTGAATATTCCCGTTGAAACCGGAAAGAGAAAAGACTTATGGTTACCCGGTGGGTACAAGGTTTCGGGTACCGCGTCGCATGTGTCAAAAGGCCGTGAATTGCATCACGGGACATTGCTTTACGAAAGCAATCTAGAACATTTGAAACGTTCGCTAAGTCCGGAAAAAAGAAACCTTATAACCAAGGCAACGGCTTCCGTACCCAGTCCGGTGAAAAACATAAGTTCTTTTTTGAAAGAAGAAAAAAGGAACCCCTTTTCTTTCCGGGAATTTGTAAAGCGGTTTGTAGATGAATCGATGAAATATTTTAACATTGCCGGGCTAACCTCATTCTCTCCGGCTGAGGTGGAAGCTATAGAAACATTGCAACGTGAGAAATATTCGCAACGTACGTGGAATTATAAGATGTGACTTTTCTGATTTATCTCATTGGCCAATTTTGTTCCTTGAATAATGCGATGCGCCATTCCTACTCCGTCCCTCAGGTTACCGGCTATATGCAAGCCGGGAAATTTTCTTTCCAATTCCGATATCGTTTTCAATCGTTCTTCCGAAGAGATTTCATATTGGGGAATAGCATTCGGATGACGAAATATTTTAATCAAATCGGGCATTTTGTTTTCCGGGAATTTCAGCATGCGATGAAAAGCTTTTACCGTTTTTTCTTCAATCTCCGTGTCAGATAACTGCGTTAAATCTACTCGCTTTGTTCCACCCATAAAGAAAGAAAAAAGAGCGCCGTTTTCCGGACATCTTTTGTCAAAACAAGAGAACGGAAAAAGAATTCCCAAGAAATCCTCTTTGTCTTTAGATGATACTAATCCGCCAAAAGCGCTGAATGTTAATTCCTCACGTTCTTTTACTCCTACTGCCACTTGAACGATTGGGGCGTAGCGCAGATTGCTTATCTTTTCAATTTCGTTATAAGGAATAAACGGTAGGAGTGGCGGCAAAGCATAAGCTCCTACGGTGGTTATTACGTGGCGGCAGGTAAAATTAAGTTCTTTTCCGTTTTGTGTGCATTCAATCTGCCATGCTCTGTTTTTAGAATTTTGTGAAACGAAGGTGCCGGTTGCAGAAAGAAACAGGTTTTCTGTTCCGATATGTTTTTGCATGGCTTTGGGTAAATTCTCCATGCCGCCTTTTACCGAAAAAATACCTTTTGGAGTTTTAGACCGGGAGTCTCTTTTATTTTCGCAGGATTTTTTTATGCTTCCTCCGATAAAACTACCGTAGGTTTGTTCCAGACTATAGAGCTTTGGCAATGCGTGACGGGTAATGAGTGTTTCGGCATCGCCGGCGTAAACTCCCGATAAGAACGGGTCGATAGCGTAATTGACAAACGATTTTCCTAAACGGCGGGCACCCAACGCTGCTATGGACTCGTCGGGGTTGCTGCCTCTCTTTCGAAAAGGTTCCCCCAGTATCCGCAACTTATCACTAAAAGTAAACAAGGGAGTGCTAATTCCGCTCCATAAACCGGTGGGCAGAGCGTGAAACCGGCCGTTTTTCCATATCCATCTGCTCTCCGATTCTTTGCGGGCAAATTCTATTTCGCAATCGGGCTGCAGTACATTAAATAAATTAATCACTTCTTCTGATGCGCTTGCCCCGGTATTTGGCCCCGACTCAAACACAAAGCCATTTTCATGAAATGTTTGTATTTGTCCGCCTACGCGATTACTCTTTTCAAGAATTGCTACCGACAATCCTCTGTTTTTCAGAAGTAAAGCAACAGTTAATCCGGTAAGTCCGGCCCCTATTATTACTACGTCTTTTTCCATTAGGCTAATCATTATATCGGTTTTGAAAATGTTTTATCCGATTGCAGCAAAAGCTTGTCGAGCGATGCCGCTACATTTCTTACAAACGGAGATCCTTTTTGTTTCATTCTTATTTCCTGTTCAGACCACTCAGTGATGCCGTCATCAGCAAATTCCTGTAATTTTTTTTCGTCGTACGTCGTTGCAGATTTTACTTCTGCAACAGATAGCTTAACTCTGTCGGCTATTTCTTGCCAGTTTATCCTGTTATTACACATAAGATCCGTGATGACTTCGCGTAAGATTTGTTCTTCTTGGCTAAGCGCATATCCTTTTTTTACCGGAATATGTCCTTTGTTTATGGTTTCTATGTATTCGTTTATGCTTTTGGTATTTTGTGTATAAGCAGAGGTAAGTTGCGAAATGGCTGTGACGCCAAAAGCATAAACCTGTCCGGTTGTACGTCGGGTACAATATCCCTGAAAATTTCGATGCAGTGTATGGTTTTGCCGGGCAATGGATAATTCGTCGTTTTGTTTGACAAAATGGTCTATTCCTACTTGAATATAGCCGGCGTGAAGCAATAGTTTTTGTGCATTTTCGTAGATGTTACTTTTCAGTTCGTCCTGTGGTAATGGATTTCTTTCGAGAAGTTGCTGCCGTGGAAATATATGCGGAACGTGAGCATAAGAAAAAGTTACAAGGCGGTCGGGAGAAAGTGCGATGGCTTGTTGAATTGTCTCTTCGAAGCTTTCCGTTGTTTGCAGGGGCAATCCGTAAATAAAATCGAAATTGATGTGAATATTTCTGTTTCGCAGCGCGGTAACTATTCTATCGATAGGGACTTGGGGTGCTTTACGGTTACAGGCTTTTAATACTGCATTGTTGAAGTCCTGAATGCCAATGCTTATTCTGTTGAATCCTGCATCTGCCAGCAATTCAAAATCGTGCTCGTCCATGTATCCCGGATGACATTCGATGGCTATCTCGGGGTTGTCAATGCATTCGAATTTTTGCAGTAACAACGAGTTGATTTCCTTAATGTAAGATAATGGTATTGCCGTGGGCGACCCTCCACCAAAATGAATTTGCGATATTTTTCTCCCGGGGCTTATCTTTTCACAGACCAAATTTATTTCTCTTTTTATGGCGTCCCTGTATTCTCTTACCTCTTGCTCTTGCTGCATAGGAAAAGAGTTGCATCCGCAATAATAGCACATTCGTTTGCAAAACGGGATATGGATGTAGAAAGAGAGGTGATTGGGTTCTTGAGTGTTGGAGTGTGTAATAGCTTCCCAAAATTGAGACTCTGCAAAATTATCGTGAAAGAAATTTGCAGGCGGATAACTGGTATAGCGGGGTACAGGAGTATTGTATTTTGAAATTAAATGATCCATTTTATTCGTTATGTGAAGTATTTGGAATTTGTTCCATTTCAAGTTTATCCATTGAAAAAGGAGGACGATAAAACCACACGAAAACGAACGAAATTACTGCCAGAGAAATCTCTAATGCGAATAATCCGTCGTATCCGAAAATATCTCCAATTCGTGAACAAATAATGGCAACGATCATAGAACTTAGATGCGTAATAACAATTTGCATAGTAAAATCAGTACCTTCCCTGCCTTCTCGCACATTGTCCATCGATGTGGTATAAACTATAGTGGAAGCCATACCGTAAGTGCCCCATACGAGAGCAATTCCTGCCATTATTGCCACGAGACTGTGGACGTTTCCCGAAGCGTGCACCCACAGGAAATAGCTTGCCGTGGCAACGATAAGCAGCGATATGATTCGTCGTGATTTTTCTCGCCCGATCTTTCGGATAAACAGCCCCGAAAGGAACGAACAGAAGATGCCGGTAGCCGTTCCGAAAACACCTATCATTGCCCCGATTTCTTTCATATCGTAGCCCAGATCTACCATCAACGGCCGGAGAATGGAGAGAATGCCGATCACTCCCGAATAAAACAAAAAGAGGAATAACACGTGTTTGCCAATTCCTTTCTGTTTAAAGAACAGGTACATGTCTTGTGGGCGAGCCTTACTTTTATTTTGCCGTTCGCGTAATCTTAGGTTTATATTTAATTGCAGTGGAACAAGCGCCAGTAATACAAATATGGCAACCCACGGTAGCATTTTACCCCATCCGATTTGCTGAAAGAGCAGTAGGAGGAATCCCCCGCCTACCATGCTTCCTGTAAACGAACCCATAGACTGCATGCTGTTGAGCAAGCTGTTATCGCGGCGTTCAAAAGACCTGGCAGCCAACGCATCTGTGGCAATATCCTGAGTAGCCGATGAAATAAATGCAAGAAGAATCAACCCGATGATGAGCGTGAAATTTGTTTGCAGGTTGAGCATAGCCACAACAAAAATGAGCAGGGCGTAGACTATTTCCGAACCCAAAATCCATCGCTTGTAATCGTTTATGCTATCGCATTTTCTATCGATTATCGGTGACCACAGAAATTTCATGATCCACGGCAACTTTATTAGTTTCAGCAGCGCGATGGCCACGAGAGAATAGTCGCCTTGCCGCATTAAGATAGGTAAAACCGAAGAGAAAAAGCTCATCGGAATGGATTGGGCGATATAGAGTGTGAAAAAGGTAAAGAGATTGTACGATTTATCTATTTTCATTTTTGCTTCAGAAGTCTAAAGTCAAGCTGATCCCAACGGATAAAGGCTTGCCTTGTTTTCCACGTTTTCGTCCGCCTACCTCAAAAAAGTAACCTAAATATTGAGTGTTGGTGATGTTTTTTCCCCAGAGTGAAAAGCTTACATTGCCGTTTCTTGCGGTTACGCTTGTATTAAGTAAGCCATAGAACGGTTGTTGTACGGTATTGCTCTCGTGCCAGAACATTACACCAATACCGGTATAGTTTGCGTTAAAACTTATTTCATCGGAAAATTCGTTGGTTGTGTGGATCGTATAGTCAGCGTTTACCGAAACTGTATTACGCGGGACAAAAGGTAAAAACTTACCGCTATAATCGATATCATTACTGTATTGATATTTCGTAAACGTTGCATGCGTAAAGCCGTATGCGACATCTATCCCGAAGTTTTTAAAAGGGGTTGCGTTAAGTGTAGCTTCAAATCCTTGGCTTACAGAACTACCGGCGTTAAATATTTTTATTCCTTGTTGGTCCAGGTGTTGCTTAATTTGTTGATTGTAGGTGTTGATGCAAAACAGAGCTACCTCTGCAAAAAGTTTTTCGGGTATGATCCAACCCTTGCTTCCCAGTTCATAGTTCCAACTGTATTCGGGTTCGAATGTCCGTTGCAGGGGTGTATCGAAAACGGTATTAAATCCGCCTGTTTTATAGCCTTTTGCAACGGTAAGATAGAATTGTGATTGATGAGTGGGTAAATATTGGAGTGATGCTTTCGGTGTCCATTGTGAAAAGGTAAGTGGCGAATCGAAATCGTTAATTAATTGTGCTTCACTCTCGATTATTTTATGTTCTTCGTGAATAGAATTTGCTTTCTCATAATCATACCGAAAACCGGCTTCAACACGGAGTTTAGACGTAATGTTGAGTGTGGATTGATGAAACAGGGCAATTCCCCGGCTATAATCATCGTATCTTTTTTCGAGTTTATACTTTGGGGTCCTCAAGTTCATAAATACATCGGTAGCACGATCGATACTGTGGTTGAAAGCAAACACGCCAAAATTCCATCCGTAAATATTGTCGTCAAGTCCTTTCAAGATGATTTCTTCGGATATTAGTCGTTGTTTTTCTGATTGAATGGCAAAATACAGATTTTTGGGTGAGCCGTCCTGGTCAACTTCATACGTATCGTTTAAGTGCTGAACGGAGGTTTGCGATCTGATGGCGATGTAATCGTTGTAATAGTTTATCTGAAGGCCTCCATCGTATAGTTTTCGTTTATAATAGCTGGGATGATCTGTGCTTACAGAATCAACGAGAAGTGTTTTGTTATTTACATCTCCATAAGAAAAAGCACCTTGGTGAGTATTCTCGAAATTATTAGTTAGGCGGATATTCATTTGTGGTAAAGGCCGCCATTCAAAGCGTGTATTTACAGAAGCTGAACCTAGATAATTGGCCTTTTTCCCCGTATGAACATTTGTGATGTGACCGCTGTAATAATTGTAGTTTCCGGCAATGCTGTGGGCGAATTTGTCGTTCGCTTTGCCGAGATGAGAAAGCGTAACGGAAGTTTCGTCGTAACTCCCGTAGCGAAGTTGAAGACGGGTGCCTTGATAGCGGAAAGGAGAACGAGTATGTACGAGAATGGTGCCCCCCATGGCATTTCTGCCGTAAAGTGTGCCTTGTGGTCCTCGCAGGAACTCCACTTTGTCAATATCCAACAAATTGATATCGAACGATGATTTTTCAAAATGTGGAATTCCATCAACATACATCGCTACGCCGGGAGTGTTTATAAGCGCACCAACACCTCTGATGAAAACCGAGGAGGTGAGGCGTGTGTCGCGGTCGATGATCATAAAGTTGGGAATAATTCCGGTAAAACCTTTCATTTCGCTGATCTGTTGCCGCTCCATAAGTTGTGAGGTAACCACGCTTGCCGCCATTGGCCTCATGAGTTTGTTGTTTTCATGCTTGAATGTGGAAACCACCAACGTATCTAAGTTGTAATGTCGTAGGGAGTCTTTTTCAATAGCAGAAATTGGAATGATAAGGTAAAGAAAAAGGAATAAAATACCGCTTTTTTGTAGTGAAAACGATTTTCTAAAGTGCATTTGATTTGTGTATAAATTTTAAATTCAACGTACAAAGTAAATGCGTTTTTGTTAAAAAAAAAATCACTACTTGTAGTGATTCTTATGGGAGTGGAGTTTTCCCTGAAACGTATTTTTTCCCTTAAATCGTTTCTTTACTTTTTCTGTCAACTCATAATTTTTCAATCCCCAATCAGGTGCAATAAGCAGTGATTTTGGTGATTGGGACGCAAATCGTTCAATATAAAAATCGGGATTCAGCCGTTCTGCGAAATCAACGCATAAATCCACATACTCTTCAAGTCCGAAAAGGTGAAACGACTCTGGAAGCAACCTGAACTCTTTGGCCATAGCCGTCCCTCTAATAATTTGTAACTGGTGGAGTTTTACGGTTGTCAGCGGTAATTTTGAGATTTCTACGGCGTGACTTAGAATGTCTTCATCTGTTTCTCCCGGTAACCCCAGAATTAAATGTACACCTACTGGAACTTCCCTTTCTGCTGTTCTTGTAATGGCTTCAACAGATTCCTCCCAGGTGTGTTGACGGTTTACACGCTCCAGCGTTTTATTTAATGTACTTTCTACTCCATATTCGATTAAAACGAACGTTTTTTTGTTGAGCTCTGCAAAATAATCCAGCAACTCATCCGGCATGCAATCGGGCCGGGTGCCTATGATGATGCCCACAACATCAGGATAGGCAAGCGCTTCTTCGTACATCTCGATGAGTTTTTCTACGTTATCGTACGTGTTGGTGTACGATTGAAAGTATGCCAGGTATTTCATTTCGGGATACTTGTGCGAAAAGAAACTAATACCGTCAGCCAACTGTTCCGATATGCTTTTTGTCGGTTTGCCATACCCCGGACTGAAGCTTTGGTTGTTGCAGTAGGTACATCCTCCGCGGCCCTTGCTTCCATCCCTGTTGGGGCACGTAAAGCCGGCATTGATGGAAATCTTTTGAACTTTAAAGGGAAATCTCTGCGTGAGAAATTCTGAAAAATCGCGGTAGGGTTTGGTTGGTTGCATCTGTTGACCTTTGGTTGTTAAACGGAAACACGATATCGCATCCTATTTCCGTAAAGTGTTTGTATTTAAAAGTAGAGTTATTTTCTGGGAGCGTATACATTCAATGTAACCATAATGTTGCCGGGATTTTTTATAAAACTGACTTTTGCTATCCCTTTATCGGTATTTTTCTCATACGTTTCCACCCTGTTTTTCCCGTTTCTTACGATCGAAACCTGTTCGTATTTATCGGCTTTGAGAGCGTTTTCCACTTCCCGGGTAAAACTTTCGTCCAGCGATTTGTCGGCCGAATTCAACGTGAGCATTTGACGTCCCAGGCTTGTTGTCGATTTGTCGAACACCCAGACGTCTACGTTTCCGGCATCGTTCAGCCTATCCATCATGCTCGCTTTTTTCTGATACACATAATTGAAACGCTCATCCTCCATATATTTGTCGAACAACTTTTCGAGTTGTTGAGCCGATGCTCCGGCAACAAAAACGGTTGCCAAAAATAAAATTGAAAGAATTTTTTTCATATTTGTAGGGTTTATAAATTATTGTTTCACAGATTCTATATAATTGATTTTTTGCGATAAGTCGTCAAAGATCCTGTCGGCATCCATTTCGGTTTGTATGACATTTGCTTCTACAATCGGTTTATAGCTGGTGCGGATGATTTCATCGGCTTGCATAAACATTTTATCGGCGTATTGTTGCGCCTTTTGCGGATTGGTTACTTCATTGCCGTTTATGAAAACCAGGTAATCGCCTGACGGTATTCCGACTTTGTTTTTATGCGGAAACAAAGTAACGACCAGGAGAGTAACTGCAGCGATACTTGCTGCAGCGATCCATAATTTCCAGATTGGAAACGGTTTTTTACGGTTCTTTTCTGCCGGAATTTCAAAAACGGGAGCAGCAATTTGTTTTTCTTTATCGAAAGCAATAAACAGGGGTTTATATATTTCGTGCTGAGGCAAAACGGTCCTGCTCCGGAAATATTCCTTCAGCCTGCTTTCCTCTTCGGGCAATGTCTTGCCTTCAAAATAATTGTTCAGTATGTTATCTATGTTGTTCATAAAGCAGTTTCTCCTGTTGTTGATGAGTTAGAATCATTTCGCGGAGTTTTTTTCGGGCTCGCGACAGGTTTACGGTAACGGCATTCTCCGTTATCGACATGATTTCGGCAATTTCCTTAACCTCCATCTCCTCCACGTCTTTCATCCGGACAATGGTTCGTTGCATCTCGGGTAGCAAGTCAATCATCCTGCTGATGGTGTTTACCGTATCGGCCTCCTCCGTAAGCTGATGCGGACCGGGTGCAGGGTATGTCGCGTTAGCAGGAATTTCCCCGTTGGGTTGTTGTTTTCGCAGCCAATCAATGCACAAGTTTCGCATCGATGTCAGCACAAAGGCCTGCTGGTTTTCGATTATTTCCAACTGCCCGCGCTTTTCCCACAACCGCATCATCAATTCCTGATAGGCATCCTGCGACAGGCTTTCGTCTTTTAATACCGAGCGTGCCATGCGATACAGCTTATCGGAATAGCACAGGATTTGATGTTGAAATTGCTGAGCGTTCATACACATATATAGACGGGAAGCCGGAAAAAATCTTACACCGGTTGGCGGATTTTTTTCAAAGGTAACAAAAAAAATAACCTGCCTGACTGATGTTCTATTCCCGGTAATTAGTTTCGCAAGAAATCATTACCTTTGCACTTCAAAATCAAAAGGTAATGTTTGCAACGATCATTAAAACGATTTATTGTTTAATTGCTTCACCGCGAAAAGGATGGAGAAGAATTTCTGATAGAGATGCTGGACAACAGGATTTTATCAACAACTTCCTGTTTCCCGTTTTTGGGTTCATTGCCATTCCATCTTTTATTGGCGGAATGTGGCTCGCCGATAACGGTGGAATCCATTGGGCGTTAAAACAGGTGGTTATCGTGGTGTCGGCGCTTTTTGGCGGATTTTATCTGGTATCGTATGCATTAAACGAGCTTTTCCCTAAATTTGGGTTAGGTAAAAAGTTGCATGCCGCACAATTATTTGTGGGTTATTCATCGGTGGTGCTATACCTCTTGTTTTTCCTGATACCCCTCTTGCCGGGAGCTGTTTTTTTGTGGTTTGCTGTGATTTATACGTTGTATATCGTTTACGCAGGTGCCGGTGATTTTTTACACATGACGGCAAACAAAAAGTTGAGTTTCACCGTTATTGCATCATTGCTTATTGTTGTTGTACCTCTGGCAATAAAAATATTATTGGAATTTGTGATAAATTTATTGCCCGGTTAAGAAAGCTATTCACTCAACAAAACAGTCTGAAGTCTGACATTTGATCTCCAATAGTCTCAAAGAAATGAAACAAGCACCCATAAATATAAAAAACAAACGGGCCACGTTTGATTACGAACTGCTCGAAACTTACACCGCGGGTATTGTGCTTACCGGAACCGAAATAAAATCGATTCGCCTTGGCAAGGCTAGTCTGGTGGATACCTATTGCCTGCTTGAGAAAGGCGAACTCTGGGTGCGGAATATGCATATCGCCGAATATTTTTACGGAACCTACAACAACCACGTGGCACGGCGCGACCGAAAACTGTTGCTGAACCGGAACGAATTGCGAAAGCTTACCCGTGCGACCAAGGAAACCGGATTCACGATTGTGCCCATACGATTGTTCATCAATGAAAAAGGGCTGGCAAAGCTGGTTATTGCGGTGGCAAAGGGAAAAAAGCAATACGATAAACGGCAATCGCTGAAAGAGAAGGAAGACAAACGCTCAATGGACAGGATGTTTAAAAAATGAATTTTCTCAAACAGATACTTTTCCCGTCTTTCAGAAAATCAGGAAGTACAACGATATGGCTGCTCAAAATTATTTTACCCATCTCGTTGCTGGTTCGTTTTCTTGATTATTTTGGGGCTTTGGCTTTCATTGCACAGTTCCTTGACCCCGTTTTCCTGCATCTCGGTTTGCCCGGAAGCACGGCAATTATATTCATCACCAGTATCTTCCTTCCCCTCTATGCGCCGTTGGCAATTATAATGTCAATGACGGTGACGTTGCGTGAACTGACTATTCTGGCATTGATGTGCCAGATAGCGCATAATTTACCCGTAGAAAGCGCTATCCAGGCAAAAACGGGCACATCGTTCTGGTCCATGTTTTCCTTACGGATTGTTGTCAGCATATTGGTCGGGGTGCTGCTTAACCTGATCCTTCCGGCTGATATGGGAATGCCCTTGTTCGTCAAGGTAAATGCTGAACTGCCAACCTCTGTTGCAGACGTGCTGGTGCTGTGGTTGAAGGGTTCGGTTCAGATGGCATTGCTGATATTCTTCATTGTTACCGTTCTGAACGTTATTTATAAGTTGTTGGAACAAAACAACATGCTAGTAAGGTTGTCGAAAGCTATTGAATCTGTTTTACGTTTTTTCGGTCTGTCGGAGAGCACCGGATTCCTTTGGCTTATCGGTTATATCGTTGGGCTGGCTTACGGTGGAGCGTTGATGATTGACCAGATGAAGGAGGGAAAAGTAACGCGGTCGGATGCCGAATTATTAAACTACCACCTGGCGGTTTCCCATTCCGTCATTGAGGATAATTTATTGTTCGTGGCGCTGGGAGTATCGGTCTGGTGGATATTGGGTGTAAGGTTGGTGGTAGCCTGGCTGGTGGTTTGGGTTCGGCGGATTTTTTTAAAAATGAAGCGAAAAGCCATGTATTCGTATAAGAATATTTAATTTGACATTTTGTTAAGCATGAAAATAAAAGAAATTTTAGAATCCCGCATCCTCATTCTTGATGGTGCTATGGGAACAATGATACAACGTTATAAGCTCACGGAAGAGGAGTATCGCGGCGAACAGTTCAGGGATGCTGCGAAGCTGCAGAAAGGGAACAACGATTTGCTTTCCATTACGCAACCGAAAATCATCGATGAAATTCACCGCAGCTATCTGGCTGCTGGAGCCGATATTATCGAAACCAACACGTTCAATGCCAACGCCATTTCGATGGATGATTACGGAATGGCTCATCTGGTACGGGAAATCAATGCTTCAGCGGCTCAGATCGCGCGAAAAGCCGCCGATGAATTTACGGCTCAAAACCCCAGGAAACCCCGTTTTGTTGCCGGCTCCATTGGCCCCACTAACAAAACTGCATCGATGAGCCCTGATGTGGAAAACCCGATGTACCGTGCCGTAACTTTCGATGATCTGCGCGATGTCTATTACGAACAAATTGACGCCTTGGTGGAAAATGGGGTTGATATCCTGCTGATCGAGACCATTTTCGATACACTCAACGCCAAAGCTGCTCTTTTTGCGACTCACGAAGTGGGGAAAAAAAGGGGCAGGAATATACCTGTCTCCCTCTCAGTAACACTTTCGGATAAGGCGGGAAGGACACTGTCGGGACAAACGATAGACGCTTTTCTTGCATCGGTAAGCCACGCCAACTTACTTTCGGTGGGGTTGAACTGTTCGTTCGGCGCATCGGATATGAAACCCTATGTGAAGCAGCTTCGCCGCGTTTCACCTTTTTACCTGAGCGCTTATCCCAACGCAGGGCTACCCAATCAGCTTGGAGAGTACGATGAGACACCCGAAAAGATGGCCTCCCAAATCCGGGAGTTTATCGATGAGGGATTGGTAAACATCGTTGGCGGTTGCTGCGGAACCACTCCCGAACACATTGCAAAATATGTCGAAATCGTAGCGGATGTTGTGCCACCGGCTCCTGTAGAACAACCCCGGTTGATGCGTCTTTCGGGCCTGGAAGAATTTGTGCTGACGCCCGGAATTAATTTTGTGAATATCGGGGAACGGTGTAACGTAGCGGGCTCACGCAGGTTCTTGCGCCTGATTCAGGAGAAGAAATACGAAGAAGCCCTGCAGATTGCCCGTAAACAGGTAGAAGACGGTGCACAGGTCATCGACATAAACATGGATGATGGGTTGCTCGATGGTGTGCAGGAGATGACCCGTTTTCTCAACCTGCTAGCATCCGACCCGGATATTTCCCGTGTTCCCGTGATGATAGATTCATCGAAATGGGAGGTGATAGAGGCCGGCCTGAAATGTATGCAGGGGAAGTGTATTGTCAACTCCATCTCTTTGAAAAACGGTGAAGTGGAATTTCTGGAGGAAGCCGGAAAGGTAATGTCGTACGGTGCGGCAGTTGTGGTAATGGCTTTCGATGAAAAAGGACAAGCGGATACCTACGGCCGGCGCATCGAAATTTGTGAGAGAGCCTACAGGTTGCTTGTCGGGAACGGTTTTCCTCCTCAAGACATCATTTTCGACCCGAACGTGCTAGCGATTGCTACGGGAATGGAAGAACACCGCAATTACGCCGTAGACTACCTGGAGAGTGTGAAATGGATAAAATCCAATTTACCGGGAGCTAAGGTGAGCGGAGGAGTGAGTAACCTCTCTTTTTCATTCCGGGGAAACAACTATGTCCGGGAAGCGATACACTCGGTTTTCCTCTATCATGCCGTTCAGGCCGGAATGGATATGGGAATAGTCAATCCCACAGAATCGGTGTTGTACGAAGATATACCCGCCGAAGTGAAAGAATTGGTGGAAGATATCATTTTCAATCGCAGGGAAGATGCCACGGAGCGGATGATGGAGTATGCACAGAGCATCAAAAACAAAACCCCGGAAGAATCGAAGGAAAAAGTGCTCGAGTGGCGATCCCTGCCTCTCGAAGAGCGGTTGAGTTATGCTCTCGTGAAGGGGGTCGGTGATTTTATGGACGAAGATATCGCTGAAGCGCTTGCGGTATATCCACGTGCTGTGGATGTTATTGATAAGCCGCTGATGAAAGGGATGAACGTGGTAGGCGATTTGTTCGGCTCCGGGAAGATGTTCCTTCCGCAAGTGGTTAAAGCTGCCCGAACGATGAAAAAAGCTGTTTCCATACTTCAACCTGTTATCGAAGCTGAAAAATCGTCAGGAGCGGCGCAAAAAGCCGGGAAAATCGTGTTGGCTACCGTGAAGGGTGATGTGCACGATATCGGAAAAAACATCGTTTCCATCGTGTTGTCGTGCAACAATTACGAAATTGTGGATTTGGGGGTGATGGTCCCGCCCGAAAAAATTATCGAAACCGTTATTCGTGAACAACCCGATATTGTGGGATTGAGCGGACTAATCACGCCCTCACTCGAAGAGATGGCTGTTGTTGCGGCTGAAATGGAAAAAGCCGGATTCCGGATGCCTCTGCTCATCGGTGGTGCCACCACGTCGAAGTTGCATACGGCCCTGAAAATAGAGCCGAAATACAGTAGGGGAGCAGTGGTATATGTTAAAGATGCATCACAAAGCCCGGGAGTGGTGGCGAACCTGTTAAATCATGAAACGAACGGAAATTATTCCCAACAAGTGCGTGATGAATACGCTGCCCTTCGCGAAAACAGTACGGACAGAAAAGTAGAACTGGTTTCACTTGAAGAAGCGCGGGAAAACGCATATAAGATTGACTGGGAAAATTTTTCTGCCGAAAAACCCCGGATGATGGGAAGAAAAGTGATGAAAAACGTTCCGGTAGAGGTTATAATTCCCTATATCGATTGGAAGTTTTTCTTCCACGGATGGAACCTGTCTGCCAAGTTCGGCTCTGTTGCTAACTCGGATTTCACAGTGGAAGGACGCAATGCCTGGATGGCAAAATTCAAGGACGACGAGCAGGAAAAAGCCGGCGAAGCAGCGAAATTGTACGATGACGCGCGTCGTTTGCTCGATAAGCTGGTAAGCGATAATGCAGGTTATATAAATGCCGTGTTTGGCATATATGCGGCTTACAGCGATGGCGATGATATCGTGGCCGAAGGGGTTCGTATTCCCATGCTGCGCCAGCAAAAGAAGAACGATAAAAACGAATACTTGAGCCTGAGTGATTTTATAGCGCCGGCCTCATCGGGGAAAAAGGATTATATCGGCGCTTTCGCGGTCACTGCCGGAGATGGGGCCGATGAACGGCTGCGCGTTTATGAGGACAAAGGTGATGAATACTCGGTCATGTTGATGAAATCGTTGCTCGAGAGGCTGGCCGAGGCGGTAACCGAGTGGCTGCACCTCGTGATCCGGAAAGATTACTGGGGGTTTGCGGCGGGCGAAAACCTCTCTGTTGCCGATATGCTGGCTTCCAGATACCGGAGCATCCGTCCGGCGGTGGGTTATCCGTCCATTCCCGACCAGACAATGAATTTTGTACTGCACGAGATGCTGGGAACCGATGAAATCGGAATATCGTTGACGGAAAACGGAATGATGAATCCTCCGGCATCGGTCAGCGGTTTTATTTTTGCTCATCCGCAATCGAAGTATTTCGTTATCGGCCCTGTCTCAGAAGAGCAATTACACGATTATGCCCTTCGCCGGAACACGGAAACGGAGAAGATAAGGAAATTTTTATCCGCAAATTTGTAATTCGAGAATAAAGTTTTTTTTGGATGTCCGACCGTCTTATTGTAACCCTTGCCCTTCATCCTAAATTCGGTTATCTGTTGCAACCCGTTTTTGCGTCGTTCGACACCGGAACCGGAGTGTACGCCATTACCGAAACGGCTCATGGCAGCGGTTCGAATTACGAAAACCTGTCGGAGGATGAAAAGAATATTGTGAATGCGGCGGGACGTTTTTCCGACAAGGCGCTGATGAAAACCTACTCGCATGAAAAAGACGAGGCCGCTTTCCTGCAAAAAGTCGCTCCCGAAACCATTCAAACCTATATACGCCCTTTCATCGAGGCGCGGCATAAAGAAATGCTGCTTACCCTGCGCGATACTTCAACACCGCTGTTTCTGCGTGAAAAAATACGCGAACGCGAGTTTTCGGAAGACCGGGCTATCGAGATTCTGGCTTGCCCGTCGAAAATGATTTTCCTTTTCCGCAACGCGGCCACGTTTACCTACTCGGCGCGTGTGCGAAACGGCGGTGAGTCGGTGGCGCTTTTCGGGAGATTTTTTGCGCCGCTTTGCGCCAAACCCGCCCAAGCGGTTATCGGAAACCGGCTGCATTACTTTGAAGATGTGGATGAGAAGAAATTGCGTCCCTTTTTCGTGAAAAAGCAGGTTGAGGTGTCGTCGCGAAACGTTCCCGAATATATCCGCAAATTTGTTGTGCCGTGTGTGAAAGAGTTTGATGTGGTGGCGGAGGGATTTTCCGTGTTTGAACAGACGCATCGGCCGGTAGCTGTTCTCACGCTTGAAACGGGACTGGACCTGATGCCGGTGCTCAACCTGAAATTCCGGTACGGGAAACATCTTTTTGCTATCGACCTTCCGCGAAAGAAAGAAGTTGAACTGCTGGAACAAAACGGCGCGTTTTCCATCGGATGGTTTTTTAGGGACGAGCCGTGGGAACAAAACTGTGTTGATTTGCTTCTGAACAACGGGTTGATCCTCGGCCGAAACAATCAGTTTGCCGTTTGGGGCAATGAAGAAAGTAAAACCGGCATCGTTGAATGGATTAACCGCAATGGAGCCCTGTTGAGGTCATTCGAACTGAATCAGTCGCTCGGGAATTACGTTTACTATACGGGCGAAATTAACCTGGAGTTTGCCGTAAACGGGAAAAGGGACTGGTTTGATGTGTATTGCTTGGTTCGCTTCGATGATGTCGAAATTCCACTTGTCCGCTTCAGGGGGCACATCCTTAACCGCATCACGGAATATCTGTTGCCCGACGGGCGCATTGCCGTGCTTCCGGCGGAATGGTTTGCGCGGTTCGGTGAACTGTTTCGTTTCGGGCGGGCCGTCGGCGACAATATCCGCCTTGCCGGCTACCATTTTCGCGTGAAAGAGTTGGCCGAAAAAGGCGCGTTGCCGGATGAGGAACCGGAGAGCACGATGCTCACGGCCGAAATCCCCGGCGGGTTAAATGCCGTGCTGCGTCCGTATCAACGGTACGGCTTCCGATGGTTGATGCAATTGCAACAAAACCGTTTCGGCGGATGCCTGGCGGATGATATGGGGTTGGGTAAAACGTTGCAGGTCATTGCGATGTTTTTGTGCAATTACACCGGCGGTGAGGCATCGCCGGGAAGCAGGGCGCCCGTTCAGCTCTCGCTTTTCGAGGCGCCCGTTGCCCTTGGCCGGGCAGCAAGCGCCGAGTTTCCCCCGTCGCTTGTCGTGATGCCTACTTCGCTTCTCCACAATTGGTCGAATGAGTTGAGGAAGTTCGCACCGGAGCTGTCCGCTTATGTGCATGCGGGGGCGAGTCGTTTTCGGGACGAGGCTTTCGCACGGCAGTCGAGCCGTTTCCCGATCGTTCTCACTACATACGGAACGGTGCGGCAGGACATCGATTTCCTTCAACATTTCGATTTTCATTACGTGGTGCTCGATGAGAGTCAGAACATCAAAAATCCCGCCTCACAAACCTTTTTATCGGTGAAACGGCTTCGTTCCCGCCACAGGCTTACACTCACGGGCACTCCGGTTGAAAATTCGCCTACCGACCTTTGGACGCAAATGGATTTTTTGAATCCGGGGATTTTGGGTCCGCTCGGCGAGTTCCGGAAACGTTTCCTCATCCCGGCACCGGAAGAGAATGGAGAGGCAGTCCGGTCGCTCCTGAAAATTATTTCGCCTTTTATCCTGCGACGTACCAAGGAGCAGGTCGCGCCGGAATTGCCGTCGCTGACCGAAGAAATCCGCTACTGTGAGATGAGTGAAGAACAGACCGAACGGTATAACCGGGAGAAAAACAGAATCCGGAATACCCTCGTCAAACAATTCTCGGAGGGGAGCCGGAGAATAGGCCTTTCTACGCTGGCAGGCCTGATGCGCCTGCGGCAACTTGCCAATCACCCGGCGCTTGTCGACTGCGGTTTTTCGGGACAATCGGGCAAGTTCGAACAGGTCATCGACACGGTTGAGACCCTTTTTCAAGAAGGGCATAAGGTGTTGGTGTTCTCATCGTTTGTGAAACATTTGCAACTGTTTGCCGATTATTTCGATGCCCGCCGGTGGAAATACGCCTGGCTCACGGGACAGACTATCCGGCGTGAGATCGAAATAACGGAGTTCAACTCCAATCCGGAAGTGCGTGCTTTTTTTATTTCGCTTAAAGCCGGGGGAACGGGACTGAACCTCACCGCCGCCGATTACGTATTTATTCTCGACCCCTGGTGGAACCCGGCAGCCGAGATGCAGGCCGTCAGCCGTGCCCACCGTATCGGGCAGGAACGGAAGGTGACGCTTTACCGGTATATAACACTGGGCACGGTGGAAGAAAAAATCCGCCGTTTACAACAATATAAGTCCGCCCTTTCCGATGCGCTTGTTCGCCCGCAACTCACGATGGAGGAGGCGGAAGAGCTTCTCCGGTAAAAAAGTGGGCGGCATTTTTGTTAAATCCGGGGAAAACCGGTACTTTTGAAAAAAATAATAATTGCTGATGAAAACTCTCAAAGTACCCAAACAACACATTTCGCAATGCGAAACTATTTTTGATTGTATAAATTTATTGCGCGAAGCCGGCGTAGTCGCTAAAATTGACCAGGTGAACTGGAAAAAAGAATTTCCCAAGTCACTTCCTGTTACGGTGCGTGTTGCTCACGATGGAGAAAAAATTTACCTCTGTTTTGAAGTGGTAGGAGAAAAAATACGTGCAGTGAATACAGAGGATTTCGGTTCGGTCTGGGAAGACAGTTGTGTAGAGTTTTTTATGCAGCGGGAAGGCGAAGCCGTTTATAGGAATTTTGAGTGTAATATATTGGGAGCGTTACTTGCAGCAAAGCACGAAACCCGGCAAATAGCGGAAAAACTGACGGAGCATATGTCCTCGATCTCCCGTTTTTCTACGATCAGACACAGGTATGAAAATGATGTACAGGTCAGCGACTGGACGATGTTCCTGATAATTCCCCGACAGGCAATGGGTTTCCATGCCGATGAGAGTTTATCGGGAAAAAAGATCCGGGCAAATTTCTATAAGTGCGGTGATAAGACCCCCGAAACACATTTCATCAGTTGGAGCCCCATCGATTTGCCTTCACCCGATTTTCACGCTCCACAGTTCTTTGGACTGTTGGAAATGGAGTGAGCCGAAACTCGTACAGATAACACAAATATAGTTAAATACATATGCAGGAAATTAGTAAATTGAAAGAGATCGTAGCCCAGTTTGTCGGCGACAGTGAAGAGATCGACGTAAAACCGTTAGGAGCAGGTCACATTAACGATTCATACAAGGTGAAAGCCGGCGAGAAAGAGTATGTGCTACAGCGTATTAATCATTCTATTTTTAAGAACGTACCGAAACTGCAAAGCAATATTCTGCGCGTAACGATGCATATCCGCCAGAAACTGATGGATGCCGGGGTGAACGATATCGACCGTAAGGTGTTGACTCTCGTTCCCACACCCGGCGGAAAACTTTTTTACCAAGATGCAGAGGGTTCTTACTGGCGGATGATGGATTTTATCCGGGATAGCAAAAGTTACGATGAGATAAATCCTGAATTGGCTTACAGGGCCGGACTCGCTTTTGGCGAATTTCAGAAAATGCTGGCTGACCTGCCGGGTGATCCATTGTTTGAAACCATTCCGAATTTTCACAACATTGAATCGAGACTGGAAACGTTCAGGGATTCGGTTAGAGCAAATAAAGTGGGCCGTTTGGTCGAGGTACAGGATCTTGTTAGTGAACTGGAGGCCCGTGCCGATGAAATGTGCAAAGCAGAAAGAATGCACCGGGAAGGGAAATTGATCAAGCGTACCAACCATTGTGATACCAAAGTGAACAATATCCTTTTCGATAAGAACGACCAGGTGTTGTGTGTGGTGGATTTAGATACGGTTATGCCGGGCTATGTATTGTCCGATTTTGGAGATTTTATCCGTACAGGGGCAAATAAAGGTGCTGAAGATGATCAGGATTTAGACAATGTTTCGCTTGATCTGGCCATCTTTGAAGGATATACTAAAGGTTATCTGGAGAATGCTGCTTCTTTCCTTACTGAGGTGGAAATAGAAAACCTTGCTTTCGGCGCCAAGTTACTGACCTATATGCAAACTGTACGTTTTCTGACCGACTATATCGATGGCGATACTTATTACAAAATTGCTTACGGAAACCACAACCTGGTGCGTTCAAAAGCTCAGTTTAAGTTTTTACAGAGCCTTGAACAGAATTTCGATATGATGCAGGAGATTGTGTTAAGTACGGCGGAAAAATATAGATAAAAAACAGCACGGTTTATACGGGAAAATAAATAATGAAAAAAAAGAGCAGTGTGAAGAAAAAATCACTATCTTTGCACCGCTTTATTTTTAGGTAAAAAAAGTGGCAAAGTTCAGCTTATACAATATTCCTTTAAAGAATCTTTCTCAGGGAAAACATACTTATGAGTATGAGTTAGATAGAAAGTTTTTTGAGGCGATTGACGGTGATGAGGTAAAAAAAGGCAATGTCAATGTGGTGTTGACTGTGAAAAAAACTTCATCCACGTATGAGTTTAATTTCGATTTAAAAGGTATTGTTCAAGTGCCTTGTAACCGTTGTCTGGATGACCTGGACCAGGAGATTGATTCTCAAAACCGCTTAGTGGTGAAACTCGGGAAAGAATATTCGGAAGAGAGTGATGAGGTGGTTATTATTCCTGAAGATGAAGGGGAGATCAATATAGCGTGGTTTCTGTATGAGTTTGTGGCGTTGAATATTCCGATAAAGCATGTTCACGAACCGGGTAAATGCAACAAGACCATGTCCACCAAACTTCGTAAACACCGGGCAGTAAGCAGAGATGACGAAGATGACGGTGGTGATATTCCGGACGAAGAAACTGAGTTTGCCGATGAAGAAGAAATAACAGAAAACATCGATCCAAGATGGGAAGGCCTAAAAGGATTGAATTTGGAATAACTTAAAATATAAACGTTAATAAATAAATATACAAAATGGCACATCCAAAACGAAGACAGTCGTCTGCAAGACAAGGAAAAAGAAGATCGCACGACCATGCCAAAATGCCAACTATGGCCATCTGCCCTAATTGCGGAGCATGGCATATCTATCACACTGTTTGTGGTGAGTGCGGGTACTACAGAGGAAAATTGGCAATTGAAAAAGAAGTTGCGGTATAAACTCATTCATTCGTAATAAGCAAAACCCTGAATAACCTTGTTTTTCGGGGTTTTTTTACAATAAAATCAGGATAATGAAGAACTTAAACGCGGTTATTACAGGAGTTGCAGCAGCTGTCCCCGATTATATACTTACCAATGAGGAGCTATCGAGAATGGTAGATACTTCCGACGAGTGGATCATGACTCGTGTGGGAATTAAAGAGAGAAGAATTTTAAAAGGAGAAGAACAGGGAATATCTGTTTTAGGGACAAAAGCAGTAAAGGAACTGCTTGAGAAAACCCACACCAAACCCGAAGAGGTTGATGGTGTGATTTTTGCTACAACAACGCCTGACCATCCCTTCCCATCCGCGGCATCTATCGTTGCTGAAAACAACGGGATAAAAAACGCTTTTTGTTTCGATATGGAAGTGGCTTGCTCGGGGTTTGTATATGGCCTTGAAGTATGTAACGGATTTATCAAGACCGGGAAATACAAAAAAGTTATCCTGATTGCCGGTGATAAAATGTCGGCTGTAACAAACTATACCGACAGGGCTACTTGTCCCCTTTTTGGGGATGCTGCCGGAGCCGTTATGATTGAACCAACGGAAGAAAACTTGGGTATTGTCGATACAATTCTTCGTTCCGATGGTGCAGGTTACGCCCCGCTACAAATGAAAGCCGGTGGAAGTAAGTATCCCGCCACCCACGAAACAGTGGATAACAATGAACATACCGTATATCAGGAAGGAAAAGTCGTATTTAAGTATGCCGTATCCAACATGGCACAGGTCTCGCTCGACATTATGGAGCGTAATAACCTCACTCATGAAGATCTGGATTGGTTTGTGCCTCACCAGGCCAATATCCGCATTATCGATGCCGCCGTGGCTCGCGCCGGAGTTGCCCCCGAAAAAGTAATGATAAATATCGAACGTTATGGCAATACCAGTGCCGGAACCATTCCGCTTTGCTTATGGGAATGGGAGCGCAACCTCCGCAAGGGCGACAACATTATCCTCACCGCGTTCGGAGCAGGCTTCTCTTGGGGAAGTGTCTACCTGAAATGGGGGTACGATGGCAACAAGTAGAAATGATTCACGGACGTTTATTGTGTTCAATCCACAAAAGGTCCGCTACATTATACCCGATATCCTGAGCTATCTTTAAGTATTTGCTTTTTATATCATCCGGGATGCTTGTTTCCCGGGACAGGATCCACAGATACTTTAAACTAGCTCCGGCGACCAATGCGTAGGTATAGTCCGGATCAATGGCAATGACGTTGTAACCCGAGTAAAATGGGCCAAAGAACGACACCTTCAGCATTGCCACATCCTCGGTTGCTACAAATTTTGCTTTTCCCACCGCTTGTTTCCATTCTTCTTTTTTTGTGTGGTACCCTTTATTGTCAACTTTAATGGTTCCGTCGGCATTCAAAGAATATTCAGCAGTGGTGTTGTCCAGGTCTTTCTCGTATTTAAAATCCAGCCTGGCAATCTCGTACCATTTACCAAGATATTTCTCTTTGTCAAAAGGTCTGACGGCAACAGCTCCCTTAGGGAGGGTGGAACAGGAAAAAAATGCGGACATAATGCCAATTACAGTTAGAGATAAGAATAATTGTCTTTTTTTCATTGATTTAAAAAGCTGTGGCCTTGTCAATTCAACGCCAAATGTTTTTTATACCCTTCCACAAATATAGCAGATAGCGGCCTTGCCGGGCAAATATATTCGCAGGCACCGCATCCGATGCACTTGTCTTTGTTCACTACGGGTACAAGCCGCAAATCAACCGTATTTGCGTCCGGCTGACCGGCCGGCGAAAGATAGCTTGCGCCGCTATCGCGGTACTCACGGGTAATGGCATCGGTAGGGCAGATACGCCAGCACCCGTCGCAGTTTACATCATCCTTCACCACGATGCAGTTCTCGCGTACATAAACGGCGTGTCCCATTGCCACTTTGGTCTTATCTCCTTTTGAAAGTTTTGTGATGGCGTCGGTAGGGCAAACATCTGAACAAACAGTGCAGTCGGTACGGCAATAACCGCGTTCAAAAGAGAGAGTAGGCTGCATAACCGCCGTCCATCCATATTCATTAACCGATGGACGGATAATCTTATCGGGACATTGATTGACGCACAGCAGACAAGCCGTACATTTATCGTTGAGGTTGTCGTGACTTAACGACCCGGGAGGAGAAACAGGTATGGAGCGTTTATACCGGTCTTTACGAACGGCAGGAAATTTAATCATGCTTCTCTTTTTTTCTTGAGCCTTTAGCCCGGTTGCGCTAGCGACCATCAGAAGTGAAGTTATGAAAAACTGTCTGCGGGAATTGTTCTCCGAAGAGACACCGACAATCTCCAACGGCTGTTTTTTAGCCGCCTTTTTTATTGAATAGGTCATGCTGCCGTCTTTGCACGATTCAATACAGTTGAAGCAAGTAACACAACGCGTGTAATCGATGGTGTGATTTTTAAAGTCGATGCACGATGCTTTGCAATCTCTGGAGCACCTGCCGCACATGGTGCAGGAGGTTTTATCGATGCGGAGTTTCAGGATGGAGAACTTACTGAGGTAACCGAGAATAGTACCTACCGGACAGAAGGTATTGCAGTAAGTTCGTCCGCTTCTCCATGCCAGAAATCCGATGATCAATAGCGTGAGTGAGGCCAGCACCAACGAGAAAATGCTCTTTATCCAGATTTCGGTAGGGGCAAATGTATAATGCTGAACTCCCAACACCTTTGCAAAAAGATTGTTAACAGCTCCGTAAACCGGACTAACTAATTCGGTAACCATCCGGCCGTATGCTCCGTAAGGATCCAGAATAGCCGAAACAATACCGATTCCGGCAACAACCCCTACAATAAAAACGGCGAGAACTACTATTCTCAGCACCGTTTTTGCAGCGGAAAAACTGTAGCGGCGTGTTTTTTTCGACTTTATTCTTCTGGCGAAGTAAGAAACAATATCCTGATATACTCCTGTAGGACAAATAACCGAGCAGTAAATACGTCCGAAAACCAGAGTGAGCACAGCAAGCACGACCAGTACAACTACATTGAGTGCTAACAGGGCCGGGATAAATTGAAATTCGGCTAAAAAAGCAAAATTCTTGTGCAATACGCCCGAGATATCGAGAAACAGCAGAGAAATAACAATAAAACAGGCTATTGCCAAAGCAATTCTCATTTTCTTTAACATGGTATCAGGTGGTTTTTAATTGTTGAACAAGATTATCGATTTTCAATAAATCGGTGGGGATTTTTATGTTCTGTGGACAAGTAGGTTCACATTCACCGCAATTGATACAATGGTTTGCCTGTTCCAGTTCGGGAATAGTGCGGTTGTAATCTACCAGGAATGCCCTGGAAGCACGTTCGAATTCAGCATCACGTTGCCCTTCGAGATCAGGAAGGTTACTGTCCCAGGTCGCCTTGTTGTAATAAAGCAAGATTCCGGGAATATCAACCCCATACGGACAAGGAACGCAATATTTGCAATCCGTACACGGTATGATTTTGTAGGTGCGGATAATTTCCGCTGCTTTTGCCAACATGTCTTTCTGCTTATCGGTGACCGGAACAAGGGGAGAATAGGTTTTTATGTTTTCCTGTAAATGTTCCATTAACGTCATACCGCTTAACACTACCATTACCTGTGGATGTGAACCCACAAACCGGAAAGCCCACTGCGCAGGTGTGTCGCCAGAACGTTCTTCCTGCATCATTTCCGATACGGCACGGCTTACTTTTGCCAAACGGCTTCCCAGTAACGGCTCCATGATCATAACAGGAATATTTCGTTCCACCAGCCTGTTGTACATGTATTCCGCAGGAACACGGCCGTATTTCCAGTCGAAGTAATTCATCTGGATCATCACGAAATCCCAGTCCACAGGCTCTGCAAGCACCTTGTCAAAAAGAGGCTGATCACCGTGAAAAGACCATCCCAGATTCCGGATGCGTCCTTCTTTCTTTTCATTCAGCAGAAAGTCCAGCATCCCCCATTCTTTGTAAATACGTTCGTACATGACATCGCTGCTTAAGCTGTGCAGGTGATAGTAATCAAAATAATCTACCTGAAGTTTCTCCAATTGTTTGTGATACGTGGCAATGGCATCCTCTCTCGATTTCACACTGCCCGGCAATTTTGTTGCCAGGTAAAAGCTGTTACGGGGGTATTTTTTCAGGAGTTTACCGGTAACAATTTCCGATTCTCCCTGATGATACATCCATGCGGTGTCAAAATAGTTTATGCCATGTGCTATGGCGTAATCCACCAATTGTCCTGCTTTTTCTTCATCGATGAATTTTCTTATCCCTTCGGGTGTTTCTCGTTCCACGGTAGGATAACGCATCGTACCAAAACCGAGAAGCGAAATCTTGTCACCCGTTTTAGACAAGGCTGTATATGTCATTTTGTCGGTAGGAATATTGGTCAAATCCGGAACGGGTTGGCTCTTGTCGGTTTTTTTTGTGCAGCCGCCCAAATATAGGCTTGCCGGAATAACCGCAGCACCCAATCCCATGTATTTCAAAGCTGTTCTTCGCGAAATTTTTTGTTTTCCGTCATTTTCTTTCATAGCATACATGTTTTGTAGTATCTGACAAAAATAGTAAAATTCTTGCAAGATTAATTGTGGACAATATCAATTTTTTCTTTTTTTATTTTAATAAAAAAATAGTGTTGCACATTTTATAGTTATCGGACAATGGCCGGTATTATCGCTACTTTTTTTATTATCTTTGGATCAATATTTTCAAGTGGATGGTATTAAATAGATGCATCTTGCCTTTCTGCCTGACAGGATAGGGTTGTTGCGTTGCATATACATCCTTTTAATCGGTTGTGGGGGGCGGATATAAATTTTAAAAAAAGCTAATGAGAAAGGTATTGGTTGATTTATCAGCCCTGAATAATATATACAGTGGGTTTGGACAGATAGCGTTGACTTACGGCAAATATTTTGACAATAATTATAAAAAAGGAACTGCTCGTTATTCTCTTACATTGCTGGTTCCTGACGATATGATGGGCAAGTTTGGCAACGAGGTCAACTACCTTTCATCATCCAAACGACTCAAAAGACGGTTTCCGTTTTTATTTCCAAAGTTTGATGTTTGGCACTCGACACATCAGTTAAGCAAGTTCAGGCCTTTCTATTCCGGCACAAAACAGATACTGACATTCCATGATCTGAACTATCTGTACGAAAGAAAAGGATTTAGCCGATACAGAAAACACCGTCAAATCCAGGGGAAAATAGACCGGGCAAATCAACTGGTTTGTATCTCTCACTTTACCAAAGAAGAAGTAGAGAGAAACCTGAACCTTAACGGAAAGAAATGCAGCGTGATTTACAATTATGTAGAGCCTTTTAATGAAAGTCTGGCTTCTAAACCCAGTATCGATATCAAAACGCCTTTTTTCTTCTCTATTGGTGCTTTGCGGAAAAAGAAAAACTTCCACGTCTTGCTTGATTTAATGAAGTTATATCCTGAAAAACATCTTTATGTCGCGGGTACTGAAGCCAAAAAAAAGAAAAAGAATGCGTATGCCCTGATGATGAAAGAACGCATCAAAAATGAGAAAATAACGAACGTTACCTTGCTTGGTGGAATTCTGCATAAGGAAAAAATATGGATGTATAAGAACTGCGAGGCTTTTCTTTTTCCTTCGTTGTTTGAAGGCTTTGGGTTGCCGGTAATTGAAGCCATGCAGTTTGGAAAACCGGTGTTCTCTTCAGCGGAAACAAGCCTGAAAGAAATTGGTGGACAGTTTGCTTATTTCTGGGACCATTTTGATGCATACTCCATGAAATCTCTAATAGATAGTAACTTGGAGGGATTTTATAACGACAAAGAATGGATGCGGAAAGAAAAACAATATGCGGAATCATTTTCGACTAACAACCATTTCGAAGAGTATGAAAAGCTATATGAGTCCATATGAAATAGATCTGGTTTATCTGTGGGTCGATGGTAGTGACCCGGAATGGTTGGCCAAAAAAAGAGAATATTTAGAGAATAAAACCGGCTTGAATATCGAAGCCACTTCAAAGGCGCGTATCGCCGACAATGATGAATTAAGATATTCACTGCGTTCTGCAGAGAAATATGCTCCCTGGATCCGGAAAGTTTTTATCGTTACCGATGAGCAAAAGCCCAAATGGCTTAATCTGAAAAACGAAAAGGTGGAAATCATAGATATCCGTGCGCTTATTCCGCCCGAAGCCTTGCCATGTTACAACTCGGTTATCATTGAACATTTTTTATATAAAATTCCCGGCTTATCGGAGCATTTTCTTTACGCTAACGACGATATGTTTTTCAATGCTGAAATAGGTCCTGAATTCTTTTTTAATTCCGAAGGAATGCCGATTGTGCGGTTGCAACGTGCATTTTTAGGAAAGTGGATGAGTCGAATTAGGGGGTTATTCAATATTCCTACCAATATCTATCGAAAGACCATTGACAGAGCAGCCGGATTAATCAAAGAGAAATTTGGGAAATATTATTCCGGAACTCCGCACCATAATATAGATTCGTATCTGAAAACAGATTACAGAAACGTGGTAGAAAAAGATTTCAGGAATGAGATTTTATCGACCCTGATCAATCACCTGAGAAGCGAACACGACATCCAACGGATCGTTTACTTATACTATGCCTTGGTAAAAAAAAGGGGAGTGCTCCGTTACGTGAGCCGAAAAGAATCTTGTCGTATCCGGCTGCAAAAACCTGATTTTATGGATTATATCATGTCGTATAATCCAGTGCTTTTCTGTCTGAACGATACTCATCGGGCAACAGATAAAGATCGTGAGAGGGTGAAGCCCTTTTTAGAAGCTCTCTTTCCTGAAAAATCGGGTTATGAACTGTAGGATAGAGACAATATTACAATTCAAAGCTCGACTTTTCTGGGAGAATACTTTCAAAAGATGCTTTTAATTCTTTGAGCTTTTTATCGTAGTTCCGAATATGTATGTTGTCATTTAAGCAGACAAGTTTGTATTTTTGTTCGCGGACAGCACGGATTGCTTTTTTAGATTTCAAAATAAGAGGGAACATCTTTGTGTCTTGATAGGTGTTGTAGGGTAGGAATTTTGAAGTGCAAATTTGCCAGGTCTTGAATAATTCAGGTGTAAGGTCGGAAGAACTTCTGAACCTGTTTTTCGACATTTCGGTCAATTCCTTTCCACAATTATCCCAAACTTCATGAAACGTAGATTTTAGAAAAGGCTGCGCATTGTGCGGGGTTCGCAGTGTCACAAACTTATTGTATGGTTTTAGCAGATATGCTAACCTTCTCCTTTTGCCGTACGATTCATGAAACCATTTATCGTAATCCCTTTTTAAAACCTCTTTTTTATCAAAAAACTTATTGATCAGTCTGATGTTATTCTTCAGCATCTTACCAAACTGAGAACGTCCAAAGTTAGTGCGAAAAGTGGCAATGTCTTTAGGAAGTCCATTTTCGAAGAAACGAGTTGCAGGGGTATGGTCTGTTACAAAAAAATCATCGTTAAAATAGACAAATTGTTCCGCTAAATCGGGGATTTTATGCAAATAAATTTCTATCAAATTTGAATTGAATACAGGTAGATATTGTTCAGGAATAAAATCTTCGTGATTAACTATATGCAGTTTTGAATGATTCTCATTTAGCCATTCTGGTTTTTGTCCGCAGGTGACAAAATGAATTTTTCGTACCCAAGGGGTAAATTTTTCTATTCCCCTGAACCAGTATTTTAGTAGCCCATAGTCTCTGAATCTAGCTTCTGACAACTCATTTACCGTGTTGTCTATTTTCCCCGAATAGATGGCAAAATCTTTTTGCCATCTCGGGTCATTCATATCTACCCAGGTTATTACAAAATCAATTTCCACTTCTTTGTTTTAAGAATTCAGGCGAAAGAATAAAAAATACCAACAAATCGTGAGGTTGTTGGAATAGTTTTCTGCTGACAGTTTATTTAATTTGTTTTGAATTTAAATTTGATGCCTGCCAGTTCTTCGTTAGCTTGAGTGATTTTACTCTTCAGGTCCTCTTTGTAGGTTGCCAATTTTTGCCGGAGTGATTCATCTCCAGTTGCGATCATCTGCAACGCAAGAATAGCGGCGTTAAGTGATCCGTTAATGCCAACAGTGGCAACCGGGATTCCCGGAGGCATTTGCACGATGGCAAGCAGTGCGTCCATACCGTCCAGTGAAGCTTTTATAGGGACGCCGATAACGGGAAGTGTGGTCATTGACGCAATTACACCCGGCAAATGGGCCGCCATCCCAGCTGCTGCTATTATAACCTTTATTCCCCGTTTTTCGGCATTCCTGGCAAATTGCTCAACAGCTTCGGGTGTGCGATGTGCAGAAAGTGCGTTTATTTCGAACGGAACTTCCATTTCGTCAAAAAAACAGGCAGCCTTTTCCATGACGGGTAAGTCGGAAGTACTGCCCATTATTATACTTATTATTGGATCCATCTGTTTACTGTCCTATGAGGGCTTTGTACGCATCACTTGAGAGAAGCTCATTGAGATCGGCTTCCTCTTCGATAGTTACTTTTACGATCCATCCTTCTCCGTAGGGATCTTGGTTTACCAGTTCAGGTTGGTCATCCAGCTTGGGATTGACTTCAAGTACCTCGCCGGTTATGGGCATCAAAAGATCAGAAACGGTCTTTACTGCCTCAATACTGCCAAAAACGGCTCCTTTGTCAACCTTTTCTCCTTCTGTTGTGATATCAACAAAAACAATTTCTCCCAGTTCGCTTTGTGCGAAATCGGAAATGCCGATGTAAGCCTCGTTTCCGTCAACTTTCACCCATTCATGGTCGCTTGAATACTTTAAATTTTCAGGAAAATTCATAGAAGTTATTTTTTTAATGTGAGTGGTTTTAATTGTAGGGTAAAAATACTATATATTTTCTTTACTGCAAAATCTTTCATGTCCCGATCCATACAAAGAGAAAAGAAATGATAAATCCGAGGAAAAACCCTCCGACAACCTGTCCGAAAGTATGTCTTCGTAATATTAATCTCGATACGCCAACCAATCCGGCTACTGCGAAAAGTGCCATGAACAGGTAAAAGGGATTGGATTTTTCAATGAAATAACTTACCGACATTACCCCCCCCAGCAAACCGCCGATACCGAACATATGAGCGCTAATTTTCCACCAAATGGTAATGAATATAGCGATGAGGATAACCGCAATGGAAGAAGCAACAAGCATAAGAAACCATCCAGGCATTCCAATCCGGTAATAGTAAAATATCATAACGAGGTAAGAAACCAACACAATGGAATAGGGGATAAAACGTTCCTTTCGGATCTTGAGTGACAGGTCGGAAATTAATTTCAATTTGTATACCGCGTAGATAAGGATACCGGGAACCGCAAATGAAAAAAGAATCACAGGTGCCATTATTGTCCAAAACTGATTGGCAAACAATAATTTGAAATGCGTGTAAACAAAAAGCAGTAAAATACTGTATACAGGCATTAATAACGGCTGGAAAACTGACGATATAATTCGGGCAAATTGATTCATTGCTGGGTTATGCTTTTGAAACGGCAAAGTTAAATTTTTTTTCTTAAACGTGCCACAGGAATATTCAACTGTTCGCGATATTTTGCGACTGTTCGACGGGCAATGATGTACCCTTTATTGTTCAACAGTGCGGTCAGCTGCTCGTCGGTAAGCGGTTTGGAGGGATTCTCGTTTTCAATGCACTCCTTCAGGAGAGATTTTACTTCGCGAGACGATATATCTTCTCCTGCTTCGTTTTGCATCGCTTCGGAAAAGAAAAACTTCAGTGGATAAACGCCGTTATTGGTTTGTACGTATTTACTGTTGCTTACCCGGGATATGGTGGATATGTCGAACCCTGTCTTTTGGGCAATGTCTTTAAGGATCATGGGTTTGAGCATTGTCTCGTCTTCTGTGACGAAAAAATCGTATTGAAAATTTACAATGGCCTCCATGGTTCTCTGCAGCGTGTTTTGCCGTTGTCGGACTGCATCGATAAACCATTTTGCCGAATCTACCTTTTGTTTCATAAACAAAACGGCTTGCTTGGCATCGTTGCTCATACTCTCTTTGTTTTGAGCGTATCCTTGCAGCATTTCGGAAAAGTCGCGGTTTATTTTTAACTCCGGGATATTTTTGTTGTTCAGGTACATGCTGATTTCACCGTTGTAAGACTCCACGATAAAGTCAGGGGTAATGTTGCTCATGGCCACTTCTATTGAATCACCCAAAGCACTGCCGGGCTTGGGGTTGAGTGAAACTATCTCATGGATGGCATCGCGTAAGTCGTCTTGTGAAATATTTAGTTGACGCATGATTTTCTCGTAGTGTTTACGCGAAAACTCTTCGAAATAATTGGAAATAATTTCCAGCGCCAACCTATTTCCCTTTGTAGGCTCGTTCCGTTGCAACTGAAGCCTGAGGCATTCCTGCAAATCACTTGCTCCAACACCTGCGGGGTCGAGATCCTGGATTATTTCCAGGATGGATTGTAAATTCGTTTCCGGAACATCCAGGTTTTGTTGAAACAACAGGTCATCGGATATGGCTTGCAGGCTTCGTTGCAGATACCCGTTCTCATCAAGGTTACCGATAATGTACTCGGCAATTTTCTGATCCCGGGCATTCAGTTGGCGTAAACCAATCTGTTCCAGCAGAATTTCATTGAGGCTTTTATCATCCGAGTAAGTTGCTTCGATAAAATCGGGTTCGCTTTTTCTGTGGGATTTGTTTAACTGGTAATCCGGGATATCTTCTTCGGAAAAATAATCACCCAACACAATATCCTCTTCCGACAAGTTATCTTCACTTTCCGGAAACTCATCGGAACTTTCCGGATTAAGCTCTTCATTTCCTTCTTCCAACGCAGGATTATCTTCCAGCTCCTGCTTTATTTTGTCTTCCAGCTCTACAGAATTCAATTCAACCAGTTTTATCACCTGCATCTGTAGAGGCGATAACTTTTGAGTTTGTTTGAGTTCCTGTTGTTGCCTAAGTGCCATAAATGACTTCTAATCCTATTTTGAGAAAACAAAGATAGCTAAATAACCTTTTTTGTTATTCAACTTAACTATTTTTTTGTCAATACCGTTGAGAGGAATCGGCCTGCCAAGCGTAGAACTAACAATCGTCATCGTCATATCCTGCTTTACAGGTAAGCGGAGCGAGTGCGTAAGCGTCGTACTCATCATAGGCCGGGCCGGGTTTACCGTTGTAAACAATGATCCGGTCGGTCCTCACCTCATCACCGTTTTCGAAAACCATAAATTGTCCCGATTCTTGTTTACTAACGATTGCTGTTACTTTTCCGTTCGATTCTTTCAGATGCGGAAACTGATTCGCGTCAAAATAGATCACCTTGACCGAACCTTTTTTGATTTCTTGTTGAAACAGATCAAAAAAATCGGGATCAATGGGGGTGTATGCAGACAGTTTCATTTCTTTATTCTCCTTTCATGGATTAAACAGTGCAATATGGGTTTGAGTTCATTCAGTTCTTTATGTATGCTTTATATATTTTTATTTTAAGAGTTTTCTTGTGCGAAAAATTTATATCTTTGGTCATATAAATTCAAAAATCTTTCTTTCAAAAATCAATAGTTATGAGAAGATTATTTGTCGTTTTGGGGTTGTTTTTGACAACAGGAGTCTTTTTTATTGTAAATGCACAAAGTAATAAAATCGTACTGGGAGAGTGGAAGTACAGTGTGCCGGAAGCACCTTTCGGATACGAAAAAGGGGTGATTTTCCTTGAAGAAAAGGATAAGTCATTATCGGGCAATCTCGTTTTCGATTCAGGTCTTAAGGTGAAGTTATCCGATGTTTTTCTCAAATCCGACACATTAAAATTGGGTGTTTATGTTGAATCGGAGTATGTTACTGTAGTTTCGAAGGTCAAAGGCAATGAAATGGAGGGTAAGGTAGATACTTCCATGGGGGTTATGAGGCTGAAAGCCGAGAAAATTGTACCGCAGACCAAAAAGAAACAGGGAAGTTAACCGTCGGTTTTTTTCCCCATCCGATTGCATTGGGAAATCAGGTGAATGCTTTTTTCTACTGCATCCAATTTATTATTGGAAAGGTCGATCCAGTTAATCTCCTTGTCCCTTTTGAACCACGTCATTTGTTTGCGGGCATAGTTTCGAGAATGTTGTTTTATTTTCCCGATGGCAAAATCAAGGGTGCAATTCCCGTCGAAATAATCGAAAAGTTCTTTGTACCCCACGGTATTTAAAGAATTCAGGTGTCGTTTCGGATAAAGTTCACAGGCTTCTTTCACTAAGCCGTCCTCAATCATTTGGTCAACGCGACGGTTGATACGTTCATATAATTCTTCCCGCGGGCGCATAAATCCGATTTTTACAATGTTAAAATTCCTTTCTTTTCTCGGATTCGTTCGCAGTGATGAATATGGCCTTCCTGCCATAAGGCATACTTCGAGCGCATGAATTACCCGCTTGGGATTTTTCAAGTCGACCTGGTTGTAAAAAACCGGATCCAAGATTTTCAGGCGGGAACGAATAGCATCCAACCCTTCTTTCAGGTAAAGGTCATGAATTTCTTTTCGTAATTTTTCGTCGATGGTCGGGATTTCGTCAATCCCTTGACAAACAGCATCGATGTACATCATTGAGCCACCAGACATCACCACAAACGAATGGGTTTGCAGAAGGTTTTCGATAAGCGGAACAGCATCTTCCTCAAACTGGCTGGCACTGTAATAATCTTCAGGTTCAAGAGTTCCTACAAAGTAGTGGGGAATACGTCCTAGTTGATCGTTGGTAGGCGCCGCCGTACCGATGACCATTTGTTTGTATATTTGCCTGGAATCTGAGGATATTACGGGGCTATTCAACCGTTCAGCTATCTGAAGGCTTACTTCAGTTTTGCCCACGCCTGTAGGTCCCAGAAGCACGAGCAAAGTGTTCATAAAACAGGTAGTTTGTTGCGGTTCAGGAAGATGATTATTTCGTCAAAACAAGTGAAGTCAATAGAGGTCGCTTTCTTCTGCTGATATCTCAATATCGTCTAACCCGTCGAAGCCCTCTTTGTCGAGTTCGTTCAAATCGAAACTTTCATCTCCGAAAAAGGACTCATCTACGTCCAGCGATGCCGAGGTGCTTGCGATCTCATCGAAATTAAGGAATTGTTTAGGCGCTTCTCCTACGGAGAGTGTACATATCGGTTTTTTCAAGCTTTTACCGGTAATAATCTCCGAGAGCTCAATAAACAATGCTCTCTCGGTAAGGTAGTCAAATACGAAAAGCAATTTTTGTTTTTCATCTTCCAAGTAGTCGTTCAGCACGCATTCAGCCATCGTATAAGGGTCTTCATCGGAATAAGTGTCCATTTCCACAAGAGTGATTTCCTGCTCTTTACGCCAGTTGTCGTCACAAAGAAAGAAAGAAGCCATCTCGCTTTCATTGAAACCGGTGCAGTCGACAATCGCTTTGAATAAATCCAAGAAAGTATTGTCGGCATCTATTTTTATTTCTCTTTTGAAGTTTTCTACTTCATCCGATATAATTGCGAATCTGAAAATCATAAAAAAGCGTTTTAATACTCGTTTATTTGATTTCAAAGGTAATAAAAACTTTTTTAAATAAAAGATGATTTATCTACAAAAACTTGTGTTGAAAACATCTCCGATAATTTTATGACAAAGCTGTTGGAATATTTGAAAATTTGTAGTACTTTTGCATCACTTTTCTGAAAAGAAATATAAAATTCTTCAGTAGCTCAGTCGGTTAGAGCATCTGACTGTTAATCAGAGGGTCGCTGGTTCAAGTCCAGCCTGAAGAGCGAAAAATAACGTTAGAAAAAGAGAAGTGAAATTCTTCAGTAGCTCAGTCGGTTAGAGCATCTGACTGTTAATCAGAGGGTCGCTGGTTCAAGTCCAGCCTGAAGAGCGAAAAGAGAGTGGGTAGTAATGCTCACTCCTTTTTCTTTTAGTGTGTATGATATTTTCAGAATGTCCCTCGTAAACAATTTTGCGCAACGCTCGTTTAATGAAAAACAATCCGATCATGAAGAAAATTCTTATAACAACTGCCCTGCACAGAGAATCTTTAGCAGAACTTTTTGAGAAGTTTGAAGTTTTTATGCCACAGGATAAAGACATGAAACGCGACCAGGTACTGGAAATGATTTCTGATTATGAGGTTGTAATACCTAACTTCAGTTTTTTTACCGATAAGGAAATAATGGACAGGGGAGTGAGGTTGGAGGTGATTGCTAACTACGGTGTCGGTTACAATAATATTGATGTGGAATACGCAACCCAGAAAGGAATTGTGGTAACCAACATTCCCAAAACGACGTGCGAACCTACGGCTGAATTGGCATTTGCCTTGTTGCTTGCCGCAGGAAGGCGAATTGGGTATTATGACCGGAAGCTACGCGAACACCGGGCGGTTGACTGGGGTGTGTACGGAGATGCCGGATTGCCTATTTTTGGAAAAACCTTGGGTATAATCGGAATGGGAAGAATCGGACAAGCCCTGGCGCGACGTGCAGTAGCTTCAGGGATGAATATAATCTATCATAACCGGAACCGGTTAAGTCCGGAAATTGAAGAACGTTATGGTGCTTCATACGTCTCTTTTGATGAGTTACTGCGAATGGCAGATTTTATTTCACTGAATGCACCTTCCACTTCTCAAACCTTAAAGTTGATCGGAGAAAAAGAGTTTTCCGTAATGAAACCTACAGCGGTATTTATTAATACAGCCCGAGGAAATATGGTCGATGAAAAAGCATTGGCTCAAGCGCTGAAAGAAAAAAAAATATGGGCTGCCGGGCTTGATGTATATGAAAATGAACCAAAAATCTCTTCCGAGTTACTGGTGTTGGATAATGTGGTACTTTCGCCTCATGCCGGAACCAGAACCATTGAAGACCGTCATCGGATGGCGGAGGAAATGGTACATAATATTATTGGTTTTTACGAAGGCAAATACGAGGTGTCCCGGGTAAATTGATGGACGTAGAGTTTTGAACACAATACCCTACGCTAAATTCTAATTAGCATGACAGCAGAAAGTGTAAAACAACAGGTGTTCTCTTTTGGAAATCCCCAAAAAGCAGAACATTCCAAGTATTTTTTCAAGACCGGAAAAGGTCAGTACGGTGAAGGCGACCGGTTTATAGGAAGTACTGTCCCCGAAACGAGAAAGGTGGCTAAAGCTAACAAAAACCTTTCGTTTGACGAACTCGGGAAACTGTTGAATGACGAGTATCACGAATGTCGTTTTTGTGCTTTGGTCATTCTGTCTGAGCAATTTGAAAAAGCCTGCGACACGGGGCGTAAAGAAATTTTTGAATTTTACCTTGCCCATACTCACGGTATCAATAATTGGGACCTGGTGGACGTGTCGGCTTACCATATTGTAGGGGAGTGGCTTCTGGACAAAGACAGGTCGGTCCTGTATCAACTGGCCAGCAGTGAAAACCTCTGGGAACAACGGATAGCCATTATTTCCACATTGGCCTTTATCCGAAAAAAAGATTTTACAGATACGTTGAAACTTGCTGAAAAGTTTCTTACCCATCGTCACGATTTAATGCACAAAGCCTGTGGCTGGATGTTGCGTGAAGCCGGTAAACGCGATGAAAAAACATTAACCTGTTTTCTGGACGCACATTATACGGAAATGCCCCGGACAATGCTGCGATACGCCATCGAGAAGTTAACGCCGGAGCAGAAAAAAAAGTACATGATGAAAGAAGTCCAGAATTAGCACCCATTATCGAACATGTTTCAAACCCATCACTTAACCAACGGCTTACGCATTATTCATCACCCTTTCCCCTCGGAAATATCCTACTGTGGAATAGCCATTAATACGGGTTCCCGTGACGAATTTCCGGACGAACAGGGGATGGCACATTTTGTGGAGCATATGTTGTTTAAAGGAACTGAAAAGCGCCAGGCACATCATGTCATTAACCGCATGGAGAACGTGGGCGGCGAACTTAACGCTTATACCACAAAGGAAGAAACGTTTATTTACGCTACGTTTTTATCCGAATATTTTGAGAGAGCAGTGGAGTTGTTAAGCGATATGGTTTTTCATTCCACTTTTCCCGAACATCAGATAGAAAAAGAAAGAGACGTTATTTTAGATGAAATGAATAGTTATGCCGACTCACCGTCTGAGTTGATATTTGATGATTTTGAAAATCTCTTGTTTCCTAATCACGAGATAGGGCATTACATACTGGGAACATCTGAGTCGTTACTTGCTTTGGATAAGAAAAAAGTGGACGATTTTGTAAACAGGCAGTACTCCCCTGCGAATATGGTTTTGTTTTCATTCGGAAAAACTCCTTTTTCCAAAGTGGTACGCTTGACTGAACAATACTTCGGTTTCCCCGATACCCGGTATTTATTATCCAAAAAGCGCGAACGTCCCCTGAGCGAAACAGCAAAAAAGAGCCGGATTGGAAAAGGTACCGCCCAAACGCATGTTATCCTCGGAGCCCGCACTTTTGATATGTTTCAACCGGACAGGTACGCTCTTTATTTGTTGAATCATATTGTTGCCGGGGGAGCTACCAACAGCCGGCTTAACAATTCGTTGCGTGAAAAAAACGGATTGGTCTATAACGTGGAATCGAACGTAACGTTGTACACCGATACGGGGCTGTTTTCCGTCTATTTTGCCTGCGATAAAAGACAAGTGGAACGGTGTTTAAAGCTTATCAATAAAGAGTTAAGAAGGATTATAGAGATTCCTTTGTCCTCAGGTCAACTGGCAACTGCAAAAAGACAATATAAAGGACAGCTGGGCATCGCTTCTGAAAACAATGAAAGTATCTCCCTGAGAATGGCTAAAAGCTATCTTCATTTTAATCATTACCTTCCTTTGGAAGAGGTTTTTTCCCAAATAGATGCCATAAGTGCAGTGCAACTGCAGGAATTGGCAGAGAAATTGTTCTTCCCGGAACAACTGTATCAGTTGAAATACGTGTGATTTAAGTAGTCTTTATCCCTAACAAACATCAAAAAAGCATCAATAGGCAGAATTTTTGTTAAAAACCTGTTGAGAAATTCCACACAGTTCCCATTCTCATTTTGTGGCTGTTTTAATCTGGATTACATTTGATGCATGCTTTTTGTTAAGCATCCGTTGAAAAATTCAAAACCGAACAAAAAAAACAAAACGGTTGTTTATTAAGCGTATCAGAAGTGTAATGAACATTGTTTTTGAACAGGCTATATTTATTAATTAAACAATTAAATTATGAAAAAATTAAGATTATCGTTAGTGGTTGCCATGCTGGCTATAGTAACGGCAGCAAGTGCACAATTGAATCTGGGGATTAAAGGCGGCGTTAATATGTCGAATTTTTACGGTGATGAATTGACCGACAAAAATATGAAAATTGGTTTTCATGTCGGTCTAGCTGCAGATTATGACTTTGCCCCGAGCATGGCTATTCAAACCGGATTATTTTTCACGACGAAAGGGGCTAAATACAGTGGCTCTCTGGGAACCGTTTCAGGAGACATTACTGTAAATCCGATGTACTTACAACTCCCCGTTCACTTCGCTTATAAACAGGAGGTGACTCCGGGTACCCGTATTGTATTTCACGCAGGTCCTTATGTCGCATACGGGGTTGGGGGAAAATCGAAACTTAAAGTATCGTCCGGTAGTAGTTCAACAGAAAGTGAGGGCGTTAATGTTTTTGGAGAAAACAAAATGCTTAAACCGTTTGATGCCGGTTTAGGACTTGGCGTTGGTGCAGAATTCAGTCGCTTTCTGGTTGATGTCGGATGGGATATGGGTCTGGTTAATATATCCAATTCAAGTAGTGGAAACGTAAAAAATCAAAACGCCTACCTCTCCGTAGGTTACAAATTCTAATTTTTCAGAATTATAAACGTTGGAAACACCGCTTTTTGGGCGGTGTTTTTTTATTGTAAGCAGTAATCTTTTGTGAATTTTTTCAACCGAATAGTGAGGGTTTTTTGTTTCCCTGCGTCTTATTATCGGAAGTGAGAAACAACATCACTTCGTTGAATTTTTAAACAAACTAACTATTAATTTAAAAAAGTTATGAAAAAGATTGTATTGGCATTGGCCATGGTGGCCATGGTTGGAGCTGTGAGCGCTCAGGGATTGTCTCTAGGAATTAAAGGCGGAGTAAACATGTCGAATTTTTACGGAAAAGAGGTAAAAGACACCAAGATGAAATTAGGTTTTAACGTGGGTATAGCAGCTGATTATGAATTTGAATCCAATGTGGCTATTCAGTCCGGATTTTATTTTATTACGAAAGGAGCAAAACTATCTTCCACAAAAATAGACCAGAAAGTAGGAGACATTAAGCTTTCGGGTACGGTGGATAAAACAGCCAATGCCATGTATTTGCAGATCCCTCTGCACCTTGCCTATAAAATAGATGTAACCCCCGGGGCGCGTGTTGTGTTGCATGCCGGTCCCTATGCGGCCTATGGAGTTGGAGGCAAAATAAGCGGTAAGTCAACTGTAAAAGTTTCAGGCAATGTGCCGGCAGATCAAAAAGCAGCAGTCGACGCTGCCCTTAAACAGATAAATGCTTCTACAAACAGTGTTAATACTTTTGATAAGAGAATGGGGTATAAGCCTTTCGACGCTGGTGTCGGTATAGGTGTTGGTGCCGAATTCGGTTCTTTCCTTGTCGATTTGGGATGGGATATGGGCTTGCTCAATATTTCTAGAAATAAAGAAGTTAACGTAAAAAGTCAAAATGCGCACCTTGCAGTAGGTTTCAAATTTTAAGAAGACCTGTTTAAATAGTGATTACAAAGACACCGCTTTCAGTAAGGCGGTGTCTTTTTTGCGCTGTGCACGACAATTAATTATTTTTGACGATTAAGGATGAATTGTTGTAGAGATAAACCAGTTTGTCTTTTTTTTCTTATTTTTGTCCGTACTAAAAAAAACGAATGAAACGATTTCTTCTTTTATATCTTTCACTGTGTTCCGTTTGGTTATCCTATTCGCAGGTTGGGCTGCAACAACTCCTCAATAATGCCGCCTTGAAGCATGCCTCGGTAGGTATTCAGGTCACGGACCTGAATACCGGGAAAACAATTGTTTCGCACGATCCGCAAAAATCGCTTACGCCGGCATCGATAACAAAGGTTATTACTTCCGCAACGGCCCTGGAGCTGTTGGGTAGCGAGTATAGATACGTTACACAGGTGACTTTGGATGAGAGTGATCCTACAAGGATCCTGGTGCTTGGCTCGGGTGATCCCACGCTTGGCAGTGATGTCTTTGGCGACAACACGACCGCATTTTTCATCAATATCACCGATGCGCTCAAGAAAGAATTGCAGCCGGATCGAGAATACAGCATTTACGTAGTCGATAACCTGTTCGGATACGACGGTATTTCGCCCGAATGGACTTGGATTGATATCGGAAATTACTACGCCTCGGGAAGTTACGGGATAAGTATTTTTGATAATACATATAAACTTTTTTTTAATACTTCTGCCAAGATCGCCCCGCCCCGGATTCTTCGGACGGAGCCGGATATGAAAAAGATCCGGTTCACCAATTTTCTTACACTAAATACGACGGGAAGTGATAATGGTTACATCTATGGTATTCCGTTTTCATACGAGAGAACAGTGAAAGGGAATATTCCTGCTGGAAAGGCCGAGTTCAGCATCAAGGGCGATATCCCTGATCCGGGTCTTTTTTTAGGTGAAACGCTGGCTGATTATCTTGTCCGTTCGGGGATAAAAATAAGTCAAGTAGAAACTGCAAGGACAGATTATCTGGCAAAAAAACAGGTACAGTATAAACCGGGAAAGATCGTTCACACGCAAACTTCACGGCCGATGAAAGATATCGTGCAGGAGGTGAATGTAAAGAGCAATAACCATTACGCAGAGCATTTGCTCAGGATAATCGGAAGAACACAAAATACCGATATATACAGCGATGCGCTTCAGGCAGGGATCGATTATGTAAAGAAATTTTGGGAACAACAAGGGATTTCTACCTCGTCGCTTACGTTGCATGACGGGTCCGGACTTGCACCTCAGAATGCGTTCAGCCCGGCATTCCTGACCGAAATTCTGGCATATATGTACACGAAAAGCAAAAATTCGAAAGTTTTTTTCGATTCGCTACCCAAAGCCGGAAAAGACGGTACATTACGCAGTTTTATGCGCAACACGAAATACGAGGGCAAAATATCAGCAAAAAGCGGAAGTATTGGCGGAGTGCAGTGCTATTCAGGCTATCTTATTGATGGAAACAAGCAATATGCCTTCACGGTGATGATTAATAAATTCAATGGCACCCGCTCACAAGTGAGGAGTGCCATTGAGAAATTTTTATCGACGTTGTAGTACTATGGAGGTTTTTATTTCACAATTTCCAACAACTCAATTTCGAAAACCAGGGTGGAGTAGCCTTTTATATCACCTCTACCTGTGGCTCCATAACCCAATTGCCAGGGAATCCATACCTCCCATCTATCTCCTACCTCCATGTGTTGTAAGGCAGTGCTGAATCCGTCAATTGATTCGCTGCCCACGGTAAATTTACTGGGAACATTATTCCTGTCGGCGGTTGAGTCAAAAATCACTTTGTTCTTAAAAAGATTCCCGTCATCGCCGGTAAATGTATCCTCCTTGGTCCAATACCTTTTGAACCAACCGGTGTACAACACACTGACTTGATCCGTAAAATAAGGCGTTTCCCCGGTATCACCGTCGGTGATCTCTTTGTACATGATGTGTCCGTTTCCCGATTGGGATTCAATTTTTGTGTATTCTGAGCTTGCAGTAATTTTCGCAAATTGCTTCTCGTTATCCATCTTGAACTCATCATCAAAACTGACTGTCTTCTCGCAGGAAACAAGAAACAGGGACAAGCAGGCAACGACGAAGGAGTATAATGTTGTTTTCATATTCTTTAAAGATTTTTAGAACCAGGACCCAATTGCAAAGATTGTGTTCTGACTTCTGATGTCTTTTTATTTATTAAGTTTTTTAAGCAACTGTTTTATGTCGGTGTTGAATGAAATTTCTTTCTCAATTTCGTTGATGGTAACCCGTTTTTGCTCCATCGTGTCCCGGTCACGAACCGTCACGGTGTTGTCTTTTAATGTCTGGTGGTCAACGGTGACGCAGTAAGGCGTGCCAATAGCATCCTGGCGGCGATAGCGCCTGCCAATGCTGTCTTTTTCGTCGTACTGACAAGCAAAACTGAATTTTAATGCATCCATTATTTCAGTTGCTTTTTCGGGCAATCCGTCTTTTTTTACCAAGGGAAGGACAGCTAGTTTCACGGGAGCTATGGCTGCAGGAATTTTCAGCACTACGCGAATTTCCCCGCCTTCCAGTTTCTCTTCGCAATAGGAGCTGGTGAGGACTGAAAGAAACATCCGATCTACCCCGATAGAAGTTTCCACTACGTAAGGAACGTAGGAACTGTTGAGTTCCGGATCGAAATACTGCATCTTCTTGCCCGAGTATTTTTCGTGTTGGGACAAATCAAAATCGGTGCGGGAGTGAATTCCTTCCACTTCCTTAAAGCCGAAAGGCATGCGAAACTCAATGTCTGTAGCGGCATTGGCGTAATGGGCCAACTTGTCGTGGTCGTGAAATTGATAATTTTCATTGCCGAAACCGAGAGCCTGATGCCATTTTAATCGCTCCTTTTTCCAATATTCAAACCAGTCGAGTTCTGTGCCCGGCGCTACAAAAAACTGCATCTCCATCTGTTCGAACTCGCGCATGCGGAAAATAAACTGACGGGCAACGATTTCGTTTCGAAAAGCCTTGCCAATCTGTGCGATGCCGAAAGGAACTTTCATCCGACCGGTTTTTTGCACATTAAGGAAGTTGACGAAAATGCCCTGCGCCGTTTCTGGCCGGAGGTATACCTTCATGGCACCCTCAGCAGTAGAGCCCATTTCCGTGGCAAACATCAGGTTGAACTGGCGTACTTCTGTCCAGTTCCTGGATCCGCTTACCGGACAGGCTATTTCACAATCAACAATGAGTTGACGCAGGTCATCAAGATTACTGTCATTCAATGCTTTTGCAAACCGGGCATGGACCTCGTCGCGTTTTTGTTGATTCTCCAATACGCGCGGATTGGTTTCGCGATACATCTTTTCATCAAAGCTGTCCCCGAACCGTTTGGCTGCCTTTTCAACTTCCTTCTCTATTTTCTCGTCAATCTTTGCCAGGTATTCTTCAATCAATACATCGGCCCGATAACGTTTTTTGCTGTCTTTATTGTCTATCAGCGGATCGTTAAAAGCATCCACGTGCCCCGAAGCTTTCCATATAGTTGGATGCATAAAAATGGCAGAATCAATCCCCACCACGTTCTCGTGCAGTAAGGTCATGCTGTCCCACCAATATTTTTTGATGTTGTTTTTCAGTTCAACACCCATTTGCCCGTAGTCGTAAACGGCGCCTAACCCATCGTAAATCTCGCTCGATGGAAAAACAAATCCGTACTCTTTACAGTGCGATACAATCTTTTTAAAAACGTCTTCTTGTGCCATAAATCACGATTCCTCAATAAAGCTACAAAGTAAACGGTTTTTTTCGAAAGTTCCATCCTAACGCTATTTAAAAGATGTATAATTATGCCTCAAATTGGCAAACAAAAGCCTATTTTATGTACTTTTGCCGTTAATTTCAAAGATTTGGATGTATGGCAGGAGGAATGAAAACCCTTGCAAAGGAAACAGCAATTTATGGAGTAAGCAGTATTTTGGGCAGATTTCTAAACTGGTTGCTTACCCCCTTTTGGACTTATGTTTTGATGAATACTGCCCAAATGGGAGTGGTGGGCAATCTGTACAGCTGGACTGCACTCACCGTTGTAATTCTTACGTATGGGATGGAAACCGGATTGTTCCGGTTTGCGAATAAAAGCGATGAAGATCCACTCAAGGTTTATACAACAACGCTTATCAGTATTGCTTTTACGACGTTTTTGTTCATTCTCCTAGCAATCTTATTTTTAAATCCTATAACAACCATTTTTGGAAGTGAGGCTATAAAACCACACTATGTTCTGCTGCTGATTATCATACTCGGATTAGATACGCTCAGTGCAATTCCCTTCGCTTTTTTGAGGTATCAAAAACGTCCCATCCGGTTTGCAACCATACAGGTCCTGAATGTTTTGATAACCATCGCGTTCAATCTTTTTTTCTTCCTGGCCTGTCCTTGGCTTGCCGTAAAATTCCCCGGAGCTTTTTTCTGGTTCGATATAGGCAAGGGAGTCGACTATATTTTGATATCCAACCTGATGGCGTCGTTTATCCGGTTACTGCTGCTTTCACCGCAATTGAGGGTGAAATATACTTTCGACGGAGTTTTGCTGAAGAAAATGTTGGTCTATTCCCTGCCGTTGCTTGTGCTGGGTGTTGCCGGAATAATGAATCAGAACCTGGATAAAATGCTTTATCCGCACCTTTCTACCGAAGTAGATAAGATGGGGCAGTTGGGCATTTACACGGCTTCGTTTAAGGTTGCGGTGATTATGGTCATGTTCACTCAAGCTTTCCGATACGCTTTCGAACCGTTTATCTTTGCTAAAAATAAAGAATCAGGTGACAATAAGTTGGCCTATTCCCAGGCAACCAAGTATTTCATCATTTTTGGGCTGTTTATTTTCCTGGCTGTCATGGGGTATCTCGATATCGTAAAATATTTGCTGGAGGTTAACTATCAGGAGGGGCTTGCTATAGTTCCAATCGTGATGGCAGCAGAGTTGTTTTTTGGTATCTACTTCAATCTGTCGTTGTGGTATAAACTGACCGATCAGACCCGGTGGGGCGCTTATTTATCCTTAATCGGACTCGTTGTAACGGTGTTGGGAAATATCTTATTTGTCCCGGAATACGGTTACATGGCTTGTGCCTGGACAGCATTTTTTGCTAACCTTGTCATGATGGTGGTTTCTTATTTTCTCGGTCAGAAAAACTATCCCATTCAATACGATTTAAAATCGGCAGGATTTTATGTTGTCATAGCCTCGTTCCTGTTTGCGGGAATAATGTTTACTCACGGAAATATTGGCCATGCCGGATTAAGGTTACTTGTAAACACTGTTTTAATAGGAATTTACCTGCTTATAGTTTTAAAAAAGGACTTACCTTTGCAGCAGATACCCATTATAAATAAATATTTCAGGAAATAATATACTTAACTGATGTTTCGCAGTTAAAAATGAAGTTGATAATCAGAGGATAAGAGATAAAAAAAGCAGCATATTTTAGCTAATATATCATTGAAAATGATTATCTTAGCGATGGAAACCAAACCATTAAAATATGCTGCAGGACAAAGATATTAAAAAGATTCAAGAGTTGAAAGCGGACTTTACCCCCGGCAGGGTTTCCGCTGAAGATATTTTTAGCCGCTTCAAGGCGTTGAAGCTAAGCGAAGGTCTTTCTGAGTTCAAATGGTTCAAGACCCGGGGATATGATTTTAAAATGGTCCTGGCCCTGCTGGTCTCCATGGTGGTCAGTTCAGACAAGACGGTCAACTCCTATCTGAACAGCCCCACAGGTGAAGGTTCCACCATGGGCAAGGATGTGTTCTATCGCTTGAAGAACAGTTCCATCATATGCTGGCGGATGCTTATGTGGCATCTTGTGCATCGTTTTCTGACGGTGACGTCCAAAGATAGTGATGTAGATGATACCTCATCCCGTTACCTGATCTTCGATGACACCACCCTGTCTAAAACCGGGAAGCGTATAGAGAAGATCGGGAAGGTATGGGATCATGTAACCAACAGCTACGTGCTTGGATTCAAGCTGTTGGTGATGATGTACTGGGACGGTAAGTCCTCCATACCACTGGATTTCAGTCTTCACCGGGAAAAAGGGAAAAAGCAGGAACGCCCGTTTGGGATGACCAAAAAGCAGATCCGCAAGCAATACAGTTGCAAGCGTATCAAGGACTCGTACACCGCTAAACGTGTGGAAGAACTGGACACGAACAAGATTCAGATGGTCCTGCGGATGTTTTTCACGGCCATCTATCGCGGGCTTCGTGTTGATTACGTCCTGGTGGACAGCTGGTTTACTTGCGATGCGTTGATACAGGCTATCCGGAGTGTGAAGGACAAGGAAGTTCACCTGATCGGGATGTACAAGTTTGCAAAGACTAAGTTTGAGTATCAGGGTAAGAGCCTGACTCACGCCCAGATCAATAACATGCTGGGCAAACCCAGGCGCTGCCGTTCCCTGGGTTACCAGTACAAACAGGCCAGGGTGCTGTACCAAGGTGTTGAGATCTGCCTTTTCTTTAGTCGTCGGGGCAAAAATGACAAATGGAAGGTTTTGTTGACGACGGACACGAAACTGACGTTCAAGGGATTGATCGGGCATTACCAGGTAAGATGGGTTGTGGAGGTGTTCAATCGAGAATCGAAGCAATTGTTGAACCTGGGAAGATGTCAATCCAGTAACTTTGACGCCCAGGTAGCAGAAACGACCATCAGCATGATAGCCTATCTGTTATTGACACTGCGTTTCCGGTACGATAACTACGAGTCGAAAGGGGCACTTTATCGGTCAATGAACGCCGATGTGCTCAGGGAAACACTCGACAGACGGCTATGGGGGCTGTTCATCGAGTTAGTCTGCTCAGTATGCGAGGTATTGGAGATGGATGCCGATGATTTACTTGAAAAAATGTTGGCCAATCCAAAAGCAGAATCCATGATCATTGCACTGTGTTGTTCGGTGATGGTTAAGGACGATTGAGAAATTGTAAAATATAAAATGTTATAGTACAGAGATATAGATAATAATGCATTTCCCTTCTATTTCTTTGTCAATGGTTTGAGGGAAGTGCGAAACATGAGTACTTAATTTGAAATAAATGAGAAAGATACTATTGATTACTGCCATATTGCTTGTGGCACTTGCAACCAAAGCCGACGAAGGAATGTGGCTTTTGAAAGAACTTAATCGGGAGAGTGTGGAGCGAATGAAAGAACTGGGATTCACCTTTCCGGTAAACAAACTATACGATGAGAAAAACGCTTCGCTGAAAGATGCAGTGGTCATTTTCGGCGGCGGTTGTTCCGGTGTTGCCGTATCCGACAAAGGGTTGATTTTTACCAACCACCATTGCGGGTACGGTGCTATTCAAAAACTAAGTTCGGTTGAAGCGGATTACCTGAAAAATGGCTTCAAAGCCGATAATTTGCAACAGGAATTATATGCTGATGGGTTGACTATTTCTTTTCTCCGCAGTATGGAGGAAGTTACCCAGCAGATTTTGCCTAAGGTGCCTTCCGTGTTAAGCGAAGTACAACGCGAATTGGCCATCGACTCTATCTCGGATGAACTGCTCAAGCAATACGACGACGATCCCTTTACCTCGGTACGGATTATTCCTTTTTATTCAGGGAACAAATACTACAAAGTAGTTTATGATGTTTTTCGTGATATCCGTTTGGTGGTAACCCCACCATCGTCGATAGGAAAATACGGAGGCGATACGGATAACTGGATGTGGCCCCGCCACACGGGTGATTTTTCGGTTTTCCGCGTGTATGCGGACAGGAACAACAAACCGGCTAAACACAACGCCGATAATGTGCCGTACAAGCCTAAATATGTGGTTCCGGTTTCCTTGGGAGGAGTGAGAGACGGCGACTATGCCATGACCATCGGTTATCCGGGAAGCACACAACGCTATCTTTCGTCGTTTGGAATTGCACAGCAAATGGAATCGGAGAACAAACCGCGTGTTGAGGTGCGTGGAGCCAAACAGGATATCTGGTGGGATGCCATGACTAAAAACGATACTATCCGGTTGAAATATGCCAACAAGTATGCCGGAAGCTCAAACTACTGGAAAAACTCCATGGGTATGAACGAAGCCCTTGTTAAGCTTGACGTATTGGCGGAAAAGCGCCTGCTGGAAAGCCGATTGACAAGCTGGATCAACAATAGCGAAAGAAACAAGGCAAAATACGGTCATCTGCTAAAAACACTGGAAGAAGCGTATGCCGGTTCTACTGATATGGCTCGTTACACGACCTATTTTCTCGAAACGTTTAACAACGGAATCGAATTGATCCGTTTTGCCAATACCATCCTTCAGTTTGATATGGATGGGACGGAAGAAGACAAGGCTGAATTTATCAACGACAGGATCATTGAGTCGTATAAAAATTATGAACCAACACTTGACCGGAAAGTCCTTCCTGTATTAATGCGGCTATACGAACAGCGAGTTCCGGAAAAGTACCTTCCCGATATTTACAAAAAAATCAAAACCGAATTTGATGGGGATTACGACAAGTATGCCGATTGGTTGTTTGCCAATTCTCAATTTACCAACCTGACTGATTTGATGAATTTGTTGAAAGATGCGAATACGGAAATGCTGACCAAAGACCCGGCTATGGAGCTGGCATTATCGACTAAAGATATGGGATACGAACTCTCGGGGCAAATGATGTCGGCATATGAAAACATGATGAGGGGTGAGCGAGAACTGATGGCTGCATTGATGGAGATGGACTCGCGAAAGAATTTTTATCCCGATGCAACGTTTACCCAAAGAATGAGTTATGGATCGGTGAAAGGATATAAGCCGCGCGACGGGGTCTGGTATGATTATTATACGACCGAAAAAGGAGTGTTGGAAAAATATAAGGAAAACGATCCGGAATTTCATTTACAACCTTACATCGTTGATGCTCTCCAAAAAAGAGATTTTGGAAGATATGCAGCTAAGGATGGGACTATGCGGGTAAATTTCCTTTCCGATAACGACATTACCGGAGGTAATTCGGGAAGCCCTGTTTTTAACGGGAAAGCGGAACTTATCGGATTGGCGTTCGACGGAAACTGGGAGGCGTTGAGCGGAGACATTGTCTTTGAACCCGAGATGCAACGTACGATCAGTGTGGATGTCCGTTACGTGCTTTACACAATCGATAAAATCATGAACGCACCCCATATCGTCAGTGAGCTAAAGATTGTAAAATAATCTTTGTTATTAAAAAACATACAAGAAAGAGGGTGAATCTCAATGTGTGATTTCACCCTCTTTCTTCTTTTTATTCACCTGTCCGGGAACAAATCCGAATATTCATTGTATCAGTAGGGTTGTTTTTTATTTTGAGACAGTCTCTTGTTTCCCGTCTCATTAATTTCGTTCAAATTTTTCGTATCGCGGCGGCATGGGGACATAAGACAGGTCGTCCCACAGACTGCTGGTAATCATCAGGTCGGCGCTGTAACGGTTACAGGCTATAGGTACGTTATGTATACGGCACTGGCGCAGCAGCATCATGATGTCTGCCTCGTGCGGCTGTGCGTTCAGGTCGTCGATCAGGAACACGGCGAGATCGATTTCTTTGCGTACCACCATGGCTGCGATCTCAGCATCCCCACCCATAGGGCCGGAATTCATGCAGGTAATTTCGGGAAATACTCCTTCTTCGTTCAGTGCATCACGAACCAGTCCGCCGGTTGTGCCCGTGCAGACCAGATGATGGTGGGATAGGAAATCGGAATTAAAGATAACCCAGTCGACCATGTCGGCTTTTCGATGATCGTGGGCCACCAAGGCAATGGTCAGTTTTTTTCTCATTTTAATAGTTATTCGATAGTTAAATTCCGAAGAACTCTTTGACAGCATTAATTTTTTCATCTGCCTGAGCCTCCGCTTGTAGAATTTCTTCGCGCGAAGATATGGGAGAGCCTTGCACCTCGATATAGAATTTTATCTTGGGTTCAGTTCCGGAAGGGCGAATAGATACTTTTGTGCCATCTTCTGTAAAGTATTGTAACACGTTAGATGTTGTGGGCATCTCGAGTGTGGTCACCTCTTCTTTGACATAATCCACACTTTCCAGTTTCACAAAATCCTTCGATAAAATAACGGGTGAGCCTGCTAATTCTTTCATGGGGTTCGCCCTGAAGTTTTTCATCATGGCTTCAATTTCGTCGGCACCCTCTTTCCCTTTGCGCACCAATGAAATACCTACCTCTTTGGAATACCCATATTCTACATAGATATCTTGAAGCAGTTGGTAAAGCGTCTTTCCATTATCTTTTGCCCAGGCTGCAACTTCTGCAAACAGCGTGCAGGCTGATACCGAATCTTTGTCGCGCACAAAATCGTCGGCGAGGAATCCGTAGCTTTCTTCTCCTCCACCGATGTATTTTTTTACCCCTTCGTTCTTGCGGATAACGTCGGCAATCCATTTGAATCCGGTGTAACAGTCGAACATTTCGATGCCCATCTTGTCTGCGATTTTTTTCACCAACTCGGAGGTGACAATCGTTTTTACGATAAATTCCTTACCCTTTAGCAGCCCATACTCTTTGCGGCGTGTCATCAGGTAATAAATAAGGATAAGCATGATCTGGTTACCATTGACCAGCCTAAAACTGCCTTCGTCGTCACGGATGGCTGCTCCGATTCTGTCGGCATCGGGATCAGTGGCTAAAACAACATCAGCTTCTGTTTCGATACCTCTTTTTATAGCTAAGTCCAATGCTGCCGGCTCCTCGGGATTGGGAGAGATGACTGTCGGAAAATCTCCACTTATTACGTCCTGCTCGGGTACGTTGATAACATTCGTGAATCCAATGGCTTTCAGCGCATCGGGGATAAGCTTGATGCCGGTTCCATGGATGGGTGTATAAACAATCTTTAATTCTTTTTGATTTTCAATAGCTTGGGGAGAAAGAACAAAACTTTTAACCTTGTCGATAAAGGCCTTGTCCATGTCTTTCCCGATAATCTCGATCAATTCCTTGTTGCCGTTGAACTTAATTTCTTCTATCGATGAGATTCTGTTTACTTCAGCAATGATGTTTTTGTCGTGCGGCCCAAGTACTTGTGCTCCATCCTCCCAATAGGCCTTATATCCGTTGTATTCCTTGGGATTGTGTGATGCTGTAAGCATAATTCCACTCTGACAACCGAGTTTTCTAATGGCGTATGAAACTTCCGGTGTCGGACGTAAGTCTTCGAAAAGAAACACTTTAATTCCGTTTGCGGTGAAAATATCGGCAGATATCTCGGCAAATTTACGACTGTTGTTCCGGCAATCGTGCCCGATGACTACTTTGATCTGTTCCAACTCGGCAAACTCCTGTAACAAGTAGTTGGATAATCCTTGCGTAGCCGCACCAACGGTGTAAATATTCATTCGGTTGCTGCCTGCCCCCATAATGCCACGAAGACCTCCTGTGCCAAACTCTAGATCTCTGTAGAACGCATCAATCAGTTGACGCTTGTCTTCGTTTTGCAGCATCTGCCTTACTTCTTTTTTTGTTTCTTCGTCGTAGTTGCCGCTAAGCCATAATTGAGCCTTATCGGTTACTTGAGCTAATAATGTTTCGTTGTCCATAGAATAACAAAATATATAATTAATCCACCGTTGGTTCTACTTTTTGAACCTTATATTTTTCTCCGGTTTGGTCGATAACCTTTTTATAAAATTCATTTGAATAACCAGGACGTTCCGGTGACGCGGGTTGTCCGTGCGGGTTTCTTTTGAATTTCCCGTTTTCTTCTTTCTTTACCACACCATCCACATATTTCACCATTAAGTATTGTCCGAGCTTCTTCCACTCCTGTAGACCATCTCTAATCAAAGAATTGGTGTGGTTGGTGAGAAAACGAACAGCTTCTGGCGGGGATTTCCTGTACAAATTTAATGCTTTCTTTTCAATTTCGGGCTGTGTTTCCCTGAAATTGTTTTCCAGTTTCTGCTGCACTTTTTGCATGTCTATGTTCATATCGCTGTATCGTGTGTAAACCATGTTCGACACCCAATTGTGCGTCCAGAAAGCCGATGTTTCGGAGTAGGTGAGTAAATCGCCGTTGCCAACCGCCATCTCTTCCGGTACATGGGTATGTCCGCAGTAAACCGGATAATAAACTGTTTGAGCAGCGTCGTCAACACCGAACCACAGAATACCTCCAATCGTTTCAGGCAGCCAGGAACGCATTTGAGCGACAAAAGAGAATCCGGTCTGTTGAGTAGCAATTGGACGCTCGTTGCAGTACTCAACTGAATCTACTTGGAAGGTGAGTGGAGACCAGCGATAGGGAGAGTTGAACGGGCCGGCACCGACATCAAAACGCCAGTCGAGTTCGGTTCCTTCATAATGGTCGCGCATCATACCCTGGATATCGTGGACACTGAGTTTTTTATCCGGCTTGATATATAACGGCATCGGATCGATAGTTTTACCCTGTGCATACGTTACATATTTTCCCATATCTTTATTTACGCGATTAAAAAACGACCATACACGCGCCTCACAAAAACGTAGCGCTCCAAAATCGAGGGGTGCATAAGCCTGAGCAAAACTAAAATCGGCATCTTTGCCCGAGAAATATCCTTGTTGTCTGGCAAAAGAAATAACATCGGGAGAGTAGAGGCAGTTTTCGGGATCGTTTAAAGGAAACTGCTGGATACGTGCCTGGTTGGCATGTGCCGATACACAATCATCGGGAATGCGGACAGCCACCCATACAGCCCCTTTGTTGCCAACGCCTTTGCTAATCATTTCCATTACCCAAACTTCGTTTGGATCAGCAATGGAGAAAGATTCGCCGGAACTGTAATACCCGTGTTCAGCTACCAGGCCGGTCATGACTTTTATGGCTTCACGTGCAGTTTTTGCCCGTTGCAGGGTAATATAAATCAAGCTTCCGTAATCCATGATTCCGGTGGAGTCGCTTAACTCGGGACGTCCGCCAAAGGTGGTTTCCCCGATGGCTACCTGATGTTCGTTCATGTTGCCGATAACGTTGTAGGTCTTGAGTGCCTGCGGTATTTCACCCAGGTATTTTCCCGTATCCCATTCATATACTTTCAGCATCGTACCGGGATTGTATTGTGCAGCTTCCCAATGATAAAGTTCACCGTAAAGATTGTAAGAATCGGCAGAATAGGAAATAAGGGTTGAACCGTCAACCGATGCTTTTTTGCCTACGAGTAGATTTGTGCAGGGATAAGTTGCATATACTGCAAAGAAAAAAACAACGGTGATGGAGAAGAATCTTTTCATATTTTATAGTGAATTTTAAAGTTTACAAAGCGTAAAGATACTTCAAAAACCGGTAAAAACCCGCGCTGTCTCTGTTATATTTCACTTAATTCCACGAAATCGTTTGAATTAGTATGAAATTTCGTTTAATTTTGTAGTATAAAATTCAAACAGTTTCTCAAGATTAGCTGAACTTTATGGATTTCAGAAAAATTATGAAAAAAAGGGTATTAAGCTTATCGGTCTATCAATTGATAATTTTGGTAGCTCTTATAGCTATGTTGTTCTTTTTCAGTGATAGTAGCCTGCTGAAGCGAATCAAATACGAGAATGAAATCCGTGACCTGAAAACACAAATCGAATACTACCGCAAACAAACAGAAACAGATAAGGCCAAGTTAAATGAACTCCAGTCAAGTCTGGAGAATCTCGAAAAATATGCCCGGGAAAACTATTTGATGAAGAAAGAAAACGAAGAGATCTTCGTGATTGAATAGTAAACCCTGGAGGTGGCGAAAGTTTTCTGAAAAGGAAGTACCTGATAAGTTTATTTTATTAAATTTGTAGTACCGTTGAATTGGACATTTTATGTTAAATACATTAGAGATCATTGTTCTGAAGTTTAAAGTGAAAATTAATGCATAAATCAAAAGAAACCATTTATCAGATTTCCGGCATTGTCATCTTAATATCTGCTGTATTGTATCTTTTTGCCCCATTGGTTGCCCCGTGGATTATGGCAGTTTCAGTACTGATATTCAGTGGGGTTACGGCTCTTTCACCTTATCCGGGTAAGAGTGTTCGAGGAAAGCGATTATTCAATTTTCAGGTGATTGCGTGTGTGTTGATGATTGTTGGCACCTACCTGATGTTTAGGAAGAACAATTTGTGGGCGTTGTCGATGATGATCGGGGCCGTTTTCTTGCTTTATTCGGGAGTCATGATTTCCAGGGAACTTCATAAAGAGAGATCAATGGGAGGAAATGAATAACCTTCAGCTTATAACATGAAAAGAATCCTAATCCTAGACGATAATTTGACTATTTGCCTGATGCTGAAATCCTGGTTGGTGAAGCAGCACTACCAGGCAGATACGGCCATAAGTGTTCAGGAGGCCCAACAAAAAGTAAAAAATGAAGCTTACGATTTGATCCTTTCAGATATCAGGATGCCCGAAGCTGATGGCTTTTCTTTCCTGTCATGGATTAAAAAGTTCGACTCAGATATTTTGGTAATTATGATGACCGGCTATGCTGATATTGAAACGGCAGTAGAGTCTATGAAACTGGGAGCGGTGGATTATATCGCAAAGCCCATTGAAGCGGAAGTCTTGTACAAAAAGATTGACGATGCCCTAAAATACCAGGAGAATCAAAAAATTACGGAACAGTTTCGGGATCCATTGATTCGGCCGGGAGGGGAGATTTACACGAGGGTTTTCGATAAGCTGAGTGAAGTTGTACACGACGATTCCCACCTGTTGGTTATCGGGGATAAGGGAACCGGAAAAACTTCCGTTGCGCACTATATTTACAGCAGGAGCAGAATAGATTCGGGTCCGTTTGTAACTTTCGATCTGGATTCGCAAGTACTGAACAGGAACGGTGAGCGGAGAGATTATGAAGAGTTGTTTTTGCAGGCGCTTGATAAAGCAAAAGGGGGCTTACTGCTTGTTAAAAATCTTCAGAAGACCGGTATCAATTTTCAGACATTGTTGTTGAAAGCCCTCTCCTCTCAGAAGAAAGATGATAATTTTGTCCAAATTATCATAACGACTGGAGAAAAAAAGGAACAGCTAACTTCGGTATTGCTCCCGAAACTAGTCGACTCACTCCTGAGGTCATACATTGAACTCCCCACTTTGCGGGGAAACGAGGAGGCCATTTTGTTTTACGCTGAACATTTTTTGGGTGTGGCAAACAGACAGTTGGACAGGAAGGTGAAAAATATTGCCCCCGAAGTTCTTGAAGCGTTTTTTAAGCACTCTTGGGAGGAGAACATTAAAGAGCTGAAAAACTTAATTTTTAAAGCTTGCCTGTTGACAGAAGGAAATACAGTTCCCGAAACGATTCTGCCTGTTCTTTTTAAAAACCTTGCAGGGGAAGGAACGGAGTCTGTTCAGCCGCAGAAGCAAGTCATTGAAGGATTGAAGAAAGAAAATTACGAAAAGGAAAAAATAATCGAAGCACTTGGAATTGCCAAAGGAAATAAAACCGTGGCGGCATCAATACTTAATATTGACAGAAAAACCTTGTACAACAAGATAAAACTTTACAACGTAGAATTAAATTAATCACCTGAATCAATTGAATGGAATCATCCGGATCACGTTCTTCCATAAAATATGAGGTAATTATCGGGTATGTCCTGGTCGTAGCAATCATGATTGTGGGGTTGTTGGCCGTTTACCAGAATCTTGTCAGATTTTCAGAGACAAGGGTCCGGAACGAAGATATGTCTGAACTGATTATTGTAGGTAATGTTATCAATCAATTATACGAAATTGAAAGCACACAAAACCTGTACACTCCCGAAAGTGCGGCAGATTACTTTGCCCGATACCATTCACTAAGGCCAGAAATTAATGCTAAGATTAACTCGTTGAAACAACTTTCAAAAGATACGTTGCGGGTAATTAAACTCGACAGTATTGAAGTGTTGCTGGATGAAAAAGAAGAAAACCTTCGTGCCATAGCTGTCTTGTTGGACTCCATCAACAAAACTCCGGGGATAATCCGTGAGACAGTCAGTACATTTGTTCCCAGAAACCTTAATGATCAAATTAAGCAATACATTGAGCGGAAAAACGTTGTCCGCAAATCGGTCGAAGAGAGCGATACCACGGTTGTGAAAAGTGAGCAAAAAGGACTTTTTAAAAGAATCGGGGATGCCATAAGGGGTAAGCAGGACTCAACCCTGATCATTCAAAACCGTCCTTCTGCTGCTGATATTTCCCGCGATAACATCAGGCTGGCAATCGACACGGTGGTCAATATGGTGAGGTATTCCGAAAGGTTGAATCTGGATAGTCAGCGAAAATTTCAGGCCGCGTTACTTCTAAGACAATCCTCAATGACTAACACTAATCATTTGCTGACCGCACGAATCGATGATTTATTAAAATCTATCGAACAGGAGGAAATCAACAAGTCAATCCGGCTTATTGAAGAAAAAGAGGCCACACTCAACCGGTCTTCAAAAACGGTGTTGGGTGTCACTTCTCTGGCCATATTGATAGCGCTTGTTTTTGGATTGTTGTTTTTGATGGATATCAACCGAAGCCAGAAGTATCGAAGAAGATTGGAAGAATCCAACGTCCGCATCAACCAATTGCTGCGGTCACGCGAAAAGCTGATGTTATCCATTTCACACGATATAAAGGCGCCGATGAGTTCAATTCTGGGATATGTGGAATTGATGGAGTCGGGAGCCGATGAAAACACCCGGAAAACATACTTGAAAAACATGAAAAAATCGGGAAATCATGTGTTGCAACTGGTCACAAACCTTCTCGATTATCAGAAAATAGAATCAGGTACGTGGTTGCGCAAGGAGATGAATTTTAATTTGCATGAACTGGTCGAAAATACAGTGAACAGCTTTAAACCCCTTGCTGAAAAAAAACAACTGGAATACAATGTGGTCAATAAAGTCCCCGGAGATTTACTTGTTTTTGGGGATCCGTTTATGATCCGGGAGATTTATTCCAACTTGATTTCAAACGCGATAAAGTACACGTTACAAGGGACGGTTGAGGTTTTTGTTGAGCCGGTAAATGATATAGGTAAAACGATTTTGAAATTCTCGGTAAGAGACACCGGATTAGGAATCAGTGAAGAATATCAGGAATATATTTTTCAGGAGTTTACCCAGATAAAACCCGACAAAATAGGGCAGCAGGAAGAAGGAAGCGGTCTCGGACTGGCTATAACAAAAGGGTTGGTAGATGAGTTGGGTGGGAAAATTCACCTGCGATCCGAGAGAGGCAAAGGTTCCGAGTTTTTTGTTGATCTTCCGCTTGAAACATCGCGGTTGACAGAAACATGGAGTTCAGGTGAAGGTTGTCCCGATTTTGATTGTGAAAATATTTCGGTGCTAGCTGTAGATGATGATCCGATTCAGCTGACAATGCTGGCTGAAATGCTCAAATTGAAAAAGATAAATGTTGTTACCGAAGTCGATCCTGATAATGTGTTGAATATTTTAAAAAACAAGATTTTCGATTTAATATTTCTGGATATTCAAATGCCAAGGACAAATGGTTTCACACTTGTAAAAAGCATGTTAGACTCTGACATCTTTCAATCGAAATCAACGCCGGTTATTGCCTTGTCGGCGAAATCGGATTTGTCTTCTGCTGATTTCAAACAGTTGGGTTTTACTGATTTTCTAAACAAGCCTTTCACTTCCGCACAACTTTTCACGATGATTAATAAATACGTGAGGATCACATTGGCTGAGGAGATGGGAGCGGTTGAAAACAGTAAAGGAGTTTCTGCATTGATTGACGTTGTTAAAGACGACCGGGAAAGTTCGTTGGAAATACTGAGGGCGTTCGTGCTCGATACCGGGAAGAACAACAATGACCTCAAGACCTGTTTTGAGAAAAACGACATGGAAAACGCCGCACAGGTTGCGCACAAAATATTGCCGCTTTTCAAGATGATGGGAGACGAGGAATTATCGGATGTTTTGCTGAAATTAGACCATGAAAAAAACGTTCGGGAAGATGAGAAGAGTAAGATAATCGAAGCAATATGCCGGTATATTGACGAAGCAAAAAATCGGATATCGGAAATGGACAAACGCTAACCGATGCAACGAAACTCACCTGTCGAAAAATACAAACGCTACCTGCTCTTGGAAAGAGGGCTATCGTCAAACACCATTGACGCTTATATGACCGATCTGCAAAAACTGATTGATTTTGCAGAGACCCGGAACCTTTCCTTCACTGAAATGAAGCTTCAACACTTGGAGGAGTTTCTTGCTGAATTGCACGACAACGGTATAAAAGCTCGTTCGGTGGCACGGATAATATCGGGGATTAAGTCTTTTTTTCATTATCTTGTCCTTGACGGATTTATCGAGGAAAACCCCGGCCTGTTGTTGGAAGCTCCCAAAATTGGGTTGAAGCTGCCGGTAGTGCTGTCTGTTGAGGAAATCGATTGCTTGTTAGACAGAATAGATGTCTCCACTGCCGAAGGTGCCCGAAACTATGCGATTATCGAAACACTATACAGTTGTGGACTGCGTGTGTCTGAACTGACTAACCTCAGGTTCTCCGATTTGTTCTTCGATGAAGGGTTTATACGCGTACAGGGGAAGGGTAGCAAGCAACGGCTGGTTCCCATATCGGAAACAGCTATCCAAAAAATAAAAAATTATCTCTTGCACCGCAATCAACAAAGGGTGAAAAAAGGAAGTGAAGATGTTGTTTTTTTAAGTTCAAGAGGAACAGCTATCTCGCGTGTCACGGTTTTTTATTATATCAGGCAATACGCTGAGGCAGCTGGAATCAGCAAGGAGATCAGTCCACATGTTTTTCGTCATTCATTTGCTACACACCTGTTGGAAAGAGGAGCGAACATCCGTGTAATTCAGGAAATGCTGGGGCATGAAAAAATCACAACTACCGAAATATATACTCACATGGACCGAAGTTTTCTGAGGCAAGAGATTATTGAACATCATCCCCGGAATAAGAAATGACCAAATGCTCTTATCGACAAATCTTGGAAAAATTGGACAGACAAATCTTTTCAAAACGGATAATTTTGTATATTTGCTAAATTATATCAAAACATCAAACATTAAATAAATTCACTCCCTATGAAATTTGTAGTATCAAGCGCCACATTGTTGAGCCATCTGCAAGCGATCAGCAGAGTTATCAATTCAAAAAATTCGTTACCTATTTTGGATTGTTTTCTCTTGGAACTGGACGGAAATGTGTTGACCATTACAGCCGCCGACAACGAAACCCGATTGGAAACCAAAGTCGAAGTGAACAGCTCGGAAGGAACAGGCAGCTTGGCCATTAATTCCAAAAACCTGTTGGACCCGTTGAGAGAGCTTCCCGACCAGCCGCTCACTTTCGATGTAAACGACGAAACGCTTGAAATTTACATATACTACCACAACGGGAAGTACAATTTTGTAGGTTTAAAAGGCGATGAATATCCAAGACCCAAAGAGTTGAAAGAATCGGCAATAGGACTCAATATTCCTGCCGAAACACTTTTCAACGGCATCAACAGAACTGTTTTCGCTACGGCTGACGATGAATTGCGCCCGGTGATGAACGGTATCTATTTCGATATCACTACAGATGACCTGACTTTCGTTGCTTCAGACGGACACAAGCTTGTGCGTGTAATTCATAAAGACGTGAAAGGGGATGGAAGATCGTCGTTTATTCTGCCGAAAAAACCGGCTAACTTGCTGAGGTCGCTCCTTCCGAAGGAAAACGGAACGGTGGATGTGAAATTTGACGAAAACAATGCGTACATAACGATGTCGAACTTTGTGATGATCTGTCGTTTCGTGGAAGGACGCTATCCCAATTACAATTCGGTAATTCCACAAAATAATCCCAACAACGTTACGCTCGACAGGCTTGCGTTGCTGAATGCTTTAAAACGCGTGAGCGTATTTTCAAATCCGGCAAGCAGTCTGGTAAAGCTGCAACTGTCGGAAGACAAAATTGTTGTTTCGGCGCAGGATATTGATTTTCTGACTTCAGCAGAAGAAATGATTCCTTGCCAGTATAACGGAAACGTAATGAATATTGGTTTTAAAGCTGTTTTCCTGATTGATATACTGAACAATATTCCATCCACCGATGTGAAGCTCGAACTTTCTGATCCTTCGCGTGCCGGAATTATTCTTCCTGCCGAAAACGAAGAAAACGAAGACATGCTCACACTGCTGATGCCGATGATGTTAAATGATTGATAAATGAAACTAAACCTCAAAAACCCGCTGGTTTTCTTTGACTTGGAAACCACGGGGATAAATATTACAAAAGACAGGATTGTAGAAATATCGTTACTGAAAGTCCATCCGAACGGGAAAGAAGAAATAAAATCCCGGCTTATCAACCCCGAGATGCCTATTCCTGCCCAGTCGACAGCCATTCACGGTATCACCGATGATGATGTGAAAGATAGTCCGACCTTTAAACAAGTGGCAAAATCGTTGGCCGATATGTTGGAAGGTTGCGATTTAGCGGGCTTCAATTCCAGCCGCTTCGACGTCCCGATGCTTTCTGAAGAATTTCTTCGGGCAGGAGTGGATTTCGACATGAGCAAACGGAAGTTTGTGGATGTTCAGATTATCTTCCACAAAAAGGAACAACGAACGCTGGAGGCAGCTTATAAATTTTATTGCGACAAAGAGTTGCAAAACGCACACTCCGCAGAGGCAGACACCATTGCTACTTACGAGGTATTGAAATCACAACTCGACCGTTATCCCGACTTGGAAAACGATGTTGCATTCTTATCCAAAGAGTATTCCAGCTTTAACAATAACGTGGATTTTGCCGGACGGATTATTTTCGATGATAAAGGAGTTGAGGTATTTAATTTCGGTAAACACAAGGGTAAGCCGGTGGCACAGGTCTTACGCAACGAGCCCAGTTATTACTCGTGGATGATGGATGGCGACTTTCCATTAAACACCAAGCAGGTGCTTACGAAAATAAGGCTTCGGGAAATGAACGGTTAAAACGGCTGTTATGATTTATTTCCGATGGATGCTCTTGGTTTCACTTCCTTTTCTGATCTTGTGTTGTGGAAAAGGTAAAGCGGAGACCACCGAAACTGCCGAAACCGTCAAGACGGCACGTGGAATTCCGTTGGAGCGGAAACAACGGTTTTCGGGGAATTACAACATGGAGTTCAACGATTTACAGGATGCTCACTTGTCGGCTGCTACTGCCTTGGGTATTTCACCGATGGCTTTACGCAACGATACGTTGAAGCTGAAAGATGAGCTTGTCCGATTGCCGGATGAACTGGAACTTTACAAAATGTACGATTTAACCCATTCTATTCCGTTTCTGGTTCCTTCAGCAGCGCAGTTGTTTGTTGATATTACGCGGAATTTCAGGGATTCGCTTTACAGCAAAGATCTACCTCTTTACCGGCTTTACCTGACCAGTATCCTCCGCACCGATGAAGACCTTTCAATATTGACAAAAAGGAATATCAACGCCAGTGAAAACTCCACACATCGTTACGGAACTACCTTCGACATATCGTGGAAACGTTTCGACCCGGTGATGCCAGATTCCATTCGCCAGGTCCCGCCGGAACGGTTGAAGCTTGTGTTGGCGCAGGTACTTTTCGACTTAAAAAATCAACAACGGTGTTACGTGAAACACGAGCGGAAGCAGGCTTGTTTCCATATAACGGCAAGGGAAGAAAAGTAAATTTTATTCGTAATCTGTTATTAATTTGGTTATGAAGAATCCATTTTTATTTCTACTGATAGGTGCCGGGTTGTTGACATCTGGTTGTTCTACCTATTATTTTTCAACGGTGGAGTCGTATCACAACCGTATTCCTGCAACCGAAAACGGTTATTTTACAACGGAGAAAAACGGTATCGTGGTTACTTATTCGTTCAACGAATATGGAGGGACTGTAAATTATGAGGTGTATAACACGTCAGATAATCAATTGTTTATCGATTTAAGCAAATCAACCCTTGTTGCCGAGGATTTTGCTGTTCAGCACGGGAAAAGGGCTTCTGATGCCGGTTCGTCTGATAGTGCCAATCAGTCCGATACAAAGTTGTTTGTTCCCCCTCATTCACGAACAAGCTTTTCGCCGGTTTTACTTTACGATCTGTACGATATGCGCCTGCCAAAGCAACACTATGAAAAAGTCAGTATCGGGGGAAGTACCGTCAAAGGCATTGTCTTCTCGCCCGAAAATTCACCACTTATGTTTCGCACCTATCTAACTGTTGTTGATGGTAATGACCAATCGGAAACCGTTTTTGAAGACCTGTTTTTCATATCGCGCGCCTATAAAGTAAATTCTGCCAACAATTTTTTGATGAGCTATGCAAAACAACGGGGCGATATCTATTATTTTTCAGAGACAAATACTACCGGACAGGTGTTGGGCTGGACAACAGCCATCGTGTTGGTGGTGGGTGTGGCAGCTTTGACGGGAGGGGAGATTGTAGAAGAGACCTCATATTAACAGATAAATGATGAAGCGCTTTTTCATTACACTTTCGTATAACGGGAAAAAATATGTGGGCTGGCAAATACAACCCAACGGAGTCAGTGTGCAGCAGGTGCTACAGGATGCCCTTTCTACCGTTTTACGTGAACCGGTGGAAGTGGTGGGAGCGGGCAGAACCGATGCGGGTGTGCATGCCCGGAAGATGGTGGCGCATGTTGATTTTTCGGATGAGCGTTTCGATTCAATGAGGTTGGTGAAAAACCTCAACAGCTTTCTGCCCCACGATATATCCATTCGCGAAATCCGGGAAGTGAGCCCCGACGCACATGCCCGCTTTTCAGCCATATCCCGGACGTATAAATATTACCTCACGACGGAAAAGAACCCGTTTCTGTACGATCTTACTTACCGGGTGTTTTTCCAACCCGATATAGACACCATGAATGCCTTGTGTGAGGTGTTGAAAGGATACGAAGACTTTACCAGCTTCAGCCGGCTGCATAGCGATGTGAAAACCAACAACTGCCGTATAAGCGAAGCTTACTGGGAACAGGAAGATACCACCCGTTTTACTTTTACCATCACCGCCGACCGATTCCTGCGCAATATGGTCCGCGCCATCGTGGGAACATTGCTCGAAGCCGGCCGGGGAAAACTGGACGAGCGTGGGTTTCGACGGATTATAGAAGCCAGGAACCGTCAGGTTGCCGGTGATTCTGCTCCCGGACATGCGTTGTTCCTTCACGAAGTGACCTATCCCGAGGAGGTCTGGGTGGTTGTCAGGTAACCGATGATTTACAGTATTTATAATAAATTGACGTTATTTAAAGCGTATTGATGCAACGGAAGCGGCATTCATTGCATCTATATAGTAAACGCTTTAAAAAAGATACGTATGAAAAATCTATTCAACAAGCTATGCATCCTCCTTTTTATTGCTCACTTTATTGCGTGTAGCCATGATGCAGTTGATGAAATGAGTGTCTTCACAGAAGATGGCACTGTCGTAAACACGTTCAAAGTTTCGGAAAACGAAGCCAGGGAAACGTTAATGTCTTTTTTGGACAGGTTTGATACAAGTTCTTCAGGCGGGGCTCGGAGCACATCCCAAAGGACAATCAAGGATATCCAGGCTTTCAATGTCAATCCAATGACAAGGGCTTCATCCGATGATGGCTATGAATTGCCTGAAGATCTGGAGACACTGTTCTACCTGATTAATTTCAATGATAACCAGGGATTCGGGATTGTGTCCGGAGATAAACGGACCACGCCTGTCCTTGCTATTATCGATGAAGGAGGATTGTCTTTGGATACTCTTTCGAGAGTTGATAATCCGGGATTTCTGATGTTTTTGGATCAAGTTGTGGTGATGCAATTGAATGAAATAGCCGAATATGACTCGCAGACAGGAGCCCGTCCTTTACCCGTTTCTCCGGAGACCAGGGCTACTCCGGGTGATGTGTCGCCGCGATTACAAACAAAATGGAGCCAGGGCGCACCTTATAATAAATTTGCTCCTAATGGTGTTACCGGGTGTGTAATAACAGCCGCGGCACAGGCGTTAAGCTATTTTCAAACAATAGGGCATGTCCAATGGCAATATCAGAACACATACGGTGCAAGTCCATTGAATTGGAGTCAAATTATTGCCGACAGCGAGGATTATCTCGGAGGGTATGGAAGGCTTCATCGTACAGCTCTAGAACATGCTCAATCAGCAGACCAGGTTTCTCACCTGATGCGCTATCTGGGTGTAACCCTTAAAGCTACTTACAACAAGGGGAATAAGAAAGAAGGCCCTAGCACAAGCGCAGATTCAGGTGATGCCATAAAACATTTAAAAAATTGGTGCGGCCTTTCATCTTCAACCTCTTTAAGAGACTATAATGCTGATGGCGTTCGCGTCGCACTCCAACATAATCCAAACTCTCTTGTCTGGGCAAGAGGTAATGGCAATAGAACGAATAAATTCTTAGGTATGATATATACGTACAAAGACGGGCATGCCTGGATCATTGATGGAATAAGAATAATAGGGTCGACGGACTACGTGCATTGCAACTGGGGATGGGGCGGCAAATGCGACGGATACTTTGTGAGCGGCAGTTTTAACACGCAAGCGCCTCCCGCATTCTTAGACCCGATCGACGATGACCCGGGAACCGAACCGTATAATTATAGGTATAAAAAGCAATATGCCGTGCTATCCCGATAACTTAAAAGAATGAGACAATGAAACGGATTCATATTTTATTTTTGGCCGGACTGCTCCCTTTCCTGTCCGGATGCGACAAGAATGAAGGCGTGTATGCCTATTCAAAAGAAATAGAAATTCAATATGTTGATAAACAGGGGAATATTTTATATTTCGATAAGGACGGGAATATCTCCTGTTTTGACAAGGTTGACTATTTTTCGCGGAAATTGAACGAGGAAGACTTTTTGACGACCTGCCCGATGGAGATCATATCCTTTACGAATGAAAGGGGTATCCCCGTGGAATATAAATTAGATTACCAGGTAGGTCATTTGTTCAGATTTCGCATGAATGATGGGCGAAAAAGCGAATACGGTTATGTCGTTAAATACAAAATCCCGCTTATTACCGGAGATTCAGTGGAAGAATTAAGGGTCACGCTCAAAGAAAACCACGGATTTCCCTGCGGGTGGCACAACTGCCGGTATAATGGGAAAGATATTCGCGTTTATACCATGGAGGAAATTTTCCCGGATTATCATAACCCCCAGCAAGTTTTTGATAAAGAAAAGCATGCCCGTAGGTTGACGGAAATGCTGTATAGCGGGAATTTGGTAGCACATGAAGTAGAGGGATTCATTCTTGTCATAATTCCTGTTGATATTGCTTTGTAAATACATTTATGATGTAGTCATGCGGGAGCATGAAGTTTCTTATAAAAGGGATAAGAAATTATGGCACATTTCATAGGTTATGCAATATTCATTGGGATTGATAAGGTATATTTGAGTTTTTTGGTATTTTAAACACATAATGAAACCAAGTTATGAATTAAAACCATTGAACGATGAAAACAACTAAATTATTATTAGAAATTTTTTTAAGTGTATGTGTAGCATATGCTTTCCTCACGTCTTGTACAGATAGTGAATACGAACCTTTCAAGGAAGTACTGGTGATTGCATCTGAAACAGTTAAAACAAATGAGGGAATTGCATATTGGGTAAAAGTAAATGGAAGTGACACATGGAAAATGATGCATACACAGATTGCAAATTTCAACCATGAAAGAGGGTACGAATATGTAGTTGAAGTGAGCGTAAAAAAAATTAAGGATCCAGGACCAGATCAATCAAGTCACAAGTATACGCTTATAAAAATCATATCAAAAGAGAAGAAGGATTCAGAAGTTCCCCTTTTTACAACAGATTTCGCTGATCTTAAAAGTCGGAATGAGACTGCTTTCCCGAATGCCATCTGAGAAGTTGTGACTTTACCAGACGGGACGCAATTTGAAAAGGTAGATTCTTTTTATATTTATCAGGGAGATATAGTCCTGAATGAAGAACAGGTTAATACTTTATTCAACAGTAGTTCTGATACACGTTCCGGTATCTCTACAAGTTCTGTAAAGTATTGGCATAGCCATAGAGTATATTATACTTTTGCTTCAGGATTTATTCTTAAACAAAATGTATATGATGCTATTCAGGAATGGGAGACAAAAACTAGTTTAAGATTTATTGAAGGCACGGGATATGGTGATTATATTGAATTTTTTCATGGTGATGGAAATTATTCAAATTCAATAGGACGGAAAGATGGAAAACAAGTAATAAGCCTTTCAGAAACAGGCTCTAACACAGGGACAGCTATACATGAAATTGGTCACGCTGTTGGACTTATTCATGAATAGTGCAAAAATGACAGGGATGATTTTGTTACTATATTATGGCAAAATATTGATCCTAAGTATACTAGTCAGTTTAATTTATATCCTGCCGGAGCAATCAGAGATATAGGACCCTTTGATTTTTCTTCTGTAATGCTATACTCTTCTGATGCTTTTTCTGAAAACGGAAATCCAACAATGACAACAACAGATGGTTTTTTCTTTATCGGACAACGGGCATTTCTATCAGCAGGGGATGTGGAGGGGGTAAAGTCAGCATATGGACCTCCTTTTCATAATGAAAAAGAGACAGTTACTGTAATTAATGAATATGTATCAGGCTTGGATGACTACAGCGAATACGATGTAGATTACACAATTTATTTTTATAACTGGAATTACTAACTTAGCCGGGACACAGAGTTAAGCATAAACGCTTATTTTTGTGTAATATGAGAAAACAAAGAACCCATTTTGACAAGGCATTCAAAGAGAATGCGGTCAAACTCAGTTTAGAACGCAAGAATATTTCCGAGCTTGCACAGGAATTGGGTATTGCCCCCTTTCTTTTATATCGTTGGCGGAAAGAATACCAGCAGAAAGGAGAAGCCAGTTTCCCCGGACACGGTGTCCAGTCATTAAGTGAAGATACCAAAAGGATTGCTGAACTGGAAAAACGCCTTGGCGAGGCTGAAACGGAGCGGGACATATTAAAAAAAGCTTTGAGCATCATCTCCAAGAGAGATCGTTGATCTATCTCTTTATAAAGGAATATAACTCGAAACAATGGACGGTCGAGGTGATGTGCAGAGTACTGAAAGTCCCCAGGAGCAGTTATTACCGCTGGCTTAAAGATCCGGAGGGCCAACGTAAGCGCAAATATATGGAGCTGGACGAAAAGATCAGGGATGCATATTTTGCAGCCAGGGGACGCAATGGAAGCCCCCGGCTGGCAAAGGATTTGCAGGTATCCGGAACTCCTGTCTCGAGAACCACTGTAGCATGCCACATGAGGAAAATGGGCTTGCGCAGCAAACTCTCGAGACGATTCAAAGTGACGACGGATGCCTCTCACAACTATAAGGTTGCTCCAAATCTGTTGAATCGCGAATTTAATCAGAATGAGCCTGTGAAAGCGTGTGTCTCTGACCTGACGTATATTCCGTGTAAGGATGGATTTCTTTATCTGACCTGTGTGCTGGATCTTTTTGACCGCAAACTGATCGGATGGTCCATAAGCGATCATATGAATGCATCCCATACCGTAGTTCCGGCCATCAGGATGGCCAATAGGAACAGACCTTTTGGAGAAGGAATGATATTTCATTCTGACCGGGGCATACAATATGCTTGCAAACAGACTGTCAATCTGTTGAAATCCTTGAAGCTGGAACAAAGTATGAGTGGAAAGGGAAATTGTTGGGATAATGCCGTGGCTGAAAGCTTTTTCAAAACTTTCAAATCTGAATTGGTCTATGGTACCAAACTCAAAACAAGAGAGCAAATGCGCTTGTATGTATTTGAATATATTGAATCCTGGTATAATCATAAAAGAAGATTCTCAGCATTGGGAAACTTAACCATTGATGAATTTTGGAATCAGTATAATATTAAAAAAGATTCAATTAAAAATGTCGCTTAACTTTTTGTCTCAATTAAGTTTGCAAGTCCAAACGACATAAATTGCGTGCAACGGTCATCATTAGTATATCCTCGGAATATAACTTATATTGAAGAAAGACACACATGCAATAGATACGGGGATGATATAAATGTATCCAGAACATATAGAAATATATTAGTACCCGCCGGTGCAACTTCATATAATCTGGGCACTGTTCGCAATATTGAACACTATATAATGAGTAATCCTAATGTAATTGATAGAACTATATATTATGTTTTAAAATAAATGTGAGGGTGATAATAAATAAGTGTGCCTGAAAGTAATTTTAACGCCTTTAGGGAAACCCTTTATCAGCTTTCGCCTGAGCTTGATGGCCTTCGTTTGAACATTGCTATTGACGATGACGGTAAATCATTCTGGGTGTTACGGTGTAAAGTCCCTTCCAATACTTTTCGCGAACAATTGCCGATGGCTGTGGAAATGTTGAAAGAAAACAAGGATAAAAATATCGTGATGTACTGTACCGGAGGCATACGGTGTGAGAAAGCCAGCGCTTACCTGCGTTACAAAGGCTTTCCCCACGTATTTCACGTAGAAGGCGGTGTGATAGAATATGCCCGTAAAGCCAGGGAACAATGTTTGCCGTTGAAATTTATCGGAAAAAACTTCGTGTTTGATGAGCGTTTGGGAGAGCGGATTACCGATGATATTATCGCTCAATGCCATCAATGTGGTAAGCCTTGCGACAACCATACCAATTGTAACAACGACGGATGTCACCTGTTGTTTATTCAGTGCGATGAGTGTAAAAACAAGTACGACGGCTGTTGCAGTGATGAATGTAAGGAAGAGTTTCATTTGCCCGAAGAAGAACAACGGGCACGTCGTGCAGGAAGAGTCAATTAACTCCCACTTATCTTACAGAGTAGGTATGCACGCTTCTCTCCCGGGCAGATGGCAGGTAATTGATTCCGTACCAGCATACCTGAAGCAGGATAAAGGCCAAAAGGAGAATAGTCATCGATGTCTTATTTTTCGATGTTTTCAGGAGCCGGTAATGGATGTAGACCAGGTATCCGAGCCACGTAGCGGCTGCCCACGTCTCTTTCGGATCCCAGCTCCAGTAATGTCCCCAGGCTTCTTTTGCCCAGATCGCCCCCATTAGCATGCCCATCGTAACAAAAGCAACACCCACATACACCAGGTTGTCGGTCATATCCATGATACGTTCTTTGTCCTGGAGTTTTTCCTCCCGGAACAGGTAGTACAGGGCGACCAGCGTTACCGCTCCCAGAATGGCGTAAGAAAACATATAGATAATAACGTGCGGGGCAAACCACGGACTTTGCAGGGCAGGCATCAACACCTTATTGTGGATATCGGGTTTAGCGATGTTCACAACGATAAAAACCGCCGAAAGGATGGTGCTGAACGATAATATCCATTTGTATCCCCAACGCTGGTAAGTTATCAGTCCGGCAACCGGCAGAAAAAAGGAATACCACAACCGGGTTTCACCCATCGTGCGCAACGGCGGCCGTTCCAGGGATATCCACATACCGAGGATAAACGAGAAGAACACTCCCAGGCCTAAAACCGTAAACAAAGCCGGTAGCGTTTTTTTAGGTCTTCTTAGTGCCCATGCCGACGCTACTGTCCAAAGCAAAACTGATGGTATGGCAAAAAAGATAAAATGGTCCCAGGTCATGTTCAATTTATGATTTACGATTTTTTTTAGGCCCTGCAATAAACAGGAACAGTGCTCCGGCCAGCAACATGAAAATACCGGTGTAAACTACCGGTAACCAGGGGTCTCGAACGAGTTCGAAAACACTGGTTTTGGAATATTTGCCCATTTTTTCGTCGTAACTGTACTGGTAGATAATCCAGTCTTCTATTGACAAAGGTTTGTTCACTTCGATATTCGCTTTTTTCCTGTGTCCGGCTTCCGTGAAAACAGTGACTTGTGAAGTGTATTTCTTCACTTCCTGCACGGGCATTGCCACACTGGAGGTTTCATCGATGTACAATACCTGATAGGGAAACAAATAACTTCCGTTGCTTACCCAGCCTTCAACAGGTGCTTTTAAAGACGGGTTGGTTACCCGTACTTTCAAGGCAGTGGCTGCTCCGTCCATAAGCATAGGTACAACACTTGTAAAGGCAGAGTCCCTTACTACAGCCGCTTGCGGAATATATTCGAGCACTTCGATAGTATTTCCGTTTAGTTGAGTTGGTTTGCCCAACCCTTCAAACATGTACGATCCGGGACGGTTTACGGGCAGGATTTTTCCCGTGCGATTATCAATGACAACCAGTTTTGGTGGATATTCTTCTATTATAAACGTATCCAGTTCAATAGCTACAGGAAGCTCCTTGAGGTTACCCAGAGCATCGTGTGCACGCCATTCTGTGTTCCCTTCCACAACCGTCATGGTGTACCGTTGCATGTCGCCGCTTCCCAACAGGCCGCCCCCCAGAGCAAAAAACAATCCTAGGTGGTTGAGGTAGAATCCGATCAGCCTCCACGATTGAGATTTGCGGGTTTTTCTCAGCACTGTGAGTCCTAGAATTACCAGGATGTAAAAACAGAGAAGCACGAATGCCCATGAAGTTGTCATCCGGTACCATCCCATCCGGCTGAAAATGTTGTTCGGCAGATGTTCCTGCGGTTCGTGTATAGTGAACTGAGGTGTCAGCCCCAGAATGACGATAGACAACAGCACCACAAGCATAGCCGGAACGGTTGACCTTGCGCCCGACAACCAGCGGACAACGTGATTGTCTCTCAGCAGAAAGTGGCAACAAAGAAGCCCTGCAACCAGCAGGGCCCCGACGGTGGTATTTACAGGGGAACGGAAATCAGCGGGGCGAATATTGCCGAGCAGGAGCTGCAGCAGGAGTCCTGTCAGTGCAATGCCTCCGGCAACTATAAATCCTTCGGTGTAGCTCCACGGTTTCTCCCATATTCTTCGAGCGTCTTTGTTCATAATTACCCGTGACGATGCCGTTTTATCTTCTGCTCACCAACCGGTTATTGGCTTTAGCTGTTTCCAGCCATTTGGGGACAACCGTTTCCATGAATTGCTTTTTTGCTTCTCTTTCCTGCCGCATGTCCAGACCGATATAAGCTTGTGCTTTTTCTTTGGTGGAGATGTCGGGCATGGGGACATCGCCGATGTAGCCGAGTTGCGCCAATACTTTAGAGAGGACGAAACGGGCTTTGTGGGCACGGTCGAGACTCATGGAGAGAATCCGCTGGAATTCAACCGGAGAGTGAAAAGAACCGCCATGCGAGGCTACGGCATAATCCCAACGCCATTGCGATTGACGAAGAAGTTGCAGCACCTCTTCCATTTGTGCTTCTGTAGCCCCTTTCTCCCAGGCAAATTTTGCTTCGATGTGGGCGGTTGCCAGTTCCTTTTCAACCCGGTTTCGGATTTCGTTAGCGCTGCGCTGACGCTCGAAGACTGCGGTACGTAAGGTCTCTTCGCTTTCACGGTGGCAAACCTGGCAAGTGTTGTTGATGCTTGCCAACGGACTTCTTACGTGGTGACTGGTGTATTTAACGCCGCCTTCCGATACGTAAGGCATGTGGCAATCGGCACACGAAACACCCCGTTGGGCATGAATGCCGGTTTTGTATATTTCGTAATCGGGATGTTGTGCTTTAATGATGGGGGCGCGGCTGAGCTTATGGGTATAGTCGGCAAACCGGATGCTGTCGTAATATTGTTCACCACCTTCCACGGTCAACCCATTGTGCCAGGGGAAAATAAGGTATTTCCCTTCGGGAGAGAAATAATACTCCACGTGGCATTGGGCGCAAGCCAGCGAACGCATTTCCTGTTGCGAAACCTTGTGGATGTCCTGGCCACTGTTTCTGAATCCTTCGATCAGTCCCGGACGGCTGATTTTAAGGTTCATGGTTTCAGCCTCGTGACAATCGGCACAACCGATGGGGTTTACCACTTCTTGTCCCAACGAGGCCCACGTGCCTTTGTAATATTCGGCAATTCCTAGCGAATCCATCAGGCGGGGAACATCGGGACTTTTACAGGTCCAGCAGGTTGCCGGCTGCGGACCTTCATCGGAAGACATGGGTGCACCTGTCCGTAACGTGTGGTGGATATCTTCTACCGCATGCATGTGTCCCCTGGGAGTTCCGTAGTCTTTCGAGAAAGCATACCCCGCCCAAAGAATCACCATTTCGGGACGTTGCGCCAGTACGTCCACCACGCTGCTTCCGTTAAATTCACTTTGAAAGGTGGTGTCAGCGGTTTTTATCCAGGATTCGTATTCACGCGGGTAGTTTTCTGCGAAAATTTCGTTTCTCGACTCAATGCCGGTGATATTCACTTTTTTGTTGTTTAGGATACTTACCACTTCAGCCCTGCGTTGAGTGATGGATGCGGCAAGCATTCCCAATAAAAAGACTATTCCAACCGTAACGAAGAATAAAAGCCAGGCTACCCAAGGTTTCATCTTTCTGTTATCATTACTACTCATAGGGATAAATTTGCGGGTTATTTATTTTATTTTATCTGATTTCTTTTCATGGCTGTACTTAGCCAGTCTGGCACATGGGTGTCTGGCATCGGTACATGTGAATGGGGAGTGGACACTTCCGAGCGGCTTCTCGTGTGAGGAACATCCCTGTGGCAATCCCAGCAGGCATTTCCTCCCATTTCCTTCATCTCTTTATAGCCCATTCTTCCGGTATTTACAAACTCCTGATTAAGCTGTGTGTGACAACGGATGCAATTGTCCATGATGACCTCAGAACTGGCTTCTATGGTTTGCAGGGCTGTCTTCTCGCCTCTCAGTGTAAAAACGGCGGAGTGACGAAGCCCATCCTTGGCTTTAAAAAAATACTTATTCACGATATTGTTGTGCGGAACATGGCAGTCGTTACAGGTGGTGTTCCGGGCGTGTGAACTGTGGGTCCAAGTGGCGTAATAAGGACTCATCACGTGGCAGTTAACACAGGTTCTGGGGTTGTCGGATAAATAACTGTAGGCGCGAGAGGTGAAAAAAGTATAGATAAACAACCCTGCAAACGCTCCCACGATGATGATTGCCGGGTATTTCCAGCCTCCTCTGGGTTTTATCTCGTTCCAAATGTGCGTTAGTTTTCCCATGATAATTTAGCTTGAAACTAGAGTTTCTCCACTTCAATACAAAAAAAGCGAATTTAACTGTAAAAGAATGTAATATTTATTACGAATTGAGAAAAAATAGTTATATTCGCTAATTACAATTAATCCTATGAACCCTCAACATTCAGAGTTTTTTCAAACTATTTTTCAATGCCCGCTGTGCAATTCTATTCCTGTGGAAGAAAGAGCCGACTTTTTACGCGACGTACGTTATAGCATAAAACGATACGGGAAAGGAGATATGCTGGTAGCGCAAGGATCAGTTTATGAGATGCTTTACATCGTTGTAAAAGGTGAAGTCGTCACAGAGATGTCTGATGAGAAAGGGGAGTTCGTAAAAATGGAACTGATCAGGGCCCCCAATCCCCTGGCAACCGGTTTTTTGTTTGCTACCGACAATATTTCACCGGTTACAGCATTGGCGAAAACCGATTGTGTGGTAATTCTTATTCCCAAAGATAATGTGTTTCTTTTGATGAGCAAGTACCGGGATTTTATGAAAGCGTTTTTAGCGTATATTTCGAACAAGGTAGCTTTTTTATCGGAAAAGTTAAGGCTTGCATCGTTGCGGACTATACGTGCCAAGCTGGGGTATTACCTTTTGAAAGAATCGAGGGGTGAACAGGAGTTTCAATTGAAGATGTCGAAAGAAGAGTTGTCGCGCTTGTTGGGTGTTTCACGGCCGGCATTGGTAAATGTTATGATGCAGATGGCGGATGAAGGGCTCATCGGCGTGGATAGACGAAAAATCCTGATAAAAGACAGGATAGCCTTGCAGCGCTTGTTTTAAATTATTTAAATGTCAATATGAAACAATTACTTATTATTCTCGTATTTACATTGGTCTCTTCCGCTGCTTTTGCGCAGCAAGAAGAGTATCAGAAGAAGACGTATGTTTCTTCCGAAAACGATACGTTGCTCTACAGGGAGTTAGTGCCTGAAAAATTGATACTGAACCAAAGCTATCCTTTGGTGATTTTTCTTCATGGTGCGGGAGAACGTGGAAACGATAACGAAGCACAACTGCGTCACGGTGGAAATATGTTTACAAATCCGGTGAATCGGGAAAAATATCCCGCTTTTGTGATCTTTCCTCAATGTCCCCAAGAAGACTTTTGGGCACCAAGAAACCGTTCGGCGGCCGCAGGAGAAAACCCTTTTAATCAGAATCCTCCTGTGTCTAAGGCGTTGAGCCTGGTAAAAAAAATTCTGGATGAAGCGATTGAGAAATATCCTGTGGATAGAAACAGAATTTACGTAGCCGGACTTTCGATGGGCGGGATGGGAACATTTGATATGTTGTGCCGATACCCTGATCTTTTTGCTGCCGCAATCCCTATCTGCGGGGGAGTAAGCACCGAAAGGCTGAGGAAAATTAAAACCAAAACAAATATTCGAATTTTTCACGGTGATGCCGATACAGTTGTCCCGGTTACCTATTCCCGTGAGGCATATAAGACTCTCAAGCAGAACAGGGCTAGCGTTGAATATAATGAATATCCGGGTGTAAATCATGACAGTTGGACTCCTGCATTCAACGAAGATGATTTCATGGCATGGCTTTTCAGTAAAAGAAAGTGAAGATTGACTCTTTTGAAAAAGCAACTTTTCCGCCGGTCGTTTGTTTACACTCTGTAGAAAATAGTATTTAACAATGAAAAAGATGGACAATCAGGCACTGGTTATTTTTGGTGCCTCCGGCGATCTTACCTATCGGAAACTGATGCCTTCGGTTTTCGATCTGTATATGAATAATTCACTTCCAGATGGTTATGCCGTTTTGGGCGTTAGTCGCTCAAAATTTACCGATTCCGAGTTTCGAAAAAAAATGAAGGAGGGGATCAAGGAGTTTTCACACTTCAAAAATGCAGGTGCGGAGAAGATAAACCACTTTTTAAAGAAAGTTTTTTACATCAGCATCGACACACAAAAGAGTGAAGATTATGAACTGGTGAAAAGTAAACTGAGGGAGTTGAATAAGAAATTGGATCTCCGCCACAACTATATTTTTTACCTTTCCACACCTCCGCAACTTTATCCGGTTATTCCAAAATATCTTTACGGGCAAGGGCTTACGTTACAACAAAAGGGATTCCGACGGATTATTATTGAAAAACCTTTCGGACACGATTTAAAGTCAGCTATGGAGTTGAATAAGTCGCTGACCGATTTTTTCAGCGAGGAACAAATTTATCGTATTGATCATTATCTGGGAAAGGAAACCGTTCAAAACCTGCTGGTTACTCGTTTTTCAAACGGGATTTTTGAACCGTTGTGGAACAGAAACTATGTGCAGCACGTGGAAATTACGGCTTCCGAAAGCATCGGAGTGGAGGGGCGCGGTGGATATTACGAAACTGCTGGCGCTATGCGTGATATGGTTCAGAATCACTTGCTTCAGGTGGCATCACTGGTAGCCATGGAGCCGCCGGCAAAAGTGACTTCTGAAGAGATCCGGCACGAGAAACTAAAAGTTTTCCGTTCGTTGCGTCCGTTGAACGAAGAGGATTTGCGAAACAATGTAATCCGGGGACAATATACCGAGTCGCATGTGAAAGGAAAATACCTTACCGGATACCGCGACGAAGAAGGTGTAGATAAAAATTCGCGGACGGAAACTTATTTTGCGATGAAGTTTTTTATCGATAATTGGCGTTGGAGCGGGGTGCCGTTTTATATCCGGTCGGGAAAGCGTTTACCTACAAGAGTTTCAGAAATTGTAATCCATTTCAAACCGTCGCCCACACAACTTTTTAAATCGGTTGACGGAGCTATTGAAGCAGGCAACCAGCTGATCCTGCGTATTCAGCCCGATGAGGGAATTTTATTAAAAACAGGTATGAAGGTCCCGGGAAACGGTTACGAGGTGAAATCGGTAAATGTGGATTTTCATTATTCCGACCTGAAAGACCATTATATCCCTGAAGCATACGAACGGTTGATCCTGGATTGCATGACGGGTGACAACACCCTGTATATGTCGGGGGAAGGGGCCGAATTGACGTGGAGATTTGTGCAACCCATTCTCGATTATTGGGAAAGTGATCCGGATGCACCTTTGTACGGTTATCCTTCCGGGTCTTGGGGCCCGGATAGCGCGGATAAGCTGATCGAAGGTGCGCAGACCTGGCGCTATCCGTGTAAAAACCTGGCGGATGATGGGGTTTATTGTGAATTGTAAATCGTAATTCCACTTCAAACGTCAAATATATGCAAACAAAAATATTCAATACAAAAGAAGAACTGAACCGTGCGTTTACGGATTACCTGAAGGAGATACTAAAAGACCGGGAAAGGGTTACAGTAGCATTATCGGGAGGCTCCACTCCGAAATCACTGTTTGATTACTGGGCTCAACGCCATGCAACCGATATCGACTGGAAAAGTGTTTTCCTGTTTTGGGGAGACGAACGTTGCGTGCCGCCCACCGATGAGCAAAGCAATTACAGGATGACCCGGGATCATTTACTCGATCATGTGGCCATCCCGGAAAGAAATATTTTTCGTATCAAGGGGGAAAATGACCCTGCTGCCGAAGCACAAAGATATTCTACCTTACTGCAAATGGAAGTAGAAACGGTGGATACCGTTCCTTCGTTTGACCTGGTTATTCTGGGGTTAGGCGATGATGGACACACGGCTTCCATTTTTCCGCACGAAATCGACTTATGGGAAAGTGCAGATTTATGTGTGGTGGGAACACATCCCGACAGCGGACAAAAACGGATAAGTTTGTCGGGAAAAGTAATTAATCATGCTCAGCGAGTGGCGTTTTTAGTTACGGGAGATGGCAAAGCTGAAAAAGTGAAACAGATCATTGAATCGGGAAAAGAAGTAGCCGCAGCTTATCCGGCTGCCAAGGTAAAACCCCTGACCATCAACCTGGTATGGTTTTTGGACAAAGAAGCGGCAAGGTTGTTGGGAAAGTAACGTTATTACACCGTTTTTACTCGGTAGTGGCAGCTTACCTTTCCTTTCTCCATGTTTGATAACTTGCTTTTTATCATTCGTTTGCGCAACGGGGAAATACGGTCGGTAAACATGATTCCGTCGAGATGATCGTATTCGTGCTGGATAACACGAGCCATATAACCGGTGTATTCTTCATCGTGCGGCTGCAGATCTTCATCGAGATATTGAATGCGGATTCTTTCTTCACGCGGCACTTTTTCATGGATACCCGGAATGCTCAGGCACCCTTCTTCCACCCATTCCAACTCACCGGTTTTTTCGGTTATCTCTGCATTGATAAACACCTTCTTGAAACTTTTGAATTCAGGATGTTCATTATCTGCCAGCGGCTCCAGGTCAACGACAAAAATACGGTCTTCCAAGCCTACCTGGGGGGCGGCAAGCCCAACGCCGTCGGCACTGTACATTGTTTCATACATATTGTCAATCAACTCCTTCAGGTTGGGATACGTTGCCGCATCAATCTCTTTGGCTGTTTTTCTTAAAAGGGGGTGTCCGTACACGTATATGGGTAAAATCATTGTTTGAGTTTATGAGTTATTGCCTTCTTTCTTTTTTATAAATCAAGCTTTCCATATATCCCTGCAGGATTATGGTGGCACTGATTTCATCGATCAAAGCTTTGTTTCTTCTGTCTTTTTTCTTTAAACCGCCGTCAATCATTGTTTGTTGAGCCATTTTCGATGTAAACCGTTCATCAAAGCAGACAACATCCAGATGAGGGTATAATTTTCTGAGCTGATCGGCAAACTGCTCTATTTTCGGCAGGTTTTCCGACGCTTCGTAGTTCATTTGCCGGGGTAATCCAATAATTACTTTTTCAACTTTCTCTTTTTCAAAATAAGACCGCAGAAAGTCGAAAATACCGGCGGTATCCACCGTTGTCAGTCCGTTGGCTATGAGTTGTAACGGGTCACTGACCGCAATACCTGTTCTTTTTTTCCCGTAATCGATAGCGAGGAGCCTGCTCATGGCAACATTTCAAAATTTTTGCGGCGCAATTCAAAATCCCGACCCAGGTATTTCTCCCTTACGACCGGGTTCTCCGCCAGTTCTTCCGCCGTCCCCTGAAACAACACCCTGCCCTCGAAAAGCAGGTAAGCCCGGTCGGTTATGCTCAGCGTTTCATCGACGTTGTGGTCGGTGATCAGGATGCCGATGTTTCTGTATTTAAGTTGTGCCACAATCGACTGAATGTCTTGAACGGCAATTGGATCGACCCCTGCAAAAGGCTCGTCGAGCATAATGAACTTGGGATCAATAGCCAGGCACCGGGCAATTTCAGAACGACGGCGTTCTCCTCCCGACAAACGGTCGCCCAGGTTTTTCCGTACTTTTTCCAATCCGAATTCGGTAATCAACTCTTCCAGTTTTTTCTTTCTTTCTTCAGGGGTTTTGTTGGTAAATTCCAACACCGACTTGATGTTGTCTTCCACCGTCATTTTCCTGAAAATAGAGGCTTCCTGGGCCAAGTAACCTATCCCGTACTGTGCCCGTTTGTAAACCGGATATTTGGTAATGTTCTGATCACCCAGGTATATGCTTCCTTCGTTAGGAACAATCAGTCCCACAGTCATGTAAAACGTGGTGGTTTTTCCGGCCCCGTTAGGACCCAGCAAGCCGACAATTTCGCCTTGTTTCAAATGGATGGAAACGTGGCTTACTACTGTCCTTTTACCGTATTTTTTTACCAGGTTTTCGGTACGTAGCACTAACTGCCCGTCAGGCACTTCGGCTTGTCTCGTCTCGTCGTTCATTACTTATCGTAAATTTATGCAAAGATAATAAATCATTTACGATTTGGAATTTCGGATGGGGGATTTATGCCTTTTTTACATCTATAGCCTATTCGTTGTCCGTGATAATTATTTCCGAAGCTTCCATCTCTCCGCTTACGGGCGGATTTAGTTTGGCCAGGCGTACTTCGAGGGAGTTAATTCGGGGAAATGATCTTTTTATTTCCGAGAATATTCGTCCGGCAACATGTTCCAGCAATTTACTGGGCACAGCCATTTCTGCTTTCACCAGATCATAAACCGCCGCATAATTGACCGTATCAGCCACGTTATCGGTCTCAAAAGACCTGGAAACCTCGGCAGTGAACGTTACGTTAACCACAAAATTATTCCCGATAATTTTCTCTTGCGGGAGTACGCCATGGTAGGCGTAAAACCGCATGTTTTTTAGGTTGAAGGAGGTTTGCATAAATGATTCATCTTGTTAATAGCGTCAAATGTAAGAACAATTTGTTAAATTTGTGGTTTATAAAATGAAAAAAATACCCAACATGAGTACATCAACCATTTCTGAACGATTAATCGCCATAAGAAATTTTATGGAAGCAGCCAAGCTGGATGCATTTATAATTCCCAGTACCGATGCGCATTTGAGCGAGTACCCGCCGAAAAGGTGGGAGTCACGCAAGTGGATAAGCGGATTTACCGGTTCTGCCGGAACAGCTGTTGTGACCAAGAAAAGAGCCGGTGTCTGGACAGATTCGAGGTATTTTCTTCAGGCAGCTGACGAGTTGGAGGGGACGGGTTTTGACTTGTTTAAAATGGGACAACCCGGCACACCTGAAATGACCGCATGGATCGTTGAACAGGTAGGTAAGGGTGGAACAGTAGGAATCGATGGGCTTGTTTATGCCGCATCCGATGCCAAAGCATTGAGATCCGCGTTGGAAGCTAAAGATATACGGCTGGAGACCACACTCGACCCGTTCGCTGAAGTGTGGAAAGACCGTCCGGAAATTCCCGGGAACAAGGTTTTTCTTTTGTCTGAAGAGATCACCGGAGAATCCACTAAAAGCAAGATCGAGAGAATCCATGACGAACTCGACAGATTGGGTGCCGACGGGTTAATTGCTGTTACCCTGGATGCCGTAGCCTGGATTTTTAATATGCGCGGCAGCGATGTTGATTTTAATCCGGTGGCTGTTGCCTATGGCTACGTATCAAAAAAAGAAAGCGTACTTTTTGTAGATGAAGAAAAACTGGACGACCTTACCAAAAATACTCTCTTGAAACAAGGAGTGAAAATTGACGATTACGACCGGGTTTTCAGCTATGTCGCCAATTTACCCGAAAACACTGCCGTTTGCCTTACTGGCCATAAAATCAATTACAAGTTGTACCAGACCCTTTCGGCAACGTGCAGGATCATCGACGTTCCCTCGCCGGTGGACTTGATGAAAGCCGTTAAGAATGAAACTGAACTCAACGGATTCCGCCATGCCATGGTTAAAGACGGGGTGGCTTTGGTGAAGTTCTTTATGTGGCTCGAAAAAGCGGTGCCCGAAGGAAGCGTAACGGAAATTACGGTAGATGAAAAGTTACGTGAATTTCGTTCACAACAGGAATTGTTTGTGGGTGAGAGCTTTTCAACCATAGCGGGATATGCCCGGAACGGAGCCGTTATCCATTATCGCGCCCAACCCGACACTTGCCTTAAAATAGAGCCAAAAGGTTTGTTGCTGATCGATTCCGGTGGCCAATACAAGGACGGTACCACCGATATCACCCGTACGGTAGCCGTGGGTAAACTTACTAAACAAATGAGGGAGGATTACACCAACGTACTGAAAGGACATATCGGTATTGCAACGGTAGTTTACCCCGAAGGAACGCGGGGTTCGCAACTCGACGTTCTCGCTCGTAAAGCGTTGTGGGATAATTGCCAGACCTACTGGCACGGAACAGGACATGGCATCGGACATTTTCTCAATGTGCACGAAGGGCCCCAGAACATTCGTCTCGAGGAAAACCCAACGGTTTTGAAGGTGGGTATGGTCACCTCCAATGAACCGGGCATTTATCGCACCAACGAATACGGGATCCGGATCGAGAACCTTATTGTTACACAAGAATATAATAAAACAGAAGATTTCGGTACATTCTATAATTTTGAAACCATCACGCTTTGCCCGATTGACACCAAACCCATAGTGAAGAAATTACTGACAAAAAAAGAGATCAAGTGGCTCAACTCATACCACGAAATGGTGTACAGTAAGTTAAAGAAACACTTGAATAAAACAGAAAAAGAGTGGTTGAAGGAAAAGACACGGCCTATTTAAATTGGGGTTGGTGGTTTGAAAGTTAAGGTCGGAAGTTGAAAGTTAATAACCCATACATTTAATATGGCAATAATAAAATCAGTTCGCGGACTCACCCCGGAAATTGGCGATAATACTTTTTTAGCAGAAACGGCGGTTGTTATCGGTGACGTTGTGATGGGCAAGGATTGTAGTATCTGGTACGGAGCCGTGTTACGGGGCGATGTCAATTCCATTCGCCTGGGGGATCGTGTGAATGTACAGGATGGAGCGGTTATTCATACGCTTTATGAAAAATCGGTTTCTATCCTTGGCAGCGATGTGTCGGTTGGACATAACGCTATCATTCACGGCGCAACAATCGAAAACGGTGCACTAATCGGGATGGGAGCTATTATCCTTGATCATGCCGTGGTGGGTGAGGGTGCCATTATAGCAGCCGGCGCACTTGTCTTGAGCGGCACGCAAGTGGAGCCCGGAAGCATTTATGCGGGTGTCCCGGCAAAATTTGTAAAGAAAGTAGATCCCGGACAATCGAAAGAGATGAATCAAAAAATAGCAGCTAATTACTTGATGTATTCGGGGTGGTATAAAGAGTTATAAACACATGTCCTGGTCAAAAAAACAATTGTCCACGTTGATTACCGTTTCCATTACCTCGTTTATGGGAACGTTTCTGATATCATCCATTAATATTGCCTTGCCTGCTATTGAAAAAAGTTTCGCGCTTAATGCCGTTTCACTCAGCTGGATCATTACCGGCTTTTTAGTGGCCACCGGTATGTTTCTTCTGCCAGTAGGTAAGCTGGGCGATATTTCGGGCAATGTACGACTCTTTAAGTTGGGACTGATCGTTTTTACGCTTGCGTCGATGTTATGCGCAATTTCGCCTTCAGGCATCTGGCTTATCGCTGCCCGTTTTGTACAAGGTGTAGGGTCGGCTTTTACCAGTACCACCGGACAGGCTATCCTGGTAGCTAATTTCCCTGCTCGTAACCGTGGACAGGTGATAGGTATTTCAGTGGCGTCGGTTTACACCGGGTTGGCAACAGGTCCGTTTATCGGAGGATTTTTAACACAGGCCTTGGGCTGGCATTCGTTGTTCTATGTGGCAGCTGTTCTGGGAATATTGTCTACGGCCATAGCTTTTTCTTTTCTGGAAAAAGATGTGGCTGTTCATGGAGGCGAAAAGAAAATTGATTTACGGGGGACGTTTGTGTTTATGCCGGGTTTAATAGCGTTAGTTTACGGTTCAACGCATATCCCCTCCAGTTCCGGTTGGGCTCTTATGGCTTTTGGTATCATCCTGTTGGCCCTGTTCTGGATAATTGAGAGCCGGGTGGTTTACCCTATGTTTGAGACACGTCTTTTTACGCACAATAAGCTTTTTGGCTTTTCTAACCTGGCGGCTCTAATCAATTATACGGCTACCTCTGCCATTGTGTTTTTCCTGAGCCTCTATCTGCAAAAAATCCAGGGGCTGTCACCCCGTGATGCGGGTGCGGTCATTATAGCCCAACCGGTTATGATGGCACTGTTCTCGCCCGTAGTGGGCCGCCTTTCCGACAAAATCCAGCCGCGTTACTTTGCAACGCTAGGGATGGCAATGTGTTCGGCTGGATTATTCGCCATGTCTTTTTTCACTGCTGCAACTCCGTTATGGTTAATTGTTTCGATATTGATTTGGGAAGGGCTTGGCTTTGCCTTTTTCTCATCGCCCAATATGAATACCATTATGAGTTCAGTGGATAAGAGCCGTTACGGTCAGGCATCAGGGACAGCATCTTCGATGCGTATTTTTGGACAAATTGCAGGAATGACTATCGTCACGTTCTTTTTTGCTTTCTATTTTGGAAGCAACACCGTGACAGAGGTTACCGACACTGTTTTTCTTACTGCCATGAAATGGGGTTTCATAACCTTTACTCTGATCAGCCTGGTGGGAATTTATTTTTCATTTACACGAGGCAATGTGGAGAGACAATAACCCCTTTTGTTACATATCTGTGATCAGTTGATACTTCGGAACCAATGACTTCATGATGGTCCATCCTAAGAGATAGGCTACGGCACAGAAGATGAAGATGATGAAATATCCCGATTCAATTCCTTCATAACCCAAGAATTTCAAGTTGGTGTTGGCTGCATGATCGAACAGTACGCCGGAGCTCTTGTTGATGAAGAAGGAACCCACACCTCCTGCCATACCACCGATACCGGTGATGGTTCCCACCGCATGTTTCGGAAACATGTCACTCACGGTGGTGAAGATGTTGGCCGACCAGGACTGGTGTGCGGCAGCAGCGATACCGATAATGATTACCGGCAGCCAGACCGAGAAACCTCCCAGTGGCTGTGCCAGCAGGATCAGCAGGGGGAAAAAGGCGAAGAGCAACATGGCACGCATGCGCCCCTGATAAGGGTCCAGCTTTTTCTTTTCCATGAAATAGGCCGGGAAATAGCCGGCTGCAAAAACCGATATCATGGAGATGGCATACACCACAAATACGTGGGGTGCGCTCTGAGTGGAGTCAAGACCGTAAACTGAACTGAGGTATGCCGGTATCCAGAACAGCAGGAACCACCATACTCCATCAGTAAGGAATTTACCCACAGCGAACGACCAGGTTTGTTTGTATTTGAATGCTTTGTTGAAGGAGACTTTCTTGCCGGCATTCTCATCGGCCTTCACCCTTCCTTCTGTAGCGTCGGTCGCATCATCCTGGTTGATATAGGCCAACTCGAGGGTATTCACTTTTTTACTCTTTTCCGGTTTGTGGTAAATAAATACCCAGAAGCCCATCCATATGAAGCCAAGGGCACCGATCACGATGAAGGCCATTTCCCAGCCCCATGCTTTTGCAATGAAAGGAATGGTGAGGGGGGCCAACAGAGCACCTATCTGTGCACCCGAGTTGAAGATACTGGTGGCATAAGCCCTGTCTTTCTTGGGGAAGTACTCGGCGGTGGCCTTGATGGCGGCGGGGAAGTTGCCTGCCTCGCCGATGGCCAGTACCAGTCGCGCAAACACGAAGAGGGTGACACTCACGGAAACCACCAGCGATACGTCTCCTACTGTGCCGATAGCCTGACGTGCACCGTGGAAGCTCATGGTCCACTCGCCTGCAGTAATACTGGCAGTCAAGAGGCCGCAGAAAGCGTGCATCACCGCACCGAACGACCATACACCGATGGCCCAGAGAAAACCCTTCTTGGTATCCATCCAGTCGATAAATTTACCGGCGAAGAGCATCGATACGGCATAAAAAATGGAGAAGAGCCCCGTGATGGTACCGTAGTCACTGTTGGTCCAGTGGAACTCCGGTGCGATAAAGTCGGCCCAAGTCAGTGACAGTACCTGCCTGTCGAGGTAGTTCACTGTGGTGGCCATAAACAGCATTACAACGATGGTCCACCGGTGATTGGTCATCTTTCCTGTTTGTAGATTACTCATGATTTATTTCTGTTATTAAGTTAATGAATGATTATCTGTTGTTCCGAATGATGGCCAGTCCCTGGCGGCATAATACGGAGATTTTTCCCCACTCGCCTGCTTCGATCACTTCTTCCGGGAAGAGGTTGGAACCCATTCCTACGGCGGTGACACTGGCCTTGGACCAGACGATGAGGTTATTCGATTGAATAAATCGCCGGTATCCGGGGGTGGCTAACCGCAACATGATCTTCCCCGGAGGTTACGACTTTTTGCATGAAATTTTAAGTATTTATGTGACGTTAATTACGTTTATAAATTGAAAAGCCTTTTCAGGTGCCTGTCATAAATGTTTTCTTCCACGCAGGATCCGATTATGTCTGCATATTGTTTAAGTGCATCGGTGTATTCATTTTCCAATTCTGCAGCTACTTTATAAGCTACGTGAATGAGTTGTCGGAAGTTGGAATTGTAGTCGGGATGTCCAGGGATATGGCGCAATGTGTTCGCGAATTTTTCACTCGACCATCGGTTAACTTCCTCCACAGAAGGAAGTTTAGTGGAGTCTATATCAATGACATCAGCGTAAGGCGCACACAGTTCGTCTTTCCGGTTGTATGAACCGGCATAAATCTTTTTGGCCAGCGCCAATGCTTCACCTCCAGCCACTGCCAGGCCTATGACTTCTTCGAGCCACGTGGTCCCGGCCGTCTTCAGGTGTAATCCCTTATCGTACTTGCGTATTATTTTTGCCATTATCGGATAAATGGAGAATTTATCACTGCCGGAGTGAACGCTCAATTTCAGTTCTTCGGGAAGCCCGAATTCTTTTACTGCAAAATCAATTACCAGCACATCTTCTTCGAATTCCTTTTCAAATTGAGTCAAATCTCCCACATAATCAACACCTTTATTGAAACGTCCGGTAAATTTTGGCGCAATGGTCTGAGCAGGAACACCCTTGTCTGCCAGCATCTTAAGAATAAAAAGCATTTCGACAGGGGTTTGTGGCGATTCCACTTCATCCATCGATACTTCCGTGATAAAATTGTTTGCACCCTTTTCGTTTTTCAGGAAAGTGTAAATGTCGGCTGCCTGCTGAGTGGCAGCTAAAAATTTACAGGCAATATTTCTCAGTAAATCTTCGGTTATCTGAAGGGGCATACTCATACCCGGTATGCTTAATTTCCCCAGGTATTTTTTGCAGGAAGATAAAAATCGGTTCACTTCTTCTTCAGAACTTTGTTTACCGATAAACGATGCGACATCCAGTGTGAAAAAATCAGCAGATGCAACAAAAGGCCCTACTGTGTTGAGGTTAATATGATCGGCATCGACAAAGTATTTACCTGTAAAATTAAGGTTTTGCGCGGCGGAATCGGCTTCTTTTCTAACGTCTTCCGGCTTTGAATGTACGTAAATGTGCTCCCTGTTCGATTTATTCCATACGGGACTAATGTTAACTCCTTTGCTGTTTGCCTTTATTATGGCTCTCAACTGTGCTTCTCCCTGATGTGAAAACCGGTCACCGGTTCCGATACTGAATTTTTCTAGTTTCATGCGGTTATATGTTCATGTTTTTATTAAAAGTCAAAGAATTTTTTTGCGTTGTAATAAGAGATGTTTTCTACCATTTGTCCAAAAAGATCCATTTCTGATCTGGGCAATAAACCGTTTTCGATGTCATTTCCGATAAGGTTGCACAATATACGGCGGAAATATTCGTGCCGGGGATAGGAGAGGAAACTGCGCGAATCGGTAAGCATCCCTACAAACCTGCTTAACAGCCCCAAGTTGGATAATGAATTTATTTGTGCTTCCATGCCCGTTTTTTGGTCCAGGAACCACCACCCTGAGCCAAACTGCATCTTTCCTGCCACGGAGCCGTCCTGGAAATTCCCTATCATGGTCGCCAGCATGTCGTTATCCTTCGGGTTGAGATTGTAAATAATGGTTTTGGCCAATTTATTGTTTTTATCCAGCTGGTCAAAAAAGCGACTCATGGCTTTTGCTACATTGAAATCACCAATGGAGTCGAATCCTGTGTCAGGTCCTAATTGATTAAATAATCGGGTGTTATTGTTGCGGATAGCTCCATAATGGAACTGCTGTGTCCAGCCTTTTTCCCAATCCATAACAGCCCCTTCGTAGAGCATAGCCGATTTGAATTTAAGAACTTCTTCCTTTGATAATTCACTTCCTCCATACACTTTATCGAAAATGTTTTCTATTTCTGCCGTCGTGTAAGGCTCGGCATAAAACTCCTCTACTCCGTGGTCGGATAACTTACAGCCGGCAGAAGCAAAGAAATCGTGACGATTTCTTAGTGCTTCAATTAAGTCGTTGAAATTGATAATGTTGATCCCCGATATTTCGGATAATTTTTCAACATAAGCCCTGTATTCAGTCGGCTTTTCTACGGCCATGGCTTTGTCCGGTCGCCAGGTAGGCAGGACCTTAATTTCAAAACCCTCGTTCTTTAAAGCTATGTGATGTTCCAGCGTATCGGCGGGGTCATCGGTTGTGCAAACCACCTCGACGTCGTATCTTTTCATTAGCCCTCGAGCAGAGAATTCAGGGGTTCTGAGTTTTTCCGTACACGTATCGTAGATTCTTCTTGCCGATTCCGGGTTAAGTAATTCTTCCACACCAAAAGCCGTTTTCAACTCCAAGTGGGTCCAGTGATAGAGTGGGTTGCGCATGGTGTAGGGTACGGTTTCAGCCCATTTTTCAAATTTTTCCCAATCCGACGTGTCTTTACCTGTACAATAGCGTTCGTCAATTCCGTTGGTCCTCATGGCACGCCATTTATAATGATCGCCCTCAAGCCAGATTTGCCCTAGGTTGTCGAATTTCCGGTCAGCGGCAATGTGCGCGGGATCCAGGTGACAGTGATAATCGATGATCGGTTGCTTTTTTGCGTGTTCGTGGTACAATTCCCTGGCAGTATCCGTTTGCAGGAGAAAATTTTTATGGATAAATCTTTTCATACGGCGATATATTATTTGTTTACGTACACAGTCAATCTCATAAAAGAGATTTAATTTTCCAAAATTAATCATTTATTTTAAGGTGGCAAGGAGGAGGATAATAAAAAATGGATCATTCCTGCCCGTACGCTTTCTTTATTCTGTCCACTTTCTCTTTTCGTTTTCGGGCTTTATAGTTCTGGATGGTGCGTATGGGATCAGCATCGAACCCGGAGTAGGGAGGAATGATTTTTCTGAGTTTATACAGCCATTCGGCAGAACCTTCGCCGATAGAAATTCCGGTACCGTAATCTCCACGGGTATATTGTACCCATTGCGTAATGCTGCGCGCATCTGGAACGGCATTGAATTTCCCATTGGAATAATCAATTTTTGCACGGTTTAATTGACGGGTACCGATGTTTGTAACATTCAAGTTGAGATGAACTTCGTATTCTTCCGGCGGATGCAGTACTTGAATCTTATCGTATTTGGTGGGTAATTTTGTGGCAGGAGAAACTTTTAGTACTTCCTGGTTATCTTGCGGCAATACCTGAATGTTCGCGCGCTTGGGTTGATATTGTATCGGTTTCTGTTCGGGCACAGTTAGCGATTGACGAAGTTTTTTCTTCATTTCGTCGTTAAATTCCTGCGCGTTGAGTTTTGATGCTGCTGTCGCGGCAATAATGCACAAAGAAAAGAGGAACGTTATTTTTGTCGTTTGCCCGATGCTAAAGCGTTAATTACGGTTCTACACAACAGTAAGACGCATTTTAGCGAAAAACGCTGCACAAAAGATTGTTAAATATTTGCCGTAAAAAGTTAAGTTTCACAAAGTTCCGATCCGTTGTCTTGCTTATCCTCCTGTTCCTCAGGACTTTTCTGTTGTAATTATTCCTCCATAGAAAAGCTCCGGGAACCGATGAGGCTACCGTCAGCAAAGATATCGGCTTTGTAAGTTCCGGGCATGAGGAACTCTTCGATATCCCAATACATGGAAACGGGAATCTCTTCACCGCCATATTCCACGATCCGTTTCATGGAGTACTGGAGGTTGCCGTTTTCGTAAGGGAAGGTACTGCCCGGGTTTTTTGTCAACACACCGCCATCGGGCGACATTATGCGAACATAGATGATCCTTTCGCCGGGCTCGGCAGTAATATTTTTGGTAATAAGAAACGAAACAACGAACTGCGAGCTGCGGCTCAACCGTTTTTGCTCCCTGCCGCGGTCATTCACTGCTTTTACGCTTACTCCCGTAGCATCGAGCTTGGAAGCGAGGGTGACTTTTTCACTTAATTGTTCTTTTTCTTGCGACACTTGATTCAAGGTGCGGCTGGTTTGCTGATATTGTTTTGTGATTTGTTCGTTTTTGGCCTGCAGTTCAGTATTTAACCTGTGTAGTGAATCAATTTGCTGGACATAGGACTTGAGCACTTTGCGCAAGGTTGCCAGTTCGTCTTTCAGTCGTTTTATCTCGGCTTTGTTGGCTGCATCGGTCATGCGCAGTTGTTCCTGTAGCCGTTGTACTTTAGCCTGTTCATTTTCCAGCTTGTAAAGCAGTGAATCGTTTTGAACACTGAACTTGAATCCTTCGTATTGCATGGAAATAGCTTCGTACTCATCTTCAAGTTCCTGTTTGTCAACGGTGAATTGTTGTTCCATTGTATTTATCTGCCTGTTTTTACTGACAATGTAGATAACGGCAATGGCTAATATCAGTGATAAGACCCCGATGATGGCAATTAATTGCGGGGTACGTTCTTTAAAATCTATTTTCATGCACTTGTTCTTTTATTTTTTCATGAAAGTCGTGTGTGCCTCGCATCCCGATAAGCGTGGATCCATTTATACGGGAGATGTTCAATTTACATGCTTGCTTCATAAAAAAATGAAAATTCTGTATTTGTGCACAAAAATAAGGTTTTTCATATAAAAAGACAATTGTTAAAAGATGATTTTTATAAATTTAAGATTTATTGTTGGCTGTTGCCCTTTAGGCTTCTTTGTGTTATTAAAAAATTGACAGTTTAGTTTTTGTTGTAAATTCTTCCAGAAAAAGCATTCCTTTGTAGGAGTTTCCTTTTTTGTTGAGGCGCGGACTCCAAACGGCGATTGCATATTTTTCGGGATGCACGGCTACGATGCCACCTCCAACGCCGCTTTTTCCGGGCAGTCCTACTTTGAAAGTAAACTGGCCGGCTTCGTCGTAGAAGCCGCAGGTTTGCATGAGTGCATTGGTACGTTTGGTACGACTGGGCGACAAAATTTTTTCTCCCGTGTGCGGCACAATGCCATTATTGGCAAGAAACAGAAAAGATTCCGATAACTCTTTACAGTTCATTTCGAGGGAGCAGATGCTGAAATAGAGATCCATCACTTTTTCTATGTCGTTTTTGATGTTTCCAAAAGCTTTCATCAGGTTAACGAGTGCGTAGTTGCGAAATCCGGATTTTTTTTCGGAATGTGCAACAAGGGGGTTGTAATCGATGGTGCTGCTTTTTGTTAGGCTACGGATAAATGAAAGCACATTCTCCCGAGGAGAAGCAAGCTCGTCGACTAAAATATCACACACCACAATGGCTCCTGCATTAATGAACGGGTTTCGCGGAATTCCTTTGTCGTATTCCAGTTGTACGAGTGAGTTGAAAGGTGTTCCTGCAGGTTCCAGGTCCATCCGTTCCCAGATATTGCTTTTCACCCGGGAGTAGGCAAGTACGAATGAGAATACTTTGGCAATGCTCTGAATGGAAAACTTGACATCGGCATCACCGAAAGCGAAATATTCACCATTGACCGTAATCAGGTGTACACCAAATTGATTTGGGTTAACGTGAGCCAGTTCGGGAATGTAATTAGCCACCTGGCCAATGTCTTCAACACGTTGAAGTTCGTTGTAGATTTCCTGGAATGTTTTTGAGTAATTCATATTAACGGTTAATTTTAGGGTTTAACGTTCAATGTTCATTATTGCGTTTGACAATAGCAACAAGAGGTTGTTCAACAGGACATGAAACATACATGTCGTAAATCACTTTACTGAAACTGGAGATATACCGGCCTTGGTTGTAACTTCATCAATTCCTCCGGTGTTAGCAGGTGATTCGGTGATTCTTTGGTGTCGTTTTTATAGAAAAGTTTAAAACCGGTGAACTGTATAGGTTCAGGGTGGATAAACCGGTTATACGTACTGTATTTAAGTTCGGGGCGGCCGAACCCGTCCATATTGATTACGATCTGTACTTCGGGACTAAGCTTGATGTTTTTGTAATGGGTTACCATCCCTTTCGTGAAGCGATGGACGATCAATATTTTAGGTGGAAGGTTGTAGTCCTGAACAAGTTCAGCCAGGTATGCAGAGCAAAAATTAATGTCTTCGGCATCTAAAGTGCCAATTTTTTTGCCGGGAGGCGTGCCGTCTTTCATCGAAAATTCGGGATCAATTCCCAAATGTACGTGCGGCATCAGCAGATACTTTTCCAATTGCGGAATTTCCAGCTCCACCGTGCTTAATCCCACCTGGACATCGAGAAAAACCAGCGCATCGTGCATTTTGGCAATAGCAAGCGCAGAATCGATCTGCTGTTGCGGCATCCGGTAACGGTATTTTCCGTCACTCCAGGGTGTTCCTTGTGCAACTACGGCAATGTAATGAATGGCAGGTACGACAGGTGTTTTCGGATCAGCTTGTTCCCATGCTTCCGTTTCCTTAAGCAGTCGACTCCACATTTCTTCAGGAGGATATTCTCCCAAAACACCCATATTTTTCGAATAGAGGTTTCCGTAGTAAGCCACTACCCGGTGATAAGGTAAAACAGCTCCTTCAAGAGGCAACGGTTGGTTTTGTACAGGCCATAAGCCGGTTGTGTCGCCGTTGGCGATGTAGTTAAGTAAATCATTGTATTCGGCTTGATCCACCGGCTTTTGATTTTTTATATCTTCTTTTTCGATGTTTTCCAAAGTAGAAAACGGAGGGGTATCAGCACTTTTAGCGGATGAATCCGATCTGCCTTTGCAGGCAATAAAACCAAATAATAGGATTAATACAAGAGGGAAGATTAATTTTCTCATTCAGTAATAATTTAATGCATAGGTTTATATATTCAAAATTCAATCGTAAATTGATTTTTTTGTAGGGTATTATCTTTTTCTGAAAACGAAACATCCTGCTTCTGACGGATGGTCTTGGGCATAATCGGTAGGCTTTTCTTCCCACAGCAGGTGGGCAATCATAAGATCACCAATAGCAGATACGATAAAAACAATGCCCAAAAATGTTACTAAATATTTACCAATAAATAAGCCTGTGATGGCAGGGCCCAATCCAAGAATAACAGCGGGAGTGAGCGCTCCGAAAAGGTAGTGCCTTATTTTAAGCGGCTCTGTGCAATGGCAATAGGGGGTAAGAAATGGCGCCATTATGCCGAAACGGATGGCGCGAAATCCCCGCTTGGCAAACAGAGCGAACGAAATGCCGTGGATGAGTTCGTGAAGGACTATTCCAATAAGGCAAGCGATGAAAAACAGGGATCCGTCCCGTAGAATTTTTATCGGAGAAAAATCCGTACGGAAATAATCCAGCAAATGGTTTCCCCAAAAAAAAGAATGAATGCCTGTGAAGACAACAAAAACGGGAATCAGGACTATAATTCCCAATTTATTGGCTTTTTCAATGCTGATGGTTCTCAGAACTTTTTCGTAATCTTTTTCAGTGAATGTCACGTAATCCTTTTTTTGCAAATTTAACCCATAAAACAAAGAGATCGTCTCAAAATAAACATCAATCTCCCAAGAAATGAATATCTGAATTTGTTCCCAGATAGGTATCCGAATAGAAAGAGGGTGAAACCACATTGTGATACACCCTCTTGAGATTGGTTTATTTCTTGTATTAATCGTTCATCGAAATCAGGAATTCTTCGTTGTTTGATGTTCTTTTCAGCCGGTTGAGCAGGAATTCCATTGCTTCTGTCGAGTTCATGTCCGACAAGAAATTGCGCAATACCCACATCCGGTTAAGCGTTTCTTCGGAAAGTAACAGGTCGTCACGACGGGTGCTGGATGCAATGATGTCCACCGCCGGGAAAACTCGTTTGTTGGATAGTTTTCTATCGAGTTGGAGTTCCATATTGCCCGTACCCTTAAATTCCTCAAAAATAACATCGTCCATTTTTGAACCGGTTTCGGTAAGAGCAGTAGCGATGATGGTCAGTGATCCGCCATTCTCAATGTTTCTTGCCGCTCCAAAAAAACGTTTGGGCTTTTGTAATGCGTTGGCATCCACTCCTCCCGACAACACTTTCCCTGATGCCGGCTGAACCGTGTTATATGCCCGTGCGAGGCGTGTGATAGAATCGAGCAGAATAACAACATCGTGTCCGCATTCTACTAAGCGGCGTGCTTTGTTGAGAACAATGTCGGCAATTTTTACATGTCGTTCTGCCGGTTCATCAAATGTAGACGCAATTACTTCTGCGTTAACGCTGCGCTCCATATCGGTAACTTCTTCGGGGCGCTCGTCAATGAGCAGAATAATCATATATACTTCGGGATGATTGGCTGCAATAGCATTAGCAATATCCTTGAGCAACATGGTCTTACCCGTTTTGGGCTGAGCGACAATCAGGCCTCGTTGTCCCTTGCCGATGGGCGAAAACATGTCGACTACCCTGCACGACAGATTATCATTATACCCCTTGGTGAGGTTGAATTTCTGATCCGGAAACAACGGTTTCAGGTGGTCGAAAGGTACACGGTCGCGTACTTCCTCAGGCTTTCTTCCGTTTATCTTGTCTACTTTTACCAGAGGAAAGAATTTTTCTCCTTCTTTTGGCGGACGGATCGGACCCTCTACCACATCCCCTGTCTTCAGGCCAAACAGGCGGATCTGAGATTGGGAAACATAAATGTCGTCCGGTGAAGACATGTAGTTATAGTCCGAAGAACGCAAGAAGCCATAGCCGTCACTCATGATCTCCAATACACCCGATGCATTCAAAATTCCTTCGAATTCGTAAGCAGGTTCCTTTTGCTGTACAACGGTTTGTTGCTGATTTATATTCTTGCTTTGTTGCGGTTGCTGCTGGCGGGGCTGGATAGGTGCTGGAGTAATAAGTTCTTGCAAAAGAGATGCTTTCTTTTCAATAACAACCGGTTTTTCCATCACTTCTGTTTTGAGAGCATCTTCTATGGGTTCCTCAGGAACGACCGGTGGTAAAGTTACCGGTGGAACCTGTGAGATTCGTTCTCTTTCACGGTGTTTGGATGAACGAAAGACAAGCTGTGTCGGTTTTACGGGAGGAGTAGGTGTCGCTTCAGCTTTTGGCTGATCCACCGGAGCACTATCCGTTACAACCGCATCCGGAATGATTGCAGGATGTGCGGAAACTACGACAGCGTGCTGTTTTGGTTCCTGTTTTTTAACTTCATGCGGTTTGTTTGTACTTTGAACTTGCTTGTTGTTTTGGACAGGGTTTTCTTTTGGAACCCGGGTTAGAGTTTTTACCTCCGGTTTTGGCTTTTCTTGTTCCTTCTCCTTCTCCTTCTCCTTCTCCTTTTCCTTTTCCTTTTCCTTTTCCTTTACTTCTACTTCTGTTACAGGCTTTCTATCTTTCTCTGCTGGGCGGCCTGTCTCTGCTTTGACTTCTTGCTTCTGCGTGTTGTTTTTGTTCTCAATTGTTTTTCTCCCGTTATTTGGTCTGGGATGCGGGGCTGGGCTCAGATTTTTTGTTCCGGCGATAGCTTGCTCATCAAGGATTTTGTAGATTAACTCTTCTTTTTTATACGCATCGGGTCTTCGTATACCCATTTCTTTGGCAAGAGCTCGTAATTCTGTGGTTAGCTTTTCGTTAAGCTCAATAATGTTATAAGCCATTTAATTATTTGTTAAAAAAACGTTTAGGTTTTATATTTTAATGATTGAAACTGAGTTTTTATATATAATGTTTGAAGGAAACAAGGCTATTCCGAACAATGATTAAAAAACTCAATATGGTTTTATTTTGAATTGTTGAGTGAATATCCGTAGAATATATTCACTTATCTTTGAAGATTCTGGTGCAAAGGTAATGTTTTTTTTGAAAACAAAGGAAAAAGGAAGATATATTTTTACTAAAAATTCCCATTAAGCAGTTCGCCAACAGGAATTTTTTTCATTTTATCTGCATGTTCAACTTATTGGATGTGTTTCTTCGACGTTCTATTTCATTTTTAAACAGGAGCGACCGCCGTCTTTCCAACGAACCGCTTGTGGTTGATTGCAGAAAGAGGTCGACTGCTAAGACGGCCCACTTATACGCGCTGTCCATATCATCAAGCATTTCGTAACCCAGTGCTATATTGTGTGCAGCTTTTGCCTGGTTTAGCTTGTTTTTTTCCTTTGTGTAAAATTCGTTCCATTTTTCAATGGCATTGAACCACTGATTATTCTTGGCAAAGACTTCTCCTTCACGCATCTTGGAACTCATTTGTGTGTAGTACCAGCGGTCTTGATTCTCCCAGTGCGGCGAAAATACTTTCGTCATTTTTTCCGCTGCAAACACGGCAAGCTGTTTCATTGCTTCTTCTTGTGAAGGGACAATCAAGTCGGCGTAAGCACGGCCGTCATGAATATCATATCCTTCCCATTTCATGCTGTCGGTAAACTGAACCACCGGGATTTTACCTTCCATCGATGGGAGATACACACGAATTACCGATTGTATTCTCCCGGTTAAACCAGCATAATTGTACCCTTCCTGTCGGAAAAAGTCGGTTCTGTCGGTTTGTAAAATCAGTTTGTCCAGCGATATGATTGCGTCAGTGGTAGTTGCATTCCGCAGTTCATGCATCGTTTCGGGCGTTATGGGAACTTCCTGCCAGAAATCATTATCACTTCTCAGCGGTTTCTGGTAATATTTAACAGCATTAAAATACTCTTCTTCACCCAAAAATTGAGACAATGCTTCCGTATAAAAAATAGCCACACTGTCCGCAGATACTTTTATTCTGTCGGATTGCTTTTTTCCCAGTCTTTTGATGTTATGTCCAATTTCATCAGGCTGCTGAACCACGTTGTTTACCACCAATACCGACTTCACTTCCGTTGGAAGAGTAACCTGCGCCGGTTCGCGCGTCTCGATAGACATGTACTGAATACCGGCACAATTACTGAAAAACAGGATGGAAAAAAACAATATACCAGAGAAAACTAAATGTTTCATAGACAAATTTGGTCTGAATAGGTTGAGATTTTATGAGTCAAAATTACAAATTTATTTAGAAATTGTTTTGTATTTTACGAATGATATGATTTTGTTTTATTCTTTTATGTTGTTTTTTACTTTTTTATACCGCTGAACTTTCATTTTTTTTAAACCACTTTCCATTACGATGCGAAATAAAAATTAAACACCATTAAAAAAATGACATGAAAGATCAAATAGCTTATTTTAAACCGATTCAAGAATTCAACGGCTGCGATTATTGGATACAAAAGAAAGAAATAGGTTTAATGATGTTTGTATTGGATTTAATTTTTACACAAAAAACACTTTTTTGTGCAATTTTTTCGATAGTTGTTTCAAATTTTGTTGGTGAAGCTGAATTCTTTCTGTAAATTTGCCGTCTCCAAAAGAACATAAATAAACATATAGGAAATGGCATTTAACATTATTGTGTTGGCAAAGCAGGTTCCCGATACGCGCAACGTTGGGAAAGATGCGATGAAAGCCGACGGAACAGTTAACAGAGGAGCGCTGCCGGCTATTTTTAATCCGGAAGATTTGAATGCGTTGGAGCAAGCTCTTGGAATCAAAGATCAATATCCCGGGACAAAGATTACCGTACTAACCATGGGGCCTGCCCGCGCTGCAGAAATCCTTCGGGAAGGATTATTCAGAGGTGCTGACGACGGTGTGCTTCTAACGGATCGTGCTTTTGCCGGCGCTGACACTTTGGCTACATCTTATGCCTTGTCGATGGCCGTTAAGCAGATGGGTAATTTTGATATGATTATCTCCGGCCGGCAAGCTATAGATGGCGATACTGCGCAGGTTGGGCCACAGGTGGCAGAAAAGCTGGGCATTCCTCAAATTACGTATGCTGAGGCAATCGAGAGCATCGATAAGAAGAAAATCCGCGTGAAACGTCGTCTCGAAAATGGGGTAGAGGTAGTGGAAGCCCCCCTGCCGTTATTGATCACTGTAAACGGATCGGCCAGGATTTGCCGTCCGCGTAACGCAAAATTTCTGCAAAAATACAAACACGCTAAAACCGTTACCGAACGTCAAACTGAAAATATCGATTATATCGATTTGTACAATGCACGCCCATACCTCAATTTAACGGAATGGAGTGTCGCTGATGTAAATGCTGATCCGGTTCAATGCGGATTATCGGGTTCTCCAACCAAAGTAAAGAAAATAGAGAACGTTGTATTTCAGGCAAAGGAAAGCAAACGACTGACCGATGACGATACCGAACTGGAAGACTTGATAAAAGAATTAATAGCTAATCACACAATTGGTTAAAACAATGAATAACGTATTCGTATACCTCGAAATAGAAGACGGCACGGTTGCAGAAGTGAGCCTGGAACTACTTACCAAGGGACGCACTCTGGCCAGCCAGCTGGGTTGCAGACTCGAAGCTATTGCCGCAGGAGACAAGCTCGACACCATTGAGAAACAGGTTTTTCCATACGGTGCAGATGTTCTCCATATTTTTAAAGACAAACGCTTGTCGCCATATACTACCTTGCCGCACACATCCATCCTGGTGAATCTGTTCAAAAAAGAAAAACCGCAAATTTGCCTGATGGGGGCTACCATCATCGGGCGTGATTTGGGCCCGCGCGTATCATCGGCATTAGGAAGCGGCTTAACGGCCGATTGCACATCGCTTGAAATTGGCGATCACGAAGAGAAAAAAGTGGGCAAAGTTTACGAAAACCTGCTTTATCAGATTCGTCCAGCTTTCGGTGGAAATATTGTAGCGTGGATCATCAATCCCGACCATCGTCCGCAAATGGCGACTGTTCGCGAAGGTGTGATGAAAAAGGAAATTGCCGATCCGAATTACAAAGGGACGGTGGTAGAGCACGATGTGAAAGACTATGTTTCTCCGGATGATTTTGTGGTTTCCATCATCGACCGTCACGTGGAAAAATCGAAAGTCAATATCAAAAATTCGCCCATCATTATATCCGGGGGATACGGTGTAGGTTCGAAAGAAAATTTTCAGTTGTTGTATGATTTGGCAAATGTTTTGGGAGCTGAAGTAGGGGCATCACGTGCCGCCGTTGATGCCGGATATGCCGAACACGAACGTCAAATCGGACAGACCGGTGTTACCGTACGCCCTAAACTGTATATCGCTTGCGGTATTTCGGGACAGATTCAACACATTGCCGGAATGCAAGAGAGTTCGCTGATCATTTCCATCAATAACGACCCTAGTGCCCCCATTAATGCTATTGCTGATTACGTCATTACCGGCGATATCGAAAAGGTAATTCCGAAATTGATCAAGTATTATAAGAAAAATTCAAAATAAGAAGAAATGGCAAACTTTTATACCGACACGCCGCAATTCAGACACTATCTGAACCATCCACTGATGAAACGAATTGTGGAACTCAAAGAAAGAAATTACGCAGATAAATATACTTACGATTACGCTCCGATGGATTTTGAAGACGCTATGGACAGCTACGACAAAATTCTGGAAGTAGTGGGCGAGATTTGCGGTGATATTATCGAACCGAATGCCGAAACGGTAGACCACAGCGGACCAACAGTGGCCGACGGACGAGTAACGTATGCTACACCTACCCAAGAGAACCTGGAGGCCCTGAACAAGGCCGAACTGATGGGGATGGCTTTTCCAAGACGTTTTGGAGGATTGAATTTTCCTATGGTGCCTTACATGATTTCAGCCGATATCGTGAGCAGGGCGGATGCCAGTTTCCAAAATATCTGGATGTTGCAAGACTGTGGCGAAACAATTTACGAGTTTGCTTCGGACGAGCAAAAAAACGAATACCTGCCGAGGGTTGCCAAAGGGGAGACCATGTCGATGGACCTGACCGAACCCGATGCCGGTTCGGATTTGCAAGCCGTGATGCTGAAAGCATCGTATAACGAAAAGGAAGGGCAGTGGTACCTGAACGGAGTGAAACGATTTATTACCAACGGGGATGCCGATATTCATCTGGTGCTGGCCCGTTCGGAAGAGGGAACAAAAGATGCACGCGGTTTATCGATGTATGTTTACGACAAAAACAGCGGAGGCGTAACCGTACGCCGTATTGAAAATAAAATGGGTATAAAAGGGGCGCCAACCTGCGAGCTGGTTTTTAAAAATGCCAAAGCCGAGTTAGTGGGTTCGCGCCGGATGGGACTGATCAAGTACGTCATGTCGTTGATGAACGGTGCCCGCCTGGGTATCATGGCTCAATCGGTAGGAATATCCGAAGCTGCTTGTCGCGAAGCGTACAACTACGCACTGGAACGCCGTCAGTTTGGGAAAGCCATTATCGAGATGCCACCTGTTTTCGAGATGCTAGCCAACATGCGCGCTAAAACCGATGCGTCACGTACCATACTTTACGAAACCTGTCGTTTTGTGGATATGTATAAGATATTGGAAGATATTTCCAGAGAGCGCAAACTTACTCCTGAAGAACGTGACGAAATGAAGTACTATTCGCGGCTGGCGGATGCTTTCACGCCGCTTGGAAAAGGAATGACCAGTGAATATGCGAACCAGAATGCCTATGATGCCATTCAGATACACGGTGGATCCGGGTACATGAAAGACTATAAGTGTGAACGGCTATATCGTGATGCCCGTATTACCAATATTTACGAGGGTACTACGCAATTGCAGGTCGTTGCCGCCATTCGACACGTCACCACAGGAACTTACCTGAACCGGATCAGGGAATATGAGGCTATGCCCGTATTGCCGGAATTGGAGCCGTTAAAGCGTACATTATCGAAAATGGCGCAGATGTACGAAAAATTGGTTGAAATTGTTACCGCACCCAAGGACGAAGAATACCTCGATTTTCATGCGCGCCGTTTGGTTGAAAGTGCCGGACACGTGATTATGGGACACCTCCTCTTGCAGGATGCCAACAAAGAACCCGAAATGTTCCGTCGCAGTGCCGAGGTTTATATCCATTACGGACAAATTGAAGTAGTGAAGAACTATAACTTTGTTACCAAATCTCGAATCGAAGACCTGGGTTATTATAAACCGGCTTTAAGCGAATAAAAGTTACTTTTCAGGTAATTGCGAAACGGAAAGAATTGAACCTTTCCGTTTTTTTTAACATTCAATTTTTGTTTATTATGAAAATTGTAATTTTCTTTGTTCAACTCATATTAACAAATTCTTTTTTTAAAATTATCTGCCTATCGGAGTGACATTACTCAACTAATTTAAAAATAAATCGTTTAATAGTTTTAGTAATGGAGGTTCTTTTGTCGATGACCGACGAGGAGTTGGTCGTTTCTTACGCCGAAGGTAACAATTGTGCATTTGAGATTCTTCTCTCCCGTCACAAACAATCCCTTTTCAGTTACATCCTCTATAGGGTTCGCAATCGTGATCTGGCTGACGATATTTTTCAGGACACGTTCATCAAGGCTATTCTCACGATAAAGCAGGGCAGGTATACCGAGAACGGTAAATTTCGTGCCTGGATAACACGCATTGCACACAACTTGATTGTCGATTGTTTTCGTCAGGAACGGAACGAGAATACGGTCTCAAACGATGAATACGAGTTTGACCTGTTCAACAATTTCAGGCTCTGTGAGGATAACATTGAGGTAACTATGGTAAAAGCGCAGGTGTTTGATGATGTGAGGAGGCTGGTTGAATACCTGCCGGACACGCAACGTGAAGTATTGAATATGCGTTATTATCAGGAACTTAGTTTTAAAGAGATTGCCGATAAAACCGGTGTGAGCATCAACACCGCATTGGGGAGAATGCGATATGCTATTTTGAATATGCGTAAAATAGCAGACGATAACCGAATGATATTATCGATGAGCTAGGTCTTCAGGACAAACGTATACAAACAAAAAAAGACCGGTATTTAAGCCGGCCTTTTTTGTTTAGGAAGGAGTTCTAAGTATCCTATACACAACTGTACTTCAACTTATCCTGTAGAATCTGTATTCAGACTGTCCAAACGGGAAGTTTAATTTCGGAATGTAGATTATACTTCAAAACATGAATACAACCTAAAGCGTCAGAAACAGTGTGAAACCATAAATGCAACCCTAAGTTGTTGATTAGCCTCTTTTTGAAATTGTTGTATCAAAAGTCAACAAATAGCGTCTTCAAACTTCGAAGCACAAAAAGAAAACCGGTCAGTTTGGAATGGTATTACCAAAAAACCGATCTCTTGATCCGTCTTTTTCAAAACGGTAATTCCGAAAGATCTGAAAAACACGTCGATGCCTGTGTGCAACTTTTTCTGTTTTCTGCCTCACGGAAGTAAATATCCATAAGGTTTGAAACGGGAACAAACGAGGGTGAAGTGGTTTGTTTCCAAACCTGTGTTGTAGCCTGAATGCTTCAATTCTTTAACAACCATCTTGTGGGAGACACTTAACGGTTGAATGGGTAAAAACCCACAGAATATGCTCATCCAATCCGGAACAAATTTTTCAAAATTTCTTTCAAATCATTTTTCCCGATTCGTTAAACACGTTCATTTCTCGTCTTGACATTGCAAACCCGGGAAGTTCATCCCGAGCATCGTCCGTAAAATTCTACAAAATCATTTATCGCGCTTGTGCTCTACTTTACATTCTGTCCAGATTCGATGTGAATCTTTCGGGATGCTCTGCAGAAAGCCCGGTAAATGGGTTGGAATACGAGAATTACGACCGGATTTCGTTGCAAAAGCATTCTTTTGGAAGGCCTTTATCAAGGAAATGTTACAAGTTGCGTCGAATTGTGGTGCTACACATCCTGCCGATCCTAATCTTTTTATTGTGTACAAAATGCCAAAGAACTCCTCATATTTTTTTGTACGATTTTCGTACTAAAATTTTCCTGAATGTTGAGTATCGCAAATATACAATATTACATAAATACGGTGCAAATTTTTTTCTTCATAATTATAAACAACTTCTAAACAGGTTTTCAACAAGTTGTTAACAGTAGTTTGATTGTTTATAATCAGCCAGTAAGGTTATTTATTCGAACCGGATTGATTTTGCGGGCGTAATTTTTGCCACAAGATAGGAGGGAGCAATCATCATTATCAAGGAAACAATCAGTGTCCCCACATTTAGCAAGATCACATACCAAGGGTTCAGATCGATGGGTACGGCAGAGAGATAGTAAGTGGCAGGATCGAGTCTTAGGATATTGAATTCTTTTTGTAAAATACAGAAGGTTAGTCCCATAACGTTACCCCAGAGCATTCCTTGTCCGATGAGAAAAGCCGAAAGGTAAAGAAATACTTTCCGGATACTGAAATCACGTGCCCCCATCGATTTGAGCATGCCGATCATATTTGTCCGCTCCAGGATGATGATGAGAAGTCCCGAGATCATCGTAAAACCAGACACCAGAATCATCAATATCAGGATTACCCAAACATTCATATCCAGAAGGTTCAACCAATTAAAGATCATGGGATTGATGTCTTTTATGGAGCGAGTGTAAAGCCTGTTGCCAAACCGGTCTTGGTAGTTTGACATTTCGAAAAACAGATCCTGAGCCGTTTGATCAAGTTGATTATACTCTTTTACCAATACTTCCACACCGCTTACCATGTCGTCTTCCCAGTCGTTTAATCCGGACAGGATTTTTGCTTCGGTCAGGACGTACAGTTTGTCGTAGTCCTCGAAATTGGTTTCGTAAATCCCCGAAACGGTAAATCGTCTGGCACGAACAGGCTCTTGAACAAAGTAAGTAGTAAAATGATCGCCTAATTTAAGGTGAAGTTTGTTGGCAATGTTTTGAGAAATTATGGCCCGGTTGATACCCGATGTGTCGTTTGGGTTTATAATGGCTCCTTCGATCAGGTTTTTTTTAAAAAATTGCCAATCGTAATCATCGGATATCCCTTTCAGCACGATACCTAAAAAATCTTCATCGGTTTTGATAATACCGGGTTTAGTTATGAACTTTTGTACCCGGGCAATTTTTGGATTGCTTAACAGTCTGTTTTTTAATGTATCGGAAAAAGAGATAGGATGATGTTCGTAAGAACTGTTGCTGTCAAAACTGGTAATCTGGATATGAGAACCAAAACCGATCACCTTTTCACGAATTTCTTTTTTAAAACCAATAATAATGCACACAGCTGCTAACATTATTGCTAAGCCTAACGCTAAGCCGGAGATAGCAATTTTTATAGCAGGCGATGAAACACGTTTCTCGTTTTTCTTGTCACCTCTGTAGATCCGTTTGGCGATAAAAAGCTCTGTGTTCATTTTTTGTTTTGAGCGTTGAGCACTACTGTTTGTTATTATAGGCTTCCAATGCTTTTTCCAACACAATCAACGCGTTGTTTAAATCTTCTTTGTTGAGTACATAAGCTATGCGGACTTCGTTTTTCCCTAATCCGGGAGTGACGTAGAATCCCGATGCCGGAGCCATAAAGATGGTTTGGTTTTCGTATCGGAAATCCGAAAGGCACCATGCGCAAAATGCATCCGTATCGTCCACGGGAAGGCTCGCTAATGTATAGAAGGCGCCTTCGGGCTGAGGCGAATAAACACCGGGAATTTTGTTGAGCCGTTCGATCAGGAAATCACGGCGACTTTTGTATTCATCAAAATTTTGCTGCATGTACGCTCCGTTTTCCTGTAACGAAGCATTTGCGGCAATTTGTCCAATCAACGGAGGGCTCAACCGTGCCTGACAGAACTTCATCACCGTGTCGTGCAGTTTTTTATTTTTGGTAATCAAGCATCCTATACGAATTCCACACTCACTGTATCGTTTCGATACAGAATCGATAAGAACGACATTCTCTTCAATATCCTTCAAGTGGCAAGCCGAGATGTAAGGCGCGTCGCTATAAATAAACTCTCGGTATACTTCGTCGGAAAACAGGTAAAGGTTGTGTTTTTTTACCAACAGCCTGATTTGCTCCATCTCCTCTGCTGTATAAACATATCCGGTGGGATTGTTCGGGTTGCAGATAAGGATACCCTTAGTTTTCGAATGGATGAGCGCTTCGAATTTTTCTATTTCCGGGAGCTTAAATCCGGTATCGATACTCGTTGGAATGGTTTTGATAATAGCACCTGCAGATACGGCAAAAGCCATGTAATTGGCATATGCCGGCTCAGGGACAATGATTTCATCGCCCGGATTTAGACAAGCCATAAAGGCATACAGCACGGCTTCCGAACCACCTGCGGTAACGATAATTTCTTCAGGTAAAAGATGGATGTTGAATTTTGCATAATAGTTCACCAGATTTTCGCGAAAAAAACGAAATCCGTCACTGGGACTATATTCCAACGTGGTCCTGTCGATACTTCGAATAGCGTCCAGGGCTACCTGAGGCGATGGCAAATCGGGCTGACCGATATTCAGGTGATATACTTTTACTCCGCGAGCTTTTGCTGCATCCGATAGTGGAGCTAATTTTCTAATGGGAGAGGCGGGCATCTGTAAGCCCCGCTCTGAAATCTGAGGCATATTCTTACAACTAATTACGGAAAAAATCTAATGATTTCCGCTAAACAAGGTGCAAAGTTAATAAAATTGGATGGATTCCTTTTATTTTGTAACGGTTAATCCCGTTTTTTTTACAAATTAACTATGTTATGACTCATCAGTCCTAATTTTCTAATACGGTGTCAACAAAATTCGTTCAAGTGCTTTACGGGGAAACCCCTACAGGTACGGATAGTCCAGTCGATGTGTGCCTGTACAATCCCTGGGAAATAGGTGTATTTATCGTTTGTTAACCAAAAAAGAGGAAGAAATGAAAACGCACCAGGAACTGCGTTATGCATTGTATCCGGAAGTTGCAAAACATTACACGATGGAAAGGATCAGAAGCGATTTTTTAAATGGTAAAATTTTTAATGGGAGAGTTACCAAAGCCTATATGCCTAAGTAATGGAGCTTAAGTGGCTTCATCATTGCAGGTGTTATTAATCTCGTTGAATTTTTACTCGCTTCCTCTAAATTTCATCACTTCCCTTTGCATAAATTTCCGCTCGGCTTGTTGTGCCCGATAGAGTTTTTCGGGAGAGAGGATTTTTTCCAGTTTTTCGGAATATTGCTTGTCCAGCTCGGCTTCTTTTAGTTTTACATCTACATCGTTTTCCAGAAGCTGCCGGTATTCTTCGTTAGACATGTTTTTATTGCGTTGTTTCATCTTCTCCACTTTATCCCGGTGTTGTTTGTGAAGTTCGAATTTTTTCTTGGACAAATCGTTATACAGCGGAAAATATCGGTTAGCTTCCTCTTTGGTTAATCCCGCTTCTTTCTGAATGTATTCCATTTTCCTTTTTTCGTAATCGGCCATATTCATTTTACGGACCTGGGCAAAGGATGCGAACGTGAAGGCGCTGACTATGAGGGTAAAACAAAGAAGTGTGATGCTCTTTCTCATACAATTGTTATTTATTTTTTTCTTTGTAGCCGTATGGCAATTGAGCGAAGCGAAATTGCCCGCTCTCATTGCTTAGTTCATATAAACCTGGTTGTACATATAATCGTAGTAACCGTCATTCACCAATTGTTCTTCTAAATATTGATAAAATTCCTCTTCTGTTATCTGCACGGTCGACCAGTAATCATCGGTAAACTGCGTAGATGATATTGTAGCGACCTGATTTGTGGTGTTTCTTGTTAGCAATTGGATAGTAAAAAAGATACCCATAAACATAGCAGCCATATAAACCCAGGGTTTGGCTTTGTCCCACATGGAAACCTTTTTTGGTTCTACTATCTCTTTCTCGGGTAAACGAGCCATTATGTGTTCGTTAAACCTCGAAAAATAATCCTCGGGTACAGTAAATGGATTTCTTTTTTCGATCTCGCTCAATTTATTTATTTTTGTTTCCATACCATTTTTCTTTGCGCTGTACTACGTTGAGTAGACTTTCTCTCTATATAAAGGTTTAATTGGAATCTGTTAAAAAATTTTCGATCTTTTTAACGGCATGATGATACGATGCTTTTAGTGCACCCACCGATGTGCCAAGTATCTCTGACATATCTTCGTATTTCATCTCATCGAAATACTTCATTTGAAACACTAGCCGTTGCTTATCCGGTAAAGTTAAAATAGCTTGTTGAAGCAGTTTTTGTGCTTCATCCCCATCAAAATACTTATCTCCCTCGAGTGTGTTTAACAGGAAGGAATTCTCATCATCGACCGATACGTTGTTCTGGTTCCTTTTTTTATTCAGGAATGTGATGCTTTCGTTAATGGCAATCCGGTAAAGCCACGTCGTTAATTTTGATTCTCCACGAAAATTATCAATATTGATCCAGGCCTTAATGAAAACGTCTTGTAGAATATCGTTGGTATCTTCGTGCGACAATACCATTTTTCGAATTTGCCAGTATAATCTTTCGCTGTATTCTGAAACAAGTATGGCGAAGCCCTGTCGTTGGGTTCTGGGGTCGCGTAACTTTTCTAATAACTGTTCTTCGCTATATTTGTCCATAAAAGGGTTGAAGCTGAGTCACAAAGGTAACGTTTTTTTTCAATTTTTCCCGTTGTCCTCTCCATTTTCGAACCAGTTGATGAAATTTTCAGCATCGGTTTTGTTGTTTTCCCACCATTCCAGTGATTCCGGAAAGTAAGAAACGCTTATGTAACGGCAAAAAGTATCGTAATGATTGGAGTTGAGGATGCTTTTAAAAAAAGGATAATGGAAGGTCCAGAAACTCCCGCTTTTTAGAGCTCCCGATTCTTTTTCGAGTGCGCTGAGGATGGCTTTGTTTACTTCTGTAAAAACAAAATAGACATCTGTGTCCTTTTTTGCTGCTTTTAGGGAGTCCATCGAAAATTTTATGGCGTTGTAAATAATTTTTCGATTCAATCCTTCTTCGGTTGAGAGAGGAGGCATTTCTTGCTGAACACTGTTCTCAGGCATGTTTCGTAACAATTGTTGCTGAATAAATGACCGCTCTACCGGTTTTTCCGTCACCGGTTTCACAAGCATTGTCTGGAGCATCTCTTCGAAAGCATTCTTGGACCTTTTACTGTCGGGTTCCAATAATAAAAACAACTGAAAAGAATAAATGCTTCTTACCCAAAGCCCCTTGTCTCTTTGTGCATAAGCATTCAAAAGAAAGGCACCGCTGTTGGTTTTATCCAACTCGATGGCACGGCTTACGTGTTCAAGGGTCTTATCTATATCCCCTTTTTTGTAATAATTCAATGCCATATTGAAATGCAATAAATAGGAATCGCCATTCTTTATCAAACCCTCCTGCAGAATAGCAATTGCGTTATCGATTTGTTTCATCTCGGCCATTGCTTCACTTTTAACAGCATAAGCTCCAATGGAAAGGTTTTTATCGTTTGAATTAATAACACGTGTGCTGTATTTTGAAGCGTTTTCATAATCTTTCAGTTCAAGGTACGAAAGTGAAATTTCGTATAACGCCAATGTCGATTTTGGATTTATTTTCAATGCCTGTTCAAACTTTTCGATGGCCTTCTTGTATTCTGCTGAATCGTGTAGCGCAACTCCTTCATGAATAAGGGTTTGCACATTATTACCTTGCCCGTTTGTATTTAAAATTACGATGGAAATTAAAAAGAGTATGATGAGAATTTTCTTCATAAATTACTTTTTGCGGGGTAAATGTAAGACAAAAAAAGAGATATTTAAATTTTTCATTAAAAAAAGCGGTTTATTCTAACAATCGTAAACAATTTGTCTTGTATTTAAATATTTTTTTAGAAGTCAGTGTGTCGAATAATGTTGTATGTTTGTATCCTGAAATTCCTGTTAAACGAGCATGATAGCTGTTTTCAAACAAGAACAGGGTTAAAGGCGAAACGACATTCGACAACCGGATGGGAGTCTACTGCCACTTGTTGGTGTTCTCACTGGAAGTTGGCGATCTCGCTTCATTCAATTCAGTACGGCACTTTTAAAATAACTAGTTTTAATCATATGAAATACGTTGAGGTAAATTTTATTTGTAATCCCGATTCTGAGATAATTACCGATGTGTTGGCAGCTCAACTCTCCGATATCGGTTTTGAGAGTTTTGTTAAATCAAATACGGGGCTGCTGGCCTATGTTCCCGAGCCAACGTTCTCCACAGAGAAGATTGACACCTTGCTCCAGAATTTCTTCTTAGATGCAGAGATTGGCTATTCGTTTAAAACGATTGAAGATAGAAACTGGAACGAGGAGTGGGAAAAGCATTATTTTCAACCCATTGTATTTGAAAACAAATGCATTATTCACAGTTCATTCCATCAACCCGGCGGGGATTATAATTATCGTATCCTTATCGATCCTAAAATGGCATTTGGAACGGGCCATCATCAAACCACAGGGTTGATATTGAAAGAAATTTTATCGATGGACCTGCAAAACAAGTCTGTTTTGGATATGGGTTGCGGAACAGCTGTTCTTGCCATTCTGGCTTCAATGTGTGGTGCTGATCCCATCATTGCAATTGATATTGATGAATGGGCATACCAAAATGCTTTGGAAAACGTTCACTTAAACCGTATTAATAATATCAGCGTGTTATGCGGTGATTCCGGACTGTTAGGAAACGATATGTTTGATGTGATTTTCGCCAACATTAACCGGAATATTTTGTTGCAGGACATTCCGGCTTACACGAAAGTTCTAAATCCTGGTGGAAAGCTTGTCATGAGTGGTTTTTACAGGGAAGATATTCCGGTGATTCATGAAAAATGTGTGCAGTATGGATTAACGTATCGTGATTTCTCTGAAATGGAAAACTGGGTGGCTGTTGTATGTGAAAAATGAGCTTTCCTGCGAATTATCTTTTGTTTTACCCCCAAATAAGTTGTAACTTTGCACCTTATTTCGTGTATTCACATTTTTTGTTTAGGTTATTTTTTTTATGGAATGGATTAATGATTTGATCTTCGGATCGGGTGTTGCGCACGCCATTTTTGTACTTGCGCTGGTAATTTCTTCCGGAATCCTGCTGGGAAAAATTAAAGTCTTCGGTGTTTCTCTCGGAATAACGTGGATTCTGTTTGTAGGTATATTTTTGGGTCATCTGGGTTTAGGGATTGATGAACATATTCTTCATTTTATAAAAGAATTTGGGCTCATCCTTTTTATCTATTCTATTGGGATGCAAGTAGGTCCCAGTTTTTTTTCTTCCTTCAAGCAAGGCGGGATCACCCTGAATTTATTGGCCTCATCGGTAGTATTTCTGGGCGTTATCACCACTTACGTAATTCATGTTATAACCGGATTACCCATTTCTACCATGGTGGGAATATTATCTGGAGCGGTAACCAATACCCCGGGACTGGGTGCGGCGCAACAAACTTACTTTGACGTAACCGGCTCCCAGGATCCTTCTATAGCCATGGGATATGCAGTAGCCTATCCCCTTGGTGTTGTAGGTATTATTCTTAGTCTTATACTCTTTAAGTCGCTGTTCAGGATAAATTTTGCCAGGGAGAACGAAGCAATCAGTATAACAAATGCTTCTAAAATGACCGAAGCACAAATGTTTTCACTTCAGGTACATAATCCGGCTGTTTTTGGCAAAACCATCCACGAGATAAAAAGCCTCATGGATAAGGAATTTGTCATTTCCAGAGTCCTGCACAACGATTCCGGAATATTAACGGTGCCTCTGCCGCACACCGTGTTGAATGAGAACGATAAAATACTGGTGGTTACAAACCTACAAAATATTGAACTTATTGAAGCTTTGATCGGTCAAAAAATCGATATGGATAGAAACGAGTGGAATAAGCTTGACAATCAATTGATTTCGCGAAGAATAAATGTAACCAAGGCGGGAATTAATGGAAAATCTATCGGACAATTGCGGTTAAGAAATTTGTACGGAGTAAATATTACCCGGGTTAACCGCGCCGGCGTTGATCTGGTTGCTGATCCGAGACTACAGTTGCAGCTGGGTGACCGGGTAACCGTTGTGGGTTCCGAAGCATCCATCGCTAATGTTGAAAAATTCCTTGGAAACTCGTTGAAAAGGCTGCGTGAACCCAACCTTATATCTATTTTTATCGGGATCGCCCTGGGAGTTTTAATCGGAAGCATCCCTTTTATGTTTCCTGGAATCCCCCAACCCGTAAAACTAGGACTGGCGGGTGGCCCTCTTATTGTTGCAATTCTTATCAGTAAATTCGGACCTAAATACGGATTGGTAACCTACACAACGATGAGCGCAAACCTGATGCTTCGGGAAATAGGTATAGCGTTATTCCTTGCATGCGTAGGATTAAGCGCAGGAGAAGGCTTTGTTGAAACCGTGGTAAATGGCGGATACAAATGGATCGCATACGGTGCCATTATCACGGTTGTTCCACTTTTAATTGTGGGTACTATCGGAAGAAAAGTTTATAAAATCAATTACTTTACGCTGATGGGATTGATTGCGGGAAGTATGACCGATCCCCCGGCTCTTTCATACGCTAATGCGACTGCAGGAAACGATTTCCCAGCAGTAAGCTATGCGACTGTCTATCCGCTTACCATGTTCCTGCGGGTTATTACGGCGCAATTGATGATTCTGCTGTTTCTATAAACTCCGTCTGATCGATTTCTAGAACAGGAACAGACGAACAGGGAACAGGGTCTTCAGCTAAGTGTGATGTCTGCAATCGTTTGCACGTGATAATGTTTAAAAAAAACTTATTCTGGTTATCTATCCGTTTGAAATAGTTGTAGTTTTGTTTTCAATCGGCAGGGGCGATAAGGTCGGTTACGTTTAAAGAAAATAAGTTAGAATGAGCCTTATAAAATTCCAAATAAGTTATCACACAAATTTTGGTCAAGAAATCTATGTTTGTGGTTCAATTCCCGAGTTGGGCAACCTTGATGAGACCGGTGCATTAAAATTAACCTGCGAAGGGGAGGTGTGGTCTGCCGAAACAGAGAGTAAAACAACCGGACAAATCGAATATTATTATTTCTTGAAAGAGCAGGGTAAAACTATTCGAAAAGAGTGGGGGAGCCATCGTAGATTACAGGTTGAGAAATCGAAGATGTTTTTTGTTCAAGATTTGTGGAAAAATAAACCCTGTCACGGTTACCTGTATTCATCGGCTTTTACTGAAAGTATCTTTTTCCACGAAAAAGCCAACTCAACTTTATCCTATTTTCCCAACAGTATTTTATTGAATGTGATATGCCCTTTTGTGAAAAAAGGGCAGAAGTTGGTTGTTTCCGGTGAAATTGACCAATTGGGAAACTGGGCTTTAAATAAAGCCAAACCACTTGATTATGTCGGAAACGGAGAATGGCAAATACTCCTGAACGCTAAAAGCCTTCCCAATGAGTTTTATTATAAGTTTGTTATCGTAGATGAGGATACCCGCCAGTCCATACATTGGGAAGATGGCGGAAACAGGATTTTGTCAACGCAAAAAGCAAAAAACCAAAACAGTGTATGGGTTGAAATGGGGTTGCAATTTCATTACAACTACTTTTTGTTTAAAGGTACGGGAACGGCTATTCCTGTATTTTCGCTTCGAAGTGAAAGTAGTTTCGGAATTGGGGATTTTCTCGATCTGAAAAAAATGATCGACTGGGCTGCGCTGACCCATCAGCAACTTATCCAGATGCTGCCCATTAACGATACTATCACTACCCAAACGTGGAGAGACTCTTATCCTTACAGTGCTATTTCGTGCTATGCATTGCATCCCATTTATTTGGGACTTTCGGCTTTCCCGCTAAAGGATCAGTCAAAGATGAATGCTTTCCTGGAAGAAGCCCGGAAATTGAATAAATTGGCTGATCTTGATTATGAAAAGGTGTTGAGTTTGAAGAAAAGATATACAGAACACCTTTTTGAACAGGAAAAGGATGAAATTTTATCATCCGCGGCGTATCAAGTGTTTTATGAAAAAAACCGGTTCTGGCTTTTTTCGTACGCGGCATATTGCTATTTGAGGGATAAGTTAGGCACGGCGCGGTTTACCGATTGGGGAGAGTTTGCAGTTTATAATGAACAAAAGTTGCAACAACTTATCGAGGAGGACCCCGAGGCAAAAATTGTGACCGATTTTTATGCTTTTACTCAGTATTTGCTGGACAAACAGTTGGGTGAAGTTCAGGTGTATGCTCACGGGAAAGGGGTCGCTTTAAAGGGAGACATACCTATTGGAATAAATCGCGATAGCATTGATGCCTGGACAACGGGCTATCTTTTCAATATGGATACGCAAACAGGAGCACCGCCCGATGATTTTTCCTTTTTCGGGCAAAATTGGGGATTTCCTACTTACAACTGGTGCGCGATGGAACAGGAAGGTTATGCATGGTGGAAAAACCGGTTCTGTAAAATGGCAGATTATTTTGATGCTTACCGCATCGACCATATTTTGGGCTTTTTCCGCATTTGGGAGATTCCCATGCACTCTGTCCAGGGATTATTGGGGTATTTTAGTCCGGCCTTGCCTTATTGGCCCGAAGAGTTGAATCTGGCAGGCATTCCTTTCGATGAAGAACGGATGACAAAGCCATTTATACACGAAGCATTTTTGCCTGAAATATTTGGTGAATATACTCCCGAAGTGACGGCGGAGTACCTCGAGGTTTCCGGATGGCAGCGCTTCAACCTTAAAAAAGAATACGATACACAACGGAAAATTCAGCATTTTTTTGAGGGTAAAGCAGACCTTAAAAATCTGAAAATCCGTGATGGGTTGTATGCATTGTGCAACGAAGTATTGTTTGTAAGAGACCGGATGAATCATAACCTGTTCCACCCGCGTATTACGGCGCAACATAGTTATTCTTATAGGTATCTCGACGATAATGTGAAAAGTGCTTTTAACCGGCTTTATGATGATTTTTATTACCGGCGTCACAACTATTTCTGGCGCGAACAGGCCATGAGGAAATTGCCACAACTCATTTCTTCAACCCCTATGTTGGTTTGCGGAGAAGACTTGGGGATGGTGCCCGATAGTGTGCATTCGGTAATGAACGAACTCCAAATACTCAGTCTGGAAATTCAACGGATGCCGAAAGACCCGAACGTATCGTTTTCCGATCTCCATTCATTGCCTTATCTTTCGGTTGCCACAACGTCAACCCACGATATGTCACCGATAAGGTTGTGGTGGAAGGAGAACAAGGAGATTACCCAAAAATATTACAACGAGATTCTTAACCACGAAGGGGAGGCTCCAGACGAATGTTCTCCCGAATTGTGCCGGCAGATTATACAACAACACTTGAATTCGTCGGCCATGTGGGTGATTTTACCCTGGCAGGACTGGATATCGCTTTCCGGAGAGCTTTCGCGGAAGGATCCTGCAGAAGAACGTATAAATGTGCCAGCTAATCCCGAGCATTACTGGCGGTACAGGATGCATATTTCGTTGGATGACTTGTTGAAGAAAAGTGAATTTAATGCAACCATAAAATTGATGGTGGAAAGATAAAATTATGCAGGATTAATGGTGTAAAACCCATAATTATAGTACCTTTGCACCATCAAACGCATAATTTACCGCTCAAGATGAAAATAAACCCTGTTGTTGTCTTTCTTTTTTTTGTTTTCTTGTTTGTAAACTGTTCCGGTAATGGCAAAGGTAATCGTGAACAGGAAGGTAAAGACACAGCATTTGCTCAGAAAAATCGGAAACAAACGAGACAGGAGGACTTTTATCAATTTCTTGATAAATTTAATTCAAAAAGGATTTTTCAGCTGGAAAGAATTATTTTCCCTATAACGGTATTGGCTCCTGATGCTAATCGGATAGCGTTAGAACCTACTGAGGAGAAGATTGAAAAAAGGGATTGGGAGCTGCTCGACTTAAGTTACGACAGTACCTATACCACCCGCGATTTTGACAAATACACGCAAACGGTAAATTTTAGAAAAGATACCGCTCACGTTGCTCTTCGCGGAATCGACAACGGCATATATGCTGATTATTATTTTAAGCTGATCGACGGAGAGTGGTTTTTGGTTACCTTGGTGGAGTAAAAAAGCGTAAACTCAAAATTATTTCAACATTTCATCCCCAAAACTCAACGGCAGCAAACTCTTTATGCTGTTGACCACATAAATCCCATCATCACTGTACATCAATATTTTTATAGGCGCTTTGTACCGGGTTTCTGTTTCCAGCAGCACCTGCCTGCAGGCTCCGCAAGGAGTTACAACATCTTTGGTGAATCCTCCGTTGTGGTGTGCAGCAACGGCTATGGCTATGATTGTCTGATCGGGATAATTGGCGTTGGCAAAGAAAACAGCTGTCCGTTCGGCACATGTCCCCGACGGGTATGCCGCGTTTTCCTGATTGTTGCCCGTTATGACTTCTCCGTTTTCAAGTAGCAGTGCCGCCCCGACCTTGAAGTTGGAATAACGTGCATATGCATTTTTTGTGGCTTGTTTTGCTGCTTCGATCAGTTTTTTTTCCGTTTCGGTACATTCTTCTAAAAGATAAACGCTTATCTTTGTGGTTAAATTTATTTCTTTCATTCTGTTTGATTGAAATATGAAAATTATTTTTTTAATGAGTTTTCATTACAAATATAGATATATTTCAGTTCTTTCTCTCTTTTTGATTTGTTTATTTGCTCCCGGTTGGGTTTGGGGACAAAGCCGGTTAAGGGTTTACGAAGAATATATTGATAATTACTCCGATATTGCCGTGCGTCACATGAACGATTATAACATACCGGCCTCCATCACACTGGCACAGGGACTGCTGGAGTCGGGAGCGGGTATGAGCGACTTGGCGAGACGGTCAAACAATCATTTTGGTATTAAATGTCACCGCGGTTGGCGTGGAGAATCAGTATATGCTGCAGACGACACTCCCAACGACTGTTTCAGAAAATACCGTAAAGTGGAAGATTCTTACGAAGACCATGCGCAATTTCTTACCGTTGGAGGCCGTTATCGGGAACTTTTTGAATTATCGGCCACCGATTACAAAGGATGGGCGCGAGGATTGCAAAAAACGGGATATGCAACCGACAGGGCTTATGCCAACAAGCTTATTAAGTTGATTGAAGATTACGAATTATATCGATTCGACAACAAAAATTATCGCAAAGGGATCACCCGGAGACAGCGAGAAGAAAACTTAGAGCAGGAAGTGGCACGGGCTAATTGGACGCATCAGCCTTATAAAACACACGGATTGGTTTATGTTATAGCTGTGAATGGCGATTCCTTTGCCGGAATTGCTCACGAATTCGGTTTCAAGGAGAATGATTTGCTCAAATTCAATGAAGTACCCGAAGGTTTTCCGCTGAGCGAAGGCGATATCGTTTATTTCCAAAAGAAGAAACCGAGAGCTGATAAACCCTATTTTGAGCACACGGTGCAAATAGGGGAGTCGATGTACAGCATTTCGCAGAAATACGGTATTCAGCTAAGAAACTTATACCGGCTGAACAAAAAAAGTTATGAATATGTCCCCGAAGAAGGGGATGTGCTTAGGCTCAGGTAGCGGAAAATTCGACGTGAAAAATCTTGGTTCTATAATTATAAACAACAGATAAAATCAAAAAATAAATAAAATATGATATACAACACTCAGAAGAAAAAACTGATTATGCCCGAATACGGGAGAAACATACAGAATATGGTGGATCACTGCGTAATGCTTAAGGACAAGGATGAGCGGAGGAAATGTGCTTATGCCGTAGTCGATATTATGGGAAGTATGTTCCCGCATTTGCGTGATGTGAATGATTTTAAGCATATTTTGTGGGACCATCTGGCCATAATGTCCGACTTTAAGCTTGATATCGACTACCCCTATGAAGTGGTAACAAAAGAGGACTTGAACACAGCACCTGACAAATTAAACTACAGCCGCCCTACAATGAAATTCAGGCATTACGGGAAATTATTGGAAAAGATGATTACCATTGCTGCCGATATGGAGGATGGGGAGAAGAAGGATTTGCTTATTGCCCAGTTGACCACCCAGATGAAAAAATCATATTCTCAATGGAATAAAGAGGTCGACGATGAGAAAATAATTGCTGACCTGCTTGAACTTTCGGGTGGAAAAATTCAGTTGGACAATGAAAGTTACTCCATTGCTGATGTTAAAAGTACCGCTTCCAAGCGCAGGTTGAAAACAATTAAGTCGCAGCGGCGAAAATAACAAATGATAACCAAGGATGAGGTCCTCAAAATAGGAAAGCTGCAAAAACCTTACGGAATAAAAGGTGAAATCTCACTCGTTTTCGATAAACCGGCGTACACCGGTATCGATGCCGAATTTTATTTCCTGGATATTGACCGTATTTTTGTTCCTTTTCTTATCGAGGAAATCACGTTTATAACCGACACAGGCGCCCGGGTAAAATTTGAGGACGTGAACGATGAAACCGGCGCTGCCAGGTTTGCTAACCTGCACGTTTTCTTGCTTCGCAAACAGGTGCCTGAGAATCTGGATGAAGAGAACCCGGAGTGGGACTTTTTTATCGGTTACCGGGTTATTGACCAGCATAACCGTGATCTTGGTACCATTGAAGGCGTGTATGCGGCAACCCTGAATGTTCTTTTTATTGTGAAGCAAGCAAACGAAGAATACCTTATCCCCGCCACAGACGATTTTATCACCCGGGTAAACGACGAACAAAAGATAATCTGTATGAATCTACCCGAAGGATTGATAGATACTGGGAGTAACCTGTAAATTCCAAATTGATTGTAAGGGTCCCTGTTTTTTTTTATCTTTGCACATCTCTTTGCAACTGCTGCACTTAATGAATGATCAAAAGCGAAAAATAGCTGTTTTAGGCTCCACAGGCTCCATCGGTACTCAAGCGTTGGATGTTATTTCACGGTATCCTGACCGTTTTGAAGCTTATGCATTGGTAGCCAATAATCAGGTAGACCGCCTGTTGGAACAGGTTCGACGATTCAAGCCCGAAGTGGTGGTAATTGCCAATGAAAGCAAGTATGCCGGGTTGAAGGAGGCGCTTTCCGACCTGCCGGTAAAAGTCTGGGCCGGAGCCGAGGCAATTGAACAAGTGGTTCAGAATACTGAAATCGATATCGTGTTGACGGCCATGGTTGGTTTCTCCGGGTTGAAACCCACAATTTCTGCCCTAAAGGCACGAAAAACTATCGCACTGGCAAACAAGGAGACACTGGTTATCGCCGGTGAACTGATAACAAGACTGGCTCTGGAAAACAGAGCAGCCATTTTACCCGTCGATTCGGAACATTCGGCTATCTTTCAATGCCTGAATGGAGAAGGAAGCAACGAAATAGAAAAAATCTTGCTGACAGCGTCGGGTGGCCCTTTCCGGAACTTTTCGATGAGTCAGCTGCAGCAGGTGACCAGAGAACAGGCCCTTCATCATCCTAACTGGAACATGGGCGCAAAAGTAACTATCGACTCCTCCACGCTGATGAACAAGGGGTTGGAAATGATTGAAGCCAGGTGGCTTTTTGATGTAAACCCTTCCCAGATAGAGATTATAGTCCACCCGCAATCCATCATCCATTCCATGGTCCAGTTCAAGGACAGATCGATCATGGCACAACTCAGTTTGCCCGATATGCGGATGCCTATCCAATATGCTTTCTCTTATCCCGAAAGAATTCCATCGGACGTAAAGCCGGTTAATTTCTTTGAACTTTCCACGCTGACTTTCGAAAAGCCCGATACAAAGAGATTCCGCAACTTGGGCCTCGCTTACGAATCTATTGAAAAGGGAGGCAATATGCCTTGCATCATGAATGCCGCAAACGAGATAGCGGTGGAATTGTTTCTGCAGGAGAAAATTGGTTTTCTGCAAATGAGTGAGCTTATTGAACAAACACTGACAAAAACTGTTTTTATCCAGAATCCTTCGTTGGAAGATTACATACAGACCGATACCGAGGCCCGGGAGATTGCGCTTGAAACGGCTAAAAGACTATTAGGTGGCAAAATTTTCGGGTTCTGATTTTTAATTTACAAGAATATAAACTATATTTTAGCTGAGATAATTTAATGGAGACTTTTTTAATTAAAGCGTTACAACTGATACTGAGCTTGTCTATTCTCGTTGTTATTCACGAATTTGGACATTTTATTTTTGCACGAGTTTTCAAAATTCGCGTAGAGAAATTCTATCTTTTCTTTGATCCGTGGTTTGCCCTGTTCAGGTATAAACCCAGAAACAGCGAAACGGAATACGGTGTAGGATGGTTGCCATTGGGTGGCTATGTGAAAATTTCGGGAATGATAGACGAGTCTATGGATAAGGAACAAATGGCTCAACCCGTTCAACCGTGGGAATTTCGTGCAAAATCAACCTGGCAGAGGCTTTTGGTGATGATTGGCGGTGTTTTGTTCAATATTATCCTGGCGTTTTTCATTTACTCGATGATCGTTTTCAGGTGGGGAGATTCATACATCCCGATGAGTAAGGTTAAATCGGGAATGGAGTTTAGTGAAACTGCCGAAAGAGCCGGCTTTAGAGACGGTGATGTCCTTTTGTATGCTGACGGAAAGGAAATCATCGACCGGGCAGGAATCGTTGATAATTTTGCTGCTCAGGTCATCGATGCCCAAACCGTCACGGTCCTGAGAAGCGGCCAGGAAATAAATATACCGATGCCGGCTGATTTTGTTCAACAGCTTATGCGCGACAAGAAAGGTTTTGCAGGATACAAAGATGATGTGCCGACCGTAGTGGAGAAGGTGCAGAAAGGTTCCGAGGCAGAAAAGATCGGGCTTATGAAAGGCGACAGCTTGGTGGGGGTGAACAGTGTATTAACACCTACTTTTCAGGATTTCAGAAGTGAACTCCAAAAAAATAAAGGCCTCCGGATCTCAATTGATTTCTATCGCGAGGGTGTGCTTCAAACCGCTTCGGCCCAGTTGGATACAACAGCTGTGTTGGGATTTAATATTGCATCTTATCTGGTAACGGATCACTATACCTTTTTTGCTTCATTCCCGGCAGGGGTGAAGTATGGCATACGCACATTAAAGGGATACGTCTCCCAATTCAAGCATATATTCACTAAAGAAGGAGCATCGTCACTGGGCGGTTTCGGCACTATCGGAAATCTTTTTCCTGCAAAATGGAACTGGTATTCGTTTTGGATGATGACGGCCTTTCTTTCGGTAATTTTGGCGTTTATGAACATTCTTCCGATTCCCGGGTTGGATGGAGGGCACGTCCTCTTTCTACTCGTTGAAGCTATTTCTGGAAGAAAACCAAGTGATAAATTCCTGGAGTATGCACAGATTGCCGGTATGTTCCTGCTTATAGGGCTGGTCTTGTATGCCAACGGGATGGATATTGTGAGGGCGATATTTAAATAATTTATAACGTACAATGGGAGAAGTTGTTCGGGCTTTTTAACCCGTAACCCGTAACTCATAACCCGAAAAAATGAAAATTTCAGATCTTATACATCAGACTTCGAAACCGGTGTTTTCTTTTGAACTGCTCCCGCCGTTGAAAGGAAACAGCATCAAACAGGTTTTTAATACGATTGACCGGTTGAAAGAGTTTGGGCCGAAGTACATCAACATAACTACTCACCACAGCGAAAATACTTACAAGGAAGACGAAAACGGCATTATCCGGAAAGTGAATGTAAGAAAGCGTCCGGGCTCAGTTGCCATTGCCGCGGCCATTCAGAATAAATACGGTATTCGGGCGGTACCGCACATTATCTCACAGGGCTTTTCAAAAGAAGAAACGGAGTATGCGTTGATTGACCTTTCATTCTTGGGCGTTACTGACCTGTTGCTGTTGCGCGGTGACACCAAAAAATTGGATGCCGACCAGCGAAAAATGGATTGTCACTCTTACGCAACAGGATTACAGGAGCAGGTGAATAATTTTAACAACGGGATTGCCTTGGACGGCTCTACGTTCCCGGCGCCCGAAACTCCGTTTACCTATGGGATGGCATGTTATCCCGAGAAACACGAAGAGTCACCCAACATGGAGTCGGAGATCTATTATACTAAAATGAAAGCTCAGAATGGCGCTGACTATCTTGTGACGCAGATGTTTTTCGATAATCAAAAGTACTTTGATTTTGTCGATCGTTGCCGCGCCGAAGGAATTACTATTCCCATCGTTCCGGGTATAAAGCCCATTCATTTAAAAAATCAGCTGAATGTCCTTCCCAAGATATTCAGGACAGAAATTCCCGAAGACCTGGAGCATGAACTGCGCAAATGCAAGACCGATGCCGATGCCGTAGAGGTAGGAGTGGAGTGGTGCCTTTTGCAAAGCAGGGAGTTGGTGCAGCGGGGTGTGCCCGGAATCCACTTTTATGCTTTGGGGGCAACAGAAAGTATTTACCGGGTAGCCCGGGAGTTGTATTGATGTACTAGAAATAGAGAAACTTTCCTGCTGTAAAATAAACTGTGGCGGCAATCAGTGCGCTGACGGGAATAGTTAATATCCATGCAACAAGTAGTTTCCGGGTAACCCCCCAGCGGACAGCTGATAGGCGTTTTACCGAACCAACACCAATGATTGCACCTGTGATGGTGTGGGTAGTACTTACGGGAATTTTTAGGAACTCGGTGAGGTACAGTGTGAATGCCCCGGCAGTTTCCGCAACAACTCCTTCAAAAGGAGTTACTTTGGTGATGCGTGTTCCCATAGTCTTGACAATCTTCCAACCACCGGACATTGTGCCCAACGAGATGGCAAAGAAGCAGGAGAATGCTACCCAGTTGGGTAAATCGCTGATGGACTCAATTCCGAATCCTATTTCAGGGTGCTGGATGTGGGTGGCGATTAATGCGGCGGCGATGATGCCCATTACTTTTTGAGAGTCGTTCAGCCCGTGGCCGATACTGAACAGGGCAGATGATACGAGCTGGAAATGCTTAAACCAGGTATTCGCCTTGTGCGGATTCGCACGCTTTACAGACCATTGCAAGACGATGGTAAGAATCATGGCTACCAGCATCCCTACCAGGGGCGCAATGAAAATAAAGGAAGCAATCTTCACAATCACGGAAACCTTGATGACCGAAAAACTGGCCCATTTTGCAATGGCCGCGCCGGCAAACCCTCCAATCAATGTATGCGAAGAGGACGAAGGAATCCCAAGCCACCAGGTCAGCAAATTCCACGTAATGGCTGCCACTAACCCGGAAAAAATAATGGGAAGAGTGATGAATTCGGCAATCACGGTTTTTGAAACGGTGTCGGCAATCCCGAAGCCACCGATGAGGTATTTGGCAATGAAGAAAGCGACAAAGTTAAACATGGCTGCCCACAGAACGGCTTGAAAGGGAGTCAGCACCTTGGTGGAAACGATGGTGGCAATGGAGTTGGCCGCATCGTGAAAGCCATTTATAAAATCAAAAATAAGCGCTAAGGAAATAATAACGATCAATAACGTCATACGGATTATTATAAGTTAAGATAAAATAGAATGAAAAACAGCCAGGTAATAACTCTTTTACGCGTATTTTACGATAATCGTTTTTATAATCTTCCCTACGCCTTCAGCTGCATCGGTGGCTTTTTCAAGCTCAAACATGATTTCTTTCTTTTTTATCAACTCGATGCTCTCTTTTTGATTTTCAAATAAGTCGATTAGGAAGTGTTCATAAACATCATCAGCCCTGTTTTCAATAAGATGTAGTTCCCGGCAATAATCCGATACTCTTTTTCTACTTTTCTTCAGGACATCCAATTCATTTACGGCTTTTTCTATCTGGGCAGATGCTTCTATAATCAGTTCGACCATATCTTTGGCTGCAGCCGGCATCTCTTTGGGATTATACAAAAAAACTTTTTTGGCAGCGCTGTTGATATAATCTGTGACATCGTCCATTTTGGTTGCCAGGTTATGAATATCTTCACGATCAAAGGGTGTGATGAAAGTAGCATTCAGTTCATCAAAAATTTTGTTGGAGAGGGTGTCCCCTTTGCGTTCCTCCTCTTTTATTTTTTTGTAGTAATCTGCAGCATTAGCGTGATTGCCTTTTTCCACAAACTCCAACATTAAATAAGATGCTGATTTTATCACTTCTACTATCCCCTTCAAAAGCGGAAAGAACTTGGGCTCCTTTGGGGTGAACTTACTAAAAAATGAATTATTCATTGTCCTTTTGTATCTATAAATTTCAGAAAACGGTCGCGGAACAGGCGCAGATTTTTCTGATCAACGCGAGCCTACAAGCAAAAAATCACGCAAAATTACTTCATTTTTTTAATTTTGAGTTAAGAAATTGTTTTGGATTTTAAATTTCTTCAAAATAACCCGCTACTATGTGCGAATTGAAAATCCAAATCCATCAAAAAGTACGCATGAAACAAAAAATAAGTATAAAGCATGGCATGACAAAAATTAAAACAGTTTATACGATGAGGATAAAAATACAACAATCCGTTAACGGACAATTAAAAGGCTTGCAGAAAGGGGTACAAAACGTTTTTTTGACACGTTTTTCAGTTTCGCTCTTTTTCATTACTTTTGTATAATCAAGAACGGAGGATACATGTATTTTCGTAACATCATAGGGCTTCACGATGTTAAAAAACACCTGACCGATTCCGTGCAGCGCGGCTTTATTCCGCATGCCCGGTTGTTTCACGGTCCGGAAGGTGTGGGAAAACTGCCGTTGGCCATTGCTTATGCCAGATACCTGAACTGCGAAGACAGAACGTTGGAAGATTCCTGTGGTAAATGTGCATCGTGTCACAAATTCGATAAACTGATGCACCCCGATCTGCACTTCGTGTTTCCGGTGGTAAAATCGAAAGTTAGCGATGAATATTTGCCCGAGTGGCGTGAGTTTTTGAGTGGACAGACTTATTTCAACCTGAACGATTGGCTCAACTTCATAAATGCCGAGAATGCACAGGGCATTATTTACTCAAAGGAGAGCGATGAGATTATACGCAAACTGAGCCTGAAGGTTTACGAGGCCCTATATAAGATAATGATTGTATGGTTGCCTGAAAAGATGCACGATGCATGTGCCAACAAGTTGCTGAAAATGATTGAAGAACCACCCGAAAAAACTGTTTTCCTGCTGGTTTCAGAAGACTTGGACCATGTACTGCCCACTATTCAGTCGCGTTGCCAACCGTTGAACATCCGGGCAGTAGAGCCGGATGAGATGGTGGCCTCTATCCGGTCGGTTTATGGTTTACAGGAAGAAGAGGCAAAGTATGTGACGCATATCGCCAACGGGAGTTTTTCAAAAGCCGTGAGTATTATTCAGTCTGCTGACGACAATAAATATTTTTTTTCATTGTTTAAGGAGATGATGCGCTCTTCGGTATCGAGGAACATTAAAGCGATAAAATCGGTTGCGGGTGAAATGGCTTCTATGGGCAGGGAAATGCAGAAAAGCTATTTGCTGTACAGCCTGCGTCTGTTTCGGGAGTTCTTCATAAGTAACTTCAATGAACCCGACATGATTTATCTCAGCGAGGAAGAAAAAGAATTTGGTGAACGTTTTGCGCCTTTTATCAACGAAGGAAACATCCAATCGTTTAACGATGAGTTTCAGCTTGCCTACCGGCAAATAGAGCAAAACGGAAATGCCAAAATTATTTTTTTAGATTTATGTTTAAAAGGTACAATGCTTTTAAAAAATAAGTAATTCAATATTCCACGGAGCGAGTAACGCGAACGAAGTGAGCGGGCAACAATTGAATTACACGCAGTTAAATAACGTTTGCCCTTAGACAATATCAATGTATATATTATGGACAGAGAAAAATTATCAGATAGATTAGCGGACATTGTCCCTGAAAGAATAACGACTGTACGAAACAGTGGTTCTTGCAAGGGATGTCCCAAACATTCCACTAAACTTCATGTTTATGATTGGTTGCACGATTTCCCCGAAATGCAGGAACTGACCAATATGGTAGAAGTTCAGTTTAAAAATACCCGGAAAGGATATTACATAAACAGCAACAATATCGATTTGAAAAAGGGCGATGTTGTGGCCGTTGAAGCTTCTCCCGGTCACGATATCGGAACGGTAACACTTACCGGAAAGCTGGTGGAGGCACAGATGCGTAAAAACAACTATCGAGAAGATGGCAATAGTGGCCCGAGACGGGTTTACCGGTTAGTGCGTCCGGCAGATATGGAAAAGTATGAGCTGGCTAAAGCTAAAGAACAACCTACCATGATTCGTTCCAGAGAGCTGGCTGAGAGTCTTGGCTTGAATATGAAAATTGGAGACGTTGAATATCAGGGGGATGGAAGTAAGGCCATTTTTTACTATATTGCTGATGAACGCGTGGACTTTCGCCAATTAATCAAAGATTTTGCTGCGGAATTCAGGGTAAAGATTGAGATGAAGCAAATTGGCGCGCGCCAGGAAGCCGGAAGGATAGGGGGAGTTGGACCTTGTGGACGCGAGTTATGTTGTAGCAGTTGGATGTCAAGTTTTGTATCGGTATCTACTTCAGCTGCCCGGTACCAGGATATCTCCTTTAACCCACAAAAACTCGCGGGACAATGTGGAAAATTGAAATGCTGTATGAATTATGAAGTGGATGCATACGTGGAAGCCAGCAGAAGGTTACCGTCGCGTGAGATTGTGCTGCAGACCAAAGACAGTGATTATTTTCACTTCAAGACCGATATTTTATCGGGTCAGATCACGTATTCCACGGATAAGAATAATCCGATAAACTTGGAGACAATATCAAAAGAGAGAGTATTTCAAATTATTGAGTGGAATAAAAAAGGGAAAAAACCTTCAAAGTTAGTGTCTGAAACTGAGTCCGGTGAAACAAAAGAAGAAACTATCCAGAACGATTTACTGGGAGATCAGAGTATTACCCGTTTTGATAAAAAGGATGATGGAAGTACTTCTAAAAGGAGAAAACCAAGGAGGGGTAGACAGGACAACAGAAACAGGAAAGGAAAACCGCCTAAACAAAATGAGGAGTAAGCTGTTTGTTGGTTTTTTAGTTGTTTTTGCTTGCTTATCTTCGTGTGACGAAGGAGAGGTTTATTATCGTTTTCATCCGATCAAAAACAGCAGCTGGAGCAAGCAGGCCACAGCTAATTTTTTAATCGACTCGCTTTCCGTTGATCCGGATAAACGATACGATATCGTGTTGGAGATCGTTAACAACAACCGGTATCCTTACCAGAACATCTGGTTGCTCGTTCAACAGAACATAACAGATACTACATTTGTTGGCGACACTGTCGAGATAACACTGGCTGATCCTCAAGGAAAATGGCTGGGAAAAGGTACTGCGGGGCTTTATCAGCTGTCTGTTCCCTACAAAACATCCGTAGCTCTGGATTCCGCACGTGCTTATCTTATCCGCATCCGTCAGGTGATGAAAGACAATCCCATTAAGGGTATTGAGAAAGTGGGGGTGTTGGTAAAATAAGTGTATGGCTTATTCTGAACTGCCGGATAAATTTAATTGTGCACTTTCCGCCGGCTGGATGTTGCATATCATTTTCAAGTTAATATTGATCATTTCGTCTACCTTTAGCATACCCATCATTTGTACGGGAGGCTCCAGTCCGAAGTCACGAATATTTATATGTTTTTCAATGTCAAAAATGTATCTCGTACCGTTTTTTTCGGTTTTAATGGGGAATTGGTATTTTTTTGTAACTCCCGTAATGGTAACATCTACAACGGCCACGCCTGTCGCGAGCTTTGGATTTTCGGGTAAGTCTATGTGATTCAGCTGAATATCCATCGTTGGGTATTCGTCGGATTTCAATAGTTTATAAAAATCCCTGAGAGCCATCTTATTGCTTGAAGTAAATCTTTTCACCGGTACAATAAGCCGGTTTTCGCTCAGGTAAAGTTTTTTATCGTTTTGTGATGCAGTGATGATCATGTTCCTTTGTATGAAGTTTTCACTGCTTTGGGTAAGTGTGAAATTAACAATATTCGAGCTGCCGTTTATCGATAAACTGCTGTTTTTATTCACGTCTACAGCAACTACAGCTGAAGATGTTTGCGCGACAACAGCTCCTGTAGTCAGGATACCTATAAGTAAGAGGGCAAATAAAGCTTTCATTGTCAATTTTTTAAAGAAAGAACCAAACCGGTATCAATTTACCGGCTTGGTTTTTATTGTTCTTAAAATGCTATGGATCCCTGCAAAGTCAATCCGTTGAACTCTGCACCATCTTGTATGGATCTGGCTGGAAATCCGTTGTATTTTTGGTTTACATATTCAATTTTAGCCATAACGTTTTTTGTCATATACCAACCGGCTGCAATGGCTACGCGATTTATATCCACTTCGTAATGATTGGGTTCACCCTGTGCAGCTCCCATGTCGGCTTTCATTGTGTTATAACGGGCACCTACATAAAAATCTTCATCAGCTCCGAAGCGAACCACTAAGTCTGTAACAAATTGATTGGACTTTCTCACATCAGGCTCGTTAGCACCTCTCCCGCCTGCATTCTCCAGTGTTGTAAATGATTCGAGTGAAAATCCCTGAACAGGAGAAAACTTCAAAAACAAGTTACCCATTACAGCAGCTACCTTGTCCCCAAAACCGGGGTTGAAACGTCCGTTTGTAAAATTGGCGTTGGATATAGGGGCATTGTACATTACTCCGTAGTAGTTTGAACCCGTACGATCACCTCCAAACAACGTGTTTCTTACGGATCCGGCCGTGTAATATCCCGATGCGCTGGCGCGTAGCCTGAACTGGCTGTTGATTTGTTTGTCGTAAGCCAGTTTTCCAATCCAGGCAGGATTATGTACACCGTTTGAATATTTGGTTTGAGCACGCGTAGTGTCAATTTTTGTCAGATCGTTGTTGAGTTTGCCGTTGGTTACAGCTCCTACAAGGATAAAATCTCCGACGTGAACATCAACCTCAGCGCCAATTTCGGTGGCAAATTCATCCATGATGTGGTTTTCCATAAAGGGGTTGTAAAATGTCAACCCGCCATCAGAACGACGAAAGTGGGCGTCACCGTAGTTTACATCAAATTGACCCACTTTAATGGTGGTGTATTTCATGATTTCATCCACAAAATCCCAAGGTAGGAACTCCATTTTTTCAAATTGAAGAAAACCTCCCTTTACCCACGTTTCGTTGTGATGCCTTGAAGCCAGATAGAGTTCAAAATTCAAGTAAATGCCATCGGATAAATTTGACTTGATGTAAAGATTGGCCTGAGGTAAGCCAAAGCCACTGGTCAAGGGAACCAGAGAGTTAGCTGCCGGGTTTGCGTAATCGTAACTATAGCCACTTTCTCTTGTCACAGTATTGCTGTGGTCGAGCATGGAGAACGGAAGTGTCAAAGCACCGCCTAATTGTACATTGAAACCTTCAAATTCGGTTTCGGTTTTTGGTGTTTCAAAAACGTTGATTCCGTCTTTGTTTGTAGGACGCAATTGAGCGAACATCATGCCCGAAGCTAACAAGGTAGCTGCCAGAAGTAAACCTCTCTGTTTCATTTTCATTAGTTTTCGTTAGTTTAAATAGTAAGTAAATAATTTGGTTTGTTTTAGTTGAATTGAACGGCAGGCCCTTCAAAAGTTACGTTGTATTTGACCGTAACCTGATCACCGACTTTCATCACTCCTAACATTGCCGTTGGAGCTTTCATATTGTAGTCGCTCATTTTAAGGGGCAAACTACCTTCAAAAGTATACGTTCCCGGTTTTATTTCTTTGCCATTAGCCTCAAGAGTAACTGTTTTAGATGTGCCGGCCATTGCAAGCGTTCCACCTATAACCACACTAATGTCAGACCCGTTTGTTGTAATGGATTTTACTTCAGACATTTTAAAGTTGATAAATGGGTTTTTGGGTTCGTTAAATGTTTCATGCGTTTTTTTGTCCATCAATTTCTCCCCGTTGATTATTGACTTTACGGGAACATTCACGTTAAGAACTGTGGCTTTGTTGTTTGAAACAGTTAATTCCCCCGATGCCTGAGTCGACGTGGTTGTGTAAGGGTGAACATTTGTTGTTCCGGAAATAGTAATAGTTGATGATTTGATTTTCAATGTTTGAGCTTTAACCGTTGTTCCTGTTAAAACAAAAATAAATGCGATCAACACAGTTGGAAATTTGAATAAAAAATTACTCTTCATTGTTTCTGTATTTATTATTAAAAAGTTTGTAAATCGTTAATGTTTAGTTATACTATAGTTTTAGTAGGAATGCATTTATCAATTCATCTCATTCAGACATTTAACTTTAAATAGCTGAGAAGTCGGTCCGAATTTTTTAAGACAAGCCTGTTTACTTACTCTTTCTTGTTTGGATAAACTAATCCTATAGGATTAGTAGGATAATGCGTGAAAAAAATGCAATATCAATCTATCCTATAGGTTTAGTGGGATTCATTTTTAAAAAATTATTCACAAATTTCAGGACAATCGTATTTAGTTTCTTTTATAATCTGCTCAAGTGTTTTAGCTGAAAGAATTTCAATTATCTGATGATGAAATTGTTTCCAGTAATTATTGGCTGTACATTGGTGTGTGGCTCTTTCGCAAAAACTCCTGTTTTTCACACATTCTATTATCACTATTTGCTCAAAAGCCGTGTAAATGTCCAACATTGTTATTTTATCGGCTGGCCGGGCCAGCATATAACCACTTCCTCGTCCTTTTGTATTTGAAATCAATCCTTTCAGTTTGAGTGCACTTATGATGTAATCCAAATATTTCACAGAAATATTTTGATTTTTGGCAATATCTTTTTGCAATATGCCTGTTGGTTCTTTACAACAGGCAATTTCGATCATTGTTCTAAGTCCGTACCGTATTTTTGAATTGATTTTCATTCTCTATGAAAAACTGTACAAATATAATGCAATTTATTGTACTGGAGTGTTTTCCCGGGGATTTTTAGAAAAATTTGTTTTCCTCGTGTGGTTGCCTCATCCAACAGTTGAAAAGATGACTGCTAACACGAATGTAACTGTTACTCAGGTCCATTTTCAGAATATGGCCTGTTGCAAAATATAAGCCCCTGCCCCGAACGTGTATCCGATAAGTGCGATGAGTGAAATACGTTTCAGGTACCAGCCAAACGGTACTTTTTCCAGTCCCATAAAAACCACACCTGCCGCAGAACCAATGATAAGGATGCTTCCGCCAACCCCTGCGCAATAGGCGAGAAAATGCCAAAAAACACCGTCTTCCACGAAATTTTGCATAAACACCGGATCGGCCATCGTACTTAAAGCGGCCGGATCCAGCACCGGGTACATACCGATAGCTGCTGCAACCAAAGGGACGTTATCAACAATGGCAGACAATAATCCAATGGCATAGGCCTGAGCATACACGTTGGGAAGATGTTGCGCCATAAAGGCAGATGATTGCTGAAGAATTCCTGCGCTTTGAAGGGCGTCAACAGCCAGCAATATTCCCAGAAAAAACATTAAGGTAGAAAAATCGATTCGTCCCAATACTTTTGAAACACGAAGCTTCAGGTTTTCGTTGAGCTGGTTTTTTTGGTTGTACAGAATCTCGGTATAAATCCATAATAAGCTTACACCCAGTAATAAACCTATGAAAGGCGGCAGGTGGGTAACTCCCTTGAACACGGGAGATAAAACAAGGATGGAAACCCCGAAAATCAGTATCCCCAGCCGGTCTTTTTTTTGCATATGAAGCAATAATTCGGAGTTTTCTTTTTCTTCTGTTTGGGAAATTTCTTCTTCCTGGATATTGCCTTTTAATAAAAACTGTGCTACAAAAACCGGGGCTATCATGGATACAAGGCTTGGAAAGAACAACTGAGGTATAATGGATGCAGTGATGTTTCCCTTAACCCATAACATGATGGTCGTAACGTCACCGATCGGAGACCAGGCCCCGCCGCTGTTAGCCGCAATAACAATGATACTGCCGAAAAGCCATCGTTCACGGGGTTCACGGATAATACGACGGGTAAGCATAATCATTACAATGGTTGTAGTCAGGTTGTCGAGAACGGCAGACATAAAAAACGTGATAAAGCTGATTAACCAGAGTAACCGACGTTTTTTTCGTGTCGTAATTTTTTCAGTAATATACGTGAATCCGCCGTGAACGTCAATGAGCTCCACAATGGTCATAGCGGCAAGCAAAAAGAATAACATTTCACTGATGTCCCCAATACTTTCCAGAATCTGATGATCAATTACAAAGTGGCGTACCTGAATTCCAAAAGCGTGGTGTTGGAGTTCAGGATGCGAATGGATATAATGGTTGAAAGCATCGGGAGAGACACTGAGGACTGTGCTTGGTGCCAGATACACGTAAATTACCCATAAAAGCGTACCGATTAGTAAAGCAACGCTGGCTTTGTTAACCTTTATGGTATGTTCCATCGCGATAAAAAAATAACCTGCGATGAAAAGGAGGATCATTGCATAAATCATGTTGCAGTCTTTTAAAAAAATCGTGCAAAGTTAACTATTAAATCGAAAAAAATAGAAATATAAAATTCAAAACGGTTTCTAATCTTTAAACCTTAACTTTGTGCTTTATCCGGTAGAGAATAGCCTGGTCCGATTTATTTTACCGGAGTTTTTTCCACTAATTTTTCTTCATTCTCTGTCAGTACTTTCTTCAGTTCGGATTGGAGTTTCTTAATTTCACGCTCCTGGTTGTGAATAGTGGTGAGAAGCGAATTTAATTCTTCATTGTCTACCGAATCCGGGAATTGTGCTTTGACCCGGTCAATAAAATCGCTTAAGACATTCATGTAATTGTTAAACGCGTCGTAGGGCGATTGGTAAGGGCTGAATTTACTGTGCATTGAACCGTCGTAAAAATGCTTGGTAGACATGTAATAAAAATGATCGCTCGATTGCAGGTATTGCCAGTCTTTCTTCAAGCGCCTGTCGTTGGCCAAGCGAATTCTTTCACTGATCTCGTAGAGGGTGTTGAATGCACTTTTTTGAAGCTTGTTTCCCAGCCACCGGCTTAAATCGCGTTCTTCGTCCGACCAGGAAATAGCCAGGGGAACCGATACGGTACCCACCGGTTTATGGGTGTCCATAATTTGACTGGGAGTGGAAAACTCAATGCCTTTGTCGAAAGCAAATTTAGGCAGTGCTTTCATAAATTCAAATATTCCCGAATGAGCCGGTTGGAGGTTCCCGAACGTTTCATAATTCATGAAAATATTGAATACCTCTTCCTGCGGTGAAGTTGCAGCAATCCACGATATGTATTTTTCCGCCGTTAACGGATATTCTTTCCACGTATAATCTGAAAATCGGAGCGAAATGTCGTCGCTGAACTGTGAGTTGCGCAGCAATAGTTTCATGTTGGGTTGATTTTCGGATTTGTACACATAGTTGGGGCTTCTCCAGGAGAGGATGAGTTTAGCTCCTTCAGAAACCATTTTAGTGTAGCCCATGTTGTAAGCCATTTCAGCGATATCGTCTGAAAAGATCATTTCCGTATTTCGCAGAACTTTTGGTTTCTGATCGAAAAGTAATTTGATCTTCTGCGTTTGTTGCTGCACCTGGCTTTGAAATTCTACAGGATCGATCAGGCTTGAAAGGGAGTGTGAGTATGTTTCGGCTAAAAACTCAACAGCGCCGGTTCTGCTTAATTCCTTCAGTCCGTCGATTACTTCCGGAGCATACACTTCCATCTGGTCAAGAGCTACTCCTGAAACCGATATGGCAAATTTAAACTTCCCCTTATAGGTGTTTATTAAATCGAGCAGCATGCGGTTTGCCGGGATGAAAGACCGGGCAGCTATCTGCTGCATGATGTCTTCGTTTGAATAATCATCGTAATAATAGTGGTCCCTTCCGATATTGAAGAAACGGTATCTTTTTAACCGGTACGGTTGATGGATTTGAAAATAAAAGCAAATTGTTTTCATATTTTTTTAGACTGTTAGATTTTTACTGTCTTCTTGTCTTCACACCAGGCTGTCGTAGATGGCCCGGATTTTTTTCCCGGCATCCTCCCAAACGATACTGTCCACCTCTCGTTTTCCCTCCTCTTTGAGAAATTCCGCCATACCCGGGTACGTACAAATCGAATACATGGCGTCCGCCATGGCGTCAACATCCCAGTAGTCGGTTTTAATGACGTTATTCAGTATCTCTGCACAACCCGACTGGTAGGAGATTATACTTGGCACACCGCACTGCATAGCTTCAAGCGGTGAAATACCAAAAGGTTCTGATACCGAAGGCATAACATATACATCGCTCGATTTCAGCATTTCATAGACCTGTTCGCCTCGAAGGAACCCGGTAAAGTGGAATCTGTCAGCAATTCCCCGATCGGCAACCAAACGTATCATCTGGTTCATCATGTCGCCGCTCCCCGCCATCACGAACCGGATGTGCTTGGTCCTTCTTAGTACCTGAGTGGCCGCGTCTACAAAAAACTCCGGGCCTTTTTGCATGGTAATCCGTCCCAGGAAGGTAATGACTTTTTCCTTCACTCCCGATATCCGTTCGATCGCTTCAATCTCCGGGCTCAACGGCTCAACGGCGTTGTGGACGGTGGATACTTTCCATTCGGGTTGATGATAGTTCTCAATGACGGTTTTGCGGGTAAGGTTGCTTACACAGATAATGTGGTCGCAGTGATCCATTCCGTTCTTCTCGATTCCGTAAACAGTAGGATTAGGCTTGCCGCGGCTGCGGTCGAACTCCGTTGCGTGCACATGAATGACCAGCGGTTTTCCACTTACGCTTTTTGCGTGGAGGCCTGAGGAATAGGTGAGCCAATCGTGCGCATGGATAATGTCGTATTCATACGTCCGGGCAATAACACCCGTAACGATGGAGTAATTGTTGGTCTCCTCCAGGATATTGTTTGGGTACCTTCCTGAGAATTCCAGACATCCCAGGTCGTTGGTGTTCATATAGTTGAAGTTAGCGTAAATGTTATCACGCATCCAAAAATATTCCTCGGGGTTCATATATTTCTCGAGCCTGGCCTTGGCAGTTTCCCAGCTCACGTCGCGCCATACGACGGGAGTATTGTTACAGCCAATTATTTTCAGAAAACTTTGGTCTTCGTCACCCCAGGGCTTGGGAATGACAAACAGGATTTCCATATCTTCCTGCTTAGCCATACCCTTGGTTAATCCATAACTTGCGGTTCCAAGCCCACCCAGTATATGAGGCGGAAATTCCCACCCTAACATCAACGCTTTCATTCTATCGTGTTTTATATTCTTTTGTAGTTCAATAGTTCTTCATTTACGATTCATCGTTTTCCGCAAGGTTTACCCAAATGATCTGATGAGTCTCTTTGCACGTAAAGTTTCTGAAACACTCATGGCAAAAGAATATCCTCCGTGGGCATAAAACGGGGGGCTGGAATCGTAAAATTCAGACAAGGTTCCAATGCAATCGTTTTGCATCTGATCTTCCAGCTCAATCATTACCCGGTCTGCCAGGGAGAGTCCGCTCATGCTGAACACTTTCAGGTACGCTTCAATGTAAGCTCCTATAAGCCAGGGAAAAGCACACCCGTTGAAATAGGCATATTCTTTTTCTTCAGATGTTCCTGCATAACGAGGGCGGTAGTTATAGCCTTTCGGGCTTAAAGAACGTATGCCCACCGGGGTAAGCAACTCTTTGGTGACGAAATCGATCACCAATTTTTTCTGACGCCTGTCCAGCGGCGAATAGTCCATAGAAACAGCAAAAATCATATTGGGACGAACATTCCTGTCTGCATAAGTGCCATCCACATAATCATATAAATAGCCGGCATCGTTGAGAAATGTTTCGATAAACGACTGTTGCGCCTTCAAGGCTTTCTCTTCGTATGTTGTAGCCAGAACTTCTTTATTTGTCGCAGCGGCCACCTCTTCCGCAAATTTAAGTGCATTGTGCCACAAAGCATTGAATTCAACCAGGTATCCCGATCTTGGAGTGACAGGCTTGCCGTTTTGCACCGCATTCATCCAGCTCACGGCAACATCACGTCCGTACGTTGAGACTAATCCGTTCTCAGGGTCAACAGTTAAGTTGGGATGCTTGTTTGACAAAATAAAATTGATTATGGAAAAAAGAAAGTCGACATATTTTTCTTTAAAAACGGGCTTGTTTTCTTTCCAGTATTGTTGCAGTGCCCAGGTTACCCACAACAAGACATCAGGGTCGTCTATCTGTTTTATAATGTTTTTCCGCGGTTTGTCGTTCAAAAAATCCTGAATATGGGGTATGGCCGAATCCATGATTTTTGTAAAGTCATCGGGCCTGCCCACCGACAGGGTGCAACCGGGCAACGACACAAACTGATCCCGGGCGCGTACCTTGAACCAGGGATAGCCGGCCAGCAGGTACATCTCATCCGTTTTGGGAATGTAATAAAACTGATGGGCGGAGTTTTTCAGGCAATTGTAAAAACTAGACCTTGGCGTGCGTTTTTTAAGTTCAGCGTTAAATTCATCGGTAAGGGCAGAGGTGTTTACCAGAATGTCACCAGCAGAAAAAATTACCTCCTCGCCTTTTGCAATTGGCATCTCAAAATACCCGGGAACATACAGGTCCTCCTTGAACGTATCTCCGTTTTGCATATCTTGAATGTACTCCACGCCCTGATTCCAGTAGGGTTGGTACATAAAGTCGACTCTCTTGTTGAATTGCATGAAAAATTCGGGATAACCATAATACATACTGGTGCTGATTCCATTCTCCACTTCGCGGTATGAACGGTCCACCTGATCGTTTTGCCTGGTTAACTGTGAAATGTTCCGAAATGCCATACAGGGTTTGAACCGCATGGTGGTCGGCGAATGGGCATCCATCAACTTGTACCGGATCATGAGCCGGTTTTCTTTCGATGAAAACATAATCTCTTTAGAAAGAATAACGCCTCCTACACGGTAAATAGTTTTTGGAACACTATCGATATTATATTCACGGATGTATTTGTGCCCTTTCGGGCTGTAGTTGTCGTCGTTGTATTTGTGGATTCCTAAATTGAATTGTGCACCGTGCTGTATAACGGTTTCATCAATAGAAGAGAGGATCAGGTGATTGTCGTCGTCCAGAAAGGGTACCGGCATCACCAGAAGTCCCTGATATTTCGATGTATTGCAACCCGAGATCGATGTGTTTTGATAAGCCCCTTTTCTGTTAGTCCTCAGTATGTTGCGATACAGGGAGTACTCCAGGTTAATCATCAGGTCCTTATCGAATTTAAGATAACTCATAGTTGATAGAGGAATTAGAAATATACCACTTTAGTTTTGATGTTCGAAAGATAGTTAATTGCCGTTGATTCGGCAAATAATAAACTCTTTTTTTTCTTCCTGCTTCTTTTTTGTTTTTTGGGTAATTTCCGGCGAAAAACGGTTCTTTTTATTTAGTTTTGCACCTATGGATAATGCAACAATACATACAGAAAGGTGGCAGAAAAAAAGGATTCGTCTGGCAACGATTCCCGCACTGGTAATATGTGTGCTGGTCTGGTTGACTTTTCTGATTGATTATGCCCGCATTTTTCGTTTTAATTTCTCACTTCTGGGAATTTACCCCCGTCAACTGAACGGTTTGGCCGGTATAGTTTTCTCGCCTTTTATACATGGATCGCTTTCACACCTTGTCTCAAATACATTTCCGATGCTGGTTTTGTTTTCGTTGTTATTCTATTTTTACAATCAGATAGCCTTTAAGTCACTCACTTTACTTTGGCTATTGAGCGGCTTTTTTACGTGGCTGATAGGTCGGAACTCATACCACGTGGGCGCAAGCGGTTTAATCTTTGCACTGGTTTTCTTTTTGTTCTTCAGCGGGTTGTTCCGAAAATATATTCCGCTTGTTGCCGTATCCATGGTGGTGGCTTTTGTTTATGGAAGTACCGTCTGGAGTATTTTCCCGATTACCGAATATATCGATGTAAACCTTTCGTGGGAAGCCCATTTGTCGGGGGCGGCAGCAGGGCTCATCGTTGCTTTTGTTTTCAGAAGCAGGGGCCCGCAAAAACCGGAAGTCCTTTGGGAAGAAGACGGTGAAGATGATAATGATGAGACAGTGATAACAGGGTGATTTTATATCATTTAGGCTGGTACATCATTAACCCCTCTAACGTATCGGAGATGTCCTGATAAGGATATTTGTGGACTAAAAAATAGTGATCCTTAGTTGAGTCCGGATCCCAGTTGTTATACCCGGAGGGATTGACGATAATTTTTCCGGGGCCACATACATAAAAATATCTTTCGGGGTCGCGAATGGCGCAAAGAACTGCTGTCTGGTCCCAGGACATCCTGTTTTTTACGGGTTTATTTTCGTATGTGGCTAAATTATACTTGTACGCCCAGGAAACCGGATTGTTTTGATCATTTTTTTCTGCCACCTTGCTTCCGGTAAAAATACGCTCTCCTATTTCAAAACCGCTGAAAAGAATGGGTGTTGGCCAGCGCTCCAATACATAAGAAGAAGAGACCGAATCTATAAATACATTGAATTCCCGGCCCTCGGGAAACCGTCCGGCCATGGCAACCCATTTTTTTACTTTCTTTTTAACCAGTTCTACACCCGATAACGGAGAATAATCATCATTCCCGGTTTTTAGTAATTCTGCCAGGTTGGTTGTAAATCCAACGGTTACGATGGTCACGCTTTTATCCGGCTGTGAAGCCAGTACCTTCCTATAAATCTCGCTCGCTTTCGGATAATCCGTTTTAGATTTTAAATCGGGAGCAAATCTTACCAGCAGGGAGTCGTTCCAATTGTTGGATGCCGTGAAATTTGCTACACCGTTATCGGGAATTCCAACAGGAATGCCCCCTTTTCCGTAGTAACGGTTAAACATTTCGATGGTAGGTGCTATACTGGGATGACCGTCACTTGCCAGTGTGGCTAAAATTTCGCATTCCCCCAAATCTGCCAAGGCATGCAGGATGGCTATTGCTCCCACATCATCATAATCGGGCCCCATGTCCGTATCGAAAATTATTTTTTCAGGTGAGGCAACAGCTCCTTCTTGGGGATTTGAATTGCAGGAAAAGAAAACCAACAAGGGTATCAGTAGATAAACAAGTAATGCTTTCATATTATTATCATTTAAAAGTTAGATTCAATACCACTTTCCTTTCGAGAAAAACCTCCCCGGAAATAAAACACTTTATATTTAGTGAGAATAGAAGACACAAAGGTTGTCCGTATTTCGAAAAGTAAAAGTACAGAAAAAAATGCAACACTGTAGACTTTTACATACTGATTTGTGATTGAGCAGAAATATCCGGGATTATGAGCCGGCAAGAATCCGCATTTTTTACTATTTTTGTGCATCAAAATTATAAGAAAATGAAAAAAATCAGAGCTGCCGTTATCGGTTACGGCAATATTGGGAAATACGTAATGGAATCGTTGATCGATGCCCCGGATTTTGAAATTACGGGAATTGTGCGTCGTGATGCAACGAATGTGCCTGCCGAGTTGAAAGGATTTGAAGTCGTAAACTCGATATCGCAATTGAAAAATACGGATGTTGCGTTACTCTGTACCCCTACGCGAAGCGTGGAGAAATTTGCCAAAGAATGTCTGGCGTTGGGAATTAACACGGTGGACAGTTATGATATTCACGGAGGCATTGTAGATTTACGCCATTCGTTAAACGACGTTGCGAAACAACACAATGCCGTTTCTATCGTTTCCGCCGGATGGGATCCTGGAAGCGATTCCGTTGTCCGCACGTTGATGGAGGCCATGGCGCCCAAGGGAATAACTTATACCAATTTCGGCCCGGGAATGAGCATGGGACATACGGTAGCTGTAAAAGCGATTGAGGGTGTTAAAGCGGCACTTTCAATGACTATCCCAACCGGAACGGGAGTTCATCGCCGGATGGTTTACATCGAGCTGAATGATGGTTATGATTTTGACCAGGTAGCTAAAGCCATTCAATCCGATGATTACTTCGCACACGATGAAACACACGTTTTTCGGGTAGAGAACGTGGAAGCATTAAAAGATATGGGACACGGCGTGTTGATGGAACGTAAAGGGGTATCCGGAAATACACAGAACCAGCTTTTCAGGTTCGATATGCGCATAAACAACCCCGCGTTGACCGCACAGGTAATGGTCGGGTGTGCCAGGGCTGCTGTAAAACAAAAGCCGGGTGCCTATACATTAATAGAAATACCTGTTGTAGACCTTCTTCCAGGCGACAGGGAAAAATGGATTAAGAAATTGGTTTAATTTTCTTATCTTTGCTCCAAATTCAACACAGATGAATACATTATTAACCGTAACATGGAATGTAGATCCTACAATTTTTACTGTTTTAAGCCGTGAAATCCGTTGGTACGGATTACTTTGGGTTATCGGGTTAATTGTGGCCGTGTACATTGTACAGAGAATCTACAAGAGTGAAAAACTTCCCGAAAAGTGGTTCGATTCACTTTTTGTCTACATGATGCTTGGGATCATTCTTGGTGCCCGGTTGGGACACTGTTTGTTTTACGAACCGGAATATTACCTGGCAAACCCCGTGGAGATGTTGAAAATCTGGGAAGGAGGGTTGGCAAGTCACGGAGGGGTCATCGGCATTATTATTGCCGTTTGGCTGTATTCAAAAAGGGTCACCAAAAAGAGCATGCTTTGGACTTTCGACCGGGTAATGGTCCCCACAGGGTTCACCGCTGCGATGATTCGTTTTGGGAACCTGATGAATCACGAAATTTACGGCGGCCCCACCGATCTGCCCTGGGGATTCCGTTTTATTGATAATGTGGGATTATGGATGCGCGGCGCAGAACCGGTCTATACAGAACCTTCTCATCCAACGCAAATTTACGAAGCCTTGATATACCTTCTCGTTTTCGGAATTACCATGTATATGTACTGGAAAACGAACGCCAAAAATCGACAGGGATTGATTCTTGGTGTAGGCATTGCATTGATTTTTATAGCCAGGTTTTTTATTGAATTTGTTAAAAATGTACAAGTGGATTCCGAAATTGCCATGCGTGAAAATACAGGATTAATCCTCGGGCAATGGCTCAGCATACCGTTTATTATCTGGGGATTGTGGCTGATTTGGCGGTCAATGAAAAGGAAAGCTGAACTTCCGGTTCAGAAAGAGAAGATCAATGCAGATTACAGCCAAAACGTTAAACCGAAGAAATAGGGTTAAGAGCGAAGGAAATGAAGACGTTAAACTTTTAAACTGTAAACTTTATACTTTAGACTGTAATGTACAAACCATTTGAAATCAAAGAGAACCTGTTTTACGTCGGAGTAAACGATCGGACAAAACATCTTTTCGAAAATCTTTGGCCCTTACCAAAAGGAGTATCTTATAATTCGTACATCATTAACGACGAAAAAATTGCGTTGATAGATACCGTGGATATCTGTTATGCAGATGTTTTTTTCAATAAAATCCGTTCCGTTTTAGGGGACAAGCAAATCGATTATCTTATCGTCAATCATATGGAGCCTGATCATTCCGGTTCCGTGGAACTGCTTAAGACCCGTTATCCCCAGATAAAAATAGTGGGAAACAGCCGTACAGCGGAAATGCTGAAAGGGTATTACGGTATTACTGATAATGTAGTTGTCATAGAAGATAAAGAAGAACTGAACCTGGGAAAAAACAACCTTCAGTTTTACCTGACCCCCATGGTCCATTGGCCGGAGACAATGATGACTTACGTAAAAGAATCAAAAACATTGTTCTCTGCAGATGCTTTCGGTACATTTGGCACTCTAGACGGAGGGGTAACGGATATACAACTCAATCCGGAGCGATACTGGGATGAAATGATCCGGTATTATTCCAACATCGTAGGGAAATTCGGATCTCCTGTACAGGCTGCTCTGAAAAAACTGAGCGGGATGGGGATCGAGACAATTTGTTCTACTCACGGCCCCGTATGGACGCAACCCGATACCCTTGGGAAAGTGGTGTCGCTTTACGACCGGTTAAGCCGGTACGAGTCTGAAAACGGATTGGTCATTGCATACGGAAGCATGTACGGAAACACGGAACAATTGGCAGAAATCATTGCCGCAGCGGCAGCCGAAAACGGCGCCAGGAACATCATTATGCACAACGTTTCCAAGAGCCACGAGTCGGAAGTGTTGAGGGATATCTTTAAATATCGAGGGCTCATAATCGGCTCACCCACGTACAACAATAAACTTTACCCGGCTGTGGAAAGCTTGTTGTCGGCTTTACAAAACCGGAACGTGAAAAATAAATTTTTCAGTTTTTTCAGTGGACATACCTGGGCAGATGGAGCCAAAAGAGAGTTGAAAGCATTTGCTGAAGGCATGGAGTTCGAAACGATTTGTGAGTCGGTGGAGATGAAGCAGTCACTGAACAGAAACGTGATGGAAAATGCGTATGCGTTAGGTAAGGCTATGGCTGAGAGGCTTCATTCGGGCGATGCCGTCATACCGCATAAGACTACCTGTCATTGACCATTAACGATTTGCAATTATAACTTATTATTTTTTAAAAATATATGCGACTAATTATTCAATCCGATGCCAACCAAATGGCACAGTGGGCAGCAAACTACATCGCTGCAAAAATTAACAAGGCGAATCCAACTTCGGAAAAACCCTTTGTATTGGGGCTTCCTACCGGTTCTTCACCGCTTTTGACATACAAAGCGTTGATTAAGCTGTACGAGTCAGGCGTGGTGTCGTTTGAGAACGTGATAACTTTCAATATGGATGAATACATAGGTTTACCCAAAGACCATCCGCAGAGCTATTACACGTTCATGTGGCAAAACTTTTTCAACCATATCGATATCAAGAAGGAAAATGTGCATATCCTCAACGGTATGGCGGAGGATCCGGAAGCCGAATGCAGGGCGTACGAAGATGCCATGAAAGATGCCGGTGGCGTAGACTTGTTCCTCGGTGGGATAGGCCCCGACGGACACATCGCCTTTAATGAGCCGGGGTCGTCACTTTCCTCACGTACACGAATCAAAACGCTCACAACCGATACCGTCATCGCCAATTCACGCTTTTTCGATAACGATGTGAACAAGGTGCCTAAGACGGCTCTCACAGTGGGAGTGGGGACGGTTCTCGATGCTAAAGAGGTGTTGATTCTGGTGAACGGCCATCACAAAGCGCGTGCACTGTATCATGCTGTTGAGGGCCCCATCAACCAGATGTGGACGATCAGCGCGCTGCAGTTGCATCAAAAAGGGATTATCGTCTGCGATTACGATGCCTGTGCCGAACTGAGAGTAGGCACTTATAAGTATTTTCTGGATATTGAACACGACAATTTAGATCCCGAATCATTGTTATAACAAAGTAGATTATGAAACAACGACAGGTAACAATCGCATTGGCTGCGGGAGTGATGTTGCTTTGCAGCTTCAGCTCTTTTGCACAGGAAAAAACCAAAGACGTTACGTTGTATCAGGGTGGGGAAGCGTATGCCGTTAAATCCTTCCCCTCGTCATTCGTAAACAAAACACCGAAGAACGTTATTCTTTTTATTGGGGATGGGATGGGAGTTTCGCAACTTTTTGCGGGGCTCACCGCAAATAGGGGAAGTTTGTTTATCGAAAATTGTAAATATATCGGGTTCTCAAAAACTTCGTCGGCCGACCGGTACGTAACCGACTCGGCAGCAGGAGCCACTGCCATTTCCACGGGAACCAAAACCTACAATGGAGCTATAGGTGTGGGGCCCGATAAGAACCCGATAAAAACAATTCTTGAAGAAGCGTCGGAACAGGGAAAAGCGACCGGACTGGTATCCACCTCTTCCATTACCCACGCAACACCGGCATCCTTCATAGCACATCAGCCGAGCAGAAGCCAGGAGGAAGATATTGCTACCGACTTTCTCAAAACCGATATTGATGTTTTTATCGGTGGAGGGTATGATTTCTTCGCTAACAGAGCGGACGGGCGTAACCTGTTGCATGACCTTGTCCGTAAAGGCTATGCCGTAGAAAGGGAGTTAAGCGGAATTGAAAATTTCAAAGGGAAAAAATTAGCCGGCCTAACGGCGCCAAAAGGGAATCCGCGCGTATCGGAACGCGGGAATATGCTCCCGGTTTCCACACAAACAGCTATTCGTGTTTTGCAGCAGAATGAAAAAGGTTTTTTTCTGATGGTGGAAGGTTCATTTATCGATTCTGGCGGCCACGGAAATAACACCGTTCAAGTGGTTGAAGAGGTGTTGGACTTTGACCAGGCCGTAGGTAAAGCGCTTGAATTTGCTGCCGGTAACGGGGAAACGTTAGTTATCGTTACTGCTGACCACGAGACCGGAGGGATGGCTATTCTTGATGGTTCCGTTGAAACGGGAATGGTAAAGGGTGGCTATGCAACGGGCGGACATACGGGAGTCATGGTTCCCATCTTTGCTTACGGCCCGGGAGCATCGGAGTTTATCGGAATTATGGAAAATACCGATATTCATGCCAAAATCCGGAATTTTTTGTTGAAATAAAAGCTTCGGGATAATTTCAGAAAATAGTTATCCTTACACCAGGGGTATGCCCCTTTATATCGGTAAGTTTACCGTTAAAGAAACTGTATTCAAACAAGGTGTCTCCTACGCGTGATATTTTGTTTGTACGGAAGTCATATTCTATGCGGTAATTCCCGATCCGGATAATTCTTCCTGAACTGAAATCATATTCAATCCTGTGCGGTCCCACCTGTTTCAACCTATCCGTGGAAAACTCGTATTCCAGGTCATAAGGACCTATCTTTCTTAACTTTCCACTCATATTGTCATACAGTCGGACTCCATTTCTTCTCAAGACCTCGAAATTATCCAACATGCCGTTATGTATGCTGAACAGTAAATCATCGTTGATGATTATTTCAGCCGACATTCCGCTTCCGGATTCATTAATTTCTATATCCGCGGGATTTTCAGTTTGGTGGGCATATTCCCATGTCCCGTCGTCGTATAGAAATACTTTAGTGCCGTCCCGGGTGTATGCTGTCTGTTGTGCATTTGCTTGAGCGCAGAATAACGGCAATAATAGTATAATCAGTAGTTTAAATGATATTTTCATGCGGTTCTGATGTTGTAATTGTATGTCATCCGGGACACAAGAAACTCAGTCTCCCTGATGTGATGTTAATTTTCTTTTTTTGAGCAAATTTTTATATACCAGCCGCAATACAACCACCACAAAAATGACCAGGATAACGGCAACCAGGATGGGCGTGAACAGCGACAGGATTGAAAAACCGGTGGCGGCGACGCCTTCTCCGGTTGAAACGACGGGATTTCCTGCCCCGGCAGTGAATTTAGTCGATAGAAGGCGGGTTACGGCACTTCCGCTTTGAATGGTGGCAGCTGCTCCCCCGCCCACGACAAACCCTACTATCCATTTCATCCACTCACTGTCGGAAGGGAAAACCGATGTCATCAACAGCGTGCCTGCTGCCACTGATAAAGGCGTGGCTATACTGTCCAGCAAGTTGTCAACAAAAGGAATATAATACGCCAATACTTCAACGACAGCCGCAACGCCAAAGCTTAACAATGCCGGAACAGAACTCATCCACGAAAAGCTCTCACCCAACGGCAAAATCCCAAAATGCGAAGCCAATCCGGCAACCAGAAGCGGTATGAACACCCGGAACCCGGTACTGGCACTCAATCCGATGCCGAGCGCCACGGCACTGATGGTTTCTACGTTTAATTCCATAGTTAAAGGAGGTGTTTTTAAAAGTTTTCCGTATGCTTAAAACGTTTTTTTGACTTACTAAAAACCTTTTGGTTTAACACCACATGCGTCTCCCGTGGGCTCATCATCTGTGCGGTGCCAGATATCCTTGAACCCTTCGGGGTTTCGCCGGAATTTTGCCAGGATATACGAACACGACGGAATGACTTTATATCCGTTTTTGCGGGCATACTTTACCAGCTCATCAAACAATTTGCCGGCAATTCCCTGCCCTTCCAGTTCGGGACGGACGCCGGTGTGATAAGCGTTTAAAAGATTGTTTTTCACTTCAAAATCGAGTTCGGCAACCTGCCTGCCTTCTTTCTCGATGAAAAAGCTTCCTGTGCCGTTGCTGTTGCTTTTAAATTGTATATCCATTTCTTTAAATCATTAATTTCAGGTATAACAATTGCTTCGTCAATGGGTTCAAAAAATTCATGTCAATTGCGGTCAAATGGTTATCTTTGGAAAAAATTTATTCACACACGATCATGATAAAACGTCTTTCATTCAGCAGCCTGTTTTTAATAGGGTTATCAGCAGTGCTTTACGCTTCAAAAGTAGATACGGTCAATGTCTTCAGCCCCTCTATGCAAAAAGAAATCAAAACGGTGGTAATCATTCCCGATGCTTATTTGCAAGAAACGGAATTTCCGGTTCTTTATTTGTTACACGGTTACAGTGACAATTACGGTGGGTGGGTTAACAAAGTGCCTGCGGTGAAAGAGTTGGCCGATTGGCACAATATGATTATCGTTTGTCCCGATGGAGCTTACGGGAGCTGGTATTTCGACAGTCCCGTGGATCCTGCATTTAAGTTTGAAACTTTTGTATCGAAAGAATTGGTGGATTGGGTGGACAAGAACTACAAGACCGTCCGAAAACGCGAAGGACGCGCCATTACCGGATTAAGCATGGGTGGCCACGGCGGATTGTACCTGGGATTTCGCCATCAGGATGTCTACGGTGCTTGCGGAAGTATGAGTGGTGGAGTAGATATTCGTCCTTTTCCCAACAACTGGGATCTGGCAAAACGGTTGGGCACGCAACGTGAAAACCCCGATAACTGGGAGAAGAACACTGTAATGAATCAGTTGCATTTGCTTACGCCCAACTCCACTAGAATAATAATCGATTGCGGTTCCGGTGATTTCTTTTACGAAGTAAACGTCAGGTTACATCAGGAACTTCTTTACCGGAATATACCCCACGATTTTATCTCGCGCCCCGGTGTGCACAACTGGGAATATTGGGCAAACGCCATTAAATACCAGGCGTTGTTTTTCAACGATTATTTTGATGCGGGGAAGGCATCATCTTCTCCATCTGCGAATACGCATCGTGGAAGAAGATGAGCGTCGCATTTTGCGTCTTGGCCTCGTCCAGAAAACGTTTTTTCTCTTCCATGGCCAGTGCGGCGTTATTGTCGTAGGCCGATAACCAGCCGAGCGGCAGATGTGCCGAAGTAGGGACAACATCTGCGGGGAAAACGATTTTTTCTCCCTCATTTTCGAAAAAGAGGACTATCTGTCCGGGTGTATGTCCATCGTAGAGCTTGAGGGTTACGTTTTCACAGAGCGGTTGTTCCGATTCTATCAGCCGGAGTTGTCCTGCCTCGAAGACAGGTTCAATGTTTTCCTGGAAAAACGAAGCCGCTTCGTAAAGCATCGGTTTTCTGTAATTATCCCATTGCGCCCGACTCAGCCAGTAAGTGGCCCGGGGAAAAGCAGGGACAACCTCCTGTTTCCCGTTAAAAACCGTTCCTCCGCCACAGTGATCAAAGTGGAGGTGGGTAAGTATAACATCGGTTACTTCGTCAGGCGAATAGCCGATTTTTCCGATTTCGGCCCTCAGGTCTTTCAAATTGTGCGGCTGGTAGAACTTCAGCTTATTCAATTGCTTGTCGCCCGCCCCACAATCTACCAGTATTTTATGTCGGTCGGTTTCAATGAAGAGGCATCGCATTGCCATCAGGCACATGTTGTTGTGGTTGCTTGGATACCGTTTGTGCCAGTATTTTTTGGGTATGGGCCCAAACATGGCTCCGCCATCTGCCCAGAAATAACCTGTCTCAATTATGTGGAAATTTGCCATTTTCGTAGTACTTTTGTGCAAAAGTAAAAAGAAAAGTGTAATGGCTATCTACACAGGATCAAATAAACATCTTGGGGGAACGGAAACCGTCACCCGGAAACAGACCGTTTTTTACGGACTGGTTCAAAAAAACGTTTTGGTCACCGGAGCAAACGGACAACTGGGACAAGAACTGAAACAACTGGCGGAAAAAACAAATTCCCCCTTCCGGTTTATCTATACCGACGCAGATGTGCTGGATATTACCGATGCGGGGCAAGTACAGCACTTTGTATCGGAATACTCCATTGAGTACGTCATTAACTGTGCAGCCTATACGGCTGTGGATAAGGCTGAAGCCGATGAGGAAGTGGCGTACAGGATCAATTGCACCGGTGCGGAAAACCTGGCCAGGTCGGGTGCAAAAATAATTCATATCTCTACTGATTATGTGTTCGACGGCACGGCCAGTACTCCCTATAAAGAGGATGCCTCCACGAATCCGTTGTCGGTTTACGGAAAATCGAAACTGAAGGGCGAAGAGGCGATTCGGGAGTTTGCCGAAGAGTGGATAATTATCCGTACTTCGTGGCTCTATTCCGAATTTGGAAACAATTTCGTGAAGACAATGCTCCGCCTCATGAATGAGCGCGATAAGCTAAACGTCGTTGCCGACCAATACGGAACACCTACCTACGCCGCCGACCTGGCAGAGATGATTCTGGTCATCCTGGAATGTGAGGAGTGGAAATCGGGCGTTTATCATTTTTCCAACCTGGGGGAAACCACCTGGTTCAAATTTGCAGAAAAAATAAAAGAGTTGGCTGCCGTAGGCCGTTGCCGGTTAAATCCCGTTCCTGCCCGCGAATACAAAACAGCCGCTGTACGGCCAATGTACAGCGTATTGGATAAATCAAAAATTCAATCGGCTTTCCGTGTCGTCATTCCGCAATGGGAGAACGGGCTGGAGAGATGCATTGAAAAGCTTACAAACAGATGACATTAGAACAAGAGATTCAACGCCGGCGAACGTTTGCCATCATCAGCCATCCCGACGCGGGAAAAACCACATTAACGGAGAAACTGTTGCTTTTTGGCGGGGCCATACACGTGGCGGGAGCCGTGAAATCAAACAAGATAAAAAAAACCGCCACATCCGACTGGATGGAGATCGAAAGGCAACGCGGGATTTCCGTGGCCACTTCCGTGATGGGGTTTGAGTACGGCAATTATAAAATCAATATTCTCGACACACCCGGGCACCAGGATTTCGCAGAAGACACCTATCGTACACTGACGGCTGTGGACAGCGTAATTGTGGTGGTAGATATTGCCAAGGGCGTGGAAACACAAACCCGCAAGCTGATGGAGGTGTGCCGTATGCGTCATACGCCGGTGATGATCTTTGTGAACAAGCTTGACCGTGAGGGAAAAGATCCGTTCGAGATCCTGGATGAACTGGAAGAAGAGCTCCAGGTGGCGGTACGGCCATTGAGCTGGCCGATCGATATGGGTGAACGTTTCAAAGGAGTGTATAACCTCTACCGGAACAGCCTCGATTTGTATCAGCCGAGTAAGCAAATTGTTACGGAATCGGTGCACCTGGATATTCAATCGCCTGAAGTAGAGAAGCGTATAGGGAAAAAGCTGTCGGAGAAGTTGCGAAACGATGTGGAACTTATTTCGGAAGTGTATCCCGGATTTAACCGGGAAGAGTACCTTGCCGGGAAACTGGCACCTGTCTTCTTTGGTTCGGCACTCAACAATTTCGGGGTAAAAGAGTTGCTCGATTGTTTTGTGGAGATTGCTCCGTCACCGCGGGCCGTACAGACCGAAGAGCGTGTGGTGGACCCCTACGAAGAGTCCTTTTCCGGATTTGTCTTTAAGATACATGCCAATATGGATCCCAATCACCGGTCGTGCATAGCTTTTGTGAAGGTCTGTTCGGGCAGGTTCGAACGCAACGTCAATTACAAGCATGTGCGGTATAGCCGGTTAATGAAGTTTTCTTCGCCCACGGCCTTCATGGCTCAGAAAAAAGAGATTCTGGACGAAGCTTTTGCAGGAGATATCGTGGGCTTGCCCGACAACGGAAACTTTAAAATTGGCGACACCCTCACTGCTGGAGAGGACCTTCATTTTAAGGGATTACCCAGCTTCTCGCCGGAGATGTTCAAGTACATCGAAAATGCCGACCCGATGAAGTCGAAACAACTGCAGAAAGGGGTGGAGCAACTGATGGACGAAGGGGTGGCACAGCTTTTCACCAACCAGTTTAACGGCCGCAAAATCATCGGAACCGTCGGACAGCTTCAGTTTGAAGTAATCCAATACCGCCTTTTGCACGAATACGGTGCGCAATGCCGTTGGGAACCCATTAACCTTTATAAAGCGTGCTGGATAGAAAGTGACGATGCGGCGCAACTGGAAGATTTCAAAAAGCGTAAATATCAGTACATGGCTAAAGATAAAGAGGGTAGGGATGTGTTTCTGGCCGAATCAAACTATCTGTTAATGATGGCGCAGCAAGACTTTAAAAACATTGCCTTCCATTTCAATTCCGAGTTCTGACGAACATTTCCAGGATTCATCCGCTATTCCGTAATGCCCATGCTTTTCATCAGAAAAGAGGCATTCATGGTCCGGGCAATTCCCTGCTGAAGCTTGTAATCGAAAGAGAGGAGGTCGTTTTCAATTTTTGCGTCGAAGTGAAAGTTTGCGATCTCTTGCGGGTATTCATTCTCCAGTTCTCCCAACGTTAAATCGTGTGTGGCAATGATGCCGTTTCCGCCTAACTTCACCAGCCGTTTCATGAGTTGGGAAGAACCCTTTTGCTTGTCGTGAGAGTTCGTGCCTTTCAGTATCTCGTCCAGGATAATGAACAGGTCGTGTTCTCCCGACTCCAACCGTTCGATAATCATTTTCAGCCGTTTGAGCTCGGCGAAAAAATAGGATTCGTTGTTTACCAGAGAATCGGCTGTGCGCAGGTTTGTCAATAACTGGCCCGGACGATAACTCATGGATTCGGCACAAACGGGCAGGCCGGCCCCTGCCAGCATGTAATTTACACCGACAGTACGCAAATAAGTACTTTTCCCGGCCATATTGGCTCCGGTAACAATCATGAAAAACGGTTTCCGGAAAACGTTGATATCGTTCTTTACGCATTTACGGCGCGGAAGGAGCGGATGCCCCATTTTTCTTGCCCGGAAAGGGAGTGATTCCTCAAACGTGGGAAACACATAATCGGGGTTGTTTGCGGCAAACGTGCCCATGGATACCAGCGCATCAACCTGTGCCAGTGTAGAGAACCATTTTTCGATTTCCACAGCATGGCGTTGCATCCATTGTTCTATCTTCAGCGCGTAAACAACATTCCACAAAAAAAGAGGATTCAGGAGAAGAAAAACGGGTACGGCAAAAGCCAGATCAAGGTTCCGGCTGTATTGTGCCAGTTGCTTAATGGCAGCTGACGCACTTTGCCGTTCGTTTTTTATCGACTGTTGCAGCGACTGTAACTGTACACTTTCGAAGCTGGTCGTTTCCATCAATTTTAACAGGTCGGCATACGATTCCAGCACTTTTGCCTTGTTATCGAATAAAGACCGGATCTGCTTCACCTTCTTCATGGGGATAACCGAAACCAACAATGTTGTAAAATACAACAAGGTGATTGCCGCTCCGCTTGTCAGTCCGGCCAGCGCCAGTGCAATGGCCAGTACGTATAAAGCAGGAACAACCCAGGTGGCAATTTTCCATAATGAAGGCCGGGGAAACAGTTCCTGTTTCCTACAAAGCTGTTTGATGGAACGATTATCGAATAATTTATCGTCCGATAACATCCCAATTGTCCTGAAGCTGAGGCAGAAATCTTCTTTCTCCGAAAGCTCTTTTACAGCAAGCTGCCTTATGCGGATTTCTTCGCTGTCCTTAAGCGGACTTCCTACTATCCCGGCAAGAGCTTCTTTCCCCATGGCAAGGCTGGTTCGGTTGAGCATTTGAAAAACAGACCTTTCCCCAAAAATATCTAAATCAAAGCTGAAGCTGTGAGCGGGATCCACATGCTCCGGTGCGCCGTCGAAAGGCGAGAAATCGTATACAAAGGCCTGGAGTTCGTTCCCGGCTATCCGGGCCAGCGCTTCTGATTTGGCTTTTTTAAACAGTAAATTCTTATGCCTGGCCAGCAGGGCCAAGAAACAAACTCCGGTTACCGCGGCAAAGAGAACAGCCAGTAAAGTATTTTGATGAAAAAAATAGGTAAGCGCTGAACCGGTCAAAAAGACGAAGAATCGTAAAAGACTGTTCGCATTGAGTTCTTTCTTGTACCTGGCAGCAGCATTGAGCTGATTTTCGGCAAGCTCCCGGTACTTGGCTATTCTTTCGGTAACAGGCATTAATTGGCGTTTTGTTCGGTTGAGTTGGCCAGATGGACGGTCATTTGACGGAAAGGGATCACCAGGCCGCGCGCATTGATCTCTTTGTATACCTCCTCATTCAGGTCGTGGGTAACATTCCAGAAGTCGTTTAAATTCACCCAGGCCCTCAGGGAGAAATCGATAGAATCTTCGTTCATTTTGGTCATCCGGGCAAACGGCTCGGGATCTTTCAACACCAACGGATGCCTGTTGGCAATATCCAGCAGCATTTTTTTTACTATATCCACATCGGTTCCGTATTCAATGCTCGCTGTAATTTCTACCCGCCGGGTGGTTTGTGTGTTGTAATTGATGATGTTTCCGGTCGACAGCGGCCCGTTGGGTATGTAAATGGTTTTGTTGTCGGCTGTGGTTAGCGTTGTATAGAGAATACCGATGCTCTGAACGGTTCCCGCCAGGTTCTGCGCTTCAATGTAGTCGCCGCCTTTGAAAGGCTTGTTGAAGAGCAACATCACGCCTCCGGCAAAGTTGGCCAGGTTGTCTTTTACAGCCAAGCCAACCGCCAGCCCGGCCGAAGCAATCAATGCCGCCAGAGAGACGGTTTGTGTTCCGACTACGTTTATGATCAACATAACGAGCAGTACGAAGAGAAAGATATCGAGCAGGTTCTTTAGAAAACCTTTCAGGGCGATATCCATTTGCCGTCTCGACATGATCTTGTCTGCCAGTTTTCGGATTTTACCGATTATCCATTTCCCTACAAAAAAGATGAGGAGAGCTACCGCAAGTTTGCCCAGGAAATCAATTCCCCACGTGAGGGATTGTTGTCCTAACTCCTCAAAGCGGCCATCTTTGATCATCTCGGCAACTTTTCCTCCGGTTTTTACTGCTGCGGAATCGGCAGATACAAAAGTATTTAATAACATAGTTTATTTCTTTTAAATGCAATTGAGGGCGCAAAGTTACAAAAAATGAGCTAATTTTGTCGTTCATTTGATCGGGTAGTACAATGAAATATATTTTGAATTTTCTCTTGCTGCTGTTTTGCAGTTTTTCAATATCGGCCCAGACCGATACCTATAACGGATGGATCGACAAATCGGCAAAGTTTATCGAAAATAACCGGCTCGACAGTGCTGCTGTTGCCTTGCAAAAAGCCATGAGGCTGGATCCGGCTAACGAAAATAATGCTGTGCTCCTGTTGAATCTGGGAATCCTGCAACGTCAGCTCAGACAGACCGATGACGCTTATATTTCATTCACGGCATCCCTTGGGAACAACCCCGATCCGGTGTTGGTGCTTCATAACCGGGCTTCCCTTTTGTGCGACTTGGGCCGTTTTGATGAGGCGATGGAGGATTACAACTCTATTATTGATAAACAACCGGCAGACGTGGAGGCCTATTACCGCCGGGGATTGCTGTTCCTGGAAAAGAACGACCGGAAAGGTGCCGAAGCCGATTTCAGAACCTGTGAAAGCACGGACCCCGGCAGCTTGTTCACCAAGCTCAGCAAGGCGTTGATCTTCAAACTTGATGATAACTGGACCGAAGCCGAGAAAATTTATACCGATATCATCAACACAACTGTAAAACCCAGCTCGGCATATTACCTTAACAGGGCCGAATGTTACGTGAACACCGACCGGTTCTCGAAAGCCGCCGCGGACCTTCACGCTGTCGAAAGCGACGAAAAGGCAAATCCCTATTTTTATGTTTTACGCGGCCGGCTTCGGTTGGATCAGTTTGACAAGTTTGCCGCCAGAGTTGATTTCGAAAAGGCAAAAGAGTTGGGATACGATGCGGAACTGGCCGATAAATGGATTGAGAGGGCCAGGTAATCCATCATTTTAATATTTTTTAAATTACCCGGATACCTCATTTTAATGAAATAGTGTTACATTTGCAACAATGTTGCATTTGTAAGATTATAGCATTATGACAGTCGAGAATATTTTACGCGATTACCATTTAAAAAGTACAACCTGTCGGAAGTTCATTCTCAATGAGTTGCTTCGAAGCCAGACGGCTCTGACTGAACACGAAATAAAAACTTCGTTTCCCGATCTTTTTGACCGTGTTACGTTTTATCGAACGCTCAAAACGTTGGAGGACGCCGGTGTTATCCACAAGATTGTTTTGCAGGACAACACAACCAGGTATGCCGTTTCCAAGAAACCTTTCCACGAACAAGATATTCATTCCCATTTTCATTGCTGCGTTTGCAACGAGGTCTTTTGTATTCAAAACAAAAGCCAAATAAACATAGAATTGCCGCAAGGGTTTGTTCAACACCGTGTTTCGATGATTGTAGAAGGTGTCTGTGCTGCCTGTAACTGATGTAACAACTTCCTCCTGAATGAAAAAAATTGTTCTGGCGATGACTTTCGCCTTAAGTTTTTTGTTGTCGTTTTCTCAGACTTACTCCCTGAAAGGGTATGTTTGCGATGCCTTGTCCAAGGAGCCGCTTCCCGGAGCGATAGTAGTGCTGGGGCCGAATGAAATTTACGCAGTTTCCGGCAGGGACGGGGCTTTTTCCGTTGATCTGCCCGGAAAAACCCCACATACCCTGGAGGTTCGTTTTACCGGATACGAGTTGCTGACGACGAGCATCATCCTGACTTCCGACACTGTGTTGCACTTCCACCTGGAAACAACCTCCTATTCGTTGAACGAAGTAGTCGTGCACGGGAAAAACGGTCATGGCCGCTTGTTGTCTGCCATCACTGCAAAAGAAATTGACAGGTCCTTTTTCATGAAAAACAATTCGGCCAGCTTTTCAAAATCCTTATCGAAAGTTGCCGGCGTTTCATCGATGGATATAGGGGCAAACGTGGCGAAGCCGGTTATCCGCGGATTGGGTTTCAACCGCATAGCAGTAGCAGACAAGGGGGTTGTTCAGCAAAATCAGCAATGGGGAGCCGATCACGGGCTTGACATTGACCAGTACGACGTGGATAAGGTGTTTATTCACAAAGGGCCTATGTCGCTTTTTTACGGTTCCGATGCCATTGGCGGTGTTATTGAGATCCTTCCGGTGGATCTCCCTTCGGAAAACATGGCTTGGGGGGATGTGTCCCTGATTGCCAAAACGAACAATAATCTGTCGGGAGTAACGGCAATGACAAGCGTAAAAAGGGGAAGGTGGTTTTTTCGCGGACGCCTGACGGCACAACGCTTCGCCGATTATCGCGTTCCGGCCGATACGGTTACCTACCTGACGTGGAAACTGCCCCTTTATGGCCGAAGAATGAAAAACACCGCCGGACGGGAACTAAACACTGCTTTGTCGGCCAACTACAGCCGGGAAAACATCAGCTCGTGGACCCATATTTCCAATGTTTTCTCCAAAAACGGCTTTTTCCCCGGTTCACACGGTATCCCTGATCTGAAAAGGCTGACCCCCGACGGAAATTCTTTTAATATCGGGTATCCATACAGTACCTCCAATCATTTTAAAATCTCCAACGGGACAGAAATCGACCGGGACAATTCATCTTTACACTTCGATATCGGTTTTCAGCAAAATAACCGTGCCGAATGGTCGAAGTTCCATACGCATTACGGCAACCAAGCTCCCCCACAAGTCAGCCCCGACCTGGAATTAAGTTTCTCGTTGCAAACATTGTCCGTCAACTCCCGGCTGTCTTTCGGCAAAGATTCGTTCTGGACAAAAACAGCAGGCATGTCGGTGGAAATCCAGCGAAACAGGGTGGGAGGGTATTCTTTTCTGATGCCTGACTTTGAAAGATATACCGCCGGAGCATATGCGGCAACCTCGTATAAGGTATCCCCGAAACTGATGCTTATCGGAGGGGTGCGTTTCGATTCCGGGAAATTGAATATTCGCGGTTTCTATGACGACACTTTGGCCGATTTCCTGCAACTTGGCGGATATGATGCTGATGATGTCCGGTATTACGCCCGGCGTGCCGATGCCTTAAGAAAGAATTTTCATTCGTTCTCCGGGGCGCTGGGGGCGGTCTATGACCCAAACCGACTGAGTTCACTAAAGATAAACATTGGACGAAGCTTCCGTTTTCCTACTGCTAATGAGTTGGCATCCAACGGGGTGCATCACGGAGCTTTCCGTCACGAGAAAGGAAACAACAGTTTGAAACCCGAAACCGGTTGGCAATATGACCTTGGTTATTCCCTCAAGAACCGGCGATTAAACCTCTCCATCAATCATTTTGCATCCTACTTCTCCAATTATATTTACCTGAACCCTACGGGGCAATGGTCGGTTTTGCCACATGCCGGACAGATTTACGAATATACCCAGTCCCGTGTGTTTCTGGCAGGTGGAGAGCTGGAAGCGGCCTATCGTTTTACCGAGAACCTTTTGTTGTCAGCCAATTGGGAATATGTTTACAACCGGAATATCGACAACGGTTATCCGTTGCCTTTTTCACCACCTGTGGATATGTTGTTGGCACTGATTTATTCCAATCACGGAAAGGGCCCGTTGATCCAGTATTCGGCCAGCCTGGAGAACCAAACCGTGTTTGCACAGAACCGTATTGCCAACAACGAGGAAAAAACGCCGGGAACGTCGTTGATCAACTTGCTTTGCAGCATGAACTGGAAGGTGGGTGATTTCCGTTTTTTTACCGATTTTCAGGTGCAGAATATTTTCGACACCCCTTTTTATAATCACTTGAGTTATTACCGGAAGTTAAATATCCCCGAGCCGGGACGAAACATCCAGTTTATTTTGAAAATACCCTTTTAAATTAATCAAACAATGAAAAAAGTATTTTTTACAACAGTTTTAGCGATAAGCGCCTTTGTTTTCTTATCGTGTGAAAAAGAGTCGATTGACGCCGAAAGGCCTGTAATTAAATTAATTGCCCCTGAAGAAGAGGAAGGCATCAAGCCCGGATCCGATATTCACTTCGATGCGGTCTTAACGGACAATGTTGCCTTAAAGTCGTATAAAATCAATATACACGGAGCATTTGACGGGCACAGCCACAGTGCGGCAACACGTGCGGCCGGTGATGTTGTTGCTTTTGAAAAAACCTGGCTGGAAGCCGATTTTATTCAACTCGGAGACGAGCCGATTGCGGGAAAAAAAGAAGCCCGGCTTCATCACCACCACATGGTGATCCCCGCAGAAATTGACGGGAAGCCCATCCGGGAAGGACATTATCATTTTACAATCTATTGCACGGATGAGGCAGGAAATGAGTCTTTTATCGCTCGGGAAATTGAAATATCCTCCAGTGCCGAAGAGCATATGTACCATTAATAAGCGGTTTTTTAAAAAAGTAAGGAAGTGGGATCAATTCCCACTTTTTTTGTTTTATATTTGTAGAATCAATCATCGAATATCAAATTCATATAAGGGTGTTGAAATTTAATCCGGGAGAAACAGTTATTCTTTTCGTCCTGTTTTTCTTTTCGTCTTGCAATTTTTCAGGAGAGAGCGGGCAGGTGATGACGGTGAACGGGATAATCCCATCCGGCTCAGCGGGAGTATTTCTCACGCACGAGCATCTTCTGGTTGATTTTATCGGTGCTGACTCCCTATCCGCCGACAGGTGGAAGAGAGAAGAGGTCGTTCAAAAAATGTTGCCTTTTTTGCTGGAAGCGAAGGAGTCGGGTTGCCAGACCTTTGTGGATTGCACTCCCGATTATTTGGGGCGTGATGTCCTTCTGTTGCAGGAACTGTCGAAATTATCGGGCGTTAATATTCTTACCAACACCGGATTTTACGGAGCCGTGGACAACAAGTTCGTCCCCCGGTTTGCTTTCGATGAAAGTGCCGGCCAGTTGGCCGAAAGATGGATAAACGAATGGGAACACGGAATAGGCGGCACAACCGTTAAACCGGGGTTTATCAAAATCGGGGTCAATAGTACAAACTTATCGGGAATGAATACCAAATTGATATCGGCTGCCGCCAAAACCCACCTTAAAACCGGATTGGTTATCGCATCCCACACGGGCCCGTCGTCTCTGGCATTTGAGCAACTTTCCGTTCTGCAAGAAGAAGGGGTGTTGCCCGATGCTTTTATTTGGGTACATGCGCAAGCGGAAAAGGATTCCGTAAAACGTGCGGAAGCAGCCCGTCTGGGTGCCTGGATAAGCTTGGACGGGCTGAACGAGGACAACATTCCGGATTACATCAAGATGATAACCGGGATGAAGAATGAAAATCTGTTGCATAAAGTACTTCTGTCGCACGATGCCGGCTGGTACGATCCGGCGAAGCCCGGCGGTGGCGAAGTCCGGGGATATACGGCTCTTTTCCGTGAACTTGTCCCTGCCTTGTTGAACAACGGTTTTACCCGTGAAGAAGTGCGGCTTTTGCTGGAGACAAATCCCGTGAAAGCTTTCGAAATAAAGGTCAGAAAAAACACGAATAACTAATTATTAAAAATTTTAAGCAATGAAAACTACATGGATCTACCTGTTATCAATTCTTTTCCTTGTTTCCTGCGGAGCAACGCGTCCGACAAAAGTGAACGAATTGACCAACAAAGAAGAAAAACAAGGATGGACACTTTTGTTCAACGGAAAAGATTTTACCGGATGGCGTCAGTACAACGGGAACAGTGTGCCCGGAAACTGGACCATTGAAGACGGTACCATGAAAGTGTTTACGGCCCCGAATGCACGGCCGGGACAAGGGGTAGGGGGCGATCTGATTTTCTTCGCCAAAAAATTCAAAAACTTTGAGCTCTCCATTGACTGGAAAGCCGAAAAAGAAGCCAATTCCGGTATTTTCTACAACGTCCGCGAAGAAAAAGGGAGGGCCATTTACAGCTCGGCGCCCGAAGTCCAAATTCTGGATAACGAGAATGCTAGCGACAACAAAATAGACAGTCACCTCGCCGGATCGCTTTACGATATGCTGCCTGCGGATCCAAAGACCGTGAACCCTTACGGGGAATGGAACACGATTGTTATTCGGGTGGACAACGGCAAGGTTACCCATACGCAAAACGGGGTGAAAGTAGTTGAATACACCTTGTGGACAAAAGATTGGGACAGAATGGTGGAAAACAGCAAGTTCAAAAGTTTTCCCGGATTCCAGGAAGGTGTTTCCCGGGAAGGTTATATCGGGTTGCAAGATCACGGATATGCCATCTGGTTCCGTAACGTGAAAATCAGGGAGTTGTGATTTAGTACTTTATCCCGAACAAAAAATGTAGATTTGCGTTTGAATTAAAAGTATAATCAAAACCAAAAATACGTTCGGAGCAAACCGACACGTAAAAAGAATTATCGTATGAAATGGATAAACAGAAACGATAGCGAATCCAACTACGAAGATCGTCGGGGTAGAGGAGTGAAGCGGGGAGCTGCATTCGGCGGTGTTGGGATGATCATTGTTGCCATAATCGCCCTGTTGTTGGGGAAGAACCCTTTTCAGGCCATCGATATGGTAAACAGTGTGGTGCCCGGACAAACATCGGAAGAGGTGGTGGATCCTTCGCGCATGAACGAAAACGAAGACCTGAAAGTATTCACGCTTGGTGTTTTTAACAGCGCCAACGATGTGTGGACGGAAATTTTCAGGACTCAGATGGGTGAAAGTTACCGTAACCCGGTTCTTGTGAATTTTACCGATCAGACCACCTCTGCCTGCGGCGGCGCAACGGCTCAGGTGGGGCCTTTTTACTGTCCCGGCGATGAAAAAGTCTATATCGACCTCAACTTCTTTCACCAGTTGACACGCGATTACGGTGCTAGGGGCGACATGGCAATGGCTTACGTTACGGCTCATGAAGTGGGGCATCACGTGCAGAAACTGCTGGGTATTGTCGATCAGGTAAACCAATACCGGGGCCGTATCAGTGAAGCTGAATACAACAAGATCATGGTCAAGATGGAACTGCAGGCCGATTTTTTCGCCGGGTTGTGGGCCAATCAGGCCAGCAAACTGGGAATAATTCAACTCGAGCCGGGAGACTTGGAGTCGGCCATCAGCGCCACGACCGCCGTTGGTGATGATACCCTGCAAAAGGAGGCGATGGGTTACACCGTCCCTGATTCATTCACACACGGAACGGCTGCCCAACGGACATACTGGTTCCGCAAAGGTTACCAGACCGGCGATATCCGGCAAGGTGACACGTTCAACGATCCGAGCCTCAGATAGATCCGTTACACGGCAAAATAACTTTCCAATTCTTTCAGGGTGTCCTGGGTGGTTTGGGTATCCCTCACCACCAGCCCTTTCTCGAGAACAACAATGCGGTCACAGACTTCCGTAACGTGGTTGAGGTCGTGGCTCGAAATAAGCATCGTCATGCTCCTGGTACTTTTCAGTTCATTGAGCATCCGTTTCAGGCGGATTTGCGAAGTGGGGTCGAGCGCGGTGAACGGCTCATCGAGAACAAGTATCTGCGGATCGCTGAGAAGTGCGGCGGCTATCCCGGTCTTTTTCTGGTTCCCTTTCGAGAGGTCGCGGATCAGCTTCTTCGAACCCAAGATCTCGCCGTTAAAGAACTCCTTCATCGACTCTAAAAAGGCGGTAATATCGCCTTCCGATTTTCCGTAGACTTTTCCCGTGAAAGCAAAATATTCCTCGGGAGTAAGAAAGTCGATCAGGAAACTCTCGTCGAGGAACGACCCCACTTTCGATTTCCAGTCGTCGCGACGGGCAACTCTTTCTCCGTCAATACGTACTTCGCCCGAGCTCGCTTCAATCAGGTCGAGTATCAGCCGGAAAAAAGTGGTTTTTCCTGCGCCGTTGTTTCCAACCAGTCCGAAGCTTTCGCCGTTCTTAACAGTTATTTCCGGAATATTTAAAACAGCTACGCCGTTGTATATTTTCTTGAGATCGGTTACTTTAATCACAGTATTTACTGCAATGGGTACGGGTGGCGGCATTGAAATTGCGGTATCCAGGGTTGGTTGAATTTCTTCAGCGTTCATATCGTTAATTTTAATTATTTGTTGGGAGTAAGTTCATTCCTTCTTTCTGAATCCTTCGCAAAGCGCGTATTTCCGCCTCAAGAACTGCTTTTCGGTAACTTCGAGCAGTTGTTTCCAGAAAACAATGCCGGCCAGCCCCAGGACGGACAAGATGATGAGTGCGATGTGTTTAGCGGAAAACAACGAGAAAATACCGATTAATCCCATCGGAACAACCAGCAGGGGAATCATGATGATGAAGTTTTTGTAGCTCACTCCCTGCATGTTCATGGCAGAGCCTTTTGAGAGTTCCAACCGTTTGGTATTGAACGTGGCCCCAAAGAGGTAGACGTGGATGTTCACCCCTGCGTTATACAGGAAAGCGACCGAGTGATTGATCAGAATATCCCTTCCAAACAGGAAATAGGGCGTGGTAAGTATGAAGGAGATGATGCTGAGCGACAACAGTAGAAAATAATTGGCCTTGATGTACGACTGGGTATCGATGTCTCTTGTCATCAGGAAATCGAAATAGGAACCTTCCCAGTTGATGATCCATTGTCCGAACAGGATCATGCCTATGCCGGTAACGAAGATAGCGACGAACATCAGCATGGCATCGTTTTCCTTGTACATGTCGCTGGGGTAAAACAGCAACCCGTAGAGCAGGAAAAGTACAGCTGTGTAGAGCACGTTCTTGGTCCGTTTATGCCTTAACACGAGTTTCATCTCCAGGGAAATGATCTCTCCTATTTTCCCGAAACGTTCCATGAACGTGAAGTTTTGGGTTTCGGCCTGCTTCCGGATTGTTTTTCTGTCGAAGTTCTCGGGATAATAATTCTGAGCGAAGAACCCTTTGTTCAGCAGGAAAGCTGATCCGCTGAATACCAAAACAATTATCCATCCAATCGGATTTTCGATAAGGAAGCCGAACACCTGCTGCGATAACGCGAAAAGGGAGTAGATGTTGAAATATTCCAATGCTGCCAGTCCGGCGACGATCAGGAGAAAAGAGGCGATTCCCGTAATGGATGACCCGAATTTACGTTTCAGGAAAGAAGCAAAAAGCGTGTTGAACCAGATCAGGAAAATGACGATCAGAACAAACCGGAACGCTCCGCCCAAACCGTATGCCGGATGAATACCCGTGACGGAAAAAGGTATGGCAAAACAAAGTGTGAGGTAGTTTGCCGGGTTAAGCAAGGGTTTGATCAATAGATAATTAACCAGCTTGCTTCTTTTCACCGGCAACACCTGATAGCTTTGCAGGTTAATGGTGCTCAACGGCTGAAACAGAAACCGGAAAAGCAATGCCAGGACAGTTACGTAAATCAGGATACCGTTAAACGTGAGTGCGGGATCGAGTTTCGGAGCAGCTTCTGCCAGGATTTTCGGCATCATAAAACCCAGAAGTACGAATATTACCAGGAAGTATACAGCGCTCAGCCCGACGAATATATTAACGATCAGGTTTTTATAATATCCGGGTGCGCGTACACTTTTCAGCCAATAGTGTTTGAAAAATGTTGAATACATGAAGTTTTAGTCTGATGCTTTTATTTTTTTCCGAAAAATGCGCCGAAAATGCTTCGGGTGATGGTTCTGCCGAGTTGCGAACTTATTTGCCGTGTGGCACTTCTGCCCACTTGCTCCAGCAAATCGCCCACGATGCCCCGCTCTTCTTTTTTCCTGCGGGCTTCGGCGCGTCTTTCACGTTCGGCTTCCGCCTGTAACCTCCGTTCCTCTTTTTCCAGACGGATACGCTCTTTCTCGGCTTCTGCCTGCTCACGTTCTTCGGCGAGCAGTTCCTGTTTTTGGGAAAGAATTTCGAAAGCGGATTCCCGGTCGACCAGTTTTTCATACACTCCATAAATGAGTGATTGCTTCATTATCTGGTCCCTTTCTCCTGCCGTAATCGGTCCGATCTGGCCCTGCGGCGGCAGGATATTGGCGCGTTGCACCATTTGGGGCGCACCTTTTTCATCGAGGAACGACACCAGCGCTTCGCCGGTGTTCAGTTGTGTGATAGCCTCTTCCGTGTCGAACTTCGGATTGGACCGGAACGTGTTGGCCGCCACCTTTACCGCTTTCTGATCGTTGGGCGTGTAGGCTCGGAGCGCGTGTTGCACACGGTTGCCGAGTTGTCCGAGAATTACGGGCGGGATATCGGCGGGATTTTGCGTGCAGAAATAGATACCTACCCCTTTGGAGCGGATGAGGCGAACAATCTGTTCCACCTTTTCGAGCAACGGCTTGGGCATGTCGTTAAACAGCATGTGTGCTTCATCAAAGAAAAAAACCAGTTTAGGCTTGTCCATATCGCCCACTTCGGGCAAGTTGTTAAACAGGTCGTCGAGCAGCCAAAGTAGGAAAGTGGTATACACCCGTGGGGAGTTCATCAGTTTGTCGGCGGCCAAAATGTTGATTACTCCTCTTCCTTGCTCCGTTTGCATAAAATCGGTAATCACCAGTTCGGGCTCACCGAAGAATTTGTCGGCGCCTTCGCTTTCCAGGCGTAGCAGCGCGCGTTGTATGGCGCCGATGCTTGCCGGAGAGATGTTCCCGTATTCGGTGGTGTATTTTGCCCGGTTGTCTCCTACGAACTGGATCATCTTTTGCAAGTCTTTCAAGTCGAGGAGCAGCAGGTTGTTATCGTCGGCAATTTTGAAAACCATAGTCAGTACCGCTCCCTGAGTTTCGTTCAGTTGCAGCAGTCGTTCGAGCAACATCGGCCCCATTTCGGTAACGGTTGTCCGCACCGGATGCCCCTGTTCGCCGAAAACGTCCCAGAACCTCACCGGGAAGCCTTTAAACTCAAATCCTTTTTCACCTAACTTATAACCGTCCACGCGTTTGGAAACGCTCTCCTTGTTTCCGCCTGTTTTGGCCACGCCGGAGAGGTCGCCTTTCATGTCGGCGGCAAAGACGGGTACTCCCATTTCGCTGAATGTTTCAGAAAGTGTTTGCAAGGTGACGGTTTTTCCTGTTCCTGTGGCACCTGTTATTAGTCCGTGGCGGTTTGCCATTTTGGGGATAAGGCAAACTTCAGCCTCGTTGTTGATGGCTATAAAAGCGCGTTTGCTGTTGTCGAACATAGGTTTGTAAAGTTTTAGCAGGTATAATGGACAAAGTTAAGGAAATATTTGGAAAAGACGTGTGAAGTTCCGTGAAGAATGGCGGTTTTCCGATAATTCTCTTTCCAGATTGCCTCACCTGAATATGAGAGCAGGTTATAGGTCAGGACAGCCATCGTTTCGGTCGATCCGTTTTTCGTGGGCAGGGTCGAAATAGGGTGAGGGATTACCATCATGCCATGCTTCGAGAGCGGCTCTCTCCAAATCAATAATTGTCTCACTAATGGTACGCTTTTTCATGTTATTCTGTTTTTATATACTGAATCAGGCTTTCATTTGTATGAGTCTTCTCCCTATTAAGACAGAAAAGACAATCCAGGGGACAAGAGAGAGTAATGAACAAATCAAGCCCAGGGTCCCTGCTGTCGAAGGAATTATCATAAAAATCCCTGCAATCAGGCCCCACGTGGCTGAAGATCTTTTAAAATCCCTTGATTTATACATTGTCATGGAAATCAAAATGAGCGTAATGGCATTAAACACATAATATACATCAAATGCCGTTCCTTTATATCTTGCTATCAAGCCTTGCCCTACCGCCAGCAACTGCTGTTTATACTCCATTGATTCCGCGGAGAAATATTGTTTGCTGATTGATAACATTTCAAATCCAACGGCAGATACATAATAAACTGCAATTCCTGTTAATCCGATTATCGTGGCGATAAGCATATTGGTGAAATTTACTTTCCTTAATGCTGCAAATAATCCAAGGTACACCAGGATTAAAACCCCGTTATTTATATAGTACAAGAGATCAAGGCTCAATAATCCAATGAGCCAATTTTTACGGAACAGTTCAAAAAATCCCATTGTGGTTTCAGGGGGAGGAAAGAGGGTGAATATAACCAGTTGTATCGGTATTATTAAAACGATTACTATAGCTGCGACTCCGCCAACCTTGTACAAATTATTCCAATTTAACTCTTCGTTGGACTTGTATTCTGTTTCTTCCATTTTTGTTATTTTGTTTGTTCCGTTTACAAAGGCCGCTATTTATCCAAAGAATCATATGGTTTCTTATGTCGTCTTATTCTTGCGCGGAACAGTGTAGGCTATATCAGCGGCAACTTTTTCATTCAAACAGCTTAATCGTATAATCCAAAAGCTCGATTCCGCCGGATTTCCCGTGTCCGACTATAATTTTTTTTACTTCTGGATACTTCATCTTTACTTTTCTTACTGTATTCGGCCACTCTTCTACATTTGCTTCCGCAAGATTACCTTTCCCCGCTCCTGCTTCTTTTATTAAACAACCCCCAAACATAATATCTTCCAGGGGGAAATAAGCAATAATGTTATCGCAGGAATGACCTTCTCCCAGAAAATCAACATACACTTCTTCGTTGCCGACTTTCAATTCAAAATGTTCATCAAACCCGTGCTTCGGCATAGTAGAACCATTTTCTTTCAGTACTTGTATCGTTCTGTTGTAGGCGTAAGAAATAATGTCCTGTCTGTGAAATTCCTCCAGGCCTCCCAAGTTGTCGATATGATAATGCGTTGGAATAACCGCTATAATTTTGCATTTCAACGATTGTGTTAACCAGTCAATCAGCTCGCGAGATGTTTCATTGTCTGTCGGTGTATCGAAAACAACAGCTTCATTGTTGTTCACAATAATCATTCCGTTGCACGAAATTTTCTCGAAGTTCCCAAAATCAAGAAATGAAATATGCTGATATACATGCTCCGAAACCTGATTGATCATCAAAGACGCTGACCTGTATGCCCTGTTCTCCGTTGTTCGATCTATGTTGACATTGCCATGAGCTATAGAGTGAGTTCCATCCGGATTTACAATTATGTTGCCATGAACGGTAGAGTGCGTTCCGTTTGGATTTACAATTACATTGCCATGAACTGTAGAGTGAGTCCCGTCCGGATTTACAATTACGTTGCCATGAACAGTAGAATGCGTTCCGTCCGGATTTACTACAACTGTCTGTCCTACCACATCTGTCACAAATACAATACAACAAATCATCAATAAAATTTTCATATTTCTTCCTCTAGGCCTTGACTTGCTAATTTTGCACTTTTCCAGCACGGTTCGCCAAAACTCCATAAGCTGGTAGGTTATCCTTCCGTATAACGCTGTGTCAGCACTTCTCAAGAGGTCAGCGTAATGCTGATGTATTTCATCGTCAGGGATACCTGAGGTATGGTCACAAAACCCGTCAAGCGTCATATTGATTGCTGCAATTACTTTTTTCATAATTTTTTTTGTCAGTCTGTTTTGTGAATCGTCCTACAATGACTAGTAACGGTTGTTAGTGGCTGGTGTTCTTATCATTCATGTATCTTTAAAATAACATTACCTGTTTTTTGCCCCGATTCAACGTATCTGTAAGCATCCACAATTTGGCCTAACGTATAAAATCTGTCTATTACAGGCTTGAATTCACCTTTTTCAACAAGCTCTTTCAAAAATATTATATCTTGCTTGGTGATAGACGGAATTGAAAACAAAAGTCTTTTACCTCCCCAAAGTGGTGTGGTCAATGCAAATAATATATTTTCTGCGTTTTTCCCAAATTCCGTTGAGATGTATATTCCTTTTTCAGTTAATAAAGGTTTGCACTTACCAAATGAACTTTTTCCCACTGCGTCAAAGATGAAAGCAAACTTATCTTCTGTCTTTGTAAAATCCTGTGTCTGATAATCAATGACTGTGTCTGCACCGAGAGATCTCACCAGATCTACGTTTTTTGTATTACAGACAGCAGTTACTATTGCTCCAAAGTGTTTTAATAATTGTACGGCTGCAGAACCGATAGCCCCCGTTGCTCCGTAGACTAGAACTTTTTGTCCACGCTCTACTTTTGCTGCCCGAATATTTACTAAGGCATAATGAGATCCTTCCGTAATAGCTGCCGCTTCATCAAAACTCATATTCTCCGGCATGTTTATAACCGCATCGTTTTCAGCGATTGTCAGATATTCTCCGTGTCCACCAAAGGTTTTATCATTGAAGCCAAAAACTTTATCTCCATTCCTGAATGCAGTTACATATTTCCCAACTTCTTCAACAACACCCGAAAACTCACAACCCAGTATTTTGTGTTTTGGTCGAAATAGTCCGCTCCAAAATCTTGAAATAAAATATTCAGCACTACGGAATCCCGAATCGGTGCGGTTAACTGTTGACGAATATACCTTAAGCAATATTTCATTGTCCCTCGGTGAAGGCCTGGCGACTTCCGTTAATCTGGCAACTTCCGGTGGGCCGTATTTTGAGTATATAATTGCTTTCATTTTCTATTTGATTTGTTGATTCTTGATCGTCTTGTCCCACACTTACCACTAACATGCCGGATCGCGGAGTGCGTCCTTTTTTATTCTCTCGTGAATGTAAATTGTCCACCGCCTTGTTTTAGGATCATTGTGTTGTCTGCCGGACTGAACTCCAACACAACTCCCGCCCGGTCAAACTTAAATTTATCTTTTTCGGTTGCTTCAAGTGGAAACGCTGATTGTCCTGTTGCTTGTGCGATTAACGTATTTCCGTCTTTTGTAATTGTAATTTTCAAAGCGATTTGCTTGGAAGCATAAACACCCAGATACCCGTCCAATTCTTCCGGAGTCAAGTTGTAAGTTGCGAATACCGGAATTTCGTATGGCTTGTCGTAAACCGCACTTAAAACCGCAATAGAAATGTCATTGTTATTGAAGTTTGTTCCGTTTGAAGTTAAAGCGTACGAAATCTTGTCGTCGGTAAAATGCGAGTAAACCGAACTGAACCCATCAGTCTGGCTTGAAGTCGCTACCGCCTTTTGAAATGATTTCCACCATTTCTTTTTCTGTCTTTGGTTGCGTGTTCCAGGTCAAGTAATCTTTGTCGCTTGTGAAATTGTGTATTCCGCTTCTATGACATAGCAAATGCTTTACGGTAATTTCATCTGCATTTATGATTGTTGGAAACCATTTGTCAATAGTTTGGTTCAGGCATACCTTTTTTTCTTCAACCGCTTTTAAAACCAAAACGGCTGTGAACGATTTAGAAATGGAGCCAATTCTGTATTTAGAATTTTCAGTTGCTTTGGTGTTGTTTTCAACGTCTGCGAGACCAACGGTTTTTGAATAAATTATTTCTCCGTTTTTTGAAACGGCGACGCTTCCCATAAACTTATTGTTTTGTTCAAGTGCGTTGAAATAGTTATCTAATTTAGTTTTGTCAAAACCGGTTTGAGCAATTCCTATTTGACCTAATGTCAGAACTAGAGCTGTTGTTAAGATTGTTTTTGTCATTTTTTGTCTTGTTAATGTTGTCGTTTACGGGTCGCCTTTGAATAACGTTTAGTGTATGGATAGTAACTGATTAAGGATTTTATTTCTGTCAAGTTTCAAGCTCTGTCGTTAATCCTTCATGCGCTAACTCTAACGTCTCTATTGCAACTTCATTTGCATCCGATTTTAAATCCGGACTTGAAATTTTAGTAGGCCAAGCATTTGTCAACCTCCAAGTCATAATAGGTTTTCCACCTTCATCCAACAACTGGATTGTTACTGTTTCTCTTTTAATGGTATTCATTTTAATGGCATCATACCAATTAAAGAAATTATTGTCTTTCACTAAAACGCCTTTCTTAAGAATAATGTTTCCTCCTTTAGTTAATCCAGGCATTTTAATCGTTGAGAATTGTTTGCCATCTCCATGTCTGTATTCCATGGGTTGTGTATCTGTTCCTAATCCGGAAATTTCTTGAAACGATATTGTCTTGTCTTGTGAACCGAATTTAACTGTAAAGTAAAACTTGGGTAATGGCCATACATTATTATCTTGAGTTTCTCCTGTCATAATATTATAGATTTGATTTTTTTATTATCGTCGTTTTAAAATCATATCCTTCAATCTCGTGTTTTTTTAAGTCATACTGTTTATTGTCAAGATATTTCTCAATAAACGGTAAATCCGGTGCATAGTGAAAGCTGCCACCGATTTTCAATGAGTTCAGAATATTCATATAAGTTTTGGCATATTCGATATAGTTGCCGTCTTCTCTCAAATTATGATGATTAAAATGATTGGAAAATCCCAGGTTACTGACTACGGTTCCCCATTTGTCTGTTCCGTAATCGTATTCCAGCCAATCTGATGTTATTAAATTTGAGGTTGAAAACTTAAATCTGTCAATCCCATAAGCTTCAATTTTTTGATTTCTAAAATAATCTACCAGATATCCATTGATTCCGCAACCTATATCCAAAACCGGTTGTAATAAATGTTTAATATCAACCTGTAAAATTTTAAGTTGCAATTTAGGGGTATATTCAGAGCAAACAACTGGACTTATATTCTCGTTGTCATTTTCATATAATTTTTCTGCGAAAGGATTATTTTCTTTAAGCCAGAATTTTAGCTTTTCGTAATGTTCTTTTGAAATGTTGTCAATTGAATATGCTCTTGTCTGAAGGGCTTCGAATAAATTAGAATATATTTGTCTTAAGTTGTTTTTAGCTTTTAAGTCAAACGAATAGTATTGATTTACTCTGCAAAACTCTTCGATGGCTTTGTCTTTTGCATAATCAATTAAATACTCTTTAGAATGAGGGGTTAGTTTGTCAATATTCGAAATAGCTTTTACTGTTTCATTGGCAAATTGAAATATCTCCAGATTATCAAGAAAAATGTTTTTACCTTGATTAAATCCTATTTGTTTATCAATATTTTCGGTAAATCTGTCTGTTAGCATTGGTCTCTTCGTATATGGCATAACGTTTGGCGGTATGGTTAGTTGCCGATTTCGAAGCACTTTCCTATCAAGTTACAACTACTTTTGATACGAGCTGTGCCGCTCGAATACCCACTGCACCGGCAATTAACTATACCGCGTGTTGGCAACTGGTGTTCATTCATATCCGTCTGTTATTCATTTATTTAGCTTTTATATTCTTGTCATTGTCAAACTGCACCAACCTATCCACGAAGCACAAATTTATTTTGTTTTTTTGAGCGTGGGCAATCCTAAAACCGTCCTGAAAGGCGGTTACTCGGGCTGGAGAGTCGGAAGCTCTTTTGCAAGCCTTTGGTTTAAGCGTTGGCTTGTGTGGGCTTGCAAATGTGCTTACGACTGTGGGTTGGCTATATGTTTCTAATAATCCCATTCTCCGTGACTTACTGGTAATCTATTTAGTTCTTCTTTAAAAAATTTCCATTGCGGAATATATTTATCCATTAAAGCCATAAATCTATCGTTGTGATGCCTTTCAATGAAATGAATCATTTCGTGAACTATGATGTATTCCAAACAATGAATTGGTTTTTTCGCTAATTCAAGGTTTATCCAAATCCGTTTTTTCTCAATATTGCAAGTTCCCCATTTGGTTTTCATTTGTTTTACTTGCCATTCAGAAACCTGCACACCAATTTTCTGTTCCCACTTTTGAATGATTTCTGGAATAAGCTTTTTTAGCTCTACACGATACCATTCATTGATAGCAATTTGCTTTTGTTCAATGGTACTGTTTGGTCTGATAAATAAATCAATATACGTTTTTGTTTTTATCTCAACTCTGGCGGGGGCTTCATGTTCTGTTATTCTCAGTAAAAACCGTTTGCCTTGAAAATAATGACTTTCTCGTTGTTTAAATTCTCTGGGCGATTGTCTGTCCTGAGCTTTAAAATGTCTCTGATGTTTACGAATCCACGCAATTTTTGAAATAGCAAAAAGTCTTACAGCTTCGTCGTTTACATTTAAAGGTGTTGCAATACGAACTCTGCCAGTTGGCGGATAAACAGCCAAATGCATATTCTTGATGTCTTTTCGAACTACATCAATGGATAAATTTGAAGTAATATGTAAAACTTTTACTTCTTCCATGTTATTTATATTCCCGTTGTTGTTTAATAACCTCAAAAATGGGGTCTAAAACTTTTACTTTGTTGTAATCTTCTAAAACAGGCTTTACAACTTTATTTTTAAGATGTCTTTCTTTGGCAAAATTACCCTCCCAATTATCGTATTTGCCATAAGTTACTGCACTATCCAAAGCAACAGTTAAAGGTTCGTCCTTTTCTAAATTATCATACAAAGCCCTTTTTGCCTGAGTGTTTATACTTGATGGATATTCGCTACTCGTTTCAGGTTTTTTAATTTTTACAGCCAGTTCAACAATTTTCTTTAAATATTCTTCGTAGCGTTCTGCTTCTTCATTACGCATTTTTATCAGTTCATCGAGCAAGACACTCATTTTCTCATAATAAATCGGATTGGTTGGACTTTCTTCAATAATCACTTTTCGCATATTATTCTCGATGGTTTCTGCCATTGCATCCTTATTCTTACTAATATTCTCAGGGATTTTATCCAATGCTTCTTCACCATCTTTTACAAGCAGTTCCACCAGACTAAAATCATCAAATGCTGATATCTTTTGGCTTTCCTCTGCACCAATGTAACTATCAATTAAATGGCGCATGGCTGGTTCGTATTGTTTCAAATCAACATAATCGCCACTTGCCAATTGTATTTCTTTGCGGACATTCTCGTAATGCTTGATTTCCGTTTTTATCTTCTCAATCTCATTTGGTTTATAACCTGCTTCTTCTAATTCGTCTGCAATATTTGCGTAGGCTCGTATCACAGAAATTACTGCTTTGTAAAGTGCATGTCTGCGAGGTTCAGTATCTTTTAAGTCGGCTTCAATTTGAGGGTTACCACAGAAATACTGAATGTATTCTTTTGTGCCTTTTGGTGGAACAACTGGCTCGCATAATGCCCGAATTGTTTCAAGTGCATCGTCTAATCGTTCTTTTCCTTTGTTCAAACGGTCGGATAGCAAACCTTCCACATCTTCTTTGTCGTAATCTTCAAAGGCTTTTGAGGTAAAGTCATTATATGCTGTTTCGAGGCTTCCGAAAAGGTCTTTGTAGTCAATGATGTAACCGTATTCCTTATCTTCACCATCCAAACGGTTTACACGACAAATTGCCTGAAATAAGCCGTGGTCGCGCATGCTTTTGTCGATGTACAAATAGGTTGCACTTGGGGCATCAAAACCTGTAAGCAGTTTATCTACAACAATCAAAAGTTTCATTTGTGCAGGTTCGTCAATGAAGCGTTTCTTAACTTCATCTTCAAAATCTTCGGGTGATTTACCATTGAGCATCTTTTGGTAAATCTCGTATTGCATGATTTTCTCGGTATAGTTTTCGCCTTCACCTTTTATATCTGCATATGTTGGGGCAAACGATGTTACAATGGCACAACGGGTAAAGCCCGATTCCTGAAACAATTGGTAATAACGACAAGCATTGTAAATACTGTCCGAAACTAAAAGTGCATTTCCCCTGCCATTTTGTAAACGCTCACGGGTTTCCATATCGAGTAAAATGTCGGCAACAATCTTTTGTAAACGCCCAACCGAACTGAATACCTTTTTCAGGGTTCCCCATTTTTGCTTTAATTCGGTTTTGGCAAAGTCAGTTAAGCCTTTTGTTTTTGTTTCAAACCATGTATCAATTTTATCGAGCGATGTAATTTTCTGTTCAATATCCCGAGCTTCGTAGCGTAAATCGAGTACAACGCCGTCCTTAACCGCTTCATCAAATTTGTATGTGTGAATGTAATTACCGAAAACTTCAATGCTTTTTTGCTTGTCCTTTTTCATTAAAGGCGTACCTGTGAAACCGATAAAAATGGCCTTTTCGCCCAATATCTGTTTCATTGCCTTGTGCAAGTCGCCACTCTGAGAACGGTGGCACTCATCTACAAATACATAAAAATCGCCTTTGGGTGAAAAATCCTTTGGCAGGCTGTTTTTTAGTTCGGTGAGGTAACTATCGTAGTCGGCTTCTTCTTTGTTGCCGAATTTATGGATGAGTGAACATAAAAGCCATGGTTCTGTGTCGTTGAGTTTATCGATGAGAATTGCACCACCGCTTTTGCCGTTTCGGGGTTTGCATCGGTAAATATCTTCGCTTACACCTTTGTAAACTTTCTCAATCTGTTTGTCGAGTTCGTCACGGTCGGTTACAATTAAAACACGGGCATTGGGGTTGTATTCTTTAATCCATTTGGTAAGCCAAACCATGGTTAAACTTTTTCCGCTTCCCTGCGTGTGCCAGATAATACCGCCCTCTTTGTTGCGAAGTGTTTCCTGAGCAGCTTTAATTCCGAAATACTGGTTTGGTCGGCAAAATTTCTTTTGTCCCCGGTCGAAGACCACAAAATCGTGGATAATTTCAATCAAACGCTCTTTGTTGAGCATTTCAATGATGTTTTTATCCAAGAGGTTTTCGGCTTTGGCAGCCTGTTCCCGTAAAGATTTTGTGAGTTCGAGTAAATACGAATCGTTTGGATTGAACTCTTCGCTAACTTCTTTCCATTTTTGATAATACTTTTCTGATGTGTCGATACCTGCATAACGCAAACCTTCCACATCCTGACCAGCCATAACCAATTGAATGGTGGTGAAAAACGGCTTGATGAAAATATGCTTTTGGTTGTCGTTGCTTTGGCGGATCCCTTCGGAAACTGAAACCGTGCTGCGTTTTAATTCCAGTGCACCTAAAGCAATTCCGTTTACATAAATAACAATGTCGGGGCGTTTGTTGTGAACACCTTTTATGGTAACTTCTTCGGCAATGGCAAAGTCGTTTTCAAGCGGATTCTTCCAGTCAATCAAATAAACCGTTTCTTTGTTTTCGCCCGCTTCTTCTTTTACTTTTATACCATAACGAAGCTGTGAATACACCTCTTTGTTGGCCTGATAAAGGTCGTCGTGTGTATTGATGTTTACCGCTTTGTATAACTCATACAGGGCTTTACTGATTTGGTTTTTGGTATAGCCTTTTTTGGTAAGAAAAGCAGTAAGCAAAGCTTCATCTACATTGCTGTTGTTTTCTTCTTTTTCAAGGTTTCCCAAATAGCGGTATTTCAGTTCGTTTTGAAACAGTTTTACCACCCGGTTTTGGGCTATTCGCTCTTTATCGCCGACTTTGCTCATAATGGTAATCCTTTTAATGATGCCCCTAAATCATTGATTGTTTTCAGTACTTCGGTTTCTTCTAAATAAAGCACATAGGATTCATTTAAAGCCGAAAAACCCTGGTTTGTTAAAATAGCAACTAAATCATTTCTGTAATTACCAATATCCCTGTAGAAAAAGCGAAGCTTAAATTTATTCTGATTATAGGAGTATAAAATGTCTATTGCATATTTAGTGTTTTCAAATTGCCAATTATCAATATAAGCACAAGGGCGTTCTTCTCTGTCATCACCAGCGGCAAAGTAGTAATTTGCTTTTGAATCAAATGGGGCAAATTCTTTTCCTTCCAAATTATCAAGAAAAAATGAATATGAATGCAATTCAGCGTGCGCTCCGCTCATTCGCTCACCGCTGAACAAGACAAAACCATGATTGGAATTTTTTCTCACATAGCGTTTTGCCCCTAAATAATTAAACAAACGTGGAGTTTGAATAAACCTGTGACGCCAGTCTGTGCCTGTATAACTGTTTTTAATTGTTTCAAGAGATGATGTTAGATTGTTTGCATCAAGCTGATTAAATATTTGCTTGATGATGTCGCTATGTAATACGTGGTTTTTGTCTCTTTTCAAAAATCGCTTCCAGCTAATATCACGGTCGAAATTAATTAAGAAACTTTGGTTGCTGCCTTCTGTAATTAAGTAATCGCCTTTTGCTAATAAGGCTCTTTCCCAAACAAAATCAGGGAAAAGATTTATTCCTTTATCACTGAATAACTTAATTGCAATATCCCTGTATTTTATAAACTGTTCCTTGAAGTCAATATCTTCTTGTTCGCTCCAATCACAATGACTATTTGTGTTGAAATATTCTTCGATACCGCTTAAAAACAGAATAAACCCGATTTGACCTTTAAAATATCCATGCTTTTCAACAGAATAAAGCAGTTCATCCCACTTGTTTTGTTTTAAAATTAAATGAGCTTTTATCTTTTCTTCTTTGAATTGTATTTCATCGAAACCGCTTATTTTATCCAGTGTTGAAATGTTTTTTAAAATGTCATTACTTTGCGGAATAAGCAGGTTTATACCTTGAATGGAATTTGAATATTCCTTTTCATTGTTATAAGGTGCTGTATTCTCGGTTAGGTTGTAAATAACACGCATCCAGTTTTGCAAACCTTCAATATCTTCAAAACCCTTATCGGTTTTCCATTGAATTAAGTATTGACAATAGGCATGAAGTTTAATCCTTTCAACATAGCCAGCCTGAACAAAAGCATTGTTAACAACAATATCAAACTGTTCTGCTTCATTATAATGAAATGAATCGGACAAATAACTCTTTACTTTTTGGTTACCGTTCTTTATTAAATCAAGAATGGTTATGAGGTCAATTACCGTTTTCTCGTTTAAACAAGCATTTTTTAAATACTGCTGAAACGAAATATCTTCGTTTCGTTTATCTATTAAATATTTGATAAACTCGGCATTGCCAGAATCTGCTGCATAATTGTTCACCACAATAGCCCTGATAAAATTCATTATCAGTTTATCAAATTTCTTTTTGTCTGCCAGGGTATGGTTCCAAAACAAGTTTGCCCAATCTGTATCAATTTTATGAGAAAAATAAGTTTTGACATCAACCCGATTCGGTTTACCGTCAAAGGTTAGTGTGTAAGTGTGTTTTGCATTAAAGTCGGATTTTCTTAAGTGTTGTTCAAATTTTGCTTTAAAGTTTTCGTAAGGAGAAAGCGGAATGCCCCTTGCATTCATTTTTATATACAAATCATCGGTAAGATTAAATTCCTTCAAATCAAGAAACTGAAAGGTAATAACCGGATTGTCGAGACTTATCAGTCTTTGAAAGTATCCATCTGTATTTTTGAACTTAGCGTGAATATCATCGAGCATTATCAGCATGGATTGAATTGTGGGGTCGGTTTCCCAAGATAGAAAATACCAACTGCTGTCTTTAATGGTTTTTGATAGGCTGTTGCTTTTGTCTTTATCGGGTTCTAAAAGCTTTTGTAAATCCACATCCGCTAATAGCAATGAATCGCAAAATTCCCTTGAACTGGTGCGCGTTTCATAAGAAAACTTTGATTTTTGGCTTTCTCCCTGCTTGCTAAACACCAAATGCTTTCTGAGTTCATTAATTGCGGCAGTACCATTTTTTATGGCAAGATACCAATGCAACAAAAACAAAGTTGTTAATCGTTGCTGTCCGTCTAAAGGGATGAACTTTGTTTCGTCGTCAATGGCTTCATTCGACTGGTTTCCATACACAAAATCCAAATCCCTGTGCTTTTTGTTCTCTTCAAGGTATGCCAATAGGGCATCTAAAAAGGAATCACGAATTTCGTGGGCTGTAATTCTCCCTTGAGCGTAATCTCTTTGGATTATTGGAATCTGGATATGATATTCCTGTATTAACTGGAAAAAAGTTAATCGTTTACCCGAAATATGTTCGTTACTATTCATTGTCATTGCTCACTTGTTTTTGGGGTAAATAATCAACGAGTGTTCCCTCAATAGCTTTTAAGTAAAAATCTGCATCGTGTTTATTCCAATACATTACTTCATCAAACTTTTTACTGTAGGCTTTCATAAACACATTTTTTGTGCAGATAGGTATAAAAGTTCCCCGCTTATCGTTCTGTAAAATTATTTTCCGTTTTATTGGAAAGAATGCGTTTTTATAACTTCTGTTGGTGGCAGAATCCAATAGGGCTAAGTTTGATATGGCACATTTGCTTGGTTCGTTATCTTCTTTAAACTCGATTCTTATTGTATTGTAAACGGAGCTAAATCGGGCATCGTCAATTTTATCGGCATAGGCAACATGATACAGGTCTGTCAAAGTATTTTTGCTTTGCTCTTTTTCTGATATGGTTCTAAAAACTTCAATGTCGTTATTTTCAATAGTATCGATGTATTGTTTTTGTTCCGATTCTTCAGCAAAACCTGTAAAATATTCGAGCATATCTTTTGCCCATTCTTTACGGTCGGTGCCTGTTATGTTTTTATCGGTTTGCGAACGCACATGTTCTATATCCCAATCTTCATTCTTGTATAGATTGAAAGGGAATCGCATATTCGATTTATCGTTGGAAAGAATGGTTTGTATATTAAAAAGCAACAGAACGGTTTTAATTCTATCATCGCCATAATTCAGGTTGCTGATATCGAATTTCACCTTTTGCCTGATTTCATCTTTTAAAAATGCTTTGAAATCGGTTTTGGATGTGATAGTGATTTTTACATTGTTCTTTTTTGGCTCAAGTATATCCTGCAACCTGTAGTTTATCGATATCAGAAAACCGATTAAATGATACAGTTCCCTGTCTTTGTACCATTCTTCGAAGGTTAAGAAGTACTTTTTTACGCTTAGCCAAAGGGTATCGGTGTCGGGAATTTTGTATTTGTTCTTGTTTTTGCTTATTTCAAAATCTTCGTAAAACTTGTAAAAGGTATATTTTTCATCTTCGCCATCGGGTTTGTTTTTCATCAGGTCGAAAATGTATTCAATGCGATTGGCGTATTTGGGATTTTTCGAATCGGGCTTGTTGTAAATAAAATACCAAAATGAATTGTCTTGCAGGGTATTTTCAATCCTATCCCATTCGGTAGCTATTTGCAGTTGTTTTAACCTGAGCTTATCCACCGCTTCGGCATTGTTCCATTTTTTCAGGAACAGGGCTTTTATCAGCTCAGCATTGGTTAACTGAATCTTGCCGATGTTTAAGCGGGTGAAAATATCATAGGAATCGGAGCCATCGTTTATCACATACCAGATAACTTTTGTATCGGTTAGGAAAGTCGTGGCAAACTTGGCTTTTGGCGTGGCAAACTCTGTATTATTGGCTTTGTTCTTAAACCATTGCTGAATGGCTTTATTTGCCTGTGAAATGTGGTAAAAATCAATGTTTTTTTCAGAATCATCTTCTTTAATTTCAGTTAAGAATTTTTCGCTTTCTTCCCTTGTTTCATAAAATACACGATTTATGTTCTTCTGGTCTTTTTCAATCTGTGATTCAAGATTTTTCAATATCAGGAAAACGGTTGTTAAGCGTTGCTGACCGTCAATTACTTCCCACTCATCTGCTTTGCCGTTTTTCTGTTTTACCACGATGGGCTGCAAGCAATAAAACGGACGCATTTTGCCTTCTTCCTGCTTTGGCGGATTGATAGCAAATGCCCAAATATCTTCCAATAATTCTTCTACCTGTTTTTCAGTCCATCGGTAACCACGCTGGTACGAGGGAATAAAAAAGCTGTAATCCATTAACTGGTTTATCGATTTTAAAACTAATTCGTTCTCGTTCATATCAACCTTATTTTACCAGTTAATAAATTTTGCATCATACCCAGTTTTATTTTGCGGTATTTCTCCAGTTTGGTTTCCAAGGCCTGTATTTCTGCATCCATATCTGAAAGGATGGTGGCTATTTCGTTTTGCTCTTCTTCACCTGGCATAATTATCAAGAAATCAAAAAGTCTATTCCTCTGAATATTTGGTAAACCAGAACCAACTCTCAATGCCATTATTTCTTTTTCTCTTGCTTTTAGCATTTGATAAAAATATTCTTTGTCCAATTTTGTATTTAAGGAATAACAATGGCCACCTTGCCAAAATTTCGTTTTTATAAAATTTACAAAACCACAAGAATTACCACCTTCACTTATAATGATAGTGTTCTCATTTTGATTCCATTCACCTGTATATCCTGAAGGTAAAACGCCACCATTAAATACTGGATAATGGTCATTTTCATTTAATGTAGAACGATTTAATTGTTCACCTTTTTTAATATCACAAATCTCCCCCAACTTTTTCACTTCCCAACCCTCTTTCGGTTTCAGCAATTGCTGCATTGCCCCTTATTTGATGTTGCGTTTTTTGGCAATGAGTGTTGAGAGGCTGTTTATCAGGGCATCGGCATCGCTTAGGGCGGTGGCTATGGCGGTTTGTTCGGCTTTGGTGGGGGGAAGGGGAATTCTATATTTTGAAATCGAAACACCTGTTAATTGAGGGATTCCTCCACTTTCAGAAAATATTTTAACTCTGTGATTGATATATTCAGTTAGAAAATTTACATCAATATTGTTTTCAGGAAATAATACTAATAACCTTCCAATTGCCCCGAATCCTCCTTTACGAGCAAATGCAGTACCTAATCCAACACCTCTTCCTACTATTGTTAAACTTTCACCAAAATATTCAGCAACATCATAATAACCATATAAACCAAAGTCAGAAACAGTGTTTGAGAATACAGGATATTGATACTTTGAATCCTGATATGTCGAAAAATTTGATTCTTTCAAATCTCTACCAACAGATATTGCGGTAAATGTTCCAATTGGTTTAACCTCCCAATCCTCAGGAATTAAACCCACCTCCGTATTTTTATAGCCCTTTGGCAATTGTTCATTATCCATCATTTAATCCTTTTTAAAAGTTCATTAACCAAAGAATCCATTCGCGAAAAGGCAAACCATTTTTTGCCCAAATCTTTGAGCGAGGCGCCTATATGGTAGAGTTCCTTGTGGTCGATAATTAAAAACCTGTCGTGGCTATTGGCGAATGTCTTAATCTCAATGCTTGGATACTGTGCATTGTGCTTTTTTACATCCAATTGCAATGCTTTATTAATCTCTTTTGTATAAATGCTTGCAGATACTCCTATATTTCGCTTGCTCAACAGCGTAAGAACCGATTCATCAATGTAATTATCAATAAGAACAATGCTTTGGGTTGCTGATTTTATCAAGTTGACAGCAAAGGTATAGGCATCAAACACCTGCCCGTCGAAGAAAATTCCCATATCAGGCGTGGCTTGTCCGCTTTCCAGTGCTTTGAATATTCTTTCAAATTTCTCATCCGTTTGAATTTGTTTCAATTCAATGCGGTCAAGTCGTTGAAATACAGAAGCATTTTGAAATAAAAACTTACGCATGGCCACAAAAGCCCTTGCAATGGTAATACTCACCTCTGCTGCTTTTTCGCTTTTAAGCACACCGGCAACAGCAGCTACCCCCTGTTCGGTAAATACATACGGAAGATGTCCGCCCAGGCTTTGTTTAGAAGGTATCGCATTTTGCGATACCAAACTATCAACCTCGTTTTCCGTTAATTGAAATACAAAATCTGGAGGAAATCGATTTGGGTTTCTTTTAACTTGCTCCCTTAGCCTTATAGGTTTTACTTCATAAAATGAAGCTAAATCTTTGTCCAATATTACCTGCACATCACGTAGCATCACTATTTTTGACTCAATATGCTGCTGCTTAACTATTTCCATACAAACCCCATTTTTTGTAGGTGAGTATTCACTTTGCTTTCTAGTTCGGCAACTTCTGTGGTTTGCTGTGGCAACGTTGTTTCGTAGCGTTCGGCCAGTTCTTTTATGCGTTGGGTAAGGCGTTGGCTAATGCGTTCCATTTCGGTTTTTACATCACGCTCCAAAACGGTCATCCATTTGTCGTCTACCACCAGTTGCTTTATTTCGTCCTCGGTTAGGGTCTTATAGCGTTCAATTACCTTTTTATCGAGTTCGGCAAGGGCTTCTTTTATTTTTTTGTTAATAGCGCTTTGATCATCAATCAGTTTTAAATATGCTTTCAATACTTTAATTTCTTCGGCATTTTCAGTTTTCAATTTGGGAGTATCAATTGCTTTCAATCGCTTTTGAACGTTTCCTTTATTTACCTTATCGGGAACATCGGCAAGTAAACCTTCTTCGGTATTATGTTCTTCTTCCAGTTCGGAAATTTCAGCTGCAATGGTTTCTTTTTCGGCTTCGAGAGTCGCAATGTATTGCGCCTCTACGCCGAAATAGCGGTCAATTACCAACGATTTTGGCACCAGGTCGCAATCCCATTCGGTTACCGATTTGGTTTGCTTGGTAATGGTCAGTTCTGCTTTCCAGCCTTCAACCGAAAGGTAGTAGCAATCGTCCTGCATGATGTCGTTCCAGTAGTTCATCAGGTGCTGGTACACATCGTATTTGTTCATCAGGGCTTTGCCTGTGTAGGTTGCCAGAATATCTTCCGAAATTCTAAAAACAAGTTCTTTTGGTTTAAAGCCTTTTACGAGGGCTTTGAGAATCTGGGTATTTTTGGTTTTCCATGCTTCAAACACTTCGTCCATTTCTTTAGAGAAAGTAGTAAATTCGGGATGGTTGAAAATGGTTTGTTTCACCAATTCTTTATCTATTTTTAAATCGCTGTATTTCTCACGACAGTTTGCTTTAAAAAGTTCCGCTTTCAGCGAAGGATACACTTCCCAATATTCATTTAAGGCATCAATGTCGGCGTTTGGTATTCCACCCAATAAATGGGCTTCAATATCCTGAATATCTTCGGTTTCCTGACTGTCAATATATCGGGGAATGTTCAGGTTGTAATCGTTTTTTGGGTCGCTTATTTCTTCAATGCTTACCAAACGGCTGTATTTGGGTACATCGGTTTGTTTGGTGAAAACATCTACAATTTTATGGATGTCCTGCTCACGCAAGCGGTTTTTATTGCCGTCTTTTATAAAACCTTTGCTGGCATCAACCATGAATATGTGTTTACGTTCATCGGCACCTTCCTTGTCGAGCACAATCACACAGGCAGGAATACCCGTGCCGAAAAAGAGGTTTGCAGGGAGTCCGATAATTCCTTTGATATATCCACGCTGAATTAAGCTTTTACGGATTTCGGCTTCGGCATTGCCCCTGAACAAAACGCCATGAGGCAAAATACAAGCCCCTTTGCCTGTGCTTTTAAGCGATTTAAGTATATGCAGTAAAAAAGCATAATCACCGTTTTTTTCGGGCGGCGTTTTATAAATGGTTTTACCTGTTTTTGCACTTTCTTCTTCGTCTTTTTCAAAGCGTCCGTATATATCATTCTGCGGGTCGAAACCATTTATCCAGTTTTTTGATGAAAAAGGCGGATTGGCTACCACATAGTCAAAGGTTCTGAGATAACCGTCTTTGTTTTTGAAGAATGGGTCTGAAAGGGTACTTTGTCCACGGTGTATTTCGTGTCCCTCAATACCGTGCAGAATCATGTTCATACGAGCCAATGCGGCGGTTGCCACATCTTTTTCCTGTCCGTAAATAGAACCTTTGCCATCAGCTTCGTCAATCACTTTTAAAAGCAGTGAACCCGAACCACAAGTGGGGTCATAAAAGGTAGTGGAGTTTTTCGGGTCGGTAATTCCCAGAACTTTTGCCAATACACGGCTTACTTCACTTGGAGTATAGAATTGTCCTTTGCTCTTACCGCTTTCGGTGGCAAAGTTCTTCATAAGGTATTCAAAGGCATCGCCCAGAATATCATCGCCACCGGCACGGTTTTTACTAAAATCAAGAGCTGGCTTTTCAAAAATGGCAATCAGCTTGGTCAGGCGATCAACCATTTCCTGACCTTTTCCAAGTTTTTCATCATCGTTGAAGTCGGCTACATCAATCACCCCCACAAGGTCGTTGGCTTTTGCCAATGCCCCTATAATGGTGTTCATTTTGTCGCCAATCTCTTTATTGTGTTTCAAAGCAATCATATCTTTGAAACTGCCGCCTTCGGGGATATCAATTAAACCATCGGGGTCGTTCTCGTATTTGTCTGAAACGTATTTTACAAACAACAAAGTCAATACATAATCCTTGTACTGACTGGCATCCATTCCGCCTCTTAGCTCGTCGCAACTTGCCCAAATGGAGCTGTATAATTCTGATTTCTTAATTGCCATATTTTAATTTCCAATCCATTTTAATTTAAAGCTCAAATGTAACAAATTTGCACGGGTGTGTCGGCAAGATTGCACTCTTTGACAAAGCTTTGGTTTCAGCGTTGGCTCGTGGGGCTTTGGCAATGTGTGCAATGTGGGTCGGGTTTCCTTCTTCTTTTGCGGGGAGGAGAAAAAAACAAAATAAATTTCCATCAAATTTGCACTGTCCTATCAAAAAGCTAAATCCTTTCTTATTTTAATTTTGTCACTGTTGTATCTGTCTGCTCGTCTGTCTTTTTACACTTGTTGCCAACGGTCACTTGTATGTGGTCGGGCGGGATTTCGAAGAGAAATCCTGTTAGACCCGCAGGAAAGTGGGCGCAAGGTCTGACTTGTCAGACCGCTAAAACCCCCGCCTGCCATATACAAATTGTTATAGGGCGTTTTTTTCATTTGTCTTCCGTTTCATCAATTACTTCTTCGACTACTTCTGCTATCACAGGTTCTGGTTCATCTATGTGAGGTACTTCAAAAATCATAGGCACATTTGATTTAAGTCCTTTCCCTGCCGCAATTGCCTGTCTAAATTTCAAATTTGGCAAGGTGTCTGCTATGCCTTGTCCAAAATAGTTTGCCAGAAAATCGCTACTTGTTTTATCAAACTCTTGAAAAGAAATAATTGTATTACATTGGGTTAAGACTGTTTTAGAAACATTCGCTGTCCGTTGCGCAATAACCAGAAGTCCAACATTAAATTTTCTTCCTTGCAATGCGATTTGTGCAATTGTGTTCAGAAGAGATTGTGATGCTTTGTCTGCTATACCTGCAAAGTTCCATTCGGGAATGACTGTATGTGCTTCTTCAAGAACTAAGCAAACTCTATTGCCAAATGACTTGTCCTTTTTCGCGATATGAAATAGTAATTTGAAAAAGTATTTTGTGTATTCCAATATTCCAGAGGTATTTGATACATCAGGCAATTCAAAAATTGAAAGCTTTGTCTCAGGATTTTTCAGAAAGTCACAGATGGATTTATGAATATAACCTGCAACCTGTTTTCGCTTCGCTATTGTCGCATCGTTATCTTTATTATAGTTTTTTCCAACTTCTTTTTCTATGAAATCAATATCCTTAAATGCTTGTTCTGCTGTTTCTTCAGGAATAACTTTTATCGGATTTAAGTCAGAGAATTTGCCATTGTATTCATCCGTAAAATCAATGCAGATAACTTTTGTATTCGGGTCTGAGAGGTACTGACGAATTAAATTTCTTGCAAAGATTGATTTACCAGTTCCTGTTACTCCTAAAATGGCTGTATGATGTGTCAGTGCAATGTCTTTTTTTAGTATTACCGGATAATTAGAGTTTGGAATTTTCCCTATTTCATATTCATTCTCCCCAATTGCAGGAACAGGAATTGGAGAAGCAATGTACACTGGAGAATTAATAAAAGGTACCCAACCATATTTTTCAAAATTTCCTTTTTCAGGTATCCAAACACCAAGTTGTATTGCTTCACCAACAACATAACCCGTTTCATTTTTCTGTTCAAGTGTTTCAATTTTAGTTATGCCCTGAATAACCTGATAAAGAACCTTTTTACCTCTAATAAATACTTCCAAGAGTTGTCCATCAAAAATTTCTTTTTTGGAGTTATAAATAAAGCGAATGCTAGAAATTGTAGAGTTTTCATCAATCAGACCGACAAATTTTTCAAGGTAATTATTGTTTTCAGGATTGGTGATTTTGAAAACGACATTCACATCATTGAATTTATTGTAAGTTTTATTTTCAAATATTTTACTGATTTCATCACTTACAAGAACTTTAACCCATTGTTCTTGATTGAGAAGATAGTTGTCAAGAATAAGTCCAGTTCTAACACTTTTATTCTCATCCATTGAATATTTAAATTCCACAAAGTCAAATATTTTTATTGATGGTCTTTTATCGTAAAGTTTAACAAGGAAGGTGTTCTTAGACTGAACACCAAATATTTGTCCAATACCTTCTTGCGGTTTTTGTTTTGTAAAAGCAGGTATTTTCATTATGAACTTCCATGGGTCAAGAAGGACAAAAGCGGAGTAGATGAAAAGGAAAAGGAAGTATTGAGATTTGCTGTCAACATAGAAGAACATTGTCAAAATGAATAAAAAGAAGAATTGAACCTTACTACCTCCGAATCGCACAACAAAATCTTTAAGAAGCTTTGAGACTTTGTTTTGTGTCGTGTCTTCGGGTTTGTTTGGAGCAAATAATGCCAAAGAAATAACTGATAAAACGCCAAGTCCAAATGTGAAGAAAAATAGTATGTTGTACCAAACTCCAAGGTTTACCAAGTCTTTTTTTATTGGAGTTATTAATAAAAGAATTGCTATTGAAGCTGCTAAAACATCGGTCGGTTTAGTAAAGTAATGTTCTAGTACAAGGGTGTTAAACGATAACATAAGCAGACTGGAAAATATTACAATTCCAATAGTGTCTTGCGGCAAAATTGTTCCTTTAAAAAACCAGTAAATGACTGCTAGTAAAACAGCCAATGTTATAAATATTATCAGTCGAATTCCTTTTGTCATTGTTTGTAGTTTTAAAATGCCCTATAACATCTTAGTGTTTTATTCGCCGTTATAGCCCACCAAAGTTATTGAAAAGAAGTTGATTCACAAATTTTCACAAAGATTAATTTAATATGATATCAATAATGGCAAATAAAACTAGTTGAACGGAACCTATTGCTATGGGAAAAGTATTTATGGGAGGTTGGCGTTTTTGCTTGATTTGTGTTAATAAGTTCCTATAAAAGCTCTTTTTCAAGTACATGATTGTTTTTTAATCTTAGACCGTCCACGTAAATGCATAATTCTCCCTGTATGATTTTGCTCATCATCTATACGAGTTTTGTCATTAAATGGAAAGAACGCTTTTGTTAATTATCAGAATTATCCTGGTTCTATGTGTAAAACATTGCATGCCGGGCTTACCATTAATTTCCCTTTTTTGCACTTTGCGCAAATAATCGGGTCCTTACCGGATATTATTTGTAAAACTTCCATTGCAAGCAGTCCTGTAAGTCTTGAAAAATAGGTTGGGGTGGGCAACAGTGAATAGCATAAATTGAGCTTTGTTTTCCTTTTGCAGATAGCCATGAATCCGAAGTAACGTATTTTGCTAAATCCACATGGAAGGACATGCTGCATGAATCGCCGTATAAACTCCATAGTTTCCAGGGTCATTGTTTTTCTTGCACCTCCTGCCTTGTTATCCCTATAGCTGAAAGTAACCTTATCATCTTTGTAACCTACCATACGGTGGTTGCTAATTGCCACACGGTGTGTGTAGTTGCCCAGATAACGGACCAGATTATCGGGTGAAGCAAACGGTTTTTCTGCATAAACCACCCATTTTTTAGCGTAACATTTTGCTTTTATGGTCTGAAAATCGGGTGTATCATCTGGAAGTTTGATCTCCTTCCTGAATACTGACTCCTGCAGTAGCCGACATAAAATACCCCTGAAAACGGTGCTGAGTACTTTTACCGGGACAAAAAACTTTTTAGCACTTGGTACCCATTCCATTCCATCATCGGATACTCCTCCGGCAGGAACAATGGTATGAATATGCGGGTGATAGGTCATTGTTTGACCCCAGGTGTGTAACAGGGCAACAGCTCCGGCCTCTGCGCCTAAATAATGCGTGTTTCTGGCACATTGCATCAGTGTTTGTCCGGCTGCTTTGAAGAGCAAGGAATAAGCAATCCTCTGATTGATATAAAACAGTTTGTGCAGACACGCGGGTATTGTGAAAACAATGTGAAAATGTTTTACCGGGGGGAGATCAGCCGCAAGTTTATCCACCCATTGCATCCGTTTTATGTACTGGCATTTGGGACAATTGCGATTACGACACGAGTTATAGGATTGAACCTTGTGACCGCAATGATTGCAACTCAATGTATGCCCGCCAAATTCTGAAGTACGACAGGCAATAATATCTTCCATTGCTTTTTGCTGTACGGCACAAAGTGTGTTCTCGGTCAGGAAATCGTGTTTCTTATCCCGGAAAATGTCAGCAATCTCTATGATTTGCTTTTTATTCTCCATAATGATAGATCAGAAAAGTGTTATATCATCCAATGGAGAAGTAAACTCGCTGGTTTTGATATGGGCTACATGCAGGTAAACAGCTGTGGTCTTCAATGAAGTATGACCCATGAACTGCTGTATCTGTCTCAGGTTTACACCGGCTTCCAATAAATGGGTGGCAAAACAATGACGCAATGTATGAAACGATACCTCTTTTTTTATTCCGGCATTTTTAGCACTGTTTTTCACAATATACTCTACAGTTCTTTCCGACAAGGGTTGTCCTTTACGCCCCATCGGTTCGAATAGATAAGTGCTTGGTCGTTCCAATTTATAATACATTCGCAGCACTTCGAGTGTTTTCCACGAAAGAATGGTATATCTGTCCTTCTTCCCCTTTCCTTGCACGATACGTACTTGCATACGCTGTGAATCAATGTCGCGTGGTTTGATTTGTAATACTTCCATCCTGCGAAGTCCCGCAGAATAAGTAAGCATTAGAATGGCTCTGTGCTTTATGTTGTTTGTTACCGTGATCATGCGTTGCACTTCCTGCAATGACAAAACTATGGGGAGTTTTTTCTCCTTGCGAGGCCGTCTTACATGGAACTCTTCCCATTTGCGATGGCAGACGTCTACATGAAAAATCTTGAAAGCACTTATAAGCTGGTTTACCGTGGAAACGGAAATTCCTTTTTTTGTAATCAGGTAATGTAACCAGTTTTTAAAGTCTTCGGTGGTAACCTCATACAGCGATTTACCCAAGTCTTTTTCAAGTTTTATGAGCAGGCTGCAATACGTCTTAATTGTACGGGGACTGTAATTGCGAATTTGCATCTCCTTGATCTGCAAACTCTCGAATGTTTTGTTTAGATTCATAATGATAATTAATTGAAGTTATTACGCTTCAAAATTATCACTATTCTAATTTACCGACAGGTTTAGTTCAACGGTTGGCGGTATGAAAAGTTGCCGATTGCGGGCGATTTCCTGTCAAGTTACACAAAAGTTGAAGCGGGCTACAACCCTTGAATAACGTACTGAACCGGCAATTTTTTATACCGCGTGTTATGGGGCGTTATTTTTCAAATTCTAATTCCTTTGTATTATAAATCATTATTTTCGTTCTTTTATCTCTTGTCTCAAAAACAAGCTCAATTTTATCATTTTCAATATATTCAACCTTATCGTACCAGATTATTGAAGATATTGACATTAAATAATCATTCAGTGAGAAAGGGCTTATTTCTTCAAGTTTATACGTCCTTTTTGCATTTCCATTCTCATCGTAAACAACAAATACATTTACTCCATATCCTTTCGAATACCAATTATCAATAGTCACAATCGAAGAACCATCGTCTGCTATTATCGCATTAACAGGGCAAACATCATTTAGCAATGTCCTTTTCCAAATTAAAACACTATCAGTTCCTTTTATCCGATATAATTCCCCAGTACACGGTATTAAAACAGTATCTTGGGCTGAAATGCTCCGCATAAACTTTTCCTTTTTCCGCAAAACCTTTTTTGTCTGTGGATGGTTGTTACTCTTGTAGTAATCCCATAGATAATATTTGTCGGAAGCCTTTCTGGGTGTTATAATTAATTTAAATTCCTTATTATCCGAATAATATGTCTTAACTATTGGATTATCCCAAGTATCAGCTTTTGCAATCGTTGAAACTAAAATTCCAAAAAGAATCAACACATAAATCGGATGTCTTAAAAGTCGTTTCATTTTGTCGTATTATTTTATATAATCTGCTGATTAATAATTTGTCAGGGTGTTCTTTTATAATGCCCCATAACGTGTCGTTTACGCAATAAATATACAACTTTCGTAAATACCCGATTTATAACATTCGCTTATATATATTAACATTAAAATATTTTGCATTTATATCATATTGTATTTGTGTTTGTTATGTTTTAATTAATTTTTTTTATATTTTTGCATATACGAATGTTTCACAAAATCGAAGACGATGAAAACAATGGATTTATTGGAGGAGTTTGAACGAAAAATGATTGTTCAACGATACAGTTCCAACTCCATTCAAAATTACAAGAGTGCGGTGAGGAGTTTTTTACAGCTGGCTGAAAAGAAATACAGCCATCCGCTGGAGATAACGGAAACGGAAATTGAGAAATATATATACTGGAAAATTGAGAAACATCGCATCGGAGCATCTTATCAACGTTTGATCGTGGCTTCAATAGACAAGTTTTATCTTTCCATGTTCAACAGACAACTCAACCTAAACCATCTGTATCCCCGCTCGAAGAACAAAAGTCTGCCGGTTTACCTGACTGCCCGGGAGGTGAGCCGGTTAATGGAGAATGTGACCAACCTGAAGCATAAATGTATCGTACAGCTGTTATATGGATGCGGACTGCGGTTAAACGAACTGCTTCACCTGAAACTGACCGATGTCGATTCGAAAAATAAAATTATCCTGATTAGAAAAGCCAAAGGAGGAAAAGACCGTGTGGTGATGCTTTCCCCTCTGTTACTGGAATCTTTAAGGCATTACTACAAGATATATCAACCGGAGGAATACCTGATAGAGGGGCAGGGAGGGGGTGTCTATTCCGAAAAGAGCGTGCAGGTCATTGTCAAGAATGCAGCTTTAAAAGCGGGCATCACCAAAAAAGTGACTCCCCATACCTTGCGCCACAGCTTTGCTACCCACCTGCTGGAAAACGGTACGGATATCCGGTATATCCAGGAATTGCTCGGACACAAATCGGTGAATACGACCGAAATTTATACCCATGTTACCGACATCGCGAAATCCAAAATAAAAAGCCCGCTCGATCTGCTTTGATGCAAAGCGGCAGGCTTTATTTTGAGTGAAACAGTACTTTTACATCCGGTTGATCTCTCCCTGGCCGGCGCCGGTTCCCTTGTACCGGTTCTTGGCGGTATTGAATTTGTAGCGCACCGTCAGCTCCAGCTCGCGCGTATCCCAGCGGCTGAACTGGTAAATGTTGAGGCGGTCGTTATAAGCTTTGATATCCATCGTACGCCCGTGGAAGAGATCGTGCCCTTTCAGCACTACCGACAGCCGGTCGTCGAAGAACGATTTGGTGACTCCCAGGTTGACCACGAACTGGTGATCGGTCAATTCCACGTTTTGCTGGTTCCCCTTGCCCTGAAAATTGGCGTCGAGGGTCAGGAGGAACCCTTTCGGCAACGAAAAGGAATTGTTCAGCGAGGCGGTGGGTATGGGGCTGTTCAGGCGTACCTGCTTATCGTTGCTGGTGATGGTGAGCCATTGTTTCATAAACCCGATGGAGGCCTGCGGAGCCCAGATGCCGAATTTGGGAGAAGCGGTGAGGTAGGCGGTCAGGCTGGGCAGCTTGTCCAGGTTGCGCGTAGAAAGGAGGGTTACGGCGGGATTCTCTTCCATCTGTGTCGCCCACTGCATGATCACATCTCTTTCCTGCTTGTAGCTGACCATGAGCTGAAGGTATTTCCAGGAACCGGTGAGCGAAGCATCGTGGATGATGGTCGGCTTGAGGAAGGGGTTGCCTGTCTGCATGGTGAACCGGTTGGCATAGAAGATGCTGCTTCCCAGCTGCCAGTATGCGGGACGGACGGTCTTTGCAGTATAGCTTAGTTGCAGTTGTACTCCGCCCAGTGTATTGCTGTAGGAGAAATTGGGAAACCAGTGCGCGTAATGCCGGCTTTGTTCATCCATCTTTTCGCCGTCGCTGAAATAGTCGGAATAGACTTTCTCAAAGCGGACTCCGCCAGTTAACTGTCCGATAGGGGTGGAACGGGAATATTCAGCGAAGAAAGCGTTGTTTTCGTCGTGGATGGAAGTGTTGGTGGAAGGGATTCCCTGGATGTCGGTGGTGTAGTCATCGTCCCGGCGGGTACGGGTAAACTCATTCCCTGCCGAGAGCTGGCCTTCCCAAACAGGATAGGAGAGTACCAGCCTGGTGGCAAACAGGCGATTCTTGATCCGATTGTCGGAGGTGATGACCCGGTCGTCATACTCCTGGCTGCTCTCGGTAATGGAGGAGGCGGTCGATTGGCTGCTCCTGTAGAAATCGCTGTTGAAATCCACGTTCAGTTCTCCGAACTTGCCGTTGTAATAGGCGTTCAGCCTGTGCCTGGGTTTGCTGTTCTGTGTCTGGTTATCGTTGCTTTTCCACCGGTCGTAAAACACCCCGTCGGCATAGACGTCGCTCAGCGTGGTGGACTGCATGCCGTTTTTTCCCGGAAAGGCGGTCATGGTGTATTTTACTCCCGCATAATGGTTGGATGAAATCTCGTAGTTGACCCCCGCAATGGTGGTCAGCGGATTGGATAGCCCGTCCACACGGAGTTCGTTTTTTTGTGTCCAAAGGGTATCTACGAAGGCCTCCTGGGCTATCCGGCTGTCCTGGACGTAGGCATACCGTTCATATTTGACCGTCCCGAAGATATCCCATCCCTTGTGGCGGTAGTTCAGGTTGAGCTGCTGCCGCAGGTCGGTATTTTCCGTTTGCAGGTAGGTAGACCGTATATCGAAGCTCAATCCGTCGCCGGTCTTGCGGACGGTATGAATACGGATCACCGCCTTTACGGAGGCATCGTATCCCGCGCCGGGGTTGTGCACAATCTCCACTTCCCTGATGTCGGCGGACGCGATCAGGTCGAGTTCCGACACGTCGCGCAACTCACGGTTGTTGACGTAAATCTTTGCCTTCCCTTTGCCGAAGATCGAGAAATCGCCGTTGTCACCTGTGATGGCGGGCAACCGTTTCAGCACATCGTTGGCTGTTCCGGCCTTGCTCAATACGGTGTTTTGTACGGTAGCCACCACGGCATCACTGCGCAGCCTGATGCGGGGCAGGTCTCCTTCTACCACCACCTCATCCAGCAGGGTAGTGTCCGGTTGAAGGGAGATCGTTTGTTCGGGGAGCGCCGGCACCGTTTGTGTTTCGTATCCAATAAACGATACCCGCAGGAGTGCATTGGAGCTGTTGTTATCCGCAAGAAGCGAGAAGACACCTTGTTGATCGGTGGTGGTTCCCGTGATCAGTGTTGAGTCGGGGAGGGAGTAGATGGCCACATTGGCAAATGGAATGGGATTGCTGTCGCTATCGGTTACCGTTCCTTTTATCTGGGCACGCAGGGGCAACAGTATGCCACATAGAAATAACGAAAAGAGAATTTTTTGATTCATTGTGTTTTTGTTTTAATCCGATAATAGGACAACCGTTTCCTTTGTTTGGTTACAACCTGTACAATTTTTTTTGCCGGAAAAAGAATATCCATTATCTTTACGTCGTCCAATCGCATCAAAAAGGTACGGTGCAATGAAACCGGCACAATTAAAGTAATCGTTGGACAGGCAACATGCAAATCAAATACCTGACTTTATTCCTCCTGTTGTCGACAACCGTTTGCCTGAAAGCACAGGAAACGGTAACCCTGTCGCATTACCTGTTCCCCGATTTCCAGCCGGGGGTGGTGTTGCTGAAAAACGGCGTGAGGAACAACGCCAAGCTCAATTATAATGCAGCATCGGAAGAGATGGTTTTTGATGAAAACGGCAAAACCCTGGCAATAGGAGATGCCGTCCTTCCCCAGATAGATACCGTGTTCGTTGCGGATGAGAAGTTTATCCGGATAAACAATAAATTCGTAAGAATCCTGATCGATAAACCTGAAATTGATTTGTTTGTGGAACACAAATGCAGGCTGATCCCTCCCGGGAAGCCGGCCGCTTACGGAGGAACGTCGCAAACATCATCCACAACATCTTATTCTTCCATCCTGTCGGACGGCAGGGTATATGACCTGAAACTTCCTGACGACTACAAGATTATACCTTACAATGTGTTTTGGCTGAACCGGAACGGGAAGTTGCAAAGTTTTTCGAACCTCGGGCAGTTGAAGAAAATTTATCGGGACAAAAAGAAGCTGGTTGGCGATTACCTGAAAAAGAACGAGGTGAAGCTGGCTAATGAAAAGAGTGTTGAGGAGGCCATAACCTATCTGGAAAACAATTAAATATATACGATTAACAATGAAGCGACTAATTATCTTATCGTTGCTGGCAGTTGCTATAGCCGGCAGTTCCCAGGCACAACAAAAATATGTGCCTGCAGCAGAGAACTTGAAAAACAGAGCCGAGTTCCAGGACATGAAATTCGGGGTATTCATCCATTGGGGTATTTACAGCATGATGGCCGACGGGGAGTGGATCATGAACAACAAGAACATCAACTGGCAGGAGTATGCCAAGCTGGCCGATGGGTTCTATCCTTCTAAATACGATGCTGAAAAATGGGTGGCAGATGTGAAGGCGGCCGGAGCAAAGTACATTTGCATCACTTCACGCCATCACGATGGCTTTTCGATGTTTCATACCCGGCAATCGCCTTATAACATTGTGGACGGCACACCGTTCAAGCGCGACATCATCAAAGAGCTCGCGGATGCTTGCCACAAGCAGGGAGTCAAACTGCATTTCTATTACTCCCAACTCGACTGGAGGCGATCCGACTATTTTCCGATCGGACGCACGGGCCGTGGAGTAGGACGCACCGAACAGGGAAGCTGGGACTCCTACCACCGGTTCATGCTCAATCAGCTTACCGAACTGTTGACCAACTACGGAGAGATCGGCGCAATATGGTTTGACGGGCAATGGGACCAGCCTGCCGATTTCAACTGGCGACTGCGTGAAATCTACGACCACATCCACAGCATACAGCCGGGATGCCTTGTCATCAGCAATCACCACCTTGCTCCGCAGGAAGGGGAGGACGGACAGACTTTTGAGAAAGACTTGCCGGGTCACAACACCACCGGGTTTTCAGCCAACGCGGAAATCGGACAGCTTCCGCTCGAAACATGTGAAACGATGAACAATTCGTGGGGATACAACATTACCGACCTGAAATACAAGTCGGAAAAAGAGCTGATCCATTATTTGATAAAGGCGGCCGGCAACAATGCCAATCTTTTGATGAACGTTGGACCGCGTCCAGACGGTACATTCCCCGATATAGCTGTCCAGCGCTACAAAGCCATGGGGGATTGGTTGAAGGTGTACGGTGAAAGCATTTACGGTACAAGGGGAGGGCTTGTCACACCGCGCGACTGGGGTGTCACCACGCAAAAAGAGAACAGACTCTACGTTCATATCCTCAACTACAAAGATAAGTCGTTCTACCTGCCAACGAACGGAAAAAAAGTGAAATCGGCCCGCGTTTTCCTCGATAAGAAACCGGTAAAATTCACGCAGGATGTTGACGGTGTTCTGTTGAAGTTCGACAAGGTTCCCGATGAACTGGATTACGTGGTAGAGCTTGAGTTGAAGTAAGAGTTTAGTTTTTTATTTTGAACGTGAACGTCTTTTGAGAGAAATAGCTGAAGATCGTACAGATCAGCGTCACCACCATTTTCGAGGGTGTGGGGTAGAGGTGCAGCACCTCCACCAGTAGCTTTAATCCGAAATAATTGATCAGCAGATTCACTCCCACAACAGCCATGTAACGGACGAGCTGTTCTTTGCCCCGCAAATCGGAAGAGGTGAATGTGACGTATTTTTGAAGCAGAAATCCCGTGAACAGGGTGATCGGAAACGTGATGAGCAGAGCCGCGATGTGCGGGCTGATGGTCACAAACCCGAGCGGAACGAACTGCTTTTGTATGACGTAGTTATAGACAACGAAATAGAGCAGCCAGTCGAACCCTACATTGGCGGCACCGCTTACGCCATAGCGGAAAAACTGCCGGCTGAAATAGCGCTTGAACGGCGGATAAAAGATGTCAATGAGATCGCCGATAAGTTTTCCCGCAAGCACTAAAATTCTTCTCATTCCTTTTCAGACGGTTTAAATATTGATGCAGATGCTGAAAACAACGGCTAACAGAAAACCTGACAGTGAGGTGAGCTTAAGGTAGGGATCCAGCTCGCGGCCTGTTTTCTTGTGAACTTGCGTTAAGAGGTAGAACTGGTAAAGAAAAACAGCCACATAGAGAAACCGGTATCCGGGCGACGCTGCGAACATAAAGCTGTATTGCAAAAAGCAGGTAAACATTCCAAAAGTGAGCAAGGTATGGTAGATCTTGGCATTTTTTAAGCCCAACAGCAAGGCAAAGGTAATCTTTCCCGATGCCTTGTCGTTATCCATGTCGCGCATGTTGTTGATGTTGAGTACCATCGTGCTTATGAAGCCCAGGCCTACAGCCGGCAAGACAGGCTGAAATCCTGGAGAATGGGCGTGCAGGAAATAGGTTCCGATAACCGCTACCGGACCAAAAAACAAGAAAGCAAAAAAATCACCCAGCCCCACATAGCCGTATGCATACCTACCGATGGTGTAGAACAGGGCCGACAGGATACAGACCAACCCGATAGCAAGAAGTAGGAAAACGGACGGTTGAGTATAACTCTCAGCAGCGTCTAAAACCAGCGTAAGCCCGATTGCAGCAACGATAACGATAGCGATCCCGATGGCTGTTTTCATCTCCCCGGGAGAAATTTTTCCGCTTTGCACCGCACGGGCAGGACCCTGTCGGTTGCCGGTAACATCGGTACCTTTCAGGTAGTCGCCCAAGTCGTTTGCCAGGTTCGACAAGATCTGGATGGATACAGCCAGTGCCAGTGCCAATACAAAAGTGATTGCAGAGAATTTTCCTTCCTGCAAGGCAACTCCCGTACCCAGGGTAACTCCGGCGACAGCCAGAAAGAGTGTGCGAAGCCTGAAAGCCGAGATCCAGTTTTTTAACTTCGCCATCTTTAATATGCCCTTGCGAAAATCACCCGTTGTGCCGACGGTTTACCGGTAACCATGCATTTCCCGGGTGTTTTATCACCTTCCAACGGGATACAACGGATGGTAGCCTTGGTTTCGTTCTTGATGAGCTCTTCGGTTTCGGGGGTTCCGTCCCAATGACAGAGTAGAAATCCGCCTTTCTCGATCTCTTCTTTAAATTCTTCGTAGGAGTTTACTTCCCGCGTGGCGGAGGCACGGTAATCGAGCGCTTTCTTGTAGATGTTTTCCTGAATTTCATCGAGCAGGTTCTTGACGTATTCCTCGATGTTCTCGCAGGAAACGGTCTCTTTGGTCAGCGTATCGCGGCGGGCAACCTCTATGGTGTTGTTCTCCATATCCCGGCCACCCATGGCCAGACGAACGGGAACACCTTTTAATTCGTATTCGGAAAACTTCCACCCCGGTTTCTTGTTGTCGGAGTTATCGTACTTTACGCTTACTCCCAGCGCTTTCAGGCGTGAGACAATACCCGATACCTTTTCGTCTATTTGAGCCAGTTGTTCGGCATTTTTGTATATAGGGACGATAACAACCTGATAGGGAGCCAGTTTTGGGGGGAGTACCAACCCGTTGTCGTCGCTGTGAGCCATGATGAGTGCCCCGATAAGCCGGGTGGAAACACCCCAGGAGGTAGCCCAGACATAGTCGCGTCCGCCGTCCTTATCGGCAAACATTACATCAAACGCTTTGGCGAAGTTCTGTCCCAGAAAATGCGATGTGCCGGATTGCAGGGCTTTTCCGTCCTGCATCAACGCTTCGATAGTATAGGTGTCTATGGCTCCCGCAAATCGTTCAGAAGCCGATTTCTTTCCTTTTATCACCGGCAGGGCCATGTACTTTTCGGCAAAATCGGCGTAAACGTTGATCATCTTCTCGGTCTCCTCCACAGCTTCTTGCTCCGTGGCATGGGCCGTATGCCCTTCCTGCCAGAGAAATTCGGCCGTGCGGAGGAACAGCCGGGTACGCATCTCCCAACGAACCACGTTTGCCCATTGGTTGATGAGCAACGGCAGGTCGCGATACGATTGAATCCAGTTTTTATAGGTGCTCCAGATAATGGTTTCGGAGGTGGGGCGGATGATCAGTTCTTCCTCCAGCTTGGCCTCGGGATCTACCACTACGCCGCTTCCATCGGGAGCGTTCTTCAGCCGGTAATGCGTTACTACGGCACACTCCTTGGCAAAACCTTCCACGTGGTCGGCTTCACGGCTGAGAAACGATTTGGGTATAAACAACGGAAAATAGGCATTCACGTGTCCGGTTTCCTTGAACATGTCGTCCAGCTGGCGTTGCATCTTCTCCCAGATAGCATACCCATACGGTTTTATCACCATACAACCGCGTACGGCTGAGTTTTCCGCCAATTCGGCTTTAATCACCAGGTCGAGGTACCATTGCGAATAATCTTCGCTGCGGGAGGTAAGTTCTTTCAATTCCTTTGCCATATCTTATATAAAATTCTGAATATTTATTTAAGGGTGCAAAGATACGAATATTCGTAGAAATTTGAAATTAGAAACGGGTATTTCGACTTAAGAAGATCCCGGTTCTATCCAAAATTACTTTTTATCTTATCCAGCAGGTTCCCGCAGGCATCTTCCAGCAAATCCATCACCAGCTCGAAACCGGACGCTCCCCCGTAATAGGGATCGGGAACCTTGTGGTGGTGGGAAAACTTACTGGAGAAATCAATCATCCGGTGGATCTTGGCAACATCCTCTTCCGTTTTTGCCAGTTTTTTTACGTTCCTGTAGTTGTCATCATCCATCACAATGATGTAATCGAACCGCTCAAAATCAGTGCTGACGAACTTCCGCGACCGGGAACAAAAATCGTAGTTGCGCCGCTGTCCGTGCATACGCATCCGGTCATCGGGCAATTCGCCTTCGTGCCAGCCGGATGTGCCTGCGGAATCTACAAAGATTCTCTCTTCCAGGCGGTTGTCGGCAACCATTTTCTTGAGAATCCCTTCAGCAGCCGGAGAACGGCAAATGTTTCCGAGACAAACAAAGAGAACGTTGACTTGTTGATTCTTGAAAAGAGGAATTTGCATAACGCTAATCGATTATAATCTAAAACAATGCGGCAAAGATAACATTTTTATTTATATTTGCAGCCTTAAACCATTTTTGTGTCGGAATGAACATACCGGAAGAGAGAAAATCGCAGCCCATTTCCAAAGAGATTACCGTTGTTGAAGCTAAAAAAGAATTGGAGAAGAACAGGAGTAAAAGAATCCTGTTCGCCACAGGAGGTTCTTTTGCACTGGTTTTAGCCGTGTTGGGCGTTTTCGTTCCCGGCATACCCTGTACCCCTTTCGCACTATTGTCTGCCGCCCTTTTTGCAAAAAGTTCCGAAAAGCTGTATAACTGGTTGCTGAGTAACAGGATACTGGGGCCCCGCATTAAAAACTACCAGCGCCGGAAAGGTATTTCGAAAGGCGGAAAAGTGAAGGTAATCATTTTGATGGTGACGATGGTGTTGGTCTCTTCTTTCCTGATAATAAATGTGCCGGCCATAAGGATCGTAATTCTCTTGTCGGGCCTTGTCGGAGCGATTGTGGTGTGGTTCTTTGTTCCCGAAGGGAGAGACTATACCGAAGAGGAGGGCTAGTCCCTCAGGTACGCGAAGTAATACTTCTCCACTTTTTTCGATAACAACTCGATGTTGAACATATCGGATGCGGTGGAGATGTCTTTTATGGAGCCGTCGCGATAGAGGATCTTGATGCTTTCGTCGTACTTGTTGTACATGTCGGTAGCCAGCGAATCGGCAGAAACAAAATAGGTAGCCTCGCTTTCCGAGATTCCGTATTTACGGGTAAATTTTTCGATAAATTCTTGCTTCTTTTCTGCCGGGTGAGGTTCATTGGTAATCTGGATCTTGAACAGCTTCCTGTTGACCATTCCGTGGCTCAGCAAGGATAAGACCTTGTCGGAATGAGACTTCCATACCTTTAACGATGTCCAGATATCGTTGTCGTCCAGGTTCGTGAAATGTTCCAGCACTTCCGGGCTTTCCCGGAAATCTTTCAACGTGATGTCGTTTTTTAGGAAGAATGCCAGCGAGGGCGATGCAAAGAGGTCTTCGCCGTTTCGCGACAGGTACTTGGCCCGGTTGATGGTGTTTGTCAACATTTTCTCCGAGGCCACCGCCGTTTTGTGCAGGTAGACCTGCCAATACATAAACCGGCGTGACATCAGGAAGTTCTCTATCGAATAAATCCCTTTCGACTCAACCACCAGCTTGTCGTCAATCACATCGAGCATCTTCATGATGCGTGCCGCACCGATACCCCCTTCGCTGACACCCGTAAAAAAACTGTCGCGCTGCAGGTAGTCCAGTCGGTCGACATCCAGCTGCCCACTTACCAGCTCGTGTAAAAACCGCTTGGGGTACTTGTCCCGAAAAATATCGATGGCCGTCTGGAGTGCACCTTTTTTCTCGTCGTTGATCTGCTGCATCAGCAGCAACGAAACCTCTTCGTGAGGCACGTTGTTCGCCAGCGTATTCTCCAGCACATGCGAAAAGGGAGTGTGCCCGATATCGTGCATCAGGATGGCAGCCAGCGCTCCGCGGTATTCGTCTTTGGTGATCTCGTGGCCTTTGTCGCGTAAATTCAGCAAGGCCACGTCCATCAGGTACATGGCGCCAATGGTATGGTGAAACCGGGTATGCTGTGCACCGGGATAAACATAGGATGCCATTCCTAGTTGCCGGATCCGGTTCAGCCGCTGCAGGCAGGGATGCTGGATAAGTTCGTAAATAAACTCATCGGGGATATTGACAAATCCAAAAACGGGATCGTTGATTATTTTTCGCTTCTGCTGCATATAAAATAAAAAAAGACTGCTGGCTTTCTTCCAACAGTCTGATTTTTAATTAGTTGTCTTACCAGGACTCGAACCTGGACAAACAGGACCAGAATCTGTTGTGCTACCATTACACCATAAGACAATTTGTGAGTACAAAAGTACAAAATTTATTGTAACAAAAAATTATTAGGCTGAAACTTTTGTTTGATTCGTGAATTAAAATTGCTATTTTTACCGAGCAACAACGTTTTTACGGGTTAATCCCGGTAGCTTCCAGAACCACCGTTTTCTCTTTCAGAAATTCCATCAACGTTGCGTAAACAGGATGTTTTTTAAGGATTTGCCGGTTTCCCACCATAAACAGTTGTTGGCGAGCGCGCGTAAGAGATACGTTCAGTTTTCTGTCTACGGTGCCCTCATCATTCAGGTTACAAAGGAAGTACAGTTGATACGGTTTATTCACACAAAACGAAATGATGATCACATCGCGCTGGCTGCCCTGGAAGCGTTCCACCGTATCCACCATAATGTTCTCGTACGCTGGAATGCCTGCTTTCTCCAGTTTGTGCTTGATGAGTGCTATCTGGTTTCGGTAGGGCGCAATGATTCCGATATTCCGTGGGTCGAAATTCCGCCGGTCGTGCGCATACACGGTGGCAACGGAACGTATGACCTCAGCCACGATCTCCGCCTCAGGGGTGTTTGTTTTCGATGAGGTACTTTGCGGAGGCAACTGTTCGGTCGAAAAAAATGCGATTCGGCTTTTTGACACATGCTGTAAAAAGACATTGCCGGTTTCGGGGAAGGATGATCTCCACGGTTGAGCCTGCCACTCCTTTGCGGACAAGAGGGCTTGCGGGTAAAAGTGAGTGGAGGGGAATGCGGCAATCTGCTCGTGCATCCTGCCCTGGATGGTGAGCTGGGTGTAGGCGTGTGTCCAGTTGTTACCGACGCAGTTGCGCAGCAAGCGTTCGAAAAGGGAATGGGCACAACTGGTGATCCCTGCTCCGGTAAGTTCCGGCTCGTGAATGGCGGCAACCTGTTTTTTCTGCAAGACAATGGCGGGCAACTGGTGATGGTCGCCAATCATGATGAACTTATCGAAACGGGGCAACAACCCTATAATTTGTGGCTCCAGGATCTGTGACGCTTCATCGATAATGGCCACATCGAACTTCTTGAGGCTGAAAAGTTCCGGTTTTCCGTTTATGGATGCCAGGGTGGATACAACAATCCGGGTCTTCCGGATCGTTGTCCGCAGCGATTCGCGGTTACTGGCTTTTTCGGAGATGTTTTGCAACAACCGGTCCCGATACGCTTCGGCGCACGAAAGTTCGCTTCCCACACGGATGTAGTTGCATGAATTTTCATCCTTGCAGCCAAATGCGGCATTTATGGCTTCGCAAAGCTCATCCACGGCCCGGTTGGTATAGGCCAATACCAGCATGTTGCCGTTTTCTTTCGCGTAAAACTCTTCAATCAGCCGGCGGGCAAAAATGGATGTCTTTCCGGTTCCCGGCGGACCGATAATCAGGAAATAGTCTTCGGCAGCCATCGCTTTCCGGATGATGCTTTCGGGATAAGGCAACTTATTTTCAGGGATTGCCGGGGCTTGGGGTGCTCTTAATCCCAACAGTAAATCGCGCTGCTGCTTTTCGGCATTCAGAAAATCAAACAGGCTCTTATACATACTGTTGTACGATGTGTCGAGCGCGTCATGCTCGATCGCCCAAAGCGGGTTCTCGTTGAAAAACGTGCGGTTTCGTTGCTTGTTCCGGAAACGGACCTCGACAAATTCCCGCGAGATGGCTGCCAGGGCCCCTTTCAGTATTTGGCGGTTGAGGACGGTGTCTTGTTCATCCTGCCGGGGATAGACAATGCAGATTTCTCCCTCACGGAAGTTTACCACATCGTTTCCGGCATGATTTCTCCGGAACACGATTTTCATGTCGTTTCCCGAATCGTCAATCGACTCGATGGACAAGCCATACAAAACATCCAGTGCTTCTGCACGTTCGGTAAAATCGCTGTTCCACAACGAAGCCACACCGGCGGGTGACTCGTATTCTACGTCTCCTGTTTTTTGCAGGTACAGTTCCCGCGAAACAAAACGGATGTAGCGGTAAAAGTAGCTCAATTCCATTGGCGCGCATTGTTGCAGTACCGACTTGAATTGTTCGATCCGTTGCGTGTAGAACGTTGCGGATTTCTGAGCGGTTCCGGTGGTGTCGTAAAGTGCCTGAAACAGTTGCGCAACCGTTTGATTGTTACCGTTTATGATGGCATGTTCGTTGGCAATAATGAGGTTCCTGACGTTGATGATCTCTTTCTCCAGTTGTTGGAATCCGGCGGCAAAACGGAGGTTTGTACCCGGAATGCTTCCGGACGAGTACAAAATGGCTGCTTCCACCCGGCGTGACGGTACATCAAACACACTTTCGGTCATTAGCCGGTAAACGCCGATCTGTACTTCGTGGTTAAGCGCAATCTTTCCTGTGTCGTAAGCAGGGTAGGGAAGTTTACCCGATTTGAGCTCTACAATCTCATACGCTTTTTTATTGATGTGCAACAAGTCCAACCGCCCCTGAAAACCGTATCGTTCACTGAAGAACGACGGTTCGAGCGTACACTGGTGCAGGTTAATTCCTCTCCGTGGAAAATCTTCGGTGATCACTCGTTTGATGTTCTCAAACTGGGTACGCGCTTTTCGCATGAAATCACGGAAGTCTTCGTCGGTTGCAATATCCCGGCAGCTCGTGTATTCGAAAGGCGACTGCCGGAACGATTTCAGGAATGTTTCGTCAAAAGAGACCTCATCGGGTTGTTGGGCAAAGATCAGCTCGTCGAGGAAAAAGTTTGCCAGGTTACCCAGCAGAAGATAGGAGCGGTTTTCGGGTGTTTCGAACTTGTTTCTGAAATAGTGCATCGGAGTGACGCAGTAATCGTGAAAGCATTCCGCGATGGCGGAGGCGTCTATCAGGTAATCGGGTTCTAATACAATCAGCTTGGGGAGTAAACTGCCGTTTTTGTCTACCGTGAAATCGATCAGGTTGAGCTGCGCCCCTTCCCAAAAATGATCGACCGGGCTGCTCAACGCATCGCACCTGACAGTTACCTCCGTTCCCGGATGTTTTTCCGACAGGCACCTGATTTCGGCTTTTTCGTTGTCTACCGCCTGAACTTGAACGCGTAGCGTCCGCTCTTTGCCGATGGGTTGAGGCGAGAGCGTGAGGCCCTCATCCGAATTTGTTTTGTTGCCGGAGAGGAGTTCCAGGAAATTGATCAGTGCCCTTTCGTGTTGCCGGTATTCGGCCTCTACCAGTTCTTCATTCTTTTCCCGGATCTCTTTCGTACGAACTCGTAAGTGTTGCAGTTGCCACTCCAACCGGTTGGGAATCCGGTGTTGCTGAGCTAGGAACACCAAGCGCGAGAACAGGTTGGGAAACTGGACGGATTCACCGGACGTTAATTCTCTCGACAAGCGCTCTAACAACTTTTTCAGCTCGAAAAGTTTGTCGTTTAAAGCAGACTCCGAAATTGAAACTTCCTGTATATCCGTCAGGTAGGCTGTGTAATCAGGCATCAAGGTTGAAATAACTCAATAATTTTTGGAAGAAAAACCAAAACCCCTACCGCCAATGCCGCCATGGCAGCCAGCAAAACGCCTGCAGCAGCCAGGTCCTTCACCTTTTTAATCGTTGCGTTGCGTTCTTTTGAAACAAGGTCGGCAAGCGTTTCTATGGAGGTGTTTACAGCTTCCAGGGCCAAAACCAATCCAATGACGACAGTTACTGCCAGCCATTCCGCAGTGGAAATCGAAAACATGAACCCCATCAGAATGGCTGATATGGCCAGTATCAGGTGAATTACCGCGTTGGGCGTTTCGCGGAAAAGTGTTGCGACACCTTGAAAAGCGTATTTAAAACTAAGCATTCTTTTTTTGTAAGAACCATTCATAAACAATCCCTTTTTCAAATACATCATCATCCGCGACAAAGCCGGTAACGGTGGTGGGACAAATATACGAACTTTGATGCTCTTTGCAAAAACAGGCCGTTTTTTTATCTTTATTGCCGTGCATTTTTTATCTTTGCCTGAATTAAATACAACACTATGGCCCAATTTTGCCCGCTTTGCGGAAAGAGTAAACCGGAAGAAGCATTGTTTTGCAACGAATGCAAAGATAAGATAGAAAAGGAATATGAAGTGGATGTCCCCAAAAGAGAAGGGGGAATGGATGCTGTTGGGCAGGAATTGACTGAAAAGAGTGTTGAGGTCAAAAAAGAAAATCCGGATCTGCCGAAGGATATTCTGTCAAAAGACACAGAGCCGCGAAAGAATAAAAGCCGTCTTCTTCTGGGCTTACTCCTGTTAGGGATATTGCTGATTGCCGGTTTCTTTTATTACGGAGAGACGGTAAGAAAAGGGAATTTAGACAGGCTGCAATGGGATGCGGCTGTGAAAGAAAACACGGTAAGTGGCTACCTGGACTACATGCAGGCATTTCCGAAAGGAAAATATTACCTCCTGGCTGAAGAAAATCTGGTGAAGCTCAAAGGAAACGAAGTAGAGACCTGGAGAACACTGCAATCTTCGGATAACAGGGCGGAACTGCGGGATTTCCTGACTCAATATCCGGAAAGCCCGTACACCCCGTTGGTGAAAAAAAGGTTAGATTCGCTTACTTGGGTGGCTACCCTGAACGACAATACCGCCGAAAGTTATTCTGACTATATGGTTGCGTCGCAAAGCGGAGAACTGCCGGGCGACTATTTCGGCAATGCACAGGAAAGATACGAGATGTTGTTCCAATCGTATCCGGTTACAAAAAGTGATCTGGACAGTATCCGGCTTACCGTTGACGGGTTCTTTACGGCATTATCCGCTCTTAAAGCCAACGAAATAACCAAATATATGGCTCCGGTCGTTTTCCGGTTCTTCAACTCCGGTGGAGGTCAACGTGAAAAAATAGTTGGAGACCTGATTATCTCTGGGGCGAGAACACAGGCTCCAACCGTTCAGTTTTTACCGAATACGGCCGCAGTAGCATACGAGAAAACGGATATTGAACATTACAAGGTGAATGTCCCCGTTCAGAAATCGTATGTTGACGGTGGACAACAGAAAACCGTTTCAGGCTATATCGTTCAGATGGAACTAGACAGGAACTTCCGGATACTTACCCTGACCGAACGCAAGCCTGCTGCCGACGCGTTCTGAAAATTCTAATCCCAGCTGAGAATCACTTTTCCACACTGCCCGCTTTCCATCACTTCAAACCCTTTCTGGTATTCATCGATGGAAAAACGATGGGTGATAACCGGAGTCAGGTCAATTCCGGAAATAAGCATCTGCTCCATCTGGTACCAGGTCTCCCACATCTCACGGCCGTAAATCCCTTTCAGCGTAAGGGCCTTAAAGATGATCTCGTTCCAGTCGACCGTAGTGTTGTTGGGTAAAATACCCAGTAACGATATTTTTGAACCGTTGTACATGTTGTCGATCATTTCCCGGAATGCAGCGGGGGAGCCGGACATTTCCAACCCTACGTCAAAGCCGCGCATTCCCAGTTTTTCAACCGCTTGCCGGATGCTCTCTCCTTTCGAAGGGTTAACGGTTAGCGTAGCCCCCATTTTCCGGGCTATCTCCAGCCGGTAATCACTCAGGTCGCTGACCACAACGTACCGGGCGCCTGCAAAACGGCATATAGCGGTTGCCATACTCCCGATAAGTCCGGCACCGGTGATGAGCACATCTTCCCCGATGAGCCGGAATGATAAGGCAGTATGCGTGGCATTTCCGAAGGGATCCATAATGGACGCGATCTCATCGGGAATGCGTGAATCCAGCTTAACGACATTCTCTGCCGGGAGCGACAAGTATTCGGCAAAGGCTCCGTCGCGGTTCACACCCACACCGAGGGTGTTTTCACAAACGTGTAGCTTCCCGCGGCGGCAGTTGCGGCAGTGTCCGCAAGCGATATGTCCTTCTCCAGTAACCCGGTCGCCAATTTTCAGGTTCTTTACTCCGCTTCCCATATCCACAATTTCGCCCACGTATTCGTGGCCGATGGTCATGGGGGGTTTGATGGTCTTTTGCGCCCAATCGTCCCATTTATAAATGTGCAGATCGGTTCCGCAGATAGAGGTTTTTATGATTTTAATGAGGACATCGTTCACTCCGATCTCGGGAACGGGTATCTCTTGCATCCATATTCCCTTTTCGGGACGCAGTTTAACTAAGGCTTTCATAATGAGTGTGGGTTATAAGTTGTGGGTTATTTAATAACGGCAAGTTTTTTCCCGACTTTAATAAACGCAGCAATGGCTTTGTCCAGGTGTTCACGTTTGTGTCCGGCGGATAGCTGAACACGGATACGTGCCTCCCCTTTCGGAACGACGGGATAATAGAATCCGGTAACGTAGATGCCTTCATCGAGCAGGGTTGATGCAAATTCCTGTGACAGCTTGGCGTCGTAGAGCATTACGGCACAAATAGCCGACTGGGTAGGTTTGATGTCGAAATTGGCTTCTTTCATTTTGGCTACGAAATAATCGACATTCTCGTGCAGCTTGTCTTGCAACTCATTCGATTCCTGAAGCAATTCAAACGCCTTGATTCCGGCAGCTGCCACCAACGGAGGAATGGAGTTGGAGAAAAGGTAGGGGCGTGAACGCTGACGAAGCATGTCGATGATCTCCTTGCGTCCGGTAGTAAAACCGCCTATGGCACCACCAAATGCTTTTCCGAGCGTTCCGGTAATGATTTCCGCCTTCCCCAGGCAGTTGTATTGTTCAGTAACGCCGTGTCCGGTTTTTCCGACGACTCCTGCCGAATGGCTTTCATCGATCATCACCAGGGCATCGTACTTCTCGGCCAATTCCATGATTTTATCGATGGGAGCCACATTTCCATCCATGGAGAACACACCGTCCGTTGCGATGATGCGAAAGCGTTGCGCTTGTGCTTCCTGCAGTTTGGCTTCCAGATCGGCCATGTCGGCGTTGGCGTAGCGATAACGTTTGGCTTTGCACAGGCGCACTCCGTCGATGATGGAGGCGTGGTTGAGTGCGTCTGAAACAATAGCATCTTCCTCGGTAAACAGGGGTTCGAACAACCCGCCGTTGGCGTCGAAGCAGGCTGCGTATAGAATGGTATCTTCCGTTTTGAAAAATTTGCTGATCGTAGCTTCCAGCTCTTTGTGAAGGTCTTGCGTCCCGCAAATGAAACGTACGGATGACATTCCGTACCCGCGCTCATCGAGGGCTTTTTTGGCTGCTTCGATCAGGTGGGCGTTGTCTGACAATCCGAGGTAGTTGTTGGCACAAAAGTTCAATACTTCCTGTCCCGATTTTACTTTGATCTCCGCCTTTTGAGGCGTAACGATAATCCGTTCATTTTTGTAAAGTCCTGCTTCTTGGATAGCGGCTAATTCGCTTTGCAGGTGTTGTTGCATTTTTTCGTACATAGTGTTGTTAAGTTATAAGTTGTGAGAGCCTGGGCTTTTTTACTCCTCAATCAGCGATTGCGGCAAGCTTTTCTTTGCTTTAACTCCCAAATCTTTTAGTTTCTGGGTCTGTAAGACCAAATTGTCGTTTCCGGTAGAAAGCTGTTTGTAGGCATCGTTGTACGCGTTCTGAGCCTGGTCCAGGTTTTTCCCGATTTTTTCGAGGTTATTGATAAACCCCACAAACTTATCGTAGAGTTTTGCTCCGCGTTCGGCAATCTCTATCGCATTTCGGTTCTGATATTCACGCTTCCAGAGGTCAACGATGAGCTTTAACGCTGCAATCAGGTTTGTAGGGCTGATGAGCAGGATTTTTTTGTCGTATGCGTATTGCCAGATATCCGGGTCGTGTTGTAAGGCAAGCATGTATGCCGGTTCGTTTGGGACGAACATCATCACGAAATCGAGCGTAACGGCGTAATCCTGATAGCTTTTCCGGCTCAGCTCATCAATGTGCTTCCTTACCGAACGCAGGTGTTCCCCGATGCATTTTTTTTGTTCGTCGACTTCGTCGGTTTGTGTGTAACGAACATACGCCGACAGCGATACCTTGGAGTCGATAATTACCTTGCGGTCGTCGGGGTAGGAGATGATCACATCGGGTTGCATTTTGCTTCCGTCCTCGTTAACGAGGTAGGCACCGTCGACGTCTTTCAGGAACTCTTGGACAAAGTATTCCCTGTCGCGCACCAATCCCGATTTCTCGAGGATGTTCTCCAGGATCATTTGTCCCCAATCGCCTTGTGTTTTGGAACTTCCTTTCAAGGCATTGGTCAGGTTCACGGCATCCTCGCTGAGTTTTGTATTGAGCTCCTTCAGCTTTTTTACTTCTTCGCCCAGTGAAAACCTCTCTTTGGCTTCGGTAATGTAGACCTCTTCCACTTTTTTCCGGAACGAGTCGATATTTTCACCTAACGGCTTCAGGATGATGTCTAAGTTCTCCTGATTGATCTTGGTGAACTTGTGCGTTTTTTCGTCCAGGATTTTTTCCGCGATATTTTCAAACTCCAGGTTGAATTGTTTTCGCAGGTTCTCCATTTCGGACTTTTGCGTCTCCAGCTTCTCTTTCAGGGCGTTGAAGTCGGCTGTTGAGGCGGCAAGCAACCTGTTGGTTTCGTTAAACTCATCGGTCATCGATTTTAATTCCAGCTTGTAAGTGCCGATTTCTTCCAACTGCTTTTGTACGGTGTCGTGGGCTACATTGAGCTGGGCAGTAGTGCCGGAGAGGTTACGTTCAAGGGCCTGAACTTCGTCCCGGGACTGTTCTGTCTTTTCCCGGTATGCCGCAATCTCCGTTCTTAATTCCGCCTCATCTTCCTGCATGGACTTCAGTTTCTCCTGCGCTACAATGAGGTCGGTATGTAGAGAGACATTCTTCTCATTCACGGCTTCAAGTTCTTGTTTTGATACCGTTTTCAACCTGACAAGGAGGGTTGCCATGATCCAGGCAATAATTCCTCCGGCCACAAAACCTATGAGAAGACCGGTTATTTCCATTTTTTTACTTTTACGGTTACAATCCGGAATTTTTCAGGATATGTCCCATCTTTTTCTTCTTGGTTTCCATGTAGAAATGGTTGTACTCGTTGGGCGTAATTTCGATAGGCACATTTTCCACCACTTCCAGTCCGTAAGATTCCAGTCCGATACGTTTCACGGGATTGTTGGTCATTAACCGCATTTTTGTGACGCCCAGGCTTTGCAGGATTTGTGCACCCACGCCGTAATCGCGCTCGTCTGCCTTATAGCCTAAATGGAGGTTGGCATCAACCGTATCCATTCCCTTTTCCTGTAATTTGTAGGCCGAAGCCTTTGCCATAAGTCCGATTCCACGTCCTTCCTGATTGAGATAAACCAACACGCCTTTTCCTTCTTTTTCGATCATCTGCATGGCTTTATGCAGTTGTTCTCCGCATTCGCATCGCATGGAGCCGAAAATATCGCCGGTTATACACGACGAGTGAACGCGCACCAAAATGGGCTCGTCTTTGTGCCATTCTCCTTTTATCAGTGCTACGTGATCCAATCCATTGGACTTCTGACGAAAAGGGACCATGTGGAACTCTCCGTACTGGGTGGGTAAATGTACCTCCTCCCCGCGGTTTACGAGCGACTCTGTCCTCAGGCGATACTTGATGAGATCGGCAACCGAAATAATCTTCAGGTTAAATTCCTTTGCCATTTTCATCAGTTCGGGCATGCGTGCCATTTCCCCGTCTTCCTTTTTTATCTCTGCCAGCGCTCCGGCAGGGTACAATCCGGCCAAACGGGCCAGGTCAATAGTAGCTTCCGTGTGTCCTGCACGGCGAATAACGCCTTTGCTCATGGCTCGTAACGGGAAAATGTGTCCCGGCCGGCCAAAATCTTCGGGTTTGGTTTCTTCACGTGCCAGCGCCAGTATGGTTTGTGCCCGGTCGTAGGCCGAGATGCCGGTCGTGCAGCCGTGAGTGAGTAAATCTATAGAGACGGTAAACGGTGTGGAGTGGATGGAGGTGTTGTGGGTGACCATCATGGGCAACTCCAATTCTTCGGCACGTTCTTTGGTGATGGGTGTACAGATAAGTCCCCGGGCGTGCGTTTCCATAAAGTTGACTTTTTCCGGCGTGATACACTCGGCAGCAATGATCAGATCGCCTTCATTTTCCCGGTCTTCGTCGTCGACCACGATTATGAAGTTTCCTTTTTTTATTTCTTCGATAGCTTCTTCTATCGTGTTTAGCGTAAATTCTTTCATTTTGTATTGTTTATACAGCTACTTTACGTTGCTGGTTGTTCATTATCTCATTTAATTCGTTGTTTAACGTTAATACGGCGTTTAAGTCCCTGTTGATTCGCTTTTCAAAAGGCAGTGAAAGCAGTTTCATTATAACCCCGAGAGGGAAAATATACATGCACAGTTTGGCAAGTGTGGATCCCGTATTAAAGGGGCGTACATATTTTATCAAAACCGGGTATTCCTTTGCTTTCTCAATAACCATCGGCTTACGTGAGTTGGATAGCTGATTGAGCATATTCTCCATCTTGTTTTTTATCGAGGTCAAGGAATGGTCGTATCCGTTGTCTGTCCAATAGGTTTTGTATCCGAGGGTGCCGTATTTTTGCAGGTGGGCGGCCACCTCATCGGTCAGCTCACGTGACGATTGATAAACCTCGGCGTAGTTGGGTTCTTCAATAACGACCTCTTTCAGCGTATAATTTCTTTTCTCGCGGATAAAGAAAAGTTTCTTGAAGAAGCTTGTATAGGTATCGGTACTCATAATTACCGAGTCTGTCATGGCCTTGTACGTCAGGAAAATGCCCAACGGCAGCAGAATCATCGAGCTGAACCACATGCCGATCCAATGATCCCAAACCCCGTCGCGGGCCATTTTGTAACCTACATTGTCTAAGATATAGTAGATAATAAACAAAATAACCGATATGACAATGGGTGTTCCCAGGCCACCTTTGCGTACGATGGAGCCCAGTGGGGCACCGATGAAAAAGAATACGAAACAGGCAAAGGGGATGGTGAATTTTCGGTGCCACTCGATCCATTGCCGGTTTATATTTCGTTGTGTGGTTGTTTTGGACATCGACCGGAAAAGATAATCGTTCCCGTTATTGTCGGCTTTTGAGTAGGCGTTTTGCAGGATGGCCGTCTGGGTTTGTATGTCTCTTGAAGCGAAAATAGAATCCATATCGGGTTTCATGGATGCGGTTGCGTGCTCAACGATGGAGTCCCTTTTCTCTTGCGGATAGCTGTTCCGGAAAGAAAGATAGGTATATTGTTTCATTATCTTCCGGTCGGAAATGTTTACGCTGTCGATGAATTGCTCCATAGAGTCGATCGAAACCCTTAGCTGTGCGATATTTTTGGAAACGTAATTGCTCGATTCGCTCTCCTGTAAAACACTTTCTTCCATTCGGTTGAAGTTGTCATCATAGGGTATAGTCATCGTTTTTGTAACAAAACTCTCGCGGGCATAGGGGATAAACTCCGAAGAAAAATTCATATTTTCCGTTCCCTGGGTAAAGTTTTGAAACTGTTGCCCGCTATGCATCGTAAAGACAAGCGATAATTTATCTTCCGAGGTCCGCATCTCGGCCGAATCACAGATAATGACAGCCATATTCTGGAACCCGCTGCTGACATCGTAAATGGAAACACCATATAACATTCCGGTTTTCCGGTTTTTCTTGTCCACGTACAAATTGTAACCTTCTATCTCCTTGTAAAAAACACCTTCGGGAACATCCAGTTCAGGTGATTTCTGCCGGATGGAGATCAGGAGTGAATAAAACTTGGGCTGGATTTTCGGCATGGCGTTGTTTTGAAAAAAAAAGGTGCCTATGCAGATTAAGACAATCAGGGCAATGAGCGGAACCATCGCCTTGATGAGAGAGATCCCCGCCGATTTTATGGCCAGCAGCTCCAGGTTTTCACCCAGGTTCCCAAACATCATCAGCGAAGCCAGCAATATGGATAAAGGCAGTGCCAAAGGTATCAACTGAAGCGCTGCGTATAAAAACATTTCACCTATTACGTTCAACCCGAGCCCTTTACCTACCATGTCCTCAACGTATTTCCATAAGAACTGCATCAACACCAAAAAAAGGCATATGGCAAACGTCATCAGAAACAGCGGGATATAGGTTTTTAACAAATAGCCGTAAAGTTTTTTTATATGGAAATCCCTTCTCATCTGTTAAAAGAAGCCCTTTTTAAATTCGATACAAAGATAATAAATTCCTGTGGAGAAAAGTGTTTTGAGGTTTAAGAAAACAAAAAGAACAACCGGCTTGTTTTCGGTTGTTCTTTTTGTTTATATAGCGAGGGATAGCTACTACACACCCAGCCTTCTTTTCATTTTATCGATCTGTGTTTCCCACAAGGTAATGGCATCGCCTTTTTCGTCGGGTTCTGCGAAATCGGTGATTTGTAAAGCAATTTCATTGGATAATTCCAGTTTATGAAGCTGGAACTCAAAATATATATTTTCTTCCTCCTCGTCCAACCACCGGAAACGAATACTTTGCTGGGGTTTCGAACCTAAGATCTCTGCCTGATTATCCGACTTTCCCCAAAAAAATGTGTAAACATTTTCTTCCTCGTTCATCGTAACTTCATCGGCAAACCATTCCGATAATCCGTCAACCTGGCTGATCATTCTCCACAAACTCGCTTGTGTGGCACTCCCCATCACAAACTCAATATGAAACTTCTCTTTAAGCATAACTGCTCACAATAAATTGCGCTCAATATACAACTTTTTTTCCATATAACGGCATTTCACAACAGTTTTTTGGCCGCCTAGAGTCAACCAGCAAGTGCAATTTAGTAATAATTTTTGTAAAACTCTATTTTAGGATTGCTAAAGTCTAATTTTTCTCTTGGTCTTCTGTTTAGTTTATGCTGTATTTCTTTTACTTTCTCATCGGAATAATCTTTAAATGTTGCTCCTTTTGGGATGTATTGCCGGATTAATTTATTGGCATTTTCAACAGCTCCTTTTTGCCACGATGAATAAGGATCAGTGAAATATACCGGTACTTTCAACTTTTTTGTTATCAGTTCGTGTGCTGCAAACTCGGATCCGTTATCTGTTGTAATGGTTTTCAGTTTGTCCTTATAAGGCAGCAACATAGCAATGACTTCCTTGCAAACCTGCTTAGAGTCTTTGCCCATAGGCAGTTTTCTCATCATTATAAAGTTTGTATTTCTTTCTGTCATTGTCAGTATTATTTCCTTTTGTCCGTTTCCTATTATGGTGTCCATTTCAAAATCTCCAAACCGGCTTCCGTCGGCCTCTTTTGGCCTTTGGCGAATACTTTTTCTGTTGGGTATGTTAGTGGCAGAACCTACGGGTCTTTTTCTGTATTTGAGCTTGTGGCGGCAGTGCTTGTAAAGGTTTCCTCCCGATTTCTTATCTTGCCTGATCCATTGATAAATAGTCTCGTGAGAGATAGATATTTGATCATATTTTGCGAGATATCCGCTGATTTGTTTGGGCGACCAATCTTTGCGAATGAGACGGATTATTTTCTGTTTAATCCACTCCGATGTCGATCTATTGCCCGGTAAACGTTCTTTGCGCTCTTGGGCCATCTCTTGTGCCAAACGCCATGAGTAGCCTCCAGTTTTGTTTTTGTTACGGCTTAATTCCCTATAAACCGTAGAAATATTTACCTTTATCTGCTTGGCTATTTCAGACTTGCTTGTTCCGTTTTGTAAGCCTAAATAAATAGCATATCTTTGTTCTGAAGTTAACTGTTTGTATTTTTTCATAAGCAACATAATAGTTAATTTTAGGGAGACTTCGGTCTCCTTTTTTATTTTTTTATGTTGCTGATTGACTAATTGTTTTTTTCAAAACCCCTTAAGCACTTTTGAAAGGGGATTTTGGAAAAAAACAATTAAGATAAGAAGTGTAATGTAATCAAATCTTTTGCACTTCTATCTTGAACTTAGTCCGTTGTATAAAAATAGATGAGCAGAATTGGCTTGTTTTTAAGAGAATATTTCTTCGAGAAATTTTATGAATCGTTTCCAAGATTGCTTATCAGCTTCCAGGCGATATGCCGGAGTCCCGAACACCGTAAAACCGTGCGGGGCATTTCCGTATGAGGTCATTTCGTGGGGGATTTTTGCCGCTTCCAACTCTTTGGCAAGAGCGGCAAAATCATCCATAGTGATGGCGGTATCGGCTGTTCCGTGAAAAATGATGATCTTCCCCCTGGTTTTTGAGTAATCTTGCCCTTCGGGGGTTCCCAGGCCACCGTGGAAGGTTGCAAAACCTTTCAACGCTGTTTCCGAGCGGGCTAGCTCCAGGGCGGCTGCACCCCCGAAACAATAACCCATCGCCGCCACTTTTTCCGTTTCAGCGCCCTGTTGTCTTGCAGCATGCAAAGCACCCGTCATCAGGCGGCGCAGTTTACTGCGGTCTTTATACAATTCTCCCGTGTGTTGGGCTTTCTCTTTGTTCTCGGTGGGACGGATCCCTTTGCCAAAAAGATCGGCTGCAAATACCTGATAGCCTTCTTCGGCCAACATGTTGGCACGTTTTACTTCGTAATCGGTCAGCCCGTCCCAGTCGTGAAGAATCAGTACCAGTGCGGCGTTTCCCGGATTTCCCGTCGATGGCCTGATGTAATAGCCTTCATAAGGCTCATTGTCCACCTCATAGGTTACAAATTTGCCTTGTGCCAGTGAGATGGAAAAAGAGAAAACGGCGGCGATCAGAAAGAAATGTTTTGTTGTCATAATGCTGTAATTTTTATGTTTACGCTTATAACACAAAATATTTACAAATTGTTGTCTCTATTCGCAATAAGGATGAGGCACGTTTGTTTCATATCAAAGCATATTTCGCATTTCTCCGGCGAATTCCTTTACCAGTTCCAACGCAGCCAGTTCATTTGATTGAGATGCATTAAGGTTAAGACCGGTTTGTTCTTTCACCTGATTGTTCTGTATCGTTTGAATTTGGGAAAGCAACCTCAGTACCTGAGGCATCTCCCCCCATTTTTTGTTTATCATTTGTTTCTTGAGTGGCGCGATAGCCTGGCAGTAGTTGTCATTACAACGTTGTTCGTTCTTGGTGATATACTCATCAATAACATCCTGGTTGATGCATGCTTCACCTCTGTATTGAGGTTCCGGGGCATTTTTCAATACCATTTCCAAACACAGGTCGAGATCGGTTTTAGCCTGCTTTTCTTTCTTTTCATATTCAGCCTGCATGTTCACCCACCCCTCTTTATACGTCGACAGTCTGTCCTGAAGGTCTTGTAATTTGATGTTGTACTGCTTCCTGGCAGATGATTGCGAATGTTTTCCCCTGTTGGAAGCGACATACTTCTCACCCCACTCTTGAAGTTCCTCTTCACTCATGTTTTCAATTTTTTTCAGATCCATCGAAGAGATTCCGTGATCTTTCATGAGTTTTTGTTGTGCCAGTTGTTCGCCGGCAGCTTCGCCACCTGATACCGTACTTAAGAGCTGATTTTGGTCGGCAGGCGGCTGTTGTTTGTGTATCCGCTCAATATCCAATTCGATCGCTTCGATGACCCTGTCAATCTGCTGGTAAAAGGTGTTTTTATTTGTTTCGGTTACCGCACAACCATTGTCTGGAAACTTTGGAAGGTTGGAGAGATAGTTTTGAGCGAGTTGCTGCGCTGAGACAAGTTGAGAAAAAATCCACAGAATTATAACTACATTATTTTTCATTGCCTATTGATTTAACATCCATTTTTTATTGAAAGACTTATTGTGGCAAGACTGGTTATTGCTTATTCCGGCAGCAAATCAGAAATGCCCGGTGGCGTAAAATTAGCGGACGCATCCACCGAAGGGCCTCCTTCCAGGGCAAAACGGCCGTTAATCTCTCCTTCTGCCAGTCCGCCCACACCGGCTTTGACCGAGCTGGTGAAAGCCACATCCTTTACGGCATCACCCTGTCCGATGGTGACCTCTACTCCCATGGTAGCTTCCGCCGTGAGATTGCCGTTGCCGTATTCTCCTTTCACGCCCACTCCTCCCCAGATGGTGGTCTCGTGTTTGTTAAAATCGCGCTTTACAGACCATAGTAAACCTTCTCCACCCGATAACTTCACGTGGTCGCAGCTGAGCTCAAACGATAAAGGCCCAATGCCACCCCCGATACCGTTTTCACCCAACGGGCAATCTTTCTTCTTTTTTGAGGGCAGCTCAGGGTCAGGCGCCTCTCCCGGCGGTTCCGGCGGTTCGGGCTCCACGCAAATCATTTGATTGAGCTGATCGGCATAACCCGGCAATCCTGAAGCAAAGCCGGCAGCTATCTCCAGATGGATCACCGTCATCATTTCCCGGTAAAGGTTGTAATACTCATTGAGACTGGGGGCATACATCCGTTCAATGATGGGATTGGTAAAAGCATAGTAGTCGGGGATCGCCTCTTTCAAAGCATTGGAAACCAGTGTGTAGTTTTTGCATCCGGCTGAAAAGGAAGATTCCAGGTCCCGTTTTTGTTCCTTACAGATGCGAAACATGACCTGGTCCAGCTGGTATTGTACCTGCCTGATTTCCGCTCCCACCTTTTTCTGGCAATACTCATTATCTCCACACGCCTCAAGCTTCTTGAGGAGTGCAGTCAGCTCTTCCTGAAGACGTAGCGATTGCTCCATCAGTTGTGTGATTGTGGGCATATGTTGTTCCAGCAGGTTCGAATTGTTTTCCATGATCTTTGCACCCTGATTCAGTGCTTGTCCGTAGTTGCTGTTTTCACCAAACAACAATTCCGTGATATCGGAAAACAGCATGATCTCCTTTGAGAAATCACGGGTGAAAACCATTGCATTGTCCGGATCTTTCGATGCACGCAGCTGCTGTTTTCTGATCCGCTCCGACACCGACAGCAGGTCGGAGGTCAGCTGTCTTTTCCGGGCATCCAGGCCGGAAAGGTATCTCTTGATTGGTTGCTCTTGTCCCGCCATTCTTCCGATATCCTCATACACGGGCAGGTCGGGTACCTCCACTCCTTCTGTATCGCCTTTCTCATCCGTCAGCGGCCGGGGCTGGCTCCCCTGGCTCTGTGAAGGCGACTTTGCCGCCTGTGCTTGTTTCATGGCGCCGAAACCTACTGCCGAATACCTTTGGCCCAAAGCCTTCCGCAGGTATTGTTCCGCTTTCAGGGGATTGTTTTCGCATTGGGCAATCAACCCCAGGCCCAAGTAAGGCGAACTCATTTTTGGTGCTGTCCTCAACGCTTTTTCAAACATCAGGGTGGCATTCGTGTTGTCGCCAGCTTCCCGGTAAGCCCAACCCAGATTACAGAGGATAAGGCCGATATCCGGTTTTAACCGATCGGCATATTGCAACACCCGGATGGCTTTGGAATATTCACCCATGTCTTTGAGTGCCACGCCCAGGTTGTTGGCCGTAAGCACATCATCCGGCGTTTGGACGGCACTCCAGGCAATGGCATAAACCGATGCCGATCCTGCCCCTGTCATCACAAAGGCCGCTCCCATATCTGCTCCGTCTGTCTTTTTGGAAGAGCGCTCCAGCATAAGCCTCAGCTTTTGTAAATCACCCGTCTTCGGCCCATACGCCGCCATCAGCGATTGAGCAAACTCTACATACGTATCACGCGTCAGTGAAGGCAGGAGGGAGAGCTCAGCCTTTTCGGGACATGGGTTGTGCTTATTCGTAGTAGCCTGTACCTGTAGCTTGCCTTTATCCGTTTGCCTGTCCAGCGCATTGGCTTGCTTCTCCATCGATTCTCCCCACTGCTCCAGCCGGGCACTTTCCTGTTCGGTGAGTTCCTTTCCGGATTTTGCTTTTTCCAGAATCCGGCTTATATCCCTGGGTATTTGCATCTGTGCACAGGCAACAAATGCGAACGTTAACGCCGTAAGTAAAAGTAATAATTGCTTCATAAATGAGACGGTATTACTCCTCGTCGGTGAACCGGATATCCCGGGGTACTTCAAATTTTTCCTGCGGAGGAGCCACCTCTTCAACCGATGTTACCCGGGAGGAAGTTTGTATGCCCATTGCTTCACCCTCCATGCTCATCATGACATTCCCCCACATCACATAATCCATTTGGGTTCCTTTATCGCTCTTCATGCTCATCTTTCGGCATTTGTATCCGAGGAATTCGACTTCTCCCAGGTCTTCCAGGTTCATCTTTCCCAACAGTTCATCCGACAATGATTCCACATCTACTCCCAGGGGGTTGATTGCCCTTGCCAGGGTATAATGCTCACCTGTCTTCTTGTCCAGGTCGATCTTCCAGTGGTCATCCCCTTTTATGATCTCCAAGGTACGTGTGGAGTAGTCCTCTCCCATGACTTCCATCGGCACTGTTGTTTCAATAGCTTCCCATTCGCCCCACTTGTCAAAATAGGTAACAATGCTCATCTCCATGCCCATGGCTTCAGAGGTAGAGCGAATGATTCCTTGTTCAAGGGGATATCTTTTTTTTCCGGCCTCAGCTTGGAGTTCTTTTGCCGAAAATTCCTGTCCCCGGGATTCTCTTTCTTTCTTCTCACCGGAACAACTGCCCAAAAACAGGGCCACCAACAAAAAGAATACAAGTTTTTTCATGATTATTCCGTTTTTTAGTTTGCTTTTATCACACTTGTTGATTTATGAATTCTCAGTAATTTGTTTCTCTAATAAAAGTGATCGCCGTCGTATCCGGTAGCGATAATCTCACTGTTTGACTATCCTGCTTTTCAGCGATCTGTATGTCATGTCGCCCCCGGCCAGCGAAGCTAGCTTCTCTGCTACCATCAAGGGAACTGCAATGTCGTCGCCATCTGCTTCCAGGGTGAAAAAGACATCCTTCACCCGGCCTGTATAGTAGCTGGAGTAGCGCACGAGCTCCTTATCGTCCCATTTTGCCATATACTTGTAGCTTCCGCCAGCTCCCCACTCCCGGGTTTTTATATCCGCCAGTTTCTCGTCATGCACTGGATGTAACCCTTTCCTTATGCTCTCGAGCTTCATCTCCAATGCCATCTTCTCTAATTCCGTTCGTCCCGTGACCTCTTCATTTTGACTCTCTGAATCATACAGAGTAAGGACGATGGTGAAATTGTACCCCTTGCCGTCGTTCCTTCCGGTTAAGGTGTCAAACTGAATTCCTGCAAAAAGAGGATAGAAGACACAGCTTGCTCTGCCGACATTACGGCAGCCCTCGGGAAGGATTTGTAGCAGCTCTGGCGGCACGTCGAACGCAAAAACTCGTTTAACAGCAGGTCATTCCATGTTTATTCTTACCTAAACATTTTATTCAATTCGTGTACAGCATCGAAGGGACTCATTTTGCCCTCGGCCTCAGCGTTATAGGAAAAAGCTCTTAACATTGATTTATACAGATCCCTTAAGGCTGTCAAACCGACTGATTCCGATGAAATTCGGTAACCATCAACGATATAATTATCTAATTTATCTACAATGGGAGTCAATTTCTCATACTCCTGCAGCATCTTTTGAAGATTTTCCCTGTTCTTCCTATCCACTTCTTTATGGAACTTTAACCGGTTGTGATGGATTTGTTGTTCTAATTGTTTTTTCCTTTGCTGATTTCCTGTCGAAGCAGGTTTGCTTCTGAGTTCCGCCAACTCGTAATTAAGCGGTTCATTCAATTTCATCATTGAATCAATGCCCTCCCGCCACTGGCCCAAAATATCCATTTCAGTCTCAGTAAGAGGCATAGTGATCGATGTATACTGATCATAAATTTTCTCCCACTCTTTTTGAGCAGCATCAATCTTATTCAGTATCTCCAGATCAAAAGGAACAGGCTTATTGTCCCTTATCCTCTGTTTCTCTTTCTCAGCTTCTTCACAATCATAGAGTAGTTCGTTAATGATTTCCAGTTTCTCCTTATAACGCTCAATTTCTGTTTGACTGGCGGTAAGTGTATTTTCCGGAATCGATGGGAAACTACGCAATATGCGCAGATAGTTGCAGTCCGGGTTATTCTGCAGCAACAAAGTGTCACTACCGGCCGTCATCCCATCTCTCAAAAAGAGGTAACTGTTCTGTTCTCCGTAGCTGTGCACCATACACAACATTGCAATAATTATAAAATCGATCTTTTTCATATGATTCATATTTTTTTAGTTACTTGTCTCCTTTCCTACCCCTCCGAATGATATCGTCGTTTTTGGGGAAGAAACCATGCCTATATCGCTTGAGAATCCAATTGATTTACCCACTGAAACAGGCCCCATTCCCACTTTGGCACCTACCTCCGATTTAACCGCCCATCCCGTGAAATCGCCCGCCTCATTGAATTTGAGCGATATGCCTTCCTTGGCGGTAGCACTCACACCACCAACACCGGCTTTGACACCTACCAGGACCGTAATTTCGGTATCTCCATTCTTAAAGTTACGTTTTAACGATCCTCCAATACCTTGTAAATATTCAATTTCCCAGGTATCACAGGTAATACTAAATCCTATTGCTCCTGCATTTAAAACGAGCTTGTCAATTTTTTTGAGCGGGCAATCATCCACCTCTTTCTCGAGCATCTCAATCTCAGCAACCGGTGAACTTTTATATTGATTCAGGTCTTCATCCTTGGTTACAATGGGGGCGAAATAGTCTGCCAATGCGTAGCCCGGCGGTAATAAAGAAAAATCGGTTGCTATGGGTAACAGACTGATATTAACTGTTAACTCCCGAATATCATTGAAATAATTTACAGCGTCCTGATCATACATATCTCCAGCCACCTGGTAAGCTACATTCCAATATTCATAAAGCAATATCTTTACACCCCGGTAGGTGTCCAACGTCATATCTCTCCATTGAATAAAATGGTCATCAGCAAGGGCAGAGGCACGTTTGTTGATATCCTTGGCGAGTCTTTTTGAATTGTAGGTATCATTCTCCTGCACGTACTTCATCATCTGTTTATATTCACCACTTTCCTTTAGGTTTTGCAGTTCTTGTTGAAAAATCTCATCTGCCATTTTTCTTCTCGCCGCATTTTTATTGTATTCCTGCTCAATTTTTTGGGTATAATAATCATTTACCAGCTCCAACATAAATAATTTCTGACCATAGGAGGGCAACAACTCGACACTTTCAATACTCTCCATTTCAGAATTATCGTCTTCATCTTCGCCATCACTATCATCCTCCTCATCAGGGTATGGGTCAGAATCAAAATCATTGATGGCTTCATCCAGCTCGTCGGCATGGTACGTGGCAGCAAATTGCAATCCCCCTGCCATGCTCTTCTCCATCACAGCCTGTGAGAACTCAACCAGATTGGGTAATGAAAACATAAACGCATCCCTGCTCACCCATTTCGGAAAAACAGGCAGTTTCAGTATGTCATCCTGCGACTTTTCGTTCTCATTTTGATCCTCATTTTGTTGATCCTCTTCCCAGAATGGAGATTCTACGTGACCTCCGCTTTTTGCGGCTTCCCTGAAGCCTTTCCGCATTGAAGCTGAAAAGCCCAGTTTGCCTGCCTTGATAAGTTCATCGATGGCACGTCTGCCATCTTTTTTATGTACATACACTCTTGCCATCCCTTCATGGGCTGCACAGAAATAATCATCGTATTTAATGGCCTGCCGATAGTTTTCTTCGGCCTCTGGATACATGTTGAGGTCAATGTATGCGTTTCCGAGATTCGTTAAGATCATCGGTGAATGAGGCTCCAGGGTTTTTGCATAAATAAATATAAGAATTGGGTCATCAAACCCCTGTGAAATTTGTTTCACATCGGCATCATGTAGTGCACGCAGGATAGCACCAAAATTATTTACGAGCAGCGGATCAACCGGATCAGAAAGGGCAGCTAAAGCCGACATCACAATAGGCATATATTCCAATGTAGCAGTGGCGGAAGCCACCACGGCACTGCCAGATAGATCGGCAGCATAGTCCGGATTTGCCTTTAATCGATCTGTAGCGGTGTTTATCCGTGATTTTTCAATAAGATCAAGCTTATCGTAATACAAATCGATGTAATTCTGACACAATTTGGTGAAATCTTCCCTGGTTACTTTCAAATCACCCGTGTCCCTTCTCGGTTCACCGGTTGTGAAAGTGGCGATTCTATCGTTTGTAACAGCACTGTTGGTGGTTAGATGCCGTGCGTAAAGTTCCGGAAAAAAACAACATAAAAAAATGATGCAGATTATTATGTAAATTCTCATGCTTTCAATCTTTGTATCAATCATGTATCCAAGTGGGTGAAAATATTTTAATTAGTCTGTTTGCTGGTATCGATGGAAAACTGCAAAATGTAAGCAGATAAGTAAATTGCAAGGATGAATCAAAAATCGAAATCCTTTCCTTGTAAAACATTGCGGGGATGATCATCGTATATTCTTATCAGTTTTTCTGAATAATATACGAGATAGTCCATCCATGTACCGTAATGCGTTTCGAAATGATAATTGGTATATAACATTTTATTGGCCTCATCTCTTAATTTATTAATCCGTATGCCGGATGATATCACTTCAGGAATCAGTTCGCAAAAGGAAGTAGCAAACTTTTTGTTTACTACACTCATTTCAATGCATTTTTCGGTTACCACAAGCGTTGTTTTTTCTTTTATATCTGCTACCTGTTTTCCACTTGACCTTGCCGATTGTAATTCCTTTTTCAGTGCTTCCAGTATAGGAATGTATTTATCCGCTATAGCAATGATTGCCTTTGACTGTATCAAACTAATTTCAGATAGTTTAGTATCAGTCTTAATCTGGATTTCATTTACTTTATCCAATAAATCCTTGTATTTATTTTGAAGTGCGGGTGAATTAAAAAAGTCTTGATTACCCTTCCCATTCGCAATCGCGTCCTCTTGTCGTATTTTCTCATCACTGAGTAACCTTCATTCTGTCTATTTTGGGAGACAACTGGTTATGCCAACTCTCAATTGTTTCGGAACTCTCTCCACAAATCTCCAGCGGAACAGGAGGTAACTGTCTGACAAAGAAATCGGGGTCGTTTTGTGAAAACACATTCACAGCTATAAAGCAACAAAATACCAGTTGACTTAAAAATAAAATGAAAATTCTTTTCATGATCTTAAGCATCTCAGAGTTTAATAATTTAATCCCTGTGATTTTTTTCACGATTCGGCAAAATACAAACCAAGTTTGCATTCTGCACTCACTGTTTGACAAATTCCACCCTTCTATTCAACGCTTTGTTAGCCGGTGTATCATTGGACGCAACGGGGGTGGTTTCACCGGCTCCTTCCGTCTCTATCCGCGATGCGTCTATTCCGAACTTGCTGACCAGCTCGTTCTTTACCGATTGGGCACGGCGTTGCGATAGCTCCAGGTTTTTGGCATCATCTCCATCGCTGTCGGTATGCCCGATAATTTTAACTCTTACCGGTCCATTTTCCTTTAACACATCGGCGATGCTCTTCAGTGTGCCGAACGATTCGGGTTTTACATCCGCCTTGTTCACATCAAAGGTGATGCCGTAGGTGACCAGCTTTCCTTCGGTAATCAGTTTGCTGCGGGTGTCGGGCGATGCTGTGGTGATTTTCAGGTTCGACACGTAGGGTGCACTGTATCGGTCCCATCCCGAGAATCGCATGCGGTTGAACTTCACGTTGGGATAGATGTTGGTGGGCATATCCAACACTTTAGCGTTCTGATGATAGATACGCACCCTGCGTTTCTGTACCCAGAGGATGACGTGATTTTCCTTTTCACGGACAACCGTATTTTTCGTTGCCTGTCCGGTAAGCCAGTCCTGTGTTTCCTTGTAACCCTTGGTATCCCAGCGGTCATATCCCAGATCGACATGTAGCCCTGCTTCACCCGGATATAAATCGTCGTTCATCTCTTTCGGGTCATCTGCATTTTCCTGGTAGAGTGTGAACTGGATTCCGTATTGATATTTTTCATCGGGGATAATGTCGAACTCAACGATAAAGTTATCCGGAAAATCGATCTGACGGGTATAACAGTATACCGCATCTTCCCCGTTCATATGAAACCACTTGCCGGGAGCGATATTCACCGACTTCACCTCACCACTGCCGTTTGTTGTCCAAAGGGCCGGAAAGTCGCCGATAGCATCCTGTGAGAAATCGTCGTAAAAGAGGATCTGATCGCCCGGTACAAAATCGTACTGGCTGGTGCCCGTTAATTTTTGCGAAGTGTTGGCGGCCATATTTTCGCCTTTCTCCTCCGTAACAATGGCACCTTCCTCTTCTTCTTCGTTTGAGGCGGATTTCTTGTTTTTATCCTCTTTCGTCACCGACTCTTCCGCTTTATCCATTGCTTTCTCGGTTACCTCCTCCGCTTTCTGTTCCACGCGTCTCTCTACGGCATTCTTTGCTGCATCTTTTGCCGCATTTCCCAGTTTATTCAGCCATTTCTGTGCATCGGCCTGCGTGTTAAACAACAGGCAAAAACCTAACAGGATAAGTACTTTTTTCATGATCTGTCTATTTAAAAAATGAATCTTGAGGACGAAACGATCAGGGCACCCAGGAGTGCAGAAACGAGGACCGAAACCACTACCACGCAGAGCAGGCTCACGATGAAATAGGTGTTTTTCTTCTCTTCGGATGTCTTCATCATGGGTGTCAGGCCCAGGTAGAGCAGGTAGAGGCCATAGAGCCCTCCCAACGTTACCACGAACGACAAACTGGGAACCAACAAGAGTATTCCTGCCACGCACATAGGCGTATAGGAGTAGGCGACCAAAGAGAATGCCTTATCAAAATTTTTGATGGACTCAAACTTATCGGCGAGAAAGGCAATGATCCATGCCGACAGGTAAGCTCCTCCTAGTGTAGAGATAAATGAAGTAAATGCGTGACGGATACCGATATTTGCGAAACTCGCATGAATTCCCATCAGGTTGAATCCGAAAATTCCGTATCCAATGAATCCTGCAATAGCAGGGATGAGCGCCAGAGGAATAAGGTAGGCGGTTAATACTTTCAAGTGTGTATCGTTTTTTTCCGATATTACTTCCCATTCTGTTTTGGGATTCAACAAAATGTTTTTTACTTTGTTAATAATTTCCATAAAACACTGATTTTTACTTTTGTTTATTGAGTATTTTTCACACATTGTCCGACTCTTCGGATACAAATTTACAAGCTGAGAAAAGTGAAAAATAGACCCAAAAGGGAGTTTTTAATTGCTGTGAATGAAATTAATTTTGTATCGGCTATATATAATCGTGCGTTTGCTGGTATCGACACATTACAATACTAATAACTAAACACAATGATGACTTTTAGGAAAAGGAAAGGTATGACTACTCTGTTTATCGGGTTGTACTTGCTTGGTATACATGGATCTGCCCAGAATCTGGATAGTTTGGAAAATGTGTTGATCGGTAACGGCCTGTCGTCGGAAGAGTACCTGACGGTATGCGATGATTTAAGTTGGAACTACCTCGACGATAATTTTGAAAAATCAAAAAAATACGCTGTGCGGGGTATTGAAAGGGCAAGATCGGACCAGAACCTGCTCATGGAAGCACGGCTTTACCGAAATTTAGGAGTCGCCTACTACATGAACAGTCAGATGGATACGGCTCAACTGTTTTTAAACAAATCGCTTGAAAAGGCTATCCTCCTGAAAGATGAACAACTGGAAGCTGCCGTTTACGGGGCTATCGGAAATGTGCACAACGTATCGGGGAACTATCAGGAAGCTCTTACCTATTACCTGAAAGCTCTCCCTGTGTTTGAGAAGCATAACAACAAGGAGCGTATACGGTCGCTGCTCGGAAACATTGCTACATTATATTATAGCCTGATAAATTTAAGCCAGGCCGAAAGATACTATTCGGAACTGGAAAAAGAGAGTATAGAGGCCAATGATTTGTATAATATAGGGCGTGCATACGAGGGATTCAGCAGGATAGCCCTTAAACGAAAAGATTTTAAATCTTCGTTGGAATATTCTGAAAAAGCGGCGGAAATTTTTCACAAGGGAGGCTATAAAGCATCGGAAGCCATTGCAATTCAAGGAATAGCCATGGTCTATTACCTGGATTACAACAACTACCCGAAAGCGAAAGAATACGCGCTGAAAGCATTGGATTTAACCCGGGAGATAGGGTATGACACCCAGATTGCCGGTTCGTTAAATATCTTGTCGAATATTTATTTTAACGAGAAAGATTACGTTAATTGCTTGAAGTCGGCCAGAGAAGCCATAAAAGCCGACACAACGGATGCCAACGTAACTTCAAACCTGTATGCCAATATGGTGAGGGCAGGGGTATTTTTAAATAATCAACAGGAAACACTGCTCTACTTCGACAAGTACCGGAAGCTGATCGATACCCGTTCAACAGCAGAGTTTGGACAAGCCATGGCAGAATTGGAAAAAAAATACCAAACCGAGAAGAAAGAGCTCCGGATACGTACGCTGGAGAAAGAAAAAAAACTTAATTCCATTATCTTTCTGGTGAGCACAGTCAGCCTGTTTCTCTTTCTATTGGTATTGTATTTACGCAACAGGGCGATAAAAACCCACGAAGAACTGAACAAGCAAAAGATTCTTCAACTCGAACAGGAGAACCAGCTCATCGCCGCGCAAGCCGTGCTGAATGGCGAAACTGCTGAACGTACCCGGCTTGCACGCGATCTTCACGACGGATTGGGGGGAATGCTCTCGGCAGTGAAATTAAATTTATTCGATATGAAACAGGATGTAATTATTGAAGAGGAAGATGTTTTACGTTTCAACAAAGTGATGGAAATGTTGGACAATTCCATCGGGGAACTCCGGCGTGTGGCACACAACATGATGCCCGAAGCACTCTCGCGCTATGGGCTTAAGATAGCCTTGAGCGACTTCTGTAAAAACTTCAGAAACGTAAAATTTCATTATTTCGGTGCAGAACAGCGGATTGAAAAGAAGCTCGAAGCGGTTATTTATCGTGCTGCAAACGAGTTGATAAATAACGCTTTAAGACACGCTGGGGCAAGTGTTGTAAATGTGCAGTTGGTATGTGGCACTGATCTGATCTCACTCAATGTCCAGGATGATGGCAAGGGGTTCGATACGGCCGCCGAGACCTCGGGTACGGGTCTGAACAATATCCGGACACGCGTTGCGGCAGTGAACGGAACCATGAACATCCACTCTTCTCCGGGTGAGGGGACCGAGGTGGATGTGGAGATAAAGATATAGTTAAGCAGGGTAGGCAAGCAAAGACAAAAACGAGCAAAATGATAACCGTTCATATCGTTGATGACCATAAAATCCTGGTAGAGGGGTTGCAAAAGTTGGTGGATAATTCCGGATTTGCCCAGACCACGGCCGTGAGTTATACCGGAGAAGATTGCCTGTGGAAATTAAGTTTCAAACAACCGCATGTCATCTTGCTGGATATCAATCTTCCCGATTGGAGTGGCATTGACCTGTGCAGCGTAATAAAAGAGAAATATCCGCAGGTGAAAATAGTAGCGCTCACCAGTTATTCGGAATATTCTATCGTGCGGCAAATGCTTGAAAACGGCGCTTCGGGCTATGTCATTAAAAATGCCATGCCCGAAGAAATTCTGTTGGGTATTCAAACAGTAGCTGACAACGAAACTTTTTTGTGCGAAGAGATTGACTTTCTGATGAACAAACGCTCCGTGGAACAGATCTGGCTAACTCCACGGGAAAGGATACTGCTGAAGCATATCGTAAATGGATACACCAATCCTGAAATTGCAGAACAGATGCTCCTTGCCGTAGATACCATCAATAACTACCGAAAGAAGCTTCTTTGTAAGCTTAACGCTCGTAACACAGCCGTTCTGGTGCGGATAGCGCTGGAACAAAAACTGGTATGACGCGCCTTATACTGAGAAAAAGTTCCCTTATCCGTCAATGATTCTCGATGTTTTCCCGAAAAGGCTTGTATTCCACGAATGCCTCAATGGCTTCATAGGAGGCCAATCCGAGCTTGTCGTACATGTTGGCCGTTGCCCGGTTACGCTCTTCAGAACGTTGCCAGAACAACCGTTCGTCGTCACCGAGGAACGGAGCACTTTCCATTTGCGACTGATGGCGCAGGATAGCATTTCTTTTCTGGCGTAACTCTTCGGGAGAGATTGGAACGGCCATCTCGATATGGTCTATTTCCCATTCCATCCAGGCACCCCGGTACATCCAAACGCGGCAATCCTTGTACCACTCATCATCCTTCATCAAATCGATGGAGGCCAGAATAGCATCCAGACATACTTTGTGGGTTCCGTGCGGATCGGCGAGGTCGCCGGCAACATAGATTTGATGCGGTTTGATGCTTTCAATAAAGTCCTTGACGATTATCACATCTCTTTCCGAAATGGGGTCTTTTTTTACCCTTCCTGTTTCGTAAAAGGGCAAGTCGAGAAAATATACATGGCTGTGTGGTAACCCCACGTATCTGTCTGCAGAGCGAGCTTCTTCACGGCGAATCCTTCCTTTGAGAAAACGAACTTCAGGTGTGTCTATATCGTCTACCCCTTTTTCGTGGAAGAGATGGTGTAATATGTTCGATAACTTGCTAAGAGCGGCAGAGTTGGTCGGTTCGAACTCTTTGATGAGATTTTTGAAGACCGATAAATACCGGATAACCTCTTCGTCGCCAACGGCAATGTTTCCAGAAGTCTGGTAAGCAACATGCACGTCGTGCCCTTGATTCACTAACCGCTGAAAGGTCCCACCCATAGAAATCACATCATCATCGGGGTGAGGGCTGAAGATGATCACGCGTTTGGGGTACGGTTTTGCTCTTTCCGGACGGTTGGAATCGTCGGCATTGGGTTTCCCGCCTGGCCAGCCGGTGATGGTGTGTTGCAGGTCGTTGAATATTTTTATGTTGACGTTGTACGCAGAACCGTAAAGGGTTATAAGTTCGCTTAGCCCGTTATCGTTGTAGTCCTTGTTGGTGAGTTTCAAAATGGGTTTGTTCACAATGCCGCACAACCAAACGATCGCTCTGCGGATAAGTTTGCTTGTCCATTCACAATTGGTTACAAGCCAAGGCTGGCTGATACGGGTCAGGTCGCTGGCTGCAGCCAGATCGATATAAACATCTGCTTCCGGATGCGTTTGCAAAACTGACGCAGGCGTCGATTCCGTTACGCTTCCTTCCACCATTTGTTTGATGCTTTCTGCTTTTTGCTCGCCCCAGGCAATCAGTGCAATTCTCTTTGCTCGCATCATATCCGCAATACCCATAGTGATAGCGCTGACGGGCACTTTGTCCAGTGATTCGTAGCTGGAAGCTATGTCTCGTCGCGAGTCTCCGTCGAGCATCACCAGGCGGGTTTGTGAATGGAGGTTGCTACCCGGCATGTTAAAGCCGATGTTTCCCTTGCTTCCCAATCCCAGCAGCAAATAATCCAATCCCCCCAATTGATGCAATGCCTGTTCGTACTCCTCACACTTTTCCGCGATGAGGTCCTTTTCGATTGTGGCATCGATCGAGTAGATGTTCCCGGGGTCTATGTCGATGTGGTTCAAAAAAGAGTCCTTGATGAACTGTAAATTAGTAAGGGATGGTTCGGAAACCGGATAGAACTCGTAAATGTTAAATACCACCAGGTTGTTGAAGCTCACCCCTTCTTCTTTATGCAGCCTGATCAGTTCTTCATATACCTGAATGGGTGAAGATCCTCCGGATACGCCGAGGGTAAACTGTTTTCCCTCCGCCTGATGTTTTTGCAGGTTTTTTACAATGCCGCTGGCTACTTTTTTTGCAGCACGATCCGATTTTTCAAAAATGTGAATCGGGATTTTTTCGAAGCGGCTGAGCGTGTATTCCTCAAAATCGTTTTCCGGTTTATAATACCGTTGAGGTATTCTTTCGAGTGTAATGTAAGAACTTAAATCTAATCGCATGACATGATTTTTATAAAGAATTTCCATTGACAAAAATAGACAAAATAGGCAATTAAAGCAAAGTAATTATTAAATATTGATCAATAAGTAATAAAGTAAATTTATTGCTTCACAAGTTCAAGCTTCCTATCCAGGTGCTTAACTACCCTGGAATAGATAAAGAGGGCAACCGCAGAAATGGCTCCAATTCCTACAAAAACGTACCAGATATAATGTGCGTGCTCTGTTGCCGCAGAATAGGCTGCCTTGTCGAGTATGCCTTCGGCACTGGTAAACAGGCGTGGATCGGGGCAATATTTTTCCAGCAGGAATCCCGATATTCCAAAAGCAAACAAGTAGGAGAAGAATGAATGCAGGTGGCTGAATCCCAGGTATAATCCCTCTTCGCCTTTGGGTGCTTGCAGCGAAAAATACTCCAAATAGCGAGGTGAAATAAAACATTCGGCCAACGCCTGCATGGCAATACCGATAATCATCATGAATGCAACGGGATGCATCCCCAGGATATATGCATCTCCTATGTGGTTCCCAAAAGACATGACCAACGCTGAAAGCGGGATAATAAACATGCCTGTCATCATCGAAGTGATGGCGTTTCTTTTTTTCATCATGGAGGTAATAAAATTAACGCTTATAAATACCACCAGTGGATTCACATTGGCATACCATCCCGGTGTAGCACCATCGCCCACCAGTCGTATGACGTATTTCGGCATTGTAGAGTACATTTGGCTTTGGATCATCCAAAAACCGCTTATGATCAGGATAAGGATCATCAATCTTCCGTTTGTCAGCACCTTGCCCATCGATTGCAAAAGCTCCTGCATTTTCTTTCCCTGACCCTCGGTATGCGCCGATTTGTAAAAGAAGAACACGGCAATCAGTGCTAAAAATGTCATGGAAGCGGAAAAGTAATTGAGGTAGACCAGGCCTTCATCCCCCATACTCCTTCGTAGAGGGTCGACCACGGTCTTACCCAAAAATGCCCCGATATTCACCATCATATAAAAAATGGCATATCCCCGGGCGCGATTTTCCGTAGTGGTTTCACGAGCCACGGTTCCCGATATTACTGCCTTTATGAAAGCGCCACCGATCACGATAAAAACAAGAATCGGGATAATCGACCATTGGTGTAGGCTTCCGATTAATCCCGAATAGGTGGTGGTCATTCCGTAATGTACCAACCCTGCGCTCTGCAATATTGTGGGAACCAGGCCCAGCCCACCGTAACCGATGGTTAAGAAGGTAAATGCCAAGATGATGGAATTGCGAAAGCCTATTTTGTCGGCAACGGCTCCGGTGAAGGTTGGAAGTAAATACAAAAAAGCGGAATATATCCCGGAAATGATGCCTGCCTGCACATCGGAGAAACCCCAGACGTTGGACAGATAGAGGGTGATTACAATAAAGACGGCGTAGAATGCCAGACGTTCAAGGAGTTCTACAAAGTTCGCGACCCAAAAAGGTTTTGAAAATTTCAGCATAAGAGTTTGTTTTATCTGTTAATTTAGTGCGCAAATGGTTGTTTTTCGTGCAAAGATAAAACAATAATGTTTAATCCAAATCAATTACCGTGATTCCGGCACCGCCAAATTGAACATGTTCATCCTGAAAATGGGCGACACCCGGTACTGTTCTCAGGTAGTCCCGGATGATTTGTCGCAATGCGCCGGTGCCTGTTCCGTGCAGGATGCGTACCCGGGAAACGCTGAGCTGAATGGCATCGTCGATAAAGTACACTACAGCTTGTAATGCTTCGTCACCACGCATTCCGCGTACGTCGATATCCTGCCTGAAGTTGAGCTTGCGGTCGTGCAGCAGATCGCGCGTGTTGGACGATTTATTTTCTTTGGCCCGCTGATTACGGCTCACCTTTTCCAGTTTCTCCAGGTCGACCGTGGATTTGATTACTCCAAAGGCAACGATCGCTTTTTTTCCCTGTATCTCCAGGATTTCTCCGGTAACGGTCTGTCCTTTCATGCGAACGGTATCGCCAGTGACGATTGGCGTTTTGAGGTTGGTGTTTTGAGGTTGAGTTACGGGTTTTTGCTTGACTTTCTTTCGGATCGGATTCACTTCCTGGTGAGTGTCGGAGGACGCTACTATGTTCTCCCGGAATTCACTGAGCGATTGGCGCACCTGTTTGGTCTTTTCCTTGTCTGCCTGTGCTTCCTTGATCTGGCGTATGGTGCTTTCAATTTTTGCATTGCTCTCAGCTATAAGCCGTTCAGCCTGCTGTTTTGCTTCGGCCAATATTTCTTTTTTCTTCCGGTTTATTTCCTCCATTTCGGATTCGTATTTTTCCGAAATCTCGTTAAGCCGGTTGCGTTCGCGGCGAACCTCTTCGCGTTTACGCTCCCAGTAACGGCGGTCACGGGAAATGTCCTGCAAATATTTATCCATGTTGATGTAATCGCTGCCGACAATTTCGGAGGCTTGGGCGATTACATCGTCGGGAAGTCCGATCTTGCGGGCAATCTCTACAGCGAAGGAGCTTCCAGGGTTTCCGATGGAAAGCTGGAAGAGCGGCTGCATTTCATGTCTGTCGTAAAGCATGGCTCCATTGATGACCCCTTCATTTTCGTTGGCAAAATGTTTTAGGTTCTGGTAGTGGGTGGTGATGACCCCAAAAGCGTTCTTTTGGTTAAACCGATCCAACAGCGATTCGGCAAGGGCTGCTCCAATTTGTGGCTCCGTGCCGCTGCCAAATTCGTCGATCAGTAAGAGAGAATGCTTACTGCAGTTTTTCACGAAGAACTTCATGTTCTGCAGGTGGGAGCTGTATGTGGAGAGATCATTCTCGATGGACTGCTCGTCGCCTATATCAATAAAAATATCGCTGAACAAGCCCACTTGTGAATTTTCCCGTAACGGAACCAACAAGCCGCATTGAACCATATATTGCAGTAGTCCTACGGTTTTCAGACAAACCGACTTTCCTCCGGCATTGGGCCCCGAGATCACCAGTATCCGGCTGTCCTCTTCGAGCGTTATGTCGAGCGGTACCACTTTGCGGTTTTGCTTTTTCAGCGAAAGAAAAAGAAGCGGATGAACCGCTTGTACCCAGTCGATAATGAGCCTGTTTTCGAAGTTGGGTTTCAATGCGTTTAGCTGCAGCGCAAATTTGGCTTTGGCGCGGATGAAATCTATTTGTGCCAGGAATTCGTAGGACTGCAGCAAGTCGGGTAGAAAAGGGCGGAGGTAATCCGTAAACTCGGTGAGGATGCGGATGATCTCGCGACGTTCGTCGCTTTCCAGCTCACGGATGCGGTTGTTGGCCTCTACCACCTCCGAAGGTTCTATATAAACGGTTTTCCCTGAGGCCGACTCGTCGTGGACAATTCCTTTTATTTTTCGCTTGAAAGCCGGATTTACGGGGATAACCAACCTTCCGTCGCGCATGCTGGGAGTGATGTCTTTGTCCACAAAGCCCTCGGCCTGTGCTTTGCGTAATATCGAATTCAGGCTTCGAGAGATGCTGTTGAGCGTCGAGGTGATTTCCCTGCGGATATTGCTTAGTTGGGGAGATGCATGATCCCTTATTTGTCCGAACTCATCGATGATCCGCTCGGCTTTTTTGCTTATTTCCGACGATACAAACACTTCTTTTGCCAGCAACATCAAGTGGGGATAACGTTCCGCTTTCTCTTCATCGTTTTTAAAAAACGTTACGATGGAAGTTATCGTTAACATCGATTTAAGAAGCTCCGACAAAGCGTTTTGATCAATCCACGACCCGGCAACACGTATGCGATGGAGAACCGGGCGCACATCGTAAAAGTTGTCCGAAGGAAAAGAGTCTTCCTCCTGTAAGATATGCACAAACTCATCGGTTTGCGATAGTTGTACGTCAATCTCTTCAAAAACGGAAGAAAACTGCATCTCTTCTACCTTCTCTTTGCCCAGTGGACTGAGGCAATGTTGTTCTAGCAGTTGTCTTATCTTGAAAAACTCTATTTTTTGTTCGAAATTTTCGGGATAAATCACGGTTAGTTTTGGAATTGGGATTTGCGATTTCGGATTTGGTGCAAAATTACTCTTTTTAGCCGATATTATTCCTATCTTTGAATGGATAAATCAGAAATTTTATGAAACCGTTGTCCTCCATTTTGTTTATCAACCTTTTTTTAAGCATGGTGCTGTCACCTCTCTTTTCGCAAAAAAATCCGGATCTCACCGATGAAACAGCGCTTAAATTATCTGCCCTGCCCCTCGGTTGTATCGATCGGGAATATCCCAACAAACCGGGACATACCTACGGTTCGGCCGATGAGGTAGGTCTTTCGCCCAAGGCACTGCATCCTGTTTTTTACGGGTGTTTTGACTGGCACAGTAGTGTTCACGGGCATTGGATGTTGATCCGCTTACTGAAGACCAAACCCGGTATTGCGAGCAAAAATGAAATCATCACCTTGTTGAATAACTCCTTTGATAAAGCAGCGGTTGAAGTTGAGAAGGAGTATTTCCTCAAGTACGAGACAGGTAAAGGATTTGAACGAACCTACGGTTGGGCGTGGCTGCTGAAACTCGATGAAGAACTGGCGTCGTGGGACAATCCGGCTGCCAGGCAATGGCACGAAAACCTTCAGCCGCTTACCGGGCAAATTGTGGAACTGTGGAGGGAGTATCTGCCCAAGCAGACCTATCCGAACAGAACAGGAGTGCATCCGAATTCAGCTTTTGCACTGGGTTTTGCCATAGATTGGGCAAGGGAGAACGGAAATAAGGAGTTTGAAAAAGAGTTGATCGGTAAATCGCTCGATTTTTACGGAAAAGACACGGAGACCCCGGCACACCTGGAGCCGGACGGCGCCGATTTTTTCTCACCCAGCCTGGAAATTGCTGATCTGATGAGGAGAATTCTTTCCCGGGACGATTTTGAAAAGTGGCTGGTTGCCTTTTATACACAAAAAGGGATCGATAACATCAGTCAGATTCCTGTGGTAAGCGATTTGGATGATTATCAGACGGTTCATCTGGTTGGACTGTCGTTTTCTCGGGCGTGGTGCATGAAAGGAATCGCCAAATCATTATCCGAAGGGCATCCGTTGAAGCTGCATTTCGAAGAAACCGCCCAGAAACTATTGGACCATGCTCTTCCGCTTGTTTTTGACGGGAACTACGGCGGAGAACATTGGCTGGCATCGTTTGCGCTGATGGCATTGGAATAAAAAATAATATTTTGTCGGGTTTTATTGTTTTAGGGTTGCAAAATTAAAATATTTAAACTACTTTTGCACCTCGAATTTGGAATCATTTTCGGAAAGACATGTTGGCGAGATAGCTCAGTTGGTTAGAGCGCATGATTCATAATCATGAGGTCGGGGGATCATGCCCCCCTCTCGCTACCAATTTCATAAGCGGTTTTAGGAAATATCTTGAAACCGTTTTATTATTTAAGTCAAACCGTAGTCAAACAAATCATTTATTAATAGCTTTCTTTGTCTTCTATTTTTACCCACAAAGTAAATCTATCGAATTGGTAAATTCTTCCGATTTTACTTCCACAAGACAAAAACTCCAGTATAAAAGAGAGAATAGTTATGTTTGGATAAGAGCTGTCTCTTTTAAGAGATCCGTCCGGTTATTTTCTGACGCCAGAGGGCAATATTCCTGCTTCTGGAAGAGGTGCTTCTTTCTGTTGACAATCCTTCCTTAAACTAATTGTAAAACCCCTCATAAGGACTGTAGATGCCTTTCTAATATATAGGGTAGAATGTTTTTCAACCTCACACCTCTCTTATATATAGTTTTGATTGTGGAAATGTGAGTTCGATATAAGTAAGATGAAAAATGGTTAGCATAATTCAGAACCCTCCTTTATTTGCGAGAGGGTGTTCGAAAAGAAAAATATTAGTGTTAAGTGCTTGCTGCATTTTGAACTATACGTAATTTTTTCTTCGTAATACCGTCGATTCTTTTTTTATTTGATTTCTGATTTTTAATATCTTCTCTCCTCTGCCTGAATAAACATCCGCAGGCGTAAGGTTGTCAAGCGATTCGTGATAACGTTCATACCTTGTTTTTGCATAAAGTTAGTTTGTTGTAAAATTAGTTGTTTTTGTGAAATTACTAAACTAAATTTGCACTTAACCAACCGGTAAACTTTATACTGAAGATTTATAGTTTGGAGCGATTAACGGAAGATTTCTGTTTCAGGTAGATTGATGTTTGTGCAAGATTGGGAATAAGCCATTTTCAACTCGATTGGGGTTGGCAGGAATCAGATAAATGGATACTTAACCGCTCGCCTTTATGGATGTCTCTGATTTACCGGAAGATACTTTTGATTCATCCGATATCATTAAAAAAATACAAAAGCATCCGGCATAATTTCATAAATAAAAGAAAATTGGGCTTTTTTAAGGTTAGACTTATTAAAATGGTTTTGGACTAAATTGGGCTAATTGAGAAATAATATTTCTATTTACAAATAAAGTAATCGAATGAAAGAAAACCGACGTCATTTTTTAAAACAGATAACAGCAGGAGGTATTGGCTTAAGCTTTATTCCTGGGCTTCGAGCTGAAAAATCTATTTCAGAACCATATGAAATTCTTTCCAAGGAAACTGGAAGAAGACAGTATTTTAATATGTGTGGTTACCGGGCTCCCAAGTTGGATATCGTTCGTGTAGGATTTATCGGGATAGGGAATCGTGGTTACGCAAACCTGAACCAGATGACCTTTTTGGAAGGAGTTCATATAAAGGCAATTTGTGATGTTGTACAATTTCGCATTGACAATGTTCAACAGTTGCTGAGAAAACGGGGATTGCCGGAAGCAGAGGTCCATACCGGACGTGAAGATGCATGGAGAAAGCTATGTGAAGACCCAAACATCGACTTGGTAAGTATTGCTGTGCCGCGGGGACCGCTCCATGCACGAATATCTGTGTATGCTATGGAGTGTGGTAAGCATGTGGCTGTTGAAGTACCTGCAATAGCTACCGTTGAAGAGGCATGGGAAGTGATTGAGGCTTCGGAGAAGACCAGAAAGCATTGTTATATGATGGAAAACTGTTGTTATGATTTTTTCGAGCTACTAACGTTAAATATGGTGCGACAAGGATTTTTCGGAGATATTATTCATGCCGATGCTGCATATATTCATCACCAGTCACTTTATGAAAAGACAAAAGATAACAATATGTGGCGTTTGGAAGAAAGTCAGCGCCATAATGGAAATTTGTATCCTACGCATGGATTAGGACCCGTATGCCAGGTTATGGACATAAACAGAGGAGACAAACTGGACTACATGACCTCAATGTCTTCAAATGATTTTATGTTGGGAAAGAAAGTTTCGGAACTGGCACAAAGTGATCCGTTTTATAAAAAGTATGATACTAACTCCTATAGAGGAAATATGAATACTTCAATAATCAGGACGGAGAAAGGGCGTACCATCATGCTTCAACACGACATTACCAGTCCTCGGGTCTACTCCCGAATACACATGATTAGCGGCACAAAAGGTGCTGTTCAGAAATATCCTGAACCCGGTAGGATTTCACTTGGCAGTGAATGGCTTGATAATGAAAAGATGAATGAAATTAACGACAAATATAAGCCGGAGATTGTAAAACGAATAGGTGATATGGCTCAAAAAGTAGGAGGACACGGGGGAATGGATTTTTTAATGACATGGCGGCTTATTGATTGTTTGAGAAACGGGCTTCCGATGGATATCGACGTGTATGATGCTGCTTCTTGGAGCGTGATTATCCCGTTAAGTGAAAAATCGGTATCGAATCGTTCAAAACCCGTTGAAATTCCTGATTTTACACGAGGAGCCTGGAGAACAAATCAACCTGTAGATATCTCCATATCGGAAGGGAACACAACAACGATAAGGCGCTCTTAAGTAGAGTGTCGATATAATATCCCGGGTAGTAATCCAGAAAACTGTGTTTTTTATATAACTTCACGACCATAGTTTTTTAATTATGTGCTTTTTCGCTAACAATCATACTAATAAGTGAAGTCCTGGGCTGATTTCTAAATTATGAAAATCGAGACTAAGCTTGACAAGTTTTTAACAAATTAACTAACTTGTAATCTCAAATCTTGATTTTTATAACTTTAAAAGCATCATCAGACATCAGACGCAAACTACGTGTTCTTACTTATGAATATGGAGTCTATCGACCTTCCCAAAACAGCATAATGAACTCCTATTCTGACGAATTTAACGCTCCCTCCAGACTTGCTATCTACAAAAGAATTATGGAGCTGTCAGGAGAAGGTTACAGCTACGGCAAATTTATAGAGTCTGATGCAATTAACAGGAGTGCAGGTACCCGAAGTGAACCTTAGGCGCCTCCGGTTGTAGTTAGACGGTAAAAGGGCGAAATTCATCCTTCATCATCCGCTTCCATTTGAAATATCCAAAAATGGAAATAACGGCATAGATGGCAAACAATCCGCTGGTGTAGTGTAGGTCTTTCCAGAAGTAAAGGCCGCAGGAAATACTGTTCACCACAAACCACAATCCCCACTGTTCGATGTATTTGAAAGCCAACATCCACATGGCAATTATGCTCAGGGCTGTAGTGAATGCATCTCCATACGGTACCGGGCTGTCTGTGTAGTTGACCAGGATAAAGGCTATAAGTGCAAAAATAGCAATACCCGCCAACGTTAACGGTACAATGAAACGGGTGGGAGTATGGGAGATCTTCCCGTTTTTTGCTGAATTCTTCTTCTTCTTTGTCCAGACCATCCATCCCCAGATACTTGCAAAGAAATAGTAGATGTTTATGCCCATGTCGGCATAAAACTTGGATTGGTAGAAGATGACAATATACACCACCGGCATAATAACGCCGAAGAGCCACAACCAGCGGTTGGCTTTGTATTCGAGATAGAGGTAGATAAGCCCGATAACGGCTCCAATAATTTCAAGGGTCTGCATATGAATTGCGGGTTATATTTTGCAGGCCGGGCCGGGTGAGCCGCAGCCCGCAAAAACTTCTTTTCAGGCGAACAGGGTTTAGAAACTAACCGTTAGACGTGCCATATAATTCCGGGTAGCTTGCGGATAGTAGCCAATCCAGTTTACGCTGCTACCATCCTCTTCAAATACTTCGGTAGAAGCCCACCCGTTGGCAATGTATTCTTTATTGAACAGGTTGTTCACGAAGAGCTGCAGTGCTATACTGCCCAACGGTGTTTTCTTGAATGTGTATCCGGCCGAGAAGTTGCTTACAAAATAGCCGTCAATCGATTTTGCATTGTCCGATGTGCTGTCGAGATACTGTTTGCTCACATATTTCCCCAACAAATTGAAATAGAGCGCCGGAAGAGGCTGATAGGTCAGGCTAGCCATACCCACCAGGTTGGGAGAATAGGAAATGTGGGTTGTCCCCAACTCTTTACGGGTCTGTTTGCGTACCTGCTTGCCGTTTTTTTCTATATAAACTTCGTTCCAGTCATTGCTGTTGTCGTACAGATCGAAATAGGCCGTGTAATTGTTGATTTTGTTCCGGCTCAATGTGGCGTTGGCATCAAAACGAAATTTGTCGTTTGCCAACGGTACCGATGCTTCCAGTTCCACACCTGTCCGGTAACTGTCTTTCACGTTCTCCATCAACTTGTATCCCACGTCGTTGAGCTTTCCGGTTTGCACCATCTGGTTTTTGTAATCCATGTAGTAAATGTTTGCACCCAGGCTCACACCGTTTTCGTGGGAGAAACGATATCCCAACTCATAGTCGATCATTTTTTCGGGACAGATCCGCTCTTCTCCTCCGCCTCCCTTGATGCTTTCCTTCAAGTCGGTCCGAAGCGGTTCGCGCTGCCCAACAGCCACCGAGGCATACAGGTTGTTGCGGTTATCTATCCGGTAGGAGGCTCCGGCTTTGGGATTAAAGAAGGAGTATTTGAAGTGGCTGGTGATATCCGCCAGGTCGTCATCAATTCCTGAAAAATCATAATCGATATGCCTGTACTGGAGATCGCCGAAGAGCGAAACTTTTTCGTTGAGCCGGTATTCCGCTTTCGTGAAGAAGTTGAATTCACCCTTCTTCCCTACATTTCGGTACCATTCGTAATCTTCGGGGATGTTTTGATTGAATTTTATCCAGGGCAGTTTGCCGTAGTGGTCGCCGTCGTAGAAACTGTACATCCCGCCGAAAGACCAGTCGAGCGCATTTTTGGTGTATAAGAATGCCAGGTTTGCCACGTAAAAATCGTTGCGCATCAGTTTCTGGCGGATTAACGGTGAGCGCGAATAGGTTACTCCGTTTACCGTTTGATCAGGCAACCCGTATTTCGAAAACTTATCGCCCCGCTTGAATCCGCCATACGGATCGGAACGATAATTTTCGTAATAACCAAAACCGTTGTTATAACTCAGGTTGGCATTGAGGGATAGATGGGTGTTGAGGTCGCGCGTAAACAGAAGTTGTACGATGTGTGAAAAGTAGTTGTCGGTTTCGTTATCGTAATAATGCACGTTATCGGCTTCGTCGATGTATTTTCCCGCGGGGTTGTATCTTCTTCCCTCTTTTTCCAGGTCTTCGGGGGAGATTCCTTCCCAGGTGATGCCTGTCTTCTGCCTACCATTGATATAACTCAACCGGAGCAATTGATTGTCCGTATAATGGGAAAGGGCAGCATACAGGTTGCTGTGATCTACAAATCCGTTGCGGATATATCCGTCACCCGTGTTTCGTGAATAACGTGCATCCAGCGACAGGCCGTTCTTTAGAATCCCGCTTCCAGCAGCGATAGTGGACGAAAACGTGTGATAACTGCCTGCTGATGTGGATGCTTCGCCATATGCCGTTGACCGTGCGCCTGCCGTTTTCATGGAGATGCTGGCGCCGAAAGCGGCAGCACCGTTTGTTGAGGTTCCTACGCCGCGCTGTACTTGAATACTTTGCAGGGACGATGATAAATCGGGTAGATTTACCCAGTAAACTTCCTGACTCTCAGGATTGTTTAACGGCATGCCGTTTAGCGTAACATTGATGCGGGTGGCATCCGTTCCGCGTATGCGCATGGAGGTGTTTCCCACGCCCAATCCGTCTTCGCTGAAAAACACCAGCGATGGAATGCCCTGCAGGATTGCCGGGATATTTCGGGCTGCGTTTTCTTTTCTGATTTCTGCCTGGGAAACATTGCTGTACGCCATCGGCGTGTTCTTTCCCGCCCGGGTGGAAGAGACCACCACTTCTTCGAGATGTATGTTCTTTAAACTGTCGGTTTGTTCGTCTGCCTGAGCAAACAAGGAAAGGTTCAGGGCCAGAAGCCCTGCAAGAATAACTGCCTTTTTCATTTACAAGTAGTTTTTATGACACAAGAAACAAGTGTTTTTTTGCGTCGGATGAGTAAAATAAAAAAGGGGATTTTTGAAAGATTTACCTAAAAACAAAATCACCAAGCTACAATGTTATTCAATTGTACGGCTAATAACGCGGAGCGTATACCTGTTGAATATCCATTGATTTTTTTGTGATCTTTTTTTGTTTCCCTCCGCCGGCATTATCCGGATCAGGTATTTGGGTATGATCTCAGCCCGTTGTTATGTGGCACCCCTGTATTTGACAAAACAAAGTTACTTCATTTTTGTTCACCAAACAATAAAAACCGCAATTTTTAACGTTCCAACAATAAAAAATCTGTTACGTGTGACTTTGATAGCTGTTTTATTTGTAATTTCGTTCCTTCATTGCAACGTTCAATTACGGTATGTTTTAAATGAAAATATGAGCGAAGAAGATAAACTTGCGGCAGAAGATCGGATGATCGAGGATGAGTTTCAGGCACTTATTAACGATTATTTAAATTCGAACCACCGGCGTAAAGTGGAAGTCATTACCAAAGCCTTTAATATGGCGAAGGAAGCCCACAAAGGAGCACGCCGTCGTTCGGGAGAGCCGTACATTATGCATCCGCTGGCCGTAGCAAGGATTGTTTCCCGGGAAATGGGACTGGGGTCAACCTCCATATCGGCCGCATTACTGCACGATGTGGTGGAGGATACCGACTATACGGTTGGAGATCTTGAAGTGATTTTCGGAGATAAGATTGCGCAGATCGTTGACGGATTAACAAAAATCTCACACGGCATGTTTGGTGAGAACGTATCGGCTCAGGCGGAGAACTTTCGTAAACTCCTGTTGACCATGTCGGAAGACATTCGTGTGATCCTGATAAAAATTGCCGATCGACTGCACAATATGCGGACATTGTCGTCCATGACTCCCGCAAAGCAATTCAAGATAACCGGCGAAACCATGTACATTTATGCTCCTTTGGCGCATCGGTTGGGTCTTTTTGCCATCAAGACCGAGTTGGAAGAACTTTGCTTCAAGCACGAACACCCGGAATCTTACGCAGAGCTTTCGAATAAAGTAGAAACGTCTGCCCAGGAGCGGTTTGAGATTTATGAGAGCTTTGCCGAACCGGTGGTTAAAGCGCTCGATAAGATGAATATCGAATATGAGATGCGTGCCCGGGTAAAGTCCCTTTATTCCATTTGGAAGAAGATGCAGGCCAAAGGCATCGATTTTAACGAAGTATACGACCTTTTTGCTGTCAGGATCATCTTTGAGATCTATCCCGGGATGGATGAAAAAAAGCAATGTTGGGACATCTATTCCGCCATTACAGATATTTACAAATTACGCCCCGACCGTATCCGTGATTGGGTAAGCCATCCCAAAGCCAACGGTTATCAGGCACTTCACCTGACGGTGATGGGTCCCGACGGGAAATGGATCGAAATACAGATCCGGAGCCGGCGAATGGACGATATTGCGGAAAAAGGTTTTGCTGCCCATTGGAAATACAAGGAGAACCGGATAGAGGAAGACAACGAACTGGATAAATGGCTGAAAACGATTCAGGAGGTATTGGCCAATCCCAACCCTAACGCCATCGATTTTCTGGATACGGTAAAAATGAACCTGTTCGCTTCCGAGATTTTTGTTTTCACCCCAAAAGGCGAAATCAAAACCCTTCCCCTGGGTGCTACCGCCCTCGATTTTGCATACAACATCCACACCCGCATAGGCGACCACTGCCTGGGAGCAAAAGTGAACCATACGCTGGTTCCGCTTAGCCAGAAACTGAAAAGCGGCGATCAGGTAGAGATTCTGACGTCCCAATCGCAACAACCACAACCCGAGTGGCTCAATTACGTTACAACCGCCAAGGCCCGAACCAAGATAGAAGCCGCAATCCGCCGGCAAAGGAGAAGAATAAGCGAGCGAGGTCAAAAAATGTTGGAAGAGTTTGTCGGAGAAGAACAACTCGATAATACCCTGTACAACAAAACCCTGAATTATTATAAAGTAGAAAAGCGGGAAGATTTGCATTATGGCCTGGGGAATGGTGACCTGAAACTTCCCGATTCCAGGGATAAGTTACTTAAACAACGGGAAACAGTGGAACCCAAGCAAGACAACCTGTTTGTTCGTTATATGAAACAGGCCATGAGCGGTTTTAAAAAAGCCCCTGAGGAAAGCAGGAGTGACATTGCTGTTGCAAGTCCTGCAAAAACCGGAGAAATAGACAAGAAGGCGATATATAAACTGCACGAGGTGAGTTTCAAGAAAAATTTTATTGTTGCTTCTTGCTGCAATCCGTTGCCCGGTGATGATGTTTTTGGATTTATAACCGACAAAAATGAAGTGGAAGTTCACAAACGCTCCTGCGAAACAGGCATAAAGTTGAAATCGCGTTTTGGGGAAAGAATCCTGGCGACGGAGTGGGGCGACTATAAACAGTATTCTTTTCTTTCAGCCATTGTTTTTACGGGCATTGACCGGATAGGCATCTTGAATACGATATTGTCTAAACTCGCAGAGGATATTGTGGTAAACATAAAAAGTGTGAACGTTACGTCGAAAGACGGTATTTTTGAAGGTGTTTTTCATGTTCATGTCCACAGTGTGGAAGATGTTAATGTCCTTATTTCGAAGATAGCAAAAGTGGACGGTGTAACCACCGTCCACAGAGCCTTAATTTAATCAAGTAGTTTTATTTTCGTTTCTTCCCTCCAAACAACCTACCGGTAATTTTTTTTACGGCAAAGGCCAGAATGGCCGGCTTGGCAACATTCCAGGCAATTCCACTTATTAAAGGTAAGTTTGAAAGGGCCAGGTTTATCCAGGGGTTACCCGGTTTTTTTGTTTTAAAGGGTACCACGGACGACGATGAGCCGTAAGACAGGTTGTCCACCGTTTCACTGAACTTGTTCTTGATACTGGTCGTTACGCCTTTGGTAAGCATAGATCCCCAGTTATCCGCCAGATACTGGATCTGATAAGATAGGCGTTGACCAGAAATTGTACGTTCCTCACGCAGTTTCTTCTTCTCCAGATGGAGCTCGTCGAGTGGAGTAAGTTTGTAACTTTTCATCAGCTTTTTGTTGTAAATTTAACCTCTTCGTCTTCCTGACGTTGCAGAAATTTGATTACAGAATTGATGATAGAGTGTTTCAGCGGCTTTTTTATCAACAACAAAACCAGAGTAAGAGCGATAGTGCCTAAAGTGACAATGCCAAAACCTTTCCAATTACTGTCAAAAACGTCTGCCAGGTAAAATCCGAGAGTGAGAAGTGCCAATGCCAATATCAGAAAAATGAAACTGACCAAAAACAGAGTAATGGCAGTTGAAGCCGCTCCCTTACTCACTTTTTCAAAAGCTTCGAGTTTTACAATCTCAATCGTGTTTGTCACATAACCCGTGACATCGCTTTTCATCTCTTCAAATAAGCTGGTAACCGTTTTGTCCTCCATCTGAGTTTCCTTTTAGTGTTTAGCCAATTCTTTTTTTGCTATTTCTGCAATGTCATCAATGTCTTCTTTCAGATCACTGACTTCGCTTTTTCCTTTATAGATAGCGGATTTTACATTCGCACGTACTTTATCGGCAAACGCGTTAGCTTGTTCAAGCCACTCTTCCTTTTTGTCGCTTCCCATAATATAACCGACAGCTGCTCCAAGCGCAATTCCAATTCCTAATCCGAGTAATAATTTTGCTTCTGATTTCATAATTTTGCTTTTTTAGATGTTAATAGTTTGTTTTCTTTGAAATGTTGTTTTCAATGTTGCCTATTTAGTAAAACGTTTTTTTTTTGAAAATGTTTACTCCCTCGGGAAAAAGTTGATTTATCAGTTCCCGCTAGGCTCTCCAAAAAGCGTTGCTGCAGTAAATCCGGTAATCTTGACTTTTACGAATTCTCCAATCCTGTGCTTTTGCTTGTCGAAAACAACCACCTTGTTCTGTTCAGTTCTTCCAAAGAGCTGTTCACGAGAGCGTTTTGAGAAACCCTCTACCAACACCTCAAACTCTTTTCCTACGTCCTGCTCGTTGCTTTTCTGCGAAAGTTCAAGCTGCAGGTCGATAATCTCCTGCAGACGGCGGCCTTTTACCTCCTCGGAAACATTGTCTTCCATTTTTTTCGCAGCGTATGTGCCCGGACGTTCGGAGTATTTGAACATAAAAGCCGAATCAAAGCCTACCTCACGCATAAGTGATAGTGTTTCCTGGTGATCTGCTTCGGTTTCACTGTGAAATCCACACATAATGTCGGTTGAGAGTCCGCAACCGGGAAGGATCCGTTTTATAGCGGCAATACGCTCTAAATACCATTTCCTGTCGTATCTCCGGTTCATCAGTTTCAACATGCGTGAACTCCCCGACTGTACAGGCAAATGGATATAATTGCACAAATTCTTGTACTTGGCAATGGTTTCCAATGTTTTGTCATTCATATCCCACGGGTGCGATGTGGTAAAACGGATACGCATTTGAGGTGCTTCCTCGGCAACCATTGCCAACAGATCGGAAAAATCGATAACTCTTCCGTCGTCTTCAAACTTGTATGAATTGACGTTCTGTCCTAACAAAGTGGCTTCGCGATAGCCTTTTCCCTTTAGGTCACGAATCTCGTTGAGGATGCTCTCCGGTTCCCGGCTTCGCTCCCTGCCACGCGTAAAAGGAACGATGCAGTAGTGGCAGAACTTATCGCATCCCCGCGTAATGGAAACAAACCCCGAAATATTTAATCCACTCATTTTTAATGGAATAACATCTTTGTAGGTTTCCGTTTTGGAAAGAACCACGTTGATTGCTTTTTCTCCGCGTTCGGCGGCCCCCATCAGGTTGGGTAAGTCGAGGTAGGCGTCGGGGCCGATTACCAGGTCAGCATGATGATTATCGATCAGTTCCTCTTTTACACGTTCTGCCATACATCCTAAAACACCGATGATGAGCTCTCCTCTCTTTTTTTTCTTCAAAGCGTTGAAATAGTCAAGCCGTTGTATCACGCGTTGTTCTGCATTGTCTCGGATGGAGCAGGTGTTGACAAAAATAGCATCGGCAGCCTTCTCGTCTTCGGTAACCGAGTATCCGTCCATCTCCATGATAGCTGCCACTACTTCGGAGTCGGCTACGTTCATTTGGCAACCGTACGTTTCGATAAATAGCCTTTTTTCTTTTTGATTATCTGTTGTTTCTGTGCTCATTTTTCTTTTTTTGCTGTAATTTTTTCTTAATGTCAGGAATTTATAAACATCTTAGTATATTTTAAACTAAAATATTTGTAAAATTTAAATTCTTGTTTTACTTTTGTCACGAACGAAAAAATAAAAATTTTTTCATAGTTAAGGTTTTGGTTAAACAATTAGGGGCGGCTGTGAAGTTGCCCCTGATTTTTTGAATAACCTTTCCTTTATTCGTGAAAATTGATTACTTTTGTCGGACTGCAAAATTAATCAATTTATGGAATTTGGCGACATTATTTATTTAATACTCATGCTTGCTTTCTTTGTTTTTGGAATTTTTAATGATTCAAAAAAAAAGAAAAAGAAAATAAGTAAAAGTACCCAACCTGTAAATTTAGAAGAAGAGTTTCGCGATGTGTTTCGGGAAGTTTTTCAAAAACCACAAAGACAACCTATTTCACCTCCAACTCCAAAGACCGTTAAGAATGAAAATCGACTCGCAAGGCCAGCAATGGCCTCAGCCAGGAGCACTCGTTGGGAATTTCAATCTTCCCTGGACCTGGTAACCGATTTCGAGGGAGAATCCTCGTTGAAAGGTTCCATGTTTGCAACCGAACGGTTCGACAATCATCATGAGATGAAAGAAATGGAAACGGTCCATCCTATTCTGGAGCAATTGAGGAGCAAAAACGGACAGTCTGAAATACGCAAGGCGGTTATCTACAGTGAAATACTGAACAGAAAATACTGACCTGACTCTTGTGTAACTAAAAAACAATGATATAAAAAACAAACAAAAATCTATGAGTCTTACTTATGTAACAGCGAAAGAGGCTGCTGCTCTTGTCAACCACAACGACAATGTGGGTTTTAGCGGCTTTACACACGCCGGATGTCCTAAAGTGGTTCCGGTTGAAATTGCCAAACGTGCCGAAGAAGAGCACGCTAAAGGCAATCCTTTTAAAATAGGCATGTTTACCGGTGCTTCCACCGGCGATTCTATCGATGGTAGCCTGGCTCGCGCCAATGCGGTAAAATTCCGCACACCCTATCAGACGAATAAAGATATGCGTAACGCCATTAACGCCGTTCAGCATGAACCGGTACAGTATTTCGACATGCACTTGTCTCAAGTGGCGCAGGAAATTCGTTACGGTTTTTTAGGAGGAGTGGATGTGGCTATTGTGGAAGCCTGTGAGGTTACCGATTCGGGAGAGATTGTTCCCACCAGCGGTGTTGGGATTATGCCCACCATTTGCCGTTTGGCCAAGATAGTTATTGTGGAGCTGAACGATAAGGTACCCGCCAAAATGCGCGGTGTGCATGATTTATATGAATTACAGGATCCTCCTAAACGCCGTCAGATAAATATTTTTGAAGTACAGGGGCGTGTAGGGTTGGAATACGTGAAAGTGGATCCTTCAAAAATTTATGTGGTAAGGACAAGTAAGGAAAATGAAGGCAGCGGTTTTGCACCGGTTGATGAGATTACGGAAAAAATCGGAGAGAACGTTTCGAACTTTTTCGTTTCTGAATTGAAAAAAGGACATATTCCGCCCACTTTCCTGCCTATTCAATCGGGTGTGGGAAACATTGCCAATGCTGTTCTTGCATCCATGGCACAGAACAAGGATATTCCCCGCTTCGAAGTATATACCGAGGTTATTCAGGATGCCGTGTTGGATATGATGCAAAAAGGGCATATCTCTTTTGCCAGCGGTTGCTCGCTTACGTTAAGCAACGAAGCAATGGAACGTTTTTATCGCGATTTGGATTTTTTCAAGAACAAGCTGGTGCTTCGTCCGTCGGAAATCTCCAACAATCCCGGTCTGGTGCGCCGGTTGGGAGTAATAGGCATCAATACAGCCATTGAAGCTGATATCTTCGGAAATGTAAACTCCACGCATGTGATGGGTAATATGATGATGAACGGTATCGGAGGTTCGGGTGATTTTACGCGAAGTGCTTATATCTCTATTTTTGTTACACCTTCAACCGCAAAAGATGGAAAAATAAGCGCCATTGTTCCGAAAGTGGCACACGAAGACCACAGCGAACATTCGGTGAAAGTAATTGTTTCGGAGTATGGCGTTGCTGATTTGCGCGGCAAGGGAACGTATGCCCGTGCTGAAGAGATCATTGAGAATTGCGCACATCCTAGCTACCGCCCGTTGTTGCACGATTACCTGAGTCTTACGAAAAAAGGGCACACACCGCAGAATTTATACGCTTGTTTTGAATTCCACAAGGCGTTTATGGAAACCGGTGATATGATCAACGCCGACTTTTCGAAATATAAAAAATAATCGTGGATGAATGTTTCTTCCAATGGTGTAGGAACAGAGGAAAATGATGGGGCGGTTCGAACAAAGCGTTAAAAGAATACGTTATAGAATAGTATTTTTTAATTAGCTAACTAAAATTTTTGATTATGGGAATTTTATCTTGGATCGTTTTAGGCCTGTTAGCAGGTTTGATAGCAAAAGCCATTCGCCCCGGAGCAGATCCGGGCGGTTGGATCGTAACCATCTTGATCGGTATCGCCGGCGGTGTCTTGGGCGGATGGATAGGTTCGTTGTTAGGCTGGGGGACCGTTGACGGATTCAGCCTTCGTACGCTGTTACTGGCCGTTGGAGGCGCACTGATCATTCTGTGGGTGTATGCCTTGTTGAAGAAAAAATGATGAACAGTTGTTCAAGGCAAGGGGCGACGCAAGTTGCCCTTTGTTGTTTTATCACTTCTTCCATAAACTTGAGGTGAAAAGCGAGAGTACCGTGAACACTTCAAGCCGGCCTACAATCATCAGGAAAGACAAGAAGTACTTGGCAAAACCGGTAGCGGTTGAAAAGTTCCCCGACGGGCCGAAATCGCCTAACCCAAAGCCATAACTGCTCATGCTCGAAACTGCGGCACCAATGGATTCGTCGAACGACATTCCGGTAAAACTCAGTACGATGGCACCCAGTCCGGTGATAGTCAGGTAAAGAAAAACGAAAGCAAGGACCTTTTCAACTACCGCATTTGAGTACACCTGCCCGTTAATCTTTACCATATACAATGCTTGCGGATGAACCTGGCGACGAAATACTACCTTTGTATTCTTTACCAAAATGATTAACCGGGATATCTTCATCCCGCCCGATGTTGAACCTTCGCTTCCGCAAAACAGAACCATAGCCAGGAAAAGGAACCAATAAAATTGTCCCCAACGCAGGAAGTCCGTAGTGGCATATCCGGTAGTGGTGATTGCCGCTACAACCTGAAAAAGAACGGTGCGGATAGTGTCTTCTACAGATCCCAACACGTTACCTTCGGCATACAAGGCCAGGGTAATGATAAACGTAAAGCCGAGAATCATAAAAGAGTACCACAAAAACTCCTCGTCCTTGAAAATCCGACCTGAGAAATTGCGGAACAGGTTGAACAGCAACAAAAAACGGATTCCGCCCGAGAACATCAGAAATATAATTACATATTCCGTATAGGCGGAGTTGAAATGAGCAATGCTGGCTTGTTTGGTGGAGAATCCTCCGGTGGAGATGCTGGTGAAAGCATGGCAGGCCGCATCAAATGCATTCATGGGACCTGCCCAGAGCAGGAGAAACCCGACTGCTGTTAGACCCAGGTAGGTGAAGGACATGTTTCGGGTGATGTCGCTGACACGCAGGCGAAGTTGTTCTTTGGAGATTCCGGTTGCCTCGGCATTGTAAAGATGGGAGGAGCTGCCCCCGAAGAGGGGCAAAAAAGACATCACAAAAATGATGATTCCGATGCCTCCAATCCATTGGGTAAAACTTCGCCAAAAATGAAGTGATTTAGGGAAGGCTTCTATGTTGATCAGGGTAGAGCTTCCGGTGGTGGTAAACCCGCAAACGCTTTCAAAGAAAGCATCCGTAAAAGAAGGGATGGCTCCACCGATCAAAAAAGGCAGCGTACCGTAAAGGGCCATCATCACCCATACAAGTGTGACGGTAAGGTAAACTTCCCGTTGGGAGATGCGTTTCTCTTTACGCTTCTTTCTTCCGATTAAAAATAAAACAAGCCCTGAAACGAACGTTATTAACGATGACAGGTAAAGGCTGTAAACGGAAGGTTCCTGATAAACTTCGCCAACAAATGCGGAAATAAGCATAAATGATGATTCGATCATCAAAATAAGTCCTATGCTGCTAAATACGAATTGATGGTTGAAGTTTCGCATAATCAATTGAAGAAACTCTCAATGCTTTTCAACGATGTATTCATAAAAAACACCATTACCTGGTCGTATGGCTCAATGAGCGTATCACCGTCAATAAGCATGGGTTCCCCGTTTCGGATAAGTGCGCCGAGAGTCATGTCGGAGGGTAAATTCAGGTTTTTGATCAGTTTTTTGGTGACTTTTGAGTTGGGTTTTGCAACAACTTCTCCTACGTTTGCATTTGAGAAAGTGAGGCATTTGATGTTTGAAGCATCCGCTTTGAGAAGAAGTTCGTATATTTTGCTGGCTGCCAACAGCTTTTTGTTGATTACGGTGCCGATATCGAAACGTTCGGCCATAGGAATATAATCTATGTTTTCTACCTCGGCAATGGTTTTTTTAACACCGTATTGCTTGGCCATCATACAGCCCAGGATGTTGGCTTCGGAATTTCCGGTAAGCGCAACAAATGCGTCCATATCGGAGATTCCTTCACTGAGTAACAACTCTGCATCGCGCGCATCACCCAGAAATATGGTAACGTTCGAAGGAGAAATCTCTACGAGTTTTTCCGCCCTTTCCCGGTTTTGTTCGATAATCTTTATGTTTATGTTTGACGGCAGGTATTGCACGGCCCGCATGGTAATCCGGCTACCGCCCATAAACATGACGTTTTTGGTTTCGAACGATGTCTTACCCATGATAGCAGGCATTTCATCGAGGTTTTTTCTTAACGTGGTAAAATAGAGAATATCGTTGGGTAAGATCTGATCACTTCCTTTCGGGATCAACGTTTGGTTTCCGCGTTTTATAACGACGATATGAAACTTTTTACCGACGTTTGGGAGTTCACGCAGGTACCAGTTGGCAATAGGCGCATTGGCCCTTATTTTGGCTGCGGTAAGTATTATGGAGCCGTTTGATAGTTCCCACCAAACCCTGGTCCAGGGAGTTTTGAGCGAAGAAACGATTTCACGTGCGGCCATCATTTCGGGATAGATCATGGAGTGAATGCCGAGCTTATCGAAAAACTCCACGTTCTTGGGCAGCAGGTACTCGTAATTATCAATTCTAGCCAGCGTTTTCTTGACGCCCAGATTGGCAGCAAGCATGCAAGCGTTAATGTTTTTGGACTCTTCCGGGGTAACACCGATAAAAAGATCCGAATCGGCAACGCCGGCTTCAGTAAGGTCTTTCAGCGATGTGCAGTTTCCGATGAAAGTCAATAACTCAGCGTTGTCGCGAACAGCCATCAGCCGCTCTTTGCTGCTGTCCATCAATGTGATATCGTGATTTTCCTGCCCAAGCAGTTTGGCAAGATGGGTGCCCACTTCTCCTGCTCCAGCTATTAATATTTTCATCAGTTATGGTTTATTACAATTGCTTCTGAACTCCATCCAGAATACGTTAACGGAAGAACAACTTTTCTGTTTTCTAGTTTCTCAGGTTACTTTGTTCCTGAATGACGACAATGGCCTGTTCCTGTTTTATTAATTCGTTTACCTCTATAATTTTTCGTAAAATACCCTCTTCATCAATCCCTGCAATTTTTTGCAACTCTGTTATTGCTCCGTGAGTGATAAACTCATCTGCTATCCCGATCCTGAAAATCCGGTTGTGGATAAAACCGTTATCAGCCAGAAATTCTATTACGGCACTTCCCATTCCGCCTTTTATTACTCCGTTTTCCAGCGTGATGATGTACTTGAATTTTCTGGCAACCTTACTCAACATCTCCTGATCGATTGGCTTCAGGAAAAGCATGTCGTAGTGTGCCACGCTAATTCCCATCTCTTCTGCCCGTGCAATGGCTTTTACCGCGCTGTTACCTATGGCGCCTATGGAAAGCAGGGCCATGTCTTTGCCCTTTTTCAACCTTTTCCCTTTTCCTATTGGGATGAGCTGCGGTGGGTTGCGCCAATCCACCATTACCCCCTGCCCACGCGGGTACCTGATCACAAACGGACCATCATTGCCGTAAACGGCTGTGTACATTAGGTTGCGGAGATCGTGTTCATTGAAAGGAGCCGAAATAACCAGGTTGGGAATGGGCCGAAGATATGCCAGGTCAAATACCCCGTGGTGCGTTGGCCCGTCTTCGCCCACCAGTCCGGCCCTGTCGAGACACATGATAACTTTGAGCTTTTGCAGCGCCACGTCGTGAATTACCTGATCGTAAGCCCGTTGCATAAACGATGAGTAGATATTGCAAAACGGGATGAAACCCTCTTTTGCCAATCCGGCGGAGAAAGTAACCGCATGCGCTTCGGCAATTCCCACATCAAAAGCCCTATCCGGCAATTTTTGCATCATATACGTCATGGAGCATCCCGTGGGCATAGCGGGTGTAATCCCGACAATTTTCTGGTTTTCTTCGGCAAGTTCCACCAGTGTATGTCCGAAAACATCCTGGTAGAGTTGCGGTTGATCAATTCTTTTTCTTACAATCCGTTCGCCTGTTTCTTTATCGAATAACCCGGGAGCATGCCAGATAGTGGCGGCTTTTTCTGCGGGTTTGAACCCTTTTCCCTTGACGGTTTTGATGTGAAGCAGTCTTGGTCCCTTCATGTCCCTGATGTTATGCAAAACCCGGATAAGTCCCGGCAGATCGTGTCCGTCAACCGGGCCGAAGTACCGGATATTGAACCCTTCGAACATATTTTGCTGTTGGGTAATAAGGGATTTTATGCTGTTGTTGAAGCGAAGCACAATGTTTTTCTTCTCTTCGGATATAAGGTTTTTGCTTTTGAAGGATTGGTAGACCCTGTTACGCATTTTGTTGTACTTGGACGATGTGGTCATTTTAACCAGATAATCCTTAATACCCCCCACATTACTGTCGATAGACATGTCGTTGTCGTTGAGTATGATGAGCAAGTTATTCGGCTGTGAGCAGGCATTGTTTAATCCTTCGTATGCGAGACCGCCGGTCATGGCTCCGTCTCCGATAATGGCCACTACATGCCGGTCTTCTTCACTATTAAGTGATGCAGCAACAGCCATCCCCAATGCAGCGGAAATGGAAGTGGAGGCGTGTCCGGCAACAAAAGTATCGTATATGCTTTCCTGCGGATTGGTAAATCCGGAAAGTCCACCCAGTTTGCGGTTTGTGTGGAAAACATCGCGCCGTCCGGTGAGTATCTTGTGTCCGTAAGCCTGATGGCCAACATCCCAAACCAGTTTGTCGTATGGCGTGTTGTATAGATAGTGAAGCGCAACGGTGAGTTCAACAGTACCTAAACTCGATGCAAAATGTCCGGGATTGTGAGAAAGCTGTTCAATAATGAACTCCCTCAAATCTTTGCAGACCTCCTTGAGTTGTTCAACATTGAACTTTTTGAGATCAGCCGGGCTATTTATGTCTTGTAAATATGTCATTCTTTTTGTTTTCTCTTCTCTTCGTTTCTGATAAACGAAGAATCGAGTTCGATGGTTCATTGTCTAGTGTTAATTCGCCATTTCGGAGAAAAACTTGATTCGGACCAAGCGGATTTCTGTTTCGGAATAATCGGAAAGTTCGTCCATAGCCTTATCCAGGTTATCGGTTTCGGCTTCCCGGAAATACTCGTAGATTTCTCTAACAGTATCCGTATCCATTACTTCTTCGAGGAAGTAGTTGATGTTTATTTTTGTACCCGAGTAGACAATAGCCTCAACTTCCGAAAGCATCTCGTTGAAATCTATTCCTTTGGATTCGGCCAGGTCGTCCAGGGCAACTTTTCTGTCGATAGCCTGTACGATAGAAACCTTGAGTTTTGATTTGTTAGCTACGGTCTTCACCCTCAAATCCTCGGGACGGATAATTTCGTTTTCTTCTACATGTTTCTTTATGAGTTCGATAAACTCCTGACCATAACGTTTTGCTTTGCCGGCCCCTACACCCGGAATATTCTGCAGCTCTTCCAGTGTAATGGGGTAAGACGTAGCCATCGCTTCCAGGGAAGCGGGCTGAAAAATAACATACGGCGGGACGTTGAGTTTTTTGGATATTTTCTTTCTTAAGTCTTTCATCATCGAAAATAATGCCGGGTCGGCAGCTCCGGAATTTCCCCCTCCCGATGCGATTACGCCTTCTTCGGATTCGAGTTCTTCGATATCGGCATCATCTTCATCTTCCTCTTTCGTGATTTTGAAAGAAACGGGTTTTTTCAGGAATTCTTTTCCTTTCTTTGTGATCTTAAGAATTCCGTAATTCTCGATGTCCTTTTTTAAATAATTGTCAAGTAGTGCTTGACGGATAACCGTTTCCCAAGTGCTCTCCTCTTCATCCGATCCTGATCCGAACTCTTCTAACTCATTGTGTTCAAATGTTTCTATTTCGGATGTTTCTTTTCCGAGTAAAAAATTAATCAAATAATCGGCCTTGTGCTTTTCCTTTAGCACGGAGATGGCCTCTAAAACGGTGACAAGTAATTCTTTAGCTTCCACTTTTATTTTTGGATTTAAACAATTATCGCAGTTCCCACAATTGGGCTCGTTGTAATCTTCGCCGAAATAATGCAAGAGCATTTTCCTCCGGCAAACGGAAGTTTCGGCATAGGCGGCTGTTTCTAACAGCAGTTGTTTCCCGATTTCCTGTTCGGAAACAGGCTTGCCCTGCATAAAACGTTCCAGTTTTTGCAAATCTTTGCTGGAATAGAAAGCAATACATTTGCCTTCTCCTCCGTCGCGGCCTGAACGGCCCGTCTCCTGGTAGTACCCTTCGAGACTTTTAGGTATGTCATAATGAATCACATAGCGTACATCGGGTTTGTCGATCCCCATGCCAAAAGCAATAGTAGCGACAATTACGTCTGCCTGCTCCATCAGAAACGCATCCTGATTGGCGCTTCGAGTGGCAGCGTCCATCCCGGCATGATAGGGCAGGGCCCGTATATCGTTGGCTTGCAGTATCTGTGCAAAATCGTCTACCTTTTTGCGGCTCAGGCAATAAACAATACCTGATTTTATGCCTTGAGAAAGGATATATTTTATGATCTCCTTATCAACTTTATCGGTTTTCTTTCTTACTTCGTAGTATAGATTGGACCGGTTGAAGGATGATTTAAAAACGGCTGCGTCCAGCATACCCAGTGTCTTCTGAATATCATGCTGCACCTTGGGTGTGGCCGTTGCCGTCAACGCAACGACTGGACGAGGGCCTATTTCGTTGATAATGGGTTTTATGCGCCGATATTCGGGGCGAAAATCATGTCCCCATTCCGATATACAGTGTGCTTCATCCACCGCGTAAAACGAGATGGGCACGTTTTGGAGAAAATCAATATTCTCCATCTTGGTAAGTGATTCGGGAGCAACATACAGCAACTTGGTTTTTCCCGAAACAATATCTTGTTTAACTTTCTCAATTTCCTGTTTATTCAGCGAAGAGTTCAGAAAATGAGCAACGCCGTCTTCTTCGCTAAAATTCCGCATGGCATCCACCTGATTTTTCATCAGTGCAATAAGTGGCGAAATGATGATTGCCGTACCTTTGGAAAGCAATGCCGGCAGCTGGTAACAAAGCGATTTTCCGCCCCCGGTAGGCATCAATACAAAAGTATCTTTCCCGGACAAGACGCTTTCGATAATGGCTTTTTGATTTCCTTTAAACGTGTCGAACCCGAAATATTTCTTTAATTCTTCGTATAGAGTCTTTTGTTTTTCCATAAGAGCAATTCCGCTACAAACTTAAAACATTTTTGTGCAAATGGAATAATGCAAATGTAAGAAAGTATTTTATATTTAAAAACAATTCCAATTCAAAAATAAACACTAAATTTAAGAATAAAAACCGAATAAACAAATTCTGATATTCATCTTTCGGGAGAAATAAAGACACAACAAACCACTTCCTGAAAAAGGAAGGAAAAGAGAAAAGAGAAAAGGCAATTTAAGCTACTCTCAGGTGCCGGAAATCCGATTTTTCGAAATGCTTCACCGCATATTCGCGTGTTACGTGTAGTTTTTTCTTGTCTTCGGAAGGCAAACTGAACATGGCGTCTATCATAATGGCTTCCACAATGGAACGTAACCCACGGGCACCGAGTTTGAATTCGATGGCTTTGTCAACAATGTACTCGTAAACATCCTTATCCAGGGTGAGTGTAACACCGTCCATGGAGAAGAGTTTTTCGTACTGTTTGATGATGGAGTTTTTGGGCTCGGTGAGGATTCTCAGCAAAGCATCCCTGTCTAAGGGTTCCAGATAGGTAAGTATAGGCAGGCGTCCGATAATTTCGGGTATTAAGCCAAAAGCTTTTAAATCCATCGGGGTGATGTACTGGAGCAGGTTGTTACGGTCTATATCGGCGGTTCTTCCGCTGGCTGCATAACCTACTACGCGCGTATTCAGCCTGTTGGCTATTTTTTTCTCAATCCCGTCGAAAGCGCCCCCGCAAACAAACAATATATTCTTGGTATTTACTGCAATCATGCGCTGTTCGGGATGCTTTCTTCCGCCTTGCGGAGGAACGTTTACGACTGATCCTTCCAGCAACTTCAACAATCCTTGTTGAACACCTTCGCCGCTGACATCGCGGGTGATGGACGGATTATCGCTTTTACGGGCAATTTTATCTATTTCATCGATAAAAACGATACCACGCTCTGCTGCGGCGACATCATAATCGGCAACCTGCAGCAACCGGGTGAGAATACTTTCAATGTCTTCTCCCACGTATCCGGCTTCAGTAAGAACAGTAGCGTCGACGATGGTAAACGGAACACGCAGCAGTTTGGCGATCGTCCTAGCCAACAAAGTTTTTCCTGTTCCGGTGGCACCGACCATAATGATGTTTGATTTTTCGATTTCCACATCGTCTTTCACCGTCTTTTGCAGGATTCGCTTATAATGGTTGTAAACTGAAACAGACAGAAAGCGTTTGGCACTGTCTTGGCCAATAACGTACTGGTCAAGAAATTCCTTGATCTGTTTCGGCTTGGGAAGTGAATTGAGTGAAATGTCGGGAGCCGATTTTCCACTGCTTTTGAACGTTTCGTTTACGATTTCATGTGCCTGCTCAGAACACATATCGCAGATATAACCCGATATTCCCGAGATAAGCAGGTTCACATCGTTTTCACTTCTTCCGCAGAAACTGCAATGATTGCTGCTGTTTGCTTTTTTTGCCATTTTATTAGACTTTTAGATATCAGGCATCAGATAACAGACGAACCTGACATTGTGGACTCCACACGTTGATCGGGGAATCCGCTCCGTTATTCCTACTTCTTCATCAATATTTCATCCACCATGCCGTATTCTTTTGCTTCTGAGGCACTCATCCAGAAGTCACGGTCAGAATCGCGGGATACTTCCTCGATGGGTCTTCCGGTATGTTTTGAAATGATGGCATTTAATTCCTGCTTTACCTTGGCGATTTCGCGCGCGGTAATTTCAATGTCCGATGCCTGTCCCTGAACGCCGCCCAACGGTTGGTGAATCATCACACGCGAGTGCGTCAGCGCAAAGCGCTTCTTGGGTGCTCCGGCAACCAGCAGAACAGCGGCCATAGATGCTGCCATCCCGGTACAGATGGTAGTTACGTTGCTGGAAATGAACTGCATGGTGTCATAAATTCCATAACCGGCATAAACCGATCCACCGGGAGAATTGATGTAAATGGAAATATCTTTTCCCTGATCGGCAGAGTCGAGGTAAAGCAGCTGTGCCTGTATGACGTTGGCGGTGTAATCGTCAATCTGGGTGCCCAGAAAAATGATCCGGTCCATCATCAGACGTGAAAATACATCCATTTGGGCAACGTTCAACTGACGTTCTTCGATAATGGTCGGAGAGATGTATCCGCCGCCTGCACTTATTATTTTTGTATAGCCGTCTAATCGGGCACTGCTCATCCCAAGATGCTTGACGGCATATTTTCTGAAATCGTTTTGCATAATTTTTTGTTTTTTTTATCACCGGTTTTACTCCTGATGCGATGTGTGTGGTTTAGACAATCAACCATCTGAATATCGTTTTCCGTGAAACAAAGATATTTATTTTTAGGAGATAATCTCCTTGTTTACGCAGAAGATTTTATTTTTCTTCTTTGTCCTCCGACAGTAACTTCTCGAAATCTTTTGATGGAATTTCCTTCTCGTTGACTTTAACGGTTTGTTTGAGCCATTCCATCACTTTGTTTTCAACCAGCTGGTCGTACATGTTTCTGACCGTATTCTGGTCACCCAGCATCCGTTTAACATAGTTCTCCAACACGTCGGCGGGAACATTGCTCATCCCGTATTGCGCGAATTGTGCTCTGGCAACCTCGGCTGCAAAGGTTTCCAGGTCGCTGTTTTCGATTTTAATGTCCTGTTCCTTTACAATTTTCTCTTTTGACAGGTGATATTTTAAATCTTCAGCGATTTTCGGGTAGTCGTTTTCGATCGTTTCCGCTGTGTTTTTTTCGTTGGCAACCAATAACCACCGTTTCAGGAAAACATCGGGAAATTCAACGTCTTTCAACTTTTTCAGGATCAGTTCACGTGCCGATTTCATAAACAGGTTATCTGCTGCCGGTTTGAACTGGTTGTTCAGTAATTCCGTGACTTTTACCTTGAATTCCTCTTCCGATGAAACCACACCTTCGCCCAACACTTTATCAAACAATTCCTGCTCCATAGCTGCTTCTTCGTACCGGGTAACTTCCTGGATCTCAAAAGAAAAGTCGGAGTCGACATCCGCTACGTTTTCTTTGGCGATCTGCAACAACGATGCTATTTCCGCAGCGTTGTTGTCATAGGCTGTTTTGGGGTTGAAGACGACAGTATCGCCCACCTTGGCACCCACAAACTTCTTTTTTGTCTCTTCATCCTTGATGTACGATGGCATGATCATGCCGTTTTCGATTTCAATCAGGTTCTCTTTAGGTTCGCCGTTATCGATTTCCGATATCTTTCCTTTGATAAGATCGGTTTCGACCGTTTCGCCTTCCACTTTTTTATAGGAGCCGTAATTTTGTTTGTAGGCATCGTATTGTTTATCAAGCAAATCATCTTCCAGCTTGACGTTGTAATAAATGAGCGTGTCTCTTCTGTTGAGTGGAAGTTCAAATTCAGGAGCCAAAGCAACATCAAACTTAAATTCGAAATTTTCATCCTTGTCGAAATCGATGGTTTTTTGTTCTTCTTCGTTTGGCAGCGGCTCACCCAGGATATTCAGTTCGTTTTCTTTGATGTATTTGTATAATTCGTTGCTTACTAACTTGTTGATCTCTTCGGCAAGAATAGATTTTCCATACATTTTCTGAATAATTCCTTTGGGAATTTTTCCTTGTCTAAAACCAGGGATATTGGCTTTTTGACGGAATTGATTCAGCGATTTGTCAACGTTTTCCTGATAATCCGGTTTTTCTAATTCTATGGCGATGATGCCGTTTACATTGTCTGTTTTGTTGAGTGTTACCTTCATTTGAACTGTTTATTTTACGCTTTATAAGTTTTGTTCCAGTTTGAAAATCAATCGATTTAAATAGTAAAACCGATTTTTTAAAATTGGATGCAAAAATACGCTTTATATTGATAACTGCAAAAAATATTTGAGAGTTAATTATTTAAACAATGCAAAATAAGCCCTTCGCATTCACCCTATTTTAGCTATCTTTGCAGCTCGAAATTACAAAACATGCAAAAAATACTCGAACATAGCTCACAGCGTGCAAGAATTATCTACCTGCTTTTGTTCTCCCTGATGGGCTCATTTGTGGCCGGAGCCATCTTGTTCATGGCCGGAATTTCACTGCCATCCGCAGAGGGAAGCATCTGGTATTATCGGTTCAGCATTATCTTGCAGGATATTTTTGTGATGTTTCTGCCCGCTTACACTCTTTGTCTATGGATTGCGGATAAGCCGATGCAGATGATGGGGGTAAGGAAAACCCGAAAAATGTCGCAAGGTCTTCTGTACGGTTTTTTAATTTTTGGAGTTTCCTATCCCGCAATAGCGGTTATCGCTCAGTGGAATGAACAGATTGTGCTTCCTGACTCATTGACGGGAGTGGAGAATTGGATGCGGCAGATGGAGGACGCCGCCAAGGATGTTACCGATCTCTTCCTTTCGGGGGAAACCTTATCCGACTTGTTTTTGAATTTGTTGATTATTGCTGCTGCCGCCGCTTTTGTGGAAGAGCTTTTTTTCAGGGGTGCCTTGCAACAGCTTATCGAAAAATGGTTGCGTAACGGCCATGTGGCAGTGTGGACAGCCGCCTTTATTTTCAGTGCCATTCACTTGCAATTTTATGGTTTTCTCCCGCGACTGGTTATGGGGGCTGTGTTGGGGTACCTGTTTCTTTATTCACGAAATTTATGGATTCCCATGCTTTATCATTTTGTGAATAATGCGGCTGTGGTTGTGATCACGTACTTCTGGGGAGAAAGCAATTTTCTGGAACAACTGGAAGATAAGCCCCTGACGTGGGTTTCGTTTATTGTGATGATTGTGAGTGGGTTGTTGACCTATTTCCTGTTTTCACAATACAAGGTACAAGTTAAAGTTGAAAATGATGATTCAAATTAGAGACACTATATTATCAGACGATATTTTTGAAGAGCATTTTATTTGTCATTTAACCAAATGTAAAGGTGCTTGTTGTGTTGAAGGTGATTCTGGCGCGCCGTTGGAACAGGAGGAATTTGAGCAAATACAGTCGATCCTGCCTGAGATATGGAACGATTTGTCGCCCAAGGCGCAGGCTCTTATTGAAGAACAGGGCATTGCTTATACCGATTATGACGGTGAACTGGTAACATCCATCATCAACGGCCGGGAATGTGTGTTCACCTACTTTGATGCGGATGGTACATGCAAATGTTCCATTGAAAAAGCCTGCCGCGAAGGCCGTATTCAGGTGCAGAAACCCATTTCGTGCCACCTTTATCCCATACGTTTACAGAAGCTGAGCGAATTTACGGCAGTAAACTACAACCGTTGGTCGATATGCAAGCCCGCTGTGAAACTTGGAAAACGTGAAGGGGTAAAGATCTACGAGTTTCTTCGTGAGCCGCTTATACGTAGGTTCGGTGAAGAATGGTACAAGGAGGTTTGTGAAGCGGCAAAGTTGCTGGAAGAGGAGAAAAGAGCAGATAGCAGGGAGCCCTAGAAAATATCCATTGCCTTTTTCTTTTCTTCAATCATTTTATAAAACACGGGTGTTACATCTGTTTTCGGTTGGCTAAGAAGATAGATCCGGGTTCCGTATTCATCGGCATATTTATTTTCAATTTTGCCTTTCAGGTGAACACTCCTGAACAGGTTGAGGGTTGTGCTGTCGGGTTCCGGACCGATCCAGATAATGTTTAGAATAACTGGATAATGCGGAATCCAAAAAATGTAATCGGTACTTAACGAGTAGGCTTCCGGCACTTTATCCCTGTTGTAATAATTTATAGCTCCCGCAAGGCCGTAATTGTCACAGAACAGGAGTGTTGATTGTTTCTCTTTATCAGGGATTTGATTGTAAGCCTCTCTTGTTTTTGCGGCCAGTTCTTTCCAACCGGTCATATTGGCAAAATCTTGAGGAAGTTGACGCTGGGAACCATCCTCCCAGTCGAGTAGCCCCATCTTGTTATAGAACTCCTGATTTTCCGCGATGTATTTGGGAGAGTGGTAGGGCATGATGTAAGGGCCGAGAAAAAGGAAAGCACCCATGCTCAGCCCTCCCAGCAACGAGAATACCACAACCCTGCCTTTCCCGATCATGCGTTCCGGATAAACACTGCCAAAAGCCAGCAAAACGGGATAAAGCCCCAGCGCATAATAACTCTTCGCCCTGCAAAGGGTGAACAGTGTAAGGACGACAAGGAAAGTTATTCCGATGAACCGGAATTGGCGAAAAGGCTTGTAAAAGATAAACGACCAGAGTGCAGCCAAGACAGGAAATACTCCAAACATCAAAAAACGGGGTTGGGTAATTAAAAACTCTGCATGACTGATGTGAGACAGCTGGCTTTCGTTCAGCGCTTTCATGTGATGAAAGGCCGGCAGGTTATTGTTGGCTTGCCAGATAATATTGGGCAGGATTAGCAGCAGGCAGATTCCCGCAGCATAATAGAAATATCTATGGGTTAAAATTTTCCTTTGAGAAGAAAGAAGTAACCCAATTAACAACCCCGCGATAAGAAAAAACACCGTGTATTTATTGTTGATAGCTAGTGCACAGATAACCCCTGACATGAGCAACCATTTGTTGTTTTGGGAAGTGATAAATTTGACGAGCGTGTAAAAAATGATTGTCCACACAAGGATATCGAAAGCGTTTGGGTGAAAAAGGATATTAAGTCGGGAAAAAGGAGAAAAAATCAGCAAAACTGAGGCAAGCATCTTGGCCGGAAGCCCTCCTTTCAGTTCCTCCACCAGGAACCAAACCATCACGACCGTTAACGCGCCGAAGAGGGCAGGAAAGAAACGTACCCAGAATAACCCTCCACCCAACAACTGGATTATTGCGGCAATCCACGAGGTAAAAGGAGGCACTGAAATGTACCCCGCAGCCGGATGAAAAGCCTGGTCGAGATAGAGAAACTCATCGCGGTGCAGTTCGTATTCCGGATTGACCATGACGTACTGCAAAACAAATTTGACAAGAACCAAAAGAAACAGCATGCCGTAGCGGGAGAAAAGGGAAAATATCCTCTTTATTTTCTTTTGGCCGGTCGATACGCAATTTTTTTTATCAGCATTCACTTGACCACTTCCGCAAAATCTTCCATGTTTTCATCCACGTATGCTGCAATAACAGTAGTCTCTTCCTCTTCTATTTCCATATACTTTTCTTCCAATTCATCGAACTGTTCGAATTGTTCATACATGGCCATGAATTCCTCTTCGGTGGTGTCACGCTCGAGTTCAGCCCGGTGGCTATCGTAAATTTCCTTGGCTTTGTACAGGATTTTCGATAACCCTTTAGCTCCCATCGACTTCAAGGCCTTCGCCGCAGGGTTGTCAAAAAGGTACCCGCCGTATCCGTTCTGGATCAACTGCACGAAACCCCCTTCGCGCACTTCGTCCGTAAAAAACCGGAAAGCCAGAAGCGTGTGTTGGTAACCATTTAGCTTATGCATGTTCTCTGCCGTAATGCCCCCGTCTAACACTTCCAGGTAAGCATCGGTAAACACCTTCAGAAATTCATCCATGCCTTTTTCGGCTGCCTTGATAATCTTTTGTTCGGGAATTTGAATCATATTACTTCACGTTTTATTTGTTTTTAATAAATTTTGAAGGTGTTACCTGCCGTATAAAAAACTCATCGGTGTGAAAACAGCTGGATGAAGAAAAAAAGTAGGGCTGCCACAACAATAATCAGGGAGACAATGGCAATAATTTGATATTGCCGTTTTTTTTGTGAAGAAATTTCCTCAGCTTTTTCTATTTCAACGCTTTCTATGTTCCGTAAGTATTCTTCCGTTATGCGCGGCCGCTTATGCGACCTGAATCTTCCGCCTCCGACCTCCTTTCTTTGTGTGCGGTTTAGCTCCAGCTTCTTTATCATGTCCAGCATGTGTCCTTCACCACCCATAATACTAAGTGTTTGATTGCTCACACCAAAGTTAAACAATTTCGCTGAATAACTACAAGGTTGGGAAAAAAACAGTACTTTTGCAGCAGTATTCACAAATAATATTAATCTTAAACAATGGCAATTATTAAACCATTCAAGGGTGTTCGTCCACCCAAACAATTCGTAAAAGAGGTAGCATCGCGTCCGTATGATGTGCTAAATTCTGACGAGGCCCGCCGGGAAGCCGAAGGAAATGAAAAATCGCTCTATCGAATCATTAAACCGGAAATTGAATTTCCGGTTGGAAAAGATGAACACGACGAGGATGTGTACGCGAAGGCTGCAGAGAATTTCCGGTTGTTTCAAGACAAAGGCTGGTTGGTGCAGGACGAAAAAGAAATGTATTACGTGTATGCACAGACAATGAACGGCAAGACGCAATATGGCCTGGTGGTCGGTGCTTACGTGGAAGATTACATAAACGGTAAAATCAAGAAACATGAGTTAACCCGGCGCGATAAAGAAGAAGACCGGATGAAGCATGTGCGTGTGAACGATGCCAATATTGAACCCGTATTTTTTGCTTACCATTACAATGAAGAGATTAATGCCATAATAGCGCGGATTATCAGGCAGGAAGCTGAATATGATTTTATTTCCGTAGACGGTGTAGGACACCATTTCTGGCTGATTGACAATGATACCGATATCCGCCGCATTACCGAAATTTTCGCCACTTTCCCGGCCATGTATATTGCTGATGGACACCACCGCTCCGCAGCGGCTGCCCTTGTAGGTGCTGAAAAGGCAAAGAATAATCCTTACCACAGGGGGGATGAGGAGTATAACTATTTTATGGCGGTCTGTTTTCCGGACAATCAGTTGACAATTATCGATTACAACCGGGTGGTAAAGGATTTGAACGGATTATCCCCTGACGCATTTTTGAAAAAACTGGAAAAGAATTTCCTGGTTGAGCCTACCGGTTCCGAAATACAGAAACCCGGAAACTTACACAACTTCTCGGTATATCTCGACGGACGTTCATTCAGTGTGACGGCAAAACCCGGAACCTATGACGATAACGACCCTATAGGTGCACTGGATGTAACGGTTACATCCCTCCTTATCCTGGACGAGATTTTGGGAATAAAAGACCTGCGTTCCGATAAGCGTATTGATTTCGTGGGGGGAATCCGTGGCTTGGGAGAATTGAAAAAACGGGTGGACACCGGAGAAATGGCATTGGCGATAGCACTTTATCCTGTATCCATGAAGCAGTTGATGGATATTGCTGATTCTGGCAACATCATGCCTCCCAAAACAACGTGGTTTGAACCGAAACTTCGTTCAGGCCTGGTAATCCATAAACTTTCGTAAATCACAGGGAATAATGCCCAAAGTAACAGACCGGATGGAAATGGCAAATAATGCGGTAATGATAAGAAAAGAATCGGAAAAAATTTTTACCGAAATTGTCGGACATTACCGCTATTTACATCAACATCCCGAGCTTTCCTATAAAGAAGAAAATACGGCAAGGTACATTACGGAGTTTTTGGATATCGAAAAAATTCCGTACCGCAGAAATATCGGAGGATATGGAATTCTGGCGTGGGTCGTAGGTGAAAAAGAAGGGGGTGGAAAAACCGCCGCTTTTGTTGCCGATATGGATGCTTTGCCTGTACACGAAAAAAATGATGTGCCGTATAAATCGGTGACCGATGGTATCATGCATGCCTGCGGCCACGATTCACACACGGCATCGTTGATGGGGACAGCCAAAATAGTGAATTCGCTGCGAAGTGAATTTTCCGGCACGGTATTGTTTGTGTTTCAACCCGGGGAGGAGCAATCGCCCGGTGGAGCCGCCCTGATGTTGAAAGACGGTGTTTTTCGGGATTTTAAACCCGATTTCGTAGTGAAACAACACGCTTACGTGGATTTGTCCGCCGGAATGGTGGCATTCCAAACCGGAACGGTAATGGCATCCGCCGACGAAATTCACATTAAGGTGAAAGGAGAGGGTGGCCACGGGGCATTACCTCACGAACTGAATGATACGGTGCTGGCTGCTTCGAACATACTTATCGCCCTGCAACAAGTGGTCAGCCGCCGCAGAAATCCGTTTCAACCCATGACACTTTCCTTCGGAAAATTCATTGCCGACGGTGCAACCAACGTTATTCCTTCGGAAGTAGTGCTTGCCGGCTCACTCAGGTGTATGGACGAAAGCGAACGACAGAAGATGCTTGGTGTCATCCCGCAAATTATTGATTCGGTATCTGCTGCCTATGGGTGTAGCTGTGAGATTGTTATGCCTGAAGGTTATCCGTGCACCGTCAGTCATGCTGCTGTAACTGAAAAAGTACGTTCGCAGGCTATCGAATTTTTAGGCGAAGCCGGGGTTTCGGAGTACCCCGTACGCATGACAGCAGAGGATTTTGGCTTTTTTTCCCAACAATATCCGTGTTGTTTTTACCGGTTTGGTGTGGCTTCCGAAAACGGAAATTGCGGTAAGCTTCACTCATCCACTTTTCTCATTGACGAGAAAGCATTGTTGACAGCTTCATCGTTATTCGCATTTATCGCCCTCGATTCGCTTAAATGGTAATAATTTATTCGTTTTTTGCCATTTGAAACCTGTTTTTTTATATTTTTGTAAAAAAATAATCGTTTTTATAACAAATTAAAAGTACAACTATGGCTTATCATGATTTAGACGAACTGGACGGGAAAATCCTGAAATTGATTGTAAACAATGCGCGAATTCCTTTTCTTGAAGTAGCCCGTGAATGCGGCGTATCGGGTGCGGCCATTCACCAACGCGTACAGAAGTTAGTCAATTTAGGGGTTATCAAAGGGTCGGAATTTATCCTTGATACTGAAAAGATAGGTTACGAAACGTGTGCTTACGTGGGGCTGTTCCTTGTATCACCTTCGTCTTTCGATAGCGTAGTGAAAGAATTGGAGAAAATCCCCGAAGTGGTGGAGTGTTATTACACTACCGGGCAGTATGACCTGTTAATTAAAGTGTTTGCTAAAAACAACAAAGATCTGCTTCGAATTATCCACAGCCAGCTTCAACCTCTTGGTCTGGCCAGAACCGAAACGTTGATGTGTTTCAAGGATGCTTTTCGCAAGAAATTGCCGATAGATTTTTCGTAAGGAATTGTTAGCTGTTTTATTTCAAAATCAGATGGTGGGCACAAAAAAAATATTGATATTTATTTTTGTTTTTACCGGTTTGTTTTTCTGTGCCGGTTATGCCGGAGTTCCAGGTAAAAAAGTGGAAGGAATAGGCAATGAAAAGCAGATTGCTGACTTTATTCTCACTAATGTTATAAGACTTTATGATGTTCCTGAACACGGATTGTTGTCGGAAACCTATCCGATAAATCCCGATCACAAAGTAAATTACCTGGCTGAGGGGAGCACTCAAAAACAAAAACAGGAAGTGTCTTTTTTATGGCCTTACTCGGGTGTGATTTCCGGAACGGTTGCACTGTACGCTCTTACGAAAGAACAAAAATACCTTGATCTGATGGAGAAGCGGTTGTTGCCGGGATTGGAGAAATACCTCGATAGATCGCGTCAACCCGGAGGTTATCAGTCCTATCCCACTTTCGCGGGGCGCAGCGACAGATTCTATGACGATAATGTATGGCTGGCGCTTGATTTTTGTTCCTTGTATGCAAGTACCAAAAACAAAAGATACCTCGACAATGCAGTTGAAACATATGATTTTGTTTATAGCGGTTGGGACGGCAGTCTAAATGGGGGCATTTATTGGTGTGAGCAAAAGAAAACCAGTAAAAATACCTGTTCAAATGCACCGTCAGCCGTACTCAGTGCCAGGTTGTATCAGTTAACCGGCGATGAAAAATTCCTTTCACGTGCAGTAGAGACTTATCTCTGGACAAAAAACAATTTACTGGACCGGTCTGATTTTGTTTATTGGGATAATGTTGCGCTTGATGGAAAAATTGATAAAAGGAAATATACTTACAACAGCGGGCAAATGATCGAAGCGGGAGTTTTGCTTTACCAGATTACCGGTGACAGAACATACCTGACTGATGCTCAAAAAACAGCATCGGGAACTTATCAATATTTTACAACTGTTGAATCAACTGCGGAGGGAAGAATAGTGTTCTATCCCGATACTCCGTGGTTTAATGCAATACTTTTCAGGGGATTAAAAGCGCTTTATATCGTGGACGGAAACAAGAAATATATTCAATCCATGCTTGAAAACGCTCACTTTGCCTGGAGCAATACAGCAGATGAGCATAACCTGCTTGGAAAAGACTGGAGGAAAAAGTCGACACAACCTTATAAATGGTTGCTCGATAATGCTTGTATGATTGAACTTTTCGCCGGACTCGGCGACATTACTAAAATTAAGTGAATAAAAATGACTTCAAGGAGAAATTTTATCAAAAAAAGTGCCCTGGGGCTTACGGCCTTGGCTGTAAATCCTTCCTGGGCGAAAGGAAAAATCACAACTTCCGGCCAGGCGGGTAAATATGTGTCACGACGGCCTCCTGTTTCTGAAAGAAAATTTGTTTCAAGGGCTGTGGAAACGACCATCACAAGGGTTAAGTCCAAGATTAAAGATGAAAAATTGGCTTGGATGTTCGAGAACTGTTTTCCGAACACGTTGGATACAACCGTGAATTTTTCAATGAGAAACGGGAAACCCGATACTTTTGTAATTACGGGGGACATCGATGCCATGTGGCTTCGTGACTCCTCGGCGCAAGTTTGGCCTTATCTTCCTTTAATGAACGAAGACAATCAACTCAAACAGATGATTGCAGGCGTTGTAAACAGGCAAACGCAGTGTATACTTGTCGACCCTTATGCGAACGCATTTTATCCTAATCCTAATCCCAAAGGGGAATGGAGGACGGACAATACCGATATGAAACCCGAGGTGCACGAGCGCAAGTGGGAAATTGATTCACTTTGTTATCCTATTCGTCTGGCTTACCATTATTGGAAAACGACCAACGATACCTCGGTCTTTGATGCCGATTGGCGAAAAGCGATGGCATTGGTGTTGAAAACCTTCAGGGAACAACAACGAAAAGAAAATGAAGGGCCATATACTTTCCTACGTGTTACCGACCGCCAGTTGGATACGGTAAATAATAAGGGATTGGGGAATCCTGTGAATCCTGTCGGATTAATCGTTTCTTCGTTCCGTCCTTCGGATGATGCTACCACTTTTGGATTTCTGGTTCCTTCCAATATGTTTGCCGTAACCTCGCTGAAGCAATTGGTCGAAATTTCGGAATCGGTTACCAAGGATGCTTCTTTTGCGAAAGAGTGCAAATCCCTGGCCGACGAGGTTGATGTAGCTGTTAAGAAATATGCGGTCACCACACATCCCAACCACGGTCAAATCTACGCATTTGAAGTGGACGGATTTGGAAATTATTACCTGATGGACGATGCTAATGTCCCAAGTTTATTGGCAATTCCGTACTTGGGTGGCGAATGTGACGATGACGCTATCTACCGAAATACGCGTAATTTCGTGTTGAGCAAAGATAATCCGTATTTCTTTAAAGGAACTGCAGGGGAGGGAATTGGTGGACCACACATCGGTTATGATATGATTTGGCCCATGAGTATTATTTTGCGTGCAATTACAAGCCAGAGCGACGATGAGATTCGACATTGTATACAAATGCTTCGTGATACTGACGCCGGTACCGGATTCATGCATGAATCGTTTCATAAAAATGATCCTGCAAATTTTACACGAACATGGTTCGCATGGGTTAACACTCTTTTTGGAGAATTGATTCTTAAATTAGAGAAGGAAAATAAAATGAACCTATTAAACACTTAAAAATAAGCGTAATGAAATCAAATTCAGTGTTTCTTCTTTTGTTGCTGAGCGTTTATCTTGTTCATGCACAGGATAAATTAGAACCGGTTGATTATGTGAGTATTCTTGTAGGAACTCAATCCAAGTTTGAACTTTCCAACGGAAATACTTATCCGGCCATTGCCATGCCGTGGGGAATGAATTTCTGGACTCCGCAGACCGGAAAGATGGGTGATGGATGGATTTACCGCTACGATGCGGATAAAATCCGCGGATTCAAGCAAACGCATCAGCCAAGCCCATGGATGAATGATTACGGCCAGTTTTCGATTATGCCGATGACGGATAAAATTGAGTTTAATGAGGAGAAGCGAGCCAGTTGGTTTTCACACAAGGCTGAAATAGCCAAACCTTATTATTACAGTGTTTACCTGGCTGATTACGATGTGACAACCGAAATTACGCCAACGGAACGCGCGGCTGTCTTTCGCTTTACTTTCCCGGAAACAACCCGTTCGTACGTGCTGGTGGATGCTTTCGACAAGGGTTCGGCCGTGGAGATTCTTGCGGAAAAAAAAGCCATCATCGGTTATACTACACGTAACAGCAGAGGAGTGCCGGAAAACTTCAAAAATTACTTTGTGATTGTTTTTGATAAACCCTTTGAATATAAATCTGTGGTGAAAAGCGGAGAGATACTGCAAGGGATCCATAAGGTGGAAGACAATCATGCAGGTGCTTTTATCGGATTTTCCACGAAAAAAGGGGAGAAAGTCGTTGCAAAAGTGGCATCCTCTTTTATCAGCTACGAACAAGCCTGGCAGAATTTAAAAGAAGTTGAAAGCAAGAGTTTCGAAAATGTTAAGCAGGAAGGCAGAAAATCGTGGAATGAAGTATTGGGCAAAGTAGAGATTGAAGATGACAATATTGACAACAAACGCACTTTTTACTCCACCCTTTATCGTTCAACGCTCTTTCCCCGTAAGTTTTACGAAATTGATGCCCAGGGAAATGCAATACATTATAGCCCTTACAACGGGCAGGTACTCCCCGGATATATGTACACCGATACCGGATTTTGGGATACATTCCGTTCCCTGTTTCCTTTGCTGAATTTGATGTACCCGTCTGTCAACAAGGAGATTCAGGAGGGGTTGATTAATACGTACAAAGAGAGCGGCTTTCTGCCTGAATGGGCAAGTCCTGGACACCGTGGAATCATGATTGGGAACAATTCGGCTTCGGTGGTGGCCGATGCTTACCTGAAAGGGTTACGCGGCTACGATATCGAAACGCTTTATGAGGCAATGATACACGGAACGGAGAATGTACATCCGAAGGTCTCGTCTACCGGGCGGTTGGGGCATGAATATTACAATACACTTGGCTACGTTCCTTATGATGTGAAGATCAAAGAAAATGCGGCGCGCACGCTGGAATACGCGTATGCCGACTGGACAATTTATAAATTGGCCAAAGCCTTGAACCGTCCCCAGGCGGAGATCGACCTATACGCGAAACGTTGCCAAAATTACCGTAATTTGTATTCACCTGAGTACAAACTGATGAGGGGCAAGAACAAGGACGGAACGTTTCAGTCGCCTTTCAGCCCCACGAAATGGGGGGATGCATTTACCGAAGGCAACAGTTGGCACTACACCTGGTCGGTATTTCACGATCCGCAAGGATTGATCGATCTGATGGGTGGAAACAAGGAATTTGTGAATATGCTGGATTCTGTTTTCAAGATGCCACCGGTTTTTGACGATAGCTATTACGGATTTCCTATTCACGAAATCCGGGAGATGCAGATTATGAATATGGGGCAGTATGCTCACGGGAATCAACCCATTCAGCACATGGTATACCTCTACAATTATGCAGGAGAACCCTGGAAAACCCAATACTGGGCGCGTGAAGTGATGAATAAACTTTATACGCCCGCTCCCGACGGTTATTGCGGTGATGAAGATAACGGGCAAACGTCGGCATGGTATGTTTTTTCTGCTATGGGATTTTACCCGGTTTGTCCGGGAAGCGATGAATATATCCTGGGGTCACCGTTGTTTGAGAAAATAACCGTTCACCTGGAAAACGGGAGAAAACTACTGATAAATTCTCCAGGGAACAGTAAGTCAACTCGTTACATTTCGGACTTTAGATTGAACGGAAAAACGTATACCAAAAACTACGTGAAGCATCAGGATTTGATGGAAGGAGCCAGAATTGATGTGAAGATGTCGGATAAACCGAACAGGACAAGGGGAATCCGAAAGTCCGATTTTCCGTATTCGTTTTCCAACGAGAATAAATAACAAAAAAAGTGCTGAAATTTACTTCAGCACTTTTTCTTTGTCTATTTTCAAATTCTTCGCAGCCGGGTGAGAAACTTTCACAAAGATATTGTTGAATTCGAAAACAAACGGCTTGAATCTTGTTAGGTCCCAAATCCATTCGCTGAGCTCCACCGTAGTGACACCTTGATGGATAATGTCCAGTTGCTTGGCAGCGGCATACGACAAGTCGATGATTTTATTTCTGGAGTATGGGCCGCGATCGGTTACTTCCACCAGTACCTTCTTTCCGTTTTTCGGATTTATCACTTCCAGTATGGTCCCAAACGGATAGGTTTTGTGAGCGCAAGTGAGGCTGTCTCTATGGTAGGGTATGCCACTTGATGTTTTCCGGCCGTGAAACTTGTCGGCATAATAGGACGCTCCTCCTTTTTGCTGTGCAAAAACAGGGTTGTTTAATGTGTTTATAAACAGAATGATAATAAAAAAGAACGACTTTTTCATTGTCTCTTGTTTTGATTTTCACACTGCAAATGTATAAAAAAAATGAGAGTCTCCCATTTTTTTTATTTTTTTTGCCCATAAAGATACCAGATCATTTTTTATCGTGGTTATCTGCAGGCTCACAAACCAGATCCGGAGATGCAGGAGATATTGGGAAGATTGACGCGTTAACCCGTAGAAAAGAAAAAAGGAAAGTATTAAAACTTTCCTTCAGTAGTTGCGGAGATAGGACTTGAACCTATGACCTTTGGGTTATGAGCCCAACGAGCTACCAACTGCTCCACTCCGCGATATGTTTTCATTAATTGAGGTGCAAAGATACAATGTTTTTATTTATAAAACAAGTTTTTTGTATTTCTTTTTTTTTCTGCGACAAAATATGTACTTTTGGTATAAATTTCAAAACCATGTCCGACAGTCTTGTAATTATACCCACGTACAACGAAAAAGAAAACATCGAGAACATTATCCGTACCGTTTTTGGTTTGTCAAAGCCATTTGACATACTGGTTATAGACGATGGGTCGCCCGATGGAACCGCAACCATTGTACGCCATTTGGCAGAAACGGAATTTTCAAGCCGGCTTTTTATGGAAGAGCGGGAAGGTAAGTTGGGTTTGGGGACCGCTTATATTCATGGTTTTAAATGGGCTCTAGCCCGTTCTTACGCTTATATTTTCGAGATGGATGCCGATTTTTCCCACAATCCCGATGACTTGCCAAGGCTTTATTCTGCCTGTCACGATGAAGGGTTTGATATGTCGGTGGGATCCCGGTATTGCAGCGGTGTAAATGTAGTCAACTGGCCTATAGGACGTGTCTTGATGTCTTATTTCGCCTCCAAATATGTTCAGGTGATAACAGGGGTAGCTATTAAGGATACTACTGCCGGATTTGTTTGCTACAAACGAAAGGTATTGGAGACCATCAACCTGGACGATATAAAATTCAAAGGCTATGCGTTTCAGATTGAGATGAAGTATACGGCTTACGCATTGGGATTCAAAATAAAAGAAGTATCGGTGATATTTGTAAATCGTCAGTTGGGGACCTCCAAAATGAACAGCAGCATTTTTGGGGAAGCTTTTTTTGGTGTTATGAATTTGCGCTGGAGAAAAATATCGGGCAACATTAAACCCAAACAATTATGAAACTTATCCATAAGGCAATCCTTATTAACGAAGGCCGTTCCTTTACGGGTTCTGTACTTGTAGAAGGAGACAGGATTTCGAAAGTATTTGAGAACGAAGTCCCCGAAATTATCCTTCAGCAGTGCGGTGACATTATCGATGCAAGGGGCTTGTACCTTATTCCCGGGGTATTGGATGATCAGGTGCATTTTCGTGATCCCGGACTTACGCACAAGGGTGATATTTATTCGGAGAGCAGGGCCGCTGTCGCTGGAGGCGTAACCTCGTTTATGGAAATGCCCAATACCAACCCGCAAACCGTGACGATAGATGCTTTGCACGAAAAGTTTGATTTGGCCGCACAAAAATCCATTGCCAATTATTCGTTTTACCTGGGTGCCACCAACGACAACATCAAGGAACTGAAAAAAGTCGACAAAAAGAACGTTTGCGGGGTGAAAGTATTTATGGGCGCTTCTACCGGAAACATGCTGGTAGACAACGCAAAAACGCTGCAGCGGATCTTTGCAGAGGTAGATTCGTTGATTGCTACACATTGCGAGAACGAAGAGATTATACGTGAAAATGTAGATAACTATAAGAAACGGTTCGGGGAAGATATTCCCGTTCTGTACCATCCGCTTATCCGCAGTGAAGAAGCATGCTTCCGCTCTTCGGCACAAGCTGCGGAACTCGCCGACAAGTACGGTTCCCGCCTGCATGTGTTGCATCTTTCCACTGCCCGGGAAATGAGTTTGTTCAGTAAGTCGTCTGTAAAAGACAAAAAAATAACAGCAGAAGTATGCGTTCATCACCTTTGGTTTACCGATGAGGATTATGCCCGGTTGGGCACACGCATCAAATGGAATCCGGCGATAAAAACGCGTGCAGACCGTGATGCCTTGCGTTCTGCGCTGATATCGGGAAAGCTGGATATTGTGGCAACTGATCATGCTCCGCATTTGTTGAGCGAGAAAGAGGGCGGTTGTCTGAAAGCTTCCTCAGGCGGGCCGTTGGTTCAACACTCCCTGCAGGCTATGTTGGAGTTGTCGTTACAAGGGCTCTGGTCGAAAGAATTTGTTGTGGAAAAAATGTGCCATGCGCCTGCAGAACTTTTTCAGGTGAAAGGCCGGGGGTATATCCGCGAAGGATATTTTGCCGATCTGGTGCTTGTGAATCCTGATAAACCCTATACAGTCGGTAAAAACAATATTCTGTACAAATGTGGCTGGTCGCCGTTCGAAGGTGAAACTTTCCGGCACAGCATCGAGAAAACGTTTGTGAACGGGAATCTGGTGTTTGATAAAGGTAATGTAGTTGAATCTGCTCCGGGAGAAGCATTGACATTCAACCGGTAAATCCGTGTGAGGTTATGGCTGTTATGTGGCAATAATTTTATACCTTTGCGCGAAATCAAGAATAAATAACTGTGAAATTTTTATTTACCGTACAGGGCGAGGGCAGGGGACACTTTACGCAATCGCTCGCATTGGCGTCTATGTTAAGAAAACACGGACACGAAGTGGTGGCCGTATTGGTGGGTAAAGACGACTCGCGACAAATTCCCCGGTTTTATCTCGATAAAATCAATGCGCCTGTTTTTGATTTTAGAAGCCCTAATTTCACCGCATTATACAAACAAAAACGGCCAAACCTCGTATTGAGCGTCATTGGTAATTTTTCGCAATCGTTCATCTTTCGGAAAAGCATTCTTTTCGTCAAATCCAAGATAGAGGAATATCGTCCCGACGCGGTGGTCAATTTTTATGAGATGATTACCGGAGTGGCTTTTAGAACCTATCGGTTTGATAAGAAGTTAAATGTTCAATTAATCAGCATCGCACACCAATACATGCTGCTGAATCCGAAATACAAAACCACCAGCGAACAGGACATCAAGTATTATTTTCTTCGGATGATAACGAAGGTTACCTGCCAGTGTTCGTCCAAAATCTTGGCACTTTCGTTCCGTGATATGCCCGGAAGCATTGAGAAGAACCTGGTGGTTGTTCCGCCACTGCTCAGACAGGAGGTCTTTGAAAATGAACCCTCCGACGGAGATTATATCCACGGCTATATGATCAATACCGGATATTACGAGGAAGTGCTGGACTGGCACACTAAAAACCCCCACATTCCGCTGCGCTTCTTCTGGGACAAGAAGGATGCCGATGAGGTGACGGTGATAGACGAAAACCTGATACTATATCGCATCAATGACGATCTTTTCCTGAAAAGTATGGCGGGTAGTATGGCATATTCCACCACCTCGGGATTTGAGTCGGTGTGCGAGGCACTCTATTACAAAAAACCCATTCTGATGATTCCCGTACACGTGGAGCAGGAGTTTAATGCTTATGATGCCAGCCTTTCCGGAGCGGGAATAAGCAGTACGAAATTTAAACTGAACAAACTGTTGAACTTTATACCGCATTACCGGCCCGATGAAAACTTCCGGGATTGGGTGCATCAGGCGGAAGAACGGTTTATCCGGGAGATCTGCGGCACCAACTAAAAAAGCCCTTAGCCGGGCGGCTAAAGGCTTTTGGTGAAAGAGCCACAAGCGAGATTCGAACTCGCGACCGACGCGTTACGAATGCGTTACTCTACCTACTGAGCTATTGTGGCAACGTTTCGGGTTGCAAAATTATAAAAAATAACCGAAACCGACTAAAATTACATCAAGTTTTTATCGTACGAACGCACTTAGGCTTAATTCCCAAAACAAATCTTTATCGAAAGCATACAATTTGTTGTTTCTCATAAACATATTGGGTGATGCCCGAAATTTCATTAACGCTTTTCCCGAATAATCACAAACGGTGAACTCTTTTTCATCGTTAGTCAGGAATTTATAATTGCCGTTATCGATTGTTTTTTTGAAAACATCCTTCTTGTCATACGTTATTAGTGTTTCTAAACTGTCAGTCAGCGAGATGACTCGATTCTCGGACGTCATTATCAGGTTCTGTTCGGGGTAAGCGGCAGCCAAATCCATAAAAGTAGAATCGCCCTGCAGGGCATAGATTCCGGATTCCACAAAAGTATCCAGTCGTTCACCTTTCTCGAGACCGATTATTTTTTCCGTCAGCAGGCTGCCGTCGGCAAGGGAATAGGTGACGATTTTGTTTTCGAAAACCAGGAAAAGCACGTCGTTGATAACCTGAAAATTCCGGATGAACTCTTTTTTCTCGGGAATCATGTTTAAATACCGTTGGGTGCCGTCATTAAGGTTAAAAGCAGCGAAATAAGGGTCGCCAACCGTGGAAAAACCACCGTTGTAGAAGGCATAACCGCGATTGATCATATAAATGACCGAATCTTTCAGGAAAAGGGACGATTTCGATGTGATTTTTTCAGGTAGCGGGATACTCCACTGAATTTCTCCCGAGTTTCCTACCCGGGAAATCATATCTCGGGAAGCGAGAACGATCGTGTTTTCTTCATCGATCAGCATATTTGAAACCATTTCCGTAACCTCGTCGGGGTTTGTTTGATACATGACGGTTCCCGTGAGAACCCCCAGCAAAATACCTGCGGCGTTGGTTGCGATCATTTTCCCGATCTTCTTTTGACTGGTGGTTGCTTTGTACGACCAGCTCTTTCCTGTAGGCAGTTCAAGTGCCTGAATTCCGTTTACGGACACCAGAAGAATGGAGTCGGTCAGCATGTAAGCATCGTCCCAGCCGCGTGTCCGGTCAACCGGCTTGGTCCACAGAATATTTCCGTTGGATAAATCGATGGCCGATAAGTTATTCGACATGCTTTGGAGCGGATAACCCACGCCTATGTTCAGCTCCGGGTCTATAAAATAAAAGTCATTTTTGTTCTCCCAAAGTACCTTTCCTGTTTCGGGATCGAGGCAAAGGTTTTTCTTTTTTTCGGCGAGAAAGAGGTACCTCCCCTGTTGTTTTGTTTCGGAGTTGTTGTAATTGACATTCCGGCTCCATTTTACAGATTTATCTTCCAGATCGATCATCACGACGTTTCCTTCATTCTTGAACGAGGTTCCTTTCTTGTTTGCCTGTCTCAGTTCGAGTAATAGGTTGTCTGAAAAACCATCCCAATGCCACCGGTAAATTTTGTGTTGTGGCTGGTAACATTTGGCCACAATATCGTTTCCGTCAAACGCTTTTCCTATAACGGTATCTTTTGTAACAAAAAGCCCGTTGGCGGTACGTTGCGCATTTATGTATACGGTAAAGCATAAAAAAAGAAAGGGAAATAGCGTCTTTTTCATAATCTTGTGATTTATTACGCGGTAAAATTAGTACTTTGTTCTCAAATGCAAAAAAAACGGGTTGCCTGGCAACCCGTTTTAACATAATAATACCTAATTGAATATATTGTTTATTTTTTAGGTTCCAATTGTTTCTTTTCCTGCTGCGTTCTCATGATCGAGTAAGCTACAGGTGAAGCAATGAACAAACTTGTTACAGTTCCTACAACTACCCCGATCAACATGGCGAACACGAAACTTCTTACGGCATCACCTCCCAGGAACAGAATACACAAGATAACCAGGATCGTACTCAAACCGGTGTTGATGGTACGTGCCAACACGGCGTTCATAGAGTCGTTGAACAGTGCGCGCAGTTCGCGTTTGGGATACAACTGGTGTACTTCACGGAAACGGTCGAACACAACCACTTTGTCGTTGATGGAGTAACCCACAATGGTCAGGATAGCCGCAACAAATGTCTGGTCGATTTCCATTGAGAACGGCATTACCTTCCAAAGAAGTGAATAAAAACCGATAACGGCAAACGTGTCAATAGATAGTGCTGCAACTGTTCCTACGGAGAATGCCCAATTACGGAAACGGGCAAAAATGTAGATACCCATACAGATTAAAGCGATGGTAAGCGCCAGGAAGGCATTCTTCATCGTGTCTTCAGCAACGCTTGGACCCACTTTCTGTGAACTCAGGATGTGGTCGTTGATGCTGCTTCCGGGTGCAATGTAATCTTTTAACCCTTCCCCAAGCAGTGTAACTAAATCGTCTTCCACGGTTGCGCTTTCGGAATCAATCATATAGTTGGTAGAAATACGCACCTGATTGCTTGAGCCAATGGTGATCACCTGCGCCGAACCGCCTAAGACCGGTTGCAAAGCTTGTTCAATATCTCCTGTTTTTACCGGCTGGTCGAAACGCACAATGTAGTTGCGTCCACCGGTAAAGTCGATACCCGTATTCAATTTCAAGGTAAAGAGTGAACCGATGCTGACAACTCCAAAAATGAGTATTGCCAGTATGATTTTCTTGCTGTTTTTGATGAAATCGAAGTTATATACGTTAAAGATTGCTCTTGAGAATCCGGTATTGAAAGTGAGTTTTTGCCACCTGTTTTTTTCAAATTGATACTCGTAAACCAAACGAGTTAAGAAAACGGCGGTTAGGAACGAAACGGAAATACCGATGATCAGTGTAACGGCAAATCCTTTGATAGGACCTGTTCCGAAGATCGCCAGGATGATACCGGTAATAATGGTTGTCAGGTTAGAGTCGAGAATTGCAGAGAAAGCATTCTTATAACCGTCTTCCAGTGCTTTACGCAACGATTTTCCATTGGCCAGTTCTTCCTTGATACGTTCGTTAATCAGCACGTTGGCATCCACAGCCATAGCCAGAGACAAGATCATCCCCGCTATGCCCGGCAGTGTGAGGACTGCCTGGAATGCCGCCAGAACACCCAGCGTGAAGAAGAAGTTGATGAGGAGTGCACCGTTGATTACCATTCCCGGAACAATTCCGTACAGTAAACAGGTGAAGATAAACAATACGATAAGGGCAATGACGAACGATACAAAACCGTCGCGGATGGCTTCCTGCCCCAGTGAGGGTCCCACAACGTCTTCCTGAACGATGCGTACACCCGCTTTCATTTTACCCGATTTCAATACATTTTCCAGGTCACCCGCTTCTTCGGGGGTAAATCGTCCGGAAATGGAGGAGCGTCCGCCTTCTATGCGGTCATTCACGGTAGGTGCAGAGTAAACGTAACCGTCAAGAACAATGGCGATGGATTTGCCTTTTTCTGCTCCTGTGATGGTTGCCCAGCGGCTGGCACCGGCTGAGTTCATGGTCATGCTCACTTCCCATGCTGAACCTTGTTGTCCCTGGTCGGCTTTCGCGTTGGTAACAACATCTCCTTCGAGGGCGGGCCCGCGTCTGGTTCCGTCACCTTTCAGTGCATATAATTCAAAATAAGTCTCACGCTGGTCGATGGGTTTAAATCCCCATTTGAAACGAACGTCGGCGGGAAAAATATCTTTGTATCGTTGTAGCAGGTAATTAACTGCAGCCGTATCGTTTTTGGCGGCCGTCCCCACAATAGGTCCGCTGGCACCGCTCATGGCAAAATAGGGTTGAGCAAAATATTCAACGAAACTTCTGTTGATTTCCTGCTTTTCTCCTTCAGCGGCTGTGGAAACCAAGGTCAGTGAATCTACCGATAAAGAGTCTGTTGTTACCGTTGTAGAATCTGTGGATGTTGCAGCAGCTCCGCGTACGGCCTGCGCATATTCTGCAGAACGGGTATTTATTTCGTTGAAATACGTTCCGAGTTCATTTACGTTGTAGGTTTTCCAGAACTCCAGGTTGGCACTTCCTTGCAGAAGATTACGAACACGTTCGGGTTCCGTAATACCGGGCATCTCGATAAGAATACGTTCTGCCTGGTCGAGGCGTTGAATGTTGGGCGCAACCACACCGAAACGGTCGATACGTGTGCGGAGCACATTAAACGAGTTATCGGCAGCGCTTTTTACTTCCTGCCGGAGGACAGTGATTACCTGGTCGTTGGTTGCTGTCGGGGCGACCCGGTCACTCATAGTGATGCTGAAGATATTTGCCAGTTTACCGTCGGGATTTATTCTTTCGTAGTTTTGACGGAAAAGAGTGATGAAATCGGATGAACTTCCTTTTCTGTTTTGAACAATGGTCTCCTGTAATGCCTGGTTGAACTGCGGGTCGTCGGTGTTGGCCAGCGCTCTGAGAACCTGAGCAACATCCATTTCCACAATCACGTTCATGCCACCTTTCAGGTCGAGTCCTAAACCGATCTCTTTTTCGCGAATTTGTTTTAATGTGTATCCTAAATAAACTTTCTCGGTAGAAAGTGAATCGAGATACTGATTCTTTAATTCCAAGTCTCCTTTAGCATACGCGTCGGCTTTTTTATTGTATTGTCTGCCTACTACGGTAAAAGATAAGTAGAACAAACAGATAAGCGTGAGTATGATTGCGAAAACTTTAATAAATCCTTTGTTTTGCATTTCGATATTACGTTTATTATATGAGTATTAATCTATTCTTTTTTAGATGTTTATCCGATTTTTTTTGCCAAAAATAAAGGCATCTGGAATGCCTTTCTATTTGAGCCTGCAAATATACACTTTTTTTGTCTTTTTAAGAACAATATCGTTGGATTATTTTTGCAGAATGGGGATGACTTTCTGAAAGTCATCCCACGAGTTAATGGATAGAATTTAATTATTGTATAAATCCCCTGTTTTTCAATAAATAGATCGGGTTTGGTTCTGCGCCCCGATACTTTTTGTAAAGTGTCATCGGATCATCCGAGTTGCCTTTCGATAAAATGTTTTCACGGAACGAGGCGGCTGTTGCTTTATCGAACACTCCTTTTTCGGCGAAAGGCTGGAACGCATCGGCATCCAGTACTTCTGCCCACAGGTAAGCATAATATCCGGCAGAGTAGCCTCCGCTAAAGATGTGCGAGAAATAGGTACTGCGGTAACGGGGAATAATTTCGCTGATAAGTCCGATTTTCTCCATGGATTTTTTCTCAAAATCGCGAACGTCGATACTCTTCTTTTCGCTTTGTGTGTGGTAGTCCATGTCGAGCAATGCAGCCGCAACAAACTCGGTGGTAATGAATCCCATATTGAATTTGGACGCTGCGTCTATCTTTGCGATCAATGAATCGGGAATTACTTCGCCCGTTTGATAATGTTTGGCGTAAATTTTTAACACTTCGGGATGGAATGCCCAATGCTCCATGATTTGTGAAGGTAGTTCTACAAAATCGCGTGAAACACTTGTGCCTGAAACACCTGAGTAAGTCACGTTAGACAACATTCCGTGCAAACCGTGTCCGAATTCGTGGAAAAGTGTTTCCACTTCGTCCAGCGTGAGCAGTGAAGGAGTGGTTTCGGTGGGACGGGTAAAGTTGCCCACGTTGAAAACGAGCGGACGGATGTTTTCGCCATTGCGGATTTGCTGTCCGCGGAAGCTGCTCATCCAGGCTCCGGCATTTTTACCTGCACGTGGAAAGTAATCGGTGTAGAATACCGAGATGTGGGAGCCGTCGGCATCCAGCACCTCATAAGCTTCTACTTCGGGGTGGTAAACCGGTACGTTTTCCAGCTTTTTGAAATTCAAACCGTAGAGGCGGTTTGCTACTTCAAATACGCCTTCGCGAACATTTTCCATCTTGAAGTAAGGCTTAATTTCTTCTTCGTTGAGGGCATACTTCTGTTGACGGAGTTTTTCGGTGTAATACCACCAGTCCCACGATTCTATTTTAAAATTTCCGCCTTCGGCATCAACCATTGCCTGAAGTTCGGCAGCCTCTTTCTTAGCCTGTGGCAAAGCGTATTTCCATACATCGTTGAGTAGCTTGTAGACGTTTGCCGGCGTTTTCGCCATGTTTTCATCCAGGATAAAATCGGCGTGGGTTTTGTAGCCAAGCATTTGCGCTTTTTCGATGCGCAGGTTCACAATGTCATTGATGATTTTCTTGTTGTCGTTTTTGTTATCGTTGTCGCCACGGTTGAACATGGCCTTATATAGTTTCTCCCTTAATTCCCGCTTTTCAGAGTACTGCAGGAACGGCAGCCAGCTGGGTTTTTGAAGTGTGAAAACCCACTTCCCTTCCTGTCCTTCGTTTTTGGCAGTTTCTGCAGCGGCAGCGATTACTCCTTCGGGGAGTCCGGCCAGGTCTTCCCGATTGTCGATAATCAATTTAAAGCCGTTGGTCTCTTTCAGCAGGTTGTTCCCGAATTTAAGCGTAAGGGAGGAAAGCTCCTTGTTGATTTCACGGAGCCTGTTTTTCTCTGTTTCGCCCAGCATGCTTCCCGAACGGACAAACTCTTTATAATAGTTGTCCAGCAAACGATACTGTTCGGTAGTCAGGTTCATGCCCGTTGTGTCATCATGTAGCGTTTTGATACGCGCAAACAGCTTGTCGTTAAAATTGATGTTGTCCCGGTGTTCGGACATCAGCGGGGATAATTCTTCTGCCAGTGCCTGGATAGAATCGTTGGTTTCAGCTCCCTTTAAACCAAAGAAAACGCGAGAAACCCTGTTCAGTAAACGTCCGCTGTTGTCCAATGCTGCAATGGTGTTTTCAAAGGTGGGTGCTTCCGTATTGTTCGCAATAGAATCAATTTCGCCGGCTTCCTCTTCCATCCCTTTTAAAAATGCGGGCTTAAAATCGGAAAAGGAAATTTTGTCAAAGGGTGGCATCCCGAACGGTGTGTCGAATTCGGTGTAAAAAATAGCTCCGTTTTCCCGGGCCTGTTCCCCGGTTTTTGCGTTGTTACAAGCAAGTAAGGCCATAGTTGCTAACGTGATAAATAATAATTTTTTCATTCGAGTACTAATTGATTGTTATTTAAACGATTGTAAAAAAGCATTGAATGTTTTCTAAAAATTCAAAATAGTTTCTGAGGCAAAGGTATAACTTTTTGCTTATTAATTAAGGATTTAACCGATGGTTTTACCCGATGCTCTGTCATTTTTTCATGTTTTTTGAGAGAAATTTTAAAAAAACACAAAAAAAACGCTGAAAATTTGGGAGGTATAAAAATACTTAATATATTTGTGATATTGAAATAATATCATTTTAAATTAATCGATATGGAAACAAAGGAATTTAATTTTAAGAGTTTTAAAGTCAACGGGTTTCTTATGCTTTTTTTGTTACTTCTAATGCTTGGGGGAACTGTTTTTTGTTTTTTTGGGGGTAATGCAGGGGTTATTGCCGGTTGTTTTTTGGCGTTGATCTGGTTTGTTCTGCTTTTCGGATTTGTAAAACTCGAACCCAATGAAGCAGTAGTGATGATTTTCTTTGGAAAATACAAGGGTGTTTTAAAAGAAACCGGATTCTTTTGGGTTAATCCGTTCATGTCCAAGAAAAAACTATCGATGCGTGCCAGAAACCTGAATGTGAATCCGATAAAAGTCAACGATAAAGTGGGAAATCCCATTTTGATAGGATTGGTATTGGTTTGGAAACTTAAAGATACGTACAAGGCAATGTTTGAAATTGACGCACAGACAATGGCGGCTTCCAAACCGGGCAAAGACGGCACGGTAACTTATTCGGTGAGTAAACAAATGGATGCGTTTGAAAACTTTGTTGCTGTTCAGAGTGATGCCGCTTTGCGTCAGGTTGCCGGGCAATACGCTTACGACAATAATGTGGTATCGGATGCGGCAATTACGCTCCGTTCGGGAGGTGACGAGGTGAACGTGGATTTGCTCAACGAGTTGAACAACCGTTTGGAAATGGCGGGTATAGAAATTGTTGAAGCGCGCATCAATTACCTGGCATATGCTCCCGAAATTGCAGCCGTGATGCTTCGCCGCCAACAAGCCGAAGCCATTATCTCGGCACGCGAGAAGATTGTTGAAGGAGCGGTGTCGATGGTAAAGATGGCGCTCGAACGCATTGAAGACGAAAACATCATTGAGATGGACAGCGATAAAAAGGCAGCCATGGTAAGTAACCTGTTAGTAGTGCTTTGTGCCGATGAATCGGCGCAGCCGGTATTGAATACAGGAACATTGTATCAGTAAGCGAGCCAGGGTTAAAGGATAAAGTCAAGAATGATGAAAAAAGAACCGGTTGAATTTTACGAAGTACAGCGGTTTCGCCAGTGGTGGACATGGATTCTCTTGCTGGGGATTAACGCCCTTTTTTTGTGGGGTTGTATTCAACAGCTTCTACTGGGAAAGGAGTGGGGAACTAACCCGATGAACGATGCCGGATTAATAATTGTTGCCGCAGCCATGCTCTTGTTGAGTGTGGCAATCCTCGGTGCAAAACTGTTTACTTACATTAACGAAGAAGGTGTTTACGTGAAATTTTTCCCGTTTCATTTCCGGTATAAGTTTTACGATTGGAGTAACTTGCATAAGGTGTATGTCAGAGATTATAAACCCATAAAAGAATTCGGTGGCTGGGGTATCCGGTTTTCCATAAATGCGGGAAGAGCTTTTACCATGTCTGGAAACAAGGGGTTGCAGCTTGTGTTGATGAACGGCAAAAAAGTGCTTATCGGAACAATGCAGGCTGAATTTCTTGCCGAAATTTTGGTTAAATTGGGCAAAACGAAGGATTGAAAATGGCTAAAAAAGAAAAAACAACCCGGAACTTCGCATTGCGGCTGGACTCAGAAACGATGGAGGCTATTGAAAAGTGGGCTACTGATGAGTTTCGCAGTGTTAATGGCCAAATCCAGTGGGTCCTGGATCAGGCGTTGAAGAAAAACGGGAGGTTGAAGGAAAAGGGTTAATCTGTCAGCTACGTTAATACTATCTGATTATATATTTATAAACCGATTGATAACCAGTCGGTTTATTTTTCACTTTTAATTTTAACTATACTCTTTAGTTCTTTTAACTATATAAATTAGTTTCAAAACTAAAAAAAATAGTTATATTTGTGCCATAGTAAATTTCTCCACGCTTAATGTGGTCTGAAGTCTGACATCTAACCTCTGTAAAAAATGAAACAATTAACAGCCAAAGAAGAAGAAGTTATGCGTTATTTTTGGGAAAACGATGCGTTGTTTGTGAAGCAACTCGTAGAAATGTATCCCGAACCGAAGCCGCATTTCAATACGTTATCCACCTATGTGCGGGCACTGGAAGAGAAAGGTTTTTTGTCTCACGAAACATTTGGGACCACATACCGCTATTTTGCCGTAATTACGGAAGAGGAGTATCGCAACGGAACGCTTCGGAATGTGGTGAGGAGGTATTTCGATAATTCGTACCTGAGCGTAGTCTCGTCGTTGATCAAAGAGGAGAATATTTCGGTGGAAGAGGTGAGGAAACTGCTGGACGAAGTGGAAAAGTTGAATGAGAACTGAAAATAAAAAATTACTGCCATGTTTTAGTAATATTGATGATAGATTGAAAAAGATTGATGGAGATTGATAGTGGGCTGCCTGTTTTTCAATCTTATTCAATCTAATTCAATTTAAATTCTTAAAAAAAAGACAAACACAAATACTGACAAATGGAAACATTTTTATATTACCTGCTTCGCGCCTCCGTTCTGATGGCCTTTTTTTACGGTTTCTACAGGCTTTTTTTCGGAAAAAATACGTTTCATCGCTTCAATCGTTTTTTGTTGATATCGATCGTGATGCTGGTCGTCGTGCTTCCGGTCTTGCGTTTCAGTTTGCTTCCCGTAAAAAAAGTAGAACCAATCGCAGAAACATTTGCCTTAGATCCCTCGAATATTCCAGTGAGTGAGATTGTTGGACCGCAACCACATATTGTAATTCCATGGGTGCCGGTACTGTCGGTTCTGTTTGCCGCCGGATTCCTTTTCGCTGTTTTGCGTTACCTGGCGGGACTGAATCAGCTTATCCGTATTATTCGGAAGGCAGAGAAGCAGTCATTGGCCGACGAAACAGTTTTATGTGTAACCGATAAAGATATTGCGCCGTTCAGTTGGATGAAAAACATTGTTTTGTCACGCAAAGACATTACGGCAGACAATCGGGCTATCATCAATCACGAACGGGCACATATTCATTTGCTACATTCATACGATATGATTTTTTTCGATCTGTTCACGTGTGTTTTCTGGTTTAACCCTTTCTCGTGGCTGCTGCGAAGGGAAATTCAATCGGTTCACGAATACCAGGCCGACGAACAGGTCCTTACCAGCGGCACCGATGCAAAACAATATCAACTTTTATTAATCCGCAAGAGTGTGGGCGAACATAAGTTTGCTTTGGCAAACAACTTCCGTCAGCGCGACTTGCACAAAAGAATTACAATGATGATGAAAAACAAAACCAACAAACAAATGAAATGGAGCTACACGGCGGCGCTTCCCGTGTTGTTTCTGGCTATGGTCGTCCTCTCGGTTCCTAAACTGAATGCGAAAGTGGTGGAAAAGGAAATTGAAAACACTTCTGAAAACGAGATAATGACGACTCAAATGGGGGATTCGATAATTATTGCCGATGATCGGGCAGATTTGACAAAAAATCCGTTAGAATTAGGGAACACACGAGTTTTGACGAAGGATAGTTCAGATTTTGTCATCGCGTTTGAGGAAAAGCTTACTGTATCTGGTTTAGTGAAAGACAACCAGGGTATTATAATGGGGGCAGCTGTTGTTATTAAAGGAACAAACCGGGGAACCATCACTGACTCACAAGGAAAATTTGTAATAAAAGTGGATAAAGGCAGTACGCTCGTGTTTTCGATGATTAATTATAAATCTTCGGAATATACGGTCGATGAAGCGAAAGACAATCTGGTTATCGTGTTATCTCCCGAGGAGGTGATTGCTGTGGGTTCAGGACAGATGTCCTCCCTCAAAGGAGAATTGCGAGGTCTTAAAATCCGGGAAAAGGAGGGTGAGAATGTTATCGGAATCCGTACCCCGGACGGAATGCAACCGTTGCTTATCGTGGATGGAAAACGAACTTCGGAAGAAGAACTTAAGGGAATCAATCCCAAGGAAATCAAATCGATAGATGTTCTGAAGAACGAGACATCCACGTTCCTTTACGGCGAAGACGGGAAAAACGGTGTGGTGTTGATTACGATGAAAAAGCCGGCTCAACATGCAATAATTTCGACTCATGGGTTGAAGGGAAAACCCTTGATTGTTGTTGACGAAAAAAAAATGCCGGCAGACTTTGAGCTAAATACCGTTAATCCCGATAAGATTGAGTCGATAACAGTATTAAAGGATAAATCCGCTAATGAAATTTACGGTGACGAGGGGAAGAACGGGGTGATAATTATTAAAACGAAATAGAAGCATAAGCTTAAAATCCGTACGCCGCCACACGCATTTCTGCCGCCGATTTGAACGGTTTGGGCGGATTCAGGTAACGTTCCAGAAATTTATGCACGCCATAGCGGATATCGGTGGCCTCCTTGCTGTCGATACGGTCGAAGCCGTGCCCGCCAGATGCTTCTTCAAAGATGGTGTATTCAAACTGTTTACCCTCTTTTTTCAGGGTTTCGATCATTAATTTTACTTCTTCCACATAGACGTCGTTGTCGTTGGTGTTGGTGTAAATTAACAACGGTTTGTTCAGGTTCCTGGCGTAGTGAGTGGGGGAGCGCCTTGCATATTCTCCGGGATTTTCCCGGATACTTTCCCCGATATGGTGAGGTGCCGTGAAGTAATCCGTGTAACTCTCTTCGTGCGAGGCCAGCCGGTTTTCCAAGTCGCTTACGGGCACTCCGGCAAACGCACATTGGTAGTTGTCGCCGTGCTGCAAGATTTGCATCAACGCAATCATTCCACCGTGGCTCCACCCGATGATACCCACGCGGGTGGAATCCACAAAGCTATAGTTATCAATCATATAGTTCCGACTTTCCAGTACATCGTCGTTTTCACGGCCGCCGTAATCGATGTTTTCGTACGTGGTTTTTCCGTATCCCGTGCTGCCCCGGTATTCCGCCGATACCACCACGTATTCCTGGGCAATCAGCTCGCGTACGATGTGTGCGTAGTAGGTAGAAAAGTTGGCATGAATCCCGCTGTGTGGCAGGACAATTAGCGGGTATTTCCTGTTGGTGTCCACAGTTTTGGGAATGAACACATAGGTATAGAACTGTAATTTGTTGCCTGCGAAGCGGTCGTCAGGGTCTTTCGGTTTCCATCGGGGAGTACTGGTTATCCTCACTTTGTCGACATGGGCAATATCTTCCAACCGCCGGAACCACATCAGGTCGTCGATTTGCTTTTCCAATACATCAAAACGATGCTGATAGTCGTTTACTGTCTGTTTCAAGGAGTTGATCTCTCTCAGCAAGACGGAATCGGTCTGTGCAAAGACGGCTGAGGTACTGATAACCGTAAAAAAGACGGTCAAGGTAAATTTGATTGATGAGTTCATTGTGTTTTCTTCATTTTTTTAACCACCGATTTTCATTCCCGCCCAGGCGGCAAAGATCCCCAGGACAACGCTGAACAGGGTGTAGCCCAGCAACAGCGTCCACTGGCCGAGTTCCAGTAACCGGAGGTTCTCAAAAGCAAACGTCGAAAATGTAGTGTATCCGCCGCAGAATCCTACGATAAAAAGCAACCTGAACGGTTGATTATCGGGTTGGTTGGCGAGCATCCACCCCGACAAAACCCCTATCAGGAAACACCCGATAATGTTTGCGGCGAACGTCCCTAAAAATAGAAAATAATCGTGCGCATACTTCGCCACGATTTTCGAGGTAAGGAACCGCAGTATACTGCCGGCTCCACCCCCCAATCCCACGTATAGCATTTCTTTTAGCATAATCTTTAGATTGTCCCGACTTCGATTACTTTCCCTATTTTCACGTAAAACACGTATCCTTTCACATTGTTGTATCCCATCTCTTTTATTAACCTGACGTAATGTCTCACCTGGCGTTTGTATTGTTCTTCTTCCCTTTCGCCAAATTTGTAGTCCACCACGATTGCCTCGTTATCTCCAATCATTATCCTGTCGGGCCGGCTAAAGCCGAAAGCCGGATGAAGTACTTCTGTTTCGTTGATGACACGGTATTTTCCTGAATACCATTCAGCAATCCCCGGATCTGACAAAATGTGTGTGAGCAGTCCGGTTATCTCGTTTTTTTCACCGGCATCGATTTCCCCCGAAATATATTTTTTTTCAACAGCACCGGCCAGGTCGCCAAGGTCTTGTATGCTACTGATGATCTCGTGCATAAGTGTTCCGTAGGCACGGCTTCCATCTTCGGAAAAAAAGCCTGCTGAGTTTAACCGCAGCTTAAGTCGGTTGTTGAACGGGATGGATTGCCATTTTCCCGAATCCAGCTTGGAAGCCGATCCTTTTTCTGTTTTACGCTGGAGCAGAGTAGGGGTTCCCAACTCGAAAACCGCGTTGTTTTCCTGTCCGGTGAGATAATCACTTAGCAAAAGCTCTCCTTCATTTTTCCCGTCCGATTTAAATGTCTGCCACAACAGCGAATTGATATCGTTAACGGCGTCCCCTACAGGTTTAGGCGCAACGGCGATGATGCGGTTCTTGGCGCGTGTGAAAGCCACATAAAGCAGATTCAGGTTGTCTATGTATGTGTACAGCTTCTCCTTCAGGTAGTCCTCTTTGAAGAGGGTGTTTTCGAGAGAGCTCTTATACTGCAGTGGAATGGTTCCAAGCCTGTTAAAAGGTTCCACCGTGGGCTTACACCACAAAACAGGCCCCATATTGCCGGTATGGTCGATGTCCCATTTTAAGAACGGCATAATAACGGCACCAAACCCCAATCCCTTGGATTTGTGTATGGTGACCAACCGGATGGCATCTTGTTCGTCGGGCGAAAAAAGTGTTTTCCCCGATCCTTTTTCGTCCCACCATTCCAGAAAATCATTGATGTTCGATGAAGCATCGGTGCTGAACTTCAGCACAATATCCATAAATGCCTGTACGTAAGCATTTTCCTTTTCATTGAGCGCATCCACACTCATCGCGAAAAAAGCCTCGATCATCTCGTAAAAAGGCAGGGTGGAGATGCGGTGAAGTTCCGGTTTGACTTCAACGGGGAAATCCTTCGCTCCTTCATCAAAATAGTTGCTGATAGCCTTATCGGGCAACAGACCCCGGTGAAATCGGTAATATTCATATACGGCAAGCATGCGGCGGGTTTCATCGTTGCGGTTCTGAAAATGGCGGAGCAAGGCAATGACGGCCTTCACACTTTGCGCATTACCGATGACGAGTGCCTCGTTTGATATGATGTCGTACCGGTAACCGGATTGGAGGTTCTTTTCCTTGTAGTTCAGCAGGGTCTCGGCAACCTCTATTGCTTCGTCGTTCTTCCGCACCAGGATGGCAATGTCTTTTAAGGCGAATCCCTGGTCCTGCAAGCGCTCGATCTCGAGAGGAAGCTGTTCTAATGCCTTTGATTTCCAGTCGTTTTCCTTGTCAGAGGTGTCGAGGAACGAAATTTTGACATACCCCTCGCCCGGACTTTTACCCGACGGAACCTGTTGCCGGACGTGTTGGTAGGCTTCTGTAATTTTCCCGTTGGGATTCTCCTGTAATTCTGCAGAGGTATTGAATTTTTTTTGCAAGATTGCCGCTGCGGCGGAAAAGACGGAATTGTTGAAATTCACGATGTTGAAATCACTACGCCAATTCATTTCAAGCACGTTGTTGCGGATAATGTTGTCGCTGAAATCCTGCAGGATCCGGCTTTCCAACAACTCCCAGTCGGAATTCCGCCAACGGTATATGCTTTGTTTCACGTCCCCGACAATCAGGTTGAAATGTCCGCCGTCCAGGCTCTCCTTGATTAACGGTTTAAAATTCTGCCATTGCATGGATGAAGTATCCTGGAACTCATCAATCATATAGTGGTTGATGCGCGTGCCTGTTTTTTCGTAGATAAAGGGCGATTCGCTGTCGGAAACAATCCTGTTCAACAGTTCGGTTGTGTCGGAAAGGAAAAGGGTGTTGTTTTCCTGCTGGTATTCCTGCAGGCGGTTTCGTATGTCGTTGAGGATCCCCAGCGTGTGGTAGTTTTGCAGGATACTTACGGCGGTGTTGTAGGAGAGGTTGTTTTCGAACAGGTTTACGGCTTGTTTCACGCAATCGTTGAGCCCTTCGTAATAGGCAGACTCTATTGCCGGCTTTTTCTCGCTTTTGGTGGTTACCCAATCTTCCAGGTTGTCGGCACGACTAAAAAAACGGGGCGATGGCTTTTTAAAATCTCCATTGGCCAATTTGATGAAAGCCAGAAACCCGGAGTTTTTGCCGTGCTTGAAATCGGTGTAGTTCAGCCCGAATCGTTCCATCAGATGTAACGCGCGCGCTCCGGTAGATTTCAATTCACCTTCCCACGACCGGATGATCTTCAGCAATGTCTGCCGGTAATCGTTCAGCTGTTTTTTGTCTTCAATTTTCAGCTTGTCGTCATTGTCCAGCAGCTTGTATTTCTCGTTGAAGAGTTGTCCGGCCAACTTGCCGATGTTTTGTTTGATGTTCCAGCTTTTCCCGTCCTCAATCTGGTGTCTCATGTAATCGAGGATCCATCCGGCGAGTTCTTTGTTTTGGGGCTTGTCGAGTTCAAAGATCATCAAGTCGATAATCTGCGTCAGCACAAAATTGTCGTCGAGTTCCAGTTTATACCCTCCCGACAAACCCATTTCACGCGTGAAAGCACGCAGGGTTTGTTGAAAAAAACGGTCTATGGTACTGATGGAAAAAGCGGAATAGTCGTGAAGAATACTTTCGAGGATAGTTGCGGCTCTTTCTCTGATTCTGTTTTCCGGGAGCCGGAATTCTTTTTTCAGCTCTTCCAAATAACTTGAGCCTTCTTCTTTTGTGAGCTTGTAGAGCTCTTCTACAACGCGTGACTTCATTTCATCCGTAGCCTTGTTGGTGAAGGTAACAGCCAGGATGTGCCTGTATTGGTTTTCGGCAGAAAAAAGCAGGCGCAGGTATTCTCCGGTCAGCCGGTGTGTTTTTCCCGACCCGGCAGAAGCTTTTATGAGCAGCAGGTGGTTGAAGTCAGATGACGCGCGATTTTGCATATCCCTCTTTTTGCAGTATCTCGAGCACTTTTTGCCGGTGGTCGCCCTGAACGATAATCTCTCCGTCCTTGGCTGAACCACCCACACCGCATCTGGTTTTCAGCAGTTTTCCTAATGTCTCCAATGCTTCGTTTGTCCCTGCAAATCCGGTAATCAATGTAACGGCTTTCCCTTTCCGGTTCCGTTTGTCAAGGCTCACACGCAGAAGTTGCTTCTCCTTGGGAAGAGTGATTTCCTCTTCCGCTTCCCCATCTTGATAGTGATAATCGGGGTTGGTTGAGTAAACAATATTCAACCGCTTTTTCCAGTCGTTATCCTTCATTGTTGCCGTTGTTTATTAAACTACGAAGGTAGGAATTTTTTTTTAGTCACCGGCACAGAATTCAATCCGGTTTCACTTTCAGTGATTCGATTACATTGATGATGTAGTCCCCCATCCGTTCACACTCCGAAGTAATGTCCATATAGAACACGCCGTTCAGGTAAGAATACCGGTTTTCGTTCAGGTCTTCCACATTTTTCTGTTTCAGTGTGTTTCGCTTGTTATTGATGGTGCTTTCTATGCTTTGGCTTTCGTGCAGCTCTTTTTCCGAAATCTGCTGGTTCTTCAGAACCAGCTGCATGTTCTCGTATGCCTTATCCAGCAATCCATACATCGAGTTGATGTTGGTAAGGATGTTCTCTTCAAAAACAACGTTTGCTTCCATCTTCCGTTTCAGGTGGCGGCCGATGTTACAGCACGAATCCGCAATACTTTCTATTTCCGTTACGGCACGAAGAATGGCACGAATATGTTCTTTACTCTGGTGGCTAAGCCTTCCTTCGGAAACCTTGCTTAGATAGGATCCAATTTCAACTTCCATCTGGTCGCAGATATCTTCATATTTCTCCAACCGGTTGTATAGCTTCAGGAATTTCTTGTCGTTGTGGTCCATGTTGGTCATCTTCTTGACAAATCCAAACATTTTCCGTGCCCGCTTGGCATACACCTCCGTCTCTTTTTCGGCTTGCAGGATAGAGAGCTCTGCCGTGGATAAGATTCCCGTGGAAATGTACTGAAGAACAAATTCTTCATCGTCTTCCTCTCCGGCTTTCGGACGAACAACGTTGATGCATATTTTTTCGTATACCTTTACAAACCAGATCATCAATGATACGTTGCAAATGTTGAACAACGTGTGAAAAAGCGACAATCCGTATGAGGTAGCTCCCTGGTAACTGAGGTACATGTTCTGTTTGGACACCAGGTCCGCAGAAAGTTCCGATTTTGAAAGTGTTGTTATCTGTGTATACTCTTCGGGAGAGAGGGATGAGATAAACGCCGACATTTCAGCCGGATTGGCCGGCCCGAAAGAGGTTACCAGCCCTTCCACCATATTTACGAAATACTTGAATACAAACAACATCCAGATGACACCCAGCACATTGAACATGAAATGGGCGAAGGCGGCTCTTTTTGCCGACAGGTTTGCCGGAATGGCTGCCAGGTTTGCCGTAATGGTGGTGCCGATGTTTTCACCCATAATCATTGCTGCCGCAGCCGGGAAATCGATCCATCCCTTTGTTGCCATAATCAGGGTAAGGGCCACGGTTGCACTCGACGACTGCACAAGGATGGTCAAAACAGATCCTATCAGCAGAAAAATAAGAACCGATCCGATACCCATGTCGGAGAAGTTTTGTACGAACGACAGCACTTCGGGATTGTTCTGAAGGTCAGGCATTGCGCTTTTCAGGAAATCGAGGCCCATAAAAAGAAATGCAAAACCAAAGATGAATTCGCCGGTAGATTTGTTTTTGCTTTTCGATGAGAAAATCAAGGGGAGGGCAATCCCCATCAACGGGATGGATAAAGCGCTGATGGAAAATTTCCCGAATCCAAACAGAGAAATTATCCACGCCGTAACCGTTGTCCCGATGTTGGCTCCCATGATAACACCGATGGATTGGACCAAGCTCAGCAATCCGGCATTAACAAAACTCACCACCATAACCGTAGTGGCTGACGAAGATTGGATGAGTGCGGTGATCAGGACACCCGTTAAAACACCCATGACGCGGTTTTTTGTCATCGCTGACAAAATTGTTCTGAGCTTATTTCCTGCCAGTTTTTGCAGGCCTTCGCTCATAATCTTCATGCCGTAAAGGAAGAGAGCAAGTGAGCCTATAAGCTTTAAAAAGTCGAAGAAACTGTAGTCCATTTTCCAAAAATAGCGTATATTAGCGTGCAAATATAGCTAAAATAGGCTTGATTGCAAATATTTGTGAAAATTAATTGAAAAAAACATGACTGATACTGTTCGTATTCATTGCCTTAACACCAATGAATACAAGGATGTTAGGGTGGGTTCTTCCTTGGAAGAACTGATCGAAGTGTTCGGAGTGAAAAAACCATACCTCATTGCGAATGCAAAAGTGAACAATAAAACAGAATCGCTGACATACCAGGTCTACCGTCCACGTAGGGTGGAGTACGTCGACATCAGTGACTCTTCGGCCATGCGGACATACGTCCGCTCGTTGTGCTTCGTGCTGTCGAAAGCCGTTGACGACACTTTGCCGGATGCGGAAGTGTACATTGAACACGCCGTTTCGAGGGGATACTATTTCCACATAGAGAGCAACGTGGAGGTAGGAGAAAAGGAGCTGATGGCGGTCAAAAAACGGATGCAGGAAATTATCGATGCCGATATTCCGTTTATTCAAGTGGAAGAAGAGATTGCGGAAGTGGTAAAGCTGTTCCGCGAAAACGGAATGAAAGACAAAGCGCTATTGCTTGAGACTTCTGATGATTTGTTGTATGCACGTTACTCAAAACTGGACAATTATATCGATTATTATTACGGTTGTCTGCTGCCTTCATCGGCCTATCTTCATTTGTTTGATGTTGTTCCCTATAACGGCGGCTTTTTGCTTGTGGTGCCTAACAGGCAAAATCCGGTTGAGCTGGAGCCGGTCATCCCGCAGCAGAAGTTGCTGAAGGTTTATAGGGAGCATCTCGAGTTTCTGAAGATAAGTAAGCTGGATAATGTGGGCGATTTGAACAAGGCTATCCGAACAAATAAAATTTCAGAGATTATTCAGGTTTCGGAAGCTTACCAGGCGAATGAAATTGCCGATATTGCCAAAGAAATTACAGAAAGATACAACGATGGTTTGCGGGTTGTACTGATCTCGGGGCCGTCATCGTCTGGAAAAACAACCTTCAGGAAGCGGCTGGAAGTACAGCTTTATGTGAACAGGCTGAAGCCGGTGGGTATCTCACTTGATGATTATTTTATCGACCGCGACCTGACTCCGCTTGATGAGTTTGGCGAAAAAGATTACGAATCGCTTTACGCTATTGACCTGGATCTTTTTGAAAATCAGATCATAACACTGCTTAATGAGGAGGAGATTGAGTTGCCATCGTACAATTTTGTGACCGGGAAAAGAGAGTTCAGGAACCGTCGTCTCGTTATGGATAAAAAAAGTGTGCTGATCGTTGAGGGGATCCATGCGCTCAATCCCAAGCTGACGGAACACATTGCTCGCGATAAAAAGTATATGATCTATGTTTCGGCGCTCACCTCCATCTCGCTGGACAACCACAACTGGATCCCGCCTGCGGACAACCGGCTGTTGCGAAGGATTGTCCGTGACAACCGGTACCGCGGATATTCTGCTCGAGATACCATTTCGCGGTGGGACAGCGTTCGCCGGGGCGAAGAGAAGTGGATTTTTCCGTATCAGGAGAACGCCGACGTGATGTTCAACTCGGCCATGATCTACGAGCTGGCCGCCATCCGTCGCCATGCCGAGCCGGTTTTGCAACAGGTTCCCCGTGTGGTGGAAGAATATTCCGAAGCTTATCGCTTACTGAAGTTTTTGCGTTATTTCAATTATATTGCCGACAGGGAATTGCCGCCCACTTCCCTGCTGAGGGAGTTTTTGGGAGGGAGTAGTTTCCGGTATTAATTCACAACGCATATGAATGATATTATCTGTGCGGTATCCACTCCGCCCGGGATGGGTGCGATAGCCGTTATCCGCTTATCGGGAGAGGGATCTATTGCTGTGACCGATACCCTTTTTGTTTCACCATCCGGTAAAAAACTGGCTGGGACAAAGGCAAACACGGTACTTTTCGGACAGATCGTGTTTAACAACGAAGTTACTGATGAGGTACTTGTTACCGTTTTTCGTGCTCCGCATTCGTTTACGGGTGAGGAGAGCGTGGAGATCTCGTGCCACGGTTCGGTATACATCCAGCAGAAGATTGTGGAGGCACTGATTGCCCGGGGTGTCCGCTTGGCACAGCCAGGCGAGTTTACACGCCGTGCGTTCGGAAACGGCAAATTCGACCTGAGCCAGGCAGAAGCGGTAGCTGATCTGATTGCCTCCGCATCGCAGGCTTCGCACCGTGTGGCCATGAACCAGATGCGCGGCGGGTTTGCCGGAAAACTGGCGGAGTTACGGGATAAGTTGTTGCAGTTTGTGTCGTTGGTCGAGCTCGAACTGGATTTTCCGGAAGAGGATGTGGAGTTTGCCAACCGGCAGAAACTTTACGAACTGACGGAAGAGATTGAACGCGAGATTGATAAGCTGGCTCGTTCGTTTCAGTTGGGGAATGCGATCAAGAACGGTATTCCTGTTGCCATTATCGGAGAGACCAATGCCGGAAAATCCACGTTGCTGAACCTGCTGTTAAACGAAGAAAAAGCCATTGTTTCCGATATCCACGGCACCACGCGTGACGTGATTGAAGATACCGTAAACATCAGCGGAGTCTCTTTCCGGTTTATCGATACCGCAGGTATCCGTCACACTACCGATACCATTGAGACGATGGGGATCGAACGCACTTTTCAAAAAATCGGGCAGGCCTCCATTGTGTTGTGGATGATTGATCTAACTACTCCCGTGGAGAAAATAGAGTCGCTTGCCGAATCCATTGTCCCCAAACTTGCTGACAAGCATGTGTTGCTGTTGTTCAACAAAGCCGATCTCTTGCCAGATGCCGAACGGGTCGAAAAAGAACATATCCTGCCTGAACTGAAGTCCGAACGCCTGTTTATATCGGCAAAGAAACAACAGAATACCGACGTTTTGCAGCAGCTGCTGTTAAAAGCGGCGGCTATCCCGCAAATAGGCGAACACGATGTGATTGTGACCAACCTGCGCCACTACGAGGCATTGGTAAAAGCGCTGGAAGCCGTCCGTCGGGTTAAAGAGGGACTGGAGATCGGTATCTCCAGCGATTTTATATCACAGGATATCCGTGAGTGCATGTTCTACCTCGGGGAAATTACCGGGCAAATATCCACCGATGAAATTCTGGGGAACATCTTTAGCAAGTTCTGCATCGGAAAGTAATTCAAAATGTCTTAGTATATTTTGCACAGTAAATCGACTTTTTCTTGGTTTTATATGTAACAATACTTCGGTAAATATTTAATAACTAATTAATATTCAGACATATATGAACAAAGTTTAACATAAAAAAGATGGTCAAGTGACTGAATTTCAGTAACTTTATGGTATCCTACTACGATAAAGTAATGAAAAGAAACAGCCTGCTTGACCAATATATGGGTATCTGTAATGATGTCCTTAGTGAACTGACAACGAAGTTACACAAAAGTTTCAAAACATTCCTGATGGAGACACTGATTTTATATATGGTCATTCCCGGAAGAATCAACTTCCTTCAGTTGGGAAGATATGGCAAATCGTGTGAACAACGCTTTCGCCAGAACTTCTCGAAGGATTTTGACTGGTGCGGGTTTAACCTGTTTCTCTCGGATCGCATACTGACCGGGAATAGGAAGGCTGTAGCCGTTGATCCCAGTTTCATATCCAAATCGGGAAAGCATACCCCATGGATTGGTTACTTCTGGTCGGGTGCCGCAGGTCAATCCAAACGGGGACTGGAGATCCTTGGAATCGGGCTGGTCGATATCGACAACAATGACTGCATCAGCCTTCAGGGGGTACAGACACCTGACAGCCAGACTCTGGAAAGCCGGGATTCAAACCTGATTGACTGGTACCTGCGGGTACTGGGCTCAATGAAGGAGAAACTCCAGCGGGCAAGCCACTATGTGGTTGCCGATGCATACTTCTCCAGGAGCACTTTCGTGGAGGGTTTGCACGGGATGGGCTTTGCACTGGTCAGCCGCTTCAGGAATGATGCCGTCCTTTTCTATCCCACCCTGCAAAAACCTACCGGCAAGAGGGGAAGACCCAAACTCTACGACGGCAGGATTGACATGGCAAACCTGGACAAATCCAGGGTCGAGAAGATCAATATAGACAACGGGGAACTATATACCCTAATCGCCTGGTCAAAATCACTCAAGATGAAAGTGAGGCTGGTCATCTGGTACGATAGGGAGGCAAAAAGCCCCAAACTGTTCTTCTCCACCAATACCGCCATGAGCGGCAAGGATGTCATCGAGTATTACCGGACACGTTTTCAAATCGAGTTCTGCTTTCGCGATGCCAAGGGATTTACCGGGCTCATGCAATCGCAGGCAAGGGATGTGGCAAAACTTGGATTTAACTTCAATGCCTCGCTTACCTCGGTGAACCTTGCAAAAGTGCTGGCAAGGGAAAGGGGCATCCCGTTTTCGATGGCATCGTGTAAAACAATGATACACAACGCCTATAGGCTCGATCGATTTATTCGCGTGTCCGGCATTAGACCGAACAGAAGATTAAATGATAAACTTGTCAAAGAACTTATTGAGTTTGCGGCTATTGCTGCATGACTATACTTGAAAAAATAACGAACTATTGATGTAAATAATGATGATCTAAAGCTACGATTCGATTTCAAGTGGTACCACATAAAAAAAGGAGAATGGTTGAAATATACTGCTTACATTCTTTATGCATACCAATTGCGTTGCAATAAAAAAATGATAAATTGGATTATCTTTGCTCTTACAATAATCATCCTGAAACAAAATGTAATGAATTATTTCTACTCAATAAAGGATTTGTTAAATGTTTTAAGCAGAGGCAGCAAGCTTTTAGCTGAAATGTTTGAGAAGCGTAAAACACTTTCATACAAGTATGAGTACGCACTAGAGGTGATGGATGGGAACGAGGATGTGATAAAACTACTGATAAGTAGGAATATCATACATCAAAACGGAAATTTGCTGGAGCTGGATGATCAGTATCTGAACTTTTTCGAAGATATTTTGGAGGTTAATGAAGAGATAAACACCTCCTACGTTCATGAGAGCATCCGCCAGATAAAGGAGGAATATATGATATATTATCTTCAGGCTTCCGGCGAGAGCGAAAGATACAGGTACCTGAAAGCGGTAAAATCATCATTGAAAAAGATAGGGCGAGTAACTATAAGGAGCATTGTAGATTTAGACCGCAACATTGAAAATGCCTTTAAAACAGAGCCTAATTACAGGATTAAACTATCCAAGCTTGAGAATTACAAGAAAAGACTTGAGGCGATTCAAGAAATGATCGTTCAAACAGAAAAACTGTTGAATGAAGATGAAATCACCTTTTTTAAAACAGCTACCGACGAAGAGCTGAGACATATTAAGACCGATTTGCTTTTGATATTGATTGATGCAAGCCACAATCTGATTGAAACCCGGCAACAGATAATAGAGTATATCAATCAGGTGAAATATCAAAACCGGTTTATCGAAAAATTGAGGCAACTGAAATATTTACGCAACCAGTACGAGATAAAACATAAAACCAACATCCAGGAAGTTCTTGGTAAATCAACAGCTGTAGTTTTCGATACAAAACCAGTTTATTCACCAAAACTTTCACTGGACAGAATGCAACAGGACGACACTTATAGCCTGATACACAGAGTGATAAAGAGATACAAAACTGATGTTGACCCGAAAAAGAGTGTTGCCCCCAACTTTTCCGCAGAAGAGCTTACAGCTTACAGTTCAAGTGAAACCCATATAAACCTGCATGAGGTAAGGGATAATTTTGTATTGTCCGACAAGCATCTTTTCGCTTTCCTTAAGGAATATAATTTCCCCATGGAGACAACATTCGACAAACGAGTTACTCTATATTGCCAGATTGTTTCAATTTTTGAAGATGAGCTGGAGATTACCGAACGGTATGAAAAGAGCGATGCTGAATCCGGCAAATATATAGAATATGCCTTAGTTTATCCTAAAAATCGGTTCGCTATAAAAAATGTACAATTATGAGAGTACCGAGACAAACTTCCGAAATCTTTGAATTGCTGAGCAAAGGAAAATTTATTTGCTCCAACTCATCCGACCCTAATACCACGAGGTTGTATGAAATAATTGACGACAAAGATAATTTTGAACTACTTCACGAGTACTTTGACGCTATCAATTTCACACTTGAAAAGGGTGACGAGTACTACTACTTCTCTCGAAAAAATGAATCGCGGGCCGACCTGGAACGAAAACTGGAAATTTCCTGCCGCTGGATTGATATTCTCGATTTTCTGAAGAGTTTTGATGCTAACTTCGGCTCCGGATACAGTTTCACTCCAATGCAGATAGCCACCGAAATAAGCGTTCAGTCGGTACTAAGAAACAAGGCAGACAACCTGAAAACCCTTTTTAAGTTAGACGACAACATTCCATACACGGATGTTGTAAACCGGATGATCAAATCGCTCTGCGACGATGGTTTCGCTGAAGAGGAGAGTAAGATACTTACCTCATATAAAGTACTCTCCTCATTCAAATTTCTCGAAGAACTGGTTAATAATATTCATATCCCTGAAGAAGTTGAAGATGAGATACCTGAATAGAATCATTTTTATAAATAGCGCGAGAGTCCGTTACACTGAAGTAAACCTCAATGGAAACGTTCATTTTATAGGCACACAGGGCGTTGGAAAAAGCACCCTGCTGCGGGCAATTCTCTTTTTTTACAATGCAGACACGTTGGGTCTTGGCATTTCAAGGCAGAAACAATCATACGTGGATTACTATTTCAAAGATGCAAACGCCTACATAGTTTATGAAGTTGTCCGGGATGATACTGTTTTTTGTGTCGTCTCTTATAAATCACAGCATAAGGTCTGTTTTCGTTTTTTTGACGGAGAATACAGACAAGAATATTTTATCAAAGAAAATGGAAATGTACCTGAAAGCTGGGAAGGTGTGGCTGAACGTCTGGACAGGAACAATATCTACTACACCAAGAGAAAAATTGATGAATATAGCACGTATAGGGATATAATTTACGGGAATAATCGTGGCCTGAAAAATGAGTATAAACGTTACTCCATCATCGAAAGCAAAGAATATCAATACATTCCCAAAACAATTCAAAATGTTTTCTTGAACTCAAAAATGGAGGCTGATTTTATCAAGCAGACCATTATCATGTCGCTCGATAATGATGTAAGGATTGACCTGAACCAATACGCTCATCATCTGAACGATTTTGATAAACAACTTACCGACATAAGGAAATTTAAATACCCGAGCAGCATCACGCAGGCAGACAATATTTCGAAACTATATGTTGCAATTAGGGGGTTAGAACGGGAAAAACAACAAACAATAGAGTTGCTGGGAAAAGAAATTTATAAAAATGAGCAACTCGAACCTGAATTAAAAGAGAAGCTGGAACGTGAGAAAATTCAGAAAAGCGGCTTAAATGAAGCTCTGCAAAAGACCACAGACAGCTATATGGCCAAAGAAGATAAAATTAAAGGGGACATCAGAATTCAGGAAGAAAACCTTCGTAAAGTAAGAGAATTAAACATCAAATACAGAGAGAAAAATATTGAAAACCTGATAGAAAGGGTAGAAAAAAGGGGATCGATAGAAAAGGAGTTGCAGAACCTTTATTCAGAAAAAGATTTGCTCACATCTCAGTTTTCGGAGATAAACCGTAAATATCAGGCTTTGCTGGAGCAAGCCGATAATCAATGGAAAGAGTACCGAAACATGAAAGAAGCAGATAAAAACAGGTTTCGTTCAGAATTTCTTGACTTCCAAACAAACATAAGGAATCAATATGAAAAGAAGCTTTCTGAAATTAGGGAAGAGTATAAATCTGCGCTGGATGAGGAAACTGAACGCTTAGATCAAAAGAGAATTTTTACTAATAACCTTAAAATTGAAAAAGAGAGGGTGACACATACCCGATTCCTGGAAAATGATATCCAACAAAACGCTTCGTCGTTGCTATCATATACTCGTCTGAATGAAAAACTTAAAGCAGCAAACGAACAGGCCGCAAGAGAGACAGAATCATTACGAAAAAACTGGGATTTTGAGCAGAAAGAATTAGAAGGAAAAAATGATCGGGTCGTAGAAAAACTGAACGAACAGATTAGTATATTAAATAAACAGATTGATGAAATAACATTCTATATTGATAATAGTAAAGATTCACTTTATGGTTGGCTTACTGAAAATTACCACGGCTGGGAAAAGACAATCGGTAAGGTGATCGATGAAAAAGTGGTACTGTTTAACAGCAATCTTTCCCCAAAGATGAATAAAAGCAACAATACAGTTTACGGGGTAGAGCTTGATCTGGAAGAGGTTGATAAAATCGTGAAAACGATGGATGATTACGAGCGTGAGAAATCCGGTTTGAAAGAGAAGACAGATGAGCTAAGGAGAGAAATAAATAATACACATCAAACACTGGAAAAAAACAAAGAGAACCTAAAACGTAAATTTCAGCCTAAAATAAGGGAGCAAAATGAATTAATCAGGAGAAATGAATACAGTATAGAGCAGAACGAGCAGAAAAAATCGCAAGCATTAGTAAAGGAGAAGCAGCTGGAATCTTGGGCTGAGCAAGAGAAGCAAGCTGCACTTGACAATCTGAAAATTAAAATAGAGAACGCAGTTAACGAGGAGTTGTTGGTAAAAGAAAAGATCAACGCAATCGAGGAAGAAGAGTCAAAACAAACAAAAAAAATTGGAAGAGAGCGTGATCGAAAAATTAAAGCTGAAGATGAAAGAGTAAACTTGCAAGTAACACAAATTGAAAATGAAATTGATGCAGAAGGCGAGCAAGTTAATATCAGAAAAAAAGAGATTGGACTACAACAGGAAAATGATCTTTTAAGTAAAGGTGCTGATACAAAACGCCTTTCGGAAATTGAAAGCGAAACTGTACTGCTTAACGAAGAACTTCATTTTATTGAAAAAAACAGAGATATTGTAGCCGAATATCGAAAAGATAAAAGAGAGTATATTGACAGGATCGATGAATTTAAACAGTCCAAACAAAAATCGGAGAGACAGCTGGTATCAGAAAAAGAGAAACATGAACAACTGGTTGAAAAGATAACATATGATTTGGATTTAGTTGACCAACAAATAGATCAGGCAACCGATATATTAAAAAATATTTATGAAGATAACGAAGCTCTGCACAATTTCAAAGAATTAGGGTTTTACAAATCCATTGCAGGCTCGCTTGAAAGTGCGATAGAAGAGGCTAAAACAGTTGAGAAATCAGTAGACACTAAGTTTCAGGATAAAAGTGTAAAGGAGTTGATAGACAGGTTAAAGGATATTCAATACGATAAACTTACCGGCCGCATGAATGAGTTGCGGCAAACAACCACCGATTTTATTGCCAAGTTTAGCGATGATAATATCTTCAAGTTCAAGAAACAGCTTACAGATGACTCCTCTTTTCTGGATTTTGCGATAATGCTCTCAGATTTCGTTGAAGAGAATAAAATTGGAACGATTGAAAAAGAGGTCAACGAACGTTTTTCGTGGATAATATCTACAATTGCTAAGCAAACAACCAACCTGGTTGAAAAATCGGGCGAGATACAGAAAGTAATAAGCAAGATTAACGATGATTTTGACAAAAAAAATTTCATGGGAGTCATTAAAAAAATCGAACTGAAAGTGGATGATAGCAGGAATGAGTTGGTTCAAATTTTGATTCAGATAAAAAAACATTACGACGAAAACCCTTTTGCTGTCGGTGAAACAAATTTATTCTCAGGTGAAAATCAGGCAAAAAGCAACAAAAAGGCAGTGGAGCTTCTAAACCAGTTTACCGGGAAAATCGGAGAACTAAAAAGTGACTATATAACGCTGGCCGATTCTTTTGAGCTTAAATTCAGAATTGTAGAGAATGACAACGATTCAGGGTGGGTGGAAAAACTGTCTAACGTGGGTTCCGATGGTACAGACGTGCTTGTAAAAGCGATGTTGAATATTATGCTGCTTAACGTGTTCAAAGAGGGTGCATCAAGAAGATTCAAAGATTTCAAACTACATTGTATGATGGATGAGATAGGAAAACTACATCCTAATAACGTGCGAGGCATTCTTAAGTTCGCCAACGACAGGGGAATATGGCTGATTAGCGGTTCACCCATCGAAAATGATGCTCTTGCTTTTGACCATATCTACAAGTTAAGCAAGGATAATCACAGCATTACCAGGGTAAAGAGAATAGTAACGCAATACCACCACACATGATGAAACTACCTTTGTCAGTAGCAGAGAGACTTAGATTGATGCGTAAGGGAGACAAGATTCCTTCAAGCAAAATGAAACATCCGGTTATCAATGCAATGATTGAGAACGGTACATTGCATAAACAGGTTATAGGTAGAAGAAAAGCGCTGCTTTACATAACCAGTACCGAAAGGTTAGAAGATTACCTGAGAAATCACCTTGGTATTAATGATCTCGATCTTTATATAGAGGGCTTGAAACAGGATGATTTAACTAGGGCTGCCGCAATAAATATAGCTTCTGATTCGAAATTAAAAACCATACGAACTTTCAAAGGCTTTTTAATAAACTGCTACGATCCGATCGAATGCCTACTCAAGAAAGAATATATACTGCTCCAGCCACAGGATGGAATGCTCCTGTTTATCTATGATTTTGAGGAGTTCACACCTCCGGCTGATGTTACCATAGTGGGCATTGAAAACCCTGAAAACTTTCGTTACATTCAAAAACAGCGATATCTGTTCCTTGACATAAAACCTCTTTTCGTTTCACGTTACCCACAGAGCCACGACCTGATTAAATGGCTTCAAATGATTCCAAACCGTTATATCCATTTTGGCGATTTAGATTACGCCGGGTTAAATATATACATCAACGAATTTAAGAAGTATTTGAAAAACAGGGCAACCTTTTTTCTACCTCCCGGATACGAGGAACTTTTATCAGAAAAAGGTAATCGGAAAAACTATGACAAGCAAACCATACTGTTTGATAAAGCTGAAATCGAGGAAGAAAATGTACTACGACTAATTTCAGTAATCGAGAAAGAGAAAAAGGGTCTGGAGCAGGAGATATTTATAAAATGAGGGACTATCTTGGCTATTTGATTTAAACTCACTCACTTCGCAGAACGAACAGCCGATAGAATAATCTAATGTCTCAAAGAACAACATAAAAGAGGAGTAAAAGGTTCTAATGCCAAAAAAACAAATATGAAAGATGATGAAGTATTTAAGATGACTTACTGTTCACGTAAACAGAGACAAAGAAAAAAAACATATTTCTTTGCTTTTTTATAACATTTTTTTTATAATTTTGAGCCGACTTGAAACAAACTAACTGCTTTTGAAATGGCTAACATGATAGAAGTTCTTGAAAAAGAATATGTTAATTAAATGTGGCTTACCGGAAAAACCGACAATCTTTTTTTGTGCAAATTTTTAAAACTTTATAAAACGCGTAATTTATTGCATACACAAATAATAACCATGAAACGATTATTTAGGGTCTGCTAAATAATTGACATTTATGCTGATAATCAGCAAAATAATTGATATAAAATTTGTATAACTGCAAGAAATTGAGTATTTTTACTTCATAATCCTTGCATTTTATGATACGATACAAGAGCTCCAGACAGCTTTCAATTTCCGAGTTCAAGATGCCCTTCGAGGCAAAACTGGATGAGAATAACCGGTGGGTTGTTCTTTCAAAAATAGTACCCTGGGAAGAGTTCGCCCGACTTTATTACAAGAACTTCAAAAGCAATCGTGGTGCGCCCACGAAGGATGCCAGACTTGTGCTGGGGGTGATTATCATCAAGCACATCATGAAGAGTGACGACCGTGGAGTAATAGAGATGATACAGGAGAACCCCTACATGCAGTATTTTCTTGGGCTTGAGTCCTTCACTTCTGAACAGGTGATGACACCGTCACTGCTGGTCTCCATCAGAAAGCGAATCGACCTTGATGTCTTTGAATCATTGACGGACGACTTGATAAGAAAAGGGTTGAAGCTAAAAGCCGGGGCAAATCAAGAAGTGGTTGACAAGGATGCGAAGGATGAAGAAGATGATAATGATGACGATCCCGATCCGCATCCCGGGAACAAGGGGAAGCTCCAAATGGATGCAACAGTCTGTGATGCGGATATCAAGTATCCCACAGACCTGGATTTGTTGAACGAGAGCCGCCAGAAGGCAGAAGAGCTGATCGATGAGTTGTGTTTGAAACTGGGTATTAAAGATAAACCCCGTACATACAGAAGGGTTGCACGCAAGGATTTTTTGAATGTGTCGAAAATGAAGAGAAAACCTGCCAACATTTTAAGACAAGCGATACGCAAGCAGATCAACTACCTGAAACGGGATGTGCGGACTATCAACGGGATACTGGACACCATAAAGGATAAACCGATTCCCTTCGACCGGCGGCAACTAAAGTATTTTTTTGTCATCCAGCATCTGCTGGAACAACAGGAGACAATGTATAAGAAGAAGAGCCATCAAGTAGAAGATCGCATAGTGAACATTCATCAGCCACATGTTCGCCCCATCGTCCGTGGTAAAGCCAAGGCCAAGACGGAGTTTGGCGCCAAGATCAACATCAGCCTGCTGGATGGATATGCCAGGGTGGATCATTTTGACTGGGATGCCTTCAACGAGGGGCAGGATCTTCAGTCACAGGTTGAACGCTTCAGGAAGTTGACTGGGAAATATCCGGAGCTGGTTCAGGTGGATAAGATATATCTTACCCGGGAGAACAGGCGGTTTTTGAAAGAGAAAGGAATCCGCTTCACCGGGGAGCCACTGGGACGAAAGCCGGCAAAAGAGATCAAGAGCAGATACCAAAAACGTAAAGAGCGACGAGAGGCGGCGGAACGCAACCAGGTTGAAGGGAAGTTTGGTCAGGGCAAGCGTGGATATGGTTTAAATGATATCCGCGCCAGACTGTCCTCGACGTCAAACAGTTGGATAGGGGCTATCATTTTTGTGATGAACCTGATCCGGCACGTGAGAGATATTCCCCTGTCTTATTTTGTCTCTTTACTGTTGAAGCTGATGAAAGTGAGAAATATAAACATTTATCCACTCGGGCCACAATTGAATTTTTGTGCCTGACTGGAAATTAATAAGCAAACCCTATTTAAAATTTTAGTTTTGATTGTGGGCGTTTTTTTTATTTCCTGTTCCGATGATGAGGGTATATGGATAAAACCGGAATTGCCTTTGGATACAGACGTTAGTTTGCTTGACATGTGGGCTTCCGAAGTTTCTTTTCAGGTGCAGAGTAACGGAGAATGGACGATAGAAACCCAAGGTGATTGGTTCTATGTGTTCCCAACGAGTGGCAGCGGGAATGCAACCGTGCAGATTTGTGTGCTTGAGAATGACACACAGGAACGACAGACGGGGAAGGTAACCCTACTCTCTACGACTGATCGATCCGCTGTCCAGACTTTCGAAATTGGCCAGAAATGTGCTGAAGACTATGGAGTGACGAGTGATGCTAACAGCATACCTTCTATCAAGAAATATGCAGTAGGGTACGGCTATAACACGTTGAATGAGTATGCTTCTCCCAATTCCGTGACCAAACAAATTGTCCGGTGGAATGAGATGAAGGCTGAAGACCTGATACAATTCAATGCTCCCAGTGCCCGGTTCTATGAGCGGACGGTAGTAGGTTCAAGTCTTGAACAATTGGCTCAGAACCTGAGTGCGGCCGTGAATTTTGGAGGGAAGTACTGTGGTTTCAAGGGGGAAGTGGGTGCCACCTTTACCTCAGGTGTTACCAACAACGAATTCAACGAATACGCTATTTCGTATATCGAATACAAGGTGACCGACATCAGTATTGTCACGGACATCGAGGATATCCGGGAAAACTGGATGACCGATGCCGCTAAAAAAGCGATTGATGGTGTGTCGGAAACTTACCGGGGTACAGAAGGAGTGAAGCTCCTGTTTAGAGAATACGGAACACATCTGATTACAAAAGCTGACCTGGGAGGACGATTGAGGTATAATTTGACTGTGGATGTGTCGAAGGTAACCGGTTATTACGACATTACCGCATACCTGAAAGCTTCCTATTCCAATGCTTTTGTGAATTCGGATGCTTCTGTGGATGAGGAGATGAAGTCATCCTATGCGCAAAACAAATCGCAAACCACACTCTCGTTTACCGCAATCGGAGGTGATTCCGGGCCACTGACAGACAGTTCCGATAAAAATGCCATTGAAACGTGGAAAAAGTCGGTAGCGGATTACGAGAATGTATTGACAAACAAAACAGCGTTGATTGGTTTTGGTTCCGATCTGGAGGGCCTGATTCCTCTCTATGAACTGGCCACAAGCCCGGCACGTCGCGAGGAGATTAAATCTGTGATGGAAGGGAATGGTTTTGTAACGGTGGAGTATGAAGATAAAAATAACTACCAAATAGAACTCCCAACTTTCACTGAGGGTGTGTCTGAAACATTGGTGAAGGACGTAAAAGACAACAGCAACAGGGTCATCGCCACCGTCTGCAACGAGTTTATACCGGAGATAAACCCGTTAAAACGGGTGAATGTGATTTATCCGGTGGCCAGCGGCAAGATATTGATGCATGCCGGTTTCTTTCCCGGCTACGAAGGCCGTCGTCCGGCCCGCATCTCCTGGAATGGATCGAATCTTAAAGTTGTGGATTATGAAGAGCTTGAAGAGAGAGAATATACCAATCTTTATCTGGGTGGAGTTACTATCAGAACCCAATTGAACGATGAACAAACAGCAAAGCAAACAACCATTCACAATGCCTACCTGCATGCGGTGCATTTCAATGAAGCACACCATGCTTATCCTCTGGTGAAAATATTTGGCGGTATTTGGACCCGGGAAGATTACAAATCAAACAAATACGGTAATGGAAATGCAGTCAATTATGTAGAAAACTTACAATTCGACCAGTCCAAACGAGCTGTAATTGACTTTATGGTTCAGGCTTGTAACTACGGGACTAATTTTTTGTATAAACGTTCAGTTGTGAAAGATACAGGTTTTGCCCCTTCGGGCTGGGAAGTTCCCTCCTCCACACACTACAAAGAAATTCAAGCCATGCTTACGAAATATAATTTGAATTCGGGACTGTCGTTCCGTAGTAATCCAAACAGTCCTGGCCATAGTCCATTGGGTTATGAAGCCCCTACTTCGGAAAAAGACGGTTGGTTACAGATTGCACTTTTTTATGGTCATAGAGTGTTGGAAATTGAATATCACGGTTTTGGTAAGGAGAATAAGTACTGGACAAACGATGGATACCATGTTAGAATGAATGACAGCGGATTTGCTGTAGAAGCGGTAGAGGACAATAGTGGCTATAATGATCCTATTTACTTTATGTCGGTTCGCTTAATAAAAAAGAACTAACCCGGGCCTGTGTTCTTTTTTATTTGTTGTGGGTATTAACAGTATCGTGAGAGATATTTTTTTAGGACAAGTCAGAAACGGAGCCTCATCATGATTGTATCGTCGGTAACCTCTTTCTCCGTTTCGAAGCCGAACCGCCTACACAACCTGTAAGTCCTCTTGTTCTCTTTCAGGGTGATGCAGTACAGAGATTCCAGGTTGCGGGATTTTGCGTAATCGATTATATCCTGCATCATTTGTATGGCAGCCGTTTTACCCCACAACTCTTTTTCTCCGATGTATCCGAAAACCTCGCCGTCTGTATCGGTGATGTGCTTCAGGCCGTGCACGGCGATCGGCACCCCGTTGTACCATCCGGCCTTCAGGTAATAGTCGGTCCGGGTCTTTAAGCTCTCGAACCATTTCTCCTGAGACTCCTGGTCGAAGTCGGGAGTCATTGTCAGGCTTTTTAGTTGCGGGTCGTTCAGCCATTTCCATGACTTCTCCAGCGCTTCACGGTCGAACTCCCTGAATTCGACATCAATCAGTTTTCTGTATTCCATAAAAGTTGTTGTTTTATTTATTCTTGATCGGTTACATACCAATTGTACATCCGGCCTATGCCTTCCCCGATCTCAACGTTGTATTGCCAGCCCAGCGATGTTAATTTTGAAACATCGGTCAGCTTTCGCATCGTCCCGTCGGGTCTTGACGCATCGAAGCAGATCTCTCCCTGATAGCCAATAATCTTTCTTATGGTTTCTGCAAGATCCTTTATGCTGATCTCCCTGCCCGTTCCAATATTGATGTGGCAGTTGCGGACCTCTTTCTTGTCTTGTTTCAGGTCGTCAAAATTCACGTTCTCCATGATAAAGACACAAGCGTCGGCCATGTCTTCACTCCACAGGAACTCCCGCATGGGCCGTCCTGTGCCCCAGAGTTCTATGTGAGCGGGAAAGACGCCGTGTTTGCTCAATGCGTTGATGATATCGTCCGTTGTGCTTGCCTCGTCGGTGTTGTCCAACGGCCTTCTTCCGAGGTCTTTCCTTACGGCCTCCCAGTCGCTTTCGTACAGGCATTTGCCCAGGTGCATTTTTCTCATCATGGCCGGGAGCACGTGGCTGTTTTCCAGGTGGAAGTTGTCGTTCAGCCCGTAAAGGTTGGTCGGCATTACCGCGATATAGTTTGTCCCGTACTGGATGTTGAAGCTTTCGCACATCTTCAGCCCGGCGATTTTGGCTATGGCATAGGGCTCGTTCGTATATTCGAGGGGGGACGAAAGGAGGTAATCTTCTTTCATCGGCTGTGGGGACTCCTTGGGATAGATGCAGGTGCTGCCCAGGAACAACAGTTTCTTCACATCGTTCCGGAAGCTTTCGTAGATAACGTTGTTCTGGATCTGGAGGTTCTTGTGGATAAAGTCGGCCCGGTAGGTATTGTTGGCAACGATCCCGCCCACGTAGGCGGCAGCAAGAAATACATATTCGGGTTTTTCTTTTTCGAAAAACGCTTTTACGGCAGCACCATCCAACAGATCCAGTTCCCCGTGAGAACGGCCGATGAGGTTTGTATAGCCTTTTTCCTGCAGGTTCTTCCGGATGGCGGAACCGACCAACCCGTTGTGGCCGGCAATGTATATTTTGCTCCCTTTATTCATTGTCTATTTCGTCTTTGACTTTCAGTTTTCTCACAAACTTCATGTCGTGCTTTACCATTAATTTCACCAGTTCCCCGAAGGAAGTTTTCCGGGGATTCCAACCGAGAAGAGTTTTCGCCTTGGTGGGGTCTCCCAAAAGCTGTTCCACCTCGGCCGGGCGGAAGTATTTGGGATCCACTTCTACCAGGGTTTTTCCCGTAGCGGTGTCTATTCCTTTTTCATTGATCCCTTTACCTTCCCACCGTAGTTGAATGCCGGCTTCAGCAAAAGCGAGCGCGCAAAAATCACGAACGCTGTGCATCTCGCCTGTGGCGATGACAAAATCTTCCGGAGTGTCGTGCTGGAGCATCAGCCACATGCATTCCACGTAATCTTTTGCATACCCCCAGTCGCGCAAGGCATCCAGGTTCCCGAGGTAAAGTTTGTCCTGCATCTGTTGGGCAATCCGGGCAACGGCAATTGTTATTTTCCGGGTGACAAAGGTCTCTCCGCGCCGTTCACTCTCGTGGTTGAAAAGAATGCCATTCACGGCAAACATCCCGTATGATTCACGGTAGTTCTTCGTAATCCAGTAACCGTAGAGTTTAGCTACGCCGTATGGGCTGCGTGGATAAAAGGGCGTAGTCTCCTTCTGGGGTACCTCCTGCACCAGGCCGTAGAGCTCTGAGGTGGAGGCTTGGTAGATCCTCGTTTTCTTCTCCAGTCCGAGAATCCGGACTGCTTCCAGCAAGCGGAGCGTACCAACAGCGTCGGTTTCGGCTGTGTATTCGGGTACGTCGAAACTCACCTTGACGTGGCTTTGGGCAGCCAGGTTGTAGATCTCACCGGGTTGCACGGTCTGTATGACCCGAATCAGTGAGCTGGAGTCGGTCATGTCGGCATAGTGAAGGTTCACCAGCCTTTTCCGGTGCATGTCCCTTACCCATTCGTCCAGGTACAGGTGTTCGATGCGGCCCGTATTGAATGATGATGAGCGGCGTAATAACCCGTGGACTTCGTATCCCTTGTCTATTAGAAATTCAGCCAGGTAGGATCCGTCTTGTCCCGTTATACCTGTAATTAATGCTACTTTTGTCATGATTTTATCTGTTGTAATTAAAATGCAAATATATCGTAAATTTTTCACATGGCGTTTTTATACGCGTTCTTACCGATCAGGGTCATCACAATAATCTTGATATCCCATAGGAAGTTCCAATTTTCCAGGTATTCCATGTCGTATTCTACTCTTTTTTGCATTTTCCAAAGCTCGTCGGTGAGTCCCCGGTAGCCATTTACCTGTGCCCAGCCGGTAATGCCCGGCTTCACGAAATGGCGCACCTTGTAATATTCAATCAAAGCGGAATACTGTTCGGTATGCTTGAGCATGTGCGGACGCGGCCCGACCACAGACATATTCCCCACGAGAACATTAAAGAACTGAGGCAGTTCGTCGATGTTGTACTTGCGTAAAAAATTCCCGATGGAGGTTATCCGGTTGTCATTTTTCACGGCCTGTTTCGTATCTGCTTCATGGTTCACCTTCATGGTCCGGAACTTGATACAGTTGAATGTCTTGTTGTTTATTCCCGTCCGTTGCTGAACGAAAAACACAGGCCCTTTTGAGTTTAGCTTGATAATGATGCTTAGCAGGGGAAGCAACCAGCTGAAGATAAACAGAATGACTGCCGATGAAAAGACGACGTCGAATGCCCTTTTTTTCAGGCGCAACGTCAGGTCGTCCAGAGGGATCTGCTGGGGGTTGAACATCTCGAAGAAACGGGCGGACTCTACCTTTCGGTACATGCACTTGTTCCAGTACCCGTTCATGAGGATATACCGCACTCTCAGTCCGGTTTTATTGCACAGGGCGAGGAGTCCTTTCGTGTTTTTCAGGGTAAAGTACTTGGGGTTGGTCACGAAGATCATGTTTATTTCGTGATCCTTTGCCAAAGCGGGCAACTCCGTCAACCCTCCCAGCAGGTCTTCGCCGGCACCGTTCCCTTTGTCAGAAATATAACCCACCAGTTTGAATCCCAGCGTAGGGTTGTTGTTGAGTATTTTTCCAATTACCCGGCTCGAGTTGTTCGCACCCAGTATGACCACCCTGTTGAATGAATATCCTTTCGCGTAGCGATAGCGGTGGAGTTGGTAAATGAAATAAAACACGACTACCTTAAACAGGAAAAAAAACGCCACATACTCCAACAAAAACACCCGGTGATATCCCTTGGGAAGAAAAATCTCTCCCAGCGCAAACAGAGTGATGATCAAAACAAGGAAACGTATGCTGATAATTCTCAACCTGTACCTGTACTTGTCGGTGAAGAAAAAATTTCTTTTGCCGTACAAGGTATAGGCAATGATTCCCGAAATATTCGCGTGTAAATAATACAGGTTCCTTCGGGGTACGTCCATATAATCGTGAACCGGACTGAACTGGAAAACAATAAAAACCGCCAAGTTCAAAAGAAGCAAGTCTATTAGAAGATAAAAGAACCTTATTCCCGGGTGATCTGTTTCCATAACTACGAAATAAAAAAGAATACATTGAACATGCTGTGCTGCGTTTATGCTGAAAAACAGGGCGTCCTGTCTTTCGGCCTTTTAGAGTAAATCGCGTAATACTACACGGGGTTGAGTGTTTTTATAATGATAGAGCGTCACCAGTTTTTCCATCAAAATATGTTTAATAAATACGGTGTTTCCAACAAGATACCTGCGCCACATACGCTTAGGTTCCTTAATTAAGCGGTAAAACCATTCCATTCCTATCGATATCATCCAGCCGGGTGCCCTTTTCACGGTTCCCGCATAAAAATCAAACACTGCGCCAATACAGCAGATATGTCCGGCGTTTAGTTGAGGGAAATATTTATATGCCCATTTCTCTTGTTTTGGCGCAGTCATGCCGATAAAGAGGACATCGGGCCCGATTTCATTGACCGCGTCCACCATCCTTTGGCTCTCCTCCTCGCTGAATTCCGGTTTATACGGCGGTGAGTAGCTGTAGATCTCTACGTCGGGATATTCCTTCTCCGCTCTCTCCCGGATGAGGTTCAACGTCTTTTCCGAACTTCCCAGAAAGAAACATTTCCCTTTTGTAGAGTGGATCCGATCCATTTCGAACCGAAATAAATCGTCTCCGGCTATTTTTTTTAATTTCTCGCCTATCAATAAACGAAGCGCCAAAACAATGCTTATTCCATCGGGGAGCAGCATGTCGCTCGATTTCAGGGCTTCCCTGAAAAATATGTCTTTGTGGAGTGTATTGAACGAATGAGCATTGAGCGTAGTAATTAGCTTTTTTGATTGGCTCATTTCTTGCAAAGGTCCATTGAATAAATTGAATTCGTGTAACATATTGCTTATTTTTTAGGGTTAATTTGAAATGATTGATTGTTGTCAGGGCTCCACCAAAAGGTGAACCTGAGTGATGTCTCACAGTTGTGGATTTCTTTAAACCGGATTAATCCGACGTTAGGATCTCCGCACATGCTGGATATTCCCAGATCGATGTAATCGAAGTCCATCTTTTTATAGTGTTCGTAGATATTCATGACCAGGAAGTCTATTATCCCCAGCGATCTTTTTTCCATGTCGTCGCCCAGGAAAATGCCCTGAACGATCTTGCTGTGTCCCCTGTAAAAAATGCCGGCACCTATGTTGCTTTCGTCGTAGTCTTTTACCAGAAAGAAATCGACCGGCAAGATTTCATTAACTCTTAATATGTCTTTTAGGGTCATGTGTATCTCCCTTTCTTGATCGACACGGTTTCGGAAGATCACATCGTACGCATCTTTCATGGACGCTTCGTCGGTTACAATGCTACAGGAAAGCCGATGTTTTATTGCTCTTCTGCAATTCTGTCCCACGGTATTTTTTATCCAGGTCCCGTCAAATTTTTTCAGGTTTACGCAATTCTGGATATCGGGGGTTGCCATTGTGAATCCCAGCCTGACAAACGCATTTATAAATTTAGCATTCATGTTGTTCTGATAGGGATTGGGCGGTAAGGTGATAATAACCCGCTTGAACCCCTGTTCGCTAACAAATTTTTTTAGGTCGGAAAGGTAATTGAATACAACACTGTACAATACGTGTTCGTGAGTGTAATGAAACCCGCCAAAGGGAGCTGAGAAAGGTGAACAAAGAACATCCTCTTTCAGACCCAGAATTAATCCGATAGATCTTTCCTCTTCGTCCATCAGCCTGATCAGCCGCTCGGTCTTATTCTCTACGAGCCCGAGAAATGCTTCTGAAATGAACGGGCTTGGGTCGGAGTCAAAATATCTTCTGTACAGTGTTTTGGTCGTGTCTGTAAGCATTTTCTAACAAATATGGGTTATTTAATCGCATCTTGTAAAATGGAAAGTAACTTGTGTTCAAAAATACCGAGGGTAAAGTTATTCTCGTATTTCATTCTTCCGTCTCTCCCCATCTGCTTTCGCAATTGTGGATACCGCACCAGAAATTCCAACCTTTCTGCCAGTGCAATGACGTTACGTTGAGGAATCAGGAATCCGTTGATTCCGTCTTTTACCATTTCCGGTATTCCTCCTTCGAAGGTGGATATAACCGGCAAACTATGTCGCATTGCTTCCAAAATAACCAATGGAGAGCATTCATTAGGATGATAAGTAGGGAGCACAAAAACATCTGCCTGCTCATAGGCCAATTCTTTGAGTTTCCCAAACCGCTTTCCTCTATATTTCACATTCTCTGTTAATCCTTTTTGTTTAACGTGGGTGTTGAATTGTTTTTCAGTTATATCTCCTTCTCCTCCAATGAAATCGCATTTGAAATCGCATCCTTTTTCTTTCAGAATAGAACAAGCTTCAATTAAATCGAAAACTCCTTTCGTTGTCAATAGATTCGATAGGAAAAGTATTTTTAAAATCTTGCTCTCAGGTATCGACATAAGCTTTGTTTCCATCTGGTAATCCTTAATTCCATTGGGACAATAATAGACATTCCAGGGCAAAATATATTTTTCCACATCCAGATACAATTGCTCGGTTGGAAGAATTACGCTGGAATTTTTAAATATATACCGATATAAAAAACCGTTTATCTTCCTTTTCTGGTTATTTCTAATGCCTTTGTAATGAAGATGATATAATGTTTTTATTTGAAAAATACGTAATAATACCACCATTGCACAATCTTTGTAAAAAGCTATGCCGCTGACTGATAAGGTGTAATAGCAAAGATTAGGTTTACTGTAGATAAGTTTACCCAAAAGGTCGAACCAAATTATGATGAATCGAACAAACTTGGCAATGCTCGCTTTACCGGTTTCATTTACAGTTCGGGATAAGAGTAAATTAATATATCTGCTATGAAACGAATTATTGATTATCTGGCTTTCTTTAACAAGTTCACCCATAATGGATGAGTTTTGCATCGGAGGAGGCAAGTGAATCATAAAAAGAATATTTTTCGACTTTGTTGTTTTCATTGCTGCCTTTCGTATAAATCTGAATAGAAATTTATCATCTTGTACCTTCGTAATTTTTTACTTATGCCAGTTTTTTCCATTCTTTCCTGAAATCATCCCTAAAGTCTTCAATTAATGGAGGTTTATTTGTTAAACTAACATCATCAACCACTTTCATCTTTTCCATAAACGAGTTTAATTTTTGTACGGTATCTTCTTTGTCCGAGGGATCGAATATCAATCCATTTTCAGTGTTGATTAAGCAGGTGGCTCCTGCTAATCGCGAACACAAAACGGGTAGTCCAAAGATTAATGCTTCGTTAACCACTGCCCCAAAAGGTTCAAATAAACTTGGCAGCACAAATCCCGACGCACTCGTATACCAGCCATAGAGTTCCTGCGCTTGGTATTTTCCGGGAAATAGTACCTTGTCTTCAATGTTTTTTTCCTTAATGATTGTATTTAACGCTTCTTTTTCGGCTCCTTCGCCAACAAGCACCAGTCTGGTGTCGACTCTCTCTTGTAGAATGGAAGAGATGTTGTTTAAAAAAAGAGGCAAAGCTTTCGCGGGTACAAAACGTCCGACAAACAACAAAATCTTTTTTCCTCTGAGGTTGTGTTTCTCCACATGATTTTGCGCGTAAGCCTCCACTCTGTCAGGCTCTTTTCTCAGCCTTTCCGTTAGTTGTACTATGGGAGAAACAATAATTTGTTGTTCGTCGAGACTGAATTTGTATCGATAAAAACGGGCAACCTCGTGAGACATCACCACCAGAAAATCCACTCTTTTCACTGTTCGGTTTCGTACAAGCTCACGGGCTTTGGACTGCACGTTGTGACACATATCCATGCTGTCGTCGACCATGGTGCCTATTTGTTGATGAATGAGTCCTAACGATCTTAATAGAAGGAGGTATTGTGTAGCGAGCGAATATTCATAGCTCATGATGATATCGGGTTTCGCTTGCCTTACTTTTTTGTATATCCCAAAACGGAATACCCTATCTCCGTATTTTATGCCGCGAAGAAAATAGGAAAAGCGAAAGTTGCACTGCTCTTCCAATATTTTCTGGTTTATTTTAAGGCCCTGCATGCTGTCATAAAGATACACTACCTCCAAATCGAATAACTCGTTGAGCAAGTTGAATTGATCAATCCTGTAAGTCGCCAACACCTGATGAAATATCAACATTTTCTTTTTAGGCATAATTTTTTTTCTTTTCAATTGGATAGTTATTAGCCATAACCTCGGTTTTTTTGAATCGATCCCAAAAAAACGGAAAAAAAGTTTTCATCCACAACATAAAAAATGAGTATGGGACGAACAGGGGGAAATGCCGCTTTAAGTAATACATGTATTCTCTGTAGGCCAGTCCCTTGTGACTTTTCAGGTAAGCCACGCGCTCCTTTAACGGCACATCTCCTTTCTTCCAGTTTTTTCCGTGATCATTGGTGCATGTTCCACATACAGAGGGAGCCAGGTAAACAGGAATATTTTTTTTGTAAGCCCGTAAAGAATAGTCATAATCGGCTATGCCGTGTATGTACTTATCATCAAAAATGCCAACCGCGTCCACCACATTTTTACTAATCCACAGAATGTTTGCATTGGTAATTTCACATTCCTGCGGAAACTCCCGCGGCGATAACAGTTGACTTTTCATGACAATGTGATTCGCTTTTATTTTAGAGCCTCCGTACGACACTATGCCTGTTGTTTCGTCGACTGTCGCACCGGAATAAATCCCCTTTTTCCCTCTTTTTTGGAGAGAATGTTCTTCTGTTTTCATTAGGTTCAGCAAAAAATCGGAATTTAACATCACATCGTCGTTAAGTAACAGAAAAGCATCGTATGAGCATTCTCTCATAGCAGATTCCCACGCCATGCGCATTCCTCCCGCCCAGAACAAGTTGCCGCTTCCCTGTATGAGAGTTATTTGCGGGTATAGTTTTTTTAACGCTTCTCCCGTTCCATCGGTAGAGCCGTCATCGGTCAAAAATATGTCGAATGTATATTCCGAAGGAAATACTGCCCGGTAAAACGATGCCAAGCAATCGAGCGTTTTAGCTTTTCTGTTGTGGCACGTCAGTAGAACGGCCACTCGCTGATTTTTCATTATTTTTCCTTTTTTTAATAAGATAATTTTGAAAACGTACATACCGGGCATCAAAAATGCCGCGTACCCAAAAGGCAACTTCATTATTCGTCATATGCCGAAATGAGTGCGAGAAGCACAATCCTATCATGATCATCAGCATAAAGTAGTTGAGAGAGAAATTATTGACATCTTCCACCCACGAAAATAGCCAACGGAAAGCAACATAAATTCCCAACATTTTTGCATAAATGTTCTTTGATCTATTTACGGCGAGAAACGAAGCTTGAAAAAAAAGAATCGAATAAAGAATTGTACCCACAACGCCAGTCCAGGTAAATACGTTAGCCAACCCTATTTCGTTCTCCAATCTTTCGTATCTTCCCGTTATGGCAAAATTTCGCGCACCAAACCAATCCGTATCATTTCCGCGTGCCGGTGTCCGGCCGAATAACCAATAATTGTTATCAATAGCCGAGTTTAGTACCTCTTCATAGATAAATGTCCTTGTGTCGGCCATTATGTTTTCCTCAACTTTGTTGCCTTGCATGTCGGTACCCGTCGCGGTGTAGTCCCCTTTAACGTAGTCGTCTGTCTTGAAGATATTGAATGTTCCGGTAACCCCCAGCACAAACAGCGTTACCGGTATGATAAATAATGCCAGGCGGACGGCTTCAAGAAGTTTAACCGAAATCAATTCCCGAGTATAATACACGCCCAGAATTAAGATCGGAACACCAAATTTTAACACGTTGCTGCGCGCGCCCAAGTCGGCCAAAAATACAACAGCCGTACATACTAACAGGATGATTCTCTGCCGTTTGGTCAATGCGGGCAAAAACAACAATAAAAAACTTACCGGAATCAGGTAAAATCCATACGCGTCGGTTCTTATTATGACGGCAAACAGCAGGAAGAGGGGCAGGGCATATTTGACGTAAAACACAAGCAACGATTGCACGATTACCTTATTGGTCGCTGAATATGCCACAATCGGCAACATGAGCGTCATTGTGTTGCCAATTAACGCTTTCCAATCCCAGTATATTTCTGCCACAAACATTCCTCTGACGATACAGATCGCGTTCCAAATAAGATAAATCCAAATAATACGCATTTTATTTTCGTTAATCTTGTCGAAAAAAAAGTATTTTGATAAGAGGAACAATATCAAAATAATGGCGGAAATTCCCCACCATAAGGTTGTGTTATTCATAGCCGAAGCCAATGGAACACCGCCTTTGATATAAATCACAACCGAGTAGATCGTTATCAGAAAAATGGTAACGGGTATTGTCTGTCGTACTATTTGTTTATTGACTGTACTACTCATCTGAGTTGAATTTTTATGCAAAACGCTTATTAAGAATGTCTTTGTATATGCTAATCTGTTCTTTAATGGCTTTGTCGTTCCGTTTGTCTTGTTTGCTTCTGTACGCCTCGTCAGACAGTTTCACGGCTATTGTGTCGTTCTCCAAAATTTTTTTTATTTCAGAAGCGCACATGTTGGCACTGCCCGGTTGAAAAAAGGATATCGATTCGCGGTGTTTCCCAAGTTCCGGCATTGCTCCTGCGAAAGAAGCAACCGTGGGAACGCCTACGAACATTGATTCTTCCGCGGCCAAACTGTATGACTCTACAAATGAGGGCACAACGGTTACATGAGCGGAACGCAGTTCGTTGACTATTTCAGGAGCGGTTAACGAACCAAGCCAGTTTACGTGTCCTGTCAACCCTTTTTTCTTTATCTTCTTAAATATAAACCGGGTGTAGCCATCGCGTCGAAGACCATAATCGAGACTGGATGCGATATTCAGATGGATATCCGGAAAATCTTTCACCAGAAGCTCAACAGCGTCAATTAATACATGCAATCCCTTGTAGGACACCAATGAAGATGTTGATGTAAATAACCGGTTGCGTGTACAGGTATCAATATCCCACTTTTTAGCAACGATGAATTCATCACGCAACGACATTACAGTGTTGTACTTCACTGCTTTTCTGTTTATCCTTTCAACCGTTATTCTCACCCATTCTGATTGTGTATTGATATAATTGTGTTTTGCAATCATCTCTTTCTCAAAATTTCCCCAATTTTTGAATGATATTTTCCGGCCAAAAATGGAGGTCAGTGGTTTTAAGATATCTTTTATGTAAATGGATGAGCATAAGTCCATCGCAGATAATCCCGAATAAAAATAGTTGCTGATTTCAAATTTTAATCCTTGTATCTCGAGCAGTGTTGTGCCTTTGACAATATCCCGTGCGGTAAGCAGTCCCCAGTGCGCTTCAGTACCCCACACATGAATGATATCGGGCTGAATTTCTGCAACAATGTTTTGAATGGCCTGCACTGTTTTTTTAGGTGGAAGCCCTTTCCTGTTTAATTTCGACTTTGGAAATACCCATTGATTAATGGATAAATATTCATCTCTTGCGGTTTGTTTAACGTTGCCTTGAGTGATATTGTACAGTTCTATTTCACCGGATTCGATGAGGCCCTTAGACATTGAATGCAGCCATGAGCCTGTTTCTCTGGTTTTTTGCCCCGTAAAACGATCACTGCAAAACCACAATATTTTTATCTTCCCGTTCATTTTTAAATTGTCGTCAATAGTTTTTCACACCGTTGAGTTTCAGATACCAGTAAAAAAGGCTGAATTTGCGCAAAACCGAATCGCCCCTCACTCCCCAAAATCCTTTATACTTGAACCTCAACCAATTCTCGTAGTAAACGGACAAGTCGAGCGGATTGAATATGTTCAGATTTTTTTTCCGGTATTTTTTGAAAATTTGGAGCGCTTCTTTTTCTCTTCTTTCGTTAATTGAATCGTTACGTGATATAGAGTTCGGGTGGATTCTATACTTTACCGTAGGTTTATTCAAGTAATGGATTTTAATGTTTTTACCAATAATATTGAAAATCACTGTGGTATCTTCAAAAATTTTGAATTCTTCATCGCAGAATCCAACCAAATGCATCAATTCGCGTTTATAGAAAAAAGTGGGTGTGTTTAAAAATTCCGGCCATCGCGCATAAGATTTCAATTGTTCTTTGGTTGATTTTTTTTTGGTAAGAAACGCCAAACTTTCATTTGTCGTGTTTTCTTTTGTTATCACTCCGTTTTCGTCCATCTCTTGCATTTCGGACACGATGAAAGAGGCTTCGGGAAAACGTCGCGCGTAGTCTAAATTGTCGGCAATACAATTCTCCATTAAAGCATCGTCTCCGGCTATTAACTTGATCCACTCCCCATCGGTTGCCAGTAACCCGCGGTTGCAATTTGCCGATATTCCCGTGTTTTGAGGTACGGTAATTATTTTTACATCGGAAAAACGTTCCCGGTTTTTGTCTATCCAGTCCGAAAAAACCTGAACCGTATTATCCTTAGATGCGTCATCAGTCACTATTAGCTGAATGTTTTCCCACGTTTGAGCTTTTATGCTTTCCAACGTTTCCAATATGTATTTCGAACTATTATACGTTATAATAATTACGGATACCAAGGGTGAATTTTCTTTTTGCATATATTGTTATCTGTTTCTGATTTTCTGAATAAAACCTTGAATGATCTCTTTTAATCCTATCCTGTTCTCTAACTCCACATACGAATACCAACCGGAAACGATGATGAGTAATACTCCGATAATGTATGTGTAAGGCTCATCCATAAGGTTTACTATTGCAAAACTCGTGACCGCCAGGGAAAACTGGATAATGAAAATTTTTAAAAAAGATGAGGTGAAAGAGAATTGATATTTTATTTTTGCAATAAAATACACCTGGATGAGATAAATTAAATAGACAATAAGGAATGAAACACCTAATCCCGTTAATCCGCCAAAATGATACCCTAATAAACTAAAACCCAACGTATATGTGTTTCCTGCCAATTCATTCCAGAAGAAGAGTTTACTGGCTCCTTTAGCCAAAAAAACAAATGCGATTGCCCAGCTTACAGCCTTGAAAAATATACCCAGGGATGCCCAATATATCATTCCGGTAATAGCTAAAAATTGAGTCGAGTATAAAAGGATAACAGCCCAGTTGATGAATACAAGAAAACCGATCAATACCGGCGCTAATATCAGCAAAGCGATTTCGGATTGCTGGTTGATGCTTTGGTTGCATTCTTCATTGCTGTTCGCCACTGCCGATAACCGGGGATAATAATCAGTAGCCATCGCTGTGAAAATCATTCCCACATACGTGTTGATAATTGTGAATCCGGCATTGTATAACCCCACGTCTGCCACGTTTCCTGTGCGATTTATGAAAATTCGAAGCAGATAAGCCACGACAATCGATATCAATCCGCTTAAACTGATCATAAAACCCATTACCAACATACTTTTGCCTTCTACCATGATGGCCTCGTTGGTAAGTGTTGTTTTTTTAATTTTTATCTTTTTCGCAAAGTACCACGAGAAAAACAACGTGATTATAGCTGTGATAATAATTACCGGTACAATTCCCTGAACTCCAAACTTGTAATAAAGCGGTATTGTAACTATTAATCCGGCAACACTGCCGTAAACATTGGCTTTTGCCAAATCTTGTAACCTGCGAAGTCCTTGCAAAAACACCAATTCTCCCGTACTTAGTTGATTGAGGAGCAACGTAATTGAAATCCAGATAAATGCTCCTGTATATTCTCTATTTCCGAAAGTGAATTGACTTAACCAAGGTGAAAACAGGAGCGTTATAACTGCTCCCAGTATGCCGGTTATCCACATTAATCGTCTCATAACTGAAATGACTTTTGAAATCCTTTGTTCGTCTTCAGTTGCGTTGGCTTCAGATATATTTTTGATCGCGCTGGTGCCCAGCCCGAAATTGGTGAGGCCGGCCACTAACCCGGTTGTCGAAGTAAGTAATCCCACTATACCCATGCCGGACGGTCCGAGCAGTATCGCCACAAATTTTGAGCGTACCACCGAAATTATTATCTGAAAGACCTGGACTCCTCCAAAGAGAGAAGTTGCTTTCATTATTTGCCGGTATGATGCCTGTTGTTTGTTCATTGCTATTTGTTCAAATCGTTCTGTCGAAAAGAGTTCACGGTTTTCACTACTGTCTCGGCCTCTTCGTCTGTTATTACCTGGCTTATGGGCAGGCTCAACACTTCGTTATGAATTTTCTCGGTTACCGGCAAGCTAAGCTTATTCCAATCCCGATAGGCTTTTTGTTTATGCGGGGGGACCGGATAGTGGATGAGCGCCTGAACACCGTTGTTGTTGAGGTATTGGAGCAAATTATCGCGATGGGCGGAACGAATAACAAACAGGTGAAACACGTGCGACTCCCAATCTTGTACTTTCGGTAGGATAACCTCCGGATTATGTATCCGGGTTAAAAAATAACGCGCGATATCTTTTCGCCGTTGATTGTCTTCGTCTAAATAGTTGAGTTTTACATCCAAAATAGCAGCCTGAATTTCATCTAACCTGCTGTTCAATCCCTGATAGTCAAATACGTATTTAACGTTTGACCCATAATTGGCCAATGCTCTTACTGTTTCTGCCAATTCTTTATTGTTGGTGGTAATTGCTCCGCCATCACCAAACGCTCCCAGATTCTTACCGGGGTAAAAACTGTGCCCTGAAGCATCTCCTAAAGAGCCGGTGATTTTTCCATTAAATTTGCATCCGGTTGCCTGGGCGTTATCTTCGATAAGTTTTAAACCGTGTCTTTTGCATATTTCGCCAATTTTATCCGTGTAGGCGCATTGTCCGTAGAGGTGAACGATCATGATAGCCTTTGTTTTGGGCGAAATGGCTTCTTCAATTTTGGTGTCGTCAATCTGATAAGAATTAATATCGGGTTCAACCAATACCGGAATTAACCTGTTATCGGTAATAGCGAGGATGGATGCGATAAAAGTATTGGCCGGAACAATAACTTCATCTCCTTCCTGCATAATGCCCAATTCGATATAGGCTTTGAGAATTATCCTTAAAGCGTCCAACCCATTCGCAACTCCAATACAATAATTCGTGCCGATAAAGTGGGCATAGTTCTTTTCGAACCGGTTGGTTTCTTCACCCAAAAGATACCAGCCCGAGTCGATCACACGAGATGCTGCCCGATGAATTTCGTCGGAATATTTTTGTGTAATTTTTTGAATTTCAAGAAATTTAATCATTTGTGTCTGATTTTAAAATGTGTTCAACACCGTTTTTGTCCCTTTTATTCATATCCAGTAAAATGCCTTCCTCGGTTATGTATCCTTTTTGAGTTGCCGGATTTCCATACCAGAATGTGTAATCGGGAATGTCTTTTGTTACCAAACTTCCCGCACCGATGAAAGAATACTCCCCAATCACAAGTCCCGGGAGTATGGTTGCATTCGCTCCGATGGATGCCCCTTTTTTCACTAACGTGGGTTTGAATTTGGTGGTATCGTGAGCTTTCGATCTCGGAATCAATTCATTGGTGAATGTTGCATTGGGGCCGATAAACACATTGTCTTCAATGGTTATTCCATCCCACAACTGCACGCCGCTTTTAATGGTTACATTGTTTCCGATGACTACATCGTTTTCTATGAATACATGCGCACAAATATTACAGTTATTCCCAACTTGGGCGTCGGGCAAGATTACGCAAAACTGCCAGATAGTTGTGTCCTCACCTATTCTTTGGGAAAGAACATCCGTTCGTGGATGTATATATGTCATTTTTTATATTCTTTAAATTCGTTGTAATCTCTTATATAATCATCCGCATAATATTCCGTCGATGCTAACACCAAGCATACAGAACCGGAAGAAAAATTGTCTAATTCTCTCCAAATACCGGGAACAACAAGTAATCCGCGGTATGGACGGTTTATGGTGAACGTTCTTTTCAACTCGCCATCGTCTAATGTTACATCAAAACTACCGCTGGCTGCCACAATAAACTGCTGAAGTTCTTTGTGAGCATGGCCGCCCCGTGACTCTCCACCGGGAACATCGTAGAGATAGTACACCCGTTTCACGTTGAAAGGAACTGTTTTGCCATTTTCAACTACGCTTAAATTCCCTTTCTCGTGATGGTGTTTGTCAATTTCTATCATGGAACAATCATATATGTTCGTCTTTTTCATTTACCGCTTTTTTAAATTGTTCGTAGTCGTATATATAATCTGAAACATCGAATTTGATCGATGCCAAAATGAGCGCCAAGGAGTTTGTCGAGAAATTCAGCATTTGCCTCCATACCCCTTTAGGAACATATAACCCGTAATATGAGCGGTTTAGAGAATATGTTTTCAGTTCCTCTCCATTGTCAAGTATCACATCGAAACTTCCCGAAAGAGCAACAATAAATTCCTGATTCCGTTTGTATGCATGGCCGCCTCTGACTTCTCCGCCGGGTACATCGTATATCCAATACGTCCGTTTTATTTTAAAAGGGATGTTCTTGATTTCTTCAATTACGGATAGGTTTCCCCTTCTGTCCAAATTTTTAGGAAGGTCTATTATTTTTGCACCATTGAGTTTCATTTTCATCAGTTTTTTTTATAAACGTTCAATCGAATTATATATTGATGTTGCTATCCATCAACAAGTATGATCACGCATACCCGTAACCGTATTTTTTCCCATATCCATAGCGGTAGGCGATAGCATTTAAATCCACGGAGTTCAGTATAAAGTACATTCTGGTAAGTTTCTTTTCCTTATAATACATTGTTGCATCTTCAATATATTTTTTGGGTGTATAGTCTGCCCGAACCACATAAAGGGTCACATCTGTTAAACGGTTTAATAAAAAACTATCAGAAACTACACCAATGGGTGCGGTATCTATGATTATATAATCGAAATCATCTCGTACATCTTTTACTAATTCATCTAATAATGACTTAGCTAACAGCTCGTTGGGATTCGGTGGGATTGCGCCTGCCGTAATAACCGATAAATTTGGATGAACTCCGGAAGGTTTTATAAGTTCTTCTTTTTTAAGATTTCCAGACAAATACAAGGTAATTCCGCTTTTGTTGTCTAACCCAAGGTATTCGGATAATTTTGGTTTTCGTATATCCAATTCAATGATTAAGACTTTTTTATCTAACAGAACCAAGCTCATTGCCATGTTGATGGTTATGAATGTTTTTCCATCGCCGCTTATGCTTGAGAGCATATTGATAACCTTTTTTTCTTTACTATCGATGACAAATAACAGATTAGCCCTTAGCAGTCTCATCATTTCACTGAAATTGTCGTTGCTGTTTTCTTTAATCACAACATATTCAGTATGAGAAATTTCAGGAATTTCCCCGAGAACCGGTACCGAGGTTAACTCCTCAAGTTCTTCCTTGGTGCTGATTTGATAACGCAATAAATCTTTTATCTTTATTCCAATAATGGGTAAAGCTAACCCCATAGCCAGAAATATTAATCCAACTATCATTTTGTTGGGCGAGACAACACCCATAATACGAATGTTATCTATCAATTTAGAACTGGGCGCTACCGAAGCCATATTCATATATTTTTCTTCTTTTTTCTGAAGCAGATACAAGAACAATTCTTCTTTGATGTTTTGCTGGCGTTTTATATCTGAATAGACCCGTTCTTGGCGAGGTATAGCTCTTATTCGCGCGTTATTCTGGTAGTACATGGCAGAAATATCGCGTTGTTGAATTTCAAGATTACTTTTTTCGTTTTGCAGGCCTGATCTCACGGAGCTGAAAGTGGATTCTATCCGGTTATTCAACTCAATCATCGATTGATTGCTGCTCGAAGCAATGCGTGAGAGCTTGTTCCGTTCCAGGACCAAGTCATTATACGCGTTGATTTGAGCAGCCAATACATCGCTATTTATTCCGGAGTTAGCAGGAATAAGTTGATCGTGGTTGTTTTTTCCCTGAACATAATTATTGAGGTTGGAAACAATCGCGTACTGAGTTTCTACTTCTGTTTTCATTTGTCCCACATTGGCCATTTGCGTATTGTAAACACTGGCTTGTGAAGCAATATCGGTTAGCCCTTGCGATTGCTTGTAGTTTTGCACCTGAGTTTCTACAGAACTAAGCTCAGCACTGAGTTTCGCAAGATGCTCATCAATAACTTGGGACGTTTTATCGGCAAGTTCTATTTGATCCCTTATACCTTCTTCGTTGTAAGTTTCTATGTATTCTTTTAAGAAATCTCCACCCAACGTTCCGTGCGGACATGTCAAAGAGAGGTTCGCTACCGCGGATGTTTTGGAGGTTAACTCTATTTCCAGTGCGTTCAAATATTGACCGGCCACGTTTTTCGGATGATTTATTTCCACTCTCATCAGCATATCCTTGGTTGGACGCGTTTTTCCCTTTTGTATCTGTAAACTGCCAAACGGAAAACTGACAATACTATCTGATGGAGTTGCTTTCGCGTTGTACGTGTTCCCATTATAGGAACCGGAAAATTCGTAATTTCCGTTGGGTTGGACGAGCACATCGAAAACGATACTTCTCTGTAAATGATCCAGAAGATTTTCAGGAAAACTGATAAGTGCCGGAATCTCATCTCCGTATAAAACTCTCAATTTCCGTTTGGGAAAATCCGTAAATAGCGCGTCCAATCTTGTAATCCTAACGGCATCAAATGGTTTTATTTCGGTATAAGTTGTGTAAATTCCGAGCTTTCTGACAACGTTCTCAACAATCAAGGATTTTTTTAAAATTTCAATCTCATTATCCACGTTATTTCGCTGAGTTATCACCCCCATCCCTCTAAACACATTTATTTCTGAAGCTCCGCCACCTTTTACATCATCTTTAAACAAAATGGCAGTTTCCACTTTATATTGTGGTAAAGCGTAAAACAGATAGAGTGCTGCCATGGCAATACAAATCAATAAGGAAATCAAAAACCATTTCCAGTGAGAAAGATATTTCATGAGTATGCCTACAACGTCAATGGGTTTTTCGGCCAGTATGCTATAGTCTTCTTCAACTTCGGAGTAATTATTCATTGTTTTTATTGTATTTGTAGAGTTATCTCAAATGATTTTAATTATCGGGTAATGCTGTAAATGGTGGCCGCCATTGTAGCCAATGAAATTAAAACGGATAAGGTTGATATTCGATAAGTTTCCGCAGCGCCATACTTGGAAGAATTGGCTCTTGACTGATTAGGCTCTACATATAGCACATCGTTTTGCTCGAGAAAATAAGCGGGAGAATTAAAAATACTTCTATCGTTGAGATTTAACGTATAAATTATTCTTTCACCGTTCACATCTTCGCGGAGAACTTTCACGTTGTCACGTCTTCCGTATATGGTCATATCGCCTGCCAATGCCAGTCCTTCAAAAATGGTCATTCGTTCGTTGGTTGTCTCAAATTTTCCCGGACGGAATACTTCGCCTAATACGTTTATGGAATAATTTAAAATGCGAATCGTTATTATAGGCATTTCCTGAGTAAAGTGTGGTTTCAACTTTTCCTCAATAAATAACTCCAGTTCTTTTGTACTCAATCCTTTCACTTGTAATGTCCCTAAAATTGGAAAAGAGATGCTGCCTTCTTTATCAACCAGGTAACTCTGAAGGGAGGGTTGTGAATAAAGAGAATTGATAAGCTCAAGTGTTTGAGGCGTAAAAAGATTGTAACGCCTGGAGGCTTCAGGCTCACTGCTTACCACGCTTATTGAAAGTATATCTTTAGGTTTAATACGCGCGTCATACGTTGTCTCGTTTATCCTGTTGATCTCTTTATCAAAATGAGGGAAATAGGCAATATTCTGGACCGGAGAACAGGAAACAATCAATCCTGCCAGTAGAACAAATAGGAAAATGTTTTTTTTCATAGAGTTACGCGTTGAAAATTTTATTGATCATTCATTGATAATGTATGCTCCAAATTAATAGTAGAGCTGCAGAGAGAATCGATCAACATTAATTAATTTGATTATAAGCTCTGATCGCAGATGGATTTTAAAATAAACATACGGTAGCAAAAATAGGGTGTAATGAAACCGGATTGTTAGGACTAAATGAACATTTTTTTGTATTTTCGGATTGATTTTATTGTTAAATTATGACCGGGCAAGCATATGGAATATACAATCTATTAAAGATGAGATATATATTTTAAAAAAGTTTTTATACAAAAAACAAGTAAAAAAATAGAGGAACCGTAGATAAGAATTTCCGGCTCTAAATCTATATAATTAATTAACTCATTGATAATAAACAATATGATAATTTTCTCTTTAAGATGATAATTTTTCATTGATTCTCTTGATGGTACTTTTTTTAGCTAATTTAGTTAAATACAGAGACAAATAAATGCTATTATTGTCCTAATCGATAAAAATTACAGCTACAAAATTTTACTTTTTGCGATAAGGTATAATGTTGAAAAAGTGTCGATAACAAGAAGTGTAAAAATAACCTTTTTAGACCAGTTCTAAATAAATAAAAAAAATTGTAGAAAACGTACATCGTTAATAAACAGCAACTATATTAAAATCCAATTAAATAATGTTATTTGCCTGAAATTTAACATTATAATAAAGAAATAGTGCGTAATTTTGTGGTCGTGATAAGTACCCGAAATAATTTCTTTATGCCGAATCTTTTTATTCCGATTCTAAACTACGAAGAATACATCTTTCGTACATTTTAAAGATAAAATAAGGTGTTTAAAGCAATGAATGAAGTATAATTAAAAAGTATTCAATGAAAAAAAGTAAAAAAGTTTTAATGCTGAGTGTATTTTTTTTGTTTTTTGTTGTTCATTTATTTTACGGACAAGGTTCCAAATATACCGGAGAATATATAAAATCACCGGCGATACAACATGCACATAAAAATAATATTGTCATCGAAGGGTTGGAATTTACAAACTCAAACCCTTCTCTGTTCGGGGGGCGCGCCATCTCGCTTTGGAAATGCGAAAACGTGATCATCCGGAATTGTAAGTTTACAAACGTGGCTTGGGAAGCTGCTATTCTCGTGGAAAACGGCTTAAATGTTACCATTACCGATTGTGTGTTTGAAAACGTTTATCAAGCGCTCAGGGTCGAAAAAAGCAGGGGAAACGTTAAATTTGAGAACAACGAGGTCAAAAATTTAGTAAAAGGGTTGCATAATGGTAATGGCGGCGGCGGAGTACAAATTGCTGAATCCAATGGCCCGGGATATAGTGTAAGCTCCAATGTCTTTGAGAATCTTCCTGGAAATACTCACACGATAGATGTTATAGGGGTGTATCACTCAAACGGAACGCCGGACAGCCCGATCATGATCAAGGGCAACTGGATAAGAGGCGGCGGCCCCCTGCTGAATAGCGGCGGAATTATTCTTGGAGATGTTGGTGGCAGCTACCAGATCGCGGAAGACAATATTTTGGTAGATCCGGGACAATACGGAATCCAGATTGCCGGAGGCCACAACATGACGCTTAGAAACAATAAGGTGTATGCTAAACAGCAACCCTTCACAAACGTGGGTTTAGTCCTTGCTAATTGGACGCAAGATCAGTTAGGGGCCTCCTACAATATTGTGGTGGAAAACAACGCTATCAACTGGATCAGTAGCTCCGGTGCGGTTGGTACGGCATGGATCAGTGAAAATATGAAAGCTGTTGTTCCCAATTGGCGGCAAGCATCGGTTCGCGACGCAAGCATCCTCTCCACCATACTTCCTGAGGTGATTTTTGGACGCGCGACGAAACCTCAAGATACTCCTCACGATCCCCCTTCCAATCCCCCTTCCAATCCCAATCCACCCGGAACCGACAACGGAGGATTACCGATTGTATATATTGACAAGTTCAATCGTATATGTGTGAATTACAGTGGAGAAACGTATTACTTAACGTCGGTCTCAATTTCACGAGACGGAAAAATATTGGTTGATCAGGTAATTGATCGTTACCACACAGTAGTGAATAAAAAATTCGGGCCGGGTGAATACGATGTAATGGTTGACTACGACGGCAAAATACACAATACAAAATTAGTCCTTAAGTGACAGAAGACGGAAGACGAAAGAGAGAAGACGGAAGTTTGAATAGTTCAACGAAAAAAGTCTTTGCTCCTTGCTCCTTGCTCTTTGCTCTTTACTCAAAAACAATAAACAGATGAAACTTAAAAAAATAGTTATATTATTCGTAACGGCTGCTTTTATACTATCTTGCCAACACTCGGAAAAAGAGATTACCGAAGCGTCCGAAACAGCTATCCATGCTGTTGGAGAGTGGAATGTTTCGGCATACCTTGGTGACTCGCAGATAAGCAAGCCTTTCACGTTGGTTATCCTCAATGATATTTCGTCAAAAGCCGATTCCATTATACTAAAAGATGTCTCAAAAGATTTTTGGGATTTTCAGGTAAAAGCGGCCGTTGACAAAACAAAAGATGTTTTTGAAACAAAAATATCTCACTGTAAAGTCTCCGAATACAATATAGGGATCAAGATCCCTAACGGCAAGATAATTGATTCAGACAGTATTTATCTCGAAATGCAGTTTGAGGATGATGTGACGCCTTTTGGAAATACATATCAATTAAAAGGACATCGGATAAATCAGTGATTTCGATTTACATTTTAAACGGTATTGTCAATCAACCAATAATTTTTCGGACTACTTTGGGTTTATCTCAAAGTAGTCCGATTTTTTGTGGATAACTGAAAAACAATTTATATAAGTTCATTCTTTCGTTAGAAAATAGCCTAAATTTATTGTTTTGAGAATAAATCAGCTAAATTTGTAAAACGAAGAAATGCGTGAGTATATTTTCTTCTGTACTTATAAATTGAATCAACATAACAATACGAGTTAATCACAATAATGGAAAAACTGAAAATCCTCATAAATGCTTATGCTTGCTCGCCCGACAAGGGTAGCGAACCCGGCATGGGATGGAATTGGTGCACGCATTTAGCTAAATACTGTGAACTACATATCATTACCGAAGGAGAATTCAGGGAGAAGATTGAGGCTGCTTTACCCGGTTTGCCTCAGGGGAAGAATATGCATTTCTATTACAATCCGGTAACGGAGGAAGTAAGAAAGATGTGCTGGAATCAGGGTGACTGGAGATTTTACATTCATTACAAAGAATGGCAAAAAAAAACGCTGGATATTGCAAAACAAATTGTGGCAGAGCATAAAATAGATATTCTGCATCAATTGAATATGATCGGTTTCAGAGAACCGGGGTATTTATGGAAGATAAAGAATATTCCGTTTGTATGGGGGCCTATTGGAGGTTTGCATAAATTTCCTTCCGCTTATTCGGAGGGTGCAGGAATAAAAATGCGGGTTTTTAACCGGTTGAAAAATACCATCAATACATTGCAAATCAAGTACGATGGTCGCGTTAATGAGGCGCTTAAACGAGGCAGTTTACTAATCAGCTCCACCCCGGATTCATACCGTGCTATAAAAATTCACAAAAAAAAGGACTCTGTTCTTATTCCCGAAACCGGAACTTTTATCAGTGCTGATGTTCCGACGAAAAGATTTTACGAGGAAGATTTTCATGCGTTGTGGGTCGGGAGGCTTATTTTTAGTAAATTATTGCCGTTGGCATTGAGATCTTTAGCTGCAACGAAGAACAAACACATCGTTTTGGATGTGTATGGCCAAGGGAATGAGTCCCAAGAAACGGAGGCGAAAAAACTTGCTACTGATTTAGGCGTGTCAGCTCAGATAGTATGGCACGGTAATCAACCCCATGCAATCGTACAAAAAGCCATGCGCGAAGCTCAGCTTTTTTTCTTCACGAGTGTGAGCGAAGCTACTTCTACCGTTGTGTTGGAGGCTGTCAGCAATCGTTTACCCGTATTGTGTTTCGATGCCTGTGGATTCGGAGCAATTATTGATGAGACGGTTGGCCGTAAAATTCCGCTTACTAATCCTCAACAATCCGTCACCGATTTTGCCGAACAATTGAATATGTTTTTTGCAAATCGTAAATTGCTGGAGGAAATGTCCCTGAATTGTAAATTTCTGCAACAAAAGCTTTCGTGGGACGAAAAGGCAAAAAATGTAGTAAATCTATATAAAAAAGTGCTGTCTGGCGTTGCTTCACATGCGACAAACAAATCCTCTTCCTTTTAAATATCGCTTACTCCCGCATTTTTGTATCTTTGTAACCTGAAATTGCAAAAAGATGAATGATTTAAATTTCGAAGATTGTTTGTTGAATATTCCTTATCCACAGCATGACATATATAATTCTCTTTCGATGCCGGTTTACAATGCCGCGGCATACGAATTTAAAACAGCCGCGGATATGGAAGCCGCTTTTTGCGGAAAAACAGCCGACCATACCTATTCTCGCATATCGAACCCCACCGTTCATTACTTCGAAGAACGGGTAAAACATATCACCGGAGCTTACAACGTCACTGCCTTTAACTCGGGAATGGCTGCGATAAGCAACGTGTTTATGTCCATTGCGTACAGCGGTGCGAACATTGTTACTTCCAGGCATCTGTTTGGAAATACCTACTCGTTTTTCGCGAATACGTTGAAAGCCTTTGACGTGGAAGTCAGGTTTTGCGATTTAACAAACGAAGAAGATACCCGCAAGAATATAGATGAAAACACATGCGCTATATTCTTGGAAATCATCACAAACCCACAGATGGAGGTTGTCGATCTTTCTGTTATAAGCGCATTAGCGAAGGAGAAAAATGTGCCGTTGATTGCTGACACAACCATTATTTCTTTTTCGGTTTTTAAGGCCACGAACGTTGGGATAGATATCGAAGTGGTTTCCAGTACCAAATATATATCGGGTGGCGCAACCAGTGTAGGCGGACTTATAATCGATTATGCCTCTTTTGACTGGACAAAAAACAAACGGCTCAGCGAAGTGGCCAACGATCACGGAAATTATACATTTAACTTCAAATTGCGTAAGGAGATTCACCGAAACTTTGGAGCGTATATGAACCCGGGAACGGCTCACTTGCAGACAATCGGATTGGAGACGCTACAGCTGCGTTACGAAAAACAAAGCCGTACCTGCCTTGAACTCGCCAAACGCCTAAAAACGTTGAAAGGCGTTGAATATGTGAATTATACGGGACTATCGGATAATCCTTTTTACGAATTAAGCTGCCTACAATTCGGAGAGACGCCGGGAGCGATGCTGACATTCGACCTGGCTTCAAAAGATGCCTGCTTCCGGTTCATGGATAAACTGAAAGCCATTCGCCGCGCCACTAATCTGTTCGATAACAAAAGCCTTGCGATTCATCCTGCAAGCACAATTTATGGAAACTTTTCTCAAACACAAAGAGATGCTATGAATGTAAGTGACAAAACTGTACGACTGTCGGTGGGATTGGAGAGTGTGGATTTTCTACATGATGATATTAAACAGGCTTTAGTGAAAAATTATTGATGTTGAATATTTAATGTAAAAAAACAGATGAAGAGAACGAAATTAAAATTTTTGCCCCCTTATATTCTATTTTTTGGGATAGCATTAGTATGTGTTCAGTGTCAACAATCAAAAGATTCCAATAGTGTATCGGCTTTTTCAAATGTTGCAAAGAAAATTTATAAAAAACTGAATTTGCAGCGTGATTCTCTACACTTGGGACACACTCATTTCAACTGGCCTGATGGTAAAAAGATGGCAATCAGCCTAACTTTTGACGATTCGCGCTTGAGCCAGATTGACAAAGGAATTCCGTTGCTCGACAAATACAATGTGAAGGGAACATTTTATATATCTCCACATTTACTGACGCAAAGAGTAGAGGAATGGAAAAAAGCGGCAAGAAATGGACACGAGATCGGAAATCATACTTTCACGCATCCTTGTTCGGGTAATTTTTCATTTTCAAGAGATAATGCATTGGAGAATCACACACTTCAATCAATGAAAGAAGATATAGATTCTGCCAATATGCTGATTGAGAAAACATTGGGTTACTCCCCCGTATCCTTCGCTTATCCCTGTGGAGAAACTTTCGTGGGAAGAGGAGAAAACACCGAGAGTTATGTTCCCTTAATTGCAGCTCAATTTAAAACCGGACGTAAGTGGCGCAACGAAACGGCAAACGATCCTTTGTTTTGCGATTTAGCTCAGATAAAAGGCATACAGCTGGATGGAAAATCGTTTGAAGAAGTACTTCGACTCATTGAAGCGGCAAAGAGAAACGGACAATGGTTAGTTCTTGTCGGACATGAAATGGATAACAAAAAAGGTGAGTTAACCTCGTTATTATCAACTATTGAAGCTATATGTCAATATGCGTCTAAACAAAATAATGGCGTGTGGATTGATAATGTTCAAAATATTGCCTCGTTTATAAAAGAGCAACGAGATGAAAAAGTATTTTCAGAATTTCACGATGATACAGACTCACTATTTTCGGTTTACTAAAACGGTTGTAGCTTACTATCTTTGATGACAATAGATAAATTGGCAGTTTAATAAATTCCTACGCCATTAAATTCAACTCACACCAAGAGTTTTCTAAGGCTGAACAAAATACCTGCAAAAATTATTTTCTTACCACTTAATGATTATTTTTGTAAGAATAAATCGTATAAGAATTATGGAACGATTAAAAGTTGCTATTGCCGATAAAATTCTGGAAATATCATCGGGAAACCCGGAAGAGATAAAATTCAAGTTGGGTAAGGTTCAGCGATTCAGCGATTTCGCCGAGGCTTGCAAAACCTTGATGACCAAATACCCCGAGATAGAAACTGAACTGCTCGAAATGGTTCGGGATAATGATTTCGACGCTTCGCGCGCCTCGCGGAGGGTGGATTCCATCATCACTCCCCCGCCGGCAGTTACCTCCGAAAACGACGTGTCAGTAACAGAAAATGAAACTTCGTTTGAAGAAATACTTGCCGCCGAAAATGAGGTCTTTTTTTCAACCATACCCGAAGAAAGCGCTGAAGATGGTGACAAAAAGGCAAAAAGAAAAAAACAACTCACATTGCTTTGGCAAGTTTTGGCTGTAGCGGTAGCCATTTTCGTGGTCGTGATTGTGGTTAAGTTTGTGGTAAGCTATTGGAAGATAATACTTATTGTACTTGGTTCGCTGTTAGCAATTTACTTGCTTTGGATTTTTCTTAAAAGGCGGAATCGAAATAAAATCAACTAAGTGAAAGAAAATACCCCGGTAAAGAAAACAAGCCGTTCAACTTACTTTTTCCTGATCACGACAATCGTTTTGGCGATGTTGCTGATATTCAATAAAATGAACAATGTCCAGGATAAAAGATACGATACTTCTACCGTTCTGAGTAAAATTGTTCATATTCAGGAGCTTGCTACGGTCAAATACAGCTATTCGGGAGTGATTGGCTTCAAAGATAATTTTAAAATACTGAACATCAGTGTTCCGCTTACCGACAAGTATTTCCTGTTGAAATACAACGGATACCTGAAGGCCGGCGTAGATTTCAGCCGGGTAAAAGTGAATATTAACGGTGAAAATGTTCACGTTTCAATGCCCCGTGCTCAAATTTTCGATGTGGTTATTGATGAAAACAGCGTAAAGGTTTACGATGAAAGTGAAAATGCGTTTAATCCTATAAAAATATCGGATTACAACAAAGCCCTGATCGGTGAGAAAGAAACGATCAGGCAGGACGCTATCCGGCAAGGGGTATTGAATGATGCCAATAGTCAGGCTGAGCTTGCGGTAAAATCACTGTTGCAGGAAATGGGTTTCAAAAATATTCACATTACGTTGGAGGTTGTTATTCCGGAGTTGCATTGACAAAATAAAAATCAAACAAGTATGAAATTTACGACAAAACTTTTTCTTGCCTGGATGTTTATTTTTTTGATATTTTACGTGGCTGTAATTACTATTATCAGTCTATTCTGGGGTATTCGCATCCAGTTTTGGCAACTGTTGCTTGTTTTTTTCATTGCGGGTGTTTTACCTCCGGCGGTCATAACGTGGTTCTTCTATAAAAGATTGGATTATATGGAATCCGAAAATCCGGATCCTCCGGCTTTTTCAGGGCAAAAGAAAGCACTCCTGACCTTCAGGGCCAGGTCGAACAATCCCTATGCTGAAATGTTGCAAAAGATTGATAGAAACTTCATTGTTTCCTATTCCGACAAGGAGGCTTGTGTTGTAAAGTTCCGGACCGATTGCCGGATTATGTCGTGGGGCGTTTGCGGATATGTCCGGTTACTGGATCAAAGTAAGGTGGAAGCAATTGTCTATCCGATGAACACTGATTCGAAAAGGGAGGAGAAGATTCTGCTCCAGACGCTCCGGTTACTGAGATCGGTATTGAATCCGCAGGGATAATCCAATCTGCTCTTCTGTGCCCGGATTAAGCAAGGACATCCTTCCGGTCAAACGGATATCCTTCACAATACACGATCACGCGTTTACCCAGGAATTTCAGGAAATCGTTATGCTGTCCTTTGGTAATCATCTTCGGGTAACTGAGGATAAGCAACTCAATGGGTTGTCCTTCCAGCCGGTAAGGCAGGTGCATAAACCGGTAAGGTGTGAGGGTAAACCCGGCGCGTTCGTAAAATTGGAGCCGCCTTACGGATAACTCGTTAATCAACGGATCTATTTCGAGAATGATGGTATGGTTGGAATCGCGTAAATAATGAAGCAGTTGCGAACCAAAACCGTGTCCGCGCAGTCCGGGAGTGATGGCCAGGTATTCCAGGTACCGGTACATGTCCCATTCCCAGTAAAACAGCAGTCCGATCAGTTCACCGTCTTCCCATGCCGATACCGGATGAAATTGCGGATCGGAACAGGCACGGACATGGTCTTTCATTTTGCGCCTTTCAGCGGTGGGAAAACTCGACTCATACAATTCCCAGACCTTGTTCCACCTGTTTTTGTCCGATTGCTCTATACGTAAAAATTCCATGGTTAATTATTTTTACTCTATATTTCACATGTCCCGTCTGCATTGCACGATTTGCCTTTCTTTACCTCCATATTGCCCAGGGTGGTATTTGCCTTTTTCCAGCTTTCGTAAGCCTGATTGAGTGTATCCAGGAAAACCTGTACCGGTTCCGATCCGATGATGGCCTGTTTACGTTCGAACAGAAAAGTAGGGACCGTATCTATTCCCAGCTGATGCGCCTCCTGAACATCCTGTTCCACTTCGGCTATAAAGTCGTCTCCGGCAAAGAGCTGGGCAATCTCTGTTGCGTCAAGCCCTGCTTTCACTCCAATTTCCGTCAGGATCCTGATGTCGCTGTAATCCTGTGCATCCTCGAAGTATGCTTTCGATATGAGCGATAAAACGTTCGAGGAGAGGTTTCTCCTTGCAGCCAGTTTTACCAGCCTGTGGGCGTCGAGTGTATTCGCTGCAAAAGCGTTTGGCAGGTTGAACCTCACTCCCGCATTTTTTGCCAGTTGCTCGATGTAAGCAAACATCTGTTTTAACTTGTTTTCCGGAAGTCCGGCGGTTTTTAATAAATAATCCACTACCGAGTAGCCGTTTCCTTTACCGGGCAAATCCGGGTTTAACCGGAAGGATTTTATGACCAATTCAACTTCATCGGCGTGCGCAAATTGCTGCATGGCCTGTTCATAATGAATCTTGCCTATGTAACAATAGGGACACATGATATCTGTCCAAACTTCAACTTTCATCTGTTTTATTTAATAATTGCTTTTTACAACCCTTTAAACACCCGATCTGAATTTTTGTTTATAATACACTTATTTAAAACAACAAATTTGCCGAACGACTATTCGATTCCTCCTGAGAGGCTGCTCTTTATTTCCGGAGTTCTTTGGCTGGTTTTCATTCTTCCAATAATTTATCAATTTTCGTCTTGGTTCCCGGTAAAGAAGGAAGTATATGGTTGCCAAAATCCACCATTACGCCGTTTTTGTCGAAGAGCAGGAAATAAGGGACGCTGCTTTTTGTGTTGAAACGCTTGTTGATGTCCTGCCATTCCTTGTCGGAAAGGGCAATGTGAATGCCGGGAAGATCGAGACTTGCAATGATGTTTTTCCCGCGTTCGGTTTCACCGTCCAGCCACAGATACGCAAACACAATGGGTTTGCCGTCAAGTTCTTCGTGTAGCGCTTTGCTGTACGGCATTTGCCTCATGCACGGCCCGCACCACGTCGCACAGATATCCACATACACCACCTTCCCCGGATTGGAGTAGAGAACCTGTTTTACGATATTGGCAGAATCGGTTATCAGCGAACCTCTTCCGTGTAACTCAACGGCGTTTCTTCCTAAAACGGCATCGGAATACACGCGCGGATTGGTGTTGTAGGCTTTCACCTGATTGTATTGGTTGTTGAGTGTGGCACGCAAAAAAGGATCGGTAATTATTTTGTTTATCATAACGCGGTTACTATCGATCCAGTCCGTTTTGTGAGCTTGAAGATGGATAATATTCAGGAAACCGGCGAAGGCGAATTGAGACAAATAGACGTTTTTTGAACCTGATTTTAATTTTTCCAGTATCTTATTCAATAACTGAGGGTTGTTTAACTGAGCTTCGTTTATTTTGGGGTAGAATTCGGGATAACTTTCTTCTATTACATATCTCGAAAATCCGTTCACCGCCTTAAAATTATCCGCCATGATTATGGAATTATCCACTTCCCTTTCAAATTCTTTCACAAAATCGTAATACATTTCCCGTTCTTTGCCCGTCGGTTCTTTTTTTGTGCGGATGGTGTGCTGATAGGGATATAAGAACAGCGCGTTGTAATAATCCAACGCCACTTGCTTTTTTGCCCACGTGTTAAATGTTTCCGATGTGCTGTTTTCTTGTTGAAAAACGGCAAGTTTTTGTAAGGTTTCGTCGTATTGTTTTTTGGTTTCTGCTTTGTAATCCGAAAACGAGAGTTCATACGGTTGCGAATAACGTCCTAGGTATTGGTTGCGGAATGCGTTAATGTGCTTGTTCAACTCTGCGCTCGTTCCCCTGAAAACGGTATGTGTGATGTTCTGGAAATCCTTTTCGATATACAAGCTGTCACCCGGAGCGATAACGATGCGGTCTTCCACCGGAACGAACGATATTTCAAGGGTGGTGATGGGGTAAATTTCGAAACGGAACAATCCGTCTTCGGTAAGGGGCGCGGTGTACATGGCTTCATTCCCGTAGAAATCGGGCAATGTTATTTCGAGCAGTTTCACGTGCGGATAGACATCCCTGTTGATTATTTTGCCGGTAATAATGGCCTTTTCTCCCAAGTCTGTTTTCTCTCCGGTGAATATGGGCGGCATTCTGTTCTCTTTCTGCCGCTGGCAGACGGAGAGAATAAGAATAAGGGAGAGGAAGAGGATTGTTTTGTGTTTCATCTTTTTTTATTTGTTATTTATATCGCGCAACACCCTGAATTCGCAATTTCCCATACCGATAAGGCCGGTGTTATTCAAACCTTCTATTCGGGCGGTAAATTCCGTATTGATGTCGGAACAATAAAAAGAGAGTGTTGCCTCGCCTTTTTCGTCCGTAATGACATTCGGTGCCCAGAGTAACGTGTTGCGGGCATCGGGAACGGAAGTTTGCATATCAAACTCATCAGGCTGGTAAAACTCCCGGTTTCCGTAATAACCCTTCTCCCGGAAGATATTATTCATTTCCAACAGTTCCTCGTCAGTGTAGTATGGGCCTCTGTATTCTACCTCTTGAATGTCTTTCACATGCCATATACCATCTTCCCTCGGTTCATATTTAATCATCCTGTATATTTTCCCGTGAATCGGTGCCAACCTTTTTCCGTCGTATCTTCCAGATCTTGCACCTCCTGACGGATGGTGTGTATATCCCGGCCGATAGTCGTTTAGATAACCGGGCAGACATTCACACACCCATGCAGGGTTGAGGTTAATCTGTGCCAGGCTGTCGAGTCGTCCCATCATTTTATCGCGAAACGGACGCCCTTTTTTACCCGTAACGGTTAATTCGTTCAGCAAAATTACACTATCGACGGTAACAATGGGAACATCAGGCACATAATTTCTTTTCAACCGCGACATGTCCACAAAAGGATAAGTGCTGTTTTTCAGTTTCCGGATACCGGCAATGGCGTTGAAATCCGATCTTAATTCTATGCGGGGCGTGTATTTTTTGTCTAACATCGGTTTCAGATAAATATATCCGCCCCGAAGTTTGTTTTGCAAATCGGGACTGACGGAAAAATATCCCGCTGAATCTGTCCATATAAATTCCGGATCTCCATCGGCTCCCGATATTTGTATTAACTGTTCCCCGCTGTTAATATCTTTACTCTTTTTTTCGCTTTGGAAAGTTTGCCTGCCCGTTATTTCATCCGTTAATACGTGTTCTCCTGCAACGGGAGTTGCAAAGGCATTCCACACATACCGCCGCCAGCCTTGCGTGAGCATCAACAAGTCCAACGCGGCGTGGCTGTCTTTATTTTCTTCGTTGAAATAATAGGCCGGATGGTAAATGTTTCCGCGAAGTTGAGACGATAAAAAACAATGTGTCATTATATTCATGGGGTTAGCATCATCAATATATGCCTTGTCAAAAACGGTCATTCCCAAATGCGCCGATATGGGATTGTTGTTTTCATCGGTTACTTTTATTTTTAAGGATGCTTTTTCACGTGTTTTATACCGGCCTTTGTCGGGTTGGGCGGTTATGTACAGCTTTTTATCGGAATGGACATATACCAGTCTTTCTGCTATGGGTTGCAAGTGGCTGTTGTATAATGTGAACTCGGCTATTCCCTGCATTGGAAATTCGGTGAGCGGAATTTGCACGCGTAAACTATCCTGAAGCAATCCGCGGGCAATGCAGCAAACCATCCCTCGCATCTGTCCTAAAAGATAAACGGATTGTTGGGGTAACTCATCGCTTTTAGATACCACAAAAGCAAGGCGCTCTTTGTTTTGCTCTTGCAAATTCAAGACCATTCCTTGTTGCCGAGTTTCGGGTAAAGCGTATTGTTTGCCGTTGTTGAGTTGAATGAGGTAGGTCTTGTTTTTATCGGGTTTGAACGTTATCGTGCCCATTCCGGCGTGGGTGCTTTCGAACGAAACTATTGTTGTGCCGTTCTCTGCCAAAACGCCCGAAACTTCTACCGGATTGCCTTTCCCGTCAGTAGCTTTAAATGCTAAGTTCGAACGCAAGCCGTTTACAAGGGTTCCCCCTTCGGGAAACAAGGAAAAGCGGAAGTCTTTGTCGGTTGTTTCCTGCGTTAGCCGGTAATCGGCAATTTTGTTTACCACCCGTATTTTTCGAATTGCTTTAAATTCGGCACTGTCGGCGTGGAAAGAGTGCCTGGTGTAAGCTTCAATGGAATATATTCCGGCAGATAATTTTTCATCCAAATACATATGTCCTGCTGAAACTCCATTCTCTATGGGATATTTTTCTTGCCATACAATGCTGTCTGATTCGTTAAAAACCTGCAGATAGAGAGTTTGGCTAAGAGAAGACAACCGGAGCGCTTGCGATTGCATCACATATGCTTTAAACCATACATCCTCACCCGTTTCGTAAATGTCTTTAGATGTCTGTACATACAAAAATTCCGGCGACTGATCTACTGCTGATTTTTCAACTTGTTCAGCCAGATTATTCATCGCTGTTTGTGGTTTTGCAAGTGTGCAAAATATGGTAACAAGTAAAATGGTGAGGATTGTTTTGGGGCTCATCATTATTTTTCTTCTAACAATTTATTAATTTTCGATATCAACTTTTCGTCATCCGACGGACGAGGTGCGTCAAAGTCGGCAATGTTCCCCTTTTTGTCGATCAACACGTACCTGGGAATGGCAATGGCATTGTAAGAACGGTGAACGGCACCGCTTTCATCGTATAGCTGCAACCATTGCGGCATGTCCTTCTGAATGGCACGCAGCCACTCTTTTTTACCGTCATTTACCGCAATCCCGATGATTTCGATTCGGTCATCGTTTTTATAGGTGTCGTAAATCTTTTTCAAAGCAGGTATTTGAGCGCGGCACGGTGCACACCAGCTCGCCCACAAATCCAGATAAATCACTTTCCCCTTGAAGTCGCTCAGACTGTACACCTTATCCTTGTCGTTTCCGAGCATGAACGGCGGGGCGGGCTGTCCCTTCTGCGTGCGGTAAAGCAGCTTCTCTTTCTCCGCAAACGCGTTTTCGATGGCTTGTCTGAAATATCGGTTTTCCAAGGAAGCCACATACGGACGCGCTTTTTCCCGAACTTCATTCAGTTGCTGAAAATTTCCCGAGGCATAATGAATTTTACCCATCAGTTTGTTGTACAGAATGTATTCACGTATTTTCCCCTTAAGGATTTCATCTGTTTTTTCGATACTGTAGAAGTTGTTGGCAAGCAACGTGGAATCTTTATCATAATCGAGTTTCAGAAGATAATCAAGGTATGCATTCACATACCATCCTTTGTAATTCTCCGAGACGAAATAGGCTTCGTTGTTGATATCTTTGATCAATGCTGCGTCTGCCTGTTTTTTCACAAATTCACGTGCCTGCCCGGCATTCATTCCCGTAAGCTTTGTAAAGGCTATCTTTTTGTACTCGTGCAGAAACAAATTATCCATGCGGGTCATTTCCGCAAAGAGGGAGAAATAGGGATCGTCGCCGGCAACCTTGCCGAAGGCTACTTTTTCCAAAGAGTCGGTCAACTGTTTTTCAGTTTCCAGATAATTTAAGAACTTGGTTTCATCGGTAATTTCATACCAATCGACCGAATCTTTCCGAGCGATGTATTCTTTGAGATAAAGCTCCCGATACCGGTTGCTTTCCGCTCCTTTTCCGGTAATCCGAGTAGTTTCTATCGTGGTGGGGAAATCAGTAGCGTCGGCGGTGATGGTCAGGTTGTAACCGGGCGCGATATATATGTTGTTTAACTGGGTACGCTTGTTTTGAATATCTACCTTTTGGGGATTGATCACGTTGTAGGTTTTCAAGTGGAAACGCCCCTCATTATCGAGCCGCAGGGTATCGGGTTTATACTTTCCCAAGCTGTCGGTGAAAAGATAGAGCTCTTTTTCCGGACTGTTGGTTATTTGCCCTTGCAGAATAAGCGGCTCCGTTTTTTGCGCCTGTGTCACTGTTGCAACTACAACCAGCAAAAGAGGAAGGATTGTTTTTGTTTTCATCATATTCTGTTTTAAAATAAACATCGGCTAAAGCCGGATAGCTGGTTTGTTTTATTCGCGCACTAAAGCGACGTGGTAATTGATGGCTGAACTTATTCGTTTAAGAAACGGTTACTGTATTATGTCTTTCAATTTTTCTTTCAACGATCCTGTTCCGTAGCCCGACCACATTTTTTCGACAATACCGTCAGGCGAAATAAGAATATAAAAGGGTATTCCACGAATGCCGTAACGACTTACGTAACCCTCCATCCCCAAGTTATCGGTTAAGTTTACCCACGGGAGTTGATGTCTTTCCAATCCGTCTTTCCATATTTTTTCCGTGTCGGTGGTGATGCTGATGATGGTCAATTTATCCTTGTGGGCTTCGTGAATTTCTTTCATTTCGGGGAAAGCGGCGATGCAAGGCGCGCAGCCCACGCCCCAGAAGTCTAGTAACAGGTATTTCCCCTGGAAATCTTCGGCAATTCTGTGCGGATTACCTTGCGGGTCATATAACTCGGCATTGGCCATGGGTTGTCCCTCCTGAACAAGCTGCATGGGGAAAATATAGCGATGAATGAGTTGCCCTTTGGGGCTTTGCTTTTGTTCATCGCTAAGGCGGTTGTACAGGTGCTGGAGCCGTTTTATGTTCCTTTCGGGATAAGAGGCGGTGTTTTTGTAGGATACGGCATAACCTGCATAGTCCGCCAGCTTGTTTATCCAGCTTTTTGTGACAGGTTGTGTTGCCATAACATCAAAGATAACACGGTGTTGAATAAAACCGATACTGTCCATTTGATCTCGAAGCCGACGGGATTCCTTACGAACAGATTCCATTTCATTGCTGTTGGTTTGCTGCATTCGGTCAATGGAACGATAATAGAGTAGAAGTAACGAGTCGGACGTTGAAGATAATTCACCCAGGGCATTCCTATATATTTCCTCTTCCTGTTGTTCCTTGACGTTACTTTCAATATTCCACGAAGAAAGATAATATCCTATTCCCGTAATTTTGGTTCTGGAACCAGGGGCAATCCATATAAGGGCTGTTGTCATGGGATAATTATTGCCATAAACCATAAAACTAAGCATTTGGAGCGAATCTGTATTTCCTTCAAAGCTAAATTTCCCGTTACGGACAGTGTCTTTCATAAAAAGGGTTCCAACATTACCTTCTATGGTAAATAACTGGGCAACATCGCCATCGACAACATGATCAATTTGTCCGATAATCTTAAATGTGTTGCCCGGTTGGTTGCAAGCGGTGGAAGCAAGTATTGCGAAAAAGGTCGATAGTAAATAATATACTGTTTTCATGCCTATTATTTTTTCGTAGTTTAGGCTTTAAAGATAGGAAAAATGTTCTAAAACGGGTTCCCTTTAACTATTATTTCAATAAGCCATGGATAAGTCCCCTGATTTCATTATCCACTGAAGCCTGATAACCCGTAATCCTTTTGTGTACAATATGGTTTTTGTCCATTAAAATGAAAACAGGGAAAGCTTGTATGACATAAGCATCTCTTACGGCTTCTGTCCCGTGTAGGAAGTTAAAACCTGCATTTACCCGTTTTTTGTATGCCTGTACTCCGCTGATATTTTTGCACGTGAGTTCAATGGCATAAAAAACAAAGTCGGCATTTGGGTATTCTTGCGTCAATTTATTGAGAAACGGAACCGAAGCGCGGCAAGGGCCACAGCCCGCACTTGTAAATTGTAACAAAACCACCTTGCCTTTATCGTTGTTGAGTGAAATCTCTTGACCGTCGGTTTGGGTAAGCGTCCATCCAGGCGCAGGGTTGCCTATCAGGTTATCAACGTCATCGCCTGATGTTTTTTTCTTATCGCCGTAGTATCGTATCTCGTAACCTTCCGGAAAATAGCCCGTAACATCCACATCTTCTATTTTATTGTTGTTGAATGTGGCATCGCTCACGGTCTCAGCACTGATGTTGTGAGACATCTCCCTACGGTATTTATACGGCAGGTTTGTTTTTTTATCTATCCAGATTTCGTATCTCGACGTGGGGTCTTCATCCCTAAATGGCGGATCGGGAATTTTATACGCCCTGCCAAAGAACTCCACTTGCCTGTCTTCGTGGATGGTTAGTTTCAAGTGGAATGTGTTTTCGTTACCCCTTTTTTCGAGCGTGATGCTGTCCTTCGTGGTAAGAATATACCGCAAAATGCTTTTGGTATAGTTGTAGAAAGGAGGTCCGACTGGACGGAACGGCAGGTTCCGGTCCACTTTGAAACTGTCAATCATTATGCCTTTGTGCTCTTCAAATACCGACGCTTTCATTTTCCCGTCGTAAGCGTAGTATAAATGAGAATGGTTGTCAGCTGATGTCTGTATTTCGATTGCCCCGATGGTTGTATCCGAAGGGTTATCGTATTCCCGGATAAAATAGGTCAGGTCATAAACGACTGCCGTATCACCGGGGTGCCACGTTTCTACTCTTGAGTAGTAGGTGGCCGATTGAATCTCTTCCAGATTATCCAGTACGGTTTTCAGGTAATCTTTTGTTCCTTTGGGCTGCGAGCAAGACATTGCCGATAATGTGATGAACGTCGTAAGTAAAATGGTTGCCGTTTTCATAAAATTATTTTTTGTTTTATGGGTAAAGATAGCTTTTACATCTTCTTCCTAAAGAAAAAGTTGCCTCACATTTACCTCACATTTTACAGTGTTCTGTTTATGTGGCGTTTTCAAGCAGATATTTTTACGATAAAATCGTATTTGTATTTCCAATAATCAAATCAAAGCACTATTTTTGCACTATCTACTTGGCAGAAATGACGAATTTACAACAAAGGCAACTGGTAAAAGGACTCCGCATAACCGGAGTTGGCCTTGCTGTCGTGATTCTTGTAATTATCGCAAAGGGGTGGCAAGGCTATTGGAAGACCGAAGTTGCTCTTAAAGAAACGATAAATTCTATTTTTGTACAATCGGTTAAAGATGCGGTGCGACTGAAGGCAGTGAACAAGCCTGACGTCAGGGGTGTGACCATCTCCGTGCCCGCGAAAACATCTTCAAAATCCACCAGAAGTTCCGAGATATATGTTTCACAGGATTACAAGCTGTTGATGGATAGGGTGAATGCAGATACCATTAATCGGGTCTTTCGGCAGAGATTGCGGGAAAGGATACCGGCTGTCCGCTCTTATGTGCTGGTGGATTACGGAGGTAACAGCAGTGTGAGCGATGACACGCTAAGTTGTAGCATACGGCATAGAACACCTGTTTTACATCAGGAAGTTTTTAACGAAATAAGTTATCGGGGCCTGGTTTGTTATTCTCCGTCGGTTGTTTTCAAAGAAATGTCCAAAGGTGTTTTACATGTTCTTCTACTTATTGTTTTATTATTGTTGATGCTATTTGCTTATCTACTTACAAAAAAGTATGGGATTCGGAGAAATACCATTGTCCGTCATCGCAACGGAACGTGGAATATCGGATACACCTTCTTTAATCCCGTGTCGGGCAAATTGCGGTGCGAAGAAAAAACCGTCAGTTTGCCTGCCCAGCAACTCAAAATCTTTCAATGGTTACTCGAAGATGAAAATCATCGCATAGAAAAAATCGTATTACAGGAAACTTTTTGGGCGGGAAGCTTCACGGGATACAACAGTATGACCGGTTCTATAAACCGTTTACGCAATTATCTGAACGAAGTGGGATGCGACTTTACAGTTTCTACTGAAAAGGGTAGTGACTGGTATGAATTGGTTGTGAAAGAGAAATAAAAACGGGACAACCTGGGATATTTATAAAATAAAAATAGTGTGATGTTTTATTCTTATAATTATCTAACTTGTAGTGCAGACAGAAGAGAAAACGAGCAATGCTGAGGAGCAACTCGTCATTAATACGGTTGCGGGAGGCTAAGCCTGACTAATAGGGAGCTCAATACAATAAATTTCCTGTTTTTGTATCTAGGTTTGCCGCTCCCATATCTTAAAAAACCTACCGAGAAATTTTACTTTTCGAGTATTATCTTAGCGAAATTGTAATTTCATAAAACTACCGTAAATAATATGGTAATAATGGGTTACGCCCGTGTTAGCACCAAAGAACAAAATTTAGATTTACAGTTGGATGCGTTGAAAAAAGCTGAATGCACTGAAATTTTCTCTGAAAAATATCCGCCACTAAAGAACGCCCCGAACTGGAGAATGCCTTGGCCGATCCTTAAGAAATCTTGTCAACATTGTAGACACCCTTTATAAAAGAGGTGTCGGATTCAGAAGCATTCAAGACGGGATTGATCCCAGAACTCCATTAGGCAGGTATCAGTTTGCTATTTTCGCGGTGTTGGCCGAGTACGAACGCGAAATAATTATAGAGAGAACCAAGGCCGGATTATTGGCTGCCAAAGAATGTGGACGTTTGGGTGGCCGAAAGAAGGGCCTCAGTCCTGAAGCCAAAAAAACAGCTAAAGCAGCAGTTTCGTTGTATAAAAGCAATGAAAATAATGTAAATGAGATTTGCGATATTTTAAATATCAGTAAATTGACACTGTATCGCCACTTGAAAAGTGAAAGCGTAAATTAAATAAAAGGTAATTTCCTATGAGTGTAAAACTCATAATGATTGTATAGAAAACTTTTAGTTGGTTTTATGTTTTAAAACATAAAATTTTATTTTTTTTATCGAAAATTTATACGTTACTTTAACGCATAAATAATTATTTAATAACTATTTATGTCTTTTCAATCATGAAACATAATTAATATGAAAACTAACATTTTCATATCTTTATTAGAGTTGTTGAGGGTAAGGCATACACATCTTTTTTCGAATCAATTCTTCAACGAGCACCCTCATAAATACAATTTATTTGGTTTGTCTTCTATGCTTTCAGAATACGGTGTGGAAAATGCCGGACTTAAACTTATAGACAAAAATAATATACGATTAATAGAAACTCCTTTTATTGCCCATATCAATGACGACTTCGTTATTATTGAAAAAATATTAGAGGATGAAATCCAATTCACCCAAAGAGACAAAAGTATAAAAATTCCGATAGAAGAGTTTAATAAAATATGGACAGGGATTGTGCTTATCGCTGAACGAAATAAGGATTCAATTGAACCGGAATACAATAAACATTTCAAAATTCAAATTCTTAAGTATCTTCAAAAAATATCTATCCTCCTGATTTTATTTTTTTTGCTTTTTATTTCTTTTATTCAGAATAAGAGTTATTTTGATGTTGGACTTATTTTACTGCTGTTAATAAATTCAATAGGTGTCTATATAGGTTATTTATTAGTTCTTAAACAATTAAATATCCAAAGCACTTATAGTGATAGGCTTTGTTCATTATTTAAACACAGCGATTGTAATAATATACTTGAGTCTAATGCGGCCAAGCTTTTTGGAGTTTTTAGCTGGAGTGAAATAGGATTAAGTTATTTTGTGACTAATATATTTGTTATTTGTTTGTTACCTTCATATATTCCTTACCTTGCATTAATCAATGTCTTTTGTTTGCCATATAGTTTTTGGAGTATTTGGTATCAGAAATTCAAAGCCAGGCAATGGTGCCCCTTGTGCCTTATTGTGATCATTTTATTATGGGGACTGTTTGTAATTAACTTATCTTTTAGATTTCTTCTTGTTTCAACCCTGTCAATGTCGGAATTGTCCATTACGGGATTATCATATTTGCTTTTTATATTGTGCACCAATTTGGTTTTATCAATTCTGATGAAAAGTTTACAAGTTGAAAATATAAACTACTGATGTTTCGCAGTTAAAAATGAAGTTGATAATCAGAGGATAAGAGATAAAAAAAGCAGCATATTTTAGCTAATATATCATTGAAAATGATTATCTTAGCGATGGAAACCAAACCATTAAAATATGCTGCAGGACAAAGATATTAAAAAGATTCAAGAGTTGAAAGCGGACTTTACCCCCGGCAGGGTTTCCGCTGAAGATATTTTTAGCCGCTTCAAGGCGTTGAAGCTAAGCGAAGGTCTTTCTGAGTTCAAATGGTTCAAGACCCGGGGATATGATTTTAAAATGGTCCTGGCCCTGCTGGTCTCCATGGTGGTCAGTTCAGACAAGACGGTCAACTCCTATCTGAACAGCCCCACAGGTGAAGGTTCCACCATGGGCAAGGATGTGTTCTATCGCTTGAAGAACAGTTCCATCATATGCTGGCGGATGCTTATGTGGCATCTTGTGCATCGTTTTCTGACGGTGACGTCCAAAGATAGTGATGTAGATGATACCTCATCCCGTTACCTGATCTTCGATGACACCACCCTGTCTAAAACCGGGAAGCGTATAGAGAAGATCGGGAAGGTATGGGATCATGTAACCAACAGCTACGTGCTTGGATTCAAGCTGTTGGTGATGATGTACTGGGACGGTAAGTCCTCCATACCACTGGATTTCAGTCTTCACCGGGAAAAAGGGAAAAAGCAGGAACGCCCGTTTGGGATGACCAAAAAGCAGATCCGCAAGCAATACAGTTGCAAGCGTATCAAGGACTCGTACACCGCTAAACGTGTGGAAGAACTGGACACGAACAAGATTCAGATGGTCCTGCGGATGTTTTTCACGGCCATCTATCGCGGGCTTCGTGTTGATTACGTCCTGGTGGACAGCTGGTTTACTTGCGATGCGTTGATACAGGCTATCCGGAGTGTGAAGGACAAGGAAGTTCACCTGATCGGGATGTACAAGTTTGCAAAGACTAAGTTTGAGTATCAGGGTAAGAGCCTGACTCACGCCCAGATCAATAACATGCTGGGCAAACCCAGGCGCTGCCGTTCCCTGGGTTACCAGTACAAACAGGCCAGGGTGCTGTACCAAGGTGTTGAGATCTGCCTTTTCTTTAGTCGTCGGGGCAAAAATGACAAATGGAAGGTTTTGTTGACGACGGACACGAAACTGACGTTCAAGGGATTGATCGGGCATTACCAGGTAAGATGGGTTGTGGAGGTGTTCAATCGAGAATCGAAGCAATTGTTGAACCTGGGAAGATGTCAATCCAGTAACTTTGACGCCCAGGTAGCAGAAACGACCATCAGCATGATAGCCTATCTGTTATTGACACTGCGTTTCCGGTACGATAACTACGAGTCGAAAGGGGCACTTTATCGGTCAATGAACGCCGATGTGCTCAGGGAAACACTCGACAGACGGCTATGGGGGCTGTTCATCGAGTTAGTCTGCTCAGTATGCGAGGTATTGGAGATGGATGCCGATGATTTACTTGAAAAAATGTTGGCCAATCCAAAAGCAGAATCCATGATCATTGCACTGTGTTGTTCGGTGATGGTTAAGGACGATTGAGAAATTGTAAAATATAAAATGTTATAGTACAGAGATATAGATAATAATGCATTTCCCTTCTATTTCTTTGTCAATGGTTTGAGGGAAGTGCGAAACATGAGTAAAATATGGACAGGGATTGTGCTTATCGCTGAACGAAATAAGGATTCAATTGAACCGGAATACAATAAACATTTCAAAATTCAAATTCTTAAGTATCTTCAAAAAATATCTATCCTCCTGATTTTATTTTTTTTGCTTTTTATTTCTTTTATTCAGAATAAGAGTTATTTTGATGTTGGACTTATTTTACTGCTGTTAATAAATTCAATAGGTGTCTATATAGGTTATTTATTAGTTCTTAAACAATTAAATATCCAAAGCACTTATAGTGATAGGCTTTGTTCATTATTTAAACACAGCGATTGTTGGAATTACTAACTTAGCCGGGACACAGAGTTAAGCATAAACGCTTATTTTTGTGTAATATGAGAAAACAAAGAACCCATTTTGACAAGGCATTCAAAGAGAATGCGGTCAAACTCAGTTTAGAACGCAAGAATATTTCCGAGCTTGCACAGGAATTGGGTATTGCCCCCTTTCTTTTATATCGTTGGCGGAAAGAATACCAGCAGAAAGGAGAAGCCAGTTTCCCCGGACACGGTGTCCAGTCATTAAGTGAAGATACCAAAAGGATTGCTGAACTGGAAAAACGCCTTGGCGAGGCTGAAACGGAGCGGGACATATTAAAAAAAGCTTTGAGCATCATCTCCAAGAGAGATCGTTGATCTATCTCTTTATAAAGGAATATAACTCGAAACAATGGACGGTCGAGGTGATGTGCAGAGTACTGAAAGTCCCCAGGAGCAGTTATTACCGCTGGCTTAAAGATCCGGAGGGCCAACGTAAGCGCAAATATATGGAGCTGGACGAAAAGATCAGGGATGCATATTTTGCAGCCAGGGGACGCAATGGAAGCCCCCGGCTGGCAAAGGATTTGCAGGTATCCGGAACTCCTGTCTCGAGAACCACTGTAGCATGCCACATGAGGAAAATGGGCTTGCGCAGCAAACTCTCGAGACGATTCAAAGTGACGACGGATGCCTCTCACAACTATAAGGTTGCTCCAAATCTGTTGAATCGCGAATTTAATCAGAATGAGCCTGTGAAAGCGTGTGTCTCTGACCTGACGTATATTCCGTGTAAGGATGGATTTCTTTATCTGACCTGTGTGCTGGATCTTTTTGACCGCAAACTGATCGGATGGTCCATAAGCGATCATATGAATGCATCCCATACCGTAGTTCCGGCCATCAGGATGGCCAATAGGAACAGACCTTTTGGAGAAGGAATGATATTTCATTCTGACCGGGGCATACAATATGCTTGCAAACAGACTGTCAATCTGTTGAAATCCTTGAAGCTGGAACAAAGTATGAGTGGAAAGGGAAATTGTTGGGATAATGCCGTGGCTGAAAGCTTTTTCAAAACTTTCAAATCTGAATTGGTCTATGGTACCAAACTCAAAACAAGAGAGCAAATGCGCTTGTATGTATTTGAATATATTGAATCCTGGTATAATCATAAAAGAAGATTCTCAGCATTGGGAAACTTAACCATTGATGAATTTTGGAATCAGTATAATATTAAAAAAGAATCAATTAAAAATGTCGCTTAACTTTTTGTCTCAATTAAGTTTGCAAGTCCAGAATCATCAAATTAAAACGGTAATCTAAGTTCTCTATACAGAACAATTACATTTTTCAATATTTATTTATTTGAGATATAAAACTGCCACCATAGATGAGTGGTCCCAAAGGAAAGGAGGAAAATATTAATATGAAAATACGAGTATTTGAAATTGCTGTGGCATTTGCATTTATAACAAATGGTAATGCCCAAAACACGGATGTCAAAATCGATGGGGATACAGCACGTTTACGTGTTGTGTATGATTTTAGTCAAAATAATTACTTAAATAAGAGTCTTTCGAGAGCAGATACAATGGCACTGGATATAGGCGATAGGTTGTCTGTATTTTATGACATGACAGTGCCGAATAAAACAATCGATAAGTTTATAAAGCCTGAGCAGATTAAGTCTCTTTCCATAGAGTACACTCGATCCGATGATCTGGAAAATATAATTATAGGAAAAAATGAATATCAACACAATGTTTTCAAATTGGATAATTATATTTCAACCAAAACTTACAAAAACCGTGAACAAAACCGAGTTTATACATTAGATCAAAATCAGGCGAATGGAGAAGATATTTCAATTTTTTTATCAGAAGATTTGTTACCACAGCAATGGGTGATTGGTAGTGACACCTGTCGGGTATTGGGTTATCCATGTCATAAGGCAACAACAAAATTCAGGGGAAGAGAATATGACGCCTATTTTACCCAGGAACTACCGGTTAATGATGGCCCGTGGAAACTATACGGTTTACCGGGTCTTATTCTAGAGGCTAAAACGAGTGACGGAATTTTCCACGTCAAGGCTATTGGCATCCAAAAAATTAAAAATACTCCAATAGATATTTCTTATGGCAAGAATACTGAAATTTGCAAAGAGTTGAATCAGTTTTATAAGTTTATCCGAAACAAAAGAAATAGTTATTTAATAGAAGATAAAGGAAATGTTATTATTTATGAGAAACCATTATCAAAAGATATCATATTCATGGAGGAAGAAAATAAGGACTAATTAATAATGTGTGTGGCTCTAAACATTGAAACAAATTGGTCGGAATATTACAATTGACATAAAGTAAAACTTGATTCATCGGCACAGCTTATTTTCCCCGCTTTAATTTGATATTTTTAAAAATGAATGATAACGAGTTAAGCTCTCTATTGGAAGGTGGAGCAGAAGTAATTAATACTCCTCGCAAGCCAGAAATTGCAAGTGTATACAAAGAACGTGTAGAGCAAAAAACAACCACTTTTGACTATGCCCTTTTGGAACAAGTTTCATATCTACTTATTATCTGGTATTGGAAGAAGCTGTGCCAATGGATTGGACTATTTCTAACTGATACCCCCACAGGGTGAGGCTATTTATGCACTAAAGCTACCGCCACATTCCGTGGGCGCACTTACGATGCCTGTCAACGATGGCCCTTGGAAGCTTACGGACTACCTGAGTTGATTTTTAAAGCCGAAATAATAGGCGTCATGTTCAGTTTAAAACTATAGGATTACAACATATCAAAAATACAACTATCGCTTTTCCTTATGATAGAAAAAATGTTTCAGCAAAAGGTTACCTTACAGGAAATCCAGTCACGTTATCAAATTTAGAATTCGAAAATTGAATACTATGTATCTAGTATAAATCTCAAAATGAATAAACGAATACCACTTTTTGTTCTATTATTTTTACTTTCTTTTAGTGCAATCTTCGCCCAGAAAGAAATCAAAGGCCGAGTACTTGACCAACAAACCCGGGAGCCTGTTGCAAATGCTGCCGTTACAATGCATCCTGTAGGCTCAACATCAATTATATCCTATTCGATGACTTCGAAAGAGGGGACGTTCACGCTAAGGAGCGCCAATATGCCCGACTCGGTAGAAATATCCGTGAAAGCCATGACATTGGAAAGCCAGACAAAACACGTAAAAAGCGATATAGGGTTCGTGGAATTCTTGGTAGTTGAAAAAACAATGGAGCTAAAAGAAGTAATTGTCCAGGCACCTAAAATCCGTCAGTTGGGTGATACTATCCATTACGATGTGGCGAGTTTTCTGGACGAAACCGACCGCAGCATTGGCGACGTATTAAAAAAACTGCCCGGAATCCAAGTGTTATCTTCGGGACAGATACTCTATCAGAACAAAGCTATCAGCAAATTTTATGTAGAAGGATTGGACCTGCTGAAAGGGAAGTACGGTATCGCCACCAATAATGTCGATGCTACAAAAGTGGCATCCGTGCAAGTGCTTGAGAACCACCAACCCATCAAGGCGCTAAAAGACATGGAAATTCCCGAAGCAGCCGCCATTAATCTTAAATTAAAAAAATCGGCACACGGTGCTTTTTTTCTTACTGCGCAAGCCGGAGCGGGACTTCCACCTATGTTATTGAGCAACGAATTGGTAGGAATGCGTTTCTCGGCGACTCAACAAGATATGTCGGTCTATAAGGGCGATAATACAGGACGGGATATCGTGCGGGAGTTGACGTCTTTTTACGGTGGATCCGGCGGAGGCCCGGTAAACTTCATGTCGGTAATTGCACCCGTTCCGCCTGCCATAAGAGAACAGCATCATCTGTTTAATAATGCACACTTGGGATCGCTCAACAGCCTGAAAGCATTAAAGAAAGATCTTACGCTGACCGGGAACCTTAATTATTTATACGATCAACAAAAAAGCAGTAGTTATTCAAAACGAGATATATTTGTGGCTGACGGTGGAAACATCCACATAACCGAAGATATGAATGCCCAATTATTAAAGCGTGAGCTGGAGGGAACACTTACACTGGAGGGGAATACCGATGAATATTTCCTGAATAACAAGCTCAATGTATCTTCCAGATGGAACGAGCATACCGGTAAAATTGCCGCTGTACGCGACATATCCCAATTTCTACAATTTCCATCGTTCAACATTGGCAACGATTTCGAGTACTTGCGCCGGAAAGAGAATAAAAATTTCAGGGTTGGCTCTCAAATATCCTATACTATGCAGAATCATTCACTGAGCGTTTCACCTGTTTTGTTCGATGAAGTTTTTACTAACTTAAAAGAATCAGATACATTAATCCGGCAAGAGGTTTCTTATAACCATTTAAAAACTAATCTGTATGTATCTGGAGGAAACTTGGGCAAGCGTTTTACGGTTGGCTACAGCACCAATGTATTTTCCGATCATTACTTTATGCAGTCCGGCCTTTTTGTGTCTGATGCGATTTCATCAGTTTCGGCAGACACTTTACGAAACCGATTACATCGAAACGAAATTGGTATTCGCCTTAATGGGAGCCTGTCTTATCGTTTTTCGGAAAATTTCAAACCGATTCTTTCTTTTCCGGTTAGTTATCTGTTTATCAATCGGAACGACCACATTCGAAATACTTCAAAAAACGGGGGGCATGTGCTTATTTCACCACTCCTGATCATTCAATATCCTATCAGTTCGCGATGGGACTTGTTTTCAAACGTACGTTTTTCAAATCAATTTGGGGGTATTACCGAAGATTATCTGGGATATATCATGGCTAATTACCGGGGAATGAACAGAAGTAACGGATTGCTCGGCAAAAACCATCAAACCGGCACTTTCGTGCATTTCAGTTACAAAAATCCCTTTACAACATTATTTACATCTTTCAGGTTATCCTATTCCAATATATGGCGCAATACACTTGGAGATGTCCGCTATAACGGCATAATGAGCAGTTCCACGAGTATTCCTTATACTAATACTTCGCATTACTACGGGTTGGATTATTCTTTCGGCCAAAGTATCGATGCGATAAAATCGGAAATGAAGTTGTTTGCAAGTTATAATAAAAGCAAAACCCTGTCGCTAAATCAAGGCATTGTTTCGAATTTGAATTTTGACTCTTACTCCTTATCCCCTTCCATTACTACGGATATTGGCAGATTTATGGTCCTCAAATACGACATTTCTTATCGCCATACCCGAAGTAAAATCCGCAATCAATCCATGCCGGCCGTTCATAATGTTGCACAAAATCTAGGCACCTCAATAATTCCGGTAAAAAAACTGATTTTCAATATATCGTTCAATCATTATTTCAACAGCTTGATAGAGTCTGAAGCCCGGTCATCTTGGTTTGGGAACCTGGGTGTAAAATACAAGTTAAAAAACGTGGATTTAATGCTGGATTGGACAAACATTTTTAATACAAACAAGTTCATAACCTATTCCTACAGCGATATCAGCAGTTATTATTCGGTATATATGCTTCGTCCGTCGGAGATTCTGCTAAGAATAAGATTTAAGATTCTATAAATAAACAGTGACTAACAAATTACGAGGCAGCATAAAATAATTTGTTGGCATGTCTAATAAACCTTGCTGCAGACAAAAAATTATGTTTTATGAAAAAATTAAGTAAGATTAAACTAGAGGAGGCAGTTGTCCTCGACAATCATGAAATGAAATTGATTTCTGGTGGAAGTGGCGGATTAACTGGAGGATGTTTTAGTTGTAGTTGTATAGGACAAACCAATCCTCCCTATGCTTCAAGTTGGACAAAATTCTATGCAAGCACATCAACTATGCACGCAGATCTTAATACTAGATGTGCAACTAATGGAGATTGTACACAGGTTTCCATTTTAAATTGCTAATCACGCTTAAGGGGCATAGATTTCGCCTTTTAATGGAGAGGATTATCCGAATTCTGTAGAATTAAATATCTAAATTAAACTAATAATAAGAAAGAGTTAAGATTGTACCTCTCCATTATATGGAAAAAGTTGTATTTAAAAAAGTTATGGATTAATTCAATTTATACTTTAAACAAAATTAAAAATGGTCAATGGGTGGAAAAAACTTTTTTTTTGCGTCTCCCTTTTCTTGATGATGTACGGTTTTGATTCATTATCCGTTATGGTGCTTTCGTCGACAAGGAATTTTTCGAATGAGAATAGGCTGGATTCAATACTATTAAATGTTCTATTTGTATTTAAACATCAAGCAAATAAACAGGAAGAAGTGATAATACAAACAGACACTATGGTCTTAGCTGTTGGCAATGATTGGTCGGTATATTATGATTGGAACAAAAAAAAACGTGATTCGATAGATGGTGCTAATTTAGCGATGAATCCTGTATATCGAAAGATCAGCTTTCGAGTGGATCCTGAAGAACTTCAGCTAAAGTTAGAGAAAAAAATGTCAATTTATCATATGATTGATGCAAGTGAAGGAGAATCCGCTAAAATTTATAAGAACCGATCTGAACAAAAAATAGTAATCACTGATGACTATTCTGATACTTTCTTTCGGTTACAAGAACAACCGGTATTGCATGAATGGATAATTACCGACGACACACTAACATTATTGAATTATGTTTGTCAAAAAGGTGTTACTGAGTTCAGAGGTAGAACATACTCGGTGTGGTTTACGACGGATATCCCCATAAATGATGGCCCCTGGAAATTGTATGGCTTGCCTGGACTGATATTGAAAGTAGAAGATTCGGAAAAAATATTCTGTTTTGAAGCGATTGGCCTGAATAAAGTAAAAAATCAATTCATTGAAATGCCCAATCGAAAAAATATTATTGAATGTGAGAACTATTTGCAATTACAGAAAATAAGGAAGAATCGATTTCAAAGAGTAAGTTATGGATTTGTAGAAGAAGGTAAAGTGGTTTATTATGGTGCTAAGAATCCTATTGAAATAATTGAATTAGAAAAATAAATTTTCTCTGTTAAAAAGTAATGAAAAAATGTGGTATAAATTTCATTGATTCTGATAGGATAGCACATACTTTGATGCTACAATCTTTTTTTATGACTGATATTGGACTTCTCGAAGGACAAATGGGAATTGTTCTAGCGTTATCCGAATATTCCAGAAAAAAAGAAAATGAAATATTTTCCGATTTTGCATTTGATTTACTCGAAAATATTATAGCGAAAGTAAATAAAGGTTTGCCTTTTTCATTGGGCAACGGATTAGCCGGAATTGGGTGGGGAATCGAATATTTAATCCAGAATAAATTTGTAGAAGGGTCCGGTGTTGAAATATGCGATGAGATTGATAAGAAAATTATGGAAGTGGATCCGAGAAGAATTTCAGATCTTTCGTTGGAGACAGGATTTGAAGGACTGCTGCATTACGTGATATACCATGTAAAAGGAGCGCTTGATCAAAATACAGGATTACCTTTTGACGACAGGTATTTATCGGATATATATGCAATATGCTCATTGTTAAAAGAACGGATAAAAGATACATCGATAAGTATATTGCTGGATGTGTTTAGAAATTTTTATAATACCGGGAACATCAAGGATTACAATACATCCGTCATTGATTTTGTTATCATGGAGTCAACAGACATATCCAATGAAATATCTTCCTATCCGTTAGGATTAAAAGATGGCTTGGCCGGAAAGTTATTAAAAATCATATTCGCAAAATGAAAAACATTTATATTTTCGATGAATATATCAGTTCCCAAAAGAATGGAATCGGCACGTACCTGCGGGAATTATTGCATTGTTTTAAATCATCCGGACATAGCATCTGTCTGATTATTTTTAACGCCGACACGGAAGAATTCAGTATCGTTGAAGAAAAAGAGACTAAAAAGTTACTTTTTCCCGTTATGAAAGGCCATTTTTTGCATCATGTGCAGGTGATGGATAAGTTTTTGAGATTATATATTGAAGACGATCCTAATAATATTTTCTTTTTAAATCACTCGCCGTGCGGTGATCTTATGGAATCGCTGAAGAAAACATTTCCCTTGTCCAAAATTATTTTTACCATCCATGATTTCGGATGGACGGCACCTCTAATGGGGAATTTAAAAGAGTACAAGCAGCTGACCAAAAATAAATCTTCTAGTACCGACCAGTCAAGAAATGCAAAAAGGGATTTTTCTAATTGTTATGAAGAAGAAAAAAGGATGTATGGATTTGCGGATCGGATTATCTGTTTATCGCCGGATTCTTATGCTGTTTTGCGCTCCGTTTATAAATTGAATAAGAAAAAAATCTCATTTATCCCAAACGGATTGCGGGAATCCAGCATTGTCTCAAAACGGAAAAATTCGGAAGAAATAAGAAATTCGTTGAATATAAGAAATGATGAAAAGATCCTTGTGGTCATTGGACGGCCGACTAAACAAAAAGGGATATTTGCCTTAATGGAGGCAATGAAATTAATTTTAAAAACAAATCGGAATGTAAGGCTTGTGATTATCGGTGATGCCAATGAACAGTCTTTAAGAGAGCTGATACAGGCCAAATCATCGTGTACTTTATCCATAACCTTTACAGGCCTGTTAGATAAGGACAATATATACAAATGGCTATCCGTTGCAGACATAGGAGTAATTCCCTCCTATTACGAACAATGCAGTTTTGTGGGAATTGAGATGATGATGTTCGGTTTACCCATTGTCACATCGAATGGTGTCGGGATTAGAAATATGTTTCAAAATGAGATCAATGGTTTGGTTGCGAAAATAGGCAACAGGAACAAGCCAGAAGAATACTCACGAAATTTGGCTGAGGCAATAACAAAGCTATTAGACTCTCAGGATTTATGCAATCGGTTAAGTGCAGGAGCCTTAAAAACGTATGAAGACAGGTATTCAATCCACCATATGAAAGAGAATTACAGGGCGTTAATCGAATCCCTGTATTAATTTATAGATGACCTTTATAACAATGTGTTTCTGAAATAAAATAATTCATTGCTCGTTTCGGTTGTAATTGTTAAAACAAAACTGATTCATCCTTGGAAAAAGTATAAAAATTTGATAATTGTGTATGCATGGATAAGGAAGATATTAAAGTCAGCATAGTTTATATTATTAAAGATACAGGATGTCCATGCCAATACGGTATCAGAAGTATTTTAGAAGAAACATTGTCCTTATTTGAAATCATTGTACTGGATTTAAGCAATTCAAATGAGACTATCGATGTTATTCATGATATTCAGGATAATAGTGTCAGATACATTAAAGCCTCATCCGGGTTCGTTGAATTATTTAAACAGGGAATTTCGCAATCTAAAGGAGAATATATTTCTTTTTTAGAGTCAGATTGTGTGATAAGTGCAGATAAATTGAAAAAACAGTATGATTATTTGAAAAGTAATTTGGACGATGATTGTGTTTGTACCGGTGTGAATTTTCATGACTATTGTAATTTCAAAATTGAAGGCCGTTATTCTTCCAATGAACTAATATACGAAATCATTTTTTGTAATCCTGTTTTTTTCTCTTCGTTGATGTTTAGAAAATCTTCCTTAATGAGATTTAATTTTTCATCCGGTCTGTATAAAGGGAGCAATATTTTCAGCAATAGCTATGCGTTATTGGCAGACATGATTATGAATAATTTCAAGATTGGATCTCTTGGTGAATACTTGGTTTCATGTAAACTACAGCAAAGAGTACCGGACGCAGACTTTAAATTGCAAATAATGATGATTCAAACAGAATTTTTAAACTATATTGCGTCAGAAATAGTTTTATTGGATAGTAATGCGATAGATGAGATAAACGAGTATATTGCCTTATTTGAAAACAGACAGTTAGATTTTGATTCTTTAAGATTAAAAATAGCAACATTATATAAATCGAAATTCATATTATCAAAACCACCAAAATCAAAAAGGAAAATACTGTTTTGCATACCCAATTTAAGTCATGGAGGTGCAGAGAAACAGTTAATAACATGGCTTGAAAATTTAGACTATAGTCTCTTTGAGATCGATTTGCTCCTTTTTAACAAGTATGGAGTTTATTTGAAAGATATTCCAACGGAAGTTAACTGGTTTACCTTAGATTATTTTGAGAAGTATACTATAAAAGAGTACGATATTGAAGTAGCCTTTTTGGAGGGTAGCGCGACAAAATTTATTGCAAATAGAAAAACAAATGCTAAAAAACATGCATGGGTGAGGACTGATTTATATAATTTACATTATACACGTGTGTTTTTTAAAGATTTACAAGAAGAGATATCTTGTTATTTGAAATTTGATAAGATCTTATTTAATACAAAGGAAACATTACCGCGTTTTATAGAGAGATTTGGAGATATACCGGTAGATAAATCAGTTGTATACAATCTGACAGACAGACAAAAAATAATTCGTTTAAGTAATGAATATTCGGTAAAAAGAAATAATGAAATTACACTGTGTTGCATAGGAAGGCTGGATGCGGAAAAAGCGTATGACAGGCTGTTATTCGTTTTGGGTGATTTGAAGGATAACGGGTTGAGCTTTTACCTCTGGATCATTGGTGAAGGTAGCTTAAGAATTTCCCTAGAAGAAACGATAAGAAAACTTTCTTTGGAAGAGAATGTCACATTATTAGGTTTTTGTGATAATCCCTTCCCATATCTAAAGGGGTGTGATGTGTTTGTGCATACATCCATAGCGGAAGGGTATGCAAACGTTGTAGCAGAAGCCATCTGTTTAGGTAAGCCAATTCTTGCCACCAATACGGTAGGCCCTTCTGAATTACTCGATGATGGGCGATATGGATGTTTAGTTAAAAATGATTACCGTGAAATTTACGAAGCATTACGAGAATTAATTACCAATAAAGAATTAAGAGATGATTTGTCTAAAAAAGCCCTTGAAAGATCATCCATTTTTGACCTTAACATGAGAATGAAAAGGATAATGGAAATTTTAAGTTGATTTAGAAAATATTCGTATAGACTTGAACAAATGGAAATAAAATCGAAGTTAGAACAGCCCTATTTTTATTTCGTGATTACTCTGAAAATTAATAAATTGAAAATATTATCCGGTTTTAGGATATAGAAAGCTGTTGTTATTTAAAACGACAACAGGTATAATTAATAATTTAAAAATTATATGCTTATGAGAAAATTAAGTAAAATCAAACTGCAAGAAGCAGTTATCTTGGAAGACCGTGAAATGAAAATGATTTACGGTGGAAGTGGCGACAACAATGCCGATTGTACTGAATTAGCCTGTATAGTCGGAGCTGAATGTTGGGGTATTGTGAATGATAAACTTACAAAAGGGTATTGTTCAAGTGGAGTTTTGGTACCTGGAGATAGTTCATGTGCATGTGTTTTCTAATTAATTGAAAATCAAGTGGGGGTGTCTCAGAAGTAAAATTAGTTTGTCAACTATTCTGTTGAATGGAACAAAGACAGAATGATGAGCTAGTCATGTTTCTGAAATAACCCCCATTTTTATACTTTTTTAAATTATGAAATTTAATTTGATTATTTTACTTTCATTTCTTTCTTGTGTACCTACATTGCAGGCACAAATTAACAAGAATTGCTCTCTTGAACTTAAACTCAACGGTAAAGAGTACGATCAAGTTCGTCTTGAAATAGCTTTATCGGGATTAGAAAAGCACAATGTGATCGGCAGTTCTATCGACAAGCAGAATTGGATATTTCAATACTCCGATACAGTGTATAAGAAACATTCCGGGATGAAACTGTATGGCAAACAAAATAATGACAGCATAGAATACAAATTTGTTGTGTATATGCCTTTGGAGTTAGATACTTTAAAATATGATAGTTTCACAGTCGGAGAAGAGTCTAAGCTCTCAGCTTCATTTATCAAATCTGATATTTTTGAATATCAAGGTAAAAAATTCTATACTGACGATTTCCTTTTTTCAAATAAAGACGATGAAACAATGTATTTAATGGCAAAAGCACTGAATGAGGGATTTAGTCTTTTCTGGAGAGACACGTTAAGTTATGACCAACGCATAAGTAAATATGAGAAAATAGTATCGCTTTCTCCTGATTCACATCATCTGATGTCTGCTTTATACGGATCTATTGGCAGATACAAAAGTAAAGAAGATATTGCACGCATATTTAATAACTTCTCTGTTGAAAATAAAAATTCATACTACGGGAATAAAATTAAAGAGTATTTAAATATGAATTTTTTTGAAAATTCCACTCTCCCGGATTGGCAAACAAATAAACTCGAACCAATTATTCAAGACACTACAAAATATAATCTCGTAATTTTTTCAGCCTCTTGGTGTGGACCCTGTCATAAACAAATACCCAATCTTAAAAAAATTCATAATGATTTACAAGAAAAGCTGAATATGACTTATGTCTCAATTGACGAACCGGAAACAGTTGAAGAATGGAAAAAATTAATGAAAAGAGAGCAGATACCCTGGCGAAGCCTTTTAGCTAAAGATGATGTAAAAGGATTGCAAAATAAATATTATATTCATTCCATTCCGATGGCTTTTTTAGTTTTTCCAAACGGGAAAATACAACGTCTTCAGCTTTATGAAGAGAAAGATAGAAAATTAATTTATGCAATTACTAATCTTAAATAAAAAGTAAAAACAGTACTGTTTGTTGAGAGAGATTGTTGCAATTTAAAAATAAGACGTTTTTTATATGCTTGAACTTTGGAAATCATCAACATTGAAATTAATGAAATTAAATTTATTTACAACTTACACCCAGCTTGACGCCATGGACTGCGGCCCCACCTGCCTGCGCATGATAGCCAAACACTACGGCAGACACTACAGCCTGGAAACACTTCGTCAATATTCGTTTATTACACGTGAAGGTGTATCCATGTTGGGAATAAGCGATGCAGCGGAACATATCGGGTTTCGCACATCGGGAGTGATGATTTCATTTGAGCAGCTGGTAAAAGACGCGCCGTTACCCTGCATCGTGCATTGGAAACAGAACCACTTTGTGGTAGTTCACAACATCAAGAAGGATAAAAAAGCAGGACACCGGATTTACGTGGCGGATCCCGCGTTGGGTTTGGTAACATATGACGAAGTCGATTTCAAGAAATGCTGGTACAGTACCAAAAAAGACGAGGAGGAAAAAGGAACGGCACTGCTTTTAGAACCCGGTCCCGAGTTTTTCGACCGAGAAGACGAAAAAGAAAACCGCAACCGCAGTTTACGTTATTTCCTGCGTTACCTTGCACCCTACAAAAGCCAGTTGGTACAATTGGTGTTGGGAATGTTGGTTGTGAGTATCCTGCAACTGATTTTTCCGTTTCTTACACAATCCTTGGTGGACGTGGGTATCCGCGATGGAAACTTGGGTTTTATCACGCTCATACTGATTGCCCAGCTTGTTATCTTCGTCGCCCGCCTTTCCGTGGAGTTTATCCGGAGCTGGATATTGTTGCACATGAACACAAGGATAAACATTGCTCTTATTTCCGATTTTTTGGCTAAATTGATGAAAATGCCGCTCCGTTATTTCGACACGAAAATGACGGGAGATATCATGCAACGTATCGGCGACCACGGACGCATCGAAACGTTCCTTACGGGCAATTCCATCAGCACGCTTTTCTCGTTTGTCAACTTCTTCGTGTTCGCCTTTGTCTTGGCGTATTACAACTTGATCATCCTCGGTATCTTCCTTGCCGGAAACGCCTTGTATGTGGCTTGGATACTCTTCTTTATGAAATACCGCCGCGAGCTGGACCACAAACGTTTCGCCCAGTCGGCCGGAGAACAGAGCAACATCATCCAGCTGATTACGGGAATGCAGGAAATCAAACTGAACAATTGTGAAAAGCAAAAGCGCTGGCAATGGGAACGCATCCAGGTAAAACTGTTCAAGATCGGGATAAAGGGATTGGTTTTGGGTCAACTCCAACAGGTCGGTTCCGTGTTCTTCAGCCAGACCACCAATATCATTGTTTCGTTTATAGCTGCCAAAGCTGTTGTGGAAGGACAAATGTTCTACTCCCCACTTGTCAGACCATAGGATCTCGTTTTTAAGTTTAGTTCGTTCCCATTGTAAACCACTCTCTGTGCCTGGAACGGGTTCTCTTTAGGTCGCTTGTCACAGCCTTGACAGGTTCCGGGACAGGCATTACCTTTGTTTGCAATGGAAACGAATCAGGCTGCATACTCATACCAGGAAAAGGGCGTTTTTCTATCAAGGCTTTGATGCTGTCGCCGGTTGTTGTAATAGGTGATAAACTTAATCAACCCCTTTCGCAGTATGTTGCCGTTCCCGGCCGGACAAATATAGACATATTCTTGTTTGAGTGTGCGCCAGAAGCGTTCTATCCAGACGTTGTCAAGCGCCCTGCCTTTCCCGTCCATGCTGATAGTGATCTCCTGGCTTTCAAGATACGCTATCCAACCTGGACACGTAAATTGAGAGCCTTGGTCAGAGTTTACAATCTCCGGCTTGCCATGCACGAGGATTGCCTTACGAAGCACATTCAGGCTGTTTTCAGCATCCAGCGTATTGTGAATGTCCCAGCCAACAATATACCGGCTATATACATCAATGATAGCCGTCAAGTAAAGGAATCCTTTTGCCATGGGTATGTACGTGATATCGATGCACCATACATGATTCGAGTGCGTGACCTCAAGACCTCTAAGCCTGTAGGGATGAATGTATTTGCTCAATCCAAGCTTACTGAGGTTTCGTTTCGGATAAATGGCCATGATGCCCATTTTACGAAGCAATCGACGGACACGCTTCGGACCTGTCAGGATACTCATTGCACGCAGGAAATCAACCATCCCCAAAACACCTTTTGTTGGATGTTCCATGTATTCTTCGTCCATCAGACGCATCAGTTCGAGGTTTGCAGGATCCTCTACGGCAGGCTTGTAATACTGCATGCTGCGATTCAATCCGAGAAGCTCACACTGGCGTCGTTGGCTCAAATCATCTCTCGGGGATACTATTTTTTTGAGGACTTCAGTATCCCCAATTGCTCTGAGGCCCTCCTGCAAAAATCCACTTCTACCTCCAAACGGCCTATTTTCTCATACAATTCCTTCTCCCGTTTGGCAACCTCCTCGTCTGGGGCCTTGGTTGAGAATATCTCTGCTCCTCGGGCCAGGAACTCCCGTTTCCAGTTGGAGATCATTTGTGGATGCACATCGAACCGCTTGGCCAGCTCGCTAAGTGTTTCAGCTTCCTTGATTGCCTCTATCGCAACCTGGGCCTTGAAAGCTGCACTGTGTTTCTTTCTTCTTGTTGACATAATGAGCAAATTTAATCGTTTTTTATTAAACTTACCCTGTGGTCTGAATTATTGGGAGTATTATAAAATGACACTGGGAATGATGATGGCGCTGACCTACATCATCGGACAACTGTCCGCGCCGGTGGAGCAGTTTATCGGTTTCGCCCGTTCATTCCAGGATGCCCAAATCAGTTTGGAGCGGTTGAACGAAGTTCACGGCAAAGAAGACGAAGAAGAAACCATTGAAAACAAATTGACTGTATTGCCCGATAAACGCGACATTTCCATCGAAAACCTCTCATTCAGTTACGACGGCGCCGACCGTGATTATGTGTTGGATAATATCAATCTGACTATTCCTCAGGAAAAAGTAACCGCCATAGTGGGAGCTAGCGGAAGCGGAAAAACCACGTTAATAAAACTATTGTTGGGTTTTTACGAGCCCAACAAGGGAACCATCAAAGTGGGCGAGACACCGTTAAGCATAATCAATCCGCACTTGTGGCGGAGCAAATCCGGCTCGGTCATGCAGGACGGATTTATCTTTTCGGACACTATCGCACAAAACATCGGTGTAGGAAATGATTATGTTGACATAGAGAAACTTCGTCATGCCGTAACAGTTGCCAATATTCGTGATTTTATTGATTCCCTGCCTTTGGGTTACAATACCAAGATCGGAATGGAGGGAAGCGGAATAAGCCAAGGCCAGCGTCAACGCATCCTGATTGCCCGGGCCGTATATAAAAACCCGGAATTTATCTTTCTCGATGAAGCCACCAATGCTTTAGATGCCAATAACGAGAAAGAAATCATGAAACACCTACAGGAGTTTTATAAAGGGAAGACGGTAGTTGTGGTGGCACACCGATTAAGCACGGTACGCAATGCCGACAAAATAGTGGTGTTAGACCAGGGAAAAGTAGCGGAAGAAGGTGCACACCAAGAACTGACCGCTTTGCGTGGCAAATATTACGAATTGGTTAAAAACCAGTTGGAGTTGGGTAAATGAATCTCTAAAAGATAACGGAATATGGTGAATATAAGCTATAAAATTACTGCTAAATCAAAGGGTCGTAATAATTGTTAAATCAACAATTGGAAATAATCTTTGGTACAAATTTAAATTTTTACAAATGAAAAAATTAAGTAAAATTAAATTGAAGGATGCGGTTGTTCTTGAAAACCGAGAAATGAAAGCTATTTTCGGAGGATCTGGAGTATCAGGAACATGCGGTTACAGGATAGTTTACATTGATCCAGCCGAAACTGTCATCAAATGTAATCTATCTTTTCAAGAGGTAGATAATGCGATTGCTCATGCTTGGGCACTGGGTCTTGAATATAATTGGTGCTGTGACAGTTGTTCGACAACATCTTATTGCGGATAATAATGAATTATTTGGGATTGCTAAATAAATATAGAAATATAAATGGAATTACTTTAATAATTAACCATTTATACTCGATTCATCTATGGAAGTTTATCAATCCCAATTATTTAATTGATTTTCTGTGATTTTTAAACTACTTCAAAATTTACTATTTAAGTATGTTTTTAATAAATCTATTTATATATGTAAAAATTTTGAAGTAGCTCAAAATTTAAATAATAAATTACTAATGAAATATATTATATTGAAAATTTATAAACATCTTTTTCTTTTATTATTTAGTTTCTCTTTGATTATTTTATTTACAAGTTGTTTCAACAAAAACGATAAAAATATTGAAGAAAAAGAAAAAAATATTGTTCTTATTTTTAAAAATTGTCCAGATAGTATCAATTTCAAAATGCTCGATGGAAACTTAAAAATAAGAACGGAATATGATGTTTTCTACGTCAACGACTCATTATACCAAAAGTTTTATTCTATAAGGCCAAGTGTATCCGACACTCTTAGAATTAACACTAAAAGAAAACATGTTGAATTATCCCATAAATATAATGCCGTAAATGAAGCCTTGTATTTGTTTGAGAAAGGTGATATGGAATTACTAACTTAGCCGGGACACAGAGTTAAGCATAAACGCTTATTTTTGTGTAATATGAGAAAACAAAGAACCCATTTTGACAAGGCATTCAAAGAGAATGCGGTCAAACTCAGTTTAGAACGCAAGAATATTTCCGAGCTTGCACAGGAATTGGGTATTGCCCCCTTTCTTTTATATCGTTGGCGGAAAGAATACCAGCAGAAAGGAGAAGCCAGTTTCCCCGGACACGGTGTCCAGTCATTAAGTGAAGATACCAAAAGGATTGCTGAACTGGAAAAACGCCTTGGCGAGGCTGAAACGGAGCGGGACATATTAAAAAAAGCTTTGAGCATCATCTCCAAGAGAGATCGTTGATCTATCTCTTTATAAAGGAATATAACTCGAAACAATGGACGGTCGAGGTGATGTGCAGAGTACTGAAAGTCCCCAGGAGCAGTTATTACCGCTGGCTTAAAGATCCGGAGGGCCAACGTAAGCGCAAATATATGGAGCTGGACGAAAAGATCAGGGATGCATATTTTGCAGCCAGGGGACGCAATGGAAGCCCCCGGCTGGCAAAGGATTTGCAGGTATCCGGAACTCCTGTCTCGAGAACCACTGTAGCATGCCACATGAGGAAAATGGGCTTGCGCAGCAAACTCTCGAGACGATTCAAAGTGACGACGGATGCCTCTCACAACTATAAGGTTGCTCCAAATCTGTTGAATCGCGAATTTAATCAGAATGAGCCTGTGAAAGCGTGTGTCTCTGACCTGACGTATATTCCGTGTAAGGATGGATTTCTTTATCTGACCTGTGTGCTGGATCTTTTTGACCGCAAACTGATCGGATGGTCCATAAGCGATCATATGAATGCATCCCATACCGTAGTTCCGGCCATCAGGATGGCCAATAGGAACAGACCTTTTGGAGAAGGAATGATATTTCATTCTGACCGGGGCATACAATATGCTTGCAAACAGACTGTCAATCTGTTGAAATCCTTGAAGCTGGAACAAAGTATGAGTGGAAAGGGAAATTGTTGGGATAATGCCGTGGCTGAAAGCTTTTTCAAAACTTTCAAATCTGAATTGGTCTATGGTACCAAACTCAAAACAAGAGAGCAAATGCGCTTGTATGTATTTGAATATATTGAATCCTGGTATAATCATAAAAGAAGATTCTCAGCATTGGGAAACTTAACCATTGATGAATTTTGGAATCAGTATAATATTAAAAAAGAATCAATTAAAAATGTCGCTTAACTTTTTGTCTCAATTAAGTTTGCAAGTCCAATACTATTATTTTTAATTACGAAGATGATAAGCCTTTTGCTGAAATAATGAATAGATCAACTAATAGACAAGAGGTAAATTATAATTTAGAAATAACAAAAGAAGACAATATTCCGATTGAAGCCTTATACAGGTATCAATACTTTAGTAACACAATCCCGAAAATTAGTAAAGAAAAATTTAGAGAATTATTAATTAGTGAACTACAAACTGAAAAGTATTTACTAGATTCTTTGCAAAAAAGGAATGTTTTGTCAATAAATAGTTTTCAATATCGTTACAACAATTTAGTATCTAAAATATATATTTCTTTTAAGAAAAATGGCCTATTACCCTTTGATAATAACTTCAACAAGTTACTTTCTGACACTGTGCTTTTTTCAGAAAATGAAGACTCTTTATTAAATTACAAAAATTACAGAGACATATTGTCTTATAAACTAAATACACGATTAAATGCTATACCGATGATTAGAGGTGAAGGCTATCAACGTCATAATTATGAAGAAAGATTTGATACCATCTTTAGCCTAGATTTCTTGACTAATAATGCCAAACGTCATTTTATGGCTTTGGAGTTAGATAAGATCTTTGAGAATGGCAATGTTTTTAGTATCGAAGAATATAATAGAAAATTCATAAATTTATTTGGCGATTCGATATTTACAAAAAAATTATTGAGAAAATACGAAATTGATTTTTCTCAAAAAAATGAACTTCTTCTTGAAGATATGAATGGTAATACTTATACTTTGCAGTCTGTATTAAATAAATATAAGGGATCTATTTTGTATATTGATTTCTGGGCAAGTTGGTGTGCTCCGTGCAGAGAAGCATTCAAATATAGCAGAAAGTTAAAATCAGAATTTAAAGATAAAAATGTTGTTTTTATATATTTGGCAAAAGATGATATTAAAAGCAATTGGCTAAAAGCTTGTAAGGATGAAAAAATCGACGCGAATAGTTACTCCATTATAAATTCAAAAACTTCTTCATACTTAAGTAAATTGAAAGTTAATACAATTCCTAGATATATAATTTACGATCCAAAGGGTAACCTTATAAATAGTAATGCCCCATCGCCTAATACTGAGGAGATTAGAATGATATTCAATAAACTAAGAAAAGATATAAATTAAAAGAATGTAAAGTTGAGAAAAATAGTATTATTTTAATTTTATAGTTAATTAGGAATTAGCGACAGCGTTTCAGTTTGTTTGAAAATGACTTTATGTTATGTATCAACTATATATTAAAAAACATTACAAATTAAAAATAGTTTTGTCCTGATTCAAGAAGTTATATCAATATTAAGTATGCTATGATACAAAGCATATGGGTTCCACGTATTTGAGGTTAATGATTTGTTTTAACAGTTAGTAAACGAAAGATTTTTGTTCTACATATATATAAAGCCATTTTTAAGTAGGTCCATAATAGGGAAAAAAGTTGTCGGAGAAGGTACACATGATTAACTTACAGTTCTGAAAGTGAAATATTACGAATTGGTAAAGAGCCTATTGAAACTTGGAAATAATACGCAAAGCATGGGTGAAAAAATTAAAAAATACAAGGAAATAGAGCTTCGCAGCGAGGAAGTCCAGGAGGTGATGAGTCAAATTCCATCGTGGATATTAAGAAGAGGAATAACTACATTGTTCACTATTGTTTTGTTATTACTTGTTGGCAGTTGGTTCTTTAAGTATCCCGATGTAATAACGGCCGAAATTACTGTAACTTCATTAGAACCTCCTGCGAGCATCATTGCCCGATCCACGGGAAAGATTGATGAAATATTCGTTAGAAACAACGAGGCGGTTGGAGCTCAAACGCCACTGGCGGTTATCCAGAATCCGGCAAACAGCGAAGATATGCTATTGCTTATCCAAACGATAAAACGATGGGAAGCATCGGACTATTCCGATGAAACGGCATTGTCCGTTTTTGCAGAAAAATCGTTTGCCTTGGGAAGCATCCAATCCGTTTATGCCGCTTTTCTCAACAGTTTGAGCGATTATCAGAATTATAAAACATTAAATTATTATCCTCAAAAAATTGCTTCACAAAAACAACAGTTGGTAACTCAAAAAGAATATTACGATCGCATCATCAAACAGGAGCCGGTCGTAAATGAACAATTCAAGACATCAAAAAGTATTTTCGAGCGCGACTCCATTCTTTTATCAAAAAACGTAATTTCGGGTAATGAATACGATTTATCTAAAAGCAGCTTTTTACAAAACAAGCAAGTGTATCTTTCCTTTAATGCATCGCTCAAACAGTCAGAATTACAGCTCATGCAAGGCGAAGAAAACCTGTTGGATCTTCAGCAACAGGCTACAGAATTGGAGCGAAAGTACCAGCTTTCGTTACAAAATGCTGCTGAAGCACTCAATGCTCAGATAAAAGAGTGGGAGCGCGATTATCTATTAGTGAGCCCCATCGACGGTTTTGTTACGCAAATGGGAATTTGGAGCAGCAATCAAAACGTAAATGTTGGTGAGACCGTTTTTACGGTTATCCCGTCCCAACAGGATACACCTAAAGGTAAAGCCATGCTTCCTGTTCAGGGCGCAGGGAAGGTCAGGATAGGGCAGCGAGCAAATGTCCGCATCAACAATTTCCCGGACCAGGAGTTTGGTTATTTAATTGGAAGAATTGAAAGCATATCAAGTGTTCCAGACGCCGAAGGATTTTACGTGGTGGAAATTCAATTCCCAAACGGGATGAAAACCAATTATGAAAAAACACTACCCATAACCCAACAGATACTGGGTACAGCTGATATTATTACTGAAGATCTACGGTTGATAGAGCGTTTTTTTATGCCGGTAAAAAAAATATTAAAGAATAGTTTATGAAGCAAAATAAAATTTTACCTCTATAAAATAACAAAGTGGACATACGGAAGAAAATCGATAACAATAAGGAAGTTATTGGGGTAGTCGGCTTGGGATATGTGGGCTTACCTTTAGCGGTGGCTTTTGCAGAAGCTGAACTGCATGTAATTGGTTTCGACAAATCTCAGGAATATGTTGATAAAATCAACCAGGGTGAAAACTATATTAAGGATATCCGTGATGCTGCGTTGAAAGAGGCGATTAGTAATGAGTTTTTAAAAGCTACAACCGATTTCTCGAAAATTAATTACTGTGATGTTTTGTTAATTTGCGTTCCGACACCGTTAGACCGTTTTAAAAAGCCCGATATGAGTTATATCGAATCGGCATGTGTCAGTATTGGGCAATACATGAAACGTGAAGTGTTCATATGCCTCGAAAGCACTACCTATCCCACCACTACCGAAACGTTCATGATGCCGATTATTGAAAAGGAATCGGGTATGAAGCACGGCAAGGATTTCTGGTTGGCATTTTCTCCCGAACGGATTGATCCGGGCAACTCTTTCTTCCATATTAAAAATATCCCGAAAGTAATTGGAGCTATCACACCGGAGGGATTGGAAATAGGAAAAAGTATTTATTCAAAAGCTATCGAAAAAATTCATACGGTAAGTTCGCCACGTGTAGCCGAAATGGTCAAGATTCTTGAAAACACCTACCGTCTGGTCAATATCAGCCTCATCAACGAATTGGCCTTGTTGGCAGGTAAAATGGATATCAATATTTGGGAAGTGATCGAAGCTGCCAAAACCAAACCATTCGGATTTCAAGCGTTTTATCCCGGGGCGGGTATCGGAGGCCATTGTATCCCGTTCGATCCGTTTTATTTAGAATATATCGCTAAGATTTATAATTTTGACTTGAGCATGATACATACTGCCGGACATATTAACATGCGGATGCCGTATTATATGTACATCAAAATCAACTCGGCGCTCAATCGGAAAAAGAAGTCAATAAACGGTAGTAGAGTCTTTTTCTTGGGCGTAGCTTACAAACCAAATATCAATGATGAACGCGAATCCCCTATTATTGAAATAATTGATGAAGTAGCAAAGAAAAACGGAATTGTTTCCTACAACGACCCGTATATCCCGCACATTACCACACACGAGGGTCATTTGTTTTCATCGGTGGAGTTGTCACCCAAGATACTCGCAAATGCCGATGTAGTGGTGGTTGCAACCAAACATGCCGTTTATGATTTCGAAATGATACGTAAACATGCAGGGTTGATTGTTGATTTGCAGAACGCATATAGTGAGGGCGGCGAAAATATTGATAAATTGTAACTTCATTTGATCGCCTATGGAAATTAAAATGTGCGACCTTATCGATCAATACAGAAAGATTCAACCGGAAGTGGATGATGCGATATCGCAGGTAATCAACAATTCCGCCTTTATCAACGGGCCTCAGATCAATGAGTTCAAAGCCAGCCTTGAACAATATACAGGTACTAAACATGTTATCCCTTGCGCCAACGGAACCGACGCACTGCAGTTGGCATTGATGGCGTTGGACCTGCAGCCGGGTGACGAAGTGATCGTCCCGGCATTTACTTATGTGGCGGCAGCCGAGGCGATTGGCCTGTTACGGTTAGTGCCGGTAATGGTGGATGTGGACTACCATTCATTTAACATCACATTGGGTAACATCGGGAAGGGACTTTCACCGAAAACCAGAGCTATCATTCCCGTTCATCTTTTTGGGCAGAGCTGTCCGATGGAAGAGATCATGAACTTCGCGCAGAAACACCGGCTGTTCGTGGTGGAAGACAACGCGCAGGCAATCGGAGCGTATTATACTTTTTCCGACGGCTCCAAAAAACAAACCGGAACCATCGGACATATCGGCTGCACTTCGTTTTTCCCGACCAAGAATTTAGGCTGTTTTGGCGATGGCGGCGCTCTGATGACTGACGATGACATTCTTGCCGAGCGTTTGCGAGCGATGACGGTACACGGGCAAATTGAGAAGTATTGCCATGAAATATTGGGATGCAACTCACGTCTGGATACCCTCCAGGCTGCCATTCTTAATGTAAAGATTCAGCATCTGGACGAATACATACAAGCCCGTCAACGTGCAGCAAGAATTTATTCCGAAGGTTTGAAGAATATAGATGGAATAACGCTTCCTGAAGAAATGTCGTACTCCACACATGTTTATCATCAATACACTCTCAAAGTAAAGGATGGTATGCGCAATGCCTTAAAAGAACATCTTTTGAAGCAGGGTATACCCTCTATGATTTATTATCCGTTGCCTCTTAACAAGCAGAACGCCTTCAAAAATATTGTTCCCACTTCTGAGCAGTTGAATGTATCAACCGAATTAGCTCAATCGGTATTGTCATTACCAATGCACACTGAACTTTCCGAAGAAGAGCAAAAGCATATCATCACATCTATTCAAACATTTTTTAAGTGATGGAGAAAGATTATTTTGCACATTCCACGGCAGTTATCGATGAAGGGTGCCAAATCGGCAAAGGAACCAAAATCTGGCACTTTTCGCATCTGATGGCCGGATGCGTGATCGGGAATAATTGCAATATCGGGCAGAATGTAGTAATCTCACCTGGTGTGATATTGGGCAACAACGTCAAGGTACAGAATAACGTATCGGTTTATACCGGAGTAACTTGCGACGATGATGTCTTTCTCGGCCCGTCGTGTGTTTTCACAAATGTGGTTAATCCCCGCAGTGCCATCAACCGCCATGGGTCGTTTGCTAAAACCCGTGTAGGGAAAGGCGCAACCATCGGCGCGAATGCCACCGTCATTTGCGGACACGACATTGGCGCTTATGCTTTCATCGGCGCGGGAGCGGTGGTTACCAAAAATGTGCCGTCTTATGCCTTATTGGTCGGCAATCCCGCCCGTCACACCGGATGGATGAGCGAATACGGGCATCGCCTGAATTTCGATGGAAATGGAATGGCGGTTTGTCCTGAAAGCGGGCAGAAATACCGAATTGAGAAAAATAATGTAACAAGAATTAAATAAAATGAGTACGATGAAACTGGCATTGGTTGGTTGCGGCAGAGTATCCGAACGCCATATTGAGGCGGTCCGGGCTGTGGAGGGTATTGATATCTCGGTGGTTTGCGACATCGATGAAAAAAAGGCGCAAACGGTTTCCGGGCAACTGTCTGTTCCTTATCTTACGGATTATAAACAGTTAAGAGATGTGGATGTGGTATCCGTGATGACGCCATCGGGAATGCACCCGCGCCATGTCATTGAAATAGCCGAACATACCAATATTCCATATATCATTTGCGAAAAACCAGTATCGCTTACACAGCGTGAACTGTATGAAATGTACGATAGGGTGAACAAGGCTGAGAAGAAATTATTGCCGGTATTTCAAAACCGCTACAACCCGCTGATTGTGTTTTTGAAAGACCTGATTGATACCTGCAAACTGGGAATGATCTATCAGTTTGTATGTAATATCTTTTGGAATCGTGACGATGATTATTTTGGAATAGACTGGCATGGGACCAAAGCTTATGATGGTGGCGTATTTTACACGCAAGCGAGCCATTACGTAGATATGATTTATTTTCTTTTCGGAAAAATCACAAATGCGTATGGTGTAGGAGGTCGTATGCGTAAATTTGAAGTTTATGATACTGTTTCGGCAATATGCGAACTGCAAAACGGGACTGTAGGTGCCTTAAACGCAACCGTGAGCGTGTTTCGCTCCAATTATCTTACTGAATTGACCGTTATCGGTGAAAAGGGAACCATACGGCTAAGTGGAACTAATCTTAACCGTATTGATTTTTGGGATGTAAATGATATGGAAAAACCAGATAAAGACTTCACCATTGACCATCAATACGGGAAGTGCCACGATACAATGTATGAATATATTGTACAGAAAAAGTGGGATATGTTTCCGAATTACGAGGGAGTGTTAAACGGAATACAGTTGATGGAGAGGATATCGTTTTAGAAGTTCAATGATGGAAAGTGTTCAAAATTCTCGTTGTGTATCGATTGGATATGTCCCGTTTTCTATTATTAATCACTCGAAGTCAGCATATTATCCTTATTGATACACCATTGCATAATTACCCAAGCTAAACCACCAGCATCATTACCCAGTGCTGCATTATCCGAATTAAGTTGATTTATTAATCCACTAATTCGTCGATGATTTTTTATGATGGATAATATAGTTTTGTCCACTGTTTTGGGTATGGAAATCTTTTTATCTAAAATCCATTGGGTTAGGTAGAAATTATTAGCATCCACCAATGTCATCGATTGAGGAAGATCAACAGTGGACACACATCCTTCAAGTGTCGGAATTTCATTAATTAACGAGGCCAATATATATTTTTCAGAAATACTTTTCTCTTCTTTGAAAGAAATCCTCACTATTTCAGGTAATTCTTCATATAATACACCTATTTCTTGTCGAAACATGTCATATTTCCAAAAAGTTTGACATATGTGAAAAAACCGAATTAAAGTTCTACAAGAAAAAACCGGTAATATATAAGTAATGTATTTTAAAATCAATATTTTATGAAATTGATTTACGCAATTTTCGATATGTTGCTCCCATTTACTTTTTGTAGAGGATGTCACTGAAATAAATCTATTCCATATATACAAAGCTTTTTCTGCTTCAGCACCAAGATCGTTAAAAAAATATGCTTTATTGTTCTCGCGAAAAATAATGTTATCCACTTCATCAAATATATCTTCATCAGCCTGAACAAATCCTTTTTTGATCAAATAATGGATTCCCCATACAATACCATACAACCCATCATCAAACCTTCTTTTAACGCCCTGTTTCATTTCCTGCAATATTAATTCTATCAGGATATCCGCATAATCAGTCATTTTAAGATCATTCCTATATTTTCCGTATTGGTACAAAAGGATAGCAATGCCGATTTTACCTGTCGTTAACCCATTTTGTGGGACAAGGGTACTCACTTTTGCAATTTGTTGGATTAAAAGGTCAAGAGTATAAGATATTTCCTTGTAGGAGTTCATGTTTGTTTCATTTGAAAAACATATTGATTACAATGTGCTTGCAAAAAATTCTGTAATTTTTGCTGTGAATAATATCGTGTTACTCGATTAGCTTCCAGTAGTTTATCTATCCATTGGTTAATTAATTTTTCATCAAAATGGCAATCGGCCATACCATTAATGAAAGAATTATGCAATGCTTTCTCAGATTCAGTAGGTTTGATCCTAAAAAATGAAAGTTGTTTCATGCGAATTTGCACCATAAAGAAAAACTGTTCTTTACCTTTTCTTTTTGTAATTTGTTGTTCATGCATCCGGATCTGATAAAAGATTTCATTAATATTGCTGGCCGGAAATAAGGATAATGCCCTTACCTGCCAGTCATAATCGGAAGAATAGGTATATGATTCGTTATAATATAAATCGTACTTTTGAACAAGGGCAGTTCTAACCATACATGTAGCATGGCTCGAATAACAATTACGCAAAAATAATACTTTAATAGTCTCGTAATCGGTTTCTTTATAATAAGGAAGAGGGTCATTAAGCATTTGAAATGCACTTCCGATCATCCCTAATTCTTTATTTTCTTCCAAAAAAAGATATTGTTTCTCCAAGCGCTTAGGCAAGTTTATGTCATCGGATCCAACCACGCAGAGATATTCACCCTTAGCAACTCTCATGCCGGCATTCATTGCCGGATAACATCCTCTATTTTCAGGAAAATTAATAATTTTAATGCGTTTATCGAGATAAGAATGCGCTATTTCTCTGCTGTTATCCGTCGAGCCGTCATTAACTACGATCAGTTCAAAATCGGGCAGGGTTTGAGCGAGAACGCTGTCAATACTTTCCTTAATTAAATGTCCGTAATTATAAACGGGCATGATAACTGAAACGAGAGGATTATATTTCATGATTCTCAATACTTTTAGAGGGTTTATAATCACTTAAAATATTATCGATAAAATTTGGATAGTTTCTACTGGCGTTGAAATTCTCTTCCCAGAATTTGTGTACGCCATTTCGGAAAAGAGAATTTCTCGATTTGGCTAAAAGCATTTGTAGAATTATATTTTTAACATCCTCAACCTCAAAATCTGCCTGTACCAATATCCCAACTTTAGCCGTAACTATTTCTGAACTACCTCCAACATTGGTAGCCACTATCGGAATTCCAAAACTGATAGCTTCCATTATGGAAACAGGCAAACCTTCTGTGGAAGAAAGATTGATAAAACAGTCCACCTTTTCAGTAAGATAGAACTTATATATATCCTTATTGTCTACATGTCCAAAGAACACAGCCTCAATATTTTCGGGTAGAAGTTGATCTGCCAATTTCTTTATTTCTCCAAATAAAGGGCCATCTCCAAAGTGTACCCATTTTACAGAAATATCCTTTATAAAGGCCAACGATTCTATAATTTTATCAACCCGCTTTATGTCAACTATCCTGGAACAGCTTACAAGTAGGTAAGATGGCGTCTGTTTCTCTTTTATTGAATTAATAATATTATCTATTCCCAAATAAGAAAGTTTATACTTTGTTTTGTATTTCGGGTATTTTTCGGTTATATATTTCAATCCGTGTCTTGAAATCAGATACAGTTTTGCTACATACTGTAATTGCAGTTTTCGAAAGGGAATATAACCCTCTTCTCTTCTCTCATTGTATAAATCATAGCCATGAGCGCGCGAAATGAAGTATTGTATTCTGTTTTTTGACCTTAAAATGGACAATAATGTAGCATAATGATCAAACCAGTAGGTGTAATGAATGGCATTTGTTATCTTGTTTTTTTCAAGAAAAACATATAAAGATTCTGCATAACACGATATTTTGAAAAGTAAATGTACTATGTTTTTTATATTTTTAATGCGTATAATATCACTAAGACAGTAAATAGGCCATTTACCAATATTTCCAAATATTTTAGATTTCGGATACAGTTCAAAATGAAGTTTCATTACCTTAGTATTTTCGGGCAGATGACGCTTTTTTCCGAATATCTGAAATGGAATTATATAGATTTGATTGAATGATTTTGAAAGATATTTTATTTCTGTTTCAAGAAACTGTTCTCCTAGTCCGTAAGGATAATTAAGAGTATAAAGACAAAGTGTGTTCATGCCTGTATGCTTATATGAAATTTTCTACAACGTAAGCGTGTTAAATGATATCCTCCCATATTTCAACCTGAAAATAGCTCTCCATCGAATCAAATGTATCTCTGATTTCTGATCCACGAATATATTTATTTTATCTAATTTTAAAAACAAGCCAACCCATCTATGATTTTATGCTTCTCCAAATCATTATCTATTTCTCGCAAAAGCACTGGGAGATAAAGTCAACTATGCCCGCCTGATGAAAATGTTATCAATCTATTGTGATATGCCAATCAGACGCAATATCATTAGCTTTTAAGGACAACTCCTTACTATAAAAATGTTGTGTACTAACATCACTTTTTTTAGATGGAATTTTGTTTTGTAAGATTATGCCCCGTTGTTTAAACCTATTCATTTCATTATTTTATTTTTCTGATCAGTATTTCTGTTCTGTATATCATCTGTAGTCGGATATTGGAATCCTTTATAATATAGGACAAAAAGTAAGTTTATTCTTAAATCTATTCAAAATCAATCGTTAGGTTAGGTATAAAGTTGATGTAATCTTTCAATAGCAAAGATAGGATTTGAATTATTCCTGCAAAATCCGATTTTTTATCTTATTGCTTGCCAGTAAAGGTATATGTATTTAAAAAATGACAGTCAAAAAAGGTTTTTTTATTTTGACGAAAATAACACAAAACAATTAGAAAACCTATTATTTTCAGAATTATTTTTCTTTCGCATATTCGATACAAGGACAACTGTTATAGATAAAAAGCTATACAAGTTCTCCTTATTTTGATATAGTTGAATTACTTAATATATTCAGTGTTGTTTTTTATAATACACTTATTTAAAACAACAAATTTGCCGAACGACTATTCGATTCCTCCTGAGAGGCTGCTCTTTATTTCCGGAGTTCTTTGGCTGGTTTCAGGCCGTTTTCTTTAGCCATTTTCTGGGTTTATACGCCCAGCAATTGATAAAAACGGGACAACCTGTTGGCTGCCCCGTATCTTGTGCGGATTATTGTTCTATCTTCTCGTGCTTGGTGATTTTTATCTCGATTTTTTGTTGTTCCTTGTTGAAATCCACCACTACGGTCTCGCCTTCCTTGATGCCTGTCCGCAGGATCACTTCAGCCATTTCGTCTTCCACGTACTTCTGGATGGCACGTTTTAGCGGACGTGCTCCGAACTGTACATCGTAACCTTTGTCGGCAAGAAACTCTTTGGCCTCGGTAGTGAGTTCAACACAGTAACCCAACTCTTTGATACGCTTGTATAGTCCGTTAAGTTCCAGGTCGATAATTTTGAAGATAGAATCTTTGCTTAACTGGTCAAACATCACGATGTCGTCTACCCGATTCAAGAACTCGGGGGCAAACGCCTTGTTCAGCGCTTTTTGTATAACGCTTCGCGAATATTCGGTGTCGGAGACATCGCTGTTGGTGCTGAACCCGATTCCGCGGCCGAAATCCTTTAGCTGTCGTGTCCCGATATTGGAGGTCATGATGAGGATCGTATTTTTGAAATCGATTTTACGTCCCAGGCTATCGGTGATATGTCCCTCGTCCAGGATCTGCAGCAGGATGTTGAATACATCGGGATGCGCTTTTTCTATTTCGTCAAGCAGCACAACGGAGTAGGGGCGGCGACGCACTTTTTCTGTCAACTGACCGCCTTCTTCGTACCCCACGTATCCGGGAGGCGCTCCTACCAGGCGGGAAACGTTGAACTTCTCCATATATTCGCTCATGTCTACGCGGATAAGGTTTTCGTGCGAGTCGAACAGAAACTCCGCTAGCTTTTTTGCCAGGTGTGTTTTCCCGACGCCTGTTGGTCCCAGGAACATAAACGTGCCGATAGGCTTGTTGGGATCTTTCAGCCCCACGCGGTTCCGCTGGATAGCCTTCACGATCTTGTCCACGGCTTCATCCTGGCCGATGACCTGCGCTTTGAGCTCGTTTTTCATTTCCAGCAAGCGTTGGCCTTCGGCCTGGGCAATCCGCTGAACAGGCACGCCCGATATCATGGCCACCACTTCAGCAATTTTTTCTTCGTCAACGATTTCCGGTTTTTCCTTTATTTCTTTTTGCCAGCGTTGCTCTTCAGCTTCCAGTGCCAGCAAAAGCTGGCGTTGTTTGTCGCGATAGCTTGCCGCCAATTCATATTTCTGGGCTTTCACCGCGTCGTTTTTCATCTGTTCCACCACTTTCAGCTCTTCCTCCATCTCTTCAATCACTTTGGGAATGGAGATATTGGAAATATGAACACGCGCGCCGGATTCATCCAGGGCATCGATGGCCTTATCGGGAAAAGTGCGGTCGGACACATACCTTTCGGTCAGTTTCACGCACGCCTCCAGTGCCTCGTCGGTATAACGGACGTTGTGGTGTTCTTCGTACCGCTCTTTAATGTTCCGGAGGATTTGCAAGGTCTCTTCGGGGGTGGTAGCGTCAACGATTACTTTCTGGAAACGACGTTCCAGTGCACCGTCTTTTTCGATGTTCTTGCGGTATTCGTCTAGTGTGGTGGCGCCAATGCACTGAATTTCACCTCGAGCCAGCGCAGGTTTCAGCATGTTTGCCGCGTCTAGGGACCCGGCAGCTCCTCCGGCACCTACAATGGTGTGAATTTCGTCGATAAAGAGAATGATGTTCGGATTTTTAGACAGTTCGTTCAGTATGGCTTTGATCCGCTCTTCAAACTGGCCACGGTACTTGGTCCCGGCTACAATGGAGGCCATATCAAGCGCAATCACGCGTTTGTCGAACATGGCACGTGAAACTTTTTTCTGTACGATACGTAATGCTAGTCCATCCACGATGGCCGACTTTCCTACACCGGGATCGCCAATGAGCACGGGATTGTTTTTCTTGCGACGGCTCAGTATCTGTGCAATGCGTTCGATTTCCTTTTCCCGTCCCACGATGGGATCGAGGCGGTTCTCCAGGGCGGCACGGGTAATATCTGTTCCGAAATTATCAAGTACCGGTGTGTCTGAAGCCGGGCTTTTTGCCTGCGATTGTCCACCTTGTCCTCCCGGATTGAAAGATGATTTTCCGGCCTGTTCATCGTCATCGTCGTCGGTGAAGTTCGGACCCATTGAAGGAGAGTCCGCATTGCTTTCTGCGTGCGCATCGAGTATGCTTTTTACATACAGAAACGCACTGGAGTAATCTAGATGAAACTGTTGCAGGATATCGTTTATCGGAGTGTTTTTCTCCTTCAACAGCGCCAACAGGATATGTTCCGAATCGGTTTCCACACTTTTAGTGAGCCTGGCCTCCAATATGCTCATCTTTAACGTCTTTTCCGTGCTTTTGTTGATGACCAGTTCGCGTGTTTCGTCGTACGGCTCCTGAATCTGGCGAAACCGGTCATCGATATAATTTTTTAAATGCTTAATGTCCACATCAAAATCCTGAAGCACCTGAATGGCCATGCCGTCTCCATCACGGAGAATAGCAAGCATCAAGTGTTCCGGTCCGATATAATTGTTTTGTAGTCTTTCGGCTTCTTCACGGCTGTAAGCCATGATGTCCCTGACCCGTTGAGAAAAATTGTTGTCCATTTATTAACTTCCTTATCTTCTAAATAGTAGATTGCAAATATAGTTTTTTATTTGGTATAATAACAAAAACAATGCCAACAAAGATAGTTAATCCCCGGGTTCTGTGACTAAATTAATACAGCTTTAACTCTTGTTTTGAGTTCCGGCAATACTTTTTCGGTAAACCACTTATTCTTTGCCTGCCATATGTTGTTTCGGGGTGACGGATGGGGTAGCGGAAAATAATCAGGCAGGTACGCGTCAAAATGCAGGATCGTTTCCGTCAGGGTGGCTTTGGCCGTATCCCGAAGGTAGTATTGCTGCGCGTACCTGCCTACAAGCAAAATAAGCCTTACGTCCTTCATCGCATCCAGCAACCTTCCGTGCCACAACGGAGCACACTCGGGCTGCGGAGGCAGATCGCCCGATTTGCCCCTGCCCGGATAACAAAAACCCATCGGCATCAGGGCAAATTTTTCGGGATCGTAAAAGGTGGCCTTGTCAACGCCCATCCATTCACGCAAATTATCGCCGCTTTTATCGTTCCAGGGAACTCCTGTTTCGTGGACAATTCGGCCCGGTGCCTGTCCGATAACCACAATTCTGCTTTTGCTGTGTGCCGCAATTACTGGTTTGGAGCCTAAGGGAAGGAATGCTTCACAGACTTTACAGTTCCGTATTTCTCGCAACAATTCATTCATTTCCTTGATCAGTTCTGGAAAATCAAAACGGTATCCGGACCGGAGTTATTTGATGACAAATTGGCGGATAATGGAAAACCGGTCAGTTTATTCCTGCCTTCTCGTACGGAATTCCGCAGGCATCGGCAACCCCTCTTCCATAATCCGGATCGGCTTTAAAACAATTTCCTATGTGGCGGATTTTGATATGTTCTTCCACACCGTTCATATTCCGCGCCGTATTTTCGAACAACCGTTGCTGTGCATCGGGAGTCATCAGCCGGAATAGTTTGCCGGGTTGCTCATAGTAGTTGTCATCGTCTTCACGGAAGTTCCATCGTTTGATATCACCGCTTACTTTCTGGGTCGGCTCATCGTGTTCGGGTTGTTCACGCCAGATGTTGTAGCTGTTGGGTTCGTAATGCAATGTTGCGCCGTGGTTCCCGTCAACACGCATCTGTCCGTCGCGGTGGAACGAGTTGTAGGTGTGCGTAGCCCCCCTTGGCATGTTTACAGGAATCTGGTGGTGGTTCACTCCCAGCCGGTATCGTTGTGCATCTCCGTAGGAGAATAAACGCCCCTGTAACATCCTGTCGGGAGAAAAGCCTATTCCCGGAACAATGTTGGCCGGATTGAAGGCGGCTTGTTCGACGTCTTGAAAATAGTTTTCGGGGTTTCGGTTCAGTTCAAACTCTCCCACCGGAATTAGCGGGAAGTCACCTTTATACCAAACCTTTGTCAGGTCGAACGGGTTGTAAGGCATGCTCTCGGCTTGTTCTTCCGTCATTATCTGGATGAACATCTTCCATTTCGGATAATTGCCGTTGCCGATAGCTTCAAACAGATCCCTCTGATGACTTTCGCGGTCGTTCCCAACCAGTTCGACCGCTTCATGGTCGGTCAAGTTTTCGATGCCCTGTTGGGTTACAAAATGGAACTTTACCCAGAAACGCTGGTTGTCCGCGTTGATCAAACTGAACGTATGGCTTCCGAAGCCGTGCATGTGCCGATAGGAGCGGGGTATCCCCCTGTCGCTCATCGTGATGGTAACCTGATGCAATGCCTCGGGAAGGCTACTCCAGAAGTCCCAGTTGTTGTTGGGACTGCGCAGGTTGGTGTAAGGATCACGTTTTACCGCGTGGTTCAAATCAGGGAATTTCAGGGGGTCGCGGAAAAAGAAGACCGGTGTGTTGTTGCCGACCAGATCCCAGTTGCCTTCTTCGGTATAAAACTTCATGGCAAAGCCACGGATGTCCCTTTCGGCATCGGCTGCCCCACGCTCACCGGCAACGGTTGAAAAACGGACAAACATTTCTGTCTTCTTGCCAATCTCGGAGAAGATTTTTGCCTTGGTGTAAGGTGTAATGTCGTGGGTAACGGTGAAGGTGCCGAAGGCACCCGACCCTTTAGCATGCATACGTCGCTCCGGAATTACCTCGCGATCGAAATGAGCAAGTTTCTCCAAAAACCACACGTCTTGCAGCATCATAGGCCCGCGTGGACCAGCGGTCATTGCGTCCTGGTTGTTGCCAACCGGAGCTCCAGCAACCGTGGTCATCGGTTTTTGATTTTCTTTGTCTCTTTTTTTCTTCAATTCTTCTGCGTTCATACCATACAATGTTTGTTGTTAACGATTAATGTCTAAAAAATAATTTTTTTAGCAGATGCAGATTAGGACAAAAATGAAGTAAGCATCCAAACCTCTTTTTCCTGTCCGCTGATGTAGTCGCTCAGAAGCGCTACGGTTACTTCATCATCAATCTCTGAAGCCAAGGCAAGCAATTCTCTTTCGGAAGCGATGAGCAATTTGAGCGTGTCGAGAATGTTTTTGATGGCTTCATCAGTACCGGTAACTACGCCGGTTTCTTTTACGTTGGCAGTTTTCAGGTACTCCGTGAAAGTGTGAGCCGGTGTTTCACCGAGCATCAGGAGCCTTTCGGCAACCTCATCCACTTTCGCGGCAGTATCGTTGTACATCTCTTCGAATTTTTCGTGGAGAAGAAAAAACTCCCTGCCCTTTATGTTCCAGTGAAATCCCCGTAAATTGGTGTAATATACTTGTAAGTCGGCCAGTAATTGCTGTAACCCCTTGGTTACATTTTCTACATTTCTTAATCCTGTAAATTCAGTTGTTTTCATTGTTTTCATTTTTTATTGTTTTTATTTGTTTGAATTATTGTTTAGTGATTTTACGCTTATATGTAGGGTGATAGAACTTATCTGATAATCTTCGATAGCGTTTTTCTCGAAAAAAGTTTTCAGCATTTCATCCAGTTCTTCATTTACGTAATCCTTTATTTCATTGTTCCCTTCATTGTAGAGGTGATGATGGTGTTTTAAGACACCATCGTACCGCGTTACTTCTCCTTCCGTCAAGACCTTATTTATAACCCCGTATTTAACGAAAGTGTCGAGTGTTTTATAAACCGTTCCAATGGCTATGCTGGGATATTTATTGTGAATAAAATCAATGATCTGCTCAGCCGTGGGATGATTATGTAGTGTGTAAACTGCTTCGAGTACCCCGATTCGTTGTGGGGTTACTTTCAGATCTTTCTCTTTTATGAGCTCCTGAATGTGTTTAATATCTACATGCATCTTAATCCTAATAAAGAATCATTCTTACATAAAACAAATTCTCGGAGGAATTGTTCACGTAAGATAATTTTTTTTGCCTGTTTTGGATTAGAACATCCGAAATCAGTACGGTTACGACGTTTTAAGATTGTTTTCTTTTGTCTTTTTGTATCGGGGTATGCTGAATTTCCGGGACTTCATCCGGGTGGTGACACGTGGTTGTGCCGTTGAGCCTGGAATGTACTCGTGTCGGTACATATTGAAGAAGAGCACAAACAGGGAGAGCAGCAGGGGGCCGAAAATAACGCCCCAGAACCCGAACATGGGAATTCCGATCAATACTCCGAAAATGGTTATCAACGGATGAATATCGGCCAATACCTTTTGAAGCAGAAAACGCGCAACATTGTCAACACCGCCAATAATAATGAATCCGTATGCAGTCATTCCGATACCGCTCCCGATATCACCTGCAAGCCATAAACTTAGTGCAATGGGAACCCACACGATAGCTGTTCCCAGGATTGGGATAATGGAGGTAAATCCCGTTAGAATAGCGTACAACAGGGCGCTATCCACCCCAAAAAACATATATCCCAAGTAAGCAAAGACGCCCTGAATAATAGCCAGCAAAGGTATTCCGATAGCATTAGCCTGAATGATCATCTTGGTTTCTTCACCCAGGATTTGTTTGTTTTCTTCTTTAAAGGGCAAAATTTCCTTGACCATCTTCTCAAAGCTTTCGTAGTTATAGAGCATATAGAAAAGGATGAAAAGTGCAAAAAGGGAATTAATCATTAATGAGTAGATACTTGCACCGAGCGATTGCAATATGTTTCCACCCAGTTTGGGCAGGCTGGACAAGTTTTCGGGGGTGAACAAATCGAAATCAAGCCGCTCTTCAATCATCTTAACGAAGTTGTTGAAGTTCTCTATTATGGCTTTGGGGTCAATAGAAATTCCCGATACGGTATCGATCACCAAAAAGGCGATGCCTGTAAGTGGCCCTAAAAACAACAATAGGGCTTCCAGGGTCAGGAGGGTGGCCGCAAACCCTTTTTTTATCTTCTTTTTTTCTACCAGGTAGGTCATCTGTCCTTTTAAAAGCACATAAAGCGTGGCAGCTCCTAAAAAACCGCTCAGGTAAAGGCGAAGTTCTTTGAAAAGGATCAGTCCGAGCAGGATCAGAAACCCAATGAGTATGTATTTGTATTCTTTCTTTTTATAAGGGAGATTATTCTCAATCATGTATTTTTAGTGATTAAAAAAATTCAACTTAAAGAAAAAAGTCTTCCGGTTCGGCAAAACCGCCTTCGATAAGTGCATTTTTAGCAGCATCATAATCCGAAGCCTTTACCTGCATCTCGATATCCCCAATGCTATAGGCCAGCCGGCTAGCTGTTAAATTTTTCATAAATACTTCAATACCTTTCATTTCCATGAATGTTTGAACGATGGATACATCGGCAGGGAAAGCAAATGTTTTGACGGTAATAAACTCTTCTTCCATAAAGCTGGTATTTGTTTAGTAGACTTCAAAAATAGTTTATTTTTTGATGATAAGGGTCAAAAACTCCATTTTTTGATGTAATTTTGATTTTATTATAATTTTATACGTTATGAAGAGAAAGATTGCACTAATAACCGGTGCCACATCGGGGATAGGCGAAGCTACGACCTGGAGATTAGCCGAAAATGGCTATGACGTTATCATCACCGGACGCAGAAACGAGAGATTAAAAGATGTAAAAGAAAAACTTCAAAAAGCGGGGACCCGTGTGTTGGCCCTTTGTTTTGATGTTCGTGTTGAATTTGAAGTAAAATCGGCGATTGAAAATTTGCCGGATGACTGGAAAAAAATCGATGTATTGGTCAACAATGCGGGACTGGCAGCTGGATTAAGTACCCTGCAGGAAGGAGATACCGGTGACTGGAATCGAATGATCGACACCAACGTTAAGGGACTGCTCTACATGACCCGCTACGTTTCTCCCCTGATGATAAAACAGGAGAAAGGACACATCATCAACATCGGATCGATTGCAGGAAAAGAAGTCTATCCTAATGGAAATGTCTATTGTGCTACCAAACATGCCGTGGACGCGCTGACAAAAGGGATGCGGATAGATATGCTGAAGCACAACATAAAGGTTACCCAGGTTTGTCCCGGTGCGGTTGAAACGGAATTTTCCATCGTTCGTTTTCACGGGGATGAAGAACGTGCCGCCAAAGTATATGATGGGTTTGATAACCTTTTAGCCGATGATATTGCCGATTGTATTCTATTTGCCGTTTCCCGCCCGGCGCATGTAAACATCAACGATATGATTGTGATGCCAACCGCGCAGGCAACAGCATCGTTATTTTATAAAAAATAGGTGGTTCAATGGCTTGAAAGCTCAAAAATAATTTTATCCCCTTCGGTAATTTGTTTTTGGGCACAATATCCGGCGTTTACTTCCACCACGTACAATGCCGGCCGGGTGGATGCATAGTTCCATTCTTTTAAGGGAGCGGTGTTTGCATGAATGGTAATGATTTCATTATCGGCGTTGACGAAAAGCATATCCAGGGGAATATAGGTGTTTTTCATCCAGAAACCCTGAATTTCCTCCTCATCGAAAACAAACAACATCCCGGCATCGACGGGAAGGGACTTCCGGTACATCAATCCACGTGCCCGGCGCTGGTTGTTGTCCGCTACTTCAATATCGATAACCGAGAGGGTGTCGTTGTTTTGCGCCGACAAAAATGCTAGCGTTCCTTGTTTGTTGAAGGAAATTTCAAAAGCGCCACCGTCCGTTATTTTCGTGTCTTTTTTTTGTGTCAAAAAAAACAAGGTGGCTGCAACGGCTACCACAGCTATGAACCCAATAATAAGCAATTTTTTTGATTTCATGCGATACTGTTTTTTTATCAGCGTCGTGTGGATCAAATTTAGGACCAAGAACGCAAGTACTACCCCCAAAAGTATAAAAAATTATGCGAAAAACCGGTTAATTCTTGAAAAATACAATACATGGACAATGTGCAGATTAACATAAGAAGGCTTGTCCTGATATTAATGATGCACGATTTCACCACATCGTCGTGTGTGAGTTCCCGGTAGTTTTTTCCGATATACGGCTTTTCCACCCGTTTCCCGTCGTATGTGTTCGAACCACCGAAACGGCAATTCAGGATGCCTGCCAGCGCCGATTCGGGATAACCCGAGTTGGGACTGGAATGCCGGCTCGCATATTTGTGGACAAAGTGAAACCCGCGGGATGACGGCGGGAAGGAAATCATCAAAAATGCCGTAAGCCTTGCGGGGACATAGTTCGCACCGTCATCAAGTATATGTGCGGCGAACCATCCGAAATCGTTGTACCGGTCGTTCTTATAGCCAATCATCGAATCCAGGGTGTTTATCATTTTGTATGCCATCATCAGCGGAATACCTCCGAGGGCATAGAAAAACAGCGGTGCAACCACACCGTCGCTCAGATTCTCAGCCAGTGTTTCGAGTGTGGCGGTACGGATCTGTTGGAACGAGAGCTGCGATGTGTCCCTCCCTACAATCCGGCTCAATTGCCGGCGAGCGGCGGACAAATCGTTTTTTTGAACCCGGCGTTCCACTTTCCAGGCCTCCTCAATCAGGCTCCGGTTACCGAGGGCGTAAAAAAAGAACACGGTGTTTATGACGACTTTTACCGCAGGAAAATCGTGCAACGCGAGCTGAATGCCGTATAAAAACCCGAAAACGAGTAAAACAAGTATCGATGCAACCGCAATGCCTTTTGTCCTTCTCCGCTTGCCTTTGTTGAATTTTAGCTCGCAGAAAGAAATCATTTTTCCGAACAACCGGATGGGATGGGGAAGCCGGGCAGGGTCGCCCAACAGGGCGTCGAGCAGAAAACCACCCGCGAGCGGGATCAGGAAACCGGAATGTGTTGTGATAAAATCGTGAATCATGCTGTTATTTTGAAGAAATCGCGGAGGGCATCCGTCAGGCGGTCATTTGCCGTTTTTTCCTGTACGGACAACCGGAAATGAGAGGGTGACAGCCCGCGAAAATTACTGGCGTCGCGGATCAGGATACCATGCTTCTCGAGAAGATAGGATTTTAATTGCGAAGCCGTACCGCTTTTCAGCCGAATCAAAAAAAAATGACACGGCGACGGCGTTACTTCAAGATGTGAAAGTGTGGCGAGTTGCTGTTGGAACTGTTGCGATTCACGGCATAATATGCCGGCATCGGGTAGTAAACGGCTGTAATTTTCCATTACAAAACTTCCTGCTTCCTGTGCCAGCGTATTAACAGTCCAGGGGATACGTAGGGGTTGGAGCCGATTTATGATATTTTTTTCGGCGACAATATAACCCAAGCGTAAACCGGGAATAGCGAAAGTCTTTGTGAGCGAATGCACCGAAATCAGGTTCGGATAATTTGCGTGTAACGGTATAACCGGCTGGCATTGCGTGCACAATTCACCGTAAGCGTTATCGATGATGAAGTAAGAGTCCGGATTATTGAGACAGAGGTTTTCTATAGTTTCAGATGAAACGATTGAGCCGTCGGGGTTGTTGGGGAAGGCGAACCAAACGGTCTCGTTACTGGTGAAATTGATGCTTCCACACAATTCGCTCACCGGCATAAACGACAGGGTATGCCCGTACAGGGTACAGGCATCCTCGTACTCCGCAAAAGCGGGATAGGTTATCGAGCTGTGCTTCCCGGCAAACAGGTGTGCCAGAAGATAAAACGCTTCTGCCGATCCGTTGGTAACCAGCACGTTTTCCGGAGACAGGTTGTGGTGCTCAGCAATCTCGTGTGTGAGCGCGCGCGCATTTGGATCGGGATAATCACTGATCAGGTGCAGGCAACCCGACAAATGCGCCACAATTTGAACCGAAGCATTCCGGTAAGGGATGTTTGAACTAAAATCGGCGGTTATCTTTTCGCTGTAGTCGTACAGGTCGTTTCCGTGGCCGTAGAGCATAATCTTATGTTTTCAAGCATTTATAGATGTATTCCATATCCACGTTTTCCCGGATCAGATCCGCCAGCTGGTTGTACCCCTGTTCTTTTCGGGCCTTGTAGTCGATGGTGGATGTGAACCCGGGGATTAGTTGCCGCAATACATGGTTGATAACCGAAGCATTGTCGAAAATGCCGTGGATGTATGTTCCCCACGTACGGGCATTCAGGCAATAGCCGTCGAATTCACCGTTGTTCATGCGACAAAGCGGACGGATGGAAGGAGTATGTCCGGCATGAACTTCATATCCATTGCCCGACGCATTGCCTTGAACAAAAGAAAACGTGCATTGCCGCGTTTTCTTTCCGCTTGCCAGCGTGGTGGTTACGGGCAGAATTCCGAGCCCGGGCAGAGAGGGTACATTCCCTTCCACACCGTTAGGGTCGTTCACCTCTATCCCCATCATCTGATATCCTCCACAAATGCCGTAAACAGGTTTCCGGGCGTTGTGGTGTGCGAGAATAACTTCTTCCAGGCCCTTTTCACGTAATGCTTTCAGATCGGAAAGTGTGTTCTTCGAACCGGGAATAATAATGATATCTGCTCTAGCCAGCGTTTCGGGACAGCCAGTATAATAAAGGTTCACCCCCGGTGTCTGTTCCAGCATGTTGAAATCGGTAAAATTCGATAAATGTTTGAGCAACACTACCCCGATATTGATTTTCCCGTGTTCGTGACTCTTCTTCTTCTGTTCAATAACCACACCGTCTTCCTGTTCAATGAACAATCCCTGAAAATACGGCACAATTCCTACTACGGGTTTTGCCGTAAGTTTCTCCAATATCTTCTTACCCTCTTCAAATAACTTTAAATCGCCCCGGAACTTATTGATAACAATGCCTTTTATCGCATCCCGTTCGGCTTGCGGCAAGAGCTGCAAGGTGCCGTAAACACTCGCAAAAACGCCGCCGCGGTCAATGTCTGCGACCAGAAACGTGGCGGCCTGGGTATGCAACGCTACACGCATGTTGACGATGTCCTTGTCCCACAGGTTGACTTCCGAAATGCTGCCCGCACCTTCAATCACAATGGGATTGTATTGTCCGGCAAGGCGGTTGAAAGAGTGCATTACTTCGTTAAAAAGAGTGTCGCGCCCGGCCTCATTGAAATATTCCGATGCTGTCTTGTTGCCGGCGGGTTTACCGTTTAATACCACCTGCGATGTGAGGTCGTCGTTGGGTTTAAGCAGTATAGGATTCATTTCCACGAGGCAGCCGATTCCGCAGGCCTCGGCTTGTGCCGCTTGTGCACGGCCGATTTCGAGGTTATCAGCGGTGACATAACTGTTGAGTGACATGTTTTGCGCTTTGAACGGCGCGGGACTATAACCGTCTTGCAGGAAGATACGGCAGAAACCGGTGTTGATGACCGACTTTCCGACATCGGATCCGGTGCCGACAAACATTAAGGGACGGAGTTTTTGCATCTGTTTTCTACTTCTTTTGTTTTTCCAGGATGATTATCTCACCGTATGCGATTTTCCGGTCAAATGCTTCGTTTACCGTATAACCCTCCAGCAGGATAAGGAATGCCCGGATGATTCCGGCGTGGGTGACAATCAGGATATTTCCACCGGTTTTCGGAAGCGAATCGATAAACCGGCGTACACGTTCGAGCATCATGCGGAACGATTCACCGTGGGGACAGGATGTGTTCACGTAATCGTCAAACCATTCCTTTCCTTTATCCTGCGCATAAATATCGTCCCACGGCTGGCGTTCCCATTTTCCGAAATCAAATTCCCTGATTCTTCCGTCGACAATCACGTTGCCGGAAAACTCCCTGGCCAGCGTTACACATCTTTTCAACGGGCTGCTGTAGACTCTTGCAAGCCGGATACCTTCCAGTTCCGATTGTATGGCGGACAACTCTTCGGGAAAAGTATAGGCCAAGGCTACATCGGAATTTCCGTAGCAAATTCCTGGGGGCATATTTACGCGGGTATGTCTTACCAAATAAAGTTTCATCGGTTAAATTAAGGAAATCAGTGCTGTGTAAACAAGGTAGAATGCAATTTCACAAAATTGTTGCAGTGTCCCCAGGACATCTCCCGTGAATCCGCCGATTTTCTTCTCCACGTAGTGTTTCAGCGCGAAGAGGATAATTGCGTAGACAATGGCTGCAACGGCACTTACAAGCGGAGGAATAAAGACCAACGGCAGCACCCCGAAAACGAACGCCGTAACCACTGTCGTTCGCGATAAAGACAGGCGGGAATGCGCTGATTTGCTGTTTTCTGTGCGGGCATAGCTAGACGATTTCATCAGGGCCACCGCCACAAAACGGCTGGAAGTGTGCGCGGCGATCAGCACCAGCGGAACTTTTTCAGGGGTGATGGATGTCAGCAACGAAAACTTAGCCAGGAGTAGCAGCACGAGCGAAATAACGCCGTAGGCGCCCACGTGGCTATCCTTCATAATCTCCAGGATACGTTCCCGGGTGTAGGCTCCGCCAAATCCGTCAAAAAAGTCGGAAACACCATCTTCATGCAGGGCACCGGTTACGGCTATCATAGAAATAAGGGCTGCCGTGACCGAGACTCCCTGTGAAAAAACGAGCATGAACAGCATAAATACAGATGCGCCGACAATCCCAACCACACTGCCTACCAGCGGAAAATAACGGATCGATTGCGCCAGGTTTTCTTCACTGTAGTCGATTTTTCCTGCCGGGATGCGGCTGTAGAACTGCAGCGCGTGAAAGAAGAGGTTGAGTTGCTGTTTCATTGTTCCGGCTTACCTGTTTTTCTCTACGTCAAACACAGCGGCATCTTCAAAGCTTGCCATTTCATTCAAAAAAAGTAATGCCGACTGCAGAACAGGATAAACCAGCGCTACTCCCGTGCCTTCTCCCAGGCGAAGGTCGAGATGCAGTACAGGGTCTCCCTTCATGTATTCTACCATGGCCTTGTGCCCGTGTTCGTTGGATGCATGGCTGAATATCACGTTGTCGAGTACATCGGGCTGCATCTCGTACGCGGTTAAAAATCCAGAGGATGCGATAAATCCATCGGCAATAATAAGCATGTTCAACCGTTTGGCCTCCAATACACCGCCGCAGATCATGGCTATTTCCAATCCTCCGAAAACAGCGAGGGTTTCAAGCGGCGTTCTTGGATTATATTTTGCGGTTACTTGTCTCAGCACATTGTATTTGTGCCGTACCCCTTCTTCGTTTAATCCCGCACCTCGTCCCACACATTCGTCGAGCGGGATACCTGCAAATTTGTGTAGTAACAGTGATGCCGGTGACGTATTTCCGATACCCATTTCCCCAAAACCGATGATGTTGCAGCCGCGTTCAAACTCCTGGCGTACACATTCGGCGCCTTTATCCATTGCCTGCCGGCAGAGTTCGATGCTCATGGCCGGCTCGTGTATCATGTTTTTTGTGCCGCGGGCCAGCTTGCGGTTTTCCACGTTACACCCCGCGGGAAAATCGTAATCTACGCCGGCATCGATTACACGCAGGCGGATGTTGTGTTGCCGGGAAAATACGTTGATGCCCGCACCGCCGCGTAGGAAATTCATGACCATTTGCCAGGTAATTTCTCTGGGACAAGGGCTTACTCCTTCGTCGACAATGCCGTGGTCGGCTGCGAAAACAAGAATAGCAGGGTTCTTCAACTCCGGGGTGAGTGTGTTCTGGACGGTGCCAATTTTCAGCGCGAGTTTTTCGAGTTTTCCCAGGGAGCCCAGTGGTTTGGTACGGTTGTTTATTTTTCTTTGTAATTCTTCCTGTATCATAATTGTTTGATTTATCATTTTATTTGTACGGGGATACCCGAAACCATAAAAAACACTTCATCCGCAGTCCTGGCTATGTGTTGGTTTACCCAACCCTGCAGATCGGTAAAGTGGCGGGCGGTTTCACCGGGAGCGTGCAGGCTCATGCCTATCTCGTTGCTTACCGCGATAAGCGTGAAATCCTGGTTGATGAATCTATCCCATTCGGCTTTTGCTTCTTCCAATGAGGTCTCCAGGTTGAACCCGTTATCGTGAAAGATGTTGGTGAGCCACAGCGTCACGCAATCCACCAGCACGGTTTTACCGTTGAAATCGTGACGACTCAACAGTTTTTCTTCTTCGACGGTGGTCCAGGTTTCGCCTCTGTCGGCCTGGTGCCTCTGGATGCGTTTTTCGAAGTCCTCATCCCAGTGCCGGGCGGTAGCCAGATATAGCGGATCGGTAGCGTATTTTTCTGCCAATCGTTGTGCGAATGAACTTTTACCCGAACGTTGTCCGCCTGTTATGAAAATTATTTTTCGCATGGTTGTTTTTGCTTTATGGCGGAGCAGACATCTTTTTTGTATATCCATTCCACCGTATCGCCTGGATTTACAGGGTATCGAAAAGCGAGTTTATGTGTACTTTCGTTATTCACGGTATAGTACCACGCTTTTTTACCGGCAACGGTACTTATTCCGTTGATGGTAGATACAAAAATATAATCTTTTACCGGATGTGTTGTTACATTGGCGCAACTTTGTACGGCCAGCATGGCCGTCATTCCTTCCTGCCAATTTACCTGAAAGGCTTGGGAAAGCTTTTCTTCTCCGTAATTTATGGTTACGGTAACTTTTTCCTGGGCTTGTAGAGTTAAGACAAGCAGGCTTGTTGTCAATAAAGAAATAATTTTTAGTTTCATGATTTTTTTATTTAAAAGAAATAAGATGCATGACCCATAATGTTCCGTCCCGGCATGTTGTATCCGTCTTTCTCGGTGTAGTTTTCATCGAAAAGGTTGGAAACGGAGATGCCGATACGGGCTTTGGGGGTAAGATTGTAGAAAGCCGAATAATCGAAAATAAGATGATCTGAAAATTGTAATATCTTGTCGGTTTCTTTGTAACCCCCTTTTGTATAGTAGTTTTCTTTCGTAATCAGAGGCCTTGCTCTTGAAAAACCGTCTCTTTCCAACCGACGCCCTTTATATCTTGCATGCAGGCGGGTGGTAAAACCTTTGCGGTTGTCGTAGGAGATTCCGAAATTACCGTTGGTTTTATTCACAAACAAGAGGTCTTTCACTTTCTCGGTTGCGAATTCTGTAAATGTATTGTTGAACATGTAGGTTAATCCTCCGTATATTTCCACTTTGTTGTTCCACCCAACCAGTTGTCCTATATTTATCGAACCTATAAACTCCAATCCGCTCATTGATGCCGATTTCGCATTTTCATAATGAGTGGAATCTGCTTCATTGCCCATACCGGATGTTCTTCGTGTTACAATTTTATTTTTGTGGGTTGTGTTGAAATAGGTTAGGTCAAAATAAAATGTATCCCGATAATACCCCATTCCTCCTTCGTAGGTGATTGACGTTTCGGGTTTCAAGTCTGCATTTCCCACATAGGCCATCCTGAATGGCCACTCGCCAACCAAGGTATTTACCTCATAAAAGCCCGATGTGGCAAATGCGTCGGGAATACTGAATGCTTTTCCCACACTTGCATGGACGTTGAACCCTTTAGGCAGGTTGTATTTTAGTCCCAGAGATGGAATCAGATAAAAATAATTGTCCGAGGTGCTCTTATTACTCAGGCTATCATGTTTGAAGATTTTATACCGGATATAGTTTGCTCTTAATCCTCCATTTATGGATAAGTCTCCCAACTCGTAATTTGTTTGAACAAAAGCCGATAACCGTTGATTTCTGTTGTTTGGCTTATAGGGGCTTGCTTCATTTCCTTTTTTTGATTGGCGGGTAGATTGATAATCCAGCACATCATAGTCCATGCCTGCCAACAGGGTTATATGATTGAGATAATACGTATTGTTTGTTCTCACACCATACTCACTCACATCATCCTTAAAAGAGATGAAATTGGTTTTGTCGCTTGCCGCTGTTTCGTAATTCCAGTTTTTTTCGTTGGAATAGTAAGGTGCAATGATTAATTTGTTGTTTTCAGACGTGTGTGATATTTCGCTGAACAGATTGAGTCTGCCGATATCTTTTTTGGATGCAATCTGAGTGAAGTAATTTCCGGGTGTTTCCACATCCGAAGCCAGGTTGTAGAACGACGATACAGACACGTTCCATTGGTTGTTCACGGAATAGTTTAGTTTTCCAAAGAGTTGAGACATCTGAAACGTGGTGTTCGGATACACATCGCCATATGATTTTTCGTCGAGGATGAGCTTCTCCGTTTTGGATATTTTCAACAAATTTTTTCCGCCTATACGGTAATCTTTTTGCTGTATCTGGTTCGAAAAACCCACGACGACACCAACTCTGTCAGAAAGCATGCCCGCCGCATTGGCATCGAACGAAGTTGTGCCAAAACTTCCGCCTTTGAGCGAAACTTCCCCGGTTTTTTGTAACGTTGCTTTTTTTGTGATGATGTTTATTACGCCTCCCATGGCATCGGTTCCGTAGAGAACCGAATAGGGGCCTTTGATCACTTCGATACGTTCAATAACCGATGTGGGTAAGGTTGTTAAATTGCTTGTCCCGGATGGTAATCCGTCAATCATTACAAGGGTATAGCTGCGTGCGTGCGCTGTAGGTGAAAATCCCCTCATACCCACGGTGGCTGACGCACCGGGATATTGAATCATGTCAAGATTTGTTGCTCTCTTTAGAAGCTCAGCTGCATTTTCGGCAGGAATAGACACGATTTTGTCTTTGTCAATAATTTCCACTTTTTGTGGAATACTTTTAAGTGGCAAGTTCATTCGTGTTGCCGTAACAACAACCTCGTCGAGATCGTAATCCTTAACGGTCTCCTGGGCTTGTAGCATCCCTGCAAAAGCAAGCAGGGCCGCAACTCCCGATAAAATTTTTTTGTACATAAATAAAAAAATTTACAGTTAAACAATTAATGATTTGTGTAACCATAAACTTTCGAGAAGGAAAAGGGAATGGCAGGCATGCCATAACCTGATTGGGTCTTGTAGAAAACACCTTGCTTTTATCCCCGAAAGCGTATGATAGATGATGGCTTTCGGACAGGTCTTCCGGCTCGTTTCTGTTTTCTGATGCCTTCCCATCCCGGACAACGGAACAGTGACAATACAACTCAGAAAACATTTTGAAACATACGGCTGCGGGTACAGCTTTGGATTCTTCCGCTTGAGGCGGGATTACCAAATTCCATGATGTCTAAAAGCAGGTACAAAGGTAACGTTTTATTTTAATTTCAGAAAGAAAACCCTTTTTATTAAATAGAGAACCTAGTGGTTCTGGTCTTATAGCTCGTTTAACTCTCTTAATCTTCGTTCCGAGACAGGAAAGACCACCGGTTTTCCCGATACGGGATTTATTTTTACAACCACAACGGTATCGTAAACATGCTCGATGTTCTCGTATGTAAGAACGTTTTCGGGACTCCCTTTCCTGTGGATTCTACCGTTTTTCATCATGATGAGGTAATCGCAGTATTCGGCAGCCAATGTTAAGTCATGCACAATCATGATCACGGATAATTTCAGCTCATCGTTAAGTTTTTGCATCAGGTTCATGAACTTCACCTGGTGGGTGATGTCGAGGTGCGACGTGGGTTCATCCAGCAGTAAAAGCGCCGGATTCTGGCAGAGTGCCGAAGCAATGCTTGCCATTTGTTGTTCTCCTCCGCTCAGTTCAGCCATGGATTTGTCGCGAAGCCGGTACGTATTGGTCAACTGCATGTAGTGATGTGCAATATCTATATCTTCGGCCTTGTCGAAAAACTGAAACGGTTTCCTGTAGGGCATTCTTCCCATCAATACGTATTCTTCGACCGTGATGTGGGTTGTTTCCGTAAATTGCGATACAATAGCGATTTTCTGTGCTTTTTCGCGGAGCGTCAACAGCGATAAATCCCTGTCTTCGAACAGAACAGATCCGGAGCGTACGGGAAGGTCGCCGGAGATACCGCGGAAAAGTGTGGTTTTCCCCGATCCGTTAGGGCCAATGATGCCGGTAAAGGTGCCTTCAATTAAAGAAAAGCTGATACCGTTTATAGAAAAGCCGTTCTTGTAACCACACGAAAAATTATTTAATGTGAGTAATTCTTTCATATTCGCAGCAGTTTAGAGCGTTTTTGAGAACGGCTTAGTAAGACAATAAAAACTACTCCTCCCACAATTCCTGTAATTACGCCGATAGGTAATTCGTTAGGAGAAATGATGGTCCGGGCAATAATATCACACAATATTAAAAAAATACTTCCGCTTAAAAAAGAGGAAACCAGCATAATGCGATAATCCGAACCTACAAACAGGCGGACAATGTGAGGAATAACCAATCCAACAAATCCAATAACTCCTCCAACGGCGATACAGGCACCGGTGAGGACAGAGGTAATAACAAATAAAATACGAATAGTGGCATTGGAATTAATGCCTAAATGGCGGGCTTTTTCCTCCCCCAGGCGTAGCGCATTGAGTGGCATCACAAACAGATAAGAAATAAGCAGGCAAACGATTGACAAGACAACCATGGCTCCGATCATGGCGGTATTGGATTCGTTGAGCGATCCCATAATCCAGAAGACAATGCCGTGGATGTTTTCTGTCGCTGTGATGGACATTAAAAACATCATCAACGAGGACGAGATAAAACTGATCATAACACCGATAAGGAGCATCCTGTTCACACTCAGTGCACCCTTTTTCAAACTTAATGTATAAACCAGAAATATGGTTGTAAATGCACCGATAAATCCGGCAAGCGGCAAAAGTAGGATGTTAAGCAAGTGTAATCCTGCCACGATGGCAAACGTAACACCCAGGGATGCTCCCCCCGATATGCCCAGTGTGTAGGGCTCCACCAGGGGATTGCGGTAAATTCCTTGTAATATGGCGCCGGCCAGGCTCAGGCTCCCGCCTATGGCAAAGCCAAGCAATGTGCGCGGAATACGAATGTAAAACAACACGCCGTACTCCATGCTCTCCTTATCGGCGAGAATTTGCGGAATTTTTTTATAGGGTATGGGGATTTCGCCAATGCTTAGCGATAGAATTATGACAACAGATAATGCTACCAAAAACAGAAGAACGTAGATGAACCAAATGAGTTTTTTAGACATATTCTTGCTATTACAATTCTCAAATCATCAATACTCTATTCCTTCGCGGCTAAAAACGCCTTTATCGTAGGGATGTTTTATTTTCCGGATGAAACTCACGTAATCGGCCAGATCCATAACATTCGGAGTGGCTCCTCTTCCCGTTAGGATGAGTTCCGTATGAGGAGGCTTGTTTTTCATAAAATCAATTAAGGTATTTTCTTCCAGGTAATTATCCCTGACGGAGATAAGTATTTCGTCGAGAATAAGCATGTCTGTCTGATCGTTTTTCAGCATCCGGTTAAGGGTGTCGATTGCTTCGGAAACCTCGCGCTTGATTGCGTTTTCGTCAATACTTCTATCCAGGTGCGGATGTCCTTTTGCAAAGGTGAATACCTGAGCGCCAAGCTTCTTCAGGCCATCAATTTCGGTATATCCGTATTTTTCAGGCTTTTTGTGAAAAGAGCAGTAAACCACCTTTAATCCGCTTCCCAATGCACGTATGGCCAATCCTACCGATGCCGTTGTTTTTCCTTTTCCGTCACCGGTATAAATATGTATAAGTCCTAAGTTATTCACAGTCTGAAGTTTTATTTGTTTATTATTTTTTCCAAGACTTCCATTGTTTGTACAAAAGTAATGGGAGTCGGTTGACAAGCAATGTCCGACTCAATAATGTGTATCTGTTTTTTTCTTGATGCTGTCAGTTGGGAGTACCTGCTCCAGGTGTCTTTTTCTTCTTTTCCTACGATACCCATGGTGACTATAAAAATATAGTCGGGATTTTGGGTTATTACAAATTCACGGCTCACCGAACCCCGTTTCAAGGTTTTTGCTATATTTTCCGCTCCTAAAAAATTCATGTAATCATCCATAAAAGTATTGGGCAACACCGAGAATAGAGGATTAGCGCCTATTTGAAAAAACATCCGGGGCTTTCTTCCCCATTTTATTCCGGATGAGATGTTTTTTATTTTTTGCTCGCTTTCGAGCACTATCCGGCGGGCTCTTTCCTCTTTTCCTATAAGTTTACCTAGACGAATAAACTGGCCGCAGATTTCTTGAAACGATTTAGGTGACTGGAAAACCTCTACTTTTATTCCAAATTTTCTCAACGTTTCAATGTCTTGAAGATCAGTAAATCCCGAAACCAATACTAAATCGGCCTTCAAGGCAATGACTTTTTCGAGATTGGCCTTTACTGCAGAAGCCACAACCTCTTTTTTATCTTCTTTGGCCGCCATGCAGTAGCTGGTACAGCCTACAAGATTGTCTTGGGCATCCAGGTAATAAAGGCTCTGCGTGAGAGAGGGAGCAAGCGATACTATTCTTTTATACGGGGTTTGGGCAAAAGAAACAACAACGTAAAAAAGGAGGAGCATGCCTGAAAAAAATCTTTTTCTCATATCTGTTATCTTTACTTGATCTCTAAAAACCAATGGTTATCGTCTTCGGTTATGTCTCCTTTCTCAAAAAGAATCGGCGCTACAAAGAGAGGCCCGTCAAAGACAAATGTGTGGTATTCTCCGTTTTCCCCACAAGGATCGGTGGCGGGAAATGTATGTATATCGGTTAAAAAATTGTTGTCGATCAATCTGCCCAGAAACGATTTAGGTAATTTTTCTTTTCTTACGGATACGACGATGGTTTTAAATCTTTCCGTAATAAATTGTTCCATAAGGCCGGAAGTGCTTTTGCCCCAAAGCGGGAAAACGGCAGAGACGCCTGCTTCGCCACAAACGCGCTCAATCCATGTACGATGCTCTTGCAGGTAGATATCCCCAAAAACGCCAGCATCTACACCTTCTGATTTTAAACGGGCAATGGCTTCTTTCATGTTTTTTTCGTAATTGCCTCTTGATGTGGCTTTTTGTAGTAAAGGAATGTTGAGCCGGGCTGCCTGTTTGCGAATCATAGCGCTGCTTATTCCGTGAGAATGCGGTTGACCGTTTCCTTCGCCGGACATATTTAATAAACAAACTGCCTGGTTTTCGGGATTTTTCAAAAAATGATACAGCGCATGCATGCAATCTTTGCCGCTGCTCCAGGAAACAAATGCTTTCATTTTCTTTTTTAAAATACAAAGGTACAAAATATCAATTATTTTCTGCAGGTATCTTTGAAGGTTGTAGAATTGGTTGTGGTTTTAACCCGAGATGACAATCGTAAAAGAATGTAATTTTACGATATGAAATGTTTTCTAAAAAGACAGCGAATATGAAAATTTGTCAGTTTGAAAAGTTATTTTATCAAAAAATTGACATGCATTTTTTTTGGCACAGAATTCGCATAGAGTCTTGTGTCTGACGACAAATTATTAGAACTAACATCATATAATTTATTTAAATTTTGTATCAATATGAGTATTAAACCATTAGCAGACAGGGTGCTGGTAAAACCGGCAGCTGCAGAAGAAAAAACAGTAGGTGGAATCATCATTCCAGACACAGCAAAAGAAAAACCGTTGAAAGGTGAAGTTATTTCAACAGGAAATGGAACAAAAGACGAAGAGATGGTCGTGAAAGCCGGTGACAACGTCTTGTATGGCAAGTACGCCGGTACGGAGATTGAACTTGATGGTGAAAAGTATTTGATTATGCGTCAATCGGACATTCTGGCAATCCTTTCTTAAAAGGTAGTAATGAGTAATGGACTCAAGACTGTAACGGTCTGAAGTCAAAAATCTAAACATCTAAAAATCTATAATAAATATGGCAAAAGAAATTAAATTCGAAATGGAAGCACGCGACTTGCTTAAGAAAGGCGTGGATTCATTGGCAGATGCAGTAAAAGTAACATTAGGGCCCAAAGGGCGTAACGTGATACTCGACAAAAAATACGGTGCACCGCAAATTACCAAAGACGGTGTTACGGTCGCAAAAGAAATAGAGTTGGAAGACTCTTTCCAAAACATGGGAGCTCAGTTAGTAAAGGAAGTAGCTTCCAAGACCAATGATGATGCGGGCGATGGTACAACAACGGCCACTGTTTTGGCACAATCCATCATTGGTGTTGGCTTGAAGAACGTTACTGCAGGTGCTAATCCGATGGACCTGAAACGCGGTATCGATAAGGCTGTTGCCAAGGTGGTTGAAAACCTGAGGGAACAGGCCGTTGAAATTGGTGATGACCTTAAGAAGATCGAAAACGTAGCTAAAATTTCTGCCAATGGTGATGAGGCTATCGGTAAGCTTATTGCGGAAGCTATGCAAAAAGTGAGTAAAGAAGGTGTGATCACGGTTGAAGAATCCAAAGGTACGGATACGTACGTAGATGTAGTAGAAGGTATGCAGTTCGATCGCGGATATATATCTCCTTATTTTGTAACTGATACTGAAAATATGGAAGTTCAGTTCGAAAATCCGTTGGTATTGGTACACGATAAAAAGATTTCAGCCATCAAGGATCTTCTTCCCATTCTCGAAAAAGGAATTCAAACCGGCAAACCGATGTTGATCATTGCCGAAGATATCGATTCGGAAGCATTGACAACGTTGGTTGTAAACCGTCTGCGTGGATCGTTGAAGATTGCTGCTGTAAAAGCCCCGGGCTTTGGAGACCGTCGTAAGGAAATGTTGGAAGATATTGCCATTTTGACAGGTGGAACCGTGATCTCAGACGAAAAAGGACTTACCCTTGAAAACGCTACACTCGATATGCTCGGAAGTGCCGAAAAAATCACTATCGACAAGGATACAACTACTATTGTTAACGGCGAGGGTGACAAAGATGCCATCTCCAACAGAATAGGACAAATCCGTTCACAAATCGAAAAAACGACTTCCGATTATGACCGCGAAAAATTACAGGAACGTTTGGCTAAACTGGCCGGTGGTGTTGCTGTGCTTTATGTGGGTGCTCCTTCGGAAGTAGAAATGAAAGAAAAGAAAGACCGTGTAAACGACGCCCTTTCGGCAACACGCGCTGCTGTTGAAGAAGGAACCGTTCCTGGTGGAGGTGTCGCTTATATTCGTGCCAGCGAAGCGCTGGAGGGCTTTAAAGGTGAAAACGAAGACGAAACCACCGGTATCGAAATCGTAAAACGTGCTATAGAAGAACCCCTTCGTCAGATTGTTGCCAACTCTGGAAAAGAAGGTGCGGTTATCGTACAGAGAGTTCGCGAAGGTAAAGCTGACTTCGGCTACAACGCACGTACCGATAAGTATGAAAACCTGTACGAGACTGGTGTTATCGATCCTACCAAGGTAGCGCGTGTTGCGCTGGAAAACGCAGCATCCATTGCGGGTATGTTCCTGACAACCGAGTGTGTAATCACCGATAAGAAAGAAGAAAATCCTGCTCCGCAAATGCCTATGGGTGGAGGAGGAATGGGAGGAATGATGTAATTTAATTTTAATGCATGATATACTCTCACATTGAAAAATAAAGAAAGGAAAGCGCGCGGCCACATGGTCGCGCGTTTTTGTTGGTTGCTTGTCGGAATTTTATTTTTAACATAAAATAGCCGCAACATGTGTTAAGTTCGATAATATTTGTTTGTTATTTTAAATCCTCAAGTGGTTTCTTTTTGATTGTTTTATGACTATCTTACTTACATATTTATTGAAAAGTTACCGATGCAATCAATTGAAATTTAAAATATTGTATAACTAAAAAATGTAACAAAAACGTAATGTTTTTCACATTAAATTTTTGTAATTTTGTACAGATTTTTTAATAAATAATCCAAAAACATTAAAAATTGATTTATGATTAAGAAGATGAAGTTTTTAACAGTGGTATTTTCTTGGCTGCTCGCCACTGTAGTGAACGCCCAGATGACCACTTCAAGTATGAGCGGCCGTGTCACCGACAATGAGGGGGCTGTTATCGGGGCGACAGTGGTTGCCACACATACTCCTTCGGGAACCACGTATGGGACTGTCACTAACGTAGATGGACGTTTTAGTTTAAACGGTATGCGAGTGGGTGGACCGTATAAAGTGGAAGTTTCTTATGTGGGTATGAATACAATAGAATTGGAAGGAATTCAATTGCAGCTTGGAGAAACTTATCCGGTCAACGTTGAAATGTCTGAAAGTTCAGAAGTTCTTAATGAAATACTCGTTACAGCACAAAGAACTAAATTTACAACAGAGAAAACAGGTGCCACAACCAATATCAATACGGATCAAATTACGCTGATGCCTACTACCAGTAGAAACATTCAAGACATTGCCCGACTTTCTCCGTATGCATCTTCAGGGATGGATTTTTCAGGTCGTGATGGACGTAACAGTAATTTTACCGTAGACGGCGCACGTTTGAACAACAACTTCGGTTTGTCTGACAGATTACCTGGTGGTGGAAACCCAATTTCACTGGATGCTATTGAGGAAATGCAGGTTGTAATTGCCCCCTTTGATGTTCGTCAATCTAACTTTATTGGTGGCGGTGTAAACGCTATTACCAAATCAGGAACAAATACTTACAGAGGTAGCGCTTATACCTATTTTTATAATCAAAACATGCGTGGAAACTCAATTGGTGATTTCACGCCGGAAGGCGATCGACCAGAAGAAGGAAAAACAATTTACGGAGCAACATTAGGAGGTCCGATAATCAAAGATAAACTGTTTTTCTTTGCTAACTTCGAAACAGAAAAAAGCCCTCAACAAATCACTAAATGGAGGGGTTCTCCAAATGGAGTCGCCAACGGTGATGAATTTATTTCCCATGCACGCCAGTCTGATCTGGATGAATTTTCTCGTCTTTTAAAAGAACGTTATGGGTACGATACAGGATCATCAACCGATTTTCCAGGTGGTGTTTCCAACCTTAAATTTCTGGGACGTATTGACTGGAACATTAACTCCACTCATAAACTGAGCTTGCGTTACAATTATACCAAAAATGACGACTGGGTTCCGACCAACGGTAACTCAAGCGATACCGGCTACCGTTTAAATGGAACCGACAGGATTGGTGTTAATTCAATGGCTTTTATGAACTCTACCTATTCACAGGGAAGTATCGTTAAATCGTTTACTACTGAGTTAAATTCAAGGTTGTCAGACGCTATAAGTAACCAATTGTTACTGACGTATACCGATATCAATGATCAGCGAGGCAGTAAATCTTCTCCGTTCCCGTTCTTTGATATAATGGATGGTGATGATGTGGTTGCTGCCGGTGAAGACCCAACAAACAACAAAAACTTTAAACCATATATGAGTGCTGGTTACGAGTTGTTTACCTGGAACAATGGTGTAAAGAATAATGTATTTAGTATTACAGACAACTTTACCTATTACCTGACATCGCACAAGTTGACTGCTGGGTTAAGTTACGAGTATCAGTCCGCTTTAAATTCTTATATGCGTAACGGAACGGGATACTACCGTTTCAAAAGTTTTTCCGATTTCAAAAATAATGCTGCTCCCGAAGCATTTGCCCTTACCTACGGGTATGACGGAGAATTGAACCCTGCCGGTAAAGTGACGTTTGGTCAGCTGGCTGCGTATATTCAAGATGAGTGGAACGCACTTGATAATTTGAAGTTGACTTACGGAATCCGTATGGACAATACATTCTTCCTAAACGATATGTTGCGTAACAACGCTATTTATTCGCTTGATTTCGGTGGTAAGAAAGTGGATACCGGAAAATGGCCTGATGCTAAGTTCCAATTCTCTCCCCGTGTAGGTTTCACCTGGGATGTTCTTAAAGACAAAGCACTTGTCGTACGTGGTGGTACCGGGCTTTTTACGGGCCGTCTTCCTCTGGTGTTCTTCACCAACATGCCCCAAAATTCCGGTATGATTCAAGGTGCAAGCAATCAGATTTATACGACTTATGACAAAAACACCGGTGCTGCAACGGGCCGTAATCCTTTACTGGATCAAATGTATGTGGACGGTAAGTTAATGACGGACGTAAACCAAATGATTGAAAAATTGGGTTTAAAAAAGACTATTACCCAAGAAGAAGGCACACTGCAAAGTAACATGGCTGGAGTGGATAACAATTTTAAAATGCCTCAGGTCTGGAAAAGTTCTTTGGCTGTAGATTATCAAATACCGGTTTCATTTCCGTTATCGGTAACTGTTGAAGGAATGTTTACCAAATACATCAACGATATCCGCTTACTTAATTATAACATCAAAGATCAAACTCAAGCTAATGGGTATACTCAATTTGAAGGTCCGGACAAACGGTTTATTTACCCTTCAAACTATAACTATTATAGAAACCATGCAAGCTACGATGCAGACCACAAAAAAAATGTGGGTGTGCTAGGTGTGCTGACTAACACAAGTGAAGGGTATGGGTATACTGGAAACATTACTATCAATGCAGAACCTGTCAGAAATTTGAATTTAATGGCAGCTTATACCCATACAGCTTCTTACGAAGTAAGTGGTATGCCGGGCTCAAACGCTACTTCTGCATGGCAGGGTTTACCTACCGTAAACGGGCCAAACTTTAACGGTGCACAATGGTCACAATACGTTTCTCCTCATCGTATTATTGCTTCTTTGAACTACAGGATCAATTACCTGGGTGGATGGACTTCATCTGAATTTGGTGTTTTCTATCAGGCATATTCGCCATATCGCTACAGCTATACATACTCTAACGATATGAACGGTGATGCTATCAATCAGGATTTGATTTATATTCCTGCAACAAAAGATGAAATTCAATGGAAAACAGCTGAGGATGCTGACCGTTTTTGGGATTTTGTAGAAAAAGATTCTTATTTAAGCAAAAATAAAGGAAAATATGCAGATGCTTATGGCGCTTATGCTCCTATGGTTCATCGTTTCGATCTGCATTTCGCTCAAAACTTCATTGTGAAAACAGGTAAAACGACAAATACGTTGCAAGTAAGTTTAGACATTATGAACTTTGCCAACTTGCTGAACAGCACTTGGGGAGTTAATAAGCAAATGATACCTGCAGCAAATAGGGGACAAATTCTGAAATTTGAAGGTGTAAACAAAGATGGAGTAGCCGGTAATGCTGATGACAAAGTGCCTTATTTCTCGTTCTTTAATGCTGAGAAAGTATCGGAAATTTATACAAGATACAACGACGTAAACTCTCAGACTTGGAGACTACAACTTGGATTAAGATATATTTTTAATTAAAAATAAAAAGACTTTTGCATAAAATGCCTCACTGACTGAAAGTGAGGCATTTTTTTGTTAATAACGTTGAACAAAGCTACTCGTAAATCGTTTAGAAAAGGTATTTATATCTAACTAAAACAAAAAAACTATGGGAAAATTTGTTATTACCACCAGAAAAAGTGGTGAGTTTCAGTTCAATCTTAAGGCCGGAAACGGACAGGTGATCTTATCGAGTGAGGGTTACTCTACCAAAACCGCGTGCTTGAACGGCGTGGAATCTGTAAAGAAGAATTCGCAAGAGGATGCCCGTTTTGAAAAAAACGTGGCAAAAAACGGTAAATTTTATTTTAACCTGAAAGCTTCCAACGGACAGGTTATTGGCAACAGTGAAATGTACGAGACCGAAGCTTCGAGGGAAAACGGCATTAAATCGGTAAAAACCAACGCTCCCGATGCACAGGTCGACGACCAGACTGTTTCCTGAGACTTTGCATCGTAAATAGAATACTCCCCTAAACTATCTTCTGAATAGAGTAGGGGAGTATTTTATTGTATTATGTGCTACTTGAATATAAAAAATGCATACAGTTCTTTTCAACCTGCTCACAAAGCGGTTTTTTCTTTTTGTAACCCACACCAACATCGCAAATATAGTTGATTTTTTTCAGAATGAAGCGAAAAGGATGATATCGCCAGTAGACGTTAATACCATTACCAAGTCCGACAAAAATTTCCAAGAAAACTCATAAAAGAAGTCGAAGGCGGAACACCTATTAGAGAGGCGATAAAAACATTTTCAAAATTATAATAAACACATTACTTTTGTGTTATTAATAACGATAACGTAATACATGAAATAATTTCCACTTGTATTAGCCCGTAATAACCGAGCACATTAATTGTATTTAATCTTTTTTATTACTTTTGTATCGGACAAGCTGATCCGATGGTAATATATTATACCGAAGGATTTATAGAAGGGGTGTTACTGTAAGTAATTGCCCCTTTTACCATTGCCTGATGGGCTGTTTCATTTCTTCGTGGCATTGAGCCACTAGAAATGAGGACAAGCTGAACCTCAGGATCCTTATTGCCCGATGGTATGTCATCATTTTCTTTTCGCTGGCTTTCCGCATACTTTTCCCTGTATTCTACAGGAGAACAGTAATCCAGTCTATGAAATATCCAATCCGCGTTGTAGTTATCAATAAAATGATTGATAACGCTATAAGCTTCCTCGAAGGAAGAAAATGTTTCTGTTTGCAGCACCTGTTCTTCCAGGGTGCGGTGAAACCGCTCTATTATCCCGTTGCATTGCGGTGACCGTACAAACGCTTTGGACATCTCCAATCCCAGGAATTTCATTTCATTCATAAAATCAGCAGAGTCATACTGCGAGCCATGGTCGCTTCTTAATTGCAACTTCATTCCTTTACACACATCCTTACCTACCGAACCGAAAGTCTTCCGTACAGCGGCCCTAACAGGCTCAATGGCGGCAAAACGGTTGCCTTTCCTTGCAATATGCCATGAGATAATCTCATCGTTAAAATGATCGATCACACCAAAGAACCAATGCCAGCCTGACCCTTCAATCCAGAACCTCTTCCCGTCAGTGGCCCACATTACATTGGGTGCATCCGTGATTATAGTACCATCATGTTCGCGCTTATTCGTCTTCCCGGGCCTTCTGTAGGGGCTCAGCAGGTTGTTTTCCCGCATGATGCGGTTCACACGTGCCTTGCCGGCTACCAGAGCGTTTATCTTCCTTTTACCCATGCGCTTCTTCACTTTTATATAACCTTCAGCGTTGAATGTACTTTTCTTAATTTCAGTTTTAATCTCCTGTAAAACCTCTTCATCGCTATGCTTGGGTTTTCTGCCCCGTTTCCCTGTTTTGGGAGTAGGGTTTTCATACCAGGTGCTGCTGCTGTAGCCGACTACCTTGAATATCAAACGCTTCGGATATGGTTTCCCGGTTAATGGATAATGTTCCTCTATCAGCATGGAGATTATTTCCTTTTTAGTTTTGCTGCCAATTCGTTCTTTTTTTTTGTGAGTTCAAGCTCCATCTGCAGTTGCCCGATCTTACGCTCGGCAGCACCCAGCTTCGAATCGTCGGGTTTACGTTTGAACCCGTCGGTACCACTCTCGATAAATTGATCCCGCCAAAGGTTGATATCAGCCAGAGTAACTCCGTATTCACGGCTGATCAGCTCCGGATCCTCTCCACGCAACAAGGATAAAACTATTTCAGCCTTGATTTTCGATGTAAAATTTTTCCTCTTTTCCATAGCAGTTGTAAAAATAACTTTTATTTTTTACTGCTCGGTTTATTTGAGGACTAATATAACTTAAATAATGTGGTGACAAGAACATTTTTCGTGATTTTGATTTCCTGAGAAGACTCCCTGAAAACAATTAAATTATTGTATGATGAGAAAAATATTATCGATATTCATAGTAACACTGCTAATGATTTCATGCCATCAGAAACAATCTGACAATTATACTGCCACCTCAATCGAAGATGAGAGTATTCTTGTCGAACAACAATACAAAAACAGTTCACATGAATCGATTGATGAAATCGAGAAGCAAGAGGTGACTAAAAAGAAAATTATCAAAGACGGACGATTAGGAATTAGAGTTTCAGATCTTGAAAACATTAAATTTCGAATTGACACTATAATTAATCATTACGGGGGATATTATGCAAGTGAGAAACTTAATAATTCGGATTGGGAAACATCTTATAATCTCAAAATAAGAATACCAAGTGATAATTTCATGAAGTTTATACATGATGCTGAGACAGGTGTTGGCGAGATACTTTACAAAGAGATTGAAGCGAGAGACGTAACTGACCAATTTATTGATCTGGAAACAAGACTTGAAAATAAGAGAAATTATCTAAAGCGATACAACGACTTGTTGATAAAAGCCAATAGTATAAAGGAAATACTTGAGATTGAAGAAAAAATACGCGCTTTAGAAGAAGAAATTGAGAACACAACAGGCAAACTAAAATATTTAAGTGACTTAGTTGCTTATAGTACCCTTGATTTAACAATATCAAAACAAAAGAATTTTAAATATCATCCGACAAAAAGAGACAAATTTTCGGAAAAATTAAAGCAATCACTATCTAAAGGATGGTTCGGATTTGTTGATTTCTTTCTCTTTATAATAAATATTTGGCCATTATGGATTATTATTACTTTGATTTTTTATTTGTGGAAAAAGTATAAAATGAAAATAAAGAGAAAATAACTTGATGCAATAAATAAGACTCTGAATCAAAATTTTGTATCTATGACTCCGTCGGATGAAGAGGAAACAGGCGCTGCTCGAGAGCAACTTGTCAGAAATAATTTGATTGGCTGGAATGGCCGAGGGGGTAAAAATGCCCACTGTCAGATCAAGTCTCAACTATTACAGATTAACCATCATTGAGCCGGCAGAGATCGGGAGGTTCTACGAAGCTGTTTTGCACTTCCACCGGTTGAAACAGTTCACCCTCGATTCAGAGGAGGTGCTCCACTCCATCTTTGCCACCGACAGGCAAACAGAGGTATATATGCTGGTGTATCAGGATCTGAAACTGGAGATCTTCATTGACTCCGAGGGAGAAAAAGGTCGTTTTACCCACCTCTGTCTGGAGTACGACAACCCGGATGAGGTGTCGGATCATGCCCATCAACTGGGTTACAGGCGATGAGTCAAAAGAGGTCCCAACCGTGTCACCCATTTTATCTGGGACAGAAGCGGATGAGAAACAGTTGCCGAGGGAGCCAATATCATCCGGATCGGAACCGCCCTGTTTGGAGAAAGAGCAGAATAAGAGATAACTCAGTAGAGAAACAGACTGAACATGTCAGACAACAATACATTTCTCTGGATCGCCCTCTTTGCTATACTTGCAGCCATCATCAACGGGTTGGGAATTTTCATCCTCTACAGGTACCGGAATTGGGCCATACAATTCAAACCTTACTTCATCTGTTTTGCCGCCGGCGTGCTGATTGCACTCCCTTGATGCTGGCACTCCCTCAGGCCATTGAGAAGAATTTCTATGCCGGATTCATCGCACTACTCGGTTTCCTGTTCATGTTTTTCTCGAACGGACTGATCAAGAAGATCACCAAAACAGAGGTGCTCGCTTTTGGCATCGTAGCCGCCGAAGGGATAGCCATATATGGAGTATCTGATCGTATCGGTTCGCAAATCTCGTAATCCGGCCTATTCTTTATTTTTCAAAATGCTTTTGCGCACGTCGTTCATGGTAAAGGCATACTGTCTCCGTAACCTGCCGAGTTTCTCACCGAACCGGTCTGAAGGGATGTTGAGATCAGTTGCAAGTTTTTCCACCGGTATGCCGTATTTGTTGGCAACAAACTGTAGGGTTTGCCTTCCGTTGATTTCAAGGTCGACGAATTCAGTTCCGGATAGAGTCTGTTTCGGTTTATTCAGTCCCGCCCGGGGGGGAAACCACTACATCCTTGTTAGCTTCTTTTGACACTTCTTTACGGATTTCTCCTGGCGGCGCGATTTGGAGAGTTTCTTGTCTGATTTTTCTGTTCAGATGTAACGATTCCCTTGTAACGATCTCCGGTTTCACAAAAAGAGGAAATGCAATCATGAGAAGACCGGCACCGGCAATCAGTGTGGCCGATATTGCACGTAAAGCTTTATCAGGGATCATCCGTTTGAAGATCCCAACGATCATTTTCCAATGCAGAATAATGTGAAGAAGTAAAAGAACGAGAAAAACGATGCTGATGATCAGGTGAATGGATCCCCATTGGTGACGCGTTAGTCCCCAAAATTCCAGTTCAACACCAGCCCCGTAGCGTTCGTTCCGCTGAATACCGGGGATCAGAACATATTTTATCAGGAAGCCGATTCCCGCCAAGGGCATGAGCAGTAATAACATGATGATGTCAATGCTCAGGTTCAGTTTTGATTGATTACACCACTTTTGTTTCATCCTGGCTAATTTTTTCAGTTGTTGCTTAAAATCCTGATTGATGGGCAGGATCCCACAAGCCTCATTCTATTTTTCCCCTTTATAAGGCAGGGCTATCATGTCGCTTTCAAAAACTTTTACGTTTTGATGGCCGGTTGCCTGAAGCCGCGATCTGGATCGGGATTCCTGGGATTCAGGAAAAGAAGAATGGACAATTCCAATGGTTTTATATGCGATATAATACACGACGATTTATGTTTTCAGGTTAGCGTGAATGGCTTTTAAAACAAAATCAGGTGCAAGGCACGGTTTCCAATAACGGCTGTCAAGGTTGTTTTTGCAGTTAGCAGAGCATCATACCGGGTGGTTTTGAGGAAACGAAAATCCATCCTGATAACCGGGAGCATGTATCCGGCATCTTCGACCGACTTGTAAGAAATACCGATACTCCGGAACAATTCCCAACGTGCTGCCTCGTAGTATTTTGCGTAATTGGCATGGTGCATGGTTCCCATCTGGTCAGTATCGGGGTACAAGACCCGGAAAATGTAGTCGTACTCGATCATACTGCTGTTCTATTTATGCGTGCTTTCTTTTCTCTGATTGGCCAAAATAGTATCCGCCAAGCCGGAGAATACTTTTTGTATCTGCTCATCCTGAAAGAGGTTGTCTAGCGACCCCTCATCACAGCTTTGGCGAATCTGCTCATTCATGGGTATCTGTGCGATCAGGGGCAGATGAAACTGTTGTGACAGCTTCTCACCTCCCCCCTGTCCAAAGAGGAAATATTTCTCATCGGGATGCAGCGAGGGAGTGAACCAGGCCATGTTCTCCACGATTCCCAGCACAGGCACAGAGACGTTCTTGTTGTTGAACATGCCAATCGCCTTGATCACATCATCCAGTGCGATGGTCTGCGGCGTAGTCACCACCACGGCACCAGTGATCTCGTACGACTGCAGCAGGGTCAGGTGTACATCACCGGTGCCGGGCGGGGTGTCAATCACCAGATAATCCAGCTCTCCCCAGTCGGTATCGTTGAGCAGTTGCTTGAGCGCATTCGACACCATGGGTCCTCGCCAGAGAAGCGACTGGGAGGGGTCGATAAAGAAACCGATCGAGATCACCTTGATGCCGTACCGGTCAAACGGTTCAATCCATATCTTCCCCTCTTTCTCCATCGATAGCGGCCGCTGGTTGTTCAGGTGGAAGAGAGTGGGTACCGAGGGACCATGGATATCGGCATCCAGCAGGCCGGTTGCATACCCCTCTCTGGCCAGAGAGAGGGCCAGGCCGGCAGCCACGGTCGACTTGCCTACTCCCCCTTTACCCGAAGCAACGATAAGCAAATTTTTTATATTGGGCAGCCTCGTTTTCTCGAACGGCTTTTTGGCAGTATTACATTGTTCGTTCATCTTCTTTTCTTTTTTATTTTGTTCAGTTTACCCTGTATCAATCGTTTTTGTAAACCGGACAACCGATCTACGAAGAGGATGCCATCAAGATAGTCAACCTCATGCCAGCCCTATACCCTCTGCTCTTGTAAAGTTACGAATCCAAAATTTTTTATCCTGATAGATCACCTCCCTGATCTCTTTCTCGCGGACCAGCTGATCCGGCAGACTGCTATCAGCCCTGTTCTTGCGCAGGATCTCACCCATGGTCTCCTCACGGATGGGATGCACAGCACTCATATTGAGGATATCCTCCCTGGCATCGCCGGTGAAACCGGTATCACTGCCTTCGAAGCCGAGCAGCAGCTCGCAGTGCAGTCCGGCATCAGTGTAGATCTGGTAAGCCCTGTTGATGGCTTCCTCATCCGGTTTCTTCACGCTCCGCATGGCCGGAGGACGTGTGGGAATGGAGAGATAGGCTGTGGCCGGTTTGATCGTTGCAATCAGTGAGGCGTTGTGCTGTAACAGCTCAGCCCCATCGTTGACACCCTCTACCATCAGTGTTTCGGTAGCAAGGATCCCCCGGTAGGAAGAGGCAAAAGTCATGAGCCCCTCCATGTAGTCTTTGAAGGTGAGCCTGGGATGGGGTCTGTTGATCTTCTTCCATACAGCCTCATCGTTGGCATCCACCTTCACCGATACCCAGTCGGCCAGCGAGAGGGCATCACGCACCCCTGCGTCACCCAGTAGTGATGCATTGGTGATCACAGCGATCGGAATACCGCTCTGCTTTAACAGGCGGATCGACTCTTTCAGGTGGATATCAAGTGTGGGTTCACCGTTCGGCACGAAAGTGAGATAGTCAGGCATCCCCTGCAACTTACTCAGGTGCTCCTCGACCGCTTTGAAAATCTGCTCCGGACTGTAAAACGATTGCCTCTCGAGGGTGTAATGGCGGGTGGCACCCACCTGACAGTAGATACATGCATAGGTACAAATCTTATCCCCGGGGATATTATTGATCCCCAGGCTCTGGCCCAATCTTCTGGAGGGTACGGGTCCAAAACTGATCATCGCTTCTTCTTTTTATTTGGTTCTGTCACTACGACTGGAAAATCTGCCGGTGAATAGCAGCGATCTCACCGGCTGCTGCCGAGCGGGGCGCCCACTCAACCACCGTACGGCATTGTAGCATCGCCTCCACCACCGCCGGCTCGAAAGGAATCCTGCCGATGAGGGGGAGTTTCCCGCTGCGGCACCAAGCCTCAATCTCGGCCGTCACCTGCTCATTCAGATCATATTTATTGATCACTACAACAGAGGGAATACCGAACCCATCGGCCAACTGCTTCACCCTCCTCAGGTCATGAAAACCGGAGCGGCTCGGCTCAGTAACCAACAGTGCCAAATCAGTGCCACTCATAGCTGAGATCGCGGGACAGCCGGTGCCGGGAGGACCATCAATCAGAATGGTCTCCACACCCATCTGCTCCGACAGCTGACGGGATTGCTCACGCACCACATTGACCAGCTTGCCGGAGTTCTCCTCACCCGGCTCCAGCCGGGCATGGACCATCCAGCCGTTACGGAACGTGCCGGAAGTCCAGTAGCTGCCATTGCTTTCAATCATACTGATGGCATCGGCCGGACAGATACGCATGCAGAGACGGCATCCGTCACACGATGTCTCAGAGATGATGTAACGATCCTCCTGGTAGCGGATCGCATCGAAGCGACAGGCATCCATGCAGGCACCGCATTGTGTACATAGCTGCTGGTCGATTACCGCCTTGGCACCGGTGGAGAAAGGGTGGCGGGAGTGATCATCCGGCTGCAGCAGCAGATGAAGGTTGGCTGCATCCACATCACAGTCGGCTACCGTCAGCTGTTCACCCATGGTTGCCAGTGCCGCACTCAGGCTTGTCTTGCCTGTTCCTCCCTTTCCGCTGATAATGACGATCTGTCTCATATGACTTTCTGTTGAACGATTTGAGTGAGCAGGCGGCTGAACATCTCCCGGTAGGAGTCATCCACTGCTGCCGGCAACCCTCCCTCGGCATAGATGCGTGCCACCTCCCGGTCGAAAGGGACCTCCAGCAACAACGGAATAGACTCCTGCTCCAGCCACCGGTATATTTCGTTGTCTCCCAGTCCGGCTCTGTTGACCACCACACCAAACGGCTTACCCAGCTGCCGGACGGTAGCTGCCGACAGCTCCAGGTCGTGCAGACCGAATGGCGTGGGCTCAGTGACCAGCACCACATAGTCGGCCCTGTCGACTGTCGCGATAAAGGAACATGAGATGCCGGGTGGTGAGTCGAGGAGCACCAGCTCCCTGTCGCCAGCCTCACGAATGGTATGGGTGATGACCGGCACAGGGGTGTAAACCCCCACTTCGGCACGACCTTCGACAAGATGCTGAGCGGCACCGTAAACAGCACGCGTCACTCTGCCCAGGAGCTTGGGATGTTCGGTGATCGCTCCCGCTTGACAAGCATAGCTGCATGCACCACAATCGTGGCACAGATCGGGAAGGACCTGAATCATTCTCTTCTCCTGCAGGTAGAGGATGGCATTGTAACTGCAATATTCGTAGCATTTCCCGCAGAAGGAACATTTCTCCGGATCAATCACCGGCACTTGTTGATAGACTTCATCAACCTGTTCCTCCTCACCGGCAATAAACTCCGCGACATTGGGCTCCTCCGCATCACAGTCGGCCAGCGCACAATCGATGCCCTTCTGTGAGGCTACCCAAAAGAGGTTAGTGGAGACAAATGTCTTACCGGTACCTCCCTTACCACTGGCTATGGCGATCTTCATCCTGTCTTTTCTTTTTTCGATTTGTTGTCTGCACATACAAAACTACCTTTTGCTACTCCCAGCCTGTCGGCAATCACATCGCACTTCACCATCAACAGGAAGTAAATATCCCCCCTGGGGGCATCAATCAACCCCTCCAGATTGCCCTGGCCTTTTGAGATCACCAGATCGGCTTCATTGTAGAGTTGTTGAAAGGCGTGAGAACACTTCTCCGGCAGGGTTGAAGGCGCATCGTAACCGTTGTCAATCACCTGTGCCACCTCTTCCATCCCTACCTGGGCGGCATCTCTCCGGGTGGCATCGTTGATCACCGGTGCCCCTCGCACGACATACCATATATTGGGGTGACGAAAGGTTTCGATGAACAGCTTGTCAAAGACAATCTCGCCGGCATTATCGCCCAGGTAGAGGACCGTCCCGGCTTCAGCCAGCCGCCGTCTGAGCCGTCCCACATGATTGATAGCGAAAGGGCTATCCAGCACCTTCGCTATCGTCTCTTCCAGATCATGGTGATCACTCACCCCATAATCGATGATGTTCCCGGCAACCGCCAGTCGCAATGCTATCTCGAAGGGATCATCCGATTGGTCAATCATCTCCCGGAACATCGCATACTCACCGAGCAGGCGCTCGTTGCTCTCATATTTGATCTGTTCGTATGGATCGGCCACGCCACTCTTCTCCCTGAAGAGACGATAGAGTTCTCTTGAGAGAGTGGGGACTGAAAAACCGGAGGTCCCATTGTGAAAGAGTGAGAACAACTCAGCGGCAAGCGCTTTTTTCTCAGTAGCGGTGAGTGTATACTTCTCTATCAGTCGCTCGAAGGTGCGGGCAAAGCAAAAATAACATCTATAATCTGCTTCCACAGAATAAATTCATCTAATGATCACAGGCATTGAGGCCGGTGACCAGCGACTGTTGGAAGTGATCGGTAACCAACTCCCGCGGACTTTTATACTCGGCACCCACGTGCACCCTGATATTTTGCTGCTGAAACAGTCGAATGGCCTTCTGTCCGATACCTGCTGCAATCACCTCGGTGACGCCTCTCTCTGATAACCATGCTGGCAGCAGTCCCGGTTCATGCGGTGGAGGTGTCACCAAATACTCGTTCACAATGGTTCCTTCCTCCGCCTCGATAATAGCAAACTGCTGACAATGGCCAAAGTGCTGACAGAGTCTTCCCTCTTCCAGGGGTATTGCGATCACCTGCTTCATCCCATTCGTCTTCTACCGGATCCGTCTCTTCTTCTCATTCTCTCGCCTTGACCACGGCCCATGCCTTGACCTTGACCCAATCCTCTACCAGCATCTGGCCGGAAGGGTGCATTCGCCCCACGTCCTGCCGGAGCATCAAAGTTATTGGACTCTCTGTTCGACGGGTTACAACGTCCCCGTCCTCTTCCACTCATGGCGCCCTCTCCATCTGGGCCTTTTCTGTTAAATCCTGGCATAATAACCTCCTTTTGTTTAATTGTGTTGTTTGATCTTTTGAATCACTTCTTCTACACTCCTCTGATTGTCATCCAGCGGAGTCATTCCTATCCCGAGCTGTTGCACAACCGATGCTGCTTTTCCGCCCAAATGTCCTGTGATGATCATCTCAGCTCCTTTCGATGCAATCAGTTGTGCTGCGGCAGGTCCCGCTCCCTCGTTGGATTCCCTGTTGGGATTATCCACAATCTCCACCGAATCGTTCTCGGTGTCGTAAATAACAAAACAGTTGCAGCGTCCGAACCGCTTGTCCGGAAGTGATGTCAATTCCTTTCCTGATGATGTGATGGCTACTTTCATAAGATGTTTTTTTCCTGGTTGTTTTTTGAGATCGCCAATATGGACAATCCATTTTTTTCACGCAGCAAATATAATGAACATATGTTCAATATGCAAATATTTCGATATATTTTAGGTGATTTTTTTTTTGTAACATAAACAATGCAATAAAAACGATCTCACTCTAAAAAATATGATAATTCAACAATCAGGATCGTGAAATTATTTATCAAAAAAAATTCCATTAATGAGCATAAGTTTATAATTATTCCATATCTTTGAAATTTAAAGTAATAAAATCAACTTTTTAACTGTGAATTGAAATTATGCCTCGTCCCAAACAAAACCGAAAAATATCCAATCCTCCCCTGATGCAGGGATTCAAGCCCTTTGGCATTCCACGAAACAGGTTGAGTGCTGTTTCATTGCTGTATGACGAATATGAAGCAATCCGATTATTGGATTATGAAGGTTTGAACCAGGATCAGGCAGCGGAACGGATGAACGTTTCCCGGCCCACCCTGACGCGTATCTATGAACAAGCCCGTAAAACAATTGCACAGGCATTGGTGGAAGGAAAGATGATCAATATAGAAGGTGGTAATGTGCTGTTTGACAAAGAGTGGTTTCGTTGCAGACGTTGCTTCAAATTGATAGGGGGTATCGAGAACCATGTACGCTGTAAGGATTGTACAAGTTTTGGCAATAACGAGTTAATACCGATTAATGCGGGAGAAAAATGAAATTTGTTGTTTTATGAGTACGAAAAGAATTGTTGTTATAGGCGGTTCTGCTGCAGGGCCAAAAGCAGCTTCTAAAGCACGTCGCATGGACGAAAATGCCGAAATTACCATTTTTCAGAAAGCATCAGATCTTTCGATGGCTTCGTGCGGATATCCCTATTACGTGGGCGGTTTTTTTGATAATCGCAGCCAGCTTCTCTGTTCACCGGCTGGTGTTGTACGTGATGCCAATTTTTTTTGGAATGCCAAAAAAATTAACACCCGGGTGCTGACAGAAGTAACACGCATTGACAGGGAGCAAAAAAAGATAGAATTTACCGATCTCACTACAGGTAAAAAAGGAACAGCAGCATATGATAAGCTGGTGATTGCCACTGGGTCCCTCGCCCGTAAACCGCCTGTTCCTGGTATCGACCTGGAAGGGATAACCACACTGCAGTCACTGTCAGATGCAGACTACCTGAGGAAAATCAAGGATGAAGGTGTGATTAAAAAGGCTGTGGTGATTGGTGGTGGCTTGATAGGGATAGAAACACTAGAAGCGCTCCATCTTGCAGGTATCCATATCACAATCATAGAATTATTACCTCAGTTACTCATCTTTCTCGATAAACAGATGGCCCGCCTAGTGGAAAAATATGTGCAGACGAAGGCGAATGTAATCCTGCAAAACGGTGTAGCTTCTTTTGTAGGAGAAAACGGGATACTGAAGGCTGTAAAACTACAGGATGGAACCGAAATACTTTGCGATCTGGCGGTGGTGGCAATAGGTGTTACACCGAATAATAAACTGGCAAAAGAAGCCGGCTTGACCATCGGAGAAACGGGGGGTATCCTGGTCGATGAGTATATGCAGACATCCGATCCCGATATCTATGCCGTTGGCGATTGTATCGAGATTCCCAATCTGATTACCTATAGACCGGTTCATGCTCCTTTTGGCGATCTGGCCAATCTACAGGGAAGGGTAGCAGGTGAGAACCTGATCTCCGGGAATGTAGTAAAATTCCCCGGTACTATACAGACCGGAATTTGCAAGGTGTTTGACTATGCGGTCGGTTCTACTGGCCTTTCTGAACAGAATGCGCTGAAGCAAGGTTACACAAATATTGAAACCGTCGTCAATGCAAGCCTGGATAAGCCCGGATTTATGAAAGGAAATTTACTGATAACCAAGCTGGTGGTAGATAAACAATCCGGAAAAATGTTGGGTGCACAGGTAATCGGACCGGGTGATGTCAGCAAACAGGTTGCCATTTGGGCGATGGCAATTAAAGGTAAGTTCAGTATAGATGACATGGTAAACGCCGATCTTCCGTACGCACCGCCTTTTTCACTGGCCATTGATCACAGCATAGCCACGGCTCACATCATGCAGAATAAACTAAAAGGTTTATTTAAAGGTATCTCTGCCGAACAGCTGAAGAATAAACTGAAAGAAAAAGCACCTATGCTTTTGCTGGATGTACGTAATCCCAATGAATTCGAGGAGGTCCGACTGGGTATTGGTGAAAGACTGATCCCTTTGGGACAACTGCGGAATAGGTTGAACGAGCTGCCTGAAGATAAAAACAGGGAAATAATCACCTGGTGTAAAATATCACTGCGTGGATATGAAGCCGCCTTGATATTAGAGGCAAACGGGTTCACCAATGTGAAAGTGTTGGAGGGTGGTATCGCGGCTTGGCCTTGGTCACGTGAAAAATAATTATTAGGTATTGGGAAATGTCGTGTCATACATGTGTTAAGAATCTCCAGTTTATTATTGTATATCTATATCTGTAATATGTTCACTTATATCAAATAGTAATTAATTTAAAAAAAGATGAAAATGGAAACAAATCAAGAAAACACCACTTCTATGCCAAGAATTGGAGACAAAGCGCCTTCGTTTACTGCAAAAACAACCCAGGGCATTATTAATTTCCCGGAAGACTTTTCCGGAAAATGGAAGATACTCTTTAGTCATCCTGCTGATTTTACTCCTGTTTGCACATCCGAGTTCATGACCTTTGCCTCTATGCAAAAAGATTTCGATGCGCTGAATTGTCAGTTGGTCGGTTTGTCCGTAGATGGTTTATACAGTCATATTGCATGGCTGCGTACCATCAAGGATAAAATAGAGTACAAAGGAATGAAAAATGTAGAGGTTACCTTCCCGCTGATTGAAGATATCACGATGGAAGTTGCCAAAAAGTATGGTATGATACAGCCCAATGAAAACTCAACTCAGGCTGTGCGTGCCGTCTTTTTTGTAGATCCCAAAGGAATAATCCGGACAATTATTTATTATCCCCTGTCATTGGGCCGTAATTTCGATGAGCTGAAACGTATTCTTCTCGGTTTGCAGACAGCCGATGAGTTTGGTGTGGCCCTTCCAGCGGACTGGCGTCCGGGAGATGAAGTGATCGTACCTACAGCCGGTTCTTGCGGTGTCGCTAAAGAACGAATGGAAACCAAGGAGGAAGATATGCATTGTTATGATTGGTTCTTCTGCACGAAAAAACTTTCGAAAGAAACAGTTGAAAATGCCTTACTGAATAACTGAACCGACCTGGCAATATCGGAATTGATCCCGCTTCATCAGAATGCGGGATTTTTTTATGATGATTCCGTTTCACAATCTGCATATGAATCTTACTTTGCTTTCTTCACCGATAACAATTGAATATTTTGATCTGTACAACTCCAATAAATTACTGTTTATCAATAAATTAACGTGAGTTCGATATGATTTTTTAAATAGCATAAGTTGTTTGTCATCTACAAAGTCTACCCTGATAGAAGGTTTCTTCGGCAAAAAGTTGTACGCCAGTAACCATGCTTCCAGATTGGTGATAAAGTTTGTAAAACTCCTGTGCCGTGTATATTCAATCTGACAGATATTCTTCAATTCATCGTTTACCGATTCAATAACGGCTCTCTTGCGAAGCATTACCCTGTCTTGCAACGGAAGTTCTCCTCCTTTAATGAACTCTCCATCGAGAGCGGATGGCGGTCATCCACGTTACCCCGGGTAATGACAAAACTGATAATTTCACCTTTGTCGTTAATGATAATGTGTAACTTAAAACCAAAGAACCAGCCCAAGGTTGTCCTACTCTCGGTTGCCATACCGTCAAATACGCGGTTGGAATATTCCCGCTTGATGTGACATACTTGCCATGCGGTGGAATCCATGAAGCTGATTCCCGTGAAATTTCCCATACGGCAGGTTTTCAGAAACGAGACCAAAGGAAGAACCTTCTTTTGTTGAAATTCCACAAACCGGTTATAAGAAACAAGACACGGGAACTCTTCTTTCCAACGCTGCTTGACATAAAACACGTAAAAGTGTTTCGGGTTGCGCATTCCGCTTAAGTGAAAAGCGATCAGTATGGTCATCACTTCACTGTCGGATAGCCTGTTCGGTTATTCCTTTGTTTTTTGTCTTTGGACTCTTCCAAAGTATATTTTTTGAAAGTTACTTCAAATTCTTTTGAAAATTCGTCGCCTAAATAGAAAATTTCCGTAATTTCGTTGATGGTTAGCACGGTGATGAATTTTAGTTATTTATTTGTTATTCATCACTATATAGATAATGACTAGTTCTTAATTATGCTACCATTTTTCAATTTTTTTAAGATTGATTTATTAAAAGGCAAACAGTGGATAAAGTATCGCCGATTTTTATTGAAGAAATGAGTCTTTATCTTTTCGATACATTCGATAGAAATTTCGGTCATCAGCTTGGTATAAAAGTTAAATTTTGACTGCAATATTTCAATAAAAAAACAAGGTTTTACGTTAATCAGTACCACTTTTAGTGCCACCATTACGTAAAACCTTGATATTCATTAGGTATTGTTGTCCTACCAGGATTCGAACCTAGACTGACTGAACCAAAACCAGGAGTGCTACCATTACACCATAGGACAATCCTTAATGTGCTTCGTGAAAAGCAGTGCAAAAGTATAACAATATTTGTAAATGACCAAATTTTTGGGAGATGTTTTTTACTCCCGGATCCAAATCAGCAGTTTCCCTCATCTTCAAACTGTATCCGTGCACGGCAGGAAATTCCTTTTTCCGAAGTAACCAGTTGAAAAAGATAATCGTTTTTAGCTTTCGATTCCCTGTAAACGACTCCGGTGTCACCGAACGTTATTTCTTTCAGAAAATTTATCTCAAATCTTTTTAACTTATGCCTCCTGTAAAAATCCAGCGAAAAGCAGTCAGCTATCCATTGAATGTAAAACGGACTGCTTGCATGACAATTTACATCGATGTGGCTGTATTTTACTTCAAATCGGTTGGCTATGTCGCCTTTGATGTTGGCAATGCGGGTGGGGACACCTATGGGGATAGTTTCCGGCCATACAAAAGCGTTCAGTGACGCTAACGAGTCCAACAGAACTCCCTGTCGGGTTTTCATATCAATTACTGCCCACGAAGATGACACGTAACCGATAAGCCGGTCTTCACCGTTGGTGATTCGAAAATTACGTGTGGTAAACATTGTACCCACGTCTTGAATCCACGTTTCAATGGTTATGTTTTCGTTTTCCAGTGGAAACCTTTCCATATCCATGACGAAGCGTGAAAGGACCCACGTGTAGTCATCCGATTGCAGTTTCAGCAAACCGAACCCGTTGTTGTCAGCATCTTTTCCAGCTGTCTTTAAAATTAGATGAAACAAAGACGACAACGATACTTTTTTCTGAAAATCGATATGCTGGGCTGAAACCTGGAATTGATACCTCCTTTTTTTATCCATGCAGGCAGGGAAAAGCGATTGTTATATGGCTATCAGCAGGTAATAGTTTTTCTTACCCCGCTGTGCCAGGATATATTTATCGGCAATAAGGTGAGATTCATCTATAACTGCTTCAAAATCATCAATTTTGTCTTTATTTATCGATACACCACCGGCCTGTACGGTTTTCCGCATCTCACCCTTAGATGGGAAAACGGCAGCCGCTTCTGTTAATAAATCCACCGCTTTTATACCTTCAGTAACCAGACTTCTTGAAATATTGAATTGGGGAACCCCATCGAAAACCTGAAGAAAGGTGGTTTCGTCAATAGAACGCAAGGCATGAGAGGTGGATTTCCCGAAAAGAATTTCCGATGCACTAACGGCCATGTCGTAGTCTTCACGACTGTGAACCATAACGGTGATTTCCTCTGCCAGACGTTTCTGCAACGGGCGCAAATGCGGGGCAGACTGTTGCTCTGCCACCAGAGATTCAATCTCTTCCCTCGATAATGCCGTGAAAATCTTGATATATTTTTCGGCATCGGCATCGCTCACGTTCAGCCAGAACTGATAGAACTGGTAAGGTGTCGTATAACGGCTGTCCAGCCATACATTTCCGCTTTCGGTTTTACCGAATTTTCCGCCGTCGGCTTTAGTAATGAGTGGACAAACCAGCGCAAAAGCTTCTCCGCCTGCAATCCGGCGGATAAGTTCGGTCCCGGTAGTGATGTTACCCCATTGATCGCTTCCACCCATTTGCAAGCGGCATCCGTACTCACGATACAGGTGAAGGAAGTCGTATCCTTGCATCAACTGGTAAGAAAATTCGGTGAAGGACATGCCTTCACTGACTTCACCGCTCAGACGTTTCTTTACAGAATCTTTCGCCATCATGTAATTAACCGTGATGTGCTTGCCGATATCGCGAATAAACGAAAGGAACGAAAAATTCTTCATCCAGTCGTAATTGTTTACCAAAATAGCTTTGTTGGGAATATCGCTTTCAAAATCGAGGAATTTGGCCAGTTGTTTTTTTATCGCTTCCTGGTTATGCCGCAAGGTGTTTTCGTCCAATAGGTTACGTTCTGCCGATTTCATCGATGGGTCACCGATCATTCCTGTGGCTCCGCCAACAAGCGCTATTGGTGTATGTCCCGAGCGTTGCAGGTGTTTCAGCATCATCACGCCCACTAAGTGTCCGATATGGAGAGAGTCGGCTGTGGGGTCAATTCCCAGGTACCCCGACGTTTGTTCTTTCAATAACTGTTCTTCCGTTCCGGGCATCACATCGTGGATCATGCCTCGCCAACGAAGTTCTTCTACAAAGTTCATGTTCATTCAGTTGTAATTCGATTGTAATTCAGTAAATATGCCTAAGGGCAATTTTCAATTTAATGGAAATTTGTTGTTCCGGTGAACATTTGTTTGCCGCAATTAATTACTGTTGAATAATGCGTAGCGAATTTCAACGAAGCTAAATAACCATTGAATAGGGTGCAAAGATACATTTTTCTTCCCAGAAAACGGTTATTTTTTGTAGGTTAACACCGTAAACAAGGCAAAGACGTTAACTGATGTTTCGCAGTTAAAAATGAAGTTGATAATCAGAGGATAAGAGATAAAAAAAGCAGCATATTTTAGCTAATATATCATTGAAAATGATTATCTTAGCGATGGAAACCAAACCATTAAAATATGCTGCAGGACAAAGATATTAAAAAGATTCAAGAGTTGAAAGCGGACTTTACCCCCGGCAGGGTTTCCGCTGAAGATATTTTTAGCCGCTTCAAGGCGTTGAAGCTAAGCGAAGGTCTTTCTGAGTTCAAATGGTTCAAGACCCGGGGATATGATTTTAAAATGGTCCTGGCCCTGCTGGTCTCCATGGTGGTCAGTTCAGACAAGACGGTCAACTCCTATCTGAACAGCCCCACAGGTGAAGGTTCCACCATGGGCAAGGATGTGTTCTATCGCTTGAAGAACAGTTCCATCATATGCTGGCGGATGCTTATGTGGCATCTTGTGCATCGTTTTCTGACGGTGACGTCCAAAGATAGTGATGTAGATGATACCTCATCCCGTTACCTGATCTTCGATGACACCACCCTGTCTAAAACCGGGAAGCGTATAGAGAAGATCGGGAAGGTATGGGATCATGTAACCAACAGCTACGTGCTTGGATTCAAGCTGTTGGTGATGATGTACTGGGACGGTAAGTCCTCCATACCACTGGATTTCAGTCTTCACCGGGAAAAAGGGAAAAAGCAGGAACGCCCGTTTGGGATGACCAAAAAGCAGATCCGCAAGCAATACAGTTGCAAGCGTATCAAGGACTCGTACACCGCTAAACGTGTGGAAGAACTGGACACGAACAAGATTCAGATGGTCCTGCGGATGTTTTTCACGGCCATCTATCGCGGGCTTCGTGTTGATTACGTCCTGGTGGACAGCTGGTTTACTTGCGATGCGTTGATACAGGCTATCCGGAGTGTGAAGGACAAGGAAGTTCACCTGATCGGGATGTACAAGTTTGCAAAGACTAAGTTTGAGTATCAGGGTAAGAGCCTGACTCACGCCCAGATCAATAACATGCTGGGCAAACCCAGGCGCTGCCGTTCCCTGGGTTACCAGTACAAACAGGCCAGGGTGCTGTACCAAGGTGTTGAGATCTGCCTTTTCTTTAGTCGTCGGGGCAAAAATGACAAATGGAAGGTTTTGTTGACGACGGACACGAAACTGACGTTCAAGGGATTGATCGGGCATTACCAGGTAAGATGGGTTGTGGAGGTGTTCAATCGAGAATCGAAGCAATTGTTGAACCTGGGAAGATGTCAATCCAGTAACTTTGACGCCCAGGTAGCAGAAACGACCATCAGCATGATAGCCTATCTGTTATTGACACTGCGTTTCCGGTACGATAACTACGAGTCGAAAGGGGCACTTTATCGGTCAATGAACGCCGATGTGCTCAGGGAAACACTCGACAGACGGCTATGGGGGCTGTTCATCGAGTTAGTCTGCTCAGTATGCGAGGTATTGGAGATGGATGCCGATGATTTACTTGAAAAAATGTTGGCCAATCCAAAAGCAGAATCCATGATCATTGCACTGTGTTGTTCGGTGATGGTTAAGGACGATTGAGAAATTGTAAAATATAAAATGTTATAGTACAGAGATATAGATAATAATGCATTTCCCTTCTATTTCTTTGTCAATGGTTTGAGGGAAGTGCGAAACATGAGACGTTAATAATTTCAAGACGTCCCAACAGCATGTTTATCGATAAAACATATTTTCCCGCATCGGGGATGGATGAGTAATTTCCAAGTGAACTTACTTTTCCAAAACCGGGTCCTGCATTACCAATTGTAGCAATGGAAGCCGATATGGAAGTCATACCATATATATACGCCGCTCGGATGCAAGACAAGTTTTATCTGCCGTTTCAGTGATTGATAAAAGAGCAATACACGATCAAATTTTAATCCTCCTGACGTGGAGCCGACCATTCCACACTGAATCGTAAAATACATGATAATGATAATGGTAAGTATCGGCCAGTTTGGAGTGTCCACAGTAGCAAAGCCGGTAGTTGTTCCCAGAGATATTACTTGAAACGAAGCGTACCGGAGGGATGTCCACCACGAGTAAAACCCGTCGTTGGTTAACTTTGCAGCAACAACAATGATTCCCAAAAACATTAAACCTATATAAGTCCTGACGGACTTTGACGTGAATACATTCATTTTGTTCCCCGTTACGGTACCGTACAATAATCCGAAATGAATGCTCCCCAACAGCATGAATGTCATAATGACGACTTCTATCCAAACACTGTCGTAATATGCCACGCTTAAGTTTTTGGTTGAAAACCACCCGTTGCCACTGTTGCAAAAGCATGACAGATAGCATCAAAGAAATTCATACCCAATACCCAAAGAAGTGCAATTTCGATAATGATCAGGCTAAGATAGACAACGGCGATAACACGCGCTATTTGGCGTGTTCTCATTTTAAAGTTTAATTTAGACAATCCGGATAGTTCCGAGTTGTAAATACTCGATCTTGTACCGGTGGCACTGGGTAAAATCAATAGAACAAACAGAATGATTCCCACACCACCTATAAAATGAGTGGATGCCCGCCAAAATAACAATCCTTTGGTTAACGCTTCTACGTCTTTCAAAATGGTTGCTCCCGTGGTAGTATATCCCGAAACACTTTCGAAAAGGGCATTGGTAAACGTGAACTCGCCACCCCACATGAAATACGGTACAGCACCGACAAAGCAGGTAAGGATCCATCCAAAAACGCTGATTACCATTCCTTCGCGGAAGTTAACTTCATCAATTTTTTCCACAAATATTAGTGGAAAAGAGCCAAGGATTGTACAGACCACTGCACTGTATAAAAGCGGAGTGAGTGAGTTTTCGTGAAAGAAGAATGAAATTGAGGCGGAAATATAGAAAAACAACGCGTTAAATAACAGCACGTATCCTAAATATTTTACAATTACTTCCCAGCGGGTCATTTTATCTGTTTTTATCTGTCAGAAAAACAAGCAATACAATCACGTTCATAATTTCCAAACGTCCCAACAGCATATTAGTCGAAAAAATGTATTTTGCAGCATCGGGCAAAGTAGAGAAGTTTCCCATCGATCCGATTGTTTTTCCAAATCCCGGACCAATAGTACCTAAAGTGGCAACAGACCCTGAAAAGGATGTGATAAGATCGATATCCATGGCAGATAATGCCAGGGTAGAAGTTAGAAGAATGACCAGATAAACGATGATGTAAGCCATTGATTGTAGTTCAATATCGCTGCTGATAAGGGTCTTATCCATTCTCAACACATAGACGGCGTTAGGGTGATTTGTCTGTTTAATTTGTTTAAGAAATGTTTGAAAAAAGAGATATACCCGATCGAATTTTAGCCCTCCCGTGGTTGAACCAATCATTGCGCACTGAATGGAAAAATAGATAAGGACAACAACGGTAAACATGGGCCAAACAGACGTATCCACAGTAGCAAAACCGGTAGTAGTAACTAACGAAACTACCTGGAACGACGCGTGCCGAAACGCCTCTCCCCAGTTGTATACGTGATCGTTGACAAGTTTGAATGCAATAAACAAGATGCCTATAAAAATAATGGTCAAATAAGTTTTAACAACGTCAGAAGTAAAAAGATTTTGTTTCCTACCTGTTATGGTAGCGTATATAAGTCCAAAATGCATACCTCCCAACAACATAAAAAAGGAAATGGTGATTTCTATCCAAATATTGTTGTAAAAGGCAATGCTGGTATTTTTAGTAGAGAAACCGCCGGTTGCCAGTGTTCCGAATGAATGGCAAATAGCATCAAAAAAGGTCATTCCCAGTGCCCATAGAATCATTGTTTCAACCAGTATCAGGCTTGTATAGACTATGCCGATAATGCGTACGATTTCCCGCATTCGCATCTGAAAATTCAACATGGAGAGCCCGGATACTTCAGACCTGTAGATGCTGGTCCGCGCTGCTTTGGCATTGGGGAGAATCAATAACACAAACAAAATAATTCCCATTCCTCCGATAAAATGTGTTGCCGATCGCCAGAACAAAAGACCTTTGGGCAACACTTCAATGTTGGTAAGAATGGTCGATCCGGTAGTTGTATAACCGGCTGTGCTTTCGAAAAGGGCATTTGTCAAGGTGAATTCACCGCCCCACATGAAATATGGAATTGCGCCTACGATACATGTTAATATCCATCCCAGAACGCTAATCGCAATTCCTTCGTGGGACTTTAGTTCCTCTGTTTTTTCTACAAAGATTTGTGGAAACACTCCTACAATTGTACATAAGATAGCGCTATACAGTAAGGGGGTTATAGAAGTTTCTCCTAGAAAAATGGAAATAGCGGCAGAAATATACATAAGTAATGCATTGAATAACAATACAAAACCTAAATATTTTGCAATAACGCTGACTCTCATTTCTATTTATTTTTTAAACGCAGCAATCTTCCGATAAGATTATTCGTTTCGGTTTCCAAGCGCTTAATTTCGTCGTTTGACTTGATGCCACTATTTATGATGCCTTTTTCCGGGTAAAATGATTTTACTCCATCGATAAGCCGATTGATTGGACGAATAAAATATTCGGATATGAAGAAATTAAGTAATAAAGCGAAAACGATGGCAGCGACAATAGATACAATGGCTGGCATCATCGCCCTTTTTGAGTTTTCTTTCATCGTGTTTGTTTGTTTGTAAACCCCTTCCTGGTTAAGTTGCATCAACTCATTGATGGCTTTCTTTGCTGAAAAGAACAATTGCTGGTTTTGGAGGTATATTTCGTTTTTTTCTTCCAATGTTAATTGTTCGCTGGTATCGGTAGTTTGCTTAACGGAAGTATGAAATTCTTCGTATTTTTTTATAATATTATTGATGTATTTATCCTCGTCTTTTTCGGTAATGTTATTTTGGGCTATTTTAATGGCATCCTGTATTGCTGAATAGGCCGTATTAATGGTTTGGCTTCCCATTTCCCGGTTTCCCATCAGATACATCAACAAGCCGCTGTCTTCCCTTTCTAACGCGTCCAACATTTGTTTGGTCTGCTCAATGGATTTGTAGTTATCGTCCATGACATTCTTAATGGATACTCCCACCTTGTTGAACTCAATAATTGACATAATTCCGGCAATTACCAGCATCAGCACGAGCAACATAAAGCTGGAAAATATTTTAGTTCTCAACGATTTAAGCATAATAACTCTCTTTTAACATGAATAATAAAATTTTCGTAACAAATGTACGGGTTTTACGGTTTCTTTACAAATATGAATTTATTTTTTACAATAAAATAAAAATGGAGCGCTTCCGGCACTCCATTTTATCGTTATATTTAAGAAACTGTTTTAAATTTTATCTTAGTAAAGTCATGAAATCCTGATTTGTCCTGTATTTTGCAAACTCCAGGTCATTTAATGCTCTGGTAGCCATTGTTTTATCCATAGTTGTTGCGGAACGAAGGTTGGTCATCACATCGTTGAAATTGTTCGTTCTCGATCCAACGACAGCCATCAGGTAGTAGGTCAATGCATCAGGATTTTTAATAGCTTTCAGCGTGATATCAGCAGCGTTGTAGTTTTTTGTAAGGATTTGCGCTAATGCGGCGTTGTTCGATTTTGTATCTCCAAAAGCATCAACAGCTTGATTATAATCACCTTCCATAAGGTAAAGTAATCCCATAGCTGCCTCCAGGTTGTTTGCCCCTGATGACCTGCCCAGTAATTCTTTTGCCGATTGTGTATTTCCGTCCATCATAGCGAATAGCGCTTTGTTTACATTCACTTCGGCTGCGTTGGGTGAAACCAGGGCTGCACGGTCTAACGCCTGTTTGGCGTTATTGTATTCGCCGCGCTGGTAATAAGCGGTAGCCATGTTATTCCATCCCCGGTAGTCTTGCGGGAAATTTACGGTAACGTATTGATAAATTTTTTCTTTATCGGCATCGTTATCGGTGAGCGTGGAAGCGTAAAGCAATTCTTCCACCGACAGTTTTTTAGGATTGGCACGCCAGAATTCCATGATCTCTTCATCTGATTTTCCGATAATCTCGATGTTTGCCGTGATACGTGAACGACGTAACTGCGGTAAGATGGTTGATGCCAGATCACTGTAAACAAACGAGATGTTTTTGATTTCACGCTCGCGTGTTTCGGGATCGGGATACATGGATAAAACTCTTAATACGAGCTCTTTATCTTGTAGATCCGATGCTTCCAGCAATTGGCGGAACCCTTCCCAGTCTTGTGCCGTGTAGCGGGCGTTTACATCGGTATCAATCTTTCTTCTTTTCAGCTCACCTTCCAGGTATTGTGTCGTGTTCTTCTCACGTTGAGCAGCTAATCTTTCGTTCAACGTAAGACCTCCGTCGGGCGATGCGTAAGCAGAAATCTCAATGTCTACGTTCTGGCGCGGATCGTTGAATGCATCCTGAACCCGTTGTTGCCACGAACGCATATCTTGCGTGTTTGTTTCGGATGAACGGATATTTGCCTGTTGGATAACGAAATGAATGTTAGCGTCCTGTGTCTGCTTTATGATGCGTTGAAAGCCATCATCGGCAACAGATGGAGCAGTTGTCTGAGCACTTGCCAGCGCCGAAGTGGCAACGATACCGTCGGCTACTTTTACCTCGGGAAGTTTTACGGATTTATTTTTGATTTTGGCATCAAAACGCATAAAAAGTTCCGAAGTCAGCATGTCGGTTTGATAGGGAAAGGTGAAACTCATGTTGAAGTTTCCCCCACGGTTATACGGAATTTCAATGGCGTTCCCTGAAACGTTTTCTCCCTGGTAAGCCTGAGCAGATCCGTAGGATTCTTTGGTACCGGCATATTTCAATACCGGAGTAATTTTTACGGTTGCGTTTTTGTTGAACCATTTCTCGGGGAAAGTTCCGTTAACGGTTACGGGCACACTGTTGCCAACAGTTTCTAAGGGAGATGGGGTTGCATTGAAGTTTGATTGTGAAAGAGGCTTTAAATTGCTGCACGATACAGCAGTAAAAACAAGCCCGGCGAGCAGAGCATAAAAAGAAATTTTTCTCATTTTCCGATTGATTTTTATTTTTTGTTTATTGAATTTTCCAAAAGAGATAATCGCATTATCCATCATTATACTCACTTACTCTCTATCCTGGATAATTTGAAACAACATACAACAAAATTACCTTTTTTATGTGATATCAAAAAATAAACCGATCACATTTAGGTATTTTTTAGAAATATCCATCGACGTGAAAATTGCCGGGTTGATTATACATCAAACCCGAGTTGTTTTAAGATAGGAACAACCCCTGGGTCTGCATTTTTTACTTCGTAAGCTCCGTATTCCCTGCGCAGCGGATAGTTGGATCGAAACCAGTAGAATTTATCGGGATCTGCTTTCAGATTCATTGTTTCCATCATGGGGTTATAGGTTTGCCAGACTGCATAAGCCAATTGACGATCCGGTTCAACCTCCCTTAAGTCAATAACCGGATTATTCGGCTGAGGAAGCTGCATTAATTTTATTGGATAGACATCTAGTTCAAAAAACTCGTTCAGGTTTTCAAGCGATATTTTGGTTGCTGTCCATTTGCCGTCAGCCGAATATCCGGCGATATGTGGTGTGGCGATGTCGGCTATCTGTAATAGTTCCCGGTCGATATCGGGTTCGTTTTCCCAGCAATCGATTACCGCTCCGGCAAGTTTTTCTGTTTTCAGCGCCTTTTTCATGGCTGGGTTGTCCACCACACTTCCGCGGCAAGAATTAATGACAAACGGCTTTTTATCCAGTGTATCAAAGAAATATTCGTCCGCCAGATGATAGGTCTTGTGTCTTCCGGTTTTTGTTAACGGTGTATGCAGGGTGATGATGTCGGCTTCTTTCTTTATCGTATCCAGATCCACAAAAGCAGTTTTTCCCTTTACTCCGGGCTTTTCTCCGACCTCCCTCTCTTCCCGCGGTGGGTCATTTAGTAATACATGCATTCCCAGTTTTCGGCAAGCCGTTTCCACTTTACTACCCACATTGCCCACGCCAATAATTCCTATTGATTTTTCTTCTAGACGGAATCCGTATTTATCTGCCATATACAAAAGCGAAGCTGTTACGTATTGTTCCACGGAGTTGGCGTTACAACCCGGTGCTGTGCGCCAGGCAATACCTGTTGCGTCACAATATCGGGTGTCGATATGATCAAAACCGATCGTAGCGGAGCAAATCAGCTTTACACTGCTTCCCTCAAGAATGTCTTTCCCAAAATGAGTAACCGTACGTACGATCAGTGCGTCTTTATCACCAATGGCTTCTTTCGTGAATTGATTTCCAGGCAAGTATTCCACTTCGCCAAACTGTTCGGCAATACCTCTCAGATAAGGAATATGCGCATCTGCAAGAATTTTCATATTTATGTAAACACAAGAGCCGAGACTCAGGAATAGGGATTTCTTTTGAATGATTCAAGACTCCAGGTCCCGGGTTTCAACTCGTAAATTCGTAAGTTAATTCAGTATTTTCTTTTCGGATTATCTTTCCACATCAACAGGGCACGGGCAATTGCTGTCTCGGCAATGGGAGCCATAAGGGCATATCCTTCTACGTTGGGATGCACACCATCGCCCGACAAGCTTTCAGGCAATCCGTTTCGCTCATCGGCCATGGCTGAAAAGAAGTCGCAATAAACAGCACCGTGTGTTTCTGCATATTTTTTTATCCTGCGGTTCAGTTCTACAATTTTTTCGGCAGGTTCAAGGCCGGGTCTCCACTTGTACTCAAATGCAGGAAGAACCGAGCAAAGCACTACTTGAATTCCGTTGGATTGTGCGATCTCAGTCATAGAATGGATGTTGTCTTCGATCATTTCCAGTGTCGAGGGTCCGGTATTTCCGGCAATATCGTTTGTCCCGGCAAGAATAACCACTACTTTCGGATAAAGGTTTATGACATCCTGGCGGAAACGGACAAGCATTTGAGGTGTGGTTTGTCCGCTTATACCCCGGTTAATGTAAGGTCTGTTTTCAAAGAATTTCGGTACTTTCTCTATCCATCCCTGTGTGATGGAGTTGCCCATAAAAACCACACGGTCGTCACACGTCCTTGGCATCCCTATTTTCGCATTGTCTTCTTTGAAACGCGTTAAATTTGCCCAATCCTGCGCATCCGCAGAAGATATGAAACTCAGAGTAATAATGGCTGTAAAAAATAATTTTGTTGTCGTTTTCATTTGTCTAATTATATTGTGTTTGTCGTCAAAACTGCTGTTTTGTTTGTGAAAAGTTTTCAAACAAAAATCGGGAGAATATTTACCCCGGAACCAGTAAAGGACAGAGGTCCCGCTTTATTTTTGAAGTGTGTGCAACTGACAGTTGGTTTCTAAATGACGGGTCTTGTTACTCTACCTTCACTGCTGTTCCCGATGCTGAAACCATCAGCATGCTGCCGTTGTTGCCGATGGTTTCGTAGTCGATGTCGACCGCCAGAATGGCATTTGCACCCATTCTCCGGGCTTGTTCACTCATTTCCTGCAACGCAATATCTTTCGCTTCGCGCAAAACTTTCTCGTAACCTCCGGAACGTCCTCCAATTACATCCGTAATGGAAGCAAAAAAATCCCTTACAATATTGGCACCGATAATGGTTTCTCCGCTAACGATCCCATAATATGCAACAATGTGCTTTCCTTCAATAGTGTTTGTTGTTGTAATCAACATAGAGCAAAGAATGGTTTTATTCAATTGTTATTTTTTTCGAAAGATAATAAATTTTATTCTTTTGGTAAGAAATTCCGCAGAAAAACAATGCATTTTTTATTCTTTCAATCTTTATCGAGTATCTTTGCTGCTGAACAGACTTTAATTAACAAAAAAACCGAGAAGATGAAATTTGTAGGAGCACATATCAGCGCATCGGGCGGAGTGGAAAATGCACCGGTTAACGCACATTTGATAGGGGCAAAGGCTTTTGCTTTTTTTACCAAAAATCAGCGTCAATGGTTTGCAGCGCCCTATACGCAACAAAATATCGATTTGTTTAAATCACGGTGCGAAGAGTACGGCTACTCTCCGGATCATATTCTTCCACACGACAGTTACCTGATCAACCTGGGTCATCCTGAAGAAGAAGGCTTGAAAAAATCGCGTTCTGCCTTTTTCGATGAAATGAAACGTTGTGAGCAACTGGGGTTGAACCGGCTTAATTTTCATCCCGGCAGCCATTTAAACCAGTTGTCGGTCGATGATTGCCTGGACAGAATTGCCGAATCCATTAACCTGTCGCTAGAAAGAACGAACGGGGTAACAGCTGTCATAGAGAATACGGCAGGGCAAGGGACCAATTTGGGACATACTTTTGAACAAATTGCCCGTATCATTGATAAAGTGGAGGACAAAAGCCGGATAGGGGTGTGTCTCGATACAGCTCATACACTGGCGTCGGGTTACGAAATAAGAACCCGTGATGGGTTTGAAAATACATTCCGTCAATTCGAAGAGATTATTGGATTTAGCTATCTGAAAGGAATGCACGTAAACGATTCCAAAAAAGAGCTGGCATCTCGTGTCGATCGTCACGACAGCCTGGGAAAGGGATTGATGAATATGGATGTCTTTTCTCTTGTCATGAACGATAACCGTTTTGACAATATACCGTTGATCCTCGAAACCCCTGACGAAACGTTGTGGGCGGAAGAAATAAAACTGCTCTACTCGCTCATCACTCATCATCCATAATTCAAACGTATGTACTATATTATGCCGATTATTTTTATCCTTGGTATTGTAGCCATTGCGCTCGAGGATAAAATTAAAGTGAATAAATCAGCAACGGCGCTGTTTATGTGCATTACCCTTTGGTTGATGCTGGTGTTTGGCTCACAGGACATTCTGGTCAAACGCAAGAATCCCGACTTCCTACACTTCATTAAACAGGCAGAATTGGGAAACATTCCCGTTAAAGACCAAATCGTAAGTTATTTAACTGAGGAAGCTTTTGTTTCCCACCTGGGTGATGTGGCACAAACGTTGTTCTTTGTGATGTGTTCATTACTTATCGTAAATATCGTGGATAAACACGGAGGGTTTATGGCTATCTCGCGTTCATTGCGTACCGAGAATAAAAGGAAACTGTTGTGGTTTATTGGCTTATCGTCTTTTTTCTTTTCCGCCTTGCTTGATAACCTGGCTGCCGCCATCGTGCTTATTGCCATTCTACGCAAGCTGGTTCCCGATCATACCGACCGCATGAAATACGCCAGCATTATTATCCTGGCAGCAAATGCGGGTGGTTCCTGGTCACCCATCGGCGACGTGACAACACTTTTACTGTGGACGGGCGGAAATATCACGGCATGGCACCAGATATCACACCTGTTTTTGCCTGCATTGGCCAATTTGTTGGTTCCCTTGATTATAGCCGATCTTTGGTTGTTCAAGAAAGGGACAAAGCTGCGCCAAAGCAGCAATTTATCGGCCGACGACATTTACATGGAGCGTATTCCCAACAAATCAAGAATAATCATTTTCTGGATCGGAATCTCCTCCCTCGCTTTAGTTCCTGTATTTCAGACAATAACTCACCTGCCTGCTTTCATGTGCGTGTTGATTGGGTTGGTGTTTTTATGGATATATACCGATTTAATGTATGGGCGGATAAACGATATCCGGGAATCGGACAAGTTGCGTATTCCAACGTTGTCCCGTTCGGTGGATTTGCCCACGATTTTCTTTTTCTTCGGCATCCTGATGTCGGTGGCCGCGTTGAATGTTGGCGGACAACTTTCGCTTTTTGCCGATGTTCTTTCCTCCAACATAAAGGAACCCTACACCATTAGTATAATCAGTGGCGCTATCTCGTCCGTTGTAGACAACGTGGCGTTGGTGGCAGCAACCATGGGAATGTATCCGGTAGTAGAAGCGTCGGCAGCGGCAACGCCGTACATGCAGTATTTTGTAGCTGACGGCGGTTTCTGGACTTTGCTGGCGTATTGTGCGGTGACCGGGGGCAGTATTTTCATCATCGGATCGGCTACCGGAGTAGCCGTAATGGGACTGGAAAAAATAAGCTTCGGCTATTTTTTCAAACGATTTACACCGTTGGCAATACTGGGGTACGTTGCAGGTATTCTGCTGTTCCTGGCGATGGCATAATTCGGGGTCAGTTCAACGATATTTCATCGATGAATACATAGCCTTTGCTCCCTTTTCCCGGATGCCATGCCGGCATAACCGTTGGTTTAACCGTCAGCCTGAAATAACGGGCGGTTACAGGGTCGAAAGACAGCGTATGGACAGCAATGTCCGACCAATGTGTGGTGTTTGCATCCAGCAGTTTTTGACTGCTGACTACAGTGAATACTGAGTTGTTATCGGAGGATTCGAGAATAATTTCCGATGCATCAAAGATCCAGTCGCCGGTTACCACGCAGTTACGGATTTGAGCGGTTGAAATTTCCGTGGGTTCGAGCATATCGATTATGGCCACTATGTTTTCACCCTTGAAACCCATCCATTTTCCGGTTTTGTAATTCGTACTGTTCCCGAAAAGGCCGTCGACCAGCATGCTTTCACCGGTATACCTGTAGTTCGGGTCCGGTGTAGTCAGCAGTGTTATGGGTTTGTAGCCGGCTTTGCTTGCATTAATTTTTTCCGAGAGAACTTTGCTTGTGTTTCCACTTGCGCGAATAGCCATTGCTTTAATTTCTGTATTCTCCCGGATGGAGAATTTGCCGTCGTATTTTGTCGACGAAACGGTAGGAACCGTACCGTCGAGCGTATAATATACCGGTGCATTGTCAATGGTTGACAATTCCACATCGAGCGAATTGGTTTCGAAATTGGGAATCATTTTTGCCTGCACGTCAAAAACGTGTGTTGCATAGTTGTAGCCCAGCTTGCCGTACAGGTTGAGCAGTCCGGGTAGCCGGGTAAGGAATGCTTCGTAATTCTTCTTTTCGGGCTTTACCCATTGTGCTTCGGATAGCGCGGCGATACGGGGCATTATCATGTATTCCACGTAATCCGGCGTTTCAATGTATTCTGTCCACAAGTTAGCTTGCAGCCCCAGTATACGTGCTTTTTGTTTGTCTGTTAAAATTTCAGGTGCCGGTTCAAAGTTGTACACTTTTTCGATAGGGACATATCCGCCGATTGCCAATGGCTCTTCGTCGGTATTCTGGGTCTGGTAATAGTCGAAATAGCAATAAGCGGTTGGTGTCATAATTACATTGTGACCCATTTGAGCAGCCTGAATACCTCCTTCCATCCCGCGCCATGACATGACTGTCGCGTTTGGAGCCAGTTCCCCTTCCAGAATCTCGTCCCAGCCGATAATGCTTTTTCCCTTATTGTTCAGGAATTTTTCGATGCGTGCAGTCACGTAGCTTTGCAGGTAATGTTCCGCTTTATGTCCTTCTTTGTCCTTGAGGTTTAATTCTTTTATACGAGTCTGGCAGTTGGGACACTCTTCCCAGCGGACCTTGGGACATTCATCGCCACCGATGTGGATGTATTCGGACGGGAAAAGTTCAATTACTTCCGAAAGCACACTTTCCAGGAAAGTGAAAGTTTCTTCTTTTCCCGGACAAAGAACATCGTCAAAAACTCCCCACGAACCCGCAACTTCGTACGGACCGCCTGTGCAGCCTAGCTCGGGATATGCGGCAAGGGCTGCCAGCATATGTCCCGGAAGATCAATTTCGGGAATAACGGTGATGTACCGATCTTGGGCATATTTAACGATGTCTCTAATTTCTTCCTGTGTATAAAAACCGCCGTGAGGTTTTCCATCATACTCCCCTGTGTTTTTGCCCACAACAGTTTGTTCGCGCTGCGACCCGACCACCGTTAGTTTCGGATAGGCCTTTATCTCAATTCTCCATCCTTGATCATCGGTCAGGTGCCAGTGAAAGCGATTGATGCTGTGTAATGCCAGGATATCGATGTATCTTTTTACAAAATCTGCCGATTGGAAATGGCGCGCCACATCCAGCATCATGCCGCGGTAGGCGAACCGGGGTTCGTCTTTGATTTTCACAGGTTGGAAAACAATACGCTTTGCGTCTGCCGAAACAGATTTGCGCAACGTCTGTATCCCGTAAAAGACAGCAGCTTCACTTGCGCCCGTTATGGTTATGCTGTTTTCACCGACTGCTATTTCATAGGCTTCTTTATTTGGATTTTGGAGGCCGATGCTCAAAATGATGGCGTTCTTTTCCGGTGCTGTCGAGGTTATGTCCGGTTTTATACCTGTGGATATATTCAAAAATTCCGCTAAAAATTCCGCGTTACGGTGCATCTTTTCATTCCCCTCCGGAAATACTATTTTTACTGATGAGGACAAAACAAAAGGATTTCCTTCGGATGTCACGATTTCCGATGGCAACGGAATAACCCGGTAGTTGGCAGATTCTATGCTTTTCTTTTCTTTCGGTGAACAAGAGAGCAATAGGGCGATTACTGCAATAAGCACAGAGAGAATCTTGAATTTTTTCATTTCATTTTATATTTAAAACAGTCCATGTATTTTTTACTTTTTGGGCACTGGTAATCAATTGTTCAAATTCGTTGATTGTGATGTTTGTCCCCCCCATTGAAACGGCTGAGTTTCTGAATTTCATCTTACTTTCCACCGCTTCCCGGGCAGAAAGATGAAACTCAACCGCACCGGTTTCCCAAGCGATCTTTGCAATATTATTTTCGTTAATTCCGCTTCCCGGCATAATGATGATGCGCTCTCCGGCTTGTTGAACCAGTTTTTTCAATAAATCTACCCCTTGTTCTGCCTTGGGTTGCTGACCCGACGTGAGAATTCTGCTGCAACCCAGCGAAATAATGTCTTCAAGGCTTATTAACGGATCCCGGCATTGATCGAATGCCCGATGAAAGGTCACATCCATTTTTTCTGCTGCTTCCACTAACTCCCTGCAGCGTTCCATATCTACATCACCTTCTTCCGTGAGACAGCCGATTACAATCCCGTCAACACCCAGTTTGCGACACATTTCGATGTCTTTGAGCATAATTTTGTGCTCCAGCCCGGAATAAAGAAAGTCGCCGCCGCGTGGACGGATAATAACGTTCAGCTTAATGTGCAGCAGTTCCCTCGCTACCGCAATATCGCCGTATGACGGCGTGGTGCCGCCTTCTGGAATTGCCGCACAAAGTTCCACCCGGTAAGCACCGCCTTTTTGTGCTTCGACACAACTCATGACAGAGTTGGCGCATATTTCGAGTTTATAATCCATTTTCTTATTTACGCTTTTGCAAAGATAATAATAGATTTCTTTTTATAAAATTCTCTCAGAATCTTGTTTTTGAGTCTGATTTTCTCTAATTTTACAGTCAATATGTAAGCAAAAGCATTACATTTGTCCAGAAGTCTGTAAGTCTAATGTCTAAATGTCTGATAAAGTGAAAATAACCTTATCCAGCGAGTTGCCTCATTATCCTGTTTTTAAAGAGGGTATTCGCCGTGCGCCCGACCGCGGATTCCGCCTAACACCTGCCCAGGCCGAAATCGCCTTAAAAAACGCTTTACGTTATATTCCGTGTGAATTGCATAAGACGCTGGCTCCCGAATTTTTAGAAGAGCTTTGGACCAGGGGAAGAATTTACGGTTACCGTTATCGTCCCGAAGGCGACCTGAAGGCAAAACCGATAGATGATTATAAAGGAAATTGCGTGGAAGGAAAAGCTTTTCAGGTGATGATTGACAATAATCTCTGTTTTGATATAGCCTTGTATCCATACGAACTGGTAACCTATGGCGAAACAGGTCAGGTCTGTCAGAACTGGATGCAGTACCGGTTGATAAAAATGTACCTGGAACAGTTGACACAGGAACAAACACTGGTAGTGGAAAGCGGACATCCGCTCGGATTGTTTAAATCGAAACCCGATGCACCACGTGTAATTATAACCAATTCAATGATGATTGGTCAATTCGATAACCTCCCGGATTGGGAGATTGCCGCACAGATGGGTGTTGCCAACTACGGACAAATGACGGCCGGGGGTTGGATGTATATTGGTCCACAGGGAATAGTTCACGGAACATTCAACACATTGCTCAATGCCGGAAGGTTGAAGCTTGGCATACCACAAGACGGAGATTTGCGGGGATACCTGTTTGTGTCGTCGGGGTTGGGTGGAATGAGCGGTGCGCAACCTAAAGCTGCCGATATTGCCGGTGCGGTATCCATTGTGGCAGAGGTGGATTATTCGCGCATAGAAACCCGTTATTCGCAGGGGTGGGTACACAAAATAACCGGTGACAAACAACAGGCTTTCGCCTGGGCTCATGAGTCGATGGCACACAAAGAACCTCTTTCCATCGCATATCACGGAAATATTGTCGATTTGCTTGAATTTGCAGAGACAGAGAAAATCCACATCGATCTATTGAGTGATCAAACCTCCTGTCACGAGCCTTATACGGGCGGATATTGCCCTGCGGGAATCCCGTTCGATGAGCGCACCCGGTTGCTGGAAGAAGACCGAACCCGGTTTCATGAATTGGTGGATGCATCCTTGCGCCGTCATTTCAATGTCGTCAGAAAACTGGTTGCCAACGGTACTTACTTTTTCGATTATGGAAACTCGTTTATGAAAGCCGTTTATGATGCCGGGGTGAAAGAGATTTCGAAAAACGGTATCGATGACAAAGAGGGTTTTATTTTTCCTTCGTACGTGGAAGATATCATGGGGCCTGAACTGTTCGATTACGGTTATGGCCCTTTCCGTTGGGTGTGCCTGAGCGGAAAACATGAAGACCTGGTTAAAACGGATAAGGCCGCTATGGATTGTATTGATCCGGCACGTCGCGGACAGGATAAAGATAACTGGATTTGGATCCGTGACGCGGAAAAAAACCGGCTTGTTGTAGGTACACAGGCCCGCATTTTGTATCAGGATGCACCTGGACGCATGAATATCGCTTTACGATTTAATGAGATGGTGCGCAACGGGGAGATCGGGCCTGTTATGCTTGGGCGTGATCACCATGATGTGAGTGGCACCGATTCGCCTTTCCGCGAAACCGCAAACATCAAGGATGGAAGTAACGTGATGGCGGACATGGCCGTGCAATGCTTCGCGGGGAATGCGGCACGGGGAATGAGCTTGGTGGCGCTACATAACGGAGGTGGCGTAGGTATAGGAAAAGCCGTTAACGGTGGATTCGGAATGGTGTGTGACGGTAGTGAACGCGTGGACGAAATCCTCCGCTCAGCAATGCTCTGGGACGTTATGGGCGGTGTTGCCCGCCGTTCATGGGCACGAAATGCAAATGCTATGAGCACCGTGCAGGATTTTAACCAGTCGTTTGCCGATGATTATTACATTACCGAACCCTACCTGGTGGACGAGGAAATAATAAAGAATATCACAAATTACAAACAATAATTTTAAAAAGCTCTTTTCCTGAGGAGCAGGAGTCTTGATATGAACAAAATAATGGAATGTGTTCCTAATTTCAGCGAGGGACGCGACAAAGAGAAAATTGAAAAGATCGTGGAGTGTTTCCGCGCAAAAAAAAATGTAAAACTGTTGGATTACAGTAATGACGAAGACCATAATCGGCTTGTTGTGACTGTTATAGGTGAACCCGAACCATTAAAAAAAAGCGTTGTTGATGCCATTGGTAAAGCGGTAGAACTTATCGATATGAACCAGCACAGCGGGCAACATCCGAGAATGGGTGCCGTTGATGTAGTCCCTTTTATTCCCATTAAGAACGTAACTCCGGAAGAGGCTGTTTCGTTTTCAAAAGAGGTAGCACAGACGGTTGCCAAACGTTATAACTTACCTGTTTTCCTGTACGAAAAATCAGCTTCAGCACCTCATCGTGAAAATTTAGCAAACATCCGTAAAGGTGAATTTGAAGGGATGGCGGAGAAAATAAAAAAAGACGACTGGAAGCCTGATTTCGGTCCTGCAGAGCGTCATCCAACGGCCGGGGCTGTTGCTGTGGGTGTACGTATGCCTCTGGTGGCCTATAACGTAAACTTAGGAACCGACAATCTTGAAATAGCTCAGTCAATAGCCAAAAAAGTGCGTTTCATCGGAGGTGGATTACGTTTCTGTAAAGGAATGGGCGTGGCGCTGGAGGAACGAGGCATAACCCAGGTTTCCATGAACCTGACCGATTATACCAAAACGGCCATTTACAGGGCTCACGAACTGGTTCGTATAGAAGCTAACCGTTACGGTGTGCCTGTTATTGGAGCTGAAATCGTAGGCTTGGTACCTCTGGAAGCATTGGTGGATACTGCCGCATATTATCTTGGCCTTGAGAATTTTTCACTAAACCAGGTACTTGAAACAAAACTGATGGAATAAAGCGAGGCTTACCTATGGACTGGATAGAACCTATTGCCGCAGTTTTTGGCGTTTTGAGCGTTTGGTTTGCCCGAAAAGAAAATATTTTAGTCTTTCCTTTCGGAATCATAAACGTCGCAATTTATATCTACATCTGTTTTGCTGCCCGATTGTATGCGAACGCTGGAATTAACGTAGTTTATCTGGCTTCGAATGTTTACGGATGGTATTTGTGGTCCCGTATCGACGGAGACAGCCGTAAATTACTAATTAAACGTAATACTTCCAAGGAGAACATGATTTCCTGGACCGCAGTGGTGGCGATCTATGTGTCTCTGTTTTTTCTTTTGAGATATGTTAACCGGACAGATACCGGTTACATTCAATCGTATCTGCCCTATATCGATTCGTTTAATACAGCTTTTTTTTTGGTAGCTACCCTTTTGATGGCATTTAAAAAGCTGGAAAATTGGCAGTTTTGGATTATAGGTAATATTGTGTCGATCCCCATCTACGCCTCGCAGGGATTGTATTTTACGAGCGCTCAATACGCTATTTTTCTGGTTTTAGCTATATCGGGCTGGAAGGAGTGGAAAAGGAAAATAAATTACAAATAGAAAAGATGAACAACCTTGTTTTGAAAAATGCTTCGCAAGTAGTTACCTGCAGTGGATTTACAGGGAAAAGAGGTGAGGATATGTCGGACCTGCATGTGATTAAGAATGGAACAGTCGTTGTTACTGACGGTGTTATCTCGCACGTGCTGAAAGAGGGTGAAGGTCTTTCCGTAGACCTGTCGGATTACGAAGTGATTTGTGCGGAGGGTAAGGCATTGCTTCCCGGGTTTGTTGATCCTCATACGCATTTTGTGTTTGGCGGCTACCGGGAAGAGGAATTTGCGTGGAGGATGCGTGGGGATAGTTATATGGACATCATGAACCGCGGCGGTGGTATTGTAAACACTACACACGCTACACGCGCCGCATCGGAAGATGAACTTTTTATCGCCGGGAAACAACGGCTTGACGCCATGATGCGACTCGGGATTACTACCGTGGAAGGTAAAAGCGGTTATGGGCTCGATAAGGAAACTGAACTAAAACAACTCCGTGTCATGCAGCGCCTCAACGAAGAACATCCATTGGATGTTGTTTCCACGTTCATGGGCGCACACGCTACTCCTGAAGAGTGGAAGGGTAGGGAAGATGAGTTTATCGATTTCAACATAAACGAAATGTTCCCTTTAGTGGCTCAGGAAAAATTGGCGGAATACGCTGATATTTTCTGCGAAAAAAATGTATTTACCATCGAACAATCGCGCCGCTACCTGACTGCAGCACGAGAACAGGGCTTCAAACTGAAAATCCACGCCGATGAAATTGTACCGTTCGGAGGAGCCGAGCTTGCTGCTGAACTTGGTTGCCTGTCTGCCGACCATTTGCTGAAAGCATCGGGTAAAGGCATTCGTGCAATGGCAAAGGCAGAAGTGGTTTCCACGCTGCTGCCGCTTACGGCTTTCTCGCTTCGCGAAAATTTTGCCCGTGCCCGGACAATGATTGACAACAATTGTATGGTTGCTTTGGCAACTGATTTCAATCCGGGTAGTTCGTTCAGCGCATCTGTGCCCTTGCTGTTTGCGTTGGCGTGTATTTATATGAAAATGTCGCCCGAAGAAGCAGTAACGGCTTTCACGATTAACAGTGCGGCTGCTGTAGGCAGAGCCGACAAAATCGGCAGTATTGATGTGGGGAAACAAGCTGACCTGGTGCTGTTGCAATTTCCGTCGTACAAATTCCTGCCCTATCACGTGGGTATGAACATTGTAGAAAAAGTTATCAAGCGTGGATGTCTTCTTGTTGACCGTTGAATATCAGACTTATAAATAAATAAAATGAAACTACAGGATTTAACTTTAAAACAATTCTTAGAAAAAACTGCCGGGAATGAGCCTGTTCCCGGTGGTGGAAGTGTATCGGCATTAAACGGAGCCATATCATCGTCATTGGTACAAATGCTGGCAAACCTGACTATTGGCAGAAAAAATTACACGGATGTGGAAGAGCGGATGAAAAAAAATGCCGGAAGATTTGAAGAATTCAGGATGCATTTTCTGAACGATATCGATCGCGATAGTGAAGCTTATAACCTTGTTTTCGAAGCATTTAAGCTTCCGAAAGAAACGGATGAGGAAAAAGCATATCGCAGCCAAAATATTCAGGAGGCGACCAAGATTGCCGCACTCGTTCCGATGGAAATTGCCGAGCGTGCCTTCGGAATGCTTGACCTCATTGTTGAAACTACCCGTAAGGGCAACAAAAATGCCATTACCGACGGCTGCGTGGCAATGATGACCTGCCGGACTGCCGTCTTGGGTGCGCTGCTGAACGTACGCATCAACCTGGGAGGATTAAAGGATGCTGGATTCGTGCAAAAGCTGACAGACGCTTGCAGCCGCATAGAAAGAGAAACAGAGGCAAAAGAAAAAGAGTTAACGGATTGGGTAAAAACACAACTATAAACATAAAGTGAAAAATATTTATTACATCGGAAAAGATGAACTTACGTTCGACGACCTTGAACGGATCATCAATGAAAACATCAAACTCGAATTATCGCAGGAAGCCAAAGAACGTATTCAAAAATGCCGTGATTATCTCGATCAGAAAATGCAAAATCAGCAGGAACCTATTTACGGAATCTCCACCGGTTTTGGGTCGCTATGCAACCGCACTATTTCGAACAATGATTTGCATATGTTGCAGGAGAATCTGGTGAAATCACACGCGTGCAGTGTTGGGGAAGAAGTTAAGCCGGTGATTGTAAAACTGATGTTTCTGCTCAAAGCACACGCACTTTCACTGGGTTACAGCGGTGTGCAGGTGGCAACCGTTCAACGGATGCTCGACCTGTTCAATAACGATATTCTGCCTGTGGTCTACGATAAAGGCTCCCTGGGGGCATCAGGCGACCTGGCACCGTTAGCCAACCTGTTTCTGCCTTTGATAGGCGTGGGAGATGTATATTACAAAGGGCAAAAACGCGATATCGGTAGCGTGCTCGACGAATTTGGCTGGGAACCCCTTAAACTGAAAAGCAAGGAAGGGCTGGCATTGCTAAACGGTACCCAGTTTATGTCGGCACACGGAGTGTTTGCGGTTATGAAAGCACAACGCTTGTCGAAACGTGCCGACCTGATCGCGGCTATTTCGCTCGATGCCTACGACGGGCACCTGGAGCCTTTTGACGAAAAGCTGCACCTTATCCGTCCGCACCTGGGACAATTAGAAACGTCACAGAATATTGTCCGGTTTCTGGAGGGTAGTGAATTGATCTCCAGGGAAAAGAAGCATATTCAGGACCCTTACTCGTTTCGTTGTATTCCGCAAGTTCACGGTGCCACCAAAGACGCTATCGCATACGTGAAATCGGTATTGTTTACGGAAATCAATTCCGTGACCGATAATCCTACCATCTTCCCCGATGATGATCAAATTATATCGGGTGGAAATTTTCACGGTCAGCCACTCGCCATTACTTTTGATTTCTTGGCACTCGCCCTCGCCGAACTCGGTAATATTTCTGAACGCCGGGTAGCACAACTGATTCTCGGGAACCGCGGTCTGCCCGAATTTTTAGTGGCTAATCCGGGATTGAATTCCGGATTTATGATTCCCCAATACGTGTCGGCTTCCATCGTAAGTCAGAACAAGATGTATTGCTATGCGGCCTCGAGCGACTCCATTGTGTCGTCAAATGGACAGGAAGACCACGTGAGTATGGGGGCTACATCGGCTATAAAATTGCTGAAAGTAATGGATAACCTTGATCTGATTTTATCGATAGAACTGATGAATGCTGTGCAAGCGATGGAGTTTCGTCGTCCGCTTAAATCGTCGCCTGTTATTGAAAAAACCATCAAAGAATACCGGAAAGAGGTGCCCTTTGTAGAGGAAGATATTGTCATGTATAAGGAGATTCATAAAACCGTTGCGTTTTTAAACCGATTGCACGTGGATGCGCTGTAAAAGAACGGTGATTTTTTTTATCTTTGCACATTCGAAACACTTTCATAACATAAACTAAAAATTAAATGGTAGAGAAAATTCACAGTACGCTTCGTGATTCTTCCGTGGCAAGATGGACCGCATTAATACTGCTGGCTTCCACAATGTTTGTGGCTTATATGTTTATCGATGTTTTGGCACCCCTGAGTACCATGCTCGAAACTTCGCTGAAATGGACGCCCGACACTTTTGGCGCGGTCGCCGGTTCGGAATACTTCCTGAATGTATTTGCCTTCTTCCTGATATTTGCCGGGATTATTTTAGACCGGATTGGTGTACGGAAAGCTGCACTTGTCTCCGGTTCCCTGATGGTAATCGGAGCGTCCATAAAGCTGTATGGTATCAGCGATTATTTTAATGGCGGAGGCTTCGGATACGATTTCTTCAACTCTTTCTGGACCGGGTTCCCTGCATCGGCAAAAGTGGCTTCGGTTGGTTTTGCTATTTTTGGTTGTGGGGTGGAGATGGCGGGAGTTACCGTTTCCAAAGGGATCGTAAAATGGTTTGCCGGAAAAGAATTGGCACTGGCCATGGGCCTGGAGATGGCTATTGCGCGGCTGGGTGTTTTTGCCGTATTCCGTTTGTCGCCGTACCTGGCTGAAAAGGGGGGCGTTTCACTTTCGGTAGGTGTGGGGACTTTGTTGCTCCTGATCGGATTGTTGACTTTCAGTGTGTACTTCTTCTTCGATAAAAAGCTTGATTCGCAAACCGATGCTCTCAGGGCCGGTAATGAATCTTCTCCGGAAGAGGAGTTCAGGATCAGCGATTTAAAAGCTATATTTACGTCGAAAACCTTTATGGTTGTAGCCGGGCTATGCGTTCTGTTTTATTCAGCGATTTTCCCGTTTCAGAAGTTTGCTACCGGGATGCTCGAAAGCCGTTTGGGAATGACTACCTCCGAAGCGAGCGGCTTGTTTTCCTATTTTCCTATTGGAGCGATGATTTTAACACCCTTGCTGGGATGGTTTATTGATAACAAGGGGAAGGCAGCTACCATGCTGATGTTGGGGTCCCTGCTAGTGATTGTTTGCCATTTGATTTTTGCGCTTACACCGGAGGAAAACTTTACGTTTGCCGTGGCGTTAGGGGCTATCATTGTACTGGGTGTTTCGTTCTCCCTGGTTCCTGCTTCGCTGTGGCCTTCAGTTCCTAAGTTGGTGGACAACAAGGTTTTGGGATCTGCTTATTCCATCATATTCTGGATTCAGAACATTGGATTAATGCTGACTCCGGTTTTGATAGGGTGGGCATTAAAAAGAAGTAACCCGGGTATTGCCGAACAGATTGCATCCGGCGAAGCTGTAAAATATAATTATACTGTTCCGATGCTTATCTTTGCCGGATTTGGAGTTGCAGCACTTTTACTGGCTTTCTACCTAAAAGCACTGGACAAGAAAAAAGGTTTTGGATTAGAGCTTCCAAACATTGTAAAAAAGGATCATGATGCGACAAGCAATCCGGGCTGAAGTGATCGGTAAGAAATATAGCGGCATCAAACAAATGGAGGATTAAGTTGTTTTATAACGACTATGCATTTCCAACTTACATCCGAATACAGGCCTACCGGCGATCAGCCGGAAGCCATAAAGGCTTTGATAGAGGGACTCAGACAGAAAATCCCTTATCAGACACTGTTGGGAGTTACCGGTTCGGGGAAAACATTTACCATTGCCAACGTGATAGCACAATTGAACAAACCCACGTTGGTGCTGAGTCACAACAAGACACTGGCAGCACAACTGTACAGTGAGTTCAAAGGCTTTTTCCCGAATAATGCGGTGGAGTATTTCGTCTCTTATTACGATTATTACCAGCCCGAGGCTTATATTCCAACTACAGACACTTACATTGAGAAAGACCTGTCCATTAACGATGAAATTGAAAAATTGCGTTTGGCAGCCACTTCATCGTTGCTCTCGGGACGAAACGACGTGATTGTTGTTTCGTCGGTCTCCTGCCTCTACGGAATCGGAAATCCGGAGGATTTCAACAAAACGACTGTGGATATCAGCGAGGGACAATTGCTGGAACGGGATCATTTCTTGCGGTTGCTTGTAAACAGTTTGTATTCGCGCGATGAAACTGTCGAGTTTAGCCGGGGAAATTTTCGCGTGAAAGGGGATACGGTAGATGTTTTTTTGGCATACCACGATTATATCGTACGCGTAATCTTCTGGGGCGATGAAATAGAAAGTATCGAAACGGTCGACCCGCTCACGGGAGTGACCACCGAGCGCCTGAACTCCTACCGGATTTTTCCGGCCAACCTTTTTGTAACTACCAAAGAACGGATTTTTCGCGCCATAGATGAAATCCAAATCGATCTGGGAAAACAGGTGGAGTTTTTCCAGTCTATCGGAAAACCCCTTGAAGCCAAGCGCCTGTACGAACGTGTTACGTACGATGTGGAAATGATCAAGGAGATTGGGTATTGCTCGGGCATTGAGAATTATTCACGCTATTTTGACGGGCGTTTGCCCGGAACACGGCCTTTTTGCCTGCTTGACTTTTTTCCCGAAGACTACCTCACCGTTATCGACGAAAGCCACGTGACCATCCCTCAAATCCGGGCGATGTACGGCGGTGATCATTCGCGGAAGCTTAACCTGGTTGAATACGGTTTTCGCCTGCCTGCAGCCATAGATAACCGCCCGCTTACGTTTGAGGAATTTGAAGCGCATACGCCTGAAATCATTTTTGTCAGCGCTACTCCTGCCGATTATGAATTGGAAAAATCGGAAGGGATTGTCGTAGACCAGCTGATCCGCCCGACGGGATTGCTCGACCCGCCCATTGATGTGCGCCCGAGTTTGAACCAGGTAGATGATTTGATGGAGGAAATCCAGCTGAGGGTCGAAAAAGACGAACGGATCCTCGTAACCACCCTTACTAAGCGGATGGCGGAAGAACTGACCGATTATCTTTCTCAGCACGATATACGTTGCAACTACATCCATTCCGACGTAGAAACACTCGAACGTGTGAAGATTATGGATGATCTGCGAAGCGGGATTTACGACGTGCTCATCGGGGTTAACCTGCTCCGTGAAGGATTGGATCTTCCGGAAGTTTCACTTGTCGCTGTCCTGGATGCCGACAAGGAAGGTTTCTTACGGTCGCATCGTTCCCTGACACAAACTGCGGGACGTGCCGCCCGAAACGTTAATGGGAAAGTCATATTCTATGCCGACAAAATAACCGACAGCATGCAAACGACTATCGATGAAACTAACCGCCGGCGGGAGAAGCAGATAAAATACAACGAACAACACGGCATTACGCCGCAACAGATAATAAAAGCCCGGTCATCCGTGCTAAACAAAGAGTACACGGTTACCGCAGAAGCCAGGGCATACGTAGAGCCCGATTACTATTCCATGGCATCGGAGCCGTTGCCCGAATATGCTACCGCAGACGATCTGAAAACAAAAATCGAACAGACCCGAAAGGCTATGCTGTCAGCTGCCAAAAAACTGGAATTCCTTGAAGCGGCGAGGCTGCGTGATCAGTTGATAAAATTGGAAGACGAACTTGCTGAGAAGTCTAAAAGCTAATGTATATCGGCTTGTTTTTCTTTGTTCTTAAAACACACATATCTTAAAACCGCATATAAATGAAATCAGACATTCAGATTGCAAGAGAGACACCGCTAAAAAAAGTAAAGGAAGTCGCAGAAAACATAGGTATCGACCGGGATGAGGTGCATAACTACGGTCCGTACATGGCAAAAGTGCCCTTGCGGTTAAAAAATCAGGAAAAAATTGACCAAAGCAAGCTGGTTTTGGTTACGGCTATCACACCCACCAAGGCAGGTATCGGGAAGACTACCGTTTCCATCGGCTTGGCATTGGGACTGAACAAAATTGGTAAAAAAGCCATTGTCGCATTACGTGAACCCTCATTGGGTCCCGTATTTGGAATGAAAGGAGGAGCTGCTGGCGGCGGGTATGCCCAAGTGCTTCCCATGGAGAACATCAATTTGCATTTTACCGGTGATTTTCATGCGGTCACATCGGCTCATAACACTATATCGGCACTTCTGGACAATTATATTTTTCGTGTTCAGGGTACACCCCATGAGATCAAGGAAGTGCTTTGGAAGCGGGTGCTGGATGTGAACGACCGCAGTTTGCGCTATATTGTTACCGGCCTCGGCCCGGGAAATGGAGTACCGCTCGAAGGCGGTTTTGATATAACAGCCGCATCGGAATTGATGGCTATTTTGTGTCTGGCGGAGGATGAAGAGGACTTGCGTCGACGCATCGAAAATATTTTATTGGGTTATACGCGGGAAGACAAGCCGTTTACGGTAAAAGACCTGGGTGTTGCAGGTGCCATAACCGTACTGATGAAAGACGCCATTCATCCCAATTTGGTACAAACGACTGAGAATACGGCAGCATTTGTTCATGGCGGTCCTTTTGCAAATATTGCACACGGTTGTAATTCGGTTTCTGCTACAAAAATGGCCATGTCATATGGCGAGTATGTGATTACCGAAGCCGGTTTCGGTGCCGATCTGGGAGCGGAAAAGTTTTTTAATATTAAATGTAGAAAAAGTGGTTTGCAACCCAAACTAACGGTTATTGTCGTTACTGCGCAGGGACTGAAAATGCACGGCGGAACTCCTGAAACCGATATCAGACAGCCTGACATGGAAGGACTGAAAAAAGGGTTGGAGAACTTGTCGAAACACCTGGAGAATCTGGCCTCTTTTGGTCAAACTGTTGTGGTGGCATTCAACAAATATGCTTTTGATACACAGGATGAAATAGATGCTGTGGCTGAGTTTTGTCGCCAACGTGGGGTTCGTTTTGCCGTAAACAATGCGTTTGTTGAAGGTGGGCAGGGAGCCGTTGAGCTGGCTAATGCGGTAGTGGAAGCCATTGAAAAAGAGCCGTCTCAACCGTTACAGTTTACTTATTCCGATGAAGATTCCATCCGGACAAAACTCGAAAAAATTGCACTTAATATTTACGGTGCACGGGATGTAGTCTTTAACGAAAAGGCATTAAGGCGATTGAAGAGAATAGACGATACTCCACTGGCAAAATTTCCGGTTTGCATAGCAAAAACGCAATTCTCGTTCTCTGCCGATCCAAAGGAGTATGGTGTAGCCAAAGGATTTCGCTTTAAGATCAACGATATTGTAATTAACCAGGGCTCGGAGTTTATTGTCGCTATTGCCGGCGAAATGATGCGTATGCCTGGCCTTCCCGCTGATCCACAGGCCAAAAGGATTGATATTGTGAACGGAAAAGTGGAAGGATTGAGTTAGTTGCAATTTAGGATTTATGGTGTGAGAATATCACTTTTATCGACGATAATTTGAAATATCGTTATTTGATACGATATTTTGATATATCATTTTTTCTCACGATATTTGTCGGATGATAGCAGTAATAAAAGGAGACATTGTTTCGTCTCGAAAAGTAGAAAATTCCGAAAAGTGGCTATTGCCGCTGAAAAGCTTGTTCAATGAATGGGGAAAATCGCCCGGACAGTGGGAAATCGTATGGGGCGATTCGTTTCAACTGGAAGTAGATCGCCCGGAAGAAGCCCTGAAAAAGGCGTTACGGGTGAAAGCATTAATAAAGAAGATAGTTTCGGATGAAACTAATAAAAGCCTTATTGATGTGAGAATGGCGATAGGCATAGGAGGAAAGAGTTATACGGGCGAACGTATAACGGAAAGTAACGGAGAAGCGTTTATAAATGCCGGAGAAAAATTTGAAGAACTGGAAAAAGAAAAATTCAATTTGCTTGTTAAAAGCCCCTGGCCGGATTTTGACGGGGAAATGAATCTTTTTATCAGGTTGGCCTCAGTTTTTATGGATAAATGGTCGGTCGCTTCTGCTGAGTTGGTGGAGGTGGCATTGGAACATCCCGATTATACCCAAAACGAGATTGGTAGCCGGCTGGGGATAAAACAAAACTCTGTAAGCGGAAGATGGAAAAGGGCCAATATAGATGAAATTTTGTCTATGGAGCAGATGTATCGGCGCAAATTGGAAAGGTTGCTTTTATGATTATACTTGTCAAGCTTATCTTAATGCATCTGGCCGGTGATTTTATTCTTCAGTCAAAATCTTGGGTTGAGGAAAAAGAAAAACAAGGCATAAGATCCATCAAGTTGTACTTGCATGGCCTCATTCACGGTGCGTTGGCATGGCTGATTCTATGGGATTTACGGTATTGGGCTGTGGCACTTTCAATTGCTGTTGTTCATGTCGGGATAGACATGGTGAAATTGTCTTTTCAGAAAAAAAACAATAAAACCGGGTGGTTTCTGATGGATCAGTTGTTGCATGTGTTGAGCATTGTGGTTTTGTGGTACCTGTTTTTTAATCCGGATATACCTATGGGTGTACTGGCCGAAAATCAGCAATTTTGGATTTACCTGACAGCAATTCTTTTCTTAACTGTGGTGTGCGGTATAGGAATTCAGGTACTGTTGACAAACTGGGCAAAAGATATACATCTCGATAAAGAAAAGTCGTTACCCAATGCCGGCCGTTATATCGGTATTCTGGAAAGACTTCTGGTTTTCCTGTTTGTCGTTTTGGGGCGTTGGGAAGCTATTGGGTTTCTGATAGCAGCTAAATCAGTATTTCGTTTTGGCGATTTGAAAGATTCGCGAAACCGGAAACTGACAGAGTATATTCTTATTGGGACCTTGTTAAGTTTTGGTATAGCTATTGTTACGGGAATTCTCACTTTGTATCTCTCTTCTGTCTAACAAAACCGGAATGAACAAATTGAAATTGTCCATACTTGATTTGGCAAAATTTACCGAAGAAACCAAAACTGCTTCAGAAGTATTGAATCAATCCACGGAAATTGCCAAACTTGCCGATAAACTGGGATACACCCGTTACTGGTTCGCTGAACATCACAATACATCTATGGTGATGAGCATGTTCCCCGAAATTATGGTGGCGCATGTTGCTTCACAAACCCAAAGGATCCGGGTAGGAACGGGAGGAGTGATGTTGCCCAATCACAGTGCTTTCAGTGTTGCCGAACGGTTTGCTATGCTTGAGGCATTGTATCCCGGCAGAATAGATCTGGGTATAGGACGTGCACCAGGAACCGACGGACGGACAGCGCTGGCTCTTCGAAGGTCGTGGGAGGCCATTAAGCAGGATACGTTTCCCGAACAATTAACGGAGCTTCTGGGATTCTTGGGCCACAACCTGCCCGACAAACATCCTTTTGCCCACATCAACGCATCGCCAGACCCATTTCTCATCCCCGAAATCTATATGCTTGGTTCCAGTACCGGTGGTGTTGAGTTTGCCTTGACAAAAGGATTGCCTTTTGTATTTGCGGCACAGATAAACGCAGATTTGGCGGTCCCTGTGCTTACCATGTATCGCCGGCAGTTTAAGCCTTCGGAATATCTTCAGGAACCTAAAAGTATTCTTTCGATTATGGTTTTTACAGCAGAAACCGATGAAGAAGCTTATTATCAGGCAGCGCCCGCTATTCTACACTGGACGATGTTGACTGTTGGTAAGAGGATTGTTAATCCTACTTTTGAAGAAGCGCTTTCATATAGGTATTCACTTCAGGAAGAGGCGGTGAAGCAAAGCATTATGCGGAAGTTCGTTATCGGCTCACCCGGTAAAGTTTCCGAAATGCTTTGGCAATGGGCCAAAGAAACCCTGGTGGACGAGATCATTATTTTCGATTTGTATTCGCAGATGAAAGGACGCCGACAGGGTTACGAATTGCTGGCAAAAGAATTGGGATTAAGTTAATTTCAGGTATTGTAGAAAAAAGGGATATGCCCTGCTGAAAAACCGGTGAAGTTTAATTGTATTGATAATAAATTCCCGTGTTTGACACTTTGATTTTGTCAGACTGGTGATAGATCAAGGCCACAGGCCGCTTCAGGGGCGATTTGTGGCCTTGCTGTTTTTTCTGACTTTGTAGCAATATGGCAGGTGTGGGACGGTGAGGGATACAGGGGAAGGGGGCCTGTGGGGCCTCCGCCCCATGGATGAGGTTGCCTGCCCGGCGGCGTTGCCGCCGGCAGGCCCCTTCTCCTGTATTCTACCTACTCCTCATCCTTCTCCCTTTTCCTGGTTTGGGCAATGATACTCCTCATCTTCTGTTTGGTGACTATCTGGGTATCCGTCCTGAAGCCCGCGCTGCCATGGAGATGATTGGTCAAGTCCGTCCTGGTGTAAGTGGGGATATATCCTTCACCGGGTATGCCTAGGAAGTCCATCCCCCTGAGCGTATCCACTATCTCATCTGTTGTGAAGTGCTTCCCGCCACGGTTCACTTTCTTCTCCAGATACTTGTATACCAGCAGTGCCAGGAAGCATGTGAGGAAGTGGGCCTTGATGCGGTCATCCCTTCTCACGTATACCGGCCGGGCATCGAAATCGGTTTTCATGATACGGAAGCCGTTCTCGATGATCCAACGGCCGCCGTTGAGTTCGATGATGGCCGGGGCCGGGTCTTCGAGGTCCGTACACAGGGCATAGAAGCCGTCGAAGCGCGCCTCCTGGTCTATCATATCCTGATTGAGCGAGAAGTTCTCTATCTGGGCCAGCTCACCGTCCGCGGTGACGTGCTCGGCCTTGATGAAGCGCTTGGCATCGCCCGGGCTCTTCTTCTTTGAGGTGGCACCCCAGCCCTTGGCAAGCAAAGCTTTGGCACGAGCTATCTGACGTTCGCGGACATGGCGGAGGTACTCCTGATACTTGAACGAGAAGGTCACGATGACGCGCTGCTCCAACGTCTCTCCAGTTGACATCAGCGTGGGGTCCCAGCGTTCCTTGAAAAAGAGAGTCTCATGGTACTCCTTTGCGTCCAGGATGCTGATGTCATACTCCTCCTTGCCCTGCGAACCGGCAATACGCCAACCCTTGCTGTCCAGGGCCCATTCCTGCAGGTGCTTTTTCAACTTCTTCAGTGACTGCACGGTAATGAATGACCTGTCTCCCACGCTGTCATTCTTGCGGTTCTCATAGCTTGAAAGGCCTCCATCGGTGCAGACCACCAGCCTGGACAGGCCGAACTTGTCCCTCAGTATCTGCTCCATCGGCTTCAGGGTGGTGGTCTCCGCCGTATTGCCCGGCTCGACGCACATTGCCAGCGGGAAGCCGTCGCGGTCCATGAACAGCCCCATCTGCACGATGGGCAGCGGACGGTTCTCCTTGCTGTGGCCATACTGGCGCAAGCCGCTTTCCTCTTCACACTCGAAGAAGTAGTTCGTCAGATCATAATACACCACCCGCGTATTGCGCTTCCCGAGTTTGAGACTGCGTTTGTACACGCCGGCCTGTATCTCGTTGAACTCACCGGCCAGCAGCGAAAGCGCCCTGTACACCTGCTCCAGCGCGCACTCCGGCTGCTCGAGGAACTTCCTTGCATCTTCCAACGAGGACCGCTTGGATCCCGGATACAGTATCCGGGTGTATACCAACATCGAAAGAATGCCGTTCAGGTCATACTTCAGCAGCTTGTGCTTCTTCGCTATCTTCTTGCAGATGTAGTCCAGGCCCAGTTCGTAATATATTTTCTGAAGGAACAGGTAGCCGCCGTTGTACGAGCGCTGCTCGCCTTTGGGGATAAGCGCCATGGGGTTGCAGTCAATAATGACGTGCTTGTTCTCTTCTTTTTCAAGTGCGGTCATCCCGGCAACTTGAGTCCTTGCCCATTCAATCGGGTCTTCACCATTCAACTTCTCGCGCAGTTCTTCAACGGTCCCTAGACGCTTGACCACTTTGGACGTGCTTTTGCCGCTTTCGCTCCTGTAAGAACGTGCCGCGTAGAGAATAGTACAGTTCTTGGACTTGACAATATTCAATTTCATATCTGTAACAATGCTATATAATGCTACAAATATAGAAAAAATATTTGACAAAAAAAAGACCTCCGGAGGTCTTTTATCAAAAAAATCGAAAATTTATTGTGTCAAACTACCGCAGATGAAAGGACGCCGACAGGGTTACGAATTGCTGGCAAAAGAATTGGGATTAAGTTAATTTCAGGTATTGTAGAAAAAAGGGATATGCCCTGCTGAAAAACCGGTGAAGTTTAATTGTATTGATAATAAATTGCTACCTTTGGTGAGAAATTAGGTTATTGTTTGTGGGGATTGATGATGGAACGAGCGTGAAGCCAGCGGTTTGAGTTGCGCTGAAACGATTATACGACCTTCATCTGAAAATAAATATTATTACCTGATGTTTCGCAGTTAAAAATGAAGTTGATAATCAGAGGATAAGAGATAAAAAAAGCAGCATATTTTAGCTAATATATCATTGAAAATGATTATCTTAGCGATGGAAACCAAACCATTAAAATATGCTGCAGGACAAAGATATTAAAAAGATTCAAGAGTTGAAAGCGGACTTTACCCCCGGCAGGGTTTCCGCTGAAGATATTTTTAGCCGCTTCAAGGCGTTGAAGCTAAGCGAAGGTCTTTCTGAGTTCAAATGGTTCAAGACCCGGGGATATGATTTTAAAATGGTCCTGGCCCTGCTGGTCTCCATGGTGGTCAGTTCAGACAAGACGGTCAACTCCTATCTGAACAGCCCCACAGGTGAAGGTTCCACCATGGGCAAGGATGTGTTCTATCGCTTGAAGAACAGTTCCATCATATGCTGGCGGATGCTTATGTGGCATCTTGTGCATCGTTTTCTGACGGTGACGTCCAAAGATAGTGATGTAGATGATACCTCATCCCGTTACCTGATCTTCGATGACACCACCCTGTCTAAAACCGGGAAGCGTATAGAGAAGATCGGGAAGGTATGGGATCATGTAACCAACAGCTACGTGCTTGGATTCAAGCTGTTGGTGATGATGTACTGGGACGGTAAGTCCTCCATACCACTGGATTTCAGTCTTCACCGGGAAAAAGGGAAAAAGCAGGAACGCCCGTTTGGGATGACCAAAAAGCAGATCCGCAAGCAATACAGTTGCAAGCGTATCAAGGACTCGTACACCGCTAAACGTGTGGAAGAACTGGACACGAACAAGATTCAGATGGTCCTGCGGATGTTTTTCACGGCCATCTATCGCGGGCTTCGTGTTGATTACGTCCTGGTGGACAGCTGGTTTACTTGCGATGCGTTGATACAGGCTATCCGGAGTGTGAAGGACAAGGAAGTTCACCTGATCGGGATGTACAAGTTTGCAAAGACTAAGTTTGAGTATCAGGGTAAGAGCCTGACTCACGCCCAGATCAATAACATGCTGGGCAAACCCAGGCGCTGCCGTTCCCTGGGTTACCAGTACAAACAGGCCAGGGTGCTGTACCAAGGTGTTGAGATCTGCCTTTTCTTTAGTCGTCGGGGCAAAAATGACAAATGGAAGGTTTTGTTGACGACGGACACGAAACTGACGTTCAAGGGATTGATCGGGCATTACCAGGTAAGATGGGTTGTGGAGGTGTTCAATCGAGAATCGAAGCAATTGTTGAACCTGGGAAGATGTCAATCCAGTAACTTTGACGCCCAGGTAGCAGAAACGACCATCAGCATGATAGCCTATCTGTTATTGACACTGCGTTTCCGGTACGATAACTACGAGTCGAAAGGGGCACTTTATCGGTCAATGAACGCCGATGTGCTCAGGGAAACACTCGACAGACGGCTATGGGGGCTGTTCATCGAGTTAGTCTGCTCAGTATGCGAGGTATTGGAGATGGATGCCGATGATTTACTTGAAAAAATGTTGGCCAATCCAAAAGCAGAATCCATGATCATTGCACTGTGTTGTTCGGTGATGGTTAAGGACGATTGAGAAATTGTAAAATATAAAATGTTATAGTACAGAGATATAGATAATAATGCATTTCCCTTCTATTTCTTTGTCAATGGTTTGAGGGAAGTGCGAAACATGAGTTATTACTTTATTATATGAAAAAAATATACAGCCTGATTACCGGAACCGGAAGTTATGTTCCTTCCAAAGTTGTTAAGAATGATGACTTTTTGAATTATGACTTCCTGGAGTCGACGGGTGAAAAAATCGACAAAGAAAATCGCGAAATAGTGGATAAATTTGAAGAAATAACAACTATTTCCGAACGAAGGTATGCCGAAGATCATCAACTAACCTCTGATCTGGCTCTCATTGCAGCAGAACAAGCCATCGAATCTGCAGGGATTGACAGGGAAGAGCTTGATTATGTGATTCTGGCACATAATTTTGGAGAAACCCAACCGAATGATACCCGTATTGATATATTGCCTACGCTTGCTTCGCGCGTAAAGGCTAAACTTGGTATCCGGAGTCCACAGGCTATTGCATACGATATTTTGTATGGATGTCCGGGCTGGGTTCAAGCCCTTATTCAGGCAGATTATTATATTCGTTCGGGTGACGCAAAAAAGATACTGGTCATCGGTGCCGATGTACTATCGAGGATTTCAGATCCGCATGACCGCGATAGTATGATTTATGCTGATGGAGCTGGTGCTGCCATTGTAGAAGCAGTGGAAAGCGAAACGCCGGTGGGTATTATCGGGCATAATTCGCGAAGCGATTCCATGGATTATGTAAACTTGCTTCACATGGGATATTCGTACGACAGAGAGTTGGCCGGTAAAAAGGATTTATACCTGAAAATGAACGGCCGTCGTTTATATCAGTATGCATTGGAAAATGTTCCCAAAGCTATAAAATCAGGTCTGGACAAGCTTAAATTGCATGTAAACGATGTGAAAAAAGTACTGATCCATCAGGCAAACGGAAAAATGGATGATGCCATTCTCAAAAGACTGTTTAAGTTGTACAACATCAACGATATTCCAGAATCGGTAATGCCTATGACGATTTCGTGGTTGGGAAACTCATCTGTTGCTACAGTTCCCACTTTGCTCGATATGGTGATGAGAGGAAAAATGAACGGACACAGCATCTCCTCCGGCGATAACCTGGTGCTTACATCGGTAGGTGCAGGAATGAATATTAACAGCGTCATATACAGGATGCCATAACACAAAAAAAGAGGATTAAAAAATCCTCTTTTTTTGTGTTATGCAATTTTTGTAATTAATTATACAGCGCAAACTCGTCTTTACTGTATGCCAGGTTTTTCATTGCTGTGAACAAAAAATAGGGAACAACCAGAAGAATAATTGCCCAGACAATGTTACCCACAATAGTTCCTTTTTTCATGTTATTCACATAGAGATGCCCCAAAAAACCCTCAATTACCAATAGTAAACCAATTAAAAGGTTTGTGTTGTTGGTCGTTCCGCTAAAAAAAGGAAGCGCCAAAATCAGCACGCCAATAATCATTACTATTACGCCTGAATACCTTGCTAATTCTTTCATGTGTGTTTATTATATTATGTTTTTGATTTCGTAGCACAAATAAACACAAAATTCCACAAATAATAAAATTATTTAAGCTAAAAATTCAATTATGACATCAAAAACCTTCATGAAGTTGAAAACAACCTTTTTTATAATCAGGGGATAGCAAAAAATGATTATTTTTGTTAGTGCGAATTTTCTTGTGTTATGAAGTTGATAAAAAGGATTTTCATATTTTTATACCAGTGGCTTATTTTTGCGCCCATTTTCCTTCTGTTTACTATTTTAACAGCATTGACGGTAATGGTCTTTGCTCCCGTTTTTGGAAGTCGGTATTGGGGATATGTGCCCCCGAGATGGTGGTCAAGAATGACTTGCTGGCTGGCTTTATGCCGGATAAAGAGCAGCGGACACGAAAATCTCAATTCTAAACAGTCTTATGTTTTTGTAGCCAATCATCAAGGAGCTTTCGACATTTTTTTAATTTACGGTTTTTTGAACCAGAACATAAAATGGGTACAAAAAGCCAGCTTACGCAATATACCTTTGGTAGGCTTTGCATCGGAAATGGCCGGCCACGTTTTTGTGGATAATTCCAGCCCTGCAGCTCGTGCCAATACGATTCGTGAAGCCAAAAAGAAAATGACGGATGATGTTTCCATTATGCTCTTTCCTGAAGGAGCCCGGTCACGTACCGGGAAACTGGGACATTTTAAAAGGGGAGCTTATCAGATTGCTTACGACCTCAGATTACCTATCGTTCCGCTAACAATTAACGGCCCTTTCGATGTGATGAAACGTGGCTCACTTTGTTTAAAACCCAATAAACTGGAATTGATTATTCACAAGCCTATTTGTACTGAAAATTTGAATGAATGCGATATCCCTACATTGATAGATGAATCAAGGAAAATCATTCATTCTGCTTTGTGGGAGAAGTTTAAAGATTAAAACTAAAAGGAATCCGGAGTGTGGATCAATATAAAAAGAAAATGGTTGTCTCACGACAACCAATCTCCATTGTTAACCTTAAATCTAATACCATGAAAAACACGATACAAATATAGCGTGCTTTTTATTTACAGCCAAATGAATGAATAAAAAAATGGCCTAGCTTAACTTTATTTAATCTAAAAGGCTTTATGCAATCGAGTGCATACAAAATTGTTTACACAATTTTGCATTACAGGTTTCCGGAAAGTTTTTTTATCCCCGTCAATCGTGTATTTTTTTTGCAAAAAAATTGAGTAAGCGCCAATTGAAGCGGTACCAGCGTCTTGTCGATTTGGGTTTTCCCCCGAATTGAAGCAGGAAACGAGGTTTTCCTGCATTAATATTCAGGTAGCCTGAGTCCATAAAGTCGAAAAACTCATATCCCTCTTTTTCAGCCATTTCCATGGCTGAAAAAATTGTGAAGACGGTAGGATAATATGTTTTGTACCTTTTTTCTTTCCCCCAAAAATAAAGTACATAAACCGTTTTTTGCTCAAATCCGAGAATAATTCCACCAATGATTTTCTCGTTGTAATGGCTGATCAGTATCTTTCCCTTTCCCAGGGAAACGTAACAGTTGAAAAAATTCTCGAAGTATTGGTAAGGCGGAAACTTCTTAGACATTTTCCAGTTTCTGGATTTGTCGATTAATTTGTAAATCTCCCGTAATTTATCGTGTGAGGTGAGTTCTTCAACAACAACACCTTTCCGCCGGGCTTTGTTGACCTGATTTTTCCGGGTGGAAGACAGCTGATCCCATATCTTTCGTTTTCGCTGCAACGAGTTTCTCACGTTAATCCATTTTGCGGAATAAAACCCATTTTCACGAAATCCCTTATACCCAAAAACTGCGTCGTTTAAATTTCGGTATTCAATAAAGAAAACCTTGTTTTCAACTTCTTTCACCAAGGAAGAAATGAGTAGGTTGAAAATCTCTATTTTGTTGACGTTTTCCTCGTAAAAGCTGGGTTGCTGCGAAATGTAACATCTTTTAAACACCGAGCCGTACATCAGCCGATTGATCCGCATAATTAGTGCAAACATAGATGCTATAGGTTTCTCATCGCAAAAAACAATAAGCATCATAGGCCTGTAAAATGAAATGTTTTGGTTCCAGTCAAAAGAAGATACGTAGTGAAAGAATTTCACATCGTTCAAGGGAGGAAGATCCTCCTTTTTACCGTATATTTTAACCTGATATTCCATTGTTTGCAATCTACACAAAAATAGAAAAAAACTTTGATTAAAACATATTTTAACGGCAATATTGGTTTTTTTAATTGGCCTTTACGGCATTTTACCGGATAAGGGAATCGTATGCCGTAGACTTAGTTTTTAACGGGAAATAACAGAAAAGCAGATAAATCACCTGTTATTTTATTAACTTTGTGGCTTACTTTAAGCTGAAATTATTCTTTATGTCAAAAAAAATTCTTGTTACAGGTGGAACCGGATATATTGGTTCGCACACGGTAGTTGAACTGCAACAGGCCGGTTATGAAGTGATCATTATAGATAATTTATCCAATTCAAATGCAGAGGTAATTGAGGGGATTTTCAAAATTACAGGAGTACGTCCTGTTTTCGAAAAGCTCGACTGTATTGATTTTCAGGCATTGAAATCCTTGTTTGAGAAATATCAGGGTATTGATGGTATTATCCATTTTGCTGCCAGTAAAGCGGTGGGTGAATCGGTTCAAAAACCGCTGATGTATTACCGCAATAACCTGGTGTCGTTGATAAACCTGTTGGAACTGATGCCTCAGTTTCACGTGAAAGGGATTGTTTTTTCATCCTCATGCACGGTTTACGGTGAACCCGATAATAATCCTATCGATGAAAGTGCTCCTATAAAGCCCGCTGAGTCGCCTTACGGAAATACTAAACAAATAAACGAAGAAATAATTCGGGATTTTATTTATTCAGGTGCACCTGTAAAGAGCATTATTTTGCGTTATTTTAATCCAATTGGAGCACATCCATCCGCCGAAATCGGAGAACTGCCTATCGGGGTACCGCAAAATCTTGTGCCGTATATTACGCAAACCGGCATTGGAATCCGTGAACAACTAAGTGTTTTCGGTAATGATTACAATACTCCTGACGGTTCATGCATTCGCGATTTCATCAATGTGGTGGACCTGGCCAAAGCGCACGTGACCGCAGTTGAGCGAATGCTCTCGGATAAATCGGACGAAAAGGTGGAAGTTTTTAATCTTGGCACGGGAAAGGGGGTGTCGGTGTTGGAACTGATTGATATTTTCGAGAAAGTTTCTGGCAAGTCGCTGAATTATAGTATTGTAGGGCGAAGAGAGGGCGATATTGAGCAAATATGGGCTAATCCCGATAAAGCGAACAACGTTCTTGGCTGGACAGCAAAAGAAACTATCGAAAATACAATGGCTTCTGCTTGGAAGTGGCAGCAGCGTTTACGCGAAAGGGGAATAATGTGATTTTAATTTACGAATTACAATTTTAGATTTACAAATTTAAATAAAATCCGAGATATTCCTGTTTCGGATTTTTTGTTACTCCCGCGTATAAAGTGCTTGATACGTGGTATTACTTATTTTATCGGCAAACGGCGATATGTGGTGCGGAAGCTGCTCTTTTGTATTCTTTTCTTTCGACAACAGCAATTTATCATTGTTAAATCGGTATTGATAAATATCGCTTGCACGATTTTTCAAATTAATGTTTATTTTATTGTCACTTATATTCCATTTTCCTGATAATCTGTCCATAATGTCGCCTGTTAAATAGTCAGTTTGTAACTTTCCTCCATTGTTTAACCAGAGGTGTCTATATGGCATGAAATTGTATCCGTCTTTAACTAAAAATTGAGCTCCTTTTTTCAGTTCTACTTTCGGCATAGTTAATTCAATGGCTATTTGTAGGGTTCTGTCTTGGTATTTGGCTGTTCCATCCACTTTGAATAATCCTGTTGAAATATTAAATATATACTCTTTTTCAAGTAAATAAAGTGCGTTTTCATAATAAATCTCTAAACGATTGGGACCTGCAAAGGTGAAACTTACATTTTCTGAAGCAAACAATGTTTGTCCCCAGACATTTTCGAAATAATAGTTGAATAACATTGGATTTAGGTTTTTGTTGTCGATCTTTATTGTTCCTTTCCAAGGAGAACCGAAAACATTCGTAAACGTAAAGTCCTGATTGGTGGTTATACGATAGTTTGTTTCGTTTAATCTCCAGCTCCCGATAAGGGATGAATCAATCTTTTCACACGAAATTAAGATGAGTGAAATAAGTAAAAACAAAGGCAGTAATTTTTTCATTTTGGGCCGATTTTATACCTAATTGAGTTGTTAACAATATATAGATGGAGAAACGGCCGAAAACGTTGCATTCATAAGTGTTAAAAAATAAAAATCCGGCATCGTCACTGATGTCGGATTTTTATTTTCGTTCTCAGATTTGATCAGAAATAATAGTCTACAATGAGGTAGTAATAGTGTTTATTGTTTGGTTTTTCCTCAATTTCTATCTTATCTTCGCGGGCTAGCCAACCGATAGCCGTGTACACTTCTATTTCCGTTAAGCCTGATTTTTGCATCAATTGAGAGACGTCCCATTTCTCACTGCTGTTCAACAAATTCCAGATAATGCCGGCGTTTGTTCCAATTGCTTTCTTGTTCATCTTAATACGTGTTAAGTGTATGACAATTTTAATTGAAACAGCAATACGCTACAAAAGTTCAATGAAAACAACCTGTTTTTTTTAGAAAAAACAAGGTTAGGAAATAAGCATAACAGCGAGATAAATGTAGACTGCCGGAATGGCAATAAGCAGGCTATCTATTCGGTCGAGAATACCTCCGTGTCCGGGGATGAGGCTACCAGAATCCTTTACCTCGTAAGTTCTTTTAATTAGTGACTCAAACAGGTCCCCCAGAGTGCCGAAGAGTGCTGTAATAATGCTGAATCCTATCCAGAAAGCTAACGAATAGTCGGTAAAGAAGGCTGAAAGAATAACTGCGGCCGAGACCGAAAATACAATTCCCCCGATGAAACCTTCGACGGTTTTCCTGGGAGAAATCCTTTCGATAAACTTGTGCTTGCCCAGGAGAGAACCTACCACAAAAGCCGCCGTATCATTTACCCAGATAAAAACAAAAATAGCCAAAACAAAAGCATAATAATACTCGTTGGAAAGTGTCTGATACTGATAGGACAAAAGCATCAGTATGGATAGTGGTAGCGTAATGTAGATTTGTCCAAAAAAGGAATAGATGATAGCATGAAGAATATCTTTCCTGTTTATGAAGATTGCCGAAGCAAAAAGAATAAGCAGGTAGGTTATGGAGGTCAAGGGCAATGCAATTTTGCAAATATTCTCCAAATAAAGATATGCCGAAAGAAAAATAAGAAACCCGGAAGCAATATTGAAGGCTTTACTTATGGCGTGAGAGGTGTTTTTTTCGGTCATCCGGTAAAATTCGTAAAGTCCGATAATTAAAAATAAACCGAAAACTCCGATAAAAGAGTATTTACCTCCCAGAATACCCACCAAAATAACGGCAATGTATATAATTCCCGCTACTATCCGAGTGAACAAATTTTTAGGGTTCAATTTACTTTATTTTTCGTTGTTTTCCGGTTCGGTTCCGGCAGGTTCTTCGGTATTGGGCTCCTCTTGGTCAAAATCGATTCCACTGTTGATAAGAATATTATACCAGTTCAATATCTTTTTTATGTCCGAAGCGTATACTTTTTCGGTATCGTAGTTAGGCAGTATTTCCTCGAAATAGCGGAAAACTTCTCCGTTGGATGACTTTGACCCAAGAACCGTTTTTTCTCCATTTTCTTTTTCTTTTATTTTCTGAAAAACTTCGCGCAACGGCATATCTTCCTCGGTTGTGTAGATAGATACATCGCTGAGGGCAACTACTTTTTCGGTCAAATAAACGGGAATTCTTTTGCCATCGAGAAGAGATTCCACGATATTAAGGTTCTTACTGGTAGAGATTAGTTTATATAAACCCGGCTTTCCGGAAACAGACAATATTTTCGTTAGCATATTTGTTTTTTTTAGTTCAAAATAGTTTGCAAAAATACACAGTCTCCGGCAATTTCACAACATAAAACGGCAATTGTTTTTCTCGGAGATGGTTATATCCGTAAAAAGATGTAATTTCGCATGTGTCAGATTAATTCGTATTAAACTAGATACAAAGTATCGTTCGTTGAAAGATTCAGCAAGGATCACCATACGTGTGCAAATTCAGTGAATATTATAACAATAACTTGACTTCAAGCTAACAAACAAATAAAATACAAATGAAGAGAAAAATTATTTTCGCACTTATCTTCGCTGTTTTATTCGCAGCGTGCACCGGCAGAAAAACAAAGAAAGAAGATATGGATACAATGAATAAGGTTGTCGCATCGGCAACGCCAGACGATATGTTTTTACTTGTGGGAACCTATACTTCTGAAGGAGGCAGTCAGGGTATTTATGTGTATAAATTTGATACGGAAACCGGCAAATCCGACTCTCTGAGCTTGGCCGAAGCCGTGAATCCATCGTATCTGGTGGTAAGTCCTGACGAGAAATTTGTGTACGCTGTAGGTGAAAACGGCGATGGAGAGAGTACTGCCGTTACATTTGCGTTTGATAAAGGCAGAGGAGTGCTTCAGTATTTGAATTCGAGCAACACCGAAAGTCCGGGACCGTGCTTTATTGAAATTGATAAAACAGGCAAAAGTGTTCTCACGGCAAATTATGGAGGTGGAAGCATTTCTGTATTTCAGGTAAATGATGACGGCACATTATCTTCCGCCGACCCCGTGATTGGTTTTGAGGGATCAGGACCCGATACTACCCGGCAGGAGAGTTCTCACCTTCACAGCGTCCGATTTTCTCCTGACGGAAAATTCCTGTTTGCTGCTGATCTGGGGACAGATAAAATATATCGCTATAACGCTATTGGCTCGGTTTTTGAAGGCCAGCCGGTACTTTCCCAGGCAAGTCTGAAAGAATTCTCTACTCCCGCCGGTACTGGTCCACGTCATTTTGATTTTTACCCCAACGGTAAGTATTTTTATTTATTGGGTGAGCTGTCGGGCGATGTAATTGTGTATGATTACGACGGGGGTGACCTGAAAGAAAAACAAGTAATTGCTACTGACACCGTGGAAGGTTTACGTGGAAGTGCAGATATTCACGTATCGCCGGACGGAAAATTTCTATACGCTTCCAACCGGCTTAAAGCCGATGGTATAGCTATATTCTCGATTGATCCGGACGACGGGACCCTTACCAAGGCCGGTTATCAGCCGACCGGAAGGCATCCCCGGAATTTCGTGATTACACCCAATGGGAAGTTGTTACTTGTGGCTAGCCGAGATGACAATAAGATTCAGGTTTTTACCATCAACAACGAAACGGGTCTTCTTACCGACACTGGCCAAGATATTAACGTCAGCAAACCGGTTTGCTTGAAGTTTGCAACAATGTAGTACAGGCTTATAACAAAATCAAAACGCCATCCAGGAAGGGTGGCGTTTTGATTTTCTAGAAAAAGAATGTCGGTAACCTAAATTTTACTTGTTTCTGCCTTTTTACCTTGACGATCTGCTTGTGACCTCTGCCGGCGTGATTCGCGTAGTGTATTCAGTTTTTCCATTTTCTCTTTTCCAATGATACCTTCCAGTTCGACTCTGTTTTCTTTACTTTCATTTTCACGCAGGGCACGTATTTGCTCTCGTTTTTTGTTGCGATTTGTGATCTCCTGTTCACGTTGCTCCCGGAGTTTTGTAATTTGCTCCGTGCGTTTGGCATCTTGTTTTTCCAGTAGTGCCTGTACCTTTTCCGTTTGGTCGGCAGTCAGCTCTAATTGTTTAGCCATCCATTCGGCGCGTTCTTTGGCCGTCATTCTCATTTCCCGGTGCAGCCGATTGTCATTACTCCGTTGTTTTCTTTGCCCGTCTTGTGCTGAGATCGGCAAGCCGATTGTTAGTATGGCAGCTAACATAAACATTGCATACTTTTTCATACCTCAATTTTTTTTTAGTGTTTATAATTCGTTGAATAAAAACTTATCGCTATTATGACATTCAAAGATAAAGAAATGTTTAATCAGAAAGTGGCTGTTTAACTATAGTTTTATTGAATTAATAGTCTAAATATCATATATTTAAATGAAAATATTAGCTGTTTGTACAGAATAATTCATCGTTTGTCGATAAAAAAAACCGGTTGGTCCATACCTTAAAGTGCATTGTGTTTTTAAGTTTTTTTGGGAAATAATTTTTATCTTTGTAAGGGTGAATACACGATTATCATGGATAAAAAATACACGGATTGTGTGACGATTAGCTTTTTACCAAAATACAATCAATGCAAATGGGAAAAAAAATCTTGTTCTTTAGTCTGCTATTGCTGTTTTATGCGGCACTCAATGCTCAAAAATCGGGAAACCCTGTTTTTACCGGTTGGTATGCCGATCCTGAAGCGACGGTTTTCGGTGATAAATACTGGATTTATCCTACTTTCTCGGCTCCCTACAACCAGCAGGTATTTATGGATGCCTTTTCGTCTCCTGATCTGGTGAACTGGACAAAGCACAGCCACATTATTGATACCGTTCAAGTCAAGTGGGCAAAAAAAGCCATGTGGGCCCCTGCCATTGTGGAGAAAGAAGGAAAATATTACCTTTTTTTTGCAGCCAATGATATCCAGAACAATGGAAATCATGGTGGCATAGGCATAGGCATTGCAGAGCGTCCCCAAGGCCCTTTCCGCGATTACTTGGGAAAACCGTTAATCGATCAGTTTCATAATGGGGCACAACCTATAGACCAATTTGTGTTCAAAGATATTGACAAACAATATTATATGTTTTACGGCGGATGGAAGCACTGCAACGTTTCAAAACTTAACAGTGATTTTACCGGATTCATCCCGTTCGACGACGGAACAATTTTCAAGGAAATCACGCCCGAAGGGTATGTAGAAGGTTCAGTTATGTTTATCCGTAACGGGAAGTATTATTTTATGTGGTCGGAAGGCGGATGGACAGGGCCGGATTACCGGGTGGCTTATGCTATAGCCGATTCACCGTTGGGACCCTTCGAACGTATAGGCATTGTATTGCAGCAGGACGGGCGTATTGCTAACGGAGCGGGCCATAATTCTGTCATCAATGTGCCTGGAACGGACGAGTGGTACATGGTATATCATCGTCGCCCCCTGACAGAAAAGGACGGAAATTCCCGCATGACCTGTATCGATAAAATGGAGTTCGATCCCGATGGTAAGATCCTGCCTGTAGTTATGACTAACGAAGGTGTGGATGTGCGGCCTCTGGATAAGGCTGGTTCATTTTCCGGACGGATGAATACTTCACAAAAATACATTCAGTTGTTTAATGGTGAAAACCTGGATGGATGGTACACTTTTTTGAAGGGAAAAGGGAAAAACAGTGATCCTAATAAAGTGTTTATCGTAAAAAACGGCAACATTGTTATATCGGGCGAAGAGTTTGGTTGTATTACTACTGATGAAGAGTTTGAAAATTATAAACTGACCGTTGAATTCAAATGGGGGGAAAGAACTTTTGCACCTCGCGCTGACCGGGCAAGAGATAGCGGTATATTGTTGCATTCCGTTGGTGAAGACGGAGCTTCAGGAGGTACCTGGATGCATTCCATAGAAAGCCAGATTATTGAAGGAGGAACAGGAGATATCATCATCGTAGGTGATGGTACAGATAACTTTTCGGCTACAACAAACGTCAAGCCCGGTGTGCTTGAAGGAGCCTACTTTTACGATCCTGAAGGAGAAGTAAAGACTTTCGTGCGCGGAAGGATCGATTGGCACAGTCGAGACCCGCAATGGGAAGATAAAAAAGGTTTTCGCGGTGCAGACGATGTGGAAAAGCCTTTAGGGCAATGGAACCGGATAGAATGTTATGCGACAGGAAGCAATCTTCTTATCTACCTGAACGGCAAACTGGTGAATCGGATTTACAACGTGAAACCACAAAAAGGAAAAATACAGATTCAATCGGAAGGAGCGGAAATCTTTATCCGAAAAGTTGATCTTCAACGCCTGTAGTGGTCTATACGAGATTTACTCTGCGTAACCAGATAGACACCCGTGAAAACAAGCACGGTGGAAATGATTTTGTCCCATCCAAACCGGTCCATGCCGATGGCAACTGCAAGAAAAGAAGCTGCGATTGGTTGCAAATAATTGTACATGCTGATGGTGGTAGGACGTAATGTCTTTTGTCCGATGGGGATGAGCATGTAGGTGAAAAAAGTGGCAAGTGCTACAACATAACCTATTCGTAGATATACACTTGTGTCGAATGTGGTAAAGTCGGTTTCAACAATTGCCCTATGGCTCATTGGATAAGTGAGGACGGTGGCGAACAAGAACATCCACTTCATGGAGGTTATGGATGAATAGCGTGAAATCAGGTTTTTGAAGAGTGTCAGATAAAGTGCATAGGAGGTTACGGACAATAGAACAAGCAGATTGCCGGCTAAACTACCGCCGGATTCATTATGCGTGCTACTCAGGATGAGGACCAATGCTCCGGAGGCACCTATAAGCACTCCAAGGGCTTTTACTAGCGTTATAGGTTCCTTGATAAAGATGGCGGCCAGCAACATCGTGATAACGGGTGACAGGGTTACCACCAACGAAGCATCGATAGGTGAGGTTTTGGACAATCCAACGATAAAAGAGGCTTGATTGATTACGATAGCAAAAACAGCGGAAGAGAAAAAAAAGAGAATATCTTTTCTTGGAACGAATTCTTTTTGAATAAAAAGTGACGCGATCCAAAACAGAACTGCCGCCCCGAACATCCGGAGAAACGTCATTAAAAACGGATCCACTATGCCGGGGGTTATGGTGCGTGCAATGGGAATATTCAAACCAAAAACTAGGCTGGACGTAAACAACGCCAAGTGACCTTGCTGTTTGTTAAGTTTCGCCATTTAAAATATTTCCTCCCTCGGATATTTTTCTTCCAGTTTACTGAAAAGATACGATACAACCGTCCCTGCTACAAAAAGCACCAAACAGAAAAGAAGTGCTCCGGTAAAACTAAGTCCGGCTGTTGCTAATTGATCGGATTGGAAAGCAGGAAATACAACTGTCGGAAAGATTGCCAACGAAGATCCAATCACCAAACCGAGAATAAAATGATACATCCCCGGATAATATTTTTTGAAAAGATATGCCGCAATTTTTGAGAATAGAATTACACAGAGAATAAATCCGATTACCAACGGAATAATTACTGCAAAATCAAAATCTTTGATCCCTGTAGCCATTTTATCGTACATGCCAAAGTAAATCAGGAAATTGGAAGGGCTTAGCCCGGGAACAATCAATCCCAAACCCATCAGTAATCCCGATGCAAGCCAAGATAATATGTGTGGGTTTACTTCGGTCAGTTGCTTTCCCCCCGCAAGCATCAGCGTAAAAATTCCAACCGCAGAGAGGATAAGGAAAAGAAAATCTTTGTTCTTTCGTCCCTGTTTTCCGGCAGTTTTAAATAACGACGGGAATGTCCCGGCAACAAAGCCAACAAATAAACAAACGAACTGAGCAGCATATTTTCCGAAGGCTTTTTCCACCACTACTGCAAAAAGTACAATTCCAACCGCAGCGCCGATGGCAAAAGGCAGGAAGAACATTATATTTTTAAGGAATTTATCTTTCAGGTTAGCCAGGAATTTTATCAGCGGATCATACATTCCCACAATTACTGCCAGTACACCTCCCGATAATCCGGGTAGAATAAAACCAATTCCTACTACAATTCCCTTGATAAGTCTTATAAGCCAGTCGGTTATTGGATTTAGTCTGCGAGGCCTGGCTTCTTTTGGTGTTGTTTCTTTGATTGAATAATTGTCCATATTTTTGTTTAAAAAAACAAAAATACAACTATTTCGTTAAGTGAAACAGGTATCCCCGACTTTAATAAACTTTTTTACCTTAACAAGACATTTTTCACGGTTGCAACAACGAATCGATCGTTTTATTTAATTGAGCAAATTCCTGTTCGTTGTAAAGGCGGGTTAAATAGACTATTTTTCCGTCCTTATCTATCAGTACATTTCGTGTTACTCCGGCTTTGGCAAGTGCATACAGCCTGAAAATAGATTCGTCTTCATCCAGCGTAAGCGGATAAGTTACCTTGACTTTTTCAGCGAACTGCTGAACTTCTTCCGGAGTTTGTCCTCTGCAAACGGCAAAAAGGGTAAAGTCGGGATGCGATTTATATCTGAGATTAAACTCCCTTTCCATAAGCGGCATAATATCCTGACATACTTTGCACCAGCTGGCGGCAAATTGGATTAAAACTACTTTTCCGCGAAGTGATTTCAGCGATTGTGTGTTTCCGTCCTGATAGTGTATCTGAAAATCTGGAGCCGGATCACCTACCGCAACAATAAATCCGGTATCCCGGTTGTCAGTTTCTTCCTTCACGCATCCTGTAAAAAGGCAACACAACAAGAAAAGCATAAAAGAGTATCGCATACTGTCAATAATACTTGTGAACTATATCAATAATGGGCGATTTCGACATATCAACGGGATTTGTCCCTGACTTTCCTTCGGGAATTTCCAGTTGCAGTCCGGCAAAGTGTTTTTCCCAATAAGCTTCAGTTTCGCCTGTCTCCTTGTTTTTGAATGTCATAGAAACAGCAGGAAAAATCGGGTTACGTAAGGAATCTAGATACGAGAAGCGAACAAGCTCGGAACAGTAATACGCATCGTTCCCTTCTTCATAGGCGTAATCATAAGGTCTACCTAGTAGATCTCCGGCGTTTTCAACGGCAAGTGGAACAATGTATTGAAATTCAGGTTTTACCCTTCCTACTGCAATCAGGGGTCTTCCTTTTCGTTTTTCGGCTTTCTGTATGAATTCGTAAAGCAACGTCTGGATGATTCCATCCGAGGGGGTAGCTTCTATGACGTATACGTCTTTTTTATCGAATTTTACTATGCCTACATGGGAATAAGGAACTTCTTCTTTTTGTGATGTGCTTCTTTTAATGGCACTGGTCTGTTCTGATTTGCTTTTTCCGACAATAAACAGTAAATCGCCCTCTTTTAACTCATCATAGTTATGAGTAGTGTTGCATGCCTGAAGAATAATGATTACAGACCAGGAAAGAAGGGAAAAATATTTCTTTAGAAACATGTTGTTTTAGAATTAGGATACAAATATAGAGCAATGTTACTTTTGCGCAAAACCTACGCAACGGATAAAAGCAAATTATTTACAAAATCTGAATGAGTAATATTTTTTATCAGGTAATAATACAATGGGTTATATTATTTTGGGAGGTATGGTTTTTAGTTAGTTTTATCAAAAAAATACGTTGTTTATTATTGTGAGTATCCTGCACTTGTCCAGATTTCACGGTATAAGTGTAAATGGAATAAGACTTGCTTTAAGCATCATTTAACCGCCTTAAAATCTTAATAATTTCGTAACAAAAAAGTAACAGTTTTGTAACATAAGAATTGTAACTTTGCCGTCACTTACAGATAGACTTTAAGGTTTTGATGAAAAAGATTCTACTGTTTCCAGCCATCGTACTTGTTTTAGGTTCTTGTGTCAATCAAAATTCACCCATTAAAGGCAACTCTGCTATATCGGGTGCCGGAGCTACTTTCCCATATCCTTTCTACAACATTGTTTTTCGCGACTATATGCGTGTGAATCCGGGCATGACCGTGAACTACGGAGCCATTGGCAGTGGAGGCGGTATCCGGAGTTTGCGCGATAACTCCGTGGATTTTGGAGCCAGCGACGCTTTTCTTTCCGATAAGGAATTGAAATCAATGAATGCTGAAGTTGTTCATATAGCCACCTGTATGGGAGGTGTGGTGATGGCTTACACGCTTCCGGGCGTTGACAGCTTGCGGTTGACTGGCGAGTTGGTTGCTGAAATTTTTATGGGCAATATCATCCGTTGGGACGATCCGCTTATTGTTCAGGAAAATCCGGATGTAGAACTACCCGATCTGAGAATTACACCTGTTTACCGATCCGATGGCAGCGGTACCACGTTTAATTTCTCCGATTATTTATGCGAGGTGAGTGATAAATGGAAACGCAGCATGGGAAAAGGAAAAGCCCTGAAGTGGAGTGCCGGAATAGCCGCGAAAGGGAACCCTGGAGTGGCGGGAATTGTTCAGCAAACCGAAGGGGCTATCGGTTACATCGGTTCTGAATATGCACTCACATTAAAGCTGTCTACGGCAAAACTTAAAAATAAATCCGGTAATTATGTAGATGCCACACTTGAAACTATCTCGGCTGCTGCTAACGTGGATTTACCCGATGATATGCGGGTCACGCTTACCGATTCTGCCGATCCCAATGCTTACCCAATCAGTCTGTTGACATGGATTTTGGTGTACAAAAACCAGCAATATGCAAACAGAACCGAAAAGGATGCCCGGGATTTAGTCAATTTGCTCACCTACGTGCTCTCACCCGAAGGGCAGGAAGTCGCAGCGAAAATTAATTACGCCCCCTTGTCGGAGCAGGCGTTGATAAAGACACAAAAGTTAATTTCGGAAATCCATTACGGAGGCAAGGTCCTGCAGTCTGCCAATCCGGATCCGTTACCCTGGTAAAACGTTAAGAGATGAAAGATAACTTGTTTAAAGCTATTTTGTTTACGGCTGCAGCAAGCGTCTTGCTACTTACAGCCGGAATAATTTACGCTTTGGTGGGTAGTGCTTCAGAAGCTTTCAGAGAATATGGTTTTCTCGGTTTTATTACAAATTCCGAGTGGGATCCGAGGTCGGCAACCGAAGAGTACGGAGCGTTTTCTTTTGTTGTGGGAACACTTTTTACGGCATCGTTTGCATTATTGATCTGTCTTCTGTTCTCATTGCCTGTGGCTTTGTTCACCGGAGAATATTTCAAAGGGACTAAGATTTCCTCGTTTGTGAGTTCGGTTGTCAATTTACTTGCTGGAATTCCTTCCATTGTTTATGGTTTGTGGGGATTTTATGCCATACGCCCGCTTGTGGTAGATTTAGGGATAAATTCTCAGGGATTCGGAGTTTTTACGGCATCAGTCGTACTGGCGATCATGATTATTCCTTATGCCTCTTCACTGAGCGGAGAATTTTTGTCGATGGTTCCCAATAACCTGAAAGAAGGTGCTTACAGTATGGGTGCGACAAGAATGGAGGTTATTCAACACATCAGTTTGCCAACGGCCGGCTCCGGGATTGTAGCCGCATATATCTTGGCGCTCGGTAGAGCACTGGGCGAGACTATGGCGGTAACCATGCTTATCGGGAATACCAATCATGTTCCGAAAGGGTTGGCCGATACAGGAAACACCATGGCGAGCATTATTGCCAATCAATTTGGTGAAGCTGACGGGTTGAAACTAAGTGCGTTGATCGCTATCGGGTTGTTGCTTTTTTTAATTACGGCAATTATCAATTTTATAGCAAAACTGGTAATGAAACACTTGTCGAGGGTATGATGGAGAGGAAACAAACAAGCATAAGGTATCGAAGCAGCAAGGACAAATTGGTGTTTGTTCTTGTCTGTGCATTGTCGGCCTTATCGATGCTGCCGTTATTCTTCATTTTGTGGGAAGTAATATCCAGGGGATACAAAAATTTCAACCTACAGCTGTTTTCTGAAGTGACACCGTCGTCGATGGATGCTATGCTATCACGTATCAACGGCGAATCCATACCCGGAGGAATCTTGAACGGAATAACCGGAACTCTGCTCATTGTTGGAGTAGCTATTCTTCTGACAATTCCGCTGGGATTGCTGATTGGGATTTATCTTTCGGAGAACCCGCAAAAAAAGTTTGCTCGGTTGGTCAGCTACCTGACTGACTTGTTGCAGGGAATGCCTTCAATTGTTATTGGAATTATCGCGTACGCATGGGTTGTGAAGCCTTTGGGCGGGTATTCTGCCCTGGCCGGAAGCGTGGCGCTGACGATAATGATGCTGCCTATGGTGGTACGTTCAACCGAAGAGACACTGAAAATGCTGCCTCGTTCCTATAAGGAAGCAGGACTGGCATTAGGTTCTTCCTACAGGAACGTGGTTTTCAAGATATTGCTTCCCTCGGGATTCGGTGGAATTTTTACCGGGATCTTACTCGCTGTCTCCCGGGTAATGGGCGAGACTGCACCCCTGATGTTGACGGCCCTGGGGGCAACCGTGGTAAACTGGGACTTGATGGAGCCAACAAGCGCTATTCCACTTCTGATCTGGGATTTTTACAACGATCCCAACTTGGTCGATTTAATTTGGTCAACCTCATTACTGCTCCTTATCGTCATATTTCTTTTAAACTGGCTGGCAAAAATCGTAGCACGCAAATGGAAGATATAAATTATAACGGCAATAAGCCTATCCTACAATTAAAATCGGTGTCGGTAGCATACACACCGGACAAAAAAGCAGTGAATGAAGTATCTGCAGATGTATTCCCCAATACCATCACGGCAATTATGGGGCCGTCGGGATGCGGGAAAAGCACCTTGCTGCGTGCCATTAACCGTATGCACGACTTGTATCCCAGTGTGAAGACGACGGGAGAAATTCTCCTGAAAGGGAAGAATGTACTGCAGATGAATCCAATGGAAGTGCGTCGTATGGCGGGAATGGTTTTTCAGCAGCCCAATCCGTTTCCAACAATGAGTATTTATGATAACGTATTGGCCGGTTATTCCCTTAACGGCATACGTTTAAATAGACAGGAGAAAGACCGTATCGTGGAGCAAAGCCTTGTTTCGGTGGCACTTTGGGATGAGGTAAAAGACGTGATGACCAAACGTGGTTCGTTCCTTTCGGGCGGACAGCAGCAACGACTGTGTATAGCCCGCACGCTGGCCTTGAAACCGGAATTGTTGTTAATGGATGAGCCTACCTCAGCACTTGATCCGATATCAACTAACAAAATTGAAGAATTACTGTTGGATTTGAAATCGAAATACACTATCCTGATTGTTACTCACAACATGTCGCAGGCTGCACGGATTTCGGACAATTCCATGTTTATGTATCTGGGGAATTTGATTGAATACGGCAACACACGCCACATGTTTACGAAACCCCGGAATAAAAAAACCGAAGAATACCTGACCGGTGTATTCGGATAGTTGGTTATCTTTGTATGTGAAATCAATTTTCTAATAACTGCAATCATGGGAACGAATAACAAAGAATCCGACAACCTGTTAAGCGCGTCTGGCGTCAGTATAAAAGAAAAATACTTCAACCAATTGAACAGTGACTTCCAGCTTCTTTCTGAAATTGTATTGGAACAGTTGGCAAACACGCAACATCTTTTGACAGAAAAAAATGAAGAGCTCTTTATACTGATGAAGAAGAACGAAAAAATTATCGATTCGTTGGATATCACCATAAAAGAAAAAGTAATAAACAGCATCATGTTCTTCAATCCCGTAGCCATAGATTTGAGAAAGATTATGGCTTATTACGACATGACTATTTCCTTGGAACGTGTAGGGGATCTTATCCAAAATGTTGCCGAATCAATTAAAAAGATAGATTTCTCGCTCGATGGTTTCGATACGTATATTAAATTGATGGGGAAAATGCTTGTGCATACAGACGGAATGCTTAAAAATGCGGTGTTTTCCGTTTCGGGTTCGAGCAACCAAATGGCTTACAATACCATTTTGATGGACGATAAAGTAGACAAGATGGAACGAAAAATGGAACGCAAGCTGGCTGAAGGTTTTCAAGAAAAAGTCACTAGTTATCAAATGCTTATTAATATTGTAAATCTTAACAATATTGCTTATTACATTGAGCGTATCGGCGATAAAGCAGTAGATATGGCAGAATCAGCCATTTTTCTGTTGGAGGGAAAAGATGTCCGGCACGATAAAGAACTAAAAAAGTCATTGCCTTTTAAAACAGAAGAGGAATCTTAATAAACATCAATTTTATCAGTTATGGAAGAAAGAATTCTGGTTGTAGACGACGAAAAAGACATTTGCGATATTCTTCAGTTTAATCTTGAAAATGAAGGGTACAAAGTAGATTTGGCTAATTCGGCTGAAGAGGCATTGTCAATTCTTACCGACAGGCACGATCTGATTATTCTGGATGTTATGATGGGGGGGATGTCGGGTTTTAAAATGGCCGAGAGACTCAGAAAAGAAGGAAAGAGTGTCCCCATCATATTTCTGACGGCAAAAAACACCGAAAACGATATGCTGACGGGCTTCTCCTTAGGCGGTGATGATTATGTGTCTAAACCTTTTTCTGTAAAAGAACTGATTGCAAGGGTAAAATCGGTTTTAAAAAGAGTCCGTTTAAATAAGAAAGAGACGCAGACACTCTGGCAGCATGAGGGATTAACCATTGATATTCTTAATAACAGGGTGACCATAGATGATGTTGAAGTTACACTCACGAAAAAAGAGTTTGAAATTCTTTCGTTGTTGTCGCAAACCTCCCCGAACGTTTATACCCGCAGCGAAATCTTGAATCAGGTTTGGGGTGACAACGAGTTTGTTCTCGACAGAACAGTAGATGTGCACATAACTCGCCTCAGGAAAAAATTAGGCGAATATTCATCAATTATTGTAAATCGTTCAGGATTCGGATATTACCTGAATTCAGAGCCAAAAACGACAGAATGAGTTTCCGGCTGTCATACCGAAAAAGAATCTTGCTGTACTTCTCCGTAATCATTGCAGTTTTTACGGCGGGGATTATTTTGTTTGAACAAAAGCAAGTCCGGCACGAACGTACGAAAAGCCTTGAAAATATGCTTGACGGAAATGCCGGTTTTATTCACCGCTACATAAAAGGCCGGCATATTGTATTCCCGGATAGCATACAACGGATGGATGAATTAACAGCGTATTTATCCGATAACCTACGTTTGACTATTATTGATAAGACGGGCAGAGTAATGTATGATAATCTGCTGGACGAGAAGAGGATGACTAATCATACAGACCGTCCCGAAATTCAAAAGGCAATGGTTTCAGGTAGCGGTTCCAACATACGAATGTCGGACAGTAACCATATCCGGTATTTATATTATGCCAGGAATTACGACGGAGCATATTTTATTCGCGTTGCCTTGCCCTACGAGGTGGAAGTGAGGCCGTTTCTTAATTCCAAAAACAGTTTCATGTATTTCATCATTTTGTTTTTCATTGTATGTGCGCTGATGATGTTCTATTTTGCCAATAAATTTTCCAAATCAATTAAAGAGTTAAAGGAATTTGCGGTAAACCTGAAGAATGGTAGGCCTACAAAAACAGCGTTCGAGTTTCCCGACGATGAGGTAGGAGAGGTTAGTGCCGAGATCGTGGAGAATTACAATTTATTGAAAGAAAACCGGAAAAAACTGGCTTTGGAGCGAGAAAAACTTATTCAGCATTTTCAATTTTCCGAAGAGGGGATTGCCATTTTTTCCGAAGAACGGAAGAAAATCTACGCTAACTCCCATTTTCTGCAATTTTTGAATATTATAGCAGATAAACCCGTGTTGGAAGATGAATATTTATTTTCCGATCCTGATTTTGAAGAGATTGATGCTTTTCTAGCTTCGGCCGACCGTACTGAAAATGTGTTCTCGACGCGTATAGAAAAAAACGGTAAGCAGTTCAATATCAGGGTCATTATTTTCGAAGATAAAAATTTTGAAATTTATATCAGCGACATTACTAAGGCTGAAAAGCGACGCTTGCTCAAGCAGGAGATGACCAACAATATCGCTCATGAACTCCGGACACCGGTTACCAGTATCCGTGGTTATCTGGAGACCATACTTAACCTTGACCCCAAAGATACAGACCGTCAGCAGGTTTTTATTGATCGAGCGTATGTTCAAACCATTCGGTTATCCGAATTAATACAGGATATAAGCATGTTGACTAAAATAGAAGAGGCTGCGGACCGGTTTGTTAAAGAACCCGTTTTTATAAAATTGCTTCTTGATGAATTGAAATCTGATTTAGCCCATATATTCCTTGAAAAAAACACCACATTTACTATCGAGGTAGCGGATAGTGTGGTTATTTATGGCAGCCGCACACTCCTGTATTCCATTTTCCGAAACCTTGTGGAAAACTCCTTAGCATATGCTGGCAAGTCTATTCAGATTGTGCTTAGGTGTTACATGGAAACTGATGATGCTGTGTACTTCGAATTTCACGATAACGGAGTTGGGGTGGAGGAGAAACACCTCGTAAAGATTTTTGAACGGTTTTACAGGGTGAACGAAGGACGTACTCGTGATACCGGCGGTTCAGGCTTAGGTTTGTCTATCGTTAAAAATGCAGTGCTTTTACACAAGGGTAACATCGTAGCCAAAAATCGCCCCGAGGGTGGGTTGCTTTTTCTCATAACTTTTCCAAAAATCAAAGCATAACTGCAACAATAAATTTTATTCGATTATTACTCGTCTTAACACAATCCGAACAAGTTTGACACTACCCTTATCTGTGGGGGAAGCAATAATACTTTTGACTGGCAACGCTTATTTTAACCGAAAAATAGAAACGCAATGGTTAAATAAACTAAACGGTTTTGTAATTTAAAACAATTCTAAATAACTTTGTAGAAAAATCACAGAATCAGGATTTCAATCAACCCGCTTTATCACCGATAAAAAAATGATATGTGTTAAACAAATATCATTCAAAAAATGTTATTGTTACTGATTCAGGTAATACGAGATAGGTTTGATCCAATATTACAACTAAATATATTATGGCAAAATCTAAAAAATCAACAGCTAAACAAGAAATACCCAAGGAAAAATTACTGCACATGCATAAGTTAATGTGCGATATCCGTAATTTCGACGAAAAGGTCAATTACATGGTGAAGAGAGGCCAGGTTCCCGGGATGACGCATTTTTCGGTAGGTGAAGAAGCAGCCAATGTGGGTGCAATTGCTGCTCTGTCGGAAGGTGATTTAATTACTTCCAACCATCGCGGCCATGGGCAGACCATTGCTATGGAAATAGACCTTAACGAGATGATGGCCGAAATTATGGGAAAAGCGACAGGAACCTGTAAAGGAAAAGGAGGCTCAATGCATATAGCCGATCTGGATAAGGGAAATCTTGGTGCCAACGGAATTGTGGGGGGGGGAATGGGAATGGCTATCGGAGCTGCCCTGACACAACAAATGAAAAAAACCGGAAAGATTGTCGTCTGTTTTTTTGGTGACGGAGCGGTGAATGAAGGTACTTTTCACGAAACAATGAATATGGCATCCATTTGGAAGTTACCGGTTATTTTCTATTCCATCAATAATTTTTACGGAATCAGTACTCCTATTTCGAGCGTAATCAACATAGATTACAATTACCAGCGTGCTAGCGCCTACGGCGTCCCAGGACATCTTATCGAAGATGGAAATGATTTGTTGGCTGTTTACAACAAATTTGTCGAGCTGGTGGATTATGTCCGCAGCGGAAACGGGCCTGTCTTGGTTGAGTCACTCACGTATCGCTGGTACGGACATTCAACTTCAGACCCCGGAAAATACCGTACCAAACAGGAGGTGGATGAATGGAAGAAAAAAGACCCGATTGTCAAGTACAAAAAATATATGATGGAAAATAATCTAGCTTCCGAAGAAGAGTTGGATGATATAGACCGTAAATCCATGGACGCCGTTGAAGCGTCTGTGAAATTTGCGATGGAAAGCCCCGAGCCAACTCTGGAATCGGCTTTCGAAGATATTTTTGCAGATTAAGACTTAGGGATGCGGAATGCCGCTCCTTTACAATCAGTAACTCAAAATACAACAAAACGATACAGAGCAAAAAAGCTAACAGCAAAGGTGATTCATTGTACAGATTGACCCTAAGCCTCTGCACCAAGCTCTCAGCAACAATAATAAAAAATGGAAAACGAAACTAAAGTAATGTCTGTAAGAGATGCCATTATTTTGGCAATGTCAGAAGAAATGCGCCGTGACGAAAACGTGTTTCTTATGGGTGAAGACGTGGGTATTTTTGGTGGCGACTTCGGAACATCGGTAGGGATGCTTCAGGAATTTGGTAAGGAACGCGTTCGCGACACGCCAATTTCTGAAAATGCTATTTCCGGTTGTGCCATCGGAGCAGCCATGACCGGCCTGCGCCCCATTGTTGATGTAACTTTTATGGACTTTATTGTTTATATGATGGACAATATAGTGAATCAGGCAGCAAAAACCCGATATATGTTCGGCGGAAAAGGACAGGTACCTGTTGTGTTTCGCTGCGCGGCAGGATCGGGAGTGGGTGCCGCTGCACAACATTCGCAGTCGCTCGAAGCCTGGTTTACTCACATCCCGGGACTCAAGGTTGTTGCCCCGGGAACACCTGCCGATGTAAAAGGAATACTTAAATCCGCTATCAGGGACAATAACACCGTTATTTTCCTTGAATATAAAGCGCAATTCAACATGAAAGGAGAAGTTCCTCTCGATCCGGAATTTACCATTCCATTAGGCAAAGCCGAACTTAAACGAGAGGGCAAGGACGTAACTGTTGTTACGTATGGAAGAATGCTTGAACGCGTATTACAGGCGGCCGACCAGGTACGGGAGGCTGATGGGGTAAGCGTAGAAGTGGTTGATTTGAGAACATTGATACCGCTTGACAAAGAAGCCGTTCTTAATTCGGTGAAAAAAACCGGTCGTGTGCTGCTCGTTAACGATGCGCACAAAACCGGTGGTTTCATCGGTGAAATTGCCGCCATGATTGCCGAAAGCGATGCCTTCGATTACCTCGACGGCCGCATTCTGCGATTGGCGGCAGAAGACGTTCCCGTTCCTTACAACGCCAAACTTGAAGCAGCCATGCTACCCAGTGTTGAAAGGATTAAAAAATACATCCTCAAATTGGTTAATAAAAGGTGATAGAGGAGGTTTATGGAAGAAAGACAATTAGTTAGAGCCACTCCTGCAGCAAGATTGCTGGCTAAACGAATGAACGTGACGCTTACAAATGTGACCGGTACAGGTTATAAGGGACGCGTTCATAAAGAAGATGTTGCCGGATGGAATTTTCAGGGTAAAATTCACGTCTCGCCGCTCGCACGCAGAATTGCTGAAGAACATCACATTGATCTGAAAGGTGTCAGGGGCACCGGTCACAACGATAAAATCATGAAGGACGATGTGCTGTTGCTCATCTCTGATCCTGTATTGAAAGCCCGCCTTACCCGGAATGATTTTGCTGAAGCTACGGCAGCACCAAAAATTCTTTCGGGAATAAGTAAGCAGCTTCAGGTAATACCTGCCGATAGCAAACCCGATGTCTCTGTTAAGGTGGAAGCAGCCGTAAGTACCGAAACCGAGCCGTTGAGCATGATGCGCAAGGTAATAGCAAAACGTATGTCGGAAAGTTATTTCTCGATCCCTTCGTTTATTCAAACCTGGGAAATAGATATGGCTGAACTGCTTGAGTTACGCAAAAAATTGATGGATCCGATAAAGGAGAAAACGGATAAAAAGCTGACTGTTACCGATCTGATTTCGTTTGCTGTGGTGAAAACATTGATGAAACACAAATACATCAATGCGAGCTTGAATAACGAGGTTACCGAGATCACTTTCCACAACTACGTGAATTTAGGAATGGCGGTTGGATTGGACGAGGGATTGCTGGTGCCGGTAGTGAAAAATGCCGATAAAATGTTGCTCAGCGAACTGGTAGTAGCTTTGAAAGACGTTACCGAACGCACATTTTCGAAAAAGTTGCTGCCCGATGAACAAACGGGAAGTACATTTACCATCAGCAACTTGGGAATGTATGGCGTGGAACATTTTACGGCAATCATCAATCAGCCGAATGCAGCCATTTTAAGCGTCTCATCGACAAAAGATACCCTTGTGGTCCGCAACGGTGAGGCCGTAATCCGTCCGGTAATGAAAGTCAGCCTTACCAGTGATCATCGCATCATTGACGGACTTACAGCGGCAAAATTCATGACGGACCTGAAGCAACTGCTTGAAAATCCGTTAACATTATTAATTTAACGTTTGAGGTTTACTTAAAACTCATAACTCATAACTCAAAACATGGCATACGAAATTATAATGCCCAAAGCGGGAATCGACATGACCGAAGGGCAAATTGTAAAGTGGTTAAAAAAAGAAGGAGATCCTGTGACTCAAGGTGAAATTATCCTCGAAATCATGACCGATAAAACAAGTATGGAACTTGAAGCCGAGGCAACAGGCGTGCTCCTTAAAATTCTCCGTCACGACGGAGATACTGTTCCGGTAACGGAAGTTATCGGTTATATCGGACAAGAAGGCGAGGAAATTGTTCCGCAGGCATATGAAGAGGAGAAACCGGTTGAAGAAGAGGCTGCTGACAAATCAATGACAAGGCTCGAAGATTCATACAATGTGATCGTCATTGGTGGCGGACCTGCTGGATACGTGGCTGCTATCCGTGCTGCACAACAGGGGGCAAAAGTGGCCATTGTGGAAAAAAAAGAATTTGGAGGAACGTGTCTTAACTTGGGATGTATTCCGACGAAAGCATATCTCAAAAGTGGTGAAATTATCGAGGGTATGGAGATGGCTGCTTCACGTGGAATCATTTTTGAAAGCGTTAAGTACAAAATAGATATGCCTCGGGTGGTTCAGCACAAAAACTCGGTGGTGAAAAAGCTGACAAGCGGTGTAGAAGCATTGCTGAGAAGCAACAAAGTGGACATTTTCAAAGGAGTTGCCCGAATCAATAAAAACAAAGATGTGGTAGTGGATGATTCCACGGTGATAAAAGGTGACAAAATTATTCTAGCGGGAGGGTCAAAAGTATCCAGAATAAACATTCCGGGTATTGATAATCCGAATGTATTAACCAGTGATGATTTGTTGGCGCTGGACGTACTGCCGGAAACGCTGGCGGTGATTGGCGGAGGTGTTATCGGTATAGAGATGGCTCAGGCATTTGAGGCGCTCGGAACAAAAATAACCGTTATCGAGATGATGGACAGGATTATTCCGTCAGTGGACGCTGAAGCGTCGGCATTACTTACCAAGTTGCTGAAAAAGAAGAACGTGAAAATAATGACTTCTACCAAGATTACTGAGCTTGCCGATAAAAAAGGCAAGGTGGAAGTTAAAATTGAAGGAGGAGAATCGGTCATTGCTGATAAGGTCCTGATTTCTATCGGACGCTTACCGGATACCGAAGGGATGGGAGATATTCAGTTTGAAATGGAGCGCGGCCGGATCAAGGTTGACAAATATATGGAAACCAGTGTGAAAGGCATTTATGCACCCGGCGATGTGAATGCTATAAAGATGCTAGCGCATGTAGCATTTCGCATGGGTGAAGTGGCAGCTGATAATGCTGTAAAAGGCAATCATCGCGAACTTAAATTGCATTCCGCTCCTTCGGTAGTTTATACCCATCCCGAAGTGGCTATGGTTGGTCTTACGGAAGAACAGGCACGCGAGAAATACGACGTTCGTATTGGCCGTTTTGATTTTGCTGCCAACGGCCGGGCTATGGCATCCGGTGATAATGTTGGTTTTGTGAAAGTGATCGCCGACAGCAAATATGGCGAGATTCTTGGTGTGCATATTGTAGGTCCCGCGGCAGCTGAAATCATTAACCAGGCATCGTTGCTTATGGAAATGGAAATCACCGTGGACGAAGTAATCAAAACTATATACGGACACCCTACCTATTCAGAAGCACTTTTTGAAGCCTGTGCAGATGTTCTAGGCGAGGCTGTACATATTGTTAAAAAACAGAAGTAGTTTTGTATAAAAACTGACAAATATTAAGAGGCCGTCTCATGACGGCCTCTTTTTTCTCAAATTCTTCACAAGCTTTCTCCAAAATCTTCCTTGAATTTGGAAATAAGCCTTTGTGGCCAATCGTTAACAGGCTCCAGCCCTCCCATAAAGAAACGAAGAACAGGCGGTTCGTAAACGAATTTTAATCCACCGATAAGTTCACGGTTGTCATTCAGCCAGGTAACCCGGTCGATAACGTATTTTATCTGTGATAACGTGAATACACGACGTGGAACGGCAAGCCGGACTAACTCCATGTCGGCGTATGTTTCGTTTCCGTACTCGTCGCGTTGGTTGGAAACCGAGCCGCGTTCCATTCCCCGGATTCCGGATATCAGAAACAAGGCTGCAGCAAGCGATCCGGCAGGATACTGCGTTTGAGGAATATGGGAACAGAGTTCCATAGCATTCACGTGTGCACCGAGTACGCCGGCAGGCTTCAGCATGGGTACTCCGTTTTTATCCAGTTCATCCACCAGGTAACGGATAAAGTCGGGACTTTGACAAATCATGGTTTCATCCAACGTTTCGTATAATCCGACTGCCATTGATTCAATTTCACGTACCGATATGCCACCGTAAGTCAAAAATCCTTCATAAAGGGGAACAAGTGCCTCGAGCTCCTTGTAAATCACTTCGCTGTTGGTGCAGATACCTCCACCGCGCGAAGAACTTAGCTTCCGTGCCGAAAAATAGACAATATCTGCCAGCTCGGTCATTGTTTTTAGAATATCCGCCATAGACGTTTCATTAAACTCTTCTTCCCGCAATTTTACCAGGTAAGCATTTTCACCCAATAAGCTGGCATCCAGCACTAAACGGATATTGTATTTATCTGCAATAGCCCTCACATCGCGTAGGTTTTGAATCGAAAATGGTTGCCCGCCAATCAGGTTGGTGGAAGCTTCCATGCGGATAAACGGAACGTTTTTTGAACCGTGCCGGATAATGTTCTCTTCCAGTTTTTCGATGTTCATGTTGCCTTTAAACGGATGATCAGAATTCATCACATACCCTTCATCGTAAAGCAGTTCCACGATGCGGCCACCACACTCGGTTATATGTGCCAAAGTAGTGGTGAAGTGATAGTTCATCGGAATCAGGCTCCCTTGCTTGATGTATGCTTTTGATAAAATATTTTCGGCTGCACGGCCTTGATGAACCGGCAGGTAATGTTTTTTCCCCAGAACGTCTTCTACAGCTTTCTTTAACCGGTAAAAACTTTGTGATCCGGCATATGCATCATCTGCCTGCATCATCGCAGCCATCTGATTGTCGCTCATAGCATTGGTTCCGCTGTCGGTAAGCATGTCCAGAAATACATCTTTCGTGTTTAGTCTGAAAGTGTTAAATCCACCTTCTTCCAATGCTTCCAGTCGACGTTCAATAGGTACTAAATGTAGTTTCTGCACAACACGCACTTTGTGCAATTCCAACGGGATATTCTCTCCGTTATAAAATTTAATTTCCTGCATAATAATTGTTTATTTTGTTTTGTAAAGATAAAAGTCTGAATTCCTCTAATCGGTCAAAATCTAATGTGAAAAACTGTCGTTTTGGCAAAACGATCTGCAAAGATATGTCAAATTATAAAATCATTACCCATTATTTGAGTTTAATTTAAAAAAAGCGGGTCGCTTGTATTTTTTTTAACGATTTCAAGTAAGGATGACAAATTAATCGTATATTTGCGAGTACAATTAATCTCATTGAATAACATTTAAACAGAAACTCATGGATAAACCTTATGTAATAGGTATAGATGTCGGCGGTACAAATACGGTTGTGGGTATCGTTGATAAGAGGGGACAGATTTTACGTAGCGGAAGTCTGAAAACGGCTAAGCATGCTGAAGTGGAAGACTACTTGAATGAATTGAGCCAAGTGATTGAAGATGTGATCAAGGATATTGCCACTAAAGATCAAATCAAAGGAATTGGAGCCGGAACACCCAACGGCAACTATTTCACCGGAAGTATCGAATTTGCTCCCAACCTTCGTTGGAAAGGAGTTATTCCGTTTGCACAAATGCTGGAAGACAGAGTAGGTATTCCCGTGGCGCTTACCAACGATGCCAATGCGGCAGCCATCGGTGAAATGACATACGGAGCAGCCCGCGGAATGAAAGACTTTATTGTAATCACTCTCGGAACCGGTGTAGGAAGTGGGATTGTGGTGAACGGACAAATGGTGTACGGCCACGATGGCTTTGCAGGTGAACTTGGACATGTAATCATGCGGCGCACGAACGGAAGAGTGTGTGGTTGCGGAAGATCGGGATGCTTGGAGGCATATACCTCAGCAACGGGAGTAGCCCGTACTGCACGTGAATACCTGGAGCTTCAACACGACGCAAAAACTCAGTTGCGTAACATCCCCATTGATGACATCACTTCCAAAGATGTCTTTGATGCGGCTATGGCAGGCGATGAAATGGCCAAAGAAATATTCCGTTTTACCGGTGAAATGTTAGGTGAAGCATTTGCTGATTTTGTAGCGTTCTCAAGCCCTGAAGCCATTATCCTTTTTGGAGGATTGGCGAAAGCCGGTGATCTAATTATGAACCCAATCCGCGAATCAATGGAAAGAAACCTGTTGCCCATTTTCAAAAACAAAGTGAAATTGATCTTCTCTGAACTCAAGGAAAGTGATGCAGCGGTACTTGGCGCCAGCGCACTGGGTTGGGAAGTGAGATGATTTTATACAGACTACAGATTATAAACCGTCTCAGGAATGAGGCGGTTTTTTTCTTTTGTTTTCATCCTTCATGGCTCTGCAACGAATCATTTTTGTGAAAGAGCCGAGATTTATTTACATTTGCATAAGATCTATGCAGGAAAGTATAACTAACGATCTCGGAAAAAAGAAAAAGAAGGTTTAATTTTATCCTTAAAAACAACGTGAAATTTTTTATTAACCCTATTTAAAAAACGTGATTAAAGTATTGGTCCTAATAGATTACTCAACTGAGTTCAGCCGCCGTTTCCTGGATGGGTTAATCCAATATGCTCAGGAAATGGGACAATGGAGTTTTTATCGCCTTCCTGTTTACTATAAAAACATCCATGGAGAAGAAGGCGTAATAGCGTGGGCTCAAAAGTGGGAGGCCAATATTATTATAGCCCAATGGAATTACATGAGTTTGGAATCGCTTCAGAAGTTACAGATACCGGTTTTTTTACAAAACTACAAAGAGGAAGGCAAATGTTTTTCAAATATTACAGGCGATTACACTGGGATGGGGGCGATGGCTGCGAAGTTTTTTATTCAAAGGCGTTATAATAATTTTGCTTTCTACGGAAATAAAGGATTTATCTGGTCAAGAGAAAGAGCCGAGGGTTATAGGCGTGAAATTGAAAAAATTAAAGGAAATTATTATTACTTCGAGAGTGAAGATTTGAATGATAAGCAATGGGAGCACACGCACACCCAATTGGAAGATTGGCTGATTTCTCTGCCGAAGCCGGTTGCAATTTTCGCATGCGACGATAGTTTTGCCATACAGATATCGGAAATTTGTAAATTAAACAATATAAACATCCCTAAAGAAATTGCTCTTTTAGGAGTAGACAACGATAGATTAATTTGTAATTTATCCGATCCTCCAATCTCTTCCATTATACTGGACGCTGAAAAGGGAGGATATGAACTGGGCAGAAAGATTCATGAGACGTTACAGGAGAATAATCCAAAGCCGTTCAGTATTTGTATTAACCCTTTAGGAATTGAATTGCGAAAATCTACAGAGAACTATAATGTTAAAGATAAATATATCCTGGAAATTGTGAAATACCTTCAAAAGAATTTTGATTCGGCAATAAAAATAGATAAATTAACTTCTTTAGTGCCTCTTTCCCGCAGGAGTATAGAAAGTAAGTTCAAAAATGAAATGGGAATTTCGCTCTACCAGTTTATTCTTAATTTAAGAATAGAACATTTTACTTTTTTGTTAACCACGACAAATTTATCCATATCCGACATAATTTTTAAATCCGGATTTAATGATTATTCGAACGTTTTCAGGTTGTTTAGAAAAATAAAAGGCTGTACCCCGGTAGAATACCGTAAAAGATTTATGTGATTACTTTCCTCCTGGTAAGCAACTTTACAAATTTTCGTCAAGACAAGTAATTCAATCCATATAATCAGGCTTGTTTTGTCCGTATTTTACTTCCCCACAGTGCATAATACATAATAAATAGGTAAGCCGGTAATCCTATGGCATAAGCCATTTGATAAGAAAAGTGTTGTGCAAAATACCCAAAGATCAACGGAATAATGCCCGCACCCACAATCCCGGTTACCAATAACGCAGAACCCGATTTGGTGAACTTTCCTAAGTCGGCAATAGCTAAGGGCCATATAGCAGGCCACAACAAAGCGTTCGCGAGCCCCAATAAAGGTATTAAGTAGATAGAAATAGTAGAAGGCAATATAAGAATGGTTATGCTCACAATAATTCCTAATATGGTAGATGCAAGCAATGCCTGCGTCTGACTTATATATTTTGGGATAAAAATCATCCCTACCAAATATCCTACTATCATGGCAAACGAAACAAACCACACATAGTTATGTGGGGAAGACAATCCCAATATATTGGCATAATCATTTATTGTTCCTAAAGCCAGGTATTCCACTCCCACCGTAAAAAATATGGCCACAACTCCTAAAAGCAAATGTGGAAACTGCCATACACTTGTTTTTGTAGAAGAATAAGAATTCTGTATTTCTCCTGTTTCTGTTTCTTCTCCTATAGCTTTTACTTCAGGCAGAGGAGAAAAATAATAGATAATTCCCATTACAGACATTACGGCTGCAATGATATAAAACGGAGTAATAATGTCGGTTATCCTTACATTGCTCAAATCCATAAAAACAGCCAAAATAAAAGATGCGGCAGCATAAAATATTTTCGCACAAATCCCCATGAATGAAATTCTTGATGCTGCACTTTCAGGTGATCCTATAATGGAGACATAGGTGCTGTAAGCACCTGTCAGCAGTGCTTGTCCCAAACCATTGATGAAGAGGGCCAATAAAAACAAGGAAAAGTTTACCGTTTTAGCTGAAGGCACAATAATGAGAAAACCTACAGCCATCAGTATAAGTGCAATGACCATTCCGCCTTTATAACCTGCTTTTTTTAAAATATTGCCTGCTACGCCACCAAAGACCAGGTAAGCCGAAAATGTAGCCAGCATGATCAAGTATGACATTGCTGTGGTAACATGAAATGCCTGTTTTACAAAAGGAATAAAAAAAGCATTAACTCCCAGTGCAAAACCCAATATAGCATTCATCGAACCCACCAGGAGTAACGGTACAATGATGTTTTTTTTATCTACTTTCATTCTTAATATGTTATTAATTGAGCTTTTGTATGTTTATCGCTGTACATACGGAATCTAAATCATTAATAATCTGTAACTATGTATTCTGTTAAAATATCGACACTCATTTCTATACCGGGTGTTAGTGTATCGGGACATCTACCGCAACCTTCTATCTCCATGAATCCGGAGGGGTCGCAATAAACACTCAATTTGACCCCTTTGGCTGAAGGAGTTTTATCGGGAGAAATATCCGCAATATCAATATATTGATGTTTCGATGCAACGTTCAACACGCTGCGCTTTACCCTGAACTTTTCACCGGGAAGGTATTCCATCCAATCTACTTTTTCACTTAACCCCAACTGAAACCTTTGATCCGTTTCTGTGTTGACAATCAGTCGGCCATCTTCAATAAAACGCTGCTGTTTACTGGAGTTGTACAAGTCCCAAACATTTTCTTCATCAGAAACAGGTATTACGACTCTGCCTCTTTCACCAGAATCGAACTGGCACAACGACCAGGGCGCTAACATAAATTCTCCGTTGTTGATCGTCTTTTTTCCCACGTATCGAATAAGTTCGGTAACGTTTTGTCTGAAAACATGCTGATCTGTTTCAATCTTTACGTGTCTTTCAAATTCACACGGAAGGCCTGTTTGTTGGTTATTTATCAAATCAATTTCAGCCCTTAAGACCGTTTTGTCCTCTTCTGATAAAATAACTTCCCACACTGCTCCAGTAACAGATGGTGGAACCCGCCAGTTTCCTGTTGGGTATTCATAACCTAACGTTGTCCCTTCGGGGGCGGGCCAAAGCGCGTCGCCCCCAGGGTTTTGATATGCATTTTTATTGGAACGTTTTTCAATGGCCGAGGGCTGAACCCTGTTTAAAACTTGTCCGTTTACAATCGTGAACAACCGTCCTTCCAGATCCAATGCGGCTATCACGCCATTTTCCATATTACCGGTAAGGTGCCAACGTCGATAAGACTTGTTCAGCAGTTCAGTTAACTCAATTCCGGTCATTTTTATTTGCTTAATCTTTTCTTTAAATCTGTCAAGATAAAGGCCTTTGCCTTATTCGCATATTCCATGTTAGCCTTGGGTGCGTGTTGTGCATACCAATATTTGTCGTCGAAACGCTTCATGTCGACTCCTTCGGGAGCAAAAGCCATCATAAGTGAGGTCTCTTGTTCACCGGCATGATCAATCGGCCACTGTGCCTGTGCCTCGGCACTCATAAAGGGTTCTACCCGAATCCAACTGAACGGGTCCGTTCCCGCATCATGTTCTGCGTAGTAATTGGCAGAGGCCTTGTCTTCTCCCCACCAGCCATCCCCTTTTTCCCGGTCGAGAAAAGCGAAAATTTCCTGCTTGGCGGCCAGCCTGAATGCTAAATCGTTTGGCATACCGCTCGCGAAGTTTTCACTTTGATGGTGATAAAACAAATTTATATTGCGGAAACCAATTCGCAACAGGTTGTAAAATAATTGCCGTGCAAAGGTGTTGAGTACGCCTGAATCAATGTGCATGCCTCCCTTGCGTTCAGGCCCGGATACGGCATAAGATCCTGCGCCGAACCAAAAAGGCGGTAAAATAATCACCTCCATTTCTTTCTCCAACATTTCCAACGCACCTTGTACAACTAATGTATCTACACCTGTGCAAAGATGTTCGGCATGATATTCTATAACACCTAACGCCATAACTACCGGAGTATTCTCATCAATAGACTTTCGGATTTGATCCGGAAACATATATTCGTAACGCATATTTTTTATTGTTTAAAGTTCAATGTATTTCATAAATTTAGAGGACATCATTTCTACACCGCCATCTTTAACAATGACTCCGTTTTCCCACCTTAAGCCAAAATCTTTATCGTAGAAAAAAGTATCGATTTGAAAAGTCATATTTTTCTGCAATAGATATTCGGAAGTCGATTCCATCCAGGGGCGCTCTACTTCCATCATGCCGATAGCATGACACGGGCCGTAAAGAAGATATTGGCCAAAACCTTGATTCTTTACCCAATTCTCGTAGTCATTGACAACTTGTCCGGCAGGCTTTCCTGCAGCAATCATACCTATGGTTTTTTTGTGAGCTTCTAACCCAAATTCTATTAAACGTCTTTTTCGCTCGGGCAACGGCCCGATGGAGAACGGCAAACCCACGCTGGATGAATAGCCACTGACTCTTGCGCCTATATTAAGTTGTATTACTTCATTTTCTACGATTGTATTGTGTCCCGGTCTCGAGATAGCATTGTTGGTAGACTCTCCGCAAAAGCAGTAAAGGGAGTGTCCTTCATATTCTCCCCCGTGTTTATATATCTCACGTTGGGCAATTCCAATGACCTGGAGTTCCGTCATACCCGGTTTTATCTCGTTCAATATAGCTTCCACAGCAAGTTCCGATATCTGGTACGCCTTCCTCATGCATGCGAGTTCATTTTCACTTTTTACGAACCGAAGGGGCCAAAGGGTCATGTCTGCTTTTACGATTTCTACGTTAGGAAGCTGCTCTTTTAGGGAGGTATATACGGGTAGGGGAGTAATAGCCCATCCCACGATGCCTAATTTACGAATGTGTTGCAAATCGTATTTCTCCAACAAATCTTTGTATGTAATAAAAGACATCCCAGGCGCGTCCGGCTCAGCTGATTCGCGGTATTCTATCAACTTTTCAATATTTTTGAAAAAACTTCTCTGAGACGCGTATAAATCACTTTCGGGGCCAACTAACAATATTGCTTCTCCCTGTGCCGGTACAAATACCGCAGCTGTTTCAAACACGGGCCAGTACTCACTCAAATACCTGACGAATGCCATGTCTGATTCTGTGGCATGTACTAAACAGGCGTCTAAGCCTTCTTTTTTGATGTTTGCCTGAAACTTCCTGATTCTTTCTTTAAATTCACTTGTTGGGATTGTTGTTGTGTTCATAATACAGTTTTTTTTCATTAATAATTTTGTTATAAAGTTTATCGAATGTTTTCTTTTCTGACTTTAGGCAACTGGTACAATAAGGTGTCTTTCAAAACCAAAAGTTTCTCTTTTAATGAGTATGGGGTATAGACATAATCCTGCTCAAACTGAAAACCCATACGGGAATCTCTAGTTGTGGCCAATAAGGAGAGTTCAGTCCGTTCGATCTCGTCTTTTACAATATTTTCCATTCTATCAAGGATCTCCTGAATAGCTTCTTTTTCTTTTTCTTTTACTAGCTTCATCCGGAGATCTTCAAATTCAAGGATAGCGTAGTCGCTTTGCATCATTCGTTGTAGTTGTTCAGCCACAATTACTTCTCTTACCGCTTCTCTGCGTTTAGCCTCAGGACTGTTAATTGCGGCAGACCTGTATAAAGTCAATCCCCTTTCCATTTCATCAATGGCTTTTTTTAGATAATTAAGGAAAAGGGGCAGAATCTTTGTTTCATTTGTAGCGACAATACCTGTTGCATTTCTGGCATATTGTTCTGCTCTATTTACCTGATTCGAAAAATCGGGGAAGAATACCATACGGGAAACGGTAAACGGCCAGTAAGGGTTGAGATCTGGATCATTTTTTGCCGGATCTGACCATGAATAGGTAAAAGTTGCTGTTCTTACTGGGGGTACCTGGAAAAATATAGGGTTTCCAATAGCATTGTTAGTGCCCATATTAGGCCCGGTGTCGGGAACAAGACGGATAGCCCTGCTAAAATGTTCCCATGCTTTTAATACCTGTTCCTGCTGATTTTTTCCAAAAATTACCGTAGCCGTTTGATTCAAAAGTGTCTCAAAAGAAGGATAATCTGTCCAACAAGTCCATGCACGAAGCTTACTTAAAAAATTGGGTTTGTAACCGCTGCTCCAGCTCTCCAACGTTCCGTTCACACCTAGTCTTTCCAACGCCTTATAACGGTCATGCCATTGATAAGGACAGGGCAGATAAGGTATTGTTCCGTATTGCCAACTGGCAAAGGTGTCTACTTTAGAGAAGACCCTCATGTTACGATTTTTGGCTTCCTCTATTTGTGCTTCCGTCACTTCGGCCGGGCCAATTTGATTTAAGGAATAATCACGCAAATATCCCTGCATGCCGTCTATTTCAAAACTTTTTCCATTTTCCCAGGTGAGCATGGGGGTGGTGTTCTCAGGGAGTTGTTGAATGAAATAGCGCTTTATTTCCGTATTTTGGGGACGAAAATCGATATTGTATTCCCATGGAAGTATTTCTATGGCCGGGTTCATTTTATGACACTCTTCTTCGACTATTCCCACAGCATACGACCAGTTTTTAGCCCAATCCTGAAGGTACTCCTTACTTGCACCGTGGCCTCCCCCCCATTTTTTGTACCAGAATCCCTCCGTTAAGAGGATGTATCCGTTGATTTCAGGAAATTCCCGGACAATATCGCGTACCAGTCTACGCAATTCCGCTTCGCTTTCTTCGGTTCCCAAGTATTGGAAAATGATCTGCGTGTAAACTTTCAAGCCGTATTTGGAAGCTCGTTTAATCAGATCTCTTATTTTTGCAGGATCTTGTTTACGCACTCCGTACATCAGGCGTGCGTAAAAATCGGTAGAATTATCGGCTGTTGTCCGGTCTCCATTCGGGTTGGTATATACACCGGCAAAAATACCGTCAAAGCCGTCATGAACAAGATGGGACAAAAGTGCATCAGGCCATTCCATCCATCCCATCCACGATAGAACCATGCGCGTATGGTATAAACTGTGGCGAACTGTTTTTAAGTTGTTGGGTAAAAAAGGAGCTTCACGAAGATTCATTCTTGCTTCCAGGTTATAAAGGCCGAACATTGTTCCTTGTTCGTCATAACCACACACAACAATACGACGAGGAGTTACCTGTATTTCGTAATCTTTGGGGTTTTTAAGGGTTAACCCGCATCCGGGAAGCTGCTCTCTCGTTCCTGCAACAATACATTGACTTAATTTCTTCCAGTCATTCAAGGTGACCCTTTCTTCGAATTCTATTGCCACACCGTGTGAAATAACCATATAATCCTGAAAATCTTGAACGGCGGTTAAGGTGACAATACCTGCCTGTTTCAAGTAAACCAGTTTCCACCCGTGATTGAGAATGGTCATCTCATCCTTTTCCGCCGAGGTGCTCTTGTCCCTTCTCCATACATGCACAGGAGCCGTTGAAAGATGTTTGTGGTAGTCATACGATTCTTCCACAGCAAGGCGTTCAACCTCTGAAAGGAAAGGGGTTACGTTTCTGTTTTTTATGGTGTTTTCTGTGGAAATATCACTCTTTTCAGCAAAGCCCATAGTGGGTGAAACAGTCATTCCGACGAGGCCGGTAGTGCTTGTAATTAAAAAATTTCTACGGGTAAAATTTTTTCTCATTTTTTTGATTGTATTTACATATACGTATTCGAATACCTTTAAAGAGAGATCTGTTTATTACCAGAAGTGCATGTTTATTATAAAAATATTTGTTTATTCTTCGATAACCAGCAGAGAGTATCCTTTGCTTTTAGGTACGTTGATATGGACATAATCACCTTCAAGGGTATAAGACAGCCTCACCTTTTCGGGTGCCAGGTAGATGTTCTTGAAATTTCTATCATCGTGGCGAAGGGATAGGGTTATGTTGTCAAGTTCAATGGGTTCTTCGATCATTTGCGTATTTCCCCTCATCTCGGGCAGATAAGAAAGCAAATGCACCATTCTTCTTTTGGGTTGTTCCGTGACAAAAACCCGGGAGAATGACGGTAAATTTTTTGTCTTTACTAACGGTTTGGCAAGAAACCGGTCGAGCACGTTGGAAAAGACTGTTCTTAACTCCACGGATGCCTTATCGTAATACCCGGAGAATATACGGTGGCTGAAATGGGCCACCTGCCCGTTAATTGTAAGCGCCGGCTTCTCCGTCACCTTGTCTGGCGGATTATAATAGAAAGCATATTCCCCATCCCAATCCCGGTTATGATATGGTTTTACAAGACGTGCCTCCGTTCTTGTTTTACCGGAGGCTTCCACTTCAATGCCGTTGGAGTATAAAGAGAGCGGCATGTCCGGCAACCCTTCATTACAATTTTCCCCTACGGTAAAATAAGCCGGATCAAACAGATTTTCTCCTAAAAATTTGATGCCCCATTCCTGTTCGAGCACAAAATGTCTCTTCTCCGGATCAAGGCCGGAGAACCCCGTTGAAATGACCGCCTTTCCTTCATTGACGTGTTTCTTCACGCGTCTTGCCGTTTCCTCGTCAAAGAGAATGTCGTCGGGAAAGATCAGCACCTTGTACTTGCTCCAGTCCGATGCCAGCGTCACCACATCGAACTGCTGCTTCAATTCGCTCAACATGCGCACCGCGCTTTTGAGTTGTCTGTCGCCCCGTATGTTTGCAATTTTCTTTGGATAGACGATGGCTATTTCAGTTATGTTCTTGGCGTTGTCGAACCAGGGTTCCATGGTCTGGAGTTCCCTGTATATTCTTTCCACCCTGTCAAGGACGGCATTCTCGAGATCCCCCCTGGGGTGAAAATGGCCTCCGATATTGGGACGCATCCCGTTGGCCAACCCGTAAAGCAACTCCGACTTGATGGCTTCCCCGGGACGTAATCCTCCAAAATCCCCCCAATCGTAAAACCGGCCCGTCATATTCAAAACCGGATAGTCGCCCAGCGTCCTTAAATAGTGAGATAAAACCGGTAAGTATTCATATCCCCATGCGCCGGCAGGAAGGCATTCTACTTCAAAGTAAGTACTGAATTTACTCTGTTCCTCGTAACCGGGATTGTTGTGGTATATTAATAAATTAGGATTTATTTTCGTTGCCGCTTTGTAAATATCTTCAGCTAATCTCAGTGCGGAGAATTCCGAAAATTTTGTTACTTCGTCCAGATTGTTCCAATCAATTCCCTTTTCTTTCATTTCCTTTACGCAAACAGGGCAGACGCAAGGGAAATTCTGAAGGCAATCAATAAAGAAGCCGGACACCGGATAATTTCGTGCGATCTCTTCTACCATGGCAATTAAATGATCTCTGTAAGCGGTATTGTAGCACATGGTTCGTACGTAAGGCGTAAAACGTGGCTCACGATATTCGCGGCCGTCAAAATACAGAGTCGTCCACTCTCTGTGTTTTAATCCCTCAGCACTACTTATTCCCCCATTCAGATATGCCGTAAGAGCAATCCCTTTCCGATTGCATGCATCTGCAAGCTGCCCGAAAAGATCATATTTTAGAGAAGGGTGTTTTATGCCAATCTTTGTATCGTAATAAGCCATTCCCAAATTACAGCGGGCGTGGAATGTCAGGTAATCTACTCCACAGGCTTTGATCCTATCAGTAAATGCCTCTACATCAAAATTTTCTCCTACATCCGGGATTGCAGGCATAGTATGATTATCGTAAAACAGACAATACTTAGGCGTATGAATTTTGCCCTGCGGATAAACCAGAAAGGGTAGGACAAGGTAAATAACAAAAGGAATGATTTTCTTCATTTTTTCAATCAATGATTTTAGCATTAGATAACACGGCTAGTATTTCTTCTTTGGTAAGTTTATTCGTTCGGATATACCGTCTGTCATTTAGGGGAATAAGAATATTACCGTTCGAGTCATTAACAGGCTCTTCCTCGTCCAATCTCTTGTATAAAGTAATATCGGATGGTTTTAACTGTAGTTGAAGTTTTTTATTTCCGGATATGTGCCAATAAACAACGTAATATTCTCCCTTTCTCTGGAATATGAAAGCCCTGATTTCTTTGCTGCCTCCTGCTACGCCAGAGATTTGTTCATAAGGCACCAATTCAAATTGATTTTGTTCATTCAGTAATAGATGATGCTCTTGTTCCATATCCTGAAGCATTGTTTTTTGTTTTTCGGTGAGCCAATCAATACTTCTTACCTCTTCCCATCTCCTATAAACTTCCAGGTTATCGGCTGTTCGGGCATGTTTTTTAAATCCCTCCAAATTTGAGTTTAATGAAACAGGACAATCCCAAGCAGCAGCTACGCTAGTTACAAATTCGATCATATCAGGCTGTGTCCCAATTGATTTTTCATTAGGAACAAAATAGCCCAGCCACCCGAAATTAACCCTTGAAAAATCGGCTTTCATCCGCCTTGCTTGTTGAGCTGGCCATCTTTTTATTTCTTCCTTCAGAACATCCGGCCTGAAAACATCAAACGCATTTCCTCCACTTAGCATGTGCCAGCTAAAATGTGACTTTGCCGCTCCTTCTGCATAAATGGGTGTAGGATCAAATCTCTTATAAACTCTCCACTGCGCATAAGGGACATTAAACCAAAATGGAGGGTTAACTCCTTCTGAACCGTCGAAGTAGCAAAACTCAAATCCGGCGTTATATATGTTTTCCAGTTTTTCCGCAATTTCATCTTGTAAGCTGGTTCTCTGATCAATATAAACACTTCTTTGGGTGCCGAACTCACTTACATCAAGCAATCCAAAAATGGTACCAACCGGTAATGAATTTATGGTTGTTTTGTCAACTCCTCTTGTACAACCGATAAACTTATACGGCCACGATGTCGTATAGCTCTCGTAGGAAACCAATTCGGTTCCTATTTTTAGCACGCGCATACCATCTGCTAATGTAGTACTGACTGGATTTTGTTCCACAAATATTTCTGTGTCGCTAGTTCCCAGTGGTTTTGCCAGCGTAAAATATTTAAGCAAATTCAATCGATGATCGGGTATAGGCGTAACATACCTACTGTCTCTTCCTATATGTGAATGTAAAAAATGTAAACCGGGTGAGATGCCTTTACCCTTGATTTTTTTAAGTAAATTTTCCAAATCCTCCCTTTCATTTGGGTAAATTGATTTTCTCCAGTCATAATCTCCCTTTTTACTCCATGATGGGCCACTTTCTACAATAGCGCTATATGGAATTTTCATACTGCGAAATCCTCCCATTTTTGCATATTTTATATGTTCATCTACGTTGTCGGGAGTGATATCCGAAGCGGCATAATAAGATGCATTGTATAGTTTGTGTCTGCGACTTTCAACGCCCTTTGGCAAATTAAAATCCTCCTCCACCCGGGCGATATTGTTTAGTAAATCGCCTGTTTTGCAGACTATCAAAGCGGCTCCAACCTCTAATAGCTGAATGTCCCTTTCAACTGCCGCCTTCATTATGCGATACCCTTCACGCTTTTCTGAATTGATCCGCGCATGAATATTTGTTGCGAGTACGTTAATGGCTATTTTATTGTCCCAGCTTACATTGAGCCATTCTCCGAAGTGTTCTCGGTCGCGCACAGGCAATTGAATAAAATTCATTTCATAAACGGGAGGTAAAATCCCTTTATTTACACCAATGCCATAATCATTGCCTTCTATAAAAAAATCCTTTACCGTGAAGTTTATATAATTGGGTGTTATATCTAATTTTATACGTGCCTTATAGAAAATCAGTTCAAAATCAACAATCAGTTCGTTCCCTTCTTTTTTAACGGATTTAGCATTGAATGTTATTTTGTTTGTTGGATAAGCCAGTTTTATTTCATTGTGGAATGGCCTTTCCTGAGTGACAGAGAAAACAGGCATGTTTAATTGCTGCGAAAGACATTCTTCATTGGTTGGTTTATACAGTAGACTTTTGGCAATTCCATCTTCCCCGATAACAAATCTCATTTGATCGTTTTCAATGACGATATCCCTGTTATCATTTGTTCTTGCATCTATGTTTAATGCAACACTGGCTATGATAAGTAAGACAATAGAAAATCTCATGTTTGACGTTTGTTTTATTATTCTTATTTAAGAAATTGAATAATTACTAAAGATGTATTTGTTGAGGGGTTAATTCTTTTTGTTTAAACCACTCTAGAAATCTAACTTTACGACAGGTTTTTTAATTGAGAATTTTAGCCTTGACAAAACAATCTATTAATTGCTCTTTTGTTACTCCATTCACTTTCAGGTATCTACGGCTGTCGGCCGGGATTATTGTCTGGTTTTCTTGACTGGGGATTAAGTTAATTTCCTGTCCCAGGTTCTCGTATAGTTTTACATTATTATTGTCTATTGGTAATTCCAGTTTCTTATTTCCGGATATGTGCCAATAAACAACGTAATACTCTCCCTTTCTCTGGAATATGAAAGCCCTGATTTCTTTGCTGTTTCCCGCCGCGCCGGATATTTGCTCATAAGGCACCAACTCAAATTGATTTTGTTCATTCAGTAATAGATGATGCTCTTGTTCCGTATTTTTCAGCTCATTTTTCTGCTCTTCCGTGAGCCAATGCTTCGCTCTGACCTCCTCCCATCTTCGCACTACTTCCAGGTTGTCCGGAGTTCTTGGATGAGCTTCAAATGCCTCAAGATTAGAATGAATGGAAATCGGACAATCCCAGGCCGCTGCCACACTGGTAACGTATTCCAACATATCCGGTTGTGTTCCTACGGTTGTCTCACTTGGAACCCAATAACCCAACCATCCGAAGTTGATTCGTGTAAAATCCTGTCTCATCCGGGGAGCTTCTTCTGCCGGCCATTTTTTTGTTTCTTCCTTCAATACTTCCGGCCTGAAAACATCAAAAGCATTTCCTCCACTCAACATATGCCAGCTAAAATGTGTTTTAGCAGCCCCTTCTGCAAATAAAGGCTGGGGTTTTAACCGTTTAAATACCCTGTACTGCGCTAAAGCAACGTTGATACCGAATGGAGGATCCACCCCCTCTGAACCGTCAAAATAGAAAAATTGAAATCCGGCATCATAAATTGCCGCAATTTTTTCAGCAATTTCATCTTGTAAGCTGGTTTTCTGGTTTATATAAACACTGGTAGCGCCGAATTCACTGACATCCAGTATACCAATGGAGTATCCCTTGGGAAGGCTGTTCACCGTAGTGTTATCGATCGCCCTTTTGCATCCCGTAAATTTATAAGGTGGTACAGTAGTAAAATTCTCATATGAAATAAGTTCCGTTCCTACCTTCAAAACCCGGCATCCCTCCGCCATGACGGATCCTTCGGGATTTTGTTCTACATACACAGTCGTATCGTCCCTTCCCAGGTTTTCCGACAGATTAAATGTTTTTACGAGATTTAGCCGGTAATCGGGAACGGGAGTTACGTACTGGCTCTTTCTGCCGATATGTGAATGAAGAAAATGAACACCCGGAATGATACCTTCCGCTTTAATCTTATCCAACATTTTCTGAAGATCTTCTTTTCCATTGGGATATAACGTCTTGTCAATTTCATAACTTCCAATGATACCGTATCCTCCTCCTCCTTCAAAACTGGGGTAATAGATATTCATCAACCTGAAACCACCCATCTTGGCGTATTTGATGTGTTGATCGACATTCGTTGGATTTATGTTTGCCGTCCAATAGTATGAAGCATTGATAAAATCATTTCTACGGCTTTCTACGCCTTTGGGCAGATTAAAGTCATTCTCTATCTGAGCAATATTATCCAGCAATTTATCGGATTCAGAAACAATTAATGCAGCCCCGGTGCCTTTAAATTTTATATCCTTAATGGCACTTGCCTTCAATATTTTATACCCGTTTCGTTTCTCAAAATCGATATAGGCGTATTCATCTGTGGCTAACACATTAATAGCAGCCTTATTATCCCAACTGACATTTAGCCATTCTCCAAAATTCTCCCGGTTACGGATGGGTAATTGTAAAATACATACTTCAGTAGCGGGAGGAGGAGTTATTTTAAGGTACGAGGGATAAACGCCGTCCGTAATAAAATCGTAAAGGCTGAAACCTATATAATCAGGTGTTTCCTTGACTTGAATAACCGCTTTGTACGGAATTAATTCAAATCCAACAATGAGTTTGTCTCCCTCCCGATAAATAGTATCGGCCTGGTATGTCGTTTTCTTATTGGGGTGACCCAATTTTATTTCATTGTGGTACGGCCTTTCCTGAGTCACTGAGATAATTGCCATATTTTCTCCCTGCATCAAACACTCCTCGCCGGTAGACTTCAGTTTCAAACTCTTAGCAGCGGCATTATTACCGATAACTAATTTAAATTGTTCATTTTCGATTACAACGTCATTTTCGAGGTTGCCACTTTCATTTTTTTGCACACATGACATTAAAATGATGTTAATCAATACAAATAATGGAATAATAATTTTTTTCATAACTGCATATGTTTGTTATTTGTTTATTCTTCGATAACCAGCAGAGAGTATCCTTTGCTTTTAGGTACGTTGATATGGACATAATCACCTTCAAGGGTATAAGACAGCCTCACCTTTTCGGGTGCCAGGTAGATGTTCTTGAAATTTCTATCATCGTGGCGAAGGGATAGGGTTATGTTGTCAAGTTCAATGGGTTCTTCGATCATTTGCGTATTTCCCCTCATCTCGGGCAGATAAGAAAGCAAATGCACCATTCTTCTTTTGGGTTGTTCCGTGACAAAAACCCGGGAGAATGACGGTAAATTTTTTGTCTTTACTAACGGTTTGGCAAGAAACCGGTCGAGCACGTTGGAAAAGACTGTTCTTAACTCCACGGATGCCTTATCGTAATACCCGGAGAATATACGGTGGCTGAAATGGGCCACCTGCCCGTTAATTGTAAGCGCCGGCTTCTCCGTCACCTTGTCTGGCGGATTATAATAGAAAGCATATTCCCCATCCCAATCCCGGTTATGATATGGTTTTACAAGACGTGCCTCCGTTCTTGTTTTACCGGAGGCTTCCACTTCAATGCCGTTGGAGTATAAAGAGAGCGGCATGTCCGGCAACCCTTCATTACAATTTTCCCCTACGGTAAAATAAGCCGGATCAAACAGATTTTCTCCTAAAAATTTGATGCCCCATTCCTGTTCGAGCACAAAATGTCTCTTCTCCGGATCAAGGCCGGAGAACCCCGTTGAAATGACCGCCTTTCCTTCATTGACGTGTTTCTTCACGCGTCTTGCCGTTTCCTCGTCAAAGAGAATGTCGTCGGGAAAGATCAGCACCTTGTACTTGCTCCAGTCCGATGCCAGCGTCACCACATCGAACTGCTGCTTCAATTCGCTCAACATGCGCACCGCGCTTTTGAGTTGTCTGTCGCCCCGTATGTTTGCAATTTTCTTTGGATAGACGATGGCTATTTCAGTTATGTTCTTGGCGTTGTCGAACCAGGGTTCCATGGTCTGGAGTTCCCTGTATATTCTTTCCACCCTGTCAAGGACGGCATTCTCGAGATCCCCCCTGGGGTGAAAATGGCCTCCGATATTGGGACGCATCCCGTTGGCCAACCCGTAAAGCAACTCCGACTTGATGGCTTCCCCGGGACGTAATCCTCCAAAATCCCCCCAATCGTAAAACCGGCCCGTCATATTCAAAACCGGATAGTCGCCCAGCGTCCTTAAATAGTGGGCCATCACAGGCATAAACTCGTATCCGCTATCCGATGCCGGTAAAGACACCACATCGAAATAGGTATTTATTCCCAATAACTCTTCGTAACTCGGATAATTATTGGAAATAAGTAAATCGGGGTTTATTTTCATCGCTTCCTCCGCAATATCTTTTGCTAAACGTACTGCTGAAATTTCCGCAAAACGAGTGACCGCGCTTAAATCCGACCAATCCATATTTCTTTTCTTCATCTCTTGTACACAGACAGGACATACACAGGGATAATTGATTAAGCAATCAATCATCAGTCCCCCAACGGGATATTGGTAAAGTACTTCTTTTATCATTTCAATCAGATGATCCCTATATCCCGAGTTGTAACACATGGTACGGACATGCGGCGTAAAACGTGGTTCACGCAACGACCTGCCATCGAAATACAAGGTTGTCCACTCCCGATGCTGCAATCCTTCCTCACTACTAATACCCGCATTAAAGTATGCTCCCAATGCAATCCCTTTTCGTTGACAAGCTTCTGACAATTTGCCGAAAAGATCGTATTTTAAGGAAGGGTGTCTTGTCCCAATCCGGGTATTATAATATGCAAGCCCTTGATTACAACGAGCATGAAACACGAGATAATCGACTCCACAGTTTCTGATTCTATCGGTAAAAGTTTCTACATCAAAGTTTTCTCCCACATCGGGAATAGCCTTCATCGTATGATTATCATAGAATAAACAGTATTTAGGTTTATGTTTCATGCTATAAATCTAATGTGTTCAGTTATATAAGTTTTTCAATCGTCCCTTTTAACGTTACGGATAAATTCATGAACAAACATAATACAAATTAACATTGGTTTTTTAAATTATTTTATATAATTCACGCAGTAATTATTGTAAATAGCGCAAGATATATTATTTTATACGGCTAAAATCGCAAAAAAGGGAAAACTGTTTAAAACTACATCATGGCGTGTAGTCTGCCAGGTATGACGACGTTATCAGATCTACCCTTAACATTTCTGTAGCTAAATCTTCATTATATCTTAATGAAAAAGTAAGCGGATCGTAACATTCATTGCGTAGTTTTACTGTACGAAATTTACAATTTCTACAAAATGAAAAGAACCGTTTCATCCGTTTTCTTCTTTTGGGTTATCACTTCGTTTTTTTCCGTTGAGGCACAACATGCCCGAATTGGTGTGATATCCGATCTGCATTACACGTATCCGGCACTGATTGTTGAGAAAGGCAAAGCGCTGGAAGATTATTTACGGCGCGACAGAAAACTTCTTCTCGAAAGCGACGCCTTGTTGCGGAAATTGGTTGAGAATCTGTTGTGCGAGGATGTAAACGTAGTCCTTATTCCCGGCGACCTGACCAAAGACGGAGAATTGGTTAGTCACCGTGGAGTGGTGGAACTCTTGTCTCCGCTCAGGGAAAAAGGAGTGAAGGTATTGGTGGTTCCCGGAAATCACGATATCGACAACCCCGACGCCGTAATCTTTCACGGAGGCGAAACCCGTAAGGTTAGATCGGTTACACCTGCTGAATTTAAAGATATTTACTCGGATTACGGCTATGACAGCGCTCTCAGTCTGGATGAACATTCGTTGATTTACGTAAATGAACCTGTCGAGGGGTTAAGGATAATTTGTATCGATGCCTGTAAATATCGCGACAACACTTTTATCTCCCGGGGTGCGAAAAAAGATTCGTGTGTCACTCACGGTACCGTAAAACCTGGAACCATGAACTGGATAAAAAATGAAGTCCGGCTTGCTAAGTTATTGGGAAAACAAGTGATTGCCATGATGCATCACGGAGTAGTGGAACATTTCGACCATCAGTCTTTTTTTGCTAGCCCTTACCTCGTCGATAATTTCGAATGGGTTCAGCAATCATTCATGGAAGCCGGCCTGAATGTTGTGTTTACCGGACACTTTCATGCATCGGATATTGCCCGAATCGAAGATGAAAAAAGCAATTATCTTTACGATATTGAGACAGGCTCCGTTGTGACTTATCCGTGTCCTTACCAGGTGATTGATCTTTCGAATAACCATCTGGACATACAAACAAAATTAACGGATAGTATAGATTTTCCTATTCCTTCGGGTATGAATTTCCAGGCTTATGCGAAAAAGATGGTTGATGTAGGCTTTAATGAGATGATATCGGCTCTTATCAGTGAATATCATTCATCCTTGCCTGTATATTTACCCCGATGGCTTAAGGGGATAATCCGCATTCCCGATGCGGAGAAGTTTACGGATATGGTATTGTCCAACTTGTCTCCCTCGGCTGTGGAAATGCTTGTTGCGCATTACGGAGGAAACGAAAACAATATAGAGAATGCGCACCGGCATAAAGAGGAGTTGTTATTAGCCATTGACAGTTTTGTGCGTGACTTGTGTAAAGCATCTGCTGGAAGCTTGTCGGGGATTATAGAGAAACTTGTTGTACGCAGCAAGACGATTAAAAAGACCAAACAGGCCGTCTCAAGCATTTGGGAAAACACTTTTCTTACGGGAAAGGGAGTCGTAAAGGGAAGGCTGATGGATAACTCTATAAACGACTTGAATTATTTTCTAACACTCAATACTAATGAAAATATAAACAACGGAAACTTTTACGCTAATGAAAATGTCAACGATGAGGTAGAAGTGAAGTTGTTTTCCGAATAATATTTTTCATTCTCTCTATTTTAAGCGGCTCTACTCACCGCTCTACGCAGCCGGCAAGTGATTGTAGGCTGTTTTTTATGAGCAGAGTTAACTAAAAGGCACGCCAATCACTTGGAATGCCTTTTCAAAATAATAAATAAAAAGTAGAGAGTTTTTTTATTTCTGCATTTCTGCTGTAATGTCCTTAAAACTGCCGCCTGTAAACCTGTACAACCGTTGATTGGTTGTTTTTTTGTTTAACCCTCCCAGTGCTTCCAGATAGGGGCCTGTTTTCACATAATCAAAACGACCAGTAGCCATAGGATGCAGGTTACTGTTTCCTGAATACCATGCCGTTTTAAGCTTTCCTTTCCAACCCATCCGGATATGGTTTGCCAGCTGGCATACCTCTTCGGCATGAGCATCGCCCCCCATAAAACAGATGCAGGTGATTGAATGCTCATAGAGCTGCAGCAGTCTCGAAAGGGCTCCTTCGTTCAGTTCCTCCCCTATGTCTTGCTGCAGGTGAGGACTGTGGCACCCTTTGCAGCGGTGCGGGCAACCCGACAGGTTGACGGCTAACGTCACCTCGTCGGGAATCTCTTGAAAAACAATATCATAGTCTGTATATTTAAGCATAAAAATTATCTTATGGTTGAAATGTCCGCTTTTCTGTAATACCTTTCTGGCATCTCATTCTCAAACATAGCTTTGGTATGCTTGCGGCTAATGTATAACCTTAATAAATAATAGGTTCCTCTTTAGGCTTCTCTGTTGTGTCCGGCTTTCCGTAATGTCTTCTTTCCGCTTCCGCTTGCCGGGCAGCCGAGAAATTGCTCACCCTCTTCATATAGCCGATAATGCGTGTGAGGTAGTCCACATTCAGGGATCTGCATCCGGGGCATTCTTTCAGAAAGCGCTTGTCGATGACGCCACAATCGTTGCATACGGTATTTGGAATGTTGAAGGTGAAATAGTTGCAGCCTTCGTGGGCTGCTACGCGCAATAACTGTCGGTATTGTGCTTTTGAGAGATGTTCCTCCAGGTTCAGGTGAAGCGCCGATCCGCCCGTCAGGTGCTCAATATAGTCCCGTCCATGCAGGCGGAACTTGTCGATCACGTTCAGCGATGGATCTTCCACCCGGTAAAAATAGCTATTGTAGCAGTCGCGCGGTACAAAATAACCGTCCTCCCTGTCCCATTTGGCATGTTTCACGCCCACGTTTTCCGCGGGAATCATCTCACAGTTGAACATCAATTCTCTCGACCGGTATTTTTTGTTGTATCGCTCAATGATCCCGAGCACCTCCTGTACGAAGGCCTTATATTGAGGATTGTGGTTGATGGCTATCCCCAGCGATTCAGCCGCCTCCACTAACCCATTTACACCGATAGTAAGGTATTGACGGTCCAAGTTGATGTATCCCGCGTCGAACAACGGTAGCATCCCTTTTTGTTGGAACATCTTCAGGTTTTCGTTATAGGCGGTCTGTACCTTGTGTGTCAAGTCCACCACCTCTTCAAGGAAAATGCTGTAGGGTTGTCCCGTACGTTTTGCGAACTGAACGCAGCGGTTCAGGTTGATGGTGAGCACGCTTTTCGATCCGGTGGACACTCCGCCGGCCCCCAATGTATAACTGAACCCGTTGTCCTGAATCTTGTTGCGCAGGCGACAGCAGCTCGATAATGAGTCGGCATTGTCGCTCATATAGGTAAAGAAAGAGTGTCCTTCGGCATACATTTCGGCGGTAAAATCGGAATATTCTGTATCGATCACATCCTCTTCCCGCGAGAGCAATGCCATCGTTTCCACCGGAAAGGTAAGCACGGTTTTGGTGCGTTCCTTGTTAAACCATTTCATAAATCGTTTCTGTAACCAGCTGAGCGATTCCCATACGGGGCGTGATCCGTCGGGAAAAAGGAATTCCCCGAACAGGCTTTCGAAGTAGAGCCTGTCGTAGTAGGAAATATTCCAGAAAACCGCCTGGAAATTACGTGCTCCCGTAGGCTGGTTGATGGAATAAACGATCTGTTCGAAGCAGTCGGTAATCATTTTGTCTATTGTTCGTTGCCTCCTTGACAGGTCCACCACGTCCCCGGAACGCCCGAAATAGTCGTCGCCGTACTCTTTTCGGATAAAATAGTCCAGGTACATCAGGAACTCGGGCGTGGCGCAGGCGCCGCTGAGCATGCTCGACACGATGAACACCATATTGATGAACCCACCGCAGAACGATTTCAGGTTGGTCGGGGGCATGGAGTTGCCACCGATGGGAAGGGTGCCGTTCAGCAACCACGGGTACATCGTGATGCTGGCACAGTAGTTGGCTAGGCTGGTCTCATCGTTTTTATAGATAAAATGCTCGTTCAGCATACCGATGTATTTGTCGGCAAGCTCCTTCCCGTAGATCTCCTTCATACGGTCGGTGATCATTTTCCGGTTTAGGTCAATGAAGTTCTTTTTGGGTAATTCCCCGATGAGGGTGGCAATGTTTTTCTTCTCTACGTTGGCATTGGCATCGAACTTGCTTCCCGTTGCTGCGTTCTGTGCGTTGCAATAGTTCATCAGGAAGTTCATCTTGCTCTGGATTTCACGTGTTTCGGTATGTTTCTGCCGGTAGAGCATGTATGCTTTTGCAACGGCGAAGTATTTTTCCCTCATCAGCGCTGTTTCTACCTGGTTCTGAATTTCTTCCACAGTCATGCCGTCAGAAATGTGGAGGTGGGAGAGGAGCGTGATAAAGTCCTCTTCGGTGGCGAAAGATCCTACCGCCAGAAATGCTTTTGCAACGGCATTTCTGATTTTCTCGATGGAGAAGGGAACCTTTTTCCCGTCTCGTTTTACAATAAAAATTTCTTTGTTGCCCATATTTAGACATTTAGATAATTGGATAAATAGCCCTTGAAACCTGCAAACCTGCCAGTTTTTAAAATAACAAATAGGGATATCAAATTTTTAACCGTCTTTTTACCCGAAAGACATCAAAAAGAGTATATAAATACATCTGGCAGGTCTTCTGACTTACTCCCGTGTCTGAACGCCTTCCCGTTCCGGTTTATCGAAACAGTGGCTATGGAGGTGTTTGTTCAGCACGCAAAAAAAGAGCTTACAGCAGCGGGAACTGTTGCCGATTTTCACGGCATTCCCTTTTATTTTATTCATAAAGACAACTATGAATAAAAACCAAATGTTACCACAAAGGTAAATTTACTTTTTTAGAAAACCAATAAAGTTTTCCGGAAAAGTTATCAACATAGGTGCTTTTATTTTTTATATTTCTGATTATTAAATTTATATATTTTAATTTCGATAGTTCCTTGATTAAATTCAAGTGACAATATTTTCTTTTTTTTCTACTGATTAATTGCTATACTTTGCATAATTATTTAAAAAAGCATGATAAAAGCGGTCGCCATCCGGTCGCACAACCCCGAACAGCTTCTTTTTCTCAAAAATTCATAAAACAAACTCCAATTTCACAAAAATGACCGATAGATTTTATACCTTTGTATTCTTTAAAAAAATAATCATTGATGTCAAAGAAAATAAATTCGGCACTCATTTCGGTATACCACAAAGACGGCCTGGAGGAGATATTGAAATTGCTGAACAGTTTAAACGTAAAGCTTATATCAACGGGGGGAACCCGTGATTTTATCCAGTCGTTGGGTTATGAGTGTGAATCGGTGGAGGATGTTACCGGCTATCCATCTATTCTAGGCGGACGGGTAAAGACACTGCATCCTAAAGTTTTCGGGGGAATTCTGTACCGCCGTGACGAGGAGCAGGACCGGAAAATCATCAAATCCTATGATATTCCCTCTATAGACCTGGTCATCGTTGATTTATATCCGTTTGAAGAAACCGTAGCTACACAAGCTCCCGAAGATGAAATTATCGAGAAAATAGATATTGGCGGAATCTCGCTTATTCGCGGGGCTGCCAAAAACTTTAAAGATGTGATTGTTGTGGCTTCCATGAAGCAATATAAACCGTTGCTCGATCTGTTAAAAAAGAAAAGCGGAAATACCGACATTGAGGATCGGCGCTGGTTTGCCAAGGAAGCCTTTGCCGTTTCATCGGGATACGATTCGGCTATTTTTAATTATTTCGACAAGGGCGAAAGCCCCGTTTTGCGGATTTCTGCCGACAGTGGCAAAACATTGAGATACGGGGAAAATCCGCATCAAAAGGGCGTTTTTTACGGTAACTTTAATGAAATATTTGAGCAGTTGCACGGCAAAGAGATTTCGTACAACAACCTGCTCGACATAGACGCCGCCGTTTCGTTGATTGCCGATTTTGATGAAACAGCCTTGGCTATTCTGAAGCACAATAATGCTTGTGGCATGGCCTGTCGGAGTACGGTAAAAGAAGCCTGGGATGCAGCTCTAGCGGCTGATCCTATCTCTGCTTTCGGCGGAATTGTGGTTACTAACCGTCAGGTGGATGCAGATGCCGCTAAAGTCATAAATGAAATTTTCTTCGAAGTAATTATTGCTCCCGATTATTCGCAGGATGCGCTCAATATCCTGTTCCAGAAGAAGAACCGGATCATCCTCAAGCAAAAAATAACCGGAAAGGAGGCGAACAATACACAGGTCCGTTCTGCATTAAACGGATTCCTGGTGCAGGATAAAGATACGAGTATTCAGACAAGAAGCGATTTAACGGTGGTAACCGCAAAAGTTCCAACGGAAAAAGAAACGGAAGATCTGCTGTTCGCAAATATCCTGGTGAAACATACGAAGTCGAACGCTATAGTGCTGGCGAAAAACAAGCAATTGATTGCTAGCGGGACCGGACAAACATCGCGAGTGGATGCGTTGAATCAGGCGATAGAGAAAGCAGGAACGTTTAAATTTAACCTTAACGGGGCCGTAATGGCATCGGACGCTTTCTTTCCTTTCCCCGATTGCGTTGAAATAGCGCATAAAGCCGGAATAACAGCTGTAGTTCAGCCGGGAGGCTCCATCAAGGATGCAGAGTCGGTTGCTTACTGTAACGAAAACGGCCTGGCCATGGTTACAACCGGGATCAGGCATTTTAAACATTGATTGAGAAGCCAGGGGTGGGTTCTCGCAGTGTGAACACACCCTGCAACTCGTAACAAACATAACAATATGGGATTATTTTCATTCACACAAGAGTTGGCAATGGACCTGGGAACCGCCAACTCCATTATTGTAAACAATGCCGGAAAAATTCTGCTGGACGAGCCGTCCATAGTGGCATTGGACCGCAAGACCGACAGGATGATCGCGCTGGGCGAGAAGGCCCGCCAAATGCACGGAAAAACACACGAAAACATACATACGGTCAGGCCCCTGAGGGATGGTGTAATCGCTGATTTTAACGCCGCAGAACAGATGATTCGCGGTATGATTAAAATGGCTACAAAAAACAAAGGCGGATTATTTTCGCCGTCACTTCGGGTAGTAATCTGTATTCCGTCAGGAAGCACCGAAGTGGAAATCCGTGCGGTTCGTGACTCAGCTGAACATGCCGGAGGACGCGATGTTTACATGCTCTTCGAGCCTATGGCAGCTGCTCTGGGTATCGGCCTGGATGTGGAGATTCCCGAAGGGAACATGATTGTGGACATAGGTGGGGGAACAACAGAGATTGCTGTGATCTCACTGGGCGGGATAGTATCGAACAAATCGATAAAGATTGCCGGTGACGACCTCACCGAAGACATTATGGATTATATGGGGCGTCAGCACAACATGAAAGTGGGAGAGAGAACCGCCGAACAGATCAAGATTAATGTAGGCTCCGTCTTGACCGAGCTTCAGGATCCTCCAGAAGATTTTGTCGTTCACGGTCCTAATCGCATGACGTCTTTGCCGATGGATGTGCCCGTATCCTATCAGGAGATAGCACACTGCCTTGAAAAGTCGATCTCTAAAGTGGATTCAGCGGTGCTTAGTGCACTGGAACAAACTCCCCCGGAGTTATATGCCGATATTGTACGTAATGGAATTTACCTGACAGGAGGCGGTGCTTTGCTTCGTGGTTTGGATAAACGGCTGACCGATAAAATCGGTATTCCGTTCAAAGTAGTAGATGATCCGTTACACGTGGTAGCCAAAGGAACAGGTATTGCTTTAAGAAACATTGATAAGTTTACATTCCTGATGAGATAGGATGAAAAACCTTCTCTCGTTTATTATCAGAAACAGTTCGTGGCTGGTAGCAATCGGCTTGATTGTTATCAGCTTCTATCTGGTATTTTCTTATAATTCTTATCAGAGAAGTGTATACCTCACATCTGCAAACAAGGCTACTGGCTGGTTTTACGAGATTTCTGACAAAGCAACGGCTTTTATCTATTTAAACAAGAGCAACAAGCTTTTACTGGAACGGAATGCACGGCTCGAAGAAGAACTATACTCGTTAAAGTCCTACTTGTCGGACACGCAAAGGGACACGTTAACAACGAATGCTTTTCTGAGTGATTCCATTCCAGCCTCAAGGTTTTCGTTTGTTCCCGCTGAAGTGATCAATGTCAGTTTTTCGGGCCCAAACAATTTTATCACGGTAAACAAAGGTTCCATACACGGTGTCAAACCTGATATGGGTGTAGTTTCACAAAATGGAGTGGTGGGAGTAGTGTTGAAGACCTCTCCATCATTTTCAGTGGTTATTCCCATTATAAATCCGAAATTCAGGTTGAGTGCCAAACTGAAAAATTCCAACAATACGGGATCAATTTCGTGGGACGGCAAGGATTTGATTACAGCGCAGATAGGAGAACTTCCCAAACACGAAGTCTTTCAACCGGGAGACACGGTAGTGACCAGTTTTTCACGCATTTTCCCAAAAGATATTGTTATTGGATACGTTACCGGGCAGATTTTATCTAAAGATGACAATTTCAATACGTTAAATTTGCGAATAGCTACTGATTTTTATTCTGTGAGGGATATTCTTATTATAAATGATGCGCATTTTGACGAACAGAATGAATTAGAAAATTCAATTCCATAATGAAAGCGGTTTCCATATTCAAAGAGATTTTGCTGTTCGTAATATTGGTATTGCTACAAGTATTGCTGCTTAATCGTATTGCTGTTTTTGGATTGGCTGTGCCTATTCTGTATATCTATTTTCTCATAAAACTGCCTTACGGAAGAAACCGGTTCTATGTAATTGTTTCGGGTTTCCTGTTGGGAATTGTTATCGATATTTTTTTGAATACACCCGGTATGAATGCTGCTGCCACAACCATTACTGCTACACTGAGAAGCATGGTGTTAAACCTGTTTTATCCCAAAAATGAGTACGAAGACCTGGTTCCCGGTATTCATACGTCAACAGCGGCTTTTGTGAAATTTACAGTAATGATGGTATTGTTGCATCAGACGTTGCTCTTTTTTATCGAAGCCTTCACACTCTTTAATTTAACCAGCACCCTTATCCGGATTGGGTCTTCTTCGATACTGACTATTGTCCTGATTCTGGCACTGGATTCCCTATCAATCAGGAGAGAGAAAAGTGGTTAACAATAACAAGTCATACGAGAAAAGGAAGTATATCATTGCGTCTGTTGTCGTGGTAACGCTATTGGTGTATATTGCACAACTATTTAATTTGCAGATTCTTAGTCCGGAATATAGAAACTTTGCCGACAGCAACGCTTTTTTCAGAAAAACACTTTATCCGGCACGTGGAGCCATTTATGACAGAAACGGCGAATTGGTCGTTTTCAATCAGCCCACATACGATGTCATGATGGTTGTCCGTGAAATGAAGCAATTTGACACGCTCGATTTTTGTAACACGCTAAACATCGACAAAGCAGCTTTTCTACAGCTGGAAGCCGAAATGAAAGACCGGCGAAAAAATCCAGGCTATTCCTCCTATACACCGCAGCTTTTCATGTCGCAACTCGATGTGGAAGAATACGGCTTGTTGCAGGAAAAGTTGTACAAGTTCCCTGGAATTTATATTCAAAACCGGACCGAGCGTCAATACAAATATCCTAATATGGGGTTGATATTGGGGTACGTGGGCATAGTAGACAAAAATAAGATGGATGCTGATCCGTATTATACCCGTACTGATTATGTGGGAAAGTCTGGGATCGAACTTTCTCACGAAGAAGACTTGCGGGGTGAAAAAGGAGTGGAAGTCCTTTTGCGCGACGCACACGGTCGCGTACAGGGAAAATACCGTGATGGAGAATTTGACAAATCGCCCGTTTCAGGTCGCGATTTAACGCTGGCCATTGACATTAATTTGCAAGCGTACGGGGAATACCTGATGCAGAACAAAATCGGGTCCATTATTATGATTGAACCCAAAACAGGCGAAATCCTTTGTATGGTGGCTGCACCTTCTTATGATCCGTCGATCCTGACCGGAAAAAACTTCAGCCAGAATTACCTTCAACTCGAACAGGATCCTTACAAGCCGTTGATCAACCGGGCTGTTTCGGGATTGTATCCACCCGGATCCACTTTTAAGCCCTCACAAGGATTGATTTTTCTGGAAGAAGGAATCATTACTCCTGATACCCGGTACAGCTGTTTCGGAGGCTATCCGCCATTGGGAGGGCGTCCTGCCTGTCACGGACACGCTTCACCGCTCAGCCTGCAGCCGGCACTGGCCACTTCGTGCAACTCGTTTTTCTGTTATGGACTTAACGCCATGCTTAATAACCGTACCAAATACAGTAGTACTATTGAGGCTTTTGAGGTTTGGAAAGAGCACATGGTTGATCTGGGATTCGGCTATAAAACAGATGTAGATTTACCTTCTGAAAAAAGGGGATTTATCCCTAACAGCAAATATTATTCAAATGCATTTAAGAATGATAGATGGGTGGCTCATAACATCATTTCTATTGCTATTGGACAAGGAGAAATATTGGCCACGCCCTTGCAGCTTGCCAATTATACAGCGCTAATCGCCAACAGGGGTTATTACCATAAACCGCATGTGGTGAAAGCCAGAAAAGGTGCTCCGTTAGATACGCTCTTCAGTAAACGAAGAGAGTCGAACATCCGCCGCGAGCATTTTGAACTGACGGTTGCGGGAATGGCCGATGCCGTAACGCACGGAACCTGCCGAAGGGCAAATATGGAACCGTTCTTAACGGTTTGCGGCAAGACGGGAACGGCCGAAAACCCGCACGGGGAAGATCACTCCCTGTTCATCGGGTTTGCTCCGAAGGACGACCCGAAAGTGGCCATTGCCGTGATTGTGGAAAACGGAGGCTTTGGAGCCACGAACGCCGTTCCTATCGGAAGATTAATGATGCAGAAGTACTTGATGGGAGAAATTATGCCACAGGACCAGGTGTTGGAAAAAACTATTGCCAGCCGGGTGATTTTACCGTTTGCGTACAGAAGAAATGCTTCTGCCCAACGCATCGATACCACAGCAACTCAAGTTAGAAATGTACAGAGGAACTAGGGAAATACAGGAAAAGGGAAGGGTAGACCGCTTTACTGCGCTTATGTACCTACTCTTTATAGTGCTGGGTTGGTTGAACATTTATGCGGCCAGCTTCGACCTGGAGAATGCGGTGAGCATGTTCGACCTTTCCGGCCGGGCCGGGATGCAACTTGTTTGGATGGGTACCTCGTTGCTGCTTGCGTTTGCCCTCCTCAAAATTGATACTTCATTTTACGAAACGTATGCCTTTGTAGCTTATATCGCCGGAATCGCATTGTTGATCATTACCCTTGTTGTCGCGCCCGAAATCAAAGGTTCACGTTCGTGGTTGGTGATAGGTCCGGTACGGTTGCAGCCTGCCGAATTTATGAAGTTTATCATAGCACTTACGCTGGCAAAGATTTTCAACGTGTACAATTTTCGTTTGATGGAAAGGAAAAACCTGATCATCGTATTCTCCTTAATTTTCCTTCCGTTGGTGCTGGTGATACTGCAAAGTGAAACAGGCACCGCACTGGTTTACCTGAGCCTTATTTTTGTGTTGTACCGTGAGGGGCTACCTGGTGGAATTCTTTTCATGGGTGTGGCGGCAATTTTATATTTTGTACTGGCTATCCGTTTTTCGGACGTTCAACTGGGAATGTTGTCCGTCGGCGAGTTCATCGCAGTTATACTGATTATTGTTTTTGCTGCCGCCATGGTCTGGAACTACGTAAAACGCCGAGAAACGGCTTTCATCATCATCGGACTAGGATTGATTGTCCTGGCAGCCGGATGGATTATGCATTTTTTTAATCTTCCTGTCAATCCCGGTTTATTGGCGCTTGTGGCATTAGGATTGGTCGCGGTTTACCTGGCTTACTTGTCGCTTCGGTTTTGGAAAAAGGTTTATTTGTATATCTTGTTGTTTGTTGTGGGTTCGTTCGCGTTTGTTGAATCGAGTGAGTATGTTTTTAACGATGTCCTGCAACCGCACCAGCAAATGCGCATCAAGGTAACGTTGGGAATGGAGCAGGATTTGCGTGGATCGGGTTATCACGTGGGGCAATCGAAAATAGCCATTGGATCGGGCGGGATGTCTGGAAAGGGTTTCTTGAACGGCACACAAACCAAACTGAAATATGTCCCCGAGCAAGACACCGATTTTATTTTCTGCACGATAGGCGAAGAGTGGGGCTTTATCGGTTCAACCATTATTCTCCTGCTTTTTGCCGTGTTCATACTGAGGCTTATTTCTTTGGCGGAACGACAGACCACAATCTTTGGCCGCGTGTATGGCTATGGTGTTGTAAGTATATTTCTGTTCCATTTGCTGGTAAACATCGGAATGGTGATTGGCATTATGCCCGTAATTGGTATCCCGTTGCCATTCTTTAGTTACGGCGGTTCGTCGTTGTGGGGATTTACCATCTTGTTGTTTATTTTTCTGCGGATAGACAAAGGACGGAAAAGAGCATAAAAAGTGGATGCACACTAATTTCACAACCGGCATGCATCCTATCAATTAGAACCCAATTATTTTTCAGTTTGGCGGCATTTTTTATGCGTAGCCAGTTAACGTTTCGTTAATTGGTTCATTTTCTTCGACCGCGCTACGGAAAAAAAGTTTAATTTTGTTCCAAAATCAATAAGAATGAACCATACTGCATTAATTACGGGTGCGTCGAGGGGGCTTGGTGCTGAGTTTGCCCGGCTGTTCGCTTCAAAGGGCACAAACCTGATTCTCGTTGCCCGAAGCGAAAAAGAATTGAATGATTTGAAAGATGAATTGGAAAATACATTTAACATATCGGTACGGACGATTGCCAAAGACCTGACAAAGCCAGAAAATGTGCGGGCTGTTCACGATGAAATAAAGGACACTGGAATAGAGGTAGATTACTTGGTGAACAACGCAGGGTTTGGCGATTTTGGATATTTTGCCGATACGGAATGGGTGAGGCATAGACAAATGATCGATTTGAATATAAGTGCATTATCGCATTTATGTCATCTTTTTGTTCAGGATTGGATCCCGCGTAAATCGGGAAAAATCTTGAATATTGCATCCACAGCTGCCTTTCAACCGGGCCCGGGGATGTCGGTTTATTTTGCGTCCAAAGCATACGTGGCAAGCTTCTCACAAGCCATTGCTTACGAATTCCAAAAATACGGCATTACCGTCACTGCACTTTGTCCCGGACCCGTCAGAACCAATTTTGGGATAGCTGCCCGGATGCAGCACCCAAACGGATTTCTGAAAGACATGAAAACGCCTTTGCCGGGGGAAGTGGTAGCGTTTGGTTATCGTGCCATGATGAAAGGAAAAACACTGGTTATTCAAGGAGGATTGAATAAATTCGTAGCCAACCTGGTCAGGTTTATTCCGCGCAAATGGCTGATAACCCTTTCCGCAAAAGTGATTTCCTGGTAAAGGAAAGCACCCGATTGATAGAAACTGTTTTGAATTTTTTCATGTCCTGTTTTATGATAAACGAAAAAGAGATATTTCAGCGAACTGAGCTCCTTATGGGAAGCCGTTATTTGGATCTCGCAGAGCGAAAGAGGGTTATTATATTTGGTGTGGGAGGAGTCGGGAGCTGGTGCGCAGAAATGCTGATAAGAAGCGGGATTACCCATCTTACGCTGGTGGATTCAGACAAGGTTGCCGTAACCAATATCAACCGGCAGCTGATGGCTACGGTGAAAACTATCGGACAAGTGAAGGTGGAGGTGTTAAAGGAACGACTGCTCGAAATAAATCCCAATGCCGAAATTGTTTCTATGCAAGTAGTGTATAGTCCGGAGACCGCCGGTTCCTTTAAGCTCGAATCGTATGATTTCATTATTGATGCTATCGACAGCCTTTCCAATAAAGTTCATCTTATACGTTTAGCCTCGCAAATGCCTGGAGTTTTCTTTTCATCGATGGGTGCGGCGTTGAAGATTGACCCTTCCTACATCAGGGTAGATGAGTTTTGGAAAGTGAAAGGTTGTCCCCTGGCTGCCGCACTCCGGACAAGAATAAAGAAACTTGGCGGGCTGGAAAAAAAATTCCTTTGTGTCTACAGCAATGAAGCGCGTGAAAACAAAGGAGAAAAATCGTTTCTAGAGGAGAGTAATGCTCCTGTTTCTCAATGGGATACAAAAAAAGCGCGAATTAACGGTACAATGTCTTACCTGCCGGCAATTTTCGGAATGACACTGGCTTCACTTGTGGTAAAGGATATAGACATTCATTCGGGAGGTGAATCCTGAAAGTTAACCTTTTTAACCTCCATGTGTTTTTTAACAGATAAGTCTTCTACGATAAAATAAGTCTTCGGAGTTTTTGAAGTAGACTTACAGATTAAAAGAAAAGATTTTGAGCATTTTTCTTTAAAAGGAAATGTTTTTCGTATCTTTCGCCTCAAGATGTTGGAGAGGAATGAAAGGTATTGTTTGCGCAGTATTGATTTCTTTTTTTATCCCTGTGGCCGGTGCACAAACCCCGATGATAAACAGGGACAGTATTCCGCATTATTTTGATCAGGTAAAACAGGCAACACGCGAAAATGTTAAAATATGGGATAAGGACATCTACGGCCCTATTATGCTCATAGAGGAAGGTACCCGTGTAATCTATGCCAATGAGCCGGACAAAGACAATGTATTGGTGGCAAGGAGGGGTTATTACACGGGAGTCCTGCCCAAAGAAATCAGTTTTCAGAACACTTCGCTCGATTGGAAAGGAAAAACATGGGCAACAGTCGTTTTGCCGCTTTCACCCAATAAATACCAGCGACTCGATCTTATTACGCACGAACTGTTCCACAGTGCACAACTTTCGCTTGGCTTCGATATACGGGGATCAGATAATTATCACCTGGATGAGAAAGACGGCAGGGTATTTCTTCGGCTCGAACTTGAAGCCTTAAAAAAAGCACTGAGGGCCAGGAGGCTTTCGCTGGCAGAAGAACATTTGCGGAATGCATTGATATTCAGAAAGTATCGTCATCTGGTATACAGCGGATCGCAACTATCGGAGAACAAACTGGAATTGCTTGAAGGCCTTGCAACCTACACCGGACAAATGATGAGCGGACGCGATAAATGGCAGTTGCGCGAATACCTCATAGCGAGACTGGAAGATTATCCCAACACTCCTTCGTTTGTCAGGTCTTTTGCTTATGAAACTGTGGCGGTGTATGGCTTTTTTCTTTATCAGAAAAACAACAACTGGAACAAGGGTATTAGCGGAGAAACCGATCTTACAGAATTTTTCGAAGAGGCTTTTGAGTTAGATATGCGAATAGTTTTACCTTCATACGTAAGGCAATTATCGGAAGATTATCGCGGCAAGGAAATTCGTGATGAAGAGACTTTACGTAGCGAAAAACACACATTAACACTGAATGAGTTGCGGGATAAGTTTCTGGAAAAGCCGCGACTTGAAATTAAACTGGAGGATATGAACATGTCGTTCGACCCGGTTAACCCGATTCCCCTGGATGTTGACGAAGGGACGGTTTATCCCACCATCCGCATAAGCGACAACTGGGGAATCTTGACGGTGACCGGCGGAGGTGCGCTGTTGTCGCCCGGACTAGTATGGGTGGTTGTTTCTGAACCGGTGGAGATCGGCGAAGATGAAATTACCGGCGAAGGGTGGCGCATTGAGCTGAACAAAGGATATTACCTTGAAAAAAACAATCAGGGGAATTATTTGATGACGAAGAAAAAAAACGAGTGATTTTTCTTATCTTTGTGCTTTGAAACGGATTATGGAACTTGAGCTTAACGGACACAACAAACAGGAATACCCTCCCATGCACACTACGGAACATATTCTTAACCAGACAATGGTAAGGATGTTCGGTTGTGCCCGCTCGAAAAATACACACATAGAACGGAAGAAAAGCAAAGCCGATTATTTTTTGTCTCAATCGCCCACCCCTGAACAAGTACAAACCATTGAGGCGGGCGTAAACGAGATTATCGGCCGTCATCTGCCCGTTTCAGAAGAATTTCTACCGGTCTCAGCGGCAGCAGAGATAGTGGATTTATCAAAACTTCCCGATAATGTATCAGAAACATTGCGTATTGTCAGGGTAGGTGACTATGATGTTTGCGCCTGCATCGGTTCACATGTTGGAAACACATCGGAAATCGGGCGTTTTGAAATTATTAGCCACGATTTTAGCGATGGAAGGTGGCGGGTAAGGTTCAAATTGTGGTAGAGAAGTCATGAAAAAAATACCTCGTATCTTCGGTAAAATAGTGCTTTTTTTCTTTCTCTGGAGCGTAGTATCCGTGATAGGGTACAGGTTTGTCCCTGTCTATTTTACTCCACTGATGGGAATAAGAATGACGGAACAGATCGCAGAGGGGAGAAAGCCTGAGGTTAAGCACAAATGGGTTTCGTACACACGTATTTCGAATAATATGAAACGCGCTGTTGTCGCCTCGGAAGACCAGCGTTTCTTTAATCACAACGGCTTCGACAAGGTGGAAATTAAAAAAGCCCTCAAAGAGAATAAAACCCGTAAACGTCCCCGGGGAGCAAGCACCATCAGTCAGCAAACGGCTAAAAACGTGTTTCTCTGGCCCCGGTCGTCGTGGCTGAGAAAAGGATTGGAAGCCTATTTCACAGTTTTAATTGAATTTTTCTGGACAAAGGAACGTATTTTGACGGTCTACCTGAACTGTATGGAGGTGGGTGACGGGATTTATGGCGTGGAAGCGGTTGCCCATGAACATTTCAATACTACGGCGGAGAAACTTTCGGCTTCACAGTCGGCATTGGTGGCCGCAACATTGCCTAATCCGCTGAAATTTAGCTCAAAAAAACCGTCTTCATATATCAGGCAACGGCAATCGCATATCCTCCGGCAAATGCGTACAGTACAACTTCCTCCGGCTTCGGAAAAGAAGTGACTCTTCTTTTCATCAAATCATTTTGTCCCGATTTTGAGAAAAAAAATAAAAGGGTTACTTTTACGGTTCTTTATAGAAACGGACTCAGGCAATAATCAAGCTTATACCAATAACGCTGATTACAGAACGCGCCTGGCTGTTTAAACGATATATGAACGAAGGTGAAAAAAAAGTGGTGAACAAGATGATGGCCATCTATTGTAGGGCGAATCATAAACATGTGACGGGACTGTGTGAAGAATGTACCGTACTGAAAAATTATGCAATGAAACGGCTTGAAAATTGCCCTTTCGGTGAAAAAAAACCTACCTGCGGATCCTGCACTGTTCATTGCTATAAAAACGATATGCGATTGAAAATAAAAGAAGTAATGCGATTTTCAGGCCCCAGAATGCTGTTTTGGCATCCCATAGATGCTGTCCGGCATTTCTACAAAGAATACAGGCGGGATCGCTTCTCTTCGGTTGCTGAAAAATCTTTCCGGAAATAAATGGCAGACATTAAAAAAAATGCGGTCTTATCTGAATTGCTTACCGAGCACAGTGAACTTATACCTGTTGTGAACAGGTTTGGCATAAAACTGGGAGTGGGAGAGAAAACGATCGAAAAAATCTGCTTGGAAAATGACCTGAACATTGATTTCATTCTGGCCATCCTGAATGTTTACCTGGATGAAGAATATAATCCGGAAAAGGATCTCGATGCGTTTGATGTCTCACTTATCGTGGATTATCTTAAACGTACCGTCGAAAATTATATGCAGGCGTCTGTTCCGAACCTGGAAAAGCACTTCACCCCTTTTATCGCGATGAGTGGTGGCGAAAATGAAGAACTAAAACTGTTGCATAAAATATTCTATCAGTTCAAATCGGAGCTTTCTGAACATCTGCAGCAAGGCCTTGAGCAGCTCAGTGACTACCCAAATGAATTGTTGCACGATTTAAAAAACATTATCATCAGGCATATTTCGGGAAATTTTAACCAAAACCTTGCTTACGCGGTTATTTTTTCAATAACTGCCCTCGAAAAGGAGCTGCACATTCATAACCGGTTGTTGGAAAAAGTGTTGCGTCCGAAACTCAAGGAACTGGATTCCGGACATATCGAACACCTGAACCATACCTTTTCCGATGAACATAAATTGCAAGAGGAGAATAAGCAGTTGACCAACCGGGAAATAGAGGTACTGAAGCTTATAGTTCAGGGACGTTTAAACAAAGAGATTGCCGATAAGCTGAACATAAGCCTGAACACAGTCCTTTCGCACCGTAAAAATATTATTGCGAAGACCGGTATTAAAACGGTTTCCGGGCTTACGTTTTACTCTATTTCCAACGGATATGTTTCTCCCGGCGACCATGTTGTTTAGCAAAGGCAAAAAGGAATATGAATAATAAAACAATTGCATTTATAGCCAACTTTACGGGCATCTTTCTTTTCGGAATTTCCATGGTGATTATCGGTTCGATTTTGCCGTTGCTGAAGGCCCGTTTCGGAATGTCTGATATTGCTGCCGGAGGTTTATTCTCCGTTCTTCCCGTTGGTATGCTTGCCGGCTCGGTTTTGTTTGGGCCTGTTGTAGACAAGTTCGGTTACAGGTGGGTGCTTTCCGTTGCTTCGCTGTTTCTATCGCTCGGGTTTTTCGGGATAGTCCACGTGGGTTCCCTTCACTTGTTGAGGGCCGGTATTTTCTTTTTCGGATTGGGCGGTGGAGTCATTAACGGCGGTACCAGCGCATTGGTTTCCGACTTAAGCGAAGGAAAAAATAAAATCATAAACCTGAACTGGCTAGGATTGTTTTACGGTATTGGTGCATTTTCCATGCCAATGATCCTGAGCCGGATAGATGAGATACATTACACCTTGGTTATTGATGTGGTGAGTGGCATCAGCCTGGCTGTTGCCTTAATTTTTCTTCTCATCAATTATCCGTTGACCGTTCAAAAGGAAAAAATATCGTTAAAGCTCATTCCTGTTTTTGTAAAGAACAAGCTGTTTATGGCCATTTGTTTTTACCTGTTTTTTCAGTCGGCCTTCGAAGCCATAATCAACAATTGGTCGGTTTCGTTTTTTATTGATAAACTTGCCGTGCCTCAATATCAGGCATTGATAGCATTATCGGTTTCTGTCTCAGGACTGGTTTGCATGAGAATTCTTACGGGAAGCGTATTGAAAAAATGGCATCATTTTCGGTTGATTCAATTGTCGTTATTGCTGTTTTCGCTCGGGTTGATCTGTCTGGTGCTACCGGCATCCTACTTTATGCACTTGCTGGGAATGTTTCTTATCGGTAGCGGCCTGGCCCCGGGTTTTCCGGTCATGCTGGGTTTGGTAGGTGAAATCTTCAAGGAGGTTTCCGGGACGGCTTTCAGTTTTGCGATGCTCATTGCGCTCACCGGAAATACAATTATAAATTATTCAATCGGCATACTGACCGAAAAGTTTGGAATGAATGTTTTTCCGTATGTGGTTCTTGTGGAAATTGTAATGATGATTTTTATTTTCCTGTTGATTGGAAAAGCAGATAAGAAAACGGCTATTCGTTATTGACATTTAATTTTTCAACATATGAACTCAATTGATTTAAGGTCTGCCAACTGGAAGGACGTAAAAGAAGCCAGCTACGATGCCGTGGTATTACCCTGGGGCGCTTTTGAGCCGCACAATTATCATTTACCGTACCTTACGGATTGTTACTTATCGCATCATATAGCCTTGGAGAGCGCTTTACTCGCTTATGAGAAATCCGGCGTGTTGTGTGCTGTTCTGCCGCCGGTTTATTTCGGATCACAAAACCCCGGACAATGGGACTTGCCGTTGTGCATTCACACGAACAGCGAGACGCAAAAAGCCATATTGTGCGATATAGTCGATTCCCTGCACGGGCAAGGATTAAAAAAGCTGGTTATCGTAAACGGACACGGCGGCAATACATTCAAAACCTACATTCGCGATTTAGCCAAGAAATATCCCGATTTTACCGTTATCGCCGTGGACTGGTGGTCCATTGTACCTGCCGGTGCCTACTTTGAAGAGAAGATCGATGAGCACGGTGGGGAGCAGGAAACCTCGGTACTGCTCCATTACCGTCCCGATTTGGTGAAGATGGAACAAGCCGGTAATGGCAAAACATCTCCCTTACCGATGGAGTCCATCAATCAAAAAGTTGGCTGGTTACCACGACCCTGGCAACAGGTTTCCGAAGACACAGGGATAGGTAATCCTGCAAAATCCACCGCCGAAAAAGGCAAAAGATATGCCGAAGCTGTGGTGGGGAAAATTGCCGGTTTACTGGTTGAGTTGAAAGCGTGGTAAATCTTATCCACAACATTTTTATCAACTGTTCTTCAGGTAATCCCTCAGCACGTACTGCAAGATTCCGTTGTTTCTGTAGTATTCAATTTCGATAGCGGAATCCAAACGTACTTCCACTTCGAATACGGTCACTTTTCCGTCAGGATGTACCGCTTCAACCTCCAGTAATTTATGGGGGATCAGGTTGTCGGCCAGCCCGGTGATGTTGTAGGTTTCGGTTCCGTCCAGACCGAGGGTTTCCGCATTCTCACCTGCGAGGAATACAAGCGGTGCTACCCCCATTCCTACGAGATTACTCCGGTGAATGCGTTCGAAGCTTTCGGCTATGACGGCTTTTACACCCAACAGGAAAGTTCCTTTGGCTGCCCAGTCGCGGGAAGAACCTGAACCGTATTCTTTACCCGCTATGATGATTAAGGGCGTTTTATCCCGTTTATACGCCATCGCTGTTTCGTAAACGGTTTTTACCTCATCGGTCGGAAAATACCGGCTGAAACCACCTTCCCGGTCAACGATTCTGTTTCTGATACGCACGTTGGCAAAAGTACCTCGCATCATCACTTCGTGGTTTCCGCGCCGTGCCCCGTATGAGTTAAAATCCGCTTTCCCCACTCCGTGGGCTTTCAGGTACTGTCCTGCGGCACTCTCTTCCCGGAATGAACCTGCCGGCGAAATGTGATCGGTGGTTACCGAGTCGCCCAGGTAGAGAAGTACGCGGGCGTTTCGGATATTGATCATCGGGTCGGGGTCTACAGTGAGGTCTTTAAAAAACGGAGCTTCTTTTATATAGGTGGATTGCCTGTTCCATTCGAAATTTTCATCGAGATTTACTTTCAGCTCCTGCCAATCTTTTGAACCTTCGAAAATAACATCATACACTTCTTGAAAATCGTTTTGTTTCACACATTTGTTGATGGTTTCCACAATCTCTTCCCGACCGGGCCAAACGTCTGCCAGATAGACAGGATTTCCGTTAGGATCATAATCCAGGGGTTCCTCCATAAGGTTAATATCGACGCGTCCGGCTAATGCATAAGCTACTACCAGCATGGGCGACATCAGGAAATTCATTTTGACCTGCGGGTGGACCCGTGCCTCGAAATTTCGGTTCCCCGATAAGACTGACGCCACTACCAGATCTCCTTTCTCAACGGCTTCCGCTATTTGTGGCGGTAAAGGACCGGAGTTACCGATACAGGAGGTGCATCCATAACCTACGGTATGGAAACGCAACGCATCAAAATATTCATTTAGTCCCGCCCGTTTCAAGTACTGCGTAACCACTTTTGAGCCGGGGGCCAGCGAAGTTTTTACCCACGACTTGGTCCTTAATCCTTTTTCTACCGCATTACGGGCCAATAACCCGGCGCCAATCATCACGGCAGGATTAGAGGTGTTGGTACAGCTGGTGATGGCCGCAATAACGATGCTCCCGTCGCTGAGGATAAGTTCTTTGTTCTTGTGTTTAATGCGTACGGATTGCAGGGATTCCGCAATGATTTCGTGTGGAGCAGCGCCTTCGACAGGCGTTTTACCGAAGGTGAACTCTGTTCCCGAACCGCCGTCGGCCAACCATGCTGACTCCGAACGTTGCAGAGGGGATTGGTACTTCCGGTTGTGTTCTTTTTCAAGCAACTCGGAAAATTTGTATCCCAGCTCTTTTACCGGAATTTTGTCCTGAGGCCGTTTTGGCCCGGAGACGGTCGGCTCCAGCGTGGATAGGTCGAACTCCACTACCGATGAATAAGCGATCTTCTCGTTGCCTGTTCTCCACAACAGGTTTTCCTTGCTGTATTCCTCCACAATCTTTATCTGCTCCGGTGAACGGTTGGTAACGTGCATGTATTCCAACGTCCGGTTGTCAATGGGAAAATAGGTTACCGTACATCCGAATTCGGGTGACATATTGGCAATGGTAGCCCGGTCGGTTACCGTCAGGTTGTCCAGCCCGTCACCAAAAACTTCCACGAATTTTCCCACCACACCTTTTTCACGCAGCACTTTTGTAATGGACAGTACCATATCTGTGGCCGTACAGCCCGCCGGAATGGTGCCGGCAAGTTTTAGCCCGATAACTTCGGGACAAGTGAAGAAAATAGGCTGTCCCAGCATGGCAGCTTCCGCTTCAATTCCACCTACGCCCCAGCCGACAACTCCGATCCCGTTTACCATTGGTGTGTGTGAGTCGGTTCCCACCAGGGTGTCGGGAAACAACCATCCGTCGCGTATTGTGATTCCCTGAGCCAGGTATTCCAGGTTTACCTGATGGCATATACCCATTCCAGGTGGCACAACGGTAAAGTTTTTCAATCCTTTTTGTGCCCATTTCAGCAGTTCGTAACGCTCCTTGTTCCTTTCGTATTCCAACTCCACGTTCTTGCTGTAGGAGTAATTGGTCCCGAAATAATCCACTTGAACCGAATGATCGATAACCAAATCGACCGGAATAGCCGGATTGATTTTTTGTCCGTTTTTTCCGTGACGGACGTATTCAGCTCTTAGTGAAGCCATATCCACTACAGCCGGCACGCCGGTAAAATCCTGCATCAAGATACGTGCCGGTTTAAACGGGATATCTTTGTCCACGGGATTGGGCGACCAATGGGTCAACGTCTGAATATGATCATCGGTGATGCTGAAGCCGTCGTAATTCCTCAACACGTTTTCCAGAAGAATCCGGATACTGAAGGGTAAGTGCTCAATGGCCTCCCCCGGCAGATTCTTCAATGAACTGTAACGATAGCTGTGGCCATTAACTTCAATGGTTTCGACAGCTCTTGCAGTTGAATAAGCCATAATTTTAATTGTTAAAATTAACACAAAAGTTAAACATATTTTCCGCTTACCTGTCTTTTGAAGGTCTATTCACGTAACCCCTCCAGCCACTTCGATAGTTCGGAAAGAAAAAGAGAATGATACGAATAGGATTCCCTGTATCCGAAACCGTGACCTCCGGCCGGATACAACAAAAATGTTACCGGGACGTTGTTCCGTTGCAATGCTTCAACATATCGGAATCCGTTTTGCGGAGGGACAACCTTATCGTCTGCAGCGAAGATAACAAACGCCGGAGGCGTCTCTCCGGTTACTTGTTTATCGTTAGAGTATTTGCTGGTAAGTTCTGGCGAAGGATCTTCCCCGATCAGATTTTTTCTCGATCCAGCGTGTGTAAATGTTTTATCCATGGTTATTACCGGGTAAAGCAGTATCTGATAGGCGGGACGGTCGGCGCCGGTCGTATGCGTAGCGTAAGTTGAAGCCAGGTGCCCGCCTGCCGATGAGCCCATTATACCGATATCCTCCGGATTAATGCGCCATTCCGAAGCATGCTGTTTCACCAGATCGAAAGCTGCCTTAACATCAATAAACGGAACAGAGGGATTGCCTTGCGGCATCCGGTACTTCAGTACGACAAGAGCAATGCCCCTTTCCAGGAAAAAAGGTGCCCAATCGAACCCTTCGTGAAAAACAGCCAGCCCCTGATACCCTCCGCCGGGTAAGGCAATAACTGCTCTTCCTGTAGCTTTATCGGGATCGGGCAGGTATACGCGCACAGAAGGAGCAAGCATGCCTCTTGAATCCTCCTTGTCCATTGCCGGAGTGTCTTTTACAGTTCCCAACGAGTATTCTGCCCATTCTTTGGGTTGAACCGCCTGTTTGATTGCCTTCCCCCAGAATTCACCGAGTTTTTGCGCACCTGTCTTGTTCGGATGAAGGTAAAACGTTCCTGAATTACCTTCTTCTTTGAAAAAGAGCGGTTTGTTGTCCTTGAAATGATCGAATGCGGCTGTGTCTCCCAGCATTACCTGTCCGGGGAAAATGGAGCCATAATCGGCTGCCAGTTTCTTCAACTCCGGAAAATAAGACTGCAATACCTCCAGTCCTTCCTGCAGATAAGTGGATCTGTTGTGTGTGGTGGGGCTGTACCATATGGGCCGGTTGAGCACGATCCGGCTGGAAGGATATAACCTCAGGAGCTCATCCGTGATCGCCTTCATGTTTGTATAATATTGTTCCGGCTGCATGCGAGACTTGAGGTTTCCACGCAACGCGCTGTCGTTAGTTCCTAGCATAATGGAGAAGAGAAGCGTCCCGCCTTCTTTCGATAACTCGTCGGCAGCAGCTTTCACTCTTGTGAAAAAAGTGTTGGAAGCGGGTAGAAAGTTCACTGTAGTCGAGCCACTTATACCACAATTGCGAAATTCAATTTTTCCCGGGATTCGTTGCTCAAGCCACCGTACAGCCTGCACGGGAGGCGCTTCTTCGTGCGGGTTATCCAGTATAACTCCCTGCGTGATGCTGTTACCGATAAATACGATGTTTGTCTGTTGTGCAGAGGCAACGGTTGCACAGCCGACGATAAAAATGTAAAAAGAAAAAAGATATTTCATACGATTAAAATTAAAGCGAAAACCCGAGTTAAACCATAACCTCGTCCGGACCGAGGATTCAGAATAACCGTTTTTTCGTCCAAATTTACAAAACATTCGCTAACAACAATAAGCAAAAGAAAGAAAACTATTTTTTTGCTGTTAACTTCTCAAAAACAAATCCCTAAAACACTTTTTTAACTAAGCAAAAAAGAGTAATTTTGCAAGCTTATTGAGAGTAAGAACAAAGACAATATTTTTTTCTATCATCCCTTACTTTCCTTGTTAGCATGAAAAGACCTAAAATAATAAATATGAGTAAATTATGAGTAATCAGAAAGAAAAACTTTTTACCGATTTTCCTCCGGTATCCACGGAAGAGTGGATGGAAGTTATAAACAAAGACCTGAAAGGGGCTGACTTTCAAAAAAGACTGGTGTGGAAAACAAACGAAGGTTTTAATGTAAATCCTTTCTACAGGGCCGAAAACATCGAGGGGTTTTCTTCGGCCGGAAATCTGCCGGGACAATTCCCTTACGTGCGCAGCACAAGAAAGGACAATGTTTGGTATGTGCGTCAGGATATCGACGTGAATGATTATGCCGATGCCAACAGGAAAGCCTTGTCGCTGTTGGACAAAGGTGTTACATCACTTGGGTTTCATCTTCCGAAGAATGACCTTTCGGCGGAAAACCTCAAAGTTCTTCTCAACGGCATCGCTCCCGATAAAGTGGAGTTGAACTTCAGAACCTGTATCTCCAAAACACACGAGCTTGCCCGGCTGGTGGTGGCATACGTTACTTCGCAAAACCTGGACCTTCTGAGATGTTTTGGCTCCATCGAGTACGATCCGTTCCGGAAGATCCTGAAAAAAGGAGTGGATGTACCCAACTGGATGAACGATGCTGCCGAAATGGTGAAAATCACGGCTTCGCTTCCCCGCTACAGAAGTATTTCCATTACCGGAAACTTGCTGAACGATGCCGGGGCATACAGCTACCAGGAGTTGGGCTTCAGCCTTTCCTACGCAAATCAGTTGTTGGGTGCACTTATCGGAAAAGGGCTTGCCCCGTCGTTAGTAGCCAAAAAAATTAAATTTGAATTGGGTGTAGGATCCAACTATTTTATGGAAATTGCCAAATTCCGTGCGGGACGTTGGTTGTGGGCCGAGATTGTGAATGCATACAAGCCGCCTTGCCCTCCTTATATTGAATGTGAAAACACTGCTGCAGACGGCACTTGCCTTTGTGCGGCCAAAATGAATATTCACGCTTCCACATCGCGATTTAATCAGTCGCTTTATGACCCGTACGTGAATTTGCTACGGACACAAACCGAAGCTATGTCGGCTACTCTTGGTGCGGTGGATTCGCTGACAGTACGCCCTTTTGACGAAGCGTTTGAAACGCCATCCGAATTTGCGAAACGCATTGCCGTGAATCAGCAACTGTTGTTAAAAGAAGAAGCACACTTCGATAAAGTTACCGATCCTTCTTCGGGCTCTTACTATATAGAAACATTAACTGTATCGCTTGCCGAACAAGCCTGGAAATTATTCCTCGAAACTGAAGAAAAAGGTTTTTACGAAGCTCTCAAAGCAGGTACTGTACAAGATGCCATCGCAGCATCGTGCGATGCTCGTTTTAATGCAGTGGCCAACAGAAAAGAAATTCTGCTGGGAACCAACCAGTATCCAAATTTCACGGAAAAAATGGCTGAAAAATTAGCTGATCCTAAAGATCATTCGTGTGGGTGCGGTACTGGAGACAAGACGGCACTGAAGCCACTTGTGATACGGCGTTTGGCCGAACCGTTCAACACGCTTCGTTTGGCTACCGAAAAGAGCGGTAAAACACCGAAAGTGTTTATGCTTACTATCGGGAACCTGGCTATGCGCCTCGCTCGTTCGCAATTCTCCAGCAACTTCTTCTCGTGTGCAGGATACCAGATCATTGACAACAACGGTTTTCCAACAGTGGAAGATGGCGTAACTGCTGCCCGTAATGCAGGAGCCGACGTGGTGGTTCTCTGTTCAAGCGACGACGAGTATGTGGAGTTGGCTCCCAAGGCTTTTTATCTGTTAAAAGGCGGAAAAGAGATCTTTGTAGTTGCAGGCGCTCCCGCTTGTATGGACGATTTGAAAGCTCACGGAATTGAATACTTCATCCATGTTCGCAGCAACGTGTATGAAACGTTGAAAGGGTTTAACAAGAGATTACTCTAACAATCCAAACAAAATATGCCCAAGCTCAAACACTGGTTAATGGTTGCACATCCCTGGTCCTGGCCCGCGTCGGGATCACCGGCAATGATCGCTTTTTCGTACGTGTTTTACATGTACAAAACCGGTGTTGTGGCTGAAGTGAATTGGCTCTTTGGCATGCTAGCGATAATCGGAGCAGTAATATTTCATGCAGCCGGAAACCTCATCAGTGAATATCACGATTACGTAAGAGGAGTGGATAAACTGGAAAAAACAGGCCCCGTACGCCTTATCGTTCTCGGTATCTTTGAACCGAAGCCGGTGTTGCTGTACGGGTACTTGGTACTGTCTGCAGGTATCCTCCTGGGTATTTACCTGTTGGTAAACACAGGGTTTCCTTTGCTTATTATAGGAACAATAGGGATTATCAGCTCCACACTTTATTATAAGTTCAAGTATGCCGGTATGAGTGACTTGGTAATATTCATCTGTTATGGATTGTCTATCACTTTAGGCGTGGTGTATGTCATGACAACGGAACTCTACTGGCCGATATTGCTGATCAGCACACCCGTGGGAATGCTTATCGTAGCTATACTGCACGCTAACAATACCCGCGATATGCTTCAGGACAAGGAAGCCGGCATTAAAACGCAGGCGATGAAGTTGGGGCTGGAGGGATCGCAAATAGTGTATCAAACGTTGTTGCTGGTGGCTTATCTTATAGTAGCTATTGCCGTAATGATGCGTTTTCTGCATCCTGTTGTTTTTGTGGTGCTCGTTACTTTTCCATTGGCCATAAAAAACATCAAACTCATGAAAACAGCTACTGTTGACAACCTGGTAAAAATACAGTTTCTCGATACCCACACTGCAAAACTGGTATTGATGTTCAGCGTGCTGTTATCGGCGGCAAACTTTATCGCGCCGTTTGTCTAGACAAAAAGAAACAAGAATCAAGACATTGGGCTTGGATTGATAGGAAAAATAGTATACGATTAAAGATAAAGTACATTTCATACAGAAAAAATAATATTTAAAAGTCTTGGCTCTTGAATTTAAGAGTCCTGGCTCTAAAAAAGAAAAAACATGAAACCTGATTTCAAAAGTATTGATTTTAAATCGGCTGGCTTTGAAGCAACAGACGTTGCCGGGTGGGCTGAGAAAAATGAAATAAAAGCCGATTGGCTTACACCGGAACAAATTCCGGTAAAACCTGTATACACAAGGGAAGATCTCGAAGGAATGGAACATCTCGGATATGCTGCCGGAGTGGAGCCTTTCTTGCGTGGACCTTATTCTACCATGTATGTAATGCGTCCGTGGACTATTCGTCAATATGCCGGATTTTCTACCGCCGAAGAGTCCAATGCCTTTTATCGCCGCAACCTGGCTTCGGGCCAAAAAGGATTGTCCGTTGCTTTCGATCTACCCACACACCGTGGATATGATGCCAACAACGAGCGTGTGGTAGGCGATGTGGGCAAAGCTGGGGTATCGATTTGTTCGGTGGAAGACATGAAAATTCTTTTCGATGGAATTCCGCTTAACAAGATGTCTGTTTCCATGACCATGAACGGGGCTGTGTTACCCATCCTGGCTTTCTATATTGTTGCGGCACAGGAACAGGGAGCTAATCTGGAAGAGATGGCTGGAACGATTCAGAACGATATCCTGAAAGAATTTATGGTGCGAAACACCTACATCTATCCACCCGAATTCTCCATGAAAATCATTGCCGATATTTTTGAGTTTACGTCACAGAAGATGCCGAAGTTCAACTCTATTTCCATTTCGGGATACCATATGCAGGAAGCAGGAGCGACAGCCGATATAGAACTGGCTTATACCTTGGCTGATGGCATTGAGTACCTGCGTGCTGGAATCAACGCGGGCATCAATATCGATGCTTTTGCTCCCCGCTTGTCGTTCTTCTGGGCCATTGGTATGAACCACTTCATGGAAATTGCCAAAATGAGGGCAGCCAGGCTGCTTTGGGCGAAGATTGTGAAAAGCATGGGCGCGAAGAACCCAAAATCGATGGCGTTAAGAACCCATTCGCAGACATCAGGTTGGTCGTTGACCGAACAAGACCCGTTCAACAATGTGGGACGTACTTGTATCGAAGCTATGGCGGCTGCTCTGGGACACACGCAATCGTTGCACACAAATGCATTGGACGAGGCCATCGCTCTGCCGACCGACTTCTCGGCCCGTATTGCCCGTAACACGCAAATCTATATCCAGGAAGAAACGCAGATCACCAAACAGGTTGACCCGTGGGCAGGCTCCTATTACGTGGAATCGCTTACCCAGGAACTGGTGGACAAAGCGTGGGCGTTGATTCAGGAAATTGAGAAACTGGGCGGAATGGCTAAGGCTATTGAAACGGGTGTTCCCAAAATGCGTATTGAAGAGGCTGCCGCACGTACTCAAGCCCGTATCGATTCGGGAGCACAGAAGATAATCGGTGTAAACGTTTGCCGGCTGGAGAAAGAAGACCCCATCGATATTCTTGAAGTGGATAATACCGAAGTACGGAAACAGCAAATTTCCCGGTTGGAACAACTTAAGGCCGGACGAGATAACGAAGCGGTGCGCAAAGCGCTGGACGCCATTACCAAATGCGTGGAAACTAAACAGGGAAATCTCCTTGAACTATCGGTCGAAGCAGCACGGGTTCGCGCTACACTGGGCGAAATATCCGATGCCTGCGAAAAAGTTGTAGGACGTTATAATGCAGTAATCAGAACAATTTCAGGAGTGTATTCAGCAGAATCAAAATCAGACGCCACGCTCGAGGAAGCACGTGCGATGACCGAAAAATTTGCCAGGAAAGAAGGCCGCCAGCCGAGAATCATGGTGGCAAAAATGGGACAGGACGGACACGACCGTGGAGCAAAAGTGGTTGCTACGGGTTATGCCGACTGCGGTTTCGATGTGGATATGGGACCGCTCTTCCAGACTCCGGCAGAAGCTGCCCGCCAGGCCGTAGAAAACGATGTTCACGTGCTGGGCGTATCTTCGTTGGCAGCCGGACATAAAACGCTTGTTCCTCAGGTCATTGAAGAACTGGCTAAATTAGGCCGTCCCGATATTATCGTTATCGCCGGTGGTGTAATTCCCGCCCAGGATTACGATTTCCTTTACAAGGCAGGGGTTGCCGCTATTTTTGGCCCGGGCTCCCCGGTGGCGAAATCGGCCATCCAGATTGTAAAGATCTTGTTGGGAGAAGAATGATAGGAATTACAATTCTCGATTTCGGAATTGGGTTTTAACAAGTTGCGGGTTGCGAAACTTTTTTCGTAATCCGCATTTTTTTTATGAAATGATTAACTTTGTGAAAATCCTAAATTTTTATGCCTTATATTCCACATAAGAAGAAAGAAGACATTGGCCTTTCACCCTATGAATTGAAATTCAGAGGGAAAAAGAAAGCCGAAGACATACGTGTTCAGGTCATCGATTTTGACCTGGAAGGGGTACGTGAAACGGAAATAAAAGATACCGGGGAACTGAGGAAGTATTTGAGCTCTGATTCCATCACCTGGATAAACGTTGACGGATTGCACAACGAACAAATTATCCGTGATTTGTCGGATATCTTTTCTATTCCCGCTGATATCCTCTCGGATGTGATGGAGCCATCGTCCCGTCCACAGGCGGAGGAGTTTGATAACGGTTTCTTCGTTTCCATAAAGATGATGGAGTTTAATGAGAAAAAGAACAGAGTGTTGGTCGATAACCTGAGTCTTATCGTGATGGACAAGATTCTTGTCACTTTTCAGGAAGAAAAAGGCGATGTGTTTGAACCTGTCCGGGAAAGGATTCGCAAGCACAAAACTAAAATCCGCACATCCGGATCCGATTATCTGGCGTTCACCCTGCTGGATGTCGTGATCGATAATTATATCTATATTTTAGGTGTTTACGGCGAAAAAGTGGAAACACTTGAAGGAAAACTTATTCTGGACACCAATAAAGAAACACTTAAGATAATCAACCTTTTTAAACACGAGCTCAATAATTTACGTGTTGATATAAAACCGGCAAAAGAAATGATTATGGGACTGGTGAAACTGGATACGGATTTTATACAGGAGGAAAACGAAAAGCATTACAAAGAGCTTCAGGACAATATCAATCAGGCAGTTGACCTGCTTGATTATTACCGCGAAGTACTTTACGATGAATTAAACATGTACCATTCATCGATGAGTACAAAACTCAATGACACCATGACCGTACTCACCATTTTTTCGGTGATTTTTATCCCGTTAACTTTTATTGTGGGTGTTTACGGAATGAATTTTGATAATTTTCCCGAGTTGCACTGGAAATACGGATACTTTATCGTCTGGGGCATAATGTTACTCATTGTCGCCGGGATGATTGGGTATTTTAAAAAGAGAAAATGGTTTTAATCGATTGAAAAAAATGAAAATTAAATGGGTAAAAGCCGATATAACCCGACTGGAAGTGGACGCTGTTGTAAATGCTGCAAACAGTATGTTATTGGGTGGAGGTGGGGTAGACGGGGCGATCCACCGTGCTGCAGGGCCGGAGTTGCTGGAAGAGTGCAGAACGTTGAACGGTTGTGAAACCGGAAAAGCTAAAATAACCCGTGGTTACCGGTTGCCGGTAAAACACGTTATACATACGGTAGGACCCGTTTGGCACGGTGGAAGCCGAAACGAAGAGAGTCTGCTGAAGGAGTGTTATGTAAATTCACTTAAACTTGCCGATGAGCAAGGATTGAAATCGATAGCCTTTCCCAACATCAGTACCGGGGTTTACCGGTTTCCGAAGGAAAAAGCAGCTGAAATAGCTGTGGATGCAGTGAAAAATTTTCCGGCTAAATTTGTGGAAGAAGTTACTTTCGTGTGTTTTGATGAAGAGAATTTTGAAATTTATAAGCGGCGATTGGAATAGAATATTTTTTATTTACTTCCCATTAATTTCTTCCATAAACGCTTTGCGGTAAGTTTCACCGATAGGGATTTCGTGCTTTCCGATGATAATGCGGTTTTTTTCTACCCGGACAATCTTATCGCGATTCACGATAAACGACCGATGTACACGAATAAACCGTGTAGCTGGCAATTCATCTTCCATCGATTTCATACTCATGAGCGTAAGGATGGGCTTGGGATCTTTACCGGTGAAAATTTTAATATAATCTTTCAACCCCTCAACCAATAGGATGTCATCAAAAAGGACATGCACCAGCTTATAGTCGGAGCGGACGAAAATTCCCGAAACTTCAGATTCTCCCTTCTCCTCCGAAGCGGCTTTCATTTCAAACCATTCCAATGCCCTTTTCGAAGCACTTAAAAATTCGGAGTAGGAGAAAGGTTTCAGTAGATAATCCAAAGCATTGACCTTGTACCCATCCAGAGCATATTCGCTGAAAGCGGTAGTGAAAATAATACGAGTGTTTTTATCCAGGAACCGTGCAAATTCCATGCCATTCACTTCAGGCATTTGAATGTCGAGAAAAATCACATCTATGCGCTCGTTGGGCATATTGTTCATTGCCTGTATGGCGCTGGAGTATTTGCCGGTCGAGTTTAAAAAAGGTGTTTTTTGAACATAAGAATCAAGTAATCCCAATGCCAGTGGCTCATCGTCAACTATCCAGCAATTCAGTTTCATAACGTTATTAATCTTCTTTCGTATTGATGATCAAAGTGGTGGAGTAGGTGTCTCCGGTAACTTCGGAATCCCATTGATACCGCCCTGGATAAGCCATTTCCAACCGTTTTTTAACGAGCCCTAGTCCGATTCCGCTACCGCTCTTGTCTGCCTCCGACTTGGGATAGTAACTGTTCCGGGAAACAAATTCGATTTTTCCATCGGGTGTTTCCGACAAAGAAATATCGATAAATGATGGTTTATCACCGCTGATCCCGTGTTTAAAAGCATTTTCAATCAAAGATATAAAAATTAACGGTGCTATGGGTGTACCGCTGTTTGTTTTTACTGAAAGTTGTGTGTTCAGCTTTACATTTTCAGACAGCCTGATCCGCATCAGGTCAACGTAATTTTTGATAAAATCCACTTCCTGATGCAAAGGAACAAGCGGTTTGTCGTTGTCGTAAAGGATGTGACGCAATAGTTTACTCAAATCTAGCACAGCCTGTTGTGCTTTGGAAGGATTAAATTCCACCAGTGCATAGATGTTATTGAGGGTGTTGAGCAGAAAGTGAGGGCTGATCTGATTTTTCATGTTTTGTAATTCAGCTTCCGATTTTGCTTTTTCCAGCTCTTTCCGCTCACTCTCCACTTCAAACCAACGAAAAGTCATTTTCAGAGCAACGCTTAATCCCATCATGGTTACTAAAGTAGTTAAGTTCCGGATGACAAAAAGCCAGGGCGAAGGCCTGAATTTACGGCCACCGCGTCGAGGCATATGTTCCGGGCTTATCCATCGCAACAAATCATTTCCAAAATGCATGAGTACGGCAGCGGCAACGATCAACAGCAAGTTATATAAAATGAATTCCCTTGTTCTCCCTTTAAATAAAAACTGTTTTATCAGCAGAAAATAATTGATATAGAAAACCAGCAACAACCCCAATGTATCGGGTGTTGAACGGATGAACAGGTCCCAGCGAAAAAGCCTTTCCCGGTCAATAAAAAAATAGGGTGCAACCACAATCATGCTCCACAATAAAATGTGCACAAGAATGACTGCGTATGTATTGGTCGTGTTGTTCCTGATGCGATTTTCCATTGTAAATCCAGTTTAAAATTTGGGTAATTAAAGGTGTCTCCGTAGCATTAACCGCCATGGCCACGTCCAAAACCTCTTCCGGGACCGGGACCGTGCTGAGGCATCATGTCTTCTCGTGTTGCTCCATTTTTAAAAATATTGAAACGATAAACAAAGTGTACCATGAAGTAGGTGGTAAGCGTGTTGGTTGTTGTGTCACGAATATAGTTGGACGTCACAGATCTACTGATGTTGCTGCGTTGTTGCAGAATATCATATATCTTTAAACGGATGGTGCCGTTCTTTTGTTTAAACAATTGCTTCTGAATGGAAGCATTCCATAACCACTCGTCTTGCGTAAAACCATCGGAATAACCTGAATTGGTACTGTAGTTGATATCGCTCTCAATGGACATATCCCAGGGAAGGTAAAGGGTGGTATTGGCATTTCCACCGTAATTAAGAAACTCCTGGTCTTGTTGTCCTTCCAGGCTATTTTTTACTTTGTTATAGCTAATGTTACCGCGGATTCCAAAATCTATCAGGTCAGACCGGTAATTTAACCCGAGCGTTTCACCCAGATTGAGCCTGCGGCTCAGGTTTTTCTCCAGATTAGAGAAACCGTTTGCATGATTATAGCTGGCAAATGACATGGAGAAAACAGAGAATCTGATGTTCTTCAACGGGATGTTCATCATCATACGGCCGTTGGCATTCCAGTTACCCGCTACATTTTCATACGTGGTCTCCCTGCGTCCCGTTTCCCGGTCGGTCATGGTGGATGAAACGATATCATTAGTCAGGTAACGGATGTCTCCAAAAAAACCCATGGAACGGTTCTTTTCGGGATTAAAATTCTGATACCGAAGATTCAGCCTGTGTTCAAAGGATGGGTTCAAATCGGGATTCCCGTAAGTGATGTTCAGCGGGTTCGAAACATCCACTACCGGAGACAGTTGGGTTACCGAAGGTTGATCGGTATTGCCAAAATAACGGAGCCTCAGGTTATGCTGTCGTGTCCATCTGTAGTTGAACTGCGCCATGGGTGCGTAATTGACCACATCTCGGGTAAAATCACTGATTTTATTGTCTCCTATAAACGTTTTGCTTTGCGAGCTTGAAGGTTGTACAGAGAACCCAATCGTATAATCGTACTTCTGACGAACAGACTGAAAGTTAAACTCAATCTCCTGATTGGTGAAATTATTTTCCAGACGTTTGCTGTACTGTTCATCTAAAACCGTGTAATTACCTGACTCATCCTTAACACGGGTATCTTTATCCGATCCGGAAATATTTTGGCGATACTGATAGGCAAACTGAATAGCGTTGTTGTTTCCCAACGGCTCAACGTAAGATACATAACCGCGCCAGTTTTTGGAATCATTGGTATTGACAAACCGCTGATCAATAAGGTCATCGGGTTTCGTTCCGTTGTAAAAAGTGTTGGATAGATTTGTCCCTTCATTTTCAGAATCGGACATTCCTCCACGCAACTGAACACTCAATATACGGCCTTTTTTACCGAGTGTACGGCTCACATCCAACCGCGCAGAAAGGTTCTTTCCGTCACCCGTGGAATTATATCTTGAATCTCCGTAATTTATGGAATCCTCCAGGGTTTCGGTTGTGGTCAGAAAGTCGCTGAGCTCAGTCCTTCGATTGTTGTAAACCGATCCTTCAGGATTAAAAATAATTCTCGTCAACGTATCGGGTGTCCATTCCAGGCGCAGGTCCATGTTGACATTCTGGCTGTAATTGTTGCTGGAATTATTTTCGTCTTCCAATGTGTTACCACTGCTGAGAATATTTTGTGTATGTGTTTTGGAAAGTGTATTGTTGTCAGTATTTCCATACCGGAGATTACCGCCGAGCTTCAGTTTGTTGGTAAATTGCTGGCTGAAATTAAAACCTGCATTTCCGGATGTGGTGATTCCGCTTCGTCCGCCAAAGAACATCCTTCTACCTCCACCACCTCCACTTCCAAACATCGAAGATGCCAAATCGGAAAATCCGGCATTGTTGGTGTTGTTAAAACCACCCAAAACAGTATATTGGTTCTTGTCCTTCATATAATTGACCATCGCATTCCCTTCGTACCGGTCTTTTGTGCCGTATCCCACAAAGGCGTTACCAAACAAACCTTCTTTCATCCCGGGTTTTACCATCAGGTTGATGATGGTCTCTTCTTCTCCGTCATCAAATCCGGTCATCTGCGCCATATCTGTTCTCCGGTCAAGGACTTGCAACTTTTCGACCATTTTGGCGGGCAGATTCTTCGAGGCCACTTTCGGGTCAGTGCTGAAAAACTCTTCACCGTCTACCATGATTTTTTTTATTTCACGGCCGTTAACGGTTATCTTCCCTTCCGAATCTATTTCAATCCCCGGCATCTTTTTCAGCAGATCCTCGAGAATAGCACTTTCGGTCACCTTGTACGAGTCAGCATTGTATTCAACGGTATCTCCCCTGACTACAATTTCTGCAGCTTTTGCCGTTACCACTGCCGCATCGAGCAGGATATTGTCTGTTCCGAGCTCAACGCTACCTAAATTAGCCGTTCTGTTTGTATTACTGATGGTCACATTACGAAAAAGATCATGGTGGCCAACATACGTAACGTGTATGATGTAGTTTCCGTAAGGAACCGATATGGCAAAATTACCTTCCTGGTCACTGGCTACTCCGTTGAGATACAGGCTATCTTTCTGATGTAAAATGCGAACATTGGCCTGGGCAACAGGCTCTTTTGTTTCCTGATCGACAATTTTCCCCGTAATTCTTCCGTTATTTTGAGCGAAAATTGACACCCCGATGAGTAGTAATCCGATAAATAAAACAAATCTTTTCATACGTTTATTAATTTAACTGATTTTGATAAGCGATCGACCAAAACTGCAAATTCGCTGTTAAAACCGGAACAAAAATAACCGGATGTCACCTGGATAACAAATGAAATAGACAAACGAATGGATTGTATCGACGAAATGACGTAAATAACGGATGAGAAATAAAATTTATTTATACCTTTGGCGAAGAAAATCAAAAATCTCATTCAAAATGTTAAAATCCTTAAAGAACGAAGACTGGACGGCTACGCTCATTGGTGGAGTCATTTTGTTGCTTGTCATATTGATGCCGGGTTACATGAAAAATCCGGTAGTTTTGTTTACATCAATTGCCGTGTTATCCTACCTGGGATATCTTTTTTTAGGAAACAAAGATAAGGGACAATTTATCTTATCCTTTATCATTATCTACGCACTTGCCTTGTTGGCTGATGTGATAACCGATGTGGCTTTTGTGAAAAAAATGGGGCTGGAATCGGTCTTTTTCTCTGTTCTGATAGGATTGATTGTGCGTAATACGATTGGATTACCCAAATGGATGGGAGCTGCCGTCCGGAGTGAATATTACATAAAAGCGGGCTTGGTTATCCTGGGTAGCAGCATCCTTTTCGGAGAAATTATGAGGGCGGGCAGCCTGGGTATGATTCAAGCCGTAATTGTGGTGCTAAGCGTGTGGTATTTCAGTTTCTGGGTTTCGCGGAAGATGGGTGTTGATTCTGAAATGTCCATGATGTTATCGAGCTCAGTTTCCATTTGCGGTGTTTCTGCTGCCATTGCTACTTGCGGAGCCATCAAGGGCGACCCTAAAAAACTCTCTTTCATTGTTTCGCTTGTTCTTATTGTCGCTATCCCGATGATGTATATCCTGCCTTTCTTTGCCAAATGGATGGGATTGAGTGAGCAGGTGGCCGGGGCTTGGTTGGGAGGCACTATTGATACTACGGCTGCCGTGGTGGCTTCGGGAAAATTCATCGGGGAAACGGCAGAGCAATACAGCGTTATCATTAAATCGGCGCAAAACGTGTTGCTGGGTGTTGCTGCTTTTGCTATATCCATTTACTGGTCTTACAAAGGTACAAATTCCAATATTCGTCCTTCGGGGAGTGTTTTGTGGGAGCGTTTCCCAAAATTTGTCCTTGGGTTTCTTGTGGCATCGCTGATCTTCAGCTTTGCTTTTGAACCGGCAACCGGGAAAAGTCTCTCGAAAATTGCCCAGGAATCGCGCGGGTTGCTCTTCTCGTTGGCTTTTGTTTGCATTGGCCTGGAAACCAGCTTCAGGGATATCTTCAAGAAAGAAAATTCAAAATATATCTGGTCGTTTCTTATTGCGCAGGGATTTAATATTGTCCTGACGCTTGTTGTTGCGTGGTTTCTGTTCAGAAGTTTCTGATTTTCATATTTGTTTTAAAGATTTTAGAACCAAGAGCCATGGCTGTGGGCTATGTGATGTCTGATGCTAACTGCCAACTTATTACGCCCACATGGGTTCTCCGGGCACGTTGGGTACGCTTCCGCCCAGGATATTCTGCGTGAGTTCAATGTCGATAATTTCGCTACAGGGCACTTCTCTCCAGCAATTGTTCCGTAAGGGACACCGCTTCGCGGTCGGGACGGCAATCGAGGCGATAAACAGGCGTGCGTTTCAATATGTCGCTCAGGGTATAGGTTATCAGTTCCTTGTTGTGCGAGTTGGCACGCATCACACTGGCAGATTGCAGCAACGATGAAATGGCGGCCAGCCCTTTCTGCTGCGTGAGTTTATTTTCGTGGTGCTGATACAGGTGCACGAAAGCGGCAACTTCTGCCGACCGGTTTTTGTAGCACGGCGTTTTTCCGCTCCACGGTGTACCAAATACGCGCACCATACCATTGGAACAAAGGCGCACCACCGGTTCGTCATCGTTCAGCAACGCGCAATCCGGCACAAATTCCTGCCACAGGCGGCTGTGAGTGCTTTTGCCCGTACCGCTTTTGCCGAGAAACAGCAACGCTTTGCCATCCGCCTCAATTACCGAAGCGTGCATTTTTACGGTTTTCACCGGGGCCGATGCCATCCCGAAAGCCATGACGAGGAAATTATTGAGAAACAGCGCCTCATTTTTCGTCACCAGCGACAGGTCGGTATATATATGCTGCCAGTCGTGGGTGGCATAGAGCACCTGTTTGCAGTTGTTCAGTTGCATGGTTATTGTCCATCCGCCGGGAGTATTATATACTTCGTATTGGATGCCGTTCCACTCGAAACTGTCGTAGCGCGGGCAACTGGGAACGGCAAGGGGCAGATCGCCCGACAAGCGGAACAGCACGCCGTTTGCCGCATCATGAACACGAAACAGATCGAAATTGGGCAGCAACGCTGCCGTTGCCGATGCATCGGGCGTTTCAATGGCTACGGTATGTCCGGCAATTTGATAATGTAACATGCGTATTAGGGTTCGAATTCTTTATGACACAAATTACCGCTCGAACTTGTTCGCTCGTTTTGACGAGGAACTTGCGCGAGCGGGGGATACTTCAACGCGCTACATCTATATGGAAATAATGAACCAAAAACCGATTTTGCTGTTTTATTCTTGTGGTTATATGATAAATAATTTATATTTGTAACCATAAAATATGTTGTTATGAACACATCAACCAAAGGTTTCTACATTGAATTGCCCGCAACCGATTATCAGTTTTTCAACACATTGGCCAAGAAAATGGGCTGGAGTGTGAAAACTAAGAAAAGCGTATTGGGTGACTTTATTAAATCGCGTCCGAAGGATGTACCCATTTCAGATGATGAGATTTTGAATGAGTTATATGCCGTCCGCTATAAGCGATGAAAATCATTGTAGATACAAACATCTGGATATCTTTTGTGATTGGCAAACGGTTGTCGTCTTTGCAAAAGATTGTACACACACTTCACAGAAGTGCGCGAGCTACGGAGGCTTCTCAAAGTAGCGGCTGCTTTGGAAGCAGCAGCTACTTGGGAAACTTGTGAATTTAGTTCTTCAGCAACATCAATACATCGGTAAAGGTTTGGTTGCCGAAGGTGTAGGTTATGGTAACCTCTTTGAGCGTATCGCTCGACGTGACGGTGTATTCCGTTGTGGGTATCTTGGTTAGATTATTATCGCCATTGATATCGGTAGGTTTCGCAAATTGCGTGGCATCCTTGGCATAATAGGCTCTTCCCTTTAAGGTGGTGCTAGCTTTCGCCCACGATATACCGGAACCGACGTTCATCCACACAACAGTGCCGCTGTTCCAGTCATTGCCCCAACGCCCCCACATGTTTAACCGTGCGTATATGTCGGTGGTTGCCTCGGAATTGTTGGGCAGCCTGCCGGTAAGCGTGAATTTTACGCCTTCAGCGGCTTGATAGCCGGGGTTATTGGTGCTATTGAACCGCGCCGACCATTTACTACCCGTATCCGTATCTTTATTCAATCCTATCCCCGGGGAGGTGTTGCTATTGCTCTGTAACCATCTTATAAATTCGGGGTCGTTTACCGTGGGAGTAAGCGTGAGGCCGATATCGTTTGATTTCCCGGGCCAGGTATAGATGGGCGTGTTGGCAATGGCGATGCCGGTGGGAGGTATTAAGAACCTGTTGCCCAACAATAATGTGCCAGAACCAGTGTATTCGGCATAAATATGATATCGTTTATATGGGCGGGTCGTCCACCAATCCGCAGATAGGCGATGTGCGGGTAACGATAACTAAGACCGAGCCGTGCGATATTTCTATTTTGGCAAAAGTAAACGGAAACACATTTGAAAAGTATGTGGCAAAAAACGGCAAAACCGTATCCCGCGTGGCACAGGGGACGGTCGGCGCCGAAACAATGTTTGCCGATGCCCATTCCGAAAACTCGATGATGACGTGGATGCTTCGGTTAGTAGGCGTCTTGATGGTTATCGGCGGGCTGCGTGCTATGTTCAGCATTGTCGAAACGCTGTTTAAAGTCCTTCCCTTTTTGGCAAATATCGTTGGAGCGGGTGTAGGGCTGATAGTTGCGGTAGCGGGCATTGCGTGGAGCGTGTTGGTTATCGCCATTGCGTGGCTGGCATACAGGCCGGTAATAGCGATAGCGCTATTGGTTGTTTCAGGCGCGCTGATTTTCTACCTAATCAAGCACGGGAAGGAGAAAAAAGCCGCACTTGCCGCTGTTTAAGCATATCGCACCTGAACAGCGGCGTCTATATCCTCAAACTCCGTACCGCCAAAGACACTGGCACATACAAGGTGGTGAAGGAGTAAAGAAGTCGAAAGGGCGGAGGCTTGGGAGTGGCGACATTCCTGCCGCCACTCCTATTCCAAACTTAGTGTTACGACAACTCTTCTCGCTTCTTGGCTATATCCGCCTACTTCATCCACACCCATACCCTTTGCTGATACAAAACGCTGGGAATTAATACCTTTGCCGGTCAGATAGTTGCGGAGCGAGTCGGCTCGTTGCTGTGAAAGAAGCGCATTAATCCTTTCCGTTCCCGTTACGTCGCACCAGCCTTCTATGCGGATTGCCGTTTCGGGGTAGGCATGGAGAACACGGAGGATTTCATTCAGGTTTTCTTCGTTGATATCCTTGTGTATAACAGCGCTTCCCCTGCGGAAATAAACCGGAGGAATGCGGAGCGCCGCCACTTCGTTCTGATATGCTTTGGCTTTGGCTTCAGCATCTGCCATTCGTTGTTTTTCGGCATCTGCCAACATTTTAGCTTGCGCTTCTTTTTCAGCCTGCTCACGTGCCAATTGCTCTTGACGGAGGCGTTCGGCTTCGGCGGCTTTTTGGTCGCTGTCATCGGGTGCGGGTGGAACCATAGACGTCTGTCCGTCCGTCTTTACGGGATTGGGTGCGGTTTTGCCCAGATGGAAGGTTACGCCCACCGATGCGTTTGCCATGAGGTTCACGCGCCAGAGGGGGTCGTTGTTCACGCCTTCGAAGGCTTCGTTGCGCATCCACAGCAAGCCGCCGCGCAGGTGTGCCGATACTTTGGGCGAGAAGCGGTAACGCAGCCCCAGGTCTCCGCCCGCGGCATAGTTCCAGCCACTCTCGGCGATGCCGTAGCCGTCTAATTTCTTGTTGTCGGCGGCGGCATAGAGGGTGGGCGAGAACTTTTGGGCATATATTGCCGGCGCCAGCTCAATATCGAACGGCGTGTAGTGCCCGCCGCGGATAAGGCTCACCAAACCCATTTGCAGGCGCAGCCCGGCTTGCATATATTGGGCTTTGCTGTAAATATCGCCCAATTTCATATCCGTGGGGGCGTACTGTACATACTTGATGATACCGGCTTTGTTGAAGTAGTCGTTTATCTGATGCTCTTTGGCGCCGAGGCGTCCGATACCGTAATCGAACGATAGCTCCGGCGAAAACCATCCCCCGATGGTATATCCGGCAAACACGCCGCCGCCGTAGCCCGGGCGGGTTTCTTTGCCCAGCGAAAAGAGGTCGCCCCACATAAGGGGGGAATGTGCCTGCGCGCCGAGGTAAAAGCCGCGCGGGTTGCTTTGTTGTTCCGTGGGTGTTTCGGAATTTGTTTGCGCCTGCACGCCTATACATAGTGCAGTGAGCAGGGCTAGAAGGATTATTTTTGTTTTGTTCATAAACTTGTTTTTTTTTGTTTTACGTTGTTTTTGTTTGTTCGCTCGTTCGGATGTTCGGATGTTTTGGAGCTTCGCTCGTTTGGTTGTTTGGTTGTTTGGATGTTTAGTTGTTTGGATGTTTGGATAATACCAACAGCCAACAGCTAACAGCTAACAGCCGATACTTTTCATCCGTTTTCAGAACGTGCTAATGGGTTTGTCTCCGTCGGGGCTTTGGGTTAAAAATCCCCGCGTCGGGGGGTCTTTTCAATAACGATTACCCGGATAGGAGCAATGCCCTTTTGGGAAATGGTAAGCGTGGTAATACCGCCGGCAGAAGTTCGTTTTATACTGCCTGTTTTTATGGCGTTTTTTACTGTTTGCATCACGCGGGGGTCTCCCACCGGTTGTTGGGGTGCGGGACCAAAATCCACTATTATAATAGGCCCGCAGTCTTCACCGCCTATTGTAATAATGCCCGGACTGCGTTTCACCGGTTGGTCTTCTATTACTTTTATCAGGTTTTCTTTTACCCGTCCGGTAAGGGGGCGTCTGTACAGCAAACGCGCTTTTTTTATGGTTTTTGTTTCCATTGTTCTTTTTAATTTAGCTGATGTTTTTTTAGTAGCCGGTTAGCCCGCTTGCCACAGGGTAACCGACTGTTCTGAAATCGACAGCTCCAAAGCCCCCAGCTGCAAACGAGGGGGAGAGAGCGCGGAAGAATTATTGCTTTGTGAAATAATACCTTCTATGCATACCGTCTGAATAATCGTGGGAATATACAAGCTCGGTAGCGGTAAGTTTACGTATTTTTACGCTGGCGACATCAATATAACCTGAACTTTGTGTAAGCATTAGCCCGCTGATGGTATAGGTGAAATTACTGCCGTTGACCACCCCTGTGCTCGTGGTGAGGAACTGCACCGAGTAGGTTGGGGGAATCGCGTATTTCCATTCTCCATCTTTTAAACTCCTTATCATTGTCAACTTCCAATTGCCAATGATAAGCGCCGGATCAATGGAAGTAGCTGCAATTTCGTCAAATTCGACTCTGACAATGGCAGTTCCGTGATAACTGTGCAATGCTTTTGAATACACTTTTCCGGGGAAGGGCAAGACTGTTTCGGTGTCATCCAACCATTGCATCACTTCATAGCCTTCGGCGGGTGTAGCCGTAAATGTTACAGGTCCCTTAGTAACATCAACAACTGAAGGGCTAGTAACAGGCGTGCCATCGGACATTTTAGCTGTGATTGTTCCTGATCCTGATCCTGATTGTATCCCGAATGTTACATAGGCGTATTTGCGTAACGCATCATCGGGAGTTAATCCCGTTTTACTAATCTTGTATGTAACGCCTTTATATACAATGATGATGGCAGTGGGGGTTTCGGTGATGGTGAGGTTGGCGTCGCCGGGTTGTCCGGCGGGTCCTTGCGGTCCGGTGGCACCATCGGCACCGTCTTTTCCGTCAACACCATCTTTTCCATCCTGTCCATCTTTTCCATCCTGTCCATCTTTTCCGTCAATACCGTCTTTTCCGTCAACACCGTCTTTTCCGTCTTTTCCAATAGCTTTCACGGGGTTGCCGTTGGTATCTTTCACTTCTTGCCAGGTGGTTCCTCCGTCGAGGCTCATTTCCCAGTTTCCGGTGGTGTTCACGCGCATTTGCGGCGTTTTGCCGTCTTGCCCGTCTTTACCTGTGGCAGGTACTTTATTGCCTTTGGCATCGAGCATCCACTCGCCGTTGATGGTCCAATAGAGCACGCCGTCGGTGTGGAGTTTTACGTTAACAATAGGGGTATCGCCCTTGTCTCCTTTGTCTCCTTTGTCTCCTTTGTCTCCTTTATCGCCTTTATCTCCTTTATCGCCATTTTTAAGGGTGATTTTTGAGCCGTCGCTCATGGAGAGTTCATAGCCTGTGCCGTCTGCCAACGGTTTGTACGATACGATGCTTACTTTTTTCTCTAAGGCATCAACCAGTCCTTTGATGGTGGCAATGTCGGTGTTTACTGTCTTCACGAGGTCTTCGAGAGTCTTTATGCGCGCCTCGTGGTCGTTTAGTGTTACCAATTGGTTTTCTTGTCTGCGCAGGATTTCATCGAAATCGGTACGCTGGCATCCTGCTGATAGAATCAACGCGAGGATGGCGAGTAATGTAAATAAATTTTTAGTTTTCATTTTTTTTTGTTTTACGTTATGTTTGGATGTTTAGTTATTTAGTTGTTTAGTTGTTTGGTTGTTTAGTTGTTTGGGTGTTTGGATAATGCCAATAGCTAACAGCTAACAGCCAACAGATAATAGGACCGTCGTCTTCGCCGGGGCTTCGGTTTGCAAATCCTCGCGAGCGAGGTCATTGCATCTCAACATCATACTACCGTTATCCAACTTGTTAGTTTCTCAAACTATGACCGATTACCCGCTTACGGATATTCTACGGTCAGGTTGTTAGTTCCGATGCCCCGCAGTTGGGTCTTACCGTACGAGCTGCCGTTGTACAGTTGTTTGAAGCCGATATCCACCATGCGGTGTGTGCCGTCTTTCATTTTGAAAATAATGTAAGCCGTGTGATAGCGGTCTATGATAACGCCAAACGCGTTGCGGGTATAATTCCAGTCGGGATATTTGATAACTGCTTTCACGGGTACGCGTCCATCGTCGTAAATTGTTTTGGCAATGGCTATCATCTCTGCCTCTAATTTTGGGTTGCTGATAGCAGCTTTCGGTACTTTCTCCAGCGCATTGAAGTCGTATGCTTCCAAGATATCCATCCATTGGGATTTTATGTGTTTTTCCCATTTGGGATAATTGTCTTTGGATAGTTTTTCGTACGATGCCAATCCGTCATTGTAATCTTTGTCTTCCACCTTTTTGGGGTGCGTTTTCATATCCTCAGCCGCCAGCTCCAATTGATAGCCTTTGTATAGCCCGATGCCCCAGTTTTGCTGCTTGCTCAGGTTTACAGATTCTACCATGGTGTTGAAGAATGTGTTTTTTACATTTTCAAAAGGTGTGTTTTCTTTATAGAGTTTCAGCAGCCTCGCTTCTTCGGCTTTCCACTGTTTAATCAGGTCAGATGCAGGCGCATTCACATCGCCGACGTATTCAATCAAACCGCGTTTGTATCCGAACCCGTGTTTCTTATCGGGGGAGGCTTTGAAAAAGAGTTCATCTCCTTTTTTGTAGCCGCATATTGTGCTCGCGTCTTCCACATCTACTCTGATTTTTCCATTTTCCATAGCACGCAATAAGGTGCGCGCCTCTAAGAATAGCGGATAGGCTTGCTTGGGAAAAGCTTTGAACACAGCAAAATTGGCATTGATAATAAACTCGGCAGGGATGCCGGGGAATCCTTTTCCCCACTCGTAAACTACGGGCGGTGAATCTTTTCCCGAACTCATCTGCCATGCTAAAATCGTGCGCTGGCTCATAAACAAATTGTTGGTTTCGTTGCCGCTGTTCGCGTAGAAAAAGTTTGGCTCTCTATGATAAGGGGCATAGTAAATATTGGGGTCCAATTTTTCGTACGATGCTTTCAGTTGACTCATAGATACGCCCAAATAGGGGTCAATATCTGTAGTGGAAGCGGTGGACTGTGATATTTGTTTTTCCGCTTGTTCCGAAAGTTTTGTTTCGGTTCGTTCTGTGCTTTTATTGACTGTTTTTTGGGTTTCTTTTTTCACGGCGTCTTTTGCTTTGTTGAGCAGCCCGCCAAGCTGCGCTTGTGCGGTACCTTGTACCGCCAATGCAAGGATGAGAATTGCAATTATTTTTTTCATTTTATTTTTAGTTAATTTGTTGATTAGTTAATTGTTCGGGTGTTTGGGTGTTTGCCTGCCTACCGCAGGCAGGGACGCTTCACTCGTTTGGGCGTTGGGTTGTTGAAACAAGGCATGCTTTGTCTTTGCTGTTTATTTTACCGATGAGGTGGTTATTGGCACATTAAGTTACTTGTTTCTCTTTTTGTAATTTTGTTTTTTTTCCTTCCGGCTTTGTGTCATCCTCTTCATCATCGTTAAATCCTCCGGTAAATCTTCGCACCATATCTACCTGATTGCGGGCAGAGAGAATGTCGCCGATTATGGGTATGTTGTACGCTCCGCGCACCATCCAATTTTGTATTGATTCGGGCATCATTCTGAAAATCCTTGCCCGCAGTCCCACTTTTGCACGGTGTTCTATGCTGGAGCTGACGGCGCCCTTGATAAGTTCTTCGGATGTAGGAAGTTGTTCTCTTCCTTTCGCGTAGCGTGTAAATCCTTCAAAAAGCTTGTGGTATTCGTCGGTTAATGGGGAGTTGAGGAGTTTTTTCTCAAAATCGGCTTGGTCTTCGCACGTCTTCCCGAATTCCTCCATGCGCGAAAACAGCTCTTCGGCTTTGCTCTTTGCTTCCGGCGGTAAATTAAAAGCGCTGTACAACGACTCCCGCCTTGTTTCGATTGATTGTAAGATTCCTTGGTTCATAGTTGTTTGGGTGTTTGGGTGTTCATCCGTTTACTTGTTTCAAACTATAAAATTGTTTCGTGCACCGTTCACTGCTCACCGCTAAATCTGTTCAATCATCTGCGCCCCATACTTCGGCATGGCTCCAAACAGGTCGAATGCTTTTTCGAGCGGATAGATATTGCCGTACATGGATGTATAGTTGCTCTCTGTGCCGCGCATGTTCATCCCCAGCGCCGAGCGGAAGATATTTTCCGAAGAGTTGGGGTTGTGGGTAGATACAGACGAACCTTCCATGTTCAGAAATGCTTTGAGGTAGGCGTCATCTACCGCCTTGCTGAATGTCTTCACTTCGGCATCGGTCATTTCGCGGTTGCCCTCGTATTTCACTAATTGATCTACATCTTCGAAACTTTTAGCGAAGACGCGTAAGAACTTTCCGCCGCCTGACGGCATCGCGAGGTCGGCTTCTATGTTTCCGAAAAAGAGGTTGTCCCAAGCCGATGTTTTGCGGGCTGCTTCCTTGCTTTTGTCGGCATCCACGTATGTACGGTCTAAAGCCGAGAAATCGGAGCACCCTATAATGTTATTATACACATCGGCATTTATTCCTGTCATATAGCGGAATCCGTATCCCATGTCTTTGTCGCTCGGCACCCAGTCCCTCCGCCAGGTAAAAAGCACGGTGTTGTTGTGAAACTCTACGGCAGCTTCGCCGGGCGTTTTGTTCATGCTGCGTACTTCGCACGCCGCCATCCGGCTGGCGAGAAATACATTGTTATAGATATTCCAATTCCCGCCGATATTGCCCATTTGTATGCCAAAATGGCTTCCGTTCAGGAAAACACAGTTGCGAATGGTAACTTGACCTTCTACATCGCCGTGTATCAGTTGGTTGGAAACTGTTGTAATTCCGTTCATGGAAGGCTGGTTGATTTGTTTTCCGGGAGGATTCAGCAGGCTCGATTCCAACCCTTCGGGCGCTTTGAATTTTGGATTAGGCGGATTGGGGATGACGTATTTGTTCATCTGTCCTTTGTCTAAAATCATTCCGTCTATAAGAATTACGCCTGTGCGTTTGCCGCGCACGTAGATGTCGAGCAGCCCGTAGTTGGCGTTGGTGCCTCCGGCAGCGGAACCGGGTTGTATCATGGTGCGGTATTTCAGCGGGTCGCGCTCGGAGAAATCATCGGAGTAGCCGCCCACGATGGAGATGTATTTCTTGATGGAAATGTACCCCGCGTCTAATTTTCCCAGGTAATTTCCTTGGGCCACCAGAATGACGGCTCCTTCGGGCGCATCGTCCACCGCGCGCTGTAAGTCTTTGAGTGGCGATGATTTGCTGCCGTCATTACGGTTGCTTCCTTTGTTTGCCGAAACATAAATGGTTTTTGTCCCTTTGGGGATTTCGCCTTTAGCAACGGCTTTCCCGCTGCCGGATGCTGCGCCGGATGTTCCAGCGGAAGCTGTCCTGTCCAATTTTTCCTCCGCCTTGTCCACTGCTTTTTGGGTTTCTTTTTTCACGGCGTCTTTTGCTTTGTTGAGCAGCCCGCCGAGCTGCGCATGCGCGGGAACTTGTACCGCCAATGCAAGGATGAGGATTGCAATTAGTTTTTTCATGTGCTTTTATTTACCAATTGTTATTGATTATTGTTGAACTGTTGAATCGTTGAACTGTTGTCCCGAAGCATCGGGATGTTAAAAAGTTTATGCGTTCGGTCGTTTGGGGGTTTTTGTTAAGCAAATTCCCGCGTGGGGGGGGCTCGTCCACTTGTCGCTTGTTCTTGCCTACGTGCGCGAATGTTTTCTCTCACGTGGGTAATTTTATTTTCTCGCGTGCCTAAATATTTTTACGCGCGTGGGAAAATTCAAGCGTCCGGCGCGTCTGTTCTTATTCGGCTTTCTCGAAACTGATTTTGGTCAGTTTTTCCTTGAACTCCACGCTCGGGGTAAAGATGACTTTCACTCCCGAAATCATGCCCGTGTTGAATGCCTTGGGGTCGGTTGTTCCCTCGCTCGAGAACGAGAGGCGCAGCGTGCCCAGGTCGCCTAGGTTTACGCTCTTGCCCATCAGCAGGTAGCGGGGCACGGTGGCTATCAGGCTTTCGATGACGTTGGACACATCGCCGCGCGACAAGGACGATAAGTCCATGATGTCTGTCGCGATTTCTTTTTGTCCTATCCTTCCTTCGTTGACGGGCTGCGCGTACCATTTCTTTTGGCTGCGGTCTTGCGGGTTTTCCCGCTCAATTAATTTGTACTTCATAACTGTTCTGTTTTTATATTAATACTGATGTTGGTAAGATTTCCTCATCACTCCTTACTCTTCGCTCTTTTCTCCTTGCTCATCGCTCTTTTTCGGAGGCGGGGGCAGCGCGCCGTTCAAGGCATCCAGAAACTGCTTGTACGAGTCAGCCAACTGCCGCAAAATCTGCCGTATTCTTTCCGCATCTTTCCCGATATTGTCTTTTCCGCTCATTCTTTTCCTATACTAAAATGCCTGCATTCATATACATCGCAAAATTAGGGGATAAACAGGGGGCTGTCAATCCGTAAAAACACGTATTTTTAAATGTTAAAATTGCGGGTTTTACGTACGTGTTTTGTGCAAAATGTAGAAGTTATGACACGTGTGCGAGTGGCAATGTTAACCCGCGCACGTGAGCAGATGCTTTTCTATTAATTTCTGCTGATGTTTCGCAGTTAAAAATGAAGTTGATAATCAGAGGATAAGAGATAAAAAAAGCAGCATATTTTAGCTAATATATCATTGAAAATGATTATCTTAGCGATGGAAACCAAACCATTAAAATATGCTGCAGGACAAAGATATTAAAAAGATTCAAGAGTTGAAAGCGGACTTTACCCCCGGCAGGGTTTCCGCTGAAGATATTTTTAGCCGCTTCAAGGCGTTGAAGCTAAGCGAAGGTCTTTCTGAGTTCAAATGGTTCAAGACCCGGGGATATGATTTTAAAATGGTCCTGGCCCTGCTGGTCTCCATGGTGGTCAGTTCAGACAAGACGGTCAACTCCTATCTGAACAGCCCCACAGGTGAAGGTTCCACCATGGGCAAGGATGTGTTCTATCGCTTGAAGAACAGTTCCATCATATGCTGGCGGATGCTTATGTGGCATCTTGTGCATCGTTTTCTGACGGTGACGTCCAAAGATAGTGATGTAGATGATACCTCATCCCGTTACCTGATCTTCGATGACACCACCCTGTCTAAAACCGGGAAGCGTATAGAGAAGATCGGGAAGGTATGGGATCATGTAACCAACAGCTACGTGCTTGGATTCAAGCTGTTGGTGATGATGTACTGGGACGGTAAGTCCTCCATACCACTGGATTTCAGTCTTCACCGGGAAAAAGGGAAAAAGCAGGAACGCCCGTTTGGGATGACCAAAAAGCAGATCCGCAAGCAATACAGTTGCAAGCGTATCAAGGACTCGTACACCGCTAAACGTGTGGAAGAACTGGACACGAACAAGATTCAGATGGTCCTGCGGATGTTTTTCACGGCCATCTATCGCGGGCTTCGTGTTGATTACGTCCTGGTGGACAGCTGGTTTACTTGCGATGCGTTGATACAGGCTATCCGGAGTGTGAAGGACAAGGAAGTTCACCTGATCGGGATGTACAAGTTTGCAAAGACTAAGTTTGAGTATCAGGGTAAGAGCCTGACTCACGCCCAGATCAATAACATGCTGGGCAAACCCAGGCGCTGCCGTTCCCTGGGTTACCAGTACAAACAGGCCAGGGTGCTGTACCAAGGTGTTGAGATCTGCCTTTTCTTTAGTCGTCGGGGCAAAAATGACAAATGGAAGGTTTTGTTGACGACGGACACGAAACTGACGTTCAAGGGATTGATCGGGCATTACCAGGTAAGATGGGTTGTGGAGGTGTTCAATCGAGAATCGAAGCAATTGTTGAACCTGGGAAGATGTCAATCCAGTAACTTTGACGCCCAGGTAGCAGAAACGACCATCAGCATGATAGCCTATCTGTTATTGACACTGCGTTTCCGGTACGATAACTACGAGTCGAAAGGGGCACTTTATCGGTCAATGAACGCCGATGTGCTCAGGGAAACACTCGACAGACGGCTATGGGGGCTGTTCATCGAGTTAGTCTGCTCAGTATGCGAGGTATTGGAGATGGATGCCGATGATTTACTTGAAAAAATGTTGGCCAATCCAAAAGCAGAATCCATGATCATTGCACTGTGTTGTTCGGTGATGGTTAAGGACGATTGAGAAATTGTAAAATATAAAATGTTATAGTACAGAGATATAGATAATAATGCATTTCCCTTCTATTTCTTTGTCAATGGTTTGAGGGAAGTGCGAAACATGAGATTTCTGTATTTATTTTTAACAAAATGGTTGGTTGTGTTAAAAAACGTTTGTATATTTGTCGTGTCAGAAAAAAATCGCGTTCGTAGTACTAAAATCATTTTTTGATAAAAACAACTACTGATTAAAGTTTATGAAACGAGCATCTAAATTAGTTACACCCATGTGCATGATTAAAAGCGAGTTTCATACGATACCTTTGAAAATAATAGTTTTAATCGTATGAAAAAAATCTTCATTGTCATCCTGCTTGCCGCCATGTACTCCACGTTGTTCTGCCGGGCTTTATCCGAAAGCGGCGACTATTATGCCAAAGCGGATAAGTATTACCTGAACGCCAAAAACGACTCGGCGCTGGTATGCCTCGACCTTGCCCTGGCAGGCATGCAAGACACCGCCCATTACGCGCGCAGGGCGGAGGCTCTCCTTCTCCGAAGCCGCGTGCTGGGAAACCTTACCTTTTTTGAAACGGCTCTCGAAGATGCCATCCTCTCTTACGATATCAGCAAGAAACACAAAGACAACCGGCTGACCGCCCTGTCGATGCTGGCTGTTGGCAAAGTGCATTACCTGATGTATAATGATTCGCTGGCAGAAGATTATATGCTCCAAGCCAAAAAACTGGCAGAACGAAATCACCTGAATAGAGAGGTGATGATGGTCGAAAATTCGTTGTCGCAATTGTATTCCGTACTCGAGCGCAACGAGGAATGCCTCGCGCTGGCGGCTAAATCGCTCGAAACTGCAAAGCAACTGAAAGATACCCTGTACATGATCCAAAACCTGAACCTGCATGCCGCCTATTACACCAACCTGAATCGCTATACCGACCCCCTGCTACCCGAATACCAAGTGAAAGTGAAGCAGTATCTGGACGAAGCGATGGAATTGGTTGCCATGAAGAATATCCCGCTGCTCACCCTGGGCACTTATGCCAATTATGTGCGCTACTACCGGGTGGAGAAAGACTACAATAACGCATTGAACTATGCGCATAAAGTAATAGAAATGTGCGAGCCGACTCACTATGCCATGCTGATACAGATGTATGACCATCTGGTAGGGATTTACGCGCATCTCGGCGACGTGAAAATGACCATAAACAGCCATCAACGGTTTCATGAACTGATGCGCCGCCAGTCGGACTACACCCTGCACCGCTCGCTGCAGGAGATGCGGGTGAAGCATGACGTGGAGGGGAAGGAACAGGAAGTCAAACTCGCGCGGACGCACCGCCTGCTGCTGGCGGTTGTCGCTGTATCTGCCTTGCTGCTCGGGGGGATGTTTTACGTCATGTACCGTATCCGCAGGAGGCAGAACAAGCGTCTGCACCGACTGAATGCAACCAAAGACAAACTGTTCTCCATAATTTCGCACGACCTGAAAGCGCCCGTAGCCGCACAGCGCATGGCCGTGGAGAATATGCTTGAAAGTTTTGACGATTATAACACGGACTCCTTGCTGAAAAACCTGAACGAGTTCCGCCGGGCAATTGAAACCCAGCTGGAGCTGCTCCAAAATCTGCTCAACTGGGCGCGCATGCAAACCGGCGAGATGAAATACCGCCCATCGCTGTTTGACTTGTCTGAAATGATGAGGGAGGTAATGGAACTTTACCGGCTGCCCGCGCAAAACAAAGCAATAACCCTGCGGTTGAACAGCGATGAACGCTGTATGGTTACCGCCGACCGCCAGATGATACACACGGTGCTGCGCAATCTGCTGAACAACGCCGTGAAATTCACGCCCGAAGAAGGAGAAATCAACGTCGATGTAACGTGTGATGAAACGGGTGTTTCGCTTCGGATAAAAGACAACGGCGTGGGAATAAGTGAAGAGGATGTGAAAAAAATAGTAACGCTCGGCGAAAGCAAATCAACCAACGGCACCCACGGAGAAACAGGTAGCGGGCTGGGACTGATTATCTGTGAAGAAATGCTTGTCAGAAACAATAGCCGACTTATTATCCACAGCGTGAAAGGAAAAGGCACGGAGGTGGGGTTTGATATTTAGGGGTTTGGGCGGTGAAAACGTTTTTTTATATATTTAACTCGTGGAGGTTTGCAAGGTGTACCAATAATTGGTATTTTCGCAAAAACAATTTTTAATTATGGCTAAAAATACATCCATTTTACTTGGCGACTATTTCAATAATTTTATAAACAAGCAAATTGAATCCGGAAAATTCTCTTCGGCAAGTGAAGTTGTGAGGGCGGCGCTCAGAATGTTTGAACATGAAGAAGCTAAAAAAACGGAATTGATTAAGGAACTTAAAAAAGGAGAGCAATCGGGGTTCATTAAGAACTTCAATAGAGAAGTTTTTTTAGATAATTTACATCAAAAACATAAATTGCCCAATAATGGAGTTGAAAATCAGTAATGAAGCTCAAGCTGACCTTGAAAAAATTTGGCTTTATACTTTTGAAACGTGGTCAATAGAACAAGCTGATAGATATGTCGGCTTAATTCTTGACGAAATAGAATATATAGCCAATAATCCAAAGGCAGCAAAAAATTACGGCAAAATAAGAAAGGGATATTTTCGTTCAAAAGTAAAATCACATTTCATCTTTTACAGAATTAACCTTGAAAAGAGTTGTGTTGAAATAATTAGGGTGTTGCATCAACGGATGGATGTTGAAAACAGACTGAACGATTAAATTCCAACCATACATTCCACAGGCTTGGCAGCAAGCACACAACCCCGCATTAAATCTTCAAACTTAAAAAAATATGCATACAGTAATTTTAGTTGACGACCACGCCATGTATCGAGAAGGAATAAGATCCTCGATGTCTAAACTAACTGAGTGTCCATGCGAAATAATTGGAGAGGCGGGTTCTGCCGCTGAGTTTTTCATGTTTCTGCAAAAAGGCGATATTCCCGATATGGCGCTGCTGGACATTATGCTGCCCGACTTGTCGGGAGTGGAAATAGCGCGCAAACTCCGGCTGGAATATCCCGAAATGAAAATCATCATGCTCTCTTCCGAGGTTTCAGAAGAATTGATTACCGAATTGCTGGAAATAGGCGTGGACGGATACCTGAATAAATTGGCGCGCAGGGAAGATTTGCAGGCGGCATTATGTACGGTAGCAGGGGGCAACCCGTATTTCGGGCGGAGCGTTGCCAAAATGATGTACGAAATTTATCTGGCACAACAATATCAAAAAGATAGCCCGCGCAAAAAAGGGATTTTCAATTATAAAAAACAAATTTCACCGGCGGCGCCATCAGAATCCATTCTCTCTGAACGTGAAACAGAGATAATCTGCCTGCTGTGCGATGGTAAATCAATGAAAGAAATTGCCAGCCGTTTGTGTATCAGCATACGTACCGTAGAAACGCACAAAAGCAATATACTGGCAAAATTAGGCTTTTCCAATCTCGTTGATTTGGTGAAGTTTGCCATTAAAGAAGGGCTGGTGGAAATCTGAATCATTTACCCCTTCCCGGCCTGAACTTAAGTTCCAGTTTCGGCTGCGGGCGCATCTTGCCCGAAAACATATCGCGTATCCAAATCAAACCTGCTTCCGCACCAACAGTGGGTTGAAACCAGTACTCAACCGTTCCTCCGTAATACGTATTGTTTAGCATCGGCAACATGGGCGTGGCCGGTCGGTTAGTGTTTTGCGAAACGGGAAATCCACCGTAGGCGTTCAGGAACCAGTCGTCGGATAATCGGTATCGGGCATGTAAATCCACCAAGACGGCCGATTGATTCAGCCCAAACATATTGGCGCCGGTTTGCATGTAGCCTAAACTGCCTTCGAGCATCAGGTTTCGGCCGGCCAAGTATTGCAAATCGGCGGAAATATTCCAGAAAGGAAGCACACCGAAATTTGAGTTATACATGGCCGATATTCCGGCGTTTAGGTTGGGCGCGAGCAGATAACCGGCTCCGGCATTCAGTATATAATAGTTTCCTTTCCCAAAAAAAGGGGTTTCCACTAATCCCAGTGTAGCTGCAGAATAAAGGCTTATTCTCGGAACCGGTGAATAGGTTGCTACGGCTGTTCGTGATTTGGAATTAATATTATCCGATCCGGTACCGTAAAACTGAACGCCCGATGGTTGTGTGCGAGACATAAGGTAAGGATTTACCGTGAAGTCGTTGAAGCGGTTGTATTGAAGCCCGTCTTTTCCCACGATCGGGTGTATGGTGGGAATAATGACGGAAACACCACCCGGTGCAGCAGAATCGGAGGGCAAGGACAACGGATTTTTCGGGATTATCCTTAAACTATCTTTTCTGATGGGGTTCTCTTGTGCGCACACCGAATAAAACACCAGAAACATCAGGAAAAACAGAAGTAAAAGTTGTTGCGGAATCTTCATATTGTATATTTTGGCCGTTACACTATCAAAATCAGACCGCCTTTCTGACAGATTTCAGTCTAATATCTGTTACCTGCTATCTATAACAAAATTAATCATTTGTTTCTTAAGAGATGCCCAATTTTTCAAAATCACTGCATAAGAAAAGTTAAAAGTATTCGGGAGGTTTCCTTTTTGAAAGGAAGTTTGATGGCGGATTTTACGCAAATATGAATATCTTTGTAAAAAAATCAAAAATACATTTCAAATGCATATTATCAGAAAAGTTTGCTTCCTCGTTCTGCTGATAGGAAGTCTACCTGTCGGAGCGCAAAATAAAGTAAGCAAAAAAATCATGGAGATTGGGAAAACGGATAACCGCACCATGCAACATTTGGATATACTCACCAACCGGATCGGCGGTAGGCCGATAGGTTCCGACGCTTATGAAAATGCTACGTACTGGGTGGCCGGTAAACTGAAGGAGTGGGGGTTGGAAGTGGAAATTCAGGAAGTGGGAGAAATGCCCGTGGGTTTTAACCGGGGCCCCTGGTTTGGGAAAATGTACAGTGATACCTCCATGTCACTCGATTTTGTAACGCCTAGCTATACATCCGGAACAAAAGGAGTACAACGCGGACATGTGGTTGTTGAACCCAAAACCCGGCAGGAGTTTGAACGGATGAAGGGGAAATTGAAAGGAGCATGGGTGTTGATTGAAGGACAGAATACCGGTTTTCCTATTGATCACTCTGTAAGCGGAGATTCCCTGCGGAGTGCCATCATTGCCAAAAAAGAAGCATCTCCAAACGATTCTGACAAAATCACCGAGCCGGCATTATTCTATAAGGAGATGAGGGAAGCCGGAATTCTGGGAACGATCCAGTCGGCTCCGGTTCCACTGGTGGCGATGTATGACCGGAAAAATATTTACAGCTTGTCGTTTGATAACCTGCCCACCATTCCCGATATAAAATTGAATGAAGATCAGTATAATATTATTCGAAAAAAAGTGGAAAGGAGGGAGTTTGTAATGTTGGAATTTGACATACGCAACCATTTCAAACCCGGACCGGTAAAATACCACAATGTGATAGGAAAGATCCGGGGGACGAAATATCCGGATGAATACGTGATGAGCGGCTGTCATCTGGACTCCTACGATTCCTCCACTGGGGCGGTTGATTGTGGGACGGGCGTTGCTCCTAATCTGGAAATGGCGCGGATGATCATGGCTGCCGGAGGAAACCGTCCCGACAGGACGATTTTGTTTTGTTTTTGGGCAGGAGAAGAGTTTGGGTTGTTGGGCTCTAAATTTTGGGTGGAGAACAATCCGGATAAATTGAAAAAGATATCCAATTATTTTAACCGTGACGGCGGTCCAACCGCCGCATCGGGGTTGAACGTTCCCGAAAATATGTACGACGATATTGTAAAATGTACGGAGGGGTTAGCCGATTACAACCCTCAGATTCCTTTCACCGTTGAAAAAAGCACACAACCTCCTCGTGCTGTCCCCATTACTGCCGGAGGTAGCGATCATGCCTATTTTGCTATGAATGGCGTTCCGACTCTTGCTTTCAGCAATACGGATCCGTTAGGGTATAATTTCAGTTACCGGGAAATCTGGCATACTACCCGCGACCTGTATAACTTAAGCATTCCTGAGTACATGGACTATACATCCGTAACGCAGGCGGTTACAGTTTATAACATGGCTAATTTAAAGAATTTGTTACCGCGGGACGGGATTTATATTCAGGAGTAAACGATCACCTTTTCAATACCCAGGCATCCCGGTGATTGGGAAAATCCTTTTTGAGCTGTTTCAGGTTTTGTTCAGCTTCCTCGCGTGTAGAGAAAGACAAGGCGTAAACATCGATACGATTGGGGCGATCGATAACGGAAGCAGCTGAAAATCCTTCGGAATGCAACAGGGCAATCATGTCATCGGCTACATTGCGAACCTGATAAACACCGGTCACGATGTAAAACTTGGGGCCTTCCGATGACAGCGTAGCTTCTACTTCGGGTTGGGTTGTGGTAATGTTTTCACTAAGATCCGGCGTTTCCCCGGAAACAACTCCAGCCGCAACGGATGGGACTGAACCGAGGGAGAAGAATTGAGCCGTTTGATGGCGAAGAGTACTGTCCTGAATGGGGAAAAGAAGCATTATAGCGGCAATAACCGCTGCTGCAGCTGCACCAATGCCTGCTTTCCTTACAATGGATTTCTTGCTGCTTTCCGGTATTTCGACTAACTGTGCAGCCGGCTGCAGCTGAATTACGGGTTTCAAGGAAGCACTGGAAAGCCCAAAGTGTTCGGGTCGCACAAAATTTTTTGACTGATAAACAAACCGCTGATCATCCACCATCCGGAAACTTCCCAGATCGCCCAGATCGACAGATTTCTCAGAACGTAACTGGTTTTTAATCTGTCGCACGGAGTCATTGATTTTTTGTGTGGCGTTTTCAAAAGAAATGCCGTCAATACGCATGTAAGACTCCACCAATAATCCGTCGTTGTGGGAGAGCTCTCGATTAAATACCAGTTCACACTCCGGTGGATTGAAAACCGAGAGTCCGTTTCTGTGGGCAGGAGCCGTATTCACAACAAATCCTCCCAGTGAAGGAACAATTACACAATTGTGTGTATGTAAAAGATATTCTATATGGGAAATCAGCTGGTTCATAACGCAAAGATAAAAAAATGATTATGGATTTGAAAATTTATTTTCTTATTTTTGTCTGATTACGTTCTGCAAAATCTTTCCAGTTCTTGTATTTAAGACCATCGGATTGAACACCCAAAGACTGGTAATAGTGGCACATGGCTGCAGCCAGACCGTCCGTGGCATCCAGCTGAGGAAGCATGTTCGCGTCAGGGATCTGCAGAATCTTTTGCAACATGTAGGCCACCTGTTCTTTTGCCGCACGCCCATTTCCGGTAATGGACATTTTTATTTTCAACGGAGCGTATTCAAAAATGGGAACGTCTCGTGCTATGGCTGCGGCCATGGCAACACCTTGTGCACGGCCAAGTTTGAGCATGCTTTGCACATTTTTACCGTAAAAAGGTGCTTCAATAGCCATCTCATCGGGTAAATATTCTTCGATCAAGCTGACAACCCGTGAATAAATTTTTGCCAGACGAAGGTAATGGTTTTCATATTTGTCGAGCTGCATAACACCCATTGCTTCAAGTGCCGGCTTGTTCCCGAGGACCTTGAGAATTCCGTATCCCATAACTTGTGTCCCCGGGTCGATACCCAGAATAATTCGTTCTTTTATAGGCGGTTGTTGTATCATAGATCAATGGGTTGCAAAAGTGTTGCAAATCCCTGAATGTTTTGTCCAAATCTTGTTGTTATTAAAAAATAGAGCTTTCTTCCCACAGTTTTGTTCCATTCCTCCAGGGCTTCAATTGTATCGGATTTAAACTCCAGGGCATAGGAGGCATCCCCGTTGTCGTCTTTAGAAAAAACACGTGTGAGCCTTGGCTCTTTCATGACATGGTTTTGGGTGGATAAGGGGATGTACTCGTTACGGATAAAATCCAGAAACTTGTTCTGTAATTCTGTCGGAACGCTAAAAGTAGTGTTATAAATAATCATTGTGTTCTTTTCTGTAAATTTATTTTTCGAATACCGTTGCAAATTTAAATAAAAACTCTATCTTTGCAAACCGAAACAAAAAACATGGGGGATTAGCTCAGCTGGCTAGAGCGTTTGACTGGCAGTCAAAAGGTCATCGGTTCGACTCCGATATTCTCCACTTATCTCAGGATTAAATGTTTATTTATGTGAGTGATGCTTGCAGGTGTCGTTTATGAGTGCCTAAATTAATGATTTCACTTTAACTTAATCCAAGAAACATTTGCTTTTACCCATTTCGAAATTGCCAAAGGAACATCCGTACACAAATGATCACCTCCTAAGGCAACCCCTAGTAAAAAATCCTCTACAGACGTGCCGGGCCATAGACAAACCGTAAATCCTTCTTCTTTCGCATGCTGAACCATCCCGCGTGTGGTTCCATCAATTCTGCACGCGACTCTTTTAATTCCAAGTTCGTTGGCCTCCTGCAGCAGATTTTCACTCAATCCTTCCGATTTTATTAACATTAATTCTGTTTTCGGACGATTTTCTTTTAAATACTTCAGTGGTCTTTTGTCAAAGGATGTCAATACATATGTGGATGTTGGCGGTTTCGCTGCATATATTTTATCACAAAGCTGGTCGCAATAGCGCTTTAAAGTGGCTTCATCATACATGGGGTTATTTGTTTTCATTTCGAATTCCACATATACCTCCTCTTTATCGTTGAAAAAATCAAGAACCTCTTCCAATGTCGGAATTGTATTTCCCTGTTTCGTCCTTAATTTTCTGATCTCATTTAATGTTAAATATTCAATGGGACGATCAATGCCGACCGACCGGAGCAAAGATGCGTCATGTAAAAGGACTAACTTACCGTCCTTCGTTTGCCGTATATCAATTTCGTATCCGCGAATACCCCGCTCATAGGTTTCTTTCAGAGCATTGATCGTATTTTCTTCGTATTCAAGCATTCCACCACGATGAGCGTGGATATTGACATTTATTACTTGTGCATAACTGTTGAAAAAACAACACAGAATTATTAGAATCGCTAATTTCACTCTGAATGAAAAACCCATTCTTTTTACACGGCCATCTGCATTCATGATCATGACTTTTATGGTTTAATTTTTTTTAAAAAAGATATATTAACTAATCTTCTGTTTGAATTTGATGGAAAAGTCCGTTTCCCCAGACTCTTCTCCTTGAAAAGTGATCGAAAGCACATCCTGATTTTGAATAACACGACATTTGGCGTCTTTACATGTTATGTCCCCGAATGTATATCGCCGAGGAACTTTGATATACATGGATAAAGGAAACGACCCGACAAGCCGAACAGTTCCGTTCAATAGCATTCGCTTGCTTTCCCATTCCATAGCCGACACCTCCATACCATTTTGGGTAATGTGACGATCACTACTGATCCATTGAGGAACATCTTTTATCGGATGGATGGCCACCAATCTCACAGCATGAGGAGGAACTTCCAACGAAAATTGTTTCTCAATCGATTTATAATTAAAAGGTTGTTTTTCCCAGAATTCAAAACCGGTGTAATCCTGATTCTCGATGCCTAACTCCTCCGGCGTTGTAGATATGAAGTTTCTCTGATCCTCCCAATTAAAAAAAGCGATCACATTATACTTGCCTATAAATTCGTGTTGTATCCGCAAATTCCACACAGGCATTGTCCCAAAATAGGGATAGAGATTCCCTGGACGAACATCTGCTACGGGCAATGTCTGTTGTAGAATTTTCATTTTTCTTTCCTCTAGGCCAGCTAGTTTATCACCAAAAAATGTCATTTGTCCGGGTAAAGCGACAATCGTGGCCGAGGTACGTGCTTCCTCCAAAGGAAGATCACCCACAAGCAAGGTATCGGGATCTGCTATCATTACGATATTGTGAGTAAATACTTGATTAACCAGACAACTTGCCTGATTTACCACGCCACTCCACACGACCGGCTGGTTAGGATGTACAATATCTGCCCCGATACGGGAGGCCTCTGCATATCTCGCTTCCGGACCCGAAGTATGTCCTTGACAGGCCAGAAATACCCGGTCCTCACCCATTCCTTCACGGAATGCCTGTACGCAGAGTTCAAAAGGATTGAGGCAGGACGGATCGTTGAAACACGCCCTGATTTCGGGTCGTTCGTATAAATGAGCGCAGTAACCGGAATTTCGTCCCGACATACCATCAATCTTAAAAAACTCATATCCCCATTCCCTGGATGCGATCCGGTGTATTTCCCGCAGGTGTTCTCTCGCTTCCCTTACCGTGGGATCCAGAGTGTACTTGCCGTTCCAGGAGCTGATGGGTTTTCCGTTCTTGTCGTGCAAGAACCAGCTATGGTGTTCCTTATAAAACAATTCATTTCCCGTGCCAAAAGGAGCCATCCACAACCCGGGACGAAAACCCAGCAACCGTATTTCATCGGCCAACGCTTTCATTCCTTTGGGAAATTGTTTTTCATTTACCTCAAGGTTCATGTTGTAGAAGTCCCTCACTGGCAATTGATCGGAATTTCCTTGCCAAGACTCGATGGACCAAAACTCGCAACCGAAAGGTTGAAGGTACTTCTTTCCAATCCGGGCTTCGGCCAAGTTGTCTTCCGCCGAAGCTTTATCGAAATAGGTGTTCCAGGACATCCATCCGGTAGGGACGACAGGACAGCGTTTCCTGTCAATGGGCTGATAGTAGGGGATATATCGTTTTTGAAAGTAACCAGGCTCCATGTTGAAGACAAAAACCGTCTCAGCGGCATCTTCGATTCGTCCGCTTAACCGGAATGAAAACTCCCCCTTGACAACCGTTTGGATCCTGAAATTTGCGGCAGTGAACTGTAATAAAAGATCATCCTTCGGAGAGAATAAGGAATCATTCAGGAGCGAATCGGCAAACCCACTCATCAGATTTAACACCCTCTCTCCGACAACGGGTTTGGTCCGACAGGGAAAAGCATCTTCTGAAAAGAAAATAGTACCCTCAAAAGAGAACCTCCCTGCGAATCGCTGTGCTGTCCGGTGGTAGAACAGTAGCTCTAGCTGCGTGCCTACTGTATTGAGCACCCAATAACCCTGCACGTCGCCTCGAGGATCCACCAAGGTATTCCGGTTGGCAACTCCGTCCCGGGAGCAGCAGACCATCCAGGGCGTATCGTCCGACAGAAAACGTAATTTTCCCTTTAGGGTCACATTTAGATTTTGCAGGATAAGTTGAGCATTTCTCTCGTCAAAATCAAATTTCCACACAGCAGAAAGTGTATCTTTTTCTTTCTCGATAATCCCTTGTCCTTCGGAATTATTTGGTGTGTCGGGAAAGCGAGAGGTAAAACTTGTTAATCCATTTGCGGATGTTAGTGCGACACCGCTAATTGCAACTTTTTTTAAAAAATCTCTCCGTTCAATCATGGGTTGCAGATGTAGTTAAATAATTTACTGCATAACGTTAAAGCGTTAATTCCAGAAGCAGTTGCAGGGTATCTCCGGTATCTTGCAGTTCGAATATCCGGGCACGTTCCTGGCCTCTCGGTGAGTTGGGACGGTGAAAAGTCATGCATAGACGGCCTTCGAAAGTGCGGAATATCATGCCGTGTCCGCCGTTTTGCGTGAACAGTGGCTTCTCTTGTTGTACCCATGGCCCGTGTATTTTTCCGGTTACCGACTCCGCTATTCCAATGGCATATTCACCGTTCATAAAGCTGGACCATATCATCAGTAATTTACCTGTTTTTGTGCGGTAAAGAAAACACCCGTCTGTAACGTACGATTTTACGGGAATGTTGTCGTGTGAGGATCCTGTGGACCAACCGGCTGCCGAGGCGTGAAATAAGGTCAACGGGTCTCCTGTGGGGGTGGAAAGGTCTTCAGATAGCTCCATCAATACCATGGTGCCGTCGATCACCTGCACCCATTCGTGGCAATAAATCATGTAAGGGCGTCCCTCCTCAACCCATAATGTTCCATCAAGCGCCATTTGATCCATAGGTGTATGAGGTACTTTTGCGAAAGGGAGGAAAGGCCCATCAGGATGGTCGGAAACAAAGATTTGTGTTCCCCGGAAAAGGTATTTAGGCCATCCTTGCTGCTCTTTCTTCCACTGAATATTTGAATTTAACGTGGCAAAAAGGTAGTATTTCCCATTATAAGTGTGCACTTCGGGAGCCCAAACCGCTCCGGTTATCCAGTTGTCATCCGGCACAGTAAACACCTGCACCGGACCTTCCCAGTTTTTCAGGTCCCTACTTTTATAAGCCTCAACTCCTCCCATAACTTTTCCCGAAGTATTGACTGAAGCGGATTTGTACATGTAGTAATATCCGCTTTTTTTATCTGGCATAATGTAAGGATCACGGATAGGAATTTCCGATAGCTTTTTTACGGTCTGACCGCATAACGGCAAAGCGTTGATAACAATAATGAAAAAGAGTGTTAACGATTGATTTTTCAGGTCCATATTATTATTTTGTATTCAAAGATACACAGAATCTTTCAGGAAACAGGAAAAAATCGATAATTTTGTCGTCGTGACAAGAAAGTAATTTATTTTGTATTTCTGTCCGCTCAACGAACTAATGATTTTGTTTGCGATAAAATGAAAAAAACAGGGATCGGGGTACTGGCGTGCCTATTATTATGCCTGCAAGGCCAGGCGCAGCTGAAAGTAGAAGATCACAGACCGTTGTTTGTCTTGAAGAATGATGCGATCATTACCGCTCCGGAGGAAGGAGTCTGGTCGGTTGCCACAGGATGGGAAAACGACTGGATGACAGAATGGGTCCATGCTACTCCAACTGAAGTGGAGCAATACGATGAATGGACTATCCTGAAAGGAGAGATTGTGTTGCCGCATGGAGTTCTCTACATGAGGGATGCCTATCGTGAGGAAAAGCCGGGATTGATCAAATGTGTACGGCGGTTTGAATGGAAAGGGGAAAAGACATTATCTCCTTTAACCCTCTCTGTGCGTTTGCGCGTAAAAGGGAAGGAGATGTCCGTTTTTATGCCCGGGATTCTTTACTATGGAAATAAAAACGGAGCGCGTGTCAATCCCGACATTATTCCGGTTTATACAGGGAAAGCCGGTGAATTTGCCATCTTTGAAGATCATCGTTACCCGATGCCGTTTGTAATGCTGGAAAACCGGGAAGATCAATACGCGGCCGCGATTCATTTTACCCCCAGCCCCGTGCGTGGAGCTTTGCTAGCTGATCAATGGTGGTCTGCCGGTGTAGAGGCTGGTGACGGGTATACAGATTTTGTCCTTTATTCCGGCCCTATCGGCTACAACAAAAAACACAGTGTAGCCAAGGCTCTCCAGTTAACTCCCATGAAATATACCAATACCTATTTGAGTATGGAGCCGGGACGTATTATCGAAAAAGAATTTTATATCGAGCTGTATTCAATTGATCGGGAAGGGAGCGGTTTTCAACAACCGGTATACACTTCACTGGATTTGCACAAACCCTATGATGCGGAGAGGTTTCCGGATTTCAATACGATACTTGCAAGCAAATACCGCTTTGCCCGGAGCCGGTGGGTGGATTACGGCAATAATGCCGCAGGCTATGGAATGTATGATTTGCAAAACAGAAAAGATGTGGTGATGGGATGGTGCGGCCAGGCGGATTCCCCGGGATATGCGTTGCAGGTTCTTGCCGACCGGTTAAACGATGAGGATTTACCGGCTAAAGTACAGCAATCGTTGGATTTTCTGGCATCATTTCCGGTGAATAGGGAGAACGGGATGTTTCCTGTGGGTTTTAACGGAAAAGAATTCTATGGGGGTGATCATGTTTCGTGCGGACAAGCGCTGTATAATTTTGCCAAAGCAATTGAAACGGCTCAAAAAAACAAACGGTATAACACGGAAAAATGGGAAGCATTTCTCACATCGGCATGCGATGGACAGGTAAAACGAATATTGAATCCGGCCTGGGATCCTCACTCTACTGCCGAAGGTTTTTACATGGCACCACTGGCAATAGCATCGGTTCTGTTTGGTAAAAAAGAATACCGACAAGCCTCGGAAAAAATAGCCGCAATCTACGCGGATCGTCACCTTGCCATGGACGGCTGCTATTGGGGAGGTACCCTCGATGCGACCTGCGAGGACAAAGAGGGGGCATGGGCTGCTTTCCAGGGTTTTTTGGAACTGTACGAGCGGTTCAAAGAGGATAAATACCTGGACTGGGCCAAACACGCGATGGACGTATGCCTGAGTTATGTGGTGGTGTGGGATATCCCTTTACCCGCAGGACGTCTAGCCGACTTTCATTTCAAATCGACTGGTTGGAGCGTAGTCTCTCCGCAAAACCAGCATATTGATGTCTATGCCGTCCTATTCGCTCCGGAAGTTTATAAGATGGGCAAATATCTGGACGACGACCGGTTAAAGCAATTGGCGAGAGTAATGTACCGCTCGTGTTTTCAGCTTACTGATATGTACGGGTCGCAGGGAGAGCAACTGCAACAGACCAATTTTGCGCAGCGCGGCGATATGAGCAATGTACATAACCTGCGGGGTGGATACGCAGAAGGCTGGACCGTTTTCTGGATTACAGCGCATTTCCTGAATGCGGCGGCTCGTTTTGTGGAACTTCAAGTTATTCCTTAAAAACAAGAGTCTTTTCCGGTTATCCGGTTTTTTTTGTCAGAACGCATGTGTGTGAGTGTGGAAATGCTGTTTCTTAATTAGAACGTAATATTTTTCCGGATTTATTTTTGTTTCTTTGTATCCGGAATCATCTGAATTTTATACATAACACAAATAAAATAATCGTATGAAAAAGACAATTTTTACCCTGTTTCTTGCTTCTTTTTTCGCCTTTGTTTTGCAGGCCCAACAGATCAATAACGGCGTGATGAATCTCAATGAATTTTCCAGGCCCAACAAACGCAGTAATATCGTCATACCGGATGTAAACGGCTTTAAGGTGCTGAAGTGTGACTTCCACATGCACACTGTTTTTTCCGATGGCGATGTCTGGCCTACGGTACGTGTTCAGGAAGCGTGGAGGGAAGGGCTTGACGCCATTGCAATAACCGATCACATGGAGTATACGCCAAAAAAAGACGATATTACACCCAACAACAACCGTCCTTATGAAATAGCGAAACCCAGTGCTCAACGGCAGGGGATTACCCTGGTAAAAGGAACGGAAGTGACCCGCCAGACTCCTCCCGGACATTTCAATGCCTTGTTTATCGGTGATACGGACGGTTATTTAACCGTGAACACCAACGAGACGGATCGTGAAGCCGTGATGAAAGCCGAGGCACAAAATGCTTTTATTTTCTGGAACCATCCCGGTTGGCAGCCCGGAATAGCCGGTTCGTATGAATGGCTTCCGTTTATTGAAGATTTGTATAAAAATAAAGCGCTCGACGGAATAGAGGTTGTTAACGGAACAGGTTTTCACATGAAAGCACTGGATTGGTGTATCGACAAAAACCTGACCGTAATGGGATCGACAGATGTTCACAATTTAATCAGCCTTAGTTATGACAACAGCCGAGATTATGTACACCGTACGATGACCCTTGTTCTGGTCCGTGATAACACTCCCGAATCTGTCCGGGAAGCGTTGGATGCACGAAGAACAGTGGCATGGGCAAGTAAATACCTCATGGGAAAAGAAGAAAATGTCCGCTCTCTGTTTAATGCATGTGTGGAAGTTCTTCCTAGCCATCATTCCGAAACCAATCGCGAGGGAAAAACCATCAAATATTATCAGATCAGAAACAACAGCGACTTGTATTTCGAGATGGAACGTACAGCCGGTAACGGCCCCGGACGTATTGTCCTTTATCCGCAATCGTCACAAGTAATTGCCGCCGAGAGCGGCCAACCCCTATACAGCGTGGTTACCACTTACGTCCGCAGCGACAAACATCTTTCTGTGAATTTACTGTTACCTTAAATTTTTTAGGGAGATATAAAACGAAATATGCTATTCCGGTTTTCATTTTCGAGATGACGCCGGAATAGCTTTTTTTTACACTACAATTTGAAAAGAAAGCCGTATATTTGTATCAAAATAGGAAACGCATTACAAGAAATTTCTGCCGATAGATGAAGATTAAGACATTCGAATTTAACCCATTGGGAGTTAACACCTACGTATTATATGACAGAACGGGTGAGTGTATTGTTGTGGATGCATCCTGTTTTTTCCCCGATGAGAATAAGCTGCTGCTTAATTTTATACTGGATAACAACTTAGTTGTTAAACATCTTGTCAACACTCATTTGCATTTTGATCATATTTTCGGGGTAAATTTTTTAGCATCGCAATTTGGTTTGAAACTCCTGGTGCATCGGGACGATATTGTCTTGCTTGAAAACCTGTCGCAACAACTTCAGCTGTTTGGATTCAATACAAATGTGGATTACCGGCCTGAAATCGGCGGTTTTCTTGCTGAAAACGATGTAGTTTCTTTTGGAGAGCAACAATTGAAGGTCTTGCACGTCCCCGGACATTCTCCCGGAAGCATTGTTTTCTACAACGAAAAAGAGAAGCTTGCCCTGGTCGGAGATGTACTTTTCAACGGAAGCATCGGACGCACAGACTTGCTCGAAGGAAGCTTTGAACAACTTACCGAAGGTATTCGGACAAAACTCTTTACTTTTTCCGATGATACGGAAGTTTACCCGGGACATGGCCCCAAAACAACTATCGGACAGGAGAGAAGATACAACCCTTTTGTTGGAACAGGGAGTTAGGACCACGGGTGAAAAACAAAGGATAAGGAGCTAAGATGCTCTTAATTCGTAATTTGTAAATCATAATTAAACTTTAAACAAATAACTATATGGAAATGGAGCATTTTAAAACCCGTCATATCGGAATTAAGCCGGAGGACTTGGGCAACATGTTGCAGACCGTAGGAGTCTCTTCTGTTGACGAACTGATCGATCAAACTATTCCGGCAGATATTCGGCTAAAGAAGCCTTTATCATTGCCTAAAGCACAATCCGAAATGGAGTACGCCGAAGAGATCGGACGTATTGCGTCGGCAAACAGAGTTTTTACGTCATACATCGGTATGGGATGGTACGATACGATTACGCCTGCTGCCATTTACCGCAACGTATTTGAAAATCCCGTATGGTACACCTCTTATACACCATACCAGGCCGAGATCTCGCAGGGAAGGCTCGAGGCATTGCTTAATTTTCAAACGGCAGTGAGCGAACTGACCGGCCTGCCCCTGGCCAATTGTTCGCTGCTGGACGAAGCTACTGCAGCTGCAGAAGCAGCAACAATGATGTACGGGTTGCGAAGCCGCGATCAGGTGAAAAATAACACGGAAATCCTTTTTGTTGATCAATACATTTTCCCGCAAACACTGGGCGTCTTACGCACGCGAATGGGAATGGCAGGCATCGAAATTGAAGTGGGGGATTACAAATGTTTCGATGCGGAGAAAAAATATTTTGGCGCCATCGTACAGTATCCCAACAGCAACGGAAATGTGGAAGATTACCGGAGTTTTGTGGAAAAAGCACACGCATCGGATTGCAAAGTGGCTGTTGCCGCGGACCTGATGTCGCTCGTATTGTTGACACCTCCGGGCGAGTGGGGAGCTGATATTGCTTTCGGCAGCAGCCAGCGTTTTGGGATTCCCATGTTTTTCGGTGGTCCTTCGGCTGCTTTTTTTGCTACGCGTGATGAGTATAAACGCAGTATGCCGGGGAGGATCATTGGCATATCGAAAGACGTTTACGGCAAGGATGCACTGCGCATGGCCCTGCAAACACGGGAACAGCACATCAAGCGCGAAAAGGCCACGTCCAATATTTGTACTGCTCAGGCATTGCTGGCAACTATGGCCTCGTTCTATGCCGTTTACCACGGACCCGAGGGATTGAAAAAGATTGCGAAACGTATTCATTCCGTTACCTCGCTGGTGGCAGATGAGTTAAAAGAACTCGGGTTTAAACAGCTTAATAGTAGCTACTTCGATACGCTAAAACTGCAGCTTCCCGAAAATATAACGCAAGGCGGTGTGAAAGACCTGGCTGAAATGCGCAACATCAATCTCCGTTACTTCGATACCGGAGAAATAGGTATCAGTATCGATGAAACAACAGACGGTTATCGTGTTCATGAATTACTGGCTGTATTTGCCATGGCGGCAGGAAGCTCCAAGGTATTTATGATTGACGAAATGCCGGAGAAAATAACGTTGAAGGGAGATCAGTTGCGCACCTCGGATTTCCTGTCTCATCCCAACTTCAATAATTATCACTCCGAGACTGAGTTGATGCGTTACATCAAGCGGTTGGAAAGAAAAGATATATCCCTGGCACATTCCATGATTTCGCTCGGGTCATGCACCATGAAACTGAATGCGGCATCAGAGCTTCTCCCTCTGGGGCATCCGGGATTTCAGAAAATACACCCATTTGCTCCTGAAGACCAGGTGCAGGGTTATCAGGAAATGATTCATGAATTGGAATCCATGTTGGCTGAAATTACCGGATTTACGGCAACGAGCTTACAACCCAATTCGGGTGCTGCCGGAGAATTTTCCGGGTTACTGGTTATAGCCAGTTACCTGAAGAGCATTGGCCAGGGACATCGCAAGATAGTGCTTATCCCGGCTTCTGCACACGGAACCAATCCTGCCAGCGCAGTGCAGGCCGGTTTTAACCCGGTGACTGTGGCGACGGATATGAAAGGGAACGTCGATATGGAAGATTTGCGGAAAAAAGTAGAAACACATCGTGACGATCTCGCTGCCTACATGATTACCTATCCCTCTACACACGGTATCTTCGAAGTCGAGATCCGGGAAATGTGCAACATCATTCACGAGGCGGGCGGACAGGTTTATATGGACGGTGCGAACATGAACGCACAGGTCGGGCTAACTAACCCCGGAACTATCGGAGCCGATGTTTGCCACCTCAACCTGCACAAAACATTTGCTATCCCTCACGGCGGTGGTGGGCCGGGAGTTGGCCCTATTTGCGTGGCCGAACATTTGGTGCCCTTCCTCCCGGGCCATCCAGTGATGTTCGAATCGGGCGTGAATGCCGTCTCTGCTGCTCCTTACGGCAGCGCAGGCGTGCTTGCTATTACTTACGGATATATAAAAATGATGGGAACGGATGGCTTAACGGAAGCCACTAAAATAGCTATCTTGAACGCCAACTATCTGGCTGAGAAATTAAACGATTCTTACGGGATCGTTTATCGCGGAGCGAACGGCAGGGTAGGGCACGAGTTGATTCTGGAATGCCGGGGATTGAAATCCGTTTCCGGAATCACAGAAACGGATATTGCCAAACGACTGATGGATTACGGATTTCATGCGCCCACACTCTCGTTCCCTGTCCACGGGACGTTAATGATCGAACCTACCGAAAGTGAAAGCCTTGCCGAGTTGAATCGATTTGTGGATGCCATGCAGCAAATCCATGCCGAAATCATCGAGGTCTCACGAGGCGAATACACTGCCGAAGACAATGTACTGGTAAATGCTCCGCATCCCGAGTACGAATCGGTTGCCGACGAGTGGAAGCATGCTTACCCGCGCAGCAAGGCGGTTTATCCGTTGCCTTTCGTGGCAGAAAACAAATTCTGGGTAAATGTTGCCCGCGTGGATAATGCGTTTGGCGACAGAAACCTGGTAGCGTGTTTATGCAGTATGTAGCATAATGATATACTATACACTACTGCCTATTTTAATAAGTAGGCAGTAGTGTATTAATAAATTTTCCGACGGATGAAAGTCTTATACCGAATAATGGTTGCTGATATCAATGTGTGAAAGTGGTTAATAATTTAATTTTCATAAGGTTATTCATTATCTGTTGACGGAATTTTTCAAATTTCTAAAATATTACTGTTACTAAGGAGTGGGAGGGCCATAAATTATTTCATGCGTTAAAGAAGTGTCAGTTGCTGCGTCATAAGGATATTCATACTTCAAAGCTACAACAGCCCTATCACTTGCTGTTAGGAATTTACGTTGAGATATCCAAATATCTCCAGTACGATATGAGCCTCCCCAAAGATAAGAAGGTTTTATAGTCATTGTCGGTTGAGTAATATCTATCGCAAAAGAATTAAGCGATGGATACATCATAATTGAACTAAAAGGATACCCCATGTCATAAATTCCAGAATTGTGTACATGTTGGTTTCCTGTAATTTTTTTAAATTGACCTACAAATGCTGCCTTTATATTATTTTCATGAACAATAATGGCATTATCGCGTACAAAATTTTGATGTTCATGAAGCATGCCTACTGCATGCCCTATTTCATGGATCATATTTCCTGCCGTGCCCAATGTTTTATGAATAGTAATTTCCTGTTTTCTTCCAATTCTACCCACATATGATGAATTTCCATCCCCCGCTATAAATTCCACATAATCTCTTTGATTGGTCCGCGGAACAAATTTGATTTGTGTTTGAGTTCGCCATACATCGATTGCATGATTAATCATATTTCTATGTGCTGTGGTAAGATTGGAATTAAATGTATATGGGATTGTTTTATTCGGCCAATTATATTTTGTTTGTGTAACAATTGTTCCTCTTGTTTGATTTTGATACGAAGAATTAATTATGTCATTTAAATCTTCGATTTGTTCTTTCGTGAGAAGCATATCTAAGCCATAAACATAACAATTTTCATCTATTTTACGTAAAGTAAGCCCATTTTCAATCTCCACTAGTTCACCTTGTGATGGAAAGGCAACTTCATCCATTAACTCATCATATGAATATAATTTCGGTTGGGATTGGTATGTATTTACATCAATTGACTCAACCATTTTATCACAAGATCCTAACAGAATTCCTATGATAATTAGAAAATAAAAATTGGTTTTTTCATGATTCTTCTTGTTTCTTGGTTTTAGAAATAATTTTTATTAATGTGTATTCTACATTGGGAATATCTTGCAATCGCTTATCTGAAGTTTTTTTATACACTCTTAACAGATATTCGTAACCAGGCTCATATTCAAATCCTTTAATTCCATAAATATTTAACCAATAATCGGTTTTAGCCCCTATTTCCTTTACTTGGAGGTAGGAAGTCTCAATTGTTGAAATTGGGTCTATTGCAAATAACAACTCAGAAGAAACGATGAGCTCTACTTCTGTGTAATTGACCTCTGCTTTGTCACAGCCAAATAATAACAATAATGTTGTAGCTAAAAAATAAATTTTTGTTTTCATTTTATATTATTTTTAATGTTGTATATGAAAGATGAAAAAATTTGGAAAACGCTGCTTATGAATACGTTAAATATGTGTAAATAATTAAAAATGTTCTCAAATTAATTAGGATTTAGGTTTTATTAAATTTCATTATTTCGCATTAACCCCATTAAAGTAAGGTTTGGCATGAAAGAATATGAATATCGGTAACCCAATCTTCTGTTATTTGCAATCTCTTAGCCATCAGTTGCTATATGTCAATTTATTTTACTAAGGAATTTTATAAAACATATTGACATAAAATAGTGCTGTCGGGGAACAATTATTTTGTATTGCTTGTTTGCTCTTTAATTGACATATCTCTTTTTTTCGTATCTTTGCACCTCAAACCCAAAGTGTCCAATAAGTGCAGCAACAAAATCATCGTTCCGGATTCGTAAACATTGTGGGAAATCCCAACGTGGGAAAATCCACGCTGATGAACCGGCTGGTAGGCGAAAAGTTATCCATAATAACGCCCAAATCGCAAACCACGCGTCACCGCATTATCGGCATCGTAAACACCCCTGAATACCAGGTAGTGTATTCCGATACGCCCGGTGTGCTTCGTCCCAACTACAAGCTACAGGAGCAGATGCTTAACTTCTCGTTATCCGCGCTTGATGATGCCGATGTGTTGCTGTACGTGACCGATGTAGTGGAAAAAACCGATAAAAACGATGAATTCCTCTCCAAGGTACAACGGTTGACCCTTCCGGTTTTATTGCTTATCAATAAAATTGACCAGACCACACAAACGGAACTTGAAAAAATGGTTGATACGTGGCACGAGATGTTGCCGGATGCTGAAATTTACCCCATATCAGCACTCAATAACTTCAGTATTGACAGGGTGCAAAAGCGCATTTTAGAGCTTTTGCCCGAGTCACCGCCTTACTTTGAGAAAGATGCGCTGACGGATAAGCCTGCCCGGTTCTTTGTTAACGAGATCATCCGCGAAAAAGCTTTGTTGCTGTATCAGAAAGAGGTTCCCTATTCCATTGAAGCGATAGTGGAAGAATTTAAGGAAGAAACGGACATTATCCGTATCCGCGCCATTATCTTGGTGGAGAGAGATACACAAAAGGGCATCGTAATCGGCCATAAAGGGGAGTCGCTGAAAAGACTGGGTACCCTGGCGCGAAAAGACATCGAACTGTTTTTTGAAAAAAAAGTATTCTTGCAACTTTACGTTAAAGTAGAAAAAGACTGGCGAAACAGGGACAATCTGTTGAAGAATTTCGGGTACAAGTTGGAATAGAATTTCCAATTATCAATTACAAATTACAAATTAAATTTATCAGTCTGAAAGCCTAATGTCTTTTGTCTGATAGTCTTAAAAGAATATGAGAAACTTAGTAGCTATAGTTGGACGCCCGAACGTCGGGAAATCAGCGTTATTTAACCGGTTAACACAAAGCCGCCAGGCTATTGTTACCGATGTATCGGGAACCACACGCGACCGTTTGTACGGAAAAGTCAATTGGAGCGGACAAGACTTTTCGCTGGTCGATACCGGCGGCTGGGTAGTCAATTCCGACGATATAATGGAGGACGAAATAAACAAGCAGGTACAGATCGCGGTGGAAGAAGCCGACGTGATCCTTTTTGTTGTTGACGTAATGAACGGGCTTACCGACCTGGATAATGGGGTGGCTCATTTACTGCGTCGTTCCGGCAAGCCTGTAGTCGTGGTTGCCAACAAAGCCGACAATTTTGAGATCGGTCATCAATCGGCAGAGTTTTATACGCTGGGGCTAGGTGATCCTTTTCCTATTTCGGCCATCAATGGTTCGGGAACGGGTGATCTGTTGGATCACGTTTTGTCGTTGTTCAAGAAAGAAGGTGAAGAGGAAAAATTAGCAGATATTCCCAAGTTCGCTGTTGTTGGCCGTCCCAATGCCGGGAAATCATCGATCGTAAATGCTCTGGTGGGTGAAGAACGCAATATCGTGACCGAGATTGCCGGTACTACCCGGGACTCCATTTATACCCGGTATGATAAGTTTGGGATGGATTTTTACCTCATCGATACTGCAGGGATTCGCAAAAAAGGAAAAGTGACGGAAGACCTGGAATATTTCTCGGTTATCCGCTCCATCCGTGCCATTGAGGAGGCTGATGTCTGTATCCTTATGATTGATGCCACGCGAGGAATAGAAAGCCAGGACCTGAATATATTCTCACTGATCCAGAAAAACCGGAAGGGCCTGGTGGTGTTCGTCAATAAATGGGATTTAATTGAAGAAAAAGACAACAACCTGATAAAGAACTTCGAGAACATTATTCGCGAACGATTTGCACCGTTCACTGATTTCCCCATTATTTTTGGTTCAGCCTTAACTAAACAACGGATTCTGAAAGTGATGGATTTGGCAAAAGAGGTATATCAGAACAAAAAACAAAAAGTGCCTACGCACAAACTTAACGAAGTGATGCTGCCTATTATTGAAAGGACTCCGCCACCGGCAAATAAAGGGAAGTACATAAAAGTTAAGTATATAACGCAACTGCCAAACACTCAAGTTCCCTCTTTTGTGTTTTTTTGCAACCTTCCCCAATGGATCAAAGAGCCTTATAAGCGGTTCATCGAAAACCGGATGCGTGAAAACTGGAACTTCACCGGAACGCCGATTAATGTTTTTTTCCGGGAAAAGTGATGACACAATAATGGTCCTCAAATATTCCCGAAAGGAATGTTTTTTGCCTCGCAGACCTCAATCAGTTTGGCCTTAATCCTTTTTAAGTCGTTGTATTTAAGGTTACCCAGGTCTATCTTGTAGTTGGTCCCGGTAGTAGTCAGTGTCAGGTAGCTTAGCCCGATACCCAGTTGTGTGACCGTTTCCCACAAGATGGAACCGTTTATGCGTTGTTTAGGTAATTTAATTCGAAATTCATCGTTATCAATTTCCACAATAAAATCCGATTGCCAAACGGTTACTGTAAACACCAATAGTGCCGCTAAAACAACTCCTGCTACCCCAACATAAAACAGAAAATCCAAGCTGGCGTGTATAGCCTGGGATATGCTAACTCCAACAGCCAGCGCAAACAGAAACCCTCCGGCAACCAATGCGGTAATCTTCACTTTCGACGGTAACGAATAAACAATTTTCAGGTCTTCCATAACAAACGTTATTTATCGAATTTAATGTTATCTGCTGAATAACAAATAATTCAGTTTACAAAAATACAATTATTACGCGGTTTTTTGTAAATAAACATGAAAAATCGATGATATGAGAAAAAAAATTCGTTAATTTGTATATAATTTATAGGATAAGTTAAACAAATTGAACGTAAACTTATTTTACCAAAAGACGTTTATGTAGCAATATTTCTCAACTATGTTGGTTGGGATTAAAATAGGAAGAGTGAATTGATGAATAGTAACAATCTTGAAAATGAGAAACTTCCTGAAAACAGGGAAGGTAAGGCTGAAGAAACTATTGACCAACTTCCCCAGGAAGAAAAAGTATCTGCGGAGCCCGTTGAAACCACTTCCGGAGAGCCGGTAGAGGCAGAAAAAACAGTTTCGGAACCAGAAGTGGCTGAAACAGAGCCGGTAAAGGATGCCGAAACGGAAGAAGTGCCTGAGTCGGATCTGAAAACTGAAGAAGCTGTTGCCGGAGAGGAGGGTGAAATCAATTACGATATAGAAACTCCCGAAAACGTAGATACTGAAACTGAAGATACGGAGGAAGAAGATGAAAACAACGTTTCGGATGACGATTCAACGGAGTTGTTGGCCGTAGAAGAGATTGTACAGAAACTCCGGGATTTGCTGGCTTCCGACCATCCTCAGAGAAGAGAAGTGGATGAGGTGAAAAATCAGTTCTACCGCTCGCTTCGCAACGAAACTGAATCGCAAAAAGCTGCTTTTATCGAGTCGGGAGGGGAATCCATCGATTTTGTTGTCAACGAATCGGAGATCTATGCCGAAGGTAAGGAGCTGATCCAAAAAATAAAAGAAAAGCGTGCTGCTATTCTTGCCCGCGAGGATGCGGAAAAAGAGAAGAATGTTGCTAAGAAAATGGCAATTATCGATCAGGTAAGGCACCTTGCCGAAAATCAAAGCCAGGAGGATTTTAACAAAACTTACCAGGAATTCCGGTCGCTTCAGCAACAATGGAACGAGATTAAGCTTGTGCCGCAGACTAAGGTGAATGAGCTTTGGAAAGAATATCAACGTCATGTGGAAAAGTTTTACGACCTGGTACGTATCAACAACGAGTTCCGTGAATACGATTTCAAAAAGAACCTGGAACTGAAAACCGAACTTTGCGAAGCAGCCGAAAGGCTCGACGAAGAACCGGATGTGGTTTCGGCGTTTCACCAGTTGCAAAATCTTCACCAGGAGTGGCGGGATGTTGGTCCGGTTTCCCGTAAGGATCGCGAGGAAATCTGGAACAGGTTCAAAGCAGCCTCCACGCTAATCAACAAGAAATATCAAGCTCATTTCGAAAGCCTTAAAGGGAAAGAAGAGGAGAATCTGGCGGCTAAAACCGCGTTGTGCGAAACCCTTGAAGCCATCGATTATTCGAAATTAAACTCCGTTAGGGATTGGAATAACAAGATTAAGGAAGTTCTTGATATTCAGAAGCAATGGCGTGAGATAGGCTATGTGCCAAAAAAATGGAACACCAAAATATACGACCGTTACCGTGCTGCCTGTGACTTCTTTTTCCGTAATAAAAACGATTTCTACAAATCGATGCACGGCGAAATGGAGGAAAACCTGAAAAAGAAAGTTGCTCTTTGTGAACGTGCCGAAGCCTTAAAGGATAGCCAGGATTGGAAAAAAACAACCCAGGAAATGATTTCTATTCAGAAAGAGTGGAAAACCATTGGTATTGTTCCCCGCAAATATGTGGACAGCACGTGGAAACGGTTTATTGCCGCTTGTGATTATTTCTTTGAACAAAAGAAACTCCACACCTCCACTCAACACGATGAAGAGGCCAGAAATTTCGAAAAGAAAAAAGAGATCGTGGAGAAGATAAACATGCTGGATACCACCCTCACTCCTGAACAGGCGTTGCCGCTGTTAAGGGAACTAATGGATGAGTGGTATGGTATCGGACACGTGCCTTTCAAGGTTAAGGACAGGGCTTACAAAGAGTTCTATGATGCTACCGAAGCTCAGTTCGACAGGTTGAATATCGATAAAACCGACCGGAAATTAGACAGTTTCAGGTCGAACATCTCGGATATAGCCAGATCGGATAATGCCAAAGGTCAATTGTTGCGTGAACGGGAAAGGCTGATGCGCCAATATGAGCGTATGAAAGTGGAATTGCAAACGTACGAAAACAACATCGGCTTCTTGTCGGTTTCGTCGAAAAAAGGCAACAACCTGGTGGACGATATGAACCAGAAGATGAAAAAAATAAAATCAGAGCTTGAGTTGCTGGTGAAAAAAATTGCAGCCATAGACGAGGAACTATAATAATTGCTTTATATAAAATGTTAGGCGATCAGTTTTTTGGTCGCCTTTTTTTATTACGTGGGTTTACAAGCATCCATCTCCGGAAGAGTGAAATCTACAAACCATCGCTGGTGGGCTGTGAACATCGGGATTAATCTATTCTCATGTTTCGCACTTCCCTCAAACCATTGACAAAGAAATAGAAGGGAAATGCATTATTATCTATATCTCTGTACTATAACATTTTATATTTTACAATTTCTCAATCGTCCTTAACCATCACCGAACAACACAGTGCAATGATCATGGATTCTGCTTTTGGATTGGCCAACATTTTTTCAAGTAAATCATCGGCATCCATCTCCAATACCTCGCATACTGAGCAGACTAACTCGATGAACAGCCCCCATAGCCGTCTGTCGAGTGTTTCCCTGAGCACATCGGCGTTCATTGACCGATAAAGTGCCCCTTTCGACTCGTAGTTATCGTACCGGAAACGCAGTGTCAATAACAGATAGGCTATCATGCTGATGGTCGTTTCTGCTACCTGGGCGTCAAAGTTACTGGATTGACATCTTCCCAGGTTCAACAATTGCTTCGATTCTCGATTGAACACCTCCACAACCCATCTTACCTGGTAATGCCCGATCAATCCCTTGAACGTCAGTTTCGTGTCCGTCGTCAACAAAACCTTCCATTTGTCATTTTTGCCCCGACGACTAAAGAAAAGGCAGATCTCAACACCTTGGTACAGCACCCTGGCCTGTTTGTACTGGTAACCCAGGGAACGGCAGCGCCTGGGTTTGCCCAGCATGTTATTGATCTGGGCGTGAGTCAGGCTCTTACCCTGATACTCAAACTTAGTCTTTGCAAACTTGTACATCCCGATCAGGTGAACTTCCTTGTCCTTCACACTCCGGATAGCCTGTATCAACGCATCGCAAGTAAACCAGCTGTCCACCAGGACGTAATCAACACGAAGCCCGCGATAGATGGCCGTGAAAAACATCCGCAGGACCATCTGAATCTTGTTCGTGTCCAGTTCTTCCACACGTTTAGCGGTGTACGAGTCCTTGATACGCTTGCAACTGTATTGCTTGCGGATCTGCTTTTTGGTCATCCCAAACGGGCGTTCCTGCTTTTTCCCTTTTTCCCGGTGAAGACTGAAATCCAGTGGTATGGAGGACTTACCGTCCCAGTACATCATCACCAACAGCTTGAATCCAAGCACGTAGCTGTTGGTTACATGATCCCATACCTTCCCGATCTTCTCTATACGCTTCCCGGTTTTAGACAGGGTGGTGTCATCGAAGATCAGGTAACGGGATGAGGTATCATCTACATCACTATCTTTGGACGTCACCGTCAGAAAACGATGCACAAGATGCCACATAAGCATCCGCCAGCATATGATGGAACTGTTCTTCAAGCGATAGAACACATCCTTGCCCATGGTGGAACCTTCACCTGTGGGGCTGTTCAGATAGGAGTTGACCGTCTTGTCTGAACTGACCACCATGGAGACCAGCAGGGCCAGGACCATTTTAAAATCATATCCCCGGGTCTTGAACCATTTGAACTCAGAAAGACCTTCGCTTAGCTTCAACGCCTTGAAGCGGCTAAAAATATCTTCAGCGGAAACCCTGCCGGGGGTAAAGTCCGCTTTCAACTCTTGAATCTTTTTAATATCTTTGTCCTGCAGCATATTTTAATGGTTTGGTTTCCATCGCTAAGATAATCATTTTCAATGATATATTAGCTAAAATATGCTGCTTTTTTTATCTCTTATCCTCTGATTATCAACTTCATTTTTAACTGCGAAACATCAGATCTATTTAACAGGTGTTTGACAAAAATGTGTTATTTTTTGAGATAAATGTTGTATGCGTTCTAGACCTTTACCACTACTTTCGCAGAAAAGACACACTGAAAAATAATAGTCGAGAAAACACGAACCCAAAGAAAACCACCCATTGGATGCATGTTGATTGAATTAAATGAAATTTATTTAGTAACGATGTCTTAAAGCAACGATCTTTATTAATCTAAAACAAATGATGGAATGAAAAAGAAAAACTCAATTAAACTATTGAAAGGTTTACTGCCCGCTGTATTGTGGGTATTTTCCTTTGCTGTGTTTGCTCAACCCATTACGGTGAGTGGAACGGTGTATGATACTAGTGGAGGGACACTCGTTGGAGTAACCCTTCAGGTGCAAGGTACTTCTGTGGGTACCGTTACCGACCTGGATGGAAACTTCAGATTGACTAATGTGAATCCAAATGCTTCATTAGAAATCTCTTATGTGGGAATGAGAACCCGGATTGTTTCTCTTAACGGGAGAACATCCATCAGCATCACGCTGGAGGAAGACACGGAAATGTTGGAAGAACTTGTGGTTATCGGTTACCAGACGATCCGAAAAGCCGATTTAACAGGATCTGTTTCCGTATTTAATCCCGATGAAATGAAAAATACAATCGTAACCGGTACGGTAGGGGATGCTTTAGGCACTCTTCCCGGGGTTAATGTACGCACATCCGGCGCTCCGGGTAGGGAAGGAAAAGTAGAAATTCGTGGTACGGGAACATTTGGAAACAGTGCTCCGCTGTATGTGGTTGATGGGGTTATCTCCGGCGCAAATAGGGATTTCAACTTTAACGATATTGAAAGCATCCAGGTCTTAAAAGATGCTTCTGCTGCAGCAATTTACGGATCAAGAGCCGGAAACGGAGTAATTATTATTACCACCAAGCAAGGGAAAGAAGGGAAAATGAAGATAGATGTCTCTTCTCGTGCAACCTTGCAATGGCTACCAAAATACGACCTTACAAACCGTAATCAATGGATTGAACTAAATGACCTGGCTTTTGCAAATGCCGGCCGACCTGCTGCCAACCATTTTGACGGAAATACAGACTGGCAAAAAGAAGTATTCAAATCCGGCATAGTACAGGATCATAATATTGCTTTTTCTGGAGGCAACAAAGATAGTCGGTATTTTATTTCAGGTAACTACCAGCATAATTCGGGAACAACTATCGGAACACAAAGCGAACGTTTCACTTTACGTTCAAATACGTCGGCTTCACGTGATTTTGGCGATGAGGTTACATTCCGTATTGGTGAGAACATCGTGTTAAGTCACTTTGCTGTGGATGAGTTAAATACAAATCCTATTGTCGATGTTTACCGCATGCTTCCTACTATTCCTGTGTATGATCCAAACAATACAGCTAAAGGTGGATACGGATTCGGGGACGGAAGCAGGGATGTTACGTTCGGTACCAATCCCTTTGCCAAAGAAGACTTTGAAGATACGAAAAACAGTAACTTGCGCATCCGGGGAAATATTTTTACCGAACTGGAACTGCTGAAAGCATTGAAATACAGGTTTAACATGGGATTTGATTTTAGCAACGATAGGCATACCTATTTGCGGAAAGAAGGATATTGGACGTATAATCAACCGTATGATCCCTCTTCTTTAAATAAAAATCAAGCCCAGTATCAGGGGCTCGTGTTTGATAATACCTTGGAATACAATAAAAAGTTTGGAAAACACGATATTTCTTCTGTATTCGGACTGAGCTATCAAACATCTACCTATGAGCAAATATGGGGTACAAAAAATAATGTACTTAGGTCCGGAGATGACTATTTCAGAAACTTGGATGCAGCCCTGACCAATCCAAAAACTGGAAATTACACCGATTTACAGAAATTATTTTCCGTTTTTGGCCGTGTAAACTATAATTACGATGAGAAGTATTTGTTCAGTTTTACCGTGCGAAGGGACGAGTCTTCTAAATTTTCACCGTCTACCCGGGTAGGGTATTTTCCTTCTGTGTCAGGAGGTTGGAGAATAAGCCAGGAGGACTTCTTTGATGTGTCCTGGCTGAATGACCTGAAGTTAAGAGCGAATTACGGGATTTTAGGAACATCGAATATTGGCGTATGGGATTGGGTGTCATTTATTACCGTTTTCCCGCAGGCCATATTCGGCAGAAGTCAGTCATTGCAAACCGGAATGACTCAAATACGACTTGCAAATGCTGATCTCAGGTGGGAGAAGTTGACTCAGCTGAATGCCGGATTTGATGCTGTTCTGCTTAATAATAAATTGAATCTTTCGGCAGATTATTTCTTAAAAGAAACGAAGGATGTGCTTACCCCGATGCAGATATTGATGGTTACAGGCAATAACGGAGGTAATCCGTATGTGAATGCAGCTACTTTGCAGAATACGGGAGTTGAAATCTCTGCTACCTGGAGAGACAAGGTAGGCTCTGATTTTGGTTATAGCATCAATGTGAATGGCTCTTATCTTAAAAACAAAATATTGGAATTGGGATACGGACGCAAAGAATTTACACAATGGGATACTAAATCCATAGTCGGAAAACCCATCGGTGAATGGTACCTCATTAAAACTGATGGATTGTTCCGTACTCAGGAAGAAGTGGTGGCTCATACAAACAGTGAAGGAAAAGTTATTCAACCCAATGCCAAGCCGGGTGATGTAAAGTATATAGATTACAACGATGACGGAGTAATAACAGACGCCGACAGACAACACTGCGGATCCACTATCCCGAAATTCCAGCTGGGAATGAACCTTGGATTTGAATATAAAAATTTCGATCTCCAATTCCAGTTAGGAGGGGCATTTGGATATAAAGCGTTCAACGGTCCGCGCAGCGGATTTGACCGGTTTGACGACAACTCAAACTATAGGGCCAGTTACGATCCGTGGACTCCAGACAATCCAAACGCAAAAGACCCACGGCCTATCTACGCAGATTCCCGCAATGTCCGGGGCGATCAAGACCGCTGGTTAGAGAACGGTAACTACCTAAAAGTAAAACAAATAGCTCTCGGATATAACTTGCCTAAATCCATGCTTGGCAGTACATTCAGTGACATTCGTCTATATGTAAATGCTCAGAACCTGATCACGTTAACTTCCTATACAGGCTTGGATCCTGAGTTCTTAAATGGTAATATATGGGACCGCAGCTACGACGGGGGAGCTTATCCTAATCCGTATGGTGTAACTTTTGGAGCACAAATATCATTCTAATTTTCAGAAAACTTATCACAATGAAAAAAATCATATACTTATTATTCGCCGTATTCTTGCTGAATAGCTGTGATGTGAGCGTGGATAATCCGAACACCATTACTACCGCCACATTCTGGAAAACGGAAACCGATGCACAATATGGCATCAATGCTGTGTACAACATGTTCTACAAACCGGGGACTTACAGCCGTTGGTTGTGGTTCCGGCTGGATCTAACCTCAGATGAAGGGTTTAGTCAGAGCCCCTGGGCTGAATTGAAAGAGTGGACACAGTTTCAATACAGGAACTATAACTTCTGGGAAGGCAATAGCTGGACTTACCGGGATAGCTATGAAGCAATATTCAGAGCCAACCAGGTGTTGTACCACGTTCCCGAAATTCAGTTTGCAAATGAAACCGAAAAAAACAAAATCCTCGGACAGGCATACTTTCTGAGAGGCCTTTTCTACTACAACCTGGCAGTGTTGTGGGGGAGTGAAAACAACAGTCTTCCGATTGTTCTGGAACCATCAACGCCGGGTATGCAGCCCGAAGGCCATAATGGTATCGCTGTATACCAACAGGCAATCAGCGATTTTACAGAAGCACAGAAAGTTTTGCCGGAAGTGTGGGACGACGCCAATAAAGGACGTGCAACGAAAGGTGCTGCATTGGCTTTCAGGGCAAAATGTCACATGCAACTGCTCCAATGGAATGAAGCTAAAAATGATTTACAATGGTTGGTAGAAGGTGAGGGCAAGAAATATTACGACCTTGCGGCCAATTACGCGGATAATTTCAGAAAAGATACGGAGAACAATATTGAATCTGTTTTTGAGATACAGTATTCCGATATTCATAAGGCTCCTGCCGGAGACGGGGACTTTGATGTGGATCCGAACTTAGGACTGAATCGCGGTCAGTTTTTTGCTCCTCCCGGAATTGGATGGACAGACGGTGAAATACGTCCCTGGCTGGTAACAGAATTTAAAAAAGAAAAAAACCTGAACGAAGGTTACGATATACGTTTAAGACATACTGCTTTTTACAGTGAACAACACTTGGATTTTCCCAATAATGAACGGATATACCGTGAGGTCAGCAATGATGCAACGTGGAACAGGGACAACTGGAAAGGCCGTGTTTTTTACAGAAAATACAGTTCGGAGCATTTTCGCGATTTTGATGATTATCATAATCCGACCAATGTAAGGTTGGTTCGATTTGCAGACGTATTGTTGATGTACGCAGAATGTATTGCCCAGTCAGGAGGAAACTTGTCTGATGCAATTGCACATGTCGACAGGGTAAGGGCCAGGGTAGAAATGCCGGCGCTTGCCGTCAATCATCCAGCCGTAGTCTCCAGCAAGGATGCTTTTCTGAAACGCCTACAGGTGGAGAGAGTTCTTGAATTAGCTACAGAAGGACAACGTTGGGCAGATATCAAGCGCTGGGGATTGCTGGATAACCAAGCCGGTATCGACGAATTGAAATCACGTGATCCGGATTTCAATAATTTCATCATCGGTCGCCATAGCTGCCTGCCTATTCCTTCTGATGAAGTGAATAATAACCCCAATATTTCTCAGAATCCTGATTATTAATAAAAGCATTATACCTCCCCGGCTACCCGGTTGGGGAGGTATTTTAAAATAAAATAGAGATGAAAAAATACTGGTATCTGTTGTTTATAGGTGTATTCATAATCGCATCGTCCTGCAAAGGTGTTGATAAGGCAGATGAAACGATTCGCTACACCACTCCTGTTTCGTTGGGCGATCCATTTATCATGCTGCATCAAGGCGTATATTACGCTTACGGTACCCAGGCCGAAGATGGAATTGAAGTATACACATCGGATAATCTTGAAGAATGGGAAAAGGTTCCTGCTCTCGCTCTTCACAAGGATAACTCTTTTGGTGACAAATGGTTTTGGGCACCTGAAGTATATTACGTTAACGGGAAGTTTTACATGTATTATACGGCAGAAGAGCATATGTGTGCGGCAACTTCCGATTCTCCGTTGGGTCCGTTTATCCAGGAGGTTAAAAAGCCGATGCTGGAAGGTGAAAAGACTATTGATAATTCTCTGTTTATCGATGATGACGGAACTCCTTACCTTTTCTTCGATCGGTTTAATGACGGGCTAAATATCTGGGTCGCAGAACTGGAAGAGGATCTGATAACCATCAAAAAGCAAACGTTACATCCGTGCATTCATGTATCTCAAGAATGGGAAAAAGTATGGCCCAGGGTAAATGAAGGTGCTTTCGTAACAAAACATAACGGCATGTATTACATGACGTACTCCGCAAACAGCTATGAAAGCCCGTTCTATGGTGTCGGGTGTGCTACCGCCACGAGTATCATGGGTGAATGGACAAAATATCCGGATAATCCCCTGCTTCAGAAACCCGGTAATCTGGTTGGTGTAGGGCACAGTGCATTATTCCGGGATAAGAAGGGGGATTTGCGAATAGTTTTTCATGCACATCATGACGATAAAAATATACACCCGCGAAAGATGTACATCGGAAAAGTCGAATTCAAACAAGAAGGGGAAGTGGATAAACTTTATATTTCCCAAGAATACCTGATACCCAAATTAACGGTTACCCAAAAATGAATTCATCAATCGCTACTCATTCCGTACATTCTCCGGTTGGCGTGGAGTAATTTTACCGTAGCATTCTGAGAAAAATAAAAAAATTTGTTTATCTTGCTGACAAAAAACATAACTCTCCTTAAGACTATATGGTGTGTCTTTATTTTTGATGAAATTGAAAAAACATAATCAACTCTTTATTTTGATGTTCATCCTATTCGTTTTGAACATCAATGAGTTATTCTGTTTGCCAAGTTATTCTTTCAAACATTACAACATAAACAACGGATTATCCCAGAATACTGTCCATGCCATTTTTCAAGACAAACTCGGATTCATGTGGTTTGGCACAAAAGATGGCCTCAACCGATTTGACGGGACGTTGTTTAAAATTTATAAATTTTCTCCGGGAGAGAATTTGAGAGACAATGTATTTCATCGTATCCTTCAAGATAAACTGGATAACCTGTGGGTAGGGACCGATGACGGAATATACATTTATAACCCGCGGAAAGAAGAGTTCAATCGTTTTGAATTAACCACACCCGATAACGTATCGATAGACGGTGTGGTAAGTGATATGCTGGAAGATAAAGAAGGGGATATCTGGATTTCCCTGGAAGAAAAAGGAGTTTTTCATTACAATTTTCTCACGGGTGTCCTAACGAATTACAAAATACCACGAGCTCCAGACGGGATGAGTATGGTCAGTTTATGTCTCGGGAAAGAGGGGGATATCTGGGCATTCCCTTACAATCTTCCTTTTGTCAGTATTGATAAAAAAACAGGTAAAATAACTGACTTTAAGCTTGTTGACAACCCTGATTTATTTTACAATACGGGAGAGATATGGAAAGTAGTTGCTGATGAATACAATCAATTGCTCATCGCATCGTCTACTAAAGGCCTTATAAGTGTAAACACCGTGAGTAAGACGCACCGCATTCTGTTGGCTGAAGACGCTGAAGGTCAGCCTATCTTTGCCCGATGTCTGACAAAGATCGATCCTAAAACGATCTGGATAGGCAGTGAATCGGGATTGTATATTTATAATACCGAAACGAGAAAAGCCGAAAACCTCCGTCACAACAGGTCCGTACCTTATTCGTTATCTGACAACGCTATTTATTCTATTTTCAAAGACAGGGAAGGAGGTATTTGGGTGGGGTCGTTTTTTGGAGGGGTCGATTATTATTCCAATCAATACAATCAATTTGAGTTGTTTTATCCCGTGGATGGAGTGAACCGGATGAAAGGAAGCCGGGTCCGTGAATTTTGTGAAGCCCCCGATGGAAAAATCTGGATCGGGACCGAAGACAATGGACTCAACCTCTTCGATCCCGTGAAGAATGAATTTCTACCACTTCCACTCCCGCTACAATCGCTTTACACGAATATACATGCATTATATGCTGACGGAGACTATTTATGGATCGGAACTTTTTCAAAAGGATTAAACCGGTTTAACCTGAAAACAAACGAACTGGTTACATTCAAACAATCGGATGCGCCTAACTCCATTAGTCAAAACAGCACTTTCTCCATATACAAGGATCGGCAAAACACATTGTGGATAGGAAATCTGTCGGGATTAAATATCTATGACTACGAGAATAACAACTTCAAACAAGTCGATGCATTCCAAGGGATATATGTTCAGGATATTTTTGAAGATACAGATGGGAAAATATGGGTAGCCACTTTTACCAAGGGGCTTTACCGGCATGATCCGGCCACAGGCGCCTGGAAGATTTTTTTCCATCATCCTGCCGATGGTGGAAACACGCTGTATAATAAAATAACAAGTATATTTGAGGACAGTCAGAAACAACTGTGGGTGGCTACGGAAGGCGGAGGTTTTTATCTTTTCGACAGGAAAAACGAAGAATTTATTCCGGTCAATAGTTCGAAAGGACTACCTAACGATGTGGTATATCAATTGCAGGAAGATTTGGATGGTAATTTATGGCTTTCAACAAATTCGGGACTTGTTAAATATGACCCTCAAACAGAATCATTCAGAAATTATACGGTTGAAAATGGACTGAAAACCAATCAGTTCAATTACCAGTCCAGTTTTAAGGCGTCAGACGGAACACTTTATTTCGGATCAATTGACGGCTTTGTACGGTTTAATCCCTCAACCTTCAGAGAATCTGAACACGCTGTACCGGTAGTGTTTACCGAACTGTTTATTAATAATGCTCCGGTAAGCCCTAAGGATGAAAAATCACTGCTGAAACAAAGCATCTTGTTTACGGAAAACCTAACCTTAGCACACCGTAAAAACTCCTTCCGGTTAAGTTATGCAGTACTGAACTATTCAAACAGAAATGATTACCAGATACTTTATAAACTGGATGGCTTTGATAAAGAATGGATTCAGTCGGAATCAAATAACGATATCATCTACTCTAACCTGAAACCAGGAAAGTACGTGCTCTCGTTGAAATTACATAATGGATTGAAGGACAGTGATGAAGAAACACTAAAATCGTTAACTATCCATATTCGCCCCCCATTCTGGCTTAGTAGGTGGGCCTACCTGGTTTATGTGGTGCTGTTTATAGCCGGAATAGCAGGTTTATTTCGCTTTCTGAGTTATCGTAGCCAAAAAATACAAAGAGAGAGAATGCGAATTTTCGGACAACAGAAAGAACGGGAACTGTATCGTTCGAAAATTGATTTCTTCACCAACGTTGCCCACGAAATTCGCACCCCGCTGTCCCTTATTAAGGCACCACTGGATTATGTGATTAATACGGAAGAGGTGTCAGAAGGCGTAAAAGAGAACCTGCAGATCATGAGCAAGAATACGGACCGGCTTCTTAACCTGACCAACCAGCTGCTCGATTTCCAAAAAACCGAGTCGGATGCGTATCTGTTGAATCTTGAACCGAGAAACGTATCGGAACTGATCCGGGAGACGTCACTTCGTTTTACCCCCCTGGCAAAGCAGAAAGGATTGCTTTTTGATATGGATCTCCCCGAAAAGGATATGTACGTGCAGGTGGATAAGGAGGCATTCCTGAAAATTATCAGCAACCTGATAAATAATGCTATCCGGTATTGCAAAAGCTTCGTGAGGCTTAAGGCTTACATCGCCGGAGATAATGAAGACAGCTGGTTTCACCTGATTACAGACAATGACGGAGAAAAAATCCCCGACGAACATAAGCAGGCAATCTTCAAACCTTTCGTGCAACTGGACAAGGATGACCGGACGGTTAACGGTACCGGGATTGGCCTAGCGCTATCACGTTCATTGACTGAGCTTCACAAAGGGACACTCGACCTGGAGGACTCGGAGGATACTGTCCGGTTCCACCTCGTACTGCCGGTAGGAAGCTCAACAGACGTAATCCTGGAATTTTCCGGTGAAACGGGTAAGTCATCCCATACAACCATCCTGTTGGTAGACGATGATCCGGAATTGCTTCATTTTGAAGAGAAATTTCTCTCCCCTCACTACCATGTGTTAACGGCAAGGAACGGTAAAGAAGCCTTGGAAGTGCTGCGGGAGGCTAATGTGAACTTGGTAGTTTGTGACATCATGATGCCCGAGATGGACGGTTTTGAGTTTACCCGACGGGTAAAATCCAATATCGAGTTCAGCCATATCCCCGTGATATTATTGACGGCAAAAGTAAACGTGGAGTCAAAGGTACAAGGGTTTGAGATCGGTGCGGATGCGTATATCGATAAACCTTTCTCCCTGGAAGTATTGTTGGCGCAGATTGCCAACTTGTTGCAAAACCGGGAAAAATTACGTGAAACATTTTTAAAACATCCCTATATTGGTGCCAACAGCGTGGCCCTTACCAAGTCAGACGAAGAATTTATCCGGAAGCTGCATGCTATTGTACTTGAAAATATAGACAACTCCGGCTTTATCGTGGAAGATATCGCCGAGCAGTTCAACATGAGCCGTGCCAGTTTTTATCGAAAAATAAAAGGCGTACTCAATCTGACACCCAACGAGTATATCCGGGTGGAACGTTTGAAAAAAGCCGCTCAGCTGCTCAAGGAAAAAACATACAAGGTGAACGAAATCTGTTACATGGTAGGATTTAACTCTCCTTCCTATTTTTCGAAATGCTTTCAACAACAATTCGGGGTCCTGCCAAGAGATTTTGAGCAATAAGTTCTGCATTTGAGATTGTATTTATACTTTTTGATCAATTTGCTCTCATTTTTTCTGTTTAAAGTAACTATTTTCGTGGAATAAAAAATATTAATTCATTAAAATAATATCAGCATGAAATCAAAATTAGTCGTATTCATTTTGCTTACAGCAACGCTCTCACTTTCCGCTCAGTGGAAACCGGCGGGTGACAGGCTTAAAACGCGTTGGGCCTCACAGATAGATGTGAACAACGTATTGCCGGAATATCCCCGGCCCATCATGGAGCGCTCCCAGTGGCAGAACTTAAATGGATTGTGGAATTATGCCATTCTACCGGTGGGGAAACAAAACCCGACTTCTTTCGATGGGAAAATACTTGTCCCGTTCGCCATTGAATCGAGTTTGTCGGGTGTGCAGAAAAGATTAGGAAGCGAGAACGAACTCTGGTACCAGCGTGAATTCACCGTTCCGTCTAACTGGAAAAACAACAGGGTACTGCTTCACTTTGGAGCTGTGGACTGGAAAGCCGATGTCTGGGTAAACGACATTAAGGTAGGACAACACACCGGCGGATATGCCCCGTTCTCATTTGACGTAACACCCGCTTTGAAAAACGGAACGAACAAACTGGTGGTAAAGGTATGGGACGGAACCGACCAAGGATACCAGCCGCGGGGAAAACAGGTAAACAATCCGCACGGCATCTGGTATACCCCGGTGAGCGGCATCTGGCAAACCGTATGGCTGGAACCCGTTCCTGAGAAATACATCGAAAATGTAAAAATCACCCCGGATATCGATAAGAACACCATAGGTGTTGAAGCTTTTATCAATCAGGCAACCGCTTCCGACAGGATTGAAGTGAAAGTGATGGAAGGTTCCCGTGTCGTGGCTACGGGACAGTCCATCAATAACCAGCCTGTTGAAGTGTCTATGCCGGCGAATCCCCGGTTATGGTCGCCCAATGATCCTTTCTTGTATGATTTGGAAGTAACCGTGTTCAACGGTTCGAAACAGCTGGATAAGGTGAAAAGCTACACAGCCATGCGCAAATATTCAACCAAGCGCGATGACAAAGGAATTGTCCGTTTACAACTGAACAATAAAGATTTGTTCCAGTTCGGCCCGCTCGACCAGGGATGGTGGCCTGACGGACTGTATACGGCTCCTACTGACGAGGCGTTGAGATATGACGTGGTTAAAACCAAAGACTTTGGATTCAACATGATTCGGAAACACGTAAAAGTGGAACCTGCCCGTTGGTATATGCACTGCGACCAGCTTGGTATCATTGTGTGGCAAGACATGCCTAACGGTGACAGAAGCCCCGAGTGGCAAATGCGCGAATATTTCACTGGTGCGGAAAGACTGCGTTCACCGGAGTCGGAAGCCAACTACCGCAAAGAGTGGAAAGAAATCATGGATTACCTGTACTCATATCCTTCAATCGGTGTTTGGGTCCCGTTCAACGAAGCCTGGGGACAATTTAAAACGCAGGAAATTGTGGAATGGACCAAGCAGTATGACCCGTCTCGTCTGGTAAACCCGGCCAGTGGAGGAAATCATTATCACCTAGGAGACATGCTTGACTTACATAATTACCCACACCCGGAAATGTATTTGTACGACGGACAGCGGGCAACTGTTCTTGGCGAATACGGAGGAATCGGTTGGGCAAACAAGGAACACCTCTGGGAGCCCGACCGCAACTGGGGATACGTACAGTTCAACAGCTCCAATGAAGTGACCAACGAGTATATTAAATATGCTGAACAGCTGAAACAGATGATCCGTCAGGGTTTCTCCGCTGCTGTATACACCCAGACTACCGATGTGGAAGTGGAAGTGAACGGGCTGATGACTTACGACAGGGCTGTAGTGAAGATCGACGAAGGCAGGGTACGGAAAGTAAATCAGGAAATATGCCATATACTGAACGACTGATTTTTATTTCAATCCTCCTGCTCATTTTTTCTGCTTGTCAAGGCGAGAAGGACCATAACGATCAGTATTATTATATTGAATGGGATAGAGCCTCCCTCCTTCGCATAGCGGAAGAGGGGGGATATCCTCGTTTACGCCGTTTAAACGACGGTTCGTTTTTGGCAGCATACGAGAATAGGCAAGGAGATGTGGTTGTAAAAAGGAGCAGCAATGAAGGTGTTTCCTGGGATGACCCGGTAACTGCATACGAAAAGTTTGAATTTGTCGATCCGGCGTCTTCTGCTTCTACGGTAGTGAATATAGCCAATCCTGAAATTGTTCAGTTGGCCAACGGGGATATTCTGCTGGCCAGTAATTTGCGCCCCCGAAAAGAAGGTCTTTATCCGTTTTCGATTGCGTTAAAAAGGAGTGTTGACAAGGGGAGGACGTGGTCCCAGGCACAAATACTCTATCAAGCTGCTCCGTTTTTCAGGGATGGCTGCTGGGAACCTTCTTTCCTGATTTTGCCGGACGGAACGGTACAGATTTATTTCGCTAACGAATCGCCTTACCGCAACTCGGATGAACAGGAAATATCGATGATACGATCTGTTGATAACGGCTATACGTGGAGTGAAAACCCAACAACGGTTAGTTTCAGGCAAGGATATCGCGATGGGATGCCGGTAGCCATTCATGACGGTACGAATATCTACCTGGCTATCGAAGATAACTTGTCGGGGCAGTTTAAACCGTACATCATTCGCAGTGCGGTTGATAGTCCATGGGTAGAAGCCGTGCGAAAAGATTCCCCGTACCGCTATTCTGCATTACGGTCTCCGCTACCCGATACGGTTTACGCAGGAGCTCCTTACCTCATTCGTACAGAGAACAACGTTTACGTACTCTCCTATCAGACTACAAACAACAGGAGTTTCGATTGGGAACGGTCGACTATGGAGATACAGGTTAGCGGTGTGCCGTCCGATTTCAGTAACCCGTCTCAGCCTTTCATTGTCCCACTGTCGAAAGAAGCTAAATGGAATTCATTGGCCGATTTAGGGAACAACACCATTGCCGCACTTGCTTCCACAAACTTCGAAGGAGAAAAAATAGGAGTTTGGATGATTAAAGGGAAAATCAGAAAACAATAAAATGAAGATGATACATATTATTCAACAGGCATTGGCGCTCTTGCTCTTGTTAGGATGTAAAGCAATAGAAACTCCACCGGAAATTCCTTCTGCGGGAAATGACACCTATAAAAACCCGGTAATTAACTACAGTCTTCCCGATCCGACAGTGATCAAAGCCAACGACGGATTCTTCTACCTTTATGCGACTGAAGATATCCGGAATACTCCCATTTATTGTTCGCAAGATTTAGTGAACTGGAAATTTGTTGGCACTGCATTTACCGATGCAACCCGTCCGACATTTGAACCGAAAGGCGGTTTGTGGGCGCCCGATATCAATTACATTAACGGAAAGTATGTGCTGTACTATTCCATGTCGGTATGGGGTGGGGAATGGACCTGCGGGATAGGCGTGGCTACCTCCGATAAACCCGAAGGCCCGTTTACCGATCACGGCAAGCTGTTTCGCAGCAACGAGATCGATGTGCAAAATTCCATCGATCCCTTTTATATCGAAGAAAACGCGAAGAAATACCTGTTCTGGGGCAGCTTCCGGGGCATTTACGCCATCGAACTTTCGGACGACGGACTCAGCGTAAGACCGGGAGCCGAAAAGCAACGAATTGCCGGCACGGCTTATGAAGGGACATACATACATAAACGAAACGGTTTTTATTACCTGTTTGCCTCCGTCGGATCCTGCTGCGAAGGGTTAAACAGCACGTATACCACTGTGGTAGGGCGTTCAGAAAATCTTTTTGGCCCTTATGTGGATAAGCAAGGACAGTCCATGATGGATAATCATCACGAAGTAATGATCCGGAAGAATCAAAAATTCGTGGGTACGGGACATAACTCGGAGATCGTGCAGGACCAGGAAGGACAGGATTGGATGCTTTATCACGCCGTCTCGGTGGACAATCCCAAAGGGCGTGTCCTGATGATGGACCAGGTACGGTGGAAGGATGAGTGGCCCTACGTGGAAGGAAATACCTCTTCGTTAACATCTCCAAAACCAATTTTTAATTAGAAAAAGAAATATTGCATGAAAATTAAGGATATTGCACGGTATGCTCTGCTTGTTTTGTTTATAGTGAGCACGGTACAGGCAACAGCCCGTGTGGCTGAAAATAATTTTACTTCCTCCATCGCTTTGAAAATACCAGGAAACAATGCGGCTCACTACCCTTTACAAGAAATTCGGAAAGGGGATGTAGTTCAATTAAAAGCCAATCAAAACATCCCGGTAGTGATAACACGAACCATCGTGTCACCTAACCTTTCGGCTGCAGATCATGTGGTGGAAGTGGTGATTACTGCCAAAGAAAATATCTATTTCAACTTCAAGCAGTGGGTAAATACTCGTTATTCTCACAACGATTGTCAATTCTACATGCCGGGGTTCTGGTACCGCCGCAACTTGCGCTCGCCCAAGGAGGCCCCTTCTTTTCACACCTCCGATAGCTGGACAGTGCGTGAGGATAGATTGAGCGTGCCTATGACGGCCATATTTAATGAAAAATCGGGAACGTACCTGTCGGTAATGCGAATGGATGATTTTAAGCATGAAGCACTTACTACCCATAAAGAAGGAGAAGTAATTATCTCCGGAAAAACATCTATCGGCTATACCGGATTCGAGAACAAGAATGGCGATGCCCGTATATCCTTCGGGTTTCCTTACCAGGAAACGCCAAAGACCTATATTCGTAAACTTACGCTGGCGCCTTCGGTAGAAGCATTCCAGTTTCTCGAAAAAGGGAAATCCATCCGGCTCACGTGGTTAGTGAAATCGGGAAAAGCCTCGGATTTCTCGGATTTCGTACGTCAATCGTGGGAATACAGTTATGATGCCTGGCTTCCGAGCCCCGTTAACACACCCTTTAGCGATGCGTTCGTGAAGAAAACCCTTACCGGTTTTTTCACCCGGAGCTTCGTGAGCGATTATCCCTTGAAGTTCAATTCGGGCGAAGGGCTGGTAGTAGCTACCTGTGAAAACCTTGCCCGCGCGGAAATAGGTTTTGTAGGTCGAGTTTTGTTGAACGCCTTCAATGCGTTGGAATATGGACAACAGAACAACCGTTCGGAGTTGGTAGCCAACGGCTATTCCGTTTTTGACAGTTACCTGGAGCATGGGTTCACAGCCAACGGACTTCTCCGCGAACATGTGTACTACGACAAAAACACGGAGGCCAGTAACTTAAGTATTCGCCGACAATCGGAAGGTGTGTACGCGATGTTCCAGTTCCTCCAATACGAAAAAAACAACGGAAGACGGCATCCGGAATGGGAGACAAAATTGCAAACCTTGTTGGACCGGATGCTTCTTTTACAGAATGAAGACGGTAGTTTTCCACGGAAATTCACTGACAACCTGGTCATCAGTGACGCAAGCGGAGGAAGCACCCCTTCGGTGACCTTACCCCTGGTGATGGCATACAGGTATTTCAACAACCCTAAATACCTCACCGCTGCCCAAAAAACTGCCGACTACCTGGAACGTGAAATCATTTCGAAGGCAGATTATTTCTCGTCTACCCTCGATGCCAATTGTGAAGACAAGGAAGCATCCCTGTATGCTGCTACAGCCATGTACTACCTGGCATTGATTTCCACAGGCGAAGAACAACAACGTTATGCCGACCTGTGTCTGAAGGCTTCTTACTTCGCGCTCTCGTGGTACTACCTGTGGGATGTGCCGTTCGCACAAGGCCAGATGATTGGCGACAACGGTCTACAGACAAGGGGATGGGGCAACGTTTCGGTAGAAAACAACCACATAGACGTATTTATTTTCGAGTTTGGTTCGGTGCTCAACTGGCTCTCAAAAAGATACAACGAACCTCGTTTTCACGATTTTGTACAAGTTATTTCGTCGTCGATGCGCCAGTTGTTGCCGTTTGAAAATCATATGTGTGGAGTGGCCAAGATCGGCTATTATCCGGAGGTGGTGCAACATACTAACTGGGACTATGGCAAGAACGGAAAAGGGTTTTATAACGATATTTTTGCTCCGGGATGGACCGTAGCCTCTCTATGGGAACTGCTCTCTCCCGGCAGGGCCGAGAATTTTTTATCCAAATAAAACAGTTTGTAGGTGAAAATGATGTAAATTTGTGTTACACGATTGAACCGGATACTCATTTTTATATAAAAAAGAAAACAACATGATGAAACTAAAGTATTTAACAGCATGGATTATGGCAGTTGCCGCCATGATTTCTTGCACATCCAATCCAAAAGAAGCCCCGGGGGAACCTTCAACGTTATCGGGGTTGAAAAGAAGCCATTTTCAGTCGTCAGTAAACGGTGATTCCACCGATTTGTTTGTGTTGAAAAATACCAACGGGATGGAAGTCACCGTGACGAATTACGGAGGGCGTATTGTATCGGTAATGGTCCCGGATAAGACCGGAACCCTGCAGGATGTTGTCCTCGGATTCGACTCTATTCAGGGCTATACAAGCGTTTCCAACAATTTGGGAGCAACCATCGGACGCTACGGGAACCGCATTGCTAACGGGAAAATAAAGGTTGCCGGTGTAGAATACCAGCTTCCGCAAAACAATTACGGCCACACATTGCACGGTGGTCCTGAAGGTTACGACACAAAAGTTTTTAGGGCAATACAACCCGACAGCCAGACAGTTGTACTAACTTATCTTTCAAAAGACGGTGAAGCCGGATTTCCCGGAAACCTGAACGTAAAAGTCACCATGAACCTGACAAACGATAATGCTGTCGACATTCAATACGAGGCGGATACCGACAAGGAAACCGTTGTGAATTTGACGAACCATTCCTACTTCAACTTGAGCGGAGACCCCAACAACACGGTACTGGATCATCTTCTGACTATTTATGCCGATGGATATACTCCGGTTGACGATACATTTATGACCACCGGAAAAATTGATCCGGTGAAAGGCACGTCTATGGATTTTACGGTTGCCACACCTATCGGACAACGGATTGAGGATACCACTTTCGTTCAATTGAAAAACGGCAAAGGCTATGACCACAACTGGGTGCTGAACGCAAAAGGTGATGTCACCCAAGTTGCGGCCACGGTGGTATCTCCGGTTACCGGAATTCAACTGGACGTATATACATCAGAGCCCGGATTGCAGGTTTACACGGGAAACTTTCTCGATGGCACCATGACCGGAAAGAAAGGAATCGTTTACAACAAACGCAGTGCCATATGCTTGGAATCGCAAAAATATCCCGATTCACCCAACAAGCCCGATTGGCCATCCTCCTACCTGAAACCCGGGGAAAAATACACCAGCCGCTGTATCTATAAGTTCTCGGTGAACCTGTGACACAAACATTCTATAATCCAGCCCCATCCAATGAAAACAAAACTTTTGCTTCCGCTATTTGTCATTCTTTTTATCGTTCCCCAATTTATCCGGTCACAGTCGAAAGGACAACCTCGTGAATTCTATCAGCTGACGGTTTATCACTACAATACGATCGATCAGGAGAAAATTATCGATAATTACCTGCAGGGAGCATTGATACCTGCCTTGCACGAAATGAAGATCAAGTCCGTCGGCGTATTTAAAGCTATAGCAAACGATACCTCCGCAAACAAAACGCTCTATCTTTTTGTTCCGTTAAAATCGTTGAATGCGGTGGATGAAATTAACACCCGTTTAATGAGGAACAATAAGTTTAATGCGAACAATAAAGAGTACGCAGATGTTCTTCACAATAATCCGGCCTACAACCGGATGGAAACTATACTTCTAAAAGCTTTTCCCCTGGCACCCGCAATGAAGCTTCCAAACCTAAAATCAGCAAAAAAACAACGGGTATATGAGTTACGCAGTTACGAGAGCGCCAGTGAGAAAATTTTCCGGAATAAAGTGCACATGTTTAACGAAGGCGGGGAAATGGAGATATTTACCCGCCTTAATTTCAACCCTGTATTCTACAGCGAGGTGGTCGCAGGGGGAAAAATGCCCAACCTGATGTATATGACAACGTTTGAAAATAAAGAAGACAGGGATGCACACTGGGATGCCTTTCGTGTAGACCCTGCCTGGAAACGGATGTCTTCCTTACCTGAATATCAAAACAACGTTTCCCACAGCGATATCACCTTTCTGCGTCCGGCAGATTATTCCGATTTTTGAGACAATCCCACAACAACTTCACGCTGATAGTATTTACACCAATCCCTCAGCCCGCAAATACCGCACTTGGGTTTTCGTGCGATGCAGATGTACCTACCGTGAAGAATCAGCCAGTGATGGGCCCGGGTCAACAATCTCTCTGGGATATATTTGACCAGTTCCCGTTCGGTCTCGAGTGGTGATTTCGAGTTGTCCGTCAACCCGATCCGGTTAGAAACCCGGAAAACGTGGGTATCCACTGCCATGGCAGGAAGATCGAAAGCGACGGACAACATCACGTTAGCTGTTTTTCTGCCTACACCGGGAATGGTCAGCAAATCGTCAATGGTTGACGGGACTTCCCCGTTGAAATCGGAGACAAGTTTTCTTGCCATTCCCACCAGATTTTTGGCCTTGTTGTTGGGGTAAGAGCACGATTTTATGTATTCGAAAACTTCGTCGGGTGACGATGCTGCCATGACTTCGGGGGTTGGAAACGCCTCAAAAACACGCGGGGAAATCAGGTTTACCCGTTTATCGGTGCATTGTGCCGACAGGATGACGGCAACAAGCAGTTGATAGTTGTTGGCGTAATGAAGCTCGGTTTCGGAAGATTCGGCATTTTCCAGGAACCAGTCCATCACATAAGCGAAGCGTTGTTTCTTTGTCATTCTAATCATCTTTTTATCTCATCCGATAACGGGATAAATGTTGCGTTGAGATCGGGATCGGCCATATCGGGATCGAGTGGATAAATGGGGCGGTTGATCCGCTTGTAATCCAGTCGGAGAAGGTCCTGATCAACCCCGCCGGGTGTTAATGCCATTAACCAATCGGCACGCATGTCGTACAACTCAGGCACGAGGTAGCCGATTTTAACCACCAGGATATCTGTTTCACGCGGATTTAACCCCAGTTTGGTGAAGTCCTTTTCGTAATGGTAGGCCATGCGTCTTTCAGTGACTATCACAGAGGTGTTGCCGTTTCTTACCACCACTTCGGTTTTGGCATTGGGATGCCCTTCGTGGATGGCCGTAATGGTTCCGGTGATCCTTACCGGCGGTGCGAACCGGTTATCTACGGCCGCTCCGGCTGTCGCATCAATTTTTCCGCCAACACCAATCTCCTTGGCTTTCTTCACAAACTCTTCACCGGGAATGGAGGCGTAAATCAACGACTTTGCCCGCGGCGACTTCAATTCCGGCCTTTTCAGTATCTCCTGCAGTGTCCAGGTAACATCTCCTGCTCCTCCTGCCGTGGGGTTATCACCCATATCGCTGATGATAAACGGTTTTTTATCGCTTGCCAGCGCTTTTTCCAAAGCCTCATCCAAATAAACGGTAGGAGCCACAAAATCGAACTCTTTTCTCACGTTCCAGAAATGGGCAGCCAGTTTTTCGGCTGCTTTGCCAACAGCCTCCTTGTCATCTCCGTAAGCAACCACCACACCGTGATTTCTAGGTTCATCGGCCCAAGGGTAGGACATCCAGATGGATGCGTCAATCACCTTGTCTTTTTCAATAACCTCCGGAATCTGTGCATACAGGCTTTTCCCCGGCTCGATGCGGGTGCTGGTCTTTTCCCCGGGGAGCAGGATGGGAACGGGAATCCACGCTTTATACGCAGGCTTTCCCTTGCCGTTTTCGAGGCGATCGAGAAGGTTGGTAACCGCCCTTTTTTTCGACTCAATGGCATCTTCGTGTGGTGCCAGGCGGTAGCAGGTAATTAAGTCGGTATTCTGTGCCAAACGCGGCGAAACGCTTCCGTGCAGGTCCATCGAGGTGGAAATCAACACATCCGTGCCCACCAGTTCGCGTATGCGGACCAGGAAATCGCCCTCGGGATCATCCAACCCTTGAACGCTCATAGCACCGTGAACATCAAAAAAGAGGGCATCCAGGGGCAGTTTTGCTTTTAAGCTGTCCAGTGTTTTTGACACCAGCGATTCGTACGCTTCACGGCTTACAATGCCACCCGGCATGGCATGTCCGCGCAAGGTCGGCAGCCAAACGGCCCGGTCGATAATGCCCGAATCAGCAGCAAAGAACGGGTAATAACTGAAAACACTGTCGCCATACCTTGCCCGGAACGCATCTTCGTGGGAAACGGCGGGTGAAAACGTGCTCGACTCAATGGCAAGCCCGGCAATAGCTATTCTCGGAAGCTTCTTTTTATGGTTTTGACATCCCACGGCTGAAATCAGTATGGCCAAAAGGAGGGAAGTAGAAAAAAGTTTTTTCATCTGTTTGTAATTTTTTCGGTTGGGTTTAAAGCATCAAAATTAGTAAAAAATCAAATCAGCGACAACAGGTATCCTGCCAAACAGCCTCCGATCACAATAAATGCACTATTGACTTTTCGGTAACGAAAGACCACAGCCATACTTAATACTGCGATAACAACCGTTCGCACGTCTGTTATGGTCTCTTTCCCCATTATTAAACAAATGGCCGCGATAATGGCAACCGAAGCAACGTTCACGGCATCTAGAAACAGGGAGAAAAGCGTTGATTTTCGCATTTTCTTTACAACAGGATTCAACAACGCAACGAACACAAAAGAGGGTAAAAAGATGCCGACAGTAGAGACTACGGCTCCCCAAAAACCGTTGATCTGGTAACCGATAAAGGTAACCGACGTAAAAACGGGGCCGGGAGTAAACTGGCCTACGGCAATGGCATCGATAAGTTGTTGACGCGACATGAACCCGGTTGTCACCAGTTCCGTATCCAAAAAAGCGAACAGCACGTAACCGCTACCGTACAAAATAGCTCCGATTTTCAGGAAAATCAAAAACAGGTTGACATTGGAAACCGACAACAGGACTGGGACTGTTGGTGGCAACAATGCCAGGGGAACGATTCCGTTGAATTTTATTTTCTGCCGGTTCCGGATTCGGGCAACCAGCATCGCTAGCAATCCTGCACCAAACATCAGGTATATTTCATTGATATTCAGCAGAGATAAAACTAGTACTAGGATGCCTAGAATAGCCAGTTCCACCGATTTTATCGACTTTTTTGCCAACGGGAATACGGCTCCAAGGATAACGGCGATGATGGCGGGTTTGATTCCGTATATAAATGGCTGTACCTGTGGTAACTGGCCGTAATCCTTATACAGCCATGCCAGAAAGCCGACAATCAACACCGCGGGAAAAATGAAGCAGGCTCCGGCAATGATCAACCCTCTCCAGCCTCCTTTTTCCTGTCCGATATGGATGGCCATCTCAGTACTGTTGGGGCCGGGAATCAGGTTGGTGGCACCCAGAAGGTCGAGAAACTCCTGTTCCGTGAGCCACTTCCTTTTTTCGACCACTTCCTGCTGCATCATGGCAATATGCGCAGCCGGTCCGCCAAAACCGATAATGCCCAGCTTAAGAAAAAGTGCCGCGAGTTCTTTCAGTATCGGTTTGGGCGTTTCTTTCATCGTTTTTACGTTAAATTCAACACGTGAAGGGTATGGCAAGCCACTAGACAGGCGGTTTCCGTTCTCAAGCGGTTTTCGCCCAGACTCACCGGTTCAAAGCCGAGACTGACGGCTTTTTGAATTTCTTCTTCACTGAAATCTCCTTCGGGACCGATAAGAATCAGGGCATCTTCTCCCTTTTGGTAGGTTTTGGCCAACGCTGTTTTAGGGGTAGGGTGGCAGTGCGCGATAAACTTTCTGCCCGTAAACGGGTTCTCAACAAACAAGTCAAAGGGATTCATCTCGTCAATAACTGGCATTACGGCTTGTTGCGACTGCTTCATTGCCGAAACGACTATTTTTTCCAACCTTTCGGTTTTCAACTCTTTCCTTTCCGAAAAGCGGCAAAGCAACGGTGTAAACCGGTCTATTCCCGATTCGGTGGCTTTCTCGGCGAACCATTCCATCCTGTCGATGTTTTTGGTAGGCGCAAAAGCTATATGAAGGCTGAAATTCCACGTTTTGGGTTGAGCAACTTCCGCGTCCATGCTAACCACGCAATGCTTGGGATGTGCCTGAATCAGCGTACACGGGTAAAAGAAGCCTTTACCGTCGGTAACGGTCAATTTATCCCCTTCCTTCATTCGAAGCACTTTTACGCAATGTAGCGATTCTTGTTCGGGCAACTGCTGCAAGTGCCGGATACCGGGCGAATAAAAAACCGTATCAGCCATTTTCTGCACCCTGCCGGCGGTTTATCTCATCGCGAAGCTTAGTCGCCAACTCGTAATCTTCGTCTTTTATGGCTTCTTCCAGCCGTTTTTTCAACGCGTCGATTTTTACCTCCTCCATATTCTCCACGATCTCCTCCACTTCCATGTCCTTGTTCTGAAACTCTGTGGAAAGCACCTCTTTTTCATCAAACACAATGGCCATATTCTGCATGATGGTTTCCGTGGTAAAAATGGGTGAATGTGTCCTCAATGCGATGGCAACGGCATCCGATGTCCGGGAATCGATACGAAACTCCCGATTGTCTTGACGCAAAAGCAGCTCGGCAAAAAAAGCACCGTCCTCAAATTTATAAATAAAAACTTCCAGCAACTCGATACTTAAGGATTCGAAAATGTTGTATATCAGATCATGTGCCAGGGGGCGGGGAGGGGTCATGTTTTCCATTACCAGGGCAATGGATTGCGCTTCAGGCGTACCAATCACAATCGGCAGCCGGCGTATGCCGTTCTCTTCAGCAAATATAAGCGCATACGCTCCGGCTTGCACCTGGCTGAACGATATACCCAATATGGAGAGTTTAACTTTATTCGTCACAATTATTGCTGTTAATCGGTTATAACTTCAAAAATACAATTTTTAAACAAGAAAAACAGGAATAAGTGCATTTTTTTGATTTTTTGGAAATTTATTGGGGATTATGAAGAAAATTATTTATCTTTGCACCCACTTTACGACACGGTGGTTATAGCTCAGTTGGTTAGAGCGACGGATTGTGGTTCCGTAGGTCGCGGGTTCGAATCCCGTTTTCCACCCGAATACACTGGTAATAGGTGTTTTCTCTCTTAGATTTGTTTTAGGTAATCACGTATTTTACATACGTGATTTTTTTTGCCACTATCCGAAAAGCTCTCCTACTTGTGCCTTCCTTTTAACACTCCTTCGATGTCTTCCAGTTTCAACGCTTTTGTCTTCAACAGGATCAGGAAGTGATAGAGCAGGTCAGCCGCTTCGTTTTTAAACAGGTCGATGTTGTTATCCTTAGCTTCGATAACGAGCTCAACGGCTTCTTCACCTACTTTTTGCGCCACTTTATTTACTCCGCTGTTGAAAAGCCTGCTCGTGTAGGATCCTTCGGTTTTAGCTTCTATCCGTTGTTCGATCACTTTTTCCAGCTCATAGATAAAACCTTTCGGAGTTTCTTCGGAAAAACAGGTTGTGGCTCCGGTATGGCAGGTGGGTCCCTGAGGAAGGGCTTTGATCAGCAACGTGTCGTTATCACAATCTTCCCGGATTTCGTTCACGATAAGATAATTTCCGGAAGTTTCTCCTTTTGTCCATAACTGGTTCTGACTGCGGCTAAAAAAAGTAACCCGGCCTTCCGCTTTGGTTTTTTCGAGGGCTTCTTCATTCATGTAGCCGAGCATCAGCACTTGTAACGTATGGGTGTTCTGGATGATTACCGGAACCAATCCTCCGGATTTTTTGAAATTGATGGTCATAATTTTTTTACTTTTTAAATCCTCACTTCAATGTTTTGTTGTTTTAAAAACTGTTTCAACCGGGGTATCGGTATTTCACCGAAATGGAAAATGCTTGCCGCCAATGCCGCACTTGCCCTTGTCTGTTGGAAGACATCAGCAAAATGTTGCATTGTTCCCGCGCCACCAGAGGCGACAACAGGAATATTGACGGCTGAGGAAACCGCGGCGGTGATATCGAGTGCGAAACCGTTTTTGGTACCGTCGTTGTTCATGGATGTAAGCAGAATTTCCCCTGCACCGCGCCGTTCGCCCTCCAGTGCCCAGTCAACGGCATTGAGTGGAGTAGGAGTCCTGCCTCCGTGAATATAAACCTTCCATTCACCGTCATCAAGCTTGGTGTCAATCGCCAGTACAACACACTGGCTGCCAAATTTTGCAGCAATTTCCGAAACAATCTCCGGATGATCTACAGCCGCAGTGTTAATGCTCACCTTGTCGGCTCCCGCTTTGATTATTGCCTGCGCATCTTCCACCGAATTTATGCCACCGCCCACGGTGAACGGGATGTTGATTTCACGGGCAATCTTTTCGACCAGTCCGGTCAGGTTCTTCCGTTTCTCAACGGTGGCGGTAATATCGAGAAACACCAGTTCATCCGCACCTTCCTGGACGTAACGTTTGGCCAGTTCCACAGCGTCGCCGGCATCGCGAAGCCCCACAAAGTTAATGCCTTTCACCGTCCGGCCATCCTTGATATCGAGGCAGGGAATAATTCTTTTTTTAAGCATATAAGTTTATATTTTTTGTTGTTTTAAACCCGTTACAGGAAACCCGCAACGCGTAACTCGTCCAGGCTAATTCTCCCTTCGTAAAGAGCTTTGCCGATAATGGCTCCCTCACAACCCAACTCCTTTACCTTTGTCAGATCATCCACCGATGATACGCCACCACTGGCAATCAGCTTAACATCGGTCTCCCGGAGGATTTCAGCGTAAAGCTCATTGGAAGTGCCTTGCAGCATGCCGTCTTTCGAGATGTCGGTACAGATCACGTATGTAACGCCTTTGCGTTCATAACCGGCAATAAAATCCACAACATCCAGTTCCGATTGCTGCTGCCATCCCTGGGTGGCAATTTTTCTGCCGTGGCTGTCTGCACCTAAAATAATCTTGTCCGGACCGTATACCGACAGCCATTTTAAAAAAAGGTCCGGTTCTTGAGCAGCTATGCTTCCTACCGTAACCTGTGCAGCTCCGTTTTCGAAAGCGATGCGTACATCTTCATCGGTTTTAATACCTCCGCCAAAATCAACCGTCAATGAAGTTTTTGTTGATATTTTTCTCAAAATATCTTTATTCACAATATGTTTTGATTTGGCTCCATCCAAATCAACCAAGTGTAAATATCGAATTCCGTTGGCTTCAAACGATTTTGCAACTTCCACCGGATTTTCGTTATATATTTTTTGGGTGCTGTAATCGCCTTTGGTCAGGCGGACACACTTTCCGTCAATAATGTCTATGGCAGGAATAATTCTCATAAACTTCAATCGTTTGTTTACCTTATTTTCAAAAAATTCTTCAATATTCGTTCACCGACATTCGCCGATTTCTCGGGATGGAACTGCGTGGCATAAAAATTCCTGTTCCGCATGGCGGCACTGAACGGCAAAATATAATCGCACTCGGCGATAGTTTGCGCACAGCTCTCGGCATAATAACTGTGTACGAAATAGACCGTATCATCCTTTCCAAAACCATCAAAAAGCAATGACTCCGTATGCTTCAGGTTGTCCCATCCGATGTGGGGAACAATGTCCGTCAACGGGAATTTTTTTACCGCAGTATCAAAGATACCCAGGCAGCCGGTGTTTCCCTCTTCCGAATACCGGCACAGCAGTTGCAGGCCCAGGCATATTCCCAGAACGGGCTGCCCGAGCGTTTTTATTACCGCATCCAGCTTCCGCTCTTTTAAATATTCCATGGCCGACGATGCTTCGCCCACACCGGGAAAAATCACCTTATCCGCACGGCGGATTTCAACCTCGCTATCGGTAATGACGCACTGATGCCCCAACCGCTCCACCGCATTTTTTACCGACGCGATGTTGCCAGCATTGTATTTGATGATAGCAACCATTGACATTATAATATTCCTTTTGTGCTGGGAATTCCTGTATTTTCACCACGTTTCACCGCCATCTTGATCGATTTGGCGAATGCTTTGAAAATGGCTTCCGCTTTGTGATGTTCGTTATCGCCTTCGGCTTTGATGTTAAGGTTACACCTGGCGTTATCGGAAAACGACTTGAAGAAGTGCATAAACATTTCGGCAGGCACATCTCCAATTCTCTCGCGTTTAAAATCCACCTCCCAGACCAGCCAAGGCCGGCCGCCGAAGTCGATAGCAACCTGTGCCAGGCAATCGTCCATGGGCAGCAGAAACCCGTAACGTTCTATACCCTTCTTCTTCCCCAGTGCTTGTAAAAAAGCCTCTCCCAGGGCGATGGCCGTATCTTCGACCGTATGGTGTTCGTCGATATGCAAATCACCGTTTACCCGGATGGAGAGGTCCACATTTCCGTGACGGGCAATTTGCTCCAACATATGGTCGAAAAACCCTAATCCTGTAGCTATCCGGCTTTTTCCTGATCCGTCAAGATTGATCTCCACAACGATATCGGTTTCTGAAGTTTTGCGGCGGACAATTCCTTTTCTGGGTTCCAACTTCAAGTAGGCGTATATCTCGGCCCAGTCGGTCGTGCACAGCACGGCATCATCGGTTTTATCCACGTTCAGGTAAATGGCTTTGCAGCCAAGGTTTCTGGCCAACCGCACATCAGTTTTCCGGTCTCCGATAACGTAAGAGTTTTCCAAATCGTAACCCCCTTTTGTGTAATGTGTCAGCAACGCTATCCCCGGTTTTCGGGTAGGAAGGTTTTCGTGTTCAAAAGAGCGGTCGATAAGGATTTCGCTAAAAACAACCCCTTCGTTTTCGAATGCTTTTACCATTTTATGGTGTGCCGGCCAGAACGTATCTTCGGGAAAAGACGGAGTTCCCAACCCGTCCTGATTCGTCACCATAACCAATTCATATTCCAATTCTCGGGCAATCCGCGACAGGTACTGAAATACTTGCGGGTAAAACTCCAGCTTCTCCAGGCTGTCAATCTGGAAGTCAACGGGCGGCTCGATAACCAGTGTTCCGTCCCGGTCGATAAATAAAACTTTTTTCATACAAGGGTGCGTAATTTATTCAACAACTCCTCATTCTCACCGGGAGTGCCGATGGTAATTCTCACACAGTTTGTCACCTGCCTGTTCCGGTTGCGGACAATCACCTTTTTTTGTACCAGTTCGTTGTAAATCCAGTTGGCATCTGATACTTCAACCAAGAGGAAGTTGGCATCCGAAGGATAAATCTTCTTTACAATTTCCAGTTTCGATAATTCTTCGGCGAGATATGCTCTTTGCTGCAGAATCGTGTCGCGGCGCTTTTCAAATTCATCCACGCGCGAAAGCGCTTCCAGGGCAACTTGCTGATTGATGATACTGACGTTGTAGGGCGGTTTGGTTTTGTCCAGCAACGATATGATTTTTTCGCCGGCAAAAGCCATTCCAACCCGGACACCCGCCAACGCCCATGCTTTGCTGAATGTCTGCATCACAATAAGGTGGGAGTATTTGTTTATTTTGCTTTTCAGGCTGTATTCGGGGCAAAAATCCACGTAAGCTTCGTCTGCCACCACGATTCCGTTAAAGTTTTCAAGCAGCTTCTCCAGGTTGTCCAACCTGTTCCCGGTGGGGTTATTCGGTGAGCAAACGAAAATAAGCTTTACGGAACTGTCTGTTTCGGCCGTCTGCAGGATCTTTTCAATATCAAGCTGAAAATCGGATGTTAATGGGATTTCATGCAGTTGGATGTGATTGATGTTAGCCGAGACTTCGTACATCCCGTAAGTGGGCGGACAAACAATCGCGCTGTCTTTTCCAGGTTCACAGAAAATTCGGTATATCAGGTCGATGACCTCGTCACTTCCGTTACCGATAAAAATCTGGTTGAAAGGTACGTTTTTAACTTCTGACAGCTTCGTCTTTAACGCTTTCTGGTGGGGGTCGGGATACCGGTTGAGTGTCCCGTACGGATTTTCATTTGCATCGAGAAAGATACCTTCGTTGCCCGAAAATTCATCGCGGGCACTTGAATAGGGTTTTAGTGCCAGGATATTCGGCCTGACCATTTTTTCTATATCAACTGTTCTCATAATTCTTTGCTTGCTGTGCCGACACTTCGCCCAAACGCAGTGTCATGGCATTCTTGTGAGCGAAAAGTTCTTCTGCTTCAGCCATGGTTTCCACAGCTACCCCGATACCGACAATTCCTTCTTCCGACAGTTGCTGAAAGGTGATTTTCTTTATAAAGCTGTCCAGAGAAACGCCGCTGTATGCTTTCGCGTATCCGCTTGTGGGAAGCGTGTGGTTAGTGCCGCTAGCGTAATCACCGGCACTTTCGCAACTGTAGTTCCCCAGAAAAACGGAGCCCGCGCTGGTCACCTCGCGGCTGCGCAAAACAGGATTCTCTACCGCCAGGATCAGGTGCTCGGGAGCGTAAACGTTGCTGAAGCGGATGCAGGTCTCTACGTCTTTAAACAAAATGGCACGGCTGTTCTTCAGCGCTTTTTCCGCCATTTCTTTTCGCGGCAGATTCGCCAGTTGAATATCGAGTTCCTTGTTTATTTCCTTAACCACCTTTTTGTTGTCCGACAAAAGGATGACCTCACTGTCCGGCCCGTGTTCTGCCTGAGAAAGCAGGTCGGCGGCGACGAACGACGGGCGGCAGGTCTCATCCGCCACCACAAGGAGTTCGCTGGGTCCGGCAGGCATATCGATAGCTGTACCGTAGTACTGGGCGGCATGCTTTGCCGTCATCACGTACTGGTTGCCTGGGCCGAATATTTTCTCTACTTTCGGGACGGACTTCGTGCCGAAAGACATGGCCCCGATAGCCTGGATACCTCCGACCGCAAATATGCGGGTTACCCCCGCAAGGTTCGCTGCGTAAAGAATGGCGGGGTGGATAGCGCCTTCCTTGCCGGGAGGCGAACAAAGCACGATCTCTTTACAGCCGGCTATCTTTGCCGGAATGGCCAGCATCAGTACTGTGGAAAAAAGAGGAGCGGTTCCTCCGGGGACATAAATCCCTACCTTCTCGATAGGCCGTGCTTCGCGCCAGCATACCACACCGGGAGAGGTTTCCACTTTTACAATTTCCTCTTTCTGCGAAAAGTGGAATTTCTCGATGTTGCTTTTTGCAAGGGCGATGGCTTGCTTCAACCGTTCCGAAACCTGTTGCGACGCCGCCTCGATTGTCTCGTGATCAACCGTGAAGTCATCCGCCGAAAACCTGTCAAACTGCCGGGCATATTTCAACACCGCCTTATCACCTTTTTTACGGATATCGTAAAAAACCTTGTCCACTAACTCCATCAGCCTGGCTTGCTTGATGGCGGACCTTTCTGCCAATTGCGGCCATTTCCTTTCGGCCGGGTTGTTTAATGTTTTCACTTTTAGAGTATCATTTTCTCAATGTTCATCACTAAGATTCCCTGGGCATTCACGTCTTTCAGCGCATCAATCACATCCCAAAACTGGTCTTCCTGTACTACGGAGTGCACGCTGCTCCATCCCTCTTCGGCAAGGGGAAGGATACTGGGCGATTTCATACCCGGAAGAATGGAGCAAATTCTTGGAATCGACGAATTCGGCGCGTTCATTACAATGTACTTGCTGCCCATGCCTCTTTTGTAAGCCCGTATACGGAAAAGAAACCTTTCCAGCAACTCTTGTTTGACTGCGTTGAGGTTTTTGTTGGCTATCAGTACCGCTTCACTCTTTATGATGGCCTCAACTTCTTTCAGGCCGTTCATAATAAGGGTGCTGCCGGTACTTACAATATCAAAAATCCCATCGGCCAGGCCAATTCCGGTGGCAATCTCAACACTCCCCCCCAGTTCTTCGATCTTCACATCAATGCCTTTAACGCCGAAGTATTTTTTGAGAATTTTCGGATAGCTGGTGGCAATGCGTTTCCCGTGAAAATAATCCAGGTTGGTATACACTTCGTCCTTGGGAATAGCGAGCGAAAGCCGACAGTTGCCGAATCCCAGCTTTTCAATTTCATCCACGTCTTTTTCTTTTTCCCACACTTCGTTTTCTCCCAGGATACCGATGTCTGCAACGCCATTTTCAACGTATTGAGGAATATCATCGTCACGTAGGAAAAGGATTTCCATGGGGAAATTGCGGGCTTCTGTCCTGAGTTTCCGGTCACCGTTCGATACTTTAATGCCGCATTCGTTCAACAGCTGCAACGATTTTTCGCTTAATCGTCCGCTTTTCTGGATGGCTATTTTCAGTTTTTCCATTGCTTTTCTTTTTTGCGTTAGCGGCTCCGAACCGCTGAGTGTTAATTAAAAAAACCCGCCTGAGCTGTTCAGACGGGTCTATGTTGTATATTCATGCTTCTACACATCCTATTCAGCTCGCCTGATTGCAAGTATGAAAATGATGATGGTGAAGCTTGTTTACTTTCATTTTATCTATTTTGATAACGCAAAGATAATAGAATAATTTTAATGCGGGACAAAAATAACTGTTTATTTTTCTTTTGCTTCCTAAAAATCCTGAAAAAACACAACAAATAGGCTGTCAGCTATCGGCATGTGGCAAATTTTTATGTAAGTTTGCACCGATGAAAGGAAAACTGCTCATACTTCTCTTTTTCTGCGTGAGTACGACGCTTGTGTTTTCGCAGGCGCGCGTTATTTTGCCCGATTCGTCGCAGATCACCACCCATCCCGATTCGGTAAACCTGTTACCCCGACAAGCTCCGTCAGGCCTAAGCCGTGGCCCGGAAGAACCTTTCGATACCGTCAACCTGGAATTGCCGGCAGCAACGGTATGGCATTTACATCCAAGAAGCGGAGACCGCATCGTTGTGCCCATGGATACGTTGAAGCACAACTTCCAGCAAACGACCGTTCCAGATGGGTATTCGGTTGCCGGAGGGTATCTCGGCCCGATTGGTTCACCGTTTATATCCAAACTGTTTTTTGAAAGGGATGAAACGAGCCAGTTTCCGTTTTACGATGCCTACAAACCCTACAACAAATCTCCCAGGCAACAGGTCTTTTATAATACCCGGGTGCCGTATGCCCGACTGGACTACCAGACGGCGGGCAGCCGTCCGTTGAGGGAGCAGCGTCTTAGGGCCTTACTGACAACAAACTTCGGAAAACGCCTCAATGTGGGCCTCGAGGGGGACCTGATCAGTGCAAAAGGATTATACAAGTCGCAGGAGACCAAGCATAATGACTGGAGCTTCTTTGGGAACTACCTGAGCGACCGGTTTGAGACCCATCTTTTGGTATCGACATCAACTGCCAAGCAATTTGAAAACGGCGGGGTTACCGACGAACGGTTTATCCGTGATCCGGAATCCGTTGGACAGAACTTTTCGACTGTAGACATTCCTGTAAAATTTACCGATACATGGAACAAGATGAAGACCAATCATTTGTTTTTTTCAGGAAAATACAATATCGGCTACAATGATCAGAAAAAGGATTCACTCGGTAACGGAGAGTTTATTCCCGTGGCGAGTGTCATTTTTACGTCGCATTATACCGGACAGGACCGCCGCTTCCTTTCTTACGACACGGTGCAGGTAACGGTAGAAGGCAAGGAGATGCAGCGTATTGATCAGTTTTACCCCAACCGGTTTTACAACACCGCGGTCGACGATAGCACAACGTTCTCATCCTTAAAAAACACGTTTGCCCTATCGCTTCGCGAAGGATTCAAACCGTGGGTGAAGTTCGGATTAACGGGATATATCGAACACGAGCTCCGTAATTTTTCGATGATGGACTCCATCAACGGGACTATTGACCGGAGAAAACACCGGGAGAACTCGCTTTTTATCGGTGGAATTCTTAATAAACAACAGGGCGAAAACCTCCGATTCAACCTTCAGGCCAATCTTGGGGTGGTGGGGGTCGATCTCGGAGAATTTAACCTGGAAGGTGAGGTTGAAACAGGTTTTACCATTGCTGGAAAACGAACTGTCTTAAGCGGCCATGCATATATTAAGAACCTAACCCCTAATTATTTGCAAAAACACTATCACTCCAAGTATTTTTGGTGGAACAAAGACTTCAATAATATGCGCAGGGTGTTTGTAGGCGGTAAACTTTATATACCCTTTACCAATACAACGTTGAGTGTCGGAGTAGAAAATTTGCAGAATTATATCTATTTTGACAAGGACAGAAACAGTGCACAGTATTCTTCAAACGTACAGGTTTTGACCGTTGGTGTGGAGCAGAACCTGAGACTGGGCGTTTTTAACTGGGATAACCGGGTAGTGTATCAAACTTCAGGAAATCAGGAGGTAATCCCCGTCCCTACGGTAAGTATCTATTCAAACATGTATCTGAAAGCATTGATAGTGAATGAATTAACTTTTCAGTTTGGAGTTGATGCACATTATCATACCGCTTATTTTTCCCCCGGATACGAGCCGGCATTGCTCCAATTTTACAATCAGCGGGAAAAAGAGATCGGAAATTACCCCATTGCAACGGTGTATGCCAACATGCACCTGAAACAAACCCGCTTTTTTGTGATGCTTTACAACGCGGCGTCTGCCGTTTGGAAACCGCGCGATTACTTCTCTTTGCCTGGCTATCCGGTAAATCCAATGATGCTTAAACTGGGGCTTTCGGTTGACCTGCACAATTAATTTTCTCTGCTGTGAAATCGAAAAAAATGATTGTCATTTACGGCGTACTTTTAGTTGTCGCGCTTTCCCTGATGGTTATCCTTTATACCGTTTCCAGGAAGGTGGAGATTGTTTTACCCAGAGATTTTTCCGAGATAGTGAACAGCGGCGAGTTGAACATCGTTACCGATTATAATCCCATTGGATACCATGTCTCCGGCGATACCCTGGCCGGATTTCAGCATGGGCTCATCAAGGCCCTGGAACAGGATTGGAAGCTGAAAGTAAATATCTTTCTGGAGAACAGCCTGGATAAAAATCTTCAAGGGCTGAAACAGGGACGGTACGATATCGTTGCCCGGAACATTCCCGTAACCACGCATTTGCGTCAGCAGTTTGGCTTTACCGAGTCAATTAACCTGAATAAACAGGTACTTGTACAGCGAAAACCGGAGTTTAACGACAGCATAACACCCATCCGCCAACACCTGGATTTAGCCAAAAAAACCATCCATATACACAGGGATTCGCCCGTAATTTTGCGTCTGCAAAACCTTTCTCACGAGATAGGAGATACCATTTTTATAATACAAAACGATATATACGAAACAGAACAACTGGTGATGATGGTTGCAGGCGGGGATATTGACTTCACGGTTTGTGACGAGGTACTTGCGCGAAAACTTGCCAAAGAGATGCCGGAGATAGATGTTGATACCGACATCAGCTTCACGCAATTGGAGTCGTGGGCGGTGCGGAAAGACTCGCCTGTTCTGCTGGATAGCCTGAATGCCTGGCTCTCGCGGTTTCTTACACCCGCATCAACTCACTCATTATCCCATCGGAAATAAATATACCTTTCCGATTCATTATCAGCGAATTGTCTTTAGACACAAGAAAGCCTTCACGGATGAATTTTCGCGCATTTTGCAAGCAGTAATCGAACAGTTCCTGTCCGAATTTTTCCTTCAGCAGGTTTAGGTCCACGCCCCACATCGTGCGCAACCCCGTCAGAATAAACTCGTTGTATTTTTGGGTGAACGTTAACTTTTCCGTTTCCTGCAAAAGTTCCCCGGACTGAATTGCGGTGATGTATTTTTCGAGCGAAGCTATGTTCCACGACCGGTTTTCCCCATCGTATGAGTGGGCCGAAGGTCCCAGTCCGATATATTTTTCGTTTTTCCAATACGAGGTGTTGTGAATGGAATATTTCTTGCTTTTGGCAAAATTTGAAATTTCGTAATGTTCAAACCCGTTTTGGGCAAGCGTATCGATGAGCATGGAAAACATTTCCGTGCTTGCTTCGTCGGTAACGGGCCTCACGCTCCCTTTCTGCAGGAGAGCATAGAGCCTGGTCTGCTTCTCGTAAATAAGGTGGTACGCCGAGATGTGCCAGACATCCAGTTCACAGGCCTGTCGCAGGCTCTTCTCCCACATTCCGGGTGTCTGGCCGGGCAAACCGTACATCAGGTCAATGCTTATGTTTTCAAACCCTGCTTGCCGGCAGAGCTTGACTGCCTGGATCGCCTGTCGGGCCGAGTGCCTTCGGCTTAAAAACTTCAATTCCCCGTCATCGAAACTTTGAATTCCAATACTGATCCGGTTGAAAGGCAATTTCCGCAGCAAGTGTATATATTCTTCCGAAAGATCGTCAGGATTTGCTTCTAGGGTGATTTCCGCATCTTCCTCTATCGGAAAATGGGAGAACAATGTTTCAAAAATTTCTCCGAAAGCTTGGTTATCTAATCTCGACGGCGTTCCGCCCCCGAAATAAATAGTTTTTACCGGTTCCCTCACTTCGTTTTTTCTACGTAAAGCTTCGGCGCAAAGCGCCTCCGCAAAAACCTTTATTTTGCTTTCGTCGGTTTCCTTGTAAAAATCGCAGTAAACGCAACGCGTTTTACAAAAAGGGATGTGGATGTAAATGCCGGCCATTATTCGGATTGGAGTGTGGGAAGGGTTTCTATGAGAAATTTATAAGCTTTTAAATACTTCCGGATACGGGAAACGGCGGTATCATCAAGTTCTCTGAAGCGGCGAACATCCATGTTGTCCGACAAATCGTTCATCTTTACCCGAACCGCCAGGGGATTTTTCGCTACACGCGCCAGATACGCGTCGTATGTTTCCGGATCATCATGCGTCAAGGCTCCGACCGCATCCAGTATTTCCGGGGAAAAACCTTCTTCCGCCAGATCTTCCAATGTCCAATCGGAGTCTTCGATCACATCGTGCAGCGCACCGGCAATTTTTTCCCGTAACGTATGCCCGGTGCTCATCACGCGCAAGACGTGTCCGAGGTAGGGCTGTCCGTTTTTATCGTAATGCCCCGTATGCGCTTCGATGGCAATATCCGTCGCCCGTAAGAGCTGTTCCTGCAGAGTCATTTTTGTTTGTTTATCAATTCCCCGGCCAGCAGAGGCTCGTCGGTGGTTATGAAATCGACTTTCAGGTCAAGCATTTCCCGGATACCGTCAGGCGTATTCACCGTCCACACGTTGACCTTCAGTCCGAGGTCGTGTGCTTCCTTCACCCAGTGCGGATTTTTCTTCAACACATTGAAGTGATAGTCTATGCCTGCTGCGCCCATGGATTTGATTACCCGGGGCGACAGGTCTCCGTTCAGGTAATATACCGGTGCCGCCGGATCAAGTTTTCTGACCTGATTAACAAAATTAATGCCGAATGAAATGTATTCTACCCGGTTTTGCAATCCTTTTTCTCGAATCATATTGATCACCTTCTCTGCCAACTCATCTTCCGCTTTTCTGTCGCTGTGCGTCTTGAATTCGACGATCAGCCGGGCGTTCCTGCATTTTTCAAACGCAGTTAAATATTCTTCTACCGTAGGCAACGGTTCACCGTTTGCTAATTTCACTTTCCGGAGGACAGCGGCAGAAGTTTCCTGCACCCGTAATTTCTTCCCGTCGAGCAGCACATCGGCGTCGTGATTTACCACAGGCACGCCGTCCGACGATAGCCAGATATCTACTTCAGATCCGTAAACGTCAAGCGCATCGGCGTTCATTAAGGCAGCAACGGAGTTTTGTGCGGAACCCTCAGTTTTCCAGTATCCGCGATGCGCAATGATTTCCTGTGACGTTGCGGAAAAAACAAACGTCAGAAAGATCAGGGTAATGATTACATTTTTTTGATTCATGATTGTCGGATTTATATTGTTATTTTTCAGTCCACCGTAGTTTCTGTTGATAAAAATCGTAACTAGCTGAATACTCTACCGAAACGGCCGGTTTTTCGAAAGAAAAGACGAACCGCTCGTCGTTGGGGCTCTCTATGTAACGGAGCACCAACTCCAGTGTTTTTTCATCTTTCCAGACATAGTTTCCCGCCACCTTAAAGGGTGGCAAACCCGTTAAACCGGCTTTGGAGCCAGCAGTGAGCGAAGGCCCGTGGCGCAACGTTTCACCTTCTTCCCACGAAGTGGAGTTGAACCGGAATTCGTAGGTTGCCGTGTCTTGTCTTAGGGTCATCCGACAAACGTCGCCTTCGAATCGCAATGTTAATTCCGATATTTTCAGTGGATTTTTGTTGAAAGCCATTGTTTTTCCGGAAATAATTTCCCGGACAGGAGAGGAGGTTCTCGTGGTGTGGACAGGTAACCTCAACGCCGACAAACGGGATTTCAACCTGTCCAGCGCGTCACCGTCCTCAGCCAACGCAGATTCCCGGAAAGCAGGAAAAATATGCTTCCAGACCAGGTTGATCTCCTTTTGCATATCCTGAGCGTTAGCCGTAAGGACAATAACCGCATCTTTCTCCGGCAGGACAATGATGAACTGCCCGAAAGCCCCGTCGCCGCGGAACGCGTTATTTCGCGTTTGCCAGAACTGATAACCGTAACCTTGTGCCCAGTCATTCGCCGGGTCTTCTTCTCCCGTTACGGTCTTGATCTGCTCGGAAGTAGCCGCATTCACCCATTCTTCCGTCAGGATCCGGTGATCTCTCCATTTACCTTTTTGCAAGTAGAGCAGCCCCAGTTTCGCCATATCTTCCGTCTTAACGCGCAGCCCCCATCCGCCGACGTTTATTCCCTGCGGGTTCACTTCCCAATCGGCATCTTTAATGCCCAAAGGTTCAAACAGGCGGGGCTTGAGGTAATCGATGAGTTTTTCACCTGTCGCTTTTTGCAGGATGGCAGACAGCATGAACGATCCTGCCGAGTTATAAAGGAAAACCGTTCCCGGCTCGTATTGGACAGGAGCGGCCAAAAACGTTTTTATCCAATCGTCGCTAAAGCGCATCTCCTGAGGTTCCCGGGCCTGTCCCACGGACATTTTCAGCAGGTCGTCCACATCGAGCTGCGCGAGATAAGGAGAGACCGTGTCGGGTAATGATTCGGGAAAAAACGAAACCACCTTGTCGGTCAGTTTCAGTCTCCCTTCCGCCACAGCCAGGCCTATGGCGGTGGAAGTAAAACTTTTGGACACGGAATACATCGTGTGCCTGAGGCCGCGCCGGTAGGGTGACCACCAGCCTTCGGCCAGGACTTTTCCGTGCCGTACGATCATGAAACTGTGGAGTTCGATGCTGCTGTCGCGAACGCTCTCAGCAGCGTCGATAAATTGGATGACCGCCTCGGACGATAAGCCCTCTGCTTCAGGTGTACTGCGGGGCAACGAGTAATTGTCGATCATTTTTTGTTCCGTTTTTTGAACACATCCGCTCAACATGAGGATCAATCCAAATAGGGGAAAAAGGAGCGAGTTTTTCATTTGCTGCCTGTTTAATCGATGAATTTGGTTCAAAGGTACGGAAATTTATAATTTTTCAGAAACAGGCTTGAATTTTTTAAAGAATATGGTTTTCGTTTCGCATTATTTTATGATCGAGATGTTAAAATACGGAGCCAGAAAGTGACGGTACCGGTTTATTCCGAAAACTTTTTCAAGTGGGCGATAACCTCTTCATTGTTATCGTAAAGCCCCAGGTTGAGGTGATGCAAATCGCCGCGTTCCGCCATTTCTCCGATGACGGGGTAGACGGGGCGTTCGGTTGTCCAGAAGTGCTTATCCAAAAAAATCATCGGGCTGGCGTAACCGTATGACTCGTAATGGTTTTGTGCCAGGTCCTGAAAAACCTCCTGCAGGGTCCCCGCACTTCCGGGGGTGAAAACCACGCCTCCTTTGGCGATGGCGAGCAACCCTTCTTCGCGGATACTGTTCTCGAAATATTTGGCAATTTTCGTGGCAAATGGGGTGGGGAGCTCGTGCCCGTAATGCCATGTGGGAATTCCCAGACTATCGAAAGGCGGGTCGGGGAAACGTTCCATTACCTCGAATGCCGAAGAAAGCCATCCCTCATCGGAGTAGCGGGGGGCCGCACTCAAGATGCCGACGGCCCGAAGACATTCGTTGTCGCCCCTTCCGGCCATCCACGCTCCCAGGTGCGTGGCTTCCATTGCCCCGGGGCCGCCTCCGGAAAGCATCAGGTAACCCTGCTCCGTGAGTGATTTCGACAGCAAGGCCACTTGCCGGTAGATGTGTTCGGTTCGCAGGATGCCATGTCCGCCCATTATTGCCACGAGCTTGCGTTCATCAAAACTGGCGATGTACTCGTGCAGCGAATCGGTGATGGAGTGGTCGTGCAAACGTTGCGCCAGCGTATCCTTTATCGACAGGTTTTTCCGGGACTCCCGGTAATAATCGTAAATAACCTTATCAGGAGTCTTCAGGTACGTTTTAGGCTTGTGGCGGTTAAAACCGGCATAAAGCGAATCTGTGTCGTACAACCGGCTCGGATAGGTATTGAACGGAACATCCAGGAGGGGAAAAATAAAATTCCCGGGCAGTAAATGGTGCAACAGGTCGTCAGACATCGAACAACCCAGAAACAAACACCTGGAAAAACGGATATTGAGCATTAGCGGTTCAATCTCGGTCAGGCGAAGCGATTGAACGGCAATCTCTTCTACGTAAGGAACCGTTAAAAAACGTTTCAGTTCGGTTATGGATTCGAATTGTTTCATTTCTTTGAATTACAGGTTTAGGATTGTGCCATTTTTAACGCCTTTTTCGCCCATACGGTTTGTAAAATTCCCCGAACGGACAAATACAAAATAAAAGCCAGCCACAGGCCGTTGTTTCCGAGTACCGGCACGGCGATATAATAACAGGCAAAGAAAACGACAGCAGAGAACACCATAGCGTTGCGCATCTCTTTCGAGGCTGTTGCCCCAATGAAAACACCGTCCCAGAGAAAAGCAGCAAAACCGGTTACCGGGATAAGCACTGTCCAGAAAAGGAACGATTTGGTGGTTTCAATGACCGCTTTATCGTTGGTGAGCATTTTCAAAATCGGGTCGGGGAAGAACAGGTAAATCATTACCGATACGGCACTCACGATAAATCCCCAGAAAAACAATCTTCTTAGCATCCCGGCAAGCAGCACCTTGTTATCTGCCCCTATGTATCTTCCCGTTAATGCTTCCCCAGCGTATGCAAATCCATCCATAAAGTAGGAGAAAAGCATGAAAAACTGCATCAACAGGGCGTTGGCAGCTAAAATCATGTCTCCCATACCCGATGACACAAACGTGAAAAACGTGGTAACCAGCGTCAACAGGAACGTGCGTACAAAAACATCGCCGTTTACCCGGAAATAAGACCGGATGGCAGCGGTTTCCAAAACAGAAGACCTGACAATGTATTTTCTCAGCCGGCCGTAAAATTTCAGCCACATCAGCACACAAACGACAAGTGTTATCACCTGCGATAACATTGTCCCAAGGGCAATTCCTGCCACCTTCATGCCAAATCCGAAAACAAACAACATGCTCAGGACAATATTCAGCACGTTGTTGAGAATGGCAATTACCATTGGTGTTTTAGCATTCTGCATTCCGATGAAAAAACCTTTAAAAGCATACGTCCCGAGTACGGCCGGGGCACTCCAGACACAAATACGGAAATAGGTTTCAACAGCTGCTTTACTTTCGGAACCGGACTTTATCAGGCTTAAGGCAAACTTCCCGATGGGGTATTGCAACAAGACAATCAGCAGCCCGATTCCCACACCCACGATAAGCGAACGTATCAACACATTCATGGCTTCGGTAAAATCGCGGGCTCCATAGGCCTGCGCGGCAAATCCGCTGGAGCTCATCCGGATAAACCCAAAATTCCAGTAAATCATGTTGAAGATATTGGCGCCGAGAGCTATGGCACCTATATATACTGCCGAACCCAAATGCCCCGCAATGGCGATATCGATCATCCCAAGCAGCGGAACAGTAATGTTGGTGATTATATTGGGTATGGCAAGCCGAAAGATTTTCTTATCCATGGCTGCAAAAATAATACAAAACATTGACACGGGTAAAAAACTATTTTGAAAGAAAAAAAGATCCACAAAAAATAAAAGAAAATATTTTGTGATGATTATCTTCCTTTTTTATATCTTTGTTCTATAAAATTTTGATAGCCAATAAGCGATTAACCTTGTTGCTCAATAACAGAAAAAATTTATGGACAAAATTCAGGAAATCACCTCTAAACTCTACGCGGAAGGAATAGAAAAAGGTAAGGAAGAGGCCAATAAAATTGTTGCCGAAGCAAAAGTATTGCGTGATCAGATAGTGGAGGAGGCAAAAAAAGAGGCCGAACAGATCGTTGTGTCAGCAAAGAAAGAAACCCACGAATGGAAAAGCAATACGGAGTCTGAACTTAAGCTTTTCGCATCTCAGGCGGTCGAGGCGCTGAAGAGCGAAATCACCAACCTGGTGACCGGTAAGTTATCGGCATCCAACGTGAAAGCAGCGTTGGAAGACAAAACGTTCATGCAAAAACTGATCACTGAACTTGTGCAAAATTGGTCGAAGAACGAAACATTAACAATCGGAGTAGAAAATTCCGAGGAATTGAAGCAATACATTTCCGAAAACGCTAAATACCTGCTTGACAAAGGCCTGAAGATTGAATCCGTGAATGGATTGAAAACCAGCTTTATCTTATCCCCCGAAGACGGTTCTTACCGGGTAAAATTCGGCGAAGAAGAGTTTATAGAATATTTCCGTGAATTCCTTCGCCCGCAAATACAAAAACTGCTTTTTTAAAAGGTATTCAGCTGTAATCCAGCACCTATTCTATTGTAATCCGTTGTTTCGTTAAACGGCTCAACGTCGCACCAATAGTACGCAAAACGCAAATTACGGCGGAGCTAACTTACAACGCAGGCAAAAAACTGTGAAACATATGCTTTTCAAACATCAATATTACTGTTTTATAGCAGGGTTGCCCGATTTTTCTTTCGACAGCATGAAACTTCCGTTTACCGTGGAAGAGTTCAAACGAATGCTCGACGAAGAATTGAAGCCGGACGACAAACGGTTGCTGAACAAATACTTCCTGAAGTACGACAACGACAACCTACTGCACTTGTTGAAAAACAAGGATGCCGAACTGAATCCGATGGGCAGTATTTCCCGAGAAGAGATTCAGGAAACGATCGGAAGAATCAAAGAGGACTTACCGGTAAAAAACAGGAAGGTTCCGGATTTTCACGAAAAATTTATCCGAACATGGCTGGACGAAGAGGCTCAGGCAGAAAACAAATTGTGGGACGACCTGATGGCCTCTTTGTATATGGATTACGGCACAGAGGTGAAAAATTCGCTCATGTCGCGATGGTTTGAGCTCAATCTGAATATAGGCAACCTGTTGTCGGCAATTTATGCCCGAAAGTATGGATTGGATGTGGCCCGGGTGGTCGTTGGCCATAACCCGGTAGCTCAGCTGATCCGTGAGAACGCGAATGCCCGCGATTTCGGGTTGAGTCAGGAACTGGAGATTTTTGATGCTGTCGTGCGGCTCTCCGAAGAGACGGATATATACGAACGCGAAAGGAAAATGGACAAATTCCGTTGGGATTGGCTGGAAGAAAACACGGTTTTCGATTATTTCAACATAGAATATATTTTTGCCTACCTGTGCAAGCTCCAGATGCTGGAACGCTGGGTAAAACTGAATGCCGAAGAAGGTGAACGTGTTTTCCGTGAACTAATCGCCGGATTAAAAGGCGATGTAAAAATGCCTGAGGAATAAAAAAGAAGTTGAATTTCCATTGCATAACACGAAGCAAATAACAAAGAATTATAATATGACAAAAGGAACAGTAAAGGGGATCATTTCCAACCTGGTAATTGTGGAGGTAGATGGCCCTGTTGCGCAGAACGAAATTGCCTATATCAATCTTGACGGTACGCATCTGATGTCGGAAGTCATTAAGGTTATCGGAAAAAACGTGTATGTCCAGGTTTTTGAAAGCACGCGTGGTCTTAAGGTAGGTGCCGGGGTGGAGTTTCGGGGACATATGCTCGAAGTTGTGCTCGGACCGGGTCTTCTTGAACGAAACCTGGACGGCTTGGAAAACGATCTGGACAAGATGGAGGGTGTCTTTCTGAAAAGGGGACAATATACTTTTCCGCTTGACGAGGAAAAAAAATGGGCTTTTAAGCCCATAGCACAGGTTGGCGACAACGTTTCCGGAGGATCATGGTTGGGTGAAGTGGATGAGAATTTCCAACCCCACAAGATAATGGTCCCGTTCGTGATGACCAGCGAATACAAGGTGAAAAGTATCGCACCGGAAGGAGAGTACAACATTTACCACACCGTGGCGGTGGTTGAAGATAAAAACGGGGAGGAGCATAAACTGAACATGATTCAGAAATGGCCGGTGAAAGTGCCCGTTACCCTGTACAAGGAAAAACCCAGGCCGTTTAAACTGCTGGAAACCGGCGTGAGAACGATAGATACACTGAACCCGATTGTGGAAGGCGGAACCGGATTTATACCCGGCGCTTTCGGAACTGGGAAAACGGTGCTGCAGCACGCCATTTCCAAACAAGCGGAGGCCGATATTGTTATTATCGCTGCCTGTGGTGAACGTGCTAACGAGGTGGTGGAAATTTTCACCGAATTTCCCGAACTTGATGACCCGCATACCGGACGGAAACTGATGGAGCGGACCATTATCGTTGCAAACACGTCCAACATGCCCGTTGCCGCACGCGAAGCCTCGGTTTACACGGCCATGACCATCGGAGAATATTATCGTTCCATGGGGCTGAAGGTGTTGCTGATGGCCGACTCCACATCGCGTTGGGCGCAAGCGTTACGCGAGATGAGCAACCGGCTGGAGGAGCTTCCTGGACCCGATGCTTTCCCGATGGACTTGTCGGCGATCATTTCGAACTTCTACGGACGTGCCGGACACGTTACGCTGAATAACGGCAAGGAGGGTTCCATCACCTTTATCGGAACCGTGTCGCCTGCTGGCGGTAACCTGAAAGAACCCGTTACCGAAAACACGAAGAAAGTAGCCCGTTGTTATTACGCACTCGAGCAGGATCGCGCCGACAGAAAACGCTACCCGGCCATCAACCCCATCGAATCTTATTCCAAATACATTGAATATCCCGAATTTGAGGAATATATCTCAAAAGAGATATCCGGAGACTGGACAACAAAGGTCAACGACATTAAAACGCGGTTGCTCCGGGGAAAGGAAATTGCCGAGCAAATTAATATTCTCGGCGACGACGGTGTCCCCGTTGAATACCACATCACATTCTGGAAATCGGAGTTGATCGATTTTGTTATCCTGCAACAGGACGCTTTTGACGAAATTGATTCGGTAACACCGATCGAACGGCAGAAGTATATCCTGGATATGGTAGTAGACATATGTCGTGCTGAATTCGAATTTGAAAATTTCAACCAGGTAGCGGAATACTTCAAGAAACTGATCAACGTATGCAGGCAGATGAATTATTCGGAGTTCAAATCGGATAAATTCAACGATTACCGCAGGCAACTGGAGGAATTAATTAACAATTGAAAAATTATGGCTAAAGCATTTCAAAAAATATACACCAAGATCACACAGATCACCAAAGCCACGTGTTCTGTAAAAGCCACCGATGTGGGTTACGACGAACTGGCCACCGTAGACGGACGATTGGCCCAGGTAGTGAAAATCATCAACGACGAGGTTACCCTCCAGATTTTCGAAGGAACGGAAGGCATCCCGACCAATGCAGAAGTGGTCTTTCTCGGAAAAGCGCCTTCGCTGAAAGTGGGAGACCAACTTGCCGGACGTTTTTTTAATGCCTACGGCGACCCCATCGACGGCGGGCCTGTACCCGAAGGAGAAGAACGCCAGATTGGCGGGCCATCGGTTAACCCGGTAAGAAGGAAACAACCGTCGGAACTCATCGCTACGGGTATCTCGGGTATAGACCTGAACAACACGCTCGTCTCGGGACAGAAAATCCCGTTCTTTGCCGATCCCGACCAGCCTTTCAACCAGGTAATGGCAACGGTGGCCCTTCGTGCCAAGGCCGATAAAATTATTCTCGGCGGGATGGGGATGACGAATGACGATTACCTCTATTACAAAAATGTGTTCAGCAACGCTGGCGCGCTCGACCGCATCATCAGCTTTATGAACACGACGGAAAATCCAGCCGTTGAACGGCTGCTCGTTCCTGATATGGCATTGACGGCCGCAGAATATTTTGCCGTAGATAAAAACGAACAGGTGCTGGTCCTTTTGTCGGACATGACCTCGTATGCCGATGCGTTGTCCATCGTGTCTAACCGTATGGATCAGATTCCGTCGAAAGATTCCATGCCGGGATCGTTGTATTCCGACCTGGCAAAAGTGTATGAGAAAGCGGCTCAATTCCCCGATGGCGGTTCCATCACGATCATCGCTGTTACAACGCTTTCGGGCGGCGATATCACACACGCCGTTCCCGATAATACCGGATACATTACCGAAGGACAGCTGTTCCTTCGCCGGGACAGCGATGTAGGTAAGGTGATCGTGGATCCTTTCCGTTCGCTTTCGCGATTGAAACAACTGGTTCAAGGCAAGAAGACACGTGAAGACCACCCGCAGGTGATGAACGCTGCCGTACGCTTGTACGCTGATGCCGCCAATGCGAAAACCAAACTCGAGAACGGCTTCGACCTGACTGATTACGACCAGCGGGCATTGTCGTTCGCCAGGGACTATTCCGAATACCTTCTCGCCATAGATGTAAACCTCGACACCGTTGAGATGCTGGATACAACCTGGACGTTGTTATCGAAGCATTTCAAACCGCAGGAAGTAAACATGAAGCGCGAAATGGTAGACAGGTACTGGAAGCAGTAACAGGTAAAGTTTATGGCTATAAAATTTCAATACAACAAAACGTCGCGTCAGCAGTTGGAAAAACAACTGAAGATACGCGAACGTGCACTCCCTACGTTGCAAAACAAGGAAACAGCCTTGCGTATGGAGGTGAAAAGGGCAAAAAATGAAATCGATGAGCTGGAAAAAGAACTCGAAAAACAGATCCGGTCTTACCAAAAAATGGTGGGAATGTGGCTCGAGTTCGACGCGAGCCTTCTCCGCGTAAAAGATGTTCATTTCTCAAAAAAGAAAATAGCCGGCGTATTGATCCCGATACTGGAAACGGTGGATTTCGAAACCCGGCCGTTCAGTGTTTTTAATCGTCCGAAATGGTACCTGGACGGGGTCCGGACACTCGAAACGCTTGCCGAAATAGGAATAAGGAGAGATTTTCACGAGTTACGGATTCAGCGGCTCGATTACGCGAGAAAGAAGACGACTCAAAAAGTAAATCTGTTTGAGAAAGTTCAGATACCCGGTTATCAGGATGCCATCCTGAAAATAAAACGATACCTCGAGGACGAGGAAAATCTCTCCAAGTCATCGCAAAAGATTATGCGTGCTCATTTAGAGAAAAAGAAGGAAGAGGAGGATAGCGTATGGTAGCAAAAATGAAAAAATTCACTTTCCTTGCCTTTTACAGGGATTACGATGCGTTTTTGCATGATTTGCGCGATCTGGGGCTTATTCATGTGGCAGCGTCGGACCGGCCGGTGGAAGATAACGAACAACTGGACGAGTTCCTGGTGAAGTTAAAACAGTTGCGGGAGGCACAAAAAATATTGAACAGGCAAATCGATAAAAAATCAGCGGCCCCGCTAAATGAACCCGATATCGAACGGGGAAAAACAATTCCCCGCGAGATTGAACTTATCCAGAACGCAACGGCTTCGTTGAACCAGCAATTGCAGGTGAGCATCAAAGAACGCGAATTACTGCGACCCTGGGGAAACTTCGATCCTGAAAACATTGAACGGCTACGAAAAGCAGGATACTTACTGGATTTCTTCATAGTCCCCGATAACCAGTACAATCCCGAATGGGAAACTACCTACGATGCGGTAGTGGTGAAACGGGAAACCTCCAGGACCTATTTTGTCACCCTTACACAAAACGAAAAAGTGGCAGACGAGCTAAACCTGGAGAGTGTGAAAATTCCCGGGATATCCCTCACGCAACTGGACGGGCTCATTGCATCACTGCGCGAAAAAATTCAGGTTCAAGATCAAAAGCTGAAAGCGCTCGCAGCAGAACTGCCTTCGCTGAAAGCAGCGATAGGGGATATTGAACAAAGGATGAACTATACCCGGGTTCACCAAAGCGGCACTTCACTGGCCGACGACAAATTAATGTTGTTACAGGGCTGGGCACCGGCAGACAACCAACGGGAAATATCGGATTACCTGGAATTGAAAGCGGTATATTTTGACGTTGCCGATCCCACTCCCGACGATGAGGTGCCCATCAAGTTCAAAAACAACAAGTTCGCCCGACTTTTTGAACCGATAGCCGAACTTTATATGCTTCCGAAATACAATGAAATTGACCTGACTCCCTATTTTGCACCGTTTTACATGGTGTTCTTCGGCTTGTCGCTCGGCGATGTCGGTTACGGACTTTTTCTTTTCACGGCAGCCACATTGGCTAAAATACTTCAGAAAAGCAAACTCAGCACTTCCATGAAGGCGATCCTGTCGTTGGTACAGGTGTTGGGTGCGTCCACCATGGTAACAGGCTTGCTGACAGGCGGATTCTTCGGATTTGCCTTATACGATCTCGACTGGCCTATTGTTCAGGCATTGAAAGAGAAAGCCTTTTTCGACAATAACCGCATGTTTATGTTGTCGCTCGTGCTCGGTGTCGTTCAGGTTTTATTCGGTATGTGCATGAAGGTTTTCAACCGCATAAAACAGCAAGGATTCAAGTATTCGCTATCCACCGTGGGATGGATTGTACTTCTGGTGAGTTTTATTGTCGCGGCGTTATTGCCTAACGCGTTACCGATGTTCGGAACCGTTCACCTTATCGTGCTCATTCCGGCAGCGTTGCTCATTTACTTTTACAACTCACCGGACAAGAATCCGTTCCTGAATCTGGGGATAGGTTTGTGGGACACCTACAACATGGCTACCGGACTATTGGGTGATGTGTTGTCTTACGTCCGCCTGTTTGCCCTGGGGTTGTCGGGAGGAATCCTGGCAAGTGTATTCAACAGCCTGGCAGCAGGCATGAGCCCCGATAACGCTATAGCAAAACCCATTGTTTATGTGTTGATATTTCTTATCGGACACGCCATCAATATCTTTATGAATACATTGGGAGCTATCGTGCATCCTGTGCGCCTTACATTTGTTGAATTTTACAAGAACTCGGAATTCGAAGGAGGAGGAAAAAAATACAGTCCGTTTAGAAAATAGCAATCAGAAATTAATAAACACAATAATTTAAAAACAATTTATGGAAACTAATTTATTTATTGCCTATATCGGCATAGCGATTATGTTGGCTCTCACAGGTATCGGAAGTGCTTACGGGGTTACGATTGTGGGAAATGCAGCCATTGGCGCTGCTAAAAAAGTGGACGGAAAATTCGGTAACTTCCTGGTTCTAACAGCCTTGCCAGGGACGCAAGGATTGTATGGATTTGCCGGATACTTTATGTTTCAAAACATCTTTAACGTGCTTACACCCGAGATCACATTTTTCCAGTCAATGGCCACGCTTGCAGCCGGACTTGCACTGGGCTTTATCGGCTTGTTGTCGGCAATCCGTCAGGGGCAGGTTTGCGCTAACGGTGTCGTCTCGATTGGGCAGGGACACGATGCTTTCGGTAACACCCTGATTCTTGCCGTATTTCCCGAGCTTTACGCTATTGTGGCCCTTGCCGCTGCATTCCTTATCGGAAGCGCAATTGCGGTATAAATACAGTTCATTATTCTTCAAAAGCCGTCCTCCGATACAAGGGCGGCTTTTTTGTATCCAATTAATCCAATGGCTAAAAATGTAGTCTGATCAGAAAACAAAGGACCAAAACAATGAAAAAAATACTGTTCTCTTTCCTGATTATTTTTCCTGCTTTTTTGACGGTACGGGCGCAATCCTATGCCTTGCAATTGACAAACAACGATCTGGCTTGCTACCTCGATATCTTTGAAAGTGGGAAGTACCTGATAAAATTAAGCCACAAAAATGCTCCCGACCTGGTGATATCGCAACCTTTGTCCTTCGGGAAGTATACGGTGGAAGATAACGGCAACTACACGCTGACCGACGGGACAAATCAATATGTCATTACCCTGGAACCTGTTACGGGAAACAAGATTTTTATGGTGAAGGACGGATTCAGATGGATGCAATTAAATTATTTTGTAAAAAGCTCGGATAAGCCCTCGTCCCCCGTATCAATTTCAAGTGATTTCCTGTCGCGCAGTGAGCTGCTCAGTTACAGGGAAAAGATAAGGATAGATAAGAATATTTACAAAAATAAATTCAGAAATGGTTTTTATCAATCCGATTTCAATCCGGAGTTTACGTTTCGTGCGCATGAAGACGGAACCTATTCCATACGGTTTTATTCGTTGGAACTTTCCAATGGAACGTGGGAAAAAGAGGATAATTTCCTGAAGCTGAAAGACGATAACCTGGCAGCATACTTTTTCGTGGCGGTGGAGCCGGAGGATAAATTAAAGAGCATATTGATGCCCGGGGATTTTTCCCTGACCCGGTTTTCAAAAGTCAGTTGATCAGGTATCAAAATCGTCATCGTCGGAATAATTCATCCGGTCGATTTTGATGTCGTTCAGCGACAATGGATCTTCAATGGGCTCAATGTGGGTGGTGACGGTAACCGTATCATCGAACATATTTTCGATGCGCTGTTCAATTATTTCGGCGTAGTCGTGGCCTTCTTTTACTGTCCAGTCTCCCGGAACCAGCAAATGAAACGATATGAATTTCCGGTGTCCGGCCTGACGTGTCAACAACGAATGATAATCGATGTTCTTTCCTTTCAGTGAATCGAAATAACCCGTAATCTGTTTGATTTCTTCCTGCGGGATGGAAGCATCCATCAGTCCGCTTGCCGACCTGCTGATGAGTTTATACCCTGTGTAAACAATGTTCAACGCAACAAGAATAGCGATGATGGGGTCGAGTACCAGAAGCCCTGTAAATTTCACCACCAAAACCCCCGCAATAACCCCTGCTGAAGTCCACACATCTGTCATCAGGTGCTTTCCGTCAGCCTCGAGCACCATTGACCGGTGTTTCTTTCCGTTTTGAATCAATAGAGTTCCTGCAAACAGGTTCACCAAGGATGCCCCAACAGAGAACAACGTTCCTATACCCAGGTTTTCCAGCGGTTGCGGATGGATAATCCGCGGGATTGACGTGTAAATAATGCTGAAGGCCGCAATCAGGATAAGCGCACCCTCAATGGCGCTTGAGAAATATTCGGCTTTTCCGTGCCCGTATTCGTGTCCCTCATCGGCAGGTTTTTCGGAAATATGCAGGAGAATAAGGGCTATAACCGCGGCAAAAAGGTTCACAAAAGACTCCAACGCATCGGAGAAAAAACCCATTGACCCGGTTTTTAAATAAGCCGTAAACTTCAAACCGATAGTTACCACTGCTGCAGCAATGGACAGATACATGAATTTTTTCAGCGACCGGGTTTTCATTTTTTTACAAATAAGTGTTGCAAAATTAATCATTTTAAATATTGTGACCTAAAATCTCCGGAAAATTACAGCAATTCATCGTTAAACAGGTCCATTCATTGACAAAATCGGAAACTGTTCGATCTTCCCGGATTTGCAGTATTCCAAAATAAAACGTATTTTTGTCAACTTTCTTGAGCAGTTGTTGTTCATACCATAATAATTGAAGGAACTAAAATGAAAAAAGGGTTGGCTCTATTTTTACTGAATATCATGGCGCTGGTTGCTGTTCAACCGGTTATAGCCATGCATTTCTGTGAAGGAGAGTTGTATTCCTGGGGGTTGTTTGCTAGTAACGACGAGTCGTCGTGCTGCCAGCCGGGAACAAAAGGACACTCCTGCTGCGGAACCCATTCTTCTGACAATCCGAATTGCAGTTTGAATAAAGCCCTGGATGATTGCTGCGACTTTGAAACCATTCAGGTTGCAACAGACGATTATCAGAAACAAATACAGGAGTTTAATTCAGATAAATTGTCCCTCACGTTTGAAAATGTATGGCTTACCCTGTATAACCTGCTTGGGGGGACAATTGCCGAACCCAATACCCTTTTACTTCAAAATGACTTTCCGCCCAAAGGGCTTTTTCTGCAAGATGTAAGTATCCGCGATTACATCTGCATCTACCGCATTTGATTTTTTCGATTGTCAATGATCGCAATTACCGGTTATTGACGGGACACTTATGTGCATTTATTTACCAACAGATAAAATAAGTTGTTCAACAATTGAATAAAATCATTATGCTAAACAAAATAATCAAGCATTTTCTGAATAATAGGTTAATTACCCTGTTACTGCTTGTTGTCATCATTGCATGGGGGATATCCACGGCACCGTTTAACTGGAACAGCCTGCTGCCGCGCGACCCCATACCGGTGGATGCCATTCCCGACCTGGGTGACAATCAACAGATTGTGGCCACTGAATGGATGGGGCGTTCACCCAAAGATATACAGGAGCAGATTACCTATCCGCTAACCACTTCACTGCTGGGTATCCCGGGAGTGAAAACCATCCGAAGTACCTCCATGTTCGGGATGTCGTTTATCTACATCATCTTCGAAGAAAATATCGAATTTTACTGGAGCCGCTCCCGGATATTGGAAAAACTCAATTCACTCCCGCCCGGAACGTTACCCGACGGTGTCCAACCCGGCCTTGGCCCTGATGCGACCGCACTGGGGCAGATATTCTGGTATACTCTCGAAGGGCGGAATCCGGAGACGGGAGAGCCTACGGGAGGCTGGGATCCGGAAGAGCTGCGGACGGTACAGGATTTCTATGCCAAGTACACGCTTTCCTCAGCCGAAGGAGTAGCCGAAGTCGCCTCCGTCGGAGGTTTTGTGAAAGAGTACCAGGTGGAGGTGAATCCCAACGCACTCCGGGCCTATAACATCACCATCATGGATGTGATGACTGCCGTACAAAAGAGTAACCTGGACATTGGTGCTGAAACGGCCGAGATCAATAAGGTGGAGTACCTGGTCCGAGGGCTGGGATACATCAGGCATGTGTCTGACCTTGAAGAAGCGGTAATAACCGTCCGGAATGGCGTGCCGGTAAAAATAAAGGATGTGGCCTTTGTCACACTGGGGCCCGCGACCCGGCGCGGAGGGCTCGACAAGGAAGGAGTGGAAGCCGTGGGCGGTGTGGTGGTGGCCCGTTACGGATCCAACCCGCTTCATGTGATCAACAACGTGAAGGCAAAAATCGAAGAGATGGAGTCGGGACTTCCGCAAAAGACCCTGGCCGACGGGACTGTAACCAAAGTGACGGTGGTTCCGTTCTATGATCGTTCAGGCCTGATCCAGGAGACTATCGGCACCCTACAGGAAGATTTGTCGCATGAGATCCTAATCAGCGTCATCGTGATCATTGTCATTCTTATGAGCCTAAAAGCTTCGTTTATTGTATCCGGATTATTGCCCCTGACGGTATTGCTTACTTTTATTGTCATGCGTCTCCTGCGGATCGACGCCAACATTGTCGCCCTTTCCGGTATTGCCATTGCCGTAGGTGTGATGGTCGACATCGGTGTGGTGTTTGTGGAAAACATCATTCAACATATGGAGAAGCCGGCAAACAAGGGAATCACGAAAGGTCAGGCATTTGTGGACCTGATTTACAGGAGTGTCAGCGAGGTATCGGTACCCACAATCGTAGCCATGCTGACCACCATTGTCAGTTTTATCCCCGTTTTCTTCCTGGAAGCTCAGGAAGGTAAGCTCTTCAAGCCGTTGGCCTACACAAAGACCATCACCCTGGTGAGTGCACTCGTGCTGGGTATGACTGTAGTGCCGACCCTGGCCTATTACGTTTTTTCAATCGGTCTCTCTTCAAAGAAAGTGAAGAGGGTGTTCAATGTCTTGCTTATTGTGGGCGGTATTGTGTGGTACGCCTTCTCGGGCACATTCCTGGTGCTTTTCATTTCCCTTTTCGGGTTCAGCAACCTGCTTGCTCACAAATGGAAAAATACCAAGACAACCACCTATATCAGTGCGGCTATTGCCGTTCTGGCAGCCCTATACCTGCTTACTTCAGAATGGATGCCTGTAGGTCCTCACAGCGGTTTTGTCGTGAATTTCATTGTTGTGATAGTCAGCATCGCTCTGATCCTGGCCTTTTTCGAGACCCTGATTTCAAATTACGAATTCCTGATCCGCTGGTGTCTGGCCAATCGCTGGAAGTTTATGATCCTCCCCGCACTCACGTTACTTTTGGGTGTGACGATCTGGTTTGGCTTCGATTCGCTTTTTGGGTTTGTGGCCAAAGGTTTTGAAACAGTAGGCTGGAAATCGTTCCGGCAGACCGGGGTATGGCAGGCGGCCAACCGTACTTTTCCCGGTATCGGAGAAGAATTCATGCCCAGCCTGAACGAAGGATCTTTCCTGCTGATGCCGACCAGCATGCCCCATACCGGTATCGAGCAGAATCTGCAATATATTGAAACGCTGGATAAGCGTATCAGCAATATTCCAGAGGTGGAGATGACCGTGGGGAAATGGGGACGTGTCAATTCGGCTCTCGACCCGGCACCGACACAGATGTTCGAAAATACCATCAATTACCGTCCCGAGTTTATTGTCGATCAGGACGGCCATCGCCAACGCTTCAAAGTCAACCGCGACGGTGCCTATGTCCTGATCGATCAATCCACCTACAATCCCAAGGACGGATTCAGGCTGATACCAGCCGACAGCCTGGTTGCAGACAGGGGAGGAGAGTACTTCAGGCAATGGCGCCCGGAAATCAAAAACGAGGACGATATCTGGAAAGAGATCATCAATGTATCCCACATACCCGGGCTCACCTCGGCTCCGAAACTGCAACCCATCGAAGCACGTACCGTGATGTTGTCTACGGGCATGCGCGCCCCCATGGGCGTAAAGGTGTCGGGGCCTAACCTGGAGGCCATCGAACAAGGGGGTAAAGCACTAGAAGAGGCATTGAAAGACGTACCTTCCGTCTTGCCCTCTACCGTGTTTTACGACCGCGCTGTGGGTGCTCCCTATATTGAAATCAACCTGAACAGGCAGCATATGGCCCGTTACGGCCTTACTGTAGCCGACCTGCAGGACGTAATCGGCGCGGCCGTCGGCGGAATGCCGCTGACTACCACGGTAGAAGGGCGCGAACGCTTTCCGGTAAGGCTGCGCTACCCCCGCGAATTGCGGGAAAATCCCGAGGAGCTGGCACGTATCATCGTGCCGACCGCAACCGGTGCACAGATTCCGCTGGGTGACGTGGCCGATATCACTTACACTCGGGGTGCGCAGATGATCCAAAGCGAGAATACCTTCCTGATAGGGTATGTGATCTTCGACAAGGTAGCTGACAAGGCCGAGGTAGATGTGGTACAGGAAGCCCGGAGGGTACTTCAGGAGAAAATAAGAACCGGGGAACTGGAACTTCCAAAAGGGGTTTCCTACCATTTCGCGGGAAACTACGAGCAACAGGCACGTGCAGCGAAACGTCTTTCCATACTGATTCCTGCCTGTCTGGTACTGATAATACTGATCCTTCATTTTCAGTTTAAATCGTTCACCGCAGCTTTTATCCATTTCTCCGGCGTATTTGTAGCATTCGCGGGTGGATTCATCTTGTTGTGGCTTTACGGGCAACCCTGGTTCCTGGACATCAACCTGGGTGATGTTAACTTGCGTGATGTTTTTCAGATACATCCCATCAACCTGAGTATCGCGGTATGGGTTGGCTTTATTGCCCTGTTCGGTATTTCCACCAGTGATGGCGTGTTGATGGGATCATTCATTCACGACACGTTCCTGGAGCGGAACCCGCAGACAAAGGAAGAAATCAGGGAGGCAGTGGTGTTTGCCGGGCTGCGCCGGGTTCGCCCCGCTGCCATGACCACTTCCGTCACACTCATCGCACTGCTGCCGATTCTGACCTCTACGGGAAGGGGATCGGACATCATGGTACCCATGTCAATACCCACATTCGGAGGCATGTTGATCCAGACGATGACGATTTTCATCGTCCCCGTATTGCAATGCATGTGGAGGGAATGGGCTATCAGAAAACAGGGACATATCAACGAATAAAATACAAAACATTATGCAACACAACATAAGATTAAGACTTTTTCTTACCGCAACCGTGGCGATTACCTGGAGCATAATATCCATCTTCGCACAGGAAACGGATTCGCTCAGCCACTACCTTGAAGTCGCCGGCAGGAATAATCCGGGGCTGAATGCTGACTTCCTGACTTACAAAGCTTCACTTGAAAAAGTGCCGCAGGCCGGTTCTTGGCCCGATCCGGAGCTGGATATCGGTTTTTTTCTTAAGCCGATGGACATTGTGGGTGGGCGGCAGATCGCCGATTTTACCCTCATGCAGATGTTCCCCTGGTTTGGAACCAAAAAGACGGCACAGACCGAAGCCACCCATATGGCGAAGATGGCGTATGAACAATTCAGGGAGACACGCGACAACCTTTACCTGGAGGTATATACCCAGTGGTACGTTCTTTCTACACTGGTGGAACAGCTCAATAACAACCGTGAGAATCTGCAACTGTTGAAACAACTCGAAGAGCTTGCCCTTCGCAAAGTATCCTCTCCGTTCAGTGGTTCTACTTCAGGTTATTCTGTACCTGCTCCTTCTCCGGCGACAAAAAGCAGCAGCTCATCACCAACTGGCGGTGGCATGGCGGGGATGGTTTCGATGGGGGGATCCACAACTTCTTCCGGTACCTCCTCTTCCTCTATGTCCAGTATGAGCGGTTCAGGAGGTAGTATGTCTTCAGGTATGGGTAGCATTGCCCCAGGCATGTCGGATGTGCTCCGTGTACAACTGGAAGTAGTTGAAATCGAAAATAATATTGAAAGCATTCTTTCGGAGATTGCAGCTGAAAAAGCCAGATTCAACGCGTTATTAAGTCGTCCCACAGGTCTTGAAGTAACCCTGCCCGATTCCATAGCAAAAGTTTCCTTTCTTTTTGATGAGGCCGTTTCTCTGGGAGAGATTGAAAACCAAAACCCTATGCTAGGTATGTTGATGGAAGAGGAACAGGTTTTCCGGGCAAAAGGTGAGATGGAAAAAAAAATGAGTTATCCCATGTTTGGCATCGGGCTGCAGTACATGCTGATCGGCAAAAACGCTGCAACACCGATGGATCAGGGAATGGACAACGGCATGAGCGGTATGGACATGGTCATGCCCATGATTTCCATCACCCTTCCCATTTACCGGAACAAATACAAGGCACAACAACGGGAAAGCCGGTTTATGCAGCAGGCAGCCCGGGAAAAGTACCGAAACACGCTGAACACACTTCAATCCGACTTGTTACGGCTGAAACACCAGCTCGATGATGCGGAGCGAAAGATCGCGCTTTACCGGAAACAGGAACAACTGGCGCTGACAGCCTATCAACTGGTGGTACAGGAGTTTGTCTCAGCAAAAAGTGATCTTACCAACGTGATCCAGGTTCAACGGCAACTGTTAGATTACCGGTTGCGACAAGCTGAAGCCATTGCCGAATACAACACAAAGGTGGCTTCCATCCGGAAATTGCGTTCTTTTCAAACATCCAACAATTAACTCAAGACAATCATTATGAATAAGCATAAAATACAAAAAATTCTCCATCGCCCTTACCTCAGGTACGGGCTGATCCTGCTGGCCGGATTATTTCTCGGCTGGCTAATTTTCTCCGGTAGCCCTTCCGGCGGAGATGTAACATCTCCGGTCGGCCATCATGACCATGATCACGGAGAGGATTCCTCAGTTTGGACTTGCTCCATGCATCCACAGATAAGGATGGAAGAACCCGGTGATTGCCCCATTTGCGGAATGGACCTGATTCCTTTGCAAACCAACGGATCGGGCGATATCTCCGTCGATCCGGATGCTATTCAGCTCTCCGTTGAAGCGGCTGCACTAGCCAATGTGCAAACCACGATCGTAAGCAGACAAAATCCGGTGAAGGAAGTGCAGCTTTACGGTACCATCCAAGTGGATGAGCGGCTTTCTCAATCGCAAACATCGCACGTGAGCGGACGCATCGAAAGGCTGTATGTCTCTTTCACCGGCGAAAGTGTACGCCGCGGACAACCCATCGCCACCATCTACTCCCCTGAGTTGTTAAATGCCCAGCAGGAACTGATTGAGGCGGTAAAAATGAAAGACCTTCAGCCTGCACTATTACAGGCAGTACGGGAAAAAATGCGGCTATGGAAGCTGACGGATGAACAGATTGCGCGCATTGAACAATCGGGCGAGGTCTCTCCGCTGATCAATGTGACTGCCACCACAAGTGGAGTCGTGATGGCAAAGAAAGTGAACCAGGGTGACTATGTAAATACCGGTACTGTGCTCTTTGATGTAGCCAACTTATCACAGGTCTGGGCCCTGTTCGATGCGTACGAATCGGACCTCCCTTTCCTGAAAGTGGGCGACCGGCTGGAATATACACTCCAGTCGTTGCCAGGCAAAACATTCTCGGGAAAAATCTCCTTTATCAATCCTATCCTCGATCCGTCCACGCGGACAGCAAAGGTGCGGGTAGAGACAGCCAACCCCCGCATGGAACTGAAACCGGAGATGTATGCCAATGCCTTCATCCGTGCACCGCTGAAACAATATAACAATGAAATTGTTGTACCCAAGTCGGCTATTCTTTGGACCGGGAAACGATCCATCGTCTATGTGAAGCAGCCGGATACGGAAACGCCGGCGTTCCTGCTCCGGGAAATAGAAGTTGGGCCGTCGCTGGGAGATGCCTACGTGGTTCTGTCCGGCCTCAACGAGGGGAATGAAATCGTGACTAACGGCACCTTTACCATCGATGCCAGTGCTCAACTGGCTGGAAAACGAAGCATGATGAACGATGAAGTGGGCCGGGCCGTTACGGGGCATGAAGGACATACAATGAATGGATCCACTCCTGCAACCACGGCACCAGCTACGGGTTATGAGGGTCACAACATGCAGGCCGCCGCTTCGGGCAGTGAACATGCGATGCTGGCGGTGCAGGGATTGTGTGAAATGTGTAAAGATCGTATAGAAAAAGCTGCGAAATCAGTTATTGGAGTTAATACTGCCAGTTGGAATTTAAATACAAAACAACTACATCTTGATTTTGATCCGGCCAAAACATCGGTCGATGCTGTTAGCAAAGCCATTGCCAAAGCCGGGCACGATACCGATAAATACAAAGCAGACAAGGCTACATATGATGCGTTACCTTCTTGCTGCAAGTACAGAGATTAATAATCAGATTTACAAACCAAAAAGTGAAAACAAAAATGAAAACAAAAATTTTAGTGACATTTGCACTGAGCGGATTATTGTTCATTTCCTGCAATTCAGGAACCTCCAAAGAAAATAAAACGGAGAGAGAGCACATAGAGATGACACCCGGAACGGTCAACGAAGAGCATGCCATGCTTGGCGTAAAGGGAAGTTGTGAAATGTGCAAGGATCGTATCGAGAAGGCAGCAAAGAGTGTGGAAAACGTCACTTTTGCAAGCTGGGATATGGAAAAGCAAGAACTCCATCTGAATTTTGATCCCGACAAAACCAGTATTGAGACTATCAGTAAGGCTATTGCCGCAGCTGGACACGATACCGACAAGGACAAAGCACCTGACGAGGTCTATAACGCTTTGCCCGCTTGTTGCAAATACAGGGAACCGTGAGAAACGGGATTAATCGTTGTAAAAACACCCGGTTTTGCAAAACGCTGCAAAATCGGGTGTTTTGGTTTCCGGTTAATTAACTGTTTTATTTTTCTTACATTTGTAGACAATTAAAATCACGAAATAATGAAAAACTCTTTTTTGCTGGTTCTCATGCCGGCCCTATTGTTGAATCTTTCCGCTTGTTCGGAACAAAAAAAAAGCGATCCGAAAAATGATAAATGGACACTGGTCTGGGAAGACGATTTCAAAGGGAAACAACTGGATACTACCCAATGGACTAAAATTCCCCGGGGAAAAAGCGATTGGAACAATTACATGAGCGATTACGACGGACTGTATGTTATGAAAGACGGTAACCTGGTGCTGAGGGGTATCCAGAACCACGTTTTACCCAACGATACGGCTCCTTTTCTGACGGGCGGGGTTTATACCAAAGACAAACGGACATTCGGACTGGGTCGTTTGGAGATAAAGGCAAAATTAAATCCTGCTAAAGGTGCCTGGCCTGCATTCTGGATGCTCCCGAAAGAAGGAAAATGGCCTGATGGAGGTGAAATAGACATTATGGAAAGGTTAAGCCACGACAAGCTTATTTATCAAACCGTACATTCCAGGTATACACAAACCGACAGTTTACGGGTTAATCCGCCAGCCAGTTCCATTGTGGGTATGAATCCCGATACCTACAACGTATACGCCCTTGAAAAATACCCGGACAGCCTGGTTTTCTATGTGAACGGCACCCGGACAAAAAATTATCCGCGGATTACAACTTCTCAGGAAGGGCAATTTCCATTTGCTGACCAGGAGTTCTACCTGTTGCTCGACATGCAGCTGGGCGGCAGTTGGGTAGGGGCTGTCAATCCGGCGGAGCTACCCGTAGAGATGTATATCGACTGGGTACGCTATTACGAGCCTAAGAAAAATTAAGCCGTTACTTATACACGGGACTGACCCATTGTTCTTTCGGCCGGTATTTGCTTTCGGCCGCCCATCGGATTCCCCTCTTTTGAATCTCCAGGGCCTGCAGAACGTTAAAGTCACTCATTACGTGCCCCAGGGAGGAGTAAAAAACTCGTCCGGTTCCGTAGTACTTTTTCCACGCGACAGGAACAACACATCCATCAATCCATGAGGAATGCTCTCCAGTAAAAGTCGTTGAGGCAAGCACTTTCACGTTGGGATCGACGTGTACGAAATACTGTTCGGAGTGCATGTCAAAATCGTTCAATCCCCGGGTAACTTCATCCTTATGATCGGTAATCTTCACCCGGTAATCGATAATTCCGCCGGGATGAGCCACCCATTGTCCGCCAACCATAAACTGATATTCCGTATTTTCCCGGAAAGAATCCCCGATTCCTCCGTGCCATCCGGCAAAACCGCATCCTGCCTTAACAGCTTCCAGCAGCCCTTTTTCCTGCTCCTGCGTTATTTTGGCCATCGTGACAACCTGAACGATAAGATCAAGGGACTCCATCAGTTCCTTGTCGGCATACGTATCCAGTTTATCGGAAACAATTACCTCCGCACCTTCAGCTCGGAGCCACGGCACGAAGATGTCGACGGACTGCCGAGGTTCATGGCCATCCCAGCCCCCATAAACATACAAAACTTTCTTGCCTTTTAAAACCGTGCTCTCCCTCTCCGCATTGAGGATCATTCCCTGTGCAAGTACATTCTCAGGCAGTAAAACAGATCCGGCTCCCAGCGCAACGGATGCCTGGATAAATTTGCGACGCGATAACTTTTTCATATTTTCAGGTATTTAGGGGAAACGAATGGTTAAACAGTCTTTCCTCAGCCAATCTCTCATATCGGGTACCGGAACGGCCGTAGTTGACATACGGATAAATGCTGATGCCGCCGCGGGGAGTAAAAACTCCGGTAACTTCAATATACTTCGGATCCATCAACCCGATGAGGTCTTTCATAATGATGTTGACACAATCCTCGTGAAAAGCACCGTGATTGCGAAAACTGAACAGATAGATCTTTAACGATTTGCTCTCTACCATTTTTACGTCGGGAATATAATCGATCCGTATGGTGGCGAAGTCGGGTTGTCCTGTTATGGGACATAAACTCGTGAACTCGGGACAATCAAAGGTAACCCAGTAATCGTTACTTTGGTGCTTGTTTTCAAAAGCTTCCAATACCTCGGGAGCGTAATCTTGCTTGTATGCTGTTTTTTTGCCGAGAAGGCTTAAGTTTTCGGTTTGAGACATAATTTCAATTGTAAGTCGATTATTCTTCAAATATAATACGAAAAAAAATACAAATAAAATATTCTCCTGTTTTTCTGTAGAAGAGAAAATCCGATCCGCCGTTCTCCTATTATTTAAGCGTTTCTGATAATACGGTCACTTCATGAGTCCCGCAATAATGTTAATGGTAAGAGCCACAACAAAAGTGTTGAACAAAAAAGACAGGACTCCATGCACCAGTGCAATACGGCGTATTCTCTTCGAAACAATAGAAACATCGGAAACCTGAAAGGTAGAGCCCATCACAAAAGAGAAATACGCAAAGTCCATATAATCGGGGTTTTTCTCTGAAGGAAAGTCCAGTCCTCCCGTAAATCGTTCGCCTTTAATTCCCGTTCCATTGTAATATTCATGAGCGTAATGAAAGACATAAATCGTATGCATCATCGCCCAACTCAAAAGGATACCTGCCACATTAAGAGGAACGAAAAAAGGGTTTTCCATGAATGTTTGATCCTTGGACATCATCAACAACAGAACGATAAAAATATTGGTAAAAGAAGAGATGATCACCATGAAGAACACAAATATTGTACTCCCGTCATCTTCCACCGCTTTTTTCTTAATCTGATCTACCTGACGCAAAAAGATAACCATCCAACTGAGGATTAGAAAAACACACGAAAAAATAATCCAGGCAATCATTAAGCGAAAAAGAACGGGGACCTCTCTTTCTATCAGAAAAAAGGCACCACCGGTAATGAACAAACTGATCAAAAACCGAGTAATATGAGTAATTTCCAAGAAAAAGCTTACGAATTTACAGGCTGGTTTCATGGCGCATTTTTGTGTACACGGTAAGTTTTACTTTCTATCCGCAAGATATTCCTGTAATCCCCGGTTGCGTAACTTACATGCGGGGCAGTGTCCGCACCCCCCGGCTTTAATTCCGTTGTAGCAAGTAAGTGTTTCATTTTTTACGATATCAAAGACCCCTAGATCGTCGGCAAGTGCCCATACTTTTGCTTTATCCCGGTGCATCAGTGGGGTGTGGATGACAAAATGCTTATCCATAGCAAGGTTTATCGTTGCGTTTAACGAATGGATAAACGTGTCCCTGCAATCGGGGTATCCGCTGTAATCAGCCTCGGAAACGCCTGTTACCAGATGCTTGATGTTTTTTGCATAAGCGACAGCTGCCGCAAATGTGATAAATAACATGTTTCGTCCCGGCACAAACGTATTGGGATATGAACCGGCAGGTTGTTCTTCATCCATAACAATGGACGCGTCTGTTAACGAATTGGGCGATAGGTGGGAGATAACGGAAGCATCGAGCAGCTGAAACGACACACCGGCTATTTCGGCAATGTTCCGGGCAATCTCTACTTCCAGCGAATGCCGTTGTCCGTAGGAAAAGCACAACGCTTCAACGTTTCTAAAAGTTTGTTTTGCCCAAAACAGGCAGGTGGTAGAATCTTGTCCTCCTGAAAAAAGGACAAGTGCATCTTCATTTTTGTAATCTGTCATTTTTAGTAGGGTTTCTTTTCATTCTTACATCAAAACCGGCGCCTCTCCCTTTTCAAATTTAACGGCCGGAGAATTGGAAATGTCTTTTTTGAAGGATTGTATGGCGTCATCATTCATTTCCGTCAACTGAACAACCACCCTGTTCTCAAAAACGTCGGCACCGGCACCGGCAAAACGGGTTAGAAAGGGATGGTCGGCCGGGACGGACGAATTGCTGAGGAACTGGTCGAGACGATCCATCACCTGCATCATTTCACGGTAAGAATAGGTACAGGGTTCAGTCAGAAAATCATCAGTTCCAAGAATCGAGGCTAATACCGGACGGTACTGTTCCGGATTCCCCACCACACAGATCACAAATTTTCCATCGTTGTCGATAAAAGAGCCACCGTAGTATGGAGGGTAGTCGGTTGCTGCCGGTTCCTCCATTTCCCAGTTGGGGCTGAAGGACGACATTAATTTGTCGTGAAGGTTTTTCGAAAGTTGCTCCGTTTTTTCAACAGTTGTCTTAGGAGGCTGTTGAATACCGCCGGCAGCTTCTTTCGCTTGTCGGTTACAGGCCGCTCCCGTTAACAGGACTACGGCAAGAATAACGATTGTGGAAATGTTTTGTTTCATATTTTTAATAACACTTTTCTTGCACTTTTGTTTCAATAGCCTATTCTCAATTATTCAGCCACGTTTTTTATAACTCAATACCGCCCACGTATTGAAGAACACCGCAAACCCGGTTAGCCACATCAACGGCTTAAAAAGATCGGGCAATGCACTGCCCTTCAGATATACGAGCCGCATGATCTCGATGAAGTAGGTGAGGGGATTGGCATAAGCGACAGCCTGTGCCCACCCGGGCATGGCGGAAACAGGGGTGAACATCCCGCTGAGCAGGATAATGATCAGAATAAAAAACATAACCAGAAACATCGACTGCTGTAACGTGTCGGAATAGTTGGAGATGATGATTCCCAATCCGGTAATCCCCAGCAGGAAAACAACGGCGGAGATATACAGCGTGGCAAAACTTCCCGACGGAAGCAATCCGTAAATCACCCACGTGACCAAGAACGACAGGGTCAGGATAACAAGCCCGATAATCCAGTACGGAATAAGTTTTGCCAGAATAAAATTAAATTTGCTTACCGGCGTTGCGTTGATCTGCTGGATGGTGCCGGTCTCTTTTTCAATCACGATGTTCAGTGAAGGCAAAATACCGCATATCAGCGTCATCATGAGTACAATAAACGCCGGCAGCATAAAGGTTTTGTAATCGAGGCGCTTGTTGTAACGGTAATCGGTTACCGCATCAATGTGCGATGCATCCGACAGTTCGGATGCCGGAAAGAGTTCAGTACGAAGTTCCTGCGAATAATCATTGATAATCTGCGTCAGGTAATTGTTCCCCAACAACCCCTGTGTACTGTTTACAGCGTTTGCTGAAATCATTACCTTAGCACGTCGCTCCTTCACCATATCGGTGTCGAATGAAGCGGGAATTTCCAAGACAATATCCGCCTTTTCTTTCTCTATATCGCCAATGGCATCGTTGTAACGGGTGGATACACCCGTAAGAATAAAATAAGCTGATGCATCTATTTTGTTTATCAACCGTTGGGAGTAGACACTTCTGGCATTGTCCACCACGTGGATTTGTATGTTCTTCACTTCAAAATTAATCGCCCACGGAAAGATCAACAGTACCAAAACCGGATACAGCACGATCATCTTGGGTATAATCGCATTCCTGCTGATCTGCTTGAACTCTTTCTCAATGAGGTATTTAAGTTGACTCATGTTGTTTTAATTGTTTAAAGTCGGTTTTTGATTTTCGCAATGCTTGCCCCGATAAGAAAAACAACCATCCCGGCAAGGATACCTACTTCTTTTGCCACATGGGTAAATCCCAGTCCTTCGATCATCACCTTTTTCACCGCAGCAATGTACCAACGTGCAGGTACAACCGATGATGCCCATTGCAACGGTTCAGGCATATTGTCAATGGGGAAAATCATTCCTGACAGGATCAAAGTAGGCATCATCAGTCCTATTCCCGAGATAAGCACAGCGGTTACCTGTGTTTGTACGAGGGTAGAAATAAGCAAACCCAGAGAGAGCGCCAGGAAAATGAAAAGAACCGATACGGCAATCAGCAGGGCCAAATTTCCCTGGATAGGAACATCCAACACAAAATAAGACAACAACAGGATGGTAATCAGGTTGATGAACGAGAGTGCCAAGTAAGGGACCGTTTTTGAAATCAGTACCGTTCCTGGTTTTAGCGGCGATGCCAGAAGTACTTCCATCGTACCGCGCTCCTTTTCCCGGACGATGGAGATCGAAGTCATGATGGCACAGATTATCATCAGCACCAATCCCATGATTCCGGGCACAAAAGTGTATGCCGATTTCATTTCGGGATTGTAAAGCAGTTTGTTCTCCACTTCAATCCGATAAGGAATGTGGGGGCGATATTCGCTAACGTTTGCCGTCACGTAGTTCGCGACAATGGTTCCCGTATTTGGATTGGATGCGTCGGCAATGATCTGCAGTTGAGCTTTCTTTGCGTGGACAAGGTTCTCGTTGAAATTTTGTTCGTACACGATGGCCACATCCGTTTCCCCTCGTTGCAGCAACTTGTTTATCTCATCGGGCGAGTACACATATCCCTGCATATGGAAATAGGGATTCGCCGCCAGGCGTTCGGTAATATCGCGTGTGGCGGCATCTTGTGCCGGATCGAAGACCACGGTACGGATATGTTGTACTTCCATATTGATAGCGAATCCGAACAACAAAATCTGCACAACCGGCATTCCCAGAAGGATCAGCATGGTGCGTCCGTCACGGAGTATGTGGTAGAATTCCTTATGTACGAAAGAGAGAAATTGCTTCATATCAATTGTCTATTATCCATTATCCATTCTTGTCGCTTTTCTGGCCAACTTCCGGAATACCTCATCCATGCTTTCCGCCTGATGAATTTCCTTGAGGTTGCCGGGGCTGTCCAACGTTTCAATTCTTCCGTCGACCATTATCGATACTCGGTGACAATATTCGGCTTCATCCATGTAGTGCGTGGTTACAAAAACCGTGATCCCACGGTCGGAAGCTTCGTAAATCATTTCCCAGAACTGGCGCCGCATGGCCGGATCGACTCCGCCGGTAGGTTCATCAAGAAAAACAATTTGAGGCGTGTGAAAAACAGCTACCGAAAAAGCGAGTTTCTGCTTCCAACCCAACGGCAGGGATTTAACCAAAGTGTTTCGTTCACTTTCGAACCTCAACCGGTGAAGCAATTCATCCGTTTTTTCTTTTATCTCTTTGTCTGTCAACCCGTAAATCCCACCAAAAAGGCGTATATTCTCCCATACTTTCAGGTCTTCGTACAACGAAAACCGCTGACTCATATATCCGATGCTGCGTTTTATCTTCTCGTTTTCTTTCAGGATATCGTATCCGGCCACCGTCCCTTTTCCTGATGTAGGCTTGCTGATCCCGCACAGCATCTGCATGGCAGTGGTCTTCCCAGCGCCGTTAGCACCCAGAAAACCAAATACTTCCCCTTTGCGGACATCGAAGGAGATACGGTCAACAGCGGTGAAGTTGCCAAACTTTTTCGTCAATCCCGAGACATTTATTACAATATCACTTTCCATTCTTCACGTTTCACTTGTCAACGCCATGAAACAATCCTCCACAGTCGGCGTCGTAACATTGATCTGCACTTTTGAATACCCTTTTTCTTTTAGATAGTATTGAAGCCCGGCGACCGGTAAATCCGGCTGAACGGTAACATGGTGTTCATTTCCGAACGCAAAGCAGGTTTTCACCTTTGGATGCGCCCGTAAATCGTGCAACGATGCCGATAAATTTTCAGTTTGTACCGTCCACAAGGTTTCTGTATAACGGTTTATGATGTTTTGCGGCGTATCGGTAGCGATAAAGCTTCCTTCGCGCATTAACGCAATGCGGTCGCATAGGCTTGCCTCGTCCATATATGCCGTGGAAACCAAAACGGTTATCCCTTCGGATTTCAACCGCTCCAGCATAACCCAGAATTCTTTCCGGGAAACAGGGTCCACACCGGTTGTGGGTTCGTCAAGAATCAGTACTCCGGGTTTGTGTATCAACGCGCAACTGAGAGCAAGTTTCTGTTTCATCCCGCCCGACAATGCTCCCGCCCGGCGTTTCTTAAAAGGTTCAATCTGTTGGTAAATATCCTTGATAAGCGGGTAGTTCTCCTCCAGGGTGGTATTGAAAACGGTGGCAAAAAACTTGAGGTTTTCTTCCACGCTCAAATCCGGATAAAGCGAAAATCTCCCCGGCATATATCCGATTATGCAACGAATTTTCCGGAAATCTTTGACTAAGTCCCATCCATTTATTCCGGCAGATCCGCTATCAGGCAACAACAATGAGGCTAGAATGCGAAAAAGGGTGGTTTTCCCCGAACCGTCGGGCCCGATCACACCAAAGATTTCTCCGTCGTTTACCGAAAAGGAAAGGTCGTTTAACGCGGTTACCTTCCCGTACGTTTTATGCAAATTTGTTGCCGTAATCATGGCCTTCCCTCCAGGTTCCGGAATTTAACTTCTCCGTACATGCCAATTTTAAGAAAACCGTCGTTCTTTACAGCAATTTTTATCGCATACACCAGGTTTGCCCGTTCATTTTTGGTTTGAATCGTTTTGGGCGTGAATTCCGATTTTCCGGATATCCACGACACGGTACCGGGGTATGATTTCATGTCACCCTCTCCGGCATCCACGCGTACGGTTACGGAATCGTTAAGTTTTATGCCGGATAGCTGATCGCTGGTGATGTAGGCACGTAGGTACATATTGTCGATGTCGGCGATTTTGAAAAGCGGTGATCCCGTACCGGCAAGCTCACCCCGTTCGGCGTATTTGTTGAGCACTACACCCGAAGTAGGGCTTTTTATGGTGCATTTTTTCAACAAATCATCCAATTGCGCTACCTGAATCTGCAAGGCGGAGCTTTGTGCGTATATATTCTCGCTGCTCTTTTGTAAGGTGGAGGTTTGGGCCGACAATTGTTTTTGTAAAACTTCAATTTGAGCGTTTATGTCGTCCAGTTGCTTTTTATTTGCCGCGTTTGCCTCAACCAGGTTCTGCGTACGGGTGCGCTCCCGTTGCAACGTTTGAATTTGCTTCTCAATGGCAGCTGTTTGCGCACCGATGTTTGGACGTTGCACCCGAACGCCCTGGACGTTTGACTCCAGGCTCATTTTTTGTAGAAAAAGTTGCACGGTGTCTATCTGCCCCACAACTTCTCCGGCTTGTAGTGTTTGTCCTTCTGCAATGTCCAGCGACAGAATTTCACCGTTTCCCTGCGCCGACACAATAATTTCTGTGGCCTCGAACGATCCGGTGGCGTCGTAGTCGCTGTCATTGCCTGAACAGGAAGCAAGAAGAAAAAGTATAACCGGAAAAATAAAAAGTTTTGTTAGCTTCATATTGTTGCTGTTTGTATTGATTTTCTATTTTAATTTGTTGTGAATTTTAGCTTGTAAACCGACATCAGGTATTGAATTTCGTGCAGTGATTTTGCCTGCCTGGCAGCTTCCAGAGCGTTGATCTCCTGCAGTAAATCAGAAACCGTCAGCGTTCCGTTCTCCACTTTTGCTTCCGCAGCGTCTTTTATTTGCTTTCTCAGCCGGATAATCTCGTCATCATCCTGCATGGTATGGCGGTATTTTTTTATCTCGTTTTGCTGTTGCGGAAGCTGCACGTTCAGGTTATAGAGAAAGGTCTCACGCTCTGAATCGAGCGTCATTTTTTGCTGTTCAATGCTTTTTTTCTCTTGTTTGTAGGTATACAGGCTGCCGAGATTCCACGAGAAACTCACTCCTCCGATCACATACGGTTTAAATTTATTTTCAAACATGTTCAATGCCGGCTTTCCGTATCCGCCCTGGGCAAACGCACTGATAACAGGCCTGTTCCTGGCGGTCAGGGCTGTTTTTTGTGAATTCAGCAGGTTTTCCTGAGCCGTAAAAAACCGCAGCTCGGGACGGTCAATAACCACATGATCAGGCACTTCAGCTACCGGTGGTTTTACAAAAACGGTTTTCGGGTCTATACGGTGTCCGGTTAAAACAGAAAGGATCTTGATATAACTGTCCAACGCCGATTCCATTTGAATGCGTTGCTGGTTTGTTTTTAGTTGCTCCACTTTTACGGCGCTTAAATCGGCATCGTTGGCCACACCGTTTAACACGTAGCTTTGCACTTTCTCTAAGTTTCGCTGCAACTCTTTTTCCAGGATACCCTGTTGCGTCAATTGTTCGTTAAGCAGTAAAATACCAAAAAAAACCTGATTGACCCGTTCCTGAAGCGAATAGATTTCGGTTTCAAGTTTTTGTTTCTCCACTTCGGCATTGGCGACGATCATCTCTTTTTGCGCTGAAACCTTTCCACCATCCCAGATAAGCTGATTCAATTGGCCATAGACCTGATACTGGTCTTTATCGGGAATAGGAATCTCAAGAGGAGGAAAATTAGAAGGCAACTCCAGATCAATCCTTGTAACATCGCTTTGCCATGTTGCTTTTGCATTCAGGGAAAGTTGCGGGTAATAGGCTCTGTTAGCGTTTTCCAAATTAAAACTCCTGATATTTTCAATGACATTAAACCGTGCAATTGCTGGATAATTTTCGCGAGCCATCCCCTGACAATCTTCGATAGTGAGGGATTGTGCATTAACTGTGAACACGGGTATAAAAAACAGCGGTATAAATAATGTAAATCTTCTGTATTTCATTGCTGAGATTGTTTTAAGATGGCAAAAATCCATTCAGGGATCAATTTTTCCCTGTTTTCGATAAATTGTAAAAAATCTTCTTCTTTCACCATTCCTGAAGTGATAAACAGGGGTTTGGCGATAAAGGGAAAGATGGTCAGGCTGACGATATTCATGATAAAGTCAGGTGTGGAAATGGCAAAACCGTTGTGTTGAAGCTGCTCGTCTATGGTTGGCTGGGATATTGTCCGCGCCTGCTGTAAAATGGGGTTAAATATATTTTCATTATTTCTTAGTTCGTTGAGCACGAAAATGGGCAGCTCTTCATTTTCTATTAACAATTTCGTGTAATTCTTGACAAGAAGCCTGATTTTCTCATCCAGAGAAATATCTCTATCCGATAAAACGGGCATCATCAAGCCGAAAAGAGCTTCAAATTTTTCCTTCAAAACCTGTTTGAACAGATTTTCCTTGCTGCCGAAGTAGTAATTGACCAATGCCAGGTTTATTCCGGCTTCCTCCGCGATGTCCCGCGTCTTGGTCGCCGCATACCCTTTTTGGGTGAATATTTTTCTCGCAGCTGCTGCTATTTTCTGTTCCGTAGTCAAGTCTTCCATTTTCAGGTTTATTTTTTTGATGCAAAAGTATACAATCCCCATTTATTAAACAAGTGTTTTAAACAAATGTTTAAAACACATTTTGGTTTTTTTCTCGTATCTTTTTTCCGTTATTCGTTATCTTTGCGGTAAATTGACTAAAAATGAAGGCTATTCTAACCCTATTTTCCCTTTTTCTTTTTGCAATCTCTTTTACGGGATGCTCCAAGAACGATCCGAGCATAAACGCCACCCGGCTGAGAATAAAACTTACGGATGCTCCCGTATTACTGATATCGGAATTTAACGTAGACATTCAGAAAATTGAAATCTCTACTACCGACAACACCACCAGCGATGAAAAATGGACGACCCTTGATTTCCAGGGAGGGGTTTACAACGTTCTTCCGCTTTCGAACGGAAAATCAAAACAGATTATCGATCAGTTTTTCCCGGCCGGGGTATTGCGAAAAATAAAAATAACGTTTGGAAACAATTCAAAGATTAAAACAGACACAGGGGAAAAAGACCTTATTTTGGATTCCGAGATTAAAGACGGTATTATTGTGGAGGTCAATGAGAACCTCTATGCCAATTACATCACCAGCATAATGATTGATATCAATGCGGCCCTTTCGTTCTACGAATCCAACGGGAATTATTTTCTTAAACCGGTATTGCGTATTTTTCCAGAAGCGTTTGGCGGGTCGTTAAAAGGGTATGCCCTGCCCGTGGAAGCCATGCCTATCGTCAAAATCGTAAAAGACAAGGATACGCTATTCACCATACCCGAAAAATCCGATGGGATGTTTCTTTTTAAAGGCCTGAAAGCAGGTGAATGGGAAATTGCCGTTTTATCGGCTTCGAGCCTGGGTTACCGGGATACACTTTTTGTGGATTCCGTATTTGCTGGCAAAACACGGGAGTTAAAATCAAAGATTATCCTTAAAAAATAAACGTTTTGTCGTACTAATTTCCCTTTTTTAATCTTTTTGCCAGTAAACGGGGGGGTGTTTTTTGTTTTTCTTAAGTAAAACCCAACAACAAACACAAGAGTTGAGGTGTTTTATTATAACACTCGTAATAACGGGTCTTTTTTTGACGAAAAAAATTTTAACTAAAACATTTAACTAAAACATCAAATTTTATGAGAAAAGAAAAATTTAAAATTCTCTTGTCGACACTGTCCATTGTGGCATTGTTGCTTTTTGCTGTAGGATGTACAAACGAAAATGAAGGCTTGACCAGTGGAAAAGCTCAAATTCAGTTTAAACTGACCGATGCCCCATCATTAGATTACGCCAAAGTGGTTATTGACATACAGGGCGTTAAAGTTGGAGTAGCGGATGAATATTACGAGGATGACAACGATCCTTTTTATGATGACACCGATGAATTAGACGAAGTTGAATGGGTTACCCTGAACATTAGCAACCCCGGATTGTATAATTTGCTGGATTACAGAAACGGAGAAATGATCGCCTTGGCCGGTGGAGAAATTCCCGCTGGAAAAATAAGCCAGGTCAGGTTACTGCTGGGCCCCGACAGCTATGTGGAAACTAAGGATGGAACAGAGTATCCCCTTAAGACACCATCAGCACAAACAAGCGGGTTGAAGTTCAATCTTCACGAAACTTTACTTGCCGACATGATGTACAGTTTCGTCATTGATTTTGATGCTGCGCGTTCGGTAGTCGCTACGGGAAATAACAAGTACATTTTAAAACCGGTTATTCGTACGTACGCAGAAGCTTGGGGCGCCACATTGAGAGGTTTTGTCCTCCCGCCGGAAGCCAACGCTTTTGTTCAAATTACCAAAGCAACGGACACATTGATTTCGCTGCCCGAAGAGGACGGTAAATTCTTGTTCCCCGGTATTGACGAAGGTACGTGGAAAGTGGAGTTTATTGCCGACACGGCAACGGAATATACTAATTTTGTAATGGAGAGTGTTCCGGTTGTTAAAGGCGAGATAAAAGATGTAGGCACCGTTACATTGGTAAAGTAATACAACAAGTATTAGCATACTATCGAGTAAAAAAAGCAAGGCCCTTTTCCGGGGCTTTGTTGTTTTTATTGGTCTTTACACGTAACTTTGCAGATAAATTCAAACAGATGAATAAGATTTGCTCAACAGTTCTCTTTTGCTGTTCCGCCTTATTTTTGTTTTCGCAAGAAGTAACGTATGAAATTGAATTAAATGGAAATGCTTACGTGACTTCTTTTCAACAGGGTGCATCCATCACCCGGTCCGGACTTGAAGAATGGGTCAACGAAAAATCCGTCATCAAGACATTCGTTTATTTCCACAAACCGGAAAAAATAGTGATTTCAATAAAAGGAGATTCGGATAAAGAGTCAGTGATTGAAGCGACTTTCCAAGGGAAGAGGTCAAAAATTTCTGTTCCTGCCGGAAGATTTAAAATTCCTCTAGGGATCTTTCAAATTCTCAACACGGGTTATCAACCCATAGAATTACGGGGTATAAGCAGGTCAGGGAAAGAGTTCGCCCAGATAGAATCGTTTGTTGTTCAATCGGAGGAACAACCAACTTATGTGCACGATTTCTCCGACTATTGGGGTAGGCGAGGGCCTTCTGTTCATCTTCGTTATACAATGCCCGAAGATACGGTTGAATGGTTTTATAACGAAGTCACTGTTCCGGCAGGAAACGATATCCCGGGCAGTTATTACATGGCGAACGGTTTTGGTGAAGGGTATTTTGGAATTCAATGCAATTCCGAAACCGAACGAAGGGTGCTGTTCTCCGTTTGGAGCCCGTTCAACACACAGGATCCAAAACGTATTCCCGACAGTTTAAAGATCAAACTCTTACGAAAAGGAGAAGGAGTCTATATCGGTGAATTTGGAAACGAAGGTTCGGGCGGACAAAGTTTTTTGCGGTACAACTGGAAAGCCGGCAAGGCCTATAAATTCCTGACCCGGATAAAGCCAGACGGACTGGGGAACACCGTGTATACCTCTTATTTCTTTGCTTCCGATGAAAATCGATGGAGGCTGATAGCCAGCTTCCTTAGGCCCAAAACCCATGTTTTTTATACCCGTGCACATTCTTTCCTCGAAAATTTTATTCCTGGACAAGGATACCTGACCCGAAAGGTATTGTTTGGGAATCAATGGTTTGTGACCAGTAACCGGAAATGGATAGAAGCCGGCGAATCGGTTTTCACATACGATGAAACTGCCCGAAAACAAGTCCGGTTGGATTACCGGGGCGGGTACAACAAGCAAAAGAACCTGTTTTATCTTCAAAACGGAGGATTCTTCAACAAATCAACTCTTTACGAATCAAGATTCACAAGGAAAAAGGAAAACAAAATTCCGAAAATAAACTTCTCCGAACTCGAAAAACTGTAACTTTAGTCATTGGTTCTCTTGAGTTTCTGTCTGGAGAAAAGATGTTTTTAACAATTTAATTTATTTTCACATCTGTAGGAGTTATAATCATTTACTTATTTCTATCTTTGCTTTTAGTTTTGATATTCGAACAATAAAACAATGACACAAATGAAAAGATCAATCTATTTGATGATGGCGCTTTCTGCCATGTTGGTTTTAGCAATTTCCTGTAAACCAAAACAAAGTGCATATAAACAAGTATATGAAGCTGCCAAAGAAAGGGAAATGCAGCAAACGGCGTCACAGCCAACTGTTGTAAAAGATGCCGGCACACTGCCTCCGGTTGAAGTGTCAGTGAGAAAAGAGAAGGTTGAACCCGTTCTTGCTTCAGATGCCGCCAATTTAAAGAACTTCAGCGTAGTAATCGCTTCTTTAAGTGTAAAGCTTAATGCTGAATCGTTGAAGGCACGAATGCAAAACGAAGGGTATCCGGTGATTCTGGCCGAAAACGAGCAAGGCATGTACAGGGTTATCGTTGCAAGCTATGATGACAAAGCATCGGCTGCTGCAAAACGCGATGAGATTTACCAAAAATATGCTGCCCTTGGCAATACCGATTACTTGCGAAGAACTTACGGCGTTCCTTTCAACGATCTTTGGATTTTAGAAAGACAGTATTAAATGTTAAAACACCGGATCCGGATGTCTGGTGACCAATAGGAAATGAACGTATAATAAAGCTGCCCGCTATTGAAACGGGTAGCTTTTATTATTTTACACGGACAATAAAAAATGAAAGTACGGTTTTTAGGTACGGGGACATCTACAGGAGTTCCCGAAATAGGTTGCAATTGTGAAGTATGTACATCAGTCGATGCTAAAGACAAACGGTTAAGATGTTCTGTTCAAGTGGAGACTGCTGATTCACGCCTTATCATCGATTGCACACCCGACTTCAGGCAACAGGTGATGGATTTGCCTTTCAGGAAAATTGACGGGTTGCTCATCACCCACGAACATTATGATCACGTGGGCGGGATGGACGACTTAAGGCCTTTTTGCAGGTTTGGACCCGTCGATGTTTTTGCCGAAACTAAAGTGAAAAGCGCGTTGATGCAACGAATACCCTATTGTTTTGGAGAACAAAGGTACACCGGCGTTCCGGATATCAGGATACGAACAACCGACGGCCTTCATCCTTTCTTTATAAATAACACAAAAGTTATTCCTATCCGGGTCATGCATTTTAAACTCCCCATCTTAGGTTTCCGGATAAATAATGTCGCTTACCTTACCGACGTAAAATATTTGCCCGACGAAGAGCTAAGCAAACTCGCCGCCCTAGATATACTGATAGTAAGCGCATTGAGAAAGGAGAAACACCCTTCACACCAAACACTGGAAGAAGCTCTTTCGTTGGCAAAAAAAATTGGAGCGGAACAAACCTATTTTACACATATGAGTCATCAGATCGGTTTGCATAAAGCGATAAGCAAGGATTTGCCCTCATCCTTTACCCTTGCTTATGACGGATTAGAGTTATCACTGTAAAAAACGGGGAGTTTTTGTATTTTTTTAACTACGTAAAGTGCAGCGTTTTTATACATTTTTCATCTATATAATAAACAAATCGATGAGTTGACGTTTAAAAATTTGTATATTTGTGGATGATAAATAACGGAACAGTGAGTTAAACCAAATGAATGAATTATTGTCAAACTCTGCGGAATGAATTATTTAAAACAACCAAAAACAAAAAATAAAGGGAAAAAGCTATGAAAACTAAAAACTTAATTATTTCGGGGTTGCTGGTCCTGGCGCCCGTTATAGGTTTTGCCCAGGAGTGGGATGATATTTATGCCGATCCCGCTCAAAACACTACAACCCTAAAGGTTCAGAAGAAACAAGAACCACAAAAAAAGAAAATTGTTGTTGTTGAGGGAAAAGCATCCAATATGGAAGTCCGAGCAAACGGCCGCAATATTGACGAGTATAACCGTCGTGAACAAAAAGAATTGGCTGCCAATGACACAGTAATTCTTGAAGATACAGCCTATCAGCAATACGAATATACAGACAGGATTATCAAGTATCACGACCCGGAATCGAGTATCAAGATAACCGGTGCCGATGAGGTTACTGTTTATGTAGGTGACGACATTTACGCCGATTATTACGATAACCGTGGATGGGGCTCTAACCTCTATTTCGGTACAGGGTGGGGTTGGAACAGCTACTATCCGTGGTACGATCCCTGGTATGATCCCTGGTACTACGGATACGGATGGGGTTATCCTTATTCCAACCGTTGGTACAGCCCGTGGTATTACAGCCGTTGGCACAACCCATGGTATTACGGTGGGTGGTACTCATCCTGGTATTCTCCCTGGTACTACGGTGGTTACTATGATCCTTGGTATTACGGTTACGGCGGATGGTACGGAGGTGGTTATTATAGCGGTTTCTACGACGGATACTATTCCGGATTAAGCAACAATCGCTCCGGCAGAAGTACGGGAAGTTACAGAAGAAGCTCGGCAAACATTGCTAACAGATCATCTGTAGCAAGTGTAGGCAGAAGTTCAAGCGCAACATCAGGCCGCTCGGCGATTGGTAGCTCCACAAGAACTGCCTCAGGCAGAAGTTCCTCGGCTTACAGCAGAAGTTCATCTGCATCACCAAGAACAAGGATTATCGATAACACCGGAAGAGTCTATGACTCCCGGTCCGGCCAAATCATAAACAGAGGCTCATCTTCTTCCCGCTCCTCCAGCACCGGCACATTAGGTGCCAATTCCAGGATATATAACAGCAGGGGTAGTTCCAGCACCTCGCCGGCGAGAAGCGGTGGCAATACTTACGAAAGAAGCTCGTCGAGCAGAAGCAATACCTACTCAACACCTTCGAGAAGTTCGTCGGGCAGCGGTTCGTATTCCGCTCCAAGCAGAAGTTCAAGCTCAAGTCGTTCGTCTTCGTACGACTCTTCAAGCCGCAGCTCATCGTTTGGTTCCTCCTCATCGGGTTCCAGTAGAAGTTCCTCTTCCGGCTCATATAGCAGCGGAAGCAGCGGTCGTAGCAGTGGAGGACGTCGTTAAACTATAAACAATAAACAATGACTGCTTCACAAAAATCTCAGAAGGGGTTTAAATGAGGCAGTCATTTTTTATCCAACATTTTGTAAAACCGTACGAGCATATGCCTGGATTACTTGTATTTTGCCTGGCAGGAAAGAGCATAATTTAGTGAAAACAAAAATAAAAACTATAAAAATGAAAAAATTTGCATATTTTCTTTTCTCTTTAGTGTTTATTGCCAACTACTCCTACTCGCAAGGAGAAGTGGAAGCTTTGAAGTATTCCCGAAATGAGCTTTACGGAACAGCACGTTCTATGGCAATGGGCAATGCTTTTGGCGCACTGGGAGGAGACATCACGGGTGTTTCCATCAATCCTGCCGGAATTGCTGTTTACAGGAGCTCAGAAGTAGTGGGTACGTTAGGAATACAACAAAACACAGCCAAGGTGGGTGATATCGACAAAAAAGTGAGTGATTTCAACCTGCATAACCTGGGATTTGTCGGGTACTTTCCCTTGAGAAACGAGGTAATGCCCATGATTAATTTCGGTTTTTCGTACAACAAACAAAAAACGTTCAATACCGATATCAACGCCATCGGAAACGCCAAAAGCACCATGTTGGATTACATGGCAGACAGAAGTTCTGGAGTTGACGCTACCAAGCTGGAAATGGGAGACAATTTACCTGATCCGTTCATCGATCAGCCCTGGCTTTCCGTACTGGGGTTCAACTCATGGTTAATCAATGATCATATGGGCACGGATGGAAAATATTATTATACTCCTTTAGATACGAAAGGAGAACAAGCTAAACAAGAAATAAAATCATCGGAAAGGGGATATATCGATAATTATGATTTTACCATCGGAACCACTATAAATAATGTGGTGAATGTTGGATTAGCACTGAATATATCTGACATCAACCACTCTCTTTCTACCGATTTTCTGGAAGACTTTAACAGCGGAGGTTATACACTGAACAACGAGATAATAACAAACGGTGCCGGAGTTGGTGCCAAGCTGGGGGTAATTTACCGCCCCGTAAATTCATTCAGGATTGGCTTGGCATACCATACACCCACATGGTATTCCATGTCGGAAATTTATCAGGCGAGGGTTGATGATGACCTGGGAGCTTATATCGATGACCCGAAGTATGAGAAAGGCTGGGTTAACTCTGCCAAATTTACAAATCATTATGATTTGAAAACTCCCGATAAATGGGTATTGAGCGGTGCCGCAGTTTTAGGAAACAGTTTTATCTTGAGTGCCGATTACGAAGTGATGAACTATCGGAACATGAAACTGAGCGTGCCTTCCGGTAGTTATTCCAGCAAAGATTGGTACGATATTGATAACGATTACATCAAAAAAGATTTTAAAGTTGCATCTACTGTAAGGGTGGGTACAGAATACCGTTTTACTCCGCAATTTTCAGGAAGATTGGGTTACGCATGGATGCAGAACCCGTATGATGCTGATTTTTCTAAAGCAGGAGATGCCGCTGTATCTGGTTCAAACACCATCTACAGAATGGAAGGTGATACCCATTACCTCACCGGAGGATTGGGTTATCGGTTCAACAGAAATTTCTATGCCGATCTGGCGGTGGTTTATCAAACCCAGGAAGACCAGCTGTATCCGTTTCCGAACCTGTTTACCTATAACGGTGATACACGGGAAGAACTAGTTATTGATGCATCTCCCTTTACCCTGAAAAACAGATCCGTAAGAGGATTGCTGACACTCGGGTACAGGTTTTAGATAATTCATGTTAATTTTTTAGTGCCGGGCTGTCCTTATAGATTGCCCGGTTTTTTTGTGGTTATTTGCGAAGGGTGTCCACTTCCGACAAGGTAATGTTGTCACCTATGGTTATTTCTGATTTTTGTGGGGCAACTGGGATCACGTGATAATCCTCAATCTTCTCCACACCTTCCAGTTGCCATTTATTCGCGTTTAGCATTTCGGTCAACAGGGTCTTCATCTGCATCGATGCAATTTTCATCAATCCGCTGTTTAATGCTGCCTGTTTTACCTGTTCTTTTGCCAGCCCTTGAATGAGTTGCAAATCTTTCCGGCTAATAAAGTTAAACAGGTCATCCTCGAAATAATAATAATCGAAATCCGGGTCAAGGGAAAGAATCTCTGGAGCCGGGAAGGTGAGTAGTTTTATTATTTTATTTTCATTATCCACTTCCCATTTGCATTTTTCAATATCATAACCAATCAGCACTTTAGCTTTTACAATGACCAGGGCTTTTTTGGTCGAAGGAATAAACTTTAGCAGTTTTTTTGTGTTCTCATAGTTATAGATTTCATTCAACTGGCCTTCAGCTACCACAATTTTAAACACCCTGCGGATACTTTCAACAACGGTATGGGAAGTAACGTTCGTTGAACTGCCAATACTGCTTGATGGGTAAATCAATTTGAAAATCAAAAAAGCAATAACCGCACCGATGATCGACCCAAAAATCAATAATCCCAACGTATTGTTTTCGGGCACCGCATAATGCGGTCTGAAAAAGGTAGCGTATATAAATCCGGTGAGAAGCAGCACAAGAAACATAGCTGTCAACCCAATAACAAGTTTAAATTTTCTCATTGAGGCTTTGTAGATTAATGCAGAGGCAAAGTTAAGAAAATCTTTTCCTTGGAAACAAAAGAGTTAGCAAATATTCTTCTTCAGTCGGCGTTTTAGTCAAAAAATGAGATTTAATTCGGTTATTTTTGTGTAAATTTGCAAACTAAAACAGTAAATGTACAAATACTCCTTCCTTTCCGGTTCTACAATCCATTCGTTGATTTCCTCCAAGTCAGCAAATCACTTATTTTTTTATCCGTATGAAGCATTCTGACAGAAGAAACTTTTTAAAACAAACGGCAGCTTTGGGCGCTATTGCTGCAGCACCAGTACTGACAAGTTGCCGTTCAAAAGGAAAAGGAAACGATATAAGCGGTAAGTTTATGCATCACGTTTTTTTCTGGCTTAAGCAGCCTGACGATGAAAAAGTAAAACGTGACTTTCGCGAAGCGTTAATTAAACTGGCATCTGTGGAAACCGTTCGGTTCAGGCATATAGGTACTCCGGCAGCCACAAACCGTGAAATTATTGATACCACATATACGTTTTCACTGCTTGTTGTTTTCGATGACGAAAATGGACACGATGTGTATCAGACACATCCCATCCACGACGAATTCCGCGAAAAATACGCCAATTGGTGGACACGTGTACTGATTTATGATACAAAGTAGAAGGTGACAGGCATCAGACCTTTGGACGTTCTTCCGACTGAAATCTGTTAGAGAAGAGAGCTGAAGCCTGAAGTCAGCAATTAAAAACATACAGAACGTTTTGAACAAAAATAAAAATGGACAAATCAATCAAAAAAATTATCTTATTGGGGTCAGGAGCATTAAAGATCGGACAGGCAGGTGAGTTCGATTATTCAGGATCACAAGCATTAAAGGCCTTGAGGGAGGAAGGAATAAGCACGGTACTTATCAATCCTAACATTGCAACCATACAAACTTCCGAGGGGGTGGCGGACACGGTTTATTTCCTTCCGATCACCCCGTTTTTTGTAGAGAAAGTGATTCAGAAAGAAAAACCCGATGGCATTTTGCTGGCTTTTGGCGGACAAACGGCACTAAATTGCGGGACGGAACTGTATCAAAGCGGTGTACTGGATAAATATGATGTAAAAGTGCTGGGCACCTCAGTTGAAGCGATAATGATTACCGAAGACCGGGATTTGTTTGTAAAGAAACTCAACCAGATTGATGCCAAAACACCGGTTTCGCAAGCGGTGGAAAGCATGGAAGATGCACTGAAAGCGGCTCATACAATTGGTTTTCCCGTAATGGTACGCTCAGCTTACGCACTGGGTGGCCTGGGCTCGGGAATTTGCACCAACGAAGAAGAGTTTGTTACGCTTTGCGAAAGCGCCCTTTCGTTCTCGAAACAGATTCTGGTGGAAGAGAGCCTGAAAGGATGGAAAGAAATTGAGTTTGAAGTTATCCGCGACAAAAATGACCACTGTTTTACAGTCGTTCCCATGGAAAATTTTGACCCGTTGGGAATACATACGGGAGAAAGTATTGTTGTGGCACCCATCATTACTCTTTCCAGGGAACAGATAGCCTTGTTGGAAGACATAGCCCGCCGTGTTGTACGCCATATCGGGATAGTGGGTGAATGCAACATCCAATATGCGTTTAACGTGGAAACCAATGATTATCGCATTATCGAAATCAATGCCCGCCTGAGCCGCTCATCGGCACTGGCCTCCAAGGCTTCGGGTTATCCGCTGGCGTTTGTGGCAACCAAGTTGGCATTGGGTTATTCACTTGATCAGATCGGCGAAATGGGTACGCTCAATTCGGCTTATGTGGCCCCAAAAGTGGATTACATGATTGTAAAAATCCCCCGCTGGGACTTGTCTAAATTCGCCGGAGTGAGTCGTGAGATTGGCTCATCCATGAAATCAGTGGGTGAAATCATGTCTATCGGGCAATCGTTTGAAGAGATCATCCAGAAAGGGTTGCGCATGATCGGGCAAGGTATGCACGGCTTTGTAGGCAACCGCGACCTTACATTCGATAACGTGGAAGAAGCACTGTCCAATCCTACGGATTTGCGCATCTTTGCCATTGCCGATGCTTTTGAAAAAGGATTCACGGTAGACCGGATTGAATCGCTGACAAAGATTGACAAATGGTTTCTCGAAAAGCTGGAGAATATTTACAACTACACACATGTGCTTACCCAATACAAGAAAATAGAGGACCTGCCAAAAGAGGTCCTTGCGGAAGCGAAAAGACTGGGATTCTCCGATTTTCAGATAGCCCGTTACGTGGAAAACCCACAGGGAACAATGGAACCCGAATTGATCCGTGTGCGCGAATGGCGGAAAAAGCAACACGTCTTGCCTGTTGTCCGGCGTATCAACACAGTGGCATCGGAAGACCCGGAGAAAACCAATTATCTCTATTTCACGTACGGATCGGACAAAGCCTACCAACCTGTGAAATCGGGTAAGGAAGTAATCATCGTCCTGGGTTCGGGAGCGTATCGCATCGGGTCGTCGGTTGAGTTCGACTGGTGTTCGGTAAATGCCGTAGAGACTGCACGTAAATTGGGTTACGAGTCAGTAATGATCAATTATAACCCTGAAACGGTATCCACCGATTACGATATGTGCGACAGGTTATACTTCGACGAACTTACTTTTGAACGTACGCTCGACGTTATTGACATTGAGGTTCCCAAAGGAGTAATCGTATCCATGGGTGGGCAGATTCCAAATAACCTGGCCATGAAGCTGCATCGCCAAAACGCGCCCATTTTAGGGACATCTCCCGAATCGATTGACCGTGCGGAAAACCGGCACAAGTTCTCTGCCATGCTCGATAGGTTGGGTATCGACCAGCCGCGATGGAAAGAGCTTTCGAGCTACGAAGAAGTGGATAAGTTTGTTGAAGAAGTAGGATTCCCGGTATTGATCCGTCCGTCGTATGTGCTTTCGGGAGCAGCCATGAACGTTTGTTATGACAAAGAACAGATGCACCGTTTTCTCGAAATGGCCGCCAACGTGTCCAAAGAATATCCGGTAGTAGTTTCTGTTTTCATGCAAAATGCCAAGGAGGTGGAAATGGATGCTGTGGCAAAAGAAGGCGAAATTGTGGAATATGCCATTTCTGAGCACGTGGAGTTTGCAGGTGTGCATTCAGGTGACGCCACACTGGTTTTCCCGGCACAAAAAATATACTTCGAAACCATGCGCCGCATCAAGAAGATATCTCGGCAGATTGCCAAAGAGTTGAATATAAGTGGGCCGTTTAATATTCAGTTTCTAGCTAAAAACAATGAAATAAAGGTCATCGAGTGTAATTTGCGCGCCTCGCGTTCATTCCCGTTTGTCTCCAAAGTCATCAAGCATAACTTTATCGACACAGCAACCCGTGTAATGCTGGGAGCCTCTTACAACAAACCGGACGGCACTGTTTTCGATCTCGACCACATCGGTGTGAAATCGTCACAATTCTCCTATTCCCGCTTACAGAAGTTTGATCCGATTTTGGGAGTAGACATGGCCTCGACGGGAGAAGTGGGCTGTATAGGCGACGACTTTAATGAGGCTATTCTTAAATCGATGCTTTCGGTAGGATACCGGATTCCCAGAAAAGGGATCCTGATTTCGTCGGGAGAAGTGAAATCGAAAGTGGATTTGTTGGAAGCCTGCAAACTGCTCCATGCCAAAGGGTACGACTTGTATGCGAGCCACGGGACACAACAATTTCTGACCGATAACGGCGTTGCAGCTACCGATGTGAATTGGCCGGATGAAGGAGGCGAACACAACATTCAGGAGATGATTACCCACAATAAGTTCGATCTGATTATCAATATCCCCAAGGATGTTACCCGACGCGAGCTTACCAACGGTTACATTATCCGGCGCACTGCGGTGGATTTTAACGTTCCGCTTATCACCAACGCACGGTTGGCATCGGCTTTTATTACTGCTTTCTGCATGTTGGATGTAGAGCAGTTGAAAATCAAAAGCTGGCAGGAGTACTGAATCTGCCGGTTCAGACCCTTCTTCTGAATTCGGAGCACACAATGGCTGCAGCCACAGCCACATTTAGTGATTCCGATGTTTGAGAATTTGTTGGATAATTAGGAATAAACAGTTTATGGGTAATGAGTTTTTGAATATCGGGGGAAATTCCTTTTCCCTCGTTCCCCATAACAATAAATCCGTTTTTCGGTAATTCTGCCTTGTAAATGTTTTCACCTTCCAGCAATGTACCGAAAACAGGCAATGAGTTATTTCTAGTTAACAAGTCCTTCAGGTCTACATAATGAACATTGACCCGTGCAATAGCCCCCATGGTAGCTTGTACTGTTTTGGGGTTGAAAATGTCGGCGGTATCGGGTGAACAGAAAACGTGTTGAATGCCAAACCAATCGCTCAACCGGACAATGGTACCCATATTACCCGGGTCCTGAATTCCGTCGAGGACAAGGTGCAACTTACCAACAAACTCAATTTCTTCAAGAGCGTTTTTGGGCTGATAAAAAATACCGATAAGTTGCGGCGGGGTTTTCAGGTGAGATGCCTTTTTCAGTTCCTCGGGGGTAGCTTCTACCATCTCTTCTGCCGATAAACGCGGGATCTCCTGCAAAATATCCGGTAATCCGGCTAAAAACTGGCACCGGCAATTACCAAGCAAATCGAGAACCAATTTTTTCCCTTCGGCGACAAACGTACCGTGTTCGCTGCGGTACTTTTTTTCACTTAAAGACCGAATCTGTTTTATTCTGTTTTTACTCAGCGGCATTTCTGTTGTATTAAACGTTGCAAAGGTAGTTAATAAATTAAAAGAGTCAAATATCCACAAAATGATGTCAATTTTCACACCCCTTTATTTTTAAAAAACCGTATCTTTGTATGATAAGAAACTGTTCCACGAATTACATCAATAAGGATCCGTTAGAAACTGATAAAAATAAATATTTCCTAATCTTATGAATGACAATGCATTAATGAACAAAGCGGCCGATAATATCCGCATCCTGTCGGCATCAATGGTAGAAAAAGCAAAATCAGGACACCCGGGAGGCCCTATGGGTGGTGCTGATTTTATTAACGTTCTCTACAGCGAATTTCTGGAATACGATCCCGAAAACCCTCATTGGGAAGGCCGTGACCGGTTTTTCCTCGATGCGGGACATATGTCGCCTATGTTCTATTCGGTTTTGTGTTTAAGCGGTAAGTTCTCGATAGACGAGACCAAAGCATTCCGCCAGTGGGGTAGCCCCACACCCGGCCATCCGGAACGGGATATCGAACGGGGAATTGAAAACACTTCGGGGCCTCTGGGGCAAGGACACGCTTACGGTGCCGGAGCCGCTGTTGCCGCTAAATTTCTAAAAGCACGCCTGGGAGATACCATTGATCATACCATTTATGCATACATTACGGACGGTGGTATTCAGGAAGAGATTTCACAAGGGGTAGGGCGGCTTGCCGGCCACTTGGGATTGGATAATTTCATCATGTTTTATGATTCCAATAACATTCAGCTTTCTACCACTACAGACGCCGTTACAAGTGAAGATGTAGCCAAGAAATACGAAGCGTGGAACTGGAAAGTGATCACGATAGACGGAAACAATGTGGATGAAATCCGCAAAGCGTTAACGGAAGCCAAGGCGGAAAAAGAACGCCCGACACTGATTATCGGTAATACCATCATGGGGCGTGGTGCTTTGGCAGCAGATTGCACATCGTTTGAATGCCAGGTATCAACACACGGACAACCCCTAAGTGCAGCAGGAGCTGATTTTGCTCAAACCGTTAAAAACCTGGGAGGTGATCCGGAAAATCCTTTTGTTATTTTCCCCGAAGTTACAGCACTTTACGAGAAGAGAAAAAAAGAACTCAACGATATCGTAGCTGCTAAAAAAGCAAGGTACAATGTATGGGCAAAAGCCAATCCCGAACTTGCAGCGAAAAAACACCGCTGGTTTGCCCGGGAACTGCCCGAAATCGATTGGGCCTCTATCGGGCAAAAACCGGATAACGCTACTCGTGCAGCATCGGCGACCGTCCTGGGCGTTTTGGCTCAAAAAGTAGAAAACATGATTGTTGCTTCAGCCGACTTGTCAAATTCCGACAAAACAGACGGTTTTTTAAAGTATACGAAAGCATTTGAAAAGAATGATTTCTCCGGAGCATTTTTGCAAGCCGGTGTAGCCGAGTTCACCCTGTCGGCCATGTGTATCGGAATGAGTTTGCACGGAGGCGTTATTCCTGCGTGCGGTACGTTCTTCGCCTTCTCCGATTACATGAAGCCGGCAATTCGTGTAGCCGCCTTGATGGGAACGCCCGTTATTTTCATCTGGACTCACGATGCTTTCCGAGTAGGAGAAGACGGGCCAACACACCAACCCGTTGAACAGGAAGCACAAATCCGGTTGTTGGAAAAGCTACAAAATCACCACGGACAAAATTCGATGCTTGTTCTCCGTCCTGCAGATGTGCATGAAACGACAGTCGCCTGGAAAATGGCGTTGGAAAATGCACAGACGCCTACAGGGTTGATCTTATCGAGACAGAACATCAAGGATCTACCCGCTGCAGGATCCCGGTACAAAGAAGCATTACAGGCTGAAAAAGGAGCTTACGTGGTACAGGATGAGAATGACTATGATGTGATTCTCCTGGCTTCGGGCTCGGAAGTCTCCACACTTGCAGAGGGAGCAGAACTACTGAAAGCCGATGGTATAAAAACGCGAATCGTCTCTGTTCCATCAGAAGGATTGTTCCGCAGTCAAACCAAAAAATACCAGGAATCGATTCTGCCTGAAGGCAAAAAGAAATTCGGTTTAACCGCTGGACTCCCTGTAACGCTAGAAGGCCTGGTCGGTGCAGACGGAAAAGTATGGGGAATGAATTCTTTTGGATTTTCGGCACCCTACAAGATCCTGGATGAAAAACTCGGCTACACGGGTAAAAACGTGTATGAGCAAGTGAAAAAATTACTATAACAAGTTTTGAGTTTAAATAAAAGAATCATGTCTTTATTCGATAAAACAGAGAAACCCATTGGATTGGCTTCAGACCATGCTGGTTTTGCGGCCAAACAAATTGTTATCAAACTGTTGACGGAAAAGGGAATTCCTTTCAAAGATTTTGGTGCCTATTCCGAAGAAAGTTCAGATTATGCCGATTTTGCCCATCCCCTGGCAACAGCCGTTGAGAACGGAGAATGTTATCCTGGAATTGCTGCTTGTGGATCGGGGAACGGTATAAATATGACGATGAACAAGCACCGGGATATTCGCTCCGCCCTCTGCTGGAACAAAGAAGTAGCTTATCTGGCGCGTGCTCACAACAATGCTAATGTGCTGGCCTTGCCAGGCAGGCTGCTAAACGAGGAAGAAATTTACGAAATCCTGGTAACCTTTCTCAATACGCCTTTCGAAGGTGGTAGACACGAGAGAAGAATCAACAAGATTCCCTGCGAATAAGAGAGTTTGTTGTATTTGAACGCCAATGGCAAAAAGAAGACGGGCTGCATACAGCCGCGGGAAACGACTAAAATTAAGCAAAAATGGACGACAGGTTGTTTGGCTTATTGTCGTTTTTCTGGCTGCTCTTTTTGCCGTTGGCGTTTATCGGTTCATCCGCTTTTCGACGAATGAAATATTTCATTCTTTTGACCATCCACAGTTCTCTCAAAAGTACCTGGTTCGCGGGGTAGACGTCTCTCATCATAATTCTTATATCAACTGGCACCAACTCCGGGAAGAAAACATTACGTTTGTCTATCTGAAATCAACCGAAGGATCGAAGCACAAAGACAGGGATTACAAGAAAAATTATAAAGTAGCCAAAGATGCGGGCCTGAGAATTGGCTCCTACCATTTTTACACTTTCGGACGGGACGGTAAAAAACAGGCACAGCATTTCATACGAAATTCGACCCTGCAATCCGGCGACATGATTCCAGCCATAGATGTTGAACATTCTGCTATCAACCGTGCCTGCAACGATAAAGAGTCGCACGGGAGAATGATAAAAGAGCTCAGAAACCTCGAGTCCGCACTGTTTAAACAATACGGCAAACGTCCGGTAATATATACCAACAAGGAATGCTATAAAATGTATATAAAGGATAATTTTCCAGACAACCCGTTATGGATATGCGACTTACATAAAGAACCCGGCGGTGACTATAAGAACTGGGTAATGTGGCAATTTTCGCATACAGGAAAAATTTCCGGTGTTGTTAACGATATCGACCTGAATTATTACCGCAATTCATTTGATGACTTTAAAAAATTGTTATTACCTTAGCGCAATGATATTCAGAAAAATAAAACACCTGTTGATTTTGCTCTTTTCGCTTTCCGTTCTTTCGGGATGCGAAGACAGTATGCGTTTTGATAACGAACCACGCAGTAACTTCGACGCACTTTGGAAGATTCTCGATGAGAATTATTGTTTCTTTGAATACAAGGAAATTGACTGGGATGCCGTGTACAAAAAGTACGGTTCAAGGGTAAAGAACGATATGGGAAACTACGCCCTTTTCAACCTAATGGGTGAAATGCTCTCCGAGCTGAAAGACGGACATGTAAACTTGATTGCCTCGCACGACATGTCCCGTTATTGGAGTTGGACGGAGGATTTCCCGTTAAACTTTGACCCGAATATTCAGAAAAAATACCTTGAGCGAGATTTCGCCATTGCCGGTGGAATGTATTATAAAATTTTGGACGATAATATCGGCTACGTTTACTACGGTAGCTTTTCGAACGATATCGGTGACGCAAATATGTCGCAGGTATTAAGCCAGATGGCTGTTTGTAAAGGAATCATCTTTGATGTCCGCAACAATGGAGGAGGCAGTTTAACCAACGTAGAGCGAATTGCTTCACGATTTTTCAACGAAAAAACACTGGTAGGATATATTTCCCACAAGATTGGTAAAGGGCATTCCGACTTTTCTGATTTTTATCCCAAATACGTGAACAGCTACGACAAGATAAGGTATCAAAAGCCGGTAATTGTTCTGACCAACAGAAGTTGTTACAGCGCCACGAACGACTTCGTAAACGTTATGAAACATGCCCCAAACGCTACAATTATTGGGGATAAAACCGGCGGCGGGAGCGGATTACCTTTCTCGTCGGAACTACCAAATGGCTGGTCTATCCGGTTTTCCGCATCACCCATGTACAATGTTAACAAGGAACATATCGAATTCGGTATCGAACCCGATGTATATGTTTCCATGACTGAAAGTGACAAATCAAAAGGAAAAGACTCCATTATCGAAAAAGCGAGGGAACTGATTCATTCTTCAGGTCGATGACGACCCTTAAATTATCTCAATGCCTTGCGCTTCGCACATTTCCAATGCCATTTGGCGCAGACGGAATTTTTGTATTTTACCGCTTCCTGTCATTGGGAATTGACTGATAAAGAACACGTATCTTGGAATTTTGTACCGGGCAATATGATCCTTGCAAAAATCGCGGACATCTTCACGCGTCAGTTCTTTTCCCTCTTTTAGGATAATAAAAGCACCCACGTCCTCCCCATATCTGGGTGAAGCCACTGCTACTACCTGCACATCCCTGACTTCAGGCATTTTATAAAGAAAATCCTCTACTTCTTTGGGAGAAATGTTTTCTCCGCCCCTAATAACCATGTCTTTGATCCTTCCCGTGATACGATAATTGCCGTCTTCGTCTTTCATACCCAGGTCGCCCGAGTGCAGGTATCCATTAGCATCAATTACCTGAGCAGTTGCTTCCGGGTTTTTGTAATAACCCTTCATCACATTATAACCGCGACAGCACATTTCTCCTTCTACTCCTACGGGACATTCTCTTCCTGTAACCGGATCAAGCACCTTAACATCGGTAAACTCATAGGCACGCCCTACGGTTGAACAACGTACCCCGAATGGATCATCAACATGGGTTTGTGTCATTCCCGGCGAGGTTTCAGTAAGTCCGTACACGCTGGTAATGTCCATGAACATTTTTTCGTTTACCTGCTTCATCAGTTCTACCGGACAAAGCGAACCAGCCATTATTCCCGTCCGCAACGAACTCATATCGAACAAAGGGAACATGGGATGATTCAACTCGGCAATAAACATAGTAGGAACGCCGTGCAAGACGGTACAGCGCTCCTTGTGAATAGAAGCCAGAACCAATAGCGGATCAAATCTCTCCACCATTACCTGGGTGCTCCCATGAGTGAGGCAACACATCGTAGCCAACACTACGCCAAAACAATGGAACAAAGGAACGCAGATACAGCACTTATCATCGGGTGTGAATTTCATGTGGACACCCGTTAAATAACCGTTGTTGGTGATGTTGTGGTGGCTGAGCATCACGCCTTTTGGAAATCCGGTTGTTCCCGATGTATACTGCATATTCACTATATCGTGGCAACCGGTCTGCTCTCGGAGCGCACGGAACTCATCTTTGGGACGGCTGGCACCTACTAAAAGAAGCTCAGCTGTGTTGTACATCCCGCGGAATTTTTCCTGTCCAATATATACCACATTCCTCATCCCGGGAAAACGGTCGTTTTTGAGTTTTCCGCGTTGTGTGGTTCTCAATTCCGGCAAAAGTTCATAAATCATATCAATATAATCACTACCGGGGATTCCTTCAGTTAGGCATAGCGTGTGCATATCCGCATTTTTCAGCACAAAAGCCAGTTCTTCGGTTTTGTAGTTAGTGTTAACAGTCACTGCCACAGCACCTATTTTTGCCGTGGCATAAAGCACTGTTAACCAATCGGGAACATTTTGTGCCCAAATCCCTACGTTAGTTCCTCGGGTTACTCCGATCGATAACAGCCCATTGGCCATGTTGTTTACCCGTTCATCGAACGACTTCCATGTGAAGCGAAGGTTTCGATCGGAATATACAATATATTCTTTATCAGGGGTTTCATTGGCCCAGTACTCGAGCCAATCACCTAGTGTCTTCTCAAAAAGTTGCATAAAACGGTGAATTAATTAGGGGTGTATACTACCGCAAGCACCTGAGCAGGCTCATCGCTTGCCGAGATTACCAGATGCTCTACTACTGAGTCGTAGTAAATGCTTTCACCGGTATTCAAAACAAACTTATCCGATCCGTATAAAACAGTTATCGATCCTTTTAAAACGTACAAAAACTCTTCTCCCTCGTGCGAAGAAGTAGTCATTTTGGATGAATAGGAAGGTTTTATGTCGATAAGAAACGGCTCCATATGCCTTCCTGATTTGCTTGCCGCTAAAGAAAAAAAATCGATGTGTGAATTGGCATTGGTTAAATGGCTGGTAAAAGTAACCGGAGGCGATTGCCTGGAGTTTTTATTGACAACAGGGCCCATGTTTTCATTGTCGTCAAGAAAGGTTCCTAATCTAACTCCCAGCGCCCTGGAGATTTTGATAAGCGATGACAGCGAGGGTATTTTTTCACTGTTAAAAATAAGTTCAATCTGTTCTACAGTCAAGCCTGCATTAGCCGCCAGCTCTTCCGCCGGAATATTTTTGCCGGCACACACCATTTTTATTTTCTCTGTAACAGGATTCATAAATTTCGTAAATATTTTTTATTTCCGGGCACAAAACTACAAAAGTAATACGTTATTGGCAAATATAATTTTAATATGATACGAAAAAACAATAATTTTATCAATTATGAAATATATTTCACCTTGTCGATAACAAATAGCTGATTCACTAAAAAACAGTTCTTCTGTTATTCGTTTTACTTTTTTTTGTACCTTTGTAGCTTCGAGAAAACAAGTTTATTAAAGTGTGCCATTTTGAGTCGCCTATGTTCATTATCCGGGCAAGCTTGGCTTCTGGTTGATTTACTCAACGAAAATGTTGGTTTCGATTAAAAAAGATAATTATTTTGAATAATTGCGAGAGTGATTCAATTCGCTCTCTTTTATTGTGTAAGAATGGATAAAAATACAATTATTGGTTTTTTACTGATTGGTGCAATCGTTATTGCGTTCACGTTTTTAAACCGGCCCAGCCAGGAACAGATAGCGGAGCAACAAAGGTTGCGCGATTCAATACAACAAGTCGAAACCCAAAAGGCTGCGTTAGAAGCGGAACGATTGGCAACCGATGATCCCAGGCAAACTTCTGAAATCAAACAGCAAAGTAGAGTTACCGATTTTTTCGCAACCGGAACACCTGCTGTCAATGATTCAATTGGTGCTCCAACCGATTCAACAACAGAAATAAAGGCCGCCGTAGAAGAATTTGTCACCCTGGAAAATGAAAAGCTTAAATTGGTCTTAAGCACATTGGGCGGAAGCATTCATTCGGTACAACTCAAAGGCGAGAAGAAATTTAACGGCGACAGTCTCTATCTTTTCGAAGGTGACGAAGCCCGGTTTAACCTGGAACTCTTTAACCGAAACAGCGTTCGTTTATCCACGGAAGATCAATGGTTTACTCCAATACCAACCGCCGACGGAAAGTCGGTAGTGATGCGTTTAGAAAGTTCTCCGGAACAACACATTGACTTAATCTACACTCTTCCCGCCAATGAATTCATGCTGGACTTTGATGTCCGGATAGCCGGAATGAAAAACGGTTTGCATCCGGAGAGTTTAACAAATTTCCGTGTCAACTGGGAACAAAAAGTCCGTCAGCAAGAGCAGGGACGCCAGTTTGAGAACCGTTTTGCACGATTAAACTACAGGTACCTGGGACAAGATGTCCAGAAATTAAGTGATAGCAAAAACGAGCGGAAAGAGCTTACCGAACCGGTGAAATGGTTTGCATTCAAAGATCAGTTCTTCAGCACGATCATTATTGCCGAAAAACCTTTCAGCAACACCATCCTTACATCCCAACCGCTCAGTACAACCGAGCACATCAAGGATTACAAGGCTGAAACCTGGGTTCCGGTAACTGCCGACCCGCAGAAAGACGAACTCACCGCATCTTTTAATTACTATTTCGGGCCAAACCATTTTTATACACTGAAAAACTACGATAAAGCGATCAAGGAGAACAATCAGAAACTTTATCTGGAAGAACTGGTAGATTTAGGATACAAATGGTTAAGTTGGATCAACAAATATTTCACCATTCCCGTATTTAATTACTTCCTGAAATTCGATTGGGGAATGGGAATCATTATTCTTATAATGACACTTTTAATCAAGTTGATCATTCTTCCGTTGACATATAAGTCGTTTAAATCATCTGCGAAAATGCGTGTGCTACGCCCGCAAATCAAAGAAATTGAAGCCAAATATCCCGGACAGGATAAGGAAATGATGCTCAAACGTCAACAGGCCACTATGGAACTGTATAACAAAGCTGGGGCAAGCCCTATGAGCGGATGTTTCCCGATGTTGCTTCAAATGCCTATTTTGCTTGCTTTTTTCTTCTTTTTCCCTTCGGCAATCGAGTTGCGCCAGCAAAGTTTTCTGTGGGCACACGACCTTTCCACATTCGACTCCATTATAAGGTGGGAGGCTAATATTCCGTTTATTTCGAAGTTCCTCGGGAACCACATCAGCTTGTTTTGTTTATTGATGACGGTAGTGAACGTGTTTTACACCAAATACAACATGGCGGCCACCGATACCGGGCAGACCCAAATGCCGGGAATGAAATCGATGCCCATTCTTATGTCCGTTATGATGTTCTTTTTCCTGAACTCTTATCCCGCAGGTTTGAATTACTATTATTTCTTATCCACATTGTTCACCATTGGGTTTACGTTCCTGTTCAAACAGTTTCTGAACGAAGATAAACTGCTTGCCCAGCTGGAAGCCAACAAGAAAAAGCCCAAAAAACAATCGGGTTTTATGGCTCGACTGGCTGAAGCTCAAAAAATGCAGGAAAAACAAGCTCGCGAAAGGGCAAAAGAAGCAGCAAAGAAAAATTACCGCAAGTAAACGTAGAATTTTCAATAATTTCAACGATAGAAAATGGCCCGGGAGAATTTTTCTCTCGGGCTGTTTTCCTTTTAAACCGAACCTTCTTCATCCGGTATCGGCATACCGGCATGCCTTTGGGCAATTTGTTTAAAATAGGTTTACAAGGTGCCCTTGTTGGCACTCTCTGGTTCAGCCGCATCCTTTTCAAGTGTTACAAGATATTTTAGCACTATTGAATCTTCAATTTTTATCTCCAGCTTAATCTTCGTCGAATCTGCCAATAACCTTACGAACTCAATCAGTTTCTCTTGGGTAAGACTTTTTACAATTTTCTTCCTGATTTTCCTTTTTTTTAGGTTGCAGAGTAAGTTTTCCCTAAAATCCCAAGTACTTGTTGAACTTATTTTTTGAATAGTTGTTTTAAGATTGAGGTTGAAAATTAAAAATAATACTACTGATTCAATCAAAAGTAAACTACAAATATTATCGGTATGAGTAAAGAGAAAACTATTATTGAGTACGATGAAGATGAATCCGTAAAATTTATACGGAAAAGTCTGCCTGAAGAAATGCAAAACGAATTTTCGGATGACGAAATCAACTACATCGTTGATTTGGTATATGAGTTTTACGAAGAGAAGGGCTTTCTGGATGAAGATGATGACAAAGACATTGAGATTGACGAAGATGAGCTATTGGACTATGTTATTAAAAACGCCCGTAAAGACAAGATCAGGGATTTTACCGATGAACAGGTCGAAGCTATCGTTGCCGGTGAATTAGCGTATTGCGACACTTTGAATCTTTTTGAATAATTCTTTTAACAAATCAATTAACTATATTTTCCAAAAACATTAACTATGAAACAGATTTTTAAATTTTTTGGCATCATTATTTTAGGTGGTGCTTTGGTATTATCCGGTTGCGGAACAAGCAACACGGTTAAAGGTACAGGTATTGGTGCAGGTGCAGGCGCAGCAGTAGGAGCCGGTGTAGGTGCAATTGCAGGCGGAGGCAAAGGCGCAGCTTGGGGTGCAGGAATCGGCGCTGTTCTCGGTGGAGCTGCTGGTGCCATTATTGGAAACAAGATGGATAAGCAGGCAGCTGAGCTGGAACAAATTGAAGGAGCACAGGTTGAAAAGATCAACGAAGGCGAGGCTATAAAGGTTACTTTCGAATCAGGAATCCTTTTTGCAACCAACTCAAGCACCTTAAACACAGCATCACGTGCTTCCCTGGACAAATTTGCCACATCTCTGTTGAATAACCCCGATACAGATGTTAAAATCTATGGGCATACCGACAGTACGGGTAGTGACGCTATCAACAATCCGCTCTCTGATCGTCGTGCAGAATCAGTTTACAATTACCTCGTATCCAAAGGTGTAGCAGGAACTCGCATGACTTCTCAAGGTTACGGATCCTCCCAACCGGTTGCCGACAACAGTACAGTCGCCGGAAGAGCTCAGAACCGCCGTGTAGAAGTTTTCATTCTTCCAAATGCCAAGATGGTAAAAGAAGCTCAGGAACAAGTAAAATAATTAATAAAGGTAGGCTATATAAAATCGCATTATCGGTTTCGGTAGTGCGATTTTTAGTTGAACAAAAGCATGGCAGAAGAGATAATTATTCCGGAAGGAATTTCAAAAGCAGAAAAATATGAAACTTTAATCCTGCAATTAAAGCCATTGGTAGAGTCTGAAACAGATGTGATAGCCAACATGGCAAACATTTCTGCAGCCTTAAAAGAAATTTTCAGATTTTTTTGGGTAGGTTTTTATATCGTCAGAGACGAACAGTTGGTACTGGGACCTTTTCAGGGTCCGGTTGCCTGTACGCGTATCCGGTACGGAAAGGGAGTGTGTGGCACGGCATGGAAAGAGCAAAAACCAATTCTTGTTCCCAATGTAGATGAATTTCCCGGACACATTGCCTGTAGTTCTTTGTCCAGATCAGAAATTGTCGTTCCCGTTTTTCATTACGGAAAAATTACTGCGGTCTTGGATGTGGACAGTGAATTTCTCAACCATTTTGATGAGACAGATGAGAAATTCCTGTCGGAAATAGCGGGATGGATCAAATTCTGAGAAATAAATTTCTAAAGTTCAAAAAAACAAATTATCTTTGCAACATGAATTCAGTCCATCCGCTGAATCCATACAAAATAAACCCCTTTGCGGAAATAGCTCAGTTGGTAGAGCATAACCTTGCCCCAAAAGGAGAAGATAACCCTAACCTTGGCAAGGAACCGGTGAAGAGTTGCCGGAGTGCTTTCAACAAGGAATAAATAATTGCGGAAATAGCTCAGTTGGTAGAGCATAACCTTGCCAAGGTTAGGGTCGCGAGTTCGAGTCTCGTTTTCCGCTCAAATGTTAGTATATACGCTCCAAAAACCATCGTTTTGGAGCGTATATTGCTTAACAACCGGGCTTTCTAAACTCAATTAAAACCTATACCGATAGTACTAAATTTAAAGCAACATGAAAAAGGTTTCCGTTTTTTTAATGTTATGCAGCGTTTTGTCCCTTCAAGCACAACTACGCAACAACGATGTTTACGAGGTAACGGAGATGGATAATTCGCGCGTGAGAAGCGAAATTCACATTCCTGACATTGACGGTTATAAAACATTGAAATGCGATTTTCACATTCACACCGTTTTTTCAGATGGAAAGGTCTGGCCCGATATCCGGGTAGCAGAAGCCTGGCAGGAAGGATTGGATGCCATTGCTATAACCGATCACATTGAGTATCGGCCGAACAAAGAAACCCTCAAGGGAGACCTGAACGAATCGTATAAAATTGCCAAAAGAGCCGGAGATGCCACCGGATTTATGGTTATTCACGGAACAGAAATCACCCGAAGCAAACCCCTGGGTCATCTCAACGCACTTTTCATCAGTGATGCCATGCCCATGGATGTTGAAGATCCCCTGGAGGCTATTGAGAAAGCTATACAACAAGGTGCGTTCATTATGTGGAATCACCCCGGCTGGCCCGATGACAAATCAACCCTTTACCCCGTTCACGAAGAACTGATAAAAGCCGGAAAAATTCACGGTGTAGAAGTATTTAATTACATGGAATATTATCCGGTAACTTTTGACTGGAGCAAAAATAATAATCTGGCTTTTATGGCCAATACAGATATTCATGGTTTGATAAATACCGACTACGGTGCGGGGAACAAAATCCGTCCCATGACACTCGTTCTGGCCAAAGAGCGAAGTGTGGAAAGCATCAAGGAAGCTCTGTTTGCAAAACGAAGTATCGCTTATTTTCACGGTGAGCTGGCAGGTAAACAGGAACACCTGAAAGGCTTGCTGAAAGCCTCCGTGAAAATACGTATCATCAATGAAAAACGAGCAGAAGTAACTAATATCTCCGACATTACTTACCGGGCAGTTGCCGGCAATAATTTATACATTCTCCCAGCAAATAAAACCGTCTTACTAACTATTCCTGGACCTGAAACCGTTTTTACCGTAGAGAATTGTCATACCGGGAACGGAGAAAAATTAACCGTCACCGTTTCGGATTTCGATATTTAGTAAAATTTTAAATATGTATGCCATATGAACAGACGAAATTTTATAAGAAATGTATCTGCACTCTCTACGCTGACCATTTTAAAGCCCGAAATTGTTTTTGCATCCAATACCAATTCTGCCGTGAGGATCGGGCTGATTGGGTGTGGGTCTCGCGCAACGGGAATATTGGGCAGCATGGCCGACAATGCCAACATTCATATCACTGCCCTTGCCGATATCTTTGAAGATAAAGTCATCAAAGGAATAGAGTTTGCTAATGGACTGAACAAAAAAAGAAACTATGCGGCAGCAGCTAAGAACAAAACATATGTTGGATCAGACGCTTATCTCAGGTTATTGGAAGATAAAGAGGTAGATGCTGTCATCATTGCTTCTCCCGGCTACTCACATCCTCAAATACTGGAAGATACCGTAGCTGCCGGAAAACATGTTTATTGCGAAAAACCGTTAGCGGTTGATGCGGACGGATGCAACCAGATTATCCGGACAGCCAATACCATTAACGGAAAGATTTCGGCTTTCGACGGTTTTCAGATCCGTTACGCAACACCCTACGTTGAAATGGCAAAAAGAATAAAAAGAGGCGATATAGGTGAACTTGTTACAGTACAACTTTACTATTTCTCATCGGGTGCTGCCATAATACCTTACGAAGGAATGTCGTACGATGAGATGCGTATCCGGAACCACTATCATTTCCACGAAATTTCGGGAGGATGTTACCTCGACCAGGCCATTCATATGATCGATGTTTGCAACTGGATTCTCGGTACCACTCCGCTATACGCAATTGGAGACGGCAGCAAAAAGGGCGGACCAGATTTTGGAAATGCCTGGACCAACTACCAGGTAATATACAAATATCCCAACGATGTAAACGTATCTGTTCATTCTTCCAAGTTCGGAAAAGTTTTTGGTGATGTATGCGCCCGATTCATCGGGACCAAAGGGTTGGCAGAAGCACATTACAGCGGAGGAGTCTTTATCAACGGCGACAACAAATGGGATTCGGGAATTGTGCGTTCTGCATCGGAACTGACTCCGGAATCCATAGCAAAAGGTGCCAGTTCATCTTCACTGGACGATGCCGACCCCAACAAAGGCAAAGCTTTCATCGAAAGCATTACCAGCGGGAATTATTTAAACCAACTGGAATCGGGCTGCCACTCAACGTTGAGTGCGATCCTGGGAAGAGAGGCTGCTTCGAAACAAGAAAAGATAATGTGGGACGAATTGATTTACACTCCTCAGAAAATTGACCCAAAATTGGATTTAAAACAGTTTCCGAGAAAATAAAACCTGAAAAATATTTTGTAAAGGTTTAAAAAAGATTTAACTTTGCAGCCACAAAAAATGAACACGGCAGTGGCCGTATATTTCTATAAGTAGTGGAGCACGCCCGGATGGCGGAATTGGTAGACGCGCTAGTTTCAGGGACTAGTGTTGGAAACGATGTGCAGGTTCGAGTCCTGTTCCGGGCACTTCGCAAACATGTTTGCGCAGGTGGTGAAATTGGTATACACGCTACTTTGAGGGGGTAGTGCCGGTTACGGCGTGTGAGTTCGAGTCTCATTCTGCGCACAACTAAAACAGGTATTCAAGAAATTGGATGCCTGTTTTTGTTTTTACAGGGAAAAAAGATAACTTAGCGTGCTAAAACCGATGAAAATGAAAATACTCACTGCCGAACAAATCAGGGAGATTGACTTAAAGACAACTACCTACGAAAACATTTCTTCGCTGGAACTGATGAAAAGAGCATCAAAGGCTTTCTTCGACTGGTTTACAACGAGGTTTACCGATAAAAACCTTCCTGTTTCGGTATTTTCTGGAACGGGAAATAACGGCGGTGACGGATTGGTTGTCGCAAGAATGCTTCAGAAATCGGGATACAAGGTTAATGTTTTTATAGTAGAGTACAGTCAGCACTATTCCGAAGATTGCGCGCACAATGTTCGTCGTGCCAAAGTTGAAAATATTCCGATTAAAAAAATTACCTCAACCGGTGATCTCCCTTCCTTGTCCGGCTTTGAGATAATTATTGATGCTATTTTTGGAACAGGGCTTAATCGGGAAGTGACAGGCATAGCCCGTGAAGTGATTGAAAAAATCAACAGGAGCGGGAAAAAAATCATCAGCATCGACGTACCTAGCGGATTGTCGATGAACGGAAAAACTTATTTTGCCGTTCACGCCACAGAAACGGTAACGATGCAGATCCCCAAGCTTGCTCTGTATTTGCCGGACAACCGAAATTTCACCGGAGAGGTGTATCTGATAAACATTGGACTAAACGAAACGGCCATCAGTGATGCGAAAACCGCTTTTTACTTTATCACAAAACAAGAAATAAAAGAACTGCTGAAACCGTTGGATAAATTTGCTCATAAAGGTACTCAAGGACACAGTTTGCTTATCGGCGGAAGCATCGGGAAGATGGGCTCAGTCTGCCTGGCATCCCGGGCGGCCTTGAAAACAGGATGCGGACTGGTCACTGCATATGTACCCAAATGTGGAACATCGGTTCTTCAATCCGCTTTTCCCGAAGCGATGGTGGTTGAAGACAGAAACGACACACACATTACGGGAATCGATTTCACCATACATCCGGATGCCGTCGGGGCCGGTGTGGGCTTAAGCGAATCACCGGAAACACAACATGCTTTTTACCGCTTTTTGCAGCAGAATAAATCCCCTCTGGTTATCGATGCTGACGGATTGAATATTTTGTCGAAGAATAAAGAATGGTTAGCCCTATTACCCTCAAGAACAATCTTGACCCCTCATCCAAAAGAACTTTTCAGACTTATTGGGGTGTGGAACGAAGACTATGATAAGATATATAAAACAAGGGAATTCGCAAAAAAATACCGGTTAATTATCGTTCTGAAAGGAGCTTACACGCTGATTATCGATTCAGAAAATGTTTATGTCAACAGTTCCGGAACCCCGGCGTTGGCTACAGCCGGAAGCGGGGATGTACTGACAGGTATCATCACAAGCTTGCTCGCACAAGGTTATGAGCCTTTGGACGCAGCTAAAGCAGGTGTTTTTATCCACGGTTTAACGGCAAACTTGTCGGCAACGAAGATTCACGCCCGAAGTTTTACAGCTTCGGACATTATCGATAACATCGGAAATGCCTATTTTGACATCGAGAAATAGCAATTTCAAACATTGTACTGTTGATAAGAAAAATAAACTAAGTCAAACAACATGCTTAAAAAGAATTTGATTAAAGCCAACACCGTGGCTATTTTATTTGCTTTAATAACAGGTTGCTCCGACCGTGTTCAACAACCTGCCGATTACGTGAACCCCTTTATTGGTGCCAGTACCAACATGGAGAAAGCCGGTGCCAGTCACGGACTGGGAAAAACATTCCCCGGCGCCGCTACTCCTTTTGGACTGACTCAACTCAGTCCGAATACAATCACAGGAGGAGACAATGCTTCCGGTTACAGCAATGAACATACGACCATTGAAGGATTTGCCTTTACCCAAATGAGCGGTACCGGATGGTATGGCGACCTGGGAAATTTTCTGGTTATGCCCGTAACCGGTGAATTAAAAACAGCAGCCGGAAAAGAAGAAAAACCGGAAGAAGGATACCGCTCCCGCTACTCAAAAGAAGACGAAACAGCATCTGCCGGGTATTACGGCGTAACGTTGACAGATTATGGTATTCGCGCTGAAATGACTGCCGCTCCTCATAGTGGGATCATGCGCTTTACGTTTCCAGAGCATAACCAATCACGTATTCAGGTTGACCTTGCGCGAAGAGTCGGCGGCACATCAACTCACCAGTTTATCCAGGTGATGGACGACCATACAATCCGGGGATGGATGAAATGCACTCCGGAAGGAGGCGGATGGGGAAACGGTGACGGAAAAGCGGATTATACCGTCTACTTTTATGCCCAATTCAGTAAGCCTTTTATCAATACGGGGGTTTGGAGTGCCGAAATCCCGGATTCGTGTGTCCGTAAAAGAGAAGAGGTGACTAGTCCGGAGTATCAGGCGCTTGTTGCCCAAGCACCGGTATTCCGCAATGTACAGGAGATGGAAGGAAAGCACCTGGGTTTTTTCACTGAATTTGCCACCAAAGACCGGGAAGAGGTTTTGCTGAAAGCCGGCATCTCGTTTGTCAGCCTGGAGGGGGCCGAAAAGAACCTGCAGGCGGAAATTAGCGACTGGGATTTTGACCGAATACATGTCCTTGCCAGGGAGTTATGGAATGAAGCACTTGAAAAGATTAGCGTGGAAGGGGGCACCAAAGATGAAAAAACGATTTTCTATACCGCCCTTTATCACACCCTGATCGATCCGCGAACATTTACCGATGTGGACGGAAACTATCCCGGGGGTGACGGGAAAATCCGTCAACGCTCCACATTTACCAAACGCACGATTTTCAGTGGCTGGGATGTTTTCCGAAGCCAGTTTCCTCTGCAAACGATCATCAACCCGGAGGTGGTCAGTGACATGATCAACTCGTTGGTGACCCTTGCCGAAGAAAGCGGAAACGATTATCTGGAGCGCTGGGAATTTCTGAACGCTTATAGTGGGTGCATGATCGGCAATCCGGCCGTTTCTATCATCACGGATGCCTATGCCAAGGGAATACGGAATTTTGATATCGCTAAAGCTTATACATACTCCCGGCAGACGGTTGAAAAATTCGGCAACGGTGAAAAAGGATTCTCTGACGGGATTTCAACAACCCTCGAACATGCTTATTTCGAATGGTGTCTTTCGCAACTGGCCCATCACCTGAATAAACCGGAAGACGAAAAGCTTTACGCTGTCAGAGCACAAAGCTACCGGAATATTTTCAATCCTTCTGTCAATTGGTTCAGGCCGAAGAAAGGGAGCGGTGACTGGCTTCCTTGGCCTGAAAAAGGGCGGTTGACCCAGAATTACGGCTGTGTGGAAAGCAACCCCTACCAGCAGGGATGGTTTGTGCCGCATGACTTGGAAGGTATGGCCAACCTGATGGGTGGCCGGGAGAAGGTAATCAAAGACCTTATCTCCTTTTTTGAAAATGTACCGGAAGATATGTTATGGAACGATTATTACAACCATGCCAACGAACCTGTACATCATGTGCCGTTTCTGTTTAACCGGCTGGGTGCTCCCTGGCTAACTCAAAGATGGACGCGCGAAATCTGTTCGCGTGCATATCACAACAGTGTGGAGGGGTTGGTCGGAAACGAGGATATCGGACAGATGTCGGCCTGGTACGTGCTGGCTGCATCGGGACTTCATCCCGTGTGTCCCGGTGAAACCCGTCTAGAGATTACCAGTCCGGTGTTTTCAAAAATAACTATCAGGTTAGATCCCCGGTATGCACAGGGGAAAACATTTACCATCGAAGCCCAAGATAATTCTGTGAAGAACCGCTATATTCAGGGTGCTACCCTCAACGGAAAAACGTGGAACAAATGTTATATCGACTACGCTGACATCATCCGGGGCGGAACATTGACGCTACAGATGGGAGCCGGCCCGAATAAGGAATGGGGAAACTGAAAAATGAACTTACATATCATCCTGTCGGTAAATTTATACTTCACATATTTGGCAATTTCGTAAAAATTATGTACTTTTGCACCTCGATTCGCTAATAGGCTCAATAAGAAGGGGCACAACGCCGCTCGCCTCAGGCATATAACGTATAAGTTATTTAATATGTACGTAATTGTAGATATCCAAGGTCAGCAGTTTAAAGTTCAGCAAGACCAAAAGTTATTTGTCCACAGAATCAATGCCGATCAGGGCAGTGAGGTGGAATTTGGAAAAGTGATGCTCATCGATAACGATGGCGATGTACAAGTGGGTGCTCCCGTCATTGAAGGAGCAAAAGTGATTGTAGAAGTTCTTTCGCACGTAAAAGGAGATAAAGTTCTCGTTTTCAAGAAGAAAAGAAGAAAAGGTTACCGGAAACTGAACGGCCACCGTCAACAGTTTTCAGAAGTAAGGGTTAAAGAAATTATTGCTTAATCAGTTAAAATCAGAAGAAAATGGCACACAAGAAAGGTGTAGGAAGTTCAAAGAACGGCCGCGAATCGGAAAGTAAACGATTGGGCGTTAAAATATTTGGTGGAGAAACCACAAAAGCGGGCAACATTTTGGTTCGCCAGCGGGGAACGGTTCATCACCCGGGAGAAAACGTAGGAATCGGTAAAGATCATACGCTTTTTGCGTTGATCGACGGTGTTGTGGTTTTCCGTAAACGTCACAACAACCGTTCATTCGTATCGGTTCTTCCGAAAGTGGAAGCAGAAGCATAAGGCTTTTGTCTGCTTGAAATCAAGAATACTTGATCCATAAAATAATAATTTTTTAGTTGATAGGAACAACCTGCTATTTCGATAGTCAGGTTGTTTTTTATTTTCACAAAATGAAACTGACTCAGCAGCAAAAGAATTTTATCCGCCAGAACGAACAACACGATGTACGGGAACTGGCGTTGAAACTCGATAACGGGAAACAGAGGGAATTGAATGTTGAGTTTATTTTAAAACAAATCTCAGGACGCCAAACAGCAAAAGAGAAATTTCCTTTTTTTTATGTCAACGATGAGATCATTTATCCGGTTCATTTATCGTTGGAACAAGCATCGTCTGAAGCCACTGCCAACTATAAGGTTTCATTGATTCCTGACGGATACAAAACCTTTGTGGATCTGACCGGCGGGATGGGGGTGGATTTCACCATTCTCTCCCAACGATTTATACTGTCGGTTTACGTGGAACAAGACCCGGAGCTTTGTGAGATAGCCGCCAATAATTTCCAAACACTTGGCCTGCAAGGCTTTGTGGTAAAGAACGAAGCAAGTGAAACTTTTGTAGAAAAAATGTCCCTTACAGACATGGTTTTCCTGGATCCGGCGCGCCGGGATGATGCAGGACGCAAAGTGATCCGGATAGAAGACTGTTCTCCAGATGTGTCTGAAATTCAGAATGCTTTGCTGACCAAAGCAAAGTTGGTTGTGATTAAATTCTCACCCATGCTCGATATTTCATCAGCGGTAAGAAGCCTGAAAAAGGTGAGTGAAGTTCATGTTGTCTCCGTGGAGAACGAATGCAAAGAGTTGCTGTTTTTACTTTCTTCCCAGGCTGAGGATACGGTGTACTATGCTGTTAATCTGAATAAAGGAGGCAACATTGAAGTGTTTTCCTTTACTCCGGAGGAAGAGCGCAGCCTCGAGATTCCTTTTACCAGAACTATCGGTAAATACCTTTACGAACCCAATGCTTCCATCCTCAAAGCGGGAGCCTTCAAAAGTGTAGCACAACAGTATGCTGTTCAAAAACTGCACGTAAACAGCCACCTGTATACTTCCGATAACCAAATTTCCACTTTTCCCGGACGCGTGTTTGAAGTGAAGGAATGGTTTGTACCGAACAAAAAAAACGTAAAATTATTTCTATCACTGACAAAAAAAGCGAACATCGCTGTCCGCAATTTTCCATTGTCCGTTGCCGAGATCCGACGAAAAACCGGATTGAGAGAGGGTGGGGACGTGTACCTTTTTGCTACCACTGTTGCCGACAGCGAGAAGATCTGGGTGATAGGAACGAAATTATAAAAACCTTTCCAGCATTTCCGCCATCTCCACCTGCAGTTTTCGGGCTTCCTTGCCGGCAGCTTCCGCAAATGTCTCGGTACTGTCGGCATAGATAATACTGCGCGAAGAGTTGACCAATAAGCCACATGCTGCGTTCATTCCGTATCGGCAAACCTCTTCCAGCGACCCACCCTGAGCTCCTACGCCTGGAACAAGGAAGAAATGATCGGGAGCGAGTTTTCTTACCTCTTCGAATAATTTTCCCTGTGTAGCGCCCACAACGTACATCATTTGGTCTTCCGACGCCCATGCCTGCGACCTGCGGAGTACTTTCTCAAACAAACGCTCACCGTTTTGATCCTGAACAAACTGAAAATCTAGTGACCCTTTATTGCTTGTAAGAAGGAGCAGAATAACCCATTTCCCGTTGTAATTCAGAAAAGGAGTTACGCTGTCTTCGCCCATGTACGGTGCTACAGTTACGGCATCCACCCTGGCAGTTTCAAAAAATGTACGAGCATACATTTCACTGGTATTGCCGATATCGCCCCGTTTGGCATCGGCTATCACAAATTGGTCGGGATACCGCTGCCTGATGTAGGCTACCGTTTTTTCGAACGCTAGCCAACCGGTCACTCCCTGACTTTCGTAAAAAGCCAGGTTAGGCTTGTATGCCACGCAATAGGGTGCCGTTTTATCGATAATTTCTTTGTTAAAGGCATAAACCGGATCTTCTTTTTCCAGCAGATGTTCCGGAATTTTCTTGATATCGGTATCCAATCCCACACAAAGAAAAGATTTCTTTTTTTGAATTTGTGCAAAAAGCTGTTGTTTGGTCATATCTTGTTCAATTTTATCAGAATATTGCTCGCCGTGGCATAATTCAGACAAGTTTGGCTGCTGCTTTTATGGCACAACGCGATAGTGCTATTTTTAAACATCAATAATTTCGATGTGCCAAGTGTCGGCCGGAGGACTAGCAACATCGATATTTTTTATCAGAAATAATTTATTCCCCGCTTTGGTGGAGAAAAAATAACGGGCAGACGTATGGTAATAATCCTTTGTTCCATTGTATGTCGCCACATATTCGTTTAGTGCGATAGTACGTTTTAGGTCAAAGGTTTTGTCGTCGTATTCCGCAATAACCTCTTTAAACCAACTTTGGGAAGGATCATAAGGACTGTAGGAGATCCAAACAGAAGAGGTTAAGGCCGAATGATGCATCCAGGTAATTCCAGTATGTGACTGCAAGCTTAATTCACCCAACAGGTGAATCGTATTGCCGGTATTTTCATCCGGAAATTTGTAGATGGAACTGGTAAAAGAAAACAGGTATTTGAAATCTTCGGAGGTCAGTAATTTCTTTCCAAAGCTTTCGTGCCAATCATGGACGAGTTTCAAATCATCCGGCACGGCTGCGTCGATCAGATAAAAGCCATTTGGGGAAACAAAACTTCCGGTTAATGCCAACTGCGATTTATTTCCTACTTTCAATAGGATATCCGCTTTTATTCCATACCCGAATGAATCGGCAATGGACTGTTTTTTTACCTCTTTGGACGAAAGGTTAAAGGAGTAGATCTCCCCTTCCTTGTTCGAATAATAGTAATGACCATTTTCACCATCGACAATATCCGCAACAATATACGGTAGAACAACCTTTTCTTTTACGGTGAACGTGGATAAATCGATGAACTTCATCTGCCCACTTTCTCCTAGCAGAATTGTGTTACTTTCGGCAGACAAGCCAACGCAATAGGGATTTTTGTCCAACAGTTTTTCTTTTTTCATACCGGTGTCGGCATTGAACGCAACCAGTTTTGCCGGATTGCGGGTAATAAAGACCGCTGTGTTTGTGGTTTTATCAAATTCTGCATCCACCACTTCACCTTCTATGGGGATCATCGTTTCCGGATTTTCGTATGTCCTTTCTCTAATTTTTACGTTAATCTTGAGAAGAGGGTGTTCCGGGTCGGATGTTTCGAAGACAATTTCACCTTCATGCACTCCCGGGCTTAATTCATCGGCATCAGGAATTAGAAAAAGGGTATAGTATCTGTTTGGTTCCAGATAGTTTACATCTCCTGTCTTTATATTATCACTGTCCCAGGATGACTTGCTCACCTCCAGCCACGACGGCTTTTTCGTCAATTTATAGAAAAGTATTCCGTCGGCAAAATTCTCAATTCTAAGTTCTTTTCTGTCCCTTAACAAATCAAAGTCAACCAGCGTTTCGCGAACGGATGCTTTTGGCATTCCCCAGTTTATGCTTTGAACGTTTATAGACAGGAGTCCAAATTCTTCTACATTTAAAATGATGCTTCCCAGGTTTTGTGGCTCCAGTTGAACGGGATTATCGTATGCATCCACTTTTATTCGGAATGACAATTTTCCCGACTCATCTATATGTCCGTCAAAAGTTTCAAAATGAATAATTTTCGGATACTGGAGTATCCTGAAACCTTTGTTTTTTAAATCGGGAAGGGTAACTGAGGCTTCGGTGTATGCTGAGACAGGCTGCACAAAAAGAGGTGTATCGAGATGATATCCATCAACCTGTTTTTTGTTTTCTTCCAGAAAATCGTTGTTGCACGAAGAGGAAATGAACAGGACAACAACAGTAAGCAGATAAATGATCTTCTTTTTCATGACGCTTCATTTATTTGTTGATGTAATACCGCAGACCGGTTGTTAAATTTACGTTGGAAACATTGATGTTGTCTTCTCTTCCCAATTTTTTCACTTCGGTACTGATACCGTCCGTCACTTTCACCGTATAAAAATTTGTCCAGAAAAATGCGGTATTCAATCCCCATGAAAAGTTTGAATTTAAAAAATATTCAATTCCCATCTCGTAATTTACACCGTAAGCATTTCCCGTAATCAACATGTTCCTCATTAATACGTGGCTTTCGTCCCGCAATCGGGCATAACCGCCTGAAGAAGAAGCAAAAAACTGAAATCTCTCTTCTCTTCCAAACCTGTATTGTCCTGATACAGAAAGTCCCACGTAGTTTACATACATCTTTTCCAATGCATCGCCAACCAGATAATGCTGGTTATCCTGGACATCCACAATGAGATCCGTCGCCGTGGCAGAGGAAGTATTGAAAATATACTTCACTCCCAATCCCCAATCTTTGAATAGATAATGCACATCTGCGTTCAAGGAGGGAGTCCACCTCAAATCATTGTTGAATTGCGTGATTTTTTCAACATTGACGATAGAACCGGCATCGCCGGTACTTCCTTCCGCAACCAAATAACCCAATCCTCCCGATGTACTAATGCGTAAACGCGGTATCTTGTATTCCGTTTGTGCGGATAAAGATACGCTGATTAACAACAGAAGTGTCGGTAACAAAATTTTTTGTTTCATAGGTCATATAATTAAATATAACTTGTGTTTTTGTCTAGATTCAACTAGATTTCCGCTTCCTTCATCCGTTCAGCATTTTCGCTTACGATAAGCTGATTGATGACATCCTGGATGTCACCGTCCATAAATGCGGAAAGGTTATAAACGGTGTAATTGATGCGGTGATCGGTAATGCGTCCCTGCGGATAGTTGTACGTGCGGATTTTAGCCGAACGGTCACCGGTGGACACCATGGTCTTTCGCCGCGAAGCTATGTCGCCCTGGCGTTTGGTAAGTTCAATATCGTATAGCTTGGCACGCAACATCTGCATGGCCAGTTCACGGTTAGCCAATTGCGAACGGGCCTGCTGGCAAACCACCACAATACCGGTGGGTTTATGGGTAAGCTGAACCTTTGTTTCCACCTTGTTTACATTCTGCCCTCCGGCGCCACTGGAACGTGCTGTATGAAAATCTATATCGGCAGGATTGATTTCTACATCAAATTCTTCCGCCTCAGGCAGCACGGCAACAGTGGCAGCCGAGGTGTGCACACGGCCTTGAGTTTCGGTCGCCGGAACACGTTGCACCCGGTGAACGCCCGACTCGTATTTCAAAGTTCCGTAAACATTTTCGCCACTAACCGTAAATATGATCTCCTTGAAACCACCCGCTGTACCTTCTGTGTAACTGGATACTTCGGTTTTCCACCCTTTGCTTTCGCAATACCGGGTGTACATTTTATACAGATCCCCTGCAAAAATCGATGCTTCATCGCCTCCCGTACCGCCACGAATTTCCATGATCACATTTTTTTCGTCTTCAGGATCGGCCGGAATAAGCAAAAGCTTTATTTTCTCTTCCAATTCCGGAAGTTTCTGGGTGTTGGCAGAGAGTTCCTCGTTGGCAAGCAAACGTAAATCAGTGTCCGATTCGGTTTCCAGAATTATTTTGGCTTCTTCGATGGAGTCTAGTGCCTGTTTATACTCGTTTCGGGCTTCCACAATTTCTTCCAACTCCCGGTATTCTTTGTTGAGTTTTACAAAACGCTTCATATCGCCTATGATTGTAGGGTCGGTAATCAACGTTCCTATCTCTTCGAAACGGGTGACCAAATGATTGAGTTTATCCAATAATGAGTTTTCTGACATAGTATGATGCCTCTGATTTTCTTGAAAGGAATTTAATCGTTTTGTTTGATGATATTATGTTTTTCCATTGGGAGGTACAACGAATGAGGATTTAGGAATAAACAAACCTTCCAAATTCACTCTCAATCACCAATTCCCGGATATTTGATTTCTCCACACGTCCAACTACCTGTGCATCAACATTAAACGATCTGGAAATCTCAATCACCTTCGAAGCATAAACTTCCGGCAGGTAAATTTCCATTCGATGTCCCATATTAAAAACTCTGTACATTTCTTTCCAATCGGTATTCGATTGATCATGAATAAGTTTGAACAAAGGAGGAAGAGGGAAGAGGTTGTCTTTTGTAACGCGCAGACCATCGTTAAGAAAATGCATGATTTTTGTTTGTGCACCTCCGGAGCAATGTACCATTCCGTGGATATACCTACGCAAATCCCTTAATATCAATGATATAATTGGCGAATAGGTGCGAGTAGGGGACAGAATCAACTTCCCGGCATCCATTCCCAGGTTTTCTATTTGTTCAGTGAGCCGCATATTGCCCGAATAGATTAAATCTTCAGGAATGGCAGCATCGTAACTTTCGGGATAATCCTGTGCCAGATAATGGGCAAATACATCGTGGCGGGCAGAGGTTAGGCCATTACTCCCCATACCGCCGTTATATTCACTTTCGTAGGTGGCTTGCCCGGAAGAGGATAAACCAACAATAACGTCTCCGGCCTGTATATTGGCATTATCAATAACATCCTTGCGTTTCATGCGGCAAGTCACCGTACTATCCACAATGATCGTCCTCACCAAATCACCCACGTCGGCCGTTTCTCCGCCTGTAGGATAAATACGTACGCCCAGCGACGATAGTTCTTCGCAAAGCTCGTTTGTGCCGTTTATAATGGCGGAAATTACTTCTCCTGGGATCAGGTTTTTATTGCGCCCAATGGTGGAAGACAACAGTATGTTATCGGTAGCGCCAACGCACAACAAGTCATCAATATTCATGATGAGCGCATCCTGCGCGATTCCTTTCCAAACGGAAATATCGCCGGTTTCCCGCCAGTAAACATACGCCAGTGACGATTTAGTTCCGGCACCGTCAGCATGCATGATGTTACAAAAATCCGGGTCATCGCCAAGTATATCGGGAATTATTTTGCAGAATGCTTTCGGATAAATTCCTTTATCGATATTTTTTATGGCATCGTGCACATCTTCTTTTGAGGCGGAAACACCGCGAAGGTTGTATCGTTGATCGTTTTTTTTATTCATATCCTGAACCGAAGACAATGTCAAATAATGTTACAGTACAAAAGTAATAAAAAACTACGAATTTCGCCCATTAATTTAAACACGGATATTTTTCCTATAATTACTATTATGTTTAATTTAATCTCTATCCTGTTTGCATAGATAAAAAAAGTGGCATCGGTTTTTACCGATGCCGCTTCTCTTTATGCTATTAAATAATCGTTTCAATTTACAACCCAAGTTCTGCTTCCACTTGTTTCAGTTGTGCAGATTTGTCAACACCCATCATGCTTAAGTTATAATAAACATTTCTGAGTTTCATTAAAGCGCCGTCAATCTCTGTTTTGTCGGCAGTCCTGTCTTTCAATGACTTGGTAAATTTCTCCAGGTGCGGCAATGCTCTTTGGTAAAAATCGACCGTTTTTTTGTCATTTTCCAACTGCAATTTGCGGTCCGACATGGTTGCTGTTTTTTCCTTCAGATTCTGAGCCTGCAAGATAAAGTTCACCGCAAGTGCTTCAAGCGCTCTTTCACAATTGGGATCTTGCGTTAATGCCTTGTTATATTCTTCTTCAGCTGCTGCAAAATCTCCTTTTTCTGCCAATAATGCCCCTTTTACACTGTTTAAATCACACGCGTTGGAAGGATCGTTCTTAATGGCTTCATCCAGGTATTCCATGGCTTTCTGATTGTCGCCCTGACGGATAAAAACGTTTACCAGATTAGGAGTAAAATACTTGCTTTTGGGGAATTTTTCCGCTCCTTCGTAAAGAGTTTCTATATATTTAGCAGTATCTCCCTGTTGAATATATTCGCTGGCAATAAGTTCGTAAATATCGCTTTCCTGATAAGCACTGTTGGCGATAAAAGGTTCACTGGCCGCTCTTTTCAGCATAGCCAATGCTCTTTTATGGTCTTGCGCCTGAATAGCCGTGATAATGGCATAATATTTAATGGTTTGAAAAGTACTGTCGATCAGAAAAGGGTCTTTCTGTCCGGCAAACATCGGTAACGAAGGAATGTTCCAGTATATTTCGAAGAAATCGGAAGCTTTGGCATATTGTTGTTTTTCGTTAAAGAAAATTCCCCCGTTGATGTAGAAAGGATGATTAGCTTTTAAAACTCCGGCGATGTCTTTTCTGAATTTGTTTTTCACTTTGCCTTTTTCATCCGGCAACTCACCTAGTGAATCGGCTTTAAGGTACGGTACGTAAGATTCCAGCAACCCGTTGAACATCACTTCCTGATTCGCCTGTTTTCCCAGCATTTCGTTGGTTCTTTCGTTGTCGAATGCCTTGTTACCGATATCTCCAAAGATTTTCCAGGTTTCAGGATCATTGGCGGTTTCTGCGTTAGTAGTGGCCTGTTTTATCAGGGTGCGAGCTTCATTCAGGTCGTTGCTTCCTAAAGATCTCTTGGCATCTCTCAGAGCCGACTTTTGTGCAAACATGGAACTTGCAGCAAAGACAGCCACCGCAGTAAGGAAAAATAATTTTCTCATTTTATTCATCGTTTTAAGTTAAGTATTCGTCTTTTCTTAATTGTTTAAAATTTCTATTGATTTATTTGACTGTAAAAATACAAAAAGTTTAAAATATGTACATTATTCGCTGACCTCATCCGTAAAATTTTCCTCACTATCGACATCTTCCGGCAAAACGGTTTCCACCTCATCTATTTCTTCTTCGGAATTAACTTTACATACCGAAGCGATTTCATCGTTTCGTTTTTCCAGGTTTATGAGCCGAACTCCCTGAGTAGCACGTCCCATTGTGCGAATATCGGAAATTTTCACACGTATTGTTATGCCGGATTTGTTAATAATCATTAAATCGTTGTCGTCTGTCACACTTTTTATCGCAACAAGCTTTCCGGTCTTCTCTGTAATGTTCAGCGTTTTAACCCCTTTTCCTCCTCGGTGGGTAATTCTGTAGACCGGTTCCCCGTCTTCGTCGTTCAGCATGGTCCGCTTACCGTATCCTTGTTCCGAGACGACAAGAATGGTATCTTTTGAGTCGGGATCCATGCAAATCATACCGATTACATAATCTTCGCCGTCCTCATCCAACGTCATTCCTTTTACTCCGGTTGCAGTACGGCCCATCGGTCTCACATCCTCTTCGTTGAAACGAATAGCCCGGCCATTTCGGTTAGCCATAATGATGTCCTTTTTACCGTCAGTCAACCTTACGGAAATCACCTGATCATCCTCCCTTAATCCTATGGCAATCACCCCATTTTGACGCGGTCGCGAATAAGCTTCCAGCAATGTTTTCTTAACAACCCCCGATTGTGTTCCGAAAACCAGGTAATTGGAGTTGATGTACTCTTCGTCATCCAGGGTAAGCACTCGTACAAAAGCGGTGATGCTGTCATCTGAATCAATGTTTAGCAGGTTTTGAATGGCTCTTCCTTTCGATGTCTTGGTTCCTTCCGGAATTTCGTAAACCTTCAACCAGTAACATTTGCCTTTTTGAGTAAAGAAGAGCATATAATTGTGGTTGGTAGCGGGATAAATGTATTCAACAAAATCTTCGTCCCTTGTTTGCGACCCTTTAGCCCCTACTCCACCCCTGTTCTGCGTGCGGAACTCTGTCAGTGGGGTACGTTTGATGTAACCAAAATGAGAGATGGTAATTATCATTTCATCATCGGAGTAAAAATCTTCGGGATTCATCTCTTCCGAAGCAAAAATAATTTCAGAACGGCGTTGATCACCGAACTTGTCGCGCACTTCAATCAACTCCTCTTTGATGATCTGCATACGCAGTTCCTCATTATTCAGGACATCGTTTAAATGAGCGATCAACCGTTGGATTTCTTCGAATTCGGCATGAAGCTTATCCTGTTCCAGTCCGGTAAGTTGCCTTAAACGCATCTCTACTATGGCGCGTGCCTGGATATCGGACAGTTCAAAGCGTTCAATCAACCGTTGAATAGCTTCTTGCGGTGTGCTTGAACCGCGGATTATGGCAATTACCTCGTCGATATTATCGGACGCGATAATCAGGCCCTGCAATATGTGTGCCCTTTCTTCCGCTTTGCGAAGTTCATATTTTGTACGGCGTACAACCACATCGTGGCGGTGTTCGACAAACAGTTCAATCATCCGCTTCAGGTTAAGCATTTCCGGACGGCCATTCACCAACGCAATGTTATTTACGCTGAACGACGATTGCATGGCTGTGAGCTTGTATAGCCTGTTGAGAACAACATTCGCATTGGCGTCGCGCTTCACATCGACTACAATACGCATTCCCTGGCGGTCCGACTCATCATTTACGTTTGATATTCCCTCAATCCTCTTTTCGCCCACCAAGTCAGCAATGTGCTTAATCAACTCCGCTTTGTTTACCAGATACGGGATCTCTGAAATGATTATTTTATCGTGGTTTTTTCCCGATTCAATTTCGGCTTTTCCACGCATAACGATGCGTCCCCTACCCGTTTCAAAAGCATCAATAACCCCTTTATAACCATAAATATAACCACCTGTGGGAAAGTCGGGAGCCTTGATGTAATGCATCAACCCTTCAGTATCTATCTCTTTATCATCAATATATGCTATAATTCCGTTAATCACTTCCGTTAAATTGTGCGGTGCCATGTTAGTTGCCATTCCTACCGCAATACCCGATGCGCCGTTGATGAGCAGGTTGGGTATCCGTGTCGGCAAAACCGTTGGCTCCTGAAGAGTATCGTCGAAATTGAATTGAAAATCTACAGTTTCTTTATCGATATCGCGCAACATTTCTTCGCCAAGTTTGTTCATCCTGGCTTCGGTATAACGCATAGCCGCAGGGCTGTCACCGTCAACACTTCCCATGTTTCCCTGACCGTCAACCAGCGTGTAGCGCATACTCCACTCTTGCGCCAGGCGCACCATGGCATTATAAACCGATGAATCGCCATGCGGATGGTACTTCCCGAGTACCTCCCCTACGATTCTAGCCGATTTCTTGTGCGGCTTATCCGATGTGTTCCCTAATTCGGACATTCCAAAAAGGATACGTCTGTGCACGGGTTTAAATCCATCACGAACGTCAGGTAATGCACGTGAAACGATTACGGACATCGAATAATCGATGTACGCCGACTTCATTTCATCTTCAATGTTGATCTTAATGACTCTGTCTTCTTGGTCAATCATATTAAAATGTAATTTTTTTCTTCAGACATGTCTTATATTTTGTTGAAATACAGAATAATAAACATGCCTTTTACTTCTTTTTAAATAACGTACTAAGGTACGGATTTTCCACGGTTTAACAAAAGAAATCCGATCAAAAATCGTTTGCCTCAGACCGTAATTAATGTTTTTTATTGTTTGTTCCAGAAGGTTTTTTCCAACAAAAAACAACCCGAAGCAAGTTAAATTTGCTTCGGGTTTGTTTGTTCTGTTGTTTTATCTTTTAGACTACTATCAGGCACCTTGTCCGTGACAATTTTTGAATTTTTTCCCGCTTCCGCAAGGGCATGGATCGTTTCGACCCACTTTCTTTTCCACGCGGACTGGCTCTAGTTTTCTTTGTTCAGGCTGTCTAGGTGAACCATTGGATGAGGGCCCCCCTTCAATTTCATCCTTTTGAGTACGGTATTTGCTGTAATCGGTTTTCTGTTCAGGGGCAGCCTGGCGAACGTTTTTAGGATCCTGAACGGGAATCTGGCCACGCATGAGGATAGAAACCGCCTTTGAATTGATGTCGTTGACCATTATTTTAAATAGACTAAACGATTCAAGCTTATAAATCAGTAGCGGGTCTTTTTGTTCGTAACTGGCGTTTTGAACCGAATGTCGTAATTCGTCCATTTCCCGGAGATGTTCCTTCCAGTCTTCGTCGATGGTGTGGAGTAAAATTGATTTTTCAAACGATTTGACCAGCGCTTTTGACCCCGATTCATACGCTTCTTTCAGGTTGGTAGCAATGTTGTATATTCTTTTTCCATCGGAAATGGGGATAAGGATGTTTTCATACATGGCACCCTGTTTTTCGTACACATCCTTGATAACCGGCTGGGCAATTTCTGCCAATCGATCCGTTTTGCGCTTGAATCCCGAAATAGCCTTTTGAACCACTTTTTCAACTTGCACGTCGATTTTCATCTCCTTCATCTCTTTTTCGGAGAAAGGAATCTCAACTGCCATTACACGGAAAAGGTCCAGTTTCATGTTTTCGAAATCGTCCTCGTTAGCCTCCACCACATTCTTGGCCGTCTCCGTTATCATGTTGGTAACATCAATCTCGATACGGTCGCCCATCAATGCATGACGGCGACGTTTATAGATCACTTCGCGTTGAGAATTCATCACGTCATCGTATTCCAACAACCGTTTACGAATACCAAAGTTGTTTTCCTCCACTTTTTTCTGGGCACGTTCCACCGATTTGTTCAACATGTCGTGCTCAAGCATATCGCCTTCCTTGAAGCCCATCCGGTCCATAAGCCCGGCAATCCGTTCGGTGGCAAACAAGCGCATCAGGTCATCTTCGAGAGATACGAAAAAAACCGAAGAGCCCGGATCTCCCTGACGGCCGGCACGGCCACGTAACTGACGGTCGACACGGCGACTTTCATGCCGTTCCGTACCTATAATAGCCAACCCTCCGGCATCTTTTACCTCCGGCGTAAGTTTAATATCGGTACCACGCCCCGCCATGTTGGTAGCAATGGTTACCATTCCACGCTGTCCGGCATTGGCAACAATTTCCGCTTCGCGTTGATGTAATTTGGCGTTCAACACGTTGTGTTTTATTTTTCGAAGTGTAAGCATCCTGCTTAACAGTTCGGAAATCTCTACTGAGGTTGTTCCCACCAGAACCGGGCGGCCTTTAGAAATGGTATTTTCTATTTCGTCGATTACCGCTGTATATTTCTCACGTTTGGTTTTATAGATGCGGTCGTTCATATCATTACGGACAATGGGCCGGTTGGTTGGAATCACCACCACGTCCAGCTTGTAAATGTCCCAAAATTCACCAGCCTCTGTTTCTGCTGTCCCGGTCATACCCGCAAGCTTGTTATACATCCTGAAGTAGTTTTGCAAGGTAATGGTGGCAAAGGTTTGCGTCGCAGCTTCCACTTTCACCCGTTCCTTTGCCTCAATAGCCTGATGCAACCCGTCAGAGTAACGGCGTCCTTCCATAATACGGCCTGTTTGTTCATCCACGATTTTCACTTTGTTGTCGATCACCACGTACTCGTCGTCTTTCTCGAACAGGGTGTAAGCTTTAAGAAGCTGGTTTATCGTATGAACACGTTCCGATTTTATCGCGTAATTCTGTAGGAGCTCATCTTTTTTAGCTGCTTTCTCTTCGTCGGACAACGGCAGGTTGTCCAGTTCGGCCAGTTGCGAGGCAATGTCGGGCAACACAAAAAAGTGCGGATCGTCCGACTTCCCCGTCAGCAGGTCGATGCCTTTATCGGTCAATTCGATGCTGTTCTGTTTCTCGTCAATCACGAAGTACAACGGGTCGGTAACGATATGCATGTTGCGCGACTGCTCCTGCATATAAAACTCTTCGGTCTTCAGCATGGCCGCTTTCACACCCTGTTCACTTAAAAATTTGATGAGCGGCTTGTATTTTGGCATACCTTTGTAGGAACGGAACAGCAATAGAGCGCCTTCCTCCTGTTCCTTTTTATCTTCCGAAGTCATTTTGGCTTTTGCATCAGCAAGCAACCGGGTAGTAAAATCACGCTGTGCTTTTACCACCTGCTCCACCCGTGGACGGAAAAGATCAAACAACTGATCATCCCCTTTCGGAACAGGCCCCGATATGATCAGGGGGGTACGTGCATCGTCAATCAACACGGAGTCAACCTCGTCCACAATGGCATAGTTGTGTATACGTTGTACCAGGTCTTTGGGAGAAACAGCCATGTTGTCGCGCAGGTAATCGAAACCGAACTCGTTATTCGTTCCAAAAGTGATGTCTGCTTCGTAAGCCTTGCGGCGGGCATCGGAGTTGGGTTCGTGCTTATCGATACAATCTACCGAAAGCCCGTGGAACATGTAAATAGGCCCCATCCACTCCGAGTCACGCTTCGACAGGTAATCGTTCACCGTAACCACATGCACTCCCCTGTGTGTAAGCGCATTGAGGAATACCGGCAGGGTGGCCACCAACGTTTTCCCTTCACCGGTTGCCATCTCGGCAATCTTGCCCTGGTGCAGCACCACCCCCCCAAACAGCTGCACATCGTAGTGCACCATGTCCCAGGTTATTTCATTGCCACCGGCAATCCAACGGTTCAGGAAGACAGCCTTATCGCCTTCGATACGAACGAAATCGTGCCTGGCCGCTAAATCGCGGTCAAAATCAGTGGCCGTGACCACAGTCTCCGGATTTTCCTTGAATCTTTTCGCGGTTTCCTTGACGATAGAGAACGCTTCGGGAAGAATTTCCAACAATATTTTCCCCAATTTCGATGTAACCTCTTTTTCAATCTTGTCGATTTCGTTCCATACCGACTCGCGCTTTTCCAATTCCACATCTTCGATGCCGGCTTTCAGTTCCATTATCCGGGCATTATCCGCGGCAATGTATTCTTCTATTTTCTTTTCGAGTTCTTTGGTTTTTGCACGTAACTCATCGTTTGAGAGCTTGGCTATTCCCGGATAAGCCTCCTTTATTAAATTTACAATGGGGTTTATCTCGTTCAGGTCCCTCTGTGCCTTATTACCAAATATTTTACTTATAAATGAATTGAATCCCATATTGTTTTGTATTGCGGGTTTCGGATTTCAGGTCCGACCTGTTGTACGGATTTATCCGGTCCCCTTAATTTTAATTGTTAATTGTTAACTTCTCTATTTAAAACAGTTCTTCCAAAATATTGGCTTGGGCAGCGTTGGGAGCACGAATCCGCAAGCGGTGTGAAACGCTGGGGGCGATCTCCGTTGCATCAATCACACGATTGATCCGCTGCGGTTTAATGTTGTTTCCGAAAAAGATGACCGGCGCATGAACGGCATTGTCTCTTACGCGGACGTTGTTGTTGAGGTCATTCTCAACCACTACCTTCCATCCGGGCTGTAATTCCAGGTAAAGATCACCCGATATTCCTTTGTAGAAACCATTTCTGTAATGTTGCACACGTTGATTGTAAGCACCGTGCAGCATCTGGTGAGAGGTAATGACATCCTGTATACCGGCCGACTGAACAAGAAATTCAGCCGCTTTTTGCTGAAATTCCACGAAGTTGATTTTCCGGTCTTCGATAAGTTTGCGATTGAAAAACAGCTGCTGGCTGTAATATTTACTGACCCATTGTTCGCGGCCGTAAATAGCCATGAGATACATGTTGAGCAATGCGATGCTCCTGTCGGGATAAAAATCACCTCCCGAAGTAACCATATCCGAAGGGTGGATCTCCTGCTCGTTGAAATATCCGGTGGAAACCACAAAGATCAGGGTGTTCTGCAGGCCTACAGCTGAATCAATAGCTTCGAGCAGTTTCTCTATTTCCTGATCCAGCCGGTAGTAAGTGTCTTGCACTTCAACGGAATAGTTTTTGTCGAGCGAATTTTCAAAATTGCCGGCATAGAAAGTCAACGCCAGGAAATCAGGATTTTGACGTTTTCCCAACGAGCTGGATTTTAGTACCTTCTCTGCAATTTCACGAACTTCCGTGTTAACATAAGGCGACTGTTTCAATAACCGAACGTGATTTTTTTTATCCACACCGAAGTAATGCTGGAAGTTATACAGGTTCTTGGTATAAGGAAACGCTTTGTAATTCGATATGTCGATAGCTGGGCGCCACGTGATGGAACCAATTTTCTTACTCAATGACTCCGGTGTACGGTTATGTTGATCCACGATGGGTTGCCGGGTTTTATAAAAAGCCGTCGTTGCCCAGTTTCCGGTCATGTCTTCAACCCAGTACGCACCACTGGCAGCGTGTCCTCCGGATGCCAATGCCTGTGAAGCGTGAGGCGCAAAAGCAAACACATCCGATTGTCCTCCGGAAGCGATTTTGAGTTCGTCGGCAAGGGTAGAAACCTTTACAGGTAATGGAGAATAACGTTCGGTAGTGAAATTTCCGGCATAATTGTTATCGGAAAAAGCAGGAATTTCCCGGTTTTCTTTCAGTATAAACCTGTTTTCTCCGGTAATTCCGTGGTAAGCGGGATTGGCACCCGTGAAAATGGTAGTGATGGTGGAAGCACGATCGAGGTGGGGAAAATCAAATTCCAGATCTGCATAAACCAACCCCCCATTCAGGAGCTTTTTAAATCCTTTTTCTCCGAAAGTATGTTGAAACATCTCCAGGTAATCGCCGCGTAATTGATCTATGGTGATCCCCACAACCAACTTGGGGACGATTGGTGTGTCCTGGGCACAAAGAGCGGTTACCGAAAAAAGAGCGACAAGAGAGGATAATATTTTATTCATTTGAGAGTATATCTTTCATTTAAGCTTGTTCTGTTGGCTTCTTTATGTGCGCAATCCAGTTCTTATTGTATCATGCAAAAACCGTGCTACGTTTTGATTCACATCATTGCCCCCAACCTGCCTTCATGTATTTCGACGAAACATACCGCTTATTAACCTTTCTCCTTTTCGTCTGCATAAATACATTCATTCCCGATCTGAGCCACATACTCATTGAAAAAAGAATGCCTGCCACCGGTAATTGTTGTGGCAGCAACCACCAGAAAAGCAGAAAGAGGGTTAGGGCTGCAAAGTTAATAAAATGATAGATATTTACCGCTTTTTTCACCGGCTTTGCCCAAAATAAAATGGCAGCGACAAGCGCAAAAATGTTTAGCCATACAAAATTCCAGTTAGGATTTGTAGCCGGATGCTCCGAAAAAAACATCAGGAGAAACAGGATACATCCTCCCAAGCCGTAAACAGCGAACAAAATCGTGTCATAAATTTGGGGCAACTGGGTTTTATTCCACTTTATGTATTGAATCACCGATACCAGCAAGGTTATAAAAAAAAGTGCGAATGCTGCTATTAACGGTGAAAATATAATCTGTTCGCTACCATTGTCCTCCTCATTTGAAACCAATACCGTAGTTGTACTTCTGATAAGGGGATAGCTAACAGAGTCGTTCTTAACAACGGTTGCCCCCTCAAATGAATTCATCAAATAAGAAGGAATAAACATTTTTGCACGAACATCAATAGGGGAATCGGCTCCCGCACCTATGACCAAATCAATACCGAATTTGTTCCACGGATAGGGTTGTAAACATTCGTGCAAGAGATCCCGATAGGTTTGTCCTTCCTTTGTGGGTGGGTATATAATCTTACCTCCGGCGAATTTCTCCACCATATCGCGCGGACGTGTGGCGCAGTTGTCGTAAAAATAATTATACCGATACCCCCTGTTTTCCGGCAAATGATTGAGGTACAAGGCCTCCCATAACTGTTGCTTTTCCGGTTGAGCTAAATTAAGCTCCTGTTCATAAACGGCCACCTTCTTGTAGGCATATTCGCTGATAAATCCTTCAAAAGATGTTGTTCCCAAGATATAATCGGTCTCCCCCCTTACGAAGTGATACATAAAATTGGGCTGGGTAGGGTCAAAAAAACCGTAATTGAATACAATATCCATGTCCGTGGAATCGTCCTGTACACGCAACGCCGTATGTCCGTAAAACGCATAAACTGCTCCCGACCATGGCCCGCAGGTCATCAGGCTTATTTTGGCACTGTCGCTCAATACTACCTGGGCATTTGCAAAAACCGACATCGTGATAAGAATCAGGGCAAAAAAATATTTTTTCATTATCGACTGAACTTATGTTGGAAATGCAAATTTACATATAAAAGTTTATTTTCACGGCTTTTCAATCAATGGAAAAACCACAGGACCTCCACCTACCTCTCGGTTTCTGACACAACCGATGCCTGAAAAATGGGATAATCCGCTATATTTTAACCTGTTTTTAAACCATACGTTCGGCATTTTTGGCTATATTTGTACGTCGTAAATCTAAAATTTTAAGCATGAACAAATTGGTTATTTTTCTTTTATTTTCATGGCTGACACTACCCTTGGATGCTCAGGACATTCAACTCTCCGCTCCGGATAAAAAAGGCGGAAAACCCCTAATGCAGGCGTTGAGTGAACGCAAATCCGCCCGTGAGTTTCAGGAAAAAGAACTGCCGGACGAGGTTCTATCCAATTTACTTTGGGCGGCCAACGGATTTAACCGCGAAGATAAGCGTACTGCCCCAACAGCCAACAACAGGCAGGAACTCGAACTTTACCTGGTGATGAAAAGCGGTATTTATTTTTACAATGCCCGGGAACATAGACTGGCGTTGGTAAAAAAAGGCGATTATAGGAAAAGTGCTGGTACACAAACCTATGTTGCCAACGCACCGGTGAATATCCTTTTTGTTTCCGATTCCGGAAAAGCATCGGGCAAAAACTATGCATACACCGATTGCGGCTTTGTTTCGCAAAATATTTATTTGTTCTGCGCCTCTGAAGGATTGGCAACGGTTGTACGCGGTTCGTACGACAAAAAGGTACTTGAAGAGCTCCTGCAATTACCGGCAAATCAGGAAGTGCTGCTCACACAAACGGTTGGCTATCCCAAATAGTTTGTCGGCTTCGCATTGTTCGTTAACAAAAACGGTGATTCTCTTTCGAAAACCACCGTTTTTTATTATTACCTGAAAAAGGATTTATTTTTTCTTACGATCTCCGTAACGGCTCATAAACTTGTCGACACGTCCGGCTGTATCCACCAATTTTTGTTTTCCGGTGTAAAACGGATGCGATGAACTGGTAATTTCAAGTTTCACCAAAGGATAAGTAACACCGTCAATCTCAATGGTTTCCTTGGCGTTTATAGTAGAACGTGAAATAAAAATTTCTTCGTTCGACATATCTTTGAAAACTACCGGGCGATAATTGCTTGGATGTATTTCTTTTTTCATTGTTATATGATTTGTTTTATTTTTGTTGCTTTGGATTTTCGGAATGCAAAGATATAACAATTCATTGAAATAGAAAAATTAAATAGAAATAATTTAGAAAAAATCGATTCCGATAGCTTAATTTTGTACGAAATTGGAAAGCTAAAAAGAAACAAGCATGTAAATCGGTTACACACAAATGAAAATAGAGATTATAACCGTTGGAGATGAAATCCTTATCGGGCAAATCATTGATACCAATTCCGCCTGGATGGCAGCAGAACTCACCCGGCAGGGATTTGAAACCGTGGCAATTACAACCGTCGGCGACCAGGAAGAAGATATGGCGAAAGCTATTGACACAGGCTTTTCCAGGGCGGATGTACTGTTGATGACGGGGGGAGTTGGACCCACCCGGGACGATATTACCAAGAAAACACTCTGCAACTACTTCCGTACCGAATTAATTTTCAACGAAAAAGTCTTTCGACAAATCAACCGTCTCTTTGCACACAAAAATTATCCGATGAATGAATTGACAAAGAACCAGGCTTTTGTTCCGAAAGGTTGTACTGTTATACAGAATAGAGTCGGAACAGCCCCCCTTCTTTGGTTTGAACAAAGAAGCCACATATTGGTTTCAATGCCAGGTGTTCCTTTCGAGATGAAAACAGCAGTAACCACTGAAATCATTCCCCGATTAAAAAAACGATTCCTATCGGTTGACTACCTGAAGTCTTCATTCCTCGTATCGGGAATCACGGAATCGTCATTGGCCATCCTGCTGGAAGACTTTGAAGCGACACTTCCAGGCAATTTCTCACTCGCCTATCTCCCCTCCTACGGATTGATCCGCTTACGACTGTCGGCCCGGGGCAAAGAGAACCTTCCGGAAATGAGGTTTCAAGAGAAAAAACTCAGGGAAGTGTTGTGCGATTTCCTTGTTGCTGATAGTGATGAACCGCTTGAAGCATTGCTGGGTGAAGCTTTGAGAAAAGAAAAGCTCACCCTCTCCACAGCCGAGAGTTGCACCGGAGGAAACATTGCCCACCGGATAACGCTTGTTCCGGGCGCGTCGGAGTATTACAAAGGTACGGTTGTATCGTACGACAACAGAGTTAAAATCTCCCTGCTGGAGGTTTCAAACCAAGCAATTGAAACGTACGGTGCCGTCAGCCGCGAAGTAGTGGAGCAAATGGCGCAGAATGTATCTGAAAAAATGAAGACCGACTGCTCCATAGCCGTTTCAGGTATTGCCGGCCCTGATGGAGGCACACCCGAAAAACCAGTGGGAACGGTATGGATTTGCACCCGGATGCATCGCGAAACGGTAACGAAAAAATATCAATTCGGTACTTCCCGCGAAGAAAACATAAACAGAACAACCAACATGGCTATCCTACAGATGATAAAAATGCTTGACAAATATAAAAACAAAAAAGATGCAACCTAAAACAGAAAAAATCACCGTAAAGTCTCTGGACGGCAACACGCTGAATTTAATGGATATTTATCGGGGAAAACCTCTGCTAATCTTGTTTTTCAACATCCATTGCCTGGGATGTGTGGGCAGGGCAATCCCCTTGGCCTACGACTACCTGCAGGAATTCAAAGACCTGAACGTAGTGGCCATCCACACCACTTTTGGGAAAGAGATGATCTCCAAAGACGACATCCTCAACTTATTTACAATGAAGGAGCTACCATTCCCTATCTATTTTGACATTGAAAAAACAAATTACGAAACGTTTGAATGCGAGGGCACACCCCATTGGATTCTGTTGGATAAAGAAGGCAACCCGACCCGGTCAATTTTCGGATCGCAGGATGGCTCCCAAACCCGCTTGATTTACGCACTCGAAGAATTAACACGAGAATCGGAATGAAAGAATTCTGGGACAACAAATATTCCACAAATGAATATGTTTACGGAGAAGAACCGAATGAATACTTCAAGTACGCAATAGATACTTTTCTACCGGCCGGAAGATTACTTCTACCGGCCGAAGGAGAAGGCCGGAATGCCGTGTATGCTGTCAAGAAAGGCTTGGAGGTAGTCGCGTTCGACCAAAGCAAAGAAGGAAAGAAGAAAGCCCTAAAACTGGCTGACAAAGCCGGTGTAAAAATTGATTATCGAGTAGGTGAACTTCCCGATCTTCCGTTGGAGGGAGAAATTTTCACCGCTGCCGCTCTTATTTATGCTCATTTTACCCCACAACTGCGTTTGGAGTATCACCGGTTGATCGGTAAACTTATCAAGCCCGAGGGTCTTATTATTGTGGAGGGATTCAGCCAACAGCACATCGAATATCAGAAAAAATATCCCAATATCGGTGGGCCACGAAATATCGGGATGTTGTATACCCTGGAGATGATCCGGAGTGATTTTGACGATTTTGAGCCCATCGAATCAAGTGAAGGAGAGGTGGAACTTTCCGAAGGAAGCAGCCACATAGGTACCGGTAACGTAATCCGGTTCATAGGAAGGAAAGTCAAGTGAAAACCTACTGAGTTGCCTGTGTCCGGAAAGGTTGTTTTAAGGTTTTTGCTTATAAACGATTTTTCTCCCCCTGATTTATACGTTTTAACCAAAATTTCCGTTATATTTACTGAATCGAGTATCGTTACAACTTTTTGAATTTATGATTGACTATATCAAAGGTGAAATCGCTGAGTTAACACCTGCTTCCATTACAATTGAATGCAATGGCATTGGCTATATGGCAAATATTTCCCTGAACACGTACACCGCACTCAACGGCAAACAATCGGCCAAGCTTTACATTTTTGAATCCATCCGCGAAGATGCACACGTGCTTTTTGGTTTTGCCGACAAACACGAACGCGAAATTTTTCTACACCTTATCAGCGTATCGGGTGTCGGCCCAAGCACAGGACGAATGATTTTGTCGTCACTCAGTTCCCGTGAACTGGAAGCGGTTATTGCTTCTGAAAACGCGACTGTACTCCAGTCTGTAAAGGGTATCGGTGCAAAAACCGCACAACGCATCATCATCGATCTGAAGGATAAGATCAAGTATACGGAAGAGGGTTCAACGGTGAAAATACCGGCTGCCTTGTTTATCTCGGGAGCGGCCCTGGAGGCTGTTTCTGCACTGGTGATGCTAGGATTTACCAAACAAGCTTCGGAAAAGGCAGTGGCAAAAATAGCGAAAGAATCACCGTCACTATCGGTAGAGGCCATTATTAAAGAGGCGTTGAAACGGATGTAAAATGAGTTGTGAGTTATGTTATCTATCCACTCACTGGATAATTGAAAAGAACAGCATTATATAACCTCTTTCTCATTGTTCTGCTTGCTGTAAGCAGAATACAACCTGTTGTTGCTCAGCAAGACACCACCAAATCAAGGTTTCCGGTGCAGAAAACGACCGTTGAAACGGTGGAAGACCTAACTAAAAAATTACCTGCCGATCTCCAAACACCCTCGAACATAAGAACGGAAGTGTTTTATGATTACAAAACCAACCGGTATGTTTTCCAAAACAAAGTCGGCGATAAGGTAACAGGAATTCCATTTACCATGACGCCTGCGGAGTACATGGAATATACGTTGAAAGAATCGAACGACAAGTATTTCAAAAATAGAAATGCCATCAGGAAAGAGGACAAACCTGCAGGCAAGGAGCCGTTACCGTTTTTCAACCTACGTCGGAGCAACACGCTGCTGGAAGACGTTTTCGGGCCTGGCGGAATCCAGTTGACCACTCAGGGATCGATAGAACTCAGCAGCGGGTTAATAAGAAACGTAATCGACAACCCCACCCTCCCCGAGCGCTCCCGAAAGCGAACCCGGTTCGATCTCGATCCACAAATTCAGCTTAACGTCAATGCCAAAGTCGGCAACAAGATTAATTTCGGACTGAATTACGATACCGATGCTGCGTTCAATTTCGATGCCAGACGTGTAAAACTCGCTTATCAGGGTGATGAAGACGAAATCATCAAAAACATGGAAGCCGGAAACGTGAGTATGACCACCGAAAACTCGCTTATCAACGGCGGAACAGCTCTTTTCGGTATCAAATCAGACCTACAGTTCGGCAAATTGCGCGTAAGCACTGTTTTGTCGCAACAGGAGTCGGAATCCAGGACCATCAGTTCTCGCGGTGCCGTTCAAACCACACCTTTCGAAATTAATGCCGATCAGTACGACGAAAACCGTCATTTCTTTTTAAGTCATTACTTCAGGGACAATTACGACAAAGCACTGGCAAAATTGCCTTACGTCCAATCGGCGGTCTCGATAACCCGGTTAGAAGTATGGGTGACCAACAAACGAAGCAGCTATGACCAGGCACGGGACATACTGGCTTTAGCTGATCTGGGGGAGCACAGCTCCATTCATAATCCCCTGTGGTCGTCTACCGGTACAGAAACTGTGCCGCATAACGATGCCAATACGATGTACCGCCAGCTGATCTCCACTTACGTTGCCGCACGCGATATCAGCCAAACCGCGGCAGTCCTTCCTTCAACCGTGATTATGGGCCGCGATTACGAGAAAATTGAAAGCGCACGGCTGCTCACTCCTTCCGAATATACTTTCCAGCCGCAATTGGGTTATGTTTCGTTGCGTACACCGTTGCAGGCCGATGAAGTACTAGCTGTTGCCTACGAATACATCTACAACGGAAAAGCTTATCAGGTGGGGGAATTTTCATCCAACCAAAACGTTGGTGCCCTTTTTCTGAAGCTCTTGAAGTCTGTCTCCCTTTCTCCGCAAGCCTATACCTGGGATTTGATGATGAAAAATATCTATTCACTGGGATATAATGCGTACAACATACAGAAAGACCGGTTTAAGCTCAGCATCACTTACCAGAGCGACACCACCGGCGTTTACCTGAATTATATTCCCGAAGGCGATATCCGCGATCACCTATTGCTGAGCGTGATGAATCTGGACAACCTGAATTCAGCTAACGACCCTCATCCTGACGGTATTTTTGACTTTCTGGACGGTTACACCGTTATGGCCGATAACGGACGGATCATCTTTCCTGTAGTGGAACCTTTCGGTTCACACTTGCGAAAAATGATCGCTGACGATGCCGTTGCTGAAAAATACGTTTTTCAACAACTTTATGACTCCACACTGACCGTTGCCCGGCAGTTTGCAGAGAAAAATAAATTCAGGATTTCGGGCGAATACCGGGGCAGTTCGGGCGCGGAACTCAACCTGAATGCCACGAACATTACGCGCGGATCCGTGCGGGTCACAGCTAACGGCGTAGCGTTAATCGAGGGCACCGACTATACGGTGGATTATATTTCCGGGACGGTAACTATCATCAACCAGGCGATCCTGGATGCGGGAACACCTGTGACCGTGACACTCGAAAATCAATCGGTGTTCAACATGCAGCGTAAAACAATGATGGGAGTTGACCTGGCGTACAACTTCTCGAAAGATTTCAGGGTTGGAGCTACCGTTATGCACTATTACGAAAAACCCCTTACCGTGAAAACCGTTTTTGGCGAAGAATCTGTAAAAAACACTCTTTGGGGCCTGAATACCTCGTTTAGGAAACAATCGTATGCGCTAACCCGCCTGCTCGATATACTGCCCTTCGTGGACGCCTCCGCCCCATCCCAACTGACAGCCAACCTGGAATTTGCCCACATGATTCCCGGACATTATCGCAACAAGTACACAGGCGGATATTCTTACCTGGACGATTTTGAAACATCTACCTCAAGAATCGACTTACGGTCACCCTACGGTTGGTCGCTGGCATCAACACCATTCAACGATACCTCCACCGGGCTGTTTCCCGAAGCGGCATTAACCAACAATATCGATTACGGAAAAAACCGGGCGCACATGGCGTGGTTCTATATTGACGGGCTGTTTACACACCGGAACTCCTCACTCACCCCCGCACACATAAAAAACGACAAGGAGCAGCTTTCCAATCACCTGGTACGCGAAATCTACGAACGTGAGATTTTTCCCGACAAGGAAGCCGTTTACGGCGATCCCCCTACACTTCCGGTGATGAACATCTCTTTTTACCCCGACGAACGCGGCCCATACAACCTCGACACCAGCATCGATCCCGAAGGAAAATTACTTAACCCGGAAAAGCGGTGGGGAGGAATCACCCGAAAAATGGACATTCGCGATTTTGAAGCGGCCAACATCGAATATATCGAATTCTGGCTGATGGACCCGTTTGTGAACGATAAAACGGGAGCTGACCGTGGCGGCGATTTGTATTTTAACCTGGGTGAAATTTCGGAAGACGTGCTGAAAGACGGAAAAAAGTTTTTTGAAAACGGATTACCTGTTAACGGTGATGCGAGTACCTCCGGTACCAGTATTTGGGGAAAATACCCCCTGCGCCAGTCCACCGTCTATGCTTTCGATAATTCGCAGGGAGACGAATCACGCCGTGTACAGGACGTGGGTCTGAACGGATTAAGCACGGAAGAAGAAAAAGCGTTTCCTACCTACGCCGCCTATTTGGATGAAATTATTCCTAAACTTTCGGAAGAGGTATTGCCAAGAATGCGGGCAGACAGACATTCATTACTCAACGACCCTTCAGGAGACAATTTCAGGCATTACAGGGGACAAGAACAGGACCGGGCGCAACTGAGCATTCTGGACCGTTATAAATACTACAACGGGACCGAAGGAAATTCTCTCGCACCCGATGAAACACAGCCCTACTCCACCGCATCGCGCACAACACCCGATGTGGAAGATATTGACAACGATAATACGCTGAATGAGAACGAGTCGTATTACCAGTATAAAGTGAAGCTTCGTCCCGGAAACATGACAGTGGGTAGCAACTATATCGTTGATAAACGAGAAGCAAACGTTTCGTTGCGCAACGGAAAAACGGGAAAAGTGAACTGGTATCAATTTAAGATTCCCCTACGTGATTACCAGTCCCGGGTAGGTAATATGAGGGGATTCAACAACATCCGGTTTATGAGAATGTTTCTTACCGGTTTCGGACAACCTGTATTTCTTCGGTTTGCCACGCTGGAACTCGTGCGCAGTGAATGGCGGACATACACTCAAAGCCTTCAATCAGGCGGAACCGTAGCGGGACCGGGTAAGCTGGAAGTCTCAACCGTAAGCATCGAAGAGAACGGAGACCGTACTCCCGTGAATTACGTTTTACCTCCGGGTGTGACACGTATCCTCGATCCTAGCCAGCCGCAACTTCGTCAACAAAACGAGCAAGCCATCGCATTGAAAGTGAAGGATCTCGATCCGGGCGACTCACGCGCCATTTACAAAAACACCGAGTACGACCTGCGTCGCTACAAACGCCTCCAGATGTTCATACATGCCGAAGAAACGGCAGACGGCAGCAGCGATCTGCAAGACGACGAGATGAGTATTTTTTTACGTATCGGTTCTGATTACCGGAACAATTATTACGAGTACGAAATTCCACTTAAATTAACTCCTGCAGGACGCTACAGTTCGAACATCCCCGATCACCAGGAAACGGTATGGAAACCCGGGAACAAGTTCGATTTTCCGCTTGAACTGCTGACAAGCCTGAAACTGAAACGCAATGCGGAAAAACGTCGTGGAAGCGGTGTGACCTACCTTACTCCTTATTCCGAAGCAGATCCCCAAAAGCCGGAGAACAGGTTAACCGTTGTGGGAAATCCGTCACTTGCCGAAGTGAAAGTGATAATGATCGGCGTTAGAAATAACTCCGTCAGCGCCAAGTCTTCCGAAGTGTGGGCAAACGAACTCCGATTAAGCGAGTTCGACGAGAAAGGAGGTTGGGCGGTACAGGGGAACGTTAATCTCGCGTTATCGGATATCGGGTCGTTAACGGTTTCGGGAAGAAAGGAGACAGTGGGCTTCGGTACACTTGACCAAAGCTTGCTGGAAAGACGGAACGACGATTATTCATCAATAAATGTCGCCATGAATATGGAACTGGGACGATTCCTACCTGAGCCGTTAAAGATATCGGCTCCCCTCTACTATTCCTATTCCAATCAAACTACCGCACCACAATATGATCCGCTCAACCGGGATATTTTGCTTTCGGAATCGTTAAAAAACACGCGAAACAAACAAGAACGGGATTCGGTTATTCGCCTGGCTGTCACACAAACACTAAACAAAAGTTTGATTCTGAACAATATAAAAATGAATATAAAGAGTAAGAATCCGATGCCGTACGACCCAACGAATTTCAGTTTCGGATATTCCTACAGCGAGAACCATTTTCAAAGCCCCGATACCGAATACAACAACAGCATCCATCAGCGCTTGCAGGCGAATTACGGTTACACTCCACTTGTGAAACCGTTTGAACCTTTTAAAAATTTCAGTTTCAACTACCTCCCCAACAATATCCAGATCAGTTCCCAACTGATGCGAAACTACCAGGAAACGCAGCTACGCGATCTGAACGCACACATGTCGGGATTTTCACAGTCGCAACGGCAGTATTTAACGTTCAGCCAATTCTTCACTTGGGACAGGGATTTTTCGATTACCTGGGACCTGACCCGAAACCTGAAGACCTCGTTCCGTTCGGGCACCATTGCTGAAATAGAAGAACCTTATCTGCAGGTAAACAAAAAACTTAACCGCGACGACTATGAGCTTTGGAAAGATTCTGTCATTCAGAGTATTCAGAACCTGGGAAAGCCACTCAATTACGAACAAACGGCAGATATAAGCTACACACTTCCGTTTGCGCAAATTCCTGTTCTGGACTGGATGAGTGTAAGCACAGCATACAATTCGCGTTACCGGTGGGAACGAGGTGCGTTTATCCGCGATGAAAATATCGGAAACATTTTGCAAAACGACCTGTCGCTCACCGTAAACGGACGGCTGAACCTGGTACAGCTGTACAACAAAATAGGGTTTCTGCGAAAAACCGGACAACGCTTTGATGCAGACGTTGCCCAATACCTGGCACGCAGCCTGATGATGGTGCGCAGTGTGAACGTAAATTTCGGGTACAGGTCCAGGACAGATATTCCGGGTTTTGATCCTATGGTCGGTGATTTTTTCGGACAAAGCCACACGCCTGCGGGACTGATCCCCGGGCTGGGCTTTGCTTTTGGATTTGATGGAGGTGAACGTTTTCTGGAAAAGTCTGATGCCAACAACTGGTTAGTTAAAAACGCAGACAATATCTCGCCGGCTCTATACCAACAAACACATAACGTGCGTATGGAGGCCACACTTGAACCGCTCCGCGGCCTGAAAATTGATTTAAATGCGCTGTATGAAAATAGCCGCCGTACGGAAATCCAATATATGTTCGACGGAATGCCCAAAATTTACGGCGGAAGTTTTGCGATAAGTACATTAGCCTTGGCTTCGGCTTTTGAGAACTCCAAGGCTAGAAATGATTACGCCTCGCCATCGTTCGACCGGTTCCTGGCAAACCGGGAAGTCGTCGCCGGCAGGGTACGCAGCCGGTACCAAAACTCCACCTACCCCAATCGGGGGTTTATTGCTGAAACGGCATTTCAAAACCAGCCCTTTAGTCCGGAAAACGGCGACGTGAACCTCCATTCGGCAGATGTGCTGATACCCTCTTTCCTGGCCGCCTACACGGGACGGGATGCTCAAAAAATCGGATTGACCGCTTTTCCTGACCTGCTATCGCTACTGCCCAACTGGGACATTTCGTACAACGTTTTACAAATGCTGCCTGCGCTCCGGGCAAACTTCAAATCGCTGCTGCTTACGCACAAATATGTGTCGCAGTATCGTGTAGGAGCGTTCTCCTCGTTCCTCAGCTGGGTACCCCTGGATGATACGTCCGATTTGGGATATGTCCGCGATGTGCTTACCGGTTCGCCTGTTCCGTCGTCACCATACGACATCTCCGCGGTAAACCTGATCGAAACTTTTAGTCCGCTTATCGAGGCACGGGGGGTACTCGATAACAACATGACCTTCAATTTCCGCATTAACCACACGCGTTCGCTCAACCTGAACATCGCATCTTACCAAGTCGTGGAAACGAACGACAACGATATGGTTTTCGGGTTAGGTTACCGACTACCCGATTTTAACCGCATTATCGGCTTTGGCTCTAACTCGGTAAAAGCCGGTCGCAGGCAAACACGTGTTAACCGCGCACAAGCAACGCAAACAGAGAACGCCGATAACCTGCCGGAATTCAACAACGACCTGAACATCCGGGTAGATGTGTCGCACAAAATCACACAGGCCCTTATCCGTAAGATCGAAGACCGGTTTACCCAAGCCACCAGCGGATTAAAAACCACCGCCATCCGCTTTTCTGCGGACTATGCGTTGAGCCGGTCACTCACGCTCCGTGCATTCTTCGATAAAACCATTCATGTGCCGTTGGTCTCCTCAGCAGCATACCCCACAGCCAACACAAGTGCAGGAATGAGCCTGCGGCTGAATTTGAACCGGTAGCGGGTACTTTTAGGGCTCGTATTCCCCGCTCATCACCTCTTTTACGGCTTTTAAATAGCCAAATCCATTCTGCATATCAGGCAGGAGATAGCTCCCCTCCACCCATTCATTCCAGGCATTTATGGTAATGAGTTTCGTTTGTTCAGGATGACTATCAGCATACTTCTTAGCTTGATACAACAAAGCTGCGAAGCTTTCGGGGGTGTTGTGGTAATGAACCACATCCTTCATGCCTTTCGCTGGAAAACGCGGCGTATCATCCCAGCCAACAGATACACATGGGAATAACGGTACGTTCAATGTGGAATCCATTTGAGTCCGTATTTTTCTTGAATTGTCGCCGTATACCAAATAATCTTCGTTGAGTCCTCCCATGTTATACATGGCAACACTGTTGAACCCCATCTCCTCTACTTTGTTTGAAAATTTTTCAGCCGACTCTTTCGACATGAGGGAGCCTCCCCCCTGGTTCCATTGAATATGCAGGTCCGGGAATCCCGCTTTTTTAACTTCCTCCCGGAAATAATCCAGTGCTTCCCGTGTTCTCTTCGCATCTCCTCCGAAGCTCTCCATCAGCTTGTCAATACTGAAAATAGAGAAAACGGGCTTGCCGTCAATCTTAAAATAATTCGGTTGCTTGAAATATTGATTGATCACCCGGTCAACGATAATCTTAAAATTATTTTCATCAACAACAGCGTTCCACAAAACCGACGTATCGTCCTTATATTTGTGAACATTCCAATAATTGCGCTTTACATCGTGATTGGCCCACATGATATAAAACTGCATCTTCGAGTTATTTTTTGCTTTCAGGAATCCATCGTTCAGCGCACTTTCCAGAAATGGCCCCTCGTCATACCAGTACCAGTCATACACAAAGACATTGACTCCATGTTCCACTGCCAGGTCAATCCATTTCTCAACCACCTTAGGGTCGTTATCCATCTCATAACCCCACAACGGAAGCCTCGGCTGGTAATGGCCTTCAAATCGTGGGTTTCCTTTCTTGATCACCTCCCATTCCCCGGTTCCTTCGGGCCACAACATATCACCGAAACGCTCGTCGTGATGGCACGATGGCCAAATGTAGGCTGCAACGTAATACTCTGAATTATTGCTGCTTTCCTTAACCGTGTTTTTTTTATCGGTACATGAAGTTACTGCCATACAGCATGCCATCCATACGGACAACTTTAAAAAAAAATTTACATTAATTTTGAAAACCATAATATTTGAGTTAAAAAATATTTTTGCAATTATAGTAAAAACTATTGAGAATCCTCCTAACAATTCTCTAATAGCCGAAATTCTTCAAATCGACCAATTCCGTGTTTTCACATTTCATGATGCGTCCGGGAAAAGCCTGGACAATGGAATAATTGTGGGTCGACATAATAACAGCAGTGCCCCCACTGGAAATCTGTTGCAGTAAGTCTACAATCTGGCTGCCGGTTTCGGGATCCAGATTTCCTGTAGGTTCATCGGCAAGGATCAGCAATGGCGAATTGAGCAACGCCCGGGCAATTACCACACGTTGCTGTTCGCCACCTGAAAGTTCGTGCGGCATTTTGTAGGTTTTGTTTTGCATTCCAACCTGAGTCAATACCTCAATAATACGGTCCTTAATAATTATTTTGTCTTTCCAACCCGTCGCCCGGAGCACAAACTCCAGGTTCTTTTCTACCGTACGGTCGATGAGAAGCTGAAAATCCTGGAAAACGATACCGATCTTTCTACGCAGGTAAGGGATCTGTTTTCTTTTCAAGGCTTGCAAGTGGTAATCGAAGACACGGGCATCGCCGGACTCAATCGGAATTTCAGCATACATACTCTTCAGTAATGTACTTTTCCCCGACCCTACTTTACCGATAATGTATAAAAAATCACCCCGGTTGACCTCCAGGTTCACATCACGTAAAATTATATTTTCCTCTCTGTTGAGTTGTACTCCGGTATATTTTATCAAAAAATCGTCACTCATTATTTTAAAAATTGAATAATAAACGGATATCTCCAGTATTCGCCGTTATTGGCTTTAACAGCAGCCAAAATAACAAAAACCAGGTAAACAATACCCAGAACGACGAGCAACGGAATACCGATAATTGTAATAGCTAGTACCGCACTGTAAATGAGATAGCTGATCGTAAAATTCAATATATTTTTTCCGTGAAGATCCACGTTGGCGTTGATATCCTTATTGATAACCCACATGAGTACGGGCGCCACAAACCCAGCTAACGGTATCAGCAAACCCAGCAATTGGGAAACATGCATCAACATGAGGTAAGTGTTTTCTTCCAGTCCGAAAAGAGGCTTACTGCCCGACGATGTCGACGACGAAGTTGTTTCATTCAATATCTTCGCTTTTTCACGTTGGTATTCTTCTTCGGTGATGCTTCCTTTTTCACGAAGTTGGTCCAGAATTTTTAAATCTTCGTATTTCATGATCTTTTTTGTGTTATGTAGTACATTTAATCTTAACTCATAGCTCTCAGCAACTTGTCAATCAAGGAAACCATTTCGTTGAATTCCTCTTCTTCAAACAACCGGGTAAGCATAACGATCTTACCCTCCCTGTCAATAATGATATTGCGCGTGATGCCGGCATCTTTTTCGGCGTACAACCCGAAGATTCCCGCATCCGGATCCATTCCAATGGGATAGGTAACACCGGTTGCCTCGCGCAGCACCTGAATTTTTTCTGCCGGTTCCTCCCGGTCAATACCATACAACGCAAACTGGGGATTGTCTTTGTGTTTTTGCCATATCTCTTTCTCGATGTGCGGCATTTCTTTCCGACAAACCCCGCACCAACTGGCGGTAAATTGCAGCATCACCACTCTCCCGCGCAAATCGGATAGTTTTATTTTTTTACCGTCGGGCAAAGCCATCTCAAAATCGGGAGCAGGGTCTCCTACTTTTACCCGGTATTGGCGGTCAAGGGTATCCTGAACCTGAACGGTATTTTGTTTTTGCGTATTAACATCGTTCTTTTTCACGGAAGGGTTACACGATACCAACGCCAGGACAAATAAAAAAATGAAAGATAATCCTTTAAGCATATGATTTTAACGGTTTTCAAAAATAAATCTTTTACGCTAAACGCTTTGTTCTTCGTTTACACTTCACAAAGATAGTTTTTTTTCCTGTTTCCGATTTTTTTTGTATAAAAATAAAGCGATAAGCCAAGCGGTAAGGGAACCCAGGAGGTCGGCCAAAAAATCGGCCAGTTCTGCACTGCGCGAGCTAAAGAAGTACTTCTGCATCAGTTCAATAGCTGCTCCGTATATAACAGGTAAAATAAATCCCCAGAAAACCCAGCGGCTCATTCTGGGACGACCGTTATGCAAGCGATAATAATCAAACAAGGAGACGGCCGACAATACAAAAAACATTCCGAAGTGAGCTATCTTGTCCCAAGCTATAATTTGTGGAAGTTGAGGGACATCATCAGAACTAATCAAGCAGGTTACGGTGAAAATCAGGAATCCAACAAAAACGGGAAGAAGAATATGACGGAGATAATTATTCATATAGGAACATCGTTTTGCAAAAAACGTCTCAAAGATAATTTAAAAACATGACTCCACGCTCAATTTTAAAAACATATAACTAAAACAATCCCTTAAATTCCTGAAAAATTCGTTTCTTTGTCAGCTAAATACAAAAAACAACATACAAAACGATCATTTTCGGATTTCTTTAAATATGAAAAAAATTTCTTTTCTTCTATTAATCGTATTAATCGCAACAACCGTTAAAGCCCAAACCACGCAAACCGATAAAAATCAACGGTATTTCGATATCAACAAAAGCATCGATATTTTCAACTCCGTGATCAGGGAATTGGATATGTTCTACGTGGACAGCGTAAAGGTAGACAGTTTGATCAACGGAACCATCCGCACCATGCTGGCCCGGATGGATCCCTATACGGAGTACTATGCCGAAGAGAATATCGGTGATCTTCAATTTATGACTACAGGCGAATATGGCGGCATAGGGTCAATCATTTCCTACAACAACAACCGGGTGATTATCAACGAACCCTACAAAGGACTTGCGGCCGATAAAGCAGGCCTAAAGGCAGGCGATGCCATTCTGGAAATTGACGGAGCGGATATGGTAAAAGCATCCGTAAAAGAGGTCAGCGATAAGTTAAAAGGAACTCCCGGAACAACGTTGAAACTGAAAATTCAACGTCCCGGAGAAAACAAATCCCGCGAGATAACCCTTGTTCGCGAAAAAATAGAAATCGACCCCATCACCTATTCTGCCGTTTTGGATGATGCCGTGGGATATTTGCATTATTCCGGCTTTACCAACGGCAGCTCGAACCGGGTTAAGGAAACGATCCTGGATCTGAAGAAAAAAGGCGCTGAATCTCTGGTTATTGACCTGCGCGGAAACGGTGGAGGTATTTTGGATGAAGCCGTCAACGTTGTCAACTTCTTCGTGCAGAAAGGGCTTGAGATTGTTTCCACAAGAGGCAAGGTAAAACAATGGGACAGATCGTATCACACTCAAAACCAACCGATCGATACACTTATGCCGATTGTTGTGCTTATCGATACCGGCTCGGCTTCTGCCTCTGAAATTGTTGCCGGCTCACTTCAGGATTTGGACCGGGCTGTTATTATCGGCAATCGCTCCTTCGGAAAAGGCTTGGTGCAGACACCACGTGATTTACCTTACGGTGGAAACATCAAAATCACTACATCGAAGTATTACATTCCAAGCGGACGTTGTATTCAGGCCCTGGATTATTCGCACCGCAATCCCGATGGTTCCGTAGCACGTGTTCCGGATAGTTTGACGCATGTTTTCAAAACTAAAAGCGGTCGTGAAGTGCGTGATGGCGGCGGTATCACCCCTGACTACGTCATTCTCCAGGAAAAAAGCGGCACGATCGGTTATTATTTACTTACCGAAAACATTATTTTCGACTACGTCACCGATTGGGCCCTAAAACATCCGTCCGTTGCACCTCCCGCCAATTTTCATCTTTCCGACGCTGATTACGAACTGTTTAAACAGTTTGTAAAAAGCAAGGATTTTCAGTACGACCAAATGAGCAACCGCTCGTTACAGTCGTTAAAAAACATCATGGAGTTCGAGGGATATTTCAACACAGCTTCGGAAGAATTCAAGGCACTGGAAGAAAAATTGCAACCCAACCTCGATCGTGACCTGGAACTTTTCAGTAAAGAGATCAGGCAGATGATCGAAACCGAGATTGTTCAGCGGTACTATTACAAAGAAGGTGTACTGATGTATAAGCTGAAGGATGATGCGGCACTGAAGAAGGCCAAAGAAGTGCTGAAAGACAAACAACTTTACGCTCGCACGCTCCAGCCGCAACCCGTAACCGGACCTCAATAACCCACTTGCCGTGCGTTTCACTGCTTCAACTTTATTTCTGTTCCTTGCCTTTTCACTTTCACAAGCCCAGGAGAAACAGGTAAGGTTGATTTTTGCCGGAGACGCTATGCAACACCTGCCGCAAATACGTGCAGCACAAACCCCTGACGGATACAATTACGATTCCTGTTTTTATTTGCTGAAGGAGAAAATAGTGTCTGCAGACATCGCTTGTGTGAATTTCGAGACCACATTAGCTGGAAAACCTTATTCGGGATATCCACAATTTAGTGCTCCCGACGAGTTTGCTTCCGGATTGAAAGATGCGGGATTTGATATTTTCTTTCTGGCCAACAACCACGTCGTTGATAAAGGGCGCAGGGGAGTTGAGCGCACACTCGGCGTGCTGGATTCCATCGGGATAAAACATACAGGAGTATTCCGTTCGAAAGACTTCCGGGCATTGAACTACCCTCTTATGGTTATTAAAAACGGTATCCGGATTGCTTTCCTGAACTACACGTACGACACCAACGGACTCCCGGTTACTGCGCCCCATATGGTGAACGTCATCGATACGCTGCAAATGAAAAGCGATTTAAGGCTCACGCAACTTTATAACCCCGATATCGTTATCGCCAATATGCATTGGGGCGATGAATACATAACCCGTCCGAATGCCGAACAGAAAAGGCTGGCCAGTTTTCTTTTCAGGAACGGTGTCAGAATCATTATCGGCAATCATCCGCACGTAGTACAACCGTTGGCTAAGAATAAAACAAACAACGAGATTGAGACCGTTGTTTATTATTCGCTCGGTAATTTCGTCTCCAACCAGCAAAAAATAAATACCGACGGCGGGGCAATGGCTGAGATAGTTATCCATATGGCGGATGATAACAGTCCGGTGAAGATAAAATCGTGCAGTTACTCGTTGATCTGGGTGAGAAAACATACCGAGAACGGGAAGTTGAAATATACGCTTATTCCGGTAGAGGAACACAAAAAAAAGGCAATTCCGGAGCTAACCCCGGAAGAATGGCAAAAAATGAATATCTTTGCAACCAAGGCCGATCAACTAATTGGATCGTTTTAAGCTATGCCAACATGGGAGTTTGTTTTTCGCCTGCTGGCGGCAGTTGCTGCCGGTGGCGCCGTGGGACTTGAACGTCAAATCAATAATAAAAGTGCGGGATTCCGTACCAATACCCTGGTATCGGTAGGTGCCTGTATTTACGTGCTGATCAATGTAATTTTAACCGAAAACGGCGGAGACCCTACCCGGATAATCGGCCAGATCGTAACGGGAATCGGCTTTCTGGGAGCGGGTGTGATCCTGCACAGGGGTATCAATGTCCAGGGCCTCACCACTGCGGCTACGATATGGTGCAGCGCCGCCCTGGGCTCCCTTGCCGGATTGGGTTTGTATGTGGAGCTGTTGATTTCCGCCCTGTTGATTATCCTGGTCAATACGGCCTTCAAGAAAGCGGACAAATGGTTTATGGGAGAGAAGAAAAAGAAAGCCGGAAATAACAACGATCATTCATTCGAATAGAAATCAACGGACAAGCATTACCGTGATTCCCGTACAGGATTTTTGCTTCTTACAATAATCACTCAACGTTTTTTCATCAATCACCACGTTGTTTTTCGCACTCGATGCGTGGATAAACGTCAGTTTACCGTCCTTTTTGTAGGCAAACCCCGTGTGTGTGGTGTCCAACCCTTTGATGGAGGTGGTAAAGGCAATCATCGCCATATGTGGAATATCTACTTTCGCTGACTCTAACTTTTCTTTAGGGAGGTAGTAAAATCCTCCCCTGGCGTTTATCTCGCCTTCAATATTCCTTATTCTTTCGAGCATTTGATCGTCTGTTTCCAACAAACGGTAAGCAGTGCGGTGCGTGGTCATAAAATCGATGGTTTTCGTTTCAGATATTCCACCCAACCGTAGGCTTGCTTCCGATAAAATTTTCTTTTTCACGTTATCGTAAATCCAGTCAGAAGTGTAATGCAGCCGGGAATCGTAACCATCGACAACACCATTTCTATACCTGATTCGTTTTAGTTGCGAAGCAAAATTGTCAAACGAAAGATCGTCCGAAACAACTGTGTTAGCAAGGGCAATAACTGTTTCCACAAAAGTCACACAATCGAATTCCCGTAAATTTATCACCAGTCTTTCGGTATCGTTTTTATCCAAAGTCCCGGCAACATAAGGCGCATTGAGAAAAAATTCCGCTGTCTGTTGCAAAATCAGTTCTTTTGATTTTGACCGGATAGGGTCTATGTGTTTTCTGTAATGCTCGAAAATAATTTTGTCCTGCGGTTCCCAATCGATGGATTGGGTAAAGGAGACCTGAACATCAAAAAAAAAGGAGAAAAATAAGAAAAAATGAATGGGTTTAGGCAACATTTGAAGATTTGTTGAAGTTTACATTTACCAATCTATGGGGGAAATACCGTGAGCCCGTAAATACGTGTTTGTTTTACTAAAATGCTTGTTTCCAAAGAATCCCCGATGTGCAGATAATGGCGAAGGGTGCGGGGATTTCAACACAAGATGTCTGTTCGTATCAACAACGGAACCTTTACGCTGTGCATAGGCTCCCCAAAGGAGGAAAACCAGATTTTCACGTTCGTTGGCGAGGTGATAAATAGCGGAATCGGTAAATTCTTCCCATCCTTTGTGTTGGTGTGAGCCGGCCTGATGGGCACGGACAGTTAGCGTTGCATTCAATAAAAGAACCCCCTGTCTGCTCCATCTTTCCAAGTTTCCCGATGCCGGAACGGGGTTTCCTAAATCGTTGTGAATCTCTTTGTATATATTGACCAGCGATGGAGGAATTTGTACTCCATCGTTCACTGAAAAACACAATCCATGAGCCTGTCCGGGTTCGTGATACGGATCTTGACCCACAATAACCACCTTTACCTGCTCAAAAGGGCATTGGTCAAAAGCGTTAAAAATCAGCTTTGCCGGCGGATAAACGGCTCGTGTGGAATACTCCTGCCGTACGAAATCAGTCAGGGTTTTAAAATAAGGTTTTTCAAACTCTTCACTCAGTCGTTGTTTCCAGCTCTCTTCTATTTTTACAGTCATAACGGTTTATAAAGCTAGACTATTGCTTGCTAAGGCATGACTCATGCAGGCTTAAGCATTGTCTGTTCGCATAGCCTGACGCAACAGTTGGTTTTTGGTGAGTAAAAATACAAAAAAACAAGCAGAAACAGGAATTTTCAATGAAATTCAACAGAAAAGTCTTCGGCTTATATCAGGAAGATATCGTTCTCTGCAGCCTCCCTTCTCATTTCTTTCGACCATATGCTGGCCTGGATCTCCCCGATATGCGCTTTACGCAAATAGTACATACACAAGCGTGACTGTCCTATCCCTCCACCTATGGAAAGGGGAAGTTCATCGTTGACCAACCGTTTGTGAAAAAACAAACGGAGTTTTTCCTCCTGATTTTTGATTTTTAACTGCTTCAACAAGGCTTTCTTGTCCACCCGAATTCCCATGGATGACAGTTCCACAGCCCTATCTAGCACGGAGTTCCAAACAAGCAAATCGCCATTCAATCCCTCGAAACCCTCCTCGTTGAGTGTTGTCCAGTCGTCGTAATCGGCAGAACGTCCATCGTGTGGCTCACCGTTAGATAAGCTCCCCCCGATACCAATAATAAAAACGGCTCCGCATTCTCTTGCTATGGCATCTTCTCGTTCCTTTGCCGCCAGATCCGGATATTTTTGCAACAAATCTTCAGAAGAAATGAAGGTTATTTCGCGTGGAAGCTCAGGTGTTAACTGAGGAAAATATTCATGTACCAGATATTCGGTACGGAGCATAGCGCTGTAAATCCGCTTTACAACATCTTTCAGGAACGCAACCGTTCTTTCTTTTTCATCGATTACCAACTCCCAATCCCACTGGTCAACATAAAGCGAATGCAGGTTGTCCAATTCTTCATCAGCTCTGATAGCATTCATGTCGGTATAAATACCATACCCCTTTTCTATTCCGTAATCGGCCAGAGTCATTCTTTTCCATTTGGCAAGAGAATGTACAATTTCAGCAACGGTATCGTTCATATCCTTAATAGGAAAACTCACCGGACGCTCTATTCCATTCAGGTCGTCGTTGATTCCGGTTCCCTTTTCCACAAAAAGAGGTGCGGTAACACGCCGTAAACGTAACTCCGATGCTAAATTTTGCTGAAAAAAATCCTTGATTTTTTTAATTCCAAGCTCCGTCTGCCTTAGATTTAACAAGGGTTTATATCCTTTTGGAACAATCAGGTTTGACATTTTATACCGTTTTGATGTAATCGTCTGCAAAGATACATCAATTATTCAGTTTGTCAAATATTTTCATCACAAATACTCATTTTGACAATTTTTTTAATAAAATAAGATCAAAAGAGCATTAAACCTCTAGTTTGCCTATTATTTCGCTGACTGACTTCAAATTATGCCTATCCAGGTAATCGGTAATTCCGTCGATTACTTTCATGGAAACCGCAGGATCTATAAAGTTATAGGTCCCGATTTGTATGGCTGTCGACCCGGCAAGCATAAATTCAATGGCATCGGCTGCATTTGAAATTCCTCCCATCCCGATAACCGGAATTTTCACGGCATTGTATACTTGCCAAACCATTCGCAGCGCGATAGGCTTTATACACGGACCCGACAACCCTCCCGTCACGGTGGAGAGCCTGGGCCTTCTGGTTTCCGCATCGATAGCCATTCCCAGAAATGTATTTACCAGCGAGACAGAATCAGCCCCCTCATCCTCAACCGCTCTCGCAATATCAGCTATATCGGTAACGTTGGGCGATAACTTTACAATCAATGTCTTATGGTAAACATTGCGAACTGCTCTGGTAACGTTTGCAGCCGACTGGCACGAAGTACCAAAAGCCATTCCGCCCTCTTTGATGTTGGGGCAGGAAATGTTCAGTTCAATGGCAGGAACTTTATCCAAATCGGCCAGTCTTTCGGAACATTTTACGTAATCATCGAGCGTTGAGCCCGATACATTAACGATTATGCAGGTATTGTACCCTTTTATTCCGGGATAAATATGTTCGACAAAGTAGTCCACACCTTTATTTTGCAAGCCGACAGAATTAAGCATTCCGGAAGGTGTTTCAGCCATCCTGGGATAGTCGTTGCCTTGTCTCGGCTCCAGGGTAGTTCCCTTGACAAAAATTGCCCCCAACCGGTTCAAGTCAATGAAATCAGCATATTCCACTCCGTAACCGAAGGTTCCCGATGCCGTGGTTACCGGATTTTGCAATTCCAGTTCTCCGATATTTACTTTTAATCGATCCATGTGAGTTCGTTAATGTTAAAGACGGGTCCATCGGTGCAGGCGCAAAGATTTCCCCGGGTTGTTTTCTCGATACAACAGAGGCAAGCTCCGAAACCGCACGCCATAAGATTTTCCAATGATGCTTCACATCCGGTTTTGTTCGTGCGTGCATACCGGGCTACCGCCACCATCATAGGTTTTGGTCCGCATGTATAAATAAAGTCGTATACGTTGTTCCGAAGAACAGAATGATCGGTTACAAATCCTTTTTCGCCCAACGATCCGTCCTCAGTAGTACAGTACACTGTTCCCAACGCCTCAAAATCACTCAATTGAAGTATATCCCTTTGGGAACGTCCCCCTAACAGGAACTCGGGAGAATACCCTTTTTCATTGAGTTTTTTCCCCAGAAAAAGCATGGGAGCAGTGCCCACTCCCCCTCCCACAAGCAGGTATTTGCCCTCTTTCTTCGGAATGGTAAAGGAGTTGCCCAGCGGAAAAATCAGATTCAATAGTTGACCTGCAGGTGTTTCACATATTTTTCGGGTTCCTTCACCCACACGCTGTATCAAAAGCCACATTTCATTTTTTTCCTTATCTACAAAGTTTATGGATATAGGCCTTCGAAGAAACACATTGCCTGAATTACTTACTAAAACCTGAACAAACTGTCCCGGAAACATATCGGGCAACGTATCATTATCTGCCGGAGTAACCTTGATCAGGTTGTTCTGGTAATTAAGAGGTTCGTTTGAGCGAACAATGAAGTCGAGTACTTTCATCGGTGAAAACTTTATTGGGTACAAATTTACACTATAATTTTCAATTCCTGCACAGGCGCACAAAGATAAAACCAGGCTTGCAAAGGGCAAACCTGGTTCTGAAGCAGGATTACGGTTTTTTAAAAACCCCTTTTCTCTATTTTATCCGGCTGCTATCCTTTCTTTTGGGAACCGTCCACAAATATACCGTTCTGCCATCTACTGATACCTGCTTATCTGGCTTCCAGTCACCCATGTCAAAAGCATGAGAAACAACCCTGCTTCCCGGTTTCATTTCTTTCAGTATTTTCGGCATTAATTTCAGGTTGACATCCGGTAGCAGATAAAGGGTTAGCACAGTAGCTTTACTGAAATCAAAATCGAAAAGATTTCCTTCGTAAAATTTCACTTTCTTTTCTACTCCTTTTTTCTTAGCATAAGCATTGGCCTCCTCAATCCTTTCCGGGTTCAGATCCACTCCTATCCCGGTAGCTCCATATTTTTTGGCAGCAGTTATCACTATACGCCCATCACCGCATCCCAAATCGTAAACGACATCGCTCCTGTTCACTTTTGCCAAATCAAGCATAACATCTACCACCTCCATCGGAGTAGGAACATAGGGAACGTCAAGATCTATCTGGGCATTTAACTGTGTGAATGCCAACGTGAATAACAAAACAAACAAGCACTTGACTGATTTCATGTTGTGTAATTTTTAATTGTTAGAAAATAAGGGTCTTATGTAATAAATCAACGGGTACCGTTAATTGTTCAACCGATGTAAGAATAAATAAGGTAAAATTAACAATTTAAGACTGTTAATCCTTCCTGGCTACAATCTTGTTTTTAAAAAGAAGGTAAAAAATCAGCCCGATGATTAAAAGTGCCGCCCCCAATAAAGCACCTTTGCCGGTATAAGACAGACTCGAATAAAGTAAATATCCACAAAACACAACAAACAAGAGCGGGGTTACCGGGAACAACGGAACTTTGAACGGTCGTGGTACGTCAGGCATCTTTACCCGCAGTACAATCAATCCAATGCCCATACACAAAAAGAAAAACCAAAAAACGGGTGCTGTAAAATCGACCATGGATTCGAATCCGCTCCGGCTAAATGCTCCGAAAATTATAAGCAAAACAGCAATGACACCTTGAATAAGAAGGGAATTGAGCGGCGCAGACTTTCTTTCGTTCCATTTTCCGAGAGTGGCAAACAGACTGAAATCTTTTCCCAGTGCATAATTGGATCGTGCACCCGTAAAAATAGTTGTGTTTAATGATGTTAAAGCAGAGAATATTACCAGCAAGCCTATTAAAACAACCCCTTTTTTTCCAAGCGTAACCCTCATCATATCCACCCCAACGGCATCCGACGCAGCCATCCCAGGAAGTCCCAACACATTCAAAAAAGCCATATTGATAAGAAGGTACACCGCGGTTATGATCAAAATACCCGCAACCAGCACAAATACCATCTTCCTACTGCCAGCCTTCAACTCCGAAGAGACATAAGCTGCCTCATTCCATCCGCCAAAAGTCAATAAAACAAAAATAAGAGCCAGGCTGAATGATTGAAAAGAGGGCGATGATTCAATACCCGGAGAGGCTGTTGACGAAATATCGGGCTCTACAAAAAAACCCACTACGATGATGATCAGTATGCCGGTAAACTGCAATGCGGACAGAAGCTTTTGAAGGCCAGTTCCGAATTGAATTCCCAGCCTATTTACCAGGGTGAGCAGAACCACTACGAGAACAGCATAAAAAGAGGCTGAATGTTCGCCAAACGATAGCAGTTTCGACATATAGTCACCCGCAATATAAGCCAGTATAGCAATGGAGCCTGTTTGAATAACCGCAATACGCGCCCAGGCAAACAAGAAAGAGAACCCATTACCAAACGCCATTCTTAAAAAATGGTAATCGCCTCCAGCACTGGGAAAGGCAGAGCTAAGCTCCGAATAGCAAAGCGCACCGGCAAGAGAAACCAGGCCTCCCAGCACCCAGACACTCAAGAACCAAAATCCATCGGGAGTGTTCGCTGCAACCACCGACGGTGTTCTGAAAATTCCAGCACCGATCACAATGCCTGTAATCAGAACAATAGCGTCTATAAGGCGTAATGTAGGTTTGGGAGCTGCGGGCGGACATATCTCGTTTTGATCCGAAGAAATCCTGCTGTCAACTGTTGATCCGTTGCCTGTATTTGCGTTGTTCTTTTGCATAACACCATCAGTTATCGCAAATCCAAAGATACAAATAATTAATTTATTAATGTTCTACAGGTATCCGTCAAATAAAACAAGGGTTCCGGATTGAACGGGAAAGGAAATTTAATTTTTGAGGAATAGGGAAAGCGTCAAAAACAACACATTATTTAACCGGCTGCGGTACAAAAGTTTCAAATGTGCTGTCGTTGTAATAAATAATTATTTGCCTGATTTTTTTATCATTATTTTTCTGAGCATCAATAATCTTATTTTCAATAACTTGAATATTTTTTTCAGGCTTATTAACGTCAATTCCTTCAGGTTTAACGACCGTTTCTTTCTCCTGGGGTGTTGCAGGAGGACCCTGATGGAATAAATCATGTTCTTTAGGTATAGAATCCATATCAAATCCATCTTTATACATCTGTCCTGTACCATTGATTAGCCACTCAGTATTGATGTACGGCATTCCTGATAAAATTTTGGTAACGACATCGAGGCTAGGGTTGTTTCTTCCGTTTAGAATATGAGAAATATTGGCCCGGTTAATCTGAAGTCTATCGGCAAATTTTGCCGGCGTCAAATTTTCATTTTCCATTATTTGTCTAATTCGTTCTCTCATGATGCAAGAATATGAATAATGAATAAATATTCAGTATTTAATTTAGATACAAATGTACGAAACATTATTTACAAATAGAAATTATTAAAATATATATTTGTTAATTACAAAAGTATCTAATCAATAAACAATTGTACTTGCAAATAAAATAACAACGGTTAACAACGTCAAAAACTGAAAAAATATAAACTTTAAAATATTAATCTATAGTACTGATATATATCATTATAAATAATATATAATGCTATTATTTAACAAATTATCCGCATTCTTAGGGTTGAAAATCGCTAAAAACTAATCTATAAATTTAATAAATGATTTTAACTATATGATTTATAGATATTTAGTATCTACAAATAAATTGATTATCTGTTTGTTAAAATAATAAATATACAAATGTTTTATACTTTTTGGTATTTATGTTTGATCTTAGTCTTGGTACATTTGTTGTTTACTTTTGAAATGGATACAAAAGTAAATTATTTGTATGTGTCTTATTGCTTGTAATTATTCAACGACTGTTGAAAATTTATTTAAGCCGAACCGTATTTTTTCGTCAAGCAATCAGTAGCATTTGGGAAGACAGAGGATAAATACTCGAAATACACCAGAACTCCACTAAAAACAAAAAAATACCGGGAACTCCCCATGTCAATAGAAATAATCGATTCTCGTAGGATTCAAAAAACTATTATTTACTGATAATCAAACAATTGATACTAAAAATCTATGCTAAAAAAAGTGATCTGATAAATAATAAGAGTAAAAAATGGAAAATCAGAGAAAAATGATTTAATTTGTGAAACTTTAAACGTATAAAAAAATGAAAAAAGGAATAATTTCAGTTTTACTGTTCATCACCGTTGTTCTGCTGGCATCTGCCCAAAACAAACAAAAAAATCTATACGATTTTACAGTTATTGATATCGACGGAAAGAAATTCGACCTTTCTCAGTTTAAGGGAAAAAAAGTCATGATCGTTAATGTTGCTTCAAAATGCGGGTTCACTCCCCAATACGAACTTCTTCAGGAACTCTACGATGAATATAAGGACACGGGCTTCGTTATCATTGGATTCCCTGCGAATAACTTCAAGGATCAGGAACCCGGATCCAACAAAGAGATAAAAGAGTTTTGTACCTTGAATTACGGCGTGACTTTCCCGATGATGGAAAAAATTAGTGTTGCCGGCAATGATCAAGCTCCTCTTTATAAATGGCTGACCCAAAAATCTGAAAATGGAAAAATTGACCAGGAAGTCACTTGGAATTTCCAAAAATTCCTGATTGATAAGAAAGGAAACCTGGTGGATGTGGTGATGCCTAAAGAAAGTCCCAAAAGCAAAGTCATTCTGGATTGGTTGACAAAAGACTAATGCATTATTTTGTAAACCAATTCTTTAAGTAATTCTCCGGGAGAAGCAGAGACATTATCGATCCCTTTGGATTTCCCGTCGAAAATGCGTAAGCAGGTGATAATCTCCATTACTTTTACAGCGTTGTAATTCCGTAGACCGGTCATGTAATCACGGGCGAAAAACGATGATTTCAGGTTAAGCGCCAACATCACGTTTTGCTCGTTTTTTTGCGGTAACCAAAAGCATTCCAACAAATTGCTGAAGTAGTTGAACAAAACCGACAACGTGACAACGCTGGGGTTGTCCTTTTGATTTTTACCGAAATAATCGACTATTGTATTGGCTTTCAAGATGTTTTTTTCAGCAATGGCTTTTAACAACTCAAAATTGTTGTAATCTTTGCTGATACCCACATTTTTTTCTATAAGTTCCGAAGTAACCGTGTTGGAACCTTCGGGAAGGGAAACTTCCAGTTTTTGAAGCTGCTGAATAAGTTTACTGATGTCGTTCCCTACAAAATCGGTAATCATCTGAGCCGATTTCTCATCGATCCGGATCCTTCTCTCGGAAAAATAGTTTTTTATAAAAGACGGTACCTGGTTTTCGTACCACTTTTTCGACTCAAACACTACTCCTCCGTTTTTTTCAATATGCTTTATCACAGCCTTTCTTTTATCTACGGTACCGTGTTTGTAGCTAATAACCAACACCGTACTTTTCAATGGATTTTTGACGTAAGAATCCAACAGGTCAAACTTATTGAGTTCCTGCGCCTCTTTCACTACAATAAGCTGGTATTCAGCCATCATCGGAAAACGTCGTGCTGCAGCTACAATGGCATTCACATCAGAATCCACCCCGTAAAATGTGAGCAGGTTGAAATCTTTTTCGGTCTCAGTAAGTACTTTCTCCAACAACAGCTCCGTCAGTTGATCTATGAAATAGGCTTCGTCCCCCATCAACAAATAGACGGGGGCAAAATTCCGGTTGGAAATGTCTTTTTTCAGTGAATCGAAGGTAATGTTGGCCATTTATTTTTGACTTTTAAATTTTTAGATATAAAGATTTCAGCATCCGTCATCATTACCAGTCAAACCGGAGATGTTTTACCGTTGAACCTCTGTTGATAAGTGTGGTAAGCGATTTAATGCCAATCTTAACGTGTTCTTCCACGAAATTCTCGGTAATGACCTTATCGCTTTTATCGGTCTTTACGCCTGTAGAAATCATGGGTTGGTCCGAAACCAACAGCAGGGCACCCGTAGGAATATGATTGGCAAAGCCGCACGTGAATAATGTTGCCGTTTCCATGTCCACAGCCATTACGCGCAATTTCCGCAGGTAGTTTTTGAATTCATCGTCATATTCCCACACGCGACGATTCGTGGTGTAAACTGTTCCGGTCCAGTAATCACGCCCAAAATCCCGGATATTTGAAGAAACGGCACGCATAAGGCTAAATGCCGGCAATGAAGGCACTTCGGGTGGAAGATAATCGTTTGAGGTTCCTTCTCCGCGAATAGCAGCAATAGGTAATATATAGTCACCAAGTTCATTTTGTGCTTTTATTCCGCCGCATTTTCCCAGAAACAACACCGCTGTTGGAGAAACCGCACTCAGTAAATCCATGATAGTCGCGGCATTGGCGCTCCCCATACCAAAATTAATGATGGTAACTCCATCGGACGATGCGCTGGGCATATTGGCATCCAGTCCCAAGATAGGAACGTTAAAATGATGGGCAAAAATTTCGACATATTTTTGAAAATTGGTCAACAGAATGAATTTGGTGAAATCTTCCAAAGAGCGCTTTGTATAACGTGGAAGCCAATTTTCAACAATTTCTTGTTTGGTTCTCATATTTAATTTACTTTTGTCTGATCACTTTTCCCGATGAACAAAGATAACATATGTATGCGTTAAATTTGCCAACTTTCGATGCTAAAATCCGAAAAACCCCTAACGGTTTGGAAATTTTCGATCCGTTACGCAGGAAATATGTATCCTTGACCCCCGAAGAGTGGGTACGCCAGCATTTTGTGCATTACCTGATTTCAGAGAAAGGATATCCAGCTTCTTTAATGGCAAATGAAACGATGATCAGGTTAAACTCGCTCACCAAACGATGCGATACCGTTGTGTATGACAACAGCCTCCGTCCGGTGGTTATCTGTGAATTTAAGAAACCCGATATAGAGATTACTCAACAGGTTTTCGATCAGGTAGTGAGATACAATATCGTATTGAAAGTGAAATACCTGATTGTATCCAACGGGATGTCTCACTATTGCTGTAAAATGAACTACGAAGATATGTCGTTTGATTATTTACAGGAAATACCGGAGTACGGGGATTTATAGCGTTTATTTCTTCATCACATAAAGCTGGAAGTTTTCGTAACGTTTTACAACTACTTCGTCTCCCTTTTCTATAAATCCTTTCATCGATACCGCGTCGTAATGCTGGTCTCCTATCCTTATTTTTCCGGACGGACGAAGCACAGTAGAGGCTATTCCGGTTTGTCCGACTAATGTCAGCGGTTCCATAGGCACAGAAACATATCCTTCCTGATCGGAAACCAAGGCAACGCGGCTGAAAATTCCCGGTTTTCCGATCCGGCTCGACATATAGATTATCAGGGCCAACCCCATTCCTATTCCTGCAAAAACAACCATTATCGCACGAAACAGTTGCCTGAGAGATAAACCGCTGAAATCGAAATGGATGTTCCCGACCAGAGCAAGTATTAAAGCCGTAAAAACAAGTATTATCCCCGAGATACCTGCCACTCCGAATCCGGGAATAACAAAAATCTCAAAGACAATCAAAATTAAACCCAATACAAACAACAAAACCTCCCAGTTTTGCGCATAGCCGGTCAGGTAAAGCGGCGTAAAATACAACAAGGCAGCCGTCACAGCTACCGCGGTAGGAAAGCCGATCCCCGGCGTTTGCAATTCGAAATAAATTCCTCCAATGATTAACATGATTAAAATGGCCTGCAAAACTCCGTTCATCAATAAGCCTTTAATTCTGTCGTAAAGCGTTGGATTATACGTTTCAAGGTCGTAATCACGATAACCCAGGTACTGTACGGCAATCTGGTTGATATTTTCCGCAATGCCGTCACAGTAATGCAACTCAACGGCCTGACTTGCCGTTAACGTCAGAATCTGGGTAGAATCCGCAAAGCCGGGTATCACAATTTTTTCATCCACCATTGCCTCGGCAACTTTCGGATCGCGTTTCCACTCTATCAATGTATCCCTGTTTTGAATGACCGTGTCTCTTCCGTGACTTTCTGCTGTTGCGCGCATCATTCCACGCATGTACGACTGGTATTTGTCGGGAGCTTTGGAACCGTCCTGGCCGCTCACTACAGTTGCCGCTCCAATGGAGGCCGCCGATCTCATAAAAATACTGTCGCACGCAATGGAAATCAGTGCACCGGCAGAAGCAGCGTTGTTATCTATAAATACGTAAACGGGAAGCTGAAAATTTAAAATGGCGGTACGCATGGAGTCGGCTTCTGTAACAGAGCCACCGTACGTATTCATGTGAAGAAGTATACAATCGGCATTCTTGTTCAGGGCCTGATGCATTCCGTTCTGCAAATATACCCAGGTGTTGCTTCCAATGTTCTCTTTTATATTGATTTTGTAAATCAGTGGATTTGAATGCTGTCCATACGTCATATAGACAAACAGAATGAAAAACAAAACGAAAATCAGCCTGATATTTTTCATCATTCAACAGGTTTATTTCTACAAAGATAGTTGTTTTTCGTTTCTAGGTTGCCCCTTTTAAAAAAAACTGATTATATTTGCCTTTTAAAATTTAAATCTACTATGGTTAAAATCTTAGTCAGTTTAGGCTCGAATATATACTCAAAACAAAATATTGACAGGGCAAGAAGGATGCTCGCTCATTATTTCCCCGATGTTGTTTTCACCCCATCGATAATAACTACGGCGACTGATGAGAAATATTCTTTCCCGTTCCGGAATGTATTGGCAGTTTTTTACAGCGATTTACCATCGGAAGAAATTGTTCAAAAATTAAAAATGATAGAGTTTGCTATGGGACGGCAACCGCGCGATAAAGATACAGGAAAGGTTATTATAGATATCGATTTGCTTCAGTATGGTGACGAAATTCTTCGTCCGGATGACTATGAGAGAGCTTATGTGCAAGCATTGTTGACCCGATTAATCAGTTGATTCAGCATGTTTCAAATAAACCCGTCTCCTCCAATGCCCCGTTACTAGCAGCTCAGTTCAATTCAATCTCGAAACAGATTTTACCCCTTTCACCGCTTTCAGTTTTTTTATTAATTGTTCCAGCATAGAGGTGCTAGCCAGCATTACAGCGATGTTTCCCTGAAATAATCCGTCGTTTGAATCGATGGAGATGGAGCGCATCTGCACTCCGTCTTCTTTTGAAATGATCGACATCAAGTTAGCTACAATATTGAGCTGATCATTTCCAATGATGCGCAGTACGGATGTATAGTTTGCCGTCCCCGAGGTTTTGCCCGACCACCGGGCTTTTAAAATCCGATAACCAAAACGCGAGAACAGATCGTGTGCGTTGGGACAACTTGTACGGTGAATTTTAATTCCTTGCGACGACACAAATCCAAAAATCTCATCACCGTAAATGGGGTTACAGCATTTTGCCAACCGGTAGTCCACCCCGGTCAGGTTCTGATCAATAATAAGCTCGTCAGAGCTTTTTATTTCTTGCGAAGATGGTTTAAGGACAAAACTATCAGCGCTAGTAGCTGAAAGGAAGTCCCTGTGTTCAAACTCTTTACTTCCCAATTCCAAGTAACGGTCTATCACCCAGTTCACTTCCAGTTTCTCAGCGGCGATATCGATGTAAAAGTCTGTTACCGTTTTATATTTTAATTTTTTAATCAGTTGCATCAACAGCGGATCGTCCAGGTCTATCTTGCGGTTTTTCATCCGTCGTGACAACATTTCCTTGGCAATATCCACCTGTTTTCCTGCTTCTTCCTTGAGCAACTGCCGAATCCGGGTTTTGGCCTTCGAGGTCACCACATAATTCAACCAGTCCTGTTTGGGAGACTGGTGCGACGAGGTGTTTATCTCAACCTGGTCTCCGCTTTTCAGCATGTGTTTTATCGGCACATTCTTTCCGTTCACCTTTCCAGACACACAAGTAGCACCCAATTTAGAATGTATGGCAAAAGCAAAATCGAGGACCGACGCACCTTTAGGAAGCTTGAACAGATCGCCTTTCGGGGTGAAAACAAAAATCTCCTCGTCGTACAAATCGAGTTTAAAATCGCCCAGTTTATCCCTGATATCCACATCTCTGCTCTCCAGGGATTCCCGCAACGATTTCAACCAATCGTCCAGCGTGGATTCTTCTTTTATTCCCTTATATTTCCAGTGGGCGGCCAAACCCCGCTCGGCAATATCATCCATTCGCCGGGTCCTGATCTGGACTTCCACCCATTTTGAGTCCGGCCCCATCACCGTGATATGTAATGACTCGTATCCGTTGCTTTTGGGTATGGACAACCAGTCTTTCAACCGCTTCGGATTTGGCTGATACATATCGGTCACAATGGAATATACTTGCCAGCAATGTGCCTTTTCCATTTCCGAAGGAGAATCAAGGATGATGCGTATAGCAAAGAGATCGTAAATATTATCGAATTCAATCTTTTGTTTTTTCAGCTTGTTATTAATGGAATGAATGGATTTTGTACGGCCTTTGATATCGTATTTCAGGTTTGTTTTATCCAGACGTTCCTTTAACGGATGAATAAACTCCTCGATATATTTATCTCGAGAACGTTTGCTTTCATTAAGTTTCCGGGCAATGAAATCGTAAGTCTCCCTATCCGTATACTTCAGCGACAAGTCTTCCAGTTCCGACTTAATAGTATATAAACCCAATCGGTGTGCCAACGGCGCATACAGGTAAGTGGATTCAACGGAAAGATCCAATCGATTTTCCGGAGTCGACTTTTTCGCATCGCGCATCAACTGCAATTGTTCGGCCAATAGTACGAAAACCACACGGATATCTTCAGCTATGGATAGGAGCAACTTGATATAATTCTCCGACTCAACACGCGATTTTTTTTCAGTCAGGTCGTTCACTTTCTTCAAACCCCGAATAATGACAGCTACCTCTTCACCAAACTCCTTCCTGATTTCATCAACCGTAACATAGCCTTTCATCAACGGCCTGAACATTAAAACCGCACAGACCACTGCATACTTTAAGCCAATCTCGTCGACTAATATCACCGCTGTTTTCATATCAAACAAAAGGCCTTGCAACAAATCTTCCGAGCCTTCATCTACGGACCTCTGCAGAGAATCCTCCCAGACTCTTTTCAAAAAGCCGGTTTTCTGCAAGCTCCATCTCTGCCGGAATAAACCATACAGCCTCCGGTGCAAAAGAACATAGTCATCGAAAGATATAGTGGGTATTGTTTTCATTTTTGTCAGCTCATATCCGGTTTGTAACGTAAAATTACAATTTTTTGAAATAAATTGGCTGTTTTACCCATAAACTTGTCACGGGAAAGATTAAAAAATCAGGTTTGTTATCAGGTTTCCATACTGCAATCTTTTCCAATTAGCGGTTTATTTATTACTTTTGTATTTCTAAAAACAAGCAAATGAAAAACTTATTCATTCCCGCAGTCCTGTTAATTTTCGGAATTGTCGCAGGATGTCAGAACAAAAAAACCGACGATGGATTTGTACCTATTTTCGATGGGAAATCGTTGGACGGATGGAAAGGCGACTCCACTTACTGGCGTATAGAGAACGGTATTCTTACCGGTGAGATAACTCCCGAAACCGTTTTATCGAGAAACTCTTTCATTGTCTGGCAAGACGGAGCTCCCGAAAACTTTGAATTGAAACTGGAATACCGGATAAGCGAAGACGGGAACAGCGGTATCAACTACAGGAGTGAGGAAATTGCAGATCTTCCCCATGCACTCAGGGGATACCAGTTTGATATCGACGGCAAAAACAACTATACAGGGCAGAACTACGAAGAGCGACGGAGAACAACACTCGCCTATCAAGGACAAACGGTGGTGTTAAATCCTTTACCTGACTCGTTATCCAGCCTTCCGGTTTCGGACCTGGTCAAGAACAATGCCTGGACAAAAGCAGAAATAGTTGAATTAGCCGATGTTGCCGAATTAAAAAGCCACATCAAAAATAACGATTGGAACTCCTGTCACCTAATTGTAAACGGCAATAAAATGAAGCACATTCTGAACGGTGTTTTGATGAGCGAGGTGACGGATAATGATTTGCTTAACGGAAAGAAACAAGGATTAATTGGCGTTCAGGTTCATGTGGGTCCTCCCATGAAGGTGGAGTTCAGAAACATCCGACTAAAAACCCTGTAAAAAAGATTGACAGAAGAAATGAAAAAACTATCCCTTTGGCTGTTGATATTTTTGCCGGTGTTTGGGTACGCACAGAAAAACGGAGAAACGTTATGGTTGAACGAAGGGTGGACATTCTCGCAAACCGGTAAGGACACCTGGTACGAAGCTCAGGTCCCGGGTTCGGTACAGCACGACCTCATCCGTCATAAAGTGTTGCCCGATCCGTTTTACGGGACCAACGAAAGGCTGGTTCAATGGGTAGAAGACGAAAACTGGGATTTCAAAAAAACGTTCACCGTTTCTGCCGAACAACTCAGGCATGACGATGCGGTTATCTTCTTCGAGGGATTAGACACGCAAGCCGATGTTTTCCTGAACGGCGCTCGGATTCTACGTTCCGAAAATATGTTTGTTGGCTACAAAATATCGGTAAAAAACATACTTAAAGAGGGTGAAAACAGTTTATACATCCGGTTTTATTCACCCGTACAATCGCTGATGCCTGCACGGCTGACCGCAGGGTACGATTATCCGGCCGGAAACGATCACCGCGATGAAAAACTGAGCATATACAACCGGAAAGCACCTTACCAGTTTGGTTGGGACTGGGGAATCCGCATAGCACAGATGGGGATCTGGAAACCGGTATCCTTGGTATTTTATGACAAGGTACGGATCGATGATTTTTTCGTAAAACAGACATCTGTTACAGCACAATCGGCTAAAATCGAAAATATAGTCGAAGTGTTTTCCATCGCCGAAAAACCTGTTTCTGCAATTGTTACGGTTGAATATGCCGCAGCGGGTGAAGCCAAAAGATCGGTATCAAAACAAGTAACGCTACACCGAGGCAACAATACCGTTTTCTTGGAGTTGGAAATTGCATATCCCAAAAGATGGATGCCAACCGGCTGGGGGGATCAACACCTGTATGATTTCACAGCAAACGTTGCTGCGGAAAACCGGGTAATTACTGAAAAAACAGAAAAAATAGGCTTACGTTCTGTCAGACTGGTTCAGGAGCCGGACAAGTACGGAAAATCATTTTATTTCGAAGTAAACGGCATTCCTCTCTTTGCCAAGGGCGCTAATTATATCCCGGGCGAGATTTTCACTACTCAACAAAACGAAGATTATTACACCAAACTTTTTGATAACATTGAAGCGGCAAATATGAACTTTGTCCGTGTGTGGGGCGGCGGAATCTACGAGAACGAAGAATTTTATCGCCAGGCCGATAAAAGAGGCATCCTGGTTTGGCAGGATTTCATTTTCGGCTGTGTGCCCTACCCGTCCGACGATCGTTTTCTGGCCAACGTGAAAGACGAAGTTATATATAACCTCAAACGCCTGCGCAACCGTGCTTCCCTGGCGTTCTGGTGCGGGAACAATGAGGTGGAAGAAGGGCTTCAACACTGGGGTTGGGACAAACAATACCCGGCGGATATTTACAACGTCTGGCTCGAAGGTTACGACAAGACGTTCCGTGAACTCATTCCTGGCCTGGTAAATGAGTTCGACGGAACACGCAGCTATATCCACGGTTCGCCATACGATTCCAACTGGGGAAATCCCGAAACGTTCGCATCGAGCGATGTGCACGACTGGGGGCTCTGGTACGGACACCTGCCGTTCGAAGGAATGGCCGGCCGACTTCCGCGCTTTGCCAGTGAATTCGGCTTCCAGTCGTTCCCCGAAATGAAAACCATCCGCTCTTTCTCACCTGAAAATGAATGGAGCCTGGAAAGTGAAGTAATGAAAGTTCATCAAAAAGCATCCACCGGAAACTCACTCATCAAAAAATACATGGACATGTATTACCACGAACCCCGGAATTTTGAAGATTTCGTTTATATCGGACTGGTAATGCAAGGCAACGGTATGGAAGAATCCGTTGAAGCTATGCGCCGTGGCCGTCCCTATTGCATGGGTGCACTCTATTGGCAGATAAACGATGACTGGCCGGTGGTTTCCTGGTCGAGCATCGATTATTACGGCAACTGGAAAGCACAACACTACCGCATGCGAGACGTGCTGGCTCCGTTGGCATTGGGTGTAGAATTCAAGGATAATCAACTGAATTATTACACCCTGTCGGACTTCCTCATCGATAGGAATGGCTTGCAGTTAACCGTGCAGGTAGTGGATTTCAACAAAGGCGTAGTGAAACAGTTCAAGGAAAAAGTGAACGCAAAAGCCAACTCCAGCAACGTGGTAAAAACTTTCAACGTAGAAGAATTACTATCTGAAGCCGATAAGTCAAACAGGATGATCCGAGCGTGGTTAACCGACAGCAAGGGAAAAAAACTTTCCGTCAAAGATCATTTCTTCTACTGGCCCAACAAACTAAACCTGCCGCAAACCACCGTACAAACTTCGGTAAAATATGCCGACGGCAAATATACCGTTACGCTCACAAGCAAAAAGTTGGCGAAGGACGTTTTTATCGAGATCCCTGTAATGGGCGCGAAGTTTACCGATAACTTCATTGATCTGCTTCCGGGAGAAAAAAAGGTAATAGAAATAACCTCTCCCGAACTGAAAGCATCAGCAAAAACACCGGTTACCGTAAGGCATATTAGGGAGACGTACTGAAGAAAGTTTAAAAGTAAACATGAAATCATTAAAAGAACTGTATAGAATTGGGAACGGCCCGTCCAGCAGCCACACCATGGGACCTAAAAAGGCTGCAGAGCTATTCCTGGAAAGGGCTCCCGGAGCTGCGAAATACGTGGTAACGCTGTACGGAAGCCTGGCAGCTACCGGAAAAGGGCATTTAACCGACACTGCCATCCTGAACGTGTTGGAACCGCATGCCCCAACCACCATCGAGTGGCTACCCAGGACATTCCTGCCGTTTCATCCCAATGCGATGAGGTACGACGCTCTCGACGCAACAGGCAATAAACTCGATTCTTGGACGGTCTACAGCGTAGGTGGCGGAGCATTAAGCGACGGTACCACTGTTGTGGGGCTATCGGAAGCCGCACAAAAAGATATCTATCCGATGACAACCATTGCCGATATACAGGCATGGTGTGAGCAAAACGGCAGAACGTACTGGGAATACGTTGAAATACATGAGGATAATGATATTTGGGAGCATTTGCGGGACGTGTGGCAGGTGATGAAAGCAGCCGTAAAAAGTGGTTTGGATAACGAGGGGGTGTTGCCGGGTCCGTTGAACCTGCAACGCAAAGCCGCATCCTATTTCATCAAAGCCAAAGGCTACAAGGCATCGCTTCAGTCGCGCGGGCTGGTGTTTGCTTATGCGCTGGCGGTCTCGGAGGAAAACGCCTCCGGGGGAAAGATTGTCACTGCGCCTACGTGTGGTTCGTGCGGAGTACTTCCAGCTATCCTGTACTACCTGGAAGAAAGCCGCGATTTCAGCGAAACCCGCATCTTGCGGGCGTTGGCTACAGCCGGTTTGTTCGGCAACGTGGTCAAGCAAAACGCATCGATATCGGGGGCTGAAGTGGGTTGTCAGGGCGAAGTGGGTGTAGCCTGCTCCATGGCGGCAGCAGCAGCCAGCCAGTTGTTCGGGGGTAGTCCGGCTCAGATTGAATATGCGGCCGAAATGGGATTGGAGCATCACCTGGGAATGACATGCGATCCGGTTTGCGGACTGGTACAAGTACCTTGCATCGAGCGAAATGCTTATGCCGCTGCGCGCGCATTGGATGCCAACCTCTACTCATCGTTTACCGACGGTATCCATCTGGTATCGTTCGACCGAGTGGTTGAAGTAATGAAACAAACCGGCCATGATTTACCCTCGCTCTACAAAGAAACCGGAGAGGGCGGGCTCGCAAGGGATTACAAAAGGATGAAAAACTAATTACCCACAGCTTTTTTACTCTGTCATAGCGGGTTTATACATATCCTGTGCAGTAATGCCACATTCCTTCATCATCTGTATGCAATATTCCATTTTACCGAAATCGGAATTGGAGTTGTTGGTACCGAATGTGAATTTCAGCCCGGCAGCTTTGGCTTTCTGAATAAAAGACTTGTTCGGTATCTTATACCGATGGTTGATCTCCAATACTTTATGAGTTCTCACCATAGCCTCAATCACTTTGTTTTGACGTTCATCCGTCCAAAAAAGGTCGTAACGGTCGTTCATCGCATCGGGAAGAAAATTGGGGTTTACATACACATCCATCGGTTCGTCCATAACCTTCACAATGTTCTCAACAATCAGATCCATGTATTTTTGTTCATCGTCTATGAATACTTCATCCGGCATCCACAAGCGGGTTCTGTTGCCTTTTCGATCTGTAAACGTCATGGCATCCGTAAAAACATAATCGAACAGGTCACGCACTTCTTTAGAAAAAGTGGCCGGCCATTCACGCCCTTCTCCCTGCATGGCCTGAACAAACGGCTGGCCTTTCATTCCATTGAAATACTCCAGTACCTGCGCATCATTTTGAATGGGAAATCCTATACCGCAGTTGGGTGCCAATGCATAATTGATGCCATACTTGCGTGATTGGGACCTAGCCAGCTCCAACGTCAGGTCTTCTTTCAGGTGCACGTGATAATCGAGTACCGGAAAATTCGCCTGATGCAGTTTTATGATCTCGTCCGATGATTCGTCGATAGCTTGGACAAGCTGGCTGTCAATCACCGTTTTTTCGATTTTTAACGGCGTAACTTCAATGAATTTCACTTCAACGATACCTTCAGTACTTTGCAGGCAAAAAGTTCCTCCTGAAAGGATTTGCGACCTGTTTTCCGGTGTACGGTACGGTTGTGCAGGTTCAATATAGTCTACTAGTAATTCATCGTTAACAGCCACCTCTATCTTTTTACCTTCTACCCGGATACGAAGGTTAAACCATTCGTTGTTTTTCACAATAGATTTTGTCAGGTTCCTGACTGACAATAAACTTCCCGTTTTTGTCCACCATTGTTGATGATCCAGATCGTTATTGAGCGCAACAGCGTAACCGCCGTTACCGTTTTCATCGGTATGAAAACGGACCTCTCCCTTCCCGTTATCCATCGTTTTTGCCGTAAGAAGCAGTTCAAAATCGGTGAACATTCCGTTTTCCAAGGTCATTTTACCGACACCATCCATTCGGACTACGGAATCCGAAACCGTCACTGGCCCTTCAGTCAGCCAGTTCGTCACATCTTTTCCGTCAAAAAGGATTTTTTTCTTGTTCTGCTCGGTACAGCCCGGCAATATGAGAGAAACAACACACAAGAACGATAGAATTTTTTTTGCCATAGTTTTAAATTTTTCAGAAGGTCAATAATAATTCAACTGTAAACTTGTCCGAATCCATTTCTTCGTAGAGATTCAAAATATCAAGCTCTTGATTTATAAAATACCATTCGTAATCGAACCGCAATATCGATGAAAAATATTTTTTAGTAAGCCCAAAACCAAGCCCGACTGTCAACCTATCCACATCAAAACCCTTTTCGTTCATATGCTTGTCAATGGCATCCCATCGAACGGCAGGCACAATATTCTTGAAAAAATAGGTTTCCTTAAGAGGAACTGCATAAGCGCCCTGCAGGTAATAGGAAAACATCTGATCTTCGTCAACCTCTTTGTTATCACGTTTCATAAATTCCGTTTCTACTTTCCAGTTAGCGCCCTCATAACGCAAATCTGCTCCGTAAAAAAAGTAATGTACTGTGGGTGTATTCAGGTAATCGTAAAACTTGAACGTCGACCGCAGCCCTTTCATACTACCGAGTTCGAGACGCCCGCCGTACGACAATTTTTCACGCCAGACCGGATCGTTGATCGTGTTCCCATTATATGCACCAAACTCAATGGAAGCCGGAACCGCATCAATCTTAAAATTATAATCGGCCAGAAAACCGATATCGCGTGTGCTTATAAAATATTTTCCTATAAAAGCACGGTTGGCAAACATCAGGTTGGCTGGCGAAACAACGTAAGAATTAAAAATTGGAATACTAGTCTGCCCCAGAGAAAGAGACAGTCCCCTGACGGGTTCAAAAGAACCGTACAAATCCAGCACTTTAAAGTTACCGTTATCGCTGAGCTCTATCTGTCCACGGTAGGAAAAGAAAGGGGTCAGGTAACCGCGTACGCCCATCCTGGAATTTCTGACGGAGAACCTGGAACTTCCGGTTTCAGAGGCATACTCAAATTTATTTTTCATCGTTCCATCAACCTTAAAAGTGGGATAACGAACGGAATCTGTTTCCTGTGCCGGTGTCAACAGGGAAAACATCATAAAAATAGCAACGAATAGTTTTTTCAACGACATGGATTGTTTGACGTTTAACATTTACTTAATTTTCGATTTCCGCTATTTGTGCTTCCCTTTCAATCATTTTCTTTTTGATCTCCAGTCCCCAGAAGTAGCCACCCAATCCGCCGTCGGAGCGGATAACACGGTGACAGGGAATAATGTAGGAAACGGGATTATCCCCGATAGCGGATCCGACTGCGCGTACCGCTTTCGGATTGTTTACAGCCTTCGCGATGGCTTTATAGGAAGATAATTTTCCAACGGGGATTTGCAGCAACGCTTTCCAGACACTTAACTGAAAATCGGTTCCTGCAATATGTAACGGAAGCTCCGAAACTCTTTCGTTTTTAATAAAGCTCAACGCGAGTTTATGTAAACCGGCTTTTTGTTCTTGAAGAGCCGTGCCGGAGTATCTCTTTTTCAAATCATTCAGCATCGGTTCCTTTTCTCCGAAACCCACATAACAAATACCTTTTGAAGTGGAAGCAATAACTGCCAGTCCGTAGTCGGTTTCATAAAAGAAATAGCTGACAACCGTATCTTTCACCTCTTTTTTGTTCAGAGGAACAATGGAAACAATGTTGTTCATATCAGTTGGCAAAAAACTGTTCAAACCCTTCGGAATAAGCTATGTCCAGCGTACTGTCGGGTTTCACGTAAATAAAATAATAATGCAGTCCCGGTATTTTCCGGGCAATCTCCCTCGACTTTTCCAATCCCGAAGCCATAAATGCCGTAGCATAGGCATCGGCAGTCATACAATCTTCAGCAATAACGGTTGCGCCTAAAATATCCTGTTCCGAAGGATACCCGGTTTGAGGGTCGATGGTATGGGCATACTTTTTTCCGTCTTTCACGTAGAAATTCCGGTAATTCCCCGATGTCGCCAGCGACTTATCGCATAGCGATAAGATGGTTTGCAATTCATGCTGCATACCCGTACTGTCATCAATAGGCTTATCTACTCCGATGCGCCAGCATACACCTTTATCGTTCACGCCTTTGGTCACGATCTCACCGCCAATCTCTATCATGTAATTTTCAATCCCATAGCTATCGAACAAACGGGCAACCAAATCACAGGCATAACCTTTGGATATGGCGGAAGTGTTTAACTGTAGCCGCGGATCGGATTTTACGACATTTCCTTCACTGTCGATCCGGATCTTATCGTATCCCACAAATTCTTTCAGGCTGTCGATAATTTCGGGCGTGATGCTGTCCATATTCCTGAAACCGAATCCCCAGGCATCAATAAGCGGCGAGGCCGTAATATCAAATTTTCCGTCCGTCATCCGTGAAACTTCCGTAGCTTTGTTGAATACTTCCATAAAAAGTGAATCGGGCTTCACGGGTATATTGCTGTTTATTTTGGTGATGACCGTATTTTCCCGGAAAGGATTCAAAGATTGCTCAAACCTGTCCAGTTCAGCCAGAATCTCATCCTCCAATGATCTCTTGTAAGCGTATTTGATGTGGTAAGAGGTATGGAAAATTTCACCGCTGTTTTGAAAATAGGAGTAGTTTTGTTTTTTAGGATTACACGAAGATACAATAATTGTAAAAATAAGTACGGATACCGTTAGAAAAGATATTTTTGTCTTCATCTGTGTTTTAATTAATTGAAATATCATTAGATCCACTTCGTTATTTCTTCCGGCGATTTCCGTTTCTTGTTTCTGGGATCCGGATCAACGTTTTCCGGATAACCAACGGGTAATAGAACGATGGGTTCCACATTTTCACTGAGTTGTAATCCCTCCTTTACGGTTTGCGAATTGAAGTTGCAAACCCAACAAGTTCCAAGTCCAAGTTCAGTGATTTTTAACACCATGTGTTCCACGGCAATTGCTATATCGATATCGAGGTGGTCCTTGCCGTCACACGGACGTTTCCACGATTGTTGATGGTCTCCGCAGGCAAGGATGTATAGCGGGGCACTATTGAACCACTCTCGCGGATAACTTTGCCGCATTATTTTTTTGGCTTCTTCCGACCGGCATATGTAGAATTTCCACGGTTGGAAGTTAACGGCTGAAGGAGCTAAACGGGCACTTTCGATTATTTCATCAATAAATTCTTTATCAACAGATTGATCCTTGAATTTTCGTACTGATCTGCGTAACTGGATTATCTCGTCAAGTTTCATCTGTTATCCCTTAAAATTCTTCTTCAATCCTGTAATTATTCCGGTCGGGAGAATTGCGTGAAATCAATTCTCCTAGAAAACCGGTAAGAAAAAGCAGTGTTCCCAGAATCATCATCGTCAGTGATATGTAAAAGTAGGGCGATTCGGTTACCAGCCGGTACGGATTTCCTACATGCATATCGTACAGTTTAGTGGCGCCTACCAGGATGCTGGCAATAAACCCCAGAATAAACATTATACTGCCCAAGAGCCCAAAGAAATGCATCGGTTTCTTGCCGAATTTATTCAAAAACCAGATGGTCAACAAATCGAGGTAACCGTTCACAAAACGGTCTGCGCCGAACTTGCTTTTTCCGTATTTGCGCGCCTGATGACGGACCTCTTTCTCGCCGATCTGTTTAAATCCTGCATCTTTTGCCAGAATGGGAATATAGCGGTGCATGTCGTTATACACTTCAATGCTTTGGGCCAATGAGCGTTTGTAGGCTTTTAGACCGCAATTGAAATCGTGAAGGCGGATACCCGATACTTTTCTGGCCGTGGCATTAAAAAGCTTCGACGGCAGATTTTTGGTCAGTGTGGCATCGTAACGTTTGCGTTTCCATCCCGAAACCAGGTCGTAACCCTCTTCCCTTATCATCCGGTAAAGTTCGGGAATTTCATCGGGGCTGTCCTGCAGGTCGGCATCCATGGTAATCACCACGTCTCCTTTAACTTTCCGGAAGGCACAGTGCAAAGCGGGTGATTTTCCGTAATTGCGCTGGAACTTAATCGCCTTCACCCGGTCCGACTGTTCACGAAATCCGGTAATCACTTCCCACGAATGATCGGTACTCCCATCGTCTACAAAGATAATTTCGTACGAAAATCCGTTTTGTTCCATCACCCGCTTAATCCATGCGTGCAGTTCTGGAAGGGATTCCTCTTCGTTGTAGAGTGGAATTACAACAGAAATATCCATAATTTTTTATTTGACGATTTTAGATTGACGATTTACGATTTGCAGGTGTGTACCTGCGGGCAAACGGCACAACAAATAACGACAAAATCGTTCCGATAAAAACATCGGCCAGGATCACGTTACTGAAGATATAGTTCACGGTTGTCGGTAGCGGCTGGTCTTCAAGGGAATTTACCATGCTCTCACTCAAATTCATCATCCTTACGGTCTCGATCATATTTTCATACAGCTTCCCTACAAAAGCCTGGTCAACCCAAGTGATATGTATGAAGACAATCACAGCTTCCAGAAGTGATGCAAAAAAAAACAGCATGATACCAAACTGGACTCCGTGACCATATCCCATATTGTTGTTTACTATAGCGGTTTTATACTTTACCAGAAAATAAAAAAGAATAAGCGGAGTGCCTATAGCCAAGAATGATCCGAGGATACTTAAAGCCGGAATCCGGCCCGCACCCATCACAAAAAGATATTTCAACATCCAAAACAAACCCAAAAAAACGCCGCCATACATGGCATAGTTCATCAACTGACTCTTATCTTCCTGCATAAAAAACTATTTAACGTACAAAAGTAACTAAAAAAAGTCAGAAGTCGGAAACCAGAAGCCGGAAGATTGTTTTTTTCATAAATCGCGAATGATTAACTAAAAATTTCGATAAATACGTTAACTTTGCGCGAATCAAAAAAAGTAAACATATTTTTTAGCATGGAAAATGTAAAACCGCTCACCCCCCTGTCCAAAACTGTAGTTGGGGTTCAGTTTCTTTTTGTGGCTTTCGGTGCCACAGTTTTAGTACCTCTTTTAGTCGGCCTGGATCCTTCCACAGCATTATTCACTGCCGGAATCGGGACACTGGTCTTTCATCTGGTAACGAAAGGCATTGTCCCTATCTTTTTAGGCAGCAGTTTCGCTTTTATCGCGCCGATTGTTAAAGCCACCGAGCTTTACGGATTGGCCGGGACCTTATCGGGGTTAGTGGCCGTAGGCGCTGTTTATTTTCTGATGAGTGCACTCGTCAAGTGGCAGGGGATGAAAGTTATCCAGCGGTTGTTCCCGCCCGTAGTTATTGGCCCGGTCATCATGCTTATCGGCTTGTCGCTTTCCGGAACGGGTGTGAATATGGCTGCTGAAAACTGGCTGCTGGCTATTATTGCGCTTGTAACTGCCATTATCGTGAGCATGTTTGCCAAAGGGTTGCTGAAACTGATTCCTATTTTCAGCGGAATCATTGTGGGATACATTGCTGCTGTTTTTATGGGGAAGATCGATTTTACACCCGTCATTGAAGCTCCCTGGTTCAGTCTGCCGCAATTTGTCACCCCAAAATTTTCGTGGCAAGCCATCCTGTTTATGGCTCCGGTAGCCATCGCTCCGGTTATTGAACATGTTGGCGACGTTTATGCTGTGAGCCAGGTAGCTGGAAAAGATTTCGTAAAAAAGCCGGGACTTCACCGAACGATGTTGGGCGACGGCATTGCATGCAGCATAGCCGGGCTTATCGGCGGACCTCCGGTTACCACTTATTCGGAAGTTACCGGCGCAATGGTGCTGACCAAAGTGACCGATCCGGTAGTGATTCGCATTGCGGCGGTGACGGGCATTGTTTTTTCGTTAATTGGGAAAATAAGCTTCTTCCTTAAAACCATACCCAACGCGGTGCTAGGTGGAATTATGTTGTTGCTTTTCGGCATGATTGCAGCTACCGGCGTCAACAACATGATCGCCAACAAAACCGATATGAGCGTTACACGCAACCTGATTATTGTCTCGCTTATCCTGACTACGGGAATCGGTGGGGCTATTTTTAAGATAGGTGATTTTACCTTTGCCGGCATCGGGTTAGCGGCTATGGTCGGTGTAGTCCTGAACTTGATTTTACCCGGCCACAAGGAAGAGAAGGGAAGCGAAGCCAAGTAAAAGACTCAATAATCATTGTCCGGACAGTAACAGGAGCCGGTGTGTCTTGCAGATGCGGAGCGGAAGTTCATTCTTCCGCTCCGTAGAACTTTTTATTGAAAAATACGTTCAAAGGGAAAGAACGTAAAAATGGAAAAAAAGACAACGCAGAAAACCAACAAAAAGGGATCGTGGATTTTTAATATAATTTTTATCGGGTTAATTGCCTTGATTTTGTTTACACCGGTTGGTAGCAAATTGAAGTATTGGACAAGCAAACTGATGGCTTCTTTTACTCCATCGGTGCAAAAAGTGGAGAAACGCGAAAAATTAACCGATTACCACTGGCTGCTGACCGATAACAACAGTCAATCTTTCGATTTAAGTCAGGCGCAGGGGAAAGTGATTTTCCTGAATACCTGGGCAACATGGTGCCCACCTTGCATTGCAGAGATGCCTGCCTTACAGGAACTTTACAACAAGTACAAAAATAATCCCGATGTGGTGTTTGTGTTTGCAACCACAGATCCGAAGAATACGGTGGATAAATTCATGACCGACAAAGGGTACAATTTGCCGGTGTATTACATTCAATCTGCCCCACCCCCTCAACTGGGTTCCAACACCATTCCCATCACTTTTTTGATTGGAAAAAACGGCGGTATTGCCATCCGGAAAGTAGGCGCCGCCGATTGGAGCAGCAGGAAGGTTACCGGCACAATTGACCAGTTACTTCAAGAATAAAACGTACCGCTATCCGGTGAGGGCATACCTGTCAAGGTATTCTTCCCAGCATCTTGTCCATTACCCAATTGGTTCGCATGGCAGAACGAAAATCACCTACGGGATAGGGTCCGTTGCCATTCAGGTAATTCACAATGCTCTGAATCAGGTAAAACTGAATGTTTTCGGGATTTTCTTCGGTATAGATTTTTTCGCCGGAGGCACGGTTGAGGACGATAGGTGTGAAATGAAACGTAGAAAACCGGATAGATCCCTTCGATCCAATAATTTCCACCTCATCCGTACGTTCACTCACGGGAGCTGCAAATTCCCAGTGTCCGCTGCCTCTCACACCCGTCTTATGCAACCACTCTCCGTCCACCGTATCTTCCACATCGTACAATCCGGCTACGTTTTTAGCCGTTCCGCCTACTTCGGTTATTTCACCGAAAACAAAATCCAGGTAATCCAGTTGATGCGAAGCCAGATCGTAGAAATACCCGGCTCCCGCAACCTCTTTCTTCACCCGCCAGGGAAGTGTTTCCCGGCTTAAATCGGATGGATACGGCGGTATAATGAACCGGATTTTCACTTCGCGGACCTCTCCTATCTCTCCACTTTCCAGCAACTGCCTTATACGCAGAAAATAGGGCAACGTCCTGCGGTAATACGCCACAAAACAGGGGACTCCCGTCTCTTTTGCAGCTTCCGCCATGATCACACACTCTTCGAACGAAGCAGCCATGGGTTTCTCCACATACACCGGTTTTCCGGCTTTCATGGCCGCAACAGCATATTCGGCATGTGATCCGGGTGGCGTAGCAACGTATACCGCATTCACAGCGGAGTCATTAATCAACGCATCCGCATCGGAATACCACTTGGCTATATGGTGCCGCAACGCGTAATCCTTGGCTGATTCTGCATCACGGCGCATCACCGCAACTACATCCGACCCATCGACTTTGCGGAAAGCCGGGCCGCTTTTCTTTTCCGTTACATTTCCGCAACCGATAAAACCCCAGTTAATCATATTTTAATAGAAATTAGAGGTTGACCCTTGGCTCTTGAATTTCTTATATCCTCTGTAAGAAACAAGCGCCAGAACAATAACTCCGAACAATATCGCATACAGGTATACAAAGACCTCCGAAACCCCTTCGTTTTCTCCGTAGGAATGTAAACCGCTCAAGAGGTAATTTACTCCCCAAAATGTCATCAGCACCGAAGCAAATGCCATTACCGATGCCAGGTTAAAGAACCAATCGTTATTCAATTTCCTGACCAGATGGATATGGGTGACCACGCTATAGACAACAACGGTAATAAGTGCCCAGGTCTCTTTAGGATCCCAGCTCCAGTAGCGGCCCCACGATTCGTTAGCCCAAATACCGCCCAAAAAAGTACCGATAGTCATCAGGGCCAACCCCACCAACAATGACATGTTGTTGATAATACTCAGTTCCCTGACGTGAAGCATTGCCGTCTCTTTTTTAGCCACACTTAGAATAAGGAGGTTAGATAACCCCAACAACAGGCTTATCCCAAAAAAACCGTAAGCAGCCACCGTTACAGCAACGTGAAACATAAGCCACGGAGATTTCAGTACGGGTACAAGCGTTGTAATCTGGGGTTCCATCCAGTTCAGACCGGAAACAAAAAGAATTATTCCTCCGAAGATGGTTGCCGTTGCCAGGGTGAGATCACTTTTCCGTCCGAAAATCAATCCGGCCAGTATGGTAGCCCAGGCTACATATACCATGGTTTCGTACGAGTTGCTCCAAGGTGCGTATCCCGATATATACCAACGCATAGCCATGCCGTAGACGTGATACAGAAAAACCAGAAAAATACCCCAGACGAGTACCTTGGAGAGAATATTTGTCCACATTGCTTCTTTGAAAAGCCGTAAAAAAGCCGTCATAAGCAACAGGAGGCCCAGGGCAAAATAACCGGTGCGGGTTTTACTGAAAATATTTTGTTTGTTGTAACGGATCTCCGTGCGTATTTTCTTGGGGTTTATGTGACCGGCTTGATCTGCCTTTTGTTGAAAGGCAGCTATTGAATCAAGAATTGTGTTGGGTTGCTGCCAGTCTCCGCTTTCAAGCGACCGGTTTACTTCCGAAAGATACAGGGGCAAAGAGCGGGAAATAAACAAGGAGTCTTCTTCAGGTATTCCCGACAAATCATCTCCCGGAGCATACCAGGTATCGTTAGGAGCATCTGCTTTTGGAAAAAGTGTCAGCAGTTTATGGTTCAGCAACAAGAAAAGAATGTTTATCTTTTCATCGAGTTTGATAATATCTTTATCAAACTCATTTCTTTGCGATTCGGGTTTATGATAGGCTTCATTTACCCGGGCAAGAAGTTTGTAGTTTCCCTTCGGGTCAAAGACCTGGGCATACGCAAAATGCTGTTCCGGTAACTGAAACATTTTTGCCACCTCTTCGTTGGAGTTGGCAATGAACGGCACCTGCATCCACATCTGTGGCATCGTGAGTATCCCCAGCAAGAACTGATCGGAATTTAGTCTTCCAATTTTATTGTTCTTATGTATCTTTCTCAATAGCTCCGCTGAAAACGTATTCATCGGTATAATCCTGCCTGCGAATTGAACCGGTAACTGTCCGAACTCCGCAGCATGTTCCACCGGGACAGCATTTCTTTGCACGGCCTGAAAAACAGCCTGGCTGGTAAAGTCCTGTGCGCCGGCACTGAAGGCTATAAGCAGAAAAACGACCGTCAGCTTTGCCGAACGCCTCAATTCGTTTAACTGGCGGCTAAGCTTATTTAACCGGGAGTTTGGAGTAACGAACATCAAAACAAACCCGGCTACCAGGAAAAAATATCCGGCGTAAGTAATGTTTCGTCCCGCTACATCCTTGTTGACGGATAAAACAGTGCCTTGCTCGTCCTCGTCGTAAGAGGCCTGAAAAAAACGATATCCTTTCAAATCGAGTACATTGTTCATGTAAACACGTGCCTCACGCACTTCACCATCGATATGTATCCGTAAATCGCTCTCATAGGAGGAAGGGCTCATGGAACCGGGATACCTGATCAACCTGAATTGGGTAAGCTCCAGCGTGAACGGGAGTTCTTCCTTAAACACCCCTTTCGACGTGTGCATAACCATTACATTGTTTGTTTCCCCTTCACGGATGTGCATTGTTCCTTCTTTTCCAAAGACATGTGTTGTTAAAGCCCCGGCGAGAATAACAACAAACGCAAAGTGGATAACCGTAAGTGCCCAACGGCGTCTTTTTATAAAACGGTGATCAATAAACGTTAAAATGAAATTTACAACCAACAGGAATTGGAGGAAAAAGAAAACGGGAGAATAATAAATCATCACTTTGGCCGCTTCGGTAGTCATCTCTTTTTCGATAAACGTAGCAAGCGCCATTAAAAAGGCATAAACAAGTAAAAGAACTATTGTCGTTTTATAGGATGCGAGAAGTTGTCTTATTTTTTCCATAGTTTAATTGATATTGAAACAATTGCCACCATATTTCAACTTAATATCGTTTCTATACGGTACAGTCTGTCACAAAAATATAAAAATAACCGGTTGATGCGTTATATTATCTGATAAAAATCCCCGAAACAGCGGTGTTCCGGGGATTTTGAGATCAAGCCAAAGCTCGTATTAACTTACTTGTTCTTTTTCAGGCCTCTTTCCATTGTTTTCTCAACAAGTCGAGCGCAGCCGGGACAACTACCTTTCGGTCGCCCTGGCAGCCGCATTCAAAGCTGACGTACTTATCGTAACCGATCATTTTCAATCCGCGGAAACCGTTCACGTAGTTGTCGGCTTCTCCGTCTTCTCCCGGCATGCTGCGGCGCTTACGGCTGGCCATATGCACGTGTTGCAGGTATTTTCCCGCTGAAACGAAAGCCGCCATGTCACACGTTTCTTCCCACGTCATGTGCCAGAAGTCTCCCAGACAGGTAACTCCGGGGTTGTTGATGTCGCGGCATATGGATGCAGCATCCGCCACCTGGCGGAGGTAAAAGGCTTCCTTTCGGTTCAGAGGCTCCAGGATAACCGTTGTGCCATACTTTTGAGCCGTGTTGCCCATTTCGTTGAACTGCTCACACAGGAAATCGCGCGTTTCTTGTGTATGTGGCATCACCGGCACCTGCGAATTGAACGCCGGAACGATGATCACTCCCGTTGAGCCAAGTTCACCGCCCAGGATGATCAGTTCTTCCATCGTGTCACGGCATTTCTTGCGGATAGCGGGATCGGTAGAAAGAATGAATCCTTCGAAGCCGGCGCAAACGGCGCTAACTTTGATGTTACGCCCTTTTAACGCATCCTTGAACTCTTGCATCCTGCCTTTCATCCCCCTGCCGTGGGGCTCGAACCCCACCACGCCGTGTTCTTCCATAAAGTCGAACTTTTCGTTCAGGTTTGCACCGGGAGCTGTCCCTTCCTGAAACGATATTCTGAGCTCTGCCTTGATCGGAAAGGCGGGAGGAGTACCGGCCGGGGTTTCACCCGCGAAAGCGCTCAGGGACTTTCCAAGGCCGGCTACAGCGGCACCGGCAAGTGATGATTTGATGAATTTTCTTCTGTCTATCGTCATGATTATAACGTATTTATTCTTTTATTTGGCACTTCCCGGCACAGGGACAGTAAAGCCTTTCATGTCCATCTTGCCGATGTTCAGGTCTGCCGGGGTATAATCCAGGGGAGCCGCCGCCATGGCGTCCCAGGTGGTCTCCTGGCCGCTGTAGGCCGCCTCGCGTCCCATGATGGCTGCCAGGTTGGAAACTGCCGTTTCGGATGCCTGTTCGATGGGGGTGTTTGCCCGGATACAGTTAATCAGGTTCACGTGTTCCAGCGTGTAGGGGTCGGTCTGCTTGAAGTTCGCCTTTTCAGCCTCACCGTCGTATTGCCAGAGGACGTTTCCGGCCAGATCCTTGATCACGTGCCCGCCCTGGCTTGTCCACGAACCTTTTGTTCCCTGGATGAATTCGCTCACGTTGTTGGCGCATCCGTCAATCTGGCGGCACATGCTGTGCAGGTGGATCCCGTTCTCCATGGTGAAATCCACACTGAAATTATCGTACTGGTCTCCGGTCACGCGGCGCTGGCGGGAGCCGAAGGCGACTGCTTTCGCCGGTTTCAACCCGCTGAACCAGGTAAACACGTCGATGTTGTGGACGTGCTGTTCCACGATGTGGTCTCCCGACAACCATTTCCAGTTCACCCAGTCGCGGACCATGAATTCGAAATCGCTCCAGGCGGGTTGGCGGTCGCGGTACCACAACATGCTCTGGTTCCAGTAGACGGCTCCCCCGGTGATCTCCCCGATAAGGCCGCCCATGATCTGTTTGTATGACTCAACGTATGAGCGTTGGTGGTGGCGCTGCGTTCCGGTGACAACGCTTAAATTCTTGGCCTGGGCCTGTTTGGCTGTCGCCACGATGGTGCGGTATCCCACCGAATCCACGCAAACCGGTTTTTCCAGGAAACAATGCTTGCCCTGTTCCACGGCATACTTGAAATGTTCCGCGCGGAAAAACGGCGGCGTGCAGTCGATCAGGATATCAATCCCGCTGTCAATGACCTGCTTGTACGCATCCAGGCCCACGAAACGCTTGTCGGCCGGCACATCGATGCTTTTTTCCGCTTTCAGCTTGTCGGCCAGGCCGTTCACCTTGTCTTCGAACACGTCGCCCAACGCCACGATCGTAACACCGTTAGCGGCATTCAGGAAATTCATGGCGGCGCCCGATCCTCTTCCTCCGCAACCGACAACACCAGCTTTCAACTCTTTTCCGTCTGTAGCCAGGTCCACCAACTCCGGCACGTAATACGTTCCGGGTTCTTTCAGGGGAACCGTCACATCCTTTTTCTCACCGCTGCAAGAGGTTAAAAAACCCGTCGTTCCGGTCCCAATCACGCCTGCTGCTCCGGCAACAGCCGAAGTTTTAAGAAATGTTCTTCTCGTTAAGTTGTTCTCTCTTTTCATATACTTAAATTTGTTTTAGAAATGTTTTATTTTGCAATTAATGAACTGTCTGGCTCACAAACTACCCTGAATCCAATTCCTTTTATATCGGAATACCACCAGATACTCTTTGGCTGTTGTGGATCGGTTTTTAACCAATCGTCATGCCGGGTGTGGCTGCGTGCGGCCGAACGAACATCGGCTGCATCCGACAAGTAACTTCCTCCTCTCACCACCCATTCTTCACCTTGGGTGACCAGGGGATCACTTGTAACGCCGCTTCTTTTTCCGTATGCAGCTTCATCATACTTGTCAGCGGTGTATTCCATTACGTTACCCAGCATATTTTTTAATCCGAATGGATTAGGCTTCACCAACGACGGTTCCTGCGTACGGTTATCGCTGTTTTTACCGTAGATAACGAATGCGCTTATACTGTCTGTTTTTGCAGGGAAGAACTTCCGCATAAACCCTTCATCGGAAAAATCTTTGGGGCTTCCTGTAAAGAAATAGGGTGTTTGCGTACCACCGCGTGCCGCATATTCCCATTCGGCTTCGGTAGGTAAGCGGTACTTTTTGCCTGTTTTCTGCGACAGCCACTGACAGAATGTTTCTGCGGCATAATGCGTCATTGTAATGGCCGGCCTGTCGCCCGAGCCCCATCCCTGGTCAGGATATCCAAACGGAGGTGTTGGACCGGAGATTGCATCTACACCCATAGCTTTCAAGTTGTTTTCGTAAACCACTTCGGGAGGAGTTCTTCCTTCGCTCATGGTATTGGCATAAAAAGCCCAGTACTGATCCCAGGTAGTTTCTACTTCAGCCATGAAGAAGGGACTTACCTTCACTTCATGTTGTGGGGCTTCATCCGTTTTGTGGAAAGGTTCCTTGGGTGAACTACCCATAGTGTAAGTTCCTCCGGGTACCGCTTTCATGTTGAACGAGACTGCCGTACCGGGGATCTGTTCGGTATAATTTTCAAAAGCCGTTACTGCGGCAGCTTCTTTAAAAAACTTGCTTGAATCCACAGCAGTAGCTACATTCATCCCAGGTATTCCCACCATTTGTCCGTGCGAATAGTTCGGGTTATAATGCCCTGCATCGAGGTGGCAGCTGATACACTGCAGATTGAGCTTTTCATGATTCTCGTCGTAATACATATGCGCGGTAATGCCATCATCGGTTATTCCCTGAGGGAATAAATTCTGATGACATTTTACGCAGGAAGCGTTTGGAATATATTTTATAGCATGTTCGAGTTCAGATTTTCTATCCCAGTCGAAGTCTGCACTGTCCTTGGTAAGATATCCCCATACGTCTCTGATACCCAAAGCGGCTTTAGCCGTGTAATGAGCCCATGTGTCGTCTTTTGGCGGCAAATGACAATCCACGCAGTTGACCATTACGCCACTTCCGTTGTTCACGTGAACAGAAAGTTTCCAACTTTCTTCTGCGTGAGGATGAACATGACACATCATGCATGATTCGTTGGTAGAAAAATAAACGGATGTTTGATACAATGCTCCGATGAAAATTATGCCTATCGCAATACCCAACAGCAAAATGAACCCTTTACGTTGATGAAATTTTTTCCGGTTTTTTTTGTGTTGATCACCATAGATGTTTTTAGATTTAGCCATCTATCTATTAATTAATGAATTAAATATTTAATTGTTGCTTTTTAACGCGTAAAAAATAAAATGATATCTTAAGCTTGCAAATATATGAAAATTTAATGGTTTGCAGGTTTAATTTGTACAAAAAAGCAATTTAAATCGCAGATAAATATTATTCAATCCATTTACACCATTTGTTGCAGTGATCGTTACCAGAAGCAATTATTGTTTCTATAAACTGCATGCCGCGAACGCCATCGGCTACAGTAGGAAAATCCAGGATCTTATAATCGGGAGCCTCTCCTCTTTTTTTTGCCAACACCGTCAGCACGAAGTTTCTGTATATGTTGGCAAAGGCTTCTATAAACCCTTCGGGATGTCCGGAAGGAATTCTTGTGTTCCACAAAGCCAAATCGCTCATGTATTCGTTGCTGCCCATGTAAAGCTCTTCTGTCGGCCTGTCTTCCCATCTCAGAATCAACCGGTTCGGATCCATCTGACGCCATTCCATGCCCCCCTTCTCACCGTAAACCCTGATTCGGATATTGTTTGCTTCACCTGTTGCAATTTGCGTTGCCATAAGTACTCCGGCAACTCCGTTCTCAAAGCGTAAAAGGGCAGCTCCGTCATCATCTACCGGGCGTCCTTCCACAAAGGTTCGCAGATCGGCACATACCTCCTCCACTTTCAACCCGGTGATGTATTCCGCCAGATGCCAGGCGTGGGTACCCACATCTCCCATGGTACCTGCTTTACCGGTACGGGCTGGATCTGTACGCCATCCCGCATTGTTTCCGCCCAACATTTCAATTCTTTTCGACAACCAGCCTTGTGTATATTCTACGTAAACTCGCCTCAGTTTTCCTATTTTACCTTCAGCAATCCTGGCTTTGGCTTCCTTAACCGCCGGATAACCTGAATAGACGTGTGTAAGAGCCAGAACAAGGCCCGTTTCTTCCACTTTCTTTTGGAGTATTTTTGCTTCTTCCAACGAAAAGGTCATGGGTTTGTCAATAACTACGTGAAAACCTCTCTCCAAGGCCATCATGGCCGGTTCAAAATGCCATTTGTTGGGGGTTACGATGGTCACAAAATCCATCCGTTCTTCTTCGGGCAGAAGCATTTCTTTTTCGAACATCTCCTGATAGGTAGTGTATATTCTGTTGTCGGGGAGAAAATATTCCCTTCCGGAACTCCGGGATATTTCCGGATTTACGCTGAAACAACCGCATACCAATTCAATCAGATTGTCCATAAAAGCAGCGTTACGATGAATTGCCCCTATAAAAGCATCACTTCCGCCACCAACCATACCCATTTTAAGTTTTCTTTTCATGAAAAAATGGTATTAACTTACAATTAGTAAAAAATAAATTCAAATTTACATCTTTTTATCGAACGGACAAAATAAATGTAATATCGGAAAATCCGAAAATTTGCCCTACCCTGTGATAAGTCAATGATAGGACAGATCAACTCACCATAGGATAGGACAGATAAAATAATTATTCCATTCCAGGATTTTGAACCAAGTTTGGATTACGACGAATTTCATCCTGATGGATTGGAGCAAAATACATCTTATCCAGCCATCTCCTGTTTTCACGACTGGAGAGATCATTTACATAATAATAATAGTCGTAAATCTCTTCATTGTGAATATAAGGCTTCATTGATGACTTACCCGGTTTCAAAATACCCTCCACGATAATTCCTGTCAATGGTTTATTTCCTGCTTCCGGAGCGATCATCCAACGGCGAACATCAAAATAACGGTGTTGCTCATAGGCGAATTCTGCACGACGTTGCTGACGCAGAAAATCACGCATGTCAGCTTGAGAAAATTGTTTTCCACGGATAGTCAGAGTCGATCTGGTATCTTTCAACTCAATACGCCCGCGCAAGATATCCAGCCACTTTGCCGCTTCCTCCAATTCATTCAATTCAATACTCGCTTCCGCAGCAATCAGGTACATCTCGGCCAACCGCATATAAACATGTGGCACGGTTTGTCTAAAATACTGAGCATCAACGGAAGTATCGATAAGTTTCTTTTCATAATAACCTGTCCATGACCCGTTCCAGTCCTCAATAGGTCCCTGGCGGGTATCCACACCCCACATTGAGCGGCGCACTACTCCATCGCGGTATTCAATTTCCACGTCTCCGTTTGTCACTTCATATTTCCCGGCCTGTAGGGTTCCCATAGGTGTCGGGTCTAATGTGGCCGCATCAGCCGGACGCGGACGTCCCCACGTATTTCCATCGGTAGCTACAGTGGCATAAAAGCGAGGTTCACGACCATTATAGGGATTTCCTTTCTGGAATTCTCCGGGTTTGGTCATCCCTTCCGGCATAGTTCCATCCTCGAATTCAAACGCCATTACCAGATCCTGTGTTGGCGTAGTTCCGGCCCAGTTATGATAACCATTCGGCCCATGCCATAATCCCATATTATTCGCAGCACCAATAGAAGTGTGGTAATTACGGACAAACATTTGCTCACTGTTTCGAATATCCGTCATAATAGCTTTGAATTTCTCAGCCCTTTCAGTATTGACACCTCCTCTACAATCAATCAACTCAAATGGACCATCCTCGATCACTTTAATTGCAGCATCCCTGGCGGCACGATAAGTAGCCATACGATCACCGTCGAATTGGTTAACCGCTAAAGTATTTATCGTGCGGTCTGCATAGAGAGGACTGGCAACATGGAGCAAAATACGGGCTTTTAAACCGGTTGCCACATATTTAGTGACGCGTCCCCATTCTGCAGAACTGACGGTTTCCGGAAGATATTCTTCAGCCTTTTCCAGGTCGCTCACAATAAATTCAAGACACTCGCGCATGGTATTACGAGGCTTCTTCATTTCTTCTACTTCTGCCAGTGAAAAATCTTCCGTAACGATAGGTACTCCCCCAAAACCGCGTACAAGTTCGTGATACATATGTGCACGCATATAATAGGCTTCACCTTTCATACGATCCAGGTTAAAGCCAACCTTTTCCGGCACATTGTCAATGTTATTGATGATAATATTGGCATAGCGGATACCCCTATACCTGTTTTGCCATTTAAAAGGATTATTATTATTGTCATACCATTGAAGATTGCTTTGTGAAATAGAAACAGCTTCAACAATATCTTTTTGCCCGTAGTTATGGGTAAAATAAGCATCGTCGGTCAATCCGTCCAAAGAATGTTCTTGAGCACCCGGGTGTATGTTATTGTATAGATCATTTACAAAAGCTTGCGTCAAAGCAGCATCGGTAAAAACCATCTGCTCTGTATAAGAAGTAGAAGGTACGATATCCATAAAGTCCGAACAAGAATTTAGGACAACGGCAAATCCCAAAACGATAATGGTTACTATTTGTTTTATATTTCTCATAATCTCTTATTTTTAAAATGTTATAGATACACCGGCGTTCCATATACGACGTTGTGGATATTCCCGACCGGTATCATTGGCTTCCGGATCTTGTACTTTGACATTATCTATCGTAAATATATTTGTACCATTTACATATACACGCAAATCCTGGATTCCTGCACTGCGGAGAGGCGTTGAATTAAACGTATATCCGATTTCCATATTTTTCAGACGCAGATAATCGGTTTTGAACTGATAGTAGGTATTCTTCTGGTCTGTACCCTGCTTCGCCCAATATTCATTCTCGCGGTTATAAGCACGCGGATGTTCCACCATGGGGTTTTCTTCTGTCCAACGGTTTTTATACATGAACTTATAGTAGTTCCCGGCTTCACCGGCTCTTTCACGCCAAATATAGGTAATACCTCCTGTTGCGCCCTGGAATAATGCCCTCAAATCGAAGTTATTCCAACTGAGACCGGTAGTGAGACCGAATACAAAACGTGGCTCCGAGTTTTTGTCGGAACGGACGCGGTCATTCGCATCAATTTTCTTATCACCATTTACGTCTACAAATTTAATATCTCCAGTACGTGCATTGGCCCAATGCGGATAGCTGTCCAGTTCTTCCTGTGTATTGAATACACCGTCGGCAATATACCACAACTCGGTATTTACCGGCATTCCGGTCCTTTTCTGATAATCGGGTATACCGGGGGTTTCATCCCAGAATAACAGTTTATTTTTTGCATACGTCATATTGAACGAAACATCATATTCCACTTTACCAGCCCTGTCTACCCAGGAAATTAATCCTTCTATGCCTCTGTTCTGCATTTCACCGATATTTTCTCTTGGGAGCGTAATACCCGAAATCTGGGGTAATGAAGCGTTTCTGTAAATCAACATATTGGTACGCTTATGGTGGAAAAGGTCGGTCTCCAAGCTTAATCTGTTATCCAGAAACTTAAATTCGAGACCAAGGTCATACGTAGTCCCTACTTCCCAGGTAATATTGGGGTTGGGAGTACGCGTCGGATATAATGTCTTCTGGAATGTTGTTCCAAACATATATTCAGTACCGAAACCGTAGGTATTCAGGTATTGAATACTTCTATCGAGATTTCCGTCAGGATCTAACAGATAATCACTACCGGTTTGGGAGACAGAACTACGCAGCTTAAAATAGTTGATGAAACTGAGGTTTTCCTTCCAGAAATCTTCTTCGGATGCACGCCATGCGGCAGATACCCCCGGGAAGAAACCATACCGTTTGTCTTTCGGGAAACGATACGATCCGTCGTAACGGTACACAAATTCAAACAGGTACTTTTCGAGATAGTTATAGTTCACACGTCCAAAGTAGTTGACACGGCTTTCTTTCCAGGAATAGCCTTCTGTTTCCATATCGGTTACCGAACCATTATTTATTTCATCCAGTGCATCTGAAATAAAATATTTACGGGTTGCCCTTACCCTGCGCCATTCGTTACTCTGCGCTTCAACACCAAGGGTAGCGCCAAAGTTATGGTCTCCAATAGAACGGTCGTAGTTGACTACCAAATTGGTCATCCAGTCTGTCTGCTCATCCCTTCTCTCCTCTAACACCGATTGGGAAACCCCTTTTAACGAGGGGGTCAACTTGTGTTCAGGGTTACCATCCCAAGTATAAAGGGTAAACGGAGTTTCAAAACGACGCCGGTTATTGAAATGTTGGTCATATGACACAGTTCCTATAAGCGACAATCCCTCAACTCCAGGGATTTTAAGTGTCGCCCTCAGTGTATTCTGGATATAATATGCTTTGTGAAGGTCTTTCCCGGTTGCCGGAGTGGCACGCACCACCGGATTATCTCCGTATTCAATATCCGGCCCTGGTTCTCCGGTTGGCCAATACGCGGGCAAGATAGGTTTACTACGCACCATGGAACTGAAGATATCTGTCGCCCCACGTGCCGGATAATTGGTTACTTGCAAACGGTTTACGTTACCATAGGATATATCAAAGTAATCATTTACTTTCATATCCAGATTGATACGTGTACTGTATTGATCGTAGCGATTCGCTGAATTCTTATAGATACCATCTTCTCCATTAGCAGCCAGACTGACGAAAAACTTGTACCGGTCGCTTCCTCCGGTTATGCTCACATCATGACGATACATGGGCGAAACATCCTTAATTGTTTCTTTATACCAGTTTGTGTCGGGATGTCCCCATGGGTCTGATCCGTCCTGCCATAATCTCAGATCCTCCTGGGAATAACGGGGTTCACGCCCCGAATATTTATCAATTTCATTGACCATCGTCGCATACTCAAAAGCATTAGCCAACTCGGGGATACGTGAGGGTTGAGAGAATCCCATATTGCCGGTATACGTAATTGTGGGCTTTCCTTCTTTACCCCGTTTGGTGGTAATCAAAATAACCCCATTGGCAGCACGAGAACCATAGATAGCCGCCGAAGCATCCTTTAACACCGACATGGATTCAATTTCATTCGGATTAATACGATTTAATCCTCCCGCACGTCCAGGTACTCCGTCGACGACAATTAACGGGTCTTTAGATCCAAGTGTATTCGTACCACGGATACGAAGGGTTGTTCCGCCGCCACCAGGCTCATCCGAACGCTGGAAACCGATTACTCCCGGCATACGTCCCACCACGGCATTAGAAAGATTAGTAGTGGGAGATACCTTGAGTTCGTTACCGGACACACTCGCCACGGCACCTGTTACGGTTACTTTCTTCTGGACACCGTAACCGACGACAACCAGTTCATCGATCATATGTGCCTCTTCTGCCAGAATTTGATCTATAACGGTTTGTGTTCCCACGGTAACTTCAGAGGTAATATATCCGATGTATGAAAAAATCAGAACGGAACTCTCCTCAGGCACCTCTAATGAGTATTTACCATCAATATCCGTTATAGTCCCGGTAGTAGTATTTTTTACTACTACATTCACACCGATTAAAGGTTCTCCATTTACATCACTCACAGTTCCTCTTACACTCTTTTGTGCCGATACGGAAACCGCACACAATTCAAGAAACAGGAACATCAAAAATTTTGATAAATGTTGTTTCAATTTTGTTTTCATTTCATTTACAGTTGATGTTTCATTCATGTTCCGACGATTTAATTATTTTTCACAAAGAAGTTCTCTAAGACAGTTATAATATCTTTTCCGGATAAAAGAATCAATTGATCTAAATATCCATAGGTTAAAAATGGATATATCATTATACAAAATTATTTTTCTTGTTTTCCCTGAACAATGCTACAAAACCTATCAAGATAACGACAGCCATAACAAAAGGCACGGTCCAGACTGATACCCAGTTGTATATACCCTGCTCAGCAGTATATTGATGCACCACATTGCCTGCTACCAGCGTTCCCAGGTATTTCCCTACCCCATAGGTGGCAAAAGCAATCAATCCCTGTGCCGAGTTCCGTAAAGACGAAGGCGCCTTTTCATCCACAAAAAGTTGTCCTGAAACAAAGAAGAAAGTAAAACAGAATCCATGGAGCGGTAATACTCCATAGATGAAACCGATGTGTCCGGTATGCGCTCCAAGGGCAAAGAATCCGTACATCAACACCCATGCCACAATTGCGGCAACAATACTTCCCTTATACCGTAATTTGAGAAACATCAACGGAAATGCGAAAAGGAAGATTACTTCGGTAACCTGTCCCATGCTCATGGCCGCAGCGGCGTTATTAATGCCTACGTTAACAATGAACAGATTGGTAAACGAATCATAGAAAGCAAGGGGAATACAAGCCAACGCCGAAAATACTAGCAGCACCAAGAACGATCTGTCTTTGGTAAGCTTAAACGCATCGAATCCGAGTATCTGTCCTACAGTCACCTTTTCAGCACGTTTTCCCGGTGCCTTGAAAGGAAGTATAAAAGCATATAAACCGGCAATAAAAGAGATTCCTGCAGCAATAAGGAAAGGAGTAGACAATGGTTCCAGATTCAACGAACTGATAAGAATTCCAGCAATAATCCATCCGAACGATCCGAACAAACGGATACGGGAGAATTCTTTCGAGGGTTCAGGCAGGTTATCAAAAGAGATGGAATTACATAGCGACATAGTGGGCATGAAACAAATCGTATAGAGCAGCAACACAAGAAAAAACAATGAAAAATTATCAATTTGTGTCAAACAGCCTAACAATACGGCACCCGTGATATTTAAGAATGCCAAGACCTTGTTGGCAGAGAAAAAACGAACGGCTATCATTCCCACGATCACAGGGGATATAATGGCTGCTATAGCTGCCGTACTATATGCCAACCCGATCTGAACACCTGTAAAATAAAGTGTCTGCCCCAGATAAGTCCCCATGGTTACATACCATGATCCCTGAATAAAAAATTGAAAGAACATCATCAGGGAAAGTCGTGTTTTTGTGTTTTTCTGTTCCATTATTACTTTTTTATCGACACTTTATGTTTAATTGAAATCCTCAACCTATCCCGCAAATGGTTGTGAGACTTTTGTAAAAAATCCAATCAATTCCATATTGCTATTTCTCTATTTTTTGTAATCCGCAAATACATTCATGCCCCTGCCCATTCCAAGATCCAAAGAGCTCGACCATACCTATTCTCCATGGAATTGTAGGGTTTATATAATTTTTTACGATAACCGGATTACTTTTGTTTCATTAATCAATCCATCTGTAGTAACTTCGAATCTTGCTTTTTGGGCTTTTTCAAGCCTTGTCTTTGCCGTCCTGATGGAGGAAGTCTTGATTTTAGCAGTTGGAATTAGCATAGGTTTACCTATTGGCAAAGACAAAAGTGTTTCCGGAATGGAAATTTTTTTAACCAATCCCGTTTCTTTTAATTTATTATCCATATCTTTATGTCTTGTATCTATATATTACATTGAAGCTTTCATTGTATTATCAAACGCAAATATAATTCATTTGAATTAAAAATAATCATTAAAAAAGAATAAAACACTATAATTGAATTATTTTATACTAATTATAAATAACATATTCAATCAATAGACTATTTATGAGCAACATAAATGAAAGATTAAGAAAAATATTAAATACCAAATTTGAAGGGAACGTATCAGAGATGGCGAGACGATACGGAATCCCTCGGTAGTTTGACACAATAAATTTTCGATTTTTTTGATAAAAGACCTCCGGAGGTCTTTTTTTTGTCAAATATTTTTTCTATATTTGTAGCATTATATAGCATTGTTACAGATATGAAATTGAATATTGTCAAGTCCAAGAACTGTACTATTCTCTACGCGGCACGTTCTTACAGGAGCGAAAGCGGCAAAAGCACGTCCAAAGTGGTCAAGCGTCTAGGGACCGTTGAAGAACTGCGCGAGAAGTTGAATGGTGAAGACCCGATTGAATGGGCAAGGACTCAAGTTGCCGGGATGACCGCACTTGAAAAAGAAGAGAACAAGCACGTCATTATTGACTGCAACCCCATGGCGCTTATCCCCAAAGGCGAGCAGCGCTCGTACAACGGCGGCTACCTGTTCCTTCAGAAAATATATTACGAACTGGGCCTGGACTACATCTGCAAGAAGATAGCGAAGAAGCACAAGCTGCTGAAGTATGACCTGAACGGCATTCTTTCGATGTTGGTATACACCCGGATACTGTATCCGGGATCCAAGCGGTCCTCGTTGGAAGATGCAAGGAAGTTCCTCGAGCAGCCGGAGTGCGCGCTGGAGCAGGTGTACAGGGCGCTTTCGCTGCTGGCCGGTGAGTTCAACGAGATACAGGCCGGCGTGTACAAACGCAGTCTCAAACTCGGGAAGCGCAATACGCGGGTGGTGTATTATGATCTGACGAACTACTTCTTCGAGTGTGAAGAGGAAAGCGGCTTGCGCCAGTATGGCCACAGCAAGGAGAACCGTCCGCTGCCCATCGTGCAGATGGGGCTGTTCATGGACCGCGACGGCTTCCCGCTGGCAATGTGCGTCGAGCCGGGCAATACGGCGGAGACCACCACCCTGAAGCCGATGGAGCAGATACTGAGGGACAAGTTCGGCCTGTCCAGGCTGGTGGTCTGCACCGATGGAGGCCTTTCAAGCTATGAGAACCGCAAGAATGACAGCGTGGGAGACAGGTCATTCATTACCGTGCAGTCACTGAAGAAGTTGAAAAAGCACCTGCAGGAATGGGCCCTGGACAGCAAGGGTTGGCGTATTGCCGGTTCGCAGGGCAAGGAGGAGTATGACATCAGCATCCTGGACGCAAAGGAGTACCATGAGACTCTCTTTTTCAAGGAACGCTGGGACCCCACGCTGATGTCAACTGGAGAGACGTTGGAGCAGCGCGTCATCGTGACCTTCTCGTTCAAGTATCAGGAGTACCTCCGCCATGTCCGCGAACGTCAGATAGCTCGTGCCAAAGCTTTGCTTGCCAAGGGCTGGGGTGCCACCTCAAAGAAGAAGAGCCCGGGCGATGCCAAGCGCTTCATCAAGGCCGAGCACGTCACCGCGGACGGTGAGCTGGCCCAGATAGAGAACTTCTCGCTCAATCAGGATATGATAGACCAGGAGGCGCGCTTCGACGGCTTCTATGCCCTGTGTACGGACCTCGAAGACCCGGCCCCGGCCATCATCGAACTCAACGGCGGCCGTTGGATCATCGAGAACGGCTTCCGTATCATGAAAACCGATTTCGATGCCCGGCCGGTATACGTGAGAAGGGATGACCGCATCAAGGCCCACTTCCTCACATGCTTCCTGGCACTGCTGGTATACAAGTATCTGGAGAAGAAAGTGAACCGTGGCGGGAAGCACTTCACAACAGATGAGATAGTGGATACGCTCAGGGGGATGGACTTCCTAGGCATACCCGGTGAAGGATATATCCCCACTTACACCAGGACGGACTTGACCAATCATCTCCATGGCAGCGCGGGCTTCAGGACGGATACCCAGATAGTCACCAAACAGAAGATGAGGAGTATCATTGCCCAAACCAGGAAAAGGGAGAAGGATGAGGAGTAGGTAGAATACAGGAGAAGGGGCCTGCCGGCGGCAACGCCGCCGGGCAGGCAACCTCATCCATGGGGCGGAGGCCCCACAGGCCCCCTTCCCCTGTATCCCTCACCGTCCCACACCTGCCATATTGCTACAAAGTCAGAAAAAACAGCAAGGCCACAAATCGCCCCTGAAGCGGCCTGTGGCCTTGATCTATCACCAGTCTGACAAAATCAAAGTGTCAAACACGGGATTGTATTATCAAACGCAAATATAATTCATTTGAATTAAAAATAATCATTAAAAAAGAATAAAACACTATAATTGAATTATTTTATACTAATTATAAATAACATATTCAATCAATAGACTATTTATGAGCAACATAAATGAAAGATTAAGAAAAATATTAAATACCAAATTTGAAGGGAACGTATCAGAGATGGCGAGACGATACGGAATCCCTCAACCGACTTTAAATAATATTGTTGGGAACAGAATGAGTAAGCCCTCTTTTGATAATATTGAAAGGCTTGTCAATTCAGATGAGACAATTAATACCAGGTGGCTAATTACGGGGAAAGGAGCGATGCTAAAAACAGAAAAAAACCCCATAGTGGTTCCACCAGAAGACAATAATAACCTGTTGGATAGATACGAAAAGGTTATCAGGGAGAATGAACGGTTAAAGGTGGAGATTGAACAACTAAAAAATAACACAGACCGGATCTCAGACGCTAATTCTTATACTATTACTATCCATCAAGACACCGAAGATAAGTGAAGTGTCGGAAAAGTAATCAAACTTAACAAGAACACCACCGTAGGCTTATATAGACAATCTATACCAACCATTGTTCATTAAACAACCTTATAATCTGATACATGGCTCTACCTGACTGACATTGCAGCATTGATAGTAGCAAAATAGCAAAGAGGACAAGTGACTCACATCTAGTGATATTCATCAGCAAAACAGCAACCGGACCAAATGGATAACTGCCACTTGCAATTCCCTTAACGCATTTAAAACATCTGTCTGTAAATTTTTTTAGAATTATTTCCTTTTCTCTACCGGGACATACTTTAATCATAATTTTTGTTGTCCAGTCAAAAAACTCGAAACTAGCAAAAAGGTTATAAATAATTCTTCTTTCATTTTTACTGTTTTTTAGTCTGGTAATTCTCCTTCCGAAGGAGGCGTGTCTTGCGAAGCACTACCCCATTGTTTGTTCGCTTTATTGCCCATGATAAGTTCCAGGGTTCCGCCGTTTTTGAGGTCGTCGTGGCTGAACCAGGGTTTTTCCCAGGGTATTCCGTTGAGTTCCGCCGATTGGATGTATTTGTTCTCTTCGGAAAAATTACGGGCTATAACGGTGAAGGCTTTACCCCCAGGAAGGCTAATGACCGTCTTTGCAAAGAACGGACTCCCGATATTGTATGCCGGAATTCCGGGCGTTACCGGATAAAACCCCATCTGCGAAAACACCACAAAAGCCGACATTCCGCCTCCGTCTTCATCTCCGGGAACTCCCATCAGGTCGTTTCTGAACCATTGATTCAGGAGTATGTGAATCCGCTTTTGCGTCTTCCAGGGCTGTCCTGCATAATTGTATAAATAAGGAATATGCAACGACGGCTCGTTAGCCATCGAGAATTGACCCACATTGCCGGTATGGTCGGGCAACTGACTGTAAAAGTCGTATTTGCTTTTCCCAAGAGGTTCGCGAAATGTTTGATCGAGGTTGCGTATAAAGTTTTCCCGCCCCCCCATTAAGTGGATCAGGTCGGCTACGTTGTGCTGCACATCCCAACGGTATACCCATGCGTTGTTCTCACCGTAATACTGTCGTGCACCCACCCCTCCTGAAAAACGATAATCGAAGGGTTCGATGAAGTTTCCATCCTTGTCCTTAGGGTGAAAAAAGCCGGTCTGGGGATTGAAAAGATGGCGATAATTGTAGGATTTCTTCAGGAAGTATTCATAATCATCCTCCTTCCCCAACTCCCGGGCAATTTGTGCCAGGCACCACTCATCGTAGGAGGTGCCCAGCGTTACAGCCACCGGCTGGCGACATTCAAAACCGTGAACTTCGGGAATGGTTTCTTCCTCCCCTTCCCTAAGAGCAGGAACATATCCTTTCTCGTGATAAAACCGATCCAACTCACCCGAGGGTTTGCCGGACCAAGGAGCCAGCGTCTTCTCCATAACGGCATTGCGAACGGCCGGGTAGATCCTTGCCAGGTCAATGCCCTTCAATCCTTTGCGGTAAGCGTCTATAACGGTGGCTATCCCGTGGTTGGAGTTCATCCGGCGGCTGTCGCCCGTAATCTCGGGGAAGGTGGGCCACCAGAATTCGGGCATTTGTTCGGACATCTTCAGGAAAGAATTGAGAATATCCGACTCCATTTCCGTTTCGATAATCGTACGAAGCGGATGCGTTGCCCGATAGGTATCCCAGATCCAGTCATCCGTATAGAAAGGCGCCCCGTTATCGTTGTGGATTTCCCCATCAAAGGCGCTGAAGTAGCGTCCGTCTTCCGATATGCATACCGGACGTTCGTAGGTTCGGTACAACGAAGTGTAGAAAACAACTTTATCGTCATACGAACCACCATCCACTTTAATTTTACCGAGGGTTTCATTCCAGGTTTGACGTCCTTTTTCGGCAACGCCCGAGGGGTCAAACCCGGACATTTCCCGGTAGAGGTTCTTCTTTGCCTGAACTGTATCGATAAACGAAATCCCGTAACGAAGTTTCAACTGCTTTGTGTTTGAGGGGTACGACAAAACAAGGTGGGCATTTTGGCCGGAAGCAGCTTTGTCATTTGCTCCCTGGGGCTGTATGTCCGGTTCCATATATACAAATATCCGCGTGTTGTTTTGCAGCTGTTGATAACCCGAAAATGCTTTCCCGTCCCATTGAAGTTCACCACGCCGGGAGTTCAGGATCAGGTATACAGGGTCGGTATGTCCGAATGTCAGCTCATAGATCCCCGATTGGTGGGAAACGGCGTAATATACGCTGGTCTCCTGCTCGTCGAGATAGACAAAATAATCGTAGGGTGTGATTTTTTCACGGTCGTAGCTATAGGGAATAACCGGCTTCAATTCCAGCTCGTCCCCTTGGAAGACGCTCAGGTTAAATGCCGAACTTCCCCGGTGGCTGGTCACCGCAACGGGCAAGCCGTTCAGCAAATCACCCGTGTAATCCGCGCGTTCCGGATAAACACGCAACATGCTGTTCGGCAAATGAACCGTGGGGTACGTCGGCACCAACAGGTGGCTGATGTTCCCCAGGTAAGGGTTAACAAAATCAACAAGATCAGTTGATTGAGAACTTGTACATGAAGTAATCAAAAAGATAATAAAGCAACCGATTACATATGTTTTGCGGTAGCTTTGCCTCATTAATCTGTACAGAAATAGCATCTTTCTCATCCTTTTAATAGTTATTGTACATTTAGGAACTGTTTTAAATTTAGAATTTCTATTTATTTCCGTCAGGGTGAACAAGGGGTTTCAACAAGAGTAGTAGCACTTCGTTCCCAGAGAGAAATCACCGTGAAGCAAAAAACAAAAACAGTGAGGCTGTTTTTCATTTATGACAAAGTTTACTAAATTTGTAACATGTTGACTTTACGTCCGCACAAATTTAATTATTTTATCAGTATAAGCAAGAATTTGACATTTATTTATATTAAATCCGAACAAACAATCCTCAAACTTAATTGTTTGTATAATAACAAAAACATACAATAATGAATCAGAACTCTTTTCTTGGATTAATCGAGCAAAGTATACGAAATCATTGGGATTTACCTGCAATGAGCGACTTTCAGGGCAAAACACTTTATTTCAAAGATTTTGCCCGTGAAATTGATATGCTGCACGAATATTTCAACTCTGCCGGCATTCAACGCGGTGATAAAATTGCGATATGTGGTAAAAATTCGTCCCATTGGGCCATCTCTTTTTTCGCTACGCTCTCATACGGAGCTGTAGCAGTGAGTATTTTGCATGAGTTTGAGAAAGAAAGTGTTCAGTACATTGTGGATCATTCGGATTCCAAGATGTTTTTCGTTGATGAAGCCATTTGGAGAGAAATAGATGAGACCAAGATACCGAAGGCAGAAACTGTCCTCTCGCTCGATGATTTTTCCTTGTTGAAAGTGACATCGAAAGAGTTCAAGATATTTGTGTCCAACTCGTTTTCTTTTTTCGACAAGAAATACGAGAAGGGATTCTTTGTCAATGACATTGCTTTCAGGACCGATAAACCGGAAGAACTGGCTGTTATAAACTATACATCGGGAACCACCAGCAGCCCGAAAGGAGTGATGATCCCTTACCGGAGTTTATGGTCGAACACCCGGTTTGCAAACGACAGCCTTGATTTTATCCACTCGGGAGACAACATGATTTGCATGTTACCCATGGCTCACACTTACGGACTTGCTTTCGAGGTGCTCAACGCCATTTCTATGGGTTTCCACATCCATTTTTTAGGAAAAACGCCTTCTCCCAAGGTACTGCTTGATGCTTTTGCAAGAATAAAACCCAAGCTGGTATTAGCCGTCCCTCTGATTATCGAAAAAATCGTTATTAAAAATGTCTTTCCGAAACTTCAGCAGGGAGCAGCCAAAACATTGATTAAAATTCCACTGCTGAATGCTGTTGTTTACCACAAAATAAGGAAATCGCTTATTGACGTTTTCGGAGGAAATCTGGTAGAAGTCGTCATCGGAGGAGCAGCTTTGAACGCAGACGTAGAAAAATTTCTGCGAAAAATAAAATTTCCCTACACGGTTGGGTACGGGATGACCGAATGTGGGCCGCTTATTTCTTACTCGTTCTGGACAGAATTCAAAGAACGATCGTGTGGAAAGGTAGTGGACAGAATGCAGGTTAAAATTGATTCGGATGATCCGCAAAACGTTGTTGGGGAAATCTTGACCAAAGGTACAAACCTGATGCTCGGTTATTATAAAAACGAAGAAGCTACAAAAGCTGTTTTTACGGAAGATGGGTGGCTCAGGACAGGCGATCTTGGAATATTGGATAAAGACAACGTTGTATTTATCAGAGGCAGGAACAAAAATATGATTCTCGGCCCTTCCGGGCAAAACATCTATCCCGAAGAGATTGAAGATAAGCTAAACAACTCTCCCTATATATTGGAGTCACTGGCAATAGAAGAAAAGGGCAAAATTATTGCACTCATCGTTCCCGACACTGAGGTGCTGAAAGCTGAAAACATATCACCAGAACAGTATAACCCTGTCTTCGATAAGGAAATAAACGCAATAAACGCAAAACTAGCCAATTACAGCAAAATAGCTTCATTCAGGCTTCAGGCCGAGGAGTTTGAAAAAACGCCTAAGCGGAGCATTAGAAGGTTTAAGTACCAGAAATAAATTACAGGGAAAACCTGTTTCCAGACTCAATAAACTCGTTGAATTTCTTTTGATTGAAGGTATAGTAAAACGCTCCTCTTTTGGAGGAAGACTTATCTTTTACATCCAGTTTATCGAGAATGCCCATCGCTGCGATTTTCTTCCGGAAATTACGCTTGTCAATTGGCATCTGATAGATGGCTTCCCATAAATCCTGCAAAGCGGGAAGCGTGAATTTTCCTTCAAAAAATTCAAAAATGATGGGTTGCAGGGAGACTTTATACCTCAATAACCTCAATGCATCATCCACCATAAGGTTGTGATCGAAAATCAGCCGGGGAAGTTGCTGAATGTTCACCCATTTGGCGTCGAATGCTTTGGCCAGGCTCGTGTCAAACTCCTCCAACCGTACCAATGCATAATAGGTTACGGACACGACCCTGTCGCCCGGATCACGTTCAATTTCACCATAGGCCCCAACCTGTTCCATATAAATACCTCTCTGCCGGGTGTACCGGAACAGTACTTTTTCTGCAGCTTTGTCAAGACTCTCATTTTCGTCCATAAATCCCCCCATAAGCGACCATTCTCCTTTGTTGGGTTCAAGCGGGCGACGAGTTAACAAGATATTAAGTTCCTGGTTTTTGAATCCGAAAATAATGCAATCTACTGCAACAAGGAATTTCGCATCGTGAGAATAAAATCCGGTGGACATAATATTAGAATTTTAGAAGTTATGGATCAACAGGCAAGAAAAAACAACTTCGCCGATAAAAGCTTGACGTCCGGAATATCACCCGCGAAGCGCTATTACCGGCGAAGCATATTATTAAACTACTTCAGAGTTTACGTGCACCGTCACTTATGACAACGTCGTATACCTTAGGTTCATGTCCGTATTTTTCTTTGAACTTTAATTTAGCGTCAGCTATGAACGAATCATACAATTCGTCTTTAACAAGATTGATGGTACAACCACCAAAGCCACCGCCCATAACCCGAGAACCTGTAACTCCGTGTTCTTTTGCCACATCATTGAGGAAATCGAGTTCTTCGCAGCTCACTTCATAAAGTTTGCTCATTCCGTGATGCGTCTCATACATTTTCTCCCCAACGGTTTCGTAATCTCCACGTTCCAGGGCATCGCTCACATCTCTAACCCGTTGAGTCTCTTCAATCACGTACTCGGCGCGCATATAATCTTCTTCCGAGATTTCGTTTTTGACTTCTTTAAGCATATCCATTGTTGCATCACGTAGGAACTTCACTTCGGGATGACGTTTGGCAATAGTTTCCGCAGCGTGCTCACACGATTCCCGGCGTTTGTTATACGCCGATGAAGCCAATTCGTGTTTCACAACGGTATCGAGCAACACCAATTTATACCCTTCGGGATCAAACGGGAAGTACTGGTATTCCATCGTTTTTGTGTCGAGCCTTATCAAATGCCCCTTTTTGCCAAAAAGCGATGCAAACTGATCCATAATGCCACATTTCACACCTACGTAGTTATGCTCGGTAGATTGTCCGATACGTGCCAGTTCGAAGGTATCAATCCCCAGATTGAACATGTCGTTCAGTGCGTATGCATAAGTACTTTCCAGGGCAGCAGATGACGACATCCCTGCTCCTAACGGAACATCTCCTGCAAATACAGTATCGAAACCTGCTACGGCTCCACCGCGTTTAATAATCTCACGGCATACCCCGAATATGTATTTTGCCCAGCCTTCCTGGGGTAGATCCTCTTCATTGAGCCCAAACTCCGAACTTTCGTTTAAATCTATGGCAAAAGCACGGACCTTCTCCGTTCCGTTTAACCGTATAGCGGCTATCATTCCTTTATCGATAGCTCCGGGAAAAACAAAACTTCCGTTGTAATCGGTATGCTCACCTATAAGGTTTACGCGTCCGGGAGACGCGTAAACTTCAGGTGTATTGTTACCAAATTTTTCTTGATAAATTTTTAAAACCTGTTCTTTAGTCATATTTTTTATAATTATTTCATTTGCGCATCTGTGAAAACTTAATGTTAGAGGCTGTTTTCACAGGGAGTTATTCCACATCTGTGGTAGAAATATCCTTGTTTACGTTTTTGGATCCGATCAACGCATAGTATAGCAAGTATGCCAAACCAATAAAGATTACCCAATAGCTTACCAGGTAATCGTTGCCTAAATCAGCCACAGCACCTTGAATACCAGGAAGAATTCCTCCTCCGCAAACCAAGGTCATAAATATTCCCGAAGCAGCCGGCGTAAACCTGCCCAACCCTTCTACCGAAAGATTAAAAATACTGCCCCACATAATGGATGTACAAATACCGATTATAACGATAAACATGGCGTTGATGGGTACTTGTGCCATTCCAAAGGAAAGGGCGCCGGTGGCAGAAGTTTGAAGTGCCGGAATCGCCACCTGCGTAGTGGTGGGTGACAAGATCGCTGCCAACACAAGAATTATTCCAATTGAAGAAACGGTCGCAAGCATGGTCTTGCTGGATACTTTACTGCCTAGAGATGCTCCCAGCAACCTGCCCACTAACATTAAAAACCAATACGTCCCAGCAACGAACCCTGCCGTTGTTTTTCCAACCGGTGTATCGGATAACCATAAAATCAAGATACCGGGCGTACCCACTTCAACACCCACATAAACAAAAATTGCGATGGCACCTAAAATGAAATGCCTGAATTTCATTGCGCCGCTCATCAGGTTCTTTAGTGGTTCTTTGGTTTTCGTAGCATGAGGTTCAGGAATGTTTACGACCAACAGCACAAAGAAAACAAGGGCAAAAACACCCATCGCGATATACATTACCGGAAATACGTCTTTTATGTTTGCCTTAGCCGTTTCACCGATTAAGATTCCTACAAAAGCCGGAGTAAAAGTTGCCATTACGGAGTTAAACGATCCTCCAACCTGAATAAGCTGGTTTCCTTTGTTTCCCCCGCCTCCCAATGTATTCAACATAGGGTTAACCACAATATTTAACAAACACATGGAAAAACCAGCGATAAAAGCTCCGAGCAAATAAACACCGAAAGCGGCCGTTTGAGGAGCATGTCCGGAAAGGAATTGGGTGAAAACTCCAACAAAACCGATTACAATGGCAATGAGAGCTGTTTTTTTATAGCCCACGCGCTGCAGGAGTATCCCTCCCGGAATTCCCATAACGGCATACGCGATGAAGTTCGCCATATTTCCCAGTAATCCCTGGAAATTGGAGGCTCCAAATTGTTCTTTTAATACTTGTCCCATCGGCGCCGCCAGGTTGGTCACGAATGCGATCATTCCAAACAGTGCGATCATCATGACGATGGGCACTATCCGGTTACTTTTCTGATTAGTTGTTGTATTCATACTTTTTGATATTAATAAAAATGTTGATTTATTTTGAGCATTGTCTGTTATGTGGAAAATTTGTACGTTGTCCTTGAATTGAATATTTCACCGGGTTTTAAAACTACCGAAGGATATTCGGGTTTATTTATACTATCGGGGAAGTGCTGCGTTTCAAAACATACCGCAGAACGCTCGGGGTAACGATGTCCTTTCTTTGCAGAAAATCCGCCCGTCATCCAGTTCCCCGTATACACCTGTACTCCAGGCTCTGTAGTAAACATTTCCATTTTAATTCCGGTTTTGGGCGATTCACAAACGCCAACGTACGAATATTCATTATCGCTTTGTTTGTTCAACACAAAAGTGTGATCGTATCCTTTTCCAAAACGAAGTTGTTCAAAATCGTCGTTAATCCGTTCCCCAATGGTGCGAGGAGTTGTAAAATCCATTGGGGTATCCTTCACAGGCTCCGCAGCTCCGTACGGAATGGCTGTTGCATCGGTAGGCAGATAGGCATCTGCATTCAACGTCAGTACGTGATCGCCGATATAGGGATCTCCCTCACCCGAAAGATTGAAATAGGAATGGTTCGTGAGGTTAAGGATCGTGGTTTGATCAGTCACCGCTTTGTAAAAAATATCGAGGGCATTATCGTTTGTAAGCGTGTAAGTAACGTATACATCCAGATTTCCTGGGAAACCTTCCTCTCCATCTACCGATAAGTAGTGTAGTTCGATACTGTTTTCCGAAACATTTACCACGTTCCAGACAACAGCATTAAACCCTTTTAGGCCACCGTGAAGAGAATTGGGCCCGTTGTTAACGGCAAGTTTGTACTCTTTATCTCCCAACGTGAACTTACCGCAGGCAATCCGGTTGGCTGTCCTGCCACAAACAGCCCCGAAGTAGGGCTCTTCCGAGGTCAGGTATTCTTCGATGGAGGAATGACCCAATACAATATCCGTAAGGGTTCCGCTTTTATCGGGAACCATTAACGAAACAATTTTTGCACCGTAATTTGTGATGGTAATTTCGCTTCCTAGTTTATTGGTTAGGACGTATAAGCCGGTTTGCTCTCCATCGAGCTCTTTTGCGAACGCGCCTGATAGCAAACCGGACTTGCTATACATATTATCCATGTTTTTGAGGTTTTAAAAATAAGATGGTGATGAAGATTGGATCTTTCTTTGAAAATTCGTGTAAAAATAACACATTTTTAATTTATTCAGCAAATTTAAAATTGTGTTATAAAACATATTTTTAGTCATAAAATCCTTTTTTTGAGGAATATACTTCCGTTAAAAATTTATAATCACCTGATTTTTTGCCTATTAATTATATAAATCAGGCATAATTTTTGTCTATGAGAAACAAAAGAAAAATCACAAATATTCGTGGCTTACTTTCGTTTTTTTTGTAACCATTACTTTGTCGATTTTATTGCCGTCTACATCCACAACCTCAAACGTTGTATTTTCATACGTGAATACATCCCCCACTTGCGGAATTTTATTAATGTTGGACAATACAAATCCTGCAACCGTAGAATAATCGATCTCTTCGAAGTCGATAATAAAATCGTCAATAAAATTGGTCAACACCTCTATGGGTGCCTCACCGTTGATTAAAGCGGAGTTCTCGTTGCGCATAAAAACATCAGGTTCCTCCATTTCATTCTCGTCAGGGATTGAACCTACCAGATTTTCAATAATGTCGTGCAACGTAATAATTCCATCCAGGCTTCCGTATTCGTCCACTACAACAGCGAAAAACTTGTGCTGTTGGCGAAACTGCTCCAGTACCTTTCTTGCGCGGAGGGTAGAAGGTATTATCAGGGGGTCATGAACCAGTTTATGGATATCGATCTCTCCTTTCCTGTATAATTCCGAAAGCAATTCCTTCATGGTTACAATACCCACAAACTCATCCAGTGTCTTGTTGCAAACAAGTACCCTTCCGTGCTTGGTTTGCAACAGATCGGCAATTACTTCTTCTTTTTCTTTCGAAATATCTACCCACTCCACATCGGTTCTGTGAGTCATCAGATGGCGGGCACGTTTATCGGAAAAGTAGAAAACCTGTTCATGAATGATGTTCTCTTCTCTTTCTATAACGCCTTCTTTCGATGCAGTTTTCAACATGGCCCGAAGTTCCATTTCCGAGACCACATCGTCTTTAGGTTTCAGTCCGATAAGCTTGTTGAACAAACTGGTGGAAAAGGCTAAAAATCTGACAAAAGGATAAAAGACGACACTGACAAAATGGATGGGCCTGGAAACGGTCACGGCTACTTTTTCTGCGCTGTTCAGCGCAACGGTCTTGGGTACCAGTTCACCGATAACTATCGACAAATAGGTAATCGCTACTACTACAACGACCATGGATATTGTTTCCGCATATGGCGCACTCCAGGCAAACCGCTCGAAAAAAGGTATCAGGTAAACAGAGAGTGTGGCTCCTCCATAGGCTCCGTTTACGATTCCGATGAGGGTGATTCCCACTTGCACTGAAGACAAAAAACTATCGGGATCGGACTGCAATTTCAATGCTTTTTCCGCCCCTTTGTTTCCTTTTTTCCGTTCCGTTTCAAGTTTGGTTTTTTTTGCCGATACCACGGCAATTTCGGACATGGCAAAAAAACCGTTGAGGATAATCAGAAAAAATATGATGAATACATCAACCATTTTGCCTACCACAATGGCGACGGATAAACTTTCTCGTCTGACAGTTCTTGCAATTTTTTAACTACCCCGGGACGATCTTCGGCATAAGTCACACCAAACCATTTGGAAGGTGTATCCAGCACCTTCACGGTAGAGACTCCATTCACGATAAGGTGGTTAACCAGTAATGGGATAAAGTATTCCGCTTTTGTGTTCTCTGCGTTTTCTTTTAAGAAATGCACAAAATAATCATCCGAATGGTTGAAATAATCAGGGGTGAAGCCCCACATATTCATAGATACTGGTGTATTATCGTCAATTGCTATCCAATTTCCGTTATCTTCCCGGTAGCAGACAGCACCATCTATACGCTTTACCTGAGTACGTTCAACAACTCCCGTCAGGTTTCCGTTTTCGTCAGTTTCGCAAACCCCACGGGCTACCGTTCCGCTTTCCGAAAGTGTGTTTCCTACCCGGTAACCAATCATACCGTACTTGTTCTCCGAATTTTCCAATGTCTTCAGGTAATCGGCCAGCACGCCGAAGCTTTCACGGCCGTAGAAATCATCGGCATTAATTACGGCAAACGGCTCCTGAATCACTTCTTTACCCATCATCACCGCGTGATTGGTACCCCATGGTTTTACACGTCCCTCGGGAACGACAAATCCTTCGGGGAGGGCGTCCAGTTCCTGAAAAACAAGTTCTACGGGGATTTTCTTTTCGTACTTTTTAACGATCTTCTCCCTGAAATCTTCTTCAAACGACTGACGAATAACAAATACGAGTTTCCCGAATCCGGCATTTACAGCATCAAAAATGGAATAATCCATAATGGTTTCACCGCTCGGCCCTACGCCGTCTAACTGTTTTAAGCCGCCGTAACGGCTGCCCATCCCGGCAGCCAATACAAATAATGTTGGTTTCATTGATGATTTATCTAATTTAAAAAACTGTTCTGATGCACAAATTTAAGGAAAAAGATTGACGAAAAACAGCATATACGGAAAAGATTATTAACAAATGTCGATTTCTTTTTCCCGCCCTAATGGCTTATCTTTGTTCTAAAGAACGTATTTTTACGATATGACGGAGCCGGACATTGATAAATTAATGAACGAGTGTACTTTTTCGACTGTACGCAGCAGTGGAAGTGGTGGACAGCATGTAAACAAGGTCGAGACCAAAGTTACGTTGTCTTTGAATATCGGTCAATCACAGATTTTGTCGACCGAACAAAAGCAGCGGATACAACAGAAGTTGAGAAACCGTATCAGCCAGGAAGGAATCTTGCAGATCAGCAGCGACACAGAACGTTCCCAGGCAATGAACAAGAAAGCGGTAATTGTAAAATTAGAGAACCTCCTGAAGAAAGCATGTCGCGAAGAAAAAAAACGCGTGGCCACGAAACGTACCCTGAGCTCCATTCAGAAAAGGCTCGACAACAAAAAACAGCTATCTGAGAAAAAAAGGCGTAGATCGGAAAATTTTTGAGAACACTCAACAAAGCCTGTTTCAGTGAACGTTTGTATTGATCAACGCATTCCACAACACATCATCAGGCGTTGGCGCCACTACTTCTATTTTTTCTTTCGAGACCGGATGAATAAATGCTATTTTCCGTGCATGAAGACTGATGCTCCCATCCGGATTCGACCGTTCGGCACCGTATTTCAGATCTCCTTTTATCGGACTTCCAATTTTTGATAACTGACAACGGATCTGATGATGCCGGCCTGTTTCCAGATCAACCTCCAGTAAATTGTAGTTTTGCGATTGTCCAATCACCTTGTAGTGCAATACCGACTTCTTCGTGTTGGGTTTCTCCACATCATATGCCGTTGATTTATTGGTTCGCTCATTTTTAATGAGGTAATGCGTCAGCGTGGCTTCGGTTTTCTCCGGAAGTTTTTTCACAACTGCCCAATAGGTTTTGTCGATCTCATTGTTTTTGAACATCACATTCAACCGGGACAACGCTTTGCTTGTTTTGGCAAAAACCACTATTCCACTCGTCGGCCGATCCAGGCGGTGTGTCACCCCGCAGAATACATTTCCGGGCTTGTTATACTTCACCTTCAGGTACTCTTTCACCTCTTCAGAAAGTGGTTTGTCCCCGGTTTTATCGCCTTGCACAATCTCTCCCGGAGCCTTGTTAACGACAATCAGATGGTTGTCTTCGTATAAAACGGTCATTTTTTTACATGTTCATTCCTCCACACACGTGAATCACCTGTCCGCTCACGTACGAAGAGAGTTCCGATGCAAGATAGACAGCCGTATTAGCAACATCATCGGGTGTCCCACCACGGCGTAACGGAATTTGTTTTGCCCACTCGTTGCGAACCTCTTCAGAGAGCGCAGCAGTCATATCTGTAATTATAAAACCCGGAGCAATGGCATTTACACGGATTCCCCTTGAACCCACCTCTTTTGCCATCGACTTTGTCAGCCCGATCATCCCTGCTTTGGAAGCGGAATAGTTTGACTGTCCGGCATTTCCGGATACACCCACTACGGAACTCATGTTGATTATGCTTCCTGCTTTCTGGCGCATCATTACCGGAGTGACTGCATGGGTAAAATTAAATGCCGATTTCAGGTTCACATTGATTACGGCATCCCATTGCTGCTCGGTCATACGCATCATTAATCCGTCTTTGGTAATCCCGGCATTGTTGACCAATATATCGATCCGCCCGAAATCGCTGAGGACTTCTTCCACTACCTTGTGTGTTTCGTCAAAGTTTGCAGCGTTGGAGGCATATCCTTTGCATTTCACGCCCAGCGATGCTATTTCGCTTTCGGTAGCTTTACCCACTTCATCGATAGTTAAATCGGTAAAAGCAATGTTGGCTCCTTCCGAAGCGTATTTCAGTGCGATGGCTTTTCCGATACCGCGCGCTGCACCAGTGATAAGCGCTGTTTTTCCTTCTAATAATTTCATGTGTTTATTTTTTTATTTTATCTCTCTGATTATATTATCTCTTGTTTAATCCCTTAAAAACGAGATTATAGACTATTTCCCTGTCTTCCTGCCTGTCCAGTCTTAAGTTCAGCACTCCTCTTATAACCGGAACTTCTAGTCCCTTCAACGCAAAATGCAGTATCTCTGCCGTTCTGGGTATGTCGTTAACCGTAAACACAGCCGATTTGGAACCGTCGGCAAGAATGGTTTCCAGGTAGTGTATCTCTTTTTTGTCAAATTCCTTGCGAACATTTTCCACCAACCATATATCCCGGAAAAAGTCGGCACGAAGCGTTCCGTTGCGTGTGACAACCTCTTTGATTATGCTGAGCCGGGAAAAGGTAAACATCATCAACTTATCATCGGCTGGCAGGTCACGTTTAATCACATCCTCCAGGGCAGCATACAGCTTTTGGAGTTCCGACCCGATAACCGCTTTATAAACATCTTTCTTGTTTTTAAAATAGGTATAAAGCGTTCTGCGTCCATATCCCGATGCTTCTGCAATCTCGTTCATTGTCGTGCTGTCAACGCCTTTTTTTGCAAAAAGTTGCCGGGCTACTTCGATGAGGTTTCGTTTTGTTTTGGGTGTTGCGACAGTCATAAATGCACAATTATGATATGTTTGTGCAAAAATAACACAAAGTTTTTAAGAAACGAAACGATTTGCGAACAAAATGGGAATAATCGGGAAAATTTGTTGCTACGAGGCAGCAGGCATCTTTTTTGCGGTTTAAAGCTGTCGTTTTATTTGCTTTATAAAAAATAAATTATACTTTTGTACATCAAAACCGACTTTTACAGGTCGAGATGACATTACTGCCTGATGTTCTCAGCTTCAGGCTTTTTTATTAGCATCCAAAGAAACGAAAATAAAAAAATACAGCTGATGAAAACAAAGAAATTTTTATTACCCGAGAGGGAGATTCCCACGCATTGGTACAATGTAGTGGCAGACATGCAAAACAAGCCGCAGCGGATGATAAATCCGGGAACGAAAGAACCGTTGAAACCGGAAGACCTGTTTCCGTTGTTTGCAGAAGAACTTTCCCGTCAGGAATTCAATGAAACTGACCGGTGGATTGAAATACCCGAAGAAGTACGCGACAAATACAAAATATACCGTCCTTCCCCGCTGGTGAGGGCTTACAGCCTGGAAAAAGCGCTGGATACTCCGGCCCACATTTACTTCAAAAATGAAAGTGTCAGCCCCGTGGGGTCGCATAAATTAAATTCGGCTCTTCCACAGGTATATTACAACAAAATAGACGGTACAACCAACCTCACTACCGAAACCGGTGCTGGACAATGGGGAACCGCTTTGGCATTTGCCGGAAAGGCTTTCGGATTGGAGATTGCGGTTTATATGGTGAAGATCAGTTACGAACAGAAACCCTACCGACGTTCGCTGATGCAGACATGGGGTGCGCAGGTAATTGCATCGCCCAGCATGTCCACCAAATCGGGAAGAAAAGTATTGACACAACGTCCCACTTATCAGGGGAGCCTGGGAACAGCCATTTCAGAGGCGATCGAGCTGGCGATGCAGACGCCCAACTGCAAATACGCGCTAGGCAGCGTATTGAACCACGTTTCATTGCACCAGACGATTATTGGCTTGGAAGCCGAAAAACAAATGGAGATGGCCGGTGAATATCCCGATATTGTTATCGGTTGTTTTGGAGGAGGTTCCAATTTCTCGGGGATTTCGTTCCCTTTCCTGCGCCACGTTATAAAAGGGGACAAAAAGACACGGTTTATTGCTGCAGAACCGGCTTCGTGCCCGAAACTCACCCGCGGAACTTTTAAATACGATTTCGGTGATGAAGCAGGGTTTACCCCCCTTATCCCGATGTACACGCTCGGACATAACTTTTCTCCCGCCAACATCCACGCAGGCGGATTGCGTTATCACGGTGCTGGAAGCATCGTAAGCCAACTGAAGAAAGACAACTTCATCGAAGCAATAGATATCCCGCAGCTGGAAACATTCGAAGCCGGCGTTCTTTTTGCCCAGACAGAGGGTATTATCCCAGCTCCCGAATCCACTCATGCCATCGCGTCTGCCATTCGTGAAGCTAAGATGGCCAAGGAAGAAGGTATCCAAAAAGTAATCCTCTTCAATCTTTCGGGACACGGACTGGTGGATATGAGCGCGTACGATCAATACCTGGCAGGCGATTTAAAAAATTACGAGATCTCAACCCTTGAGATCGAAAAATATTTACAGGATTAAGAAACTGTTATACAACATAAGCAGGCATTTCAGGTGAAAAAAAACAGAAAAATATTTGTCTGTTTCACTTCTGCTTTGTATCTTTGACATTAGAAAGATGAATGAGTTATTGCCGCATTGGTCGATTGGGAAACTCATCAATTACATTTTATAAACCGAGACTCGTTTTGGGTATTAATGGCGGGCCGCGCCTTCGGGTATTCCGATTTATCGGAACGGCGGATTACAAAGATACCGGGACACTCAAATCCTGTCATAAGGAGTTTCGACTTATTCCACCGATGCGGCTTCTTATAGAAAGCAGATTAGCAAGCGATTACATCAATTTGCAGTCTGCTTTTTCAATTTTATCTCCTTTGCTGTCCGGCCGGTAAGCCGCTAAATTAACTATGAAACCTATCTTTAAACAATACTGGGAATTGTTTCTGGTTTTTTTTAAAATCGGAGCCTTCACCTTTGGTGGCGGCTACGCCATGGTTCCGTTAATCCGGAATGAAGTTGTCAAAAAGAAGAACTGGCTCGATGATGAAGAATTTATGGATATGCTTGCCATTGCTCAATCCATGCCCGGGCCGATTGCACTGAACACTTCCCTGTTTGTAGGAAACAAAAGGATGGGATTTAAGGGAAGTCTGTTTTCAGGATTGGGAATTATCCTGCCTTCGTTTCTGGTTATCCTGCTCATTGCCATTTTCTTTGTACAGTTCAAGGATAATCCGGTTGTGGAACGAATTTTCAAGGGTATCCGGCCGGCTGTAGTAGCATTGATTGCCGCACCGTTGCTGGGCCTGGGAAGATCGGCAAGAATATCGCTGAAGAACGTATGGATTCCGGTGGCGGTAGCTCTTTCGGTATCACTGGCCGGGGTTTCACCAGTTTATATTGTCTTGGCAGCTATTTTGCTGGGGATATTGCATTTCGCTCATGTCAAACGAAAGATCAAAAGCTGACGGATGGAACTTTTGGATGTATATGTATCGTTGTTTGCCGCTTTCCTCAAGATAGGCCTTTTCGGTTTCGGTGGAGGGTATGCTATGCTCCCTCTTATTCAACAGGAAGTAGTGGATACGCACAAGTGGATATCTGTAGCCGATTTTACGGATATTGTCGCTATTTCTCAAACCACCCCCGGGCCTATTGCCTTTAATTCGGCCACATACATCGGTTATTCCGCTGTTACCGACATGGGATTCAGCACTTTTCACGGCATTATCGGATCGGCTGTATGCACACTGGCTGTCAGCATTCCCTCGCTGGTTATTATGACGGTTGTCTGCGCCTTCTTCGCCAGACTAAACAACAATCCTTGGATGCGCGCCTCCCTGTCGGTTCTGAAACCGGCTGTCATCGGATTGATTGCGGCAGCTGCACTGATGTTGATGAACAATTACAATTTCATCGATTACAAGAGTTGGATCATTTTTGGAGGGGTATTCCTGGCTTCCTTTAAAAAAGTAGATCCGATTTTGTTGATCTTCTTATCGGGTGTGGCAGGATTGATCGTATACTGATAGGCCAGTCTTTCAGCGCCATTCTCCAGGTAGATGATTCCGCAATAGGAAAATCCGAGCTTTTGCAGTATGTTTTGCATCACTTTATTGTCTCGGTGTGTATCAATACGGATGTTACCGCATTTTTCCAGGCACCAGGAGATGCAGGTTGCTGCAACACCCTTGTGTTTTCCGGAAGAGGCAATGCGGTGAATAACCCCGTAAGGATCATCGTTCAGCCACGATCCTTCAAAGATATTAAGATAAGTGGGCTCCTCACCCACCCTAAAATAAAATGTTCCTGCAATCCCGTTATCTTCGTCCAGACAAACGTAACTGTGTTCCCGACCTATATCCTCAACGAGAAGTTCTTTTTTCGGATAACCGTCCACCCATTGTCCTGCATTACCGGTTTGTTGCATAAAACGGCGTGCGGTCTCATAGATTTGCATTAGTTGTGGCAAATCGGCCGGTTGTGAGGGGTGGATTCTTATGAGCATAAGCGACCCGTTTATTTCTTCGTTTTTTTTGCCGGAGTTTTAGCCGTTTTAGATTTTTTTTGGGGAGCCTCTTTGGTAGAATCGGTTTTTTGCGTCCCGTCGTCAATAATCCCTTTGCATTGTTCAAATGTCAATTCTTCGGGTTTTTGCGATTTCGGAATTTTAAAATTTTTCTTGTTGTAAGCAATATAGGGGCCGTATCTACCGTTTAGAACCTGTAATTCCGGATCTTCCGTAAACGTTTTAATGATTTTCTCCCTGTCCTTTTTCTCCTTGGCTTCAATCAGCTCAACCGCTTCTTGGGCGGTAATCTTCAAGGGATCAACACCTTTAGGCAATGAAACAAATTTATTATTGTGACGGATATAGGGTCCGAAGCGGCCTACACCAACGGTCATCTCTTTTTCACGAAACTCACCGAGCGAACGGGGCAAGTCAAACAACCGGAGTGCCTCCTCCAGCGTTATGGTTTCTATCGACTGCGTCTTTTGCAAAGAAGCGAACAACGGTTTTTCTTCTTCATCAGGAGTACCGACCTGCACCAACGGGCCATACCTGCCTATTTTAACCGATACCTGACGCCCCGTTTTAGGGTCTTGTCCCAGCACCCGTTCGCCGGCCTTGTGCTCCATCCTCATCTCCATGGTCTCTTCCACAATCGGATGAAACACTTTATAGAAATCTTTTATAGCGCTGTTCCACTGACGTTTACCTTCAGCAATTGTGTCAAAATCTTTTTCAACGTTCGCGGTGAAATGGTAATCCACAATTTTCGGAAAAAACTCCACCAGGAAGTCATTCACCACCGTGCCTATATCGGTGGGCACCAATTTATTTTTATCGGTTCCTGCCGTTTCCTTTTTATCGGTATCCTTTATTTTTCCGTTTTTCAGGGTAAGGATGTTGTACAACCTTTCTACACCGTCCACGGTTTTCTTTTCAACATACTCACGATTCTGAATGGTTGAAATGGTGGGTGCGTATGTTGATGGACGGCCTATCCCCAATTCTTCCATTTTGCGTACCAGCGAAGCTTCGGTATACCTTGGTGGACGTTGGGTAAAGCGTTCCGTGGCAATCGTTTCCTGCATAGGCAACACCTCTTTCACCTTCATCGGGGGGAGTAACCCTTCTTCATTTTCACCGTTTTCCTCGTCGGTACCTTCCAGGTAAACACGCAAGAACCCATCAAATTTGATTACTTCTCCCGTGGCAACAAATTTTCCTTCGGCATTGGATATATCTATGGTGGCCACCGTCCTTTCCAACTCGGCATCTGCCATCTGCGAAGCGATGGTGCGTTTCCAGATCAAATCGTACAAACGCTTTTCCTGGGCAGTCCCCCCCGCTTCATGCTCGTTGATGTAAGTCGGCCGGATGGCTTCGTGTGCTTCCTGTGCACCTTTGGATTTCGTTGTATATTTTCTGATTTTCAGGTAATTCTCCCCGTACTGCCCGATGATCTCGGCCTTGGCGGTGTTTATGGCAAGGGCCGACAAATTAAAGGAGTCCGTCCTCATATAGGTTATCCTTCCCGATTCGTATAAGCGTTGTGCCACCATCATCGTCTGTGCCACGGAAAAACCAAGTTTTCGGGATGCTTCCTGTTGAAGGGTAGATGTGGTGAACGGTGGCGCAGGCGATTTCCTGGCCGGCTTGGTAGTAACATCTCCCACGCTGAAAACCGAAGTTTTTAGTTTTTCCAGCAAGGCCAATGCCTCCTCCTTTGTTTTCAACCGTTTGTTGTATTCGGCTTTTATCTCGTATTGTTGTCCGTTTTCTTCCTTGATAAACAAGGCCACAACACGGTAGGCAGCCTCTGTCTTGAAGTTCTGGATTTCGCGCTCACGTTCAACAATAAGCCTTACAGCCACCGACTGGACCCTTCCCGCAGAAAGTGCGGGTTTTATTTTTCGCCATAAAACGGGTGAAAGTTCAAACCCGACAATCCTGTCCAATACGCGTCGTGCCTGCTGGGCATCGACTAAATTTCGGTTTATCTCCCGGGGATTTTTTACGGCTTCCTGGATGGCAGGCTTGGTTATTTCGTGAAAAACAATCCGTTTAGTGTCTTTATTTTTCAAATCCAACACATCGTATAAATGCCAGGATATGGCTTCTCCTTCACGGTCTTCATCAGATGCGAGCCAGACAGTTTCTGCGTTTTTAGCGGAAGCTTTCAACTCCGTCACAACCTTTTTCTTATCTGCCGGGATCTCGTAAATGGGTTCGAAATTATTGTCTATATCAATGCTAAAATCTTTTTTCTTGAGATCACGGATGTGTCCGTAACTCGACATCACTTTAAAATCGCTGCCCAGGAATTTCTCAATAGTTTTTGCCTTTGCAGGCGACTCAACGATAACCAAATTCTTTGCCATTCATCTTGTTTTATATTCCCGTCGGGATATTTCACTTCATTTTCGGTAGCAAAAGTAGTAATTTTGTATTAGCAAAAAGAATTTTTCACTCTTTTTCAATTTTTACGCCATAAATTTGTGAAAGGCTATCGTGTAACCGTTGGAATTCCGACTTCCGGATGCGGAGCTTCATCGTACAGCTCTCTTTGAAGTTCTGTTCCCAAGAAACCTCTTCAAATTGCTTCAGGGTACGCATCACGTCGTTAAGCAACACATATTCGAAACGAACGGTAAGGGCCCGGTCAACCGTCTTCTCAACAATTTCAGCATTTTTAACGGCATCTTCCGCCGCTTCTTTATAAGCTTTGATCAGTCCGCTTGTACCCAGGAGTGTTCCGCCGAAATACCGGATAACAATAATTAAGACGTTGGTAAGTCCGTACGAATTTATTTGTCCCAGTATGGGCCTTCCTGCTGTTCCGGAAGGCTCGCCATCGTCGTTTGAACGGTACTCCTCCCTTTCCGGCCCCAGCATATACGCCCAACAAACGTGTCGTGCATCGTAATATTTTTTGCGGTGCTCATCCACAATTCCTTTTACTTCCTCGGGCGATTCCACGTGAAAAACAAACGAAAGGAATTTGCTTTTTTTTTCGATGATATAACCTTCGGCCGCTTGTTCGATAGTCTTATAGGTGTCTTGCATAGGACAAAAGTAGTAAATTACCATCAAAAAAGCGATACCGGTTGGTATCGCCTTTTTGGTTTTGTAAAACGCCGGACATATACCGGATTATCCGCACTTCGAAGCTCCGCAGTTGCGGCATTTGAGGCATCCCTCTTCAAAGACCAGCGATTCGAAGCCGCATACGGGGCATTTCTGGCCTTTCGCTTCGGTTTCGTTAGGTAGATAGCGCTTCAACGCCCGTTCAACGCCGTTCTTCCACGTGTTGATGGTTTCGCTGTCCAATTCCAATCCCGATACCAGCTTAATCACCTGATCGATAGGCATGCCGTAACGCAACACTCCCGAAATCAGTTTCGCGTAGTTCCAGAACTCCGGATTAAACTTCCCGTCCAACCCTTCAATAGTCACCTTGTACCCCCTCCTGTTCTGGAACTGGAAGTCGTAATGTTTGCGACCGTCGTTATCGTATGCTTTGATGATCTTCCCGGAGGTAACGTTTTTAGGCACCATGATACCATCGTCCTCATCGTTGATACCCGTAAAGATCTCGTAAGGCCTTCCGTTGAGCAACCCGATAAAAGCAATCCACTTCTCTTTGTTGTTCTGGAATTTAATCACATCGGCATCCAGTTCGGTAGGACGGGAAGTGACTACCTGCGGCAGTTCGTAACAATCCGCACTTGTCTTTTCTTCCTCCTTGTTGTCGTTTGTAATAAGCACACCCGAGCGTGATCCGTCGCGATACACCGTACAACCCTTACACCCGCTTCTCCAGGCTTCCATATAAAGCTCACCCACGAGTTCTTCGGTCACATCACCGGGTAGGTTGATGGTTACGCTGATGCTGTGGTCCACCCATTTTTGCACGCGCCCCTGCATACGCACCTTCATGAGCCAGTCCACGTCATTGGAAGTAGCTTTGTAGTATGGCGATTTTGCCACCAGCTCGTCAATCTCTTCGTTCGAATACTTTTTTGCGGTAGGATAACCGTTTGCTTCCATCCAGTTCACAAATTTGTGGTGGAAGACCACGTATTCCTCCCACGAATCTCCGTTTTCATCCACAAAATCGATTTTCACGTCCTTATCGCTCGGATTGACCTTGCGGCGACGCTTGTAAACCGGCATAAAAACGGGTTCTATTCCCGATGTGGTCTGCGACATCAAACTGGTTGTCCCCGTAGGAGCAATGGTCAGGCAGGCAATGTTTCGACGGCCATGCTTCACCATGTCCTTGTAAAGCTGGGGGTCTTCTTTCTTAAGCCTGTTCACAAACGGGTTGTTCTTCTCCCTTTCGGTATCATATATTTCAAATGCTCCGCGTTCTTTCGCCATCTCCACCGAGGAAGCATAAGCGTTGAGCGCCACCATCTTGTGCACCCTCTCCGAGAAATCGTTTCCTTCTTCCGAACCGTAGCGGACCCCCAAAGCGGCGAGCATATCGCCTTCGGCAGTTATGCCTACCCCTGTGCGACGGCCTTCGAGTGTTTTCCGGCGGATTTTCTCCCACAAGTTACGTTCCGATGATTTCACCTCTTCCGATTCGGGATCGCTGTTGATCTTGTCGAGGATCTTATCAATCTTTTCCGACTCCAGATCAATAATATCGTCCATGATGCGCTGAGCCAGACGAACGTGTTTTCCGAAAAGCTCAAAATCGAAATAAGCGTTTTCCTTGAACGGGTTCATCACGTAAGAGTAGAGGTTAATTGCCAGCAGGCGGCAGCTGTCGTAAGGGCACAACGGAATTTCACCGCAAGGATTGGTTGAAACCGTCTGGAAACCCAGGTCGGCATAACAATCGGGAACCGATTCACGGATAATCGTGTCCCAGAACAACACTCCCGGCTCGGCCGAACGCCATGCATTATGCACAATTTTTTCCCAAAGCTCCTGCGCGTTTATCGTTTTTTCGTATTTCGGCGTGTCCGAATCAATGGGATACTTTTGAACGTACGGTTTTCCTTCGGATGCAGCCTTCATGAAATCATCATCGATTTTCACCGAAATATTGGCTCCGGTAACTTTTCCCTGCTCCAGTTTAGCGTCGATAAAATCCTCGGCATCCGGATGTTTGATGGAAACGCTCAGCATCAGCGCGCCCCGACGTCCGTCCTGCGCCACTTCGCGCGTGGAATTGGAATACCTTTCCATAAACGGAACCAGCCCCGTAGACGTGAGTGCGGAATTCTTAACGGGCGATCCCTTGGGACGGATGTGCGACAGGTCGTGCCCCACTCCGCCACGACGCTTCATCAGCTGCACCTGTTCTTCATCGATACGGATGATCGCCCCGTAAGAGTCGGCGCTGCCACCCATCCCGATCACAAAACAGTTGGACAACGATGCAACCTGAAAATCGTTTCCGATCCCCGTCATCGGGCTTCCCTGCGGAATGATGTATTTAAACTGGTCAAACAAATCGAACAATTCTTTTTCGCTCAACGGATTGGCGTATTTTTTCTCTATTCTTCCCACTTCGTTTGCCAGCCTCCAATGCATATCTTCAGGCGTCTTCTCGTAGATATTGCCTTCACTGTCCTTCAAAGCGTACTTGCTGACCCAAACCTTTGCAGCCAGTTCATCGCCTCTAAAATACTCCAACGATGCGTTGTAAGCCTCGTCGAAAGTATAAATTTCTTTTTTCATCAATTAATTTTTTTTTTGACCGATTAATTCAACTATTTCCCAAATAACAAAACACAACGTTTCCCACAGTATGGTTATTTGGGATTACAAGTTTAAGAAATGTTTCAAAGTTAACAAAACGAATCAATAAAAAGTTTTCAACAAAGTGTAAAGTTTTCCAAATAAATTTTTAGTTATCTTATTTAAAGCATTTTAAGTTTTCAAGAAGCAAGAAAAGTTTTCTATTTTGTTCAACTCATAAGTTAATCAATCGTTTACATTAATAATTTTTCAGAGTTTAACTTTCCGTCCAAACTTAAACTAAAAAAACACCCAGCGGCTGTAAATCGCTGAGTGTTTTGACAATTGAATAAAAAATTATTGAAATATGAATAAATCGGATACCGGTTTATTAAATATCTTTCACCGCTCCCATAAACAAAACGGCACCGGTAGAGTTTTCCTGGATAAGATAAATAAAAGGTTTGTCTGCATTGAAAACTACTTTTTGCGGAATTGCGGGCATGGAGGTTAGTTCCATACCTACGGTCGTAACAGCAGCAGCTTCCGTTCCTTGCTCGTCTGTGCTGATGTAGGTATCTTGTTTTACAAAAGCAATCCGGGCCGGAAAAGCCGACATCCGGCTAAAATCGGCAGCATCGCGAAAAGCCAATCCCATCCCCATATTTGTAAGAACTTCGTTCAGTTTCTTGCTGTATTTGGTTTTGAATTTCGGAAGATATAATTCCACTTCGTATTCATGCAATGCAGCTCTTATTTCTCCCCAGTACTCCTTGTTTTGCAACGCAGACACCACATCGGCCTGTTTTTTATTGCTTTTAGGCAACAGAACCAACATGCTGAACGCCTGATTTCCGTAAGGCAACTGGATCACCTGCATGGTTTCATCTTCGGTGTAATTGAATTTTGTGGTTTGACACATCATGTCTACCGTTTGTTTTGTACCGTTTTCGGTTGTGAACGGTTTCTTCGATGTGTTTTTTGCATCAAATTTTGTTGTCCAGCTTCCTTTGAAGTAAATCGCATTCAACAGGTACATCAAGTCATAGGCATTGGTTTTATCAATGACCTCTTTAATCAGGTTATTGGTATTGTCCGCTGCCCATTGGTTAATGATATCTTTCGTTACCGGAAGTGAAAAATCCACCGGCTGCACCGTTGCGTCGTAATAATCGGTATTGGTTTTGATAAAACCGGGCTGGATGGTTACGAATTTATTTGTAAAAATGGCATTGGCAATTGATAATTGAGTTGATGGATCGGTTTTCAGTAACGCCTCTTTCAACTTTTTGTAGTAACCGTTGATGTCGTTGTCGGAATAACTTTCCATTTTCAGCGTTTTCTGCATCGTCGTTTTGGTTTCTCCCGCAGCACCGTTCCACGTCATTGCCAAAGCCATGCTCAAGCTAAAAGGCGAGACCATAAAACTTTGGTCTTCCTCTTTAGCCTCCTCGTCGAAAACGTTGGAAAAAAATTCGAAAGCAAACTGTTGATCAGTTTTAACCTGCTGAGCTTCCTCGGATCGAAGTTCAATTTTCACCGGGGCCGGAAGATTTTTCGTGACTGTTTCAACACCTGATTTTTCACAACCGGCAAAAAAGACGATGGGAAAAAGTAACGAAGCACTAACATTTTTCATTGAGTCCATATCCTTAAAATTTACAGGGTTTATTTTTAGATGGGATTTCGAATAAAAAGCTGCATGCGACATTGTTAAAAATACATAAAACAAAAGATTCCTTCTTTTTCAAAGGATGTTGTTGCAAAATCCACCCGAAAAACAAATAAATTAATTACTTTTGCAGATTAAATTTATCCACTTTTTTAATTGACTGATAATGAGAAAATGGCGCATTGAGGATTCGGAGGAACTGTACAACATAGACGGTTGGGGAAACGGATACTTCTCTATAAACGAAAAGGGAAACGTACAAGTTTCGCCCCGTAAGAAACCAGGCGGATCAGTTGATTTGAACGAGTTGATGCGTGAGCTTTATCTCCGCGATGTTTCTGCTCCGGTTCTGGTAAGGTTCCCCCAAATTCTGGACAACCGGATCGAAAAAATATCGACCTGTTTTGAAATTGCAGCCAAGGAGTACGGTTACGCATCTCAAAATTACATTGTCTATCCCATTAAAGTCAATCAGATGCGCCAGGTAGTAGAGGAGATCGTGACTTACGGAAAACGATTCAACATCGGCCTTGAGGCAGGATCCAAACCCGAACTACACGCTGTTCTGGCCATTAATACCAGCGAGGATTCCATCATTATTTGCAACGGCTATAAAGACGAAAGTTATATAGAACTGGCTTTGCTGGCGAAAAAAATGGGAAAAGAAGTTTTCATCGTGATTGAAAAACTGAATGAACTTGAACTGACCATCGAAATTGCCAAGCGGCTGAAAGTGAAGCCAAATATCGGTATCCGCATTAAATTAGCCAGTTCGGGCAGCGGAAAATGGGAAGAATCGGGCGGTGACGGAAGTAAATTCGGGTTAAACTCCAGTGAATTGCTCGAGGCACTCGACTTGCTTAAGAAACACAAAATGACCGACTGTTTCCGGTTGATTCATTTCCACATAGGCAGCCAGATTACAAAAATAAGGCGTGTGAAAACCGCTCTGCGTGAAGCATCTCAATTTTACGTCCAGCTTCATCTACTGGGATTCAACGTTGAATTTGTGGATATCGGCGGCGGACTGGGTGTGGATTACGACGGAACACGTTCATCGTACAGTGAAAACAGCATCAACTACTCCATTCAGGAATATGTGAACGACTCGGTATTCTCGTTCGTGGATGCAGCAAACAAAAACGAAATCCCCCACCCCAAGATCATCACCGAGTCGGGACGTGCCCTTACGGCACACCATTCGGTACTTATCTTCGAAGTGCTGGAAACGGCAACGTTACCCGAATGGGGAGAGGAGGTGGAAATCCAGGAGAACGACCACGAGCTGGTAAAAGAGTTGTACAAGATCTGGGACAACCTTTCCCAGACGCGCATGCTGGAAGCGTGGCACGACGCACAACAGATCCGGGAAGAATCTCTCGACCTGTTCAGTCTGGGAATGCTTGAGCTGAAAACGCGTGCTCAGGTGGAACAGCTTTATTTCTCCATTATCCGGGAAATTAACTTTACGATCAACCGTACGAAGCACGCCCCGGAAGAGTTGCGTCAGCTCTCTTCGCTGCTGCCCGACAAGTATTTCTGCAACTTCTCGTTGTTCCAATCCCTGCCCGACTCGTGGGCCATAGACCAGGTATTTCCCATTATTCCCATCCACCGGTTGGATGAGAAACCGGAAAGAACGGCCACACTTCAGGACATCACCTGCGATTCCGACGGCAAGATTGCCAGCTATACAGCCCAGGGCGGTTTTCATCAATCGTTCATCCCGGTCCATTCGCTGAAGAAAAATGAATCGTACTACATCGGGGTTTTCCTGGTGGGTGCCTATCAGGAAATTCTAGGCGACCTGCATAACTTGTTTGGCGACACCAACGTGGTCCACGTTGTAACGGACGAAAATACAGGATATAAAATAGAGCAGGTAATTGATGGGGAGACGGTTGCCGAAGTATTGGAGTATGCACAGTATAATGCCAAGAAGCTGGTTCGTACGGTTGAAACCTGGGTAATGAGCTCGGTGAAAAAAGGAAAAATTTCGGTGGAAGAAGGAAAAGAGTTCCTGTCGAATTACCGTTCGGGACTTTACGGATATACCTATCTGGAGTAAAATGAATAATCCCCACAAAAAAAGGCCGCAAAACGGCCTTTTTTTAATACCTTTAAATCGGTTTAGAACGAAAACTTCCCGTCAATCTTCATTGAAAACGTAACGGACGTTGTGATGTCATTCGTTGCCCTGTAAGTTAAAACAACGGTAGAGGCACCCTTATTAACAACCTCATCGAGGACTTTCTGCAGAAAATTAAGCTGAGGCAACTCTTTGAATGAGGCATTGGCTGTAATCGTTGGCAAGTCCAGGTTTGCCTTTGAATTACTTTTCAAAGACAGTTTCACATTGGTTAATTCAACAACCTGACCCGAAGTAATTCCACCTACAGATATTACGGATGTTGTCTGTACTAATCCACTTTCGACCCATTTCTCATATTGTGATAATGCTGAGAAATCACTTAATTTAAACGTTATTTCCGAGGAGGTTGTATTTCCGGCTGCAGCAATTATACTGGTTGACTTCGTGGCTGAAGCATTTTGCGAAACGGGTAAATCATCAGGTTTGCTGCTGCACGATGAAAATGCTACCATCAATGACAACACTACCCCTATCGATAAAATTTTTCTCATATGGTTCTGTTTTTGGGATGAATAATTCATGACAAAAATAACCAATAGGATGCAGGGTATCCTGGTTTTCTCCAGTTAAATGTGCTAAATGTGGATTATTTGTACAATTTGTTGGACAGGATGTAGTCGTAAACCCGGTTAGGCAAAAAAGCACGCACGTCCTTCCCCGCACGGATGCTTTCCCGGATAAATGTAGAGGAAATTTCCACGACGGGCGCGTCCACCAACCGGACATTTTCTGTATGCAGGCCATTTATCAGAACATCTTCTCCCAAGCGCGGGTAGACCAGAATTTTAAATTCTTTTGCCAAGCGTTCATTGTCTTTCCACCGCGGAAACTTTACCCAGTTGTCGCTACCGATAAGAAGCGTAAATTCCAAACCGGGATTTTCGGCTTTCAGCTTTGTCAATGTTTCTATCGTGTAAGAGGGTTTCGGCATGTCGAATTCGATATCCGAAACAAGCAGGCGGTCAAAATCCTTAACCGCCAGCCTCGTCATCTCTAACCGGATATTGTCCCCAAGCAGGCTCTCGGCCTCCTTTAACGGATTATGCGGCGTGACCAAAAACCAAACCTCATCGAGATAAGTGAATTCCAGCATATAGTTTGCCAGTATCAAATGCCCGATGTGAATCGGATTAAAGGAACCCGAAAAGATGCCGACTTGCTTTTTCCTCATCAACTCTATACTTCAACCGCCTATAGGCTACGCTCGCTTAAACAGGGATATGACCCAAAGCAGGAGAATGGCTCCCACCAACGCGGTAATCAGGCTTCCTATCAATCCGTCACCCGTACCTATTCCCAACAGATCGAAAACCCAGCCACCGATAAGCGCACCCACAACGCCAACAACGATATTCATCAGCAGTCCGAAACCACCTCCGCGCATAATATTCCCCGCGAGCCATCCGGCCACTGCTCCAATAATGATAAACCACAACCAACCCATACCATTTATTTTTTTAAAAGTTTACTTATCAACAGATAAACAGAGAAAGGCGTTGATTTGTTTTCATTTTTTCGGTAAATCACCTAACTCATTCGGTTTTTATAGTCCTCGTAACCGAACTGCCTATACAGTTTGAACTCGCCGTCTTTTGTCCAAAGGCCGATAGAGGGATGCGAAACACCGTTGAACATGGTGGTTTTTACGGTGGTGTAGTGAATCATATCTTCAAAAACAACCTTATCGCCCACTTGCAACGGAGCCTCAAAAGACCATTCGCCCATAAAGTCACCGCTCAAACAACTGTTGCCTCCCATCCGGTAAGTGGGCTTCCCGGCCACAGGATCGTGATACGCACCACGGATCCGCGGTTTGTAGGGCATCTCTAAGCAGTCGGGCATATGACAGGAGAAAGAAACGTTAAGCATAGCGGTCAGGACACCTTCGTTTTCCACTATATCGGCAACGTCGGCCACCAGGACTCCCGTCTGCCACGCAAACGCGCTGCCGGGCTCCATAATGATCTCCAGGTTGGGATATTTTTTCTTAAAATGGATAAGCAACCCGATTAAATGTTCCACATCGTAATCTTCGTGTGTCATCAGGTGACCTCCGCCCAAATTCAGCCACTCCACCTTTTTCAGAAAATGCCCAAACTTCTGTTCTACAACCTCCAATGTTTTTTCCAGGTCGTACGAATTATTTTCACACAAGTTGTGCAGGTGTAGCCCGGACACTCCTTCCGGCAGGGTATCACCCATATTTTTTGCCGTAACCCCCAACCGTGAACCCGGCATACTGGGATTGTAGAGATCGGTCTCCACCACCGAAAATTCGGGATTGATGCGGATTCCGCATTTAACAGCACCGGCCGAGGTAACTACCTGCGGGTAAAACCGGTGAAACTGCGACAATGAGTTGAAAGTGATGTGGCTGCTGTATTTCAGAAACAGCGGAAAATCATAATCGGTGTACGACGGGGCATAAGTATGCGCAGGACTGCCCATTTCCTCGAATGCCAGCTGCGCTTCGGCTACCGAGCTTGCCGTGGAATGACCGATGTACTCCCGTACAATGGGAAATGCCTTCCACATGGCAAACGCTTTAAATGCCAGTATAATATTAACTCCGGCCTTTTCTTCCACCGATTTTATCCGTTGCAGGTTTTTGCGGAGCAACCGCTCTTCCATTACATAGCACGGAGAAGGAATTTTACTGAGGTCGATCATATTTATTTTTTTCGTAACGCAAATCTACACAAAAAATCGGTGAACGGTGCCCCTGCGTATAAAAAACAAGCAATTGTCACAGAAAAGAGAGAGTACTAGTTTCTGAAATACACGTTTTCATCAATAGCATCAACTACAATCGGTCTGGAGTTATCCACCTTACCGGAAAGAATATCTTTCGACAACTGATTGAGTACTTTACGCTGTATAACCCGTTTCACGGGACGCGCACCAAACTCGGGATCGTATCCCGCTTCCGATATGCTCCGTACTGCCTCGTCGGTATATTCCAGTGCGATACCGTTCCCCGCCAGCATTTTCTTTACGCTGTTCAGCTGAATACGTACGATTTGTGCTATTTCCTCCTGTTTGAGCGGGGCAAACATAATAATATCGTCTATACGGTTCAGGAATTCGGGGCGAATAGTTTGCTTCAGCATATTCATCACCAGGTTCTTGGTGTTTTCAACAATCTCTTCCCGGTTGCGTTCGGTAATTTTCTCAAAATTCTCCCGGATAACATTCGAGCCCATGTTGGAAGTCATGATGATGATCGTATTTTTGAAGTTCACTACCCTACCCTTGTTGTCAGTCAGCCGGCCATCGTCCAGCACCTGCAGCAGGATATTGAAAACATCGGGATGTGCTTTCTCAATTTCATCAAACAGCACCACGGAGTATGGTTTTCGGCGGATGGCTTCGGTCAACTGCCCCCCTTCATCGTAACCCACGTATCCGGGAGGCGCCCCGATCAGCCGTGTTGCGCTGAATTTCTCCTGATATTCGCTCATGTCGATGCGGGTCATCATGTTTTCATCGTCGAACAGATAATCGGCCAGGGCTTTTGCCAGCTCAGTTTTTCCCACTCCGGTCGTTCCCAGGAAGATAAACGAACCGATCGGGCGTTTCGGGTCGCTCAGTCCGGCACGATTACGGCGTACGGCATCAGCAACGGCGGTAATGGCTTCTTCTTGTCCGACAACACGTTTATGCAGCTCTTCCTCCAGGTGGAGCAGTTTCTCGCGTTCGCTTTGCAACATTTTGCTCACGGGAATTCCGGTCCACCGTGAAACCACGTCTGCAATATCTTCAGCATCCACTTCTTCTTTAATCATGGCGCTGCCACCCTGTGTTTCGTGCAACTGATTTTTCAGTTGCTCGATTTCCGCCTCCTTTTCCTTTATTTTCCCGTATCGCAATTCGGCCACTTTTCCGTAGTCACCTTCCCGTTCGGCTTTTTCTGCCTGGAATTTAGCATCTTCAATGTCAATCTTGTTCTGCTGTATCCGGTTGATCAGCTCCTTCTCCGATTGCCACCGCGCCTTCAGCACATTTTCCTCTTCGCGCAGGTTCTCGATCTGCCTGGTCAGCATTTCTTCCTTGGCTGTATCATTCTCGCGACGGATAGCTTCACGTTCAATTTCCAACTGCTTAACGCGACGCATAATCTCGTCCAGTTCATACGGTACAGAATCCACCTCCATGCGTAATTTTGCCGCTGCCTCGTCCATCAGGTCAATGGCCTTGTCGGGCAGGAACCGGTCGGTGATATACCTGTGCGACAGTTGCACGGCAGCAATGATCGCTTCGTCCTTGATACGCACCTTGTGGTGGTTTTCATACTTTTCTTTCAATCCCCGAAGGATGGAAATACTGTCCGATTCCGTGGGCTCATCCACCACAACCGTTTGGAAGCGTCGTTCTAGCGCCTTGTCCTTCTCAAAATACTTCTGATATTCATCCAGCGTGGTAGCACCGATAGCGCGCAACTCACCCCGTGCCAACGCAGGTTTCAGTATGTTTGCAGCATCCATGGCTCCATCGCTTTTTCCGGCACCCACAAGCGTGTGGATTTCATCGATAAAAAGAATAATCTCTCCCTCTGCCTTCACCACCTCGTTGACCACCGATTTCAACCGTTCCTCAAACTCTCCTTTATATTTTGCCCCGGCAATGAGCGCACCCATATCGAGGGAATAAATCTCTTTGCTCTTGAGGTTCTCGGGTACATCTCCACGAACGATACGGTGTGCGATTCCTTCGGCAATGGCTGTTTTTCCGGTTCCCGGCTCACCGATGAGAATGGGGTTATTTTTAGTACGCCTGCTCAGGATCTGGAGCACGCGGCGAATCTCCTCATCGCGGCCAATAACGGGGTCGAGCTTGCCGTTTCTGGCCCTGTCGTTCAGATTCACGGCATATTTTCCCAGCGATTGATAGGTATCTTCCGCAGATTGGCTGGTCACTTTTTCACCTTTGCGCAACTCGTTAATGGCCGATTGGAGCGTGTTCTGTGAAATTCCGGCATTTTTCATCAACTGCGAAGCAGTGTTCTTCTCGCTGATGATTGCCAGCAGTAAATGCTCGAGCGACACGAACTGGTCGCCCATTTTGTTCGCAAAATCGGTAGATTTCTGAAAAACCGCATTGGTTTCACGGCTCAGCATCGGATCTCCGCCTGAAACGCGTGGGTACGATTCAATCTCCTTATCCACAGTTGCCTCCAAGTTTCTCACATTCACTCCCAACTTCTGAAACAGAAAATGGGTAACGTTTTCGCCCACCAGCATCACACCTTTGAGCAGGTGAGCGGGCTCAATCATCTGCTGATTGCTTGCCTGCGTCAGATCAATGGCCTTCTGAACGGCTTCCTGGGCTTTGATTGTAAAATTGTTAAAGTTCATATGTTGTTTTTTTAGATTTTCAAACCTCGGCGCCAAGAATCAAGAAAGACGAAAAGAGACTGTCAGTCGGGTAGATCTTTTTGTTAAAAGTCTTGTTACTTGCATCTTGGCGTTCTACTTTTCAGGTGCAATTTTCTTGCCAAAGAGAAATTTATGACGATTTGGCAGGGACTCACTTCTCCAACTGTTCCACGGCTTCTACCAACCGGATAAACTCGTGCCGATACCCGTTCGGATCGTTGCCCAATCCTTTACGGGCAAGATTTATCACATCGGAATATTTTGCATTGCCTGTGAAATTGCTGTCGCGCAACAGTTGTCCGAACATGGCCGCCGCCATGGCGAAGTTGAAGTCCTGCGAAGCATTTAGATTCATCCGGTTTGCCAAGACGGGAACTTCCAGTTTCCTGCTCACATCTTTATCCGGCTCTTTGTAACGAAGTTTTACGGTCAGCAATTCTTTGGAATCGGGGAATTTGGGTAACGATACATCGTTTCCGGTTTGTTGGTATTTCAATTTATCCACGCTGCCGACAGGCACATTCACGCCAACAGGAACAATTTCGTACAGAGCCGTAACGGTATGCCCGGCGCCAAGTTCGCCCGCGTCTTTGGTATCGTCGTTAAAGTCTTCGTCGTTGAGCAACCGGCTTTCGTAGCCGATTAACCGATAGGCATTCACAAAGTTAGGATTAAATTCCACTTGCAGTTTCACGTCCTTAGCAACAGCGTACATCGTACCGCCAAATTCGTTTACCAACACTTTGTTTGCTTCCTGCAAGTTATCGATATATGCGTGATTACCATTACCTTTTTGTGCCAGCGTCTGCAGTTTGTTATCCTTATAATTCCCCATCCCGTAGCCGAGAACGGTTAAAAAAACGCCCGATTTCCGTTCGCTTTCAATCAGCGACTCCAACTCGGTTGGACTTGAAACACCCACGTTAAAATCACCGTCGGTACATAAAATCACCCGATTATTTCCTCCTTTCACCAGATTCTTTTCCGCAATCTTATACGCCAGTTGAATTCCGGCGCCTCCGGCGGTGGAACCTCCGGCCTGAAGATTATCCAGCGCTTCAATTATCTTCTGTTTATCCGAAGCGCTTGTCGATGGCAATACTTCGCCCGCAGCTCCGGCATACGTAACAATGGCTACCCGGTCTTTCGGGCGCAGGTTGTTTACCAACAGTTTCATCGATGCTTTTACCAGCGGCAGTTTATTGGCGCTGAACATCGAGCCGGAAACATCGAGCAAAAACACAAAGTTGCTTGCCGGCAACGTTTCCGAAGGAATTTCTTTCGCCTTTACCCCGATACGCACCATCTTGTGCTTTTTGTTCCACGGGCAAACCGCCGTTTCGGTAACAATCCGCACCGGATGCCCTTCCGATGGCTGCGGATAATCGTAACTGAAATAATTAATCATCTCTTCTACGCGTACCGCATCTTTTTCCGGCATTTGCCCCTGATTGATCATCCGCCGGATATTTCCGTACGATGCCGCATCCACATCCAACGAGAAAGTGGATAACGGATGCTGAACGGCAGACAGAAATCGGTTTTCTTTAAACGCTTCGTATTCTTCCGAATTATCTTCTCGAACGACAAATGGAGGCCGCATCGGTGGCATAACCCTCATCTCGGCTTGACGGGCAACGCTTCCCACGATCGATGTTTTCTTCTGTGTTCCGAAAGCAACCACTACCACTTCATCCAACGTTTGCAAGTCGGGTTTTAAATAAACATCCAGTTGGGATTTTTTCACTTTTTTTTCTTGCTGCAAATAGCCAATAAATGAAAAAACGAGCGTTTCACCCTTTTCGGCTTTTATCCGATATTTTCCGTTCACATCGGTTACCGTTCCGTTGTTAGAGCCTTTTACCGTCACGGTTGCACCAACAATAGGCGATTTGTCTTGCGCATCATACACCGTTCCGGTCACTTCCATTTCCTGCGCGCGGGCAGAAAAAATAAAACCTGTCATAAACAGAATCATCGCGATTCGTTGAAATGTCGTTTTCATAATTTTTTCGTTTTAAAAATGAATATTTGTTGAACTTCTGTCTAAGAGATACAAATCGGGATGAAAATCCATAAACAAACCGATAAATTTTTAAATACAAAGGGCGTCACTCCAAGTAACGCCCTCCATAAACACATAGATCAGCAAGTAAATCAATAAAGCAACCCAAACATCCACAATGGGATACGTTTGCCGCTACCATATTCTATATCGTCAGAAACTACAAAAGCATATTCCAGTCCTTCAATTTGTTTTCTTGATTTTTGCTTTCCTCCGATCTCGAATGTAAATTTTCCGTCCACCAAAAAATCGGAAGCATCGCTATACTGCAAAACATGTCCGTATTGAACCTGATTGGCGAAAAATGTTTCCCGCAGATTGCCTTTGTTCACATTTTCGGTATTCAAAACGTACATCAAATTGGTATTTCCGAGGTATATTTTCTCCGGTTTTTGCAACGCGCTGATACCCCGGGAATCCTTGTAAAGCGAAATAAGCAATTCCGTTTCTTCCAGGTATTTTAAATAGGTGGTTAGCGTCGCGCGCGAAATGCCAATGCGTTCGGCTAATTTGCTTACATTGGGTATGAACGGGGTTGATTGCGAAATAATTTGCAGCAATTGTTTGATCCTGTGCACATACGCGTAGTCTACATGGCGAAGCAAAGGCAACTCAATTTCGAGTATCATGTTCACGGTTTCCTCTAAACGTATCGGAAAACGCTTGGGATTTTCAACATAAAACGGATAATATCCCTCACGTAAATAATCATCAAAATATTGCAACGGCCTGAACAAGGACAAAACTTCATCGGAAATGTCGGAATGCCGCTCCAGAATATCCGGAAAGGAATAGGTCGGAAGACGGATACCGTGAAACATTTCCATATATTCACGAAACGAAAGACCGGGCAAGTGATATATATCGGCACGACGCGACAAGTCGGCACGGGCATTCAATATTTCCAACAACGAAGAACCCGTGAAAACAATGCTTAATTGAGGATAATTGTCGTATACGTTTTTTATCTCCTGTGCCCACGAAGGATATTTATGCACTTCGTCCAGAAAAAGATATTTGCCGCCCCGCTTCACGAAATCATCAACTAAATCACTCATTTTATGATTGGTAAACCAAATATTATCGAGGCTGACATACAGAACATCAGTACTGTTTCCATAGTTTTGCTTAATGTATTGAAGCATCAACGTAGTTTTGCCCACACCGCGCGAACCTTTTATTCCGATTAAACGTGAGTTCCAATCAATACGGTTTACAAGGGAACGCACAAAAGTTGTGTCTGTCCATTTCAATCGTTGCCGGTGTATTTCAATTAATAAATCCATAAAACTTCATTTTGCTATTTATAGATTGCAAATATAGCACATTTTTGTCATACATACATTGCAATAATTAGTATTTTTTGTAATCTGCACATTACGATTTTCACTGCAGATGTTAAATGAGGGTATTACCCAAGTGCCCTCAGTTTAAATCTTAGAGACCATTTCCGCAAACAAACCGATAAATTTCTTATTTTTGTGAATCGGGATAAATGTATTTATTGAAACAGTAAATTCTTGAAAACCAATAGGAAAATAACAAACCTATCGAACGGAGAATTGTTTGAACGGTATAAAAAAGGACGTCAAACAATGTACTTCCACGAATTGTTCCGTCGATACATTCCGATGCTGTACGGATTATGCCTAAAATACCTCGGTAATGAGCCCGATGCGCAAGACGCCGTAATGGATTTATTCGAAGATCTGAATCAAAAGATCACAAACTACGAGATAAGCAACTTTCATTCATGGCTTTATACCGTGGCTAAAAATCACTGTTTATTGAAGATAAGGAAAGACAAGCACGTTTTTTTCGAAGATATAAACGAATCGGTTATGGAAAACGGCGATTTTTTTACTCCATTAGATGAAGAGAAGACGAACGAAGAAAAATCGGCGCTGGATTATTGTATGGCAAAGTTAGGTTCAGAGCAGCGGACGAGCATCGAGTATTTTTATTACGAAAGCAAGTCGTATGCCGACATCGTTTCCCTGACAGGCTATACGTTAGAGAAAGTAAAAAGTTACATCCAGAACGGAAAAAGGAATTTGAAGAATTGCATTTTACGGCTAAGAGCATTAAACGAAGAGCAAAGGGTCCAAACACGCAACACGTAACACGCGACATTTTGACAAAGTGAATTTAAAAGATTACATACACGGAAAACGGTACGGGAAAGAGGCTAACCGCTTAGAACGGGAAGCCATGAACGATCCGTTCCTGCAAGACACCATCGACGGTTACGATTCGGTGCCGGGCAACCATGTTGAAGCTATAGAAAAGCTGGAAAAACGGTTTGCTCCGCAACCCAAACACATCGATAAACGCGTCTGGCTATGGGCTGCGGCTGCCGTGCTTGTTTTGCTTATCGGCCTACCCTTTCTGCTTCGCCAACCCGATACAAAAGACGTTCAGGTTGCATCGGTAGAATCCCTGAAAAAAGAAGAAACCACTCTTTCTCCCAAAAGAGATTCCGTTCTCGTGGCCGATCACACGCCGCCAAAAACAGCAGAAGAAAGAACGGCAACTACCGTGCAAAAAAAAGTTGAAGTTCGGGTAAAAGAAGTACAGCAAGCTGTTGAGGCTGAAAAAACTGCCGAAATTGTCAGCGAAGAAATTTTGCAACTTCAAGCACCCGAAAGGATGGCAGAGGCTATTGAACCGGAACAGGTATCAGTTGCAAGAGCCGCCTTACCCAAACAGAAAGCCATTCAGGGTAAGGTGGCTGCCGTAACTGCCGTCTCCCCGAATACAAAAACCATTTCGGGAAAAATTGTGGATGAGATTGGAGAACCCATTATCGGAGCAACCGTAAACGTCAAAAATACCCATCTAGGAGCAGTCACCGATATGGACGGGAAATTCCGGTTAACCGTTCCCGAAGATGAGAAAGGCATGCTGGTTGCTTCTTTCATAGGAATGAAAAATGTTGAAATGCCTTTAAAAGAACATTTAGGTGACGTTGTGATGAAATCAAACGATATGGCTTTGGATGAAGTGGTTGTTGTTGCTTTTGGAACTCAGAAAAAAGAATCGGTTGTGGGTTCCACAACAACGGTAAAAGACACTGTCCCTGTTTTCGGAGAAACCGAATTCAGGCATTATTTCGAAAAAAATCACGATAAAACCGTTTGTCCGGATGAGCCGATTTCGATTAAAGTGGAATTTTATGTGAACGGGCAAGGACGACCGGGCAGCATCGCTATTAAAGAAAACTCGTGCCAGAAATTGGAGACCGAGATCAAGCGGTTGTTGTTGGGATCTCCTCCCTGGTCGGAACGTAACCAGAAAGTAACGTTAAATTGGACATTGAATGAGTAACGAAAAATTTTACACCGCGCGGGAAGAAAAGGCCAATTACCTCACCCACGCTGCCGGGGTTTTAATGGCCCTGGTTGCGACTGTCCTCCTGCTTCGCAAGGCGATACTTGCCGATAACCGTTGGGCAATGCTAGCTTACGCCATTTTCGGTTTCGGGATGCTGGCCTGCATGCTTTCATCCACCGTTTATCATTTTGTGCAGGAGCCTGGACGAAAAGTGAAATGGCGCCACTTCGACCATGCAAGCATCTACCTCCTGATCGCGGCAAGCTACTCACCGTTCACGCTGATTTTATTGCGCGAGGAGCGCTTCTGGGGATGGCTACTGTTCGGACTGGTCTGGATCATCGCGCTTGTTGGTATTGCCGTCAGTTTTGGTGAACTAAAGAAAAACAGTCATTTAAAGACCGCATCGTATGTTTTTATGGGTTTAGTGGTTTTGGTTGCTTTTAAACCGCTCATAGAAACGGCAAACGAAAAAAACTGCATCGAAGTTATTGGGTGGCTTATAGCCGGAGGCGTCTTTTACATTACCGGCGCCATCATCTACGCTACAGCCAGGCGTGAATTTGTTCACGCAGTTTTTCACCTGTTTGTGCTTTTCGGACTAGCAAGCCACATTATCGGTGCCGGCATTATCCCTCTTGATTAAGGCGTAATTTTTTATGGGGAAGAAAAAAAACGGTATTATTTTTTTGTTTGTACCAAATATAACATATATTTGCAGGCAAAGAATCATGAATGTTCTCAAAAGCTTGTAAATACGGCATCAAGGCACTCGTTTATATCGCTATTCAATCCATTGAAGGAAAAAGAGTTACCCTGGGAGAGATTTCGAAAAAAACCGATACACCCGAAGCCTTTACCGCAAAAATTCTGGGAACATTATCGAAAAACGGATTAGTTTCTTCTTTTACCGGACCCAACGGTGGTTTTGAGATCAGCCCCGACAAAATGAAGGCGGTGAAGATGAGCGATATCGTATCGGTTATTGATGGAGATGAGATCATTTGGCAATGTCCGTTGGGGCTCACCGGTTGCAACGATGAAAATCCCTGTCCCGTGCATCATCAATTTGCCGAAATTAGAACGAAATTAACCGCCATGTTAGTATCTACAACCGTTTACGATATGGCAACGGAGTTAAAATCGAACATACAGGTTTTATTAAGGTAAGTTTTTTTTAAATTAATTTCAGACACTTTTATCCGAAATATATCAAACAATTGATTTTCAATACGCTATAAAATCAATTTAATCCAATTACTAATCATTAAACGTGTTTAATTATGAATCACAAAAAACTTTGGATTGCACTCTCACTGGTAGTAGGAATTTCATTTGCCGTATTATTGTTTTACGGCAATCAGATCTACCAGAAAGCGCCACCGGTACCCGAACAGGTGGTGGATGAATCGGGAAACGTTCTTTTTACCGGAAGTAACATAAAAGACGGGCAGAACGTTTGGCAAAGCATGGGTGGACAGGAAGTAGGAACGGTTTGGGGGCACGGTGCCTATGTTGCACCGGACTGGACAGCCGACTACCTGCACCGGGAAGCACAATATTTGCTGAACAAATGGGCCGGAGGCGATTTTGAGTCTCAGAGCTCCGAACAAAAAGCTCTGCTGGAAAGGCGTCTTCAGATATTTTTACGCAAAAACACCTACGACGAAGCTACAAAAACGCTGACCCTTGCCGCAGAAAGGATCGAGGCGTTTGAGCACAACAAGGCTCATTATACATCCTTGTTTATGAATGACCCGGCGCTGGATAAATTGCGTTCCGATTACGCCATACCGAAGAATGCCATCAAGGACGAGTCGAGGATGGAGAAAATGGCACAATTTTTCTTTTGGGCATCGTGGGCATGCGTAACGGAAAGGCCCGGGGAAAGCATAACCTATACCCACAACTGGCCCAACGATGCTCAGATCGGGAACGTACCGACCGGCGACCTGGTAATCTGGACAGGCTTCAGCATCATCATGTTGTTAATTGGAATTGGTATTCTTGTTTTCGTACAGGCCCGTACACAACAGGAGGAAGTGTTGAAGCCGGTGAATGACCCGTTAATGAACCAGGTGATTACCCCGTCGATGCGAGCGACAAAGAAATATTTCTGGATCGTAAACATCCTGATCCTGGCACAGGTAATGCTGGGGATTCTCACCGCACACTACGGCGTGGAAGGCGATGCGCTCTACGGCATTGATATTGCCAGCTTCCTTCCCTACTCCATCACACGCACATGGCACGTTCAGATTGCTATTTTCTGGATTGCAAGCGCCTGGTTAGCCACCGGACTCTATATTGCTCCGTCGTTAAGCGGCAGGGATCCCAAATTTCAAAAGCTCGGCGTGAACGTGCTTTTCGTGGCGTTGCTCATTGTTGTTGCCGGTTCACTTATCGGACAATGGTTTGGCGTGATGCAAAAACTGGGACTGGTCGAGAACTTCTGGTTCGGACACCAGGGTTATGAATATGTCGACCTGGGGAGATTCTGGCAGTTACTGCTGGTCATAGGATTATTCCTGTGGCTTACACTGATGATCCGGCCCATTGTCCCTATCATCAAAAAAGGAACCAGTGAAAGGGGATTGCTCACACTCTTCCTGATCTCCTGCTTTGCTATCGCATTTTTCTACGCTGCAGGCCTGATGTGGGGGCGCACCACCAACTTGGCCATTGCTGAATACTGGCGCTGGTGGGTTGTGCATTTGTGGGTTGAAGGCTTCTTCGAAGTATTTGCAACGGTAGTTGCCGCGTTCTTGTTTACCCGGATGGGGTTACTGAGGATAAAATCGGCAACCAACAACGTGCTGTTCGCCACCATTATCTTCCTTTCGGGCGGTATCCTGGGAACATTCCACCACCTTTACTTCACGGGAACACCCACAGGTGTCATGGCACTGGGAGCGACATTTAGCGCCTTGGAGGTTGTTCCGCTGGTGTTGATCGGGTTTGAGGCATTCCACAATTACCGGATGAGTAAATCAACCGAATGGCTGGCAGATTACAAGTGGCCCATCTATTTCCTGTTATCGGTAGCCTTTTGGAACTTCCTGGGGGCTGGTATTTTTGGATTTATCATCAACCCGCCCATCGCATTGTATTATATGCAGGGACTAAACACCACTCCCGTACACGGACACGCAGCACTTTTCGGTGTGTACGGCATGTTGGGAATAGGGTTGATGCTGTTTGTGCTCCGCAGCATGTACCGCAAACAAAAATGGAACGACAAACTCATTAAATTCACGTTCTGGACACTGAACGCCGGCTTGCTTTTAATGGTGGTCGTCAGCTTACTGCCCGTTGGATTAATGCAAACGTTTGCCAGTGTAAACCACGGAATGTGGTATGCACGTTCGGCTGAATTTATGCAACAACCGGTGGTAAATGTATTCAAATGGTCGAGGATCATCGGAGACACCGTGTTCGGCATAGGAACCCTTACGCTCTTCCTGTTTGTTTATCAATTAACCCTGAAAAAAAATAAATCAACAAATTAGTCCATTCATTCACGGATTGCACGTCCGGTTGTTTAACGGATGTGCAATCCTTTATATAAAATAAAAAAACATGCTCATCAATTCAGAAAGTATTATTGGAAAAATTGTAGCTGAAAACTACAAAACGGCAGCTGTCTTCAAATCATACAACATCGATTTCTGTTGCAACGGAAACCGTAGCATTGCGGCTGCCAGTAAAGAAAAGAACATCGACGAAAAAGTAATTCTGCAAGAGTTATCAGAAGTACTGAACAAGAAAGAAGATTCGGACATTGATTTTAAATCGTGGTCGATTGACCTGCTCGCCGATTATATCGAGAAGAAACATCACAGGTATGTGTTTGCAAAAATTCCTGAAATAACGGCCTACCTGGCAAAGATTACGGATGTTCACGGTAATATACATCCCGAACTACATGAAATAAACGAGTTGTTTTCTCAATCTGCAGAAGCGTTATCGGCACACATGAAAAAAGAAGAAAACATCTTGTTCCCTTTAATCCGGGAAATGGTGGATAAAAGAACAACGGGCGAAAAATTTAAAAGGCCTCCTTTCGGAAGCATTGAAAACCCAATTAAAACGATGCATGCAGAGCACGACAATGAAGGCGTTCGTTTCAGAAGAATCAGTGAACTGAGCAGGAACTACGAAACACCTCAAGACGGCTGCAATACCTACAGGGTAACCCTGAATTTGCTCAAAGAATTCGAAGATGACCTCCACAGGCACATCCACCTGGAAAACAATATTCTGTTCCCTGCTGCGATAGAGTTTGAACGCGTTATTTTCTCCACTCACACGTAAAATTCGATTACTGTTTTTATCTTTGTATCAAAGAACCCGTAAAATGAGATCAGGAAACAAAGATGACGGCTCAAAAGCAGTAATTGTTGCAAACGGAAGGTATCCCCATCACCCTGTGCCGCTATCGGTAATAAAGAACGCACCCTACATCGTTTGCTGCGATGGGGCGGCTAACCATTTTATCGAAGCCGGCGGATATCCCGATGCTATTGTGGGCGACTGCGACTCCATCTCCGAGGAGAACAGGGTCCGCTTCGCGGATAAATTATTTCCCGACAAAGAACAGGAGACCAACGACCTGACCAAATCGGTTCTGTTTTGTGTGGAGAACGGAAGGAGAAACATCATTATTGTGGGCGGAACCGGGATACGTGAGGACCACAGCATCGGAAACATCTCGCTTCTTACAGATTATGAGGCGATGGCAAACGTGAAGATGGTTACCAACTACGGTATTTTTACACCCATCAGTTCAAAAACCACTTTCAATAGTTTTGCGGGTGAAAAAGTCTCCCTGTTTTCCATCGGGCAAAAACCTATTACCACCGACGGGTTGAAATATCCCATAGAAAACAGGATTCTCACCAACTGGTGGCAAGGCACGCTGAATGAATCACTGGGCGATAGGTTTACGGTGGATACTTGTGGGAGAGTGCTTGTTTTTCAGGTGTTTGATAGCGAAAAGGATCAAGACAACTCACGAAGCACATCCAGTGATTTGATCGGTTGAAAATCGTACAAATGCAGCCGGTAATAAGTCAACATCCGGTCGATGATCAGGTTCCTGTCGTTCCGCGACAGAATGAACAGATGCATGTTCGAGAAATTTATCCGTGACAATCGATTAAGAAAAGCGCTTTCCCGCTCACGCAAGTAATAGGCGTGATCCGGAGTCCGGCAGGTAAACTCCCCGTTCAGCATGTCGAAGCAACATCCCCGGGTATAATTTTCAAGATTGGGATAAACCCCCAGAAACCGGGTAAGGCCAAAGACAAAAGTCAGATGAAAATTAGCCAATCCTGTTTTTGTCTCTTCCAGCACCTCGACAGCCTGTTTCAAGTAATCGAAAAGCAATTCGTTGTTGTCGGTTTCCCGCAGCACTTTCGATAAAAATTCCGAGAGAAAAAAAGTCAGTGAAACTTTGGTTAAATTTACACCAATATCGTAGAGTAACGTCTGACGGTCGGCTTCTTTCAAGCGCTGGATTTCACGAAGTGGAAGATGTTCCACTTCCAGATTCAATATGGAAAGCGGGGAAAACAACGCAGGGTTGATTTTTGAACGTCTGCCACGTATTTTGGGAAGCAAGTATGAGACACGTCCAAAATCGCGCGTAAACACATGCGTGATGGAGTACTTATCGTTGTATCCGGCATTGCTCAGAACAATGCCCTCTGTCTTGTAGTGCATTTGCTGATGGATGATGGATGAAAAAACGCCCCGATAAAAGTCGGAGCGTCCGGGTGTTTGTTTTCAAATCTTTTAAAACGTTTTCTTTTTGATGCGGGCTGCTTTTCCGCGTAACTGACGGAGGTAATACAGTTTGGTTCTCCTGACCTTACCTTCGCTGTTCACTGTTATGCTGTCGATGAACGGAGAATTTATCGGGAAGATACGTTCAACACCGATATTGTCCGACATCTTACGAACCGTAAAGCGTTTGTTGTCGCCGTCACCCGATATACGGATCACCACGCCGCGATATTGCTGAATACGCTCCTTATTCCCTTCCACAATACGGTAAGCAACCGTTATGGTGTCGCCACTCTTAAACTTGGGCAATTCTTTCTTTCCCGAAGCGAAAGACTCTTCTGCAATTTTAATTAAATCCATTGTTTATAAAAGCTTTATGTTAATATTTAACTCTACAGGACGCAATATAACGACAACACATCGACAGAGATTGCGCAAAGCGGTTGCAAAGGTAGCAATAATTATTTAAATCACAATACTGTGATTCCTTTTATTCGTAAAAATAGGTTACACACGTTGTTAAACTGACAAAAATAGTGTATTTTTGACAAAATAAACATCAAACAAACCCATCATTAAGAATGAATAGACAACTGATCATTCTCGTACTTGCTGCTATCCTGCTGATTTCTTGTAAGTCGTACCAGTACCGGATAAGCAGCATGAACGGCACCGTCGTTGAAATGAACAGCCGTTTCGATGCGAATCCGAATAAAAAAATGGAAGCCCTGGTACGCAACTACAAAACCGAGCTCGATCGTGAGATGAATGAAGTGATCGGCACTTCTGCACAGCTGCTGGATTATGGCCGTCCCGAAAGTTTACTCACCAATTTCACTTCCGATGTGATGAAAATCTACGGCGATGAACATATTTCCGGCGGTGCCGACGTAGCTATCATGAACGTTAACGGACATCGTGCCAATATGCCGAAGGGTAAAATAACGGTTGGAAACCTGTATGAGATTTACTCTTTCGACAACGCCATAACCTTTCTCGAGCTGAAAGGAACCGATTTGAAGAAGATTTTCGATTCCTACGCCTGGATTGGTGGAGCGGGAATCTCTTCCAACGTAAGGCTGGCGATCAAGGACCGGAAAGTTCAATCGGTTACTGTAGACGGAAAACCCATTGACGAGAACAAAGTTTACACGGTTTCCACACTCGACTATCTTGCCGACGGCAATAACGACATGGATGCCTTGCGCAACGCACTAAAGACCACAAACACGGGTATCACGCTCCGCGATGTGATGATCGACTATGTGAAGGAACAAACCCGCCAGGGGAATGAGATTACCTCTCTTCTCGATGGAAGGATCACCGTTATTGAATAACCCTCAACACCTTATGAACAAAAAATATTTTTTCCTTCTCATCCTCACTGTTTTTATGTGCGGAACCGTTGCCTTCGGGCAAAAGAGCATTGTCATTCTTCATACAAACGATACACACAGCCGCATCGAGCCTATTCCTGAATCTGACCGCATTGCCGGGAACAAGGGAGGAGTTGTCCGCAGGATGAACTACATCGAACAGGTACGAAAAGAAAATAAAAATGTTTTACTCTTCGATGCCGGGGATTTTTTGCAGGGGACACCCTACTTTAACCTTTTCAAAGGTGAGGTGGAGACAGAAGCCATGAATATGATGCGTTACGATGCCGTTACGCTTGGAAATCATGAATTTGACTACGGACTGGAAGCATTGGAAAAAGTTGTACGCCGGGCAAAATTCCCCATCATCAGCAGTAATTACGATTTTTCCGGCACACCGCTGAACAATTTGATCAAACCGTACCTTATATTTAAAAAAGACGGGGTGAAAATTGGTGTGATCGCTATCAATATTCAGCCCAAGGGACTGATTGCTTCGGGTAATTACGACGGAATGAAATTCCTTCAACCGGAACGGGTGGCAAACGAACTGGCTTTAAAGCTGAAGACAACCGACCGGTGCGATATGGTTATCTGCCTGTCGCACTTGGGTTACACAGCCGATAAGCGATTGGTGGAACAAACTAGAAACATTGATATTGTTATCGGCGGCCACAGCCACACCAATATGAAAACTCCGGATATGTTGAAAAATATCGACAACAAAGATGTTATGGTTTTTCAAACAGCAGGAAGAGGAATCTATGTCGGAAGAATTGATGTAGAACTCGAGAAAGTGAAGTAATAAGTTGAGGACAGATTGCCGCTCCGAACCTTAATGTCTGAAGTTGATACAAATAAACCGATCATGTTCAAAAAAAGAGATATCCTGTTTTTTACATTTTATTTATTCACCGCAGTACTTACCGCTCAAACCGAAACCAATCTCTATCGGCAGGCCGACAAAACAGAATTGAACCCATGGGTGGATTCCGTATACAACAGCCTGAGCCTGGACGAAAAGATCGGCCAGCTTTTTATGCCTGTCGTGGAATCGAAGAGCAGCTGGAAAACAAAAATTGCGGGTTATATAAACAACCAGAAAATCGGGGGGGTATTGTTTTCGAAGGGTACGCTGGCCATGCAGGCCGAAATGACCAACTACCTCCAAAGCATAGCCAAAACACCGCTTTTTGTGGCGCTGGACGGTGAGTGGGGACTCTCCATGCGCCTGAGGGATGCACCTCGTTTTCCGCGAAACCTGATCACCGGTGCTATTCACGATGAAGAAACGCTGAAGCAGTATGGAAAAGAGGTTGCCCGGCAATGTCGTGAAATGGGTATCCACATTAACTTTGCCCCGTCCATCGATGTGCATAGCAATCCCGACAACCCGGTCATAGGTTCACGGTCCTTCGGCGAACTTCCCGCCAACGTAGCCCGACAAGGTATCGCCTTTGCCAGGGGAATGGAAGAAAACGGTGTGATGGCGGTTGCCAAACACTTTCCCGGTCACGGCGACACATCGGAAGATTCGCACCGGACCTTGCCGACCATAAGCCACGATTTAGCCCGGCTAGACTCGGTGGAATTACATCCTTTCCAGCAATACGTCAATGCAGGACTGTCGGGGATGATGCTCGGGCATCTGAACGTTCCCGTACTGAACACAAATGGATTACCGGCATCATTATCGATAAACGTGGGGCAGAAACTGCTGAAGGACCGGATGGGTTTTACCGGGCTTACTTTTACCGACGGGATGGCGATGAAAGGGGTTTCCAATCAACCCGATATGAGCGTAAAAGCACTGCTGGCCGGAAACGATGTGATTCTGGGGGTAATCAATCAGGAGAAGGAATTTCAACAGGTGAAACAGGCGGTTGAAAAAGGAGTTATTTCCCCGGCTCTGCTCGAAGAAAAAGTAAGAAAAATACTGACATACAAATACATACTCGGTGTTCATCACGTTAAACCGATAGACATCCGTACGTTAAACCGCAACATACACGCTCCGGAAGGTGAGTGGACACAACGAAAAATCTATGACAAGGCCATTACACTGGTTAAAAACAACGATTCTATCCTGCCGGTAAGGGCATTGGATAAAAACCGGATTGCCGCCGTGGCGATTGGCACCCCGGAGCAAAACACCTTTCAGAAATGGTTGAAAAAATATGCCGGGGTTAACACTTTTCAAGTAATTACTGTCGATAGCATAGCGCCATTATCCGACAAACTGAAAGAGTTCGATATCGTTCTGATCTCTGTGCACTCCGTTCCTGCAGGCGGCTCGACCGCGCTTCAACAAATGATAAAAAACGCTGCAAAATCGGTTCTGGTATTGTTCGATTCACCGTACACACTCGATAATTTAAAACCGGCTACTGACCTTGCATCCTCAGTCGTAGTGGCTTACGACAACACCGATTTTGCCCAGATGAGTGCAGCACAAGCCGTTTTCGGAGGCATTGGCTTCTCGGGGAAACTGCCTGTTTCAGCAGGAGGATTTGAAGTTAACAGTGGTATCGGCACCCAAAAGACACGTCTCTCCTACTCGCTTCCCGAAGAAGTCGGAATGTTGTCCGAAAGCCTGCAGGATGTGGAAAAAATCGCGCTCGAAGGCATCCGCCAGCGGGCCTATCCCGGATGTTACGTAATGGTGGTAAAAGACGGGACAGTTATTTACAACAAAGGATTCGGCAATATGGAATACTCTTCCGGGGCAAAAGTTGACGCCGAAACCGTTTATGACCTGGCCTCGATAACCAAGGCAGCAGCCACTGTTCCGGCGATCATGAAGATGTACGATGAGAAAAAGATCCGGCTGCAAGACAATATCGGGAAATTTGTACCCGAAACTCGGGGAACCAACAAAGCAAACCTAACCATCCGTGACGCACTTTTTCACGAAACGGGAATTGTTTCTTTTATTCCTTATTACACAACGGCCATAGATCCGAACAGTTTTAACGGACCGCTGTTCGGAAGAAAGTCGACACTCCACCACGTCCGTTATGCCGGTGCGTGGGGCCGGACCGACTACGCGTTTATCCCGTCGTTCATCTCGGATAAACCTTCCGGGACCTTTCACTTACCTGTGGCCAGGGATCTGTATGCGAGCAACAAAATGCACCAGGCCTTGCTGAAAGAGGTGATCGCCACCGAACTTCGCTCAAAGACCTATCGGTATAGCTGTCTGAATTTTATGTTGCTGAAAGAAGCCATTGAGCACATTTCCAAAACCGATCTGGACAACTTCGTAAAAGACAACTTCTACAAAAAACTGGGTGCGGAAACACTGACATTCCGTCCGTTAGACCACATGCCGGTGGACAACATTGCTCCCACCGAGAATGATCCTTTTTTTCGAAAACAGCAATTAAGGGGGTATGTCCACGACGAAGGAGCAGCCTTGTTTGGCGGGATCTCGGGTAATGCCGGATTATTCTCCAACGCCAACGACCTGGCAAAACTCTCCCAAATGTGGCTGAACGGAGGAGAATACGGTGGGGAAAGATTTTTAAGCGAAGAGACCGTGAACCTGTTTACCAAAACAAAAAGCAGCAACAGCCGCCGTGGATTGGGATTCGACAAACCTGACCCTCGGAACAACAATGCAAGCCCTACCAGTCCGCTTACCCCTGTCTCCGTTTATGGCCACACGGGTTTTACCGGAACCAGTTTCTGGGTGGATCCCGACAACAAGATGATTTACATCTTTTTGTCGAACCGGGTTTTTCCCGAGCGTTCTCCCAATCGATTATCGACGTTGAAAATCAGGGAACGCATCCAGGATGAACTCTATAAGGCACTGAACAAGGAGTAATAATGCATAATTTAAGAACAAGGAGCACATTAATACATTGGCACACCAACATATAGAAATGAACATGCAACGAATCATCAAAAGCACCAACCTGATAAGCGATATCGAAAAAATAGTGGCGGAAATCAAGCACGATAAACTTTTTGTGCTGACAGACGAACATACGGCGAACCTTTGCCTTCCCCTGCTTGACCCCTGGATTGCTGTTAAGGATGTAAGCCGGGTTGTAATTCCGGCAAACGACACCAACAAAACGCTCGAAAACCTGGCACACATCTGGAAGCACCTGACCCAAAACGGTGCAACACGCCATTCGTTGTTGATAAACCTGGGCGGAGGAATGGTCACCGATATTGGCGGGTTCGCAGCAGCTACATTCAAGCGTGGAATCACATACATCAACATTCCCACTACCTTGTTGGGAGCGGTAGATGCTGCCGTCGGCGGAAAAACCGGAATCAATTTTGAAGGATTCAAAAACGAAATAGGGGCATTTTATCCGGCAGCATGTGTGTTAATCTCTTCACGCTTCTTTTCCTCGCTCGGCCGTAAAGACATTCTTTCGGGTTTTTCCGAAATGCTTAAACACGCACTTATCAACTCCGAGGCAGAGTGGAAAAAGCTGCTGACTTTCGATGCTGGAGATATTGATTACGAATGGCTTACCGATGCAGTTTTCCGTTCGGTCTCCATCAAGGAAGAGATTGTAAAAAAAGACCCGTTTGAGCACAATATCCGCAAGGCGTTGAACCTCGGACATACTGTCGGACACGCTTTTGAGAGCTTTGCCCTGGAAACGGAGAGGCCCGTCTTGCACGGTTATGCCGTGGCGTGGGGGCTAATCTCGGAGTTGTATCTGTCGCATCGCGTATGCGGGTTTCCCAAAGAGGAACTGCAAAAAACCGTTCGTTTTATCCACCGGAATTACGGTGCATTTGCCTTGGATTGCGACGATTACGAACACCTCTACGACATTATGACACACGACAAGAAGAACGCAAACGCGTCTTCCGTCAACTTCACGCTCCTGTCCGGTGTCGGGGATATACAGATCAATCGGGTTGCTGGAAAGGACCTGATTTTCCAGTCGCTGGATTTTTACCGGGACAGTGTTGGGTTATGAGAACGATATGCTCTTTACGGTTAATACCTGTTTTCCTGTTGTTTATATACACTCCGTCATGTTCTCAGGAGGGGGGCGAACCCACCCAGATTGCCTGGGACACCTGGGGAGTTCCGCACATAACGGCAAATTATTTTACTGTTTTCTTTCTCTCTTCCAGTCATTGATGGTATGCCCATAAAAAGCAAACCACACCAAATAGATAAAGCACGGGATCAATACCCAATACCCTGCTCTTAAACCGTGCTGATCTCCTATCGCACCGTAGATCAAGGGTAGTATGGCATTTCCGCTTAATCCCATAATCAAAAGAGAAGAACCTGTCTTGGTTAATTTTCCCAAGCCATGAATCGACAAGGGCCAGATACCGGCATATATCAATGCGTTAGGAAATCCTATCGAGGCTAGGAGCCATATCGAGATGTTTGCTGTATGCCCGAATAGTGAAACGGGTTGGTTAGCAAACACTACCCCTAAAGAAAGAAGAAACCCCAGTACGGTACAGAATTTTAAAGCGGCTTTTTGCGGAATAAACCGGGGGATAAGCAAGATACCCAGCAAATAACCGATAATTGTACACAGAAGCGTATAAGAAGGGAAAAACTTCGCATCCAACAAGCCGATCCCCATCGAACCGGCATAATTGATGATGGTATCTATTGCCACTACCTGGGTCCCTACGTGTAGAAAAATCGCAATAGCTCCAAAAACGAGGTAGGGATAATCCAAAAGAGATTTTCTTGGTGTGCCTGCAACCGGCGGTAAATCACTATTCTGCTCTTGAGCTTTATCCTCTTTCTCTTCTAACTCCGGCAGTACTGAATACCTTATACCGAAACCCACCAATACCAAAAGAACGGCAAGAATAGAATAGGGCATAATTACCCTCCTGATGAGTTCCTGAAGAATAATGTTTTTCTCCGTTTCGGAAAGCGCGCCTGACTCAAGTAACGCAAAAGTTCCGTCATCAGTCGATTTGAACACTACCGCTGCAAAAAGTAAAGGAGCAATAATGCCTGCAGATTTGTTAAAAATGCCCATCACACTCATTCGCTGCGCAGCACTATCTATCGGCCCGACTATGGTGACGTAAGGGTTTGCTGCCGTTTGAAGGATAGCAAGCCCTGTTCCGAGGCAATACAATCCCACAAGAAAAACCGCATATTGCCGCATAAGTGCTGCCGGGATAAAGATAAGGGCACCTAACGACAGGAATAAAAATCCGTACATGATTCCTTTCTTATATCCCGTCCTGTTTAATAATAAACCCGACGGGACGGCCATCACAAAATAGGCAATATAAAAGGCAAAAGTGACGAAATAGGACTGAAAGTGTGTCAGTTCAAGGGCAATCTTAAAATAAGGGATAAGGATGGCGTTAACCCATGACACCAAGCCGATGACAAAATACATCACGGCCAAAATACCCATCGAGATATAAAAAACTTTTTTGTTCATAAAGGAAATATTATTTGGTGACAACGCCCGTAGTTCCTCCATGCTTTAAAGAAATATCATGGGGTTGATTTTTTTTCCATGCTCCATTCGTAAAGTCCGGGATATCGATCGGTGCCGATCGATTGGCGACCGACCATTCGCTTAACGGACCTATCACGCTCCACGACGCTGCGTCGTACACATCCATATCGACAGGCAGGCCATTCCTTAAACAATCAATCAATCTCCAATCCATCAAAAAGTCCATTCCTCCGTGCCCGCCAATCTCCTTGGCAATATCTTGCATTTTCTTGATGATGGGTGGATTATATCTCCGTTCAATTTCCTCGAATTTATCTTCAGACAGCCACTCTTTGTGGTCTCCAGCCATGGATAGGCGGGGAGGAAGAGGATATTTCTGCGCTGTTGCTTTTGTCCCGCTTATGGTATGTAATCGTGAATAAGGGCGAGGCGTGGTGATATCGTGCTGAATAAGGATTGTTTGCCCTTTGATTGTTTTGATGATCGAGCTATTCATGTTCCCTCGGAATGAGGCTCCTTCAAACTGCTTAAAATAATCTTCCTTCAGGGATAGTTCTTGGGAATATTGATTCATCAAAAAATCATCGGATGACATCGACACCATATATTCCATCCGGTTCCCCCGATTGATATTCATGATTTGAGCCACGGGCCCTAATCCATGTGTAGGGTAGAGATTTCCGTTTCTTCTCATGTTTTCCTTAAGCCTCCAGCTTCTTCCGGGCTTTCCCCTGAAGAATAAGCTCTCCCCTATTTCATGAATATATCCTCCCTCCGCATGCACTATTTCTCCAAAAAAACCATTGCGTGCGAGATTCAAAGTCAGTAATTCAAAAAAATCGTAACAACAGTTCTCCAGAATCACACAATGTTTTTTGGTTTCCTCTGAAGTTTCTACTAATTGCCAACAATCCTCTACTGTGGTTGCGACTGGGATTTCCAGTGCCACGTGCTTGCCTTGCCTCATGGAATATACCCCAATGGGTGCATGCCATTCCCAGGGGGCGGCAACATATACAAGATCAATATCATCTCTCCGGCACATCTCCATCCAGCTATCTTCTTTTCCCGAATAAACAAGGGCCGGATGTCCAGGTGTTTGAATACGCGCTTTGGCTTTCTCCGCATGCTCGGAAAGTTCATCGCAAATGGCCACAATTTTAACTCCGTCAATGCGGCTGATTCTTTCTACGGCCGCACTTCCCCTGTTCCCCACGCCTACAAACCCCACTCTTACTGTTTCCAGTTTGGGTGCAGTATACCCGCACATATTAAATTTTTGCGAATGTTTTTTATAGGCTTCACGGTATATTTTTTCTAAAGACTTGCTCGACTGTTGTTTCTCCGCAGGTATTTCACGGCTTATCCCTTTGGTCGGCAGCATGGCAGATACAGTTGCAACTCCTGCCGCTTTAAGGAAATTTCTTCTATTGATTTGCATGGAGAAATCTATTTTTATTTTAATTGAGAGGCGGAGTTTCCATCCAAAAACAGTACTGTATAAGGATGCCTCCTTAAAATCGTCGCCGGGCATGCCGTCGTTATTTCCGCATTCAGTGTATTGTAAACAGCATTGGCTTTTCGCTTATCCGGCACCATACAACTGATTACGTTACAACGCATGATGGCAGGAATTGTCAGGCTAACAGCTTCTCTAGGTACCTCTTCGAGAGTAGAGAACCATCCCTCTCCCAATTGCTGCCGGCGTGAGATATCATCCAACTGCACTATTTTCACCAATTGCGGATCGTTGAAATCGGCAACTTCGGGATCATTAAAGGCGATATGCCCATTCTCCCCAATACCTATGCATGCTACATCAATCTTGGCAGCTTTCAACAGTTCTTCATAGCGGGCTATTTCACGTTCAATATCCTTGGCATCGCCATGAATGTAATTAACCTGATATGGTTTTACTTCATCGAGGATTCTTTCTTTCAGGTATTTTCGGAAACTGGCCGGATGGGTTTCGGGCAAATCCCTATACTCATCCAAATGGAATACGGTAATTTTACTCCAATCGACGGGGAGCGTTTTTATTGCCTCGATAAAGGCAAATTGCGATGCGCCGGTGGCTAAGATCAGATTAGCATGCCCCTTGGCCCGAATAGCGTAATTCAAATGTTTGGCCACAAAGTCCGCGCTGCCTTTTCCGGCAGAAGCCTCGTCCGTAAAAATACGAACCGTAAGATTTTCTTTCTTGAATTGTTTAATTTCAGTTGTCATTTCTTATCTTAATTATAAAGTTTCATCAATAAACATTTTCATCTGCTTCAAGATAAATACCCTTTTCCGGTTTTTCCCATGAACCTTATCCGTATTCTGGTGTAACCGGTTTATCTTTTAGCAAAGATAGTCTCCGTTACAACATCTTATGATATAATTAACGAATCCAATGTGGCTTATCACGAATATATTCATAGAAATAATCACAATTATGGAACATTCTACGGTTTCTAGTGTTACTATGAGAACGTTGATTTAAATTCGGGTAAATAAATTCCAACAATAAGCAATGATTAAAATACTTGTCCTTATAGATTCTGCCACTGAGTTTAGCCGTCGTTTTCTGTCCGGGCTGGTTCGTTATGCCCATGAAAACGGCCCTTGGATATTTTACCGGTTGCCTCTGTATTATAAAATGTTGTACGGTGAAGAGGGGGTCTTAGAGCAAATTAAAGAATGGGGGATCGATGCGGTTATTGTTCAATGGGAATACCGTGAAATTAAATTTTTAAAAAAACTGGATATTCCTGTATTTCTTCAAAACTATGAAGATAATGCCGATTGGTTTTCAAAAATTTCCGGTGATTATATGGAAGTGGGTGCGATCGCCGCTAATTTTTTTGCCCAAAAAAGGTTTAAGAATTTTGCTTTTTATGGCAATAAAAATTTTTTGTGGTCAAAAGGCAGAGCGGAGGGGTACCGTATCGAAGTAGAAAAATTAGGAGGAAACTATTACTATTTTGAATCGGAATATCTAACCAACAGTCAATGGAGCCGAAGTCACATAAAATTAAATAAATGGTTATCTTCCCTTCCAAAGCCGGTTGCCGTTTTTGCTTGTGACGACTATTTTGCTCTGCAGGTGGCCGAAATGTGTAAAATAAACCATATCGACATCCCGAATGAAATATCTTTACTGGGTGTAGATAATGACGAGCTTATCTGTAACTTATCCTATCCGTCCATCTCATCCATAGTGACCGATGACGAAAATATCGGATATGTTGCTGGCAAGAAACTTCATAAACTGATTATAAACAAAAAAAATATTCCTTTCAACATCATCAAGAAGCCAATACGTATTGAACAACGGCAATCTACAGAAAAATACAATATTGCAAACAAATATATCTTAAAGATAATTGAACATCTTGAAAAAAATTTCGCTTCTGATCTCTCCATCGATGAACTGACACAAATGGTTCCGCTGGGCCGAAGAAGCCTTGAAAAAAAGTTCAAAGAAGCCATGGGCACCTCCATTTATCAATTTATAATAGACAAGAAAATAGAATTTTTCTCTTATAAATTATTGACAACTCAGGAAAGCTCGTTGGATATCGCTATTGAGGCCGGGTTTAACGATGTGAGAAATGCGTATCGGATTTTCAAAAAGAACACCGGGCATAGTCCTTCTGGTTTCCGTAAAAAATTCTCGACACGGGATAAGCCGCCCCTTTCTCCGACAGATTAATCGAATATCAATAAGGTTTTCAATTATTTAACGAAGAAGTTTGTTTATTTTCTCAATATAATCGAGCAACTCTTCCCTACCCAATTTTTTTTCGGAGGAGGTAACAAAGACGGGTGGAAGTTCTTCCCACCTTTCCAGCAATTTCTGTTTGTAAGCATCCACGTTTTGCTGCAGGCGAACGGGTCCCTGCTTATCGCCTTTGGTAAAAACAATGCCGAAGGGAACACCGTTTTCGCCCAGCCATTCCATAAACTCCAAATCTATTTTCTGAGGCTCGTGGCGGCTGTCCACCAACACGAAAAGTGAGGTCAGCGCTTCACGTTCCAGCACGTAATCTTCGATTATCTGTTGCAACCGATCCCGGTTTTCCTTTCCACGTCGGGCATAGCCGTATCCCGGTAAATCTACCAGATACCATTCTCCGTTAATCAGAAAATGGTTGATCAGCATCGTTTTTCCAGGTGTGGATGAGGTCATGGCCAATCCTTTCCGGTTGGTCAGCATATTGATAAGCGATGATTTTCCAACATTGGAACGTCCGATAAAAGCATATTCAGGCTTTCCGTCCTGCGGACACTTCAGGTAATCGGTGTTACTGATGATAAATTCGGCAGATTTGATAAGCATAGGGTTACGGGTTGAGGGTTAAAGGTTTATAGTTGTTTAACGACAATATCCAAAGGCCGGTTCCGGTAAGTGCAGCATTGACAAGCAAGAGTTCATAACCCACCTGGTAGCCCAAAACCTGTTTCATCACGGTTTCAAAAACAAAACAGATAACCGGTGCAGCGACGGCAATGTACGGCACCCATTTGTCGACAGGCTTTACCCGGGTATACAATCCGCAGAAATACAATCCGAGCAGCGGGCCGTAGGTATAAGAGGCCAGTTTATAAATCGCAGTGATGATGCTGTCGGAACCGATGGCCTCTATCAGCAGGATAATAAGAACAAAAATAACGCTTATAACCAGATGTACCCGGCGGCGTGTTGCTACGTTCTTACGCTCCGTATCAGGATTGTCGGTCTTTTTCATCTCCAGGATATCTACGCAAAACGATGTAGTGAGTGCTGTCAGCGCTGAGTCGGCACTTGAAAAGGCAGCCGCCACAATCCCCGTTATGAAAATTCCCAATACCACTTGTCCCAGGTGCTGACTGGCAATGACCGGAAGAATATTGTCGGACACTTCGGGAAGTACAATTCCGTTTTGCTGCGCATAAATAAGAAGCAAAACACCCAGCGACAAGAACAACAGGTTGATCGGGGCAAAAGCAAGGCCATAGGAGACCACATTTTTCTGGGCATCTTTCAGGTTCTTTATCGTCAGGTTCTTCTGCATCTGGTCCTGATCCAACCCCGTCATCACAATGGTAATAAACATCCCGCTGAAAAATTGTTTGAAGAAATTTTGCGTACTTGCCCAATCGTCAAACACGAAAATACGCGCATGCGGACTCTCGCTTATTGCCCGAAATGTGTCGCCCCAACTAAAATCAAGGCGTGCCATTACCTGCCAGATGATCAGTACCAGGGCAGTCAGAAAAAGCAGGGTCTGAACCCAATCCGTCCATATGATGGTTTTGATGCCGCTTTTATGGCTGTACAGCCATATAATGAGAATAATCCCGACAACCGTTACAACAAAGGGAACACCCCAGGCATCAAAAACCAACGACTGAAGAATAAACGCGACCAGGTATAGCCGGGCGGCTGCACCCACAATTTTAGAAAGCAGGAAAAACCACGCCCCGGTTTTATAGGATCGTTGTCCGTAACGCTGTTCAAGATAACCGTATATGGTTGTCAGGTTCAGCCTGTAATACAACGGTAAAAGTACGTAGGCAATGACCAGATATCCAAAAAAGAATCCCAGTACCATCTGCATATAGGTCATATCGAGGCTACGGACCATTCCCGGGACAGATACAAACGTTACACCCGAAATAGACGTTCCGATCATAGCGAACGCCACAATGTACCATTTGGATGATTTGTTGGCACGGAAAAAAGCATCGTTGTCCGACCCCTTCCGGCTAGTGAGGTGGGAAATGAACATCAGCAACAGGAAATAGACGGCTATAACGATAAGAATAAAGCTGCTTTGCATATTTTTTAGAATAAAGAATAAAAGAGCTCAAAACACATACCTGTACCCCAGAACAAGGACAAACTATATATTTAAAAAGAATTCGACAAGCTGTGGAAACGAATCGAATGTGTAGGTATACTTGTCTGTTTTCCCAAATCCGTAAGTCACAAACACAAACGGCACATCGGCCTCTGAAGAAGCTTTGCTGTCCGAATCGGTATCACCTATATACAAAGGAAATTGCAGGTTATTCCGTTCCTTGAGTAGTTTCATATTAAACGACTTGGGTTTCAGGTTTTCTCCATGCTCCATATAATCGGTAAAGAGGTGTGCAGTTCCGGTGTGCTTCATAAAGTTTACCAAGCCTCCTTTCTCACAGTTGCTGAGCAGAAATAACGGATATTTTTTCGATAATTTCTCCAATCCCTCATAAACACCTTCGTAAATATGCGGTTTCATAACGGGGACCAGCAAATGGTATTGCCGGACAACCTCGTCAAACAACTCATCCTGAGCCGCTCTTGACGCACTGGGGAGAACAGCGTCGAGCATGACACGCGCTTCTTTTCCCATAAGGCCCAGTAGGTCGTCACGGGTAACCCGTGAACGATAACCATTTATTTCCAATCCCTTATTCCAGACAATGACGTAAGAATCAACATTGTCCCAAAGGGTTCCGTCCATATCAAAAATTAAACTGTCGGGGTTTGTCATACATTGAATAGTTGTTATCCGGCTTCATCTTACCTGCCAGCCGGCAGGCCGATTCATTTCAGCAGCAATAGTCTTAACAAAACAACGGGTACCTGTTGAATAAAGGCATCCTGTAAGCCGGAAAACTTTTTTGTTTGTAAGCTGCAAAAGTACTCAACAATGCCCGAAAGGGCAAATAAATAATCATTAAAATACCGGAGAAACAGTTTTTATCTTATTTTTGTACAAAATACAAGATATGGAGAAAACCCGCGTTTGCGTCATAATCAATCCGGTATCGGGAACAGAATCGAAGAAAAATATCCCTGAAGAAGTGGCCTCCGCATTCGATCAAACCCAATTCGATGTAATTATCCGGATCACCGGCTATCCCGGGCATGCCACTGAAATTGCCAAACAGGCTGTGAAGAACAAATTTGCTTATGTGCTGACTGTCGGAGGCGACGGCACGGTAAATGAAGTGGCAAAAGCCCTGGTGAATACCGATACCATTCTGGGAATCATTCCTTTTGGATCGGGGAACGGACTGGCACGCGACCTGCATATCTCCATAGATTCAGAAAAAGCCATACAAACCATACTCGAAGGCAATGTCCGAACCATCGATTACGGCTCTGCCAACGGGCATATTTTCTTTTGCACCTGCGGCGTTGGATTTGATGCGTTTATCAGCGACAAGTTTGCCGAAGAAAAAAAACGCGGCCCCCTGGGCTACGTCCGCAACATTGTGGAAGGCGTGGTCGAGTTCAGGTCGGAAGAGTACGAAATCACGCACGACGAAGGTACACTTAACGAACGGGCATTTCTTCTTACCTGTGCCAATGCCTCCCAATACGGGAACGAAGTATACATTGCACCCGGTGCCGATATGGAAGACGGGAAAATGAATGTATCTATACTGAAGCCGCTTAATCCCAATGAAATTCCACAAACCACGCTGCAACTTTTTACCCGGAATATCGATAAAAACAGCAAGATGATCTCGTTAGTCACCAGCAACCTCATCATTAAAAGAAAAAAACCAGGCATATTGCACGTTGACGGGGAACCGGTGAATACCGAAAAGGACATTGAAGTGAAAATGTACCACAAGGGATTAAAGGTACTTGCCCCAAAGCAAGTTGAAGAAAAACCGGTGAAAGAAAGAGAAAATATTTTCACGGCTATCACCCGTTGGATGAATATATAATCGTGAATTCAGGCAAAGCGGGCACACTCATCCCGAGTGCACCCGCTTTTCATTCATAACAAGTTATTAAAACAAAAATAAATTTCAAGCGCTATTCTGCAATTTGCGCCACAAAGCTTTCGGCATCGTGATACGCACCACTCATTACCTCCTCCACTACACCACCGATCTGCGAAGCAAACAAGGCCGAGTTCATGCGTGAAACATAGGTCTTCCCATCGGCTTTTTCGTGTACAGAAATGCGACAGGGCATCATGTTTCCATAAATTCTCAACTCGTCGGCCGAAAGCATGCGGTAAGCATATTTCGGATTGCAGAGTTCTATGACTTTTACAGGAAGAACTTCATACCCGTTCTTATTCATCGTCTCTTTCAGATCGTGGGTGTGCGTAACACGCCATCCTGCTTCAGCGATGATATTGTCGAGTCTTTCAACCGTCTCGTCGAAGGCATACCTGCTTTTACTCTCGAAAAACATTTTGTCCATGATCCTGAACTTAATTTTTGAGTAAAACTTCGTCGATAGCCTGCTTAAAAGCATCTTTCGGTAATGCACCCTGTGCCATTTGCGGAGCTTCGTTCATCGGGACGAAAAGCAACGTCGGGATACTGCGGATTCCAAAATCGGCAGCCAGTTCCTGCTCTGCTTCGGTATCCACTTTATAAATGTAAATCTGTCCTTCGTATTCTGCAGCCAGTTGTTCCAGTATAGGGGCTACCATTTTACACGGACCACACCAATCGGCATAAAAATCTATAATAGCGGGTTTATCACCCAGGTATTCCCATGTTTGGGAATTTTTTTCGTAGTTTGCAACTTTCGTTAGAAAATCAGCTTTTGTTAAATGAATTGTTTTAGTCATATTTGTTTTATTTAAATTAGTTTCCTGTTGAGTTACAGCTGCCTGTGGCGATGATGTTGATTTGCCGGTGTTATTGCTGCACGCGGCAAACATAAACGATGTCACAAGTGCGGCGATAATAAGTTTAATTTTCATATTGTTGTTTGTTTTGTATATAATTTCTTTATTTAATGTTCTTTATCTCTTTGCCTCTACCTTCTTCTTTCTTAAAAATATCAAAAATTAGCAGTCCCAAAATGGCACCGTAAATCGTCATTCTCCACGGATTTGAAGTGATGGGACAACTGCCCGTGCCGCAGCCAACGAAATAGTAATACAGGTAACCTCCGATGGCACCAACAATGACTCCCGCAACTTTCAATCCGTGTCTTGTAAAAAAATCCTTCATGTTCAATTCTTGTCAATTACAATCTATGATACAGCTCAACAATTGGATTACCCGACTGTTTCTGATGGAATAAAAACAATTTTTTCCGCTTCTGCGGCAGTTTAAAATACCTTTTGCACGCATGTCGGTCAAGTGATACGAAAGCAGCGATTGTTCACAATCAATAGCTTCCTGCAACTCAGATACCGATTTTTCCTTCTCGTTAGACAACAAGGTAATCACACTTAACCTGATTTCATTTGCCAAGGCTTTCAGCATGTACGCTGCCTCTTCGAATTGCGCTTTATCCACCTTTTGTTCCTTTATTTCCAGCATGCTAAACTCCATTGTTTTTTTATCAAATCAACATATGAACATATATTCATATATTTTTGTTCAAAAGTACACCATTTTTTTTGATTGACCAATTAAAAACTAAAAATTTTTACTCCTTTTTTGCAGTTTACTCCCAACGAAATTGAACGTTACTTTACTTTGAAGAAATAGGAAAGCTTCGCCTCAATGATGCGGTGAGCGGAACGGTTAAAAAAGAAATTCTCTTGTGTCTTCCTGTTTTCAAAAATATCGCCCAACCCGAAATAATATCGGCCTTCGAGCTCCACATTACCTGCTCCGGTTTTCAGTTCCATTCCAACACCCCCTACAAGACCATAATCAAAACTCCGGGGTTCCAGAACATATTGCATGCCTATTTGTCCATCGGGATTTTCTTCTCTTCTGGCGGCCACATCGGCAGACAAAGCCTCGTTCATGTTTTCAGAGCTTCCCAACAAAAAACCGAGTTGTGGTCCCGCATTGATAATAAACCGGACATTATTGCCGAAGTAGATATGTGTCATAAAAGGAACCTCCAGGTAGTGCAACGTTTTATTGTATGCAAATCCGTTTTCGGGGGGAAAATCCTCTGTCCATCCTCGTTGGGCATAATTCAATTCGAGCAATAACCCCAGGTTTTTTTCCGAAATGTATTTTGCCGAAATGCCACCGTGAATACCCAGAGAAGATTTCTGTAAAATAGCCGGAACAAAATCAACTGTCGACATAAGTGCTCCCCCTCCCACTCCGATATAAAACTCTTTCTCAAAATCATTTTTTTGTGCAAAAACCTGCACAGAGGAAAGGATAAACAACAAAATTCCCGGCAACAAACGTTTCATTTAGCGGCTTTTATTGATTTTGTGTACAACGTTTCCTGCATCGTAATGAATAAGATACAATCCGGTGTTAATGAACCCTCCCCAGTTATTAACCCGGTCAAATTTGAAAGAAAACTGGAGTGAATTCGACGGTATCCGGTTTATTCGTTGTTCGAAATTTGTTCCATAACGATAAACAGCATTCAGGAAAAACATTCCGGTATCGTATCCGAACAAACCGTATTTGGGATAGGTATTGATCAGGTCACGGCCGTACCACTGTTTAAAGTTTTCCACGAATTGCCGGGTCTCCACATCCTGTTCATCTACATAGAACGATGTGTAGAAATAGGTTCCGTACTCGTGTAACGATTTCTTGACTTCTGTGTTGTAAGTCTGCCATTCCGGATATCCGAACAATCGCGTGATAATTCCCTGCCGGGCTTGACGCACTTTCTCAAGGGCATCAAAAATTTCGCGAAGTGACCCGGAATCTCCGGTAGTAGGAACAACTACATTTTCCCCGTTGGTCTGAAGCAACGGTAGCATGTCCGTTGAGAGGTTTGAGGTAAGTGAAAGTTCCTGGTAGCGGATGTTTTTCCGTTTCAAATCGGCTTTCAGGGTAGAAATAAAATCAGCCTTGTCGGATCGTCCGGGAGCATTCACGATAACTACGTTTGCATTCCTGAATGTTTCCATAAACACTCCGGATGCCTTGGAATAAAAGTAGGACTGGGGCGAGTTTACCTGGAAGATGTGGTTGTTATTCTGAACCTCACTGTTTTTCGAAGAAAACGGAATGATGTACTTGATGTTGTGTTTTTTAGAAAAATCGGAAATGATCCTAATCTGGTCATCCGTCATGCCCCCGATCAACAGATGCAGTGATTCCATCTCCAGGGTTCCCAGCAAACTTTCGAGTTTTGCCCGGCTACCGATCTCAAAAACATACACCTCGATGTTGGCTCCTTCTTTTTTCATCTTATCCACAGCCAACAAAAATCCTTCGTAATATTCCTGCAACCTCAAATGTTGCCCTCCTGACTTATCCAGAAAAGGAAGGAGAAGGCCCACCCTGATCACGTCTGTCCTTTGCGCTTCGTTGCTCAGGCTGAGTAGGCGGTTCGCCTCAATTTCCCTCGTGCGGGCATTTTCATCCAACCGGGCAACTTTTACGGGGACGATCAACTCCATATTTGTTTTCAATCCTGCAGCAAGTATGGGATTTGCTTTTTCAATCGATTCAACCGGAACGTCGTAAGCCTGTGAAATAGAATAGAGTGTTTCTCCCCTTTTTACTTTATGAGTTATGTTTTGCGTCTGTTGTTCGTACGGAATAAAATCGGCCTGCATCTGAAAGAAAGGAATCCGGATGGTTTTTCCAATTTGGAAAGTTTCTACGGACAAACCGGTATTGGCAGCGATCAGGTCCTCGGGTTTTAACGAATAGGTTCTGGATACCGAATAGAGCGTCTCTTTCGGAAGAATAGTATGATAGCGGTAGTTCTCGTGGGTCGAGGAAAGCGATCTCTGCTGCGGCACAACAATAACCTGCCCTTCGGCAATATTTTCTGTCAGGCCTGAATTATAACGAATAATTTCGTCAACACTCGTGTTATACATCTGTGCAATACCGTACAGGGTTTCTCCCCTGGCTATGGTATGGCGGAAAGTGTGGTTTTGGTCAAGAGGGAGTTGCTGACGGGTTTGATCTAGCGGAGCGCCCTTCCGGACCGGTATCAGCAGTTCCTGGCCGTTTTTCAACCCTGATCCGGCTGTCGGATTATGCTTCAGGATTTCGTCTACCGTGACGTTGAAAGTCCGCGAAACGGCCATCAATCCTTCGCCCGATTTAACTTTGTACTTATAAAAGGATTGCCCGTTTGTAGTGATTTTTTCATATGCCGGTGTTTGGGCAGCACTAACCGCTGTGAAGAGAACAGCCAGGAGGAAGAACAACAATATTTTTCTCATTCCGAGTGACGTATGCATTCCGTTTGTTTTAAATTTTCCAATAAAAACTAGTAAAGGGCAAAATTACAAATAATAATTATTTATGTGTCTTCGCTTGTGTTAATTAAAGTGATAACAACTTTATCGGCGATTCTGTTCTTGAGGATTGATTTTTCCTTCGTCACGGTATTGTTGGTAAAGTTTACTGAATTTTTCCCCTTTCCGGTGCGACTCGTACTTTTTAATGATTATCTGTGATTTTCTGTACAGCTTTTCTGCTTCTTCCAACTTCAACTGGCTGGTCTTTTCAATGGATTTATTGGTAAAGGTAGCCGCCTTCTTTGCATCGGAATTCACACTGTCACAAGAAACCGCAAACATAACAAATGCAGGCAAGATAAGTATTGAAAAAAAATGTTGAACTTTGTTCATTGTTATTTCATTCTTGAATTTTTTAAAAAGGGAGTTCTTCTTTTCTGTTTTCGGTCATGAAATCGGTCGAAGTCATCTCGGGAACAGCCTCTGACTCTCTGTCAGATTGCCTTGAATTCATCCTTGAAGTGCGTTCAATGTAGTTGGTTCTTTTTCGGCTGGTGTTATGATCGTCCAGGTTTTCGAACCGGGCATACTCGTTATCAAAACGCATGGTAGCAATACCTGTCGGCCCGTTACGGTGTTTTGCCACAATTATTTCTGCCATACCGATGAGTGAGTTTCCACTTTCATCCTCCGTAATCCGATAGTATTCAGGCCGGTGAATAAAACAAACCAGGTCAGCGTCCTGTTCAATGGCTCCCGACTCACGCAGGTCGGCAAGTTGCGGACGTTTTCCTTCGTTACCCTGGCGGCTCTCCACACCACGATTTAATTGCGACAACGCAATTATGGGAATGTTCAACTCCTTTGCCAAACCTTTCAGCGACCGGGATATCATGCTGACCTCCTGCTCACGACTACCAAAACTCATCCCGCTGGCATTCATCAGCTGCAAATAGTCAATGACCAGAATCTTCACATTATGCTCACGCACCAGTCGACGGGCCTTGGTTCGCAATTCAAACACCGATAAACTGGGGGTATCATCAATAAATATCGGTGCATCGTAAAGTTCTTTAATTTTAATATCCAGCCGATCCCACTCGTCTTGCGACAACCTTCCGCTCTTGATGCTTTCACCCTTTATCTGGCAAACATTCACAATCAAACGGTTTACCAGTTGTACATTGGACATCTCAAGCGAGAAAAAACCCACAGGATGTTCGAAATTGATGGCTATATTCTTCGCCATGGAAAGCACAAAAGCCGTTTTTCCCATGGCGGGCCGGGCGGCAATAATGATAAGGTCGGAATTTTGCCATCCCATGGTCAGCTTGTCCAATTGGTTAAATCCGGTAGGAATACCGCTCATCCCATCTTTTCGGTTTGCAGCGAGTTGAATAATCTTCATCGCTTCCTTGATAACGGGATTAATCTGAATAACATCTTTTTTTACGTTTCGCTGTGAAATTTCGAAAAGGCGTCCTTCCGTCTCCTGCATCAAATCATCCACATCAATGGTTTCATCAAAAGCCTGCTGCGTCACTTCAGAAGAAAATGAAATCAATTCCCGGGCCAAGTATTTTTGGGCAATAATCCGGGAATGGTATTCGATATGCGCTGCTGATGCCACCTTTTCAGATAACTCGGCAATATAGACTGCTCCCCCGGCAGATTGAAGTTCACCCCGCCGTTTTAATTCTTCCACCACGGTGAGGACATCCACCGGTTTTTGCTGAACTGCCAAGCCTTGGATGGCTCCGAAGATTATGTTGTGAACGGGATTGTAAAAACTTTCGGGTTTTAATATATCGCTCACCACCGAATAAGCGTCTTTTTCAAGCATCAATGCTCCCAAAACAGCTTCTTCCAGTTCCGGTGCTTGTGGCGGCAATTTTCCGATTTCGGGTACAATGACAGTCTTTTCAATGATTTTTGTGTTTCTTTGTCGCTTCTGTTTCTCCATTTTGTTATACAAGATCTTTTCCAAAAAGACTTCAAAGTTATCCCGTAAATTTTAAACATCCCAATTTTTGACGCTTTTATTATAATGAGTTTATCAACAAAGTGTGTTGAAAACTTTTTCATCGCCCCATAGTATAGATTTAATCTATACGAAAAACATTTTTATACTATTTTTGTTATATAATGAAATCCATAAATATAAACATAAAAATATGAAAAATAAAAGCCTGCAAGACTCTATCAGAGATAGAAGAACCTATTATCAATTGGGCGACGAGTCCCCGGTTTCAGATGAAGAAATACAGAAAATAATTGAATACGTAGCTTATTGGGCCCCATCACCTTTCAATTCGCAATCGGCAAGAATGGTATTGCTTCTGGGCGAAAACCACAAAAAATTATGGGAACTCACCAAAGCTGAATTAAAAAAGATAAGCCATTCGGAGGAGGCGTGGAAAAAAACCGAAGAAAAAGTGAACGGTTCTTTTCTCGCCGGATACGGTACGGTACTCTTTTTCGAAGACCTGTCGGTGGTTAAAGGCTTGCAAGGTAACATGCCCTCATACAGCGAAAAATTTGCACAATGGAGCGAACATTCTACCGCCATAAACCAAATACTGGTTTGGATGGCGTTGGAAAACGAAGGATTTGGCGCATCGCTGCAACATTACAATCCGCTTATCGACGAAAGCATCCAAAAGGAATGGGGCATTAGCCAAGACTGGAAACTTGTCGCGCAAATGCCTTTCGGGACTCCCTTGTCCGGACCGGGAGAAAAAACGCACGAACCATTGGAAAAACGCGTATTGGTCTTTAAGTGATTTTCGTTACCGGAAAACTTATACGAGGGTGTATCACAATGTGATTTCACCCTCATTTTTTATTAGGAAACCTATCTGAGAACAAATATCCAAATATTCACCTCTCAGGAGGTTGATGTTTATTTTATAAAAACCTCTTTTTTTTGAAAAAAAATTTGCAGATCCACATATTGTTCGTACTTTTGCGAACAACAAATTGCTATGGCTAAGAAAAAAGAGGGCACCCAACAAGCAACAGACAAACAAATTGCAGTATTCGCTAAAGCGCTGGGACATCCTACCCGGGTGGCGATCATCCAGTTTTTGCTGTCGCAGGAGTCGTGTTATTTCGGCGATATCCACGATGTGTTTCCCAATGCCAAGGCAACCGTATCGCAACACCTGAAAGAGTTGAAAAACGCCGGGCTTATTCAGGGTGAAATTGAAACTCCCAAAGTGAAGTATTGCATCAACAAAGAGAACTGGGAAATTGCCCGCAACCTGTTTGGAAACTTTTTCGCATCGGAAATCAAAAATAATTGCTAAAAATTTTTTACAAACAATGTTCGTTGTTTGACGAACTATAAACAATAAAATCAATAAAATACAGAAATTATGGAAATTAAAATTTTAGGAACAGGATGTCCGAGCTGTAAAGCGCTGTTTGAAACCACACAACAAGCAGTTTCAGAACTCGGTATTGAGGCAAAAGTGGTAAAGGAAGAAGACATGGTAAAAATTATGCAGTACAATGTGTTCTCCGTTCCGGCATTGGTTATCAACGAAAAAGTGGTATCGTCAGGAAAAAAATTATCACTCGAACAAGTAAAAAATCTATTGAAAAAGTAGCGCAATGAAACAGTTAATCTTTATCTGCCTTATCGGACTATTCACGATAAGTTGTAATCAAAATAAAAAAGCGGAACAAACCACCAATCAATCCACAGATGAATTTGCTCCATCGGGCGACGTGGTGGAGGTAATTTATTTTCACGGCACACAGCGTTGTCCAACCTGTCAAGCCATCGAAGCAGAAACCAAAAGTCTGATCGAAAGCAGTTTCGCCGACGCCATTAACAGCAAAAAATTGATATTCAAAATAGTGGATATCTCCAAGCCGGAAAATAAGGCCATCGCCGACAGGTACGAAGTGGCGTGGTCATCGCTTTTTGTCAACGACTGGAAAAAAGATCAGGAATCAGTAAACAATCTCACAGAGTTTGCTTTTACCAATGTCCGCAACAATCCCGATGCCTTCAAAAGGGGATTAAGCGAAAAAATAAACGAATTTTTGGCCAATTAATCCTTATATGGAGCAGTTTCTTCAAAACTTACTCGAAAGCAGTAACATTCCGTTTATTACGGCATTCATTCTCGGGTTGCTTACCGCAATCAGTCCTTGTCCGCTAGCTACCAACATTACCGCTATTGGCTACATAAGTAAAGACATTGAAGATAAAAAAAGAATTTTCAGAAACGGGTTACTATACACATTGGGCAGAATAGTTTCATACACGGCATTAGGCATCATTCTGATTTTCATCCTCAAACAAGGTTCAAGCCTTTACGGAATTCAAAAGTTCATTGCGAAATTCGGCGGTGTCATTATCGGCCCACTATTAATTATTATCGGGCTGTTTATGTTGTACGGACACAAGCTGAATTTGCCCAAATTCGGGTTCAGTGGGAAAAACTCTGAAAAAATCAGAAAAAAAGGTGGTTGGGGTACACTTTGGCTGGGTGTACTTTTCGCCTTGGCATTTTGTCCGACAAGCGGAATATTCTACTTCGGAATGCTTATACCGATGTCGGCAATGGAAGCAGGAGGATATTTTTTCCCAGTTGTATTTGCTATAGCAACAGCATTGCCTGTAATTATTGTGGCGTGGCTACTGGCTTTCAGTTTTGCCGAAGTTGGGCGGTTTTACAACAGCGTTCAGAAATTCGAAAAATGGTTTAGTAAAGCCATTGCCTTAATCTTTATCATTATAGGAATTTATTACACGTACAGCTTTTATTTTTAGAAAATGGAAATCAGAAAAGAATTTAAGATACTTGTCACTTTTGTTGTTGTGTTCTTGGCGATATATTTCTTGCCTATTCACAGCAACGTGTTCAACACGGCCATGGATGCCACTTTCGATTTATCGAAATGGTACGCCCGGGAGCACGTGGTACTTTGTTTGTTACCCGCTTTTTTAATAGCGGGAGTTATTTCGGTTTTTATCAGTCAAGGCTCCGTTATCAGATATTTTGGAGCAAAAGCAAAAAAATGGGTTGCCTATACGGTGGCTGCTGTTTCGGGAACTGTTCTGGCGGTTTGTTCCTGCACGATTTTACCCTTGTTTTCGAGTATTCATAAACGTGGTGCCGGATTAGGACCCGCTATCGCTTTTTTATATTCAGGTCCTGCCATTAACATTCTTGCTATAATTCTTACCGCCCGAATTTTAGGTTGGGAATTGGGAGCAGCACGCGTTATTGGAGCCGTTTCGTTCAGCATTATCATCGGGTTGATTATGGCGTTCATTTACCGAAAAGAGGAAAAAGTACGGGCCGATGAACAGATGAACATTATTCCTGAACCCGAAAAACGACCGTTGTGGCAAACATCTATTTTCTTTTTCACACTGGTACTGATTTTGGTTTTTGCCAATTGGGGAAAACCCACATCAGACGACACAAACAGCTTTTGGCATTTTATATGGGAAAACAAGTGGTACATTACCGGTGTTTTTAGTCTGGTACTGGCTACAGCCCTGATTTTCATTCTGAAGATGAAAACATGGAAAGTAGTTGCTGCCGTAGTGGTTACAGCCGTAAGTACATTTATTTTCAGGAATCCAGTCATTTCAATGGTAATAGGAATTGCTGCCGTCGCATTCCTTGGATTAACGGACAAAGCGGACGACGAAGAAAACAAGAAGTGGATTCTTTCATCGTGGGAGTTTACGAAACAAATTGTTCCCTTATTGGCAATAGGCGTGGTCATTGCCGGATTTTTGCTGGGTTCCACGCACGATAATGTGGCTATTCCCGGAATAATTCCGAACGAATGGATTGCCTGGGCTGTGGGCGGAAACTCATTCAAATCGAATTTTCTTTCCTCCGTTGTGGGTGCGTTTATGTATTTTGCCACACTTACAGAAGTTCCAATTATTCAGGAATTAATCGCCTCGGGAATGGGGAAAGGTCCGGCATTGGCACTGTTACTTTCAGGGCCATCGATGTCTTTGCCAAATTTATTGGTTATCCGTGGAATTATTGGAACACAGAAAACAGTTGTCTATGCTGCGTTAGTCATTATTTTGTCAACCCTATCCGGATTAATTTTTGGAAGTTTATAATTAAGCAAAGCTAAAATCAAATTAAATATATGAATGCTAAAGATTTAAAAGTGGTTGTAAAGGAAAAATATGGTTCAATAGCCAAACAAAGCTTGTCAAATGATAAGATTAAATCATCCTGTTGCGGAACTTCGGGTTGTTGTGAGAAAATTGAATTCAGCATGATTGGAGATGACTACAACACAGTAGAAGGCTATAATCTCGATGCAGATTTGGGCTTGGGGTGCGGACTCCCTACTCAGTTTGCCAATCTGAAAACTGGCGACTGTGTGCTCGACTTGGGAAGCGGTGCCGGAAACGATTGCTTTGTAGCCCGCGCCATTGTGGGAGAAACAGGCAAAATCGTGGGTCTGGATTTCACGGACATGATGGTTGCCAAAGCTATTGAAAACAATCGGAAACTCGGATTCATGAATGTGGAATTTGTGCAAGGCGACATCGAAGAAATGCCTTTTTCTGACAACGATTTTGATGTGATTGTATCGAACTGCGTTCTAAATCTGGTGCCCAATAAGCACAAAGCATTTGCTGAAATGATTCGCGTACTGAAACCCGGAGGACATTTTTGTGTTTCCGATGTAGTGACCAAAGGTGAGTTGCCTGAAACCCTGCGCTCTGATGCAGAAATGTATGTAGGATGTGTTTCGGGTGCCATTACGCGGGATCAATATATCAATATCATCCATGACAACGGTTTTGAGAACGTAGCAATTCACAAGTTGAAGCCAATACCAATTCCCTATAAAGTTCTTTCGAAATATATGTCTGAGGAAGAAATCAACGATTTCAAAAAAGGAGAAACAGGAATTTTCAGCATTACCGTATCCGGCTATAAGTCGTTATAATTACATGAAAAATTTTGACAATGGAAGTCCTTATATATTCAAATTCACAGTTTAAAAGACATTAATAACATTTTAAAAATCAAATCAGTATGAAAATATTAATTCTTTGTACAGGGAACAGTTGCCGCAGTCAGATGGCACACGGTTTCCTGCAATCGTTCAATCCGGATATCACGGTTTGTTCAGCAGGAACAGAGGCATCGGGGAAATTAAATCCCGGTGCGGTGAAAGCGATGGCGGAAGTGGGTATCGACATCAGCCACCACACATCCGACCCGGTAGGCAAATACCTCAACGATGCGTGGGATTATGTAATTACCGTTTGTGGCGGCGCTAACGAAGTGTGTCCGGCATTTACCGGAAAAGTAAAGAAAAGGCTGCATATCGGCTTTGACGATCCGAGCCACGCCGTCGGCACACCCGAATTTATAGAAAGCGAGTTTCGCCGTGTTCGCCATGAGATAAAGGAAGCATTCAGAAAACTCTACGATGAAGAAATCAAAGCTCAATTGTAAAGCATGAAAGCAAAACTAAAAATACTCGACCGCTACCTTACGCTCTGGATCTTTATGGCGATGCTCTCCGGAGTGTTATCGGGATGGCTGTTCCCCTCAATCGCCAGTTTTTGGGATTCGTTGTCCGTCGGAACAACCCATATCCCCATCGCCATCGGACTGATTATCATGATGTATCCACCTTTGGCAAAAGTAAAATACGAAGAACTGGGGGATGTTTTCAAAAACACCCGGATTTTAGGTTTATCGCTGGTCCAGAACTGGATCATCGGTCCCGTCCTGATGTTCTTTCTGGCCATTTTGTTTTTGCAGTTCAATGTCGATTATATGTACGGTCTTATCCTCATCGGGTTGGCCCGATGCATTGCCATGGTGATCGTATGGAACGACCTGGCTCACGGTGACCGTCAGTATGCCGCCGGATTGGTGGCTTTCAACTCACTGTTCCAAATCCTTTTCTTTTCGTTATACGCCTATTTTTTCATAGCCGTCCTGCCCGGATGGTTTGGGTTACCCACCAACGACTCGGTAGCCAACATAACGATGGCGGAAATTGCAAAAAGCGTCCTTATCTATTTGGGAATCCCCATGCTGGCAGGGTTTCTTACCCGCTATATCAGCCTTAAGGTAAAGGACGAGAACTGGTATAACCGGAAAATTGTTCCTAAAATCAGTCCGTTTACGCTTATCGCATTGTTATTCACTATTTTTGTCATGTTTTCACTGAAAGGCGAGTACATCGTAAAACTGCCGCTGGATGTGGTCCGTATTGCCATTCCCCTGATACTGTACTTCGTGATCATGTTTGTGGTTTCTTTCTACATGAGCAAGAGAGCGGGAGCAAATTACGAGCAGTCCACCACCCTTTCGTTCACGGCAGCAAGCAATAATTTTGAACTGGCTATTGCGGTGGCCATTGCTGTATTCGGCATCCATTCGGGTGAAGCTTTTGCTGCGGTTATAGGCCCTTTGGTGGAAGTTCCGGTAATGATTGCATTGGTCAACGTAGCCTTTTGGTTCAAAAAGAGATGGTTCGGGAGTTTATAACTCATTTTTTCGATTTATAACCCCGCTATCCGTAAGATGTTTATTCAACTTTTACTATCTTTGTGCGTTAAACCGTAAAACCACCGGATAATGAATTTCAAAAGAACAATTACTTCATTATTTTTGCTCTTTGTGTTATCTCAGGCATTTCCACAACATGTTATCAGCTGGAAGTTCAGCCTGCAAGACAAGGGAAATGGCGAAATTGAGCTGATCGCTGATGCAACCATCCAGCAAGGCTGGCATATGTACGACTCAAAAATTCCCGATAACGGACCCTACCCCACTTCATTGAACTTCGATGAAATAAAAGGGGCGGAAGCCGTAGGTGATTTTAATGCCACAGGAAAACAGGCAACAGTTAAGTACGACCCTGTCTTTCAAATGAATATCGGGACTTTTGACAACTCTGCGAGATTCATTCAACGCATAAAAGTTACCGACAAAGGTAGCTTCCTCATCACAGGCGATGTACGCGCTCAGGCTTGCGATGATAAGAGTTGCACTCCCCCGCTGCCCAATGAATTTTCTTTTACCTCGGCGGATCTGCCTAAGACGGTTACCGCAACTGCATCAACCGCAGCATCCGAGACAGAGGCTCCCGGCACCGCAGTTCTCCCTACCGGAAACCTTTCACAGGACTCTTCACTAATTTCCTCACCGGCAGCAGTACCCATTTCGGTTGACAAAGAGTTGCTCTGGACACCCGTTACCGAAGAATTGAACACTTTTGGCACACAACACGACGGCAGCTCATCGCTTTGGAGCATTTTCCTGAAAGGGTTGCTGTGGGGTTTTGCCGCACTGCTTACCCCCTGCGTTTGGCCGATGATTCCCATCACCGTCAGCTTCTTTCTGAACAGGAACAAAAAAGTCCGTAGAAAAGCCGTTGCCGACGCAACCCTGTACGGGGCCTCCATCATCTTTATATACGTTGCGTTGGGTCTTATTATCACCGCCATTTTCGGAGCAAGCGCACTTAACAACATAGCAACGAGCGCCGTGTTCAATCTTATTTTCTTTGCGTTGCTGCTCGTTTTCGCCATGTCTTTCCTGGGAGCGTTTGAACTGGTGCTTCCGGCATCGTGGACCAACAAGATGGACAGCAAAGTAGACAGCACCTCAGGCCTGATAAGCCTCTTTTTCATGGCTTTCACGCTGGCGTTGGTTTCTTTCTCATGCACTGGCCCGATCATCGGATGGTTGCTTGTAGAGGCTGCCACACAAGGAAGTTACCTGGCCCCCGCTATCGGAATGCTTGGCTTTGCCATTGCTTTAGCCATACCGTTCACGTTATTCGCTGTTTTCCCGTCGTGGCTGAAAACGCTTCCGAAATCGGGAAGCTGGCTCAATTCCGTGAAGGTAGTGCTCGGGTTCATTGTGTTGGCCGTTTCAATGAAATTCTTGTCGGTAGCCGATCTGTCAAACGGATGGGGAATTCTCAACCGCGACATATTCCTGGTCCTGTGGATCGTGATCTTCGGCATCCTGGGATTCTACCTGCTGGGAAAACTGAAATTCCACGGCGACAGCGATGTTCCTCACGTGACTATTCCCCGGCTGTTCCTCTCCCTCTTTTCGTTTGCTTTCGCCCTATACCTTGTTCCGGGATTGTGGGGTGCACCCCTTAAGCCCATCAGTTCTATCCTGCCTCCGCTATCCACACAAGATTTTAAATTGAACGAAGTCTCGCTCAACACGGTTTATACCGATTACGAGACCGGCATGGCGGTCGCTGCACAGACCGGAAAACCCGCGTTAGTCAGCTTCGGGGGACACGGATGCGTGAACTGCCACAAAATGGATGCTACGGTCTTAGTGGATGAACGGGTAAAGGGATTGATCGACAACGAATTCGTGTACATCACACTGATGGTGGACGAAAGGGCCAAATTGCCCGAAATGACCGAAGTGGAAGAAAACGGGAGGAAAACCAAATTGAAAACCGTTGGTGACAAATGGAGTTACCTGCAACGGCACAAATTTGCCGCGCAATCGCAACCCTACTACGTCATCCTGGATCATTCCGGAAAACCGGTTGCACCGGCACACGCTTTCGATGAAAACATTGTCAATTACGTAAATTTCCTCGAAACAGGACTGAGAAATTTCAAAAAATAAATCCATGAACACCCGGCAACAAAAACTGGAAGCATTCGGACGATTGCTCGACATAATGGACGAACTGCGCGAAAAATGCCCGTGGGACAATGCGCAAACCAACGAAAGTCTGCGGGCCAACACCATAGAAGAGACGTACGAACTCGCCGAGGCCATCATCAACAACAGCGACCTGGAAATAAAAAAAGAACTCGGAGACTTGTTGCTGCACGTAGTGTTTTATGCCAAAATCGGCGAAGAGAAACAAGCTTTTGATATTGCCGATGTTTGCCACGCTATCTGTGACAAGCTCATCTTTCGCCATCCGCACGTGTTTGGAGACTTACACGCTGACTCGGCCAGTTTTGTCGAGAAATCGTGGGAACAAATCAAGCTTAAGGAAAAGGGTGGAAACGGCACTGTGCTAGAAGGTGTTCCCCCTTCTCTGCCCTCACTCGTAAAAGCGTACCGCATCCAGGATAAAGCCCGGAATTCAGGTTTCGATTGGAATAAGCGTCACGATGTGTGGGACAAAGTAAAGGAAGAGATCGGTGAATTGGAAACCGAGATTGAGAATCTGGACAAAGAGAGGACCGAACAAGAATTCGGCGATGTACTTTTCAGCCTTATTAATGCAGCCAGGCTCTACCAGGTTAATCCCGACAACGCGCTGGAACGGACCAACCAAAAATTTATTTACCGTTTCAATTACATGGAACAGAAAGTAAAGGAACAGGGGCGTTCACTGAAAGAGATGACGCTGGACGAAATGGAACAAATCTGGCAGGAAGCGAAACGGGTATGAAGAATCTCCTCTGTCCCCAATGCAAAATCCGGCGGTTCTACGTTCTGAACGCGGTAGGCGAACGGTTAGTGGTAACCGTTACCGAAGATAAAGAAATACATCCCATCCACGAAGCCGAATCACTGGACGGATTCGACACTTCCCTGTTGTACTGTTTGGGCTGTTCGTGGAAAGGAACGGTCAATATGCTTACGGATAAGTTCTAGGCCTCACTTCCCTACCCTCCACCGGGTAAGGATATTTTTTCTTTTGGCAAAGATGCCGTTCTGTTTTGTACGCACATCCTCAATCACGTAAAAGATATTGGCATCAAAACCGGTAAGCGTATCTTCAAGGGCTTTCATTTGATTACGATCGATAACGGTTTCAATTATATCCACTTCATTGGTCGACCCTTTACCGTGCGTCATCGTTGCCCCGAAATTCATCTTGTTCAGGACCTGCACCAGCTCCATACCGTTTTTCTGCGTGTAAATACGGCACAGTATAATGCCGTAGGCAATCCGTTGCTCGAGAAGAATACCTATATAATTTCCCGAAGCGTATCCGGCGGCATACGACAGGTAAGCCACCAGGTCATTGGCACGGGTAAGTATCTGCGATATGATAACCACCCAGATAAACACTTCGAAAAAACCGATGGCAGGGGCTATGTATTTTTCACCTTTCGATACAAAAATGATGCGTAACGTACCCAGCGACACATCAAAAATCCGCCCGAAAAATATCATAACCGGCAAAAGCCAGGGATAAACATCCAGAAAGTCAAACATATTCAATTTATAATTTTATGATTTTATTGTTTCGAATTTATAATCTTCCAAAATATATTGTTATTTAACGATAGTCCTCAAATAGGAAACAAAGCCTGCAAGATCTTCCTCCGTAGTATCCCACGAACAGACAAGGCGTCTTTCGTTCTGCTCCACATCCCAGTCGTAAAAGAAATAGCGCTCACGAAGCTGAGTTGTTTCTTCTTCCGAAAGAGTAAAAAATACGGCATTCGATTGAACTTCCTGCGTCAGCTTAACTCCGGCCTTTCGCATCCCGGCTGCCAGCTTTTGTGCCGCAGCATTCGAATTTTGTGCGTTTTCCAGCCAGATACCCTCGTTGAAGTAGGGAATAAACTGTGCCGATATAAACCGCATTTTGGAATACAACTGGGAAGCCTGCTTGCGGTAATACCTTATGTTTTCCGCCAGTTCTTCACGCAGCGGAACAAGTACTTCGCCTACCATTAGTCCGTTCTTCGTCCCTCCAAAAGTAAAGATATCCACCCCGCAATCTACCGTCATCGCTTTCACCGAAACATTGAGAAAAGCACAGGCATTGGCCATGCGCGTCCCGTCGACAAAAAGGTACATACCGTGTTCGTGTGCGAGATCTGCCAGCAGTGTTATTTCCCGGGGCGTATAAACCGTGCCCATCTCGGTGGTTTGCGAGATGGCGATCACTTTCGGCTGGGAATGATGTTCTACGCCAAATCCGTGCAACAACGGGCGGACCATCCCGGGAGTGAGTTTTCCGTCGGACGTTACCATTTCCTTCAACGCACAACCGGTGAATTTGGCGGGAGCACCGCACTCGTCCACCGCGATATGGGCGGTGGAGGCGCAAATGATGTGATGAAAAGGCAACGTGCAGGCTTGCAAAGCAGTAACGTTTGCACCGGTACCGTTAAAAACAAAAAGGGGTTCAATATCCTCTTTTCCAATCAGTCGTTTCACTGCCTTTTCCGCTTCCCGTGTCCAAACATCGTCACCGTAACCAATCGTATGATCCTTGTTGGCGTCGATTATCGCCTGCATCATCAGCGGATGGACACCCGAATTATTATCGCTTCCGAAACTTCGCATAAATTTTTATTGTAAATGAAATGCAAAGGTACAAAACATTGCAAAGTTAACCCCTGTTTATTTGTCCCATTATTGGCTTTCATCTACTTTTTTACCGGTACCGGCATCTTTTCCGTATCCGTTTTTGCAGAACACATCCGTAAGGGATTGGATACATCCTCAAAAATTTCCAGACCGAAATAGGGGACAGCCGCCGTTACGTGATCGAAAATATCCGACATGATGTTCTCATATTCCGTCCAGCTGGTAGTCGCCGTAAAAAGATAAAGTTCCAGCGGCAGTCCCTGGGCGGTAGGAGCCAGCTGGCGTACCAAAAGCAAGAGTTCCTGATGTACCTGGGGATGGTTTTTCAGATACAACTCCACGTATTTTCTAAAAAGGCCCATGTTGGTAAAATTCCGCCCGTTCAGGGGAAGGCTTCTGTCAGCACCCGTTGCGTCGTTGAACGAATCGATAATTTGTTTTCGCTCATCGATATAGCCTGAAAGAAGTTGTATTTTTCTGAAATGCTCCAGCTCCTCCTCGTTTACATAATGGATGGTGGATTGTTTTATGTTTATGGCTCTCTTGATACGCCGGCCACCCGCTTCAGTCATCCCGCGCCAGTTTTGAAATGCCTCCGTAACTAGAGAGTATGGAGGAATAGTGGTGATGGTTTTATCGAAGTTCAGGATCTTAACGGTTGTAAGGTTTATTTTGATCACGTCGCCGTCCACACCGTACTTGGGCATGGTTATCCAGTCACCGATGCGGACCATGTCGTTGGAAGACACCTGGATACTCGCCACCAGGCCCAAAATCGTATCCTTAAAAATCAACAGCAATATGGCTGATGCCGCACCCAGACCAGCGAGGATAGTGGTTGGGGTTTTTCCGATAAAAAGAGATATAATGACGATGGCGCCAATGGCGTAGACAAATATCCGGATGAGTTGTCCGAAACTTTCCACCGGTTTATCCTTAAAGTTGTCTTTTGTTTTAAGGGTGTCTGTGAACGCATTAATAACCGACACACTCAACCACATGAAGTAAAAGACAAAAAACAGGTCGAACGCTTTGAGCGAAAGCCTCATCGCAACGGGAAAATCGTTAAAGATAATCGGAATAGCTCCCTTAATTATGCTGATGGGGATAATCATCGCCAAGTATTTCGGGAACTTGTTGTTTATCAAGTGGCGGCTGATGGTCAGACGGTTTATTTTTACGGCTTTGTTGAGAATAACCGTAATAAGCTTGCGCAACATCGTTTGCATCACATACACGAGTACAACGAGAATGACAGACAGGAAGATAGAGTTGATAACCCCAATGTAGGTGTCCGGGACACCTGCACCGTGAAGAAAATCCTTCGACCAGCCGCTGATCAGGTTCGTTACTTGCTGCGAAAAACTCTCTACCCTGTCACTGGCTACGTTATCTTTCAATTGTTCCATTTCGTCTTGTATCATAACGCTCTTTTAGTCTTTCCGTTTCTGAAATACAAAGGTAAACATTATTGGTATAGACAACCCTTTAAAACTCTAAATGAAGCTTAAATACCTGTGAAAAACAGGTTGTATTTGATGAAATAAACGTATATTTGTGTCCTCGGAAACGGAGAACAGGCGTCTCGCAACAGGTGACCGCCAACTCCAGATCCGATGTAATTAATCTAAAAAAAGGAAAAATGGGAAAAGTATTGATTATCGGTGCAGGCGGCGTAGGTACTGTTGTTGCCAATAAAGTAGCTCAAAACAGCCGGATTTTCACGGATATTATGCTGGCAAGCCGCACAAAAAGCAAGTGTGATGCCATTGCTGAAGATGTTAAACGGAGAACGGGTGTTACCATCCAAACGGCTAAGGTAGATGCCGACAGTGTACCCGAACTGGTAGCGCTCTTCAACGAATTCAAACCGGAACTGCTCATTAACGTGGCGCTGCCCTACCAGGACCTGACCATCATGGATGCCTGTTTAGCATGTGAGGTAAACTACTTGGACACCGCCAACTACGAACCCAAAGACGAAGCCAAGTTCGAATATAAATGGCAGTGGGCCTATCGGGACAAGTTCCGTGAGGCAGGGCTGACAGCCATCCTGGGTTGCGGATTTGATCCGGGCGTAACCAGCATTTTCACGGCGTATGCCGCGAAGCATCATTTCGATGAGATACATTACCTGGATATTGTAGACTGTAATGCGGGCGACCACGGCAAAGCCTTTGCTACCAACTTCAACCCCGAGATCAACATACGCGAAGTTACCCAGAAAGGGAAATACTGGGAAAACGGGAAATGGGTAGAGACCGAACCGCACGAGATCCATCAACCGCTCAACTATCCCAACATAGGCCCAAAAGAGTCGTACGTCATTTATCACGAAGAGCTGGAATCGCTTGTGAAAAATTTTCCAACCCTCAAGCGCGCACGTTTCTGGATGACCTTTGGACAAGAATACCTCACGCACTTACGCGTAATTCAAAATATCGGAATGGCACGCATCGACGAGGTGGAATATAACGGGCAGAAGATTGTACCCATCCAGTTCCTCAAAGCCGTTCTGCCCGATCCGGGCGAACTGGGAGAAAACTACACGGGCGAAACATCTATCGGGTGCCGTATCCGCGGAATTAAAGACGGAAAAGAGCGGACATACTATATCTACAACAATTGCAGCCATCAGGCCGCTTACGAGGAAACAGGAGCACAGGGTGTAAGTTATACCACGGGAGTTCCGGCAACCATAGGCGCGATGATGTTTATGCAGGGGCTATGGAAAAAACCGGGCGTGTTTAACGTGGAAGAATTTAATCCCGACCCGTTCATGGAACAGCTCAACAAGCAAGGCCTCCCCTGGCACGAATTGTTTGATGTGGATCTGGAAGTTTGATGTAAATCCTCACGTCACATGAAAGCCAAAAGTTTAGTAAATATCAGCGACTACGGCAAAGAAGATATCCTCCGGATACTGAAAGCAGCTACAGCGTTCAAAGCCAATCCCAACCGCGATTTATTGCAGGGAAAGGTATGCGCTACATTGTTTTTTGAGCCTTCCACGCGTACACGCTTAAGTTTCGAGACGGCCGTGAACCGGCTCAGGGGAAGAATTGTCGGATTTTCCGATGCAGCCACCAGCAGCTCCACCAAAGGGGAATCACTGAAAGATACCATCATGATGGTGGGCAACTACGCCGACCTCATTATCATGCGCCACCACCTGGAAGGATCGGCGCGCTATGCATCTGAAGTCTCTCCGGTACCGATCATTAACGCCGGTGATGGTTCCAACCAGCATCCCACGCAAACTTTGCTCGATTTATTCACCATCTACGAGACTCAAGGGACGATGGAGAACCTCACCATTACCATTGTGGGAGATCTGAAATACGGCCGTGCCGTGCACTCACTCATTCAGGGATTATCCCATTTCCATCCATCGTTCAACTTTGTGGCGCCGGAGGAATTAAAAATTCCCGAGAAGTACAAAGTGTTTTGCGACAACCTGAATATCCCCTACAGGGAATATACCGAATTTTCATCCGAAGCCATTGCTTCCGCAGATATTCTTTACATGACCCGGGTTCAGCGCGAACGTTTTACCGACCTGATGGAATACGAAAAGGTAAAGAACATCTATGTTCTTCACAATGAAATGTTGAACAACTCCAGGGATAACCTGAAGGTACTCCATCCGCTTCCGCGTGTGAAAGAAATCAATCAGGATGTGGATGAGAATCCAAAAGCCTATTATTTTCAACAGGCTGAAAACGGCGTTTATACCCGTCAGGCTGTCATCTGTGATTTGCTGGATATCCGTCTGGATTGAATAAGGTAGATTATCATAACAAACGTACAAGATGGGAAAAGAATTACAAGTAGCGGCACTGGAGAACGGAACGGCAATCGACCATATTCCGACCCGGGAGTTATTCAAGGTGGTTGCCTTGCTCCAGTTACAAAAGCTGGATAACCGGATCACTATCGGGAATAACTTAAAAAGTAGCAAGATGGGTGCAAAGGGAATCATCAAGGTCTCCAACAAATTCTTCAAGGAAGACGAGATAAACCGCATTGCACTGGTTGCCCCCAACGTCAACCTGAACATTATCCGGGATTACGAAGTGATTGAAAAGAAAAAAGTGACACTCCCCGATGAAATTATCGAAATTGTAAAATGCAATAACCCGAAATGCATCACCAATAACGAACCGATGAAAACCCGCTTCGAAGTGGTGGACAAAGAAAATGTGGTGTTGCAGTGCCACTATTGCGAATTGAAAATCAAGAAAGAAGAAATCGTCTTAAAGTAGTTGCCGGGTAACACGAATACAAATGAAACAGAACTGGAAGCCGGGAACACTGATCTATCCCCTTCCCGCGGCAATGATATCGTGCGGAAGCCATCCCGACGAGTACAACATAATCACCGTCAGTTGGCTGGGAACCCTTTGCACCAATCCGCCGATGTGTTATATTTCCATTCGTCCCGAACGGCATTCGTACGAAATCATCAAGCGAAACATGGAGTTTGTTATCAACCTCACCACCGAAGAACTGGCTCAGGCCACCGACTGGTGTGGGGTACGCTCGGGGAAGGATTACAATAAGTTCCACGAAACGGGATTAACACCTGCAAAAGCAGTAGCGGTAAACGCTCCCGTCATCGAAGAATCCCCGCTCTGCATCGAGTGCCGCGTAAAGGAAATTATCACGCTCGGATCGCACGACATGTTTATCGCCGATGTGGTAAACGTGCAGGCGGATGACAAGTATTTTGATGCCGAAACCGGAAAATTCGATATGCAGAACGCCAGGCTCCTCGCCTACTCGCACGGCAATTATTACGGACTGGGTGAACATATTGGAAAATTCGGATGGAGTGTGAAGAAAAAAAAATGATAAGAGTTAAATAAACCATATGCCCGTAAATTTACCCGATAAACTCCCAGCCATAGAGATCCTGAGCAAGGAACATATTTTCGTGATGAGCGACCTGCGTGCCTCCACGCAGGATATCCGTCCGTTGAAGATACTCATCCTCAACCTGATGCCGCTTAAGATCACTACCGAAACCGATTTAATAAGGCTGCTATCCAACTCTCCCCTGCAACTGGAAATTGAGTTTCTGGGATTGAAATCCCATACGCCTAAAAATACACCCATCGAGCATTTGCAGACGTTTTACAAAACGTTTCCTAAAGTAAAAGAAAGCTATTACGACGGCTTTATCGTTACCGGCGCACCCGTGGAATTATTGCCGTTCGAAGAAGTGCGGTATTGGCAGGAGCTGACCGGGATCTTCGATTGGGCCCGTACGCATGTGACCTCCACGTATTACATCTGCTGGGCAGGACAAGCGGCGATGTATCATTTTTATGGCATCCGGAAATATCCGCTGGACAAGAAAATTTTTGGAGTGTTCCCACATACCGTCAACGATAAAGCGTTCCCGCTTTTCCGCGGATTCGACGACGAGTTTTTTGCTCCACACAGCCGCCACACGACGGTTTCTGCCGAGGAGATTTCCCAACACCCCGAACTGACTATCCTCTCACAGTCTGAAGAAGCAGGAGTATACATCGTGGCCTCCCGCGGTGGACGTGAGTTCTACGTAACCGGGCATTCTGAATATTCACCCCTCACGCTACACAACGAATATACGCGTGATATGCAAAAGGGATTGGACTCGGTGGAACTCCCCAAAAACTATTACAAGGATAACGACCCACAAAAACAACCGGTTGTCTTGTGGAGAAGCCACGCAAACCTTTTGTTTATAAACTGGCTTAATTACTTTGTATATCAGGCAACTCCATTTGATTTGAAAAAGATAAAAGAGTTAGGGGATTTAACCTGACCCCGCCTGGATGAATGGAAAGATGAAAGCTCCACGAATCGTTGAACTTCTCGCCCCTGCCAAAAATAAGGAGATCGGAAAAGAAGCCATCCTTCACGGTGCCGATGCCGTCTACATAGGTATCTCGGGATTCAGTGCACGGATGGCTGCAGGAAACAGTATCGAAGATATTGCCGAGTTGGTGGAATTTGCGCATCAGTACAACGCCAAAGTGTATGTTGCGTTGAACACCATCCTTTACGACCATGAACTCTTACAGGTGGAGAAGCTCATCCGGGATTTATACCGTATACACGCCGATGCCGTTATCATCCAGGACATGGGCATTTTGCAACTGAACCTGCCTCCTATCCCGCTCCACGCCAGCACGCAGACCGATAATCGTACCGTGGAAAAAGTGCAGTTTTTAGAAAACGCGGGATTCACACAGGTAGTGCTTGCACGGGAATTATCCCGGGATCAGATTGCCGAAATTTCGTCACAAACCAGCATTGCGCTGGAGGTTTTTGTTCACGGTGCCCTCTGTGTTTCCTACAGCGGGCAATGCTACATCAGCCAAGCCATAACGGGTCGGAGCGCCAACCGCGGAGAGTGTGCACAAATTTGCAGGCTACCTTTTGATTTGCAGGATGCCGACGGGCGTATTGTTCGAAAAAATGCACACCTGCTTTCCTTAAAAGACTTCAATCAGTACGATAACCTCGAAGAGCTGCTGGATGCCGGCGTTTCATCGCTCAAGATAGAAGGACGGCTGAAAGACGTTACGTATGTTAAAAACGTAGTTGCTGCCTACCGGCAGCGATTGGACAGCATTTTCAGGAAACGGCCCGAGTATGTGCAAGCTTCGTCGGGAAGAAGCGAAATCAATTTTACACCCAATTTATCAAAGAGTTTTAACCGGGGATTTACCCACTATCTTTTCAACGGCAGGCAACACGATATCGGCTCTTTCGAATCTCCCAAATCCATCGGTGAATTTGTAGGAACGGTAAAAACCGTGGGCAGAAACTGGCTTTCGTTAAGCACAACACTCACCATTAACAACGGTGACGGATTGTGTTTTATGGATAAAGACGGGTTAAATGGTTTTCGCGTAAACCGCTCTGAAGGCGGCAGGATTTTTCCGGCCGTAATGCCCGGCCTCAGCGCAGGAACAAAGGTGTATAGAAATTACGATCACGACTTTGAAAACTGGTTAACCAAAAAAACAGCGGAGCGAAAAATTGCTGCGAATATTTTTATCCGAGAGATCCCTACCGGGTTCGCATTACAAATCTCTGACGAGGACAACCACTCCTACACATTTTCAGTAATTCTAGAAAAGCAGACCGCGCAAAAGCCGCAACAGGAAAATATCCGTACTCAGCTCTCCAAAACGGGAACTACCCTGTTCAGCGTAAAATCCATCGACATCCGGTTTTCCAAGGAGTGGTTCATCCCCTCCTCCCTGCTAGGAGAATGGCGTAAACAACTGATTTCAGGTTTACTAGCGGTCAGAAAAATCAATTACCGGCAGGAACGCAGCCCGATCCCACCCACAACACACGCTTATCCCGAAAAAGAGCTTACCTACTTAGGTAACGTCTCCAACAGCAACAGCGGTTCTTTTTACTTACAACACCGGACGAAAATTTTACAACCCGCATTTGAACAAGTTCAGCAAAAAAACGTTCCACTCATGTTCACCAAACATTGCATCAAGTTTGCATTGGGTTGGTGTCCGCGTGAGACCAAAGAGAAAGCCGGTTTTCGTGAGCCGTTCTATCTGATCAATCAACAGAACAAATTAAAACTCTCGTTCGATTGCCGGAAATGCGAAATGCGGGTTTCTCTTGAAAATCAACAATAATCGGTTGTAGATTCGGATTAAGAAAATAAAAGCCCGAATCCGTCAAAAAATGACTAAAAATCGTCACATAAAAAAATCCAAAATAGTTTCTAAGTATGGCAGTTTTTTCTTTCCTAAAAAATCATAGAAGTCAAATCCAATCCCTTAACCCCGCGGATTTCAAAACAATCATCGCCGGTAAGGATGTTCAGCTTATAGACGTCCGGACTGCTCAGGAATATGCGCAAGGCACCATAAACAGAGCCCGGTTAATGGATGTTTCCTCCATGGATTTTGAGCAAGAAATAGAAAAACTCGATAAATCCTGTCCTGTAGCCGTTTTCTGCCACAGCGGGGCACGAAGCATGTATGCCGCCAAGGTATTGGTTAAAAAAGGATTTCCTGCCGTTTACAACCTCAGGGGAGGAATTGTTTTCTGGAAGTAAATTTTTCTCTCCCGTTCACTTGTGGATGGCCTTGTCCATGGCATCGAAACCGGCTTCAAAAAATATTTCCGAAACGGTGGGATGAGCGTGAATGGTATGGGCCACGTCGTAAACCGTGGCTTCGACTTTCAGGTATGCGCCGGCTTCGGCAATCATATCGGTGGCATTCTCAGCCACAACCTGAACCCCCAGGACCTGCCCGTATTTCTTATCGGAAAGCAGCCGGATCAAACCCTCCGTATTGTTTTCAATCAGTGCCTTCCCATTTGCAGATAGCGGAAACTCGCTTATTTTGTAATCGTAACCTTCCTCCTTAATTTTTTGTTCCGTCATCCCGATCTGAGCGATTTCGGGCGTGGTATACATGTTTATCGGATAAGTGGAGTAATCAAAATGGGCTTGTATCCCTTTTATGGCGTTTATGACGTGAATCCCTTGAGCCGAAGCCATGTGTGCCAGAAAACTTCTTCCGGCGACATCACCGATGGCATAGACCCCATCGATACTGGTCTGGAAATTATCGGTTGTTTTGATAAATCCGCGTTCCGTAAGCTGCAGGGGTGTTTCGCTTTCCGGGATAATTGCCTTGCGCGAATTACAATTAACGATCAGGTCGCATTTTACTTTCTTACCACCAACAGTCAGTCCTCCATCCTCATATTTATCCGGATAGGCATCCGTGATCAGTTCAATGTTATCGGATGCCAGTTTCTTCGTGATGTACTCGACAAGAAAGGTATCCAATCCGTCCAGAAAGTAACCGCTGTTGGTAACCAGCGTAACGTTTTTATGGATAAGCCTGAAAAACTGGGCCATCTCGACCGAGGAAATGTGGTTACCGGTAACGACAATGTTCTCCGGAAAAGCCTCCCTTTCAAACAGGTTTTCCATCTCCACGACAGGAGCATTGGAGAATGCATCGCCCATCGATTTCGGCTTTGAACCGGTTGCAATGATGATGTGCTTTGCCGAAATTTTTTTATCGTCAACCCACACAGAGCGGTCCGACCCTATTCGGGCGGTTCCACTTATCACTTCAATGCCATTTTTTTTAAGCAGGAAATTTACCCCTGCCGTCAGTTTCCGGGTGATGCGTTTCGACCTTGACTTCACCTTGTCCCAGTTAAAGGCAATTTTACCGGTATCTATTCCATCAATACCAAAATCCTCAATCTCTCCCAGTTTTTTAAACTTCTTCGCACTTTCCAGAATAGCCTTTGTAGGAATACAACCCCAATTGAGGCACATTCCCCCGATATACTGTTTTTCCACGATAGCTGTTTTCAAACCCACCTGCCCCGCCCGGATGGCGGCTACATAACCGGATGGTCCGGCACCGATGATCAATACGTCGTAATCCATACTATGAGTTGTTTTGTGTTTCAAATAAGGTGTGTTATTCCATCAGTAACGCCATGGGATCGGCAAGATATTCCATTACCTTGTTGATAAACCGGGTAACTTCTCCCCCATCAACGATACGGTGATCTACCGAGAGCGACAATGCCATTACACGGCCTACAACAATGGCATCGTCTTTCACCACAGGGGTTTTGAGGATCCTGCCCACTCCCAAAATAGCCGCCTGGGGATAATTAATCACCGGCGTGGCAAATATTCCTCCGATGGAACCGTAGTTGGTAATGGTAAATGTTCCGCCTTTCATGTCTTCCAGGGTAAGGTCTCTTTTTCTGGCTTTCTCCGATATTTCGTCGATGCGTTGAGCAATTTCAAAAATGCTTAAACGGTCGGCATCCCTAACAACAGGGACCACCAGTCCGGCAGGGGTATCCACGGCCAACGCTATGTTATAGCGGTTGTTGAAGATCATCCGGTCATTCTCCAAGTCGATCTGCGAATTTAACTGCCTGTGTTGCTTGAGGGCATTGACGACAGCCTTTACAATAAAAGCGAGGTAGGTCAGCTTAACCCCTCTTTCGGCAAATTTCCCCTTATACTTCTCCCGAACCCTTACCAGATCGGATATCTCCACTTCTTCGAACAACGACATGTGGGCAGCGTTGTGCTTGGACTGGATCATGTTCCGGGCAATAGCCTTGCGGATCTGGGTAAGGGGCTCATAAGTTACCTCATCGTCCTCTTGTTCCGAAACCCGGAGGGAGGATGGCTTTCTGACGGACTTATGGTTTTCAACATCTGCTTTTGTGACCCGCCCCGAAGGCCCTGTGCCACAGACTTCATTTATATCGATGCCTAAATCCCTGGCCATAGCCCGCGCAACGGGCGTAGACAAAGCTTTACGGCGTGGTTTTTCCGTTACGGGAGGCTGCTCCGTTGTGCCTTCGTTGCTCGCAGGCAAAAAAGCATTTCGCGAAGCCACCTCCATCGTACCCACCACCGTTTCGGCTTTCTCCTCCGGTTCAGGGTCAAATCCTCTTTTCGCCTCGGCCTGAGCCTCTTCCGCAAAAACTCCTTCTATTTCAATTTCAACTAGCGGGCTGCCTACTTTTATGACATCACCTACTTCTCCAAACCGGGCAGCAACTATTCCCGTTCTCGGTGACGGAATATCGGCCACTACCTTGTCGGTTTCCATCTTCACCAAGGAATCGCCCGTACTTACCGCCTGTCCTTTCGTAACGTACCACTCCAGGATGGTTCCTTCCTCGAGTCCCTCTCCTATATCGGGAAAATTAAAAATATACCTCATTTAAGTTCGTTTAATCATTTATGGTTTGAACATTAATTGTAATTGGCCTACGGCGAAATTCACTTCGTGTTACTCGCTTCGCACAGTTACTTCATTCATGCTGTTTTTAAAACTTAACCGTTTTTTCTATTTCATAAAAAATCCTTTCGGGAGTTATCATAAAATATTTCTCACCTTGCGCCAACGGAATAATGGTATCAAAACCCATCACCCTTTTTGGAGGAGCTTCCAGGTAGAGGAAAGCCTCTTCGTTGGCTATGGCTATCAACTCCGAACCCACGCTGAATGATCGTTGTGCTTCTGCCACAACCACTAACCGGCCTGTTTTCTGCAACGAGTTCCGGATGGTCTCCTTGTCTATGGGATAGATCGTCCGGAGATCGATTAACTCCACCGATATACCTGCCTCCTTCGCCATTACCATTGCCCGCTGGCATTCGCGAATCATCGCTCCGAAAGCCACGACGGTAACATCTGTACCCTCGGTAAGCACGCTGGCTTTTCCAATTGGAATGGTAAATTTACCGGTAACCACCTCCTGCTTGATGGCCCTATAGATTCGTTTGGGCTCCATAAAAATAACCGGATCGTCACTTTCAATAGCAGATATCAGCAACCCTTTTGCATCGTGCGGCGTTGAAGGAACCACTACTTTTAAACCGGGAATATGGCTATAAAGTGCTTCGGGGCTTTCCGAATGGTGTTCGATGGCATTGATGCCTCCACCGTAGGGAAACCGGATGACCATGGGAATCCTGAACCTTCCGCGTGAACGGTTGTGCATGCGCGATACATTGGAAATTATCTGATTAAATGCAGGATAGGAAAACCCTTCGAATTGCATTTCTACCACGGGCCGTAAGCCGGAAAGGGCCATACCCACTCCTGTTCCCACGATAGCCGACTCCGCCAGAGGCGAATCGAACACACGCTCCACACCGTATTTTTTCTGCAACCCCTCGGTTACCCGGAATACTCCTCCCACAACTCCTACATCTTCCCCATAAACCACAACACCGTTATCCTCGGCAAGCTTAATATCCAACGCGTTGTTGATCGCCTGAACCATTGTCATTACGCTCATTTTCGATTCCCTTTCCAAGCTAAAAATTGTTGATATTCTTCTTTCTGTTTTTTCAGGTCGTCAGGCATTTCCACATACATGTAATTGAAAACATCCTCCAAAGCATACGGGGCAACGTTTTCAGCATCCAGAAATTGTTTCTCCACTTCTTTTTTATACTGCTCCCTCAGCTTTTCTTCGTTCTCCCTAAATATCCCTTTGTGTTCCATAAATTTTTTCAACCGGAACAACGGATCCGACAGCTCCCACGCTGCCTCCTCCTCTTTTGTCCGATAGCGGCTGGGATCGTCGGAAGTGGTATGGGCGCCACACCTGTACGTAAGTGCCTCAATAAGCACCGGCCCTTTACCGGTTCGCGCATGTTCCGATGCCTTTTGGTAGACCAGGTACATGGCGAAGAAATCGTTTCCGTCGACTTTGATGCCCGGAATGCCAAACGCTACCGATTTAACAGCTAAATTTATGGATTTGGTTTGCGTGGTTACCGGAACGGAAATAGCGTACTGGTTGTTTTGTATGGTAAACACTACCGGGACCTGCCACACACCGGCAAAGTTCAACGCTTCGCTGAAGTCACCTTCCGACGTACCGCCATCCCCAATATAAGTAAACACAATATCGCCTTCCTTCCTGTATTTAATGGAATATCCTATCCCAACGGCATGGGGCAACTGTGTACCGATAGGAACGTTTATGGGTAATACACGCGGGGCATTTTTAAAGTTACTCCCCTGTTCGTTGCCGTTGTAATACAGGAAAATCTCTTTCATTGTAACGCCTTTAGCCAACATTAGCCCCACTTCCCTAAAAGCAGGAACGAGCCAGTCGTTTTCGCGTATCACGTTGCCGGCCGCAATATGAATAGCTTCTTGTCCTTTGTTGGGGGGATAAGTGAACATGCGTCCCTGGCGTTGAAAGGATACAGCCATCTCATCGGCTACCCGTTCAAAGAGCATGGCTTTCCAGGCTTTCACAATAGTATCGTCGGATATTTCCGGGAATAGGTCGGGACGTAAAATACGACCATCGTTATCGATAATTCTGAGGATCTTATCTTCCGATGGATTGAACTCTTCAAAAATCATAAGGTCTTATCTTTAGCTGCATTCATCTCGTCAGAAAACATACGAAAGTGAATTATTTGGAATGATTTTAAAATGTAAAAACTACAGACTATAACGAATAACTTGGTTTAAGGTTTGCCCAAACCGTAAATTTATTCATTTTCCGGCACTGTTTATCGTTATTTTCGGAATTTTGTTCACTTCTTCAGTCTCAAGTTAAGGCTTGACGACCTGTTAAGCCGCTTAAGCCAGAGACTTTGTCCATAACATTCGTTTAATTCACCAATATTGCTTAGTTTTGTACATCTCAACCATTAAAATACAACACAATGAAACAGATCATCGGAATAGATTTGGGTGGAACCACCATCAAAGGCGGTTTAATAGAAGGGCAAAACCTGGTAAAAGAAGAGGTGGCCGATACACGGGCACCGGAAGGCGGGGAAGTTACTTTAACTGTGCTGAAAGACATTATCCGCAAGTTGAAAACCGATAAAATCCATGCCATAGGGATTGGCGTCCCGAGCGTTGTGGATCGTACCCAAGGCATCGTTTACCACGTACAAAACATCAAAGATTGGAATGAGGTACACCTGAAGCAGCTGCTAGAAAAGGAATTCAACATACCGGTACACATCGATAACGACGCCAACTGTTTTGCCAAGGGAGAACGTATTTACGGACTTGGCCGGGATTTTGAGAATTTTGTCGGAATTACTCTGGGCACAGGCGTGGGCGGTGGAATAATACAAAAAGGGAACCTGCTGAGCGATGCCAACTGCGGATCGGGAGAATTTGGAGAAATGCCTTACCTGGACGGTATCCTCGAGCAATATTGTGGAAGCTTTTTCTTCACAAACAACTACGGTACAACGGGATATGAAGTCGCCCGGAAAGTAGGGCAGAACGATAAAAAAGCGTTGGAAATCATGCATGAATATGGAAAACATATTGCTGTACTGGTAAAAATGATTGTTCTTACCGTTGATCCGCAAGCCATTATCTTCGGAGGTGCGATTGCCAAATCGCTTCCTTTATTTAAAGAATCGATGTACGAACACTTGAACGACTTTCCCTACCCCAATTCCATCAAAAACCTGAAAATACTGGGATCGGAACTAAACCATCCCGGAATTCTGGGAGCAGCGGCATTGTGTTACTGATGGTTCTACTTCAAATTCGATTTATTGAAAACATTCCCGGGAATACGTTGGTTGAACGAAATTTCGCTTATGGTAAACTCTGTTCCTTTTCCGTCTTTCAGCACATCCTTGTAGACCGTTTTCATTGGATACCAACGTCCTTGTATCTGCCGTATATCCGATAAAGCAATCTCCTTCAATTGCTTTCCGCTTTTGGCAAACAGTTGCATCTTGATCGGGACGAACCGTTCCTGATCGACCCATAATTTCCGGGAGTAATAATTAACTCATGTTTCGCACTTCCCTCAAACCATTGACAAAGAAATAGAAGGGAAATGCATTATTATCTATATCTCTGTACTATAACATTTTATATTTTACAATTTCTCAATCGTCCTTAACCATCACCGAACAACACAGTGCAATGATCATGGATTCTGCTTTTGGATTGGCCAACATTTTTTCAAGTAAATCATCGGCATCCATCTCCAATACCTCGCATACTGAGCAGACTAACTCGATGAACAGCCCCCATAGCCGTCTGTCGAGTGTTTCCCTGAGCACATCGGCGTTCATTGACCGATAAAGTGCCCCTTTCGACTCGTAGTTATCGTACCGGAAACGCAGTGTCAATAACAGATAGGCTATCATGCTGATGGTCGTTTCTGCTACCTGGGCGTCAAAGTTACTGGATTGACATCTTCCCAGGTTCAACAATTGCTTCGATTCTCGATTGAACACCTCCACAACCCATCTTACCTGGTAATGCCCGATCAATCCCTTGAACGTCAGTTTCGTGTCCGTCGTCAACAAAACCTTCCATTTGTCATTTTTGCCCCGACGACTAAAGAAAAGGCAGATCTCAACACCTTGGTACAGCACCCTGGCCTGTTTGTACTGGTAACCCAGGGAACGGCAGCGCCTGGGTTTGCCCAGCATGTTATTGATCTGGGCGTGAGTCAGGCTCTTACCCTGATACTCAAACTTAGTCTTTGCAAACTTGTACATCCCGATCAGGTGAACTTCCTTGTCCTTCACACTCCGGATAGCCTGTATCAACGCATCGCAAGTAAACCAGCTGTCCACCAGGACGTAATCAACACGAAGCCCGCGATAGATGGCCGTGAAAAACATCCGCAGGACCATCTGAATCTTGTTCGTGTCCAGTTCTTCCACACGTTTAGCGGTGTACGAGTCCTTGATACGCTTGCAACTGTATTGCTTGCGGATCTGCTTTTTGGTCATCCCAAACGGGCGTTCCTGCTTTTTCCCTTTTTCCCGGTGAAGACTGAAATCCAGTGGTATGGAGGACTTACCGTCCCAGTACATCATCACCAACAGCTTGAATCCAAGCACGTAGCTGTTGGTTACATGATCCCATACCTTCCCGATCTTCTCTATACGCTTCCCGGTTTTAGACAGGGTGGTGTCATCGAAGATCAGGTAACGGGATGAGGTATCATCTACATCACTATCTTTGGACGTCACCGTCAGAAAACGATGCACAAGATGCCACATAAGCATCCGCCAGCATATGATGGAACTGTTCTTCAAGCGATAGAACACATCCTTGCCCATGGTGGAACCTTCACCTGTGGGGCTGTTCAGATAGGAGTTGACCGTCTTGTCTGAACTGACCACCATGGAGACCAGCAGGGCCAGGACCATTTTAAAATCATATCCCCGGGTCTTGAACCATTTGAACTCAGAAAGACCTTCGCTTAGCTTCAACGCCTTGAAGCGGCTAAAAATATCTTCAGCGGAAACCCTGCCGGGGGTAAAGTCCGCTTTCAACTCTTGAATCTTTTTAATATCTTTGTCCTGCAGCATATTTTAATGGTTTGGTTTCCATCGCTAAGATAATCATTTTCAATGATATATTAGCTAAAATATGCTGCTTTTTTTATCTCTTATCCTCTGATTATCAACTTCATTTTTAACTGCGAAACATCAGTAATTAATATCGCTTATCCTGGCGGTCATGTCAACCACCCAGCATTTTCTACCGTTTATTGTTTCTTCTCCGGTAACTACGGCATTATATTGCTCCTGCATTGGTGTATCGTTCATCATATCCTCGTAAGACAAGTCGCTTCCCATAACCGACTGACGCAGCATGTGACCCGAAATCTGGATGGTGCGGTCGGTCGATGGTGAGTAAAGCCACAGTTGATTATCGAGCTTCAACATTTTGGTTCCTTTCTCCCTTGCCGGCGAGAGATATTCAGTAAAGGCCTTCTTGTCGCCTTCCATCCATGTTTTCAACGTCATCGTACGCGTGGCGCGTGCACTGTTCACCTGCATCGAAGCCGTCATGACAGTTGTTTCTGACGACATATTGGCATCTATCTTGTCCAACAGGGAATTTCCCGAAGGGTAATTTTGTGCATACAATAAGGGGCTGAAAAAAGAGAGGAATATTACTATCGTTTTTTTGTTCATTGCTTGAATGTCTTCAGTGTTGTTAAATCTTTTTTATCCCTGCCTCAAGGTTTCACACAGTCTACAGGTAGCCGTTTCCGCACGACTCTCATTTTGCCCTGGCTGCCCAGGTCGCCTTGGAGGCATTCCAATTAATTCTGTAACTCTTTAAATAAGTTAGCCGTCTGTCGTTTATAAATCCCGACTCCCGACAACATGGCTCCAATAACCGTCGAAAAAATTCCTGGGATAAACCCGATAAACCAGGTGAAAGGAGTTATCTGTGTTCGTAACGTGTCGGAAATCATCAACGATGAGTTATTCATCATGCTACCCACGTTGATGCCGTATTCCTGCATCAACCACGATGCCGATAATCCCAGCATTGAGCCGAAAATAGTTCCGATAATTCCTACCAATGCGGCTTCCCCGATAAGCGACCTGTAAATTTCCGATTTATTTTCGCCAATAGCCATCCGCAGTCCGAACTCACCGTATCTCCTCAAGCCGCTAATCAAACCGGCATTCCAAAGTACGATAGACATGGCAAAAATAAAAACCAGAATGATGAATCCGGCGATATTTTTGATAAAAGCGTAAGAGAAACCCATCAAGCCGTTGTCCGAAAGGGAAGACATCACCGGTGCGAACTTATCTTCGTCGTTTTCATACCGTTTGTTGAAATCTGTTTTTGTTGCAACAGCTTGTCTATCGTTGTACAACTTGTTTTTAGAGAAACCGAGCAGGGTTCCCGCAGCATCCTCCATATTCAAGGCTGCCTTCACGTCGCGTATATCGGCAATCATCATTCCCCGGTCGAGTACATTTACTCCAAAATGCAACGAACCGGCCACCGTAAAATTGTACATAGCCATTTCGCCAAACATGGTGGAAGAAATTAGTGTAACCTTGTCTCCCAGACTTAGGTACAATTTTTCGAAAAGTTCATCGCTGACCAGTATTTCTCCGGCTTTGGAAGGAAACCGTCCCTTCACCAGCAGTTTTTTGAGTTCCATACGGGTGGCTTCACCATCCGATTGCAGCAGATCGACGCCTTTTCCCATCACCGTGCCTTGCATTTTCGTATTTCCCGAACTATCAGGCACGTCCAACAACCCACCGAAATCAATCCGCTGCACCCAATCGTATTCGGGATAGAGCCTTTCAAGGCTTTTTTCCAACGTATCAACACCCACAAGCGCCAGATCGTTGGGCAATTGCGAAAAATTATCGGCATAGGCCCTGGTTTCCACCCTTACGTGACCCTCGGAGAAATTAGCCGTTTTTTCCAGACTCTCGCCAAGCACACCGCTCAAATAAGCATGCATGAACACGGTAATCATCACCCCCAGTGTCACAACAACAACCGGCAAGAGGCTCCGGCTTCGATCCCGCATTAATCCTTTTAACAGAAACTTTAACATAGTTTTTTTATTAGATGCCAGGTATCAGACCGCTTCGCTGACAGAAGTCTAATGGCTAATTTTCTGAAACCTGATGCCTGACATCGGATGTTTACTTTATTGTATTTTCCCCTTGATGGCATCGGTCGGATTCATTTTTACAATTTTCCGGGCAGGGAGATAGCTTACCCATGCCGTGATTAAAATAATAAACAGGATGGTTCCGATAATAAGTTTAGGGGGAAATGCCGGATAAATCTTGTCGGCTATGGCAACCCCGAAATCACTTGTGCCGGATGGCATCGGGATACCGTTTACAGCAAAATAAAGAAACATGGGAACGCCGTAAACAGCACCGAGAGCGATGGCAAGGATAGCATTCATGGTCCCTTCGAGCGTAAACAAACCCATCACTTCTTTTTTAGTCATTCCGAGGGCCACAAAGGTGCCGATCTCGCGCTGGCGATAGAAGATGGAAAGCGTTTGTGTATCGAAAACAGCCAACAAAGCCAACAACAGGAAGATCACGTAAAAAACGCTTTGTCCAACGGTTTTTGATCGCAAGGTCTCCCTCAGCGGTCGAGTGAGTTCATCTACGTCCTTGAAATTCCAGCCGTCAACCGGCACGACGCTCACCTCTTTCGATTTAACAAGAAGGCTAACTTTACCAGAATTCAGCGTTATCTTCTGCAATATGTCAAGCGGAAGCCAGATCTGCCCGGCGTCTACCGTCGGAACAAATGTTCTGAATACGCCGGCAATGCGAATATCCCGCGCTTCGAAAGTACCGTTGGCATCGCGCCACCGTAGCGTTACAATATCGTTTTCCGTCAGTCCAGACTGGTGTGCCATATTCGATCCGATAATTGCCGGGATATCGGCGCTGTCAGTCGGGTTCATCAACAACGACGTGGGAAGCTCCAGCAATTGTTGTCCGGAGCGGATGCCTTTCATCAACACCGGCATGCTCCGGCCCGACGGATAAATAGTGCCGGCAACTATCAGAACAGGCTCAACTTGTCCGGTTTCGTATTGGTTGACAAGCTGTTTCGGGATAATCGACACAGCGCTGTCCAGTGTAAAGGGATCAAACGGGTCGTAATTCGCATTCCAATACTGCCCGTCGGCAATTTCCCATTTTACGGTATCGGACATAGCCTGCCTATCCCAGCCCTGCAAAATCGCCTGCATAAAAATGATCAACACGAACGCAATCGACAGCACAAAAACGTTCAGCCACGTTTTCAGCCCGTTGCCAATGAGGTTTCGGAAGACTAGTTTCAATATTTTCATACCTCACTTTTCTTATTGTAACTCCGACTTTTGCCTGCTGATATCTTTTACAATACGGCCATCTTCCAAATGTACGATTCGCTTCAGGTAGCTGATTACTTTTTCATCGTGCGTGGCAAAAATGAAACAGGTTTTCAGTTCTTCGTTCAGTTTCACCATGGTTTTCAGAATGCGGTGCGAATTGTCAGCATCCAGATTAGCAGTCGGTTCGTCAGCCAATACCAGTTTCGGACGTTTTACCATCGCCCTTGCAATCGCCACCCGTTGACACTCCCCTCCCGATAATTGAGGCGGTCGGGAATTTATTTTCGAAGTCAATCCCAGCCATTCCAACGTCTCCATCACCCGTTTTTTGCGTTCCCCATAAGATAGGTTAAGCAACAACAACGGAAACTCCACATTTTCAAAAACCGTGTAAACAGGTAGCAAGTTGAAACTTTGAAAGATAAAACCCATTTCCTCCTTCCTCAGCTGTGCAGCTTGCCTGGGAGTAAGGGTCCCTGCGTTCTTGTCCAACACGTTTACCCGACCTTCAGACGGTTTATCGAGTGTTCCAATAATGTTCAAAAACGTAGTTTTCCCCGAACCGCTTGGCCCAACCAGGCCCATAAACTCACCTTCCGATACGGTTAAGTCAATACCCTTCAACGCCGTAAAGAATCCTGAAAAGCCTATCGGAAACCTCTTAACCAGTCCGTTAACATCAACAATCAAGTTGTTTTTGCTGTCCATAAATTTAGTGCTTTTATCTTTATCGAAGTTTTTCACCGTAAGAAACCGCATGTTGCGTCTTACAGTTTCTAAAAATTATAACTCGCCATTAATTGGATGCCTTTTCCCATAAACAGATTCTTGCCCCCTGCCTGCCCGCCCAACGGCAAGTTTATCTCAGGATTCCAAAAGCCCATCAGATAAAAACTCCATTTATCGTATGTCCTGGCCCAGCTGATATAGTTCAACCACATATTCAAATCGTTACCGACATAGAAAAACATTGCCGTCAGGTTATCCAGAACCGAGACCGGATACGAGAGCATTTCTCCAATCACGTTCAAGTTCATACCTTTTCGCATAAATCCATCTCCGGTATGGTAACGAAAATACTCCACCGTTAACCCCAATCCGTTTCCTAACGGGAAAGTGTAATCCATCCCTACGTTTATGGCATCCTGATGGAGTGCCATCTTGTAATTATTCTTCTGCAACCGGGTAAAACTGGTTTCAAACCACAAGCCAACCCCCACGTCCCACCGCCCATCCAGTCCGAGACGGTTTTCGTCCAGCAGCGTATTCTCCGGAACATCCGGCAACAAATGGTGCACATCTGTTTTTCGATGATGAGTACTTACGCCCATTTCACCGGCGAAAGCCGGGAACTCAAATCGCCCACCAATTTCGGGACGACGGCGGGCACTACCGATTAACTCCCAACCTTTTGGCCGTTTGTTTCCAAGTAGCGACCAAAGCCAGACGGAAGCATTGTTTTCGAAAAAATACTTGCCCAGAATGCCGTACACGCCGTCTGTCAGTTGCAACGGGTCACGTACATCCATAGCGTCGAACCACATCAGCGGACGAAACATGCGGGCTGTACCGAAATTGATTTTTTGCAAACCGCCGCGCAGCTCCCAGTTTTTGCCCGAATAGCGTAACCAAACCCGGTAAGGTTTTAGTTTTCCTTCCTTATTGATATAATCCCACCCTGTAAAATTTAACAGCCCATAGAGGTGGACAGATGCTTCAGCATCGAGTTTTGAATTTTCTCCCCAACTAAAGTTTCCGAGCAATACAGGCAAAAAACGGCAACCAGGCTGCCAATTCACCGAATTGGAGAGTTGCGTTGTTTCCCATCCGGTTATCTGTCCGTTTAAAACAAAATGAATTCTGTGCAAACCATCGTCAGAAACGGAACCGGCACTATCCGACGGTTCTTGTGCGTGTAAAGGAAAAACAGCAATGAACAACAGGGTTATAAACGACATTTTCCGTCACATTTTGATCACCACATCTACGGCCGAAAGATGATGTCCTCGCCCCATAAGCGGATTCAAGTCCATTTCTTCAATCTCAGGAACAAGTACTAGAAGGTCAGATACTTTACATATCACTTCGGCAAAAACTTCTTCGCTTATGCCCTCTTTTCCGCGGGCACCCTGGATCAACTTATATGACTTCAGCGAACGGATCATCCGCAACGCTTCCGTCCGTGTGACGGGTGCCAACGTATACTGGATATCTTTAAGGATTTCAACAAAAATCCCCCCTAAGCCACACGTAATGATATGGCCGAATCCTGGCTCTTTTTTCACACCGATAAGTACTTCCAGTCCCCGTTCCATCTGGCAAACTTCTACCCCGGCAGCGTTTTTTATTCCGATCAACCGTTTGAAATTTTCTCTAACGGCCTCCAGGGTTACCACATCCAGCACAACGCCCCCTACATCTGATTTATGCGCAGGACCCACCACTTTCATCACCAACGGAAAACCTAATTCCTGCGCCGCATTTATTGCTTCTTCCTCCGTTGAAATGAATTTATTTCTAGGACGGCTCACACCCATTAGATCCAACAACTCAAATCCCACATGGCTATCTATCAGCCCTTTTCTGTCTTTTAATAAAGCTTTAATTTTCTTTTCATTTTTTAGCTTTCCTGTCTCTTTCTCCTCAACAGGCGCAACATACCGGCTTTCGTTCAGCAGCGCATTACCCAACACAAATTCATCTTCGAAGAATACTCCGCCTTCATCTACAAATTGATCCATCTCTTCCTTAGCGTTAAGGATAGATGGCAGTATGGTATATATGGGTTTAAGGCAGCTGTTCTGTTGTTCACGGATTACCCGGTAAGTGTCAATGTTGGAGAACAATCCCGGACTACCAAAAATAACCACAATTCCATCAATGCTTTCCAACCTGTCACAAAAACGGATGCATTTTTCCAATTGTTCGGCTGTCCCCGTAGCGAGAATATCTATTGGATTGGCAGTAGAGGCACCTTCGAACAGTTCGTCACGCAAATTCCTCATCAGCTCGTCGGATAAGCGGGGCACCTTCATCCCGCCGGTAGAGAGAACATCCGTTAGCATAACCCCGGGGCCTCCGGCATGTGTGATAATGGCTATACGTTTCCCGGTTAGTTTGGGATGTTGGAGCACAGCCCCCATGGCCGTCAGTTCACCACGGCTGTTGCATCGGACAATGCCTGCTTTCCGGAACAACGCATCAACTGCCATATCCGAATTCAGCATAGCACCCGTGTGGGAGGCAGCAGCACGGCCTCCGGCATCGGATATTCCTGATTTTACAGCAGCCAGACGACAACCCTTGCCAATAAGTTCCCGCGCATTTTTTAATAGGAGTTGTGGTTTTTTAATGCTTTCGATGTACATCAAGATTGTTTGGGGCGACTTCCCTTCCTCATACGTTTCATTCAGGTATTCCACCACATCTTCTACGCAGGTTTGAACTGCATTTCCTACCGAGAATACGGAAGAAAAAGTAAGCCCTTTGCTCAATGCCGATTCCAGGATAAATACACAAGTAGCTCCTGAGCTGGAAACAAGTGCTGTGCCTCCCCACTCCATTTTCGGTACGGGAGAGACGAAAACCGACTGATGATATGGATTCATAACCCCGATGCAGTTGGGGCCAATCAGCGTTGCCTGATGCTTGTCCGCCAGGAGCGCCATCTCTTTCTCCATTTTTTTACCTATCGGTCCCATTTCGGAAAATCCGGCAGAGAGCACAACGACAGCTTTGGTATTTTTCTCTTCAAGAAGGCTTTTTATAACCGGGACACACAGGTTGGCCGGAATAGCCAGGATGGCCAGATCGATCTGTGGCAGTTCCGATACATTCCTGAAGGTTTGCACACCCTGAATGTTTTCGTGCTTTGGGTTTACAGCATAGAGGCCTCCTTCAAACGTTCCGTTTTTCACGTTATAAAGTGCTTTTCCGCCGGGTTTTTCGATGTTCTCCGAAGCACCGATCACGGCAATGCTTTTCGGGTTTATCAGTTGGAGCGTTATCATATATAATTCAGAATTCAACCGTTAGAGGCCAGAAAACGACAGATAAAGTATCATTTCGAAAGTCCAAAGTTACAATTTTCCAACAAAAAACGTAATTTTTACGTATAATTTGTGAAGTTAAATTTATTATCTTTGCATCCAAACTAAACAAATCTATAATAAAAAATGAAAAAAGTTTTTTTTATGCTATCAACCCTTTTTCTGTTGGCTGCCTGCACAGGCAACAAATCAGAAACCTCGCAGGTATCTGCTGAACCGGATCTGCCGGATTCCACTTTCCAGTATAAAGTTGACCGGTTCGCCGATGTGGAAATACTCCGTTATTATGTCCCGGGATTTAAGACTTTGCCTTTAGCGCAAAAAGAATTAATCTATTACCTGTCTCAAGCAGCTCTTGAAGGACGCGATATCCTATTCGACCAGCATAACCGGTACAACCTGACTATTCGTAGGGTATGCGAAGGCGTTTATGAAAATTACATGGGCGACAAATCTTCGGAGGACTGGAAGAACTTCGAAACTTACCTGAAACAGATTTGGATGGCAAACGGCATCCATCACCACTATTCCGAAGATAAAATCCTGCCGAAATTTTCGCAGGACTATTTCGTGTCGATCGTCAAAGGGGTGGACCCCGGCCGTATGCCTTTCCGCGACGGAATGGCAGCCGATTTGACATTGAAGGAAATCCTTCCGGTGATGTTCGACGCCAACGTGATGCCTAAGAGAATGAACCAGTCTGCCGGAGCCGATATTGTAGCAACATCGGCAGTGAACTTCTACGAAGGGGTGACCCAAAAAGAGGTAGAAGATTTCTACAACACAATGAAAGATCCGAACAACCTCACGCCGGTTTCCTACGGATTAAACAGCAAGGTTGTGAAAAAAGACGGTGTTGTATCCGAACAAGTGTGGAAGTTGGGTGGAATGTATGACAAAGCCATTGAGCGCATTATCGGATGGCTGGAAAAAGCAGCCGGTGTCGCTGAAAATGAGCAGCAGAAAGAAGTCATCAACACGTTGATTTCCTATTACAGGTCGGGTGATCTGAAAACATTCGACGATTACTCGGTTAAATGGGTAACCGATACCGCTTCGCGCGTAGATTTTGTCAACGGTTTTATAGAGACCTATACCGATCCGCTGGGAATGAAAGCAACCTGGGAATCCATGGTGAACTTCAAAAGCGAAGAAGCGTCCAAACGTACGCAACTTATCAGCGATAACGCACAGTGGTTTGAGACCCACTCACCCATTGACGACAAATTTAAAAAAGAAGAGGTAAAAGGCGTATCGGCAAAAGTAATCACGGCAGCCATCCTGGGAGGAGACTGCTATCCGGCAACCCCCATTGGAATAAATCTTCCCAACGCCAACTGGATTCGCCGCGACCACGGATCAAAATCAGTGACTATCGACAACATTACATCGGCTTACGATAATGCGGCTCAGGGAAGCGGGTTCAACGAGGAGTTCATGTGGAGTGATGCCGAACGTGAACTGTCGAAAAAATACGGTTCGTTAACCGATAACCTGCACACCGACTTGCACGAATGCCTTGGACACGGATCGGGCAAACTACTTCCCGGTATTGACGGCGATGCACTGAAAGCCTATGGATCTCCTTTGGAGGAGGCCAGAGCTGATCTGTTCGCTTTGTATTACCTGGGCGACGCAAAAATGGTGGAACTGGAGCTTCTTCCCGATGCGGAGGCATACAAAGCCGAGTATTACAAGTACATCATGAACGGTGCCATGACACAACTGACGCGCATCCAGCCCGGAAAAGACATTGAACAAGCACACATGCGCAACAGGGCCCTTATATCGAACTGGGTGATCGAAAACGGAAAAACCGAAAACGTAGTGGAGATAAAGCAGCAAGACGGCAAAACATTTGTTGTAGTAAACGATTACGCGAAACTACGCGATCTATTTGGCAAGCTGCTTTCGGAAGTGCAACGCATCAAGTCGGAAGGCGATTTCGAAGCAGGCAAAAAACTCGTGGAATCGTACGGTGTGAAAGTGAATCAGGCGTTGCACAAAGAAATCCTGGAGCGCTACGCCAGATTGGACCTGGCTCCCTACAAAGGTTTTGTAAATCCGGTTTATAAGCTGGTGACCGACGAAAGCGGCAAGGTGTCTGATGTAACGATCTCATACGATGAAAACTATGTTGATCAGCAGTTACGTTATTCGAAACAATACTCCGTACTTCCACTGAAGAATTAAAGGAGTCTCGCGTTACAAGAGTTAAAAAAATGCACTCAATGAGTGCATTTTTCTTTATAGTTATATATTTGTCCGAGCTTTCTAAGTAAAAGAATAAACATGACCTACCCCGAAACATTGGAATACCTCTACATCCAAATGCCCGAATACCAACGCGTCGGGCACCTCGCCTATAAGCCAGGATTGGGAAACAGCCTCCGACTCGATGCCGTTTTCAATCATCCGCACCAACACTACAAAACCATTCACATCGGAGGAACCAACGGCAAAGGTTCCACATCGCATTTGCTGGCAGCCATCCTCCAACAGTCGGGCTACAAAGTCGGGTTGTACACTTCGCCCCATTTGGTGGATTTCCGTGAACGGATCAGGGTAAACGGGGAGATGGTTCCCAAAAAGTATGTGGTTGATTTCGTAAAGAAATACCGTGAACGGTTTGAGCCTGTAATGCCCTCCTTTTTTGAATTGACAATGGAAATGGCTTTTCTTTATTTTGAAGAGCAAGAAGTTGATGTAGCCGTTGTTGAAGTTGGTTTGGGTGGAAGGCTCGACAGCACTAACATCATCTCGCCCGACCTATGCGTCATCACCAATATCGGGTTTGACCACATGCAGTACCTCGGGAGCACATTACCCGAAATTGCTGCAGAAAAAGCCGGTATTATAAAGCCACATACACCTGTGGTGATTGGCGAATCCGATGATGAAGAGGTGAAAAAAGTTTTTACCGTCAAAGCTGAATCCGAAAATGCACCCATCATTTTTGCCGAAGCAGTTTTAAACGATTTCTCTGCTCACAGGGCTGACGACGAATGGATAATAAACACACACGAATACCCTGACTTAAAAAACAAGCTGGGTGGCTTCGCTCAGGAGAAAAATGCAAAAACAGTCCTGGCGGCGGTAGCGGAATTAAAAAAAATAGGTTACAGGATCCCGAAGGAAGCAGTTTACAGCGGCTTTGCCCAGGTTGTGGAATTAACCGGGCTGAAGGGGCGTTGGCAGGTACTGCAGGAGAAACCAAAAATTGTTTGCGACACAGGACACAACGCACACGGAATCCGATACGTCGTGGAACAACTGAAGCAGGAAAAATACAATCGGTTACACGTTGTTTTTGGAATGGTCAACGATAAAGACATTACATCCGTGTTGGCTATGTTGCCCCGACAAGCCGTCTATTATTTCACCCGGGCATCGGTAGAAAGAGCATTGAACGAAAAGACGCTTGCCAGGGAGGCTGCTTCCTTCGGGTTGAAAGGAAACACTTTCGAAGATGTGTCTACGGCCATAAATGCAGCCAAAGAAAATGCCGACGAAAACGATTTTATTTTCATCGGCGGAAGTTCGTTCATTGTAGCAGATGCACTGCCGTTGTTTAAATAATTACCAGATCAACACAATCCTGAAATTGTAGTCGGCAAGATAATCATCCGCCCTGAATAGGTCGGAAGCCTGAATAAAGAAAGCCACAGTACTCGGGCTACCGTACTGAAAGTCACAACTGATTGTTTCAGTATAGGTTATGGTGCTCCCCTCTCCATCTGTTTCGGAATACGTATGAACAAACGGCAGAAGTTTTTGCACTTCATCCACTCCCTGGGTTCCGATAAAAACATAACCGAGAGCGGCCCCATTTTCATAAATGAACTCCGTCAATTCAGGAAGGTCGTATATGGCTTCATACCTGCCAATATCTTCATTCCACACCCAGTCTGCTTTCTTGGCTGAGATATTTACAATCTTCCACTGGGTAAATTCAAGTTTTTCATTGTTTTGCCTGATCGCATCCTCAATCATTTTTTGCACCTCGTATTCATCCAGGTAATCCTGTGAAGGAGAACTTGTGCAGGAAATCCCTGTAAGAAAGAGAAAAAGCAACGAAAAACCGTACAAAAATTTTCTTTTCATTTTCTATCAATTTTTACCAGATCAATACTACCTGAAATTCTCTGTCTTCCAGATAATCATCTACTCTCTCCAAGTCAGATGCCTCGATATAAAAAGCCACCGTGGAAGGGCTGCCTACCTGAAAATCGCATTTTATATGCTCGGTATAAAATCCGGTATATGTTTTACCATCGGTTCCGGTATATTCGTATGAATACGATTTGGAATACGGGAGGGGAGCCTTGGTGGAAGCATTGAATTTTATATAAGCAATAGCAGCCCCCTCATTAAAAATAAACGGAGTCAGCTCGGGTAAGTTTACAATGGCTTCGTATTGGCCATCCGTAGCATTCCATACCCAATCGGCTTTTTTTATCAATATGGGGACCACTTTCCATTGTGTCTCGGCAAGATCATCGTTATTTGAACAGGAAGCAGCACCAAAGGCCACTCCCAGAAAAAGAACAACGGCAAGGAGAGAAGTAAAAAAATTTCTTTTCATAAGTGTAAGCATTAAGAGTTTTTTCTTGATTCATTGACTGAAAAAAACTGCACTCGTTTAACTGTTAAAACGTATTTTTTAAATCAATTGTTTATTTGCTTCAAAAATAAGCAAAAAAAGTCCTTATTCAGGACTTTTTACAGAAAAAAACAGGATGAGGTGTCTTTTATTTGATCATTCCCAGAATATCATCGAGCACATTACCGTCACGGTTTTTGTCCAGCAAGCCTCCAACCATATCCATTAATCCGCCTCCGCCACGTCTTTGGGATTGACCTCCGCCCAATAAACCGCCCAGCAGGTCTTCAAGCCCGCCAGCGTTGGTGTTAGACTGACGTTTTTCCTTTCCCAGATAGGCCATCACAACAGGTGCCAGGAGAGCCAGAAGGGGGCCTATCTTTTGTAAACTGAGCCCGGTCTTTTGAGAGATTCCCTGTTCCACAGCCGGTTTGTTGTCTCCAAAAATATGCCCCAGGATTTTTCCGCCATCCTGACTGATAGGCTGAGTATCGCCGCCTAAAAGGCTAGCGAGGTTTTCCAACAGGCTTCCGTCATGCCTTGCATCGTTCAAGGCATTGTCCAGACTTTGTGCACCTTCCCGGGATTGAATATTTCTTTGCAGTCCACCCAAGATAGCCGGCAGAGCAACACTAATAGCGTTTGCAGCCTGTCTTTCATCCATACCCAACTGTTTGGATACATTGTTTATAACCGTTTGTCCGATTGGACCGCTTAATAATTCCGATAAGTCCATGTTGTTAAATTGATTAAGAATTTTATAAAGATATTTATTTAACACCGTAACACCCATTTAGTTTTGTAAAAATAAGAATCCGTGGAAAAAATCAACAATCCGTCTTGACAGGGCTATTTTGGAATTTTCATCCGGCTATCTTTCGAATAATACAGTTTGAGATAAGAAAATAAACTTGTATTTTTGTGTGAAACTCTTTTAAGAATGAAACAATATTTAGATTTACTTCAGCGCGTGCTGGATGAAGGCGTGCGGAAAGAAGACCGTACTGGAACGGGTACCATCAGCATTTTCGGGCACCAGAGCCGGTTCCGGATGAGCGACGGATTTCCCGTCCTCACTACCAAGAAACTTCACTTGAAATCGATTATACATGAATTGTTATGGTTCCTTAACGGGGATACCAACGTAAAATACCTGAACGACAACGGCGTGCGTATATGGAACGAATGGGCGGACGAGGATGGGAATCTCGGACATATATACGGCTACCAGTGGCGTTCATGGCCGGACTACAATGGGGAACATATCGATCAAATAACTCAGGTAGTCAACACCATTAAAAATAACCCTGATTCTCGCCGCATCATTGTAAGTTCGTGGAACGTGGCCGATATTCCCAACATGAACCTTCCGCCCTGTCACGCCTTCTTCCAGTTCTATGTAGCCGATGGAAAACTGAGCCTGCAACTCTATCAGCGCAGCGCCGATATTTTTCTGGGTGTACCCTTTAACATTGCGTCCTATGCGTTGCTGTTGAAAATGATGGCACAGGTTACCGGGCTGGATGAAGGTGATTTTATCCACACCTTCGGCGATGCCCATATCTACCTTAACCACCTGGAACAGGTAAAGCTGCAACTTTCTCGCGAACCGCGTCCGTTACCCGAGATGAAGATCAATCCCGATGTGAAGGATATTTTCAGTTTCCGTTTCGACGATTTTGAACTGGTAAATTACGATCCGCATCCACATATAAAAGGTGAAGTAGCCGTATGACAGACACTTCTCAAACCATTGCCATCATCGTCGCTCTCGATGAACAAAATGCCATTGGTAGCAACGGCGATCTGCTCTGCCATCTACCCAGCGACCTGAAGCACTTTAAAAAGATCACCACCGGATACGCTGTGATCATGGGCCGGAAAACCTATGAATCTTTACCCAAAGGAGCATTACCCAACCGTACCAATATCGTGATTACCTCCGGTGAACCGGAGAACTACCCCGGATGCACGGTTGTTCGCTCTGTCGAAGAGGCGCTTTCTCGTTGCAGCAATCAGGGAAAAGCATTCATCATAGGTGGCGGGAAATTGTATCGATCCACGCTTCACCTGGCAACCCAACTCTACCTTACACGCATCCATCACACCTTTGACGATGCGGATACTTTTTTTCCGGAAATCCCTTTTAAGGAATGGGAACTCGTTGAAAAAGAGTCGCACGAGGACGACGATAAACATCCATATGCATATACATTTTTAACTTATAACAAAAAATAGTCATACAGCGATGGGCAAAGAACAGGAGCTTTTTTGCCTGTGCGTTGAAGACAAACAGATCTTTGGTGAAGGATAACGTGTTGAAATGTAAAATTGAAAAAATAAACCGAGCGTCCAATGAAGAAATATGTTTTTATGGCATTCATTCTGGCTGCGTCCTATTCTTCTTTTTCACAAAATCTTCAGGAGGATTCTCTGAGACACAAACTCGACAAATCGTTGAGCCATATCTACCGGGAGGTATTGCTGCGCCCTGGAAGGGTAACGGTAGATAGTATCGCACTGAATAAACATAAAAAAAGTTTTGAGTTGCATACCAACCTTTCCCTCTCCTACCTGCCGATGCGCGAAAATACCGTACGCCAAATTTACGATAGCATACGATATCACTTGCCTTCGGCACAAAAGAAATATCGCATCAGCGTGTTTTCTGATAAACAGGAAATAAGCACACTTGTGCCCAATTTTTACCGTCAATCGAGGAAGGATAAAAACCGGATGATTTTGCACAAAGTGAAGCCCCCCCTCGTAACCAACGTTTCCGCACCCGAAAACTCATTCGATAAGGGTCTCACAAACAATCATATCGCTCTTTGGCAAAGCCACGGATGGTATTACGAACAAAAACTCGGCCGGTGGGAGTGGCAGCGGGCACGTATTTTTCAAACGGTGGAAGATCTCTATACACAGAGTTACGTGCTGCCATTTCTTGTGCCGATGCTGGAAAATGCCGGGGCCAATGTGTTGCTTCCACGTGAACGTGATTACAATAAACAGGAGGTTATCATCGATAACGATGGCAGCAAAGGAGGCTCTACCTATAGTGAAATGAATGGCAAAGAAACCTGGCGAAATAGCGACTCAGCCGGTTTTGCAAACATTCGCGAGATCTGGCTGAATGGCGAAAATCCCTTCCGGATGGGCACGGCAAGGCAAACAAAAACCGTCTCACGGGGTGAGGAAAGCATCGCCTCCTGGACACCCGATATTCCGGAGAAAGGGCGATATGCGGTGTTTGTCTCTTATCAGACGGTCAAAAACAGTAGCGACGATGCACGGTACAGTGTATATCATGCCGGCGGCAAAACCGACTTCAGGGTAAATCAACAGATGGGTGGCGGCACATGGATTTTTCTTGGCAATTTTGATTTTGAAGAGGGTACCTCCCACAGAATTACCCTCTCCAACAGGAGCAAGCGAACAGGTAAAGTTGTAACGGCTGATGCTGTAAAAATAGGAGGTGGCATGGGTAATATTGCCCGGTTCTCATCCCCCAGCGGATACCCGAGATATGCCGAAGGAGCACGCTACTGGATGCAGTGGGCAGGAGTCCCCGACACAATTTACAATCGAACAGAAGGGAAAAATGACTATACTGACGACTACGCCAGCCGCGGCGTATGGGTCAATTGGCTGGCGGGAGGGTCGTCGGTACTGCCTGATGCCAAAGGGCTGAACATTCCCTTGGATCTGGCCTTTGCTTTCCATACCGATGCAGGTACTTTCTGGGGCGACACCATCGTCGGCACGCTGGGCATCTACATGACACACCACAACGGCGAACGATTCGAAAACGGAAGGTCGCGATGGGCATCACGAGACCTATCGGAATTGATAATGGAGGAGATCACCTCAGATATACGAAGGGAGTTCGAACCGGAATGGACACGCCGCCCCCTCTGGAACCGTTCCTATGCAGAAGCACGTATTCCCAACGTCCCCACAATGCTACTGGAACTTCTTTCCCACCAGAACTTCGCCGACATGCGGTATGGCCTGGACCCCACCTTCCGCTTCACCGTAAGCCGCTCCATCTACAAGGGAATACTCAAGTTCCTGGCATCGCAGTACAACCGCCCCTATGCGGTGCAACCCTTGCCGGTACGGGAGTTTTCCGCTCGTTTCACCAGTGAGACAGGCGTTACGCTGAACTGGCAGCCTACGGCTGACCCTGCAGAAACCACTGCCACCCCTTCGTATTACATTGTCTACACCCGTATCAATAACGGCGGCTTCGACAATGGCACAAGGGTTGAGAGCAACAGCTACAGCACAACAATTCAAAAAAACAGCATCTACAGCTTCCGCGTTGAGGCCGTGAACGGGGGAGGCAAAAGTTTCCCGTCGGAAACGCTCTCCCTCTGCAGAAAATCAGAAGAAAAAGGAGAAGTACTCATTGTGAACGGGTTTACACGGGTTTCTGCACCTCACAGCTTCACCGTTTCCTGCGACAGCCTCGCAGGCTTCGCCGGTAACGTGGATAATGGCGTACCCTATATGGCTGACCACCATTTTATTGGTCAGCAAAACGAATTTCGGCGTGTTATTCCCTGGATGGACGACGATGCATCAGGGTTCGGCGACAGCAATGCCAACTACGAAACCACTGCTATCGCGGGCAACAACTTCGATTATCCCTACCTCCACGGGCAAGCGTTCGCGGAAGGAGGCTATTCGTTCGTTTCCTGTGCCGCATCCGCTGTGGAGAACGGATCAGTAAACCTGAACGATTATGAGACGGTTGACTGGATACTGGGAAAACAACGGGAATGGAAAGTGGGTCGCGGTGCTAAACCACCCCAATTTAAAACTTTCTCCCCAACACAACAACAGGCCATCACCCGCTTTTGCAGCGAAGGTGGCAACATCATCGTGAGCGGTGCTTTTGTCGGCACCGACCTGTGGGACAACCCATACGCAACAAAAGAAGACCGGGAGTGGGCCCAAAACACCCTCAAATACAAATGGCGCAACAACAATGGTGCAGTGACCGGACATATCAAGGCCGTACCCTCTCCCTTCCCCTCCCTCACGGGGCATTATCAATACTACCATGAACTGAACAGCGAGAGCTACGTGGTGGAACATCCCGACGCCATAGAACCGGCAGACAATCATGCCTTCACCGTGTTTCGTTATTCGGAGAACAACTTGAGCGCAGGCATTCTCTACAAAGGCGAAAAATACGGCACGTGCATACTGGGCTTCCCGGTCGAATCAATCAGAGACCAGGAAAGCAGGAACAGACTGATTAAAAACATCATGAAAGCGTGGGAGGAATAATCAATAGCAAATAAATAAAAATATATGAAAAAAATAAACGCTTTTATCCTTTTCTCCGATCCAGAACAGGCAAAGAAGACAGTGGACGAATTGAGACAGTCCGATTCAATCAGCAAAATTTTCTTGCTGACACCGGAGAACAACAAAGAAAAACTAAAAGGATGCGTAACCATACCCATTGACACCCTTCACAGCAGCGCCACGGTAAAAAAGATCGCACAGAAATCGAATGCCGATTATACGCTGATCTATCAGAAGCCAACCCCGCTGAAACCCGGCTACTTCGCTCTCGAAAGGATGATTTGCATTGCTGAGGACAGCGGCGCAGGGATGGTCTATTCCGATTATTACGCAAACATCCAGGGTGTAAAAAGCAACCATCCGGTAATCGACTACCAGGAAGGCAGTTTACGCGACGATTTCAATTTTGGCTCATTGCTCCTTTACCATGCCGGAGCGTTGAAGAAAGCCGCCCGGCGGATGAAGGCAGGAGAATATACCTATGCCGGACTCTATGACCTCAGGCTTAAAGTGTCACAAAAACATCCGTTGGTGCATATCAACGAGTTCCTCTATTCAGAGATAGAGGAGGATACGCGTGCCTCGGGAGAAAAAATATTCGACTATGTGGATCCCAAAAACAGACAAGTACAACTGGAAATGGAACAGGCTTGCACACAGCACCTGAAAGATGTCGGCGGCTACCTGGACCCCAAATTCGGGAACATTGAATTCAACAAAGATACCTTTGCAGTGGAGGCATCGGTCATCATCCCGGTGCGCAACCGCATCAAAACCATCCGTGACGCCATCACCTCGGTATTGAGACAAAAAACCCGTTTTCCTTTTAACCTGATCGTCGTAGACAATCACTCCATCGACGGCACTACGGAAGCCATCGCAGAATTCAGAAATGACGAACGGCTGATACATATCGTCCCGGAAAGAGACGACCTGGGGATCGGCGGATGCTGGAACATGGGCGTACACCACAGACAATGTGGCAAGTTTGCCGTGCAGCTCGACAGCGATGATGTATATAGCGGAAATGACACACTGCAAAAGATTGTCGATGCCTTCTACGAGCAGCAGTGCGCCATGGTGGTGGGTACCTACCGGATGACCAACTTCAACATGGAGACGATCCCTCCCGGCATCATCGATCACCGGGAGTGGACTCCCGAAAACGGACGGAACAACGCACTGCGCATAAACGGGCTCGGTGCTCCGCGGGCTTTCTATACGCCGGTGCTGCGGGAAATCAAGGTACCCAACACCAGCTACGGCGAGGATTATGCCCTGGGACTGAGCATCTCCCGTCGTTATCAGATCGGGCGGATCTATGATGTACTGTACCTTTGCCGTCGCTGGGAAGATAACAGCGACGCCTCGCTCGACATTGTGAAGATGAATACAAATAACCTTTACAAAGACAAAATAAGAACATGGGAACTACAGGCCAGAAAAAAACTCAAATAAATGAACCGTTTATTCACGCCGGCGTTTTACTGGAGCAGCCAATGATCAGTTTTTCGCTGTTGACAGCCTATAAATTTAAAGGAAAGGAATATGCACCAGGCGACTATTCGGTTGAGATTTCGGGTGGAGAAATTCTCTTCAATGGCGAATTATACGATGAAATTTCTTTCGAGGCAGATCGTCCGCAGGAAAATCGTTTTGAACTGAAGAATGTTATTATCGGCGTTAACTTTCACTGGGAGCGCACCGAAAATCAACGTTTTCAGGGAGGATTGAAATTCATCACCGAAAAGAACGGCATCACTGCCATCAACATCGTCTTCCTGGAGGATTACCTCAAAAGCGTCATCTCGTCCGAAATGAGCGCCACCAGCTCTGAAGAACTGCTGAAGGCACACGCCGTCATCTCCCGCAGCTGGCTGTTGGCGCAGATGGAGAAGAGAAAGGAAGTCAAAAGCAACTACCAAACCTCTTTTGTCACTCCTACCGAGATCATCCGCTGGTACGACCGTGAAGACCATGCCAGTTTCGATGTTTGCGCTGACGATCATTGTCAACGTTATCAGGGAGTTACAAAACAATCGACGCCATTGGTGAAACAGGTTGTCGAGCAAACACGCGGCGAAGTGCTCACATATAACGGGACCATTTGCGACGCCCGTTTCTCAAAATGCTGCGGAGGCGGGATGGAGGCTTTCGAGAATGTATGGGAACCCATCGCGCATCCTTACCTGCAAGGGAAAGTCGATTTCACCAACGATGCTCCCCTGCCCGACCTCACCCTCGAAAAGCAGGCCGAAACGTGGATCCGCTCAGTGCCTCCCGCCTTCTGCAATACCCAAGACAAACAGGTGCTCAGGCAGGTGCTTAACGATTACGACCGGGAAACAGCCGACTTCTACCGCTGGAAGGTGACCTACTCACAGGAGGAACTCGGCCGCCTGATCAAAGAGCGCTCGGGTACCAACTACGGTGAGATCATCGATCTGCAACCGCTCGGACGGGGTACTTCGGGACGCATCACCCGACTCAGGATCATCGGGACAAAACGCACCATGATTATCGGAAAGGAACTGGAAATACGGCGTACTCTCTCTCCCTCACACCTCTACAGCGCCGCTTTTGTAGTAGATGCTGAAGAGAAGAACGACAGGGGGATCCCGCAGAAGTTCACGTTCACCGGTGCCGGATGGGGTCATGGTGTGGGATTGTGCCAGATTGGAGCTGCCATGATGGCGGAAAAGGGCTACAGTCATGAAGCGATTCTCCGTCACTATTTTCCACACACAACCATTGAAAAGAAATACTAAACAACCATCACGATGAAAAAAACAATACGCTCTCCCTGGAGCTGGATTCCGACGCTCTATTTTGCTGAAGGACTGCCCTATGTAGCCGTAATGACCGTTTCGGTAATCATGTACAAACGTTTCGGACTCTCTAACACGGAAATAGCCCTCTACACAAGCTGGTTATACCTCCCCTGGGTAATCAAACCTTTCTGGAGCCCGTTTGTGGATATCCTGAAAACCAAACGGTGGTGGATCGTCTCGATGCAATTGCTGATTGGTGCCGGCCTGGCGGGCGTAGCATTTACCCTACCCACGCCGTTCTACCTGCAGGCATCACTTGCTTTCTTCTGGCTCATGGCTTTCAGTTCAGCCACACACGATATCGCTGCAGACGGCTTCTACATGCTAGCGCTGGACGATTCGCAGCAATCCTTCTTCGTAGGCATTCGCAGCACCTTCTATCGCCTTGCTTCGATCACCGGTCAGGGATTGTTGGTAGTACTGGCAGGATTTCTGGAAAAATCGACCGGCAAAATTCCATATGCCTGGAGCCTCACCTTCTTCATTCTGGCAGGCATTTTTCTGGCATTTTTTGTCTATCACCGTTTTGTTCTGCCCTACCCAAACACAGATACCGGAAAATCGGCCCGCACATCCCATGAAGTGGTAACAGAATTTGGAAATACTTTCCAATCTTTTTTTACAAAAAAAGGGATAGGATTGGCCATCGCTTTCATGTTACTGTACAGACTGGCTGAAGCGATGCTTGTCAAGCTTACCTCGCCCTTTCTACTCGACAGCCGTGATGTGGGCGGATTGGGATTACATACCTCCGAAGTCGGCATTACTTATGGTACAGTGGGAGTGATCGCCCTTACACTCGGCGGAATCATCGGTGGAATTTTAGCTTCACGCCAAGGGCTCAAGTATTGGCTTTGGCCCATGGCACTAGCCATCACCCTTCCCAATGCGGCTTATCTGTACCTTGCATTTTATCAACCCGATAACATGATCTGGGTGAATACGGCAGTGGCTGTTGAACAATTCGGATACGGTTTCGGATTTACGGCCTACATGCTTTACCTGATTTATTTTTCTCAGGGTGAGCATAAAACAGCTCATTATTCCATCTGTACGGGATTCATGGCCCTGGGTATGATGCTACCTGGTATGGCTGCCGGATGGATACAGGAGCAACTGGGATACCAGCATTTCTTTATCCTGATTATGATTCTCACAATACCCACATTGGTACTGATCCCTTTCATGAAAGTGGATCCGGAATTTGGCAGATCAAAAAAAGAAAAACAGACTGATTGTTAATGCCTCATGTTTCGCACTTCCCTCAAACCATTGACAAAGAAATAGAAGGGAAATGCATTATTATCTATATCTCTGTACTATAACATTTTATATTTTACAATTTCTCAATCGTCCTTAACCATCACCGAACAACACAGTGCAATGATCATGGATTCTGCTTTTGGATTGGCCAACATTTTTTCAAGTAAATCATCGGCATCCATCTCCAATACCTCGCATACTGAGCAGACTAACTCGATGAACAGCCCCCATAGCCGTCTGTCGAGTGTTTCCCTGAGCACATCGGCGTTCATTGACCGATAAAGTGCCCCTTTCGACTCGTAGTTATCGTACCGGAAACGCAGTGTCAATAACAGATAGGCTATCATGCTGATGGTCGTTTCTGCTACCTGGGCGTCAAAGTTACTGGATTGACATCTTCCCAGGTTCAACAATTGCTTCGATTCTCGATTGAACACCTCCACAACCCATCTTACCTGGTAATGCCCGATCAATCCCTTGAACGTCAGTTTCGTGTCCGTCGTCAACAAAACCTTCCATTTGTCATTTTTGCCCCGACGACTAAAGAAAAGGCAGATCTCAACACCTTGGTACAGCACCCTGGCCTGTTTGTACTGGTAACCCAGGGAACGGCAGCGCCTGGGTTTGCCCAGCATGTTATTGATCTGGGCGTGAGTCAGGCTCTTACCCTGATACTCAAACTTAGTCTTTGCAAACTTGTACATCCCGATCAGGTGAACTTCCTTGTCCTTCACACTCCGGATAGCCTGTATCAACGCATCGCAAGTAAACCAGCTGTCCACCAGGACGTAATCAACACGAAGCCCGCGATAGATGGCCGTGAAAAACATCCGCAGGACCATCTGAATCTTGTTCGTGTCCAGTTCTTCCACACGTTTAGCGGTGTACGAGTCCTTGATACGCTTGCAACTGTATTGCTTGCGGATCTGCTTTTTGGTCATCCCAAACGGGCGTTCCTGCTTTTTCCCTTTTTCCCGGTGAAGACTGAAATCCAGTGGTATGGAGGACTTACCGTCCCAGTACATCATCACCAACAGCTTGAATCCAAGCACGTAGCTGTTGGTTACATGATCCCATACCTTCCCGATCTTCTCTATACGCTTCCCGGTTTTAGACAGGGTGGTGTCATCGAAGATCAGGTAACGGGATGAGGTATCATCTACATCACTATCTTTGGACGTCACCGTCAGAAAACGATGCACAAGATGCCACATAAGCATCCGCCAGCATATGATGGAACTGTTCTTCAAGCGATAGAACACATCCTTGCCCATGGTGGAACCTTCACCTGTGGGGCTGTTCAGATAGGAGTTGACCGTCTTGTCTGAACTGACCACCATGGAGACCAGCAGGGCCAGGACCATTTTAAAATCATATCCCCGGGTCTTGAACCATTTGAACTCAGAAAGACCTTCGCTTAGCTTCAACGCCTTGAAGCGGCTAAAAATATCTTCAGCGGAAACCCTGCCGGGGGTAAAGTCCGCTTTCAACTCTTGAATCTTTTTAATATCTTTGTCCTGCAGCATATTTTAATGGTTTGGTTTCCATCGCTAAGATAATCATTTTCAATGATATATTAGCTAAAATATGCTGCTTTTTTTATCTCTTATCCTCTGATTATCAACTTCATTTTTAACTGCGAAACATCAGTTAATGCGAATCAATAAGGGATATACCCTTGCAACAATCTTCACTAAGACGGTAATGGCTCTGACAGACATTATTAACAGCGGGTTTATAACGGTGAACATTTCAAAAAAGCAGTTGTTTATTGCATGATACAGATGATGAATGACTGAAAACCAAATGACAAAAGATAACAAGCTGCTCTATTATTTTAAAAAGTGGACGGAAATAACTCCTGAAGATGAATCGGTTATCCTGTCTGCTTTTGAACCGTGTTCCATCAGGAAAAAAAAAGACCTGCTGGTGTCTGGCAAAACTTGCAAATACTTATATTTCATTACCACAGGCTGCTTGCGCTCTTTTTATATCGATTCAAAGGGGACAGAACACATCTACCAGATCAGGATGGACAATAGCTGGATCAGTGACCTGGAGAGTTTCTTCACGCAAACACCTTCCAAGTACAACATTGAGGCATTGGAGGACACACAGATGCTCCGCATTTCCTTTCAACGACTGGAGCAGCTGTATGAGGAAGTGCCGAAACTGGAAAGATATTTTCGCATCCTTTTTCAGAAGGCGTACATCAACGCACTGAAACGACTCAATGCAAACATGTGGGAAACGGCCATGGATCGTTACAGCGACATGCTGAAGGAACATCCCATGATGTTTCAGCGGGTTCCCTTAATCTACATTGCCTCCTACCTGGGCATCACTCCGGAAAGTTTGAGCCGCATCAGGAAGAGAATTTAATTCAGATGCGTTTCATTTCTTACCATAGATCAAGTGTTGGAGGCACGGCACTACGCTACCTTTGTGCCGTAATAATTAAAGAAACAATTCAAAATCAGACCGGTTGAAACGGACAGTCATATCTGAGTAGTTTCACCCACAAAAAAACTAAAAAACGTATGAAAACAATTAATTTATTGGCAATCCTTTTATTGATAGGAACTTTATCAGCATCGGCACAAAAAAGTGAAATCGACCTGAGTAAATCGCAGGTTCTATGGACCGGGAAAAAAATAGGGGGCTCTCACAATGGAAAAATTCAGATACAGAGCGGATCTTTTGAGTTAAAAAACGGTGAGGTTGTAAGCGGAAATGTGGTGATCGACATGAACAGCCTCACCAACGACGACCTGAAAGATGCAGGTTACAACAAGCAGTTGGTGGATCACTTGAAATCGGACGATTTTTTTGGTGTGAACAATCACCCCACCGCTACGTTTAAAATAACCAGAGCGGGTAAATTCAATTCGGATAAAGCACTGGTCACGGGCTTGCTGACCATCAAGGGAAAGACAGAGAAGGTATCGTTTGTGGTAAACAGAAAAGACAATGTTTATTCGACACAACTGAAGGTAGACCGCTCTAAATTTGGTGTGCGATACGGTTCCAAATCATTCTTTAACAACTTGGGCGACAAAGTAATTGACGACATATTCACGCTGGACATCAAACTGGTTCTGAAATAAAAACGTACATAAAAATAAAAATAATCGTATGAAAATAGCAGTCACTGGAGCAACCGGGCATTTAGGAACCTTTGTTGTGGAAGAGTTAAAAAAGAGGGTTTCCAATGAAAACATCGTGGCACTTGTCCGCACACCGGGGAAAGCATCTGCCCTGGAAGTAGAGGTACGAGCCTTTGATTACAACCAACCCGAAACGATGACAGCAGCACTTGCCGGAGTAGACCGGCTGGTACTTATCTCAGGCAACGAAATTGGCCAGCGTGCCCGTCAGCATTTCAATGTGATAGAGGCAGCCGGTAAAGCCGGTGTGGAATGGATCGTATACACCAGCCTGTTGCATGCGGATTCCACCACGTTGAATCTTGCTGGGGAACATATGACCACGGAAGAAGCGTTAAAAGCTTCCGGTATCAATTATACTATCCTTCGCAACGGATGGTATACCGAAAACTATACCGGTTCCATTGGAGGTGCATTAGCAGGAGGTGCCTTCATCGGAAGTGCCGGCAACGGAAAAATATCATCTGCCGCCCGTGTCGATTATGCCGAAGCAGCAGCAGTGGCTATAACCGACGAATCACACAAGGGAAAAGTGTACGAATTAGCCGGAGACGATTATTATACACTAGCTGATTTAGCGGCCGAAATCTCAAACCAGACCGGGACAAACATCCCCTACAGAAACCTGACTGAAGCTGAATATACCAAAATCCTGGAAAGTTTTGAGATTCCTGCGGGATTTGCAGCTGCCATCGCCAGTTGGGATGTTTCGGCATCGAAGGACGATCTGTTTGATGATTCCCATCAGCTCTCTGCATTGATTGGCAGGCCTACCACTCCCCTGGCTGATTCGGTGAAGGCTGCCTTATAGTTCTTGCCGGCCCTTCATTCCATAGCCATCCACGGTAATCATCATACCGGGATTGAACTTTCACCGCATTGCTTGTTTTAATCAAAAACATTCAATGCGGTTTTAGGGATAACACTACCTGAAGCACGAATATCATGGAGTGAGACAGAATGAAACAGACAGATGGTCATTATTTCCTGACCGGTAAAAGCAGGATTCGAATTATTGCTGTATCTTTGGCAATAATATTTCAGTTCCTGGTCGCATAAGACACATACATATAAATCTGTATCAATTTTTGTTCTTTCTTCCTGGGAATCATAATCTAAAGAATCTGTAGCGATATTCTTACAAGTTGATAACCTCTAAGAAATTAACATTATTAACAATCATCTATGAACGTGACTCTTTCCCCCAGACAGGACAACCGCCTCCTGTCACTCGACATCCTCCGCGGCATTACCATTGCCGGTATGATCATGGTCAACAACCCCGGTTCGTGGACTTACGCCTATGCGCCATTCAAACACGCTCACTGGCATGGACTCACACCGACTGACCTGGTATTTCCCTTCTTCATGTTTATCATGGGGGTATCTACCTTTATGTCACTGCGAAAATTTAACTTTGAACCCTCCAAAACAGCCGTCTGGAAAATTGTACGGCGTACCTTCCTCATCTTCGTGATCGGACTGGCACTGGGATGGTTTGGGCAACTTACGCGGGGTCTTGCTTCCGGAGAACCCTTCGGTGTGGCGGCAAGCCATTTCGACACCCTGCGCATACTCGGAGTACTGCAAAGGCTGGCGTTGGCATACGGCTTTGCCGCCCTGACTGCTGTTCTTGTGAAGGGTAAACTGCTCCCGTGGGTGGTTGGCATCCTGCTCCTGGGGTATTACCTGATTCTTCGTTTCGGAAAAGGGTTTGAGATGTCGGAAGAGAATATTATAGCGGTGGTCGACAAAGCACTCATGGGTACTTCCCATATGTACAAGGACACTACACCGGAAGGAGTACGCATCGCATTCGAACCCGAAGGGCTGCTCAGCACCCTCCCCTCCGTCGCCCACGTACTGATCGGTTTTCTTTCCGGAAAACTGATTGTGGAGAACAAAGACAACCACACCCGGGTGGAGAAACTGCTGATATGGGGTACGATACTGGCATTTTCGGGATTACTCCTGCAGTACGGATGCCCCATTAACAAGAAGATATGGAGCTCCACATTCGTGCTAACTACCACCGGCTTTGCCGCGCAACTGCTGGGACTGCTGATCTGGATCATCGATATCCATCAAAAAGAGCGATGGAGCCGTTTCTTTCACGCCTTCGGGGTAAATCCACTCATCGTATATGTTTTTGCAGGCGTAATGGCCAACCTGGTCGCCAACATCCGGCTTAACTGGCAGGGAGAGATAATCTCTGTAAAAGGGTTTATTTACGAAGTGCTGCTGCGCCCGTGGGCGGGGGACTATTTCGGATCGCTGCTCTATGCGCTGCTGTTCATTACGTTCTGTTGGCTGTTCGGATATATACTGTACAGAAAAAAGATTTATATTAAACTATAAACAACCAATCAAAATGGATCATTCACAATCAGGAGGTAACATACTGATCGCCGACAGCGGCGCCACCAAGACCGACTGGTGCCTGACATACGGAGGAGAGATCGTGCAGCGGTTTTCCACAAAAGGAATCAGCCCGGTCTATCAGACCGAGGAGGAGATCGCAGAAGAAATCAGGTTACATGCCTACCCTCTCCTGAAGGGAAAAAAGGTTCAGTCGATCCATTTTTACGGGTCCGGCTGTATCCCGGAAAAAATCGTTTTTGTGAAGAACGCCATATACCGTTCGTTTCCCATCGATGCCATCTGTATATATAGCGACTTGATGGCTGCAGCGCACAGCCTCTGCGGGCATAATGCCGGGATCGCCTGTATCCTGGGTACCGGAAGCAACTCCTGTGAATGGGATGGCTACAACATGGTCAAACAGGTATCTCCACTGGGGTTTATCCTGGGCGATGAAGGAAGTGGCGCAGTACTGGGCAAGCAATTGGTCAGCGATGCGCTGAAAAATCAGTTGTCGGAAGGATTAAAAGAGAAACTCCTCGCCGAATACGATCTGGACCAGGCAACCATTATCGATAAAGTATATAGACAACCTTTCCCCAGCAGGTTTCTGGCAACACTTGCACCCTTTTTATGGAAACATATCGAAGAGCAATCCATTCGGCGTATTGTTGAACGAAGTTTCTCCGATTTCTTCGAACGAAATGTGATGCAATACAATTATCAGAAAAATAAGGTTAATTTTGTAGGCTCAATCGCCTGGTATTTTTCCGGTGTTTTACGCAAAGTTGCTGAAGAAAAAAAAATAAAGATCGGAAAGATTGAACAATCGCCCATGGAAGGATTAATAAAATTTTATTCGTAACTTATAACCCGTATGACTTTCATCAAAATAACCGAACAACCCTCGCTTTACAACGATTTGGAGAAAAAACCGATATTCGAAATTCTTGCAGAAATCAATCAGGAAGACCAAAAAGTAGCTCTTGCCGTACAAAAGACCCTTTCCGAATTAGAAAAGCTCGTTACAGGAATTGTGGAACGCATGAAACGAGGCGGGAGGCTTTTCTATATAGGGGCCGGAACCAGTGGAAGGCTTGGCGTGCTGGATGCGTCGGAGATTCCCCCCACATATGGAATGCCCGACACATACGTTATCGGGCTGATTGCAGGTGGTGATTCCGCTCTGCGCAACCCGGTAGAAGCGGCGGAGGATAACTACGACCAGGCTTGGGAAGAACTGTTGGAATACAAAATCAATCAAAACGACACGCTGGTAGGCATCGCCGCATCGGGCACCACTCCATACGTTATCGGAGCATTACGTAAAGCAAGGGAGAAAGGAATCCTTACCGGGGCAATAAGCTGCAATCCGGGCTCGCCCGTAGCCGCGGAAGCTGAGATAAAAATTGAACCAGTCGTAGGTCCTGAATATGTTACCGGAAGTACCCGAATGAAATCGGGTACTGCACAAAAACTCGTGCTCAACATGATTACCACAGCCACAATGATAAAATTGGGAAGAGTAAAAGGCAACAAAATGGTAAATATGCAACTGACCAATCAAAAACTCGTGGACAGGGGAACCCGGATGATCGTTGACGAACTCGGGTTATCTTATGAGCAGGCAAAAAACCTGCTCCTGCTACATGGAAATGTAAAAACAGCGATAGAGATATATAAAAATCAACAAAAATAACCGTTCCAATGGCTATCATCATAAAGACCCACAACCCCAATTTACTGCTCGACAAAATATACGAAGGTATTGCAACCCGAAAAGTGGAGAAATGGACTGTTATGACAGACGGACGCATCACCCCTTCACCTTTGTTGTGGAAAAACGAAGCCTTTTTGAAACCGCAGATATGGGTGGAGGAGAATGAATTGCGATTCGGATTGCTTAAGCGAAAAGACCGCAGACACGTAACCTCAAAACTGTATACATTCTTTCATGCCAAATTCGTTGAAATGTTACTGGCTAATTTTGATACGGATTTTCAGGAGGTTACCATAACCGCACTGAGCACCCCACCCGACAATTTCTAACCCATACTTTTCCGGCAATGACCTTAACCATAAATATGTATGTGACCGTTGGCCTGGCAGTTTTGCTGTTGTTGCTGGGGAAATTCCTGAAAGTAAAAGTTTATTTTTTTCGTAAATATGCCATTCCTTCGCCCGTAATCGGCGGATTGCTGTTTGCGTTGGCATCGTTGGCACTTCATTCGTCAGAGATCCTTTTTTTACAGTTCGACAACGTATTACAGGCTTTTTTTATGACCGTTTTCTTTACTTCTATAGGCTTCAACGTAAGCCTTAAATTGCTGAGGAAAGGTGGTACGGTTTTGCTTATCTTCCTCGGATTGGCCACGATTTTCAGCCTGTTGCAGAACCTTGTAGCTATTGGGTTGGCAAAACCGCTCAATCTCTCGCCTCAACTGGCGATGATGACCGGTTCTACCGCACTGATGGGCGGGCTAGGCACTTCGGCGGCCATTGCCCCCGAAGTGGAAGCTACAGGTATTTCGGGTGCTCACGCCGTGGCAATAGCATCCGCCACTTTCGGTTTGCTGATGGGGTCACTGATGGGTGCTCCCATTGGAAATAACCTGATTGTGCGAAAGAAGCTGCTGAGCACTCGAAAAGCCGATGAAGAAGAACAGAAAATCGATGCGATGCAAGCTCACCCGGTCCCAATGGACGGAGAACGAATTACCAAAGCATCGTTCCTTATCCTTGTTTCGATGGGTATCGGCGTAATTTTTACCGATTTACTGAATAATTTTATGGGAATGTTTATCGGTACGGTAAAATTTCCTATTTATATCGGACCAATGATCGTGGCAGCCATTATCCGTAACATTATGGATACTAGGGAAGATTTTACACTCAACACCGAAATCCAACTGATTGGCGATATCTGCCTGAACATTTTCATATCCATAGCCATTATGACAATGCGCCTCTGGGAATTGAGCAGTCTGGCATTACCGCTGATGGTTTTGTTGCTCGCACAGGTAATGTTGATGTATGTTTTCCCCCGGTTCGTAGCCTTTCCGGCGATGGGGCGAAATTACGATTCGGCGGTTTCCACATCGGGACTGATCGGTTTTGCAATGGGTTCCACCGCCAACGCAATGGCGAACCTGGATTCCATTTGCGATAAGTTCGGCTATTCTCGTGTGGCCTATTTTATTGTTCCTGTAGTGGGAGCGTTCTTTATCGATTTTATCAACGTGCTGATGATTACCGGATTTTTAGCTTTTTTATAACCATTCTCGCACTTGCACACTCTAAAAAAGGTGCTTTTTAACGTAAACTAAAGAAACAGGCAGATGAAAACAACGATTCTTAAACTCATCATCTCAGGTGTGATGCTTATTTCGTTAAGCAGTTGTGAGACGTTGACTTTCGGTAGAAAAACGGTCGTAAAAATAAAGAATGACGTGGCTTATCAAACCATCCGGTGGGATGTAAATTCTTCGGAAGCGGATGTTGAACGGGAATTCAGAGCTTTTATCCGTGAGATACTCAACAGGTACCGGTACAAAAATTATGTGCAGCTGTTTCAATCCAATTATCTTCTGGATGAAGGCGAACGTACATACGTGATAAAAATATTCCAAAACGAAGAAGCCAAAAACAATTACCTAGACCATGCAGACGATATGATACGGAGGACTACAGCCTTGGCGAACAATCGTTTCAGTGAAAGATGGAATCAATTGCAACCCGGAATGATTGTTGAGAGGGTTTCTACACCCACCGTTCAGAACTGCAACTTTCCGATCGATGGCTGTCTTTCGATTTAAAAGGCCGGCTACTGAGTTTCGGAACAGGTAAATCCCAAACGTCATCTCCCCAAAACGAAGAATGGGTGTTCTAATCAAGATAATATTTATAATTAACAATTCATAAAGTATAATTGGTAATGAAAAAGAGTCTTCTTATCTCTTTGTTAATCAGCACTTCACTGAGTGGTATTGCGCAGGAAACGAACTACAGAATCATCAGGAATATCCCCTATTACGATGATGCGAAGATGGAGTCAGATGCATACATCAGGGAACGTTGTATTCTCGATATTTACTATCCAACCGACAAAAAAGATTTTGCCACCGTCGTTTGGTTTCACGGTGGCGGATTAACAGGCGGAGAGAAAGAACTTCCCGACGGGTTCAAACATAAAAATACCTGCATCATCGGCGTTAATTACCGGCTCTCACCAAAAGTTAAGGCACCCGCCTATATAGAAGATGCAGCTGCTGCAATAGCCTGGGCATTCAAAAACATCGAAAAATACGGTGGTGACGCATCCAAAATTTTCGTATCGGGACATTCTGCCGGCGGTTACCTTACCTGTATGGCGGGTTTAGACAAAAAATACCTGGCAGCGCACAATATTGATGCCAACCGCATTGCAGGGCTTATTCCCCTCAGCGCACAAACCATCACACACTTTAATATCCGCGAACAGCGGGGAATAAAAAACACACAACCCGTTGTGGATGAATTTGCTCCTCTTTTTCACGTCCGTCACGATGCTCCGCCACTCCTGCTCATTACCGGAGACAGGGAATTGGAGATGCTTGGCAGGTACGAAGAAAACGCATATCTTGCGCGAATGATGAAAGTGGCGGGACACAAGAAAACCCGCCTTCTCGAACTCGACGGCTACGATCACGGCATGGTATATCCAGCATTACCGCTGGTAATGAAGGAGATTGAGAATATCATAAGGGAGGAATAACTTCACTTGACTGTATTATAGCTTTTCCCGAATAATCAATTTTATCAATACTGTTTAAACAGAATTCCGGATAGCCGTATCTTTGTTATAGCAATGAGACAACGGTTCAGCATACTATCGGGATATTTTCTGCTGGTGCTTTTCGTAAGTTATTACGGAAATATTTCTTTATTTATTCATACCCATGAAGTTAACGGCGAACGCATTGTCCATTCCCACTTTAATTTTTTGGCTCAAGACGGAAACAAAACCGATCACCAGCACGGTACTTCCTCACTTAACCTCATCCAGGCACTCTCGCATTTCTATTTCACGGGCTTGTTCCTGTGTGCTGCATATGCTGCACTAAGCAAGCAGATAAGCGGCTATATCCGTCCCAAGCAAGAACATTTCGCCCTAAAACGCATGCTCATCCGGGCAAATGGGTGGCGTGCGCCTCCAATTCAATTACACACATAGATTTTCGGCAAGAATATTTTTTTTCTTGGCCACAACACGGGCAGCACAACTCATGTGCATGTCCAGGCAAACACGTGTAATTAATTAAAAAATTGAAATGAAGAAACTTATATGGGTTTTGTTCGCAATTGTATATACTCTTGCGGTTTTTCCCCAACAAAAAAATCAGGTGCGTATGCAACACAGGCACCAGCATGGAAGAAGCGACGCTAACATAGTCGGCCACATATTACATCAGTCTACAAAAGAACATATCCCGTTCGTAACCGTTTCTTTAAAAGAAACTTCGCATGCCACCGCCACCGATGAAACGGGACATTACTACCTGAAGGATCTTCCCAAAGGCAACTTCATACTTGTTGCGTCTGGGGTAGGATATAAATCTGTAGAGAGCCCCGTAACCCTGGAGGGCGGGAAAACCATCGAAGTGAACTTTGTAATGGAAGATGATGAGGTATTGCTTGAAACCGTCGTTGTTTCGGCAAACCGGACAGAAACAAAAAGGAAAGAAGCTCCCTCGGTGGTCAGCGTGATAACCCCCTTGCTGATGGAGAACACCAATTCGGTGACCCTGGCACAAGGACTGAATTTTCAGCCGGGACTACGGATTGAAAGCAACTGCCAGAACTGCGGATTTCAACAAGTTCGCATCAATGGGCTCGACGGCCCCTACTCCCAAATTCTCATCGATAGCCGTCCGATATTCAGCGCTCTGGCTGGCGTATATGGTATCGAACAAATACCGGCCAACATGATAGAGCGCGTGGAGGTGATGCGAGGTGGAGGATCCGCCCTTTTCGGGTCCAATGCCATAGCAGGGACCATCAATATTATCACAAAAGAACCCAAAACAAACAACCTTTCCGTGAGTAACGTAACAAACATTATCGGTGCATCTTCTCCCGACAACAACCTATCGTTCCACGCTTCGCTGGTGGACAACAGCCTAAAGACCGGCCTGCTTGTTTTTGCATCCAATCGCCAACGCGAAGCATTGGATTACGACGACGACGGCTTCACGGAGATAGGCAAACTGCGAGGCAACACCATGGGGTTGCGCGGATTCTACAAGTTTAACAATTACAACAAACTAACTATAGAGTATCATTTTATCAATGAATTCCGGCGCGGAGGGAACATGCTCGACAAACCTCCTCATACTACCGACATTACCGAACAAACGGAACACAACATTCATTCGGCAAACACCAATTACAACTTTCTTTCGCGAAATTACAAGCACAAAATAAATGCTTACCTGTCCGGGCAATTTATCTACCGTCAAAGCTATTACGGGACCCAAAGAGATCCGAACGCCTACGGAACAACCGCTGACAACAGCATGATGGGAGGAGTACAATACAGTTATTCCTCGGAAAGGTTTTTGTTTATGCCGTCTGTAGTTACAACAGGAGTAGAACTGAATTACAATACGATGAGTGATGAAATGCTGGGTTATAACCGAAAGTTGGACCAAGAGGTGAACACAAAAAGCACTTTCCTGCAAAACGAATGGAAAAATGCGGCTTGGAGTATTTTAACAGGAGTGAGACTGGATAAGCACAACCTGATCAAAAAAGCTATTCTGAGTCCGAGAATTAACATACGCTACGCTCCTACCCCCCTTGTTGTCCTCCGCGGCGGTTATTCCACCGGGTTTCGCGCCCCACAAGCCTTCGACGAAGACCTTCACATTACCGCTGTGGGCGGAGAAGTAAGCATCATTCAGCTATCGCCTGGTCTGAAACCTGAATACTCACAAACAGTCAGTATTTCTGCCGATTTGTACAAAGCGTTCGGCCCTGTAGAAACGAATTTACTGATCGAAGGCTTTTATACACATCTCAAAGACGTATTTCTGTTGGAAGAGATTGGAAAAGATCCGCAGGGCAACCTGTTAAAGGAAAGGCGGAACGGGTCGGGAGCCGTCGTGAAAGGTGTAAACATTGAAGGAAAAATTGCTCCGGGCCGAAAGTTTCAATTACAGATGGGCGGAACAATCCAGGAAAGCATGTATAACAAACCGGAATCGTGGAGCAACAATCCAAACGTCGACCCGCAACGCAAGATGTTTCGCACTCCCGATATCTACGGCTATTTCACAGCAACCTGTACACCGACTGAAGCATTCAACATTTCGCTATCCGGTGTATACACAGGTCCCATGTTGGTACAACATTTTGCCGGTTACGTACCGGAAGATACCGAATTTCGCACACCCGGTTTTTTTGATTCCACGATTAAACTCGCTTATAACTTTTTTGCAACGGACAAAACAACCTGGCAACTCAACGGGGGTGTTCAAAATATACTCAACAGTTTTCAAAAAGATTTCGACCGGGGACCGCTTCGTGATGCCGGATACATGTACGGGCCTTCACTTCCTCGCACGTTCTTTGCTGGCATAAAACTCACTATGTAAATACATAATCGGCGTAAACAGGCATTTACGCCGATTATTTTCTTGTAGCAAATTATGATTTGTTGCCATATTTATAATTACCTTTATGTTTCCATTCAACCTATGCCTTCAGGCTTAAAAAAACATATCCGTAAAATTCCACACAGTCAAAAAACGAGGACATGCACATAGAACAATTAAAAAATATTGACGACACTGTTCTGAAAGCGTTCAAAATATTGATACCCCAGCTTATCGATAGAAACAGTTATCCTTCCCGGGAAGAGTTGCAGGAAATTCTGCAAGCCGGAAATACTTTTCTTTTCATAGCCCGGGAAAACGATGAAATTTTAGGAACACTATCGCTTGTCGTTTATAAAATCCCCACGGGGAAAAAAGCGTGGATCGAAGACGTAGTGGTGGATGAGAACGCCCGGGGAAAAGGAGTAGCTGCGTCATTGGTATATCATGCGTTGAAAGTCGCACGCGAAAAAGGCATCGAAAAAGTAGACCTGACCTCCACTCCTGTCCGCGTAGCGGCTAACCGGCTTTACCAAAAGTTAGGATTCAGGAAAAGAGAGACCAACGTATACCGGTTTACTTTTTAATGGACAGACACATACTACTGTTGTCCGGTTATCCTTGCGCAGAGCCTTTTGTTTCAACGGTTAATAAAATTATATACAAAATCGCCTTATGTCAACTAAAATGCCCGTTCTTTTCGTCGGACACGGCAGTCCGATGATTGCCTTGGAAGAAAACAACTTCACCCGGGGGTTCCGGCAAGTAACGGCGGAAATACCCAAACCCGATGTCATTATTTGCATTTCAGCTCATTGGGAAACTGAGGGAACATTCGTCACGGGGATGGAAACACCTCGCACCATTCACGATTTCGGAGGGTTTCCCCGGGAATTGTACGAAGTTCAGTATCCTGCCCCGGGAAATCCGGAACTGGCAGGAGAGATAATCGATACGCTCCGCCAGTATTCGGTTGGCCCCGATTATCAATGGGGGCTGGATCACGGAACGTGGACCGTACTGAAACACATGTATCCCGATGCGGACATACCGGTTGTTCAGCTAAGCCTCGACCGTTCTAAAACACCGCAGGAGCATTACTCCCTGGCCAGATGCTTGTCGGATTTTCGTAATCGCGGCATCTTGATCATGGGAAGCGGAAATATGGTTCACAACCTGCACCTGCTGGATTGGGGAAGGATCAACGATGATGATTACGGGTTTGGATGGGCAATTTCCGCTGCAGAAAAAATGTACGGATATATTACCGCAAATAATCACGCTCCGCTTATCGATTATTTTACCCAGGGTGAAGACTTCCGGCTCTCCATTCCTACTCCCGAACATTACCTGCCCATGCTCTATGCGCTCGCATTACAGACAGATAACGAAAAAGTTGAATTCTTCAACCGGGGATTTGTCGGCGGATCATTGGTAATGACTGCGCTGAAAATTGGATAGAAGGCTTATCCGTTTTACCTTCTGCTCCCTTACTTTTCCTCGATTTAAGGCGGATTTCTCCTAAATTTTGAGTAATTTTGAGTCCCGAAAGTAAGTTGTATCTATTATTTATTATTCGGAAAATTAAAAGATGGAAAATTTTAGTCGTGTTGGTTTTGACAATGAAAAATACCTGCAAGAACAAACCTCTGCTATTCTCGAACGCGTAAGCCGGTTCAACGATAAATTATACCTCGAATTCGGAGGAAAAATTTTGTATGATTATCATGCAGCACGGGTCTTGCCCGGCTTCACTCCGAACGTTAAAATGCGTCTTTTGCAAAAACTGAAAGACCAGGTAGAGGTTATTATGTGCGTGTATGCCGGAGATATCGAACGAAGCAAAATCAGGGCCGATTTCGGCATCACCTATGATGTGGACGTATTGAAGAGCATCGACGACCTGAAATGGTATGGCATCAATGTAGCTGCCGTTGTTATTACCCGGTACGAAAAACAACCCGCCGCAGTAATCTTCAAGAACAAACTCGAGTTGAAAGGCATTAAAGTTTACCTGCACTATCCTACGCGAGGTTATCCGAAAAACATCGATTTGATTGTGAGCGACGAAGGATACGGCTCCAATGAATACATCGAAACCACCAAACCCATCGTGGTGGTTACCGGACCCGGACCCGGCAGCGGGAAGCTTGCCACAGCCCTGAGCAACCTTTATCACGATTATAAAAAGGGAAAGAATGCCGGCTACGCTAAATTCGAAACATTCCCTATTTGGGATTTACCTATAGACCATCTGGTCAACATTGCCTACGAAGCAGCAACCGCAGACTTAGGCGATGTTAATATGATAGACCCTTACCACCTGAAGGCATATGGATTGGAAGCGGTGAATTACAACCGCGATATAGAGGCTTTCAATCTTCTGAAAGAGATTCTGACGAAAATCACTGGCAATAATTCCGTCTATCTCTCTCCCACCGACATGGGGGTAAACCGGATCAGTGCGGGGATTATTGATGATGAACGATGCAAAGAGGCGGCTTATCAGGAAATTATCCGCCGGCATTTACGGGGATTTGTTGATTACGCAATGGGCCAGATCGACACGGAAACACTCGAACGTAACGCCGAGATCATGGAAAGAGTCGGGGCGAAAGATGAAGATCGTCTTGTGGTTGAACCTGCCCGAAGAGCGGCCAAGGATGCCGAAACGAACGGAAAGGGATACGGGGGAATCTATTGCGGCGCTGCCATTGAACTGAACGACGGCACCCTTGTTACCGGAAAGAATTCATCGTTGCTGCACGCCTCCTCCAGTATGATCCTGAATGCTATCAAACACCTGGCAGGGTTACCCGACAACATGATTCTCCTGCCCGAAAATATTATCGACTCGGTTACCCACCTGAAGAAAGATATCTTGAACGGGAAGAATGCCAGCCTTGATGTGGAAGAGACCCTTATAGCATTGGCGATTAGCGCGATATCCAACCCTGCAGCACAAATGGCATTGCAGAAACTGACCGAACTGAACAATTGCGAAATGCACTCCACTCATATACCTACTCCGGGAGATGAAGCCGGGTTACGTAAATTAAAAATCAACGTAACCTGCGACCCGCTATTCTCCAGTAAACGGTTGTTTGTGAGCGAGTGATCTTACCCCAAGAATGATATCAATACACCCGCAGCAACAGCCGACCCAATAACTCCCGACACGTTGCTGGCCATGCAATACTGCAGGATGTGGTTGGATTTATCGTATTTTAACGCCATCTCATTGGCCACGCGTGAGGCCATTGGGACAGCACTCAGCCCCGTAGCACCCACGAGAGGGTTGATCTTTTTCTTCGAAAACAGGTTAAACAGTTTCACGGCCAGTATGCCTCCCGCAACGGAGATAGCAAACGCCAGAAAACCACCCACGATAATTCCCAGCGTCCGTGGCGACAGGAACACTTCAGAGGTCATGGTTGCCCCGACTGTTAATCCGAGGAAAATGGTTGCCGTATTCATAATGGGCCCGGAAGCTGCATCTGCGAGCCGGCTGGTGTTGGCCCCGATTTCCTTCACAAGGTTTCCGAACAGCAACATCCCCACCAACGGAGCCGCAGAAGGTACAAAAACAGCTACCACAACACCCAAAACTATTGGAAAAACAATTTTCACCGTCTTCAGGTGTTTGATTTCGTGCTTGGGGGGAAACTGCTTATCCATTTTCTTCATGTGGATACGAAATTCCTTCTTGGTCATCAGCAAATTGGCTACCAACGGAATAATCACCGGAACCAACGCCATATAAGAATAAGCGGCAATAGCTATGGGACCCAATAAATGGGGTGCTAACTTGATGGTAGTGTAAATGGCCGTAGGCCCGTCTGCACCACCGATAATGGCTAGCGATGCGGCTTCCTTCATATTGAAACCAACAAGTACGGCTATAATAAGCACGGTAAAAATGCCCAATTGCGCAGCACCACCGAACAACGAAAGTTTCAGGTTACGAAGCATGGGTCCGAAATCCGTCAATGCACCTACTCCCATAAAAATAATGGGTGGCAGCAGTCCAGTCTTGATAAGCGCATAATAAAGGAAATTCATAATCCCGTACTCACTGGCAATATCAAGCAGGTTCATATAGCTTCCGTCAGGCGATTGAACGAGCGAGTTATCCACTATGCCCAAACCAGCCAAGGGGAGGTTTGCCAGCAGCACACCAAACCCTATAGGAACAAGGAGCAACGGCTCATATTGTTTTTTTATACCCAGATACAACAGGATGAAAGCGATGATCCACATAAGTAAGGTACCCCAGGAAATGCTTCCAAAAGCCGTCATATCTACTAAGTTCGAAAAAATCTCATTCATAGCTTCATTGCAATTTTACAAGGATATCGTCCTCTTCCACCGAATCACCGTTTGAGAAACAGATTTCAATCACTTTACCGCTTTCCTCAGCAGATACGGCATTGTAGGTTTTCATGGATTCAATGTAGCCGATAACTTCTCCTATTTTCACTTCACTCCCCACTTTCAATGGTGTTTCAGAAGAATCTTTGGTTAAGTAGAACTTCCCTTCGAGGGGAGAGATTACCTCTTTTACTTTTCCACCGGGAAGAACAGCGGAAGGACTGTCAACAACTTTCGGCTGAGGCGGAACATCTTTGTTTACGGGGTGAAACGGAATACCGTCGTTCTCGGGATAGGATATATAGACCCTGTATTCTTCGTTATCTACGTTGATCACTAGCTGCCGGGGTTGGAAATTGTTTGTTGCACCGTTTGCCGGAACTTCAACCGGTGAAGGCTGAGTTTTTTCAACTTGTGCCGCAGCCTTTCGCTTGGCCAGATCCTCTTCAAAAGCTTTTTTTGCAGCGCCCGACTTGTAGGCTCTGTACTGTTCGGGATGCATGGCAAGCTCAAACAACTCTTCATCGTCCTGCCCAAAATCCCAGTTGTTTTTTTTCATCTCAGCACGGAACTCATCCAGCTGATTAGGATAAAGGTCTTGCGGATTTCCATTGTAAAACTCCCTGCCCTGTTCTTTTATCAACTGAACAATTTCAGGTGCCAACGTTCCCGGCAGTTTTCCCGACCGGCCCAGGATCATGTCCCATATATTATCAGCAATGACCGACCAGCGCTCCTTGCCTCTTTCTATCTGCATAACATTCATCAGTGCCAGGTTCTTTACATACTGGCTGAACGGAGTGACTAAAGGTGGATTTCCGATCTTAGGCCATACATAAGCCACTTCGTTAAAAAGCTTGATCAGTAAATCATCCAGAGTAATTTCTTCTTTGCCATTTTTTGACAGCCACTTGTTCAATGACTCCAGGTTGCTCTCCAAATCAGCCATCAGACTACCCATCATACCGCCCGGAAGTCCGGGTCCGATAAGCAACGAGTTCATCAACCTGTTCTTCGGGTTGATGTAATATCCTAGAAAATCATCTATATATTTTTGTGTCAGGGAGCGAACTTTCATGTACGCTTTCATATTGATGTCCGGCACTTTAAAGCCTGCATCCTTAAGCATGGCCTGGATAGCCAGCACATCCGCATGTCCGGTTCCCCACGCCAGCGGTTCCATGGCCGTATCCACGTAATCGACGCCTGCGTAAGCGGCTTCGAGTATGGAAGCCATCTGGAATCCGGGTCCTGCGTGTCCATGATAAGTAACAGGAATATCCGGATGCTTCTCTTTTATGTTTTTAATTATTTTCCCAACGGTTGCCGGACGGGCAATTCCCGCCATATCCTTCACACAAATTTCATCGGCACCCATTCCAATCAGCGTGTCAGCCAGTTCGGTATAGTATTCTACAGTGTGTACTTCCGATACCGTAAGGCTAAGCGCAGCTTGTGAAATCATACCAGCCTCCTTGGCAAACCTGATGGAACTCTCCAGGTTACGCGGATCGTTAAGGCCGTCAAACGACCGGGCGATATCGGTCCCCTGCTTTTTCTTTACCTGAAACATCAGCCGGCGAACATCAGCCGGGACAGGACTCATGCGGATACCGTTCAGCCCGCGCTCCAGCATATGCGTCTGAATACCTGCGTCGTTAAACGGTTGTGTCCATTTCCGAACGGCCACATTGGGGTTCTCGCCGAAAAGAAGATTGATCTGTTCAAACCCTCCTCCATTGGTTTCAACTCTCGCAAAGCACCCCATATCCACGATTGCCGGAGCCACCTCCAGCAGTTGTTCAACCGTCGGGACATACTTGCCCGACGATTGCCACATGTCTCTGTACAGTAAACTGAATTTTATTTCTTTTGCCATGTTTTGTATGATTATTTTTATTTTTCTATTTTGTCGATCTTCTCTATTTTCCCTTTGCCTCCGGTTATGGCTTCAACAGCAGCAATAACGGCAGCAATCTTCGCGGGATTGGTAGGTTTGGCTTTCCCGGTGGCAAACTCCTTTTTCACGGCCATGGTTTCTGCCGGAATAAACCGGTTGGTAAAACGAATAACCCCATTACCGATCAAAACTACCAGAGACAAAATAATCAATACAGTTGTTAAACCTACCAGTAAAAGGCTCAATGCTTCGTTTATATTTTCCATAAAATTATCTTATTTTCAAATTGATAACCTATTAATACATATATTAGGAAAGATGATTTATGCTTCCGAAGTATAAATCCAAGGTACAAATATACTAAAATATTTTTATTAAAATAGCACCAAACCTTTCAAATCAAAACAAAAAGCGTTATACTATCTTCTTTTTATCATATCCAATAATCCACCTCTACCCCTGATCGTTCAATAAGCATAGGACTATAGCAGCTATATCGCTTGATTGGCTGTAAGCCACAGCAATGAACTATCGCCATAACTCAAGAAGCGGTAATCGTTTTGTAACGCGTAATCGTAAACATCCCGCCAATACTTGCCGATACCCGAAGCAATCAACAACAATAATGTACTCTGAGGCTGGTGGAAATTGGTGATGAGCGCCTGGGGATAATGGAACGTGTAACCGGGAACAATCATAACCTGAGTAAAGGCAAGCAATTGATCTGCATTATTTCTAATAAGATAATCGATGATGGATTTAAGGGCTAGTTTAGGAGAAACCGGATTTTCTTCACCGTAAGGCTCCCATTGAAAAACCACTAATTCCTCCGGTTGAATATCCGGCTGAAGAAGTATTTTTTTCCCCAGGTAGTACAGACTCTCCACGGTACGCATAGACGTGGTCCCTACGACAATCAGGTTATTTTCATTTTCGTACAAGGCCTGAACCGTTTCTCTTGAAACGGAGATAAACTCCATATGCATATCGTGGTCACCGATGGTTTCGGATTTCACCGGCTTGAAGGTGCCCGCTCCCACATGCAAGGTAACCCGGGCAGATTGGATTCCTTTTTTCCGAAAAGACCTCATTACTTCGGAGGTGAAGTGTAACCCTGCCGTTGGAGCAGCTACCGACCCTTCCACCGCAGAATAAACCGTTTGATACGTTTCATCATCCCTTGCTTCCGAAGCACGATTTAAATAAGGAGGAATGGGCAGTTTTCCGGCAATTTCCAGTAATTCGGAAAACGTAAAACCCGGATTATTCCACGAAAACTCAACAATCACATCGTCCGCATTACTCTCTATCTTTCGTGCAGAAAGCAACACATTTTCATTATTTACAGAAACTTTCATCTGCAACACATCATCTTTCCAGCGTTTGGCATTGCCAATCATACAATGCCAGGAACAGGATGTTCGTTGTTGAAAATTTACCGAATAGTCCCTTGGAGCATGCGGCGAAAGGCAAAAAATTTCAATAACGGCACCCGTACTTTTTTCGAAAATCAACCGGGCATGAATCACACGGGTGTCGTTGAAAACCAGTAAGCTGCCTTCGGGTATTTCTGCACCAATCCCGGAGAAAGGCCGGGTAGATATCGTATTGTTTCTGAAGAGCAACAGTTTCGATGAATCTCTTTTTTCCAACGGATATCTGGCTATTTTTTCGGGAGGAAGCGTATAGCTATAATCAGCAATTCTGATCTTTTCCGCGTCGCATTTTTTCATTTTTAAGAAAATTAGTCTTTTTTTTATTACAATTTCTGTAAATAATCCGACAAAATTAGGCAACTTTGTGTTTGCATCAAAAAATGCATATAAGAAACTGCACGTTCAAATGAAAAAATTACAAATCGGCGACAAGGTTCGTTTTCTGAACACCGTGGGGGGAGGACAGGTAAAAGGGTTTTTAAACAAACAACTGGTTATTGTAGAAGACGAAAACGGATTCGACGTACCTGTTCTTGTTTCGGAATGTGTGGTTGTGGAAGCCGCAGGAAACGAAAAATTGGGACAACCCGAAACCGAAGTTCCGGTTAAGGAACCGAAGCCTTCTGCCCGTCTCGATGAAACGGGGCCGGTCACCGAAACCGCCGAAGGCGAGAAGATCACCACCTGCCTGGTTTACCTGCCTGCCGATGCCCGGAACATGACTCAGACTTCGTTTGAATGCTATTTCGTGAACGACAGCAATTACTACCTTTTCCTCAATTACATGAGCCGGGAGAACAACTCTTGGAAAAGTCGTTTCAACGGTATCGTAGAACCCAACACACAGATTTTTATCGAAGAGTTCGACAAATCCCAACTGAACGATCTGGAAAAAGTTTGTGTTCAGTTTGTATCGTTTAAGCACAACAAAACGTTCCGCTTCAAGAGTCCGGTCTCGGTTGAATTACGTATCGATACGGTAAAGTTTTACAAGCTGCACAGTTTTACGGAGAACGATTATTTTGACGAAAATGCACTTGTCTATTACATTACCCGGAACGATATTCCAGAACGGGAAATGCTGGTTTCTGCAGGAGAAATCCAGCGTGCAATGCAAGAAAAAACTGTTTCAGAAGAACGTCCCCGCATACAAAGAATAGAAAAGAAAGAGCACCAACCCGCAATTGAAGTGGATTTACACATCAATGAACTTATAGACAACACAAAAGGCATGAACAATGCCGAAATACTCGAATATCAACTCGCGAAATTTAACGAGGTGATGCAGGAAAACCTTAAACGAAAAGGCCAGAAAATAGTCTTTATTCACGGGAAGGGCGACGGCGTATTAAAAAATACGCTACTCAAGGAGATAAAAAATAAATACAAAAGTTGTTACTATCAAGACGCTTCGTTCCGCGAATACGGATTCGGAGCAACCATGGTAACTATCCGGTAATTAAACAAATAACAAAATAACCCTGGAGAGATGAAAAAAACAGTGCTTATTATACTGCTGATTTTCTCGTTATCAAGCTGTGACGTGCTTAATCAGATTGGCGGAGCCATTCAGTTATCGCAGTGTGAATACACGTATAACTCCGTCACCGATATACAGTTGGCCGGAATAAACCTGGGGAATGGTTCAACCATCTCACTTTCTAACTTTGCTTCCATTTCGAGTATCCTGACCGGAGGAAATTTACAAACCATCCCTTTCAGCATGACCCTCAACATGGATGTAAAAAATCCCAATCAGGCGGCCGCATTTCTAAATGCACTCGAGTATGCCATTGAAATCAATGAAATGGAGTTTACAACCGGGAAAATGGATGTTCCTCTTCGCGTTGAACCCGGACAAACAGCCGTGTTGCCCTTATCCATCGGGGTGGATCTAAAAAACCTGATAAACAGGTATTCCCGCGATCGTGTCGCCCGTGAGATGAGTGGCTTTTTAGGTTTGTCGTCCGATGAAACAAAGGTGACGGTGAAACTTTGGCCTAAGCTTATGGTGGGAAACAGGCCCGTCAAAGTTCCGGCACCCATACCGGTTGTTTTTACTTTTGGGGGAAGTAATCCGTGAGCCAACCACACCGTCTATGAAGAAACCCGGTAAAGAGGAACGTCAGGAAGCTATTGCTCAGATTTTGGGCAATAGCTCTATCGAAAGCCAGGAGGAGCTCTTGAAACAGCTTTCCGACAGAGGTTTTGAACTGACACAAGCCACGTTGTCGCGCGATTTCCGGGAGATGAAGGTGGCTAAAACGCCCGATGCCGCCGGCAACTATTTTTACCGGCTACCCGGGATCCAGTTGCCCCAGCCAAAATCGGAAAAGTTTGGGATGACCTCTCCTTTTTTCCGTCACGGCATTATCAATATTGAATTCTCGGGCCAGTTTGCTGTCCTGAAAACCCCCGGAGGATATGCCCGAGGCGTGGCCCAGGACATAGACACCAACAACATCCCGGGTATCATGGCAACCATTGCCGGCAACGATACGGTACTTGTAATTCTTCGTGAAAACAGCAACAAAGCCGATATCATCCTTTCACTTAAACTGCTATTTGCCAGGGAATAAACCCAACAAGCATTCAAGCCCAAATTTATATATATGTTCATTATTGGTATTGCCGGGGGTTCCGGCTCGGGAAAAACCACTTTGGTTAACTCCATCCTCGAAAGAGTTCCTTACGACCAGATTTCACTGCTCACGCAGGATTCGTACTATAAAGACAGCAGCCATTTGCCCATCGAGCAACGTCGGGTGCTGAATTTCGACCATCCCGACTCCATTGAATGGGAGCTGATGCGGGGCGATATCCAAAAACTGAAATCGGGACAGGAGATAGATTCCCCCACCTACTCCTACCTTACCTGTACCCGACAGCCCGAAACGATCCACATAAAACCCAATAAGATACTGCTGATTGAGGGAATCCTGATTCTCACGCAACCCGAACTCTGCGACGAAATGGATATGCGTATTTACCTGGAGGTAGAGTCGGACTACCGGCTTTCGCGCATTATCGAACGCGACATGGAGTCGCGCGGAAGAACAGCTCAGGAGGTAATAAAACGTTACTATCAAACGGTGCGGCCAATGCACGAGGAGTTCATAAAACCATCGCGGGAACGTGCCGATATGCTGGTGATGGGCGGAGGGTTGAATACAAAAGCGGCAGATTTTATCTCTTCGGCCATTTTGGGAAAGCTACTGGCAAAATAATCCCCTGTCTATCTCGGTCTTTTCGCTTCGTAATCGCCGAACCACTCAAAAAACTTCCGGATCCCTGTTTCAACCGGCGTGGAAGGTTTGTACCCGAAGTCGGCTTCTAGCAATGACGTATCGGCAAAAGTGGAAACAACGTCGCCGGGTTGCATATCGGCCATTTCGACAATGGCCTTTTTCCCCGTTGTCTTTTCGATAATACCGATAAAATCCATCAATTGCAGCGGTGACGAGCACCCCATGTTATAAACCATGCTCGGAATTCCGGTTTGCGGAGGGGAAGGGATAATTTTCATCACACCTTCCACTACATCATCAATGTATGTAAAATCACGCTGCATCTCCCCTTTATTGAATACTTTTATGGGCATACCTTTCGATATAGCAGACATGAACAGCCAGGGTGCCATGTCGGGACGGCCCCACGGCCCGTAAACGGTAAAAAAACGGATGCCGGTTACCGGCAGTTTATACAACCGGCTGTAAGTATACGCCAACAACTCATTGGATTTCTTAGTTGCGGCATATAAGCTTATCGGATGATCGGTCCGGGCAGACTCCTTGTAGGGGACGGGCGTATCTTCACCATACACGCTGCTTGAGCTGGCATACACAAGATGCCGTATGGACGATGTGCGGCAAGCCTCAAGCAAGTTGGTAAAACCGACAATATTTGAGTGAATGTAAGACAACGGATTTTCGAGCGAATACCTGACACCCGCCTGTGCGGCGAGATTGATCACATGAGTAAATCTTTCATTTCTAAAAAGTAAAAAAACATCTTCCCGGTCGGCTAGATCGAGTTGGATAAAACGATAGGCCGGAAATTTATGGCTTTGTACACATTGGCCTTTTTTTATTTTTTCTTTCGGAATGCCTGAATCTGCCAGGCGGGCAAACTTTAATCCTACATCGTAATAACCGTTGATGTTGTCGAGCCCAACCACCTCTAGATCTTGAGTAAGCAGTTTTTTGACAACGTGGTAACCAATAAATCCGGCAGCACCGGTGACCAATACTTTCATTTTTTTACACTTATAATGCTACAACTAAATACTTACCAACCGCATATTGCTCTTTACCGAAAAGAAACGACCGGATATCCTCGTCTTTTTTTATAGCCTTATCGGAAATCAAAAGAAGTTGTCCGTCCAGCTTATTTTTCACGATTTCCTCCTTATCAGCAAAAATCACGTCTTTTTTCAAAAAAACATCCATGCTTTCGGCACGTGAAATACCATAAACGTAATAATCCGTTGTTCGTTTTTCGGATGCCACGGCAGAGGCTTTCTCACACAACCGGCTCCACCCCAAATAGGGATTCAGTTGCGGCATGGCCAACCCGGCAACAAATACCGTCAGCAGCACCCCGGCAGCCATCACCCGAACCGGGCGTTGCAACTGTTTTTTAAAAAACAACAGGTATAAAACTATTAACCCGCTAAGCGTGATGATGCCCGCAGCAAGATAAACCAGAAAAACACCGGCAAAAAAAGCATCATCTGTTCCAGAAAGATAAAACACAGCAGGTAAGGCCAATGTAAAGATTATTGCCGGAACAGCTAATGAAATACGCAACCAGATATTCGTTGGATCAAATTTTTTCAACAGAAGTGCCGGAAGGAAAATGAAAAATGGAAAAGAAGGAAGCAGGTAAACGGCCAGCTTCGAACTGATAACCGACAGCATGACAAACGTTGTCAGTATAATAATCAAGAAGAAACGCTCAATTTCGGTTTGAATTTTTCTTCGTACTCCCCCAAAGGCAATCAATCCGACGGAGAGAAACATCCACGGTGCCAACGAGTACCAAACAGACAGGACGTAATAATAAAACGGGCGTTTGTGATGAAAGGCGTTGATTCCCCTGCCCACCGTCTGATGCACCAACAGGTTATTGAGGTACTCACTCCCCGATTCCATGTAAGCTCCGGCAAACCAGATACCGCATCCCAACAACAAAACAAGCAGGCTTTTCCAGCCCCAATACTGTCTCCACGTATGAATTTTCCGTTGATAGAGAAGAAAGACAAGTGTCGACAACAACGGGACCAGGATTCCCACAGGCCCTTTCGTAAAAAGTGCGAGGAAAACATATACCGGAAACAAAAAAGAGTCGCGTTTTCCTCCTTCCCCTTTATATATTTTAAAGAACGTATAGAGCGCCAATACGATAAACATGCACATCAGCATATCCATCCGAACCACAAGAGCAAGGCCGGTAAACAACCCCGCCGTCATCAACATCAGCAAAGCTTCGGTCTGATTTTCTGCGTTTTCTTTCCGGACCCATTTTGCCATAGTCGTGAGAACTATTACCGCCGGAACAAACGACAACAAGGACAAAAACCACATCCGATGCCCTCCAAGCAATATTTTTCCGGCCATCATCAGCCAAAAATAGAGCGGCGGTTTATCGGCATAAATTTCACCCTGGTTGGTAAACGTGAAAACATCACCGTTTTGCAATGCCTCATCCACAATGCTTAAATACCGCAGTTCGTTATCGGGCGTATAATCACGGAGAATCATTACCGGAAGTAAGGCAACAAACCAAATAAGGTACAGGTATTTATTCTTCATCCGATATATGTTTTTTGTTTGAATAATCAATCATTATATTCCGGATATACGCCACGAAACCAAACGATTGTCCGAGAATCAATACCGGATCGAGCCGGAAAATCCCGTAGGCAATGATGCTGGCCGATCCCAACAGGCTGATCACCCAGAATCCAATGGGCAGTGCAGATTCACGACGATGTGTCGAATATATCCATTGATAAATAAACCGGAAAGTAAACAGGACCTGGCCGACAGAACCGAAGACCAACAACCAGAAAGGAACATTCTTGTTCTGAAAAAATGCGGCGGCAAAGGCCGGAATATCCCGCATCAGGAAAAACGTAGCTGCGAGGGGGGTGAGCAACAGAATGGATTTTAATGCAAAAGGGAGGCCCTTCCAGAGCCCTTTCAGATCGAGGTTCCACAAATAGATGTAATACGAAATAAACTGCCCCAGAATAATCGCAAAATCATTCCTGAGCACACCGTAAATAAACAGCAGGTACGATCCAAAAATACTTAGTATCCAGAATGCAGCAGGAGAAAGTACTTTTTTGGCCTTTTCGGTGACAATCCATTGGTACAACAGCCGTGCCGAAAAAAAAGCTTGCGCCAGAAAACCAATCGCGTATACCCAGGCCGGACTTCCTTGCATAATCAATGTAAATTACTGGCAACGATGTGGTAGTTTATGTACCTTTTCTTCATCCACCGATAGGCAAAACAGTCGATAAAAGGCCCGGTGAGGCGATTCCACAAATGATATTTCGATTTTCCCGCTATACGTGGATAATGCCTTACAGGAATTTGTTGCACGTTGCCGTTCTGCAACAAAATGAGCGCCGGAAGAAACCGGTGCATCCCCCTGAACATAGGAATACGCTTGGCATAATCTGTATACATCACTTTAAGCGGGCACCCCGTATCAGAAACACCATCTCCCGTCATCATCCGCCGGTAACCGTTCGCTATCTTCGATTGCAGGTTTTTGAAAAAAGAATCCTTGCGGTTGGCACGAATACCCGTAACAAATTCACAATTAGCCAAACCGGGGAGCAGAAGGTTAAAATCATCCGCATCGGTTTGCATATCCGCATCCATGTACCCTACGTATTCCGAAAAGCAGTGATCGAAGCCAGCTTTAAGCGCGGCACTGAGCCCGCCGTTTCTTTTCATCTCAATATAGAAAAAACCGGGATGTCTGTCGCACATCTGGTGTATGCGGCTTCCACTATCGTCCGTTGAACCATCGTTCACAAACAAGACACACGTTTTATAAAGCGACTGAGGCAAATAATTGCTGAGTTTTTCTTCTAACCGGGCAATGTTGTCTTCTTCATTATAAACAGGGACAATAATGGTAAAGGTGTACTGCCCCGTTTGATTTGTACTGGTCTGCATAACTTTAAATCAACTCAAAAGTAATCGTTGACTTTACGATAAATTAATCTGCAAATGTAGTTATTTTTCTGTTCAGCCGGAATGTTTACCGCAAAGTTTATACATGAATCAAGCATCATTTTTCCATAAAAAAACTTCCGCTCCTTTTAGGAACGGAAGCTTTTCTCCATCAAATGCCTTCAGCCTACTGTACGGGTTCAAGGTACTGGGAGTAGCAATACCCCTCTTCACCGTCGTTGTCACGTACCAACCACCATTGATTGTTCGCTTTGCTGATAAGCGTGATCACATCTCCGTGAGCTGCTTTTCCCACAATCGGCTGGTCTGTTCCAGGGCCTTTACGGATATTCAGGTTGCTCTCACGGGTAACCACTTTTACTTTTCCACCTTCGGTAGCTTTAACATTTACGTCGAGTATCAGGTCGTTGTTTTTAAAATTGGGATCAATCCTGTCGTAGATTTCCCACATTTTGTCTTTCAAAGCACCCGAGGGGACCTCTCCCCTCACTCTTAACACGTTGCCTTCATCACTTACGGTTGCGCCATATTGTCGGGCAAGGTCAACCAGTTCCTTGTATTTTTCCTGTAATGCCATATCTCCGGTTATTTTACAGTAATGTTATTGACAACTTGCTGCGGATTAAGCGCATTTACCTTTTCCATCAACTTCTGTAAATCCCTCTTGCGAATTTCACCTGTCAACGTAACCACACCGTCCTTTACTTCTGCCTTAACGGTTGCGTGGTCCTTCAACGCATCAGCCAAGCCGGAATTAAGGGCAGCGTCAATAGCTGTAAAATCAGGGGCAGGAGGAACAACTTCGATGTTATTAACCACCGATTTAACATTTTCAACCGCTGCCACAGTAGTTTCTGCGTAAGCTTTGGATGCATCATCTTTTACCGTTCCCGAGAGTGTGGCTACCTGATCCAATACAGCCACTGAAACATCTGCCAAATCGGGATTAGCAACCAACGCCATTTGGGCAGCAGCTTGCACATCAGCGTCTTTTACTTTTTTGCAGGAGGTTGTTGCAACCCCAACTGCAAGGATCAATGCGAGCATCGATACCAAACGAAATACTTTCATAATTTACTGTTTTTAGTTAGTTAAACTTTTGATCATTTTATATTTAAACAATACATGTAATAAACGCATCGGATCATCGAAAAGTTTTATAAAAAACAATAAATTCAGAAAACTTTGGTATACTTGTGGCAATACGGTTTTGTTCCCTTATGCTCGTAGTACTGCTGGTGGTAATTCTCTGCTTTCCAGAATGTAGAAGCCGGCTTAAGTGTTGTAGCCACTTTGTATCCTTTATTTGTCAGTAGGGCGATGTATTTTTCAGCAATCTCTTTCTCCCGAGGTGTTGAATAGAAGATACAGGACAGGTACTGCGGGCCAATATCGGGGCCTTGTCCGTTGGTTTGTGTGAAATCGTGGGTTTCGAAGAACAGCTTAACCATTTCTTCATAGGTTGTTTCCGCCGGATCAAAAACCACTTCAGTCGTCTCCAGGTGTCCAGTATTTTTCTGACAAACCTGTTCGTAGGTGGGATTATCCACGTGGCCGCCCATAAATCCGACATGGGTCTCTTTCACGCCTTTGGCTTTCATAAAAAAATATTCAGTCCCCCAGAAACAGCCGGAGGCAAAGTAACCCTTTCGCAGATCCGTATGGCCTGCAGGAATAAACTTCATGGAGATGGAGTTCACGCAATGGCGCGTCTGCTTGGCCGTAAAACCCTCGTCCAGAAAAACGTGACCCAGGTGTGCTCCGCAATTGTTGCAAAGAATTTCGGTACGTCGTCCATCAGCATCCCGGACGCGTTTTACAGCACCGACAATTTCATCGTCGAAAGACGGCCACCCGCAATTCGATTCGAACTTGTCTTCGGAACGGTAGAGCGGCGCATCGCACCGTTTACAAACGTAGGTTCCTTTGGCTTTGTTTTCCAACAGTTCTCCCGTGAAAGGGCGTTCGGTTCCTTTATGTAAAATAACAAACTCTTCTTCAGGAGTCAATTGATTATATCCCATAGTTGTATATTGTTTTAAATTGATTTCCTTTTTACTTTTTTGCGCGCACATGGTGAAGGTTGTGCTGACAAGAGCCAGTAAAAAAAATATCCGCAGACATTTCACCTGCTTGTTTTTTGCATGAAAGTCAGGTGGAATTTTTGTCGGTTCCATATTTCTGTGATTTTTAAGTGAAATGTATCTTGTTACAAAACGTAACCTGCAAATCCATACCGTCTCCGATACTTCAAGTAATCTAAATTCGCATCGTTATCAAATGCTTCACGCTCAAATCCAATGTTTCTGTACGCCAAAAGCCGATCCTTGTAAATAATCCATTTAATTACCCATTCCGTAATGTACCAGACATAAAATCCGATAACCAATAACTCCAGCATCTGCCGGGTATGAATCAACTCGTGGTTGATAATCTGCCTGCTTAACTCCGGCTGTTCCTTTCTGGCAAAAATGATCCCAAAAAGATTGATCGCGCGAAAACCCTTCACAGGAAGGTATTTAGAATAGATAATCTTCAAGCTGTCAATATTTGCTGATACCGTAACACATGCTAAAATTCAGTAACAAATTCAGTGATTACTGGTTTCAAAGGTAAAAACATTCTGTAAATTTTGTAACTTTGTAGGCTTAAAAATAAATAAAACGGAAATGGATAAAAATTTTTCTTTGGATTTACCTTATAAAATAGCGGATATCTCCCTGGCCGGTTTCGGACGGAAGGAAATTGAAATTGCTGAACACGAAATGCCTGGGTTGATGTCAATCCGCAAAAAATATGCATCGGAAAAACCTCTCCAGGGGGCCCGCATCACGGGTTCACTGCACATGACCATACAGACTGCCGTACTGATAGAAACACTGGTTGATTTAGGAGCCGACGTACGGTGGGCCAGTTGCAACATATTCTCCACTCAAGACCACGCTGCTGCTGCGATTGCCGCAGCCGGAATCCCCGTTTATGCATGGAAGGGCGAAACGCTGGAAGAATATTGGTGGTGTACGGAGATGGCACTACGATTCCCCGGCGGGAAAGGTCCGAACCTGATCGTTGACGACGGAGGAGATGCTTCGTTGCTCGTGCACTTGGGTTATCGGGCAGAAAAAGATGCGAAAACCATTGATAGAAAAGGGGCCAATCGTGAAGAACAGGTAGTTCTGGATACGTTAAACCGTATACTGAGAGAAGACAGCCAACGCTGGCACCGCACTGTTGCCGAACTGAAGGGTATTTCGGAAGAGACCACAACCGGCGTTCACCGGTTGTACCAGATGATGGAAAGAGGGGAGCTGCTGGTTCCCGCCATCAACGTCAACGATTCGGTTACCAAATCGAAATTTGACAACCTGTACGGTTGCCGCGAATCACTGGCCGACGGCATAAAACGAGCCACCGACGTGATGATTGCAGGAAAAGTAGTGGTCGTGCTGGGTTACGGCGACGTGGGAAAAGGCTGTGCCAAATCCATGCGCTCCTACGGAGCCCGGGTTATCGTTACGGAGATCGATCCCATATGTGCCCTGCAGGCCGCCATGGAAGGATTTCAGGTAACCACCATGGAAGAAGCCGTGAAAGAAGGCAACATCTTTGTGACCACCACCGGAAACCGGGACGTGGTTACCATCGAGCATATGCACAACATGAAAGACCAATCCATTGTGTGCAATATCGGGCATTTCGACAACGAAATACAGGTGGACAAACTGATCAGTTTTCCAGGGATCGCTCACACTAATATCAAACCGCAGGTAGACAAATATACTTTCCCTAAAGGGAACTCCATATTCCTGCTTGCCGAAGGCCGTCTGGTGAACCTGGGTTGTGCAACCGGCCATCCTTCGTTTGTGATGAGTAATTCGTTTGCCAACCAAACCCTGGCACAGATTGATTTGTGGAAAAACGATTACGAAACAGGTGTATACCGGCTTTCCAAACAGCTGGATGAAGAAGTTGCCCGGCTTCACCTGGAACAAATCGGGGTAAAACTGACAACACTTACCCCCGAACAGGCCGGCTATATCGGGGTAAATATCGACGGGCCATACAAGCCGGAACATTATAGGTATTAACACGTTAGCAGAACTGTTAAAAATTTATTGCAATTTTATTTCCACAAGTTTTGCTTATTAAAATATTTTGATTTACCTTTGCACTCGCTTTTGAAAGAAAGCATTTAGGCTGATTCGCTAGCTCAGCAGGTAGAGCACATCCCTTTTAAGGATGGGGTCCTGGGTTCGAGCCCCAGGCGGATCACAAATACTGAACTCCTGCACAAAAAAACAGGAGTTTTATTTCATACATACAAAATTTCTAACATTCACAAAAACTACTAAATGGCAACAAAACTGCGTTTACAAAGAAGAGGCCGTAAAAATTACGCCTTCTACCAGATTATCGTTGCAGATAGCAGAGCTCCACGTGATGGAAAGTACATTGAAAGGATCGGATCTTACAATCCGAACACAAATCCTGCTACTATCACTTTAGATTTCGACAGAGCTTTGTATTGGCTGCAAGTGGGTGCGCAACCCACAGACACCGTCCGTAATATTTTGTCGGACGAAGGAGTATTAATGAAAAAACATCTCCTGGGAGGTGTAGCAAAGGGCGCTTTCGATGAGGCAGAAGCTGAAAAGAGATTCGAAGCATGGATGAACTCCAAACTGCAAGCCAGCCAAAAGCTGAAAAACAAAGACGAAGAAGCACAACGTGCAGCAGAAAAGGCCCGCCTGGATGCTGAAAAAGAAGTGAACAAAGCAAAAGCGGAAGCATTGGCGAAGAAAAAAGCCGAAGCGGAAGCTGAAAACAATCCGGTTGCAGAAGAAACAGTAGAAGAGACCGTTGAGGCTGCAGAAACAACTGAAGTTACGGAAACAACTGAAAATGAATCCGTAGAACCAAAAACAGAAGCTCCGGCTAATGAAGCTCCGGCTGAAGAGCCAAAAGCGGAATAATCAGTCTACCACATACCTTTTTAAATGCGCCTGACCGGCGCATTTTTTTTGTTTTGCCACAAATTGTTAACTTTTTTTAAAGATAAATTGTCCTTAACAAATTCGAAACATCCATTTTTAAAGCTAAATTTGTAGATTAATTACTTCGTGACTATACTGTATTTCCACGTGTAAAAATTACGGAAATGAAAAAAGAAACAAGAGAAAAAATGGTTAAAACGCTAAATATCATAGCGAAAGACCGAAAAAGAACCAATATATTAAAAAGCTCGGAGCAAAAATTAATAGCATACCTGGTTCAAAAAGTTCCGTTATGGATAAATTCGGATGGACTGACCGCCATCGGTTTTTTTGGAAATGTCATGGTCGCATCCAGTATTGTGTTAGGTGCTTTTTTCAGCCGCTACTGGCTACTGCTATCCATCGTTGGATTTGCGATTAACTGGTTTGGCGACTCACTCGACGGCAGAATTGCCTATTACCGGAACAATCCACGTAAATGGTACGGATTTTCGTTGGACGTTACCGTCGATTGGGTAGGTACCATCTTAATAGGACTCGGATTTACGGTTTATGCAGAAGGTGTCTGGAAATACTTGGGCTTTCTGTTCGTCGTTCTGTACGGATGGCAGATGATCACGGCACAACTGAGGTATAAGGTAGGCGGACAATATTCCATCGATTCGGGCATATTCGGGCCCACCGAAGTCCGCATCATCCTGGGAGCAATTATTACCTTGGAAGCATTTATTCCCCATTCCATATATTACCTCACTACATTGGCAACAGCCTTTTTGCTCTATTCAAATTTCGTGGAAGCAAAAAAATTACTAAAACTTGCCGATAAACGTGATGTGGAAGAGAAAAGAATTAAAGCAGAGGATCTTCAAAACCGGCAAAGAGAAAACGCCTGATCCTCCGCAACACCAGCAAGACCCCGATATCATCCTATCGGGTTTTTTATTGGCAATAAAATTTTCGGCAGGCATTGACTGCCTCAGCCAACGCAAATTTTCCCTAAAAAGAAAGCTGCGCTTTAACTATTCTCTTAAATAATGTTGTAAGCCAACTACTTTTACGATTTTTTATAATTTTAAGGGGATATGTTAAACAAAAAAGCCGTTTATTTGTTAAATTGATAACTAAAAACGATCTTTAATATTTTTAAATTTGTCAACTAAAAAAAACGGAGATAGGTAAAGCAAAAGTATGAAAAAATCGACTATCTGGTTGCTTGCAGTAGTTATGTTCGTAGCTTTCTTCTCGTTGCTATTCCTTCAGGTAAGATATATGAAAGCAAGTATGTCTGTGAGGGAGCAGCAATTTAACGAGATGGTGAAGAGAAGCCTTATTAATGTATCGAGAGATTTGGAACAGGAACAAACCCGGCGATACCTGGAGGAAGATATGCTGGAATCGGAAAACAGGTACTCTCAGTACAAACAGTCCGGATCTTCAACCAACATCGTTACCGAACAAACCCGGGCAACCATTACGAATCCCGATGGAAGTGAAACAAGGATTGAGCAGATCATTCAAAACCAAAGTTCAATAGACGAAATAGGAAGAGGGGGAGTATTTTTATCGCCACGGCACGGCGTGAACACGATCTCAAAAACTTCGTTTGACTTGCAACAATCGTTTTCAAAACGTTACCTGTACGAACAGGCGCTGATGAATGAGGTTATTTTAAAACTCCTGTACAGGGCAAGCAGCGATCCGATTGAGGAACGGATAAACTTTTACGATTTGGACAAATATATCCGGTCAGAGTTGCTAAACAGCGCTTTAAACGTTCCTTACAGTTTTCAGGTCATCGACTTCAACAACAGGATAGTTTATTCTTCACCCGGATTTTCAGCCAGGGATGAAAAATCAACCTATACTCAGATTCTGTTTCCAAACGATCCACCGTCGAGACTGAACTCGCTGAAAGTATATTTCCCAACAAAAAGGGACTTTGTGTACAGCGAACTCTCATTTTTTGTGCCCTCCATGATTTTTACGTTCATCCTTTTGGTTACGTTCATTTTTACGATTGTGAGTCTGTTCAGGCAAAAACGGCTGTCAGAAATGAAAAACGATTTTATCAACAACATGACTCACGAGCTTAAAACGCCCGTTTCAACCATCTCACTGGCATCACAAATGTTGAAGGACGAATCCATCACCAAATCGCCCGAAGTATTCAAACACGTGGCAGGTGTGATAAACGACGAAACAAAACGATTGAGTTTTCAGGTAGAAAAGGTACTGCAAATGTCGCTGTTCGATAAACAGAAAGCCACATTGAAAATTAAGGAAGTAGATCTGAATGATATCATTGTAAATGTGGCCAACACCCATATATTGAAGGTAGAAAAATTCAATGGAGAACTCGATATCGACCTGCAGGCAGAAAATACGATGGTCAATATCGACGAAATGCACTTTACCAACGTGCTCTTTAATCTGCTCGACAACGCACTGAAGTACAAAAGAGAAGATGTGCCGCCTGTATTGATGATTCGTACCCGGAATGAAGGAAATAAAGTCATTATATGGGTAGAAGATAACGGAATTGGGATAAAGAGAGAAGATGTGAAAAAGATATTTGACCGGTTTTATCGCGTTTCCACCGGAAACATTCACGACGTGAAAGGATTTGGATTGGGACTTGCTTACGTGAAGAAAATCGTAACCGACTTGGGAGGTTCAATTCGGGCAGAAAGCGAATTGGGCAAAGGAACAAAATTTTTAATAAGTTTACCCGTAATAACACAGAAATAAAATGGAAGAAAAATTAAAACTATTTTTATGCGAAGATGACGAAAATCTTGGCATGTTGCTCAGAGAATATCTGCAGGCAAAAGGATTTGAAACGGACCTTTTCCCCGATGGAGAAGCAGGTTTCAAGGGATTTGTGAAAACAAAGTACGACCTGTGCATTGTTGACGTAATGATGCCCAAGAAAGACGGTATCACGCTGGTAAAGGAAATCAGAAGCATCAACACCGAGATTCCCGTTATATTTTTGACGGCCAAAAACATGAAAGACGATGTGTTGGAAGGATTTAAAGCGGGTGCGGACGACTACATTACCAAGCCATTCAGCATGGAGGAACTGGTACTTCGCATCGAAGCCATCATCCGTCGTGTGAAAGGCAAAAAGTCAAAAGAACAGCAGATTTATAAATTCGGCGAAATGACTTTTGATACGCAAAAGCAAATTCTTTACATCGGAGACGAGCAAACCAAGCTCACAACGAAAGAATCGGAGCTGCTTTCCCTACTTTGCTCACATGCCAACGATATTCTGGAACGCAACCATGCGCTGAAACAGATCTGGGAGGAAGACACCTATTTCAACGCTCGCAGTATGGATGTGTATATCACTAAGTTGCGCAAATTACTGAAACCCGAATCGAACATCGAAATCATTAACATTCACGGCAAAGGATACAAACTTATTGTGCCCACCGAAGATGAAAACGAAAATGCTTGATCCCGAATGAAATACGAAAAAAAGCCGTTCTCAGGAACGGCTTTTTTTGTGCTCTTTCATCCAAAAACCGATGAATATAACTACCTTTGTAAAAAACTTGAAATGGTACACTCAATGACCGGCTACGGAAAAGCCGCTGTAGAACTTCCGCACAAGAAACTGACCATAGAGATTAAATCTCTGAACAGCAAACAGTTCGATTTATTCACCCGAATTCCAATGATTTACAGGGAAAAAGAAATCGGTTTGCGAAATTGGCTGTCGAAAGAACTGGAACGCGGTAAAATAGACCTGTCGTTTACGGTGGAACATATTTCAAAAGATGTTTCCGCCACTATCGATCACACGCTTTTAAAACAATATCACCAGGAAATAACCGCGCTGTCGCATGAACTCAATATCAGCCTCCCTCAGGATTGGTTCCAGACCTTGCTGCGTTTGCCCGATGTCATGAAACAGGACGCGGAAGAATTGAACGAGGAGGAATGGTCCATCATCGAAAAAACTATTCAAAAAGCAGTAAATGAACTGATCGGATTCCGGGTTCAGGAAGGAGAGATGCTTCGAAACCTGCTGGAGGAAAAAATAGAAAATATCCGCCAATTGCTACAGGAAATAGAACCCTACGAAAGTGAAAGGATCGAAAAAGTAAAATCACGCATTCACGACGGGCTGGCAACACTCGAAAACAAGGAATACGATACCAACCGGTTTGAGCAGGAAATGATTTATTACATCGAGAAGCTGGATGTGAACGAAGAGAAATCGCGCTTAACCAACCATTTGGATTATTTTATAGAAACACTGGACGAGAAAAAATCTCAAGGCAAAAAGCTGGGATTTATTGCACAGGAAATGGGACGCGAAATCAATACATTAGGCTCAAAATCAAACCATAGCGATATGCAGCGGATCGTAGTCCGGATGAAAGACGAACTGGAGCAAATAAAAGAACAGATATTGAATGTTTTATAGTTATGTCAAAACTAATTATATTTTCAGCACCATCGGGAGCAGGTAAATCCACCATCGTACGATACATGCTGGCACAGGATTTAAACTTGCAGTTTTCTATCTCGGCTACCAGCCGCTTACCGCGCGGTGAAGAAAAAAATGGCGTGGAGTATTTTTTTCTCACCCCCCAGGAATTTAAAAACAAGATTGCTGAAGGTGATTTTCTGGAATACGAGGAGGTCTATCCCGATAAATTCTACGGCACGTTAAAAAGTGAAGTAGACCGTATTCTCGCTGAAGGGAAAAACGTGGTTTTTGATATCGACTGTATCGGCGGGCTTAACGTAAAGCAAATATACGGAGACCGTGCATTGAGTATTTTTGTGATGCCACCGTCTGTACAGGTCCTCCGCGAACGACTGGAGAAACGCGGAACCGACTCTCCCGCAATCATTGAAGGGCGCCTGGCAAAAGCCGAATTTGAAATGAGCTATGCCTCCCGGTTCGACCTGATTGTCCTGAACGATGATTTCGACAGGGCAAAAGAAGAAGCATACAAAGCCATTAAAGCGTTTATAGAAAAGGATTAAGGTACGGAAAACCGGAAGTCAAAAGACAATAAACAAAAATCCGTATGAACCGCAGAAAATTAACAGCACTATTTATCGTCCTGCTCACTCCGCTTTTTCTTTATCCTGAGGAGATAAGGAAAGAAACCCGGATTTTCGCCGTAAAAGATCAGCAGGAACTGAAGATGGATATTTATTCTTCCTGTACCTCATCGGTATCCGCCCAGCCGTGCCTGCTGTTTGTTTTCGGGGGCGGGTTTAAGGAAGGAACACGCGATGCCGCACTGTACACCGATTACTTCCGTTATTTTGCAGACAAAGGCTTCCAGGTGGTTTCCATCGATTACCGGTTGGGAATGAAAGGGCAAAAAGCACCCGGCATATTCAATAACAAACCGTTGCAGCATGCTATTGCCATGGCAGTAGAGGATGTTTACTCCGCCACCAATTATTTGCTTCAGCATGCCGGTGAGTTGAATATCGACACTTCAAAAATTATCATCAGTGGTTCAAGTGCTGGCGCGATGACGGTTTTACAGGCAGATTACGAGAAGCGTGACCACCGGGAGACAACAAAAGTATTGCCGGATGGCTTCCAGTATGCCGGCGTGATTGCTTTCGCGGGATCAGTTTTCAGTAAAGAAGGGACTCCTTCCTACGACACGGCTCCCGCCCCCACCCTGTTTTTCCACGGAAGTAAAGACAAGCTGGTTCCCTACAACAAAACCCGGTTCTTTAAATTGGGCGTCTTTGGCTCAAAGTCTTTGGCAAAAAGGTTTAAGGAGCAGGGATACCCCTACACTTTTTACACCATGGAAGGTATCGGGCACGATGTGTCGGAATACCCCATGACAGAATTTCTACCGGAAATTGAGCAGTTTATCCGCAATTTTGTTTTCGATAAAAAACAGTGGATGCTCGAAATTTATTTGAAAGATAAGTTTCGCAAATCGGATACCTCGACTGATCCGGGAAGTTATTACAAATAAATCCCGAACGTTTCATATGCAAAAATTTCTGGAAAAATACCTGCTTCCGATAGCGATGATCATCGGGATAGTCTTTCACAACCTGTTGGCTATACTGTCGCCCATCACCCCGTATCTCCTTTCACTGATGCTTTTTATCACCTACTGTCGCATCTCCTGGAGCGATATACGGTTGACTAAATTCCATTATATTTTGCTGGCTATCCAATACATCGGAAGCGCATTGATCTATCTTGCCGTCAGGCCGTTCAATGAAACACTGGCACAGGCGGTCATGATTTGCGTACTTGCCCCTACAGCCACTTCGGCTCCGGTTGTTGCAAGCATCTTGGGTGGAAACATTGCTTCTGTTGCAGCGTTCTCCATGTTCAGTAATCTTTCCGTGGCCTTTGTAGCCCCGCTTTACCTGTCGCTGATTGGCCAGACGGGTAGTGAGGTTCCGTTTATCACTTCGTTTTGGTACATTTTCCGGAAAGTAGTTCCCATAATTGTTCTCCCCTTTTTCGTGGCCTTGTTTTTAAAGAAAGCATCGCCCGACCTCCACCGGAAAGTCCGCTCGGCGCAAATCGTTTCCTTTTATATCTGGGCGGCAGCCCTTACAGTAGTCATCGGGAACGTGGCCAATTTTGTAATTGCGCAAGACGATGGGAAATACACCCTTGAGATTGTTATCGGGCTCATATCATTAGCCGTTTGCCTATTGCAATTTGGAACAGGACGGATGATCGGGTCTAGATTTGACAGGACCATTGCCGGAGGGCAGGGATTGGGGCAAAAAAACACAATTCTTGCTATCTGGCTTACCCAAACCTATCTGAACCCGGTAGCATCACTCGGTCCCGGACTATACGTACTGTGGCAAAATTTGGTAAATTCCTACCAGATCTGGAGAAAAAATAAAAAAACGGAAAAACTGTTTTGAATAAAGCATTATCAGCCATGCAGTCTGAAAAACAAAAAAATCAAACGGAAACAGAAAAAAATCACTTATTGAAGCAAATCAGTTTCATAAAAGAGATTGACCAATTAAAATACATTCAACGTAAAACGAGACTGTTCAACAGCAACAGGCAGGAAAACGATGCTGAACACAGCTGGCACCTGGCCATGATGGCGCTTATCCTGGCAGAACATTCCGACAAGCCGGTTGATATGCTGAAAGTCCTGAAAATGGTGTTGATTCACGATATCGTGGAAATTGACGCAGGCGACACATTCATTTATGACACATCAAAAAATCACACCAATACACAGGAAGAGCTGGCTGCAGCCAAACGCATTTTCGGCCTGTTACCTGAAAAACAAGCCGAAGAATTCGTAGAAATATGGAAAGAATTCGAAGAAGGAACCAGTGATGAAGCAAAGTTTGCCAGATCGATGGACCGGCTCGAACCTTTGCTGCAAAACATCTCCAACAAGGGCGGGACGTGGGTGGAATTCAATGTGGATTACCGGAAAGTGTACGAAAAGAAAAAAGCCATTAAAGAAGGATCTGCCGCCCTCTGGAACTATGCGGAGAACTTGATAAACGACAGTGTAAAAGAAGGTATTCTTAAAAAAAATCCGTAAAAAAATGAACTTCAACCAAATATTCAACTTCCTGGTCCACCTGGAGGCCAACAACAACCGAAACTGGTTCAACGAACATAAAAGCGATTACAACCAGGCACGTGCATCGTTCGAAGCATTTGTCAACGCACTTATCGTGCCGCTCAGCCAGCTCGACCCGAGCATCGGAACGATAACTGCTAGTGAATGCATGTTCCGTATTTACCGGGATATTCGTTTCTCGAACGATAAAACACCCTACAAAACCCATTTCAGCGCTTTTATCGCCAATGGCGGAAGAAAAACCCGCATGGCCGGGTATTACGTCCACCTGCAACCCGACGAATCATTTATCGCCGGGGGTATTTATGCTCCCGACCCTACCGTGCTGGAATCTATACGGAACTCGATCTATCAACATCCGGAAGAGATACGCAGGATTTTGGACGACAAACGGTTTTGTGAACTTTTCCCCGCCCTCTCGAACGAGGAAAAGCTCAAAAACCCGCCCAAAGGGTATCCGAAGGATTTCAAGGAGGTTGAGCTGTTGAAAAACAAACACTTTGTGACGCACCGGGCACTCGACAATGAATTTTTCGAGAAGGCGGATGTCATTGGACGGTTGATGGAATTATTCAAAGTGCAGTATCCGTTCAACGATTTCCTAAACAGAGCAGTACACTAAAAGCTTCATTTCAAATACTTGGCCAGAAACCCCATCATCGCACCGTAAAAATCCATCCGGTTCTCCTCCCGGTAGAATCCGTGTCCTTCATTGTACTTCACCATGTAAGGTACATACAGGCCTTTGGCCCGCAACGCAGTAACAATCTGGTCGGATTCGTTGATGTTCACTCTCGGGTCATTCGCCCCCTGCACCACAAAAACCGGACGGATGATCTTGTCGGTTTGGTAAATCGGCGAAACCTCCCGGGCAATTTTTGCCTCTTCGGGATTATCCAGGTCGTACCAAATCTCTTTAGCCATCTCTGTAAGTGGTTTCCAGTACTCGGGAAAAGAGGCAAAAAATGTTTCTATATTGGAAATCCCAACGTAGTCCACGCCACACGTGTAGAGACCGGGAGTCTTGACCAACCCCATCAAGGTGGCGTAACCGCCGTGGCTACCTCCGTAAATGGCAACTTTAGCAGGATCCACCCATCCTTGGCCGATCACATACTTCACGCCATCCTCCACATCGTCCATTACCTTCCGGCCGATTTGCTTGAAGCCGTTACGCAGAAATTCCTTCCCGTATCCGCCCGATATTCGGAAATTAACCTGCAACGTGGCATACCCACGACTGGCAAAAAGTTGGGCCTCCGGATTAAAGCCCCACGAATCACGGACTCCCTGCGGACCGCCATGCGGATTCACTACCAAAGGGACTTTTTCTCCTTCCAGCGCTGCCTTCGGCAAGGTAATGTATCCGTGTAACGTAAGTCCGTCACGGCTTTTAAAAGTGATCGGCTTCATTTCCGCCATGTCGTCGGGATCGAGCTGGGGCATCAGGTCGTACAGCAGGCTGAATTCTCCGGTCCGGACATCGTACTCGTAGTACTTCCCATACACCCTGTCGCTTTGTACCACAATAAGGAACTTCGTTTCATCGTCGTCAAAGTCAGTCACGTAATATTCCACGTCCTTGAATTCGTTAGCCATCTTCCTGGAAAAATCTTTAAAGAACGTGCTCTGGGGCAGAATCACGTATTTTTCTCCCTCGTATGCAAAGTAATCGATTTCGTAATTCCTCTTCCGCGAAAGCCTCATCCCCGAGACATCAAAATGGGGATTGGAAAATATTTTTTTGATTACCTCGTTTTGTTTCAGGTCGTACAGCACAATTTCCGTTTTGTCGGAATCAAGGTTTGTCATCACATACGCATCATCCGGATGGTTACTCGCATAATTAAAGCTCATGATCCCGAAGGTGTCGTCCCACTTCATTTTCTTCAGCAAAGTAAACTTCCCCGACTGTAAGTCTTTGTAATAATATTCCATTTCAACACCGTTCACCATTTTGGTGTAGCCGCGCAAAGTGCCGTCTTTGTCAAAATCATATCCCTGAATGGGGTTGGCCGGATCGTTATTCTCAAAAAGCTTCTCCAGAGCTCCGGTGTTTACATTCAATTTATAGGGTTCAAAAACCTGTTTGTTGTCTTTGTTCATCGAGATGATGATGTAATCTTTCTGGTCTTTCAATTCATTCAACATCATCGCTCTTACCCCTTCAAAGGGAGTCAGGTCCATCAGGTTGCTACCGTCGGTATTTGCCGCATAAATATGGTAGTTCTCGTTGCCGCCCTTATCCATGACAAATATCAAACGGCTGTCGTTTACCCACCCGTAACCCTTAATAGGCTCCTCCTTCTCTTCAATGGCCCGGGTGACCTTGCCGGTGGCGATCTCTTTTATATACACGTGATTTTTCAACCCATCCTTCTCCATATACGACAAATATTTGCCGTTCGGCGAAAGCTGAAAAGAAGAGGCTTTCGGCTTGGCGAAATAATCCTCCACCCTGTATTTGTAATCTCCCTTGTCGGATAGCTTCAAGGCTTGCAGTTCCTCTTCGGACGAAACCAAGGACGTAATTCCAGGTAGCTTGCTCTCAAATCTTTTTAAGGTCAGCGGCAACGACATTCCGGCTTGTTCGTAATTTCCAACGATGCTGTCGCCTTGTAGTGCTCCGTTATAGATGATTTGCGCCGCCGATACTCCCAGCTTAATTGTTTTTCCGTCAGTTTCCACCTTGTCCACCGGAATTCCCGTTGCGCCCTGCACGGGCACATCCAGCGTGCCGGAATAACTTCCGTTTTCTTCGGCCAGATGAAAAATAAGATCGAGGTTCATTCCTTGAACCGATAAGGTTCCCTTCCAGTCTCCTGAAACACTTTGTGCATTTACACCCATAAAAACAACAGTTGTTAAGGCAATGATGATGCCCGTTTTTTTAAATAGATTCATGATACTTGGTTTTTACTATAAAACAATCGATCAAATAAATTGTTTTGGACACAGGAACCACGTATTATAGTTCCACTGCGGATAATTCCGCCAAAGCCTGCTCGTAATCGCGCTCAACTACCAACGCTTGTATAACGGCATCGTAATAATACCCGATCTCCATCAGGTAATCCAGCAAGGAAATTTCTCCGCTGTCCAGCGCTTTTTTCAGGAGCGCGTCGTTCCTGTTTTCCGTTATCGACCGGCGAAGTTCCAATGCGTTTTGCTGCAATATCGATGCTTTATGGTAAAGGCCCTGCAGCCGGGTATAGAACTGTAGCCGGGTATCCTCCAGTGCCGTTTCCGAAGCCTTTACCCGGGCCTGTGCATGCTGTTGCCTGTTCTTGTTCTCCCAAAGCGGGATGGAGACTCCCAGCGTAATACCCCGGAATTGCTCTCCAACCACTGTTTCACTCATATACCCGGTTGTGAACTTAGGCAACGACAAGGCACGGCTCAGCTTTACCTGTTCCTTTCCTATATTGACTTCTCCCTTTACGTATTGCAATACGGGATTCTTCGCTTCCGCGTTCGAATACCATTCTTCGAAATCTGCAGGAAGTACCGGAGGAGTGAACTCATCCTGTGTAAAAAAGATTTCCTTTCCGCCGTTCATTCTTTTCAGTTCAGCCAGCAAAGCTACCTGTTCAGCCTCTACCTTTGCCCGTTCGGTTTGTATGGCGGTCAGGTTCAGCTTGGCCTTATTGTACTCGAGAATATCCGCATCACCCTTATCCAACCTGATGCGGTAAGTGTCCGCAATCCTTTGTGCATTCTCCAGGCGTATCCCATATTCTTTTGCCAGGGCATTGTAATGCACCAGATCAATACAGGTTTGCTTGGCTTGAAGCAACAAGCGAGTTCGTTCTGCCTTGTAAGCGAGATCGGCATTCCTGCTTTGCAGGTCGCCAATGTTTCTGCGATGGCCGTAAGCCGTTGGGAAATCAAAGGACTGAGTAACCGCAAGATCGGTACGACGGCCGATAGCCGCGGGATTTCCCCAAAGGTAATTGAATTCAACTTCCGGATTAGAGATATAGATCCCGGTACGGTTTTCGATTTTCTGCGCTTCCGTTTGTTCCCGTAATGCAGCCAAGGTGATATTATTTGTTTCAATACGCTGCAAAACAGCGGCATATCTATCTTGGGCAAGAGCCACAAAAGGAGCAATATAAAGGATGATAAAAATAAAAGCTTTCATTTTTTTCTTTTTTTCTCTATTGTTTCATACACGATGGGAACAATAAATATATTCAGGATAGTGGAGGTAAGCAAACCGCCCAGCACAACTACAGCCATGGGGCTTTGGATTTCATTTCCGGGTTTCCCACCCTGAAAAACAAGGGGTACAAGAGCCAGAGCAGCCGTGAGCGCAGTCATCAGAATGGGGTTAAGACGATCGGTGGAACCGTGCAACACCCTTTGGTGAAGAGGCTCCCCATCCTGCTGCATGTGCTGATACCTCGATATCAGCAAGATTCCATTTCGCGTGGCAATACCAAAAAGGGTAATAAAACCGATGATGGACGGTATGCTGATAACACCGGAAGTAAAAAACACAGCCAGGACCCCACCAATCAATGCCAGCGGAAGGTTGAGCAAAACGATGGCCGAGAGAGTCAGGTCCTTGAATTCTCCGTACAGCAGCAAGAAGATGACACAAACTGCCAGAAGCGATGCAATCAATAACGTGCGTGTAGCGTTTGCCGCTGTCTCAAACTGCCCACCGTACTCAATCCTATAGCCTTCGGGCAAGACGACATTCTCCTCAATGTTTTGCCGGATATCATCCACCACACTTTTCAAGTCGCGTCCCGACGTATTTGCGGAAACGACAATCTTGCGCTGCACATTTTCACGCGAAATACTGCTTGGGCCGCCAACTGAAACAATATCGGCAATCTCTTCCAGCGGCACTTTGCGGCCGCTGCCCACATCAATCAACGCCGAACGGACCCGGTCTATACTTTCGGTGTAGTTCCCGTTCAGCCGCAAGATCAGCTCAAAGCTACGCTGCCCTTCGTAAATATCGGCTAACTTCTCCCCGGCAAAGGCCAGTTCCACAAACCGGTTAAAGTCTTCTACCGAGATACCGTACTTCGAGAGCATTCCCCTGTTAGCCCTCAGTTGCAGTTGTGGCGTCTCCGTCTGTTGCTCCACCGAAACATCCACCAAGCCGTCAATCCCTTTTATCGAGTGTTGAATCTGGTTGCCCAGCATAAACAAATCGCTCAGGTCGGTACCGAAAAGTTTTATGGCTATGCTTGCCCGCGTTCCCGAGAGCATATGATCAATGCGGTGTCCGAGCGGTTGTCCCACGGTCACCGCCATTCCGGGGACAGCCGCCAACACGTTGCGGACCTCCTTCATAAACTCCTCGTTGCTCCTTTTTGTCAATCTGAACTGCACATCAATCTCGGAGCTGTTGCTCGTCTGCGAATGTTCGTCCAGTTCACCACGTCCGGTACGGCGTGCAGTGCTGGCCACCTCCGGGATCTTCAGCAACTCTGTTTCCATCAGGTCTCCCAACCGGTTGGTTTCCTCCAGCGAAACTCCGGGTTTGGTCACTGCCGTTATTACCAGGGCTCCCTCGTTAAATTCCGGCAAGAAACTTCGCCCCATGGTAAAGAACAAGCCAACCGAAACCAGAAACAAGCCAATCGTAGGATAAAGCACCTTCTTCTTGTTCCGGAGCACCCATTCGAGTGATTTTTCATAAAGGCTTGTCAGCCTGACCGTCAGCCAGCTGTCTGCTTTGTTTTTATCCAGGTACTTTTCGTTGGAGAGCAACAGTTTGCACATCAGCGGAGTGACTGTCATGGCGACAATCAACGACATAAACAGCGCGACGATAAATGCAACACCAAGCGGTTTCAGCATACGTCCTTCCATTCCGGTAAGGAAGAACAACGGAATAAAGGCCACCATAATAATCAATGTCGCATTAAGAATGGATGCGCGAATTTCAATGGACGCGTTCAACACAATATCGAATACCGGCCTCCTCTCTTCCCGGGGCTTTCGATGGTTTTGTCTTAACCGCTTATACACGTTCTCCACATCAATAATGGCATCATCCACCAGTGAACCGATGGCAATAGTCATTCCTCCCAATGTCATCGTGTTGATGTTCATCCCCAGAAAGTGCAGGACGATAACCGTTCCGAACAATGAAAGCGGGATGGCCACGATGGAGATGATCGTCGTGCGAAAACTCGCTAAAAAAAGAAAAAGGATGACAACCACAAACAGCGCTCCTTCTAACATAGCGCTCCCCACATTTCTGACAGATGATTCAATAAAATCGGCCTGACGGAATATCCGGGTATTCATAACCACATCCCGAGGCAACGACTTTCCAATCTCCCCCAGGTTCTTTTCAATATTTTCAGTTACTTTTAACGTGTTGATGTTGGGTTGTTTGGAAACGGCTATTATCACAGCAGGTTCAGCATTCTCGGAAGCGTATCCGTACTTCACCGCGCTCCCGATCACTACCTCTGCCACATCAGACACTACAACGGGCCGGTTGTTCACGGTTTTAATGTGCGTGTTCCCCAGTTCCTCCAGGTCGTTGGAACGGGCCATTCCTCGAATCATGTATTCGTTTCCAAAGTCGCGGACAACACCTCCCGATGAGTTAGCGCTAAAACTTCTCCCGGCCTGAGCCAGTTCATTCATGCTCACTCCCAGAAAATCCATCTTCTGCGGATCGGCCAGGAGCTGGTACTGCTTGTAATCCCCTCCAATAATCGTAACCTGTGAGACGCCTCCCGTCGCCAGGATTGCCGGCTTCACCACCCACTCCGCCAACGTACGCAATTCCATCTGCGAGGTGCTGTCAGACTTCAATCCGATAAAAAGGATTTCGCCCATAATACTCGACTGTGGGGCGAGTACCGGAACAATACCTTCGGGCAATACGCTGCCCAACGTAACCATTTTCTCGCTCACCACCTGGCGCGCTTTAAAAATATCGGCACCCCAGTCAAATTCAACCCAGACAAAGGAGTATCCCTGCATCGACGCCGAGCGTACGCGGCGTACGTTGGTAGCACCGTTTACGGAAGTTTCAATGTGAAAAGTCACCAAACGCTCAACCTCTTCGGCAGACATGCCGTGGGCATCCGTCATAACAGCAACAGTAGGGGCAGTCAGATCAGGGAACACATCCACATCCATCTTCTGGACCGTGAATAAACCGCCCACAATGAGAAGAACCGCACCCAACAACACAAAAAGCTTGTTATTGAGTGAATAGTTTATTATCTTATTCAGCATAATTCAGGATCTTTAATTAATGAACGTGGCCGGAATGAACATCGATTGCACCCGCAGCCTGTGCCAGCTTGACCAGGATAGCTCCCTTGCTGACAACACGTTCAGCCTCCGAAACGCCCGTCGTGATTTCTGTGCGAAGCCCGTCGGTCCGTCCTCTTTTCACCAAACGTTTTTCAAAAAGTTCGGGAGTCAGTTGAACATACACAAAATAATTGCCCATCTCCTCCACTACCGCTTCATTGGCAACAGTCAACACCTCTTCTCCCGCCTGCGTCCGGATAAACATTTCGATAAAACTACCGGGAATAAAACCGGCCCGGTTGTCAACCTGAAACAGTACCGGAAGAAGGGGATTGCCCGTGTCGGCCGATTTTCCGAACGAAACTACACGGCCATTCAGCTCTTCCAGCGTGTAGGTTGCTTTGTTTTCCATAAAGCGGAAAGTAACGGTGGAAATACGGTTGAGTTCTTCAAAATATTTGGGCCGCAGTTCCGCTTTAACAAATAAGTTCCTGTTTTGAGAAACCCTTAAAACAGGCTGTCCGGCTTCTGCATACTCTCCGTTGCGTACCAGGACAGCCGCAATAAACCCGCCGATGGGTGAATTCACCGATTGTTTCCCGGCAGAGAAGTTCTTTTGCAGGTTATTGAAATTTGCCCGGGCATTTTCCATTTCGGTTTCTGCCCTCCGCAACTCGCGTTGCGAAACAATCCGGTCTTTCGCCAGTTCAGCCTTGCGGTCGTATTCTGCCCTGGCCAGGCTATACTCGTTCCTAGCCTCTGAGAAACGGACGGAGAGGTTGTTGTCGGCCATGCCGCTGCCATCGATGGTAAACAACGTTTCTCCCGCACCCACAGCTCTCCCCTCCACCACGTCATCTCCGGGAAAGAGCACCACACCTCCAGTTTTTGCCACGACAATACGTTCATCGCCCGGCGACGGCTGGATTTGCCCGATCGTCCGGATGACCTGTCCGAAAGGCTCCTTCCGGATCTCTTCGGTAGCAAAATCAACCTTCCAGCTTTGTTCTTTGGTAAAAACAGCACCGTTGCTGCTTGTAATCACCGCATCCTCTGCCGCATGTATAGCGTCGTTCAGGTCGGCAAACACGGTGATTCCCTCAACGGTAAGCTGCGATATTTTACCGGATATTTTCACGTTGAACAGCAGCTTTGCTTCTCCTTTCTCCCCGGGTTTCAGGATAAATCTGAAAACTCCCGGGCGCGTGGGTGAATCGAGGGTCTGGCTTACGGTATCATTGTCGACAACCAGGTTTGCCGTTACGCTTCCGCTTTCCAGCGGTTTAAAATTTTCCAAACGAGTGAAATGAGCAAGGATTTCGCTTTCGTGACCAACAGCAAAGGGAGTTGCCTCTGCAAACACTTCAAAGTCGTCACTGTAGGAAAGCAGCTGCAGATTATCCACGTGGCCGTGGTCTAGGTCCTGATCGTTGTTCCGGTTACAAGACAAGGTTGCAACCGCCAGAAACAACGCTGAAACCAAATAAGTTAATTTCATTGTAACTGATTTTAATGGAATATAAAAAGAGATGAATAATCAACCGGAAAGAGTTATTCCGGAAGTTGATCGTAAAAAAACGGTAAAAATCAGCAGAAAGGAGGAGCTCGTAATCCTTTGGATTGAGCTATATGGCCGGTATATAAAGAGATTAAATGCGGTTTTCGCAGGAAAGGAAGCGGTGTACTTTCCGGTTCAATCCGGTTGGAATAATCTGCGGGAAGGTACAGTACTGAAAACGGAGAATCACCCTCCACATCATCTCCTCCGGAGTGAAGAGTGTGGCTGTCATTGACAAAGCGGATGTAGATATTGTCCAGCAGGCAATCTTTCAACCCTAACTCCCGGTGAGCATTCCTGTCGTTTTCAGAGAAATTGGCTTTGCTATCCAGGTGCCGGCAATGATGCGCCGCATCGCTTTGATGATAAGATATACTGCAGGATTCAGAAAGCGCATGGTGATGCGGAATAAACACATGAGCCAATAAAACCATATTGGCTAAAAACATCAAACTTATTCCAATTGCTCTTTTCATCCTTGAGTATGTCCGCAAAGGTAAAAAAAAATTTATATACCCTCCAAATGAAAAGGAGATCAAAGCAAACGAAACAGTGCAGATCAGGGTTAAAATTCACGATAAAAACCCTTTAACGCTTGCATTTATGAATTTATTGTGTATTTTTGAGACGTCGAACATTTTAAAAGCAAAAGAAAAACGGACAAACTCATGAAAAATTTATCGCGTCGAAAATTTATCCGTACCGGGCTGGCAGGCTTTGCCGGGTTAACCGTGGGCGGACCGGGTTTATTGAAATTATCATATACCCCCGAAATTACCGTTGACCGGGTTAAACTGGGAAACTCAGGGCTGAACGTGTCACGTATTGCTTTGGGTACAGGTTCCCGGGGAGGATCAAAGGCATCAAACCAAACCCGGTTAGGCATGGAGAAATTTGTCGAGATAGCTCACCATGCCTACCAAAGAGGTATCCGGTTCTTCGATATGGCCGACTCGTACGGATCGCACCCGTATGTCGGTGAAGCAATAAAAAACCTCCCCCGTGAAAAAATCACCCTGCTGACAAAGATCTGGACGTATGAAGACGGATCGGACAAAAACATTCCGGTACAGGAATCCCTGGACCGTTACCGCCAGGAGCTCGGCACCGGGTATATAGATATTGTACTGATGCATTGCCTGATGCAGGGAGGTTGGAGCCAGAACCGCAGGCATTATATGGATGGATTGTCGAAAGCCAAACAAGACGGTATAATCAAAGCGGTGGGAGTCTCCTGCCACAACTGGGATGCCATGGTTGAAGCAGTAGACAACCCGTGGGTGGATGTCATCATGGCGCGCATCAATCCGTTTCAAAGCCTCATGGACGGGACTCCCGACGCGGTAAAAGAACTTCTGGGAAAAGCCCGGAAGAACGGAAAAGGGGTTATAGGCATGAAGATTTTCGGTGAAGGCCGTCACGTAAGTGACGGTGAACGCGAACAGTCGTTGAAGTTTGCGCTTACCGAGGCCAACATCCATTGCATGACGTTAGGGTTGGAATCCATTGCCCAGGTAGACGACGCTGTCGGAAGGGTCATGGGTTAGTAAAACTTCTTTTACAGTAACCGGCCCCGGTAAACCCGAAGGTACCGTTTCCCATTTATCGTAAAGTGTCTGTTGATAATTTACGTCCACCACATTGATATCGTTGAAAATACGCCACTGAACTCCCCGCCTGTCGTAATCCGAAATCCGGTTTGCGGGCAGGTTCGTAACATCGATTTCAAGCAAGTTTTCACCGTTATTCAGGTACCTGCCGATACGGGTTGTAAAAGGAACGGCAAAAAGGGTTCCTACTTCCCTTCCGTTCACATACACGCGCGCACTTTCCCTCACATCACCCAGGTTAAGCAGATACTCCCTTCCGGGAACTTTGTTTATCGTGAATTTCACGCGGTAACGTGCTGTTCCCGTATTTCTTTTCGCACGTTCTTCTCCGATTTCCGTCCAGGACATCAGGCTGTCTATTCCGAAAACGCCCCGAATGGCAGGTTCACTTTCCATAAACTCCAGACTCCAACCGTTCGTAATCCTGAACTCTTTCCCGGAATCCCGGGAATACATCCATTCCGGGACAACCACATCATCGTGGGCAAAGGTTTTCAAAACAACGGATTCACCCGGTTTCAGCTGCATATATACTTCGGCTTTTCCTTTTTCTTTACGCAACAACGCTTTTCCCGATTTGCCGTCCATCGGATTGAAAAACATGGCCGACCGGGCCTCGACGGCCAGGGGTACCCAACCGTCGATCTCGTTATCGGTCAACAACGTAAAAAAGTAATGATGACCTGTTTCGTTCTTTCTTCGAACCAGCTGCCCCCTGAATTCCTGTACAAAACTTTCGTGACCGATCTTCGCCGTTTCAAACAGTTTTGGGTAATCCGTACCGGTAATAAATTCACCCTTACCGGTTTTCTTCCGGGCTGTTTTCTGAAAATCAGCCCGGGGAAACCGGGAGATCAATCGCATGAACTTTTGTCTTCTGCCGCTTAAGTCGTTTAAACCGGGAACATCGCCGGGGTATTGATCAACGAAAATGATTTTTGCACCCTCGGTAGCCAATTCGTAAATCTTCTCCAGGGTCTCATGCGGCATAAATCTTACAGCAGGCAAGACAAGCGCCCGGTATGTAGCACCGCCAGCCGTTTTAATAAGTCCGTTTTCGACTGACGACGACCGGATAAACCGGTCTGAAATATAATCCACGTCCCTGCCGCCCGTTCTTATTTTCTCAACCGTTTGATAAAACCGGGGAAGTTTTTCGCGTAAGCCGTGTATGGAAAAAGCGAAGTAGAAATCGTCCTGCTGCTCGTACCAGATATCGTAAACCGGAAAATAGACCAACAGGTCGTTATCCGGCTTTCCGTATTGAAGGAACGATTGCACCCGGTTTATGTAGGAGAAAAAAGCAGGTGCATCTTTCCAGATCGGTTGGGTAGGCGACAGGTTCACCGATGCGTAAAAAAGCCAGCCCGGCCAGGCAGCCTCCCGGGGTGAATAAGGTGTTCCGTGAAAAAAAACATGATTTACACCTGAAGTGAACACTTGGTCTATCTCAGCCTTGCATTGCGCCAGTGAAGTCCTGAAATGTTCCGTTAACCAGGTAAACGTTTCCGATGAGGTATAATTTTTCCCCGAAATGTGGGCAGCCGAACTGGCAAATTTCAAGGTTACCGGATCCCCGTCATTTATTTTAATCAGGCTGTCTTTTCGTAATCCGGGAATATCAAAACCCGTTATTCCAAAAATCTCGCATTCGGGAACGTCCACAGTAGCATAAAGATCCAGGATATTAGCCGGAGATCCGTGTGCCTGGTTCCGAGTGGTAGCACCGTGCCTGTTTGCCCACTCCGTCCAGGAAACCGTGAAATTTTCCAGCAACATCTCTCCCATCGTTTCCCGGTAATCGGAAATCACTCTACGGGAGGTATCTGTTTGTCCTTTACCCAATAACTCGGGCAGGTATTCCTCCAGCTTATATCCTCTTCGCTGTTCAAATTCCTCCAAAAAGCCGGGACTCCAGTTTGCTCCGTAAACTTCGTAAGAATCGTTGAAAAATGCGTTCGGCCACGGGGCGCCGCTGCGAGAAAAAGCATCGTCAAACCTGTTGAGGTAATTTTTTACGGCACTTTTGTTGAAATGATCCATTACATACCCCAGGCCACCCGGCGCAGCACGCTTTACCTGCTGAAATGTCTTCCCGATAAACAACGCAATCAGCCTCCAGTTCCCCGCCGGTGCCAGCCAATCTAAAATGCCGTCCTGACCCACGGAGGAAGTCAGGTCTGTTTTTTGGCCGTCATCGGAAAAAGCGTACAGCTTAGACAGGTATGCCACTTTTCTCTGTTCTTCATCCCCGATCGTGATTTTCATCTCCATTCTTGTACCTCCCTTCACTTTATATTCCTGAAACAGTGCTTTTGTTGCTGCATCCTCAACCGTTACACCGGGGCCCCCGAAAGGCCATCCGGTTCCCGTATTCATGTCTACCTCCATGCCCAGCCGGTGCGCTTCGGATACGGTATGGGAAAGCATTTCCATCCATTTCGGAGAGAGATAGTTTATGTACTGGGGTTCACCGTTCTTTACCCCATAGATCGGCGTGATCTCTACTCCACCCATGCCCGCTCTGGCCAGTTCTTCGAGATTATAGCTTAAATTGGGTGGGTCTACCGCGCTTCCCAACCACCACCAGCGTGTCCACGGCTTACATTCGACGGAAGGCCGGGGCCATGAATTGTGTTGGGAACTTACGGCTGTAATATGTATTAACACGATAAAAAAAAGCAGGATCCTCTTCATTTGAATAGAGTTGATTATTCGATTCCTTTCCGGTATTGTTTCATGTTCTCTCTGCCACTATAGCTTCCTGTTCCGGATACGGGTCCCGGAGTTCCGCCCGTATCAATGCTCGGAGAAGGAAAAAGGTTGTTCTCCCGGTAAAGGTAATAATTTTTATTAAAAAAATTTCCCCGGCACGGATTAAACCAAATATTATCCATTTCAAGCTTTTCGATACGCATTAAGAAACTTTTTTTTTATCCAGCTGTTTATTGTTTGCTATACCGTCAATAAAATCATATGAACAAAAGAAAAATATTCGAGCAACGGAGGCAGTTTTTGCAGGAAATGGAAGAGGTTGCCGTACAAAAACAGCATGCCAAGCTCAAACTTACTGCACGCGAAAGATTAAACGTGTTGTTCGACGAAGGGAGCTTCTTCGAACTCAATACTTTCGTTGAGCCGGCTAAAGCGATTAAAAAAACTCAAAATGCATTCGGAGATGGAGTTGTGGTAGGGCGTGGATTGATACAGGGACGCAGCGTGTTTGCTTATGCCCAGGATTTTACCGTAATGGGCGGATCACTGGGTTTTGCGCACGGGATGAAAATTGCCAAGGTTCAGGAGATGGCGCTTAAGTTCGGGTCTCCCTGTGTAGGCCTGATCGATAGCGGCGGCGCGCGGATTCAGGAAGGCATCAACAGTTTATCGGCTTACGCGCGGATCTTCAGAAACAACGTCAGTTCGTCCGGAATTATTCCGCAGATAAGCGTTATTCTTGGCCCGTCCGCTGGCGGTGCGGTGTACTCTCCCGCCATGACCGATTTTGTGATTATGACCAACAAAACGTCGTACATGTTCGTTACGGGACCCGATGTGGTGAAGGAAGTCCTTAACCAGAATATCAGTATGGATGAGCTGGGCGGAGGGAATATCCACGCAGAGAAAAGCGGCGTAGCCCACTTCGTGTTCGAAGACGAAGAACACGCCATCATACAGGTTCGCAAACTGCTGGCCTACCTTCCCCTGAACAATTTCGATCCAGTCCCTGTTTCCATGGATGTCAGTTTCAATGCGGAGCGTCAGGAATATCTGAACAGGATTGTTCCCGATGATCCGAACCGTCCGTACGACATGAAGGAGATCATCAATATCCTGGTAGACAACAATACCTTTCTCGAAATTCACGAGAAATTTGCACAAAACATACTCGTCGGTTTTGCGCGACTGGATGGGAAAACAATTGGAATAGTGGCAAACCAGCCTAAGGTAATGGCAGGGACATTAGACATAAACGCCAGCATAAAAGGCGCCCGTTTTGTTCGGTTCTGCGACAGCTTTAACATTCCCATTCTGGTGCTGGAAGATGTTCCCGGATTTATGCCCGGGTCTGAACAGGAACATACCGGAATTATCCGCAACGGGGCCAAGCTGCTATACGCATTTTGTGAAGCTACGGTTCCCCGGGTCACCGTCATTACCCGGAAAGCATACGGCGGAGCATTTATCGTGATGAACAGCCTGGGTATCGGCGGCGATTTTAATTTCGCCTGGCCAACGGCTGAAATTGCAGTGATGGGCCCCGCCGGAGCCATTAAAATAGTAAACAAAGCCGAGCTTGCCGCAGCTTCCGACCGGGAAGCTGTTGAAAAGGAGCTGGTGGAAAAGTACAAGGACGAGATTGCCAACCCGTTTAAGGCAGAAGAACTGGGGATGATCGACGATGTGATCAAGCCTTCGAAGACCCGGCAGGTGCTCATCACCGCCTTTGATATTTTAGCCAACAAACAGTATTCCCAACCCGAGAGGAAGCACGGAAACATACCGTTGTAATATGACGCAGAGGCTTGTTGGACAGCCTCTGCAAAAAACTGAATCACAGCATGAACAAAAAAATTCTTATCGCCAACAGAGGTGAAATAGCTATACGCATTATCCGGTCGGCAAAAAAACTAGGCTTAACTACCTGCGTTATTCAGGGTAACCGTGAGCCCGATGCCATGTACCTGGAATATGCCGATGTAATCATTCCCGTGCGGGAAAACCTGACCGGCAGCATCATTTTCCTCAATCCCGAAGAGATCGTCAGGCTCGCTCTTGAGCATCAGATCGACATGATCCATCCCGGGTACGGATTCCTTTCGGAGAACCCGGATTTTGCCGCCCTCTGCCAACAGAACGGTATTACGTTTATCGGCCCTTCCTCCGATTTGATACGAAACATGGGCATCAAGACCATTGCGAAGAAAATGGCAGCCGAGGCCGGAATGCCGCTCGTCCCAGGCAGTGCAGGCGCCATTACCGATGCACAGGTGGCCAAAGAGTTCGCCGACACAATCGGGTACCCGGTCATTCTTAAAGCATCAGCGGGTGGTGGCGGACGCGGAATGCGCATCGTGGAAAAAGCCGAAACCATGGAGCGCCACTTCAAATCGGCCTACGATGAAGCGGTGGCTGCCTTCGGTAACGGCGATATTTTTATCGAGAAATACCTGACGAACCCCAAACACCTGGAGTTTCAAATCCTTGGAGACAGATACGGGCACGTCATTCATTTGGGTGAAAGGGAATGCTCCTTGCAAAGAAAACACCAGAAACTGATCGAAGAAGCACCCTCGGCCAGCATCGATTCCAAGACAAGGGAACAAATGGGCAAGCTGGCCGTGAAGTTTGCCCAATCCATTGGATACTACTCTGCCGGCACCATCGAGTTTATCCTCGACGAAGACGGATCCTACTATTTCATGGAGATGAACACCCGCATCCAGGTTGAACACCCTGTCACAGAAATGATAACCGGGGTAGACTTGATCGAATGGCAGATCCGGATCGCCCTGGGCGAGAAACTCCGGCTGAAACAAAAAGAGATCAGGCTTAACGGATGGGCCATCGAATGCAGGGTAAACACGGAAGATCCGCAAAACCGCTTCACGCCGCAAACCGGATTTATTGAAAGGGTTTTCTTTCCACACGGAGATCATATACGCGTGGAAACCGGCGTTAAGGATTTCTCAGTGGTCACCCCCTACTTCGATTCAATGATTGCCAAGATCATCGTTCACGGCGAAAACCGGGACGATTGTATCGATAAAACCCTGAATGCTTTAAAAGAATTTTCAATTTCGGGATTGAAAACAACTGTGCCGTTTTGCCGGACTGTCCTGCGCAGCAAGGAATTCAGGGAAGCTACGTATACCACACACTGGATAGACTCGGTTTTCACCACCGACATGCTCGAATCGGAAGACGAAGCCATGATGGCAGCGCTGGCAGCGACCATCACTTATGCGAAAGAATACCTCCAATACTCGTCCGATTCCCCAATGTTCAAAAGCGAATCACTCAACGTCTGGGTACTCAACAAGAGAATTAACAAATAAACGGTAATTAACAAAATGGCAACATCATACGTATACAAAAGAGATGCCACCCGCTTGTTTATCGCCATGCGGGACAACGGCGACAGGTATAAAATCTACTTGCCCAAAGAGTCAAAACCAATCATCAACGGTGAAGAAAAGGACGTTTTTTTCATTGAACACAAAAATAATTTTTCGTCCTTCAGTATGGGCGATGCCACATACCGGTGCGAAATAACCCAACGCGACCAGCACCGGATCATGGTAAAGGTAAACGGCGTGGAATACAAATTCAGCATCGAGTCTATCTTCTCCTACTTGCGACGTAATTTGCTCAATAAAGGAGTTGAAGTACAAGCCGGCAACAACCTGAAATCGCCCATGCCGGGAAAAATTGTCGATATTTTTGTCAGCGAGGGCGATCTGGTGAACGAAGGCGAACCGGTATTGAGGCTCGAGGCAATGAAAATGCAAAACGAAATCACTGCTTGTTGCAACGGTGTAATCCGCAAAATACATGTTGCACCGGGACAATCGATCATGCAGGACGAACTGCTGGTAGAGATTACTTCTATAGACGAGTAACCGGTAAGAAACAGCTAGATAACCCGCACTTTTAAGACACCCGCAATGTCTTTGATGCGTTTCACGTTTTCGTCGGTAATCTCTTCCTCCAGGTCCACCATCGTGTAAGCGTAATCACCGCGGCTGCGATTGATCATATTGGCAATATTGGTGCCCTGTTCAGCCAGTACGGCAGAAATCTGCCCCAGCATTTTGGGAATATTTTTGTGTGCAATAGTCAACCGGTGTTTTACGATACTGATACCCATGTCGCAGACCGGAAAATTCACCGAGTTCCGGATATTCCCATTCTCCAGGAAATCCTTCGTCTGCAGTACGGCCATCACGGCACAGTTGTTTTCGCTTTCCGGAGTAGAGGCACCTAAGTGCGGGACAGGAATAACACCGGGGACATTGATCATCTTTTCGTTGGGAAAATCAGTTACATACTCGCTCACAATACCGGCCTCCAAAGCATCGATCATGTCCGCATCGTTCACAAGCTCTCCCCTGGAAAGATTGATTATCCGCACTCCCTCTTTCATTTGAGCAAACGCCTCCTTGTTGAGCATACCTTTTGTCTCATCCGTCAAAGGGATGTGCAACGTGATGTAATCGCAGTGCTTGAAAACTTTCTTCAGATCGTTAGCTTTTTTCACCGAACGCGATAAACCCCATGCATGATCAACAGAAATATAGGGATCGTATCCGTAAACATCCATTTCCATGTTTACCGCTGCATTGGCAACCATTACTCCAATAGCTCCAAGTCCAATTACACCTAGCTTTTTGTCGCGAATTTCCGGTCCTACAAATTGCGCTTTTCCTTTCTCTACCTGCTTGGGCACATCGTCCCCTGTTAACGACCGTGTCCAGTTAATCCCTTCCACAATCTTTCTCGACGACAAAAGCATGGCAGCAATTGCGAGTTCCTTTACCGCATTGGCATTGGCCCCCGGCGTATTGAAAACAACGATTCCTTTTTCCGCGCATTTGTCTACGGGGATATTATTAACTCCGGCTCCGGCACGTGCTATACAATGCAAACTATCGGGAAATTCCATCTCATGCAACGACGCGCTGCGTAAGATGATCCCATGCGGTGCATCCATTTTTTCACCTACTTCAAAGTTTTGTCCGAATTTTTCCAACCCCGATTCGGAAATTCCGTTCAGGGTTTTAATCTTGTACTTACCCATTATTTATTGTTAATTAGAGAATTACTATCGACGAGCAGATGTTTTTATTATTTGAAACAAATGACTTCAAATTTCGAACGCAAAGATATAAAATCTTCATCTCATTTTACAATTTATTACAAAAAATAGTAAGAATAAGTCAAGTTGTATTAATACTCATCCCGGGTATGGTTTATCCCCAGTAATTTCACCGCTTCTACCACAACAATCGGAACAAACGACAGCCCGACAACATACAGCCAGTGAACTCCATCCATTTCGACAATCTTAAAGATGTCACGGATGGCGGGTAAAAACAATACAATGAGCATCAAAACAGCTGACGCGAGAATGGCAAGCACTAGCGCCTTGTTGCTCATCGGGCTTGTTCTGAAAGACGACCGCCTGTTGGAATGTAGGTTACGCACGTGCAGCAGCTGTGAAAAAGCCAGTACAGCAAACGCCATGGTCTGCCCCAGCTGTTGTCCGCCATCGTTGAATCCTATCCGGTAAGCGGCCAGCGAGATCAGACCAATGGTCATTCCCTGGTAAAAAATGCGCCAGGTCATTCCCCGGGTGAAGAAGCCCCGCTTCGGGTCACGCGGATGGCGGGTCATAATGTCTTTTTCTGCCGGGTCCATGCTCAGCGCCAGTGCCGGCAGGCTATCGGTAACCAGGTTTATCCAGAGGATCATGATAGGCGTAAGCGGATTTCCAAGGTTGAAGACAGAAGCGATAAAAATCAGCAATACTTCGCCCACATTAGCGGAGAGCAGGAATTGAATGGCTTTGAGAATATTATCGTAAATGCGGCGGCCCTCTTCCACAGCCCCAACAATGGTGGCAAAATTGTCATCGGTAAGCACTACATCCGATGCGTCCTTGGCCACCTCGGTTCCCACAATCCCCATTGAGACGCCAATATCAGCCTGCTTAAGCGCAGGTGCATCGTTTACCCCATCACCGGTCATTGCCACAATATCTCCGTGTGATTGCCATGCTTTTACTATCCTCACCTTGTGCTCGGGTGCCACACGCGCATAAACCGAGTATTTCTCTATGTCACGATAAAGTTCCTCGTCGGGTATTTCCTGCAACACATTTCCGGCCACTGCCTTATCGCCTTCGGTATAAATCCCGATCTCAGCGGCAATGGCCACGGCTGTCACCTTATGATCACCCGTTATCATCACCGGGCGTATTCCTGCGGTCTTGCATTTCTTTACGGCTTCCACCACTTCGGGACGGGCCGGATCGATCATCCCCAACATACCGATAAACACCAGGTTTCTTTCAATGGTCTCTGCATCTACACGGTCTGGGAGCCGGTCAATGTCTCTATACGCCACGGAAAGAACCCGCAGCGCAGATTTAGCCATCCGGTTGTTTTCGTTCCGGATCGTGGTTATGTCTTCTTCGGTAATGGTACGGACTTTCCCGTGCATCAGGATGTGCGTGGTAACCGCCAGCACTTCGTCGAGGCCACCCTTGACGTTCACACGCAGCTTCCCATTGGCCATCTGATTGACGGTAGCCATCCGCTTCCGTTCCGAATCGAAAGGCACTTCCGAAACACGCGGATACTTCCGATCCTCTTCGTTCTTGTTCAGGTTTAGGGCAAGAGCAATATCCACAATAGCTGTCTCGGTAGGATCACCGGCGTTTTCGTGTGTACCGTCGGGCAACATTTTCAGGTGGGCATCGGTACAAAGGAGCGATGAGTTCAGCAGGATTCTCTCATCGTCGCTTAACTCTTCAGGAACGGGCGGATTTCTGAAATCGCATCGATTTCCGCTTACCATTCCTTCCACCACGGTCATTTTATTTTGTGTGAGCGTTCCCGTCTTATCGGAGCAGATCACGGTGGTACTTCCCAACGACTCAACCGACGGCAGTGTACGCACGATGGCATTGAGCTTTACCAAACGCTGGACACCAATGGCCAGCACAATGGTCGATACGATCTGCAAACCTTCAGGAATAGCTGCCACGGCAAGGCTTACAGCCATCATAAACATCTCCAGCCAATGATTTCCATACAGCATACCCACGGCAAAAATCAACACACAGATGCCAAGCGCCACATAACCCAGAATTTTTCCGAGCTGCTCCAATCTTTTTCCCATCGGAGTTTCCGTCTCTTGTGCACTTTGCAGCATACCGGCAATCTTACCCACCTCGGTATCCATTCCCGTGCTAACTATCACTCCTTTTCCCCGACCGTAAGTTATTACACCGGTAGAAAAAGCCATGTTGTCACGGTCTCCCAACGGAACATCTTCCGTATCAATTGCCTCCGTACTTTTTTCCGCCGGCACCGATTCCCCCGTAAGTGCCGATTCCTGAATCTTCAAGTTTACCGCTTCGATAAGGCGCATATCCGCAGGGATAATATCACCGGTGTCGAGAATCACTATATCGCCCGGAACAAGCTGCGTAGATACCGTTTCCGTCACTTCACCGTCCCGCAATACTTTTGACCGCGGTGCGCTCATCTTGTTCAGGGCATCGAGCGATGACTGAGCCTTGGTTTCTTCCATCACGCCGATAATAGCATTTACGATAAGGATAGCAAGGATAATGAAGGTTTCGGTCAGCCCCTCTCCCTCCATCACGCCGATAACACCCGACACAGCTGCGGCTATAAGCAATATAACCACCATACTGCTTCTGAACTGCTCAAAAAAGATTACCGCTATGGATTTTTGTTTCTTGGACGCCAGCTGATTAGGCCCTGCCTCTTCGAGTTTCTTTTTTGCTTCGGCAGAAGAAAGGCCTTGATCTGGAGATACATTGAACTGTTGCAACACCTCCCCGACAGGTTGGTTGAAAAATGGTTTCATAGTTGTTTGTTTTGTTTGCGGTCATTAAGAAATTACTTATTCAGCTTTCACTCCGCTCCAGTCGAAAGCACCGTACCTGATAAAACAAACCGGAGGATAAATTGTTTGGAATGCCCTTAAGCCGTGCGACAACCGGACAAATACCGGCAGAGGCGCCATAAATGACGCCTCTGTCAACCGATACGGCCAATCCGTCAAAAATCAAAACTCAGGATAATTCCGTTGACGGTTCCGCTAATGCTGTCGCACGTTCCGTCGGCTTTGATGGATCCGAGCAACAGAACGTCATATTCAATGCCGTTGCAGCGATAACGGCCTTCTATCCGAAAGTGTGAGCCAGACGGATCGAACGTTGAACAACCAGGCTGTAATTTAAATGTTCCCGCAAAGGTAACACTCTGGTCAGTGTCCAGATACACCTCCCTGCCGTTGGTCAGGGGTACCCTAAAATGATTTATTGTCTCAGCTATGTTAATCAGTATAAATCCTCCCAGGCATTGATACGGCTCCAGGTTATAATTGATAACACCACCCAGGTTAATCGCGAGATGTATATTACCCCCTTTCCCATCCGGATAATCGTAGGTCCCATCGTATTTAACAGGATAACTCGCGCTTCGAAAATCAGCACGCAACGTAGATTTCGTGCCCGTACCGCTTTCGTTGTTCATGCCTTGATTCACACCTTTGGTACCGGTATTAAACATGGCCAGTATAACTTCCTTTTGTTCCTGTTCCGACAATTCGTTATTGCTTTCTTCTTTGGAACACGAAACAACAGTAAAAAATAAGGCTGAAAAACCCAGGAGAAAGAGAAAAAACTTTTTCATACAATTACGTCAGAGTTTAACGTGCTGACACCGAACTTTTTTAATTTCAAGAAGCAACAAGGAAAACAATGTGATTAGGCTACAAAATTAACAAATCGTCCGTTTTATTCACAAAAATAAAACATTTTTTATAATTATTCTTAAATTATTTATAGTTTATCTGTTCACATTGCTGAATAAAAGCATACAGAAAAAAATTTATAATTCTTTTTTACCTAAAAATTCAGAAAATAGTAATTCACTCAAAAACAGGTCAAATATATGTTATAAAACATATTTTGTACAAGGGAAGATATCGTTAAAAATGGCTAACTTGCGTCGCTATTTTTGTAGTACGGCTCTGTATCTTTAATAAAGAGCAGAGTCGTTTTGTTGTAGAAACTTATACATTCAAGAAACATAAATTTTACTAATCATGAAAGTTTACAAAACAAACGAAATCAAGAATATTGCTATTGTTGGCAATTCAGGATCGGGCAAGACCACTCTCGCTGAAGCAATGCTTTTCGAGTGTGGTCTTATAAAACGACGCGGCACGATAGATGGTAAAAATACCGTGAGTGACTATTTCCCTGTTGAAAAAGAGTATGGATATTCGGTATTCTCAACCGTATTCTCTTACGAATGGAAAAACAAGCTGATGACGTTGATCGATTGTCCGGGGTCGGACGATTTTTCTGGAAACATTTCATCGGCGCTTGGAGTAACCGATTTAGCCGTGATGCTGATTGATGCTACCAGCGGAGTAGAAGTGGGAACAATCAACCAATTCCGCCAGATCGAATCTCTTGATAAGCCGCTAATGTTTGTTATGAACCGCATTGACCATGAGAAAGCCGACTTCGAAAACACGATTACCAACCTGAAAGAATTTTACGGGAACAAGGTCACCCCTATCCAGTATCCTACCGGGAGCGGCCTGGCATTCGACGGAATAGTGGATGTTCTCAAGCAGAAGCTGTATAAATGGAAGCCGGGAGCCACCGCGCCCGACGTGCTGGAGATACCCGACAGTGAAAAAGAAAAAGCTGGCGAATATTATCAAGTATTGTTGGAAGCAGCAGCTGAAAACGATGAGACATTGATGGAAAAATATTTCGATCAGGGCACACTGTCCGAAGAAGAGATGCTCGAAGGCATCCAGAAAGGGATGATCAGCCGGGATCTTTTTCCGGTGTTCTGTGTATCGGCAGAAAAAAACATGGCGGTCCACAGGCTGATGAATTTCCTTACCCTGGCGGCACCCTCACCCGATCAGGTTCCGTCTCCTCAAAACAGCGACGGAGAAACCGTAGAGCCCGATCCGAACGCCACGACAAGCCTGTTCTTCTTCAAAACTACTGTTGAACCGCACATCGGCGAAGTTTCTTACTTCAAGGTGATGAGCGGAAAAGTAAAAGAAGGGGATGACCTGACCAATACCAACAGAAGTTCGAAGGAACGTATCGCTCAGATGTACCTGGTTGCCGGACAGATGCGTAACAAGGTGGAAGAACTGCAGGCAGGAAGCATTGCCGCTGCTGTCAAGCTGAAAGATGTCCGTACCGGCAATACACTGAATGCAAAAGGATCGGACAACCGGTTCAACTTTATCCAGTTCCCCGAACCGCGTTACCGCAGGGCTGTAAAAGCTAGAACGGAAGCCAACTCCGAAAAACTGAGCGAAGCATTGACCCGTATGCGGGAAGAAGATCCGTCATTGGTTATTGAAGTTTCAAAAGAACTGAAGCAAACCATCGTTTCAGGACAAGGCGAGTTCCACCTGAAAACCATGAAATGGAGACTCGAAAACAACGATAAAATTGAAATTGATTTCCTCGAACCTAAGATTCCGTATCGCGAAACCATCACCAAACAGTCCCGTGCCGATTACCGCCATAAAAAACAGTCGGGTGGTGCCGGTCAGTTCGGCGAAGTTCACCTGATTGTGGAACCCTACACCGAAGGTATGCCCATGCCGGAAATTTACCGTTTTAACGGCCAGGAATTCAAGATACAATCGCGCGACGTACAAACTATCGACCTTGATTGGGGTGGAAAGCTTGTTTTCGTGAACAGTATCGTGGGCGGTGCGATCGATGCCCGTTTCCTCCCGGCCATCCTGAAAGGAATCATGGGACGTATGGAGCAAGGCCCGCTGACCGGCTCTTATGCCCGTGACGTACGTGTTATCGTTTACGACGGTAAGATGCACCCGGTTGACTCCAACGAAATCTCTTTTATGCTTGCCGGACGCAACGCGTTCAGCACCGCATTTAAAAATGCCGGGCCAAAGATTCTGGAACCGATTTACGATGTGGTTGTTTCTGTTCCCAGCGACTATATGGGCGATGTGATGAGCGACCTGCAAGGGCGTCGTGCCATGATCATGGGTATGGAAAGCGAGAAAGGGTTTGAAAAACTGAAAGCCCGCGTTCCGTTGAAAGAGATGTCGAGTTATTCCACTTCTTTAAGTTCGCTTACCGGTGGCCGTGCGTCGTTCACCATGAAGTTTTCGGAATATGAACTCGTTCCGTCCGATGTTCAGGATAAGCTCCTGAAAGAATACGAGGCGGAAGAAAAGGAAGAGTAAAAACCCGGGGAGAATCTCCAATATTTTACAGGAGGGTGTATCACAATGTGATTACACCCTCATTCTATTCGGATACCTCTCTAAGAATTTCCAAAGAATGAGCTATCTGGATCGGAACAACTCCAATATTTCGAGAGGTGCTTCCAGGAAATAGTCGGCTTTTATCTCTTCCCGGTTGTGTGTTCCCCAAACAGCAAGGGCAAAATCTATCCCGGCAGAATGTGCGCACTGCTTATCGTAAAGGGTATCACCTATATAAATGGATTCCGGTTTCTTTGCATTCGACCGCTTAAGGTATTCCAGAATAGGGTCTGGATGGGGCTTTGGGCGGGGGCTGTCATCCACACAAATAACCGTACCAAAGAAATGCTCCAACCCGAAAGTAGCAAAATCAGCATTAAATTCCTGCCGGCTTTTGGAAGTAACAATTCCCAGGATGTATCCCCTTTTTTTCAACTCCTTCAAAACCTCTTCAATTCCATCGAAAAGGCGTATGGATGAGTGGTATTTACGATAATTTTCGGCCCACATCAAGCTCGCTTTTCCGGCATCTTCAATTCCCAGCCGGGGAAACACTACCGAGTTGGGAATACCAAATGAAAACCGGAATTCATCCAACTCTCTTTTCTCTCCGGTAAGCTGAAAAAAAGTTTCCTGCGTGGCAAGCATGTCTGCCGTTTCCGTATTCAGCATGGTGCCGTCTATGTCAAATATAATGTGTTTGTAGTTCATTTCTCAAATTTGGGGGACAAAGATACAAAACAAAACCGTTCTCCGAGCGTTAGAGACATGAAACATAACAGCTATGCAAAAAACAATATTTCATATCAAGGAGATGGATTGTCCGTCTGAAGAAGAACTGGTCCGCATGAAACTGGACGAAATTCCGGATATTGCCAGAATTGACATCAATATACAAGATCGAAAAGCAACCATTTTTCACCGGGCCAACACGGCCGAAATAGAAACGCTGCTGAACGAGTTAAAACTCGGCTCGTCGCTTGTTTCTTCGGAAGTTGTTGAAGAGAAACTTTCCGGCGCAGACGAGAATAAAAACAGAAAACAGAAAAAAATTCTCTGGACAGTGCTTTTTATCAACTTCGGATTCTTCGTTATTGAAATGGGCACCGGCCTCGTTTCCCGTTCGATGGGGCTAGTTGCCGACAGCCTGGATATGCTTGCAGACGCTTTTATGTATGCCATCAGCCTATTTGCTGTTGGCAAAGCCGTAAGCACGAAGAAAAAAGTTGCCGGAGCCATTGGTTATTTCCAAATTTTACTTGCCTCAACCGGATTGTTTGAAGTTGCAAGGCGTTTCATTTTCAACGAATCCACTCCCGACTTTCAATTTATGATCGGCATCTCTATTCTTGCACTTGCCGCAAATGGAATCAGCCTTTACATCCTGGAAAAAGCCAAAAGCAATGAAGCACACATCCGGGCAAGCATGATATGCACATCAAATGATGTAATCATGAACCTGGGCGTCATTGTGGGTGGAATCCTGGTTTTTTTACTCGATTCTGCCATTCCTGATCTTGTTGTAGGTGTTGTCGTCTTTGGAGTTGTTATAAGAGGGGCGCTCCGGATACTGAAACTGGCAAAATAGTCGGGGATTTAACACTTTCCGACCATAAAAAATGTTATTTTTGTATCGTTATACAAATTTATGACTCAGGCTGACAACATGAAAAAATATTTTACCGTTCTTATTTTACTATCCCTATCGCTTTCTCTTCTGTCTCAAGACTTTGATGGGAACTACAAGGATAAGACCGATTCATTCTCTTTTTCCAACGGACAAGCATTGTTTAGCCTAAGCGGTTTTGGAGCCCTGTTTACCCGAATGGTTGGCGAAGGAAAATATGAATATGTTGATAATTATTTGCTGGTACACACTTCCGGCTATCCCGGTGAAAAATCGGTGTTCGAATCCATCAACGGTACGAAAAAAGACTCCATCGTTGTAAAGGTAGTCGGCCCGGATAATTACCCTGTCCAGGGAGCGCTGACGGAGTTTCTGTCGGAATCCAACAAAATTATCCGTGGAAATATTACAGATGACCTGGGCAAATCCCAACATCCCAAAGATCAAAAAATTAAAAGGATAAAGGTAACCAACCTGGGTTACGATGATGTTGCCTTTGAGGTTGAGCAGGGAAAAGATTTTTTAGTAAAACTTGCCAGAAACAACGTTATTGAAAACCAGACGGTTGCTTTCAAAGTCAAGAGAGAAGATGAAGAAACTCTTTCGATCATCCTGCTTTCCGATAACTTTGACCCGGGGAAAGACAAAATAAAGTCCCTGGAAAAGCTCGATAAGAAAACACAAAAAAACAACGTGCTTGCCAAACGACTAAAGAAAGAGTATATACCGGCCTATCAAGGACGAGAATAAAATTTCACTCCCCCTTCAGTCCAGCCGGAAAAGTTACATTGTATTCGACGCTTCCGTCGAGTAACCTGATCCAGGTGTCAAATTCACGTTTTCCCTCCGTCAGTTGTACGATTCTCGCACCGTTGATTCCAGGTACATAAGTGGTTCTCCATCCCGAGAACTGGCCGTACGCTAATGCAATACCGAAATAATTCACGATATAATTGTTAACGTGATCGTGCCCGGCAAATGTACCCATAACATCCTGCATCTCTTTCATCGCGAGAAACATCCCCGAGTTTAAACCGGGGGAACATTCGTTTTCCTTACGCACCCCCACCCTTTTGTTCGTATCGTCGTCAAATGCCAGGCGGTATTCCGGAAGGGGAATATGGAAATAAGCCAGGGCTGGCAACGGCTGAAAATTATTTTGCCGGGTAAAATGAAAACTTTGCTTCTTATACCAGTCGATGACCTCAGAGGTTATCCATCCGTATCCCGACACATCGCTTACGGTTGAATAGGCTCCCGAGTCGAAGCAGTAAATCAACGCTTTCACCTGCATATCTTTTTCGCTTCCGTAAACGGGAAGGACATTATTCATAACGCCGCTCAACTGTCCACCGGCAGGATAGTTGCAATTGTACGGGTAATCCGTGATAATCTTTTCGAGTTCGAGGCGGGTTGTGCCGCTCTCATCGTCGTGATTTCCCAATGCAACGGCAAACGGTATTTTCCTGTCGACAACTAATTTTGTAACGGTGTCCCATCCTGTTTTTATCGGCCTTCCGGTTACAATATCCCCGGTGAAAATAACCATATCGGGCTTTTCCGTATCCAATACGCGCTGAATAGCCAACAAGGCCGTATCCGATTTGGAATTTCCGGGGACGTAGTGCACATCCGTAAACTGTGCTATCTTGAACAAACCGTCCTTGTTGAAATTTAATTTTTGTGCTTCTACTGCAGTGAACCACAACACAACAACACAACAAACAACAATTTTCTTCATACTCTTGCTATACAACATACAATGAACTTATCGACTCGTTGTTGCACACCCTCATGATGGCATTGGCAAACATATCGGCGACAGACAAGACTTTCACTTTACTGCACGATTTTGTATAAGGAATACTGTCGGTAAATATAATCTCGTTAAGCGAAGAATTTTCCACACGTTCACTGGCCGGATCCGACATGACGGCGTGACTGGCTATGGCTCTTACAGATCTGGCGCCGTTCTGCATCATCAACTCGGCAGCTTTGGTCATGGTTCCCGCAGTATCCACGATATCGTCAATCAACAACACATCCATCCCTTCCACATCCCCGATGATCTGCATATCCGAAATAACGTTTGCTTTTTTCCTGATCTTATAGCAGATAACCATGGGACAACCCAAGAACTTGGCATAAGCACTGGCACGCTTGGTTCCACCTACATCGGGCGTGGCAATCACCAAATTTTCCTGATTAAAGGTTTTCATATAATCCACAAAAACTCCCGATCCGTACAAATGGTCAACAGGAACATCGAAGAAACCCTGAATCTGGTCGGCATGCAAGTCCATGGTAATCAATCGGCTGATGCCGGCAGTGCTGAGCATATCGGCAATCAGCTTCGCTCCGATACTCACACGGGGCTTATCTTTTCTGTCCTGACGGGCCCATCCGAAATAGGGAATAACCGCAATGATGGACTTCGCCGACGCACGCTTGGCCGCATCAATCATAAGCAGTAACTCCATCAGGTTGTCTGAATTGGGAAAAGTGGACTGGATAAGGAATACTTGTCTTCCCCGAATGGATTCCTCGTATGAAACTGAAAATTCTCCGTCGGCAAAATGCTCGATAATCATATTTCCTAACGGACACCCCAAACTATTGCAAACCTTCTCGGCAAAATAACGTGATTTTGTTCCCGAGAAGATTTTAAACGGCTTATCTTGCATGACTTGTTGATTATAATTGAGTTAGTAAATTATTGGTTGATTCTCTCTTTGTAATAGTCTTTCCACGGACAAAAGTACAAACTAAATTCTAAAAAAACCTTTAAAATGTGTTTTGAATTTTTTCATGTACTGTTTTTAGTCATTTTTTGATGGGTTTGGATTTTCGTTTCGCATCCTATGGCAGGATATACGAAAGAAAGGAAAGTTCAAAATACTTTCTTAACAAGAGGAAATTTTGTACAGCTCGCCCGAGGTTGCCCCAACCTTTATCCGAATCGGGCTATCTATCGAAAAAACGGTATTGAACTTGCTATCCGACAACAACGGAAAAGCGTTAAAACTCCCGTTGTCAGGAATCCCGAAGAAATCCATAGCGTGGGTGGGAATATTTACCACAACATCAACCTCCTTGTTGTCAAAATTAACCACCGCCAGAATTAATTCATCTCCAGTACCCCGTAGAAATGCGAATTGCTTGGTGGAATCAAACTCAAAATTGTCGTAATTTGCTGGCATCAGGTCGTAAAAGAGTCCCTCACTCAACGCTCTCTCCCGGTTACACAAGGTAAGGAGTTTGGCATAAAATTTCTGCAACGCCCTTTCTTCTCCTGTCAACAAGGTATCGTCCCATTTCCCGTTATTATTCCAACGTCTAACCGTGTCTAGCGACCAATAATCAAAAATGGAGGTACGCCCGTTCTTGCCACTGAAACCCTCCTCATCCATTCCCCGCTCGCCCAGCTCCTGGCCAAAATAGATCATTACAGGATTTACGTTCACGCAGGCAGTAACAATCATCGCAGCGGGTCCATGCTTTCCGTCTTTCAGAAAATAATCCGAAGCTACGCGTTGTTCATCGTGGTTTTCAATAAAATTGAGCATTTTGTGCTGAATATCGCCCACGTTATTCAGGGCAAACGTGATGTCCGACGACGGACGATACCCGCAGGCCACATCACGCAAAACGTCATATAACCCTACTTTATCGTACAAGTAATCAAAGTTGTCGTGGGCAAGAAACAACCGGTAGGCGTCGGGATTGTATATCTCCGCCAGAAAGAGAATTTTCGGGAACTCTTTTTTTACTTGCGGAATCACCCATCGCCAAAACTCCAGCGGGACCATTTCTGCCATGTCTACCCGGAAACCGTCAATATTTTTCTTCGACCAATAGATCAATACGTCCCTCATCTTGTTCCACGTATCGGGAATTTTGGAGAAGTGTTTTATGTAACCGTTCTGTATATCGATGCCGTAGTTAAGCTTAACCGTCTCATACCAGTCGTATGGGGTGGGTTTATTGGTAAAACAATCGTTCCCGGTGACTTTTGCCGGCGACTCCCTGTAGGTTACGTCCGCCATTTTCTTTACCGGGAATTGAATTTCCAGCTCCTCACCCGGAAGGTAATAAAAGTTGTTGCCGGGAGAAAAAGCCACAGAAGTGTCGTCGTTGCAACCAAATTCGTCAACTCCCTCCGGACGGTTAATCGATTTGTAGTTCCTTGCCAGGTGATTCGGCACAAAATCAATGATTACCTCCATCCCGGCACGATGGATACGTTCAACCAACGCTTCAAATTCGCGCATCCGGCCGTTCACGTTCATCGCCAGATCAGGATCAACATCGTAAACGTCCCGCACGGCGTACGGAGACCCGGCATTGCCTTTAATGATTTCCGGATATTCACGGGGAATGCCGTATTGGGTGTAATCCGTTGTTGAGGCATGCGCCAATACGCCGATAAGCCAGACATGAGAATAACCACCCTTCTTTAACTGATTGAGAAACTTACCTGTTATATCGTTAAACTTTCCGCATCCGTTTTCTTCCAGGGTCCCGTTTTGAATGTTGTTGGCCTGAGTGTTCCCCAGCAGACGCGGCAACAGTTGATAGATGAATATTTTACGTGGCTTCATAATGTTGTTTTTTTAAATTTACCTATTCGCTGCCTCACTTTCTTCTCGAGTTCGTAATGTCGGTGACACCTTCTGATAATGCCCAGCGATTTTTCTTCACCAAGCGCTGTTGAAGCACACTCGTAGCCTATTTCCCTTATTTTGTCGATGTTGTTCAAATCGAACATAAAGTATTTTTGCGCTTCCTCCGCTTCTACAAGGATGTCACATAAACTCCTATCTACCAACGTATTTGAATTCGACATCAGTTTAAACGTACGTTCGGCGGTAGTTTTGATATTGACTTTGTCCGATAAAGGCGTCATCAGCGAAACATTCACGCCGATAACGTACTTACACTCATTCCGAATAACAGAAACCGGAAAATTTTTCAATAATCCACCGTCAACATAGGGCACACCACCAATAACCTTGGGAGTGAAAACGATGGGGACCGAACAGGATGCCACCACGGCATCTACCAACGATCTGCCTTCCGAAAAAACTACAGTCCGGGCCTTTTCCCAATCGGTTACAACTGCTTTAAAAGGAATTCTCAGTTGTTCGAATGAGCTCGACCGCAAATTGTCTTTCAGAAATTTCCCGACACCTGAAGTTTTAAAAAAACCCGTCTTGGGAATGGAAAATCCGATAAATTCATGGAATTCTTTCTTTCGGAAGAGCTCGCTAATCTCGTCGGGAGAAAAACCATCGGCATAAAAAACTCCAGCTAACGCACCGGCACTGGTACCTGCAATTACATCGGGTTTCAGGCCATAACTCTCAAATACCTTGAAAGCGCCTAAATGAGCAAACCCTTTTGCACCGCCACCGCTTAGCGCATAACCCAAATAATATTGAAAATTTTTCCCAAATATTGCCACGACGGTTCCCTTAATGGTACTACAAATATGCTAAAAAATTTGATGATTGTCAAAAATAAAACCGTTATCAAATGGTTTATTTATGTTTTTTTATACAAATAAACCATGGTTAATGCGACAAAAACCAATACCGCAATACCAAGTGGCTTGTTCATCTGCATTCGATTAAAATTATTTTATTATAAAACCCCGACGGGCATTTCAAAGGAAGACAACAGCGTGCCGAACACTTTATACGCTGTGCCCATCCCTTCCATTGGGATGCCTATTTCCCAATCATACCTGATGAGTTCTTTCCAATTGCCCGGCATGGAGGTCTCGAGGCCCAAATTCAAATTCTGATTTAACCGGTGCAGGGCCAAATCATTTATCGACATGCGAAAACGGTATGAGACGGTTTTTGCCGATTCCGCATCCAGCGTTGGCTGCCCTTTTTCATCAACCCCGTATGAAAAGGTCATAAAGCAATTACCCTCCTCTGTGTCAATCGTGTAAGTTCCTTTACCCCGTACTTTCAACACGTAATCGGTTGACGATGTGCTCTCCCTGTTGACAAGGTAGAGATCCCGCTCCGTGTTGTTTACCAGGCAAATCCATTCTATAGTGTTCAAGGAAGCGGGGAAAGGAGGCACTTCGCCGTTATCTGTTTTGTTAGCTTTGGATATGCGCATCACCTCATAGTTATCGGTCACCTTAATCTTCAATTTTTGCGATTCTTTGGTTAGGTTATCCGTAACCGTGAGCCGGGCATCTCCTTTGAGCCTCCCCTGAATGGCAATCATTCCCGCCGCACTCGACCAGCCGGTTTGCATTTCTGCCGAAAACAGAAGCGGGTTTTCTACTTCCAGCGTGTAATTTCCGCTGCCTGTTTTCGGCCCGATTAAGACCGTTCCATTCACGGGCACTTCGCGATAATCGTAATAGAAAGAGAGTGATTCGTGTTCTGTTTTTTCACAACTTGTCAACCCAAGCGACACGAAAAGGATAGCTACTATGAGCAGGCAGCTGTTTTTCAATACAGATTTTCTCATTGTAATGATTGTCTAAAGATTCTAATTGACTGTTCTTTTACGTAAGACGTAGAATCTGAGAAAAAGCTGCACAAATAATGTTAAATATAAATAAAAGAAATAAATGAGAGAAAAGGAAAAATAGCTACCGCCTTGATTGGTACGGTTTCGAAGTCCGGCAGAGGTATTGGTTGCCAAGTTCATTCTTCAATTGCAAAATGGTTTTGGCAAACACCGGATGAACGGTGTCTGGCGAGATTTCGGCAAAAGGGGTCAACACAAAGTCGCGCAAATGAAAGCGGGGATGCGGAATGATTAATCCGGGTTCCTCAACGATTCGGTTATCAACCATCAGGATGTCAATATCGATGGTGCGATCGGCATACCCACCATCCGGAGATTTTTTTGTCCGCCCCAGTTCCTTTTCAATCGCCTGAGTTACCCGCAGTACCTCTCTGGCTTCCAGGATTGTGACCAGTTCACAAACGGAATTAACGAACCTGTTTTCAGACTCGAAACCCTCCGGATCGGACACATAAAAAGCGGATTTGGAAATAATTCTCCCTATCCGCTTGTTAATTTCTCTGTAGGCACGCTCGATATTTTTTTCCTTGTCTCCCAGGTTGGAGCCCAATCCCAAAAAAACAACATGAATATCGTTATCAGGCATTTTTCAGCGTAGCATCATCGCACAAAGTGCGCGTTTTAAATTATCAGCATAGCATCCCCGTACGCACCAAACTCGTATTTCTCCTTGATGGCCGTCTGATACACATCCATAATTCTTTCGTATCCGCCGAAAGCAGTCGTCACCATCAAAAGCGTGGAGAACGGCAGGTGGAAGTTGGTAACCAACGCATCGGGTAGTGTAAAGTCATAAGGCGGGAAAATAAACTTGTTCGTCCATCCCTCCCTCGGCTTGATGTGCCCGTCTGTACTGATGGTGGTTTCAATAGCCCGCAGAACCGACGTACCCACGGCACAGATTTTGTGCCCGTTGTCTTTTGCCGTATTCACCTTGTCGCACAACTCCTGCGTAATGATCATCTGCTCCGAATCAACTTTATGCTTGGTTAAATCCTCCACGTCTATATCGCGGTAGGCACCTAATCCGTGGTGAAGCGTAAGGAAGCCGTAATCGATATTTTTAATCTCCATACGTTTGATCAACTCCCGACTGAAATGCAGTCCTGCCGCAGGAACAACGACAGCTCCTTCGTTATTGGCAAAAATATTCTGGTACCTCTCCGCATCCTCCGGCACGACCGACCGCTCCATGTATTCGGGAATTGGCGTTTCACCGATGGAGAAAAGCAGGTCTTTGAACTCTTCGTACGGTCCGTCGTAAAGAAAACGAAGCGTACGTCCGCGTGAGGTGGTGTTGTCAATCACTTCAGCTACGAGCTCTTCATTTTCGCCAAAGTACAACTTGTTCCCGATCCTTATTTTCCGGGCGGGATTAACCAAAACATCCCACAGATGCTGCGTGGGATTCAACTCCCTGAGCAAAAACACTTCTATTTTGGCTCCGGTCTTTTCTTTGTTTCCGAACAACCGGGCAGGAAAGACCTTGGTGTCGTTGAAAACGAAAAAGTCGTGGGCGTCAAAATAATTCAGAATATCCTTAAAAACAAGATGTTCTATTTTATCGGAATTTCGATGAACCACAAGCAATCTGGATTCATCGCGATGTCTACTCGGATACTTGGCAATCAATTCCTCCGGTAAATTAAATTTAAACTGAGAAAGTTTCATATGTGATTAAACTGATTCTTTATAATACTATCGTGAAATAATTTATTGTTAAGCCTCCCCTTTGGCTAGCTGCCGGTCAAAAAAATCGTCCAGCTCTTCAACCTTTAAACAATCATTCAATGATACATCTCCCACCCTCGTTCGTTGGAGAGCAAGAAGATGTGCACCCGACTGAAGGCTTTCACCTATGTCGCGCGCCAGGGCACGTATATACGTGCCTTTACTGCAAACAACCCGGATAGTTATCGTTGGTAAATTGTAAAACAACAATTCAATTTCCTTTATAACCAATATCTTTGGTTTTAGTTCAATTTCTTCATTCTTCCGGGCAAACTCGTACGCTCTTTTACCGTCGATCTTGACTGCCGAAAAAAGAGGCGGGATCTGTTCAATTTTTCCGGTGAATTGCTTCAGGCACTCTTCCACCTTTTCGCGTGAGATGTGTTCCACCGGATATTCGGCATCAATTTCCGTCTCCAGGTCAAAAGAGGGAGTAGTTGCTCCCAGCCGGATCTCGGCAATATACTCTTTTGTTTGAGCCTGTAACCTTTCAATCTCTTTTGTCTTTTTTCCCGTACAAACGGTCATTACGCCTGTAGCCAGCGGATCGAGTGTTCCCGCATGCCCTACTTTCAGCTTTTTAATTTTCAGTTTCTGGCACAACTTCGCCCGTACTACCCTCACCAGCCGGAACGAAGTCCAATGCAGCGGTTTATCGATGTGTAAGATCTCTCCTTCAATAAAATCCATATCACGCTACGTTTGATACGGTTCCGGATAACAGCAACACGATCAGCAGAACACCTACGATAATTCTGTACCATCCAAATGCCTTAAATCCGTGTCGGGTCAGAAAATCGATAAAAAACCGAATAGCAATGATGGCAACCACAAAAGCAACCACGTTTCCGATAATCAACACCCCTATATTTTCCTGCAACATTGCTGCACTGGCAGGATCCTTTATCAGCTGATACAGCTTGTAACCGGCTGCTGCAGCCATGGTAGGTACAGCCAGGAAAAACGAAAATTCAGCGGCGTTTTTCCGGTCGAGCCGGGTGCTCATACCTCCCACAATGGTAGCCATCGACCGGGAAACACCCGGAATCATCGCAATACACTGAAAGAAACCGATCTTCAACGCCCGCTGCCACGATATCGATTGATTCTCAACGGGTCTATTGAACCACGTATCCACAAAAAGCATCACGATACCGCCTGCGACAAGCATCACGCTCACGACAAAGACATTCTCGAGCAGCAAGTCGATCTGGTCTCCAAAAGTCAACCCCAACACTCCTGCCGGGACAACAGCGATAAACAATTTCCAGTAAAAATCGAACTTATGCAGAAACCGCCTTAGAAATGTCCACCCTTTCTGTACGAACCCCTTTCCTGCTACGGCGCTCTTATCGAAAATCACCACCGGATTCAGTCGAAAAAACCGTTTCCAGTAAAGAAGCACCACCGACAGAATGGCTCCAAACTGAATAATCACTGTAAATGCCTTTACAAACGGTGTACTCTCAATCCCAAGCAGCGCCTGAGTTATGATCATATGCCCGGTCGAAGAAACGGGCAAAAACTCTGTCAAGCCCTCTACAACAGCAATAATAATTGCTTCTAAAATACTCATCTAACTTATCAGGGAATTATTTTATTTCTTCCTTTTTCCTGTCCTTTGCCGGATACAAAATTCCGACAATCATCAGCACAAAGCCGGCCAGACAAACAAGTGGGGCTACTTTGATGCGTCGCGCACTGAATATATCGGGTTCAAAACCGTCAAAAGTTGTTGCAGGGCCACTCATCAGCAGAAAGCCTGCGATGATAACAAGCACGGCAACCCCGCAAATGATGAGGTTTATTTTATGGAAAGCAAGATTTTTGTGAGACATACTTTTTAAATTATGAGTTTGGAGTTTTATGCGTGTTGTGTAAGATGTCAGATCGCTATACTGAATGAAGACTCTTGGATTGTATATAACATCTTTTGTTTGAAATCTATTAAATTATACATAATACAAGTTCTCGGTTTTCATCTTCAGGTAGCGGTTCACCGCAAAATAAGTCGCCACGGTCGAAATCAGAATTCCCAGCAAGATGACGACAACAAAAATAACGATCAGTTCCGTCGCACCGATGATGGATTGCAACTCTGCGTATTCTTTGTTAAAATACGCAAGGACCAGAAAGATGATGCCGTCTGCAAAAATTCCCGAAACGATTCCCGTGAGAATATTACCGAGGATAAACGGCCGGCGGATAAAACTCCCGTTGGCGCCAACAAGCTTCATCGTATTGATAATAAATCGCTTGGAGTAAACACTCAACCGAATGGTGTTTCGGATCAGCGTAAAGGAAATAAACATTAAAACAGCCGCTAAAACAAGTAAAATAAGGGTAACCTTCGATAGGTTATCGTTGATAAGGTCGATGGCTTCCTGCTGGTACAGCAAGTCCCGAACATTGTTTTGCTGCCGGATCACCTGACTGATGACCGCGATACTGTCGCTGTTGGCATACTCCGAATGGAGATAAACCTCTATGGCGTCCTGTGCCGGATTATACCCCAGCAACTCTTCGGGATCTTCGCCCAAGTCTTTGATCAATTGTTCTTTTGCCTCATCCTTGCTAATGAACCGGGAAGATTTTACAAACGGCTGGCCGTCCAGGTTTTTCCTCAACCGCTGAATCCCGGCATCGGTAACATCGCTATCAAGCATCACGCTGAAGCTCATGTTCTCTTTCACGAATTTCGACAACCCGTTGCCCATAAACAGAATAAGGATAGTCAGGCCCAATAAGACCAACACCAGCGATATACTGATGGTGGATGTAATTTTTGCATTTACAAATCGCGCAGTGGATATCTTTTTCTTTTTCGACATAAAAAAGGGTTACACCAAGAAAAACCCGATTGCTCTCAATAAAAAAAACGGTTTTTTCCAAATTGGCTGCAAAGTAACAAAAATATTGCGAAAACTGGAAATTTACTCCGGTAATAATCAACAAGAAAGATTAATTTTCCAAAATCTCGTTTTCGCGGCCCGTTTTTTCAACAACTTCCCGGACGGTTACTGGCTCTCTTACCACCGTTTGCTTATGAGCACGGCTCCTGACAAGGGATGCCGCAATTGAGATGAGTAAAAACGAGGCAATAACAAGTAGCGACGTTACGTTGGAGATATGGAAATCCCAGGCAACGGTATGGGCATAATGATTGATAATCATTTTAAAACCGATAAATATCAAAATTCCGCTCAACGCATACTTCAGGTAATAAAACAAATCCATGATGCCCCGCAATGCGAAATAGAGCGACCGAAGTCCCAGGATCGCAAAAATATTCGACGTGTAAACAATAAACGTATTGGTCGAAACCGAGAGCACTGCCGGAATGGAGTCTATGGCAAAGATAAGATCGGTAAACTCTATAACGAGCAATGCCAGAAAGAAAGGGGTGGCGTATAGTCTTTTATCGATTTTTTTGAAAAATGTTGGCTCCGACATATCATCGGTTACCGGCATAACCCTTTTGAAAATTTTCACCAACCCGTTGTTGTTCGGATCTTTCTTCTCTTTTTCCTTTTCGTGATCCAACACCCTGAACTCATCCGCCACCATCTTGGCACCGGTGAACAACAGGAATGCACCGAACACATACATGATCCAGGCAAATCGTTCAATCAGGGCCACACCGGCAAAAATAAAGACCGCCCGAAAAACAATCGCTCCCAAAATTCCCCAGAATAAAACACTGTGCTGATGCTCGGGTTTAATCTTGAAAGCCGTAAAAATGATGATAAAAACAAATAAGTTATCAATGCTCAGCGACTCCTCGATAAGATAAGCCGTAAGAAACTCGAGGGCGCTTTCCTTGCCGAAGACAACGTAAACTCCCGCGTTGAAGACCAAGGCAAGTGAAATCCAGAAAAGGCTGAGCCACAACGCTTTTTTCACATCGATAACCGTACCTTTCTTATTAAAAACAAACATATCAAGCGACAGGAGAATCACCACAAGGATGATAAAACCTATCCAAAAAGAAGCACTTACTTCCATATCGTTTACTCTTGTAATTCTAAAAACTATTCTATTATATCGTTAACGATCAGCGAATAGCCTTTTTCATTCGGATGTAAACCATCCAGAAACAGGCTCTCGTCTATCTTTCCGCTTTTCGTCAATAATTTGTTACCAACATCCAGGTAACGGTAATTGTTCAGGGAGGCCATCTTGGAGATCTGCCGGTTGATAGCTGTCACTTCTGACTCCTTATTGCGTCGGGGAAGCAATCCGACGACTTTTATCCTGGCCTCCGGTTGACGAATCTTTATCTGCTCAAGCAGGAACTCCAGCCCCTCAACAATCTCTTCATCAGAAACTGATCCCAAGTTATTGGTCCCGATCATCAGAACCACTTCGCTAGCCCGGTAGTCATCGAGTTCGCCATGATACACGCGCCAAAGCACATTTTCCACCCGATCCCACCCGTATCCCAGGTTTAAATACCCGGCAGGCTGTACCTGTTTTTTCCAGCTTTGGCTCCCGTTCTCCCGTCCGGGCTCCCCACCCCAGTAATGGGTAATGGAATTTCCGATAATCACTTTTTCCGGACGCAGCAACTGAATGTTTTGCAGGATACCGGCATGCCGTTCTTTCCATTCGTAAATATAAGGTTCCCTTCGCTGGCTTACAGGCCTGGTAGTGCTGATTTTTCCGACAGGCATATTCAGTATCTTCCGGATTATTTTCTCGTATGCGTCGGCGTAGACCTGCATTCCAAGGTCACTGGGATGGATGTTATCCACACATCCGTCAGCAGGCATGTTAATGGAGTCCTTGTGCAGGTGGTAAATGTTCTTCACACCCAGCTCAACCAGCGAATCGAATGCCTGGCGCGATGCCACATTCATCCGGTCTGCCGTTTCCCTGGACAACTCGTTGAGTTCATCGTTCCTATACCCGATATGATCCACGATAAGAATTGGCACATCGTGCTTTTCCCGGAGTTTTTTAACTCCGTAAACGGTTCTTTTTATCACTTCTTCGGATGACAAGCTCCCCATGTTGGGAAGACAATCAAAAACGTAGAGCGATGCGTCTATTTCATCTATCAAATCTACAAATTCCTTTTCCAGCGGGCCATTTCCGGAAAAAGCCAGGTTGACGACCGGATAATCGAGCTTTCTCGATAAAATATTGGTCCAGGCCATTCCCGGGCGGGAAGCACATCCACCTTGTGCGATGGACGTCCCGTAAACCACTATCGGTTTCTCTCTGAGCACGGGAATAAACTTGAATTCCGCCGAATCGGGGACTCCAATCTCCATCCATTTTACCGAATTGTAAAGCGGGAGGAAAAGCCGGTATTCAAAACCCTGCTTGTGGTAGCGGCTCTGAGACAGGTTGTTGAACGTGTAGGTAACGGTATCGCCAAAGCTGTATTTATCGGTTGCTACGCGCCATTTGCCATCGGAATCCATCGCATAGAGATCGACTCCCGACTTTCCGGTGGCCGGCATGTGTAGCATGGCGTGGCTGCCAGCCACACCGTACCGCACTTCAATTTTCGCGGCGTTCGTGTAGAAATGAATGGCCAGCCCGGCTGAGTTTTCCGATAAATTCCAAACCGCCTTTCTCACTTTCTTCTCTGCGCGGTCGGGCAGGCGCTGATAGGTTTTTCCGATCTCACGGGTCCAACCCTGGTTCTGGATGACGTGTGCTTCTTCTTTCAACGGATCATGCCATTGGGTTTGTGCAGGCAAAGCAACTGTGCACAAAAGACTGACAACAAAAATAATACTTTTCATGATTTGGTTTTTTTTATCGGTTCCAACCCGGTTTCTTTTGCTTTTCGGATCAGGAAGTCATAGGCCGCATGACGTTCGTTGGGAATCTCTCCCTCCAGAATAGCTTCCTTGATAAATGATTTCAGTTCACCTACCTCCCGTCCCTGCCCCAAACCGAAGATCTCCATGATCTCGTTGCCGTCGATCGGGGGCTGGAAATTTCGCACACGGTCCTTTTCTTCAATCTCCGTAAGCTTTCTGCGGACGATCCTGAAATTCTGGAGGTGCCGCCGTACTTTCTCGGCGTTTTTCGATGTGATGTCGGCTTCACAAAGAGTCATCAAATCGTCTATATCGTCACCGGCATCAAACAACAGACGCCGAACGGCAGAATCCGTCACCTCCTCCTCCACCAGCTGCATCGGGCGCATGTGCATCGACACCATTTTCTGTGTGTATTTCATCTTTTCGTTCAACGGCAATTTCATGCGGCTGAAGATCCTGGGCACCATCTTTTCACCCACATAGTTGTGGTTGTGAAATGTCCAGCCCAGCTTATTGTCCCAGCGTTTGGTAACCGGCTTGGCAATATCGTGCAGCAAAGCCGACCACCGCAACCAGAGGTTGTCCGTCTTTAACGAGATGTTATCGAGAACGGCAAGCGTGTGGTAAAAATTATCCTTGTGCCCCACCCCTTCCTTGGTTTCGGCTCCCTTAAGCGCAACCAGTTCTGGTAAAATAATCTCCAACAAGCCCGTCTTCTCCAGCAAAACAAAGCCGACAGACGGTTTGGGGGAAAGAATGATTTTGTTCAGCTCATCCGCAATACGTTCCTTGGATATGATTTTTATGCGTTCCTTATTCCGGGCAACCGCATCAAACGTTTCGGGGAAAATGTCGAATCCCAGCTGCGAGGCAAACCTCACGGCCCGCATCATCCGCAACGGATCGTCACTGAACGTGATATCGGGATCGAGTGGAGTGCGGATAATCAAGTCCTGCAGGTCCTGTAGTCCGTTAAACGGATCCAGCAATTCGCCGAAACGGTTTTTATTCAGGCAGAAAGCCATTGCATTGATCGTGAAGTCGCGGCGTTTCTGGTCATCTTCCAGTGTACCATCCTCCACGACGGGATTTCGGGAATCGTGGGTGTAAGACTCTTTGCGGGCACCGACAAACTCGATTTCAAAATCCTTGTATTTCAGTTGTGCCGTACCAAAATTTTTAAAAACCGACAACTTCGTGCGTGGCCCCAACGCTGAAGCAACGGCCTCGGCCAAGGCAATCCCCTTGCCAACGGCAACAATATCTATGTCTTTTGACGAGCGGTATAAAAAGAAATCACGAACGTAACCGCCGATCACGTAGCAATCGAGCTCCATCCGGTCGGCCACTTCCGAAATAAGTTTAAAGATGTTTCTGTTTAGAAAATCCTGTATCTCTTCGCGAGAAATATCCATTAGCAAATCAAATTCTGTTATGATTTGCAAAATTACAATAATTGAGCGTGAAAACCATTTTAACGTTGAATTTTATTTCTTATTTTTGTATACTGATTATGAAAGGGACTCTATCAAATAAATTATATCCCAGACCGTTATCCGGTTATTGTTTTGTCTTTACGGCTGTTTGTGTTTTTGGACTTCTTCTTTTCTCCTGTTCAGGGAAAGGTAAAAATGCCAAAACCTACCTTGCCGAAGCCGAATCAGCGCTTAGCGCAGGCAACTATTCGCTGGCAAAGCTCAAGATCGACAGCATCAAGGTGCTTTATCCCCAATCGTTCGACGAGATAAACAAGGGGTTCGGACTGATGCAGCGTGTGCGGATGGCAGAAAACCAAAGGAACATTGTTTATTGTGACTCGATGCTTGCGGTCAACTACCAGCTGCTTACCAAAATGCTGAACGACTTCACTTACGTCAGGGACCCCAGGTATCAGGAGTTTGGAGATTATGTCCCCAAAATATATCCGCTGAGCAGCTCCTTTCACCAGAACGGGCTCCGTTCAGCCGTAAGCGAAAAAGGACAGATGTATATCGAGAGTGTGCTTTCGGGTGGCTCGCTGAAGCACAACCGGATAAAAGTGGCTACAAAAGACGGCTCCTTTGCGGAGTCACTGCCCGTCACTACCGATGGACTGAACTACCGGTTCAGCACGCTCAACACTACATACGAGATTGTCCGCTTCTCGGGAAACGATGACAACGGCGTGGCTAAATTCATCTACACATTTAAAGATTCACCCCTTACCCTCAGCTTTATCGGAAGTAGGACCACCTCGATTCCCCTGCCCGAAAAGGCAAAGAAAGGCATTGCGCAGTCGTTCGAGCTCTCCACACTCCTGCTCGACATAGAAAACCTCAAGTATGAAAAAGGGCGCAGTGAAGCACTGATAAACTACCTGGAAAGCAGGAAAACGGATTAAGAAACTGTTTCTAAATTCTGTAAATGCGGTCGCAATACCTGGCTACCTCCGCATGGTGGGTGATGAACAGCACCGTCCTGCTGCCAATGTGTTTTTTAAGGTTAGTCAGAAACGTTTTTTCGGTCTCAATATCCAGGGCCGATGTGGCTTCATCCAGCAGCAGAATTCCTCCGGGGCGAAGCAACGAGCGTGCAATAGCAATCCGTTGAGCCTGGCCTTCGGAAACCCCCGAACCGCCCATACCAAGAACCGTATCCAGTCCTTCGGGCAGCTCCAGGACAAAACCTGCGGAAGCCACATCGAGCGCTTCCACGAGCATCTCCTCGCCGGCATCCGGATTTCCTATCAGCAGGTTGCTCCGAATAGTGCCGCTGAACAACGTGTTGCCTTGCGGAACATACACAAAATTCGAACGGGTGGACGGGGACACCGTCACCGCCCTCTCTTCATTCCTTATCGAGATCGACCCTTTCTGCGGCTCAATCAGGGCAAGGATCAGCCTGATCAGCGTGGTCTTCCCCGTACCGGTTTCTCCCATGACCGCAACCATCTCTCCCGGTACGGCATCCAGTGAAAATCCGGAAATGACCGGCCTGCTTTCGTCTCCGTACGCGTAAGTGATGTCCTCTACACGCAACGAGACACGGCCTGCCAGGAATTGTTTTTCCCCAATCTCCTCGCTCTCCAGCTTTTTCAGGAACGATAGCCGTTCACTGGCCGCCTGGGCAGAAATCAGGGTTGGGAACAGGCGCATCAGATCGTACAGCGGACGTTGTATCTGATTGACCAACTGCAGGTAAGCCGTAACGGTACCGAACGTAATCGTTTTACCGGCAATTCCCCAGGCACCCCATATAAATGCAGTGATGTACCCGCCGCTGAATGCCAATCCCGAGACAAAGCGTGCCCAGGCCGATACCGTGGTTTTTTTCTCCACCTTCCGCTGCAGTTCCCGCTGCAGGTTCCCCAGCCTGTCCAACTCATCCTCCTGCCTTTCGTACGTCCGCACCACCAACTGATTCAGTAAATTTTCCTCCATCATGGAAGTGATGAAGCTTTCGCTTTCTTTTATCTGCCGGCTGTAATCCCTCATCTTCACGTAATAGGGTTTGCTGAAAAGAAGCAGAACCGGCATGGCAATGCCCAAGACAAGGGCCAGGAGCGGATCCATCAACAGCAGAATCAGAAATGCCCCTCCCAGCTGCAAAACAGCCGTTATCAGCATCGGGATCGCGGATATCAATGTTTTTATGATATCGTCCGTATCCTTGATCATTCGGGTCAGCACATCGCCACTATGCAGTGAGCTGGCCTCGGTCCACCTTGTATAGAGCAGGTTTGCGAAAACTTTTTGACGGATAGAATTCCCGACCCTCACCTCGGTCATGTTCACGTAGCGCACATCCACCACGTTCAGCAATACCCTGAACAACGTAAGCATGACGAGAATCAGTGAATAATGCAACAGCGAGCCTGTGGCATCTCCCGACGCGACATCAATAACCAGCTTCAGGGCCCACACGAAACTCAGCGACACGGCCACACTTAACACTCCAATCAGCGTTATCACCATCAGCGCTTTACGATGGCCCCTGGAAATATCGGTCAGAAACTTCAGAAAACGTAACATCTATTTTTTGAACAGCAGTTTCAGGTTGGTTGTTATTTTAGTTACCGGCAAAGGGTTTATGTGCCGGGGAGCAATACCGGATATTTTTTTCGTTCTCGCTACCGAATAGGTGAACCTGTGCCATTTTGCATCCCATTTCCCCCGGAAAGACTTGTTCCTGAAGGTAGAAAATCCGAAATTACCTCCCCTCAACACGTCATCCATCACCACATCCACAAATTTTCCTTCCGTATCGGTAGTAAACGGGAAAACACCCGGATCTGCACCCAGGTACCTGACGGCTGCCGATGCGAATACCTCCATGGCGTTTAACAAATCGAACTGCCTCGCCAGGCCTGTAAGCGCCTCTTTATCCATTTGCGGTGAGTGGGTATGCATGAACAGTACCCAATCGCAAAACTGACGGACACCGACACCCAGGTGGATAAAATGATGAAAGAGGTGATAAAAGAGAAAAAAAGCATTGAACTCAACGGGCAAGACACTCACTTTCAAGCTATCGATTTCCAGCTCGATAAAGCGATGGTTCCGTATAATTTCCTGCATCTTTTCTTCCAGCAGTCCGTCGTATTTCCTGATCCCGAAATAGCAGATGTTTTTGTGGTTTTCAACATGAATACCGTTGATTTCATAGGATTGATGATGGATATTTTCCGCATCCATCCGGCATCCTTTTTTTTTGGCCCATTCGTTCGCTTTTTCGTAATCTCCCTTCCGATAAAGAAACAGGTCAATATCGCCGGGAGCACGATGCTCCGGCCTGGGATAAAGGATAGCGTTGGCCTGTCCTTTTAACAGCACAAAGGGGCAACCTATCTTCCCGTATTCCATCGCAAGGTTCCCCAGTTCGTCGTTCAGCCCTTTGTTCAGTTTCTCAATAGCTTCAGCCTGCAAAAAAAGCGTGTACACCTCCTTTTTTCCCGGCCGAAGGGCTGTAGGCAACGTCATGATTCCGTCGTACAACAAGGCACTCACCCGTTGAGATTCCGCCAGGCTGATCACCTCTTCCCAAACCGTAGAGCCAACATGCCGGAACAGGTCTTCATCGGCCGACCTGTTCCAGATGGCAGATCGGAGCAACTCCAGGAAAAGAGAAACAGCCGGTTCATTCATAGATCGCACCGGCTTTCATCAGTTTATCGGCCAGTACCTGAGCATCAGCCACGGCCTGTGTTTTGTCGATACCGTATCTCCCCGTCAGCCTTTCCGCCCAGTCCTGAACGGTAAAGTCCACACCGAAGCTTCCGGCTATCAGAAATTCCGCGGATTTGTTGAGCGATATTACGCGGGTGTAGTTCATGTTCTCCCCGTCGTGGGAAACCAGGATGGACTCATCCCCTATCTGTTTGATTCTGATGTTCTCTTTTATCTTCATTTGACTTGTTATTTTTATTAAAGCCGTTTACGGCATACGCCCTTCAATCAGTATATCACTCCCGAAGGGCCGTTGGGCAATATCGGTATCCGCAGCACATGTTCCACGTACTGGAAATAGTAGAACAGTTTGTGGTTCAGTTCAAACCCATAATCCACACCCGGCTCATACCCTATGATAGACTCAAAGAACGATCTTCTCCGGGGCTGGGTCGCCAGGTAATTCCATTCCGACACATATTGCTGGTTCCAACCTTCGTAGTACTCCTGAGAACGATACCTGGCCGGGGAATTCTGGAGTGTGTACCATGTTTCAAATCCCGGATCAAATACAATCAGCTCGTATTCCACCGAATCTTCCTGCGGCGGTTCAATTTTCACCATCCCTTTTGGCCCTGAACAGGCTGCCAGGAATGCGAGAACGGTGAATAAAAAAAATATTTTTTTCATATTTCTGCTAATTCCCAGATAAAACCTTCGTAACAACGGGCTCGTAAACCAACAATCTCTTGCCAGGTTCCATTCAAGGCTTCCCTTGCTGATTTTCCTTCCCTTCTTATAAACAGCCGTCACCTCCGCAACGACATTTCCCTTGTCGCATCGCTCGCGGACAGACAGATTACCGTCGCCCCTGAGCGTCACCACCTCCCCTTCAACCTTCTCGATCCTGTGAACAACATAGTTGCTCCCGTTCGTCCTGGCCAGCACGATATTCCCTTTTGTCACCGATTGCCCGGTTAATTCCGAGAGTTCGACCTGATCCGTCAACGGGCGGATAAAAGGCAGCATACTGTTTCCCTTTACCGGAATCCTCACCGCACGGCGCGCTTCAATTTCCTCCAGAATATGCGAAAAGAAGACCTCGTTCGGGACAATCAGGGATTCCATTCTTACGGCAATAACGAGCGGGTTAATGACACAGCTTCATAGTCCGGCCGGCAATCGAGCCGGTAAACCGGTACACGTTGCAAAACAGCCGCAACAACATCCAGCACCCGGTCTTTATTACCGGCATCCGACCGGAGCATCGCCGCCGAAGCATACAACGAAGAGAGCGCTTCAACGTTCCTGAGCCGTGTCAACCGATTTTCGGGGCTCTGGTACAGGTGGACGAAAGCGGCAACCTCCGCGGACGCGTTCCTGAAGCAGGCCGTGCTTCCGCTCCAGGGAGCTCCGTAAACCCTTACCGGCTCGTCTTCGAACACGCGTATCAGCGGTTCATCATCGTTCAGCAGCGTACAGCCAGGCACAAACTCTCTCCACAGCCGGCTGTGGGTACTTTTTCCCGTTCCGCTCCTACCTAAAAAAACCAGCGCCTTGCCGTTCAGTTCCGTCACGGAGGCATGAATCTTGATGGTCCGGTTCGCAAGGATGGAGGTCACGCCAAAGGCCAGCCTCAGGAAACTATTGAGAAAGACGGCTTCGTTTTTATCGGTAAACGAGAGATCGCAAACCACCTCCTTCCAGTCTGCCGGAGCAAAGAACCGGTGTTCCTTCTCCCCCTGTTTCATGGAGACAACCATCCCTTCCGGTGAGTGGTACACCCGATAGTCCACGCCGTTCCACTCCATCGTATCGTCCGGCGGAAATTCGGGCAGATGAACCTCCCGGTGGCCTCTTAAACTGAACAAAAAATCATCGCCGGAACTATTTTCCACCCGGAAAGGGGTGTAATTCGGCATAATTCCGGTAGTACGTGCCCTGTCGGGGGTTTCTATGCAGAATAGATGCCCGGCCACACTGTATTTAAGTTTCTCATTCATAACTCAACACAAAGATATATTTTTTTATTTTCTTTCCACTTTTTTTTACCTATCTTTGTCCTCGAAATGTTGGTGTTACGCGTTCCAGATTTGGCTTCGGAACCGTAATGAAAAGGGAATCAGGTGAAAATCCTGAACAGACCCGCTGCTGTAAGCTTCGTTTCACGTGCTGAACAGATCACCTTTTGCCACTAAAACCCGCTCCTGCTTCCCCACAAGGGAGGCACTAGCTTCGGAAAGAAGCTCGAAAACCGGTTTTGGGAAGGCGTTCAGGACACGGAAGTAAGTCAGAAGACCTGCCATCGTTTCGCACCTGTTAATGGCTTTCGGGGGATAGAGCTTGAAAACGACTCGCGAACAGAATCTTTTTTATTTACGCGCTTCATTTTCAGAATGCTTTACCGGAATTAAAAATTCGGTATAAGATGAATGTTTTAAAAAGAAATGCAGTAATCGTTGCCGCACTTTATGCGGTAACTACTCCGTTGCTGGCGCAGACCAGCCTCGACAGCTTGCAGCACCTGCCCGAAGTGGTCGTGACGGAGAGGTATGGCGACCGGGAAATCCGCTCATCGGCTCCGATGCGTATTTTATTGCGAAAATCGATCCGGAACCTCAATGCGTTGCAGCTGTCCGACGTGGTTAAACACTTTCCCGGCGTTACCGTGAAGGACTTCGGGGGTATCGGCGGGCTCAAGGCCGTATCGGTACGTAGCCTCGGTGCCAGCCACACGGCGGTGAACTACAACGGCTTTACCATAAACGACATACAAACGGGACAAATAGATATCGGCCGGTTTGCCCTGGACAACGTCGATATGATCTCCCTGAACTCGGGACAAAGCGATAACATCTTTCAACCGGCCCGGCTGTTCGCGTCAGCCTCGGTACTGAACATCCAGAGCGCCGCACCACAGGTAGGCCCGGGAAAAAAGGTCAACGGGAGGGCTTCGCTCAAAGCCGGATCGTTCGGCATGTTCAACCCGGCAGTCTCCACCAACCTGAAACTTAACGAAAAGCTATCGGCATCGCTGAGCGGCGAATGGCTGTCCGCTAACGGTGAGTACCCGTACATCTTGCATTACGGTGAGGCCGGAAGAGACAGCTCATCGGTAGAGAAACGCGAAAATACCGATGTGAAGAACCTCCGGCTGGAGGGTGCCCTGTTCGCCAACTTTTCCGATAAAAGCAGCGGAAACCTGCGCACCTACTACTACCAGTCGGAACGCGGACTGCCCGGAGCCACCATCCTCTACAACACGTCCGGCTTTTCCAAACAACGGCTCCGGGACAACACCTTTTTCACGCAGGCACACTACCTCAACAACCTCTCCGGGCGGTGGGCCTTACAGGCAAATGCCAAGTATAACCACGGCTATGTGTATTACCTCGATCCGGAATTTTTAAATGCGGAAGGGAAACTGGAAAACAGGTACCGGCAAAACGAGTTTTACGGATCGGTTTCGGCCCTGTTCAGGGCATTGGAGAACCTCTCTTTCTCAGCATCAACGGATGTCGTGATGAACAACATGTCGGCCAATCTGCCGGATTTTGCCTACCCCACCCGCTACACCTCACTCTCGAGCCTTGCCGCGAAGTACGTCTCCGACCGGCTCCTGGCCACGGCCAGCCTCCTTTACACACAGACATCGGAGCACGTACGGTCGGGTACGGCTGCAGACAACCGGCACAGGCTCTCCCCATACTCCAGCCTAACGTTCCAGCCTTTCGAAGCGATCGATTTCCGCCTGAGGGCGTTCTACAAAAATATTTTCCGGCTACCCACCTTCAACGACCTGTATTATTCGCGCGTGGGGAAACGGGACCTGAAACCCGAAGATACGCATCAGGTCAACATAGGGTTCACTTATTCCACGTCCGCGGGCGACCGGCTCCTGCTGCTGACAATGACCACAGATGCCTATTTCAACAAGATCAACAACAAGATTGTCGCCTACCCCAACCGGAACATCTTCGAGTGGAGCATGATGAACTTTGGCTCGGTGGAGATTTGCGGCGTGGACATTGCGCTGGAAAGTGCTTTTGCGCTTTCCTCCAAGGTAAAGCTGCTTGCCGGAAGTTCGTTCACCTTTCAGGATTCCCGAAACAAGTCCAACCCCGGCAGCCCAGCCTATAACCATCAATTGCCCTATACGCCCCGCTTCTCGGGTTCGGGCCGGGCTGTTGTGGAAACGCCCTGGCTAAACGCGGCTTACACGTTGCTGTGGTCGGGAACACGGTACACCTCGGCACAGAACATGCCGGAGAACAGGTTGAGCGGGTATGCCGATCACGGCATTTCGCTGTCGAAGAGTGTTGAGATAAAACACAACAGGATCGGCCTGTCGGTCGAGGCCCTCAACCTGGGAAACAAGAACTACGAGATCGTCCGCAACTTCCCGATGCCGGGACGGTCATTCAGGGGAACCATTTCCATAAACTTTTAAATATTTAAATAAATGAAGAAGTATTTTGTATTTATTCTGCTGCTCACAACTGCGTTTTTTACGGCCTGCACGCCCGAGACCGTTATCGATGAAACTGAACTTCCGGCAAAGGAAGCCAAGCGTATTCTGATCCTTTCCGAAGGATTTTACGGAGACAACAGCGCGTCGCTTGCGCATTACGACTTTGATAAACAGGTATTGACCAAGGATTATTTCACGTCTGTCAACCAAAGGGGTTTGGGCGACACAGCCAACGACGCCATCCGGTACGGAGCCAAAATCTACGTTGTGGTCAACTCGTCCAGCACCGTTGAGGTGATTGCCGCTAACACGGGGAAATCACTGAAACAGATCCCGATGAAAACCGCTACTAACCAGGCAAAGCAACCCCGGTATGCCGCGGCTTACGGAGGAAAAGTGTATGTCACTTCACACGATGACACCGTCACCCGCATCGACACCACAACGCTGAGCATAGACGGTTCGGTGCAGGTGGGAGCAGATCCCGAAGGCATCTGTATCGCCAACAACAACATTTACGTGGCAAACTCGGGAGGGATGAATTTTCCCAACTACGACAAAACCGTTAGCGTAATCGACCTGAAGAGCTTTACGGAAACGAAAAAGATTGAGGTCGGTTTAAATCCCAAAAGGGTCTATGCCGATAAGGAAGGCGACGTTTATGTGTACTCGGTAGGCAACTATACAACGGTGCCGGCAACGTTTCAAAAGATCACCCCAAAAGGCGAGGTAGCCGCTTTTGATGAAGTGAAGAACATAATGGATTTCACCCTGTCCGGCGACAAGGCATTTATCTATTACAAGGATTACGCCACCTCTGAAACCGTGGTTTCTGTTTTTGACTGCCTGAACGACAAGCTACTCACCGGCAAGCTCATTGCCGACAAATCGATAGCTATTCCCTACTCCATTACCGTAGACCCCTTTAACGGCGATATTTACCTGACCGACGCCGTTGAATACGTGAAGATATTGGGAAATGTCTACTGCTACGACAAAACAGGAAAGCGTAAGTTCACGCTCGAGAACCCGGGTTACCTGCCTAACAGGGTGCTGTTTCTGAACTAACGGTTACCGGCTCCGGACGTTTGTGTCATAATCCACAGCGTCCCGGCTGCCGTTACCGGAAAACGAATTTTTCCTCCGCAGCAGGAAGAATTCCCGGTTGTCTTTTTCGCTGCGCATGATCTCAAATAGTTCGAAACCGTTGCGGCTCATCAGGTTAAGCACAGCAAGCATTCCGTTGAACGACATCGGACGTCGGCGTTCATCAGTTATCTGCGGCGTTCTGCCGCCCTGCCCATAGTCTACCCGCACCGTGATCTTCGATGTCAGGATCGGGCCCGAATCCGACCAGATCATGACGTAGTCCGCGTCAATATCGCTTATGGCTACTTCATTCACGTACTGTGCTTCGACAAACGATACGCTGCCGATAAGAAAAAGTGTCAGTAGAAAAAGTTTTGATTTCATGTCCGTAATAATTAAAATGATCAGGGCCGGGAATCAATGGGTTAAGCCGGCCGTTCCTGGAACAAAAGTAAACAAAAAAACAATACGTTAAACCGGAACTGCTTTGAGGGGATCCCGCATTTTTTATCCTAAAAGTTAACATTCTTTTAAAAAAAAATTTATCTTTGCAATATCGTTGTGCTATTTCCGGAAAATCAACATGCGTAGTCACAAAACATCCATTCTGATTATCAATACCGAGGGAAAAAGAAACAAAACCCTTCTTGTTCCAACCAGGATACTTCTGCACTGGAAAAAATACGCAGCCGTAGCGGTGCTTGTGGTGCTTTGCCTCATTGCCGCCCTGGGGGTGACGGTGTTTCACAAAACAAGCAAAATCTACCAACATGAGATCGCCAAGGCAGACAAGATCAAGAGCCTCGTTGACGTCCCCAAAGCGCAACAGACCTTCCAGTCGATCGATGAAAGTATTTTCCGTATAAACGAACTGCTGAAATCGAGGGGGCTGGTCCAGATGGAGGTTGAGAACCTGGGCGGCCCGGAAAACGTAGAAGTGGTAAAAATAAACGAGCTGGCGGACTTTTACAGGGAGCAGCTCGATAACCTGGAGAAGACACTGAAGAATGTTCCCATCGGGAACCCCACCCCATCCGACAAGATCATTTCATCCTACGGTTACAGGAGGAACCCGTTCACCGGCCGCGGTGCAGAGTATCATTCCGGGATCGACATCAAGGGCGAAAGGGGTACTCCGGTTAAAACAACGGCAAACGGCAAGGTAGAAGTTGCGGGATGGTACGGAGGATACGGAAAATGCGTGATTGTAAAACACGAAAACAAGCTGAAAACGCTGTACGGCCATTTATCGGAGATAACCGTCCGCGAAGGCGATGAGATAGAGAGCGGACAGGTTATCGGCAGACTCGGGAGCACGGGGCGAAGCTCAGGCCCCCACCTGCATTACGAGATCATAAAAGACGACGAGAAAGTGAACCCGGGCGACTACATTAATTTTCACGAATGGAATATCCGATGAGAAACAGCAAAAGCAAAAGCAAAAGCAAAAGCGATCATTCCATTGAGTCACAACCGATAGACACGGTGATTGGCACGGATATCCTGTTCAAGGGAGACATACGGGGGGAAAGCATCATCCGCGTCGATGGAACCGTGGAGGGCAACCTCTCCCTGTCGAAAGGCATTGTTGTTGGGGAAAAAGCCAAGGTGACCGGGAACCTGAAAAGCGACCGCATCATCATCTACGGAAGCATTTCCGGCGACATCGAATGCAAAGAGTTGAACATCAAAAGCTCGGGAACCGTGAACGGCAACATCCAGGCAGACAATGTTGAAATAGAAATGGGAGGAAAGTACAACGGAAATCTATCCATGCAACCCTCTCCCCCCCTTCATCGGCAAAAGACAAAGAAAACCGCTGAATCCAACGGTTAGTCGAGCTTCAGTACCGCTAAAAACGCTTTTTGCGGAACTTCCACGTTACCTACCTGCTTCATGCGCTTCTTCCCTTCCTTTTGTTTTTCGAGCAGCTTGCGCTTACGGGAGATGTCCCCACCGTAGCACTTGGCCGTTACATCTTTCCGGACTGCCTTTACAGTCTCCCTGGCAATAATCTTGGCCCCGATCGCCGCCTGTATGGCGATATCGAACTGCTGTCGGGGGATCAGTTCTTTCAGCTTCTCACACATCCTGCGTCCGAAAGATTGTGCGTTGTCGGCATGGGTGAGTGTGGAAAGTGCATCCACCGGCTCTCCGTTGAGCAGGATATCGAGCTTCACCAGTTTCGAAGGCCGGAAATCGTGGATGTGGTAATCGAACGATGCATACCCTTTGGAGATGCTCTTCAGCTTATCGTAAAAATCGATAACGATCTCTCCCAGCGGCAAGTCGAAAATAATCTCCACCCGGTCTCCCGAAATGTACTCCTGCTTGATGAGGATACCCCGCTTGCCCAGGCACAGGGTCATGATCGGGCCGATGTATGTCGTGCTTGTAATGATGGACGAACGGATATAAGGCTCGTCGATATGGTCGATCAGTGTGGGATCGGGCAATCCGGCGGGGTTGTGCACCTCCTTCATGTTGCCTTTCTTGTCGTACACCTTGTACGAAACGTTGGGGACAGTGGTTATTACGTCCATATCGAACTCGCGCTCCAACCGCTCCTGAATGATTTCCATGTGCAGCAATCCGAGAAAACCGCAGCGGAACCCAAATCCCAGGGCGACCGACGACTCGGGTTGGAAAGTGAGCGAAGCATCATTCAGCTGGAGTTTTTCCAGCGACGCACGCAAGTTTTCAAATTCCTCGCTTTCGATGGGGTAAACACCGGCAAAAACCATTGGCTTCACCTCTTCGAAGCCGGCGATGGCCTTGTCGCAGGGATTCTTCACGTGCGTGATGGTATCCCCCACCTTTACCTCTTTCGACGTTTTGATTCCCGAGATGATGTATCCCACGTTACCGCACTCAACCCGTTGGCGGGGATCCATGCCAAGGCGTAGGATACCCACCTCGTCAGCATCGTACTCTTTCCCGGTATTTACGAACTTCACCAGGTCACCTTTGGCAATGCTGCCGTTCATGATTTTGAAGTACGCAATGATTCCCCGGAACGGATTAAAAACCGAATCGAAGATCAAAGCCTGGAGCGGAGCATCGGGGTCGCCTGTTGGCGCAGGGACACGTTCGATAACGGCCGCCAGAATCTCTTCAATGCCGACTCCCGTTTTTCCGCTTGCGCGAAGGATATCGGTACGCGGGCAGCCGAGCAGCTCCACGATCTGATCTTCCACCTCATCGGGCATTGCACTCTCCAGGTCAATCTTATTGATGATGGGAATAATCTCCAGATCATGCTCAATGGCCATGTAGACGTTGGAGATGGTTTGCGCCTGGATTCCCTGGGCAGCGTCCACAATGAGCAAAGCGCCTTCGCAGGCGGCGATGGATCGGGACACCTCGTACGAAAAGTCCACGTGTCCCGGAGTATCAATCAGGTTCAATGTATATTTTTCACCACCATACTCGTAAATCATCTGAACGGCGGTACTCTTTATCGTGATGCCGCGCTCGCGTTCCAAATCCATGCTGTCGAGCACCTGCGCCTGCAGGTCCTTGCTATCGATGGTTTTGGTAAACTCGAGCAACCGGTCGGCCAGGGTACTTTTCCCGTGATCGATATGAGCGATGATACAAAAATTACGTATATTCTTCATTTAAAAACCTATTCTTAAAAATCTGCGTTATTGGGTGTTCTCGGGAACGGGATCACGTCGCGGATGTTTGTCATGCCGGTAACGAAAAGCATCAGCCTTTCAAAGCCGAGGCCAAAGCCGGCGTGCGGTGCCGTGCCGAATTTACGGATCTCCAGGTACCACCAGATCGGGTCGATGTGCATATCTATTTCTTTTACACGCTGCATGAGCTTGTCGTAGTTCTCTTCACGTTCAGACCCGCCGATGATCTCACCTATTTTCGGGAAAAGGACATCCATGGCCCGGACAGTTTTTCCGTCATCGTTCTGTTTCATGTAGAACGATTTTATCTCCTTGGGATAATCGGTAAGGATCACCGGGCACTTGAAATGTTTTTCCACCAGGTAACGTTCGTGTTCCGACTGCAGGTCGGCTCCCCAGTACACGGGAAACTCAAAGGAGTGGCCCGATTCTTCGAGGATCTTCACACCCTCGGTGTAGGTAAGGCGTACAAAATCGTTGTTCACCACAAAGTTCAGGCGGTCTATCAGCTCATTGTCATACATCTTTGCCAGAAACTCGATATCCTCCATGCAGTTATCCAGCGCGTACCGGATAAGGTATTTCAGGAAATCCTCCGCCAGGTTCATGTTATCGGTATTGTCGTTGAACGCCACTTCGGGTTCAATCATCCAGAACTCGGCCAGGTGGCGCGGCGTATTGGAGTTTTCGGCACGGAAAGTGGGCCCAAACGTATAAATGGCACCGAGCGCCATCGCACCGAGCTCGCCTTCGAGCTGTCCGGAAACCGTCAAGTTCGTTTGCCTGCCGAAGAAATCCTGCGAATAATCAATTTTTCCTTCCTCCGTCCTGGGCACATTGTTCATATCCAGTGTGGTCACCTCGAACATGGAGCCGGCACCCTCGGCATCGGAAGCCGTGATGACGGGCGTGTGGAAATAGTAGAATCCCCGGTCGTTGAAGAACTTGTGAATGGCGTATGACATGTGGTGACGCATGCGAAAAATAGCTCCAAACGTGTTTGTCCTCGGGCGCAGGTAAGCGATCTCCCGCAGGAACTCCAGCGAGTGACCCTTCTTCTGTAGCGGATACGTTGCCGGATCTGCCGTTCCGTAGATTTCGATCCCGGTTGCCTGGATCTCCACAGACTGTCCCTGTCCCTGCGATTCCACCAGTTTGCCGTTCACATTCAGGCAGGCCCCGGTGGTGATAGGTTTAAGGTATTCTTCACCAAACTGGGCTATATCTATGACTACCTGTATGTTGTTTATGGTCGTCCCATCATTTAACGCTACAAAGCTCACATTTTTATTTCCGCGGCGGGTACGCACCCATCCCTTTACGTTTACTTCTGTTCCGGTTTGCGCCGATTTTAACGCATCGGCAATCGTTGTTCTTTTCAGTTGTTTCATATTACTCCTAATCCCTTGTATCCTCGTCAGATTCAAGGGAATATAATTTAAATATTCGTTTTACAGATATCTCCCCGCCATCTGGCGAGCCGGCCTGCAGGAGGCCGGGAGCTAATCAAATGCACCCATCCTCAGCATGTTCACCTCTTTTTCCGACAAGTAACGCCATTTTCCACGCGACAGGTTTTTCTTTGTTAGTCCGGCAAAGTACACCCGGTCGAGCTTCAGCACCCGGTAACCCAGCTTTTCAAAAATACGGCGTACAACGCGGTTTTTTCCCGAGTGGATCTCGATGCCTATCTGGCTCAGGTCCTCTTCGGTAACGTAGCTGATGGCGTCAGCATGGATTTCACCGTCCTCCAGTTCAATACCGTCGGCGATAGCTTGCATATGCTCCATAGCCACGGGTTTATCCAACCATACCTGGTAGATTTTCCGTTTCTCGTACTTGGGGTGGGTCAGCTTTGATGCCAGGTCGCCGTCGTTTGTCAGCAGCAGTACTCCGGTAGTAGCCCTATCGAGGCGGCCAACAGGATAAATCCGCTCTTTGCAGGCAGCTTTCACCAGGTCCATGACCGTTTTCCTGTTCTCGGGATCATCGGTAGTGGTGACAAAACCCTTGGGTTTGTTCAGCAGCACGTAAACCTTGCTTTCCAACGATACTACCTGGTCGTTGAACATCACCTCATCGGCACGGGTGATCTTTGTGCCCAGCTCGGTAACCACCTCGCCGTTCACCTTCACAACTCCAGCCTGGATAAACTCATCGGCCTCACGGCGCGAGCAAACTCCGGCATTGGCCAGGTATTTGTTGAGACGGATCGGTGCCGTTGGATCGGCATTTTCCTTGTATTTGATCTGCTTGAAGATTTTCTTCTTCTTCACCAGCTTTTTCGGTCCCTGGTTCACAGGTTGTGCGTTACGGGGCCTTCCCGGCGCGTTGCCGTAAGCGTTATAATTTCTTTCACCTCCTCCGCCATGGGCACCCGAAGAGACTCTCTCCCCCACTCTCGGACGGCGTTTTCTGCTACCTTCAGGGCTATTGGGGTTGCTTTCATAGTTTCTGTTGTAATTTTCTTCATACGATGGGCGATAGTTGCCATCTTCCCGCTGTGGTCTTCTTTCTACGTTGTAATTTCTGTTTGAAGAAGAGTGTCTCTCATTGTTCGCGTTGCCATAACTCCGGCTGGGTCGCGAATCGTTGTTGTTCGTTGCCATTTTTCTTTTTTAAATTTTAATTTTCAATAACCTCACGGTTTCCTTTTAAACAATACCTAAAACTTTTTCGTTTCCATGTTCCTTGCAGAAAAAAGTCTTTCTGTCAATCAAATACCTGTATAGTTTTTTGGCGAAATCGCCTTGAGTTCTTTTTTTATTTCTTCGTTTACCTCCAACGTATCGATGAAGTCCGAAATGCTTTCTTTCGTTATGTGCCGGTTTGTGCGCGTCAACGCTTTCAGTGCCTCATAAGGTTTTGGATAGCCTTCCCGGCGCAGGATGGTTTGAATCCCTTCTGCCACCACTGCCCAATTGTTTTCCAGATCCCGCTCTATCGCCTCCTCATTTAACAACAATTTATGCAGCCCTTTTGTTGTGCTTTTTATCGCAATTAATCCGTGCGCCAGTGGCATTCCGATGTTGCGGATCACCGTTGAGTCGGTCAGGTCCCGTTGCAGCCTCGAGATCGGGAGTTTAGCCGCCAGGTGTTCCAGCCATGCATTGGCAATCCCCAGGTTCCCTTCGGCATTTTCAAAATCGATGGGATTTACCTTATGCGGCATGGCCGATGAGCCCACTTCCCCTTCCCGGATACATTGTTTAAAATATTCCATCGATATATACTGCCACACATCGCGTGTGAAATCGATGAGGATGGTGTTAATCCGCTTCAGGGCGTCGCAGGAGGCCGCCAGCGCATCGTAATTGGATATCTGTGTGGTATACTCCTCGCGTACCAGTCCCAGCTTGTTCGACAGGAAACTGTTTGCAAACTCTTTCCAGTCGATGTGCGGATAAGCCACCCGATGAGCGTTGAAGTTCCCTGTCGCGCCGCCGAACTTCGCTTTCGCCGGGATTCGTTTCAGCACTTCGGTCTGGTTCCTCAGCCGATATTCAAAAACTTGTATTTCCTTTCCCAGCCGTGTAGGCGATGCCGGTTGCCCGTGTGTGCGTGCCAGCATGGGCACCTCTTTCCACTCTTCGGCAAACTTGCCGATCAGTGCGGTCAGCTCCTCCAGTTGCGGGATGTACGTGTTCTGTAGCGCCTCTTTCCACATCATCGGCGTAGCCGTATTGTTGATGTCCTGCGAGGTGAGCCCGAAATGGATGAACTCCTTGAATGCATCAAGGTGCAGCTCGTCGAATTTCTCTTTCAGAAAATATTCCACTGCCTTAACGTCGTGGTTGGTAACCTTCTCTATCTCCTTGATCCGTTGCGCGTCCTGTTCCGAAAAGTCTTCCGCCATTTTTCTCAGCACACCGAAAACGGGCTTTTCCACTTTATCGAGCGGGGAGATGCCCAGTTCACAAAGTGCAATAAAATATTCCACCTCCACTTGCGTGCGGTATTTTATCAGTGCATATTCCGAGAAATAAAGAGCCAATTCGCGGGTTTTATCCCTGTATCGTCCGTCAATAGGAGATATGGCGGAAAGTTCGTCGAGTTTCATTGTTAACGCATTGGTTTTATAGATTTCGAAACAGGCGAAAAATCACTTCCTACCCTGCTTCACTCATCATAATTTTGATTTTCAGTACGTGCCGAATCAGTAAATTTTTATCTTTCTTTTTATTGAGAGTACAAAAGTAGTGATAAATACAGTGCCGTAAAAATTTTTGTAAAAATATTTACGAATTATTTTGCAGCAAACGAAAAACGACTTATCTTTGCATCACTTTTTCAGAAAGCAACCTCCGGGAGCGGACAAAAAGCAGAAGAAGTAACCGGGCGTTTAGCTCAGCTGGTTCAGAGCATCTGCCTTACAAGCAGAGGGTCGGCGGTTCGAATCCGTCAACGCCCACACCTAATGATCAAGCACTTATCGATAATTTTCGGTGAGTGCTTTTTTCTTTGGGTTAAACATAGGTTAAACTTTATATTATAATAGGATTGAAGAATCGACAAAAATCCTTCTTCATATCCCAAAGCTGTTTCTATTTTTAACGCTTACTCTGTTGTAAGATTACGCTTTCCCATAATAATTGCATTGATGGCTTGATAGGGAACATCTATTTTCTCTGCCAAACTGCGTTGGGTAATATCCTGTTTCTTCAAGTCCCTTTCTATTAGTTTTCCGGGATGAATGCCTTTTAGTATGTTGATACGACTATCCATAAATTTAGCTCTTTTGGCAAAAATACACATAAATAAAATCGTTTACTTTGGCGACACTTTTAAAATAAATGAGTACTTATTTCAACTAATTTTCCTATCTTTACCTTATCACTTAAAGAGGAAAAATTCTCTTAAAAATCACTCCAAAAGGGAGCGGGTAAAGGGTGGGAGAATCTAAACCTCGACAATTAAAAGACAAGCAGTGATGATATCCCAAACGAATGTTTAAGTCTATTTTGATTCCTACGGAAAGGAAATTTCATGTAAACGTTCTAAATTTATATCTGAAGGAAAAGTACGAAACAATTGCCATATCCGGTGATGATCCGGAGCGAAGTCGGAAAAGCAAGTTGGAACAAATAGAACAAGGACATTTTCAAATTATTATATCTACCGGACAATACTTTGGAGAGGGAATAGATATCAATGCATTAGAATGCTTATTTATCGTTTATCCTTTTGCGTTTGAAGGGAAATTAGTGCAATACATAGGTCGTATACAGCGTTCCGGTAAACCTCCTGTAATATTTGATTACCGGGATTCTAAAATAGATTACTTTGATAAGATGTTCAAGCAAAGAAATAGGTATTACAATAAACTGAGAAAATAATATGGAAAATAATATTATTCTTTACACGACTCCTGATGGATATGTGAATGTACAAGTTCAATTCGAAGATGATACATTTTGGCTTACGCAAAAGCGTATGGCAGAACTATTTGGAGTAAATGTGAGAACGATCAATGAACATTTACAGAATATTTACAACTCAGAAGAATTAGTTAAAGAGTCAACTATCCGGAAAATCCGGATAGTTCAACGGGAAGGTTCCAGAGAAGTCTCCCGTGAACTGGACTTTTACCATTTGGATGCAATCATTGCTGTTGGTTATCGTGTCAATAGTTATCAGGCAACACAATTTCGGATCTGGGCTACGAATACGCTTAGAGAGTACATTACCAAAGGTTTTGTTTTAAACGATGAGATGCTGAAGAACGGACGTTCGTTTGGTAAAGACTATTTTGACGAGTTGCTTGAACGTATCAGGGAGATTCGGGCAAGTGAACGCAGGTTTTATCAGAAAATTACAGATATCTATGCTACTGCTGCGGATTATGATAAAAACGCTCCTGTAACCAAAGACTTTTTTGCCACTGTACAGAATAAGTTACATTGGGCAATCACAGGAAAAACGGCTGCTGAAATTATTTATACTTCAGCTGATGCAACCAAACTATACATGGGATTAACCAACTGGAAACAAGCTCCTGATGGAAAAATATTAAAATCGGATGTTACCATTGCTAAAAATTACCTCAATGAAGCACACATCAGGGAATTAAACCGGATAGTATCTGCTTATCTGGATTTGGCGGAAAACAGAGCGGAACGGGGAATAACAACAAATATGCAGGATTGGGCTAACTTTTTAAATCTCTTTTTGGAGCTGTCTCAATATCCTATTTTACAGGACAAAGGTAAGGTCTCTGCTTTAGAAGCAAAGCTAAAAGCAGAACAGGAATATGAAACGTTCCGAAAGATTCAAGACGAATATTATCTTTCCGACTTTGATAAAGAAATAAAGAGAATCAAAGGAAATAAGAATAATAAAAGAGACTCATAAATATTTTGCAGTAATGTACAAAATGTGTCCTCTTTTGTAAATTATTTGCGTTGATAAATAAATATTGATTAGTATCCGGTAAACATTTCAACGCTATTAATTACCCCTTTGTGAAGTAAAAGTGTATTAAGAAAGCACCCTACTATATATAATAGAAATTTTATATAGTTGATAATTAATGTTTTAAAGACACTATCCGAAAAATTGTGTAAATGAAAAACTACAGGAAACGATTCTTGGTTTTCCGATTTCATCCCTAATTTTGTTTACATTTTATGCAAATGGATACTATTTTAGTAATTTATGGATGAATTAGTAAATTAAAAAACGTTAATTATTTGAGCCGGTAGCCGATATCTCATCGGGTTACCTTATCTATCTTCCTAAAAACATACTAAGTCATCCCTCATTCCGGAATTTCCATATTACCCGGATATCGCTGTTCAAGTCTGCCGACGTTTATCTGGGCAGAGGAGAGAAGATTTTAACAATCAGGAAACAAATAAAAAAGAGTCGATACTTTTAAGGAGAAAAATTTACGAACAGGATAAACTGTGTCATGCTCGTAACACTAATATTTCTCTTTTCGAACGCTCTCACACAAAAAAAGAGGGTTTTGAAAAGAAAATTATCCTAAAACCAATCTATTAAAAATAATTTAACTAAACTTGCAGGGGTAAACTTAAGGTTGAAGACATACACCATAGAAGAATTGGTGGATTTCATAAAATATACTATCTAATCAAAATGAAAAGAAATATCCTTTACTTATTCTTTGCAATATTATCATTTTCTACTGAAACAATTTTTGCCCAAAAAACAATTAAAGTAGCCTGCGTGGGAAACAGTATTACCTACGGTGCTGGCATTGTAAACAGAGAGAAGAACTCCTATCCGGCACAGCTTCAGGAATATTTAGGCGATAATTATGAAGTGAAAAATTTTGGGGTATCTGCTCGGACAGTATTAATCAAAGGCGATTATCCTTATGTAGAAACGGATGTTTATAAACAATCCCTCGCATATCAACCGGATGTTGTTTTGATTAAACTGGGTACTAACGACACTAAACCTCAGAATTGGAAATATCAAGATGATTTCTTGGAAGATTATCAAGCGCTTATTGACAGTTATCGAATGCTAAGTTCACATCCTCGTATTATTTTGCTCACACCGATACGTTGCTTCCTGCCGGAAGGTTCATCTATTAATGCACAATTCATTGAAAAAGAGGTAAGGCCAATGGTTGAAGAATTAGCCTGGAAAAATAATCTGGAGATCATCAATATGTTTAACATATTCGGTGATGAGTTTAAGGATTATCTTACTCCCGATAAGCTCCATCCTTCTTCCATTGGGGCTGGATTAATGGCAAAAAAAATATATAATTATCTTTCTTTACCACATTATACTCAAACAAAACCTATCAAATCACTCATTCCTCAAAACGCCAAGAAATTTAATTTTCATGGGTACCAAGGTTATGAATTCTATGATAGAGGCGTCCTATGTAAAATTGTTAGACCGTATCGTGATGCTAATGGAAAACCATGGGTGATTCGTGCACGTTTCTGGGGGCATGAACCCCAAACAGATATTGATCTTCTTGAGCAGGGTTTCTATATTACGTATTGTGACGTAGCTGATCTCTATGGTTCAAATAAAGCTGTTGAGCGATGGAATAGATTTTATAAAAAAATGGTCAAAGCCGGATTAAACAAAAAGGTAGTTTTGGAAGGAATGAGTCGGGGAGGTCTAATTGTTTATAACTGGGCAGCAAAAAACTCACATAAAGTAGCTTGTATTTATGCCGATGCCCCGGTAATGGATTTTAAAAGCTGGCCAATGGGTAAAGGTAAACCAACCAAGTCTGAAGACGATACAAAAAAACTTTTCACAGCTTACGGTTTTATGAATGAAAATCAAGCGATTGAATGGAAGCATAATCCGTTAGATTGGGCGGAAATTATTGCAAAAGCAAAAATTCCGATTATCCATGTAGTAGGTGACGCTGATGTAGTGGTTCCTGTTGATGAAAATACGGCTGTTTTTGAAGAGCGTATGAAAAATTTTAATGCTCCCATTACCGTAATTCATAAACCCGGAATCGGTCATCATCCTCATTCTCTTAATAATCCTGAGCCTATTGTCCGTTTTATTCTTGCTGCTACCGGACGAAAAAGTAATGATTGCACACATGCCTTACCTGGTAATGAGTTTCGTTCCGGAGCCGGTTGGGTAAAAGGATCAGATTGGCATAATGTCTCTGAAGATATAACGGAAACTTTACAAAATAAGAGATTGAAATTACTTTTATTGGGCAATTCAATCACACAAGCGTGGGGAGGAACACGGCAATTAATTACTACGTTTACCGGAAAGCAAGCAATGGACGAAGCTATCGGAGAAGGTACGTGGGAAAATGCCGGCATTTCGGGTGATCGAACGCAAAATCTCTTATGGCGGCTTCAAAATGGCAATTATAATATTTGCAAGCCAGAAAATGTAGTTATAGCAATTGGCATTAATAATTTGATAGCATCAGATACTCCGGAAGATACTGCTGAAGGAATAATTGCTGTAGCGGAAGAGGCACGGAAGCAATTTCCAGAATCTCGGATCATTCTTCTCGGGCTTTATCCGTCTGGTAAATATCAACAAGATCCAATACGCATCAAATGTGATAAAGTACATGACATATTAAGTTCTCATCAATTTAATCAAGTAGAGTATATTAACCCTACGGAATGGTATTTAGATAACAATAATGTTATCAGAGAAGGTCTTTATAGTTCAGATTATATACACATGACAAGTGAGGGATATAAAATTACAGCCGATAAGATCGTAAGGCTCTTAAAAAATTAATTTTTTAACTTGTTATTTTCAACAATAGTTCGTTAAACGTATCAGCTTTTGAGTAGTCGTTTTTGTTCTGTATCTATATCGTTGAGAAAGGAAATATGTAAATTCCGATAGTGTTTTTACGCAATTCTTTCTTTTCCCTTTCGTGTAAATTCACATCACTATCCTGCATGAACGTCAACACCCGTAAGAGGGGTTATAAAACCGACTTACGGGTGCTTTAGTGCAGTGCTGATTAAAACTTATCCGAATTATTTGATGACCCTCACTTTATACACGTCAATTTCGGGGATCGTTATTTGTTTGGTTGGATTTATGGAGTATATGTTGTGGGTCCACCAGCTTATTTCACCCTTTGTATAGATGAGATGATCCGCTTTTTCGTCGTAATAGACCGACTTGACATCGGGCTCGTTCGCAAGGGGAGCAAAAGGCTCAAACGCATTGCTGTTTAAATCGAACTTCCATACTTTTTTCGACGTGGTTATCAGCAGCTGATTTTCCGAAGAGGCATACAGGTCATGCCCGCCCGTTTCCGGCAGTGTCCACTTCTCCTCCAGTTGTAAACCCGGGTTGGGAGTGTCCCAGTCAACCAGCGAATACGCTCTCAGTTCATCGTAGCCCAACGCATAGAGCAGGTTCCTTCCCGCCATCCAGGTAACGCCGTGGCCGGAATACAACGAATCGCTGAACAACACGGTATTTGAACGGCCCGCATCGTAAATTTCCAACCGGTTCCCCTTGTCGGCGGTAGACAATGCAACCGCTATACGGTTACCGGGAAGGTATTCTACGGAGTGCGCATTGGGTGTGATGGCGTAAAAGAGGCATTTCCGGGTCGCACGGTCCACCAGAAGGGTTCCTCCGCTTGAGGAACAGATCAGGATCTTGGTATGGTTGTCTACCGATTTGTGATCATCAACGGTCCTCATGTGCCGGATCATTGTATCGGGCATGTTCGTGACTTCGGATGTCTTCAGGTACCAATTGACTTTCTTTACGCTGTCGGCCGAGTTGTCGAAATCCAGGATCATCACCACATTGTCTCCCCCGACGATTATTTCCCGCGGACGCTTCGAGTTTGATTCGCTGCACGAAACGGCAATGAAGAGGAAGAAAACGAGAGCGATCCAATCAACACATTTACATTTTGTCATCGTTCTTTTAGTTTAAGTTATCCCATCCGGGATTTTGTTTCAACATTTTATTTAACGTAAGCTCTTCAGCAGGAATCGGGGCGACTATTCACACATGTCTACGGAATGTAGTGAAAAGATTCTCCCCAAGTCATTATTATTTTATTGAAGGGCACGTCCCACCGCGAATAATTTAAAGCATAGGCTTCACGATGGTCTATGGTGTGGCCCAACTCATTTTCATGAGCCGGAATAATTAACCGGGGAACATACCCTTTGGAGGTACGGAGAGGATTCGTAGTCCAGCAATTAGGCAACAGAACATCTACTTTATGATGATCCCCCACTTCATCTATCCACGAAAAGTCCTCCTCCAACGATTGATCACCGGTATGACATACGGAGTATTGCTCGGGTGTAACAACAAGCACAACATTATTCAGGATGTCCGCACCCTGATGTCCCGGATATACCACAACCTCCAGGTCCCGATCCTTGTTGTTCAACCTTATCTTCTGTATTTCGTGTGCTTTACGTTCCAGATGAGTGATTCTGCTGTAAATTTCATTCTCTTTCCAGATATCCGGCGGGGTTATCACGGGTTTGCCCTGCTCCAGAAATGTTCCGGCCACCTCCTCGTCCGCATGATCCCGGTGGAAGTGGCTTATGAAAAGAGCATCACAATGTGTTGCGAGTCTATCTATTACCTCTTTGGACAAAGCGAACGAATCTGAACTGGATGAATGTCCCCGGGTAATATCAAAAGCAACGGTTACGGTTTTAGTACGTATGATAACGCCCATATTGTAAAGTTTCCAGATTTTCACACCTGTTGAAACCTTCGTGTTTTCTATTTCCTCTAAAACGGATAAGGTACGCTGAAGATGGAAATTTTGCACCGAACTCCGCTGCGGTGCTCCTTCATCATGAAAAACGGCATCCAGCAATACCATAGCCATTTGCCGATCTTTCGGTTCATCCACCCGGGGAGGATATTCTGATAAAATGGATTCGGTAATGTTTAAAATAGATTTTGATTGCCAGTCAAGATATTCCCCCGGTTTCCCAAAAAAGTTGGCAGGTGCTTCCGGCAATACGAATGTAGAAGTGTCATTTAAAGAGATTGACCTGTTGGCACAAGACGGGGTAACAAGAAGACAAATAACCACAAGAAGCTGAAATGGGATTGTTTTTTGTCTCATAACAATCGGTTTTTTTATGTGTTTTTTTAACAAGCCGAAGATACAATTTATCGGCGTAATTTAAAACTAAAAGTTAAATACTTAATTTAATTTTTCCTTCAACTTAATACAAGAAGGGAGCAATGATGATTGCTCCTTTCTTGTACAGATTGCAATCCCGACTAATATCCTGGATTTTGAGTTAAATTCGGATTAAGGTCTATCTCCGTGTAAGGGATCGGCCAAAGGTAGTCCCGGTCGGGATTGAATGTTCGGGTTTCTATTACCGCCCCGCTGTACGGAGGAATAGAAGATGTATGCACGCTTCCATTCATTAACTTTTCAACTGTTTTCCACCGTCTGATTGCATAGAAATAATCATCCTCCCCGGCCATTTCAATCCTGCGTTCCAACTGAATGGCTTCCCGCATTTGTTCTTTCGACAAATTAAGGGGCAACGGAGGCATGTTTACCGACTCTCTTCCTCTTACCTCATTCACAGCATTATAAACCGACTTTACAGGCCCTTCAAGTTCGTTAACGGCCTCAGCATACATTAGAAGAACATCTGCATAACGCAAGACCACGTAAGGAATGTCCGAATTATTGATGGTACCCGTTGAAGTAGCATTGTACTCCGTATATTTTATGAATGCATATCCGGTTTGATGAAAATCCGCAGCAGTTGCCGTCCTGTTTCTCCACGGTTTACCTACCCAGGCAATGGTCTGGGTCAATCTTGGATCCCTGTTTTCAAAAGGATTTGACGGATCATACAAAGGACTATCGGCTATTGATTTACCGTCAATCATCTGATATGCATCAATTAACTCCTGCACGGGAGCCTGTGTATTGTATTGGCCATGAAAAAGGTCGTAATTGCAATTTGTAAACGGATACTTCCATCTTACGTCAAAAATAACCGATGAATTACCTGTATTTGCCTGCCTGAATAGCCCATTGTAATTAGGGAAAAGTTCGTAACGCTTGAGAGAGAACAGATCTTCACACGCAGCTTTTGTCCCTGCATAATCAAGATCCTGCAACAGCACTTTCGCTTTCAGTGCGAGTGCGGCCCCTTTTGTTGCCCTGCCATCGTCTGCGCGGGAGTACTTTGTTTCTAAAACAGGCAATGCTTCGTCTAAATCTTTTATTATCTGATTCCTTACTTCTTCGTAAGAATTTCTAGGAAGGCTGGCATCTTTTTCCAGGTTAGGAGAAGACAGGATAAGGGGAACACCATGAAATACTGCGTTCATTTTCCAGTAATAGAATGCCCTCAAGAACTTAGCCTCCCCAATTATCCTGTTTTTAAGTTTTTCATCCATCACAATGTCGGGAACCTTTTCAATTACATTGTTACACCTGCCAATTCCTCTGTAACATACACGCCAGGTTATCTGATTCATACCCAGAGTTGTTTCTGTATGCGACCCCGTTGCAAAATCGCGTGTGCTGTAATAGTTATCCTTGTGAAAGGCATTGGGTGTCATACATTCAAACATGTTGATTGTATATTCTCCGTACATACCTGTTTCATTTAATACACGATAACAACCGGTAATGGCATCCATTGCATGTTGTGAAGTTTGCCAAAAAGACTCTTCAATATAAAAATCCTTGGAAGTCGTGTTTAACATATCATTACATGAAAGCAAAACACTTCCAATAATTATTGTTTGCAGTATATGTTTCAATTTTAATTTTATACTTTTCATAATGTTTATTAGTGCAAAAGTGATATTTTAGTGCTGTTTATTTAAAACCTAATATTAATCCCGGCTGTAATCGTTTTGATGGTAGGATATTTGTCAAGATTCTCCACTGAAACATTCTGTTCCGGATCGTAATCTTTCATTTTTGTGAAAGTGAACAAGTTTTCAGCATTGACAAACACGTTCAATTTTTCTGCTTTTATCCTATTCAAGAACTTCTTGTGAGAAAGGTTATAGGAAAGTTGGATATTCTTCAAACGTAAATACGAAGCATCTGCCAACCAAAAATCAGAAGGAGAAAAATTCTCGGCAGTATATTGATGCCGCGTCGTTATCCGAGGAAGTTTTGCCGTTGGATTTTCCGGGGTCCATGAATCAGTAATCCATATTTTAGTAAGGCCCGCACCGTTATTAAAAGGCAATATTGTGTTTCCGGATAACCACACATCAATATTTTGAACTCCCTGCCAAATAGACGTCAACGATAGGTTCCTGTAGTTTAACCCAACGTTAAAACCATACGTGTAGTCAGGAAAAGTATTGCCTGCGATATAACGGTCGTCGCCATTAATTACCCCATCCTTATTTCTATCGATATATTTGACATCACCCAGCCCTACCCTGTTCGTGATTCTTGGGTTGTTGTTCAAGTCTTCTTGTGTGCGAAACAACCCGTCCGTCTCGTACACATACCAGGATTCAATCGGGTATCCTTCCTTCGTAATTCTTGAACCCGAATAGATAGTTTCTCCTTTAAGGTCAACCACTTTGTTGTTGACCTTAGTTAAATGCGCCCCTATTTGATACGAAAAATCCTTAAACCGTTTGTTGTGGTTGATTGAAATTTCAAATCCGGTGTTGTCCACTACTGCAATGTTGGTGGTCGGGCCAGCCAGTGCTCCTACTTGCGCCGGTATGGTAATTCCTCTGAGAATATCATCCGTTCTTTTTTTGAAAATTTCAAATTCTCCCGAAAACATATTTTCCAGTATGACCCAATCAATACCAAAATTTGTCATGGTAGTGGTTTCCCATTTTATTTTTGGATCACGGTATTGTGTAATTGCGACACCTCCTCCGTCATAAGTTCCTCCGAAAGGGTATCCATATCCGAAAGATACCGCATTCACATATTGGAATCTTCCAATTTCCTGATTGCCTATTTGCCCCCATGAACCTCTAAGCTTAACCTCATCAACCCAGGAGACGTTGTCCATAAAAGCTTCTTCCGAGATTCTCCAGCCGGCAGAAAAAGAAGGGAACAATCCCCATCTGTTTTCTTTCGCGAATCTTGACGAACCGTCGTATCGTGAATTTAGTTCCAGCATGTATTTGTCTTTATAATTATACTGGATACGACCGAAGTAGGAGATTAAAACATCCTCAACCGAAGTGCCGGAGACAGAGGGATCCATAGTGCCGACATTCAATTCATCAAGTTCTTTTGAAATATAGCCAGTCTTTCGGGCCTGACGGCTGGCAGACGTATATTGTTCAATACTGTGGCCAGCCAATATGTTTAAATTATGTTTGCTGCCTAAATTAGTAACGTAATTGATCGTGTGGGTAAAATTTAACCGTTGATTATTACTGTTGTTTTCACTCTTATAGCCTGTAGAAGTCCAGGGATTTCGGGTCGGAGCACCTGTCTTAACATTGTGTAAGAAAGTAACGGGAGCAAAGTTTCTCGACAAAAGGTTTAAATAATTAACTGACCCTCTTGCCGAATATTTCAGGTTATCTGTAATGCTTAAGTTCGCGGATAAATTAGCTAATTGGACTTGCAAACTTAATTGAGACAAAAAGTTAAGCGACATTTTTAATTGAATCTTTTTTAATATTATACTGATTCCAAAATTCATCAATGGTTAAGTTTCCCAATGCTGAGAATCTTCTTTTATGATTATACCAGGATTCAATATATTCAAATACATACAAGCGCATTTGCTCTCTTGTTTTGAGTTTGGTACCATAGACCAATTCAGATTTGAAAGTTTTGAAAAAGCTTTCAGCCACGGCATTATCCCAACAATTTCCCTTTCCACTCATACTTTGTTCCAGCTTCAAGGATTTCAACAGATTGACAGTCTGTTTGCAAGCATATTGTATGCCCCGGTCAGAATGAAATATCATTCCTTCTCCAAAAGGTCTGTTCCTATTGGCCATCCTGATGGCCGGAACTACGGTATGGGATGCATTCATATGATCGCTTATGGACCATCCGATCAGTTTGCGGTCAAAAAGATCCAGCACACAGGTCAGATAAAGAAATCCATCCTTACACGGAATATACGTCAGGTCAGAGACACACGCTTTCACAGGCTCATTCTGATTAAATTCGCGATTCAACAGATTTGGAGCAACCTTATAGTTGTGAGAGGCATCCGTCGTCACTTTGAATCGTCTCGAGAGTTTGCTGCGCAAGCCCATTTTCCTCATGTGGCATGCTACAGTGGTTCTCGAGACAGGAGTTCCGGATACCTGCAAATCCTTTGCCAGCCGGGGGCTTCCATTGCGTCCCCTGGCTGCAAAATATGCATCCCTGATCTTTTCGTCCAGCTCCATATATTTGCGCTTACGTTGGCCCTCCGGATCTTTAAGCCAGCGGTAATAACTGCTCCTGGGGACTTTCAGTACTCTGCACATCACCTCGACCGTCCATTGTTTCGAGTTATATTCCTTTATAAAGAGATAGATCAACGATCTCTCTTGGAGATGATGCTCAAAGCTTTTTTTAATATGTCCCGCTCCGTTTCAGCCTCGCCAAGGCGTTTTTCCAGTTCAGCAATCCTTTTGGTATCTTCACTTAATGACTGGACACCGTGTCCGGGGAAACTGGCTTCTCCTTTCTGCTGGTATTCTTTCCGCCAACGATATAAAAGAAAGGGGGCAATACCCAATTCCTGTGCAAGCTCGGAAATATTCTTGCGTTCTAAACTGAGTTTGACCGCATTCTCTTTGAATGCCTTGTCAAAATGGGTTCTTTGTTTTCTCATATTACACAAAAATAAGCGTTTATGCTTAACTCTGTGTCCCGGCTAAGTTAGTAATTCCAATTTATACTGAATCTTAGAATAGAACATTTCACAACATTGTTGGTAACTACAAATTTATCTATAGAAGAAATAACAATTAAGTCTGGATTTAACGACTATTCAAATACTTACAGATTATTTAAAAAAGTAACTGGCTTTTCCCCTACAGAATATCGTAAATTACACGTTTGATAATAATAAAGAAAATTTAATCTCCTTGAATAAATTATTATCAGCTCATTAGATTGATTTTAACACTACTAATAAATGGTAAATTTGGTTGGTATCTATTTAATAATAGAGCTATTACGTCTATTTTTTTGCGATTTTCACACTTTAGTTAATGTATATTTGCGGTATTTGCAATATATTTTTCGTTATTTATAATTTATAAAAATAAAATATAACATTTCTTTGCTTTAAATTAATAGCATGTTTCATGAAACATATCCTACAAAGGATAATTGAAAATGACATTTTATCATAAATTAATTAAATACTAATTTCAATGTACATAATTCTTCACCATTAACACAAAAGAAATATGAATGAACACGTAAAACACAAGTTGAATGGACCATTTTTCTTCATTCAGTCTGATCTGTGGAGAACTGCAAAATTGTTCCTAATGATGTATTTGTTGGGATCTTTTTTTTCAGCTTCTGCAGTTTCATCACAATCTGAAAACATCAGATTTACAATGAATGATCCCATTGATTTACTAGTAACAGAGGCTCAGTCGGTAAATCTACAACAACAACCAATCACGAGAAAAATTTCCGGAAATGTAAAAGATGAAAATGGAGAACCGATCATCGGCGCCACTATTGTTGAAAAAGGAAATGTTTCTAACGGTACTATCTCCGATATAAACGGAAACTTCGAATTCAGCGTATCCCCGGATGCTGTATTGGATATAACCTATGTGGGATACCAACCATCTAGCATTTCTACTACAGGATTAAATACGCTAGAAATTATTTTGTATGAAGATATGAAATCCTTGGATGAGGTAATAGTTGTAGGTTATGGCACTCAGAAAAAGGTTAACCTGACTGGTTCTGTGGAAAGTGTAAGCAGTAAAGATATTGGCAAAAGGACAGTAACGCAAGCATCAAATCTACTGCAGGGTAAAGCAAGTGGAATTTCTGTAAGACAAACTTCAGGAAATCCTGCAGGTAATTCCGCTTCACTTCTTGTAAGAGGTAAAGGTACTTTCAGCGGTGCAGGTACAGAGCCTTTAGTACTTGTAGATGGAATAGAAACATCAATGAATTCGGTTAATCCAAATGATATTGAAAACATCTCTATATTGAAAGATGCAGCTTCTTCGGCAATTTATGGATCAAAAGCAGCTAATGGTGTAATTCTCATAACAACAAAAAAAGGAGCCGCAGGCAAGTTAGCTATATCCTATAATGGATCTGTAGGAAAGGGCAAAGCAACTTTTCTTCCCGAAATGGTAAATTCATGGGAATATGCTGAGATAGTCAATGAGGCAATGACTAACGTTGGCCAACAAAGGAGGTATTCTGATGAGGATATTCAAAAATATAAATCAGGAACAGATCCAGTCAATTATCCTAACTTCGACCATATTGGACATCTTTTTGAGTCTGGTAATGCAGTTGAAACAATTCATAATATCAACATGCGCGGTGGATCTGAAGTATCACAGTTTTTATTTTCATTTGGCTATTATAATCAACAAGGTTTGATTAAAAAAAATTATGGAGATAAGTATGATTTACGTTTAAACGTAAATTCAAAATTAAGGAAAAATCTAGACCTTTCCGTTAAATTATATGGACAAAAGTACGAGAACAAACAACCACATGGGTATAATGGTCTTGGATGGATTGTACAGGGTGCTATGAGGAATGCGAATACAATACCTGGTCTGAAACCAGATGGTTTTTATGGTAGAAATGAAGTCTATCATCCCGAGGCTGACTTAGACAGTAAATCATTTACTAGTTATAATGATAACTATTTTTATGCGAATGGAGATATGACATGGGAAATCTTAAAAGATTTGAAGGTTACCGGACAGGTGGGTTATACTTTTGGGGTTTCGGAAAATAGAGCTTTTTTAGCTACCTATCCAGTTACAGAAACTTATGGAATAACAGTGAATACTTTAAATAATTCATGGGCAAAAAGTGATAGATTAACGCTACAATCGCTAATAGAATATAGTAAAAGTTTTGGAAATCACAATCTTCATTTATTAGGCGGTTTTTCGAGTCAATCTTATTATTATAACGATATATCAGCATATAGAAATCGTTTCCCAAATAATGAGATTACACAAATCAATGCCGGTTCCACAGCTCAGAGCACCAATGGAGGAGCAGCTTCTGCTAATAAATTAGCGTCTTATTTTGGACGTTTAAACTATAACTTTCAAGAAAAATATTTATTTGAAACAAACTTCAGGTATGATGGTTCTTCCAGATTTCCAGATAACAATAGGTGGGGATTCTTCCCATCGGCTTCTGCAGCATGGAGAATTTCAGAAGAAAGTTTTTTTAAAGACAATATTTCGACAATTAATAATCTAAAATTACGTTTTTCTTGGGGAGAATTAGGAAATCAATCTATAGGTGACTATCCTTATCAAGACCTCCTTTCTACAGGACAAAATTATGCATTTGGAAACGAAATTGCGTCTGGCTTGGCTGTTACAATGATCTCTAATAAGAAAATAGCTTGGGAAACCACAACAATTACAGATGGAGGTGTTGACATAGGGCTTTTCAACAATGCGCTTTCATTATCATTTGACTACTATAAGAAGATAACCTCAGATATCCTATATAGTGTTTCTGTATCGAAAATGTTAGGGGCTACACCTTCTGCAGCAAATGCCGGAGAAGTGCAAAATACAGGATTTGACATAAATCTTTCGTATAGGAAAAAAATAGGAGATTTTTCATTTGATGTTTCAGGTGTATTATCAATGGTTCACAATAAAGTAACTAAAATTGCCAATTTGGATAGAGATATCAATGCAGGACTATTTGTTGGATATCCTATTGGTAGCAGTTATGGATATATAAGTGATGGACTTTTTGTTGACCAAGATGATGTAGATAATTCCCCAACTCAACCATTTTCTGTCATTGCAAATCCGGGAGGAATAAAATTAACAGACATAAGCGGACCTGATGGTGTTCCGGACGGAAAAGTTGATTCAAATGACAGGGATATTATTGGTATGCCACTACCTATAACAACATATGGAATTACCCTTAATGGAGAATACAAAAACTTTGATATTAATTTATTCTTTCAGGGAGAAGGTGGTCGGAAAGCGATGGTTAATATAGAATATTTCTATGCATTGAATAATAATGGTAATGTACAAAGGGATTATTACGAGAACAGATGGACAGCCAATAATCCTGATCCTAATGCAATGTACCCAAAAGCATTGATTACAAGTACTTTATTTTACAACAACAACTTGATGGACTTTTGGTATAGAAATGCTAATTTCATAAGATTGAAAAATTTACAAATTGGTTATACAATACCCCAAGAATGGTCCAATAAATTAGCTTTGAGTAAGGCTCGTATTTATGTAACAGGAGAAAATCTGTTCACTCTCACCAAATATTATAAAGGTTGGGATCCAGAAATGAATGCATCTGGAAGCTTTTACCCTCTTGTGAAATTATATGCTTTTGGTATAAACTTAGAATTTTAAATCCATTAGATTATGAAAATGTTAAGAATAATATATAATGTTTTATTATTGGTTCTCTCCTCATCTATCTTCATGATCATAGCTGGTTGTGGAACCAATTGGTTAGATGAACAACCATTATCGAGTATCTCTGAATCAACATTCTGGATATCAGAGAATGACGCAAAACTGGCTTTAACCGGTGTATATGCTCAAAGTACAGTTGGAGATAATAGCTACAATAACCATTTACTTTGTTTATCGAGCGCAACAGACGATGCAGAATATAAATGGGCGGGAGTAGGTATCATTTATTCTGGATATTTCCTGCCAAGTTCAGGAGAAGTAGTTCCTACAATTTGGAATAGATCTTATGCTACCATCTTCAGAGCGAATTATTTTTTAGAGAATATTGAGTCTGTTGAAATGGATGCGGATCTTAAAGCTCAATATATTGCGGAAGTCCGTTTTCTAAGAGCATTTGAATATTATTATTTATCGGTTATGTATGGAGGTGTACCACTGATTACAAAGGTATTAACTATTGAAGAAGCAAATACACAAAGCCGAAATTCTTTAGATGAAATTGTGAATTTTGCCATTGATGAATTGACGGAGTCGGCAATAGATTTACCTAGTGAAAGACCTGATAATGAAAGAGGTAGGATTGTCAAATCCGCTGCACTTGCCATAAAAGGAAGATTATTAATGATTCACAAAAGATGGGATGAGGCTGTAGGTACCTTTAAAGAAATCATTGATCTCAATGTTCACGAGATAGACTCACAATATAAAGCTTTGTTTGAGGAAAAAGGAGAGAATAGCAAAGAAATCATCTTATCAACTAACTGTATTGCAGGCTTACGAGGGAATCCTCAAAATCAATTAAATTATCATGCAGACTTATATGGTGGTTATCATGAAACTTGCCCTACTCAAGATCTGGTTGATGCTTTTCTTATGACAGACGGTCTTTCAATAGACGAATCTTCATTATATGATCCCAAATATCCTTATAAAAATAGAGATCCAAGACTTTATGCAAGTATATTTTTACCTGAATATACTGTATTTAGAGGCAAATTATTTCTTGCGCATCCAGAATCAACAACTTCCGGACTTGCGACTCTTACGGGAGCTACAGGATATAGCTGGAAAAAATATGTAACTGAAGATTATGAAGGTGCAAATAATAATTCTGGTGATGATATAATATTGCTTCGTTATGCAGAGGTTCTCCTTAGTTATTTGGAGTCCAAAATTGAAAATGGGGATAACATCTCACAAGAACTATTGGATCAAACAATAAACCAGATTAGAAAACGTGAAGAAATAAATATGCCCATCGTAACAGAGACTAATCGTGATAAACTCAGAGAAATAGTAAGAAGAGAACGTCGGGTGGAATTCTGTTTTGAAAGGCATATCAGATATTTTGATATACGTAGGTGGGGCCTCTTTCCTGATATTGTTAATCGAAAAGTTTATGGAATGAAACTAACCGATGATCCGGATAACTACACAAAATACAGAGTTGAGAAAGTGGGCCGATACAGAGGTCATTATATTGCAGTAGATAAAACCGGTTCTTTTACTTCAGATATGGCTTTATTACCCATTCCAATATATGAAATGAATATTAACAAAAACTTAGTCCAAAATCCGGGGTATTAACTAATGAAAGTAAATCAGTGAGGATTCTAAAACCTCCAAAATTTAATTCAGGATGTGAAATTGGAATTTTATTTAAGCTAAATTGAATAACTAAATTGAAAATAGGAATGATGCATCAACCTAAATATTGCCTCTTTTACGATAACCACACTATGAAGGCTATACCTGATGTAGGGGAGAATTTTAATGTGGATATCTTTACCGATAGAGTAAAAAAATGTGGTGTAGATTATTTGATATTCCATGCACGTTGTAATCAAGGATTTGCCTATTATGACACCAAAATTGGAACAAAGCATCCATCGCTAAAATATGATCTCTTTGGTAAATTATCTGAGGCTTGCGCCAAAAAGGGTATCGCCTTAGCAGCATATTTTAATGCAGGCATCAGCAGTGAAGAAGGTTTAGAGCATCGAGAATGGACTACCTTATACGCTGACGGCAGGTCGTTACGTGAACCTCGTTTAACCCCTCATGTCCGTACCATGTGTTATAATTCGGACTATCGCGACCATTTGATAGCCATGGCAAAGGAAGTTGTATCTAATTATACAGTTTCTGGGCTGATGATAGACTGCCTAATAAATTATCCGTGTGTTTGTCCAATCTGTATGAAGAAAATGAAAGAGAACGGCATTGATTGGTCGAATTCGGATTTGATTGCTGGTTTTTCCGAAGATTCAGCAATTCGATTAGCGCATGATATAGCCGTAGAAGTGAGGAATATAAATCCTGATCTTCTTATTTCCAATAATTATCCGCCCTACGAAAAACTAAGATGCATCAATAACTATTATGATGTGATAAGTTTACCCGCTACAGACGGTAATGAGTTTATGCCTGTCATGGCTCATTACGTGCGTACTTTAGGTGATTTTCCAGTGATTAATATGACATGACGGTTTTACGATTGGGGTGATTTTGGAGGATTACTGCCCGAAGAAGCAATAAAATCTGAATTATTGTACGGATTGGCAAATGGTATGCGACCTAATATTGGTGGGCATTTCCATCCGCGTGGCGATTTGGAAACACCAGTTTTGAATCGGATCGAAAAAATTTATACAGATTTACAAGACAAAGAAGAGTGGTATAATCGAGCCAGGCCAGTAACTGATATAGCGATTGTTTATCCCAAAACCATACAGCACATACGTAATGATGTAGAATTACGTAGTGCTGTACGGATGCTCTGTGAATTAAAACAGCAGTTTGATGTAGTAACATTGTCATCAGACTGGTCGAAATACAAAGTGCTGATTTTCCCCGACAATGTAATATTTACCGATGAAATTGCTTGTCGGGTAAAATCACATATCGATGCTGGCAAAACAATTATCTCCACTGGATTTTCTGGTTTGGATAGCCAAAAGACTGGGTTTAAACTTGAAAAAGAGTGGGGAATAAAATTTATGGGTGAAAATGATTTTGACCCCGCTTATATAACTGTAGGAAAAAGGTTCGATTCAGGGTTACCCGAAATGCCTCTTTCGCTTTATTCATCAGGAATTGATGTTCAGCCATTGTCAGACACAAAAGTGGAAGCAAATTTGATAAAACCGTATCAGAACAGAGGGTGGGATGGAAATTATGCCATTGTGTATAACCCACCGCAGAAAAAGACTGAAATGCCCGGATTAACCGTAAAAGGCAATGTTGCTCATTTCAGTCATCAAATTTTTTCTGGGTATTACGACAAAGCTTCGGTAGAATTGAGACGATTATTTTCAAATGTTTTGAATACATTTCACGATGAACCCATTTTAAAAACTGAAAATCTGCCGGCATTCGCCCGCATCTTTGTCACTGAACAACCCAACAGAAAAATGGTACATTTATTATCCTATATTCCCGAAATTCGTGGTAAGACTCCTATTATTGAAGAGGGAATTGAAATTAGCGATGTAAAAATTATGCTTCGGGATGAAAAAAAAATCTTCAAAAAAGTTTATTTGGCTCCTGAAAAAAAAGAATTACCGGTAAAGAATATAAATTGTTACGCCGAAGTAACCATATCGAAAAGCAAAGGGTATTCCTTAATTGTATTTGAGTATTAAAAATTTAACACAATCAGTTATGAGAAATTTTCTAATTTTAATGAGCATAAACATAATAGTGAATTTAGCTGTTGTGGCATGTTCAGACAAAAGTGTTCAAAAGGTAAATGAAAATGATATAGTGCTCGAAAATGAGCAATTTAAACTAACCATTGGAAGTAATGCAATTGCCAAAAGTCTGATTTTGAAATCTAACGGCGAGGAATGCCTAATGCCTGGAGAGAATATGGCAATTTTCTCTGTCACACAGGAACGACCATATCACAACGAGTTAAAATTGGGTCATCCTAACAAGAAAACAACTTTTCAAGCAGATACTATTTACCGAAAAGGAGATCAATTGATAGTTGGATTTGAATGGGTACCCTGGGAAGCAGTTATCCGGGTAAAAGAAACAGCGGCTTACATAGGTTTTAGTCACGATGGTTTTATAGTAGAACCTGATGATTATCCTGATTATTTGAAAATCACTCCACCACCAGCAACTGAACTACGACTAATACAGCTACCAATCCGTAGCAGGAAAAATTTCGGAGAATGGCTCAATGTCAGTTGGGATGATAAAGCAGCCGTTAACGTGTTGGCTACGGATCCTTATGCTTACATCGACTTCGAAAAACGTAATGGTTATCATGTTATGTCAGCAGCCGCAATTAAAGAAATCAAATTTGAGGGTACAGGTGCAGCGCTTATAGCTTGTCAACCGGACAAACTATTAGACAATATTGCTCAATTAGAGGAAGACTTCAATTTACCCAAGGGAGTGGAAAGCCGGAGAAGCAATTTAATCAATGCCTCGTATTACTGGACTTCAGATGTTAATCCCAGTAATGTTGAAGAGCATATCAAATATGCAAAAATGGGTGGATTCAGGTTGATGAATATCTACTATCCTGCATTTGAAGGCCCTTACGGATATAATGGAATCGGGGATTATGAGATTGACAAAAGAAGATATCCAAATGGGAAAGAAGATTTGAAAAAGATGTTGGACAAAATTAAAGCCGCAGGTATTACACCCGGAGTTCATCTTCTGCATACTTTCATCGGACGAAATAGCCGTTACGTAAGCCCTGTTCCCGATCACCGGTTAAGTCTTATAAAAAATTTTACTTTATCGGAAGATTTAGGAAAAAATGATACTGTAGTATTTGTAGAACAAAATCCGGAAGGATGTACGATGGCTGATGGTGCAAGGGTTTTGAAAGTAGGAACTGAGTTTATTTCTTATGAAAATTATACTACCACACGTCCTTATAAATTTACGGGTTGTGAAAGGGGAATAGACAAAACAACTATTAACAGCCGCCCCAAGGGTGAATTAATCGGTTTGGTGGATATTTGTGAATTTGGTGCGGCCAGTATTTATATTGACCAAAGTACAAGTCTGCAGGACGAAATTGCCAATAAAATTGCAAATATTTTCGATGCAGGGTTTCAATTCATATACTTTGATGGATCTGAAGGGGTGAATCCTCCTTTCGGTATCAATGTGGCTTTGGCTCAATACAGGGTCTTTAAGCAATTAAACCCGCACCCATTATTTGCCGAAGGTGCTGCCAAGTCCCATTTTTCCTGGCATATGTTAAGTGGAGGAAATGCTTTCGATATTTTCCCTCCAGAAGTTATCAAAGAGGAAACCCGAAAATGGCCAGCAGAGGAAGCCCCTAGGATGAGGCAAGACTTTACACGACTAAACTTCGGCTGGTTGGGCTATTATTTACCCAATGAAAAAAGTCTGGGAACTCAACCTGATATGTGGGAATATGTAACAAGCATAGCAGCTGGATGGGATTCTCCTATATCAATACATTCAAGTCTTAAAGGTTTTGCTGCACATCCCAGAACGGCCGACAATCTAGAAGTTGTCCGCAGATGGGAAGAGGTCAGAGAACAAAACTGGCTTACCGAAGAGCAGAAAAAGATGTTGCAAAACGTTCAGCAGGAGCATCATTTATTAATAAATGAGAACAACCAATTTGAATTGCTGCCTTACAACCAGATTGACGATATAGCGGGGGGAAACAATGAAGTAAGAGCATTTTTATTCCAACGACAAAAAGATTATTACGTTGTATATTGGCATATATCAGGCAATCAACAATTGGAACTTCCTTTAAAACCGGCGGATATTACCCTGTATGAAAAAATCGGTCAGGAAGAAACGATTACTTCCGGAAACAACAATTCAATAATAGTTCCTATAGGACAACGTCGTTATATAAAAGCAAATGGGTTGACGAAAGAACTTTTATTGGATGCGTTCAAAAATGCTCGAATCATTGAATAAAAAAAATAATCAATAAAAACTTAAACATTTGGAGAGATAATATCAAATCTAAAAGGTAAAATACATAAATAATCGAGCCTTAAAAAGCCCATTTTTATATGGTTTGTAAAATTATACTGTCCCTGATGGGGTGAAGTTGCCTGTTCAGGAACACAATTATCTTTTCAAGGAAGAGCCAAAAAGATGACTTCCACTTGTTCATCATCCTTTTGAAGTTGAATCCGGCAGCTGCGAGCATAACATTGATCTCATCCCCGGTGATTCCCTTGTAGTAATTGCGGGAGAGACGGTGATCTTCTTTCAGGTGTCCGATTACCGGCTCAATACCTGCCCGCTTGCGGAAGTACTTTCTCTCTTTATTCTTCCTATAGGTGCTTAGAGCCTTTGAAAAGGATTTGGGGATGTGGATGAGTGTATCCCTGACTTTACTTCTTCCCCGGTACCCCCTGTCGCAGATACCGTTTCGGGGTTTTCTTTCCGTCAACTTCTCCACTTGCTCGATAGCCTTGTCTAGCGTGTGCCCGTCAAATTCATTTCTAAAACTCAGTGCTCCAACAATTACACCGCTGCCGGTTCGTGTGATGGATACCTTGTTTCCAAACTCGTACAGTTTATGCTCTTTCCCCTTGCTGATGCATTGCACATCCACCTCGTGCAGTGAATAAACCTTGTTCTTGTCTTTCTTCTTCTGGGCCAGTACCCGCTTGTACAGGTCCAGTTCATTCCGGTAACCATCAACCATCGGACCCAGCTTCCTTTCCACATCGCGTACCAGCCGTCCGGCTATGGTTCTCACTTTCTTATCCGCTTTCCTGGCTTTACCCCTGTTTCGTGGGTGATTTCGGAAGCGCTGATCGTAGGAAAGATCTTTTAAAATTCGCGTGTAACTTTGGCGCAAATCCAAACTGTTCCTGTCTGCTATCTTCCAGCACCTCTTGATAATCTTCTTTGCCAGTTTGTCATCCGTGGGGAAGGTGATATTTTTCTCCTGGACAGTGGTGTCGATGTAAACGTCCTTGTCGTTCGAGTCTTTACCATTGATACGGATGCTCTCCCTTAAGATCAGCTCAATACCCTCTTTGCCGATGCGGTGACGGAAATGAACCAGTTCTGACGCTTCACAAGGAACACGAGGTTGGAATTCCTGTTCACCACAAAAATACTGGTAGTAATTGTTTTCACTCCATTGTTCCACCACGCTTTCATCCGAGAGATCTCGGATGTGTTTCAGGATCAATAATCCCACCATCAGGCGAATGGGCTTCGCCGGACGTCCGTTATCGGGACAATACAGGGGTGAAAACTCTCTTTCAAACATCTCCCAATCAATTTTATTGGCCAGAATGAATAGCGGGTGCTTATGATTCAATGTGCTTTCCAGTGAAAAGAACAATGAGTGTTGTGAACGGTCTTGTTGTTTTGCCAGCATGATTTTCTGCAAGATTTATATCTCAAATTTACGAAAACTTGCAGATATAACCAAGGAAAATATATACTATTTTACTGTATTATAGACTATTGAATGCTTTTTAAGGGTCGACTAATTATTTTTCATATGATTGTGTGTTGATAATCTCAATCTGTGTATTTCGGTCTGATAGTGCCACTCTTTTCGGTTCAAACCGTGCCACTTTTTACGGTTCGATTTGTGCCACTTTGAAAAGATCAAGTTATCTTGTCCCTAAAAAAGGGGTAGCATGTCATTCTTTCTGCATACCCTTCCAGGTGTATTCTTTGATCTCCTTTTTGTTGGGTAACAAAAAACTTGACAGCCAGGCAATCAGGATACTTACCGACACTCCGATAAAACCGTACAGCAAAAACGACAAGGGAGTATGCTCCTTGATAATCAGTAGCAGGAAGAGCCCTGTGATCACGCCGACAAGGGCTGCCCCTGCACCCACCCGGGGAAAGAATATTCCCAGGATAAAGAGGGCCCCCATTCCGCTGGTGAGAAGTCCCAGGAACGTGTTGAACTGGTCCCACAAAGAAGCGATGTTCCAGGTGGCCAGCATCAATGCCATACCCATTCCCAGTAATCCGCAGAGGAGGCCCGACCAGCGGGCCATTTTCAGTTGTGATGAAAAAGTACTTTTCGGGAAAATGGTCTGGTAGAAATCGGATGTGAGCACGGCGGCAGAGGAGTTGATGTTGGATGAAAGGGTTGACATGGCTGCGGCAAAAATGGCGGCAATGAGCAGTCCGGCAAACCCTACCGGCATCTCCGACACGATAAACTGCGGAAATACCGAATCGATATTGGGATTGGTAACCATCATGCTTGCGGGGTTATCTTTATAGAATGCGAAAAGGCCGGTTCCTATCAGAAAAAACAAAATGGTGACCGGAACACTTAGGATACCATTCAGCCAGATGCTGCGGGAAGTGGATTTTTCATCTTTTGTGCTCATATAACGCTGTACGATAGACTGATCACTGGTATAGGTGATGAGCGAATTAGCCACTCCGCCAATCAATACGACCCAGAATACCGGCTGTGTAAAATCAAACCGGAAATCGAACGTCCGGAATTTGTGAAACTCGATGGAAGTATGCCAGAATTCTCCCAAGCCTCCATCGATACCCATTACCATCAAAACAAATGCAGCAAGTGCTCCAAAGACAAGAATAAATCCCTGTATGACGTCTCCCCAGACAACGGCCTCCATACCGCCGCTAGTACTGTAGATAATGGTTACCAACCCCATGACTACGATAGAGAGATAAATATCGAACCCTGTCACCGCATTCAGTGCCAGTGCCGGCAAAAACAGCACAATGGCAATGCGGCTCACCATAAAGACAACAAACAGGGCAGAAGCCAGCCATCTTGTGGTGCGGTTGAAGCGTTTCTCCAGGTATTCGTAAGCAGTACCCAACCGGAAGCGGGTAAAGAAAGGAAGAAAATAACGAATGACCACCGGGACAATAAGAATGATGCAGATATTAAAGACAAGCATACGCCAGTCGGTTGCATAAGTCTTTGCAGGTATCGACAGGAATGTAATAGCACTCAGCGTTGTGGCAAAAATACTGATTCCCGCGGCCCACCAGGGAATGCGTCCGCTCGCTTTGAAGAAATCTTCGGTATTCTCATTTCGTTTCATGAAGTAGAAGCCCATCAGCAGCATTCCTCCAAAATAGAGGATAAGCACCAGGTAGTTGATCCATCCGAAAGAGGGTTGTGAGGTATAATAAAGCTGCGTGATGAGGGGGGAACGCACTCCGGGGCGAATTTCCCCGCTGGCAATATAAACATTCTTTCCGTCGGATACATCCGATGTGACAGCCACGGGAGGATTCACGGTTTCTCCTGCTTCAAACCATGTATCGGTGATGGTATTGTAGATCAATATCTTGTTATGAAATCCCGTATGATGTATCCACAAACTATCTCTTTTAGCTGTATTGCCTTCCCGGACAGCCTTCTCTACCTGGTTAAAAATATGGCCAGTATCACCGCCGTAGAGCAGCACATGTGAACCACCCACAGCTGAGGCGGTAGCCATTGCCAAAGAAACTGAAGTGTCCTCATCGTGCTGGATATCTCCTTTTTGGGTCCACCTGTTGAGTGAAGGTCGGAAATGGTAAACAGATGCATAAAAGATTGTGGCTTCTCCGGCAGTTCTTCTGGCCCTTCCGCCAAAAGAGAAGAGAGCCACCTCTTCCCCATCCTGCTGGGAAGTAAGGGTAGCTCCCGAAATCGGTACTGGAAAATTGGGTAGTTTTTCCCATCCTTTTGTCGGATTGGAGAGGTCGAGCACCAAAAACTGGTCGGTTGAGGTGCCGTCGGCCAGTTCGCCGCCAACCAAATAAACCTTTGAGCCTATGACTGTAGCTGTGGAATTTTTTACCGGCACTGGTAGCGAGGGATATTCTGTGACAGTGATGCCGCTGCCGGAGTATGCCAGCAACCAGGATTTTCCGGTGATGCCATCCGGGGTAAGTCCACCCACACAGAGCAGTCCCCCGGGAAGCGTGGCATAGGAGCCTTCCGCCAAGGGTACAGGCAGGTCATTTCCCTGATAGACCTTGCTGAAAGATCCGTCAGGGAGTTGTTCAAAAACAAATACCTGATCCGAAAAATGTTTGATTCCATCCTGCCATGGTTTCCCTCCGGGGAAAGCGGATCCTCCAGCCATGATAAACCGGTTTTCCTGTTTACCGAAAAAAGTACCTGCCAGCCCCTCCCACAGGGTAGAATCTTCCAATGTCTCCATGGAGAAACAGTTGATCTGGTGAAGGGTATTTAGATTATCCGCTTTTAGGAAAGTGACGGATATGGATAACCACATCCATATAAGGAGATAGATACGTGAAATTTTCTTTCGGATCATGCAGTAAATTTATATGAAGTTTGTGGTGAATAAAAAATTGTAAGTCTTCGAACGCATCATGGTTGTATCTCTTTAAGAGAAACCGTCTGGAAGACCATGTCAGCCTGGCTGCTCTCATACAGAATGCCAAGGGTGGAGTCGTTCACCGATGTGATGCAGGAATAGCCACGTCCACTGTATTCATCAAGCAGGATCTGTTTCTCTTCGGGCCAGGTATTGCCACCGTCGTAACTCACTTTCAGGGTGATGTTATTCCGTTTTGAGGTAGATGCCGGATTGACAAACAGTAGCAACGATTTTTCCACACCATCCTCCATATAACGATGTGTATGGAGACTAGCCATGCAGGTGGGTTCTATAAGAGCTTTCCGGGAGGTGGGGTGCTCTTTCCAAGTCTCGCCCAGATCACTGGTAACAAACACCGATCGGCCGTTCACCTCCTCATTGCCCCTGTTGCGGTTATCCCGCATATTCAGCATCAGTGATCCGTCTTGGAGTTCAACCACGGCACACTCTGTCGTATTTTTGGTTGCCGGGTTACTTGTTTTCCATGTCTTTCCTCCATCTTTGCTCCAGGTAATGTTAGAGAATGAGGTGCCATTTTCATCCCTACCTTGTGATGGAAAAACCAACGTGCCGTCAGTCATGGTGATTCCCTGTCCGGGTGCCGGCGCAAAGAGCCACCACTCCTTCTTTTTTGCGGAGGTGATGTTGATTGGTTCGCTCCAGGTGAGGCCATCGTCGCTGCTTTTCGTAATCAGGAACTGGGAGGTTTCCTTCACACCAAAGCCGGGCTGAGAACCTTTCGCACGCCATTGGTGTAGCCACCGTGTGCTGTCGGCAGTCAAACCCTCAACCCATTTCCCTGTCTCCGCATCCAACAATCCGTGCATCCACAGGCCGGCTACATAAATGTCTCCTGTTCGATCATCCACCAGGATACAGGCATCGCTCACCCCGTTATATTTTTCCGGCATGCCACCCCACTCCTTCCTATCGAGTACTACCTGCATGGGTTCCCAAGTGCGTCCGCCATCGAAGCTCCGGTTCAAGGCAATGTCCATATGACCCTGCAGGTCGCGCGCACTTTCGTAGCGAGCATCGTAAATTGCCATCAACGTGCCATTTTTAGAGGTAGCCAACCCGGGGATGCGTGAGGTGTGTACACCGTCCTGTCCATGCTGCCGCAGGGCCACGCCGGCTCTCAGTTCCTTTGCATCATGCGGTAAAATTTTCAGTTTTCCCCGGTCGGTGACTATTTCTTCGCACCGTATTTTTATTTTGTGTGACAGATCGATACTTTTTTTCAGGGTAACTGAAACCCAGAGGATAGTAGTATCTTCTGTTACGGTGAAGTGATTGGAAAAAGTAATCTTCGTTGCAGTAGGCTGCACCTCGCCGACAGGATGATCTGTTTCTAATTTATCGTTCTCTCCTGCCCTGAACAGCATTACCTTGTCGATGTCACTTATATCGGTCGTTCCTTCCAGTGAGAGCGTCACTTTCTCAAGAATATATTCTTCCCGGTTTAAGCCGGTACTATCGCGGATCAACCTGATTTTCTGTACCGGGTTGTACTTTTTTCCAGTCAGAACGGGAAGAGTGGGCGAATCTATTTCGGCGCTTACTCGATTGTTATATCCGCATGAGATGGTCAGCATGACCAGAGAAAGTAAAAACAGTAATTTTCTTTGCATGATAAAAAGATATGTGTGTTGTTATTCAAAAAATTCGGGGATGATATTCACAGCTTTTTTCCGAACATCACCGGCCAAATCTTCCGGAATAGACTTATAGGGCCACCTCAAGCTGGCACCTACGTCGGCCCATTCGCCTACCAAAGCCATAAAACGATCGCAGGCATGATTGGAAAAGTGATGTTGCGTAATAAACGGCTCTATCAGGGTTTTCATAAAATGTTTGATCCGTTGTTCCAACTCCAGCGCCTGACTCATGTCGGTTCGCACTAGTTGATACCATTTCTGGGCAGCCCGTGGGTTCAGACAAGAGACGTTGGAATAGGCTCCCTGTGCACCCAGGCTGATGCCGGTCGCTAGATTATGACCCGGTATAAACACGGAAATGCCATCCCTGTTGTCTTTTACCCTTTTGTACCATTCCAAGTCGGAATTTCTGTCAAACACCTTCACACCCACCAAAGCCGGTATTCCCTTTTTTAAAACCTGCCACTCTTCGGGCTGTAATTGTTTCTTCGCGTGTGGCGGGTTATACAGGACAAGATTGATCTCGCCGGCTTCCGCTGCAATTTTTTTCAGAAATATCGCGCACTCTTCCAAAGTGGGGGGAAACCAATCGGGAAGAATAACTTGTACCGCTCCCGGCTTTAAATGTGTAATCATTTTCAACCGGTGCAGCGATATCTGCGGACTCATGTGACTGATTCCTATTTGAAAAGGGATACCTCCCTTTTCACACTTCACAGCCAGTAGTTCACTAATCCGAAGAAACTCGTCATCGGTCTGTGAATAGAATTCACCGGCAGTCCCGTTTGAATAAATTCCGTTGGGTTGTGAATCGATTAAAACGTCAATCTCATCATTCATTCGGGAAACGTCAATCTCTCCGTTTTTGTCAGTTGCCAAGAGCAGCGTTGCCCAATTGCCGTATATTTCATCTGAAGAAAGTGGCTTCATGGTACGATGGTTCCCGTAAGAAAAATCTCATTCCAGTCAAAGGAGACAAAGATCATTTTTTCGTACGGTCTTTTTTCTCCGGCTTCAAAAAAAAGGCCCACTCTTCCATTCGGTAACCTGGTAATGCAGGAGTATGCAGCCGGCCCCTCATACACCAGCTTACTGTTGCTCCAACTCCGGCAGTCGTCCAGGCTAACTTTAAGCGTCAGATGATCTCTTCCGTGAGGCACGGCAGGATTGAGAAACAGATGCACCCCTTGTCCGTCCACCTCACCAAAATTCAATACGGCCGCCTGGCATAACGACTCCACCAGCTGAAAGTCGTGTTCAATATCCGACCAGCTTTGCCCACCATCCGTGCTATAACTGATTGCCCTTGCCTGTTTATTATTGTAGGACCGCATGTTCATCAGCAAGGTACCGTCGGATAATTCAGTCACCTGACTTTCGTTGCACCCAGGCTTGATGGATTCGCTTATCTGCCACGATTTTCCATGATCGTCAGAATAGATCACATGGGCCCCATAGCCATAGGGGCCTCCTGCCAGGTTTCCTTGAGGATCATCGTAACTATGATTCGCCGGAATAACCAGCCTGCCTTTGTAAGCGCCCTTCTTCACTTGTATCCCTATTCCGGGGCCGGTAGCATACCACCCCCATGAAGGGTCTCGGCATGTTTCTTCCAGACTCGCTGGCTTCGACCACGTTTTGCCATCGTCATCGGAATAACAGACATAGGGTAATCTAGAAGACAACGACGTTTTATTGATGATGTCACTTTCCTTGTCTTTCCCATTATTCCAGCTCGTAAACAACCAGATTCGCCCGGTTTCCTCATCGACCACAGGACAAGGATTCCCACAGGTGTTTTTTGCATCGTCCCATACAACCTGTTCATTGCTCCAGGTCATCCCATTATCTTCCGAACGTTTTAACAATAAATTGATATCTCCGGTATCACCTGACTCACGTCCCTCGCAAAAAGCGAGCAGTGTTCCTTCGTTGGTGACAACCAGCGCCGGTATCCTGTAATTGTTATATTCACCCATCCCCTGTTCCCACAAGACGGTTTGATCAATATCTTCCTTTTCCTTCAAAGAAAGGAACGGTAAGACAAGCAGGATACTCGATATTAAAAGTAAATTTTTCCTCATATCATATAGATTAAAAAGAACCATTTGTTGTATTGTTATTCTTTAACTGATGTTTGATTTCACAAACAGCATACATTCTCCTATTTTCTAATCCTGTTAACAATATCGGAAAATTGATTCATTAATGCTTCATTTTTTATATCAGATGCTATATTTTCTTTTTCTGACAAAGCATCATCCATCCGATACAATTCTCGGGCGAACACCGACATGTCTTTTGTATTTCGCCATTCTATGTAACGATATTTTTCCGTTCTCAATGAATATCCCATTGAATCTGGTGATCTCGAATTGATGGCGTCCTGATAAGGTCTTACAATCTGACTTAGTGCATAACTTTTCACTTTTGAGGACTTCCCTTTAAGGATCGGCAAAAGAGAAATTCCGTCGTGAGATGATTTCATTTCTCCATGAGTCAAATCAATTAGGGTTGGATAAATATCGATTAACTCGACCATTGATCGATTAATTGCTCCCTGTTCAATTCCCTTACCACAGAATATTAATGGAATATTTACCGAAGCTTCATAATTTGTTGTTTTTCCCCATAATCCGAAATCTCCAAGATGAAAACCATTGTCGGAATAAAGAACGATGATCGTATTATCATAGCGACCCAGTCGCTTTAATTCTGCAATCAACTTACCTATTTGTGCATCTATATAGCTTACGCTTGCAAAGTATCCATGCAAGAGCTCCAGCTGTTTCTCTTCCCGGATAACTCCTAATTCTCCAATATCTTCATACCCTCTTAACTCGTTGGAATTATGAAATGCAAAATCTGGTGCTCTTGCGGGTCTTCTCGGATTTTTTAATTCTTTTTTGAACATTTCACGCTCATAGAGATCCCAATATTTTTTAGGCGCCGAGAAAGGAAGATGGGGACGCCTGAAACCCACTGCAAGAAAAAAAGTTGAATCTGTCAGTTGATTTAGTAATTCAATTGCTGCCTGACATACTTTCCCATCAATATATGCCGTATCCTGTACATTTGCATTCTCCGTAGTTGTTGCTTTTGACCTTTTGGGCATATAATTTTCAGGTAATACATACTTATGTCCTCTTCCGTCACGCGTAACACTCAGTACGGAAGGATTCGACCATGATACAGGATCCTGATGATATGCCCCATCATGATATATCTTTCCTACTGCACGTGTTGCGTAGCCTTTTTCTTTATAGAACTGAGGCAATGTGACTACATTCGGTTTTTCTTCACGAAAATGAGGTTTTAGCGTCCACACTTTAATTTCATCCGGTCGCATTCCCGTCATCAATGAAGCTCTGGAAGGATTACTGAGTCCCACCTGACAGTAGGCATTCATAAATAAAACTCCCTGATTTGCTAGCGTGTCGATATTGGGTGTAAGAGCCGTTGAGTTCCCATAGCAACCTAATACCGGAAGCATATCATCTATCGCAATAAATAATACATTGGGTATTTGTCCTTTTACTTCATCTCTATTACTACATGATAAAAAAAGCAGATGAAAGAACAATCCAAATTTCAGGTTACAGATGGACGAATTGATATTCATTCTTTTATGGTTATTTTAAATAAGAGGGAGACTCATGAAATTAGAGAGTCTCCTTCTTATTATTTTCTATTTATCATAACCCGGGGTCTGGTTGAGATTGGGATTTCGATTGATAGATGCTTGTGCTACAGGCCACAACAAGATGTTTTGTTCATTTTCACGACCTACAAGGAACGGATTTTTTTCAAAAACTACATCAAAACGGATATAATCCCACCAAAGCTTTCCTTCTGCTGCAAATTCTTTCATTCGCTCCTTCAGTATTAATGCATCAATTTCGGAAGCTGTAAGCGTATTCGAATAAAAACTATCGACTCCATAGGCACGTTTGGCAATTTTGTTGAGAGCAGTCACAGCTCCGTTACGGTCGTTTTTTGCATTTTTAATTTCTGCATCAAACAGTACAGCATCTGCATAACGATATACGATCACGTCCGAATCGAAAATACGAGTACTGCTTACCCAGGATCCAGCATACTTGTTTATCCATTGGAAAGTACCATTTTTCTTATCATCAAAGAACGTCTGGAAACTTACAATGGTTCGTCGGTCATTTTCATACTCTGAAAGCAATGCTTTGTAATCGGCCGTATAAAAACACCATTGTTGATGACTTCCCACTTTCACAGGATTTTCAATATATTCTGGGGAAATATACTGGGAGGGCACCAGCCAGTCATTCGTGGCACCACTTGTGTGTTCATCCTGAAGATAACTCCAGGCAAAGATAACCTCCGGTCCCCCTTCATTCTTAAAAATGGAAGAATAATCAGTTACTAAGCTGTAATTGCCGTTTCCCAGTACTGCAGCAACAGCCGTTGCAGCATTGTTGAGTGCCGCATCGCCTCCGTTACGTACCTTAAACATCCAAAGATTATAATCAGCTTTTAACATGTTTATAGAGGCCTGTGAAGCTAATTTACGGTCGGTTACAGAGGCGGGCATATGACTAAGCGCAGCATTAATATCATCACCAACTTGCTTAAACACCAAATCTGCCGCATCGCGACCGGGGAACAATCCTTCCTGTTTATCTGACTCAAAACCTTCCAGCAATACCGGAGCATCTCCCCAAATTCGGCCTATCCAGTAATAACAGAATGCACGCACGAAATAAGCATTGGCCAATACCTTATTTTTTGTTTCTTCACTGACAAATTCTATTTCTGGTGTATATTTCAGGATCAGATTAGCCTGATTGATCGTCGTATATAAATCAGTCCAATTGGCATAACCATGGTTGGTGGGAATCTGATTCTGATAAATCTGATCTCGTGCCGTCTGACCAGCAAGTCCGTCGGCCCACAATCCTGTTCGATACTCTCCCCAGTACATGTAGCCTTGCTCAAATGTAGATCTGAATCTGTTATATAGCCCATATATAGCCGAAGTAGCATCTCCTTCATCCTGCCACATAGAGTTGGCAGATACCTCACTCTTTTGTACGATGTCCAGATCACCGTGACATGCTGTCAATAACGTAAAAAAGGACATTAAGCATATGATGATTTTACTTTTCATGATTCTCATTTTTGTAGTGTGATTTAGAATGTAACTTTTACTCCGATAGAATATTTACGAATAGGAGGATAATTGTAATAACCAGCATTATATGTGGTGGATGCACCTACTTCAGGTGAAACGCCTTCCACTGCGGTGAAATAATGCAGATTATTACCAGCTAAGGTAATGGCCAGATTTTGCATACCCAGTTTACCTAATTTTGAAGAAGGTACATTGTATTGCAGGCTAATTTCACGAATACAAAGGTAATCACCTTTATAGTTGAAGATGTTGGATGTACGACTAAAATTGGCATTTCCGTCATCCGGATCATTGGCTGTAAAACGAGCATATTTTGTTTTATCACCGGGAGCTTTCCATGTTTGTTTTACCTTATCAATCAATGTGTAATTATTGGCAAAGGTGTTCATAAAATATCGCATTTCAGAATTGTTATTGATTGAGTGTCCCAATGCCCAATCAACAAAAACATTTAGAGATATATTTCTGAATGTAAGATTGTTATTTAAACCTCCTGTAGAGTGTGGAACAGTGTACCCCAGAAAAAACTGATCTTGACTGTCAATGTAATCTTTATCGTTTCGGGTCTGACTACCTGGCCTGTTCTTCCATTCATAGTCTCCGATATGCTTTCTTCCGGCAATTTTCTTCCCGTCTGAAGGGAGATAGCCTTTTGCCGAATTATCATACATCGCTGTTTTGGCTTGTTCTTCCGTTTCAATGATATAGTCTACCATATATCCATAATAACGGTAAAGCGACTCACCTTCAGCAGTTCCACCGAAAGCCGTTCCGTCGGCTAGGGTGATACCCCCGATACGATTCTTGTCTCGTCCGTTATCTGGCAATTTAAGCACCTTGTCTTTTACAAAACTCCAGGTGAATTTCGAAGTCCATTCAAAATCTTTTGTACGAATATTGGTCGAACCAATCTCCAGGTCGAATCCATAAAATTTTACTTCTCCAATATTTGTTTGTACAGAAGAAAAACCGGTGGTATTTGGCAACTCTTTGCTAAAAAGTAGGTTTTCTGTGATTTTATCGAAATAATCTGCTGAGACTGTGAATCGATTCTTGAAAAGTGACAGATCGAATCCCAGGTCGAGTTGCGTAGAGGTCTCCCAGGTCAGATCCATATTTGGCATAGTAGAAGCTACAATACCCGCAAATCCATCATATCTTGCATTGGTGGAATACCTTCCGTACGCATCGTACAGACCAATTGCATTGTTCCCTGTTTGGCCGTAACTAACTCTGATTTTCAAGTTATCAAGATTTTTTATTCCCTGCATAAAGGGTTCATCCGAGATAATCCATCCGGCTGATGCTCCTGGAAAGAATCCCCACTGTTTTCCTTTTGCAAAACGTGAGGAAGCATCCTCCCGAAATGTTGCAGAAAGCAGATATTTTTTTTGAAAATCATATGTCAAACGACCGAAATAACCAATCGTCACATCCTGAGTAAAATTGCTGGTGGCATCCTTCTTATTGGGACCTGCGGTCAGTGTAGGCACCTTATCAGAACTAGCCCCATCAACGGAAGCCCCCAGGGATTGGTTACTGTCCTTCTGATAAGAGTGTCCTCCCATTATAGATAATGAATGATCGTCTAACCCCTTAATATAGGTTGCATAGATCTCCAGTTTGTCTCGTTTAAGCTCGCCAAAGGATGAACTGGCTGGACGGAGTCCGTTAAATTCATTGGCTTTCTGAAAGCTGTTGCTTTGGTAATGATGGTTGTAGGTTGATAATTGCGATTCAATTTTCAGATCATCAAAAATGCGGTAAGTAAGTTTACCAAAAGCTGACAATCTTTTATCTTCTCGGCTTTGATCATTATAATAGGCATACCAGAGTGGATTGGGAGAGGTGGCATTGTATCCTTTGGTGGGGGTTCCATCATCATTGTACTTTTTCTGAGTGGGTGGTGTCGCCAAACCCCTTGAAATGACATTCATCTGATTAGGGTACTCCTGTGAATTAGCTCTAGAGTAGTCGAATCCCGCGACAAGTGACAAATATTTATTGATGTTTACATCGATGTTACTGCGTAAATTCAATCGGTCGAACCCAGTGGCTATGGCAACACCGGCGTCGTCGGTATAGCCAAGGCTGACATTGTAACGAATCCCTTCATTTCCCCCATCAAGTCCGACATAATAATTTTGCCAAACTGCCTGCTTGTAGATTTCATCCTGAAAGTTGTTATCCTGAAATATCAGCGTTTTTGTCGGATCAATTGGATCGGGCATGGAATAATAACCTGCCGGGATAGTCTCTCCTTCTCCCAGATAACGAGTAGAATAGATGGAGGTAGCTGTATTGCCGGAACTGGCGGAATAACCATCCATTGAATTATACTTTGCATTGGGACCTGCAGCTACTGCCGGACGAACAATACTCAGATAATCCCTGGCGTTCATGAACTTATAGAGTGTCCCTGCTTCCTGCAATGCCATGTTTGCTTCGAAAGTGATGTTCGGAGCTTTGCCAACAGATCCTTTTTTCGTTGTAATCAAAACAACCCCATTGGAAGCTCTTGAACCGTATATAGCTGTGGATGAGGCATCTTTAAGAACTTCTATTGATTCAATATCGTTCGGATTTATCCCACTAAACGCTCTTTCAACTCCATCTACCAGGATGAGTGGTTCATTGCTCTTGTTGATGGAGGAACCGCCGCGAATCCGAATGGTTGCATCTTCACCTGGCGTATTGTTGTTTGAATAAATACGTGTTCCGGAAATTTTCCCTTTCAATCCTTCTCCTACCGTGTTTACTGGTACATTTTGTAATACCTCTCCACCCACTTTGGTAATGGCAGACGTGATGGTACGGCGTGACTGGGTTCCATATCCCACGACCACCACTTCATCAAGACCTACTGTCGATGTGTTTAAAACAACATTGATGACCGGTGAGCTTGTCACTCTCACTTCCAATGTTTGATAACCCACATATGAAAAAATCAGTGTTGAACCGGAAGTAACGGCCAACGCATAATTCCCGTCAATATCAGTGACGGTACCATGTGTGGTTCCTTTCACAACCACAGAAACACCAGGTAAAGTTTCACCTTCGTTATCGCGCACTTCACCTTTAACCATTATCTCCTGTGCCTGGAGAAAAGCAACTGAAAAGATTATACCAGTTAATAAGGCCAAAAATCGATAAATTTTTCTCATCTTTGTATAGATTTTAAAAATAATTGTGTTTTTAAATTCTTCCAGAAGGGGGTATTGTTTAGAGGACACACTCCCTTCTCTATTTTACCAATAAACCAATGCCCTGGAGGTTCTCCCTGAGAGCATCATACTCTTCCCTTTCGAATGTGGCAAAAGGAGGGCGGCAGGGTCCACATTCGATTCCAATCAGATTCATGATGGCTTTTCCGCCTCTCACGCCACCTCCATATTGAATAATGATTTTCACCATTTCTACCGACTGCATCTGAAAGGCACGCGCCGTTTCCACATCGTTACTTTCCATAGATTTCAGAATATTCAGATAAACATGGGGTATATAGTTATACGTACTTCCCACACCGGCTACGGCTCCGAGTGCTAATCCACAAATCAGTGTCTCGTCGAAGCCATGCAACACCTCAAATGCCCCGTTATCCAGCTGAATACAGTCGCCCATTTCCATCAGGTTGTTGTGTGTAAACTTCACTCCGGCCAGATTGGGAATAGTTTTTTTCCCTTCGTGAAGAAATTGTGCAACCGAAAGGTTTACCCCGGTCATGGAAGGCATGTTGTAGTAATAGAATGGCAATTGAGGAGCGGAAGAAGCAATGGGCGTAAAGAAATCGATCAGATCCTTCACTTTTTCAGGCTTGAAAAAAGAAGGGGCGATACATCCGATTCCATCTGCGCCTTTCACTGCAGCATGACGTGCCAGCTCCATTGCCTCGCGCTGGTTATTGCTGCCCACATGGGCAATAATTTGAAAGTCTCCTTCACCACGTTTTATCCATTCCTCCAAGATCAGTTTTCTTTCGACAGTGGTGAGGGAAGTAAACTCTCCTGTCGTCCCGCAAACAAATACACCCGATATTCCCGAATCTTTGATATGTTGTGCATATTTTCTGATCACAGAATAATTTATATCTCCGTTGGTATCAACGGGTGTAAAGGTTGCAGCAATTAGCCCTTTTAGTTTTTTGTAATTGTTCATAGATATTTTAATTGGTAAATATACTTTTTGTGTTCGGCTGATGATTACAAGGACGAAAAAGCCTTATAAACACTTTAAATAGCAACATCGCACTGTACCGATCAAATCAACCGTTTTGCTGAGCAATGTGATATTGATTTCTTTGACTGATAAAAATTCTGTAAACCTCAAAATGCTCCTCCAAGGCCTTTCTATACCTGTCTTCGTCTCCATCTTTTAGTAACTGTAGCAAGTCCTGATGGGTTACAATCCGCCCTTCCTCTTTTAAACGGATATTAATGGGTGCCAGAAACTCCTGAAATTTGTCCTTCACAAATGTCATCACAGGATGAATGATATTCTGGAATTCGGAGATAGTTTTGTTGCCAGTTATTTTATAAAGCTTTGTGTGAAAAGCAAATTCACTAAAAGGAGCATATTCGTTGTTTTCATACATGATTCCTACATTCACAATCTCTTCCAGATCTGCAATATCATCAGGAGTAATTTTTCGGAATATTTCACTACAAATGCCTATTTCCAGAACAATCCTAAATCCGAGAATATCAAAGAGGGTATCTTCACTTAGAATTCTCGGATCAACAGCACGTTTCATTCCGCCGAATATAGAAGGCTCGGAAAGTACCATGCCCCGTCGTGTGCGTGTCTCCACTATTCCCATCATCTTCAGTCGGCTTAATGCCTCCCGTACTACACTCCTCGACACCCCCAATGAGACGGTTAATTCCATTTCATTCGGAATAGCATCTCCTTTTTGCAAGTCCTTCTCTTTGAAATAGTTCAAAAGCCTGTCCTCGACCTGATCTACCAGTGTAATTGAATTGTTTTGAATCCTAAGCCTTTCCATCGTAAGATTATTTTCAAATATATTTTCTCACTTAAAAATGAGCGATGTTTTCAGATAAAAATGAACAACAGATATTATTAATCTGATTTGTCTGACAAATAAATGAAGAATATTTTAAATATTTGTTATAAAACCTGATATTTAACAATAATATAACTTTTATTAACGTATTGAGAGGTGAAATTTATTGCAGAGGCTCTCTGCTGCATAAAAACATTACGAATCTTGATATAGTTTGATGGAAATATTAAACTATGAGATATTATATAAACCTTTTCATCCTATTATGTCTTTCTTTTCCCTTAAAGTACTCAACTCCTTAAACTTTTCTCTGCACTACGCAATAGATTTGAATTCAATTCAACTGATTTGCTTAAATGATATCTTAAATGTAGGTCCATTTGCGATGTAGACGCTGTGGAGGAAATAGGAAAAAAGAGTAACTGGTTGTCAAAAGTTTTTACTGTTCCACATCAATGGATGCAGACAGCATGCTTACGCTCATAAACAGAGATGTGGAAACAATAAAAACGCTTGTTGACAATTACAGGAATGAAGAAATCTATCTATGGACAGGACTTGTCGCTGCTGAAATCATTCATACGTCAAGATTATTATATCATCTACAACCGCAGAGTAACTATGTTCACCTGTTTGATTTTTCTAATTTTTCTATGAAAAACATCCACGGAGAGTTTATATACCCAAGATGTCTGGTTGCGATGGACTTATCCCGAGTTGAGGATCCAGAAAAGAGTTTCGTAAAATAACCGAAAAAGAATTGTTGAAATTCAGGAAACTGTAAGAAAGAGTCAATTTGGGGAATTCCCTGTTATGGATTTTAGATAAGGGTCAAATTGTAGAGAAAGAGGAAACCTATTTCGATTCCTTCTTGCTATCATATTGTTCTCACGAATTTCAACGTCCTGCAGGAGTCCTTCACCCTTACACTTCATTTCTATTTTTCAAACACATTTTAAATATATTCAATCATGATGTTTAAAAATTTTGTCGAAAAATGAGAATGTTACCCTTAAATTAACTAAACTTGCAGTCAGTAATTTTATTCGACAAACACACGGTTGGTTTATTAGATACAAGATACATCCATGATTTTTTCTATCATATTATAGGCAACTCAAAATCAAATACTTTGAAATATGGACAACTTAACATTCACTGCATTCGACACCGAAACAGCAACTAGTCATAGTGCGAGTATTTGTCAGATTGGATTTGTTGTTGTTAGAGAAGGACAAATCACAAGCGAAAAATCATATCTTATTCAGCCGCCGGGCAATGAATATGAAGCTCGACACTCTTGTATTCATGGAATTGATTCATTAAGAACAAAAGATAAACCTTTATTTCCTGAGGTTTGGGAAAACATTAAAGATGAATTTATAAGTTCACTACTTGTAGCACATAATGTAAGTTTTGATATAAACATATTAAATTCAACTCTTGCATATTACAATTTGCCAAGACCACAATGTAATTGTGATTGTACTTATCAGCTTTCTGGATTAAAATTAAAGTCTCTCGCTGAGTCTTTAGGAATTGTAATGACGAAGCATCATGATGCTCTTTCAGATGCCAAAGCTTGTGCCCAAGCCTATTTGTTTCTTAAGCAAGGGATTAAACCAAATCTAACTTTAATAAGAGAATATAAGAATTCAAACCCTTTTGCTGGACATGAGAAACTTACAGGAAACATTCTTAAACCGGATTTGAATGTTGAGAATATTTTAAATCCATTTTACGCAAAAAAAGTAGTATTTACAGGGATTCTGCAAACCATGACAAGAGATGAAGCGGCAAAAAGAGTTAAAGATTTGGGAGCTGATATCGATACTGGTGTCACTAAACGAACAGATTTTGTTATCGTTGGACAAGGCGCAGGACCTTCAAAATTGAAGAAAATTGAAGACCTAAATTTGTCGGGCTTCAAAATCCGAATTATTATAGAGGACGATTTCTTAAATATGATAAAATAAGAGCTGCGGGCAAGTAAAAAACATTACTGTTAGTAACAGAAATGCTCCAAATATATGTGAATTCGCTTTTATAAGACTATGCTAAATTATTATTATAAAGACTCAATCTGTTCATTCTTAACAAAGAGTGTTGATCAGGTAATAGGTGAAATTACCATATCGAATCAATTTGATTCCAATTTAAATCAGAATCATTCATGGGTAGCTGAAATTAATTGTTTACAAAAGGCCCTTCAAGGATTGGAAGGCACTATTTTCTTTGAATTCTCTATTCCTCGAATGGGAAAAAGAGTGGATACATTGATCATCATTGAAGGCGTAATCTTTGTTGTTGAATTCAAAGTAGGAGAGCATAAATATAACCAATCCAGTGTAGAACAGGTATGGGATTATGCACTGGATTTGAAAAACTTCCACGAGCCAAGCCATCAAGCACTGTTAGTGCCTATTTTAGTAGCAACAGAAGCAAAGAACATATTCAGTGAGATTGTCACTACCTCTCATAACGACAATCTGATTCTTCCAATCAAAACCAACGGGGAAAGTTTGAAAATCATTATACATGCTGTATTGGATTTTTATGATGAAATCCAAACTGTTGACCCTACCGGTTATGCTGCTGGAAGGTACTCTCCCACCCCTACAATCATTGAAGCTGCAATCTCACTCTATAAGAACCACACCGTAGATGAGATTACGAGAAGTGATGCAGATGCAACAAATCTCTCCAAAACAACTGACACAATCTCTGAAATTATCACTCAAGCAAGGGAGAATAACAAAAAAATTATCTGTTTTGTCACCGGAGTCCCTGGTGCAGGGAAAACACTTGTGGGATTGAAAGTTGCGACTACACACTTGGATGATGAAGGTGGAGAAGCAAGTGTTTATCTTTCAGGGAATGGTCCATTGGTGGCCATTCTACAAGAAGCGTTGGCACGTGATAAGATCAAAAATGAAAAGGAGAAAGGGGTCACTTTGACCAAAGGGAAAGCCAAGTCGAGCGTCAAAACATTTATACAAAACATCCATCATTATCGAGATAGTTATCTTGTAGATCCTACCGCACCATACGATCATGTGGCCATTTTTGACGAAGCACAAAGGGCGTGGAATAAAGAGCAAACGGTCTCCTTCATGAAACGAAAAAAGAACAAACCTGATTTTGATCACTCGGAGCCTGAATTTTTGATTTCCTGTCTGAATAGGCATGAAGATTGGGCAGTTATTGTTTGTCTCGTGGGTGGTGGTCAGGAAATCAATACGGGCGAAGCCGGAATTTCAGAATGGTTGGCAGCTATAAAGAATTGGTACCCACATTGGAGTGTCCATATATCACCGAATTTAACTGATTCTGAATATTCAGCAACCGATGCTATTGCAGCACTAAGCAATGTAACCGAAGTGCATCTCAATCCCGATTTACATCTATCCGTCTCCATGCGTTCATTTAGAGCTGAAAACCTTTCTCTTTTTGTGAAAAATATGTTGGATATCCAAAAAGAAAAAGCAATTGAAACGTTCAATCAAGTCAAAGAGAAATACCCTATCGTGTTGACAAGAGATCTGAAAAAGGCAAAACAATGGCTGAAAGAGAAGGCTAGAGGTAGTGAAAGGTATGGCATAGTGGTTTCTTCGCAAGCGCAGCGACTTAAACCCTATGCAATTGATGTAAAATCGCCGATGAATCCGATTCACTGGTTCTTAAATGGAAAAGATGATGTGCGTTCCTCGTACTTCTTGGAAGATGTGGCAACAGAATTTCATGTACAAGGATTGGAGTTAGACTGGGCCTGTATTGCTTGGGATGGCGATTTGAGGTATGCTAACGACGGATGGAAAACTTATGAGTTCAGAGGAAGTAAATGGCTAAATATCAAGAAAGAAGAGAGAAAACAATATTTAATCAATGCTTACCGTGTATTACTGACCCGAGCAAGACAAGGTATGATCATCGTTGTTCCTGATGGTAATTCAGAAGACTCAACAAGAAAGCCGGAGTATTACGATGCAACGTTCAATTATTTAAAAAGTTTAGGGATTCCTGTAATTTCGTAGTACTCCCTGTTAAAAAAAGTAGTATCCAAAAAAGAATTCAAGAAAATTATTGAAGAGAGTGGAGTCCTGGTAGGACTCAAAACACAGGAAGATGTCAGCCGTTTATTGAAGAATCTCCATTCGGACCTGATCGAAACAATGCTTCAGGGGGAATTGGAATCTCATCTGGGTTATGCCAAAAATGAGAAGAGTGAGAATACCAATACCCGGAATGGCACGACCTCCAAGAGACTCAAGACCGAGTTCGGGGAATCGACCATCGAGGCCCCCAGGAACCACCAGGGCAGTTTTGAACCAATCATCGTCCCCAAGCAGAGTACTGCCACACCGGTAGAGAGCATCATCATATCACTTTATGCAAAGGGAATGAGCGTCTCCGATATAGAGCGGGAACTCCAGGAAATCTATGGTTACAGTTTCTACCCTTCTGCTATATCCATTATTACAGACAAGGTCAACCGGCAGGTGCAGGACTGGCAAAACCGTTCGCTGGAGGCAGTTTACTGCATCGTTTGGATGGACCGGTATTGTCTTTAAAATTCGTCAGAGAGGAAAGGTCGTGAATAAAACGATTTACCTTGCCGTGGGGCTAAACCGTAAAGGTTACAAGGGAATCCTGGAAATGTGGTTGAAGCAGGACGAATTGGCTGCTTTTTGGCAAGACGTAATGAGCGACCTAAAAGCCCGTGGTGTGGAAGATACCTTGGTCACCGTAACCGATAACCTGAACTGCTTTACCTGGGCTATAACCAATGTTTTCCCCATGGCAAATACCCTTATGCTGTCCAATCATGGCAAAACAATTGGGAGAGGTGACCGTTTTTTTTGCCTTCCCTCTCGAGATCCGGAAGATTATTTACACGACTAACCTGATTAAAAACTTGAATGGTAAAATTAGAAAGTACACCAAAAACAAGATGATATTCCCTACCGATGAATCACTGAAAAAGTCTGTTTTTCTTTCCCTTATGCAAATATCGAAAAAATGGACACAACACATTCAGAACTAGGGATTGATTTTCAACCAACTATTAGCTATCTTTGAAAATCGGGTTCAGCTGTAAATACAGCCAAACCCTCTGTTTCTTATTTACACAGAATTTCGGACACTGTCCCATACTGCTTTAATACTATAATTACCTCTTTTCTTTGATTTTTAAAGATAAAAAAATAAGATAAAAAATGCAAAATGTAAGAATAATTACTGCACCAATTTGACCACCTATTGCATCTGAAACTACGCCCATCAAAAACGGAAAAATAGCACCACCAGACAATCCCATAATCATTAATCCCGATATTTCATTGTTACGCTGTGGTAAATGCAATAATGCTTGAGAGAACATAATAGAAAAAATATTGGAATTTCCATATCCAATTAATGCTACACATACATAAATTGCAATTGTAGAAGAACTGAAATATAGTGCAACAATTGCTGCGACCATCATTACAACACTTATGAGAAAGAATTTTTTTGATGAAAATTTTGCCAAAATAAATGCTCCACTCAAAGACCCAATAGTACGGAAAAGAAAATAAACACTCGTAGCATATCCAGCTTGTGCTAAACCCATCCCTACACGTTCTATTAACAGCTTAGGCGCAGTTATATTAATACCGACATCGATACCCACATGCATCATTATCCCTAGAAACAACATAAAAATGTATGAATCTTTCAACAAGGCAAAAGATTCTCCGAATGTTGATTGATGTTCGACAGCTTTTTCCGTAACTTTTGTAAAAAATAATGCTATAACGGCAATAGAAGCTATCACCGCAAAAATGGGATAGAGCATTTTCCAATCACCAAAGCGAATAACAGCCCATGCAGCAATTATCGGAGCGAGAAACGAAGCAATTGATTTCACAAACTGTCCAAAGGTAAGTGTGCTGGCCAATTTATCTCCAGTTACTATATTTGATACTAGCGGATTAAGCGAAACCTGCATCAGCGTGTTCCCAATACCCAACAGTGAAAATGCAATGAGCATGGTGATAAAGCTGTAGCCAACAAGAGGAACCAACAATGCAAGTAGCGTAACAACAATGCTTAATAGAACGGTTTTACGTCGTCCGATTTTATTCATTAACATTCCTGTTGGAACAGAAAAAATAAGAAACCACAAAAAAACCATTAGTGGCATTGTATTCGCCATAGTATCATTAAGTGAAAAATCGTTTTTAATATAATTGGTAGCAATGCCAACCAAATCAACGAAGCCCATCGTGAAAAACGCGAGCATGACAGGAATAAGTTGTACAAGTGAGTTTTTATTTTTCATTTTTCATTTGTTATTTGTTGTTTTTATTTATTATCAATCTCTTTATAAGGTTCTTTTGAGGTTGAGATTAAAATATACCTATAAAGTCTTTCTTCAAAAAAATATTAAAAAGAAATGGATACCCATGCCCCAACTTGGGTACATACGAAAGCAGCCCTACTTACTGCTACCTGATGAGCTTCGACAAGTGTTTTACCATCAAGAATCGAAGATATAAACGCTCCCATAAACGAATCGCCCGCACCCACTGTGTCTGCTACTTCCACTTTCGGCGTTTTGATGTACGAAACGTCGTTAAATGTGTAGATAGCGCTGTAATCTGCTCCGGCAGTAAGGATCATATATTTCAAATTAAAGGTTTCCACAAACCATTTACAAGCATCGGTTTCGGTCTTTGTATCGATTTCAAAAATCTTTTTTATTAACAACAATTCATCATCATTGATTTTGAAAACGTTACAATTGCGCAAGGAAGAAACTATGATCTCTTTTGAATAATAGTGCTGACGGATGTTTATGTCGAAGATCCTATACGCATCTTTAGACACGAAGGAAAGCAGCGTTTGTATGGTTTTGCGTGATGTTTTTGACCGCTGCGCCAATGTTCCAAAACAGATAGCATCAGCACGTTTAGCCAACTGTTTCATATCTTCGGTAAGTGGAATATGATCCCAAGCTACATTTTCAATAATAGTGTAGTTAGGAATTCCGCCTTTAAGTTTCACCAAAACAGTTCCTGTGGGATAATTCACGCGCTGAATCAGATAACCGATATCTATTTTCAAAATCTCATGCATAATTTCGTCGCCAAGTGGATCGTTACCTACCGCGCTGATAGCGTAACTTTCAGCTCCGAGGCGTGATGCGTGATATACGAAGTTGATGGGCGCACCGCCCGCTTTCTTGCCCGTTGGAAGCACATCCCAAAGCAATTCACCTATACCAATGATAATGGGTTTCTTTTTCATGTTGTTATGATATTATTTGCCTGTTTTCCAGATAGATTTCAACTCTGTAATACGGGCTTTTATCAAATTAATCTTTCCGTTTTCCGCGAAAACTTCTATTTGGTTAAAGCTTTCAGATGGATAAACCACATTAGTGATAACAACTTTTCCATCGGATGTGAAAAATTCCATTGAAGAAGTATCTACAAGTATCCGTCACGTTGTAGTTCCCGAGTTTATGACAAAAGGAACTATTTGCATCGACGGGAAATTTTCAGAAATCTCTTCGCTGGTTGCGTTAGTTCTGTCCGCAAAAAAACATTCATTCTCATTGTCGTATCCAATAGTGTAATATTCTCCAGTAGAATTCTTGAAAGTGATGCCATACTTTTCAGGGAAGTCCATTTGTTTATTGTCTCTTACATCGAAGTTCAGCAAAATTTCCACTGGCACTTTTGCAAATGAAGTTTTCGAGAATATGGTTTTAGTTTTTGTAATTTCAGTATTTTTCATCAATTTGCTTTCTCCATATAATTTTTCTACCTCTTTTACGGGCTTAGATGTAAGCAGGTATTTTCCGCCGACATTTACCAGACCCAAATCTCGCGGAAAAGTTACGCCACCACTCCATATTTGCGTAGGTTTTTCACCTGCGTATTGCCAGTTATTCATCCAACCGACAAGAATACGTCTGTTGTCAGGAGCATTGCTCCAGGTAACACCGGCATAATTATCTTTCCCATAATCCATCCATTGGGCGTCTGTTTGCGGAGAAGTAAAAGTTTTTCCATTGAACTCACCCACGAAATATTGCGTGGCCGATCCACCAGCCGGGCCGCCAGGATTGATGTTGACGATAAGCACCCATTTGATTTCGTCTGAGTTTTCCACTTTCAACGGAAACAAATCAGGACATTCCCACACACCATCGTGATTGCCGACACCCTCGCCAAACTCACTGGCGTACGTCCAATCGATGCAGTTAGGCGATGTGTAGAATTGGATAACCTGACCAGCGGCAATGCTCATGACCCATAATTGGGTTTCATCGTGCCACATCACTTTAGGATCTCTGAAGTCGCGTATGCCAGGATTTTTCAACACGGGATTGTTTTCATATTTTGTCCACGTGCGGCCATTATCGAGACTAAAAGCGATGGCCTGCGTTTCAATTTCGTAGAAACGCTCCTGTCTTTCGGCTTCCATATCGTGATAAGTGAAAAAAGCGACTAGCGGCGGATTTTTTGCCGTTCCCAAGTCCGATGTATTTTTTGCATCCAACACGGCACTACCCGAGAAAATATAGCCCAAATTATCTGGATAAATTGCAATGGGCATGTGCTCCCAGTGTACCAAATCTTTGCTGATGGCGTGCCCCCAATGCATCGGACCCCAAAACGATTTTTCAGGGTAATGCTGATAGAAAAAATGATATTCACCTTTGTAATACACCATCCCGTTGGGATCGTTCATCCAATGCTTAGGCGGCGTGAAATGTACCTGCGGACGATATTTTTCCTGAAAAGGGACGTCGTTATTCATGTTTGTTTTGTTGTCTTTGCATGAAACCGAAAAAAACAAGGCAACTAATAATAAATGGTAAAATGATTTACACTGCGTTTTTTTGTTATTCATCATTTTATTTTTTGATTTATTCCCAATTTGATTTCAATGTATATACTTCGAGATTCTGATGCCAATGTTATTCTCTGAAAAATAGAATTCCCATATAGTATCTGTATTCCTTTTTTCGAAAGAATATGGATTGGTTCCATCATCAATAAAACTTCTTTAAGAGTAATTTTTTACATATTTTTTGAAGAAAAATTTTCACTGAACTTTTTTACTATTATTTATTTTTTGATGATAGTACCATATAAGTATTCCGCAAACTTTATTTGAGCTTTTGGTGCAGCGCGAGCAAAAAATCTCGATTATCAGCCGTAAGATAGTGCATCTCACCACCCATTCGATAAAACGTTTTGCAATAGCGGAAATAATACGCGGGATTGTCCATGGGTGGTTCACCGTCTTTATTCCAGTTCCAGTTCGATTCGGCCAAATCTACCACAAGTATATAGTGGTTTTCTATATGTTCGCCATACTGGATTTTAATGTTCTGGGCCATAGACATTGATTTTTCAAAAATCATAGGTGACATTACAGCTGAGCCTACGGACAAGTAAACGCCGTTTTCGAGGTTGCTAACACTTTGCGCATAACAAAGAAAATCATTTTCTGCCGTACGACCAACAGCTGCTCCATGATTCATGGGATGTGTATATATGATGTCGTGTCCAAACATAGGATGACCTGTGAATGGAATTTTCATCTCGTAAGCATTCCCTTGTACAGAATATTTTTTGTATGGATGAGGTATCTTCATAAAACCTGAAGGAATACTAAAATGATTAATCACTCCAAGAAAATCTATAGCAGCAGCAACTTGTTCAGGTTTAGATTCAATATTATTCCTGGCAAATTCATATAAAAAAGAAGTTTCTGGAATATCTAACCCCTCCCTGTGTACCATTTTTCCTATTGATTCACCGTAACCTAACCCTTCATAAGCACCTACAATAAGGGCCAAATTAATGTAAAAACCAGTACTGTCCCAAATACCAAATTGCCCTAGATTAACGTTTTCACGTACATCTTCACTTGATTTTCCTTGGAATGCAAACTCCCAGTCATGAATGATTCCGGCTCCGTTGGTAGCAAGATGGGTAATCCATCCTTCTTTCATAAGTGCGATAAGTGTTGGGGCCATACCGTTTTTTATAGTATGTGCGCCAAAAGCAAGTATCACCGATCGATTAAGTTCACGTGCCCGTTTAATTCGCGCAACAGTTTGGTTAATCAGCAAGATTACTGAATCTGATAAGTTTAAAGGTATCTGATTTACAGGAATATGATCTCGTTCAATATAAACCTTGCTTTTCCGATCGATCAGCCTTTTGATATCTAGCTTATCTCTGTTAAATTTTGGGTAAGGCATCTACTTTTAGTCTTGAACATTTAATAACTTGAGAAGTTGTGACAACTGTGAAAAATCAGGAATAATAACATCAGCCCCAGCTTTAATAAGCCGCGAACGTTTGCTTTTATTCAAACTGTGACGTTTTATCTCATTGCTTGCAACTCCTATTGTTACACCACCTCGTTTATGGGTTTCACGTATTTCAACAGGACCATCACCAAATACAGCTAACTGACCTTTTTTCGACTCACCAATCATATCAAGAATTCGATCAAGAACAATCTTTTTGGCTTCTTTATTCACATCGCCTACTGCTCCGTATATTCTACCTTCAAATAGATGGTCGTATCCTAAATTTTCTGCTTCACTTCTAACATCTTCTTCATCAGTTCCACTGGCTAAATAGAGTTTGACACCGGCTCTGTGCAGTTTCTCAAGAAATATAACAGCATTTTTCAAAGTGAAATCTTCAACGGCTAATACTCCTTTTTTCAGTTTTTCCTCACGATCTTTAACAATTTCCAGTAATTCCTTGTTGTAAATTTCCTTATAGCCAAACTCATCAAGAACTTGATCATTAGGCACTATACCAAATTCTTTTACAAGTTTTACCAAACCCTTCATTTGAATGAGAGTTTGAATGCCTGTTGTTTTATCAACAAAATCAAGAACACGTGTCTGAACTTTGTGATACAAGGCTTCATCTGCATCGTGAAAATGTTCACCTAAAATAGCTTTAATCATCATAGGCTCCATTATCTGCTCCCAACCTTCGCGTAATGTGGAGATAGTACCATCATGATCAAAAATCGCATGGGTAATTTGCAGTTTTTCTTGCCATTTATTGATTATCTCAATTTCAGAATCATTCAAGTAATGGGCAGAACGGATATCATCGGCTAACTCAGGATTATATATTAAATCCGGATCAGTGCCTATTTTTAGAATTTCTTCTGGAGAAGCAGTTCCGGTTTGAAATAGTTTTTGTACAGTAACCCCAGATACATATGACCCGATTTCACCAGCTGTTTTCATATCGTAACCTGCAGCCAGTGTCGAAGCAGCTCCTGCAAGATAACTATCTCCAGCACCAACAGTATCCACCTCAGATAATATCATTAATCCCTCAACTCTGCCTACGCCATCCTTATCTATTACAACTGATCCTCGATCACCTCGAGTGATAAACAGAGGTTTACCAAATCTTTTATACAGTTTCTCAGCCGCTTCTATTACTTCAGAATAAGATATAGAGTCATCACTATCTTTTTTCAGACCAACTAAACCAGCTGCCTCAATATCGTTCATTTTCCGATAGGCACCATCAAAAACCTCATTGTAATTGCGACAATCGACGATAAATATTTTTTCAGTAAAATCTTTTATCATCTGCACTAGTTTGTTTCTGAAATATTCGGTATGAATACCTGCCAAAACCTGTTGGTTAATAATGATAAGATCAACTTGTGGTATTTCAAACCTTAACAACTCTAACAGTTTGTCAGCTGTTTCATTCGTCATTTCATTGAAGTTGCCAAAATCGATACGACTTTGCTCTACGTCATCTATAATAGGCTTGGTATAAACAAGCGTTGACCAGTTTTCTTTCTGAAGAATCAAATTTTGAGGATTGATCCCGTTCTCCTTCATTATTTTCACCATTTCAGCTCCAAACGGGTCGTAACCGATCACTCCAAATGCCCTTACATCTCTCACGCCCATTGCAGTAAGATTGTTAGCCACGTTTCCAGCACCGCCAAGTGAGTATTCCTGCTGCTTTACTGGTGTTGTCATATGACCGGTTTCGATAGACAATTCACTTTTAGACTTATTTATAAACCAATAAGCATCTACACAAAAATCACCTACTACAGCGATTTTTACTTTGCTAATGTCGTTTAACACTTTTTGAAGTTGCCCTATACTCATTCTCATGTTAAATTATTATACCTCTCTTTTTATTAGTAACTCATGTTTCGCACTTCCCTCAAACCATTGACAAAGAAATAGAAGGGAAATGCATTATTATCTATATCTCTGTACTATAACATTTTATATTTTACAATTTCTCAATCGTCCTTAACCATCACCGAACAACACAGTGCAATGATCATGGATTCTGCTTTTGGATTGGCCAACATTTTTTCAAGTAAATCATCGGCATCCATCTCCAATACCTCGCATACTGAGCAGACTAACTCGATGAACAGCCCCCATAGCCGTCTGTCGAGTGTTTCCCTGAGCACATCGGCGTTCATTGACCGATAAAGTGCCCCTTTCGACTCGTAGTTATCGTACCGGAAACGCAGTGTCAATAACAGATAGGCTATCATGCTGATGGTCGTTTCTGCTACCTGGGCGTCAAAGTTACTGGATTGACATCTTCCCAGGTTCAACAATTGCTTCGATTCTCGATTGAACACCTCCACAACCCATCTTACCTGGTAATGCCCGATCAATCCCTTGAACGTCAGTTTCGTGTCCGTCGTCAACAAAACCTTCCATTTGTCATTTTTGCCCCGACGACTAAAGAAAAGGCAGATCTCAACACCTTGGTACAGCACCCTGGCCTGTTTGTACTGGTAACCCAGGGAACGGCAGCGCCTGGGTTTGCCCAGCATGTTATTGATCTGGGCGTGAGTCAGGCTCTTACCCTGATACTCAAACTTAGTCTTTGCAAACTTGTACATCCCGATCAGGTGAACTTCCTTGTCCTTCACACTCCGGATAGCCTGTATCAACGCATCGCAAGTAAACCAGCTGTCCACCAGGACGTAATCAACACGAAGCCCGCGATAGATGGCCGTGAAAAACATCCGCAGGACCATCTGAATCTTGTTCGTGTCCAGTTCTTCCACACGTTTAGCGGTGTACGAGTCCTTGATACGCTTGCAACTGTATTGCTTGCGGATCTGCTTTTTGGTCATCCCAAACGGGCGTTCCTGCTTTTTCCCTTTTTCCCGGTGAAGACTGAAATCCAGTGGTATGGAGGACTTACCGTCCCAGTACATCATCACCAACAGCTTGAATCCAAGCACGTAGCTGTTGGTTACATGATCCCATACCTTCCCGATCTTCTCTATACGCTTCCCGGTTTTAGACAGGGTGGTGTCATCGAAGATCAGGTAACGGGATGAGGTATCATCTACATCACTATCTTTGGACGTCACCGTCAGAAAACGATGCACAAGATGCCACATAAGCATCCGCCAGCATATGATGGAACTGTTCTTCAAGCGATAGAACACATCCTTGCCCATGGTGGAACCTTCACCTGTGGGGCTGTTCAGATAGGAGTTGACCGTCTTGTCTGAACTGACCACCATGGAGACCAGCAGGGCCAGGACCATTTTAAAATCATATCCCCGGGTCTTGAACCATTTGAACTCAGAAAGACCTTCGCTTAGCTTCAACGCCTTGAAGCGGCTAAAAATATCTTCCGCGGAAACCCTGCCGGGGGTAAAGTCCGCTTTCAACTCTTGAATCTTTTCAATGATATATTAGCTAAAATATGCTGCTTTTTTTATCTCTTATCCTCTGATTATCAACTTCATTTTTAACTGCGAAACATCAGTAATAGATATCAACTAAGAAGATCCTTTACTGTTCATTTGTGAATGCATAGAGTCCAAGCAACTATTTTTGAAAGGACACTCCTAAAAATCTCATCCGATAATGTTTTAAAGAATACCCTAAATTTGAAAATTAACAGTTGCTTGAAACTCTTGTATTATTTAATCAAATGCTTGATTGACGTGGTAAATTAACTAAGCCTCTTTCCATTGTTTTCTCAACAGATCCAGTGCTGCAGGGACAACCACCTTGCGGTCGCCCTGGCAGCCGCATTCAAAGCTGACGTACTTATCGTAACCGATCATTTTCAATCCGCGGAAACCGTTCACGTAGTTGTCGGCTTCACCGTCTTCTCCCGGCATGCTGCGGCGCTTACGGCTGGCCATATGCACGTGTTGCAGGTATTTCCCGGCAGAAACGAAAGCCGCCATATCACACGTTTCTTCCCACGTCATGTGCCAGAAGTCTCCCAGACAGGTAACTCCGGGGTTGTTGATGTCGCGGCATATGGATGCAGCATCCGCCACCTGGCGGAGGTAAAAGGCTTCCTTTCGGTTCAGAGGCTCCAGGATAACCGTTGTGCCATACTTTTGAGCCGTGTTGCCCATTTCGTTGAACTGCTCACACAGGAAATCGCGCGTTTCTTGTGTATGTGGCATCACCGGCACCTGCGAATTGAACGCCGGAACGATGATCACTCCCGTTGAGCCAAGTTCACCGCCCAGGATGATCAGTTCTTCCATCGTGTCACGGCATTTCTTGCGGATAGCGGGATCGGTAGAAAGAATGAATCCTTCGAAGCCGGCGCAAACGGCGCTAACTTTGATGTTACGCCCTTTTAACGCATCCTTGAACTCTTGCATCCTGCCTTTCATCCCCCTGCCGTGGGGCTCGAACCCCACCACGCCGTGTTCTTCCATAAAGTCGAACTTTTCGTTCAGGTTTGCACCGGGAGCTGTCCCTTCCTGAAACGATATTCTGAGCTCTGCCTTGATCGGAAAGGCGGGAGGAGTACCGGCCGGGGTTTCACCCGCGAAAGCGCTCAGGGACTTTCCAAGGCCGGCTACAGCGGCACCGGCAAGTGATGATTTGATGAATTTTCTTCTGTCTATCGTCATGATTATAACGTATTTATTCTTTTATTTGGCACTTCCCGGCACAGGGACAGTAAAGCCTTTCATGTCCATCTTGCCGATGTTCAGGTCTGCCGGGGTATAATCCAGGGGAGCCGCCGCCATGGCGTCCCAGGTGGTCTCCTGGCCGCTGTAGGCCGCCTCGCGTCCCATGATGGCTGCCAGGTTGGAAACTGCCGTTTCGGATGCCTGTTCGATGGGGGTGTTTGCCCGGATACAGTTAATCAGGTTCACGTGTTCCAGCGTGTAGGGGTCGGTCTGCTTGAAGTTCGCCTTTTCAGCCTCACCGTCGTATTGCCAGAGGACGTTTCCGGCCAGATCCTTGATCACGTGCCCGCCCTGGCTTGTCCACGAACCTTTTGTTCCCTGGATGAATTCGCTCACGTTGTTGGCGCATCCGTCAATCTGGCGGCACATGCTGTGCAGGTGGATCCCGTTCTCCATGGTGAAATCCACACTGAAATTATCGTACTGGTCTCCGGTCACGCGGCGCTGGCGGGAGCCGAAGGCGACTGCTTTCGCCGGTTTCAACCCGCTGAACCAGGTAAACACGTCGATGTTGTGGACGTGCTGTTCCACGATGTGGTCTCCCGACAACCATTTCCAGTTCACCCAGTCGCGGACCATGAATTCGAAATCGCTCCAGGCGGGTTGGCGGTCGCGGTACCACAACATGCTCTGGTTCCAGTAGACGGCTCCCCCGGTGATCTCCCCGATAAGGCCGCCCATGATCTGTTTGTATGACTCAACGTATGAGCGTTGGTGGTGGCGCTGCGTTCCGGTGACAACGCTTAAATTCTTGGCCTGGGCCTGTTTGGCTGTCGCCACGATGGTGCGGTATCCCACCGAATCCACGCAAACCGGTTTTTCCAGGAAACAATGCTTGCCCTGTTCCACGGCATACTTGAAATGTTCCGCGCGGAAAAACGGCGGCGTGCAGTCGATCAGGATATCAATCCCGCTGTCAATGACCTGCTTGTACGCATCCAGGCCCACGAAACGCTTGTCGGCCGGCACATCGATGCTTTTTTCCGCTTTCAGCTTGTCGGCCAGGCCGTTCACCTTGTCTTCGAACACGTCGCCCAACGCCACGATCGTAACACCGTTAGCGGCATTCAGGAAATTCATGGCGGCGCCCGATCCTCTTCCTCCGCAACCGACAACACCAGCTTTCAACTCTTTTCCGTCTGTAGCCAGGTCCACCAACTCCGGCACATAGTACGTTCCGGGTTCTTTCAGGGGAACCGTCACATCCTTTTTCTCACCGTTGCAAGAGGTTAAAAAACCCGTCGTTCCGGTCCCGATCACGCCTGCTGCTCCGGCAACAGCCGAAGTTTTAAGAAATGTTCTTCTCGTTAAGTTGTTCTCTCTTTTCATATGGTTATATTTTTTTTGTTTGTTATGCATCATTTATTTAACAAGGTCAAGTTTTGCCATCTCGTGAATATTCGCTATTCAATCCATTTCTGCCATTTTGTATGATTATCGCCTCCCGATTGTACCATCATTTCTACGAATTGCATTCCCCTTACCCCGTCGTATACGGTAGGAAAGTCGGTAATCAGTTCACCCGGATTGTCTCCGCTTTCTCTGGCCATGACGGCCAGGGCAAAATTGCGGTAAATATTGGCAAAGGCTTCGATGAATCCTTCGGGATGGCCGGCAGGCGTTCTTGTATTCCATTTGGCCAGGTCGCTTAGAAATTCATTGTTTCCCATGTAAAGCTCTTCAGCAGGCCTGTCCCCCCACCTGAGGGTCAACCTGTTCGAATCCATCTGTCTCCACTCCAATCCGCCTTTATCACCATACACACGCAGACGGATATTGTTCGCCTCTCCGGTGGCTATCTGGGTAGCCATCAGCACTCCGGTAACCCCCTTCTCCATTCGCAGCAGGGATGCCCCGTCGTCGTCCACCAGGCGTCCCTCCACGTACGTTTGCAGGTCGGCACACACCTCCAGCACTTTCAGACCGGTAACGTATTCTGCCAGGTGCCAGGCATGCGTTCCTATGTCGCCCATGCAACCGGCCTTGCCCGTGGTCTTTGGATTGGTTCTCCATCCGGCATTATTCCCTCCCTGCAGCTCTATGCGTTGCGACAGCCATCCCTGGGTATACTCCACGTATACTTTGCGCAGTTTACCCAGTTCTCCGTTTGCGATTCTTGCCTTTGCCTCCTTGACTGCCGGATATCCCGAGTATACGTGGGTCAGCGCCAGGACCAGTCCCGTCTCTTCCACCTTCTCCTTCAGCTTGAGGGCCTCTTCCAGTGAAAAAGTCATCGGTTTGTCGATAACCACGTGAAACCCTCTTTGCAATGCCATCATGGCGGGTTCAAAATGCCACTTGTTCGGTGTGACTATGGTTACAAAATCCATCCGTTCTCCGGCAGGCAGCTCCATCTCCTTCTCGAACATCTCCAGGTAGGAGTCGTAAATCCGGTGATCCGGGAGGAAATATTCCCTGCCTGAGCTTCTGGAGATTTCAGGATTGACGCTGAAGCAGCCACAAACCAGCTCAATGTAGTTGTCCATAAAGGCAGCACGACGGTGTATGGCCCCGATAAAGGCATCGCTGCCGCCGCCGATCATGCCCATTTTCAGTTTTCTCTGTTTCATAATTATGCAATGTTTACGTAGTTGAAATTAGTTTGAAAATAGCTTCGGAAGTCATGTCCGCTGTACCGCTACCCGGTCCCTGACATCTTCCCTGAACAGGAACAGGAACCCGGCAAGGAAAATGATTGCCATGACGAAAGGAACCGTCCATATGGATATCCAGTCGTACTTTCCCTGTTCGGAATAGAGGTCCACCACGTTTCCGGCAATCAACGTGCCGAGGTATTTGCCTACCCCGTACGTGGCAAAGGCGATGAGCCCCTGTGCGGAGTTGCGCAGCGAGGAGGGAGCTTTCTCATCCACGAAGAGCTGGCCGGCGACGAAAAAGAAAGTGAAGCAGAAACCGTGGAGGGGCAATACGGCGAAGATGAATCCGTTTTGTCCGGTGTGCGCCCCCAGCGTGAACAGCCCGTACATCAGGATCCATGCCGCGATGGCGGCGAGGATGCTTCCCTTGTAGCGTAACTTGAGGAAGAAGATGGGGAAAGTGAACAGGAAGATCACTTCGGCAACCTGGCCGAGGCTCATGGCGGCGGCGGCATTTTCGATCCCCACATCGGTAATGAAAAGGTTTGTAAAGGAGTCATAGAATGCCAGCGGGATGCAGATGAGCGCCGAGAAGACGAGCAGGACCAGGAAAGACCTGTCCCTGGTCAGTTTGAACGCGTCGAACCCGAGCAGTTGGCGTACGCCCGCTTTCTCGACGGTCCGCACGGGAGCGTTGTGGGGCAGGGTCAACGCATATACTCCGGCCAGCAGGGAGATGCCTGCCCCGATCAGGAAAGGGGTGGAATAGGGTTCAATCTTCAGGGCGCTGATCAGAAGCCCGGAGCAGATCCACCCAAACGAGCCGAAAAGCCTTATCTTGGAAAATTCCTTGGCCGGATTCCCCAGGTTTGCGAACGAGATGGAGTTGGTCAGCGACATGGTGGGCATAAAGCAGACGCTGTAGAGCAACAAGACGGGAAAAAACAAGGAGAACGATTCGATGCGGGTCAGGGAAAACAGCAGTACTGCCCCCACGATGTTCAGGAATGCCAGCACCCTGTTTGCCGAGAAAAACCGGTCGGCGACCATTCCCACGATCACCGGTGAGATGATGGCTGCTATGGCGGCGGTGCTGTAGGCCAGGCCGATTTGAACTCCGGAAAAGTCGAGGGTCCTTCCCAGATAGGTTCCCATGGTCACGTACCATGAGCCTTGAATAAAGAACTGGAAGAACATCATGGCGGATAACTTCGCCTTAATCGTATTTTGCATAGAATTATTATTTAGTAATGAATTGAGTAATGTTAAAGAGGGAGTTCTATTAACTCATGTTTCGCACTTCCCTCAAACCATTGACAAAGAAATAGAAGGGAAATGCATTATTATCTATATCTCTGTACTATAACATTTTATATTTTACAATTTCTCAATCGTCCTTAACCATCACCGAACAACACAGTGCAATGATCATGGATTCTGCTTTTGGATTGGCCAACATTTTTTCAAGTAAATCATCGGCATCCATCTCCAATACCTCGCATACTGAGCAGACTAACTCGATGAACAGCCCCCATAGCCGTCTGTCGAGTGTTTCCCTGAGCACATCGGCGTTCATTGACCGATAAAGTGCCCCTTTCGACTCGTAGTTATCGTACCGGAAACGCAGTGTCAATAACAGATAGGCTATCATGCTGATGGTCGTTTCTGCTACCTGGGCGTCAAAGTTACTGGATTGACATCTTCCCAGGTTCAACAATTGCTTCGATTCTCGATTGAACACCTCCACAACCCATCTTACCTGGTAATGCCCGATCAATCCCTTGAACGTCAGTTTCGTGTCCGTCGTCAACAAAACCTTCCATTTGTCATTTTTGCCCCGACGACTAAAGAAAAGGCAGATCTCAACACCTTGGTACAGCACCCTGGCCTGTTTGTACTGGTAACCCAGGGAACGGCAGCGCCTGGGTTTGCCCAGCATGTTATTGATCTGGGCGTGAGTCAGGCTCTTACCCTGATACTCAAACTTAGTCTTTGCAAACTTGTACATCCCGATCAGGTGAACTTCCTTGTCCTTCACACTCCGGATAGCCTGTATCAACGCATCGCAAGTAAACCAGCTGTCCACCAGGACGTAATCAACACGAAGCCCGCGATAGATGGCCGTGAAAAACATCCGCAGGACCATCTGAATCTTGTTCGTGTCCAGTTCTTCCACACGTTTAGCGGTGTACGAGTCCTTGATACGCTTGCAACTGTATTGCTTGCGGATCTGCTTTTTGGTCATCCCAAACGGGCGTTCCTGCTTTTTCCCTTTTTCCCGGTGAAGACTGAAATCCAGTGGTATGGAGGACTTACCGTCCCAGTACATCATCACCAACAGCTTGAATCCAAGCACGTAGCTGTTGGTTACATGATCCCATACCTTCCCGATCTTCTCTATACGCTTCCCGGTTTTAGACAGGGTGGTGTCATCGAAGATCAGGTAACGGGATGAGGTATCATCTACATCACTATCTTTGGACGTCACCGTCAGAAAACGATGCACAAGATGCCACATAAGCATCCGCCAGCATATGATGGAACTGTTCTTCAAGCGATAGAACACATCCTTGCCCATGGTGGAACCTTCACCTGTGGGGCTGTTCAGATAGGAGTTGACCGTCTTGTCTGAACTGACCACCATGGAGACCAGCAGGGCCAGGACCATTTTAAAATCATATCCCCGGGTCTTGAACCATTTGAACTCAGAAAGACCTTCGCTTAGCTTCAACGCCTTGAAGCGGCTAAAAATATCTTCAGCGGAAACCCTGCCGGGGGTAAAGTCCGCTTTCAACTCTTGAATCTTTTTAATATCTTTGTCCTGCAGCATATTTTAATGGTTTGGTTTCCATCGCTAAGATAATCATTTTCAATGATATATTAGCTAAAATATGCTGCTTTTTTTATCTCTTATCCTCTGATTATCAACTTCATTTTTAACTGCGAAACATCAGTTAGTAAAATATTAAAGGCAATATAGACGGAAACAAAAAATAAACTCTTAATTTTCTATTTATAATGATCATAGTTATTAATAGATTTTTTAAGATATTGTATGCACTTGCTCAATTCAATAGAAGATTTTTTTGTTTAAAAACATTTGCTTTTATTATTTCGTATTTATCTATTTTTTTCTAAAAATCTCATCTTCGATCCTCATACAAATGGCATGGTAAACAGATAAATGTAACTCCTGAACGTAAGCAGTTCTTGTTTCTGGTACGTTTATTAGTACATCGCAGAATTCCTTCAATTTTCCACCTGACTCTCCAGTCATTCCAATGGTCTTTAGTCCTTTGGCTTTTGCAACAATAAAAGCATCAATCACATTTTTGGCATTTCCAGAAGTGCTGAGACCAATAAGGACATCACCTTTTTCTCCCAAACCAACAACTTGTTGAGCAAAAATCATATCAGCACTAATATCGTTAGAAATAGCTGTTATAAGAGCATTATGAACTGTAAGAGAAACGGTAGGTAGACCTTGTTGTAAGTTTTCAGCCAACAATTTGCCCCTTTCTGATGAAAGCATTTTTAGTCTGTCTTGTAAATCTTCTCTTAGTGGACGTTGTTTTTCAAAATTTTTCATTAGTTCGGCTACAATATGATCGGCATCAGAACAACTTCCACCATTTCCACAAACGAGAACTTTCCCGCCATTTAGGTATGTTTTGATCATCATCTGAGCAGCTCTAGTAATGATAAAATCCAAGTTTTTTATTTTTGTATGATTATTAAAAAAAATCATATTTAGTTTCTCTCCATATTTAAATTTAACATCAACTGATAGCTTTTTTATTGAGTATTATCTAAATTTCCGGAGGCATACAAATTAGTATTTCCAACAATTCATTTTCATCTGATTGGAACACTATACTTTTTAATAAATCAGGAATAAAAAAATAATCAGATTTTTTTATAAAGCGATTTCTATTATTCCACTTTAAATAACCTTCTCCTTTTAAAACAACTATTAATGTAGAATTTGATATTTGAATCTCTGCATTTCCTTTTATTTTTGCTGACCAGAGCCTAAAAGAATTAGTATGTTTTTTACCAATAAGTTCCTGGATTTTTAAATTGTTTGAATCTACCAACAATTCATTGGAAGGAGATATTTTTAACAAAAGTTCTTCTTTGGTATATCCGGTATAATCGAAAACTTCCAATCCCTGTTCAGGCGTCAATGGCCCCCACATATCACTTTGAGACAATATAAAGTCAGCACACATCTGTTCTGGCTGAACAACCCAATCACTAGGTTCCTGGACTTCGAGCATAAATACACCCGAACCAATAGCATGTGGCATCCTTGCCGGTACGAAATAGGTTTCTCCTTCTTTTACTTCAATTTTATGAAGCATTTCTATCATTGTGTCAATTTTTTGATTAATTACAGCATTTTTAAAATCTTCCTTTTTTACACCTTTTTTGAAACCTAGCAGAATGTAAGGTTTTATGTCATTAATTTTGCGTGTAGAAATTATATGCCAACATTCTGTTTTACCAAAACTCGAATTATAAAGTTTTTTAGCAATTTCAACATCCGGATGACATTGAATTGGGAGTCTTACGGCTGAGTCCAGATATTTACACAGAATTGCTGTATTTGGGCCAAACTTCTTAAAATGTTTTTCACCAAGAATCATTTCTCCATAATTATATAGGAATTCCGAAAAATATTGAAATCCTAATTCGTCGCTATTGATTTCTGCAACACCTTCGTTTTCCGATTGCGTATTCTCACCATTATATGCTTTCACTGTAGAGGCCAACCATTCTTCTGGAAAATGATCATCCGCCTCTTTATTCTCATTTTTGAAACGGTCTAATAATAATCCACCTTTATATAATCGCCAAACACGATTTGGTTTAAAAAAATAAGGTTGTCTAAGATTATTTTCAAAACTATCATCCATTTTTCACAATTTTATTTAATTATTTTTTTATCAATAGTTCGGTAAATATTTAACTAACTAATTAATAATCAATGATTTATACAACATGATTTAACATAAAAAATAAGGTTAAGCAGCTGATATTCAGTATCTTTATAGTAATTGCAAACACTGTAAAGATGGACAAAACCAGCATACTTAACCAATATAGGGATATCTGTAGTGACGTTTTAAATAAACTAGCTACGAAGTTAAACAAAAGTTTCAAATCGTTCCTTATGGAGACATTAATCTTATACACAATCATCCCTGGCAGGATTAATTTCCTCCAGATGGGAAGGTATGGCAAATCGTGTGAACAACGATTCCGTCAAAACTTCTCGAAGGATTTTGATTGGCTTTCGTTTAACCTTTCCTTGTCTGAACGGATATTAAACGGCGATCGTAAGGCCATAGCCATTGACCCCAGTTATATATCCAAGTCAGGAAAGTGTACTCCCTGGATTGGTTACTTCTGGTCGGGCACAGCCGGAGGGGCAAAAAAAGGATTGGAAATTCTCGGAGTAGGCCTCATTGACATAGACAATAAAGACTGCATCAGTCTTCAGGCTGTTCAGACACCGGATGGTAAAACGCTGGAGAGCAACGATATCAACCTGATTGATTGGTACCTTCTTGTACTAAAATCAATGGAAGAAAAACTTCACAAGATAAGCCCTTATGTGGTAGCTGATTCCTATTTCTCCAAAATCAGTTTCGCTTCCGGTTTAAAAGAAATGGACTTCCATCTTATCAGCCGTTTCAGGGATGATGCCGTTTTGTTTTATCCTACACTGGAGGGCCCAACAGGTAAAAGAGGCAGACCTAAGCTATACGACGGCAAGATTGACATGGCAAATCTTGATAAATCAAGAGCTGAGAAAATAGCTGTCGATAATGGAGGGCTATATACGCTGACAGCCTACTCAAAATCACTAAAGCAGATGGTACGACTTGTTATCTGGTATTCTAAGGACTCAAAAAAGCCTAAGCTGTTTTTCTCAACTAACCCCCACATGAGCGGTAAAGATGTAATAGAATACTACCGTACCCGTTTTCAAATTGAATTTTGTTTCCGTGATGCCAAGTCTTTTACAGGACTTATGCAATCCCAGGCAAGAGATGTTTCAAAATTATCTTTCAACTTTAATGCTTCTCTTACATCGGTAAACCTGGCAAAGGTGTTGGCAAAAGAAAAGGGCATCCCTTTTTCAATGGCTTCCTGTAAAACTATGATTCACAATGCGTATCTGCTTGAACGATTTATTTGCGTGTCCGGCATAAAGCCGAACAGAAGATTAAATGATAAACTTGTTAAAGAACTCGTGGAGTTTGCAGCCATTGCTGCATGACTCATATAGTAAATTTTTAACGGACTATTGTTTTTATATAAACTCTATCTTCATCGATATCTGAGATATTCCTTTCATTTAACTAAAGAAAAAACATTCCCATTTTCAGGAAAAAGAAAATAGGGACTCAATAACTCCATTTTTCCTGATTCTTGTTTTGAAGAGTATTGAGAAAAGGAAAAAGTACATGTAGTCGAAAGAAATAAAATAACTCATGTTTCGCACTTCCCTCAAACCATTGACAAAGAAATAGAAGGGAAATGCATTATTATCTATATCTCTGTACTATAACATTTTATATTTTACAATTTCTCAATCGTCCTTAACCATCACCGAACAACACAGTGCAATGATCATGGATTCTGCTTTTGGATTGGCCAACATTTTTTCAAGTAAATCATCGGCATCCATCTCCAATACCTCGCATACTGAGCAGACTAACTCGATGAACAGCCCCCATAGCCGTCTGTCGAGTGTTTCCCTGAGCACATCGGCGTTCATTGACCGATAAAGTGCCCCTTTCGACTCGTAGTTATCGTACCGGAAACGCAGTGTCAATAACAGATAGGCTATCATGCTGATGGTCGTTTCTGCTACCTGGGCGTCAAAGTTACTGGATTGACATCTTCCCAGGTTCAACAATTGCTTCGATTCTCGATTGAACACCTCCACAACCCATCTTACCTGGTAATGCCCGATCAATCCCTTGAACGTCAGTTTCGTGTCCGTCGTCAACAAAACCTTCCATTTGTCATTTTTGCCCCGACGACTAAAGAAAAGGCAGATCTCAACACCTTGGTACAGCACCCTGGCCTGTTTGTACTGGTAACCCAGGGAACGGCAGCGCCTGGGTTTGCCCAGCATGTTATTGATCTGGGCGTGAGTCAGGCTCTTACCCTGATACTCAAACTTAGTCTTTGCAAACTTGTACATCCCGATCAGGTGAACTTCCTTGTCCTTCACACTCCGGATAGCCTGTATCAACGCATCGCAAGTAAACCAGCTGTCCACCAGGACGTAATCAACACGAAGCCCGCGATAGATGGCCGTGAAAAACATCCGCAGGACCATCTGAATCTTGTTCGTGTCCAGTTCTTCCACACGTTTAGCGGTGTACGAGTCCTTGATACGCTTGCAACTGTATTGCTTGCGGATCTGCTTTTTGGTCATCCCAAACGGGCGTTCCTGCTTTTTCCCTTTTTCCCGGTGAAGACTGAAATCCAGTGGTATGGAGGACTTACCGTCCCAGTACATCATCACCAACAGCTTGAATCCAAGCACGTAGCTGTTGGTTACATGATCCCATACCTTCCCGATCTTCTCTATACGCTTCCCGGTTTTAGACAGGGTGGTGTCATCGAAGATCAGGTAACGGGATGAGGTATCATCTACATCACTATCTTTGGACGTCACCGTCAGAAAACGATGCACAAGATGCCACATAAGCATCCGCCAGCATATGATGGAACTGTTCTTCAAGCGATAGAACACATCCTTGCCCATGGTGGAACCTTCACCTGTGGGGCTGTTCAGATAGGAGTTGACCGTCTTGTCTGAACTGACCACCATGGAGACCAGCAGGGCCAGGACCATTTTAAAATCATATCCCCGGGTCTTGAACCATTTGAACTCAGAAAGACCTTCGCTTAGCTTCAACGCCTTGAAGCGGCTAAAAATATCTTCAGCGGAAACCCTGCCGGGGGTAAAGTCCGCTTTCAACTCTTGAATCTTTTTAATATCTTTGTCCTGCAGCATATTTTAATGGTTTGGTTTCCATCGCTAAGATAATCATTTTCAATGATATATTAGCTAAAATATGCTGCTTTTTTTATCTCTTATCCTCTGATTATCAACTTCATTTTTAACTGCGAAACATCAGTTACGTTACATCATTGTAAATATATTATCAAATAAACAATATATTTAAAAAACAAATGTAATATATATATTTACATCAAAACAATACAACCTACCAATTAACTTGTATTTTACATATTATTAACATACTATTATTTACATCCATGTAAATTTATTGTATAAAAATCATTGTTGTCCGGTAAAACCGGTAAATTAAATTTTTGACACCAATTCAGTGGCTTTGCGCACTGTTTTTCGTGAGTTTCTAAAAGCAAGCCCCCTCCCATTGTGGAAAGAGCGAATATTGGTCAGTTATGCCATTTTGACGAGCCTTTTGCTCTTCAATAAGCTCCTGCCAGGCTTTTTCTGGGTTCTCAAAAAAACTTCGGGCATCGATATAGCTCATCAAGTGCTGCCTGATGACAGAAACCATGTTTGAGAATGCCCATTTCCGCTTAACCTGGCTTTTGAGTATCATCAGTAGCAAGTTGGCCAGCATAACGGACCATATCTGTATGATAATGGCATTTTCATTGTCCCCCAGAAAATATTTTAAGGGGAAGTTCTGTTTCAGCTGCTTGAACAGCTTATGAGAAGCTTCTCATAATTTCTTCGCATAATATTACATTTGGACCAGGCATAAGCCTCTAACTTAATTGTAATTTTATGGAAGCAATCAAGATTCAACATCTAATCGGTCGCTGTACCGATTACTTTCAGGCTAATTGTTACACGGGGCATCGGATATCTCGCTACATAAGCCTTTGGAAACACGGTATCATTCCCTTCATGAAAGCAAAGGGGATTGACACCTATACACCTGCCATAGGGGCAGAGTTCATAGAAACCTGCCATTATCATGGCTCTATCCGTCCCCAGGAACGTGAAAAGATACGCAGTGTGCAAGTTCTGGACGACATGATGACCTTGGGTCTTATCAGGAAGCGATGTTACACTCCTGTATTCCACTCTTTGGACGGCGAGATAGGGCAGGAGATGGAAAAGCTTATCACCCGCTTGAGCAACCTGCGCCGCGGCAAAACAACAATCAACGACTATCGCCTGTACTTAAGTGAATTCCTTTATCATTTAACATCGACGGGCATCACCCGCGTGAAAGAGATATCGGAACGGCACATCCTGTCGTTTATCTCATCCCATCCCACGAGCAAGGTAAACATAGTGTCCGCTTTGCGTGTCCTTTTCCGGTTTTGGGAACAGGAACATATTTTGGAGGGTGGGTTCAACAATTTTTTCGACACCTACAAAATCAGGAGACCCGAGCGATTACCTTCTTTTTACCAGCCGGAGGACATCGCGGCGATAGAGAACTCGATATCCCGAAGCAGCGGGGTCGGCAAACGCAACTATGCAATGGTGCTGCTCGCGTCAAGACTGGGACTGCGCGCGTCGGACATTGCCAACCTGCGGTTCGATAATATAGACTGGGAAAAGAACGTCATCACTCTCGCGATGCGGAAAACACGAAAAATAATCGAGTTGCCGCTGCTCGCCGAGGTGGGCAACGCTATAATTGATTACCTGCGTCACGGACGTCCCGAATCAGGATTAAATAGCTTGTTCTTATCCAGCCGCGCCCCTTACGCGAGCGCGACCAAAGCATGTGTTTGCGCGGCTATCAGCCATATTATCAACCAGTCCGGCGTGAGAACGGATGGAAAACACCACGGTCCGCACTCTTTGCGCCACTCCCTTGCCGGGGTCATGTTAAATGCCGGCACAACGCTGCCCGTCATATCGGAAGTGCTTGGACACGAGAGCACGCAAACCACAATGCTCTACTTGAAGATAGACATCTTGTCCCTGTTAAAATGCGCCTTGCCGGTACCGGCCGTTCCGGACGACTTTTATTTACAGAGAGGAGGGGTGTTTTATGAGTGAACAGTTCAATTACAGCAGCGTTCTGGCCCCGTGGATGAACCATCTCATCGGGTTAAAAGCATCCGCTGGCATCAGCGCGCAGAGGACCAAATGGATACTGAAGGAGTTTGATGATTTTGCTAACACCGACTCATTGGACGACCCGCGCATAACGGAGGAATTTATCCAAAAGTGGCGTTCCACACGGGTTGCGGACTGCGACAGCACACTGTATACAAAATACTCGGTGTGGTCCCAGCTCACGACGATGATGTCCCGCAACGGATGCGCGTGCTTTATTCCAAGGTTGCCCAAACAACCAAAGAGGGATTTTACCCCGTATATCTTTACCGGCGAGCAAATAAAAGCGATCTTCGAGGCGTGTGATAATTACCGGCTGTACGACACACGGATGGGCACGGCACTTATCGCCATACCGGCCATGCTTCGTTTACTTTATAGCACAGGAATACGCATCTCGGAAGCCCTGTCCATCAAGAATAAAGACATACGCCTGAAGGAGCATGTCATTTACTTGCGCAAAACCAAGAATGGGAGTGAACGCGTCGTACCGGTGTGTGACACTCTCGCGATAGTGCTCGCCCAGTACGTGACGTATCGCAACCGAATGCCCGTGAAAGGACTTGACGCCCCGGATTATCCATTATTCGTGAAAAGTGATGGTACGGTGTTCAATGCCAACACGGTATACCAGCACTTCAAGAAACTGCTTGCCCAATGCGGCATACCCCATATCGGCAATCACCACGGGCCGCGAGTTCATGACCTACGGCATACAAGCGCGGTCCATGCCCTTGTGCGGATGGCGAACGCTGGCATGGACCTATACACGTGTCTTCCCGTGCTATCGGCCTTTTTGGGACATCATTCTTTGTCCGCCACGGAGCAGTATGTCCGCCTTACACGCGCCATGTACCCGGGACTAGAGAAGCAATGTTCACCGATAAATGCTTTTGTTTATCCTAAAATCTGCAAGGCTTATGATTACAACGACTGACTTTGCAAAACATCTGAGCCGTTTCTTTTCCGAGCACCTTGCGCATGAGAGGAACGCGAGTGCCAATACTATCGCTTCATACAGGGATTCATTCGTGCAATACATCAATTACATGAAGACCGTGAAAGGAACTTCGCTCGATAAACTGACACTTAAGCAGCTCACACACGACAGTGTCATGGACTACCTCGGTTGGATCATGGAGGTGCGCGCATGTTCTCCCGCGACAAGGAATTACCGCCTGGCGGCATTGCGCTCCTTCGCGGCGTATCTCCAATATACCGTGATAGAACGTATGGAAGAGTGGCAAAAAATACTTTCCATAAAGGCGGTACGGACAGAGAAGAAAACGCCGAGCTACCTCTCCGTGGAAGGCATGAGACTATTGCTCGCGCAACCGGACATCTCCACGTGGCAAGGACGCAGACATCTCGCGATACTGTCACTGTTGTACGATACGGGAGCGCGCGTGCAAGAACTGGCAGATCTTACAGTGGACTCCGTGCGGATCGGTCAAGAGCCGTACACCATCCGACTCGTCGGGAAAGGGCGTAAGACACGGATTGTGCCTCTTGTAAGGGAGCAGGCGGCTATACTCAGGGAATACATGGAGGAGAACCATCTAAATAACAACAATGAGCTTACGCGCCCGCTCTTCTGCAATAGCCGCCGCGAGAAACTCACCAGGGAAGGCATTGCCCACGTGCTGAAAACGAGTGCAGACAAGGCCAGAAACGAAGACCCCGGGCTGATACCCGAAAGGTTGAGTTGCCACTCCTTGCGACACAGCAGGGCAATGCACCTACTACAAGCTGGCGTCAATCTTGTTTATATCCGGGATATACTAGGGCACGTGTCCATACAAACGACAGAGGTTTACGCGCGTGCAGACTCCAAAGCCAAGCGTGAAGCACTTGAAAAAGCATATAAAAATCTCGTTCCCAATATTGATACCGACCGTGAATGGGAACGGAATAAGAATTTGCTTGAATGGCTCAAGGGGTTTAAACGTTGACTGTTTTTATGCGAAGTCGAAATGAGAAGTAATAATGTAACAGATTGATTATATGTCATACTCCCTTTTCGACTTTGCATAATGATATACTTGTCATAAAAGAAAAGCTCCACATTCCACCTCTCCCTATAGAGTTCGGCAATGGCGAGAGCCTCGTAACCGGTATGGTTCGTAATAAAGCGATAGACATGCCCAGTGGCGTAATCCTCATACACAACCATGCGGAATTCATCCGGATATTTTTCCGAAGACACTTCTTCGGTCAGGCGGATAATTTGGTCACTGATTACTCCTGTTTGCAAGTCGACCGCTCTGGAAGAAATAACCTCATACTGCATGTTGTCTTTTGCTCTGGTCACAAAGAATGCGCCATTCTTATGAATGTTGTTGAAGAGTCTGAAGAAATCAATATACCCCTTATCCATCAAATAGATGGCACCCATTTCAATGCAAATTTCATCCATTGCATTTACATCATGTACAGATGCTTTTGTAAGATGAATGAAGACAGGGATGTTGCCTCTCAGGTCAATCTGTGTATGCATTTTTACACCTCCCTTATTCTTGCGGAACTTAGCCCATGGGCAAAGTTTAAGACAGAGACTGATGGTGCTGCTGTCGAAAGCATAAACCATATTGTCAATATCAAGCCTGAACTTGTCCTTGGCATAAAGTGGCCGCACTTTCTTTATGAGGACTTGTCCCAATTCGGCATAAATGCGCCAGTCTCTATTCTCGTTGGCTTTTGCCAATGTGTTTCGAGGAACCGCATAACTAATGCCACAGTGATACAGCTTTCGGACAACAGCCAGTGCATTCAGGCTCGCCTCGATATCACACAGGCTGTTCTTATCTGCATATTGAGCCATGCACATTACAAGAAATTGATCGTGACAGGAAAGGCTTCTGACACGATAATCACCCTTATACTTGGTGACTATTTCATTAAATTCTCTACGAGGTATAAACTGCATAATTTGTGCGAAGACTGTCTTTCCGAAATTCATATTGTACATTGCTTGATGGAAAAAGCAAAATTAATCCATTCAAATCGTGTACAAGGAATTTAGTATGCATATTATTAAATATAAGTTGTTTATAAACAAAATGAATTGCTTTAACGGGACACTAGTGACGTCCTCTCACAAAATAATGAGGACTTGAAAAACAAAAATATGAAACAATTTCACTATGTTTGTAAATCAAAACACTTAAGCCGTAATGGTGAACTTTAGTTTGAAGATATACAATTTATAATTAAAATTCATTTCACATTCCATGCATCAACTATAATATTATTCGTCATATTAACTTCTACTGTATAACTCTCACCGGGATCCAGCCAAAACAAATTATCGGATACCGTGAACTCATCGGCTTTTCCCGGGCATTGCACGTTTACACCTACTGCAGGAAACGATCCTGTATTAGTTATTGCGACTTTATCACCACGAATTTGAGTTGAAAGAGTTGTTTTGGGAAGTTCAAACAAGCATCCTTTTTTCTTTTCAAAGTTCATAAAATAAAATGTTTTATGCTTCAATTCACCATCAATCTTTACATCAGAAACTACTAATAAAGGGGTAGACTGGTATAGATTCCTGTCAATGAGAAATTCTCCAAGCTTATTGACTTGACTGAAACATTCAACTTCCTGAAATTTCCTATTTCTCATCTCCTTCAGGTCACTGTTAAATGCCCGGACATTAACCTCCCAGTTTGAGTTAATTAATTCCAATTTATCGTCAAGAAGATAAACTGGTAAATAAATTTCCCATCCGCTATTTGTCATGTCGGTATGTTCAAAAAGTACCGCTGAAGCAACCGGAGAAAAAGCATCTTGCGCAAAATAATGCAAAGGTTTGGGAGCGCCATACCAATCGACAGAAGACCATGAGGCAGCCGGATAATTATCGTTCATTTTATAATACAACACACCCGTACAATATGGCCAGCGGATACGCGAGTGTTCCAACAGATGCCTTACTCCGATAACTTGGGCAAGCAAAGAACCGGTTATGTAATTATCCATATTGTCATTTGGCATTATATATCCGGAACTTTTGTCCAATAATGCCATATCATTAGCCTTATTAAAAACAGGGGTGTGATGAGCAAATACAGATCCGGGTTGAGGAGGCCAAGTGGTTTTCTCCGATTCAGGGAGATACCTTAAAACAGATTCTTTAATAGGAAATGCAGCTACTCCCGTTTCTCCCCAGAAATCAGTTATTAACTTGAGAGTTACGTCCGGGTGTTGCCCTCCCCAGTACATATCATAATTGTGTCTACTCCCCCCCCATGGCTCTCCACGATGAAAAGGTCTTGTGCCATCCAACTCTATGCTGTACCGCCCCATCATGTCTATTGCTTCTCCAAAAGGATTCCCCGATTCGTTGCCCCCTCCATACATGGCTAATGAAGGATTATTTCGGATGCGGATTGTGTTAAGTCTTACGGTCTCTTCCAGAACATTATACGGCTGAACTAAATGACTATCCCAAGCAGTAGGCCACTCCTGCATAACCAAAATCCCATATTGATTGCACAAATCATAAAATTCATCTGTCTCAGGCATACCGCTCCCCCATGCTCGCAACATTTGTATGTTTTGTTGCTTTGCAAGAGAAAGAAATCGATCATATCGCTTTATGGAAAAATCCATTAAAGGATCCATCGTGCACCAGCCAGTACCTTTTATAAAATGTTTTTCCCCATTAATTACAAATGTCCAGTTAAATTTGTCAGGATAAGGTCCACCGGGTAAAGGAGCCATCTCAATTGTTCGAATGCCAAATACGGTCTCAGCAACATCTGCTGTTTTATTGCCGTCTGGTAAAAAGGATGCCGTTAATCGATACAAGTTAGGTTCACCTAGCCCGTTGGGCCACCATAATTTCGGATCGGGAATCTTAAAAGCAAAACGAATGGTATCTTCTGACTTTGATGAATTTATTCTATATGAGAATGATCTAGTGTTACCTTTAAAGTTTTCAGGAACTATATTAACCCGCAGTTCGCCGTTTATAGGAGAAGAAATCTTTTTAAGTGTAACCTCAAGATTCATTTGTCCATCTATATCTTGAGCGGCAACAAATAATGAATTTATCTTTGCGGGAGCATGGTTCTGAATTTTCACCGGCCTCCAAATCCCTAATGATCGAATATCAGTATAATGCCAGCCATACACATTATTGAAAACAGCTGTCGTCCTCCAATCCAAAGGAACTGGGTCTATTTTGACAATAAGCGTATTTTGTTTTTTTAAGTATTTTGACACATCAAATTCCGGTCCTCCGAACATTCCTTCATGCTCTCCTAATTTATTTCCATTTAGCCATACTGTGCAGTGAATCGCAACACCTCCAAAAACTAACCTAGGTTGATTTAATTCGCCTTTAATTGTAAATTCTTTTTTAAACCACCAAGTTTTGAAACTTTGTTCTTTGGATATTGAATCATTTTTTCCAAAATATGGATCGGGAATTTTCCCGGCTTTCCAAAGCGCAGTATGAACACTTCCTGGGACCTCTGCTTTAGTGATATTTCTCCATGGCTTTGTTAGTCTTTCTGACTCATCACCCCCTTCGACCATCTGCCAAACTCCGTCAAGTACAATGTCTTTTGGTGCATTGAGATGCACAGGAATATCAGAATCAAGCATGATCGGAATAAAAGCCTTTTCGAATGGAGCAGGCCCTGCATTGAAACTTAGATTATCGATCTCGTCAAGAGACTGCTTTTCTTGTGTGAAAACAGCATAACTGATTGTAATCAATGTGAATAATAAGTAAACTCTCTTCATTTTAATTGATATTTATTGGTTAAAACTTTATAATGAATATTTACAATGTCGAAAGCTGTGCGCGATTGTATTTCTACAATTTTAGCCACAGGAATTTTTTTTGAAAGGGATTTAAGCCACGTGACGTTCGGCACATTTTCTTTCGGATAGTAGTTTCTGCCGTAAAAACCGTGCCCGGTTTGCACTATGTAAGGAAGATAATAGAAGTAATACCGCCCTTTTTTTGTTACGGGACCAAATTTAATATTGCATATATCGTTGTTTACGTTGATACGTTGAATGTTTTTAATGGTGTCGCCTGTTTCGGCGTTCACAATCAAAAACATCCGTTCAGCTACATTCGCATCGGAACGGCGCCATTGAAAATTAAGCAAAACAGCATTTGCTGGTTTAGTTACATGAATCACGGCGCGGTGGTTGCCAAATTTTTCGGGCCAAGGTATATCCGATACTTTATATTTATACATATTTGTTTGTCCAAAAGCCAAAGAACAAATGGAAAACGCGATTATAAGTAAATAGTATTTCATGATTTCTTTTTTATAAGTTTTCAAACTATTCAACAATTGCCAATCGGTATTTATAATTTTCATTGTTATCGTGAGTGAATTGCACTTTGTTATCAGACACAAGTAATTCTCTCAATTCAATTATACTTCCGGTATCATTCAATACCCTTAATTGCACAGAGTATGCACTCTCAAAACCTAACAGAGAAAGGGAAAAATTAAATTCTGTTTCTTTAGAAAAAGGTATAATTTCCCAACCGAATTTTTCTTTTTTCAGTAAATATTCGCCTCTCCCTCCGAGATTTTCATTGCTGTTTTCACCGTGTGTGTTAATGTATAACAATTCAGGGCTTACTACTTTATCTAACCGCTTGCTTGTTTTGTTAGCTAAAAATGAAGAGCTTAGTAATTTTTTTTTCGGGTTATAAACATAAAAACCAAATTGAGGAAGCTTTATTTTGTCGTTGTTAATAGTTAAGTCCCACTCTTTTTCATTGAAATTGATAAACATTTCCAACCCCGTCTCGTAAACTATCTTTAAACGGGGTTTTTCCAGTATTTTTTTTATAACGGCTTGTGAAGAGTTAAATAGAACGCCTTTGACATCAGCATATTCTATTGATTTCACGTTCCTCATAACATATTCATCCTGAACTGGTTGTAGAAAGGCGTAACGACGGATTGCATCTATTCCTTCAGAAAGGATTCCGATATTTCCATAAGCGAAAGTGTAGGCAATATAGGCATAGTCTTTCCCTCTGTTTCCGGCATCCATTTGAAGCGGATGAATTTTTAATAACTGAAAATCGGGAAATACAGGAAGTTGCTCTAAATCGTCGTTGGCGTAATTTCCATCCACCAATCCGGCATACCACCAATGATTACCTCCTTCTGAGTAAACAGGACCGCCATAGGCTTTTCGTTCATTCATGAGCAACATTCCGTAACGGTTTATTACACCGCGCATCATTCCGGCATCGGGTACGCGATAATCATAATCCACACGCGTGGATGGCGCTACAGCCGTGTGTACATCGCAATACGAATGATTTGTATTATAGAGTTTCCCAATTTGAGGCGCTAAAATAGCTTCTTGCTCCCAAGCTATTTGAGGTTTGGGCGAATAACAACGAGACCAAGAAACCTCCCATTCTCCACTAGATCCTTGTTTTATCCAGTCGGGATCAAATAAAGAATTAACGGTAGCCATATCGGTGTAATTTGTATAAAGCCCTACGCGCCAATCATTACTCTTTACAAACTGAATATAATCCTGTATTTTCTTTATGCCTAACTGAGGATTGGGGGTAAGCCTGAATGTATAACTTTCGCCCCCTTCGCGCCAGAAATCTTCGTGGTATCTGATGCTAACCTTCTCAACACCCCGATTGCGTAAATCGCTTACAAACCTCCCCAACTTATCTAAATCGGAACCGCCGTTAATTGCCCAAAGCCTGTCGGCTTGCATGCTGCGCATGGGCGATGGTGGATTGTCGATAGTAGGAAGTACTTCCTGCACATTGGGCGAAACCGTAATGAAAAGTTTATCTCGAACCGGATTTCTCTTCCCGTCTGTTTTAGAAACATAGATTGTTTTTCCCCCGCTGAATGGTATTTTAGCATTCGGATTACCTACGCTGAAACTGGAAGCATGGGTATAATAAAAATCATATATTATGAATGTGAACAAATTGCTGTTTACTAAAATGGTCGGACGGTCGCTATTGTTGTATTTCAAAAAAGGAACAACAACCTTGTAATTGTCGGTTGAATGGATTTCACCCGAATGTATCTCCTTTATAAATCCTTCATTTCCCTTTTGTTCAATACCGATGATCAGACTCTTTTGTCTGACGGTATAAAAAAAGTCAAGAGGTATATTCTCCTTTTGCCAAAGAATATTGGCATTAAACCATATTGTATCGTTTTGTATTTTTGTTATGGCAGGAATTATGGACAATTCGCTGTTATCGGCAAGAATAAGTTTGCGGTTATTGATGGTTTGCACTGTTTTGTTATTCCATAAAACGACAATATCTCCTAAAGGATTTGATTTGTCGATGGCATAGGTTAGTTCTCCATCTTTGCCTTTGTAAGATAACTGAAAACTGTTTTTTGTTTGGACGGTTTTGTTTTGATATTCGCTAAAATTGGATGGAAGAATAGTCTCTTTACGCAGTGGAAAAGGTAATTCGTTTGGAAATGGCTTAAAAGTGAGAGGCGATAATTCTTCTTTATACAAATAGCCGGAGCTTAAATATAGATTGTGTTTTACACCTACATCTGTATTATTTCCTTTGAATTTTATACCTAAAAACTTCGCGTTGGGCGAAAATGATTGCGGAAACTTTACGTGGTTCAGCATCCAGTATTTGTGTACCATACCAGCGTATCCGCTCTGGACAAGGTTTACTTCGTGTCTTCTTTTGTAACTGTCTTCAACAACGGCGTATGCTTGCATGGCAGTGTGTGAAGCTGGTTCTCCCCAAAGCCAGTGATCCCCAAAAGTCCATATATCAAGGCAATCCCAAGCTTCATCCAATGAGATGGGTTCTTTTAGCGAAACAAAAAAAGAAGCTTCTTGTTGTTTCGTCTCATATTCTATTTTCCCCGAAAAGGGAACGGTTGCAATTTGCTCTGATGTGCGGGTTAGTTCAACATCACAATTTGTAGGTGAAACTATTTGCCACTTATCGATATTCATGAAATCAAATGTCGATTTTCGGCTAACAGCACTTTCTGATATTTCATAAGGACGTTCGCCCACTGTTGAAGCTCCTTCTTGTGAAAAGGCTAGAATCGTTGAAAATAGTAATAAAGAGAAAAAAAAATTACGCTTCATTGGTTAGTTTTAGTTAATGCCAACAGAAAGGAATATATGTTGATACAATTGGCATGTTTAGATTAAGTTATAAGGTAAAAGTGGGCCGCTCGGCGTTAGCCGAACGGCCCACTACATCTACTTGGTTAAGTCTGTTACAGTAACAGTCCACTCTTTGGTAGATCCATTAGCAGCTTTAATTATATATTTGTTTGCTTTAGACCAATCCCCAGGGGTCCCCAAAACAGGTGACCCTGCACTTGGCTCAACCATTGCAGCTGTTGAAACGTTAAATTTTCCTACAATTGAGCTTAATGATACTGTGTTGCGAATACTTTCAGTAAAAGAATCATTGGCAGCCGGAACTTCCAATGTGCAAGTTACCGTTGCGTTGTCTTTGTTAATAACTTTATTTCTTAAGGTTAGGCTTACCACTTTCACTATTGGTTCTTTATCCAACGGATTGATGTCAGCCATATCTTTGTATCGAAATTCAAATTTTACATCTGTAATCTCAGCTTCCTCAAAAGCAGGCAATTCTTCTAAACCGGCTCTTAAACAAGAAGAAAAAACCAATAATAGCATCACTGATAAATAGTATATGCCGGAAAATATTTTTTTCATATTCATATTATTTTATTAATTAAAAAATTACCAACCCGGATTTTGAGGCCCTAAATTCGGGTTTCTATTAATTTGACCCTGTGGAATTGGAAGGAGATAACGTCTTGTTTCGTCAAATCTTCTAATGTTATGGTTATTAAATTCAATATCAGCTACGTACATTTCTTGTCTGTTGTTCGTTATTTCAATATATGCCGGGGAAATAGTAAATTCTGTGATTTTTCCATTCGGAGCAATGCCATAATTAGCTGGGCCACCGTGTTTGCCCCAACGCAGTAAAGACCAGTAATAATCATTTTCTAAAGCAAGTTCCACTCGGCGTTCTTTCATGTATAGTTTCCATGCCTCCTCTAATGTGTTGGCTGTAGATGCTGGTAATCCTCCATGTATGGTGCGAGTCTGGTTGCACAATGCAACTGCATCGGCAATATTACCTTCGCCCAAACCTGCAAGCCATAGTATAGCTTCTGCTTTATTCAATAACACACGTCCGTAACGAGTGACGACAAAATGATAATCAGTTGGAGTACCAAACGCAATACGAGGTTGTATGTTATAGATACCCTTTCTCCAATAATAGTTTGTGCATCCTATGTGAGGCCCTAACCCTTTATTCACATATCTCCACAAGTTGCCGCGCAGCGTAGTTCTGATATCTTCTCCATAGAATGTTGAGCCATCATATACAATGGTTTCATAGAAACGCTTATCGCGGTGCTCGTACATTAACTCGCTAATGTTCTTGGTTATACCGGCTTTTAATTTTGCAGTATATTGTACTAAGTGTTTTTCGTCTTTAAAAGCCCAAGCTGGAGCTGCTGTTGAAATAGTCACTGCATTTTTGAATTGCGATGATTCACTCCAAGGAACTGCTTTTTGTGTTGTTTGATCAATCACATCGTATGCATCAACTAGATTTTGAGTAGGAGACCACCATAACCAGCCGATAAAAGGTTCTCCTCCGTTTGTTTTAAAAAACGTGAGTTCATCACCTGGTTGTAGTCTCAACTCTTCTCTTGCTTGATCATACTCGTTAATTCGATCGTTGTTTGTATTGGGCATCATATTTTGCAACGGTGCAATATTGTGACAACTAGTATTTGCTTTGTTGCGATAAATGGCAAAAATAATTTCACTCGATTTTGGATCTCTTTCGTTGAACATTCCTCCATAATCTGCAGATAAAGCTTTCCCGGATTCTTTTATTTTATCTGCAGCTGCAATAACAATTTTAAGCCACTGTTTCTTCAATGCCGCGTCGGGCTCATAAGCTGCAGCTTGTAACGCTATCTCTGATTGAAAAGCATAGGCTACGTTTTGTGTTAGCTCTCCAGGTTTTGCCGTTATAGGTAAGTTGGGAATCGCTTCTTCCAAGTCTTTCAAAATATATCTATAGCTTTCTGTTGTTGATTTTGTTGTAGGAAGCATTAATCCTGCGTTTATGGTGTCTGCCGGAGTCATAACTCTATCCACCCATACAAAGCGACCCATTGTGCGTGCTTGTTGGTAGTACAAGGCAGCCCTCAGTAATTTGCCTTTTGCAATCAGTTCTTTTGATTCTGCATCACTCAATCCCTTTCCGTTATATTCTGCAGCCTTCTCAATAATCAAGTTGCATCGACGTATATTTCCAAAATTACCAAAACCACCGGCACCGGACTCGCGGTTAATTTCTTCTTTGGTCAGGCTTTCACCCCAGCCTACGCTTACCATATTATTAGTGCGTTCTTCCCAAGTTGTTTGGTTATCATTTACATATCCGTTCATAACATTACTAATCGTACCGTTAATAAACGCATCAGCTGTTGCTTTAGAACCCCAGACAGTTGCCTCATCGTAGCTTGCCAATGGTTTTGTATCCAATACCTCGCAGGCGTTAAATCCTACAATAAGGGCAGTTAATAGTATATATATTGTTTTTTTCATATTTCTTTATTTTTAAAATCCTACATTAAAGCTGATTGAATAAACACGTTGAGTTGGATATCCGTAATTATTCATGTCGGCAGTTTCAGGGTCAATTTCAAATTTTGTGGTAGGAGACCATGTTAAGAGGTTCTGACCGCTTAGCACAACTTGACAGTTTCTTATCCAAGTAACATTTTTAAACAAAATATTTTTGAAATTATAGCCAAGTTGCAACGTTTTTAACCGGATATATCTTCCGTTGACCAACCAAAAGTCACTTGTGGCTCCGTTGTTACCTCCGTTACTGTAGTTACCTGCCAGCCTTCTGGGATAAGTGGCATTCCTATTATCTGGAGTCCAAAAATCTTGCATAAATCCATACATTAAACCTCCACGCAAAACGTCTCCCATATATAAGTCTCTCGATGAGGAGCCCTGAAATAGAACGTTTGCGAAAAATCCTTTATAGGATGTGTTCGCAAAAATACCATAGTTTGCGCGCGGGAAACCATTTTTGCCAAGCCTTACAAAGTCGTTTCCGTCAATAAAACCATCCCCGTTAAAATCCTCGTAACGTAAATCTCCGGCAGTAATTCCTGTTGAACCGTCCAGTCTGGGATACATCAAAACTTCATCTGCAGAATTATAGAATCCTTTATTAATATACGCTTGCCCCCAATATCCGGTTTGTTGTACTCCGCGTTTATATGGGTTTTTTTGGCTTGCCAAATCTTCAGACCAAGATTTAGCAATCAGTTGGTCAAAATAAGTAACATTCACTCCAACTTCATAGGTTAAGTTTCCGGCAGTGTCTTTCCATGTTAAAGTAGCATCAAATCCAGCGCGCCTATGTTCTCCATCAGATTTTACGTTCGGTAAGCTGGTTCCGAGTGGGTCGGTATAACCTACGTTAGATGGCGAACTTAAATAGCCAGTAGTTTGCATATAGAAATACTCTAGCGAGCCTGACAACCTTCTAGCAAGCGAACTGAAATCAAGGCCAATATTTGTAGAGTTTCTTGTATACCAAGTAATATCGTTGCTTATTAATGCCCCTTCATTAAATGTTGGAACTAAATTTCCATCAACAGTATAACCCCTTTCGTTATATCCATAAGAAGGTAAATAACTAAATCTGCCAACGCCACTATCTAAACCTATTTGCCCGTAGTTAGCCCTGATCTTAAAAAAGTTAAGAATATTTCGGTCTCTCAGGGGAGCAAAGAAATCTTCTTCAGAAATTGCATATGCAACTGTTCCTGCATAGAATGTTCCCCATCGCTTATCTTTGGGAAACAAGTCACTACCGTCACGTCTTAATGAACCCTCTATATAGTATTTCTTTTTGTAGTTATATGATGCTCTTCCTACAAAACCCGCACGGCCAACCTCATCTTCTCCGCCGCTATTTTCCATAGTTGAGGCAGGTCCCGAACCTATTTGGTCAATTTCAAAAACATAGTTTTTGCGGCCTAACCCAGTATTGGTATAAAAACCATAGGTGTGTTCGAAACCCGCAGTAGCTTCTACATTATGTGTGTCGTTAAAAGAGTTTTTGTAATTCAAGAAATATTGCAGTGTATATTGTGTTGCTTTATTCTTAGTGTAGAATAAATCCATCGGATATTCAGGCCCCGGATTGCCTTCCAAGTCATATTGCTTTGCCGTTTTATTCCAGGCTTTCCCATCATAAAATCCCATGCGATAATTACCGGAAGTACGGAATTTCAACCCATTTACTTTAGGAATATCCAATTCGGCGCCAAACGTGGTGTTAATAGTAGAGGTCTCTCTTTTATTATAACCTGATTCTAACGATAATTCAACCAAAGGGTTGTCGAATCCAAGGTAAGGCTGTCCAAATTTATTGAGCGGGATAAGCATTGTTGAATTGTTTTGAATGTGTGACCATGTGTACCAGTAACTGTTACTGTATTGCGATAATGGTTGTCTGTTTGTTTCAATATACCCATCTACACCAAAATTCAATTTAAGGCCTATTTTCTTAAAAATAACTTCTTCATTCAAGCGAAGATTGTGTCTTTTAAGCCAGTTCGAATTAATTTTATACATCGATTCCTGATTATACGTTTGAAAAGATGCAAACAGTTTGTTGGCAAAAACATCGGATTGATTGTATCCACTCTGGAAAGATAGTGAATGTTTGTTTTCTGGAGCAAATTTACGCAGAGTCAATTCTTGCCAGTCCGTGTTTGGAAAATTGTAAGGATCTGATCCCGTTCTGAATGCTTCCAATGCCTCTGCATTGTATGGTTCGGTAAGATTATACATTTTATTGATTCGGTTGTTTAAAAGTGCCGTTTCATACGAATCAATTCTTTTAGCCATATAGGTTGGATGACTCCAGTTTTGATTAAAGCTATAGTCGAATCTCAACCCATTAGACCCTGATTTAGTTTTTACCACGATAATACCATCTCCAGCACGTGCTCCATAAACAGCGGCAGCCGAAGCGTCTTTCAGAATAGACATAGACTCTATATCATCTGAGTTTAAGTTCTCAAAGTCTGAATACGGTACAACAAAATCATCAATAACAACTAGAGGTGTTCCCCCTCCACGAATAGAAATGGTCGATTTTTGTCCGAGACCCCCTCCTGCTTTTTGAACGATAATACCGGCAGCTCTACCTGCCAATCCGTCAGTTACTGATGCTGTAGGCAAGTTTTTCATTTTTTCTGCATCAACTGTAGCAATGGCAGAAGTTAAATCCCTTTTGGAACTTGTTCCGTAACCAATAACTACCACTTCATCCAATAATTCAGTGTCGTTTAAAAGTTGTACATTAATAATTGTTTTTCCTTCTACACCAACTGTTCGTGTCTGCATACCTACATAGCTAAAAATCAGTGATGCGGTAGACGGTACATCTACAAGTGTGTAATTACCATCAATATCCGTAACAGTGCCATGAGTACTTCTTCCTTGTACTACAATAGTGGCACCAATTACGGGCTCATTGTTTGCATCAGTAACATTGCCCTTAACAATAACGTTTTGAGCAAACATTCCCAAGGATATTGTCCACAGCATGGCGAACAACAGTCCTTTCCATTTACTAGTTGAATGTCTTTCTTTCATTCTGTTCTCATTTTAAAAATTAATACACATTTCATTAATCACACCTGTCAGATTTAATGTCCTTCAAATGATATTTTATTATTTATTTTTTCCTGTAAAATCAAGGGCACGTTTCTTTGTGTTTAAACTTTTCTTTTGTTTCTCTATAGGTGATTGGAGAGAATCTTTGCAAAATTTCCGTTGAACATTCCCATTTTCAGGAAAAAGAAAATAGGGACTCAATAACTCCATTTTTCCTGATTCTTGTTTTGAAGAGTATTGAGAAAAGGAAAAAGTACATGTAGTCGAAAGAAATAAAATAATAAAAATTTGCTTCATAATGTTTATCCTCAAATTTTTCTGATCTATTGCGAATTTTTTATGTTTTTAAAACCGAGATACAATAAATAATTATCTTTCTAAATTCCAAGCTGATTTTAACGAGTAAACATCCGAACTAATAATTTTAGTTTTATTCTCGGAAATAAATGAATACACTTTTTCGTCATCTGGCATGAAACAAGAAGTGATAACAATTTGACCGTCGTTTCCAAAGACCTCAATCGACGTTCGATCTACTAATATTCTTAATTTTATTTTACCTTCAATAGGCGATAGAGGTGCCTCTCCAAGTTTATTTAAATAATCACTTTTTGGTTCAGACTCTGACTTCCATATATCAGGAACAATATTATTCTCAATAACAGGTCCTTCGCATATTATTTTTTTCTTCTCAATATCGTAATATATGCGTACACCTCTAAGGTTAATTATAAATGAGGAAGAATTTGAATAATCTACCTCAATATTAATATCGAATAAATCACCATTTAACTCTTTAAAGAGATTTTCACCTGCAGTCAACAAGGTATCCTTCCAGCTGTAGTTATTTTCATATAAATTTGCTATTTCTGGTACGGGATTTCTAAAAACTCTTACTCCATCTGGTGTATTTCGTAAAGTTAGCTCTGTGGGAAAGTTCATTTGTTGTTCAAAAGGCATACCTGGATAACGCTTTGTATGCATCCATGCTATATGTACACATCGTCCGTCCGGTGCATTATCCCATGTTTGTCCGGCAAAAAAGTTATTTCCATAATCCATACGAATAACTTCAGTTTCAGGCTCAAAATTTGCACCGTCAAAAGAACCAATCATATAATTACCATTTGCACCAAAAAGTAACCATTTTTGGTTAGATGAATCGCCATCTACTGGTAAAGGTTCAAATCCTGGGCATTCTTTTACACCTGGAAGAGAAATTGTTGACAAGTACTTCCATTCTTTGAGATCTGAAGATGAAAAAAGTCCAAAATCATCACCTTTATTATCCATAAACAAAGACATAATCCATTTTTTTGATGCTTCATCCCATGTAACTTTTGGATCACGATTAAAAGGATAAATGTTAGAAATTACAGGATTTTGGTCGTAATAGTTAAATGTAAAGCCACCGTCTGTACTGTAAGCTATACATTGTGTATTTAGGGGGCCAAGGCCACTTCTTCCACCAACTCCACCACAAGTCATAAAAGCAATAATGGTTTTTTTATCTCCAACCTGAAACCCTGCATCATTATTAACATCAACAACAGCAGATCCTGACCAGCACCCTCCCCAAACCTTATGAGGCGTAATATGATTTGGTATTTGTTCCCAATGAACAAGATCTTTACTCACAGCATGTCCCCAGTCTTTGAAAGCCCCCGGGCGGTGTGGTGGCATATATTGAAAAAATAAATGATAAGTGCCGTCGTAATATACCAAGCCATTAGGATCATTAAGCCAGTTTTTCTTAGCAGTGAAATGAAACTGAGGTCTATATTTTTCATTATAATAATCAGGTCTAGCATCCTGTAATTCATTTACGCCAGAAAACTTTTTTATTTCTTCATCAGAAATAAACCTTTCCCATAATATGATATGATCAATATAACCTTTAAGTTTTGATTCTACATATTCATCTTTAGACTCATTGTATCCATAAGGCTTTTTATATTGTGCGCCTATTAGGAAAGGACGACGATTCCAATCTCTTATATCGCCAACCGTAACTTCATCATCACACAGTGCCCCATTTACATACAATTCTGATTTACTACCATTAAATCTGAAAATTATATCTTGCCAATCTAATATTTTTTCTTTTGGTATTTTATATTTTAATAAATGAGCTCCAGCAATATCATCCGAACCAATTTTTGCTTCAATAAATACATCCTTTTCTTCAGTTTGGTTAAATGCAATAGCGTATGCTATATTTTGATCATTGCCTGCTTTATTTAATATTGGAGTGTAACCATTTATAGTGTCGGCTTTTACTCTAGCTAAAATTGAAATGTTTTTACCTGTTAAATTTAATTCTTCATTTATTCCTAAACCTGCATCAAACCAACCGTTTCGTAGATAAACTACCGAACCATCACCGTTTCTTCTTTTAGATTCACTGTTTTCACTACCTTTTAAAGTGACAAATTCTATATCTCCATATGACGTTAATTGGCTATTTTGTTCCGTTTTGTCATTAATATCAGTGAACAACCATACTCCCTTGGCATTATTAAAACTGTTAGATTTATTGCAAGCAGAAAAGAAAATAAATAAACAAATTATTAAAAATAAATTTTTCATATCTATGCACACCTTTTAAAAATTTCAAGAACAATAATAATTAAACTCATGAAAAATGAATTTCTGATTTTATTTTCATAGAGACGCTTCTGAGTAGCAAGAGTAGGTCGGCTTTTTTTTGAGTTGTATAACCTGTAACAACAAGTTCATCTAAACTCTGTATATCCTCCGACATAGTAATAGTACTATTGCTAACTTGAGAAGCTCTGATTTCAATAACCCTATATCCGATAAAGCTAATAACGAGTGAACTATTATTAGCTACTTCCAATGAAAAGTTTCCATTTTCATCACTTACTGTTCCATTAGCCCTATTCTCTTTTTCGATAACTGTTGCTCCAATTATTGGTTCACCACTTGGCTCAACAACTTTTCCTGTAACTGTAATTCGTTGCTGCAAGATGTTGTCAATCTCAATTGAATTAGACACAAGAACTGTCTTCCCGTACATGTGTATTTGAAAAATACTGAAAAAAATTACAAATATCCAACAACGTGTGGATATTACTTTGTTTAGGTTCTTACTCATGGCTGTAATAACATTTTTTAATTAAACACTGCTTTTCATTTAAATTTGGACTTATCGCAAATAATGCTTTTCAATACGATACTTTGAAATAAATCAACAATCTTGGTTTTCTGCTCCAATGCCCTACTTGAGACATTCATGCAAACTATTACGTTACATCATTGTAAATATATTATCAAATAAACAATATATTTAAAAAACAAATATAATATATATATTTACATCAAAACAATACAACCTACCAATTAACTTGTATTTTACATATTATTAACATACTATTATTTACATCCATGTAAATTTATTGTATAAAAATATTATCTTTGTATCATTAAATTTAATAATATGCTAAATCAAAAAGAAAATTTCAAAACAATCTATAATTATTTAAAAGAGGATATTATTAATGGTGTATATGCATTCGGAGCACTATTACCTACTCAAGAAGAAGTAGCTCAGAGGTTTTCTGTCTCACGTCCAACGATATCTAAAGTATATCTTGCCCTACAAGAGAATGGATATATTCGTAAAAAAAGAGGTTATGGAAATCAAATTATATTCGAGCAACCATCTAGTAAGGCTAAGTATATAATTGGATTGCTGCTGCCTGGTGCGGGAGAATCTGAGATTTTTTCTGTAATTAATGACCAGCTGTTACATTTATCCGAGGAAGGAGACTACAATTTTCTTTGGGAAGGAACTGCTGCAAATAATGCACAAACAAGAAGATCTATGATAGAATTCTGGTGTAAAGACTACATCAAAAAAGAAGTAGATGGTATTCTTTTTTCTCCTGTAGAAAGGATTAAAGATAGTAACCAAATAAATATTCAAATATGCAACGAAATAAGCAAAGCAAACATACCACTCGTTTTAATTGACCGAGATATTGTGACGCCGCCGGAGAGAAGTAAATATGACCTTGTTGGTATTGACAATTTCAATGCGGGATGTATTATGGCGAAACATTTGTTGGATGCGGGATGCGAAGTTGTTCATTTTTTTTATCGTCCTTGTTCAGCCAGTTCGGTAGATTTACGCTTGTCAGGCGTAAAAGATACCGTTTTAAAAAACAACTTTTTATTCAATAACCAAAATATTTATTGTGGCGATCCAGCAGATATTGAATTTGTAAAATCAATTAAAATTGATCCCGGAAAAACAGGCATAGTTTGTGCGAACGACTCTACAGCCGCGGTACTTATTTCATCTTTGGATTCCATCGGTTATAAAATATCGTCTGATGTTCTGATTTGTGGGTATGATAATATGAGATATTCCGACCATTTAAAATTTTCGCTAACGTCTTATGAACAGCCCTGCAAAGAAATTGCCAATATTAGCGTTGAACTTATACTTAGACGGATTAAAAATAAAAAATTGATGCCTGTCAAAGTGAACTTAGAGGGTGAAATAAAAATACGTGAATCAAGTATTTTTCAATAGTTCTGTAGTTTTTAAAATCACCGTAATACATAAAATATCGATAAAAAATAACAATTCATATGTTTGATAAAAACTAATTATAAACATTTTAAATAAGGATTTAATGACGTATAAAATTATTTAAAAGAGAATTATGGCGAGATTTTATAACTAGTTTGTATTGTATGAACTTAAAGAATATATTATACCATATATAAATAGCATATGACACTATGTAATTGTTTATTTTGAAAAAGATAAAATTTTTCATTTATTTAATTAAAGTATTTATATTCAAAAATAACAAGATAAATACAAATAAAATTTTATTATACAATAACCTCTAAACCGTATCTCGATGAAAAAGAAATTACTCATAGCTTTTTTGTTCATAACAATTTCAACTTTTGCACAAGTGGTAAAAGATTATAATCCTTCTATTCAACGTACAACAAGTATGCAATATTTTAAACCGCTGGAGAAGCATTTATTTTCTGGAGATTGTATGCCCTATTATTATAATGGAACTTTTTATTTATATTGGTTATTAGATGAGGGGCATCATAGTGGATTGGAAGGATTGGGAGGGCATCAGTGGGCATTAAGTACAACAACAGATTTAATAAATTGGAAACATTATCCTGTAGCATTAGGGATAGATAACGAGAAATGGGAGAAATCTATATGCACAGGATCAGTTATCGCAGAAGGTGGTAATTTCTATGCATTTTACGCTACACGTGTAAAAGAAAACGAAAAAGTACACGAACAATTAAGCTACGCAATCAGTTTTGATGGAGGGTACAATTTTCAAAAACAGGAACCAAATCCATTTTTTTATGCTCCTGAAGAATGTATTAGTAGAGATTTCAGAGATCCAAAGATTTTTAAAGATGCAAATGGTCTTTTTCATTTATTTATTTCTGGAAATTTGGAAGAACCCTTATTAGGAGGTTTTGGAGGTTATCTTGTTCATTTGATTTCTAGCGACTTAAAGAGTTGGGAAGAAGTAGAGTCCCCATTACAAGGCCAGGGAGGAACTCCAGAATGTGCTGATTATTTTAAGTGGAATGATTGGTATTATCTGTTATACAGTATTAGCGGTCATACTTATTATCTATTATCAAAAGAAGCCTACGGCCCATGGATATACCCTGATTCTCAAACTTTAATTGAATATTTTGGTAGTGTATACAAAACTACCTGTTTTAAAAATAATCGTCGTATAGCAGTCGCATATTCCCCTTACCGCAAAGATGATAAAGATAATGGAGACAGGATATGGGGTGGAACTATTTTGTTTCGTGAAGTTTATCAAGAAACGGATGGTACATTATCTACAAAATTTTTAAAGGAGGTGTTACCAACAATGGAGCATATAACTAATCCAACAATAGAAATACCTTCACAAGGAAATACAGTTACGATGTCCAACAACAATGTTCAAATAAATGCATCAGGAAATATTGGAATCGTTTCACTTCCAAACCTACCAGAAAATTATCGTATCTCAATGAAAATTACACCAATTGGGAATTATGAGGAGCTGGGATTATTTTTACGAGCAACTAATAAATGGGAGAATGGGTACCGATTGGCATTAAATGTTAACAATCAAACCGTCTTAATGCATAATCTATCACTTTATGCTGTAAAGGACTTAGATAAACCAATCACTCTCGATGTAATAGTCTATGGAGATTTATTTGATGTATCAATAAATAACAAAAGGTGTATACTGAATCGTTTACCTGAACAAAAAGGCACAAACTCTTTCATATATGTAAAAAATGGAAGTGCCACTGTTCAAAATATACGAATACAAAAAATTAAATAATTTTCTTCTCGGAATAAATTGACACTTAACTTTAATACGAGTTAACGTTGGGTTTTCTAAGTCATAATTGATTGGAATAGTTATTTTTAATTGGTGTATCCAAAAAATCACTCAACCCGCAAACTTCCACATCATTTTTAAATGGATAAGATGCTGATACGGGAGAAACAATATATGTTTTATCCGGTTTTGTGGTTTCTATAGCTCTCCAAAAGCCTTTGGTCACCTGTGGTGCCGATGAGTCTTTACATTCTACCGCTATCGTTCGGGTACCCCTCTCAATAAGCAAGTCTAACTTATCCCCTGTAGCACTGCGATAAAAAGAAAACTTACAGCCTATGTAATAACCCACTATCTCTCACAAAAATTTTTGGGGATTTAACCAGACGTTTCTTGATATTCTTTTCAAATGGCGGTAGCGAACGGATAATAAAGGTCTGTTCCATCAGGTCGATATACCGGCGAATAGTTTGATAGGTTACACTTAGCGATTCTGACGTTTTCTGTATAAGGTCCTGCGAAGCAGATCCAAGCAAAATGAACCGTCCTGGACGACGGTGACGGTCTATTTCACTTCGTAAGACAGAAAAAAGTTCCGGGACTAACTGAATCTCGTCCAAACAAATTGTCACATCCTGATTAGCCTGGAAGAATAACATAGGCTCTCTCAACTTGTTCAAGTCATCCAGGTTCTGAAGGTCCAAATATAGATAGGCATTCGAATTTTGATAGAGCATTTTCACCAAGGTGGACTTTCCGCATTGCCTTGGGCCTAAAATGACAACCGCAGGAAATACGATTAGATCCTCTTTTACAAACGTTTATATATTTCTATCGATAAGCTTTTGCATATCATAAATACTATTTCTATTTTGCACAAATGTGATGATTGTATTTAAAACTACCAAAAAAGACGGCCGCTTAGTTTCCAGTGAAAAGAAAAAAGCGGGTTGATCATACCCATGAGCGCCAAGATAAAAGGTACTGTTTCCGATAGTAACAACAATCCCATTCAGTACGCCAAAGTGGCTGTATACTCCCTGCCGGACTCGGTACTGATCAACGAAACCACGACCGATGAGCACGGTGAGTTTACATTCACAAATCTCCAGAGCGTAAACAAAATGCTGAAGTTCTCCGTCGACGGGTACAAAGAAATCTCGTTTCGCGCTTTGCCGGAACAGAATGTCAAGCTCCGGGGAGAGGCCAAGGAACCTGAAGAGCTTGCCATAAAGTAAAAGCAGTTGGCTTTTATGAAAAAGTAGAATGTCGAGGACAGTCTGGCACGGATATCATTCAAGCCGACTCATGAAATGAATTATTCGGTCCTTCCAGTATATGCATCAACGCCAGATTTGCTTAATGGTTGAGCGAAGAACTTCTCGGCAGCTTTACTGATTTCGGCAAGCCATGGCTGTCCTCCTCCGGCGGATTGGACCACCCAGAGCTTAAGCTCTTTCTTGTGCCAATTGACGGAACAGTTAGTACCCCAGGCACCACCATGACCAAACCAAGCGTCTTCGCTGTCCTGTTCTGGTGCTGACAAGCCCAGGGAATAGCCGCCCAGACCCTTGGGACGGGTGGAAAGAGCGAGAAGATTCTTCACGGTTTCTTCTTTCAAGATGCGCACGCCATTCTCTCCCAAGCCAAGATTCATCAGCATCTTATAGAACTTCAGCTGGTCATTGGCGGTAGTCCAGAGACCCGCACCGGCAGAAGCAAATACATGGGAGTCATTATAAGGCCGTTGCTGCCATGGCATTTCTTCACGCCACTCAGCTGGAGCATTTTCTTTGTTCTCATAGAGTTCTATCTTGTTCTTAAGCTGTTTGTCGGTAGGCCAGAACCATGTGGATTTCATTCCCAAGGGATCAAGCACCTCCTGCTTGAGATATACCTCCCACTTCATCCCTGTGACGACCTCAACAATAGCTGCACCAATGTCAATTCCCGTATTGGAATAGAGCTCGCGGGTACCGGGCTCGAACATGATGGGCGATGCGGCAGCGATGGAGGCTGTCTGGCGAAGAGGAGCTCCTCCGGACCATCCGCCACCCCTGACGTCGGAGCGCTTGGCACTAATTTCGAAGGGGAAGCCTCCAGTATGGTTGAGCACCATACGGATGGTAAGGACGTTCTTGGCCTTACGAAGGGTCTTGACACTGTCATTTGCAGCATCCAACACCCATAATTCCACAAACTCCGGAAGATACTTTGAAACAGGGTCGTCGAGTGAAATACGGCCCTCTTCCACCAGCTTGGCGATTGTCACTCCGCAGAAGCCTTTTGTCTGTGAACATTGCATGAATACATTGTCCATCTTTATTGGGCGCTTTTTTGATACGTCGGCATAGCCTATGCAGCAGGTTTCCTGCACGCCGTCCTTGTAGAATACACTAATGGCACCGGCCAACTGACCACTGTCCACGTAGGGTTGCAGCACTGTTTTTGCATAACTTGTCTTGGAGTCTTTCGGTTCATTCTTGACTGTAGCTGATAAACAGAACACAGCAATCAGCAAAAAAATCGTTTTCTTCATGTTTTTATGATGATAATTGGTTTATTGTGCAGAAGTAATCAATTAAAAGCAAACGCTCATGTTATTTTATAGTATATAATCATTGTTTTGCAAAGATACTGTTTTTCCTAAAACTATTTTCTTCTGCCCATTTTTTTTGATGTAATCAGGGATGGATAAGATGCTGATGGAGCACTGCGATAAAAAGAAAAAAAGGAAAACTATTGTAACCATATAAAGAGAATTGAAGTCTTATGATTGTAACAAATAAAAATCAAGCAAGATGGTACAAAAAATTCTCTTTTCTATTCTTCTAAGCGGGTTGATCATACCCATGAGCGCCAAGATAAAAGGTACTGTTTCCGATAGTAACAACAATCCCATTCAGTACGCCAAAGTGGCTGTCTACTCCCTGCCGGACTCGGTACTGATCAACGAAACCACGACCGATGAGCACGGTGAGTTTGCTTTCACAAACCTCCAGAGCGTAAACAAAATGCTGAAGTTCTCCGTCGACGGGTACAAAGAAATCTCGTTTCGCGCTTTGCCGGAACAGAATGTCAAGCTCCGGGGAGAGGCCAAGGAACCTGAAGAGCTGGCCGTGAAGTAAAATCGGCTACTCTTCCCTCCCACTCTATTCCTCAAACTTTATGTTTTACAAAAGTTTGAGGAATTTCTTTATCTTGTCGGGGCTTGGGGAAGACTGATTTTTTAATTTGCAATAAAAGGAGCTTTTCTGACAAATGTTTCATTTGACATGACATTACTCAACAAGCAAATTACTTTTATTCAAACATTTATTTACAAAATCTTTTTATATCGAAAGATATTTATTAGCTTGCAAAATTGCATTATCAAGATTTGGGAAACGGAGCGTGGGGATAATCTCAAGAATTGCGAACAAGTTACTGTAGATAAGCTAAACCAAGAAGATCACCATGGAAAATTAATGTAGCGGGAAATGATTAAATAGTCATTGTATCAGCATTTGTTAAATTAGAGATAAAATGACGTTAAAGTAAACCTGTAGGTTGATATTATGAAAATTGTTACTACCTTTGTAGAAAATTTATTCACTTTTTGGTATAAAGGAGTTTCCAAAGACGAGCTTGCATTTCAATTCAGCAATTGGAAAGATCCGGAGTTTCTGTACAATTTTTTTAAATTCAATTACAAAGATCTTCATCGATCTACCTGGAAGTACATTTCTATAGAAAAACAATAACGTATAATGAGTCATATACGAGAATTCCATTATCTAAGAGTTTGAGTACCCGGGTGAATGATGATTATGTCAACTATAAAAATACTTTCCAAAACAAGGATGATAATGTTGCATGAAAGAAACTATTAACTTCAGGTTAGTAAGACTGAGTACTGATCAGTTTGGTATACTGAGAGATATGTACGAACCCGATGCGCCGATAGGAGTAAATACACAATTAGCGAAGGGTTCGCACGTCATCTCAGTGTAATAGTGGTAGGCACGTGCAGAGGAATTCTACATAGCAGGACTGAAGGAACAGACCTGAATCATGTCGTTTTACCGCTGACAAACGTTGAGGAAATTATAAAAGAAGATGTGATTATAAAATTAGCCGATAAGCTCTGAAGAGTTTAGGAGGGTAAGCCCCGAAATGAATTACTATGAAGATGGAAGACCTGAACAAAGACTTGAATTTATCACAGCAAAAACTTTCGAAACGGGCTTGATACAACTGTACTATAGGAGGGAAAAAACACACTAAAAATGGTTATCCTTGATAATCAGACAGAAGCATCCAAATATACGGATGCTGTAGCTACTTGAACAAGGGGTACAGTGGGATGAAATGCTGCTGTAATTTTGAAATTTTACTGTTGCTTCCAACAGGTGCGCGCTGCTCATGCAGGGTGCACATAAAAAACAAGAATATTTAATTGCAGGTTTACTATTGGGGCCCATTCGATTTCCGAATGGATGTACTCCTTCGATTAATTTGTTGATAACAACAGGGATTAAAAAATTTTCATTAGTTTTGCAGTGATCAAAAAAATGATGGCGAAGCTTTGAACCATTGAAATCTAAAACGATGATGGAGTCGGAAAGTATCATGAATGAAAATTTATCTGCAATAATGCGTACACGCCTCTTTATATTACTTTTGGCAGTCTCGAACATGGCAATTTTTGGCCAGCAGTATTCCCCTAAACCCGTAACCGTGGGCGAAGACACATTTTTACCCTATATAAAGGGAAAAGTTATAAACAGAATACCAGAAAATGACCTGATTGCTCAAAAAATATTTGCCATTTTACGGCCACTTCCGAGTGTAAATACACCTCAAGGCTACGAGGTGGAAGCATACAGCGACGGAACCAGTCACATATTGGAGCTACACTTTGTGCCCTATCTGCTGGAAGAAGGAGAAACCGTGCGCAAGCCGGGAAGCAATATCAACTTTTATTTCAATGACATAGCCTCTATTTTCAGACAATCCTTGCAGTCAGGTATCGGCGAAATTTATACCCTACCCGCAAAAACCGGCGATTTTATGGGCTTTCCCATCTATGAACACGAAGGACGTGAAACCACCGCAATTTACACAGGCAATGAACCATTATTCCTGCCTGTTTCGCAAGAAGAATATCTCAATGCACTGATAAAATACGAAGAACAGAAAAACAAGGAAAATGGCAGTCCGATTTCTATGGATGATAATTTGAAAGAGATTGAAAAAGCATATCAGGAACTACTGAAAACCGATAAAGCAGCTGCCGAGGAATTCAGAAAAGATATGGAAAGCTTCCGAAAAGATCTGGTTCAAAATAACACCACAGACGATTTGACATCTTCCTACAAGAAAGAACTAGCCCACCTGTCGCCTGCCGAAAGAAAAAAGCAAGCATACTACGCCATTCATTCAATGGAAAAGAAGGGTAACTTTTCGGGGCTTGTTTCCGACAACGAGACCGAAAAAGCTCAACCATTGGTAAAACCGAACGACAAGGCAATATCCAAAAACGCAAACGACAAGATTCGCTTAATCGTTGTAACATGGAAACCCGGTTACGCACTTACCGATGACAAGATGCATGAAATCTTCCAGAATCAAACAATTTGGAAACGGATTATGCAAGAAGTAGAATAAATAAACTCGGCAGAGAAAAAGCGTTCGGTTGTAAAGTAGATGACGAGCTTGTAAAGAACTTAAAACATTATTTTTATGTCAACATCTAACCTGAAACATTTATTTGAAGTTCTGACTGCCAGACCCTTCCTGACAGTACTCATGCTTTTTGTTGCTGCCGTTGGCAGTGTGGGGCATGGAACGGGTGATGAGCTGTGGAAGTTCTTCAGCAGGTTCCTCAAATAACGTAGATTGATACGGATATGAAATTAGATGATCTAGGATATAATGATAAGATTGAAAAATCAAGGATTGAGAATAACCTTGAAGACTTTGAAATTGGCAGGGTAATTTCGGAACATAAAGAAAGATACATAGTTAAAACCGAAAAAGGCGAATTTGAAGCCGAGATTACCGGCAACTTGAGATTTTCAGCAAAAGGTCGCGAAGATTTTCCAGCAGTAGGCGATTGGGTTGCATTGACAATCTATGATTCAGGCTTTTCTATAATCCATGGAATATTACCACGGTCCTCAATCATTTCGAGGCAGGCTGTTAGTCAATTCGGAGAGGTACAGATAATTGCGACAAACATTGATTATGCGTTTTTAATTCAAGCGGTTGATCGGGATTTCAATATAAACAGACTTGAAAGATACCTGACCATTTGTTACTCATCAGACGTTAGCCCCATCATTGTGCTCAGTAAAACTGACCTGATAGATGAGCAAAGAATGAATGGGATACTGAACGATATTAAACTACGTATAAAAAATGTACCGGTTATTGCAATAAGTAACGAGACTCAAAATGGATATGAAGCAATAAAAAAGACGATTGAAAAAGGGAAGACATATTGTATGCTTGGTTCCTCGGGAGTTGGGAAGTCCACCTTATTGAATAATCTCTCTGGCAGGACCATAATGAGGACAGATACAATTAGCCAGAGTACAAATAAAGGGCGGCACGTTACAAGTCATAGAGAATTGATTATTCTTGAAAATGGAGGGATACTGGTTGACAACCCAGGTATGAGAGAAGTAGGCATTGCAGACACAACAAGCGGATTAGAAATCACATTTGACAAGATTGTCAGTCTTTCTCAAAATTGTAAGTTCAAAGATTGTACACACACCCGCGAGACGGGCTGCTCCATTCTTGAAGCCGTTGAAAAAGGAGATATAGATAAAAACTCTTATGAAAATTACTTAAAATTGGAAAGAGAGAAAGCGCACTTTGAATTGACAGTGGTGGAGAAACGCAAAAAAGATAAAGAATTGGGGAAAATAATAAAGAATTATAAGAAGGACATGAATAAGAACAAGTACTAAACTTGACGATGCAAATATCCTCCGCTTAAACCGACATTATGAATCCCGGAGGAGACAAGTAAGGTGATGTAGTGAACTGTGTTGGATTCGAACCAACGACCTCTGCCCTGTCAAGGCAGCGCTCTAAACCAGCTGAGCTAACAATTCGGGCTTGCAAAAATACAACATTTTCTTCAAATATACAACCCTACACCGGCAGATAGACCAACTTCTTGGTCTCGAAGAAAGGTTCGGGGAAGTAGCTGCTGAGGGAGAACACCTCCGCCTTGTTCTTGAACGGGGACAGCTCGGAGGCCAGATTACCGCCCTTAAGGCAGATAATCCCGTTGGGGAGTGCATTTCTCTGCTCGGAGGAGATGTTTTTCCGCACGATCTTCTCCAGATCGGGCAACGGCATGACGGCGCGACTCACTACAAAGTCGAATTTCCGCTTCTCGTCTTCCATACGCGAATGGATGAAGTCCACGTTTTCCAGGCCGATGGCTTGCGAAACCTCGCGGGCTACCTTTACCTTCTTCCCGATGCTGTCCAGCAGCAGAAAGCGGACCTCAGGGAAAAACACGGCCAGCGGCACACCGGGAAACCCACCGCCAGTCCCTACGTCGATGACGGACGTACCGGGTTGAAAACGGATGAACCGGGCAATGGCAAGCGAATGCAGTACATGGTGGAGGTAAAGATTATCGATATCCTTACGCGAAATGACGTTTATCCGGGAGTTCCAGTCGGAATACAAATCAAAAAGGGCGTCGAACTGCTCTTTCTGCTTCGCGGAAAGCGAGGGGAAATATGTATCGATGACACTCACTTCAGCCGGGCTAATTTTGAGACAACGGAATTCTCGCGCAACAGGGAGCGGACGGCCGTATACGGGATAAAAACCTCGGGTACCTGAAGCTGGTAAGCCGAGTACTCTCCCTTATTGAACGTGTAGGTTATTCCTTTATCGTTAATGAGAAAATTCTTGTTCGGAACGATCTCGTCAATACCGAAAAAGCCCAGGTCTTCCAGCTCCTGGACGGACTTTACGCCGTGTGCTTCCAGCAAAAAGCTTTGAAGGATCGGACGCAATGCCAGGTCGTAACCGGCGGAGAAAATGTCGCCTTCGGCCATCAGCTCGCCGCTCGACAAGTCGAGCACGTAGTTTCTAACGGTTTCGTACGACATGCGGCCACCCTTGTTGTTCACCTGCCTCACCTGAAACGAGATAATGCCAAACTGGTTGTAAACGATGGAATCGGAAAGGTTCTCGTAATAGGAGTAAAACACCTCGGGGAGATAATCGAGCTCTTCATCGGTGACATACAGGCCTTCTGCAGTGTCGCCGGCATGCTCGTCGTGCAAGGGTTTGTTGACCTTATAGATCTCCGCATCATTGCGGTAGTTCGCGATATAATTCCGGGCGTACCTGTCAACGGCTTCCTGAACGGACAAGCTGTCGTAGCTGGGGCCGATCACCGTCCTTAGAAAAACACGTCTGGCTGCCCGAGCGTCGAAATTCGAAATTCTTTCCGGATAAACAAAGGTCAGTTTCAGGTTACACGAGGGATTTTCCGGATTATCATCCAGAAAGTATTTCTTTTCTATGTTTATCGTATCAAACTCTATCCCGTTGTCTGCCTTGAACAAACTTCTCTTGTCCTGGTTGCAGGAGGAGAAGAGTGAAGAGAGCAGAACCGCCACAAGGAATGAAAACACGAATACTTTTCGTCTCATCTGTTAAAAAATATGTATGCAAATATACACATTTTATTTTTCACACCTGCCCTGAAACGGTTAAAATAAAAGGGAACAACCTTTTTTTGATTGTTCCCCTTCTTAAATGACACCGGACACAGAATTTTTAATAGGCGTGCCCGTCCTTGTTCAAGTCTTCGAGTTTCAGCTTCTTCCCTTCCAGCGCCCTCCAGGCATAAACGATGTAGGCAAACACAAAAGGAACGAGCAACGAAACAATTGACATGGCCGTCAACGTGAACTCGCTGGAGGATGAATTTTGTACGGTAAGCGAGCTTTGCAGGTTGGTATACGACGGATAATATGCCGTATGGTTGTAGCCGGCCACAAGCAACAGCATGGTTACCGCCACCACTGTGCCAGCCCCGGCAAACCAGATTCCCTTATTGAACGATTTGTTGGCCACCGTACCGAAAATTCCCCACAGGACCGACACGACACCCAACAGGAAAAGAACAAGCACCACCGGCATCTGGATGAAGTTGTTCAGGTACTTGTAGGGTTCCATATATACCTCTTGCGTATCCGGATTAACAGCATAGCCGTCGGAAACCAGCGTCCAGATGAGAAAAGCCAGGAAGAATACCACAAACGGCACACCGTTGTACAGCGTGTATTTTCTCGATCTCTTGTGTAACACGTCGTGATCAAGCCTGTTCACAAAAAACAGGCTCGCCATCGTCCTTGCGAGAAAAAGAACGGCCAGCCCCAGGCACCAGTTCCTCAGGTTCCCCAGCGCTTCGAGGCCGTGAAGCGGATTGTCCCACCCGCTCATCACGTTCCCGGCAGTTCCAAAGCTCACCAGATTCACCTTGTTGATGGTAAACTCCGATCCGGTGAAGAACGTGGCAACGGCAACACCCAGCACGAAAGTACCGATTATCCCGTTGAAGAACAGGAACGACCGATACGTCTTCGGCCCGAACACATTACCCGGCTTCGATTGAAATTCATAGGATACGGCCTGCACCACAAAAGAGAACAAAAGCAACATCCATACCCAGTATGCCCCGCCGAAGCTGGTGGCGTAAAACAACGGGAACGATGCAAAGAACGCGCCACCGAACGTGACCAGTGTGGTAAAGGTGTACTCCCATTTGCGGCCCAGGGCATTTATAACCAGTTTCTTTTCATCTTCCGTCTTCGAGATCGAATGGATCATCGACTGTCCACCCTGCACAAAAAGAAGAAAGACCAACAATCCTCCCAGCAGCGATATTATAAACCACCAGTAATTCTGTAGAAATTCGTAAGTTATCATAATTTGCTTGAGTTTTTAAAGTGTATAAATTATTCTGTGAAAGATTAGAAATCAGGCCCTTTCCGGATCTGTTTCAGCATAATGGTAACTTCCGCAATAAGTAGAACGGTGAACAACACCGCGAAGAGGATAAAAGTGGTTATCACGTTTCCGGCAGATACTCCCGACGCTGCCGCCTGAACAGGCAGCACGTCCTGTATAGTCCACGGCTGGCGCCCCACTTCGGCAACCACCCATCCGAACTGGCTGGCCAGGTAGGCCAGCACGATACTCCATAAACCGATGTATTGCAGGGCTGTGAAGTTTTCGAGCTTTTTCCTGCTGTGGAAATACCAAACCACCGCAAAGAACAGGATGAAATATCCACCTACCATCACCATAAAGTGGAACATGTAAAACGTGAGGGGAACATTCGGGATCAGGTCTTCTTCCTTTTCCAGGAAACCGTAGCCGAAGTAGCTGTAATTGTCTTTGATGATGGTTTCGAAATTGGCGGCATCGGTATCCCGTCCTTCACTCTTCGCTTGCTGGAAATCGGCCAGCGCCTTGTGGGCCAGCAGGCCGCGCTCCCTTTTTTCCTGGAAAGACAAGGCGGTGGAGCCGTCGGGCAGTGTGTATCCGCCGTCAATAACGTCCTTGATGCCGGGTACAAACGCGTTTATGTTCCGGTATCCCATCAGGGACAAAAGCTTGGGGATTTCTATCTTGAACAGGTAGGGATTCACGTCGTCGTTGTATGCTTCCTTTTTCGGGTTGAGCAAACCGACAGCTACCAATCCGGCCCCTTCCTTTCCTTCGTACAAGCCTTCCATGGCGGCTAGCTTCATCGGCTGCTTTTGCGTGACTTCATAGGCCGACCCGTCACCACTGACCGCAATCAATATAAACGACACCAATCCGAATATGGTGGCAATCTTTACGCTCCTGAGCGCAAAATCCTGGTGCCTCTTCTTGATCAGGTACCAGCTGCTTACCCCCACCACGAACGCGGCGCCGAGGCCCCACGACGAGGTGACCGTATGAAAAAACTTGTTGATGGCAACGGGAGATCCGGCCACCGCCCAGAAGTCGACCATCTCGTTCCTCATGGTCTCGGGGTTGAACTCCATCCCGATGGGATACTGCATCCAGGCGTTCGCCACCAGGATCCAGAACGCCGACAGAGTGGCCCCGAGGGTCACCAGCCAGGTCGAAGCCAGGTGCATCTTTTTGCTTACCCGGTCCCACCCGAAAAACATGATGGAAATGAACGTTGCTTCGAGGAAGAACGCTACAATACCTTCAATGGCTAGCGGCGCGCCAAAAATATCGCCCACGAACAAACTGTAATTCGACCAGTTTGTACCGAACTGAAATTCCAGGATAATGCCCGTTGCCACACCGATAGCGAAATTGATACCGAAAATGATTTGCCAGAACTTGGCGGTTTTTTTCCATTTCTCGTCTCCGGTACGCACATACATGGTTTCCATGATAGACATGATCACGGCCAATCCCAGCGTAAGCGGGACAAAAATCCAATGATAGCCGGCCGTAAGGGCAAACTGCCCTCTCGCCCAACCAACAGCTGATGCATTCAGTAATAAGTCCATAGATCTTTAAAAGATTAATTGGGTTAATAATTTTATTTTTATTCTTCTGAATCGAAAGACGACCTTTCAATCATTTGTTCACGCACGTATCCCGCTTTTTCCGATTCGTCGCTTACCTGTGCCTTGAGAAAATCGGGAAAAAAAATGGGCTTGAGTATGGCAAACATGATGATGAGCTTTACAATCACTATTATCCACAGTGTCCTGCCGAGTTTCGACATACTGATAAAGCCCTCCCAAAACATGGTGAACCAATTGAATTTTTCTTTTTTTACTTCTGATTCCATAAAAAAAAGTGTGATTTTTAAAATAAATGTAAACAAAAAAAGGGGGAGAGGCTACGCCTGCCCCATTCCTCCTATGGGAGGGAGAAAACCGGGATTTTCGTTGTTCACCGAAATGGTCCCGTTCATCTTCTCAAACTTATCAATATTGTCCTTCAGCGCCAGAAGAAGTCTTTTGGCGTGTTCGGGCGTGAGGATAATGCGCGATTTTACTTTTGCCTTGGGAATACCCGGGACAATCCGTACGAAATCCACCACAAATTCCGAAGAGGAGTGTGAGATGATGGCCAGATTAGAATAGGTTCCCTGAGCAATTTCTTCCGTGAGCTCTATCTGAATTTGATTATCGTTGTTGAAATTTTCCATTTGCCGAGAAATTAAACATTAATAAGTGTGGAAAAGATAAATAAAGCCAAACAAAGAAATATAAAATTTATTAAACTACAAAGCTATCCGTAAGGGAAAATGGGGAAATGGCCTGTTTTAAATCAAAAATGTCCCGTTTTCAGGGACATTTTTGCAACTGTTTTTTTAATTCAACCACGCGATCATCGTTGAGAGCGACTCCTTGGCGTCGCCCAGCATCAGGTGAACGCCGCTCCTTTTGGTGTAAAGCGGATTCTCCACGCCGGCGTAACCGGGGCTCAGGTCGAAATTGCAGATGAAAACCTCCGGGGCCTCATCCACATTCAGCACGGGCATCCCGTAGATGGGGGTATCCACCGCATCGCGGGCAGCCGGGTTGAGCACGTCGTTGGCGCCGATCACGATCACTGCATCGGTGTCTTTGAAGTCGCCGTTGATCACGTCCATCTCGTAAAGCTGCTCGTAAGGCACGTCGGCCTCCGCCAGCAGCACGTTCATGTGCCCGGGCATGCGGCCGGCGACGGGATGGATGGCGTAACGCACTTCCGCACCGTTCGCCTCCAGCTTGTCGGCCAGCTGGCGTACCAGGTGTTGTGCCTGTGCCAGGGCCATTCCGTATCCGGGAACGATGATCACCGACCGGGCATTCCGCAGGATTTCTCCGGCCGACGGCTTACCGGGTTGCTCATCTGGCGTTTCGCTTTTCGGCTCTTCCATTACTGGCTGGGGCTGGACCACTTTTTTCCCCGAAACGGAGGTTTTCCCGGTTAAAATATCCATCAGGCTGCGGTTCATCGAACGGCACATGATCTGCGTCAGGAATAATCCGGATGCACCCACAATCCCTCCGACCGAAACCAGCAGGATATCGCTGATCGCCATACCGGCAATAGCTCCGGCCACACCGCTCAACGAGTTAAGCAGCGAGATGGTAATGGGCATGTCCGCTCCTCCCACGCGGATGGAAAAAGCAAATCCGAAAAGTGTGCTGAATGCGATGCTTATCAACAGAATCAGTGCAACGTCCGCAGGCAGGCCAAACACGTTTCCCGCAAAAGCAGAATAAACCACGGAAACGGTGAGCACAATCAGGCTGAAGTTCAACACGACAGCGTGGTTTTTCCAGATTACCGGCCTCTGGGACAAAAGCTTATGCAGCTTCCCGGCAGCGACCAGGCTACCAACCAGGGTGATAACCCCCACCACTATCGCCAGGACGGCGGTAACGTTGGAAAAGACGGGAAAATCACTTACCCACTGCCCCACTCCCAGCAACGTCAGGATACCTACCAGGGCAGATGCCAGCCCGCCTACCCCGTTCAGCAAGGCGACCAGCTGTGGCATCTGGATCATTTTTACACGGACGGCAAACGCACTTCCGATAACAACCCCCACCAACATATAAACGTATATGCTTCCAACAGAAGCAATCCGGTTGTAAAGCAACGTAACCACAATCCCCGCGAGAACACTGGCCGCACTGATGATGTTGCCCCGGACAGCCGTCTTCACCCGGCTCATCATGGAGATCCCCAACAAAACGGTGACGGACAAAACCGCACAAACAACGTAATAAAGAGTGGGTGTCATGATGGCCTTTCCTCCTTCTTTTTCTTGTCGAACATCTTAAGCATCCGGTGTGTAACTCCGAAACCGCCGACAACGTTTACCGTAGCGGCAACAACGGCCAATCCACCCAGGATCTGTCCGGTTATAACGTCCTGCTGCCGAACGGCCGCAACCGACAAACCCACCGCGGCTACCGCACCGAGAATGGTAATTCCCGACAGGGCGTTCATTCCCGACATCAGCGGGGTATGCAGCAAGCTCGGCACGTTTTTGATGATCACGTATCCGACCCCGGTGGCCAATGCAAAAATCACTATCAAAAAAACTGGATTCATGTCAACCTCAGCAATTAAAATTTATTTTTCACAATCCCATCGCTTCACGCGTTCCCTCGTGCACGATCTCGCCCTTATGGGTTACCAGGATAGAACGGACAATTTCATCGTTCAGGTCTAGCGCTACCTCTCCGTCTTTCGATAAGTATTTCACCAGGTTATAAACGTTTTGAGAGAACATCCAGGTAGAGCTGGTGGGAATTAATCCCGGTATATTCTTGATTCCCTGAACCATCACGTTGTGGATCACCTCTTTTCTTCCTGCCGGGGTAACCTCGCAGTTACCGCCCTGATCGATGGAGATATCCACAATCACCGCTCCGTTTTTCATCGATTCCACCATTTCCCCGGTAATAAGAACCGGCGCCACCTTTCCCGGAATCAACGCGCTGCAGAACACAATGTCCATATCTTTCAGCACACTTGCCAGCACTTCACGCTCTTTCGCCAACCACTCCTCGGGGAGCTTTTGCGCATATCCGCCCTTGCCGACCGCCAACTCTTCCGGAATGCCGGTTTCAATGATCCTGGCTCCGACGCTTTTGGCCTGTTCGCTGGCAGCAGGACGAATGTCCATGGCGTAAGTCACTGCCCCCAGCCGCTTGGCAGTGGCCAGCGCCTGCAATCCGGCAACACCGGCACCGATAACCAGCACGTTGGCAGGCTTAAGCATTCCTACGGCGGTGAACATCTGCGGCATGAATACCGACAGGTCGTCGGCCGCCATGATGATTCCCTTGTAACCTGCACAAGTACTCATCGAGGTGAGGGCGTCCATGTTTTGAGCGCGCGAGATGCGGGGGATGCTATCGAGTGTGAGGCCGGTCACGCCCCGGGCGGCCAATTGCTTTACCATGTTGTGGTTTACGGGTGAGGCGGGATGGATGAACGTAATCAGGAACTGCCCCGGATGCATCATCTCCACTTCGTGCTTACCCACATTTTCGTTAAAAAGCGGTTCTTTCACTTTCAGGATAAGGTCAGCTCTTTCGAAGAGGTGCTCCGCATCGCCTACCATTTCGGCTCCGGCTTCTCTATACTGTTCGTCGTAATAAAGCGATTTTACTCCGGCACCGGCTTCCACAAGCACGGTCATGCCGTCCTGAATAAATTTCTTCACGGTTTCGGGGGTAGCAGCCACACGAGCTTCTCCCGACATAATTTCTTTGGGAATCCCTACGATCATAATTGATTTGTAATTTATTGTTCAAAATAATATTAGAAAACTAACTTTTTGGATGTTTCTCTTTGTAAAGGCCACTCAAAAATTAATCACAAAAATAGGAGAAAAAAATGACATAACGACAGTTTTAACAAAAATATGAGACTCCATCTCTAATAAACTCAACTCTTTTACATTCTCTTAGGAGAAAAAATTTCCGTTTGTGCAGAATAAATGTTATTTTTGTACCTTGTTTTGGGAACGTAATTCATTAATTTTTTAAATAACAAGAATATGGTAAGTTACAAAGAGTTGGGTTTGGTAAACTCAAAAGAATTGTTTAAAAAAGCGATTGAGGGAGGCTATGCTATTCCTGCTTTCAATTTTAACAACATGGAACAGTTGCAGGCAATTGTTTCTGCTTGCGTGGCAACAAAGTCGCCCGTAATTTTGCAGGTTTCCAGCGGTGCGCGTAAGTATGCCAATCAGACCCTGCTGCGTTATATGGCTCAAGGTGCCGTTCAGTATGCAAAGGAACTGGGATATGAGATACCCATTGTCCTTCACCTGGACCACGGCGACAGCTTTGAATTGTGCAAGGATTGTATCGAAAGCGGTTTCTCTTCGGTTATGATTGATGGTTCGCACCTTCCGTACGAAGAAAACATCGCGTTGACCAAGAAAGTGGTGGACTATGCGCACCAATTCGACGTGACGGTTGAAGGTGAACTGGGCGTTTTGGCCGGTATCGAAGACGATGTTCAGGCCGAACACCACACGTACACCGAACCGGATGAAGTGGTTGATTTTGTCACCCGCACCGGAGTTGATTCTCTGGCTATCTCCATCGGGACATCGCACGGAGCGTTTAAATTTACGCCCGACCAGTGCACACGCGACGAGAACGGCAAGTTGGTTCCCCCTATGCTGCGTTTCGACATTTTGAAAGAGATCGAAGAGCGTATACCCGGATTCCCCATCGTTCTGCACGGTTCTTCTTCGGTTCCACAGGAATACGTGGATATCATCAACCAATACGGCGGCAAGCTGAAAGACTCGATCGGTATTCCCGAAGAATGGCTGCGTGAAGCTGCCAAATCGGCTGTATGTAAAATCAACATCGACTCCGACGGCCGCCTGGCTATGACAGCTGCCGTTCGTGAAGTGTTCGCCAACCAGCCCGCTGAGTTTGACCCGCGCAAATACCTGGGCCCGGCTCGCGAATCGTTGAAGAAACTCTATATGCACAAAACCGAGAAAGTACTCGGCAGCGCAGGCAAAGCGTAATCCACCTTACGGTTTCTGAATTATACTAAAATCCCCGGCTATACTGGCCGGGGATTTTTACTGTTATAGGGGTATTATGATTTTCAGGATTTTGATCTTTGAGTCGGCGTTATCGGTATAGACCGAAAAGAAATCCGTGCCGATATTCACCGCCGCAACCCGGGTACCTGTCTTCACCGTCACTCCCGATTCGGTATTTTCCATCGTGTTGTACTTAGTGAACAAGTTTGAAGCCGCCAAGCCGGCAACAAGCGTTGCAGACGATGTGCCCGATAACCCGTGAGGGGTAACTGCAGTTACAATGTCTTGCGGGTTTGTAAACAAAGCGGTTGCGGCACTAACCTCAATAGTAGCCGTGCGGTTCGCGGTGTAGTCCTTATAAAGGGCGACAACCTCAGTACCGTTAAACTCCAGGTCGTACAAATCGTAAAGATCTGCGGATGATACGGATGAGCTTCCGGTCGCCGAATTGGTAGTTATGGCTATACTGTAGGTACGATCGGTTCCGGACATCCACTTCCAAAAACCGTAATGATGCGCTATGATGTAATAGTTTCCTACTCCATCTACGGAAATGTATGAACCTTTGTTGAAATAATCGGCTCCCGCGTCCGCACCTCCGTAAGACTCGTAATAACCGTTATGGATAACTGTTTTAACAAAGCCTCCCGAACTGTTTACCGCATACATGATATCGGGATGGTCGGTATAATTTCCGTTCTGCCCCCGAGTGTCGGTATAGGTGATATGGGCATTCCCGCCTGCATCCACATCAATATCGGGTTTTGAACAGGCTCCCGCGTCGTTGGATTCGATATAAACGGGGCTGCTCCATGCCGTGCCGTTATGCCTTAGGTAGGCAATTTTATTGTCGACAGTCTTAAACACGACATGCGGATGGTCGCTCCGGTCAACGGCCACGCGTGCTTCGGATCCGGTTCCAAAATCGGTTTCACCCACCCAGGTTCCGCTGGTTTGCGCGGCGTTGTAATAGACCTTTCCGTCGCCTTTGGAATAAACAACACCGATAAATCCGGAACCATCAGCGGCATGCATCAGGTCACCGGAAAGTGTCAACTCGTCGATGGCGAGAGGAGGCGTAAACGTATCGTCTGTAAAGTTCAGCGAAGTGCCCTCCCATAAGGCGTACAGGTGATACGCCCGCCCTTTCACCAGGGCTGTACTCCGGGCGGGCTTGCTGTTACTGGAAACAACATTTATGTCTCCCGTAAGCTGAGCTGTCAGCCATATTTCCGGAGTAATATTGGTGTTGGGCATTACCCATTGCACCAGTTGCAGGCTACCTCCCGCAGGAACGGTTACGGCGGAAGGGGATAATGGCGTTCCGGGCAGGAATTCAACGGTTTCTCCTACGAGGTCGTAGTAAGGGATCCCGGCCACATCGGGCCGGTAAAACCAGGCATCTTCCGCGTTTACAAAATCCAGGGCGGGGGTAACCACCCATTCGGCTTCCGCACTGTTTCTGATGGTCAGGCAATGCAACACACCCAAATGAGCCAGGGGCACATCGCCAGCCGAAGCGCCCGCAGCCACCTCAACCTTACCCGCAACAGGCACGTCTGTCAACTCGCTTATGGGCTTGAACCCGACCGGGGAAACATTTGCGTTTATCTTCCCGCCGTTGACGGAAGCTTCCGCCCCATGAAGGCTGTAAACCGTAAAGGCGGATTGCTCATCGATCTCTGTTGGCACTTCGAGGGAAAAGGCAGCTTTCTTCCCTTCCATAGTAATGTCTGTCTCGGCCAACGTTACGGGAGTTCCCGCCACGAGCGTTGCGTCTTGCTTGAAGAAGAACTGCACCACGTCGCCCGCTTTCCATTTAACAGTAATGTTCTTTGTACCCGCTTCCTGCTCCAGACTGAGGCGGGTTTGCGATGCCTCATTGGGCATGGATGCCGTCAGGGTAATCTTACGGCCGTTCACCGTGACCGGTTTCTCATCAACAATCACATCAGTGGTGCATCCGGTAATCACAAACAGGGCCGAGGCTGCCCACAATAAGAATTTATTCTTCATAATTTAAAATTTGTAAATTGTAATTTGTAATGGATTCATTTACCAGTCCTCACCCGGTGCATCCGGCAATGTACCGCTGCCCATGATGTTTTGTTCCAGTTCGATGTCGATAACTTCAATTTGAGGAGCTGTGTAAAGTTCAGCAGGTTTCTCCGTTGGTGTTTGTTCTGTTCTCATTGTTAAAAAAATGTTTGTAGTTTACTATCTGTTCACGTTTTACGTTGATCGGGAAAGCAGAAGGAAAGACGGTACCACAGTATAGAATTTTGGCAAATTTACGGAGGGATGGGTTTCTCTTTTTCCCGATTCGTAAAAATTTATTCCTAATTCATAAAAATTACTTATTTTTGTAAAAACAAACTGCCCCCATATGTTGATACAACTTATCCTGTCGGTCATGCCCATGTTCGTATGCCTGTTTTGGGTAGTACTTCTGTTGTGCGACAATAACCGGAATCTACCGAAAAATTACCTGGCTTTTTTCTTGTCGTTATCGGCAATCAATTATTTTGTGCACGCCGCTTTTTTCAACCGGCAATACGACCTGTTCGCCTTTACGGACAACATCTGGGTGTTCACGTCCCTCTCCTCCTACCCGCTTTATTACTATTATATCCGGCTTCTTACGCGCGAGATCCGGATCGACTGGCGGTGGAGTTGGATTTTACTGCCTGCGATGGTGTTGTCGATCTTCTCGTTCGTCATCTACTTCGCCATGTCGCCCGAAGAACTGAACCTTTTTGTCCGCGGAGTCATGTACCACGAGCAGGGTTTTACCGGGCCCTATCCTCGGTTGGTACGGCTGCAGGTTCTTCGCACCACCTTGTTCAAGGCATTTTTTCTAGTGCAGGTAATCTTATCGGTGTGGTTCGGATACAGGCTTATAGTCCGGTACAATAAGGAGGTGAAAGAGTTTTACTCCAACACAGGGGGTAAGGACCTCAGTTCGGTAAAGTGGATTCTTTTCGCCTTTCTGTTTGCTTCCGTTGTCTCGCTTGTCTCCAATGTGATTGGCAAGGATTTCTTTGTAGATAAAGGCCCTTTGATAGCCTTTCCGGCTCTCACGCATTCGCTTTTTTTGTTTTTTATCGGATACGTTGGCTATCACCAAAACTTTACCGTAGCCGATTTCACGAACGACGTGAATGATTACCGCAAGAAAAGGCTCAGGGCCACAGAGAGGAAGCAACCGGCATTAAGCGACAGAATAACCAAGCAGCATCTCTCTGATTTACTGAGAAAGAACGAGCTGTATAAGAATCCCGAACTACGGATTACCGATATTGCATTGATGGCAGGGACCAACCGGACCTACATATCCCGAATTGTGAATGAAGAGATGCAGACGAACTTCTGCGATTGGGTGAACGGTTTTCGTATAGAGTATGTAAAGGGAATCATGAAGAATCCGGAGTACGACAATTTGTCGATGTTACAGATCGCCGAGATGTCGGGATTCTCGAGTCTGAGTGCGTTTTACAGGGTATTCAAGGCGAAGGAAGGGATTGCTCCCGGAGAATACAGGGAGCATAAATAAAAAAACCGGCGAATTGCCGGTTTTTTTGAACTATTTATAACTAGCCTTCACGTAATCAGCATTCGCCAGATAGTTATAGCTTTCTTTTATACCTTCAAAAGGAGTTCCAGTATATTTTTCAACTTCTACTACCAGGTATTTTGCACCGGATTTGTCAATATTTTTGAAAATAGCATCAAATCCGACCATTCCGCTTTGTCCGAGTTCCTTATTGTCTTTTATATGAAGAATTTCGAAACGTCCGGGATAAGCATTGAAGTATTCCACCGGGCTTTGTCCACCACGAACTACCCAGTACACGTCCATCTGGAAGAACACCTTGGCAGGATCGGTATTTTTTAACATATAGTCGTACATCACTTCTCCTTCTATTTCGGTGAATTCGAAGTTGTGGTTGTGATAGCCGAAGCGGATTCCTGCTGCGTTACATTTTTCTCCAACCTGGTTAAAGTAATCGCAATAAGCTTTAAGATCGACCAACGTTTTGGGTGTGGGGATCCAGGCGACCACCAGGTATTTCATACCAGCATCCTTATGAGCCTGGATAGCGGTATCCCACCATTTCCAAACTTCGTCCCAGTTGGTATCTTTTGTATTATCAGCCAACGGACGTCCTGCGTGGGAAGAAAGAACTTCCAACCCGGCATCTTCAATGGATTTTTTAAAGTCGGCAGGAGCCATTCCGTAAAACTGGCCGTCGTTATAACCAGCCGCCTCTACTCCGGTAAAGCCTGTATTGGCAACAGTATCTATGGTTGCCTGATAGTTGGCTTTTATGTCGTCCCGAACAGAATACAACTGAAGGTAGATGTCTTTTTTAACGTTCGCTTCCGTTGCTTCTTTTTTCTGTCCCTGATCGCAACCCGATAACAGGAACAGGCTACCCAACAAAATTACTGCAAATAAATTTGATTTTTTTTTCATTCTTTTATTCTATTAAAAAAAGAGTATTCCTAAACTTGATAGAAACACTCTTTTTTGGATTATACCCTTAATCTAAGATTTTAACTTTAATGTTACGGAACCAAACATCATCCCCATGGTCCTGGAAGCCGATGAATCCTTCGCGGTTGGGTCCGCCACAGTTATTCAGCAGTTCAAAAGCCAACGGCCATTTTTCCTGGCTGAACTTGCTGGCCTGGAGCATTTCTGTCCATTGGGGAGTCCACAAATGGTACTCAACCACATTTTCGTTGTTCTGTCCGTGAACAACGGTTCCCTTATACACCATAATTTTTGCTGCGTTCCATTCACCAAAAGGTTTCTGGTTTTGTGGAACTGCAGGAATCATATCGTAGAGCGAAGCGGATTGCCGGTTATTGTCCTTACCCAGTTTGGCATCGGGATGGTTGGCATTATCCAGCACCTGGTATTCGGGAGAGGAAATATAGATAGGTTCGGTTTTTACGTTGCCGTCTTTATCGGTTGTAGTTACTTCCTGTGCCAGATAGAAAATACCCGAGTTACCTCCTTTGGAGACTTTCCACTCCAGCACCAGTTCAAAGTTTTTGAACTTGTGGTCGAAAATAATATCGCCACCGTCACCGTCCTGGGCTTCACCGCCTCCAGAACCGTTGAACTTGATAGCACCGTCTTCGATGGTCCATTTTCCGGGTACAGCATCCTTGCCGTATCCGCGCCAGCCGGTAAAGTCTTTACCGTTGAACAATACGATGTAACCGTCTTTATCCGTTTCAAACTTCGACAAGTCCACTTGCGGTTTGTCAACTACTGAATATTGAGGAGTTTCTGTTTTCATAGAATCAACACCTTCTGTTTCTGCTGTTTTTTTTGCACCTCCGGTACAAGCTACAAAAGCTGTGGCAACCGCAACGCTTAAGAGCACATTAAAAACTTTTTTCATACTTGTTCTTTTTTAAAATTTAAACTTTTCCTTATAGATGACGACATCAGACATCAGGCTCAAAACGGTGTTGTTAAACAGCGTAGGAGTCTGATATCTGACATCTGTTATCTAAAAATTTACGGCATTGCCGGTAATTTCCAACCGTTTTGATAAGTATGGTTGATCATTTCGGCAGCATACTCGTTAGCACTTACAGGTTCCGTCCATGTTTTGTTAAACGTGGGGTGACCGTCGGTAATCTTGAAACCGTCTTCAATAATTGTCTTTATTGTCGCATCAGCCGGAATGTTGGTAAACTTCATGTTTTCACCATCCCAGTGGAGTTCCTGGTTAAGACCCTGTAATCTTACGGCAAGAACACCCATGACCACCATTTCGTTGAAAGGACCTGCTTCTGAGAAAGGAGAGGCTGTTTCAACGCGATTTTCCGGACTTTCCTTACATGCACGCACCCAATCCAGTTCGTGAGAAAGGGTAACTTCACGCTGGGTTTTCGGGGAGTTGGGTTTCCTTCCGGATACCAACCATGGATTTACGCCGTAGCAGCCGCAGATCAACGTGTCTTTTGTTCCGTGGAAAATAACGCCACCGCCCTGGTCGTTCAGGTTCTTTCCGGCAGGTACTCCTTCGGGACGGAACGGTTGCAGGCCGCCATCGTACCAGGTAACTTCCACTTCAGGCATAGCTACTTTCGGCATATTGTCGCGAGACGGGAAAACATATTTCACCATTTGTGCATTGGGAGCACAGTCTGTTAACAACATGGTAGATGAGCCCTGAACTTTTGTGGGATAACCGAGGTTTAATCCTTTAAACACGGGATGCAAAATATGGCAGGCCATATCTCCCAATGCGCCTGTTCCGAAGTCCCACCATCCACGCCAGTTCCAGGGGTGATAGATGTTGTTGAACGGACGTTTGTTGGCCGGGCCGATAAACAAATCCCAGTTTAAGGTAGACGGCACTTTGTCTGCTTTCTTAGGTGTCATGAGACCTTGCGGCCAGATGGGCCTGTCGGTGAAAGTGTCCACGCGGGTGACTTCACCAATTTGTCCATCCCTGATCCAATCAATCACCTGGCGAACGCCTGGGCCCGAAGATCCCTGGTTACCCATCTGGGTGGCTACTTTGTATTTTTTAGCCAGGTTTGTCAGAAGACGCGACTCATATACACTGTGTGTCAACGGTTTCTGCACATACACGTGTTTTCCCATGGTCATGGCTTCAGCCGCAACAATGGCGTGAGTATGGTCAGCAGTAGCTACAACAACACCGTCGATTGATTTTCCTAATTCGTCATACATCTTACGATAGTCGTAGTATTTTTTCGCTTTCGGGAAATAATCAAAAACGCGCTGGCTGTACTTCCAGTCCACATCGCACAAGCCAATTATATTCTGGCTTTCGAGGTTTTTCAGGTTAGCAAAACCCATCCCTCCAACTCCAACACCAACGATGTTGAGTTTATCACTCGGAGCCATGTGCCCCATGCTTTTACCGAGTACCGATGAAGGTACGACAGTTAATCCAACCGCAGCTGTTGCGCCTGCCTGGATAAACTTCCTTCTTGACATTTTTGATGACATAAAAATTTGTTTTAGATTAAAAAATTCAAAAATATTGTTTTATAACTTTTCTGATTTAATAAGTTACTCTTTTTTTCCTGGGAAAAATGGATATAGAATAATTGCCGTAAAAATAGCAATAAAAACTGAACAACTGAAATTTTCAATAAAAAAATAAAAGCCCGGAAATACCTTACGGTGAAGAACGGGTAACTCAGTTGATTTACGCTCAGGGGGTACGCCTAAATTTTTACAAAAACCCTCAACTTATACATCAATTGCAAAATAAAAAATAGGATTAGAAAATTGGCAAAAGTGAGTATGGCAGAATAATAGTCACCCGTATATTTTTCCAATCCCCAAAGCAGGGAATGTGCCGTACTTCTGAAATTGACAACCATCCCAAGCGTGTAAGCAACGATTGAATTCATTCCGTAAATTTTCAGCCAGTTCAATCCATTTGATCGGCCTTTGTAATCGACGATGTAATAGAACAATGCCATCAACAGGAAACATAATCCTCCGGACCAGAGCGTCATGCTGGCTGACCATATCTTTTTGATGATAGGGGTCTGGAAGCTCAACAGCCAGGCTGAAACGAGCAACGCCCCACCAATAATGAACAGCAATTGGCTGTTCTTCCGTTTATCTTTACCGTTTTTCATGATTTGTCCGGCAAAAGCACCCAGCATAGTGGTTACCCCAAACACCATACTGGTCAGCACCCAGGTATAGCGGTAGTTATCCGAAAAACTCCACGAACCGTCTTCGGCATACGTTACGCCGTCGCGAACTCTTCCCAGTACGGCCCTATCGACAGCTTCCGCAAAGTTGCCGTCGGGGGTGAAGTCGCCCAGGAAAGTAAGTAATGCCCAATAACCAGTCAGCAGCAACAAAGTGGCCACCACCTGGCCTTTCCGGGACAGATGGAGCAGTAGCACGGCTGAAATAACATAACCTACGGCAATTGCCTGCAATGTATTGGTATAAATGCGGATCTGCATCGGATCGAGGCTCAACAGATCACCCTGCACCACAGCACCGAGTATGAACAGAATGACAAACCGCTTCGTGATTTTTTTGTAAATGGCCCTCTTGTCAGGATTCGCGCGATATTTCTCAAACGAGAAAGGCATGGCGGCACCCACCATAAAAAGGAAAAGCGGCATCACCAAATCCCAGGCACTAAAGCCCTCCCATTTAACATGTTCAAACTGATGCAACAGAAATGAAAAAACCGGAACGTCTTTCCAGTGCCTGGCAAAAGCTACGAAAACTGGCTGAAAGAAAACCAGCATAAAAAGATCAAAGCCACGCAGGATATCAAGAGACGCGAGGCGATTGGACGGGATGGAATGTGTATTCATTTTTTTAGTATTTTATGTTCTTAAACAGCACCCTGTTTTCGCGCGCTTCATTGAGACGAACCAGCATCTTCTGGCGGTTATAGTTAGAGAAATCGGCATCTTCGTAGCCAGAGATGACGTTCAGTAAGGCACGGAGTTCATCGTCTGAAAATTGTTTCATGATTTCATCGAAAGGTTCTTTGTTTCCGATCTCGAAACGGATGAAGGCCAAGCGCGATTTTGCCGTCGGATAATCGGAGTCGATCTTCAGCAACTGTTCCAGATACTCCGCAGCCTGTTCGTATTTCTCCTGGGCAACACTCACGTTGGCCAGGCGGTCAATGATCTCCTCGTTATCTTCCGACAATAGCGCAGCCTTTATATATGCCGCTTCCGCCCCTCGCAAATCGCCGTCGATAAACATCAACTCTCCTTCGAGCATGTAGTAATCGAGCGATTCCTTTTCATCGGCGGGAATGTTGTTGTATAATTCCCGGGCTGAAGCCATATTGTCTTTCAACAGTTCAACGAATGCCCGGCGCGTAGCGATCCCTTTCGGTCCGAAACGCTTTTCCTTGATATCGATAACGCGCATCATCTGGTCGTACTGTTCCATGGCCTCATACCCCTCGAGTAGCGAATCATAAAGCGACTCGTCATCGGGCGATATGCGGATGCATTCTTCGAAGATACGGATGGCTTCGGGTGCATTATCATTCAGGTAGAGCGACAACGCTTTCATCTTCAAGGCCGAGACATCGTTTTCGTTTATGGTCAGCGCAAAATCGAAGGAATCAATGGCTTTCTCGTACTGTTCATTCATCGAATAGAGCTTGCCGATGTTTACCCAACCTTCAAACGAATAGGGATCCAAGTCTAGCAACCGGTTGTTGTATTCTATGGCTCGCGCGAAATCGCCTTTCATCTCGTTGGCATATGCCAGATCGATAAGCACATCGGGATTGGATTCATCAATCTTCAGGCTCTCCTCGAGGTAGGAAATGGCCCGGTCGAAATGCTCCACATCGTTCATCACATAACCAACCTCGGTAATAAAAACGTACAAATCATCAATGGACAGCTCCCTGTTCATCGTTTCATTGATCACCTCATTGGCTTCATCCGTCTTTTCCAGGTGCAGCAGGCTCTCAATCCGAAGCAGGGGAAGCTCGATATCTCCCTCCCCGGGGATATTGTTCAGGTACGACAACGCCTCGTCATACAACTCGGAGTAGACCAATGTCTTGGCCTTTAAAATCATCAACTCCGGACTGGCTGGATGCATCTTGAGTCCCTCCTCAATAATCTCTTCGGCCAGTTCATTGTCTCCCAGATTGTTGTAATGATCAGCAAGCACAGCAAACTCGTCGGCATCGAAATAAATTTTCCTGCCGAACATACTCATTTGCTCGTATTTTTCCACCAGGGAAGATATGTCGTCCAGTTCCTCGTCCATTTTAACTATTTTGTTTCTTCCACGAATCCTTCAAGGCTACTGTCCGGTTGAAGACAAGTTTTTCGCCCGTAGAATCGGTATCTACGTTAAAATACCCGATACGCTGGAATTGAAAGCTGTCTAGCGGTGCGGCGCCGGCCAGGTATTCTTCCACCTTGCAGTTTTTCTTCACGATAAGCGAATCGGGATTCAGCAGTTCGCGAAAGTCCTTTTCTTTCTCTCCGGCCGGATCCTCCACGATAAACAGCCGGTCGTAAAGCCGTACTTCAGCGTCGATGGCATGCGGTGCCGACACCCAGTGGATGGTTCCTTTCACTTTGCGGTTAGCCTCAGGCATCCCGCTCCGGGTCTGCGGATCATACTCGGCATATACTTCCGTAACGTTTCCGTTTTCGTCTTTTTTGCATCCGGTACATTTCACGATGTAGGCATTTTTCAGGCGTACTTCGTTTCCCGGCGTAAGACGGAAGTATTTACGGGGTGCGTCTTCCATAAAATCGTCGCGTTCGATCCAGAGTTCGCGCGAGAATTTAACCCGGCGGCTTCCCATCGATTCGTCCTCGGGGTTGTTGATCGCCTCCATCTCTTCCGTTTGTCCTTCGGGATAATTCGTGAGGATAAGCTTTACGGGGTCGATAACGCCCGACACGCGGACGGCTTTTTTGTTAAGGTCCTCGCGCACGGCAAACTCAAGGAGCGACACGTCGATCATCCCGTCGTATTTGGTATAGCCGATACTATCGACAAAGTTGCGTATAGATTGTGGTGTGTAGCCGCGGCGGCGCAGTCCGCAAAGCGTGGGCATGCGCGGGTCGTCCCATCCCGAAACCAGCTTCTCCTGTACGAGCTGAAGCAGCTTGCGCTTGCTCATCATGGTGTAGGTCATGTTCAGGCGGTTGAACTCGTACTGGTGCGGACGGTAATCATCGGTGGCCAGCTGGTCGATAAACCAATCGTAAAGCGGGCGGTGTACCACAAATTCCAGGGTGCAGATGGAATGGGTCACGCCTTCGAAATAGTCGGATTGCCCGTGCGCAAAATCATACATGGGGTAGGCTTTCCAGGCAGTCCCCGTACGGTGGTGCGGGATATGGAGGACCCGGTATAGGATGGGGTCACGGAAGTGCATGTTTGACGACGCCATATCTATTTTGGCACGTAGCACCATTTTTCCTTCTGGAACGTCACCGCTATTCATCTTTTGAAACAGGTCGAGCGATTCCTGGACGGGACGTTCGCGGTAAGGGCTGGGCGTCCCGGGAACGGTTGGCGTCCCTTTTTGGCGCGCAATCTCTTCGGCCGATTGCTCATCGATATAGGCTTTTCCTTCCCGGATAAGCTGGACGGCGAAATCCCATAACTGCTGGAAGTAATCGGAGGCGTAAAACACGTTCTTCCACTGAAATCCGAGCCACTGAATATCTTCCATAATGGAATCCACGTATTCAACGTCTTCCTTGACCGGATTGGTATCATCGAACCGAAGGTTGCAAATGCCACCGTATCTTTCGGCAATACCGAAGTCGATACACACGGCTTTGGCGTGCCCGATATGCAGGTACCCGTTGGGTTCCGGCGGAAAGCGGGTTTGCACACGGCCGTCGTTTTTACCTTCTTTTAAATCGTTTTCAACAATCTGTTCAATGAAGTTGAGACTTTTCTTATTTTCTTCCACAGCAGGAATCTCTTTTTGTGACATAATATATGGTTGGTTAATTTTTAAAATACTGTTATATGGATACCCTGGCGTACGGCGCCACGTCTTTTCCGCAAAACTCACCGTCGAGATACTTGTAGTACCCTGAGATAGCTACCATAGCCGCATTATCGGTAGTATAAGCAAATTTCGGGATATGTATTTTCCATCCATAACGGCGACTATAATCTTCAAAAGCAGCGCGCAAGCCTGAATTGGCAGACACACCGCCCGCCACGGCCACTTCCTTTATTTTTAACTCTTTTGACGCGCGGTACAACTTATCCATCAATATATCGACGATCGTTTTTTGCAGGGACGCACAGAGATCTTCCTTGTTTTTCCCGATAAAGCCGGGATCGGTTTTCAGTTCGTCGCGCAGGAAATAGAGAAACGATGTTTTCAGGCCGCTGAAGCTATAATCGTATCCCGCGATATGGGGCTTGCTGAAAGTAAACCGGCCGGGATCGCCCTGTTTGGCTAATTTATCCACGACAGGCCCTCCGGGATAACCCAGGCCCATCACCTTGGCGCATTTGTCGAAGGCTTCACCGGCGGCATCGTCGATGGTTTGCCCGATAATCTCCATCTGCCGGTGCGATTTCACGAGAATAATCTGTGAGTTACCGCCCGAAACCAGCAAGCACAAAAACGGGAACTCCGGTCGGTTCGTATCGTCCGGGGTTTCTTTGATGAAATGGGCTTGCACGTGTGCTTGCAAATGGTTCACCTCCACCATCGGGATATTAAGAGCAGAGGAGAGCCCTTTCGCAAAGGAGGTTCCTACCAACAACGAACCCAACAATCCCGGCCCGCGCGTGAAAGCCACCGCCGAAATTTCCTGTTTTGTGACGCCCGCTTGTTTCAGGGCATCGTGTACCACGGGAATGATGTTCTGCTGATGTGCGCGGGATGCCAGCTCGGGCACCACGCCGCCATACCGCTCGTGTACTGCCTGCGAGGCGATCACGTTCGACAAAATGACACCGTCGCGGATAACCGCTGCCGAGGTGTCGTCGCAGGAAGATTCTATACCTAATATCGTAATCATTCTATCCGGTTGTAATTCACTTAGGGACGTAAAACAAATAACTTATAACAACAAACTTGTTCTTTTTGCATTTTACAATGACAACTTATTTATTTCACATCCCTTACTCCGTTTGTGTAATCCGTTGCGGCTAAGAATTGAATACCGCCAAACGAATTATAATCGGGTTACGGTGTAACCGATAACAAAGTGCAAAGATAATGGAAAAAAGCTAATGAAAGAGATTGAGTATTTATGAAAGGCTTTTTAAATTTTTATTAAATATTCTATCTGATTCTATGATTTTCCAACCTATTCCAACCATGTTCAGTCTTGGATTAGGACCGTAGGATCTTCAATATCCATATAGCGCCCTATTATTCGATAACTGGAATAGTCGCGGGGGATTAAAATCGTCCTACTATCAGATCAAGTTCAAACTTTTATAAATTATCGGAAAATAGCTTTTAAAGAGACTCCTTTTTCATATTTATCAAAATAAGTCAATGTATAAATTTTTGTATTGTTACTTTCGACTAAAATCATGAAGTCTTTTTTTATTTCGTCATCATTTAATTCAAATGTTGCCATTCCATTACTATCAACTATCAAACTTTTATTGGGAGTGATAAATCCTTTTCCATTAGAAAAAACACCATCACCGTTATAATCCCAATAAATAAAGTTTTCAGATTTTTTCTCAAAAAATATATAAACACCTGAATATGTGTCTGGAAACTCCTTTTCATTTAAAACATAATGAACAGACACTTTTATTTTAGGTATTTCCTCCTCTGTGTTAATTAAATGATCTCTTTCATTTTTATCACATCCACTAACTGCAATAATAACAAATAAAAGAGTAAAAACTATTTGGGGCAATGTTTTCATATTCTTATATTTTCAGTTTTAAACAATATTGAAATCGAAATAAAAAATAATTATTAAAATATTTTAATTACACAGCTCGTTGAAATTCTATTTATAATGCTCTAAATCTGCAGGCTAGAAAAGTTAAATATTGTTTTATTCATCAAATAATCAGCTAATTTTAAGATTGTCATTAAAAAAAAACTGCAGCACTAATAATCTTATACAAAGATAATTAATATAATTGTAAAGTTGCAACTTCAATTTTATAAGAATCTCCTGAAATATATGATGGATTAAATGCTGGCTGATAATTTGGATAATGTGTGGGGGGACGTTGTGTTTCACCTGTTGGAGTAATTAAATTATTATCAACTAATTGTTCAGAAATTATAACATCATGTCCAAAAGCTATGTAGACATCACCTAAGGGATCGGCATTTTTAGTGGTCACGACTGAATAAAAGACTTCTTTTGATTCAGTGGAAGTAGCTCCAAATTTCGCTCCTACTTTCTCTTTTTCTCCAATAGAAGCATTGAATTCAAAATTAGTTGCAAAGGTTGAAGTTGTTTTTTCTGAATTTGTAATAGTTTCAGGATCGTCCTGTTCCTCGATAGTTATCTTAACTGTTTCACTAAACTTCTCCAAATCCCAGCTAAACAAGTACATGGGTTGTGGTAAAAAAAACTTTTTTGTTTTACTAACTCCTCTTACAAATGCAGTACCAGAGCCTCTAGGAGGATAATATATATCTAAATCAAATAACTGTTCACCCTTCGCCTTAAATTTTTTTCTAATACCATCCCCAACTGCTGTTTTCGATGCAAGTTTTACATTTACCCAAAATTCAAACTCTCCATCTGTCCAGATTGGAGTACTTCCTCTAGGACCTGTAACAAAGGATGAATTATAACGTGGGTCACCTGTTTGATCAGATATCCCATTATATGCGCCATTAGGATCGCCTAATAGCTGAAAAGAATAAATATGTTCGCCAAAGTTTTCATTAAAAGATCCTCTACCAGTAACAGAATTTATATCATAGTAAATATAGTCTCTTTGCCAAATGTTGACTTGATCCTTGAATCTTTTGGCATCAAACATTTTATTCATATTTGAAGGGATGTCTGTATTCGCTCCTAGTCTTGTCAATATTTGTTTTGGTTTTATATTGTCATAAATTTCATCGTCAAATACAAATTCTAGCCCGTTGTTGGCCCTTATCACTGTAACATTATCTTGAATAGAGGATCTAAGTTTTGAAGACTTTAGAACAATTCTTTCAGATTTTTTTAAAACAACTATTGGAAATAGAGGGATTTCATTATGGGCAAAGGTCTTTTTATCACCAAATGAATCAATATAATGAACATTATTCTCTTTGTCAATGAAAGCAACTTTGGGTATATCCAAATCAGTATCCCATTTTACAGCAGAAAATGCATCATCGATCAATTCAGGAACAAAGATAGTTAAAGTAGGAATTTCTTGAATTAATTGAGATAGTTTTTCTCTTGGCAAATATTTTGAAAGATTACTTTCTAATGTACTATTATCCTTTAATTTAACATCTTTCACTAATATATACAAAACATCATAATCATCATCAATCATCTTCAAAGCTTCATCTTTAACTAATTCTCGAATTTCTTTACTGATGTTTCGCAGTTAAAAATGAAGTTGATAATCAGAGGATAAGAGATAAAAAAAGCAGCATATTTTAGCTAATATATCATTGAAAATGATTATCTTAGCGATGGAAACCAAACCATTAAAATATGCTGCAGGACAAAGATATTAAAAAGATTCAAGAGTTGAAAGCGGACTTTACCCCCGGCAGGGTTTCCGCTGAAGATATTTTTAGCCGCTTCAAGGCGTTGAAGCTAAGCGAAGGTCTTTCTGAGTTCAAATGGTTCAAGACCCGGGGATATGATTTTAAAATGGTCCTGGCCCTGCTGGTCTCCATGGTGGTCAGTTCAGACAAGACGGTCAACTCCTATCTGAACAGCCCCACAGGTGAAGGTTCCACCATGGGCAAGGATGTGTTCTATCGCTTGAAGAACAGTTCCATCATATGCTGGCGGATGCTTATGTGGCATCTTGTGCATCGTTTTCTGACGGTGACGTCCAAAGATAGTGATGTAGATGATACCTCATCCCGTTACCTGATCTTCGATGACACCACCCTGTCTAAAACCGGGAAGCGTATAGAGAAGATCGGGAAGGTATGGGATCATGTAACCAACAGCTACGTGCTTGGATTCAAGCTGTTGGTGATGATGTACTGGGACGGTAAGTCCTCCATACCACTGGATTTCAGTCTTCACCGGGAAAAAGGGAAAAAGCAGGAACGCCCGTTTGGGATGACCAAAAAGCAGATCCGCAAGCAATACAGTTGCAAGCGTATCAAGGACTCGTACACCGCTAAACGTGTGGAAGAACTGGACACGAACAAGATTCAGATGGTCCTGCGGATGTTTTTCACGGCCATCTATCGCGGGCTTCGTGTTGATTACGTCCTGGTGGACAGCTGGTTTACTTGCGATGCGTTGATACAGGCTATCCGGAGTGTGAAGGACAAGGAAGTTCACCTGATCGGGATGTACAAGTTTGCAAAGACTAAGTTTGAGTATCAGGGTAAGAGCCTGACTCACGCCCAGATCAATAACATGCTGGGCAAACCCAGGCGCTGCCGTTCCCTGGGTTACCAGTACAAACAGGCCAGGGTGCTGTACCAAGGTGTTGAGATCTGCCTTTTCTTTAGTCGTCGGGGCAAAAATGACAAATGGAAGGTTTTGTTGACGACGGACACGAAACTGACGTTCAAGGGATTGATCGGGCATTACCAGGTAAGATGGGTTGTGGAGGTGTTCAATCGAGAATCGAAGCAATTGTTGAACCTGGGAAGATGTCAATCCAGTAACTTTGACGCCCAGGTAGCAGAAACGACCATCAGCATGATAGCCTATCTGTTATTGACACTGCGTTTCCGGTACGATAACTACGAGTCGAAAGGGGCACTTTATCGGTCAATGAACGCCGATGTGCTCAGGGAAACACTCGACAGACGGCTATGGGGGCTGTTCATCGAGTTAGTCTGCTCAGTATGCGAGGTATTGGAGATGGATGCCGATGATTTACTTGAAAAAATGTTGGCCAATCCAAAAGCAGAATCCATGATCATTGCACTGTGTTGTTCGGTGATGGTTAAGGACGATTGAGAAATTGTAAAATATAAAATGTTATAGTACAGAGATATAGATAATAATGCATTTCCCTTCTATTTCTTTGTCAATGGTTTGAGGGAAGTGCGAAACATGAGTTCTTTATTTTCACTAAAGACTTTAGCTAAGGCAGCTGCAAAATTTTCAATCAATAATTGAGGATTATAGGTTTCAATTTCTTGAATTTCTTCTTTAGTCAATGATATATGATCATCCCTATTACAAGAAATAACAAAAAGCATTGATATGGCAACAATGCAAATAGTTTGAAAAAAAGTTTTTGTTTTCATAAAAAAACATTATTAAATATTTGTATAATAGTGTAAATTATAGTGAATAATTAAACTTCTCCACCTAACTTATCTAAACATATCCATTTGAATATGTGCCCACCATCTGAAAACTTATTTTTTGATCCAGTTCACTTGCTTTTTTCCTTACGATTTATCCCTCAAAGAACGACCGTGTAAATCTTCCTTTTGATTGCTGAACCAACCTACTCGTTACATTAGGTATCTTTCGGGGGACTTCCGGTAAAATCCATTATTTCCGCCCCGTGGGTGCTTGAAATTACCGTGTGTTTCATTATTTTACAGCGTCTTTCTTTGTTTATTTAATGACACTTCCGGCTAACTTGCTTACATGTCGGGGTGTTTCGCTTTCCCGACGAGGGAAGGCTTTTGGATGTCCGGCATATTCCGGATCAAATTTCAAAATCGCCCCACAAGGCACCGCTCCCGTTGCTGAAGGTGATGGTGTATATGCCCGACAACAGCCCTGAAAGCGGGACAAACACCTGTTGCTGCACAGAGGTATTTACCGTCGCATCATATACCGTATCGCCCATGCCATTAGTGAGCGTAATCAGCAGATTACCCGCGTCCTTGTGGAACAGGACCATCACTACATTGCCCCGCACCTCGGCCGAAACAACATCCCCGCCGGAACGAAGGCCAGGCCCCGGATCCAATTCCCCTTTCAAGTCGATCGGTTCCGTTTCGAAAACCTCTTTGCTGTCAGGATAAGCAGCTATCTTGCTGTTTACCGTAACCGGAAAGAACAACCATCCGGCACACACTGCACACAATACAATTTTTTTCATTGTCCCTTATCTGCATTAAGAAATATTTGTTTTTTTAAATTTAGAGAATCTATTTTTCATGTGCAACAGAATACAAACAGGTACAAAAAATTAACTACACCATCCAGTTAATCTACTGATAAACAGGATACATCAAATCAAGGATACTAAGCAATACAGAATTTTAACAAATAAGGTTAAAGGCTAAGCGCTCTCCGCAGCACCGAGTAGAAATCGGAGCCTATCTTTTTATTGAGCCTGGTCCGGGCCTTGTAAACGGTATGTTCGCTCTGATTGAGGACAAAAGCGACTTCCTGTACGCTCAGGCTGGCATACGACAACAGACACACATTATATTCGGTTTCAGAAAGTGTAGGATATTGCTGCCTTATAAAAAGTCTTAGTGAGGGATTAAGGTGTTCCACGGTTTGTCGTATATCCATCCAAGGCGTCTTTGTGTTTTGATCGAATAGAATCTTATCCAGGCTATCAAATAAAGGTTGATAAGTTTTTTGTTCCCTTTCGCTCATCATGTATCTCAGGTGCATTGTATTCTTCAACACATCCAGTTTCCACTGCAATGTTTCTTTCAATACCTTTTCTTTCAAGCGGCTTTCTTCCTCTACGGACAACAGATCTATCGTGGTTGCATGCAACGTATTAACATTCTCTTGCATTCTCAGCTTGGCCGCTCTTTCCTTCAGCATCCGCCAGAAGAGAAATAAAAGGGAGACTACCACAACCAGCAATACCCCCATCAATCCCATCAGCCATTGCTGAAAACGGATAAACCGCTGATTATAGAAGTTCTGCTTTTGCCCGTAGTTGTATTTTTGTTCTATTTCGTAAACCGACTGATCTTTCCGATCGTCCATGATCCGGTTAAGGCTATGTATCCGTTTGTTCTGATAGGCGAAAGCTTCATTGTCACGCCCCCTTGCTTTTTCCCAGTCAGCCAAAAATTTGTAAGCGCTCGCCTTGAGGTAATTGTCATCGGATGACTCAACACTGTTCTTTAATTTTCCGGCATAGAAAGCGGCCGAATCCAACTGTTCCGTTTGCGCAAATAATTTTGCGAGATTCAAATAGTACCGGGCTTGATCCTCTTTGTCCCGGTTATATCGGTAGGATTGACGGAAATACCTTTCTGCCTCAGCATATTGTCCGATTTGCTGATACGCCACGCCGGTATTTTGTGCCAATAAACTTTGCAATACCTTATCGTTAGTGGGTTTTGCAGCCTCCAGGCCCTTTTGAAAATAAAAAAATGCGCTGTCAGGATTTTTATCCAGCAGGAACATCCTCCCCACGGCACTTAAACTATAAGCCTCTTTTTCGGGATGTTCACCGTAAAATCGCGCTGCCGCTTTATAGTTTTCCTGTGCTTTGGAAAATAAATCCTGCACCGCAAATAAATCTCCCAGATTATATTGTATCAACCCTTGCAAAGCAGTATCGGCTGTTCCCGTGGCATATGTTTCCGCCTTTTTATAATGCAGCATAGCCTTTTCGTAATCTCCCCGCTCACGATATACGCAGCCGCTATAGAACCAGGCCAGGGCGGCCATGCGGGGTTCTTTATCAAGTCGGTCGGAATAATGGTCACGCGCCCGGAAAACCAACGTATCATCAGCAACAGGGCGGTTTGTTTTGTAACGTGCCTGCACGTGCAACACCAAATAACGCATATAATCCTCGTGGCGGAGGCTTTTTTCAGGATAGAAAAGGGAATCGATCAGCAGCATGGCGCTGTCGGGGTTATTTTCCATAAAGCGCTGGGCATCTGCCAGCAACTGCGGCGCTTCGGGCTGGGGTTTACAGCCTCCCAGGAAAAAAACGCCGATTGTGATTACTACGATATGTATGATAATACGTACCATATGCAATCTCAAAGATATAAAAAAATTCTTACAATGTCACGTCAACCCGCACCCTGCCCAGTAAAGCGCCGGGATGATCACGATACGTGAACCGATGAACGTATTCCACACGCAAAAGTCCCAGGAGATTCGTGATTCCAACGATTCCCTCCACATAGGGGGCTGAGCCGTACCGGTAGGATACCGGCGGAAAATCGTAGATGAGAGAAGAGGGGGAAAGCAACGGGTCGTTTTTGCTGCTCAGCCTACCGTAAGAGGCGCGCAACGAGATCAACTCTTTTGCTCCCAGATCGTCCAGCAGTGGGATCTTTGCCAACAGGAAATCATCGCCTACAAAAGTCGTCCGAATCGTATACTGCTCATCGGCAACAAACTCCAGGGCCCGGTTCAGGAAGAACGCGTTGTTCTCGATATGATGTTTATATCGTTGGTTGGGATAGACTAGTAGCGGAAAGGGCACTGCGTCCCACACTTTTGAAAATTCCCCCACGGCATCCAGTCGTCCGGCGTAACCCAAGTAGAAACGTTTTTGTGCCGAGAACTCCGTTCTGTGGTATGCAGCACCACCTTCGGGTAAATGTACGAAGCCGATGGAGTGTGAAAGAAAAAAGACGGGACTTGTCACATCGACAGGTTTTCGTTTGCGTTTTTGCTGTAAATAGGCCTCTTCGAAAGAGTAGCGCAGCAGCACCCCACCCTCGGAAGTGTCCAGCCCATCGTATGCGGTAAGCCCGGCGTCGGAACTCCTCCGGAACTCCAGTTCTCCCTGCGGGATCAACCTCGATTTTCGCCACCAGAAGGTGTGCGCAAGACCGTTTTTGTACTCCCTCTCGTAGTTTATCTCGGCAAAGTTGCGGTACGTCGCTTCATTAACCGACCTCCGGTAGGTAATCAGCAACAGGTCGTTTAGAGAACGCGGGTGCATCTCGCCGGGGGAGAACAGATCGTTTTCATACACCAGGCGCATATTATTTTTGGGGAATTCGTCCTCATGATAGGCTTTTTTATCGAACGACCAGACGGCTTCTCCGCGGTACTTGAACTGCTGGTCTTTAAAACCATAAGCCAAGTATCCCTTCATAAAAAAATGGGGACTCAGGCGCGAATTGGATGCTGCTCCCGCCCGCAGGCGGACGCCTTCGACGGGATTGTAAGTGGGAAGAGTCTGGATCCTGCCAAAATCGAACGTGTTGGTCTCCGGGTTTCCCAGCGGGATCCAGTCGTCCATCACAAACCGGGCCGCCTTGCTCAGCAACGATACGACCTTTCCGGGTTTCACGGCAGCGTCGCCCGGCGGCGATAACAGTGCCGTCTCACGGTCCTGGGGCACCAGCGCGATGCGAAGCGGAGCATACCCATAGTCCTCCGGCAAGAGGTAAGTCAGGCTATACCCTTCTCCCACACTCACCAGGCGGTTATTCTTCAATGAATCGGGTACCTGAAGTGAGAATTCACCCACATTACTGGCCACTACTCCGATCTTGGTATGCTCCACAAAGATCGCGGCGTAGGGGACCGGCGTGTTGTACTGCGCATCGATAACTACCCCACTGACCTCTTTGTATTGAGCAAGTACTGGCAGGCTTAATACCGGCAAGAAAAACAGAATCAGAAACTTCCTCATTCTTAATTTTCTGTTTACAGCTTCCGGTAGCGTACCCTTTTCGGCTCTACGTTGCCTAGGCGCATTTTCTTGTTCTCCTCATACTCGCTATAGGAACCCTCGAAATAAAATACTTCTGAATTTCCTTCAAACGCAAGGATATGGGTACAGATACGGTCCAGGAACCACCGGTCGTGCGAGATCACCACGGCACATCCGGCAAAGTTTTCCAACCCTTCTTCCAGTGCACGGAGGGTATTCACGTCGATATCGTTGGTCGGCTCGTCGAGCAACAGTACGTTTGCCCCAGCTTTGAGTGTCAATGCCAGGTGTAGACGGTTTCGTTCACCGCCGGAAAGAACACCGCACAGTTTTTCCTGGTCCGCTCCCGAGAAATTGAATCGCGACAGGTATGCCCGGGAGTTCACCTCTTTGCCCCCCACGCGTACAAACTCCAATCCACCGGACACCACCTGATAGACGGTTTTACCGGGATCGATGGCTTCGTGAGCCTGATCCACATAAGCCGTAACAACGGTCTCTCCCACCTCGAACGAGCCATTGTCCGGGGTCTCCATTCCCTGTATCAATCGGAAAAGGGTGGTTTTTCCAGCACCGTTGGGGCCGATAACGCCAACGATCCCGTTGGGTGGAAGCATGAAGTTAAGGTTGTCGAACAGCAGCTTGTCACCAAAGGCTTTCTTCACGTTTCTAGCTTCAATCACCTTGTTTCCTAACCGGGGGCCATTGGGAATAAAAATCTCCAGTTTCTCCTCACGCTCTTTCTGATCCTGGTTCAGGAGTTGCTCGTACGAGTTCAGACGTGCTTTTCCTTTGGCCTGGCGCGCCTTGGGCGCCAGGTTGATCCATTCCAGCTCCCGTTCCAGCGTTTTGCGACGCTTGCTCACCTGCTTCTCTTCCTGTTCCATCCGTTTGGTTTTCTGCTCCAGCCACGAGGTGTAGTTCCCTTTCCAGGGGATTCCCTCACCGCGGTCGAGTTCGAGAATCCAGCCCGCCACATGGTCGAGGAAGTAACGGTCGTGCGTGATACAGATCACCGTTCCCTTGTACTGCTGCAAATGCTGCTCCAGCCAGTCGATCGACTCGGCATCGAGGTGGTTGGTCGGCTCGTCGAGAAGCAACACGTCGGGTTCCTGCAGTAGCAGGCGGCACAGTGCCACCCGGCGGCGTTCACCTCCTGAAAGTTCACGGACCGGCTGTTCTTCAGGCGGACAGCGAAGGGCATCCATCGCACGCTCCAGGCGATTATCGATGTTCCACGCGTCGACGGCATCCAGCTTGTCCTGCAATTCTGCCTGGCGGTCGAACAGCTTGTTCATCTTTTCCTCATCCTCGTAATATTCGGGCAATCCGAACTTCAGGTTGATCTCTTCATATTCCGCCTGCAGGTCCATCACCGGCTGCACTCCTTCACGAACGATTTCGATCACCGATTTGTCTTCATCCAGTTTCGGGTCCTGCTCCAGGTATCCCACCGAGAAACTTTTATCGGAGACTACTTCGCCTTGGTACTCCTTTTCAATCCCAGCAATAATCTTCAGCAGGGTAGATTTACCGGAACCGTTCAGCCCGATGATGCCAATCTTGGCACCGTAGAAGAAGGAGAGGTAGATATCCTTCAACACCTGTTTGTGGGGAGGGAACGTTTTACTTACCCCCACCATGGAAAAAATAATCTTTTTATCGTCAGCCATATCTGTTTTTAGTCAGTTTATTCAATATTTTATCAATGTCCCGTCCCTCTAAGTCGATATGAATCAACATTTTTCAACCCGACCTTTAGTAACGGAGCACAAAGATAGTAAAAATGACGGAAAAAGGGCAAAACCAGAAGACAAGCATGAATGAAGAGGCTGTTTCCGTATGTTCGTTTAAAATTGTAATTTTACACGGTTTAAAATTCTGATTGCAGGAAGCGTTGGAATAACCGAATGGAACGAATGGATTACAGGGACACCGTTTTTATTTCAGTGGTAGAAAACCTCAGTTTCTCGAAAGCAGCCGATGAACTGAACATCAGTCAGCCTGCGGTAACAAGGCACATCAAAGAGTTGGAAGAGAGGTATCACACCAACCTTTTCGAACGTAAAGGCAACAAGATTTACCTGACGCGGGCAGGAGAGAAAGTATACCACACGTTTAAGCTGATCGACCGGCAGTACCGTGAGCTCGATTTTGAGGTAGGGGAACTGCAAAACACCGTTGCCGGCGAGTTCAGAATAGGTGCGAGCTCGACCATCGCACAATATGTGATACCCAAAGTGATCGCATCGTTTCATAAGCGGTATCCAACGATTAAAATCCATTTAATGAACGGAAATTCGTTTGAAATGGAGAAACAGTTGATGGAGAACAGCGTGGACATAGCGCTTGTAGAAAACACCTCATCCCAATCGGATATCCGGTATAAGAAGTTTCTCGACGATGAACTGATCGTGGTCACCGGCTCCGGAAGTGTTTATGCTAAACGGGAAACCATCACCCAAGACGAGCTGTCGCGACTCCCGATGGTGTTAAGGGAACAGGGTTCCGGCACACTGGAAGTCATAAAAGAGGCCTTTTCCCGGCACGGGATAGATAGTGAACACTTCCATACACCCATCCACCTGGGCAGCACGGAATCCATAAAAAATTTCCTGCTCGATTTCGATGGCGTGGCTATTGTATCGGAAAAAGCGGTCTCCGGCGAACTGCAACTGAAAACCCTTGTAAAATTAAAGGTTTCCGGATTTTCCATTCCTCGCCAATTCCGCATAGCCTACAAGCTGGGACATAAAAGCCGCCAGGTTGAACTGTTTGAAAATTTCCTCCTTAATTATAACATATAGTTATACATTATAAGAATAAAGCATTTGCTTATATTATACAACGATACTACTTTTGTCGCCTTAAAGTATCGGAATGAATAATAAAAGTTGGCTTTATTGGGTGGTTATCTGTTTTTGTTTTCTACCTTTTGTTTCACCGGCGGTTGCACTCTGCATAGGCATTGTTTTTTCTTTTTTGGGAATCAGGCACGATTCCATTCACCGGTACACCTCAAGGGTTCTACAGGTATCGATTGTTCTCCTGGGCTTCGGGATGGGACTGGAAGAAGTGATCACTGCGTCAAAAAGTGGCTTCGTACAGACGCTCATCTCTGTATCCCTGGTGATGACCGGCGGGATTTTTCTTGGCAAGCTCTTGAGGGTAGAAAAAAACACGACGTGCTGCTCTTCCCTTTTATAGTTCACCGGCTCGGGTTGAGCCAGGAAGTTTTTGGCAACTGGGCAGCCATCGCCATACACGATACCAGCTCGGTAGTGGGAGCAGGAGCCATCTACGGAGAGAAGGCACTGCAGGTGGCCACTACGGTGAAGCTGATACGTGCCTTATGGATTATCCCGCTCTCCATCGTGCTGGCTTTTTTCAGCAAAAACGGCGACAAGCGTTCAATCAAATTCCCCTGGTTTATCCTGCTCTTTGTGGCAGCCATATTGTTTGCCAATATTTTTCCTGCTTTTGAGTCCAGTTATGCCCATTTCAGCTGGCTGGGAAGAAGGGCAATGGTTGTCGCACTGTTTCTCATCGGATCCAATATTACCCTCCATCAGATCAAACAGTCGGGAACCCGGTGTTTTCTGTTGGGCGTTACATTATGGGTGGTAACGGCAGCCTTCTCACTTTTCCTGTTAACGCGGTAATCAGGCCTCTTGACTACAAGCAACGGCTGCTCTGCCAGAGGTAACTCATCAGTTTATTTCGACGGTCTCAAAATCAAAAAATTACAGTTTTTTGATGCAAATAATTTCGTTAAAATAAAAACATTTCGTATTTTTGCAACTTGATTAGAAAGATAGTATTTAGGAACATTCTTAACAAATAAAAATTCAAAAAATTATGATTAAAGTAGGTATCAACGGATTCGGACGTATCGGACGTTTGGTTTTCCGGGCAGCTCAAACAAGAGATGACATTCAGGTGGTAGGAATCAACGATTTGCTTGATGTAAATTACATCGCATATATGTTGAAATACGATACTATTCACGGCCAGTTCACCGGAACGATTGATGTGAAAGACGGCCATTTGGTGGTAAACGGAAAAACCATCCGCGTAACAGCTGAAAAAAACCCGGCTGATTTGAAATGGGGAGAAGTTGGTGCGGATTACGTTGTTGAATCTACCGGTTTATTCCTTTCTAAAGACAAAGCTCAGGGCCATATTGATGCAGGTGCAAAATATGTGGTTATGTCGGCTCCTTCTAAAGACGACACACGCATGTATGTATGTGGCGTTAACGAAAACACCTACACCAAAGGTGAGCAGTTTGTGTCAAACGCTTCATGTACGACCAACTGTCTGGCTCCTATCACTAAAGTACTGAACGACAAATTCGGCGTTCTCGAAGGTTTGATGACTACCGTTCACTCTACAACAGCCACTCAAAAGACTGTTGACGGCCCATCCGCTAAAGACTGGAGAGGCGGCCGCGCAGCATCGGGCAATATCATCCCATCTTCCACAGGAGCAGCCAAAGCAGTAGGAAAAGTTATTCCCGAACTGAACGGAAAACTGACCGGTATGAGCATGCGCGTTCCTACCCTGAACGTTTCTGTAGTTGACCTGACTGTACGTCTGGCAAAAGAAACATCTTACGCAGAAATCTGCGCTGCTATGAAAGAAGCTTCAGAAGGTGAATTAAAAGGCATCCTCGGTTACACTAGTGACGACGTGGTTTCTTCCGATTTTATCGGTGATGCACGCACGTCAATCTTTGACGAAAAAGCAGGTATCCAACTAAGCCCGACTTTCGTTAAAGTGATCAGCTGGTATGACAACGAGTGGGGTTACTCAAACAAAGTACTCGACCTGGTTGCCCATATGGCAAAAGTAAACGGATAATCGTTTATTAACACATACGCAAAAAGCGCTACCCGCAAAGGTGGTGCTTTTTTTGTTGCCGTTTCACAAAAAAAAGAAAGGCCGGCCGGAGTATTCCGATCAGCCTTTTTACCTCTTTTCCGGTATATGTTAAGCCGGATGAATTGCTTCTGTAGGGCAAACTTCTGCACAAGTACCGCAATCGGTACAAACATCGGGATCAATCACGTAGATATCACCTTCAGAGATTGCCTCAACCGGGCATTCATCTATACAGGTTCCACAAGCAATACAATCTTCATTAATTACGTAAGCCATAATAAATAATTTGTTAGTTAATGTTGTGTGATTATTTTATTTCCATAAAATTCTGCACAAAGATACATAGTTTTTTAAAAACAAGAAACTTTGTTTTGCACTTAGTTTGGGACAAATATTTGTTCTTTTTATGGTTCAAATCAAAAAAACAAGCTATCTAGCTGATTATCTATATCTTTATCGTTACTAACGAGGTGCTATTTTTACGATTTCTAAATAAGATACAATCCCGGGGAGATTTTTTTCATTCCGTTTATAATAACCTTGCTTTAAAATCGTTTAAATTGTAATGAGAAAGATATTCCTTCTGGTTATTGTGCTTTCGGCCTTGTCTGACCCAACATACGGGCAACAACAGAAACTGCAGAACAGGCCATACGCCGACCATAAGATCTTTCACCTGGGATTTACGATAGGGGTGCATACGCAAGACCTGATGCTGACACAATCGGGACACACGGATGAAAACGGCGAGGTATGGTTTTCAGAAATCCCGTCCTATTCACCGGGATTTAGCGTGGGAATCATTACCGATTTGTACCTGAACCGTTTTATGAACCTGCGGGCAATCCCCACATTGCATCTGGGAAGCAAGAATCTTGTATTTAAGGAACAGGCTTCGGGCGAAACGTTTAAAACAGGCTTAAGGAACAATTATGTTACCCTGCCCCTGCAGGTGAAACTGGTGTCCACCCGCATTAACAATTACCGACCTTACCTGGTAGCGGGAACCTACGGCAGTATCGAGCTGGCCTCGCGAAAAAATCAACCAATCTTACTGAAACCCTACGATTACGGAGTTGAAATCGGTATAGGTTGCGATTTTTATTTGCCTTACTTCAACCTTTGCCCCGAGCTCAAATTCTGTTTCGGACTGAACGACATGCTCGAAAAGGACCGATCCGACCTGACCGACAAGGAATTGATAAAATATCCGCTTTCACTGGCCAGAGCCACGCAACGGATGATCGTACTGAGTTTTAATTTTGAGTGACAGGAGTGAGTGGTAAGTCGCTATACGTTTTTTTTCTCTTCACGTAATAATTCCACAAGATACTGCCTTTGAACTTTGTAGGAATATCGGTAACCAATCTTTGTTTTAAATTTTCGCGGCGATCGTGCCGGAAACCGGGCATCATCCTGAAGAAGTCCCTGTGTGCTTCAATAACCGATTTAGCATTGTCGAACTTTCCCATAGATAATAAATGCAAAAAAGCCAACGCATCTAAAATCAACCGGACGGTAAAAACAACAAGCAGGCTCCTTATGCGGGCATTCTTGTACAACATCAACAAGTTGTTCCGGAAATTAAGGTAGGTTTTTCTCGGGTTCTCTTTCTCCAGCGATGCAGCACCCACATGATAAACCACCGATTGCGGCAGGCATTCGATTCTTTTTCCACGCGCATTCAGCCGCCAGCAAAGATCGATCTCTTCCATGTGCGCGAAAAACCGCGCATCGAGGCCACCTGCTTCGAAATAATCTTTCCGGCGGATACACAGGCAGGCTCCGGTGGCCCAAAACACCGGGATTACCGTATCGTACTGGCCCCTATCCTGCTCCACGTTGTCGAGGATCCTTCCCCGGCAAAAGGGATAACCGAACCTGTCCAGAAAACCGCCGCAAGCGCCGGCATATTCAAACCCGGTCTTGTTTCTTTGTGCCAGGATCTTGGGTTGGAGGGCAGAGACACCGGGGTGCTCATCCAGGTAGCTGATCATGGTTGAAAGCCAGTTTTCGGTAGTTTCTACGTCGGAATTCAGCAATACCACGTATTCCGCGTCAACCTGCCGCAATGCCTTGTTATACCCTTCCGCAAAGCCGTAATTCTTATCGAGGACAATGAGTGGCACCTGCGGGAAACGGGTGTTTAGAAAATCAACCGAATCGTCGGAAGAGCCATTGTCGGCAACCACCACTTCGGTTTGGTGATCCAACGTGTGTTGCAACACCACCGGCAGGAACCGCTCCAGTAATTTGCGTCCGTTCCAGTTCAATATCACTACCGATGTCTTCATGCTTCTTGCTTTTTCGACCGGGACCATTTATTATGCGACCATAAATAATATGCCGGATCGTTCAATATCGTTTCTTCCAGTTTCCGGGTATATTTCTCCGTTACAGTAAATTCTTCCTCGGCGCTTGCATCTGCCGTGATTACCGAAAAATTCCCCACATAATGCCCTCGCTCCACCTTTTTTATGTCGAGGTAGACCACTGCTAACCCTAGTTGGCGGGCAATTCGTTCCATACCGGTCTGCAACAACGTATCCTGATTTAAAAATGTAGCCCAGTATTCGTTGTTGTGTTTTCGCGGCCGTTGATCCGTTAAAAATCCGATAACCATAGCCTGACCCTCATTTCTCTTGCGAATGATGGTTCGGTAGGCCGTCTTCATCTCAATGGATAGAGGATTGAACCGGGAGCGGATCTTCAGAAAAAGCTCATCAAAAGCTTTTGACTTCAGGGTCTTGTACACCTGTCCCGGCTCTACTCCGGGCAACAGATACAACGCTATTGAGGGCACCCACTCCCAATTTCCGTAATGCCCCAAGCTTAACAGGCAGGTATTCCCGTCTTTGGTGAGCCGGTTGACAATCTCAGGGTTCTTAAAAACCATGCGCTTGCGAATTTCTTTTTCGGAGATACGCAAGGTTTTTACAGTTTCCACAAAGTAATCACACAGGTGTCGGTAAAATTTCTTCTCGATCTGCAGTATCTCTTCCTCTTTCTTTCGAGGAAAGGAACGCAGAAGGTTTTTTCGGACAATCTTTCTCCGGTAACCGACCAGATAATACACCACTATATAGAGAACATCGGAAAGGATATACAATACCCGGAACGGAAGCATTGCCATAAGGTACGTTGCGCCGTAGAGTGGGTAAAACCCGATTCCTTTTCTGTTTTTCCCGGTCATCCTTTTGCGAATTATTCTCCAAAAACAGCCTCCATAGCCATTTCGTCTTCGTTATACTCTCCTATTTTCACACCGGTTATCTTATTTACGAGCAACGGGTTATAATCCGCATACAACCTCACGTAATTCTCAGTGAATCCGTGCATCCTATTTCCGTGTCGCGTGTGTTCGAAAAGCACTTTTCTGAAACCGTCCTTTTGTGATTCGTAGAAACTACGCAACTTACGGTCGGAGATGTCGTGCAGTTCCTTGCTCCGGTTGTGTTTGGTGCGCGGGTCTACGACGTGCCCAATTTCCAGGGCCTGCGTTCCGGAACGTTCGGAATAAGTAAAGACGTGCAGCTGTGAGAAGTCGATCGACTCAATAAAATCCCGGCCTTCCTCGAAATACGCGTCCGTTTCACCGCGAAGCCCCACAATCACATCCACACCGATGAACGCGTGCGGCATGGCAGATTTTATTCTTTCCACCTTGCGACGGAACAATGCCGTGTCGTATTTTCTCTTCATCAGTTTCAAAACGGCATCGCTGCCAGCTTGCAGCGGAGTGTGGAAATGGGGTGCGAACCGTTTTGAGCCCGCCACAAAATCAATAATCTCATCCGTCAGCAGGTTGGGCTCGATGGATGAGATGCGAAACCGTTCGATGCCTTCCACTTCATCCAGCGCCTTTATCAAATCGAAAAATGTTTCGCCGGTAGTATGCCCGAAGTCCCCGATATTAACACCGGTAAGCACGATCTCCTTTCCTCCCTGTACCACCACATCCTGTGCCTGTTTAACCAGATCGGCAATGGAGCCGTTGCGGCTCCTTCCCCTAGCGTAAGGGATGGTGCAAAATGAACAGAAGTAATCACATCCGTCCTGTACCTTCAAGAAATACCGCGTGCGGTCGTCGGCAGAGCAAGAGGGAACAAAAGTCCTGATTCTATGCGTTTTAGACGTAACAACTTCTCCCTTGTCTTTTTTCTTCAAATCATCCAGATAACGGATAACATCCAGCTTCTGTTCCGACCCCAACACCAAATCCACACCGTCGATGGAGGCAACTTCATCGGGTTTGAGCTGGGCGTAACAACCGGTAACCACTACAAATGCGCCGGGATGGCTTTGAATCATTCTCCGAATGGCCTGACGCCCTTTCTTGTCGGCCAGTTCCGTAACGGAACAGGTATTTATGACACAAATATCAGCCTTCTGCCCTTTCCGGGCACGCAATACTCCGGCATGAAGCAATTGCTTGCCGATAGCAGACGTTTCCGCAAAATTCAGTTTGCAACCCAATGTATAATATGCAGCCGTTTTATTTTCAAAAACAGTTTGATCGATCATGAATAGAAATGTTTAAGTTTCGCTCGTGTTTATTGCCAATGTACAGCTTTAAACGATTTATCTGTTATCGTAACACACGCGAATATTGAATATTTACTCATGTTTCGCACTTCCCTCAAACCATTGACAAAGAAATAGAAGGGAAATGCATTATTATCTATATCTCTGTACTATAACATTTTATATTTTACAATTTCTCAATCGTCCTTAACCATCACCGAACAACACAGTGCAATGATCATGGATTCTGCTTTTGGATTGGCCAACATTTTTTCAAGTAAATCATCGGCATCCATCTCCAATACCTCGCATACTGAGCAGACTAACTCGATGAACAGCCCCCATAGCCGTCTGTCGAGTGTTTCCCTGAGCACATCGGCGTTCATTGACCGATAAAGTGCCCCTTTCGACTCGTAGTTATCGTACCGGAAACGCAGTGTCAATAACAGATAGGCTATCATGCTGATGGTCGTTTCTGCTACCTGGGCGTCAAAGTTACTGGATTGACATCTTCCCAGGTTCAACAATTGCTTCGATTCTCGATTGAACACCTCCACAACCCATCTTACCTGGTAATGCCCGATCAATCCCTTGAACGTCAGTTTCGTGTCCGTCGTCAACAAAACCTTCCATTTGTCATTTTTGCCCCGACGACTAAAGAAAAGGCAGATCTCAACACCTTGGTACAGCACCCTGGCCTGTTTGTACTGGTAACCCAGGGAACGGCAGCGCCTGGGTTTGCCCAGCATGTTATTGATCTGGGCGTGAGTCAGGCTCTTACCCTGATACTCAAACTTAGTCTTTGCAAACTTGTACATCCCGATCAGGTGAACTTCCTTGTCCTTCACACTCCGGATAGCCTGTATCAACGCATCGCAAGTAAACCAGCTGTCCACCAGGACGTAATCAACACGAAGCCCGCGATAGATGGCCGTGAAAAACATCCGCAGGACCATCTGAATCTTGTTCGTGTCCAGTTCTTCCACACGTTTAGCGGTGTACGAGTCCTTGATACGCTTGCAACTGTATTGCTTGCGGATCTGCTTTTTGGTCATCCCAAACGGGCGTTCCTGCTTTTTCCCTTTTTCCCGGTGAAGACTGAAATCCAGTGGTATGGAGGACTTACCGTCCCAGTACATCATCACCAACAGCTTGAATCCAAGCACGTAGCTGTTGGTTACATGATCCCATACCTTCCCGATCTTCTCTATACGCTTCCCGGTTTTAGACAGGGTGGTGTCATCGAAGATCAGGTAACGGGATGAGGTATCATCTACATCACTATCTTTGGACGTCACCGTCAGAAAACGATGCACAAGATGCCACATAAGCATCCGCCAGCATATGATGGAACTGTTCTTCAAGCGATAGAACACATCCTTGCCCATGGTGGAACCTTCACCTGTGGGGCTGTTCAGATAGGAGTTGACCGTCTTGTCTGAACTGACCACCATGGAGACCAGCAGGGCCAGGACCATTTTAAAATCATATCCCCGGGTCTTGAACCATTTGAACTCAGAAAGACCTTCGCTTAGCTTCAACGCCTTGAAGCGGCTAAAAATATCTTCAGCGGAAACCCTGCCGGGGGTAAAGTCCGCTTTCAACTCTTGAATCTTTTTAATATCTTTGTCCTGCAGCATATTTTAATGGTTTGGTTTCCATCGCTAAGATAATCATTTTCAATGATATATTAGCTAAAATATGCTGCTTTTTTTATCTCTTATCCTCTGATTATCAACTTCATTTTTAACTGCGAAACATCAGATATTTATATAAAAAGCCTCGTTTCCAAACCGCAAAAATACAAAATTTGCCTCAATTTAGCGGTAGTATTTCTTTGTCAATCTATAAATTCGTATTATTTTTGCACACAACTTAAATATTTGTGCAAAAATAATGATACAACAGAACTTCATAAAGATTTACGAAGAAAGTTTTAAGACGAACTGGGAATTACCTGCGCTGTCCAACTACAAAGACCAGGAGACTTTATCCTACGGCCAATTGGCTGAAAAAATTGCACGGATACATATCCTGTTTACAGAGCTTGGAATAGAAGAAGGGGATAAAGTGGCGTTGATCGGGAAGAACCACACCAGCTGGTCGGTTATCTTTCTGGCTACTTTCACTTATGGAGCTGTCATCGTACCTATTTTGCACGAATTCAATCCCGAGAGCATGGAGCATATCATTGCTCACAGTGAATCGAAATGTATCTTTATTAACGAAAATATTTGGGAGAACCTGGACAAAGGCAATATTAAGCTTCCTGTTTTTTCGCTTCCATCATTTAACTTGCTTCAAAGCGAAAATAAAAAAACAAGAAATCTTACCGGCAAAATAGATGCTCTTTTTGCAAAAAAATACCCCGCCGGGTTTCACCCGGAAGATGTTGTTTATGCTGACGTGGACAACGATGATGTTATCTGTCTGAACTACACATCGGGAACCACCGGGTTTAGCAAAGGGGTCATGCTCACTGCGAATAATTTTGCCGGGAACATCACCTATGCACATACCCTTGAGCTGCTTTTCCCAGGTGAAAGGGATTTGGCGTTCCTGCCAATGGCTCATGCTTACGGGTGCGCATTCGATTTTCTATATGCCCTTTCTACAGGTGTTCACGTTACGCTCCTTGATATTATTCCTTCGCCGCAAAATCTTATTAAGGCGTTTCAGGAAATCAAGCCGAACATCATTATTACTGTTCCACTTATTTTCGAAAAAATATACAAAAAGAGGATTCTTCCGATTGTCGACAAGCCCATCATGAAAACACTGCTCCAAATCCCGGGAATAAACAACATGATCTACAGCAAAATAAGAAAATCGCTCATCGATTCCCTGGGTGGAAATTTCAGGGAGGTAATCATTGGCGGAGCAGCTTTGGGAAAGGATATTGAAGCGTTTTTCTACAAAATAAAATTTCCCTTTACCGTAGGTTACGGAATGACAGAATGTGCCCCACTGATCTCTTACGACCACCACTATGAATTTGTTCCCACCTCCTGCGGTTCTGTTCTGGCGGGCATCATGGAAGCGAGAATTGATTCTCCCGATCCGGAAAATGTACCGGGAGAGATTCAGGTTCGTGGAGAAAATGTGATGAAGGGTTACTACAAAAACCCGGAAGCCACAAAAGCCGCATTCACCAAAGACGGATGGCTGAAAACGGGCGATTCCGGCATTATGAGAGGCAGAAGGCTCTTTATTAAAGGGCGCATCAAAACCATGATCCTCGGGCCAAGCGGACAGAACATCTATCCGGAAGAGATTGAGGCGAAGTTAAACAACCTCCCGTATGTAGCAGAAAGCCTCGTCGTTGAAAGAGAAAACAAACTGGTGGCGTTGGTTTATCCCGACTTTGCCGCCTTGGAAGCGAGCGGCTTTACTGCCGGTCAACTGCCGCAGATCATGGATGATAACAAAGGTGTTTTAAACAAACAGGTGGCCAATTACGAGAGGATCAGCTCTCTGATAATAGTTGAAAAAGAGTTTGAGAAAACTCCGAAAAAAAGCATTAAACGGTTTTTATATAACTGAGAAACTGTTGCTTCCAAAAAGCCTGCTGTTACGTGAAAACCGCATCTGGAAAGGACTGTTCACGCCACACAGGAAAAAGGACTGGAGCCTCATAACCATTGAACAAAACCGACCGACGATTTTTAATATTATTTAACTATACTTTTTTCGCTAAACATGTTATATAACATAAAAACAATATAACTTTGCGCAGTTTTTTAAAAACAAAGTATTATTGATCGTTTAAAATTATTGAAAAAATGAAAAAAGTATTATTATTTGTAGCTTTGGTAGCTACCCTTGGATTTGCCTCTTGCACAAACAAACAAGCTGAAGCTGAAAAAGCCAGATTAGACAGCCTTGCTGAAGTGGCTAGATTAGATAGCATCGCCGCTGTAGAACAGGCTAAAGCTGACAGCATCGCTGCTGCCGCTGCCGCTGCTGCTGCCGACACTTTGGTTGAAGCTGCCGCTGCTGCCATTAAGTAAGAAGGAGTTCGAAAAAATCACCTGAAGCCATCCTGAGCGGGATGGCTTTTTTATTTGCAGTTCTCTCAAAACAGCTTAACTTTGTGGATATTTCAAAAAACGGATTATACAGATATGAAAAAAACAGTTTTTGTCGCTTTACTTATTTTCGCCGTGTTTTCCTCGTGCGTTTCTAAAGACAAAAAGTACTTCGTAAAAGAACTGGCTTTCCCCGAAAATATTACACCCGAACAGAAAATAAAACTGGCGGCCCACCTCACTCCAACCGACCAGCAATACGAGTGGCAACAGCTGGAACTGACAGCATTCATTCACTTCGGGATGAACACTTTTACTGGCCGTGAATGGGGTGAAGGAAAAGAAGATCCTGCTCTTTTTAACCCGACAGATTTTAACGCGGAACAGTGGGTTGTTTCCCTTCAGGAAGCCGGATTCAAGATGATTATTCTCACGGCCAAACATCACGACGGGTTCTGTCTCTGGCCCACGGCAACCACCAGGCATTCCGTACGGTCATCGCTGTGGAGAGACGGGAACGGCGATGTTGTCCGCGAAGTAAAGAATGCCTGTGACAAGTACGGAATGAAGTTCGGGGTTTATCTCTCACCGTGGGACAGAAACGCCGAAAGTTACGGTGATTCCCCACGATACAATGCGATGTTTGTGGAACAGTTGAAAGAATTACTGAACAATTATGGTGAAGTTCACGAAGTCTGGTTCGACGGTGCTAACGGCGAAGGCCCGAACGGAAAACGCCAGGTTTACGATTGGACGCGTTTTTACCAGGTGATAGACAGTCTTCAGCCCAAAGCAGTGAAAGCCATTATGGGCAACGATGTCCGTTGGGTTGGAAATGAATCGGGGCTGGGACGCGAAACGGAGTGGAGCGTAACCCCTCTGAACCCGGACATTAACGAGGCCGTTGTCGCAGAAAACAACCGGCTGGACATCAACCCCATGTCCAAGGATTTAGGTAGCCGAAACCTTATTGGCGAAGCTAAAAAACTCTATTGGTACCCTTCGGAAGTGGATGTTTCCATTCGTCCGGGATGGTTTTATCATCCTGAGCAGGACCACCAGGTGAAGACGCTGCAGCAGCTGGTCGATATCTATTATCAATCGGTTGGGATGAATTCGGTCCTCCTGCTGAATATTCCTCCCGACAAACGCGGCTTACTGCACGAAGCGGATGTGGCTAGGCTGAAAGAATTTGGCGCATACATCAGGAGTACTTTTGAAAACAACAGGATAAATACCGGAAACACTGCCTGGACCGCCAACAACGGAGAATTCAGGGAATTTACCGTAACCGGCGACACCGTCAACACCGTGATGTTGCAGGAAGACATTAAAAAAGGTCAACGCGTGGAGGTGTTTAAAGTGGAAGGATTTATTCACAATGAATGGAAAAAACTGGCAGAAGGGACTACCATCGGATACAAGCGATTGCTTAAATTTGATGATTGCGCTCCTTCCAGGATCCGGGTAACCGTCACCGAGACCCGCGAAAAAGCTCATATCCTTGCCGTAGGTGCTTATCGCGCCCCTCAGATTTCAGAAACATCCGGCGAATTGAAGCTGAGCGACGTGTCCAAAGAAAAATGGACCGTCAAAAGCCACAGCCCGTTGATTGTGGATATGGGCGAGGTTGTTTCCGTTAAAGGCTTCACCTACAAACCCATCAGTGAAAAAGAAGCGGTCTTCAACTATGCTTTCAGCATGAGCGACGATGGAAAGACATGGACCGGATTGAAAAAAGGTGAGTTCAGCAACATCAAAAACAATCCTATTCCACAATTTGTAAGGTTCGATAATGACCTGAAGGCAAGGTTTTTCCGGTTCGAAACCATTATCGGGACAGAAGGTGGAAAACCAGGTGTATCCATTGATCAAATAGGTATTCTCACTCAATAACATCCAATGAAAAAAATAGTTACCGTATTATTTATTTTTATCGCCACCTCTGCATTTCCGCAGAAAATAGACGATGTTTTTAAAACAATGCCCAACTCCATCTTACCGGGATTATCGGACGGCAACAGGACCATGCTTCTGGTGGATACCGGAAAAACGGTCATCCCCTACTCCCTTGGGGAAATAGAGAAACTGGCTTATGCACCGGATTTTTTAAAAATAAAAACTTCCGGGATTGGCTCAACGCAACTGAAACTATTACCGCTGATCAACGACACCCAGATTATTTGCGTCATTAGAACCGTTTGTGGAAAAGCATGCGACAGCAACATCCGGTTTTACTCTACCGATTGGAAAGAATTGGAAGCAAAAACGCTTTTATCGCATATTTCTGCAGCATCTTTTTTCGATTCATCAAAAAAAGATTCCGAAAATTATAAATTTGCACTATCTTTGCCGGATATTTATCCCGTTTCGGCTGAATTTGAAAACGGCTCAAACGCGTTAACACTGAAACTCGATCTGGAGGGATACCTTTCTGATGAGCAACTAGCAGAGGTTAAGCCGTTTATAAAAAGTGAAACAATCACGCTGAACTGGAACAATATTTCTTTCAGGTAATTTCTGCACCCGTAGTTCAATGGATAGAATATCGGATTCCGGTTCCGACGATGCGAGTTCGAATCTCGCCGGGTGTACTCTCAAAAAAACACATCACTGATATACAACCTATTGCCACTAACCCTTTAAACATATCCACGATTGATACCACGAATTTATTTGCACAGCTACACAATCGTTTTCTTCGTGTGAAATACTTCAACAACAACAATATTTTTTTTAGACTCATAAGTTAAAAAAATTTCCCTAAAGAAAAAATACACAATTGACACCAAAAACATTGTATCAATGATATTTTGTAAATAAAAAAAATGTTTTACCTTTGTACTGTCAAAAAAACAGATGATCGTGAATATCCATCAAGTCAACAATAAAAAAACGTTCAAGTTGCACGAAACTTCGTGCTGTTGTTGTAGGTTATCTGTATTCTTCCGAATGTGTCTCTGACAATTCTACCCCACCCCTTATTTTATTCTCAAACTTTGTCGTGCCCTAATCAGGCATAACTTATTGGTAAATATCCATTAGAGAAGTATTTATCATTTAAGTTACTAAACATAAATAAATTAAAATTAAAGATATATGGATGATAAAATCATAATAATTGAAATGTAAACTAAAAGAAAACTTTGTATCAAATTCAACATTTTAAAATCACTTAAAACAAAAAAAATGAAAAGCAATCAAATTCTTACAATCAAGAATACCCTTACGTTGTTGTTGGGTATTTTTGTCTTATCTATTTCTGCTCAGAATATCACGGTAAGGGGTACCGTAACGTACGCAACATCCGGAGATCCCGTTATCGGGGCTACTGTCCGCGTGGAAAGCGCGACAGGTTCAGGCACGGTAACCGGTGTTGATGGAAATTACGTATTGAACAATGCTCCTACAAACGGAACGTTAGAGTTTAGTTATGTTGGAATGAGAACACGATCGGTTCAAGTCAACGGCCGTACAGTTATTGATGTTGTCATGGCAGAAGACAGTGAATTATTGGACGAACTGGTGGTTACTGCGCTGGGGATCAAAAGAGATAAAAAAGCTTTGGGATATGCAGTCCAGGGTGTATCAAGCGATGTGTTCAAAACACGCCCTACCAATACGTTGAGCGCGCTGGCAGGTGTTGTATCCGGTCTTCAGGTAATTTCAAGCGGAGGCAATATGGGTGGATCGTCGCGCGTTACATTGCGAGGAATCAACTCAATTACGGGTAACAACCAGCCTCTTTATGTTATTGATGGCGTACCGCTCGACAATACCGATTTGAACACCTCGTTAACCATTAACGGAAGCGCGGGAAAAGATGTGGGAAGTACCATTCAGGATATCAATCCCGATGATGTTGCCGAAGTAAGCGTACTGAAAGGGCCTTCCGCTGCGGCCTTGTACGGTTCCAGAGCTGCTAACGGAGTAATACTCATTACTACCAAAAGAGGAACAACCGAACAAGGGAAGATAAATGTTGAACTGAACACCGGAATAGAATTCGAGAATATCGCACGTTTGCCCGAGCGCCAGAAGCTTTACGGAGGAGGTTACAATACAACTTTTTCTACAGCAACGATTGATGGGCGGGAATACAAAATTGTGGATTATGCTTCAGACGAAAGCTGGGGGCCAAAATTAGACGGTACGCCTGTATTGCATTGGTATAATCTTGATCCGGAATATCCAAGCGATTATTTAAAACCTGAACCTTGGGTTTATCCAAAGCACGATGTGACGTATTTCTTTAAAACCGGCGTTTCCAATACCAACAACATTTCACTGTCACAGTCTTCCGACAAGCACTCCATTCGTTTGTCGTTGACAAACAGGAATGTAACCGGAACGGTTCCCAATTCATCTTTAGACAGAAACTCGGTAAATATTTCGGGTTCAACCAATGGAAAGTATGTGTCGTTCTTTGGTACTTTTAATTATTTAAAAAACAAGTCACTGGGGCGTCCGTGGACAGGAGCTTCCAACCGAAACATCATACTTGAAGCATACCAGTGGGGAATGGTACAAATTGATTATAAAAAGTTACAGGAATATAAGCGTCCCGATGGCACACCTCGTGCATGGAACCGAACCGGATACAGAAACACCGTTGAAGATGAACGGACAAAATATATCGATAATCCATACTGGTCGGCATATGAAAGTTATCTGGAAGAAGATCGTGACAGGTTGTACGGTAATGTAGGGATAGAAATTACGCCTTTGGACTGGTTATCTGTTACCGGACGAATTAATGGCGACGTATATCAATACAACTCACAAGACCGTATCGCCGTTTATTCTCGTTCGCAATCATCCTATTCCGAGTACAGTCAAAATTACAACGAGTTTAATTATGAATTATTGGCTACAATAACAAAAAACTGGAGTGACCATTCGCTTGTTTCCAATATCGGAACAAATTACTTGCAGAGAAAGAGAAGAATAAGCGACATGGTGACTTCGGGTGGATTGATCGTGCCGAATTTCTACAGCTTAACCAACGCTACTTCAACCATCATTAATCCTATAACCGGTTTTTACGACAAAGCACTCGCTTCTGTTTACGGCAGCGTTTCGTATGGGTGGCGAAGCACAGTTTATGTAGAAGGAACATTGCGAAACGATTGGTCATCCACCTTGCCTAAGGAAAACAACTCCTATTTATATCCTTCCCTGACCTCTTCCGTTATTTTGAGTGAGCTATCGGGATTGAAAAACAGCAATTGGCTTTCGTTTGCAAAACTTCGACTGGGTTGGGCACAGGTAGGTAACGATACTGATCCTTATCAACTGTATAAAGTTTACGAATCACTTCCTGCCATAAACGGAAATATAGCTTATACGTTACCGAGCCAGTTGAATAACCTGAACCTGAAACCCGAAATTACGTCGTCTGTTGAAACAGGATTACAGCTGCAGTTTCTCAGGAATCTGATCGGACTGGACATTACGTATTATAACAACACAAGCCGTAACCAGATTATTTCACTTCCGACTTCCGACGCGTTTGGCTACACAACGAAACTGATCAATGCCGGTGAGATAAATAACCGGGGCTTCGAAGTGACACTTACAGCAAATCCTGTACAAACAAAGAATTTCGGCTGGAGCTCGATCATTAACTTCTCAAAAAATAAAAACAAAATTGTCAAGCTTTCCGATGCTGTTTCAAAGCTGGATTTAAGTACCACCCTGGTTAGTCTGTCTGCTCAAGAAGGTGAAAGTTACGGACAATTATTCGGTTACGACTTCGTGTTTGCTCCTGATGGAAGAAAAGTTGTAGGCTCGGATGGCCTTTACATGCGTACCCAACAATTACAACCCCTCGGAAGTGTTTTGCCGAATTATCTCTGGGGTTTTCAAAATCAGTTCAGATTCAAGAATTTCAATCTGGGTTTTCTCATCGATTCGCGCGTGGGCGGAAAATTCTTTTCTCAAACCTATAAAGTTGCCATGTATTCCGGCATATTGCCTGAAACTGCTGCAAACGGCATTCGCGAAACCGGTGTGATAATAGACGGAGTCAAAGCTGATGTGGCATTCCATGCCGACGGCACGTATACGGTTTCGAACATGGCAGAAAACACCACAAAAGTATCGGCACAAGCTTGGGCACGAAATCATTATAACGGCCCGACCACGTTCGATATTTTCGACGCTACATTTATTAAATTCAGGGAGTTAACGTTGGGTTACGACTTTAAATTACCACAAGAAAGTTTTATACAAAACATCAATGCATCGCTTTACGCACGCAACTTGTTTTATATATACAGAACAAGCAAGATCATTGATCCCGAGTTGACCAACAGCGGTGGAAACGTACAAGGCATTGAAGGTGGAAACCTGCCAACCCCTATCACTTACGGTTTGAACTTAAATTTTAGATTCTGATTTCTAACGAAAAAATAACTATTGATATGAAACGAGCATCAAAATTATTTACACCCAAGAACACGATTAAAAGCGAGTTCCATGCGATACCTTTGAAAGCAACAAAAATATATTTGACAATAACCGGGTTGATCTTGATTGTTTTAACGTCGTGTATCAACGAAGATTTAAACATCGATCCCAATCGGCCTACTTTTGTGCCTACTACGTCGTTGATTGTAACTGCAGAAAAAAAATTAGTGGATAATCTTCGTAACGAAAGTGTTTCGTTGCGTGGCTCGGCACTGTTTGTTCAGCAATTAAGTCAAAACACCTATACAAGCCAATCGAGATACGATATTCCTTTTGGTTATTCGGCCGAATATTGGAGTGGATTGTATAAAGTACTGAATAATTTACAGGAGATTATAGATTTGAACACCGATCCATCCACGAAAGATATTGTAACTGCCAGCGGAGCCGGACGAAACGCCAATCAAATTGCTATTAGCCGCATCCTGAAATCGTATGCGTATTATGCCCTAACCGATGTTTTTGGAAATATTCCGTACAATTCTTATGGAAATAACGACCCCGACTTTCAGGCGTTGCAACAAGATCCCGATAATATTACGCCCAAATATGCTTCTCAGGAAAAAATTTATCCGGATATCTTGAACGAATTAAAACAAGCCGCCGACACATTACTCAAGTATTCAAATGAAGTAACTTTTGGTAAATCAGATATAATATATGCCGGAAATAATGGTAAGTGGGCAAAATTTGCGAATTCGCTTCGTCTTCGTTTCTCTACCCGGCTAAAGGCTAAAAATCCGGATCTGTATCAGTCGCATTTTTCCGATGCGTTGAACAAGGGGGTGTTCACCTCGAATGACGATAACGCCGTTTATAAATACTCCACTGTCGCTCCGAACGAAGCTCCGTTATATAGAGCAACCGTTACCGCAAATCGGAAAGATTTTGCTATTTCTCACATTTTTGTTAATTTGTTGAAAGGGGAAAATTCCCAACTGCCAGTAGCTGATCCGCGATTAAGCGTTTATGCACTAAAAAACAGTGCCGGTAATTTTGTAGGGCTACCTTACGGAATGACTGAAGCCCAGGCAGGTAAATTCTCGGCTCAAAACATAAGTTTGCCGGGCGCGTTGTACAACGCAGCAAACTACGGGGAAGTTTTGCAGGAATACAGCGAAGTTGCTTTTCTGATTTCAGAATTTAATGAATGGAGTCAATCCGACTATGAAAAAGCGGTTCAGGCATCGTTGGAAAAATGGGGAATACCGTCAGCAGATATCCAAAATTATGTAAATGCATTACCTGCGGCAAATCAGCAAAACGTATTAAACCAGAAGTATATAGCACTGTTTACTCAATTTTTGGAAAGTTGGAGCGAATATCGCCGTACGGGGTATCCGAATTTTCTGGTTAAAAGAAATGACGTAGTATTCAACGGAATCGTCGAAGGTGAAAATGTTTCTTACACTTTTAATCCGTTGTTTGGAGATGGGGGTGTGCCTTCGCGATTGTATTACCCGGTAAAGGAACAAACTGTAAATAAAGAAAGTTATCAGGACGCCATTGCTTCACAAGGCGGAGATGTGATTGAAACCAAATTGTGGATATTTAAGTAAAACTGAAGATTATGCGAAGATTAATAGTAATAACAATTGTAATCAGCACGTTGATTGCATCGTGCACATTACAAGACACTCCAAAATTAAAGGAGGGAGTCTGGAGAGGTGAATTGGCTGTACAGGATAAATGGACGCCGTTTATTTTCGAAGTAAAAACGATGGGGAATGACTCTGTCGCGGTAGTTCTTAGGAATGGGGATGAAAGAGTTGAACTTTCTAATGTTACTTTCTCCAACGATTCAGTAACCATTCCGATTGAGGCATACGACGCTTTTATCAGGGCAAAACTAAATGGAAAGAATCTCGAAGGGAGATTCCTGAAAAATTACATTGAAAATGATCAGGGTGTCCCTTTTAGAGCAGAGTTTAATCAGACAGACAGATTCCCGGTTGTCTCCAATCCGTCTGAAATTAGAATTGATGGTAAATGGGATATCCATTTTGTTGACGAGAAAAGCGATACCACACGCAATGTTGGTGTATTCAAGACCGATAATAACACAGTAACCGGTTCAGTTCTGACAAACGCAGGAGACTTGCGTTTTCTGGAAGGGAATTATACCGATACTGGCGTCCAACTTTCGGCGTTTAGCGGTTTAAGTCCTTATTTGATTGAAATTTCTTTTCGTGATAACGATAATTTTGATGGCCAGTTTTATACAACACGCGGTATTACGAAATTGATTGGAGTAAGAAATGACCAAGCGTCTTTAGCAGACCCCTATACGCTTACTAACATGAAGCCTGGCTATGAATCATTACATTTTTCACTTCCAAATCTCGATGGAGAACTGGTTTCTGTAGATGATAACCGCTATAAAGACAAAGTGGTTATTGTTTCTATTTTAGGTAGCTGGTGTCCAAACTGTCTTGATGAAATGGAATACTTGTCTCCCTGGTACAAGGAAAATAAAAACCGTGGAGTGGAAATCATCGGACTTGCATTTGAGCGTAAAGATGATTTGAATTACGCGAAAAGCACGCTCTCCCGATTGATAAATAAATACAATGTTGATTATGAAATTCTCTTCGCCGGACAATTGGGGGATGCCACGGTTCAAAAAGTTCTTCCCGAGATTGATAAACTCTCCAGTTATCCCACGACTTTTTTTATCGACAAAAAAGGAAAAGTCCGTAAAATACATACCGGATTTACCGGGCCGGCCACCGGTTTATTTTACGAAGAATTCAAGAAAGATTTCAATTCGCTAATCGATAGTTTACTTTTGGAATAATAGCTGAGTTGTTTTTACTCAATTTCTCAGTGGACCTGGAGGGATTCGAACCCTCGTCCAAACGAGGAATTAATTTGCTTTCTACATGCTTAGTCTCATTTTAATTGTAGGGAAAGAGCGCGACTGAAACCACCAAACTCCATCCTTAGCTTTTTAATTTCGGAAAGGAGCCAAAGCTTCTCCCCTCCTATCTCCGATTTGCCTGCACCACCTGATCGGCACGCTTCGAAGCCACAGCTTCCGGGTGATGTCCTGTCCCGGCACCTTGGCCGGGATTAAGCGATTAACCTACTGTACTTCGGTTACGCAGCAAGAGCGTAATTGTTATTATTGCCAGTTATAGCTTTGAAGATTGATATTAAAGTGCAAACCAACAACGCACTGCATGCTTACAAACCACTTCTGCCCGCTGTCAAAACCGGTCAAGCCCATAATTGAATCGTGTAATTCGACACAAAGTTAATGAATTGGTTTAAAACGAACAAATTTTTCTTTTCAGTGTATAATGCCCCGCAAATACGCATGTACTTATCAACAGCAAACATCCAACTTCAGTGAACGGTTTAGCGATTTTTATAACACCTGTATAAGTTCAAGCATGCAAGGGAAAGAGGAGTTGCCACATTTTCGACCACAATTTGAAGGGTAATCTCCTCGTTTTTTGAATTAAAATCTATATTTTTGTAAAAAATTACCAGATCGAATGAACAAAATTATAGCGAAGGAGAATTTTTCCGACAAAGTTGTCAAGTTTGAGATTGAAGCCCCGTTGATTGCCAGAAGCCGTAAAGCCGGTCACTTTGTGATGGTCAGGGTGGGCAAGAAAGGGGAAAGGGTGCCTTACACCATCGCCTCGTCAGACCCCGTGAAAGGTACCATAACCCTGGTGATTCAGCGGGTTGGAAAATCTTCAGAAAAAGTTTGCCAACTGGAGCCGGGAGGCTATATTACGGATTTGGTCGGCCCGTTGGGAAAGGCCACGCACATTGAAAATTTCGGTACGGTCCTTTGTGCCGGAGGAGGTGTGGGTGTTGCCCCCATGCTTCCGATAATTGAAGCCATGAAAAATGCGGGCAACCGGGTAATTACCGTCCTTGCCGCCAGAAACAAAGACCTGATCATCCTGGAAGATCAGGTACGAAAATTTTCAGACGAAGTGATCGTTATGACCGACGACGGCTCATACGGACAAAAGGGATTGATCACTGCCGGAGTGGAGCAGGTAATTCTGCGCGAACCGGTTGACCTGTGCGTTACTATCGGCCCGGCAATCATGATGAAGTTCGTATCGGAGCTGACGAAAAAATACAGTGTGCCCACCGTTGCCTCACTCAACACGATTATGGTTGACGGCACCGGGATGTGCGGCGCCTGCCGGGTGACGGTGGGTGGGGTCACCAAGTTCGTCTGCGTGGACGGGCCGGAGTTTGACGCCCATCAAGTAGATTTCGATGAGATGCTGATGCGGCTGAAAGCGTATAATTGATCAGAACAAAGAACAAGTAACAAAGAGCAAAGAACAGAGAATAAATGCCTACACAAGAATATCTGCAAGCAGAAAGAGCACAGTTGTGGCGCGAAGAGTTGCGCAAAACGCTAAAAAACAAGGAGAGAACCAACCTCGTTCGCGTAAAAATGCCGGAAGTGGATGCGACAATCAGAAGCCGCACATACGATGAGGTCAATCTGGGACTGACTCCGGAACAAGCGCAAGCCGAATCTCAACGGTGCCTCGACTGCGTTAATCCCACCTGTATTACCGGTTGTCCGGTTGAAATAAACATCCCCAAGTTCATCAAGAACATCGAACGTGGAGAGGTGCTGGAAGCGGCTAAAGCGCTAAAAGAGACCAGCGCCTTACCTGCGGTTTGCGGTAGGGTTTGTCCACAGGAAAGGCAGTGTGAAAGCCAATGTTTTTACACCCTGAAACTGGGCAAGGAGCCTGTAGCTATTGGTCATCTGGAACGGTTTGCCGCTGACTTTGAACGCAAAAGCGGCAACATTTCCATTCCCGAGATTGCTCCGGCAAACGGTATAAAGATTGCCGTCGTGGGATCCGGCCCTGCCGGGCTGGCTTTTGCCGGCGACATGATTAAACTGGGTTACGACGTTACGGTTTTTGAAGCATTGCATGAACTGGGGGGCGTTCTCCGCTACGGGATCCCCGAGTTTCGCCTGCCCAACGATATCGTGGATATAGAGATTGATGTTTTGAAAAAAATGGGTGTTAAGTTCATCACCAACTGCATCATCGGGAAAACCATTTCACAGGAAGAGTTGAAAGCCGACGGCTATCGGGGTATCTTCATCGGAAGCGGTGCGGGATTGCCGAATTTCATGAATATTCCGGGCGAAAATCTGATCGGAGTGATGTCGTGTAACGAATACCTCACGCGGGTAAACCTGATGCAAGCAGCAGACCCCGAAAGCGATACCCCCGTACAAATGGGGAAAAAAGTCGCCGTTATCGGAGGAGGCAATACCGCGATGGATGCCGTACGAACAGCTCGCCGGCTGGGTGCGGAAAAAGCAATGATTGTTTACCGCCGTTCGGAAGAAGAGATGCCTGCACGTCTGGAAGAAGTGAAGCATGCCAAAGAAGAAGGAATAGATTTCCTGACATTACACAATCCTATTCGTTACGAAGGGGACGAGCGAGGACATGTACAGCGGATGCTGCTGCAACGGATGAAGTTGGGTGACCCCGATTCTTCCGGCAGGAGAAAGCCGGTGGTGATCGAAGGGGATACGGTCTGGGTGGACGTAGACGAAGTTATCGTGAGTGTGGGAGTATCGCCCAACCCACTGATCCCATCCTCTTTTTCGGGCCTGGAGATCACTTCGTGGGGAACCGTTGTGGTAAATTCAGACACCATGCAAACTGCCGATGAGACCATTTTTGCCGGCGGCGATATTGTCCGGGGCGGAGCAACAGTGATCCTTGCCATGGGTGACGGCAGAAAAGCAGCCAAGGCGATGCACGCATCAATGAGTTGACAGGTACTCCCCTATCCTTCCGCTGATCTGTAACAATGAAATTTCGTAAAGTTTGGTGCGGTACTGTGCGGTGAGTAATCGCTGCTCGGCCTGAAGAAGGCTTACCTGTGCTTCACGCAACAGAATCCCCGAAAGGTCGCCCAGCTTGTACCTGTCCATCGCAATCTCGTAGTTGATCTGCGCATTTTCCAGGCTTTCCTTTTCGAGGTTAGTGAGTTGTATATTGTTTTGATAGGCAAGCCACATATTGGCAAAATCGCTTTGCAGCATAAGCTTCTGCCTTTCCACTTGAAGTTCTCGGTTGTCTATCCGGATCCGTGCATTTTTCTGTTCACGACTCCTATTAAACCCGTCGAAAATGGTAAAACCAAGCGTAACCCCTACCGTAGGGCCCCAGGTCCGCTGCTTGTCGAAATTCCCTTTGGTGTAGTCGTAGTGTGTGAATCCGTATCCGCCGTTCAGCCTCAGGTAAGGATAATTCTGGCTTTGCAGCGTTTTCAAATCGAGTTCGCTCAGCACCTTGTTTTTTTCGGTCAGGAGCAGTGCGGTATTTACTTTCATCATGTTGTCGTAAAGCGCGGGTTTCGACAGCATCGGGTCAAACGAAATGGTTGTATCGGCAGCCATAAACTGCTGTTCAACATTACCTGTACCCATCATCTCATTCAACAGAATGCGCGAACTGTGCAAAACCTCGTATTGCTGAATCAATTGTGAGCTATCGGCATTAAAATCCACACGTGCCTGCTGCAGGTCGAGCCGGGAGAGAGACCCTATCTGGTAACGTGCCTCTACTATGCGCAGCCGTTCACGTGAGAGGTTTAGCGCCTGGCGTAAATTCCGCATGCGTAACGTTTGCTGAACGTAGTTATAGTATTCAGCCGAAATACCGGCAATAAAGTTTTCCACCTCCAACCGAGTATTCAGTTCACCCACCGATTTCAGTTCCTGCAGACGTTTATGGTTTGTTTGAACCTTAAATCCCTCAAAGAGGGTCCAGTTCAGGTTTAAACCTGCATCAAGCGTTTGTGTAGCTGAATTCCTCGTCGCAACGGCCTCGTTCCCGTCGGCCGGATACTGATCGGTGTTACTTTCCCGAACACTATAACCTGAGCTCAGTCCCAAGGAGGGGAGGAACCCGGCGTTGCCCAACGTTTGGTTATTGTCGGATATTCGTTGTTCGTTCCTGGTTATTTTCAGGTCATAGTTGTTCTCCAACCCGATACGTATCACTTCATTTAAATCTATAACTGCCTGTGCAGCCGATAAAAAAGGGAGCAGAAGCACAATAGCCGGAAGAGCGAATCTCTTTAATTTAAACATGTTGAACTTCGATGTTTTCTTTTGTTTTCGATTTTCTACTGGTGGATACATACATGTACATGGCCGGAACGACAAACAACGTTAACAGTGTGGAAATAAGCATGCCGCCAACTACGGCAATACCCATTGCAATACGTCCGTTGGCTCCTTCTCCGGTGGCCATTGCCAGCGGCAACAACCCCAGTATCGTGGATATACTTGTCATTAATATCGGGCGTAAACGCTGGATGGAGGCGCCCATCACCGCGTCGTACTTGTTCATTCCCGCTGCCTGACGCTGGTTGGAAAACTCAACGATAAGGATTCCGTTCTTGGCGACCAAACCGATCAACATAATGATCCCGATCTGGCTGTAAATATTCATGGTAACCCCAAACAACCACATAAAGAGCAAGGCGCCAAAAACAGCTAACGGAACGGTAAGCATAATTACGAACGGGTCTTTGAAACTCTCGAATTGTGCGGCCAATACCAAGAAAATAAGTATAATGGCCAGCCCGAAAGCGAAAAGCAAACTGGAAGAGCTTTCACGAAAGTTTCTCGATTCGCCTTCCAGCGCCGTCCGAAAGGTTTCGTCCAGCACTTCTGCCGCGATCCTGTCCATCTCTTCCAACCCTTCGCCCAGCGAATACCCTTGTGCCAAGCCGGCTGAAACGGTTGCTGAGTTAAACCGGTTGTATCGGTACAACTGCGGGGGAGCAACGGTTTCTTCGAGTTTGACCAGGTTGTCCATTTGGATCATCTGTCCCGAGGAATTTTTCAGGTAGATGGTTTTCAGATCAAGCGGTGTGTTCCGTTGCTGGCGGTTTATTTCTCCCAGCACCTGATATTGTTTCCCGTTCATGTAAAAGTAACCCATGCGCTGGCCGCTTAATGCATATTGCAAGGTTTGCCCGATATCGCGGGTGCTTACGCCCAGCAGAGCTGCCTTATCCCTATCGATCACGATTCGGGTTTCGGGCTTGGTGAACTTCAGGTTGACGTCGGCCATCTGAAAATAAGGGCTTTGATTCACCTTTTCCATAAATGGAGGGATAAACTCCTGAAGTTTTTCGATGTTGGGCGCTTGCAAGATATACTGGATAGGCATCCCGCCACGACGGCCGCCAAAAGTGGACTGCTGCTGCACAAACGCACGGGCTGCCGTCTGGTTTCTAACCGCAGCAGACAACGCATCGGCCACTTCCATCTGGCTTCTTTCGCGCTCCTTAATGTCCGGCAAAACAAGCCGGACCATTCCGAAAGTACCCCTGATCATGGTAATGTTTGATTCTCTTTCCCAGGCCACGGAATCTGCAATTCGTGAAATACCTTCGGTATAATCTCTTGTAAACTCAAAAGTCGCCCCTTCTGGGGTAGAAGTCCGGATCATAATTTGTGATCGGTCTTCCAGGGGAGCCATCTCGGCCGGAATGGTATTCCACAAAACCACAATAAGTACCAATGCCACCCCAATAACCGGATAAATCAACCACCTACGGTGAAGAAACGCCTTCAGCGACCTATTGTAAAAAGCATTCATTCCCTGGAAGAACTTCTCGGTCTTTTCATAGATCCTATCGTGTTTTTCTTTCTTTTTCAGCAGTTTCGACGAGAGCATCGGAACAAAGGACAGTGCAACAAAAGACGAAATTATTACCGCTCCCGAAATAACGATACTGAACTCCCTGAACAAGCGTCCCGTCATTCCTTCCAGGAAGATTATCGGAAAGAATATGGCGACCAGCGTAATGGTCGTGGATATAACGGCAAAAAATATCTCTTTCGAACCTTCCACAGCCGCATCCCTAGGAGACATTCCCTGTTCCACTTTCGCATAAATGTTTTCTACTACCACGATGGCATCGTCCACCACCAGTCCCACGGAAAGCACCACCGCAAGCATGGAAAGCACGTTGATGGAAAATCCCGCCAAATACATGATAAAGAATGTCCCGATAAGCGAGATGGGGATAACCAGTGTGGGAATAAGCGTTACACGGGTATTTCTCAGGAAGAGGAAGATTACCAGCACCACCAGCACAAAAGCAACCAAAACCGTCGTTTGCACTTCGGAGATGGACGCACGGATAAACCGTGTATTATCGAAAGCGACATCGAGCTTAATATCTTCAGGCAAGTCCTTGCGCATCTGATCTATTCTCAATGCAGCCTCGTTGGCAATCACAATCTGATTGGCCCCGGGTTGCGGAATGATCACACAGCTGACCATAGGTATACCGTTACGCCTGAGGATATTTTTCCGGTTTTCCGTATCCAGTTCTGCCGTTCCGATATCGCCAAACCTTACGATCCGGTAATCGTCCTCGATAATCACCATGTTGTTAAACTCTTCAGGGGTCTGCATCAGCCCCATGGTGCGGATAGATTGCTCAATATGGTCTCCCTCGATGCTTCCGGCCGGCAGTTCAATATTTTCCCTGTCCAGGGCATTTTTCACATCCATGGGGGTAATGTTATAGGATGCCATTCTTACCGGATCGAGCCACAAGCGCATCGAATACCGGTTTTCTCCCCAAATCTCCACCGCACTCACGTTGGAGATGGTCTGCAAACGCTCCTTCACGGTAAGCTCGGCTATTTCGGACAATTGCAACAGCGAGCGTGTGGGGCTTTCGACCGTAACCTGCATAATCGGGTCGGCATCGGCATCGGCTTTGGCAACCGTTGGAGGATCCGCATCACGAGGCAAATATCGCATAGCCCTGGAAACCTTGTCGCGCACATCGTTGGCAGCCGTTTCCATATCAACGGTCAATTCAAATTCAACCGTTATCCTCGAGCTTCCCTGGCTACTCTGACTCATCAGCGAGCGAATGCCGGGAATACCGTTGATGTTTTGTTCAAGCGGCTCTGTAATCTGGTTCTCAATCACTTCGGCATTCGCGCCGGGGTAACTCACAGAAACCGTGATGATGGGATTATCCACGTTGGGATACTCGCGTACGGCCAGGCTGGTATATCCGATTATCCCGAAAATGATGATGATCAGCACCATCACCGTGGCCAATACCGGACGATTTATACTGAGTTCGGATAAGGTCATGCTGTTACTCTGTTGGGTTGGAAATTATTTCTGAAATTTTCACCGGCAACCCGTTTCTCAACTGCATCACACCGGTCACCAGCAACGTATCTCCTGCGGAAAGTCCGGAAAGGACCTGTACAGAAGATGCTGTCCGGTACCCTTTGGTTATCTCCACCTCTTGTGCCACTCCATTCCTGTAAACGTAGGCTATATCCCTTCCCATTTCGGTAATGCTCGAGATGCTGGGTATAACGATGGCATCGGGGATTTCACTGATTAGTGTCTGAATGGAGGCGGAAATGCCCGGCTTCAGTTTTCCGCCCGGATTGTCGTACCGTGCACGGGCTTTCAGCGTGAGCGTCTTGGGATCCAACTGTGACTCCACGGCATACACCTCTGCCTCGTATGTGGTTAAGTCGTTGGCTACCGTAAAGGTTATTTTCGCCCCGGGAGGTATCTGACTGACCTGATTTTCGTTCATGGAAAATTCCAACTTCAACGGTGAAATTTTCGTCAGTTTCGAAACGATCACTGCGGGTGACGCATATGCTCCCACGCTAACCTGGCGCAAACCGATGACTCCGCTGAACGGCGCTCGCAGTTCGGTCTGTGCAATCCTTGATTCTATCAGGTCGATATCGGCTTTTAGTTTTTCCAGTTCGGTGGTGACCGTCTGGTAGGTCTCCTGGCTGATCGCATCTTTTTCCAACAGGGTTCCCTGTCTGAAAACCCGATCCTGCGCCAAAGGAAGCTGTGTCTGAAGTTTTCTTAATTCAGCTTGTAAAGGTGCGTCGTTGACCTTGGCGAGCAGCGCTCCCTGAGCAACAAAAGATCCTTCCCGAAAATAGATATGGGTAATTTTGCCGGAGGTTTCAAAAGTGAGATCAACCTCTTCCTCGGGTAATAAAACACCCCGGGCAATATAAAGGTCGCTGCGCAGAAGCTGCGGTCGCAAAATCGCAGCAGTCACGCTCAACTGCTGTCTTCCTGCTCCTCCTCCGCCACCTCTGGGTGGTCTCTGACTTTCTTTTTGTGGATTACCGGAGGAAAACATCGATTTAATTTTCGGGAAAAAAGCCATTCCCAAGATCAGCAAACCAATAACTGTAAACAGTGTGATTTTGGTGTTTTTATTCATTATTTAGTCCAAATTTGGCCAAATTTAGCGATTAAAAGCCACAACAAAGGAATACAACCGTTCTTTTTAGTCTTTTTTAAAATTCAAAATCGACAGACCGGACAAATCCATCGACGAAAATCAATAAATCAAACTCGAGAGCCCGCTAAATTTTCCTGGGTTTACAGGCTTGTTTTTCCTTCTTAACCTTTGCTCCACATTTCTTACAAACGTATTTCGGCTCTTTGGCTTCTTCAAAATCTTTTTCTTTGCAAGCAGTCTTGCCCATACAGATATTTTTTTACCCGATAAAACAGCCCAAAACCTGTTTTTGTTTTGAAAACCGAAACAATTTAAGTTTCATCGGACAGCATATCCGATCATGCCTGTTTCATAGCATAGGCGTTCCACAAAACATGTACAGTTCTCATATTTAGCTGTATACTAATGATCAACAATAAACACATAAGCAGTAGCATCGGGTATACCCATCGCACCGTAATAAGTACCAATTTTTCCTTTTATTTTTACCTCTTTGCCCAGATTTCCCGGATTTGTTTTCAGATTCAAGTTATCTCTGATTTCTCCCAAAGGAAGGGATACAGGAAATGTCTTTGCACCGATCGTTTCACCGGGTGATTCGGCTAAAGCGAGGGAGGTTATTTTGATCTTGGTGCTATCGGTCAGGTCGTTGGTAAAAGAACCGACCGCAGTGCCTGCATAATATCCTACGATAAATCCTTTTACCCAAACCCCGCTTGCCGGAGATACATTCCGGGCATCTTCAACGGTGTACGGATTTTCGGGGGTTCCCTCCCCTACGGGCTGATAGACCTTAAAATCTTTTGGTACCGTTACCGTTATCCCGGGCACATCCATCCAATCAGCGATGACAGCTTTCACACTAAGCGGAGAACGTGTATCTAACTCGATCGTATAGGTATATTTATACCCCGGATCGAACGAGGTGATGGTGGACGAACTGTTCAGGTCGTACAGGTAACCGTATTCTCCGTTTATGATTTCAAGGGTTGCATCCGCGAGGCTTTCAGCAGGTAAAACAATGGCTTCGGCAAACGCTCCACCGTCACTCATTTTCATCGCAATATCTCCTTTTGCTGAAGCTGTTTGAGACTTGTCCGCCAGGGAGAACACTCCCTGGGTATTGGTTCCTTTTATCGTTACTGCAGTGTTCATCAAAGCCGATCCGTCGATGGTTTTAAGATAAACGACCAGCTTCGATAACTGATGAGTGAAAGAGAGATCGACGGATGGAGAGTTCTTATTTAAATCTGTGGCATTGTCTGCATACAACAAGTCAATCGCAGACGGGTCAGTCTGATCAGTCACATCGACTGCATATTCAAAAGCCGCGCTAACAGTTCCGTGGGGGTAATAGGCAATAAAATCCACGTTTGTCCCGTCAATTGGAAACTTCACATCGTGTGAAACGGCAATAGGGTTGAAAGTTCCGTCGCCCTCCGTTACGTATTTCGCATTTTTTGCTCGAACGGATCCTTCGGTAAGCCCATTTCCGGCCGTAACCATATAAATCCCGATAGCATCCCCTTCAGTCCAGGTATCGTTAGAAACCCGTGTCCTCACGCCGTCAATGCAGGCATTCACCCTGATGCTTCTGTTTATGATTGAAAAATCGATTCTTTCGCCTTCACAGGCAAGTAAAAACGGAAGCATAAGAAATAAGAGCAGATGATTTGTTTTCATAATTCTAAATACTTAAGTGTTAAAGCGACAAGATAATAAGAGAAAGTGTTATTTCCAAAAAATGACCGCAATTTCTTTTGATTCAGGGAACAGAAAAAAATTTTACTTTTTTTGCTTATCTTTGTATCCCAATAAAAAAAACAGGATAAATGGCTATGTTCGAAAATTTAAGTGACAGACTGGAAAGGTCGTTTAAGATACTGAAAGGTGAAGGGAAAATCACCGAAATTAACGTTGCCGAAACGTTGAAAGATGTTCGCCGTGCCCTGCTCGATGCCGACGTAAACTACAAGACCGCCAAGGAATTTACCGAAAACGTCCGCCAAAAGGCCCTTGGCCAGGACGTGCTTACCGCTGTAAAGCCGCATCAATTAATGGTGAAGATCGTCCACGACGAATTGACCCTTTTAATGGGTGAAACCGCGACGGACATCAACATCAAGGGCAGTCCGGCTATCATTTTGATGTCGGGCCTGCAAGGTTCCGGAAAGACCACTTTCTCGGGGAAACTGGCCAACCTGTTGAAATCGAAACGGGGAAAAAACCCGTTGCTGGTTGCCGGCGACGTGTATCGTCCGGCCGCTATTGAACAGTTGAAGATACTGGGAGAACAAATCGGTGTGCCGGTTTATTCCGAAGAAGAGAATAAAAATCCGGTTAAGATTGCTCAGAATGCCGTTCAGTACGCCAAGCAACACGGAAAAGACCTGGTGATCATAGATACCGCCGGCCGGTTGGCTATTGATGAGGCAATGATGACGGAAATTACCGCCATCAAAAATGCGGTAAATCCGCAGGAGATCCTGTTCGTAGTGGATGCCATGACCGGTCAGGATGCCGTGAACACGGCGAAAGAATTCAACGACCGGTTGAATTTCAACGGGGTTGTCCTTACCAAGCTCGACGGAGACACTCGCGGAGGTGCAGCCTTATCCATCCGTTCGGTGGTAAACAAACCCGTCAAATTTGTAGGAACGGGAGAAAAACTGGATGCTATTGATGTTTTCCATCCGGAACGTATGGCCGACCGGATTCTCGGCATGGGCGATATTGTTTCGCTGGTAGAAAAAGCCCAGGAGCAGTACGACGAAGAAGAAGCCCGCCGATTGCAAAAGAAGATCGCCAAAAATCAGTTTGACTTCAACGACTTTATCGCCCAGATCCAACAGATCAAAAAGATGGGCAACCTGAAAGACCTGGCTTCGATGATCCCGGGTGTGGGAAAACAGATTAAGGACCTGGATATCGATGATGACGCTTTTAAAAACATCGAAGCCATCATCCGCTCCATGACTCCCAAAGAAAGGACCAACCCCGAGATTCTGAACGGAAGCCGCAGGGCGCGCATTGCCAAGGGAAGCGGGACCAACGTTCAGGAAGTGAACAACCTGATCAAGCAGTTCGACCAGACCCGGAAGATGATGCGTGCCATGACGTCAGGCGGCGGAAAGGCGATGATGAGGAACATGAGAAGAAGATAAAAGTCACGGGACACAGAAGATATGCAATTAATTGACGGAAAAGCCGTAGCGGCACAAATTAAAAAGGAGATTGCCGAAGAGGTGGTGCGAATCAAGGCTGAAGGCGGCAAAACACCCCATTTGGCAGCGGTGCTTGTCGGACACGACGGAGGCAGCGAAACCTATGTGGCCAACAAAGTCAGGGCATGCGAAGAGGTGGGGTTTCGGTCGACCCTGATCCGTTACGAGGATGACGTCACCGAAGAAGAGCTGCTCGCTTGCGTAGATAGGCTCAACAACGATGCCGATGTGGATGGATTCATTGTTCAACTGCCGTTACCCGGCCACATTTCGGAAGGCAGGATCACGGAAGCTATCGATTACCGCAAGGATGTGGATGGATTTCATCCGGTAAACGTAGGGCGAATGGCCATCGGACTTCCCTGTTTTCTCTCGGCTACCCCTTCGGGAATCGTAGAGCTCCTTAAGCGGTACGAGATTGAGACCCGCGGAAAGCATTGCGTTATTTTAGGCCGTAGCAATATCGTGGGCAAACCGGCCGCATTATTAATGATGCAAAAAGGATATCCCGGCGACTGTACGGTAACCGTATGCCATAGCCGCACAAAAAACATCAAAGAAATATGTCTCCAGGCGGACATTGTTGTCGCGGCGCTGGGTGTCCCCGAATTTTTAAAAGCCGATATGGTAAAAGAAGGTGCTGTGGTTATTGATGTGGGTACAACCCGTGTTCCGAGTGACAAAACCAAATCGGGATTCAAACTTACCGGCGATGTTGCTTTCGATGAGGTGGCTCCCAAATGCAGTTACATCACACCGGTTCCGGGAGGAGTCGGACCGATGACCATTGTTTCCCTGTTAAAAAACACCCTCCTGGCCGGGAAGAAAACGATAGCCTGATTCGTTTAAATTTCATTTATTTTCATCAAATTCAAAAAAAATAACAAAAAAAGGACAATTTATTAAATATTTAAGCTACATTTGCAGGTCGACAAGAATTGAAACGGCAAAATCACAGTCTGATCGTCATCGGGTTGTTTAAGAATCAGCGTCTCTCGGTTAACTGTACATACTCTCAGTTTCTATAACTAGGTGATATTATGTCAATTATTCGTCCCTCATACCTCAGCTTATGCCTTATCGTCCTTTTGGCGATTGCATGCTCCTGCACCCAGGGGTCGGATTCGAAAAATAATTTCGATGTCAATCGACTTTCACTTCAGGATTCCATTAGCAAAATCAACCTGTCCATCAAAAAAATAAGAAACGACTCCAACAGCCTCCAGACTACATTGGAGCAGAGCCTGTTCTCAAACGACAAGATTAATCAATTAGTGCTCTATCGAAGCTTGGGAGATCTTCACCTTAAAAATTTTCATTTTACAAGCGCTATCAAAAACCACGGGGAGTACCTTAAACTATCGGAAGAACTTGCCGATTCACTTCAAATACTTAAGGCACTGAATGTACTGTCTATCGATTACAGGAAAGCCTATCAGATGGATAATGCCATACGGTATTCTTTTCGTGCGCGAAAAATGGCCGACAACCTGCAAAATTCGGACTCCATAGTCCTCAGGGAAAAGGCCCTGTCACTTAACGGAATTAGCTGGATATATTCCATGCTGGAATATCCTGACGAAGCCCTGAACTCCTTCAGACAATCGTATCAATTTGCCGAAAGGGCAAACCACACGGAACTGCTGGCCGACAACTTAATGGGAATAGGCATTGCATACAAGGATAAAAAGATGTATGATTCGGCCAGGGTTTATTTCAATAAGTCGGCCGATTTATTTATCGAGATAAATTCCAGAACAGGACTTGGGTTAACATTTTTCTGTTTTGGAAACCTAAGTGCAGAGCAGGGCAGTTATCAGGAAGCGCTCATTTTTTTGAACAATGCATACAACACATTGAAAGAAACAAGTGACAAATTAAACTGGATGGAGGTATGTTTTACTCTAGGAAATACATATAAAAAGCTTTCCCAATACGGCGAAGCTGAAAAGTACCTTGTGGAAGGACTGGAAATTGCCAAACAGTTAAACCTGCCCTTTTACCTGAAGAATGCTTACTCCGATTTATCGGAACTCTATTATTTACAAAACAGGCCGGCACTTGCCCAACAATACCATGTTGTATCGCACAGTTTCGACAACCTGATTAACCGAAACGAAACACAAACCATTCTGTTCAATGCTTTTGCCGATTATGAAAAAGCGGAGAGCAAAAAACAACTCACAGGCCTTAAAACGGTGTTTGATGCCAAAACGAACCAGCAAAGAATTCTCATTGTCGCCTTTATCGTAATAATTATACTGTTGATTATCATTTTTTTGATTCACAACCGCTACACAACGATGAAAAAACAGAAAGAGAAATCGTTGGTGGAAATAACAAAATTGAAGTCCGACTTTTACACGAACATTACCCATGAATTTAAAACGCCCATAAGCATCATTATCGGGCTGGCCGAGAAACTGAAGAAAACGATAGGAGAAAGCAAATCGGCCCACAACCTGATAGACCTGGATATAATTGGAAGGCAATCCGAGAATCTCTTGTTTCTTGTTAACGAGATACTTACTGTTTCTAAAATTCAAACCCGGAACAGTATTCATTGGGTGAATGGGAACATCGTGAGTCATTTAAGGTATTTACACAGCTGTTTTGTGGATTTTGCCGAAACAAAAAAAATAACCTACCTCTTCCACAGCAGCACGGATGAAATTATCATGGATTACTCCCGCGAACAAATCAGGGTGATTGTCAACAACCTGCTGACAAACGCCATCAAACATTGCAGTGCGGGGAACAAGATACTCCTGATGGTGAGGGAAGACAAAAAGCAAAAAAAATGCATTATTGAAGTGGCGGATAACGGTGAAGGAATAACTGCCAAAGATCTTCCGCACATATTTAAAACTTTCTATCAGGGAGAATCCGACCTGCGGGAGCAAATGGGGGTAGGAATCGGGCTTGCCTTCACGAAACAGGTTGTGGAAAGCCTGGATGGGGAAATACATGTGCGCAGCGTCCCCTTTAAAGAGACCGTTTTCACGGTAGAGATTCCTATTATCAACCATCACCGTGCATCGGGGAACCCGTTAGCAGAAGAAACGGTACCTCTGCCACGTCGTTTCGAATACGACCCCTTGGAGTTAGAAGAAGAGAAGGAGGACTCCAGCAAGCCGTTGATTCTGATTGCAGAAGATAATCGCGACATGATCTTTTACCTGACTACCGTCCTTCGCGATGAATTCAATATAGTAGTGGCGCACGACGGCCAGCAAGCGATGGATTTCGCGGAAGAAAAAATTCCCGACCTCATCATTTCCGATTTAATGATGCCCCTAGTAGATGGCAATAAACTCTGCTCCCACACCAAAAATTCTGTTATGACCAGCCACATTCCTATAATCGTGCTTACAGCCAAAGCTTCTGATGAAGACAGAATTCAATTAACTAAAGCGGGAGCAGATGCCTATATGACTAAACCGTTCATTGAGGAAGAGCTGAAAGCGAAAATCAACCAACTCTTAAAAAGCAGGAAAGAATTAAGGGAAAAATACGGCCAGGTTGTTTTAGACAGTCAAAACGCCTCACCTGAACTGACAAACGATTCCAATTTCGAATTTTTGCAAAAGGTTACCGATGTTATTTACCGGGAGATGAAAAATATCGATTATTTTCCACAGGGACTGGCCTCAGAAATGTGTGTGAGTCCTTCTCAGCTTAATCGGAAAATCAAATCCATATCGGGATTGAATGCCACTAATTACATCCTGAAGGTACGGCTGAACCGTGCCAAGAAACTGCTGACCACTTCCCAGAAACCTATCGGAGAAATTGCGATGGACTGTGGGTTCAATGATTTTGCCTATTTCTCGAGAACGTTTAAAAAGGAATTTGGAATCACCCCTTCCAAATATCAGCGGATGCCCCACCTATCAAATTAAATTTCATTCATAATCCTTAAAAGAATACCGGTTTTCTATTTTTCTGAAGAAAAAGATTGAAATACTAATACCGTAACTATTCTTAAATGGAACGCTTCGAAGACGCTAAAAGTTACACCAGATCAATGCGATCTGAGGCAAGGAATATTGCAAAGCTATTGTTTAACCTCAATGCATACTTTAACTCTTTTAAGCTAGCACAGGAAAGAAAAAAAACCATATAAACACTTTATATACAGTTTCTTGACCACTCGTTCGATTTATTGACTGGTCTGGTTTAAACCCAACAGAAAATTGAAAAATAAATTTAACAAAGAACTTATTGAATCTACAACTATGCTACATGACTCGAAACTATATTTTTAACTAACTTTTGGTCTAATATTTTGAGATATTTATAAAGACAGTATTTCCCCGTAGTTGAATTAGAGGAAACAGTTTTTAGCCGAAATTTAAACAGAGAGCGAACTGTAGTGTGGGACAGTTCGCTCTTTTCATTTATCAAGTTTTCTTATTTTCTCGGGCGGCAAGCCGATTTTTTTGAGACAGAAATCGCGCAGGTGTGATACATTGGAAAAACCCAAAAGGGATGCAATTTTTTTTAACGGGTAATCGGTATTCTCCAAGTAATCGATGACTTCATTCTTTCGGATTGACAACTGCCATTGTTTGGGAGTGGTGTTGAATTTTTGCTTGAAATGGCGCGTGAATGTTTTGGTAGATTTGTAATCACACCGGATTGCCAGGTCGTCAAGTGACGTGGCCTCCTTGTAGTGTTTCAATACCAGCTCCACAAATCCCTGTTCGGTCTTATTGTAGCTTACCACGTTCACTGCAAGCAGATCATTCGGGTTTTCGTTTGTGATAACTTTGTACTTACCGTTGCTGAAATGAAGCACACATTGCGCGACACCGTTATAATAATCGGCAGCAATCTCTTTAGTATCAATTATTTTATTACTGTCTGGTGAAAAGTAATTATTTAATTTATTCATACGTTAGTATAATTTGTACCTCTGATCGTCGGATATTCGGAGAAAAAATTTTTTTTCCCCGAATATTCCAAACAAACGATTTGAGCAGTAGATTTTCCTATTAAAGACTCTTGATCGAACAATATTTATTTAGATATGAGCCCCATAGTGATTCCTTGTTTTTTTGTTGCGTCCAACATGTATTACTATCTCTTTCATAATTCACTTTTGTAGTTGTTGTTTCTCAGTACATCTTATTTTCGGGAAACTACACCTTGTTCACTTTCAATAAGTGATAGAGAAGAACAATTTGCTTATTGTAATTGTAAACTACTGACCGTTTTCAATTCAGCTATAGTTTTTATTTGCTCATAATTGGTGGAAGAAAAATAAGATTTTCGATTATATCTAAATGTGACTGATTGTGAATTATTTGTCGATGCGGTTACCGTATAACGGTAATTCCCTGTTGATGTCATTTCAATACTACCGGGGCCTGAACTGATGCTTACAGTGCCATCGGAAGGGACATCGAGCCAACTACTACTCCAATAGTGTTTTATCGTTCCTTCAAATATTAAGTCTGTCAATACCATCGGAATGGTTCTGTTATTTCTTAAATTACCAATAGTGGTAGTGACGCTATATTTTTCTTTGTAGTTGCCGTTTACCTGTTTTTCGTAAGTGAATGTCACGGAAGTATTGTTGTTGTAAGAAGCCGGCGGTGTATAAATGAATGAGCCCGTTGAATTTACCTGAATACTTCCCGTTGACGCAACTATTCCTACACCGGAATGCATGGGTGTTCCCGGGAGAACAGAACCATTTTCACCATAGGTGATTGAGCCTAGAAACCCTAATATCGTCACACTATTCAGATGGATATTGGTTGAGTTGTTGGGAGTGAATGTGCTACTGTACCTACTACGTGTGAAGCCTTCCGTTATGTCAAAACTCACCGTTTGAGATTGGCCTGCCGATGTTGAACTAATCGCCCAAATATATTTGCCATCTTCATTCGCAGGCATGTAGAGGGTGCCGGAAGTCGCGGACAGGTTGTTTCGCAGCGCGTAAGGTACAGGTTTGGAAGAGCTGCCGTAGGTTAGGTTCCCCGTCCTGTATATTGAATTATATCCTACCATTCCATCAGTAAAATAATCGGCTTTTAATATAACACCTTCTGCATTCCCCGATAGATTGGTCTTGAAGTGGATCGTTTGTTCTCCTTTCTGCTCTGCCCGGTAGATGTAATGGATCTGACGGTCACCTTCCACAACCATTTCCAATCCGCTTGCCGCCGGATAGAGCCCTTTCGCATGAATTTGTATCGGGAGTGGAAAAAGGTCTTCAGGAAAGTCATCAGGAATGGTAAAACGTAAGGCGACATTGCTGCTTTGAGCATTCCCGACTGTTCCGGGATTCGCGTTATTGATCGTTATCGGATCAAACTGGAAAGGAGTCCTGAACACCACGCGGATGGTACGTGCCAATTCGCCTTTCGATACCCTGATCAGGGCTACTCCCGGTTCTTGGGGAAATGCTCCAAGACTTACCCCGGAAATAATCCCTGTTGTTGGATTGAAGTTAAGGGAAGCGGCATTAATCGCGGAGTTTCCGGTTTGTAAGGAGACCGTTACTCCCGTATTATTCACTTCATCGCTGCTGATATCGGGAAAATACTTTGCCCATACTTGAAAGGTCTGGTTGGGTTGAGTGAGGATTACCAACGTTTTTTCCACCTCCAGCTTGCTGTTCCCGTCGGAGATCATGGGATATTTCTCGATCACCGGATCAAGGGCTGTGTTGTTGTGCGAGGCACCTGCCAGAGCATCGTTAAAACTGCTGAATCCTGCCCTTGTGACCGATTGAATTTTTACTACATAATGGTAGTTTCTTTCGATGTTATAACGGTTTTTATTGTTATCAATCAAATCGATCTTATAGTAGTAGGATTCTCCTTCGTACGTACCCCGTACAATTACCGTGGTGATACTGGATGCCGATGCATTTTTACGTTCAAACAAGTACTTTTCTCCTGTTGAGATCCCGGATAACAAGGCAGGAAGTAACGTCACCCCCGATGGTTCGCTAACTGTTCCTTCAAGAAATCCCGTAGCTGCGCTATAGGGAGCTATGGTTCCCTGTTGGGGTGCGTTGTGAATAACAAAGCCGTTATAGGTGAAATTGGAAGCTTCGTTGATCACACTTATTTTGGCCTGGTTGCGAAGTAGCTGTACTGTTATCCCGTTGAAACTTGTAGCGGATATTCCGCTGTTCAACTCAACCCGTGACCAGAATGTAGTGCTTGTCGTGCTCAGTAGCGCGACCACTGTAGCTTCGTTCACCCCAGGAGAATCGTTGAACGCTTCTTCTCCGAGGTTTGAAATGAAATGTACAATGCGCCGTTTGCTGCTCGACGGTAGGGAAGCCGTAAAAGTTCCGCCTGTCTCCGATTGATTGGTGAGAGTGGCTTTCTTTCTCACGATAAAACTGCCGTTCTCGTCAAAGACCAACAGGTACATATCGTTTACACCGCCGGTTGCTCTGGTATTTACTGTTTTAAAATCCGGGATAGAGGCCGAGAAAGACACTGTAACATCGATTCCTTCATTCAATTGCTGTTCGGATTTCCATACACCCTCATCCACGCAGCCTGAGAGAGCTATCAACAAACCGAATAGACTGTATATTATCTTTTTCATATCTTTTGGTCTATAGTTTAATTAATCTTTAATATCACGGATACAACGTACATGAGCGCTGCTGTAAGTGGCCCCTGAATCCCAGTTGTAAGTATCGTCTGTTCTAACAAAAGGCAGGTTTTCCCGCATCCGGTAAGCACCATAGTAACCCGATTGCCCATAGGCATTTTTTGTCGGATACTGGCTCCAGTTGCTCCAGTAATAGGGGCCTCTCATCACATATTTGGTAGGAGCTGTTTGCTGAAGAACATCGATATAATAAATCTCAGCTGCTGTGGGAAGGCGCCAGCCTGTTTTTGTAGTGCCATCTTCTGAAGTTTCGCTATACCCTCTACATTGAGTTTGCGCATCGGAATAAGATTTTCGAACGCTCGCTCCAAACTGTGATGCCATTTCAAATTTAGGAGAGACCATTTTTGAAACCTCTTCACTGTTGATGGTTTGTCCTTGGCTGTCAACAGGTGGAAAACCCCATATGATATCGCCTTTAGGAGCCAATGTTGTAATGGCATACATATACGGATTATTATTGCCGGACGGTAATGAATAGCGGGTACCTTCAACGGGCATATAGGAACGGACTCCTTTTGTAACTGAAAAATAGGTTGCCGGTAACTGTCGTATTTTTACCGTTTCCGTCAGCTGTCCGTTGGTAACTTGAAATTCGATATCTTTCGGAATGTAATTTTCCGGAATGTCGCTGGTGATGATGATCGTACCGGAAGCCACACCTGACTGTACCTGTACCGATGGCACTTGGCCTCCAGTAACGTTTTCTGTGACCGGTGACGATGCCCCGGCCGGTACATAGGTGTAAGTTGCTTTTAACGAATTGGGCACGAGCATGACGTTGGCTACAGATGAGTTAAAGTTGAGGGTGTATGAACTCATATTTGGCATCACCACGTTGCGTTCTGACACTACCAGGTAGTGTGAACCCGTGATGGTTACCAGTATTTCCTGGGTGCTCCAATCCTTGATGGTATAGTTGCCCTGAATATCCACCGGAGGTTCATCCCTGCTTCCCAATATCTTTACTGTCACACCAATATCATACAGGAAATTGCGCTGAACCTTGTTCATGTATTGCTGATCATCACCGGTCAGTCCATACGGAGTCACGGGGACACGATACTTGTAATAGCCTATATCATTGCCTGTATTTTCCTTTAACGGAATAAGGAGTTCGAGATAGGTTTCCTTGGTGAAATCGGAGCTCCAGTCGTTGGCATAGGTGTAGAAAGGAGCTGCTGTGGTGTTGATGTTGCCAGAAAGAGTTTTTGTTAATTCCTTGTATCCGGTATCTTTCCACTCAGCACTGCCCGGAACAAATGTTGTGCCGTCATCCATCAATACCGACCGGTCGGTGAAGTGCACCAGTCTCGCCAGTGCCGTTCCTTCCTGAACATATCCCGGAACGTTCACTTCGATTAGCTGGAGCCGTATCTTTGAAGCTGCCCTTTTCAGGTGGACCATCCCCAAGTCGGGAGTGTTCAGGTTCACTATTTGTGAAATCATTCCATCCATGACGAAAGAGGATTGAGCAACAGCTCCCCCATCGGACACGAAACTTGCTGTCTGGAAAACCAGGTCCTTCAACGTTTGCAAGTTATTCTCTTCTTCAGTGATAGAACTTAGGTCGGCAGTATTGTTCGCCACTACATAGACGTCGTAGGTAGTTGTGGTGTTGTTCTCGAACAAAGCCCGTTTAGTTGCTACGACCGGAATGGTTGTCTTCTGTGTTCCGGCGTCATACGAAAGGTTGTTCACGCGCCATTTAAGGGTAGTTCCCTGATAAAAAAAGATGTCGAGTCTGTCGATTTTCTTCTCGTTATAACTCCCGTCGTTATCGCTCTCTTCCGTAGTTAGGGCACGGGTAGAAATATCACCCATCGACAAACTAAGTGTAAGGTGGCCGTCTTCGGCGGGAAATTTTTCTGTCACCTCAGATGTGCAGGCGGTCGCCATAATCAGCATAACCGCAATCAGTGAAACAAAAGGGTATATTCTTTTCTTCATAATTCATTCTCCATTTTTACGGGTTTGCGGATTGTTTGATTAATACCCTGTTACCGGGGCCTACCAAAGGACTACCGCTGAGCAGCGGTATCTCCGATGAGTTTCCACCGTACAGCACATTAATATAGAACTCTGTCGTGCGTTCTTCTGCACCCGGAAAGTTTGTTGCCTTGACGGTTAGGGTCACCTCGTCGTTTCTACCTCCCTGGTATAGTCCTTCGAATTCAAAATCAGTGGGATTGGTGAGATTCGCTACCCATGTGGCGTCGATCGGGTTGGTCAGTTTAAACGTAAAGCTGATTTTCCCATTCTCGTTTACACTATACGTGAAATTATTGGATGTCGGTTTGGGGAATAGTGTGAACGTCCTATCAAACAATAAACTTGACGGTAAATAATTCCAGGGAAGCACACGGGAGAGAATTGTCAGCCCATCGAATTCGCCGATATTTTTAACAGTACCGACGAGTTGGTACGCATGATTTCTTTTCAGGGAGTAGAGGTGGTCACCGGGGGTGGTGACCGACGAGGAGGGGTCGCCCGCGTTAATCACGGAAGAAACGTTCTCGTTGAGATAAACCCGGTATTTTGTGGGTACGTTATTGTACAAGGCTTCCACTTCCAGTTGCGTGGCGAGTGACTTAACACCGCCTGTAAGGTTCTCGTATACGTAAATGTTCTCGTATCCACTGATGGCAGTAGCAGTAGTACTCAAATCGATGGCAGTGGGCAAGGCATGCGTCCAATTCCAGTAGGTCTGATCAGAGATGCTTGCACCTCCTGCCCAGATGGCAGTTTTTTCTGTATTGTTCAACAGGCTCACCCTGGTAATTTTCACTTCGGCATCCGTATCTTTCTTCAAGGTCAGGCTTATTTTTGCCGCTACCCGTGTAAGGGTGACGGAAGTATTGTTTCTTAAGGGATCCTCTATGTTGGCAACCGACACACCCACAGATTTTCCAGTCATCAAAAGTGGAAGTGTCAGCGGTGCGCTGATCTGATCGCCAAGTATTTCCATCAGTCCGGTTTTAGTGGTGATGGATTCCAGCAGAGGAGTCAGTGCACTACTCTCATTGGCCACCACGTAAACCTCTTTGTTGCCCGTGGCTACTTCCAACACGAAAGGATTAACAAAATCACTGTTTCCGGATGCATAAAACTTGTTTTTCTCAACGTATTCACCTGCGAATACAAAGACACGCACCTTATCGATAGCTTGATCGCCGGTAAAGAGGGGATCGCCAGCTGCACGAGTTGTCACTCCATCAAGTGACACGACTATAATACCCGGTTCTTCGTCTACCGTCAGGTCGTCGGAGAGGCATGATGTCAATAAGGCCATAAGTACTGTTATAGCGACAATTGCCTTTAAGCTGAATGGATATGCTGTTTTTTTCATTGTCTCGAATTTATAGATATTCTACGTACTGGAAGACCTGATTCCAAGGAGTGACATTGACATTGATGCTTAATGTTGCCTTGAAATCGATAAGGATGTTCAGTGTCCGGCCTACCTCCGCATTGAACGGTTTTCCCATGCTGTCCCTGTCGGCCGTGAAGATCACCTCCCCGTTATAAAGAATGTCCACCACTATCGATTTTCCAAATGCCGCAGGAAAAATATAGAAAATGGGTGCTACGAAATTGCCGTTTTTGTTAAATGTTGCCGGCGGCGAGTAAAAAGAACGAGTTCCTGTCAGGTTGCCGTTCATGTCATAGGTATCGAGCGATTCGCGCACTGAATAGGAGTAGGAGCCTTCCCCATTGCCGTTCCATTGCTTCAAGTTTAGGGAGGTAATGGTTACTCCTGCGGTTTTTCGGGTGATTTCCAACACATGCGATGTGCCGGATGTTGTTCCTCCATACTCTACCGGTACGCTGATGGTTCCGTAGAAAAGATCACTGGGCGAATACGCCATGCGTTGATCTGTTTGTTCGGAATCCGCTGATCTCAGCCTCACGTAGAGGTCTTTCAGTTCTTTTACGTCGCTTATATTCGAATAGTCGACGTTTTCATCCAGGTTGCCCCAAGCGACAAACTTGAGTAAAGAGTGGCCGGGATAATCCATCACAATCTGCAATGCCTTACGCTGTTTCACCTCGCTGGCGGAGAGATAGAAGCTCTTGAATATCTTTTCCTCCTCATCGAACACAAACATAATCACTTGCTCAACATCTCCCGATTCAGTGATGTCATTTCCGTCGGCATCCACTACCTTAACAGTTATCTGGAACGGGCGTGGACATACCGACAAGTCTTCTTTCAGGCAACTGCTCAGCATTACTGTCAGCAATACTGCTACAAGTATAAAGCTGTATTTGTTCGTGCTATTCATCTTTTGTTGTTTTATAGTTTCTTCTTGTTCCGCGGAAGGGTATCACTCCCCGCCGCGGTAATTTTAAATCATGACCCATCCCATTCTGTTTGTGAAGAGAAAATGGAGGTTTAGGCTAGATTCTTACCAACTTACGTTTTGGTTAACCACTACCCAAGGTACAACAGAAACGGTTACTTTCAGACAAGCTTCTGCAGGTTCGTCAATCGTCGGGTTACCGGCTTTGGTGAGGTCAATCGTGATGTTGTACTGGGTGTTGCGGATAACGGTACCGTCGTGAGCAACTTCATCGCCGGTATAAGTGTACCCATCCATCGTTTTATTAACGTACACTTTGTAATAGGTGAACCCATCAGAATCGGTATGTACACCGGGGAGTAGGTAAACATTACCACCTTCAGCAGCATCGTACAATTTACCTTTCAGCACAACGAATGTTTCTTTCTTGGCTGTCGAGTCGTTTTCGTGTACATAGAAGTACTTGGAATTGGCGGCATCAAGCGGAGTGCCTTTAACGTTCAGCACGGGATCCAAGATTTCAAGCAAAGTAGCATCTTTAATTCCTTCGGGAGCTGCTACGTAAGAATTCTCGGGACTTGGATACGCGCTTCCGAACAAAAATTTGGAAGTAGCGTTCAGCAGCGATGCACCGAAAATATTGGAGGTTTGGCGAACGTTGAACATGGCTACTTCAGCCAACTCAAATCTTTTGTAAGGAGCTTCCGCAGCAAAAGATGTCGATACACCAACAACCGCTACGCGGGCATTTACTCTTTTTACTTCAGCGGCCAAGGTGTTGCAATCGCTATGGTCTGCCTTACACTCGGTTAATGTGATTTGTGCCGGTTCCGCAGTCATTAGCATACCGCCGTCAATGTTTTGAGAAAGTGTGTTGGTTTTTGCCAACAGGGCAGCTTTAGTGGGCTGAGTTCCCAAGTTTCCGTTAGCCACCACCACTACTTCTTTAGCGCCAACTGTCAAGCCGAGAATTTGAGCAGAATTTGCATCCGCTTGTTGGTGATATTTTTCCAAGTTTCCATTGGTATTAAATACCCATACTTCATACCCATTTACTGCGCTTTCGGCCGTTGCCAAAGCCGCATCGTTAATATTGCCGGCTATACGAGTTCCTGCTCCCGGTTCACTGATGGGTGTAACCGACACGGTTAATATGCCACCTTTTTCCTGCTGCACTTCGGGAGTGTCATTGTTGCAAGCTGTAAGCCCTAATCCTAAGGTGATTACACCCGCTAAAAATAATTTTCCAATTTTCATAAGTTGATAATTTAAAAAGTGAATAATTTAGTTTAATTTAATCTGTTTAATACGTTTGTTTACTTTTAATGTTTATTCTTAAGACTCTCATCTTCAAGCTCTCTACAAGTTATCTTCTATATATTGTTGGAGTTGTTTTGCGTTGTACTCTGCATCGGCATTGCCTGCCTGAATAGCTCTGTTGAAGTATTGTTTGGCTCGGGCAGTATCTCTTTTTTGGGCATATGCTACCCCCATTAGATTCATTGCTGCAGGGCTCTCGTTATACTGCTCCAGATAGGCCAAGGCTGCGTCGGGCCTGTTTGCACGTAACTCACCTACAGCAGCGTTTAAGCAGGCAACTTCGGCATCGGGAAAAGTTCGACAGGCAATATCAAATACTTCCCTGTATTGCGGGCTATCTGCTGGATAGGTATTGGCCACCAGATACATCTCATTGAGACTTAATACTTTAGGTTTTGTTTTAATAAGTTCTTTGGCTTCCTCAACGTTAAACGTACGTGAAACGAACGTCACCTCATAATCGTTGCGGCGAAGCGGTGGAAAATACTCCCTGAGCATGAGCCTGTAAGTTAAACCGCCGTTCAACTCCATGAGTCGTTTTTCGCGGCCCTCGTTTATACCTACGTTGTCGATAATGTTAAGGACAGCTTCTTTATCGGTCAAAGAGGAACCTTCAACAGCTTTCCGTAATCCTTCCCAGTCTTCGCCGAACCACTGTACGTTAAACCGGTCCCGTGCATAGCCGTATTTCTTCTCCATATAACGGGCAAACGTTTCAGCACGGCGTTGAGAGAGGAGCATATTGCGCTCGTACGTGTCTTCAGGGGAAGCATAGCCGGAGATAGTGAAATTAGTAATTGAGAGATCAGAATCGGCTTTCAGTGCATGAACTACACTGTCTACTCTGGCCAGTTGCTCAGCATTGTTCTGGAAGTCCGGCAGTAAATCGTAACGTCCCACGATGTAGTTGAGGTGTGCGCTGAATATTTCGCTTCGCACTTTTACTTCTTCCACTTCGGGTACGATATAGGACATGCGGAAGTCGGGAATGAACTTGTCGGCCAGTATCCTCTGCGAAACCAATTTATCGGGTTGCATGTCCGAGCAATCGGCACAACCCACTACTTCCGTTCTCAGTAGCAACCGTGCATTTCGTTGCCAGTCCGAATATGGCAGAGTGGCGGTATAATGCATCGACTGGGCCGTACCGTTCCGGCGCACCAATTGTTTTTCCACCGGCATGGAAAGGTGTGTTTTCCCATTCCACTCAAACGGCCTTTGGAGCACTTTATTCCGTAGTGTCCCTTTCACGGCTATAGATTCTAATTCTACTTCATTTTGATTGGAGACTATTACAGGTGTGATAATCAGCATATCATTTTTGTTGAGCCTCAAGTTGTCGAGGTTCATATCCATGGTCACGCTTGTTACGCCCCCTTTCTTAGATATAGCCTGGTTTTCAATAACTATCTGATCCGTGTAGTTGACTTGAGCCGTTACTACCTCATGGCTTACGAACAAGGCAGTCATCGTAACAAGCAATCTGTATATACTTTTCCGTTTCATACGTACTTCCATTTTTTTATTTTATAAGATAAATAAGGGATATTGCCGCTTTAGTTACACCCAAATAGTTTTGGGTATCGCTGGATATTTTGCTTCCGCACTTCACACAGGTAAACTTGTCGTACGTCAGGTAAGCATAGCCTGCGCCGATGCTGAGCTCAAAATTCCACCTGGGTGAGATTAACCACTGATGCCCGTAACTGATGCCAGCTCCGTAAGCAAAACCTTCGTAGCGGAATTCGTTTAAATTGGATAAACGACCTACTGGAATATCTATTCCGCCGATGTTGTATTCGCCTGCCAATGCATGCAATCCAAAAAAATGGCCGTTGAAACTTTCGCAAAGCCAATACCTCAGCTCAGGCTGAACAATCCAGTGTTTTGCTTTTTTGTTGTCGTTAAATACAAAAGGGTTGAATCCTCCTCCTACTTCGAGTGTGTACTTACGATTAAGGGCAAATTCTAAACCAACATTTGGTGTACCTGCTGCCGCCCAATGAGCGAAATTGGTTTTGACTCCGACTGTCTGGGCATGTAATTGATACGTTCCCAGTATCAATACTATAATCAGAATTAATTTATTATGCTTGAGCATTTTATTTGTAATATTGGGTTTGTAAATGTGTGAAACTGCAAAAAACAGACACAAAGTTGTATTTTTCGGACTCATAAATAACTGATAAATCTCCTATTTTATAAAATAGTGTATCTTTTCCACATTTTTTTCTCATAAATGAACCCTTTTAGTCACCTTATTTTTTTACCTTTATGAATAAAGGCGGGAAAGGTCTAAATAATTTTTAATAGGGTTTTTTATTGAGAATTCATTTTTTTGTTGATGCAAAATTAGGATAGCCCAAAAGAAAAAGTTATAACTAAAACGACTTTTTTTTGCACTTTTGAGACACTCCAGGAAGTTAAATTTGGACTAAACGAGCATGATGAAAAAATCATACTTCTGATAATGACAAGGTTAAAAAGGAACTTTTTATACAAATCCGATAACGAAAAAAAGTCAAAATATTTAATAAAAAGGACACATTCGAGAAAATCAGCGAAAATGACCGTTAAAACATAACTGCTTATATATTAGATTCTTGATGTTTTTTCTTCATAATTGACAGCTTTTTTTGAAGACAATCTTTTTTTCCTATTTCATAAAATATTCCCAAATCGTCAAAAAAATTCTCATACGGTAAAAAATAAAAGAATAAAAGGAGATGAAATTTGCAGCAGATAGATTCTTTTTTTAATTTTGTCCTAAATTTGTTGCCATGTTATACCCTATCTTTTCTATCCTGCCCGCAGCTGTATGTGTGTTTTGGATATTTTTACTGCTCGTTGATAAGCAAAAAAACAGGTCGAAAAAGTTTTTTATCCTACTACTGATCTTTATACTGGTCAACTTTATTGCTCATGCCGCTTTTTTCAATTATAAATATGAATTATATACCGTGCTAGACAGCATATGGGTGTTTACTTCATTGCTTATCTTTCCACTGTACTACTATTACATAAGGATATTGACGACGGATCCGGCGATACAGTATAAGTGGTCCTGGCTTGCTTTACCATCCTTTCTGCTGGCCATATACAGCGCAGTGATCTACCTGTTGATGACACCGGCAGAAATGGAATCATTTATACAGGGTATTATGTATCAAAAAAGTGGATACGAGCCTTACTCCCGGTTAGTTCGTTTGCAGATTTTGCGTGAATACCTCTTTAAAGTCCTGTTTTCAGTTCAGGTCATTTTATCGGTTTATTTTGGTTTCAGGCTTATCAATAAGTACAACAAAAAAGTAAAGACGTTTTACTCGAACCTCGGAGGAAAAGATTTAACTCCCCTAAAATGGGCTGTTGTTGCATTACTCCTAGCATCACTGGTTTCGGTGGTGGCGAACAGTATTGGAAATAGCTACTTTATTGCACGTCCCCGGCTTATTTATATATCTTTTGCTATTTATTCTGTCTGTATTTTTTTCAGCGCTTATGTGAGCTACATGCAACGATTTACCATTGAACATTTTTCTCAAAATGTAAAAGAGTATGAATCAAGCAAGGTCTTTACGGGTAAAAAAACCGTTGCTCATTATTATATTCCCGGTATGGACAACCAGAAGTCATTGCGGGACCGTTTGATCTATTTGTTGGAGAAAATAGAGATTTTTAAAAATCCAGAACTAAAGATTTCCGACGTTTCTTTGTTGTTAAAAACCAACCGTACTTACGTCTCAAAGGTAGTCAATGAAGAACTCAATACCAACTTTTGTGATTTGGTGAACAGTTACCGGGTCAATTATGCCGAAGAATTGCTTTGTTCGCCGGAACAAGCTAGTTCACTTTCGATCGCGGAAATTGCGGAAATGTCGGGATTTTCAAGTGAAAGTTCCTTCTACCGGGTGTTTAAAAATAAAAAAGGTATTTCTCCAGGTATTTATAAACAGCATAGATGTAATGTTTTAATACATACCTCATCACTCCATACAATCCACAACACGCTGCACGTCTAAGTGAATTCCGTAATATGCATATGCATCAACTATTACGGTTGTCTCGTTGCCTTTATACGTAGTAAACAGGCCGGGGGCCGGGTTACCGCTGGGAGCCGTTTCATATCCCTGAATTTTTACCGACTCTGCAACACTCTGCAACCGGGCTCCGTTAAGCGCGGCAAGAGTGATGGTTACTTTACCATCCACCACTTCGGAAAAAGTTACGGTTCCAACCAAGTAGTTTTGACCGGCAAAAACATTAACGGGAGTATTGGCTACATAAGGAGTATAGGTAGCCCAGTTACCTTGTGCTACGTAACGGGAACCTGCAGCCCAAGCTGTTTCGTCCTGATAACACACCTCTACCGGCGGTTCATCTTCACAAACGGCTATGCAATATTCAAATTTCATAAACCAGTTTTTACCCACTTTTCCGCCTTCTCCAAAGGCTGTTTCACTTTGAACTATTTCGCCGTCAACCACTTTAACCACTTCGGCATGAGCGGCAACACATATACAGCCTTCGGGCAGTGTGTCCAGCGGAATTTCAACATAATAGAAGGTTTGCAATCCGTTAAATTCAACTTTATAGGGGAATCGTCCCGGAACAAGATTGCCTTGTTTGTTCACCGGTAACTTGTCGCAAGCGCCCACAAAAAGATGAATTGCTTTCATTTTCCATTCCCCGGTAGTTTCGTAAGCAACATACAATTTTTCTTTGTTGTTAACTACATATACTTTCCCGGCTTCGTAATGTTGTCCAGCCATGAGGCGAACTTCTTGTACATCACGACAGGGATCTACGCAAGCGGGAACTTCTACTGCTCGGGTACCGGCAGTAACGGCAACAATACCTTCTTCCTCAGCAAGATTCAAGTCATTGGAACAGGAAGAGTAAGTGATGGCCATTGCCGACGCGGCAATGAATGCGAAAAACAAAACAATTTTTCTCATAAATAATAATTTTAAAATGATTAAACATTAAAAAAGAAAAAGATTTCTTCCGTTGTCAAAAATAAACAGGTTCCTCATTTTTGGTTATAACTAAACGGACAATTTTTTGGACAATAGGAACATTAACATTTGTGAATTATGACCCTGCAGGCATTCTTAATCATTATCTACAATATAACCAATGTGTTAATAAATAATTTGAGTCTATTTTATTTATGTTGTTTCTTCAGATAAGATTTAACCTGTTTGTTAATGGGGCGGGGGAAATGCTGTGACTTTTCACAATATGCTTCTCTAGCAACGGTAAACATCAAATCTCGCAGACTTTTGCTACTGGTAGACTGCCTGGGCATCAATTTAGATAAGCAGAAAAAAAGCCGAATCACTACGATTCGGCCAAGTAATTTTTGGGAACAACTATTTACTTTCTTTGAGTGAAATAGTATTTATCACCATAAGAGTCAGAAAGGATCAACGTATTCTCCATTACTTCATAGATGAATGTGTTCCCTTCGGAAGTAAGGGTTCCCGTTTTTAATGATGAATCGAAAGTGTAGTTGAATGACATTGTTAAAACACCAGCAGTCATTGTGGCCTCTGTGTTAGATATAACTTTGACAACAACCATGCCATTATAGTAATCCAACATTACACCAATCCATTCTGTGTTTGTCAAGGATCTTAATTCGTACGCGGAGACAACAGTATCGTCTTTTTCACAGGCGAATAATACCGCCAATAGGGATAATAAAATTACTTTTTTCATTTGCTTTTAGTGTTAAAATAAGTTGTTTCATGATTTCACATCTTCTTGCAAGTTTATACATTTTTCAAAGTATTAAGCAGTGGGCATGGAGAACAACGGCCTGTTCAATGGAACAGGTTGCTCCTTCGAACGAAAAACGGTTGTTGCCCGCAAGCCCTACATCCATTTCGGCACAGCTAGTCAATAGAAAAGCCACCGCTAAAAGCACAAATAAAATCTTTTTCATTTTTTCCATTTTTATAGTTTACAGATTGTGTAGATTAATTATCCGGCATGAATCAATTATATGTTCAAGCCGGATAATACTTCCAATTTTTTGTTAAAAAAGTCTTTACAGAAAAAGGACACTTTATTATCCTTTTAGGATACCAAAATCTTTTACTTTACGCAACAATATTTACTTTATGTCCGTTTATTGTCAAAATTATTCTAATTTTTTTATTTAGCAAGATTTATCGGTTTTTTTTGGACATTTTTTCAAAAAAAAAGTCTTTTGAGGGAAATTGGGGGTATTTTTGTAAAAAAAGAAGGAAAAGAATTAAATTATAGCTTGTTACAAGCATATATTACAAAAAAAGGACACAAAAAGGACCTGACAAACCCTGTCAGAGCGATAGTGTTTGAAAGAAAGGAAGGGAAACAGACGGGTGTTTAGATTATTTTTTTCTTGGGAACAGTAGCAACAAACTCTTTCAGGTAAAAAGGCTCGAAATAGGCAGAGTCAACAAAATCAGAGGCGGCAAACGCATTTTCAGCCAAGGCAGTCATAGCTTCTGCCTTTGGTTTTACAGCCGGAATAAACGAAGCGTTCGGATGCAGGATAATACCTTTACATTTTTCGGCACCGTTGCCAAAAAACAGGATTTTTTGATTTTTCAGTAACTCGGCATAACTCTCTTTATCCACGATATCTGCCGAGGTGGCACGAATAACCTCCAAGTTCGCGTTGAAGATGGTAGCATAGACCTCCATTCGCCGGGCATCAATCATAGGGCAGAGCAAGTGGTCAGGTTCAATTCCCGTTCTCATCATCCAAGCCATAATCTTGTGGGTGGGAATAGCAATAAGGGGGACTTCCAATCCATAGCTCAATCCTTTGGCTTCCGATACTCCGATGCGTAATCCGGTATAAGAACCGGGGCCGCTACTTACCGACACAGCATCGATCTTCATACCGTTATCGCGGACAAACTGTATCATTTCTTCCACAAAAACGCCCAAGGACGTAGCGTGCGATTGTCCGTTCAGGTTTTCCCTGTTCAGCAAAACTTTTCCTCCGGACGATAAAGCACATGAACAAACTTCTGTAGCTGTTTCTATATGTATGATAGTAGGCATAGGGGTTGTGAGTTTATAAACTGCCTGGTATAACGCTTAATGATAGCAATGGTTCATAAAAAAAGACTGCACATAAACGCGCAGTCTCCTTTTCTTTGACCTATTGAGAAATATCAATATCTTCTTTCACGATTTCCGTAACCGCCTCTGTTACCACCGCCTCTATTGCTACGTTGATTATCTCCTTCGGCACGGGGACGAGCTTCTGATACTGACAGTGTACGACCGTCGTATTCAGCTCCGTTCAATTCTTCAATAGCGCGCTGACCATCTTCGTCAGCCATTTCAACAAAACCGTAACCTTTCGATCTGCGTGTTTCTCTGTCAGTAATAATTTTAGCTGAGGTAATCTCTCCGTATTCCTCAAACAGTTCTTTTAAATCGGCGTCGTTAATTTGATAACTCAAGCCTGCAACAAAAATGTTCATGTAAAAATAAAAATAAAATAAATAAAAAATTAATTGGTGCAGAAGATATTGTATAAAAGATAAGGTTAAAGAATTGATTTGCCCCTGAGAAGGAAGAAAATAACCAAATACCCGTTTCTGCTATAAAAAACTTTTGCAGCAACAAAGGTAGGAATAAATTTGTTGTGACAAAACAAATTAGCAAAAAAAAATAGCCTTCGGTCATCATTTTTTTACCGAAGGCTATTTTTCACTGTTTCACTCCGTTTCTTTCTAATAGGGCATCGATGGAGGGTTCGTGCCCGCGAAAACGTTTGTACAGAATCATTGGCTCTTCAGTGTTTCCTCTTTCCAGAATATTTACCCGGAAAGACCGAGCCGTTTTCTTGTCAAAGATTCCGTTTTCCTTAAAGGCCGCGAAAGCATCTGCATCTAGTACCTCTGCCCATTTATAGCTGTAGTATCCGGCAGCATACCCTCCGGAGAATATATGTCCAAACGCTGTCGACATGCTTGTTTCAGGCACAACCGGAAGTAATTGCACCGGACGCATCGCTTTTTGTTCAAATTCACGGACATCTCCGTCAAACGGTTGCCGTAATGTGTGCCACGCCATATCCAGGTATCCGAACGAAAGCTGACGAAGTGTCAAGTAGCCGGTATTGTAATTGGCGGCATCGATGATCTTCTGCACTAACTCCGCAGGCATTTTTTCACCCGTTTGATAATGGAATGCAAATTTATCGAGGTATTCTTTTTCTACTAACCAATTTTCCATAATTTGTGACGGAAGTTCCACAAAATCACGATAAACACTTGTTCCCGACAAGGTTTCATACGTTGATTTCGCCAACATGCCGTGTAAGGCATGTCCGAACTCGTGCAGGAATGTTTCCACTTCGTCGAAAGTGAGCAGTGCTGGCTTTGTTTCGGTGGGGCGGGTGAAGTTCATCACGATGGTGATGTGCGGACGGCTATCCACTCCGTTCTTCACGAATTGCGACTTAAACGACGACATCCAGGCACCCGAACGTTTTCCCTCTCTCGGATGAAAATCAGTAAACAGGACAGCAAGAAAATCGCCGTTGGCATCCATCACGTCGAACGCCTCGACTTCGGGATGATAGACAGGCGTTTGGCTATTTTTCACAAAGGTCAGCCCGTACAGGTCGGTAGCCAGTCCAAAAACTCCTTTCTTCACGTTCTCGAGTTCAAAATAGGGACGCGTCATTTCGTCGTTAAGGTCGAAACGCTCGTCTTTCAACTTATCGGAGTAGAAACTCCAGTCCCACGGCTGAATTTCGGTCGGGTTCCCTTCCATTTTGACAGCAAAGGCCTCCACCTCTTTCACCTCCCGGCGAGCTGTTTCTCCGTAAGCCCGGGCCAGCTCTTCGAGCAGGCTGTAAACCCCTTCCTCGTTCTTTGCCATCCTATTTTTCAGGGCGTAGGCGGCGTAGTTCCGGTAACCCAGCAAATTGGCAATCTGCAGGCGTAAGTTTACGATTCTTTTAATGTTTTCTTTATTGTCAAACTCTCCACCCATAACACTTTTGGTGTTGTAAGCCATGTAAAGCTTCTCGCGCAAGTCACGACGGGTAGAATATTTCATAAAACCGATGTAGCTAGGAGCCGACAAATCGAACATCCATCCTTCTTTTCCTTTCGATTTTGCCTTGGCAACAGCTGCCTCCAGAATGCTCACGGGCAATCCGGCCAGATCGGCTTCATCGGTGAGCAGCATTTCGAACCGATTGGTTTCTTTCAGGTTGTTTTGCCCAAAATCGAGGGTTGTTTTGCTCAGCTCCATCGACAGCTTCCGGTAGGTTTCCTTGTCTTCAGCAGAAAGTGTTGCGCCGCTATTCTCGAACTGTTCATAGTATTTTTCCACCAAACGGATCTGTTCAGGGAGTAAACCCGAAGTCAGGCGGTTATCATAAACCATTTTCACCCGGGCAAATAATTTTTCATTCAAGTTAATGTTGTTGGAATGTTCCGATAATTTCGGGCTCAACCGCTGCGAAATCATCATCATCTCATCGTTACTTTCAGCACTCAGTAAATTGAAGAAAACACCGCTCACACGGTTCAACATTTCGCCTGAATATTCCATTGCAGCAATGGTATTCTGAAAAGTCGGCGCAAACGGATTAGCAGCAATGGTTTCAATTTCAACCTTGTGCTGCCGGATAGCTTCATCGAAAGCCGGCTCATAATGCTCAATCTTGATTTTATCGAACGGTGGCGTGCCGTATGGAGTATCGTACGGTTTAAAAAAAGGATTTTCATCCGCCATTGAAGCGGTGGTCATAGTCGTCATAAATAATAATAAGAATAAGAGTTGTTTCATATATTGGGTTTTGAGGGTTGAGTCATCTTTTTTCCGAATCGCTCTTTGCTTTATATGCCATAGCATAAAACCGGATTTGTTTGATCACGGAAAGCAACCCATTCGACCGGGTAGGAGAAAGGTGTTCAGTAAGTCCGATTTCCTTCATAAAGCGGAGGTCGGAAGCAAGGATTTCGTCGGGAGTACGGTGATTAAACACACGCAATACCAACGCTAACAAGCCTTTCACAATTACAGCGTCGCTTTCTGCCTGGAGGTACAATCTCCCGTCCCGGTAGTCAGTCTGCAGCCAAACACGACTCTGACAGCCTTGAATAATATTTTCGGGCACCTTGTACTTCTCGTCAAGTGGTGCCAGTTGATTTCCCTGCTCAATGATATAAGCGTATTTATCCATCCAGTCATCGTAGATGCTGAATTCATCGATAATCTCTTGTTCTGTTTCGTTGATTGTCATATGTTGTTTTCGTCTAATTCCCGGTAAACCACTTCCAGCACCGTTTGTCCGGTAGCCTGGAGCGTTGCCTTACTGATGTTGCGCATATCGTCGTTGTGCGTGTGCCAGTGTGGCGCAAAGCCATTGTCAGTATCCTTTAAATTAATGATGTTTGCACACGGAATACCCCGTTTCTCAATTACCGGCACGTGATCGTCGGTGATATAACTGCCGTTCCGTTGTACGAAAAATTTCCCGTATCCCATGTGGGAAGCGATGCTCCATATCTTTGACACGACATTCGACGCATACTGCATTGAATAGCCTTCGCGCAAGAATGTAGCGTTTGCTGCACCCACCATATCGAGTAAAATTCCGTACGAAGCCTTGTAATTGTCTTTGTGTGGATTTTCCGACCAATACCTGGATCCCACACACCACCATTCACCCGAAAGATAATTTTTATCGAATGCGGGCTGCCCCCAGTCTTCCAAATCAAAAAAGATGATGTCAACTCCTATCCCGGGAGGCTGCAGCTGCAGTTGGCGGGCAATCTCCAAAAGCACCCCTACTCCACTTGCTCCGTCGTCTGCACCGGGAATAGGGCTATCTTGTGTGTTGGGGTCAGGCTCTTCATCGGCGAACGGGCGACTGTCCCAATGGGCAAACAATAAAATACGTTTCTCTTTTTCGGGCTGAAAACTCCCGATAATGTTACGGATCTGAATGTTCTGTCCGTTATAATGCGTTACGTGGGCTTTTTGTTCAAAAATATCCGCACCGAAGGCAGCCAGTTTTTCCGATAGGTAGTCACCGCAAGCTTTATGTGCGGTCGTTCCTGGAACCCGTGGTCCGAAGCTGACTTGCTTTTCAACAAAACGGTATGCGCTGTCGGAATTAAAATCGGGGGATACTTTTGCATATGCGATTGCTGGCATTTCTTTACCTGCGTTCTTCTGTGACTGGCAAGAGTTGCACGATGCAGAAAAAACAAGGCCAACTCCCACTAGCAACACGATGAACAGTGAATTTAATTTTTCCATCAGTCGTTTTTCTGATAGGTGAAGTTGGAAATTCCGATGTTCTTGTACGTTTCTTTCAGCGCCTCCTCATCGTCCGAAATAACCAACAGCTTATCTCCATCCATGAGAGCCGTTTGTCCGGTAGGGACAAAAAACCGTTCACCTCTCTTCACCATCACCGCCAGCGTATTGTCGGGCAACGGCATCTCCATAAGGTTCTTGCCGTGTTTTAGCGTCTCTTCAGTAATGCTGATCTCAGTCATGGCCGATTTTATTTCTTCGGAGAACTCAACATCGAAATCCTCAAAACTTTTGTACTTGCTCGGCTTTTCCGCCAGCCCAAGCCATTTGGCCACTATGGGAAGTGAAGTACCCTGATACAACAAGGAAACGATGGTAATCACAAAGACGATATTAAACACTGTTCTTGCCCCGGGCACTCCTGCTGCCAACGGCAATATGGCAAAAATAATAGGTACGGCTCCGCGTAATCCCACCCATGAAATGTAGGCTTTGTCGCGAAATGAAATTCTTTTGAAAGGAATAAGGCAGAGGTAAACCGTGATGGGACGCGCAATAAAGATCATAAAAAGGGCAATGATAATGCCCGGAATCAACACCGGCACCAATTCACTGGGATTAACCAACAATCCCAGCGTCAGGAACAGGAGGATCTGACTCATCCAGGCAAATCCATCCATAAAACTCATCGATGTGCGTTTATGTGCAAACTTTGAGTTCCCGATGACCAACCCCGCGATATAAACCGCCAGGTATCCGTTGCCTTTCAGGTAGTAGGTCACTGCAAAAATAAATATTCCGGTAATAAGGAGCAAGACCGGATAGAGCGAAGTATTGTCCATTCGGATACGGTTGATGATGACTACCGAAAATCTCCCAAGGAAGTATCCCAGCAACGCTCCAACCACAAGCTGAACAACGATATTGACGGCTACCATCACATAATTGGGGTCGTTGCCCGAATTGATAAGACTGATAAAGGTAACCGTCAGCATATAAGCCATAGGGTCGTTACTCCCACTTTCCAACTCAAGTAACGGACGAAGATTATTCTTCAGCATAAGTCCTTTAGAACGGAGAATGCCGAAAACGGACGCAGAATCGGTAGAAGAAACCGTGGAAGCCAGCAACATGGCCGTCAGAAAACCCACTCCCAACCCGGAGTAAACCTGACCAGACAGCCACCAGGTAAAAACACCCGTAATAATGGCCGTAATAAATACGCCCAGCGTAGCCAAAACAACCCCAGGCTGAATAACCGGTTTTATTTCTCTGAACTTTGTGTCCAGGCCTCCGGAAAAAAGGATAATTGTCAAACAAACGGTTCCAATGGCCTGTGCTATTTGAATGTTCTCGAAATTAAGTCCGAATCCATCCCCTCCGAAAATCATTCCTACCAACAGGAAGAGTAGCAAAACCGGAACACCGAATTTATGCCCGGCTTTTCCCACCAGCATACTTACGAAAAAAAGAAAAGAACCAATAAGCAATATAAGTTCAGTTGAAACCTCCATCTTTTTGCTTTAAGATTGTTTGAATATAAGTTGATCCTCTTTGACAACAAGCTTTGCCGTCTTTCCCATCACAAGCGGGAAGTTGTGCTTCACGTGTCCTGCCGGGAAGTCGAAACAAACCGGAAAATCATATCCCGTCACAACGGATGCGATGGATTCGTAAAGCGCTGAATACATATCGTTGTCTTCGGTATAATCGCTGAACTGACCTACGATCAATCCCGATATCCGGTCGAAGATACCTGCAAGTTTAAGTTGATTGATGTACCGGTCGATCTTGTAAGGCTCTTCGCCAATATCCTCGATAAACAAAATGCCGTTTTTGGGTAAATAGGCAAATCGTGTACCTAGAATACCGCAAAAAACCGAAAGGTTTCCGCCAAATAACCTTCCGGAGGCTTTGCCTTTCCGGTTGAGGTAAGCATACTTTGCGACGGGAATATCGTAGAAAACGGGTTCTCCGGCAAGTATGGCTTTGGTGAAACGAACAGAAATGTCACCCGGGCCTTCCTCGGCAAAATGCTTGGCCATAGGCCCGTGGACAGACATAATCCCATGTTGCTGCAACGTTGCATGCAAAACGGTAATATCGCTATAACCGACAACCCATTTCGGGTACTGTCTTATACCTGTAAAGTCGAGTTTATCCAGCAGATGTACAGTTCCGTATCCTCCGCGCGAACAGAAAATCAACTTCACCTCAGGGTCGTCCATGGCTCGCTGCAGGTCTGCTAGCCGTTGCTCCACGAAGCCGCTGAAACGTCCGGTCCTGCACAATGCATTTTCGGAAATCTCCACCCCCAATCCCCAATCACAAAGTAAGTCTGCTGCCTTTGCCACCAGCCCGGCATCTATCTTCCCGGCAGGTGAAAGGATAACTGCCTTATCACCGGTTTGTAATATTGGGGGTTGGAGCATACAATCCCAGTTTTATGCGTCAATGTGCGCGTAAGTAGCATTCTCTTCGATAAACTCCCGGCGTGGAGCAACATCTTCACCCATCAGCATGGAGAAGATTATATCGGCATCCGCCGCATTTTCGATGGTTACCTGACGGAGCGTACGTTTTTCGGGATTCATTGTTGTTTCCCAAAGCTGCTCGGCATTCATCTCTCCCAACCCTTTGTATCGTTGAGAATGAACTGCGTTCTCATTTCCATCGGCATATTTGTCGATAAATGCCTGGCGTTGACGGTCATCCCAGCAATACTCTTCGATTTTGCCTTTCTTGCACAGATAGAGCGGCGGAGTGGCAATATAGACATACCCGTTCTCGATAAGTGGCTTCATATACCGGAAAAAGAAAGTCAGGATAAGCGTGGCAATGTGGCTTCCGTCCACGTCGGCATCAGTCATGATCACCACCTTGTGGTACCTGAGTTTTTCGATATTCAACGCTTTGGAATCTTCTTCCGTTCCGATAGTTACCCCTAAAGCCGTGTAAATATTTCTGATCTCTTCATTTTCGAAAACCCGGTGGGTCATCACTTTCTCCACATTCAGGATTTTTCCGCGCAACGGAAGGATGGCCTGAAACATACGGTCGCGGCCCTGTTTGGCTGTTCCCCCTGCAGAATCTCCTTCGACGATGAAAATTTCGCATTTCTCAGCATCCTTGTCGGAACAGTCGGCCAACTTTCCGGGAAGTCCTCCACCCGACAACGGTGATTTCCGCTGAATCAGCTCGCGTGCCTTTCGTGCAGCGTGGCGTGCCGTAGCAGCAAGAATAACCTTTTCCACAATAATTTTTGCTTCTTTTGGGTGCTCCTCCAGGTAATTGTTCAATGCTTCTCCAGTAGCCTGATCTACAGCGCCGATCACCTCACTGTTTCCCAGTTTGGTTTTTGTTTGCCCCTCGAATTGCGGTTCGGCTACTTTTACCGACAACACGGCTGTAAGCCCTTCACGAAAGTCATCACCGCTGATTTCCACCTTTACCTTTTCCAGCATCTTGGAATCCTCGGCATATTTCTTCAGTGTGCGCGAAAGTCCTCTTCTGAAGCCGGTAAGGTGTGTACCTCCTTCGATGGTGTTGATGTTATTTACGTAAGAGAATATATTTTCGTTGTACGTGGAATTGTACGTCATCGCTATTTCGATGGGAATGCCCTGTTTTTCGGTTACAATGTGAATGGGCTCCGAAATGAGCGGCTCCTTGGCCTTGTCGATATAACGAACAAACTCTTCCAGCCCGTTTTCGGAATAAAAACGTTCCGTTTTAAACGTACCGTCTTCCCGGGGCGTTCTTTTATCGGTAAGGGTCAACGTTACCCCGGCATTCAAAAAAGCCAGTTCACGAAGTCGTGTAGCCAAAATGTCATAGCGGTATTCTGAAACGATAAAGATAGTATCATCGGGTTTAAAGGTGATTATGGTCCCGGTTTTATCGGTCTGCCCGATCACTTGCACGTCGGAATAAGGCTTTCCGCGCGAATATTCCTGCACATGAATTTTTCCGTCCCGATGAATTTCGGCTTTGAGATGCATCGAAAGGGCATTCACACACGATACGCCCACACCGTGCAAACCGCCCGAAACCTTGTACGTTCCCTTGTCAAACTTTCCCCCGGCGTGAAGTACGGTAAGCACGACTTCCAACGCCGATTTTTTTTCCTTTTCGTGGTAATCCACCGGAATTCCGCGCCCGTTATCGGTAACAGTAATGGAATTATCCTCATTGATGGTTACATTTATTTCATTGCAATATCCGGCAAGTGCTTCGTCAATGGAATTGTCAACCACCTCGTAAACCAGGTGATGAAATCCTTTTTCGCTTACGTCTCCGATATACATAGCCGGGCGTTTGCGAACCGCTTCCAACCCTTCAAGTACCTGAATGTTTTGCGCGGAATAATTTCCGCTTGCCGATTTTTTTTCTTCTTCTGTCATTTTTATCCTTTAAATATCTCTCTGAGAATTTATAATTTATCCCTATCCGTTTTTTGGTTAAAAAACCGAACAAATATACGAAAAATTCGCCGTCCTGCCAACCGTTTTTCGTTTTTTTAGCAGAGGGAAAACTATTGAAAAGCCGTTTAAAATTCGCAATCGATAGCTGCACGGCCAATCCGCACCTTACCAATAAACGCCCCTACTTTCTGGTGTTCCGGATGCGAAATATAGGTATGTAAATCATCCAGGTTCCTGAACTCGCTGTCGAGCATAATATCGTAGTTACCCGCAGGAGCATCGGCATGATTTATCGATACCTCCATTTTTAAAATTTCGGGAATTAAATCTTTCAGTGCCTCGAGGCGCTGCTTGATTATTACCGCATTTGCGGCTTTTGAGTTACCTTCGGCTTCTTCAGCCAGCTTAAAGAGTACAATGTGCTTAATCATAAATTGGGTGCTTTAATTTATCCTGTCATCCTAGCAAAATCTGGAGCTTAGACAAAACTCAAAATTACTAAAAAAATATTGCCTGAGAAAATCGAAAAAGTTTCTCGTTTTTTCGTAACTTTGTTTCAATCACAAATCAATTAAACAGCTATGAATATAGGAACAATTATCACCATCGTAGGCATCGCAGTGATCGCATTGGCGTTTTATCAATACTACAATGCCAGTAAGAAAAGAAGGCGAAAATACAAAGGCAGAAAGTAAACGCAATGAAAAGCAACTGCCATTATCAGGTATAGGCTAAAAAAAAACCGGACACACTTGTGACCGGCTCCGTTTATTCTTAACAGATAAAAAAATCAGTTCAACTTGCTGATGTGAGCAGCTAATTTAGCCTTTAAATTATTGGCTTTGTTTTGATGAATAACTTTCTTTTTTGCCAGTTTATCCAACATTGAGCAAACCCCCGGATACATGGCTGCAGCCTCTTCCTTTGAGGTCAAAGCGCGCAACGCGCGTACCGAATTTCTGGTTGTGCGTGAAACGTAACGATTTGATAAACGACGAACTTTTGTTTGTCTGATCCTTTTTTCTGCTGATTTGTGATTTGCCATTATTGTTTGACTTGTTTAAATCTTTTTTATTGTAGCCCATAGGGGAATCGAACCCCTCTTTCAAGAATGAAAATCTTGCGTCCTAACCGATAGACGAATGGGCCATTTGAGTTGCGAACCCGAAAGAAAAATTAACCTTTCCTCAAATTGCGAGTGCAAAGATAGAACCTTTTTTGAGACCGACAAAATTTTGCCCGATTTTTTTCTCAAAAAAGCAACAAATTTATACCTTGATTATAAAAAAACAAAGCTATACAGAATTTTAAGTCCAATAAATTGGATATTTGAAAAATAATTTCTAATTTTGCACCCCAATATTTAAGCAACAAATAAAACATCAGATAAAATGAAAAGAACATTTCAACCCTCAAACAGAAAGAGAAGAAACAAACACGGGTTCCTTTCGAGAATGGCGACCAAGAACGGAAGAAAAGTATTGGCCTCTCGCCGTGCTAAAGGAAGAGTAAGATTGACCGTATCCGATTAATCCGAAAAAGGCCTTTTATGGGAAGCAGGAATATGTGATGCATATTCCTGCTTTTTTTGTTGTGTTCCGCATATACTCCAAACTCTTTGTCCGGAAAAGACAAAGGCAACCATTTTTTTTGTACTTTTGCAATGAAATTTCAACATCATATTCAACTATATGAGCACAAAACCGACTAGTAAAAAATTTCCGGGCAACAACATTCTCCTCAACGTAGTAGCCATTGGCGTTGTAGCTATTTTGTTGTTCGTCCTCACCCTACTTTTTCTGAATGTATACACCCGTCACGGACAAAACGTGGTGGTTCCTCAGCTACAGGGATTTCAGGAAGAGGAAGCCGAAGCTATTTTGAAATCCAAAGGGTTGGACATTCAGGTCGTTGACTCGATTTACAAAAAGGACGCTGTTCCCGGTTCGATTATTGATCAAACACCCAAGCCGAACAACAAAGTAAAGGAAGGCCGGGATATATATGTCACCATTTACGCCCGCAACCCGCAACAGGTTTCCGTTCCGGGGCTGGTTGATTTTTCCGCCCGACAGGCTATTGCACTGCTCAACTCCATCGGATTCACGCAAATTGCTATAGAAGAAATCCCCGCCCAGTATAGCGGATTGGTTATTTCGGTTGAATATCGGGGGAAAAAACTGATACCCGACGAGCAAATTCCTGCCGGATCACCTTTGAAATTGGTCGTAGGAAGCGGGATGTCAGAAGATTCGCTAAGCATAAACAGGGAAATTGTGGTTTCTCCCGGAGTTACCGGAACAATTCCCGATTCTTCACGAAATGTACCCGTAAAACCGTCCAACATGGATGAATCGTTCTTTTAAAAGAGGCGCGACAAGTTGCGAAGAGCTAAAACATGTACACGTGAAAGAAGAGGCCCCATACGATATTCAGGATTTTCCGGAAGATGAAGATGAGCTGACCGGCATTTCCGCGCAGGAAGAAAAGTTTGAACATTTTCGATTTGTAGCCGATAAAGGACAAAGTTTACTGCGAATCGACAAATTTTTATCGGACCGTATCGAAGGAATTTCACGAAACCGGATTCAGCAGGCTGCCGATGCTCTATGTATTTTGGTGAATGGTATTGCCGTAAAATCGAGCTATAGGGTCAAACCGCTGGATGTAGTCACGGTTGTGATGGATCGCCCGCGAAGGGAGCTGGAAATACTTCCGGAAGATATTCCGCTCAACATCGTTTACGAAGATAACGACCTTATGGTTATCAACAAACCTCCCGGTATGGTAGTACACCCTGGGCACGGTAACTATACAGGTACATTGGTTAACGCGATAGCGTTTCATTTGAAATACGAACACGGCATGGATATGACCGACCCGCGCCTGGGACTGGTACACCGCATCGACAAGGATACATCGGGCTTGTTACTTATTGCTAAAACACCCGATGCCAAAACATACCTTTCCGCACAATTTTTCAACAAAACCACTAAAAGGAGATATACGGCACTGGTGTGGGGAAACGTTACCAGCGATGAAGGCACCATTACCGGGAATATCGGTCGTAACCCAAAAGACCGGATGCAGATGCGCGTTTTCACCGATGGCGAACAAGGAAAGCCTGCGGTTACTCACTACAAGGTACTGGAAAGATTTGGTTACGTAACGCTTGTTCAGTGCGAGCTGGAAACAGGCCGCACACATCAGATACGTGTACACATGAAACACATCGGACACACGCTGTTCAACGACGAACGTTACGGGGGAAACGAAGTACTGCGCGGAACACATTTTGCAAAATACAAACAGTTCGTGTACAACTGTTTCACCGTTTGTCCGCGACAATGCCTGCACGCACAAACGCTCGGATTCATACATCCTCGTACAAGAAAGGAGATGTTTTTTGAGAGCGAACTGCCGCAGGATATGCAGGAGGTTATTGGTCGTTGGCGCACATATACGGCTGCAAGGGAAACGGGAGAACAACAGATATAAATGCATAAAATATGAAAAAGAACATTGCCATCATATGGGGAGGCTATTCGTCTGAAAAGGAAGTTTCAGAGAGAAGCGCCCGGGGCATTTACTCTTTTATTGATAAAAGCAGGTATAACCTTTATAAGGTAAAAATTGATAAAGAAGTCTGGGAAGCGGAATACGGAAACGAAACTTTTCCCATCGACAAGAACGATTTCAGCTTCGCGGCGAATGGAACAAGAACAGCGTTTGATTTTGCCTACATCACCATTCACGGCACCCCGGGGGAAGATGGTGTTTTACAGGGCTATCTCGATATGCTCAACATTCCCTACTCCAATTGTGGAGTGCTAGCATCTGCATTGACTTTCAGTAAATTCACATGCAACCACTTCCTGAAGAGCTTCGGGTTCAACGTGGCCGAATCGGTGATACTTCGTTCCAGGGAATCGTACGATACCGGATCGATCGTTCATCAATTAGGCCTCCCTCTATTTGTAAAGCCCAATATCGGCGGATCCAGCTTTGCTACGACCAAGGTAAAAGAGCTATCGCTCCTACAACAAGCTATAGAAGAGGCTTTTAATGAAGCTTCCGAAGTGATGGTCGAAAGTTTTATTGCAGGGACAGAGGTGACTTGCGGATGCTATCGGGCAGGAAATGGATTTCAGCATCTGCCGCTCACTGAAGTGGTTACCCGGAATGAGTTTTTCGATTATAACGCCAAATATAAAGGGGAAGTTGAAGAAATTACTCCGGCGCGGATTCCGGACGACATGGCAGCACAAGTTCAGGAACAGACCGAACGGATCTATCGACTTATCGGTGCAAAAGGTATCATCAGGGCAGATTACATCATTTCCGGCGGTATTCCCGTTCTACTCGAAGTAAATACTACACCCGGAATGACCGAGACCAGTTTTATACCTCAACAGGTACGCGCCGCCGGGCTCAACATTTCTGACGTGATGACCGATATTATTGAATACGAATATAACCGGTTAAAAAAATAAACTATGCAAAATTTCGATGATATCCGCCCTTTGTACGACGGCGAGGTCCCTTCAGTTATTCGGTCCCTTATCAACGATCCCTACTTTCGCAGAGCGGCCGAACCCCTGATCAAGCCAATAACGTGGGAAATATTTAGTGGTGCCATGCTCGCTTGCAAATCGATTAACGATTTTCAGCGAACCATCATTTATCCTTTTATGAAACAGCTTATTGCCAAAACTACATCAGAACTTACCGGTATAGGATTTGAAGAATTCAAAGACGGCTCAAGCCACATTTACATTTCCAACCACCGCGATATTGTACTGGATGCAGCTTTCCTCAATATTCTCTTTTTCGATAAAGGAATAGATACGTCGGAAATTGCCATCGGAGATAATTTACTGATATATAACTGGATTACTGATTTGGTAAGGCTTAACAAAAGTTTTATCGTGAAACGCCGCGTTTCAGTCCGTGAGATGCTGGATACCTCCAGACACCTGTCGGAGTATATTTTCGACACCATCACCCGTCGCCGTCAATCTGCTTGGATTGCCCAACGCGAAGGCCGCGCAAAAGATTCGGACGATAAGACCCAGGCAAGCCTGCTGAAGATGCTGACACTGTACAACAGCTCAAAGCCGGCTGAGGCACTCAGGTCGCTTGACATAATACCTCTTTCCATCACCTACGAATTTGATCCGTGCGATTACCTCAAAGCCAAAGAATACCAGCTTAAAAGAGACAACCCCGGATATAAAAAAAGCCAAGCCGACGATATCGAAAATATGCGAACGGGCATTTTGGGTTATAAAGGGAAAGTTTTTTTCAAGTTCGGAAACCGGATCAACGACACATTATCACGTATCGATGAAAAGACCAGCCGGGCACAGGTACTGGAAACTGTAACCCAGGCCATCGACAGGGAGATTTACAAAAACTACGTCTTTTTTCCGATGAACTACATTGCCTACGACCTGATGGAAAACAGCAACTTGTTTGCCGCCAGATATACCGATGAAGACAAGGCAGCTTTCGATAACTATATCGACGGGCAGATTGCAAAAATCGATATCCCCGGCAAAGACTACGGTTTTCTGCGTGAAAGGCTGATCGGGATGTACGGGAATACGGTGAAGAACTACGTTTCGGCGGAAAAAGCGGAGGGTACAGGGATAAAGTGATCAAATGATGAGATGGAGGTTTATCGCATACCTGATGGTTGTTTTTCTTATCGCTTTTGCATGTGAGAAAGAACCGGAGCGTATCGATAACTTCTTCGTAGAGTTTGCCACAGTAATAAAACCAGTTGAGCGGATAACGTTTCAACTGGATAACTTCAAGACCCTTATCCCGATTGAATTGAAAGATTATTCGGGCAAAAACGGGCAACGTGTCATTCTCAACTACACGCCTTTACGCGGCGACACGGTGAAAATCAACAGCGTTAACGATATTTTCACGGGGGTAGTCCAGGAAAGCAACGCCGTGACCAACCTCATCAAAGACCCTGTAAAAGTGCAAAGCGTCTGGGTAGGAGGAAACTACCTGAATCTGATCCTCGAAATAGAATACTTCGACAAAACTCACGTTATCGGATTGTTTCGCGATACGCAATCTTCCACTATCGATCTGCACTTCAGCCATTCAAAAGAAAACGATCCACCTGGATACACCCAGAAACTTTATGCTTCTTTCTCACTTTCCGCCATTAAATCCCCCAACGGTTCCCCCACCCCTTTCCGGTTTCATATCCAAACGCACACCGGCGTACGCGTATTCGAACTAAAAGTAACATGATCCACCCCCTCTATTTTTAACACATATTTACAGCAATAAACCTTGGATCCGGCCAGCAAAAACATTCAATTACTATATCATTTTTCACAGTTTTCATATTTTTAATAAGGAATTATTGTATCCCCCTACAGATTTCCGGGCAAATTTATCCTATTGCAAAAAACTTCCAATTGTAGTTTTGTATTTCTAACTTTTTTTAATTGCCTTTCGGGTTATAAAGAAGGGCAATATCGCATCTCGCTACATCATTAACATAAAAGTTCGAAAGATAAAATATCAAAAAAGACAGCTTATGTGTCATTTTAGTCAGTTTTCCAGTTGGAGGATATTTTATTTTTGTGACTTTCAAATCCGGCATTTATGAAATTCGGATTGTTATTATACTAATATCCTGTAAAAGAAAAGTTACTCATCCAAAACTCTTGCAACATGAAAATAAATAACAAAGCGGCAATCACAAACCCAAGTAAACAGATGCTGTTCGATTCAAAATTCATAATTATCCTCATTACTTTTTTCTTGATCAATGGTTGCAAAACCGAAAGAGATATTTACAAGACAACGTTTAAAACTTCATACTCTGAGTTATTGGATGATTTTAAGTCTCCACCTAACGATGCAAAAATAAGGGCTTATTGGTGGTGGCTCAACAGCAATGTGACGAAAGATTGTATAACCAAAGACCTGGAAGCCATGAAGAATAATGGATACGGCGGAGCAATGATCTTCGATGCCGGGTCTTCTGCTTATGATGTGGCACACAAAACAGAAGCGGGGCCGGCGTTTCTAAGCAAAGAATGGCTCGAACTTTTTGAGCACGCCGTCAGTGAGGCAGACCGGCTTGAATTGGAACTATCGATAAATGTCCAAAGCGGATGGAATCCGGGCGGGCCTTCCGTAACACCTGAACTTGCTTTAAAAAAAATAACCTGGAGCGAAATGACGATAAATGGCCCGGAAGCTGTTAACAGGGAATTGCCTCTCCCTCTCGGAGAAAATATCCTTGAGGATGTGAAAATTATTGCCGTAAAGCAATCAGGTGATACCGTTCCGCAATCCGACAGAATCAAAAACATAAAACTCAAAACTTTGGAACAGAGACTCGGCTCTGCCGGCATTTATCCCCTACATCTGCTGAGAGAGGACTTTGAGGGAAAAGGAAATCCGATAAATAAGAGTGATATAATAGATATTACGGAATACTTTGATGGAGAAAACCTTAAATGGAATGCACCTGACGGAACATGGTCTGTTCTTCGTTTTGTAATGATAAATACCGGCAAAGGAGTATCTACTGCCAGTGACGGATGGGAAGGATTGGCAATGGACCACCTGAATAAGGAGGCTTTGTTGAAATACAATCAAGATGTTATATCCAAGCTGATTCAGACTGCAGGAAAAGCGGGAAACTCATTAAAATTCATCCATACTGATAGCTGGGAAATGGGTGTTGCAAATTGGACAGATCACTTTATGCAAACATTTGAAAAAAGAAACGGCTATGACATGACTCCCTTTCTACCTGTTCTTACGGACCGCATTGTAATTAACCGGGAGGTTTCAAGCAGGTTTCTCCACGATTTTCGTCGCACCGTTGCAGATCTGGTGGCTGAGGAATTTTATCAAACATTCAGAGATATTGCCCACTCGAACAAACTGGGAACTCACCCCGAGTCAGGAGGCCCACATGCAGCTCCGATTGATGCGGTTCAAACCATGAAGTTTAATGATGTGCCTATGGGTGAATTTTGGATACGGTCTCAGACTTTTTTTACTAAAGAAGACCAACGTCTTTCCGTAAAACAAAGTGCGAGCGTTGCTCACATTTATGAAAACGGTTTGTTGCTGCTGAAGGTCCCACAAGCATTGGCCCACATTGGGAACGTCCTCCTAAAGATTGCAAGAATGATATCGACAGGATCTTTTGTTCGGGTGTTAACAGGATTGTATGGCATACATATACTGCTTCTCCTGATGAATATGGCGAACCCGGGAACGAGTACTTTGCAGGCACTCATCTGAATCGTCACGCTACATGGTGGAAAGAGTCAAAATCATTTGTTGAATACATGAACCGGGTATCATCTGTATTGTCGAAAGGCTTATTCAGAGCCGATGCCCTGTATTATTATGGAGATGATGCGCCAAATTTTATATTTCTAAAAGAAGAGGTTAATGATCTGGGGAAAGGCTACGATTGGGATAAATGCAGCTTTGACGTGTTGATGAATGATGTAAAAATAAAAGACGGGATGATTTTTCTTCCCGATGGGATGAACTATAAAATATTAGTACTCCCCAATGCCACATCAATCAAGGCTGAACTGTTAGTAAAACTTCAGGAACTTGTGGAAGACGGGATGATTCTGGTAGGGCCAAAACCCGGGAAAGCCACCGGTTTAAAGAACTATCCCATGTCTGATAAAACGGTAAAACTCCTTGCTGACAAGATGTGGGGAGATATTGACGGAAAAGAAATTGTTGTCAACAATTTCGGTAAAGGGAAGGTATTCTGGGGAATTTCGCCGGAAAAAGTGCTTCAATTACAGAACATACCTCCGGACTTTGGGTATGAGAGCGTGTATCCCGACACTCATCTGGACTATATTCACCGGTATACACCCTCTGAGGACATTTATTTCATAGCGAATCGTCTATCACGGCACGGGATAGATCATAATGAATATCATTATTTTACAGATCTGCCTGATCGATACGAAGAAACCGTCTGTAAATTCAGGGTCAGCGGTAAAGTGCCTGAGTTATGGGATCCCATAACAGGCAACGTTCAGGAAATTCCCGTTTATTACGAAAAGAACGGATATACACATGTGCCTTTGCATTTTACCCCTGAAGGCTCCAAAATTATTGTTTTCAGAAAAAAGAAACAAGACAGACACATTACAAAAATAGAAAGAAATGGAATAGAAATTTTTCCTGAATTGAGCCTGTCTGCTTCCACCTCCCCAAACTTTAAATTTCAGCAGGAACATAAAAAAATTTCCGGCCAGGTTCTGCACCCGGGAACGTATACACTTTCCTGGTCTGACAATGAGACGTCCTCTTTTACTGAAAAGAGCTCGTACGTAGAAAAAATTCTTGATAACCCGTGGGGATTGAGTTTTAACAGAGAATGGGCCCCCAAACAAAAGGTTGTTATGGACAGCCTGATGTTCTGGAGTGATTTACCCGATGAACTCATTAAATATTATTCCGGTTCGGCAGAATATTCAAGTACTTTTAACCTGAATGAAGATAACATTAAAGGGAAAAGCATATGTCTCGATTTGGGGAATGTTCAAGATATTGCCTCTGTAAGTATAAACGAAAAAAATGCGGGTGTTTGCTGGATTGCCCCTTTTACCGTTGACATAACACCCTATATTAAGGAGGGGAACAATAAAATTGTGATTACTGTAACAAATTCATGGGTAAACAGATTGATCGGAGACAGTTATCTCTCAAAAGAAGAACGTTTTACCCAAACTAACATCCAAAAATTTGAACGAGACAACAAAGAGGCCTTTTTCAGAAAATCTGGCCTGGGAGGAACTGTGAAATTAATTTTAACTAAAAATATAGCATTAACTAAATAAACTTAAGGTGTTTTGTGAAATATTTACAGAACCTATAAATAAAAAAAACAATTAACCTGCTGAGAGAAAAATCGCATTATATAATTAATCGACAATACCTTACACTCAATAATATTGGAACAAACAAGAATTTTGTCACATTAAATTCAAAATTTATATCAAAAAAGACAGTACAAGTGTCATTTTAATTAGGTTTCCCCCGATCACATCCATTATTTTTGCGGATCTAAATTTGTAAAAATTTATAAAAAATCTAATGTGCGATAAACGGCAATTCCATTTAATTGAAATACTCTAATTTGAAATTTAATTTAATCATGAACAATTTAAATTTAATAAACAACGAATGAAAAAGAAGAATTTTGCAATTTTATTTAGACGGACAATGGCAGTAACCATCATGTGTATGTTGTCCTCTTTTTTAATCTTTTCCCAGAATATTACGGTAAAGGGAAAAGTGATTGACGTAAACAAAGAGTCTTTGATAGGCGTAACTATTCAAGTACAAAACACATCAGTTGGAACAATAACTGATATTGACGGCAACTATATATTATCCAACGTACCGTCTAATGCTAAACTGGAAGTGTCCTATGTGGGGATGAAATCACAAATTATCGAGGTTGGAGGAAGAACATCGATAGACGTTATTTTAGAAACGGATACCGAACTGCTTGACGAAGTGGTTGTTGTTGCCTACGGTACACAAAAGGCACGTTCAGTGACTGGCGCCATGAGCAGAATAAATACTGACGAATTGGTTGACATGCCTGTTTCCAATATTACTCAAAAAATGCAAGGTAAATTTGCAGGTGTTCAAATTCTGAACAACTCCGGAGAACCCAACGGAAACCTGTCCATCAGGGTCAGGGGACAAGCTTCGATTAATGCAGGTAATAACCCGCTAGTTGTAATAGATGGATTCCCCAGCAGTTCAGGATTAGAAACACTGTCTCCCGATGAAATTGAATCTATTTCAATTTTGAAAGATGCCGCTTCAACCACATTGTATGGCTCACGCGCGGCGAATGGCGTTATCCTTGTCACTACAAAGCAGGGAAGATCCGGAAAAACGGAAATCACGTTTAATGCAAATTACGGGATTCAGGATGTGTCCAGCAGAGGAATGCCTGATGTAATGAACGCCCGCGAGTTCGCCCAATTCAAAAAGGAGTATTATGAAGATGCACAAAAATACGAAGGAAAAACAACTCCTGTACCTGAACAATATGCAAATCCTGCTTCGGTATCGGAAGGCACCGACTGGTATAAAGTGTTATTGAGAACAGCAAATTCCCAAAACTACAATTTGGGTTTACAAACCGGCACGGATGTGGTTAAATCGTCTGTGAATTTGAATTACAACAGCACTGAAGGAACTATCATAAACTCTTATGCAAACAGGTTCTCTGTTCGTTCAAACAATGAATTTAAAGCGTCTGACCGCATTATTTTCGGGATGAATTTATCTGCATCTTACATCGATCGCCAGGTGCAGGACGGAATCGGTATTGACAGGCAAATCATTGGATCTGCTTTCTTAATGGATCCGGCGTTGAAATACAAGAACGAAGATGGTACCTATCCCATTTCCTACTCTCCTCCGGGAATGTTTGGTAACGCGAATTATTACTTAGTTCTCAGAGACAGGCAGAACCCCGCCAAAACTATTCGCGGAACAGTAAACACTTACGCGCAGGTTGAACTGGCAGAAGGGCTGAAATACCGTATCAGTGCAAACGCCGATATGGGTAACTTCAGGCAGGAAAGATGGGTACCGTCATACGTAAGTGGTGGTATGTTTTCTGCACCCCCCAATCCGGCATATGGCTCGTACAACACTTTCAACTACGAAAACTGGCTGGTTGAAAATACCTTAACCTATCAAAAAACATTTAACGAAGTTCACGATTTCGACGTTCTCTTAGGTTATTCAGCTCAAAAATCCAAAGATATCTCCTCCACTATAAATGCATCCAACTATCCCAGCGACGAAATTGGTTTTTTCAATGCTGCACAAACAAAAGTTGGAAGCGGCGGAAAATCTGCATGGAGCATGTTGTCGTGGCTGTCGAGGTTCAACTACGAGTACATGAACCGCTACATCCTCTCCTTCTCTTACAGAAGGGATGGAAGTTCTCGTTTTGGAGCAAACGCCAGATGGGCCAACTTCCCCTCATTTTCTGCGGGTTGGGTGGCCAGCGAAGAAGGCTTCTTAAAAGATGTCAACAACTTGAGTTTTCTAAAATTGCGGGCCAGCTGGGGTAAGGTTGGTAACAACAATATCGGTAATTATACATCCATCGCCTCTGTAAACAACTATAACTATGTGCTAGACGGAACAATTGTTCCCGGCCGTCAGTTAGGAAATATCGGAAACAACAACCTGACCTGGGAAACTACTGAATCGTGGAACATTGGTGCTGATGTAAGTCTATACAAAGACCGCGTTTTCTTTATGTATGATTATTACAATAAAGTAACCAACGGATTACTTTACCAGATAGATATCCCTTATTCTTCAGGATTCTCCAACATACAATCCAACATTGGTGAATTCCGTTTCTGGGGGCATGAATTTACCTTGCAGACAAAAAATTTAACCGGTGCTTTTAAATGGTCGACTGACTTCAACATCACTTTCGACAGAAACAAAGCAGTTAAACTGGGAACAAACGATACCCCGATAGGCGGTTACAACAACCAGGTTGACTATAACAGAACAGCTGTTGGGAAACCGTTGGGTATGTTCTATGGATATGTATATGACGGCGTTTACATGACTCAGGAAGAGTATGATTCACAGCCCAAGCATGCCTCATCAACCGTTGGAACAGTTCGTATGAAAGACATCAACGGTGATAAAAAGATTGACTCGGCAGATAAAACATTTATTGGTAATCCGAATCCGGACTTCCTGTATGGATTAACCAACTCTTTCAGCTGGAATAACTTCGATGCAAGTGTGGTTATTTCGGGATCTGTAGGTAACGATATTATGGATGCAACTTACGAATGGACTGAAAACATTGACGCAGTATTTAACGTAAGAAAAGAAGTGGCAGAGAGATGGAGATCCGTAGAAAATCCAGGGAAAGGAAATATCCCCAGAACGCTTACGGGATCAACGGAACTGTTCCGTTATACCAACTCGAGATGGGTTTTTGATGGTTCCTACCTTATGGTTAAAAATCTAACATTGGGTTATAAAGTGCCGCTGAAGTCAAATCCATTCATCAAATCCCTGCGTTTTTACCTGACGGCTCAAAACCTGCTTACTCTGACTAAATATCCGGGCATGAATCCCGAAGTTAGCCGCAGCGGTACAGGCGGCCTTTCTTTCTACGGAGTGGATCATACGTCATATCCTGTGTCAAGGATTTACACAGCCGGGATCAATGTATCTTTTTAATAATAAATTTAAAAAAAACACATAATTATGTCAAAAAGAAACTTATTGATAGTACTTACAGGAATATTTATTTTATCGTCCTGTAGTCAATCATTTCTGGATTTATATCCGGAAACCAATGTGACGTCTGCCTCATTTTATAAAACCATGACTCATTTTGATCAGGCATTAAATGCTTCATATACCGGATTCCGGAATATTGCCAATAACGGTTTGTTTATGGATGAGATGAGGTCGGACAATGCCTTCTATACAATCTATTACGGTGACCGTGGCCCATACAATGCAACTGAAAAACCGTGCTTGTTTATTGATGATGAGGTATCTGCAAATGCGGGACCGATAAGAGACCGTTGGACGGTTAACTACCAGAACATTGCCAAAGTAAACACCATACTCGACAGGGTGGACGCCTCGGAACTGACGGATGCTGAAAAATCTAAAGTTAAAGCAGAAGCTCTTTTTCTACGCGCCTTCTATTATTTCGACCTGGTTAAATGCTTCGGTGGTGTGCCCCTTAGTTTGCAAGAAGTTACAACTGCCGAGCAGGCTTTTTTACCCAGATCTACTGCGGAAGAATGCTATACTCAAATGCTGACCGACCTGAATACGGCGATCGAACTGGGATTACCCGTGCCTGTTGATTTCTCCAAAGACAACAAAGGACGTGCAACCATGGGTGCCGCAAAAATGTTGCGTGCCTATATCAGTATGACGAAATCAACTCCGGATTACAAGACTGCCGAACAGGATTTGGTAGCCATAACGAACATGAATTACGAGCTGTTGGAAAACTACGAAGATGTTTTTGATCCGAGCAATAAAAATCACCAGGAATCCATCCTTGAGGTACAATTTACCGAAGACGGATCAACAGATCAATACAGTACCTTCGCATGGAGGCTTGCACCCAAATGCAGCAACCTGATTGATATGATGGGAATAGGAGGATCAAACTATGCAGGGACCAGTGGCGGCTGGGTAGTGCCAACAAAAGAGATGGTTGATTCCTACGAAGCAGGTGATGCCAGACTACCGGCATCCATTGTTGTGGTTGAAGGATATTCTGAAGGCGATAATTTCTATTACGAAAGCATCAAGGAAGCCAAAGGATATCAAAAACCGGACGGCAAAACGTATCACTACATGGTGAAAAAATATTTTCATCCACCGTACTCATACAGCTTGAGAAGTACCGAGAACTTCCCCATATACCGGTATGCCGGTGCATTATTACTTTTGTCAGAATGTTTAGTAAAGCAAGGTAAGAACACGGAGGCTTTACCTTATATCAATCAGGTCAGGACCCGTGCCGGAATTCCCCCATTAAGCAGTTGTACGCTGAAAGATGTATCTGACGAGATGAGGCATGAACTTGCATACGAAAACCACAGATGGAGTGACTTAAAGCGCACAGGATTAGTGAAAGAGGTTATGACAGCCCATGGACAAAGAATAAAAGAGCTCCATCCCTGGGTTAAGGCTACCAACAACGACGGTTGCTATATCATTGACGATTTCAGAATGATATATGCCATTCCAACACGCGAAATAGACATCAACAATCTGCTTGAACAGAATCCGGGTTATTAATAAATCCGAAAAATTTTAAGGATAGTAAGGGGAAATGTGTTTCTCCTTACTATCTTTGTTTATGGTAAGAAAATTTTCAGTAACAATTACATACCAAACACAATACCAAATGAAGTTAAGAAAACCAGTAGAAAAACTAATCTGCTCACTGATTTTTTTGAGCATTCTCGGATGCTCTCCAAGCAATATCTCAAAAATTGTTGATTTGAAATGTGAAAACCTGCGCAACCCTTTAGGGATAAACACGTTGCATCCACGGTTTAGCTGGAAAAATATTTCGGACAAAGAAGGCACACAACAAACTGCATACCAGATACTTGTAGCCAGCAACACCAACAACTTAAGTGAAGAAAAAGCCGACCTCTGGAATTCCGGGAAAGTGCTATCTCCGTCAAATATACTGATCGATTATCAGGGTAGCCCCCTTCATTCCAGAGAATTGCTCTATTGGAAAATTCGTACGTGGGATGAGAACGGCAACATTTCTAAATGGAGTGAAACAGGCACATTCAGCATCGGGATACTGGATGAAAGCGATTGGGCAGCTTCCTATATAGGTTATCCTACAGAAAACGGATTTCAACATTGTCCCCAATTCAGGAAAGTGTTTTCAATAGAAAAGGTGAATAAGGACGACACTTATCTGCTTCACATCAACAGCTTGGGCTATCACGAAGTGTTTATTAACGGACAGAAGATCGGCAATGATGTCCTCTCACCTGCAGTTTCTCAGTTTAACAAACGTTCGCTGGTCAATACCTACGACGTTACGCCCTACATGACGGCAGGTGAAAATAACCTGATTATCTGGTTAGGCAGCGGCTGGTATTCAAAAGGGCTGCCGGGAGTAGTCGGGGAAGGGCCGTCTGTAAAAGCTCAGCTGGAAAAATTCTCGGGTCAATCGGCAGAAAATATTGTCGTCACAGACAATACCTGGCTGGCTCGAAACAGTGAATATACCCGGATCAGCGACTGGATGTCCGGAAGGTACGGTGGAGAAGAGGTTTCCGGAAACCTGGAAACACAAAACCTCCTGTTCACAGAACCTGAAAAACTGACCTGGAATAAAGCGTCCGTTGTTGAAGTACCCAAACACGCCGTAACCCCTCAGATGGTTGAACCCAACAGGATTACAAAAGAAATCAACCCCTCGGCAATAAACAAGCTTAACGACAGTACTTTTCTAGTGGATATGGGAACAACCCTTGCCGGATGGTTCGAGATAACTTTCCCCCAATTGCAAGACAAGCAACAAGTTGTTCTGGAGTATTCGGACCACCTGGACGAGAACGGAGAGATAGTCCATCAAGGACAGACAGATCGTTACATCGCATCTGGCAGCGGTACAGAATTTTTCAGGAATAAGTTCAACTATCACGGATTCAGGTATGTGAAGATATCCAATCTTTACGAAGCACCCAATCCAGCTTCTGTTAAAGCATACCTTATCCACACCGATTTTGAACTCAATTCCGGTTTTGAATGCTCAGACACTGATCTTAACCGCATTCACGATATGGTGTTTTACACGCTGCAGTGCCTCGGATTAGGCGGCTACCTGGTAGACTGCCCTCAAATTGAAAGATTGGGCTACGGAGGAGACGGTAACGCTTCAACCGTTACTGCCCAAACCATGTTTAACCTCGCCCCGCTTTACAGCAACTGGCTGGATGCATGGTCGGATGTGATCAGGGAAGACGGCAGCATGCCGCACACCGCACCTAACCCCTATTCGGCAGGAGGAGGACCCTACTGGTGCGGATTCATTATATCGGCGTCATGGCACACTTACCAGAATTACGGAGACATCAGTGTACTTGAAAAGTATTATCCGGTTATGCAAAAATGGCTTGGATACGTTGAAAAGTATAGTGTTGACGGGCTGTTGAAACGCTGGCCGAATACCGATTACAGAAATTGGTACCTGGGGGATTGGGCTACACCGGACGGCGTTGGAAACCCCAACCACCTGGATGATAGATCGGTTGACCTGGTGAATAACAGCTACCTGTCTGTTTGCTTCAGCCAAATGGCGGATATTGCCGGGTACCTGGGTAAAGACAACGACAAAAAGTACTATTCTGAAAAGAAAAGTCAACTAAACGAGGTCATTCATGACACGTTTTTTGATGAACAAAAAGGACTCTATTCAACCGGATCGCAGATTGACCTTATTTTTCCAATGCTTGCCGAAGCAGTTCCTCAACATCTGCAGGGTGATTTGATAAGAACATTGATGGAAAGAACGGAAAAGGAAAATAACGGGCATCTGAATACCGGGCTCGTAGGAGTACCCGTAATGATGGAATGGGCTGCGAAAAACAATCAACCGGAATTTATCTATTCCATGCTGAAGAAAAAAACCTATCCCGGATATTTGCACATGCTTGAAAATGGAGCCACAACCACCTGGGAACACTGGAACGGAGCTAGAAGCAGAATACACAATTGTTATAACGGTGTAGGGCAATGGTTTTACCAATCGGTGGGAGGAATCCGTCAAATCGATGGAAAAACCGCGTACAGCGAATTTCTTATCGATCCCCAGATCCCGAATGGGGTAACCTGGGCCAAAACCCGGATAAACACCCCAAAAGGATGGGTAAGCGTGCATTGGGAAACAGTTGACAACCGGATGAAAATGGAAGTAGAGATCCCTGTCGGTTCAATCGCCAAAGTAAAGTGTCCTGTTTCAGGTAAGGAGATCAAAATAAACCATCAACTGCATTCCCCCCAAGACGGATCAGTAGAATTACAGAGCGGAAAATATTCCATTGAATATCCGTTGTAAAACCGATGAACAGCAATTGATGAACTTATTTTGCCATAGTTTTTAATTCCTGAAATCTTTTTTTCAGTTTTTTCATCTTTCGGGAGTCTTTCAACCGGAGAAAAGCATTGTCAGTTTCCAACGGATCCTTTCTTAGATCGAAATATTGCTGAAACCCGTAATGAGGATACAGTATATATTTCTCCTGAATGGATATTACCGCCTGGGAGGAGGGGATAAACTCCTCATTGTTTATAAAAGGATGTTCGAAGAAAAAATCATCCCTCCGGGGATGTTTTTTCTTCAAGTAAATAGTTGACAAGTCCTCCCCCTGCATGACATTGGGAACAGGGCTTCCGGATGCAGAAACAAGAGTTGGGGCGATATCTATGTTCAGGGCAATTTCCTCATAGCTAACGCCCCTTCTGCCAGCAGGAATCCGGGGATCAAAGACTATTAAAGGCACACGGATGGATTGCTCGTATGCATACCATTTGTCGGCTATCTGAAAATCGCTTTGAAAATATCCGTTATCCCCTGTAAATATTATTAACGTATTGTCCAGCTCACCCTGCTCTTTCAATTTTTCAATAATCTCACCGACTGCCAGATCAATCTCGGTAACCATTCTATAGTATGCTTTCATATACTTCTGATATTTTTCCGGAGAATCAAACCGCCAGTGCCAGCGGACCCTGCTTTCGCACTTTTCATTGGCTATGAAAGGAGGCAATGAGTAGTAATGTTGCGGCGTAGAGGTTACAGGCATTGGAATTTCAATGTCTTGATAATATTTTTCGCTCGACGGCTTATACCGATACTGATCGTGATGATTATCCTGTGCATGTGTGGCAAAAAAACTTACCGACAGGCAAAAAGGCTTATCAGTTGGCCTGTTTTCCAAAAAATTAATGGCATCGTTCAGGTTTTTATCGGTGACATGAATAGAATCTCCTTGAATTTTTGTGTAAAGAAGTCCGTTCTCGTCTTTCCCCAAAACATTGATCCGTGCCCCATTTAATGGCATCCAGTGTAACCCTTCGTACGAATTTACATAATCAAAATCATCTTCCCGTATTTTCCCTACCCCGTATTTTCCTACAAATCCGGTATAGTACCCATTTCTTCGGAGCACAGATGGATAAGTATCGGCAAAACTCCCTTCATCTAGCTCTTTCGAAAAGCGATTGATTCCATGCCTGCTCATGTACTGACCGGTTAATATCGATGCCCGGCTAACCATGGAGATGGGAGTGGTCACATAGGTATTTTCAAACTTGACTCCTGCTTCAGCCAATCTATCGAGGTTTGGCGTGTGAACAACATCGTTACCAAAACAGCCTATCGAGTTCCATCTTAGATCATCTGCCAGAAGAAAGACAATATTCATTTTTTTGTCCTGGTCCTTGGCACTCAGCGAAGAGAAAGGGGAGTAAAAGAGACCCAGTCCGACTGAAACCCCCAGTGAAATATTTAAATTTTTCATATTTAAATAAATTTACTTGATAAAAAATATTACTCAACCGGATTCACGGTTTTAAGTGTCACCGGCCCCAACAATCCTGATTTAATCAACGGAACCTGTGTCCAGGGCACATAGACCTTGTTTAACCCGGGGATATTGGTAGCGTTAATGTTTGTATCCGTAAAATTTCCACCTGTGATTGCATCACCCGTCAACCTGTTGGACCAGGTATTGGCTACTTCAATTACCAGCGTATTATCTCCCGGCCGGATTATGTCGGTCACATCAAACCAATAGGGTTTCGTCCACGCAATGCCCAGGGAGACATCGTTCAAGATTACACTTCCTATTTTGGACAGTTCTCCCAAATCGAGAAATATTTTCTGGCCTTCTTTTTTAAAAGCTGAATTGATGTCGTACTGGAATGTTTTTTTATAAGTGGCCGTTCCGGAATAGTATTTGATCTTTTCGTTTTTCGACTCTGTCCAGGAGGTTAATTCAGGCAAGATGACTTTCTCGGGCGTGTCAAATACTCCGGGAAAGAAAAGTTCCCAGGCCCCGTCAATAGGCTGCATAGAAATATGGTTATCAAACACATAATTTTGACTTCCTTTATTTAATTCAAATACTCCATCGTTCAAAATATACGTCCGATTGCGGTATGTAAATACCCGACTGTCTGACTGGTTCAAGCTGGTTACCTGATCGTACTTCGCCCGGTTTTCTCCTTTTCTAAACACATAAAAGATCGCCCCGTATGGAGGTAGAGACACTGGTATACTCACGGAAGCGCTGTTCAGGCTGTAAATATCCGGAGAATCGGTTTCACCTGATTGGGGATTCCATATTTCAGGAATTTTATTTTGTTGACGGAAAGCCACATTTTTGGAAACCCAGTGGTTTCTTGTGTTTCTGATATAATAAAAATCCATACCGTTTGTTTTGTAATGAGTATAATCAAAATCATTAAACTCAAATCCGGGATAACTTACGTCGGGTTGAATATTCATTTTCATCAATAAACCCAGTGGAGTCGCATCAGTGATCACAAAACCACTTTTATTGTTCTTGTCCCATAATTTATCGATAAGCTGTTTTGTTTCGTTATCGTCTCTAACCGACACCCGCAGAGGTTTCTCTCCGATAATTTGTGCGCCCTGCCGTAAGAGATCTTCAATTTTCTTCAAAACATCCGGATGCATTTCTTTTTCAGGTTCTAAATACAATAACTCAAAAATGGCTCCTGATGGCAATTTGAGCTTTTTGTTCTCCACCGTTAACCGGGTGAAAATCTCCGTGTTGATAACTTCATAGTCATACCCCGGACCTACAGCAAAACGGCTGTTTTTGTGGCCCGTGAAATTGGGGGTTCTGTCACCGTAATAATAGAGTACATCTGCATAAAAATCAGCTTCCTGAAGTATGAAGGAAACCCTTGATAAATAATCGTTAAAAGGTTCGGTTTTAGGAAACCAGATATTTTTAAGGTTATAGTGTGTACCCGCAGAATAAACACTTCCCGGTTCTTTTATGTTACCGGGGTAATGGGTAAAGCCATGGAAAACCACCTTGTTCATCCCTTCACAAAAAGCCCGGTCTCCGTATGGTTTCATATCGGAAGGGGCTTCCTGCCAATGCTGAAAAGTCGTGAAAGCTTCCTGTTCAACAATTTTTCGCTGGTAGATATGTGATGCTGCGGAGACTTCTTTGACCATACGCAACACATCTATGCCGTCTTTGTTAAGTCTGTTGTGGTTAATCCAGAACTCTCCCCTTGGAATATCGATTGCTCCCAGGGACTTCAAGGGTTCAACAGGAACGTTATGAAGCGGATAACCCGGGCCTCCCGATTCTGAATTGATCTTTAATCCATAGCTGTTGGTGATTTCCTTAGCTTTACGATAGAAATTATTGATCATAAGTTCAGACAATGTTTTCTGGAAATCAGTTTGAAACCTCTCTGCCAGGGAAGGTTGATACAGATCTTTGTTAAAAAGTAAAGGCAGGAATTTATATATGTCGTAACGGTGCATATCCCTGAAAACGACTGGCAAGCTAGGGGTCCAGGTCATTCCTCGGGCTTCATAACTCGCTAAATAAAGGCTTTTCAACGAAGATTCCCGAAAATCCGGCACAATGGTTTTGAGCTTTTCAATAACGTAGTCAAAGTGCATCTGGGTGGCGTTGGCATCAAAATGATCAATAATGGGTCCGGTTGAATTTGGACTTGGCAGCATTAGTTTTTCTGTTGAGTTGGACGTAATAAAACGATAAACATCCCAATCTCCTTCTGGAACCTGCCAGTTCAAAGTTTCACTCTGAGGATCAAAAAACCGCGTTACGTCAATAATTTTTGCCGTATCAGCAATCACCTCCTTTGAAGGCAAAGCGACAACGGCTATCTCTCTATAGTATACCGGTTTCCCGTTTCTATTGAATTTGATTATTGTTTCTTGCCCCCGGTTATCATTTTTGGGTACTTCCGGAAAAGGCAATTTAATTTTTTGTTGTTTCTTTGTGTTATCTATTTTTGTTTTTGACATATAAATTGCTTTCGAGGCAAATTCGGGAGTTACCCAGCTGCCGCCTGCATTCCAGCTGCTTGCCATATTTAGCCCTGCCTCCATCCCGTATTTCTTTGCTTCATCCAACGCAATTTTTATGGCTTGCAAGGATTCTGAACTTAAAAAAGCAGGCCCAGCAGGGGTTACTGTATCCGAGGCATTGACCCCTATCTCAAAAATATCAAAGCCCATTATCCCCACCTCGTGCATAGCTTTTATTTCTTCTTTGATCCTGTTGGTATCAATATATCCGTTTAGCCACCAATAGTAAACTTTGGGACGTGCATATTGAGGAGGCGTTTCAAACCCTTTTTTCAGAGCATCGTATCTGTTCTGTGACAAAACAAGTTGACTACCAAACAGACAACCTAAAATTAAAAAAACAAATGGTAACTTTTTCATGATCCGTTTTGTATGTTATTGTATAATTACTGGCATTATTGTGAAATTATTACTGATTCGATATTCAAATAATTGGCCACTTTTTGTATGAGATGGGCATTATGTCCAATTCCTAAAGCAAAATGATGTGTAGGGCCTTCGTTCATCCATCTATACAAGAAAGTCCTGACATCCGGTTTAAAATATCCCCGGGTATTTGTGTTTCCTGTTGGCGGAATTGGTCCCTTTACCGATTCTCCTTCAGCAATGACAAATTTGAATTTTCCGTCACAGGTTGAATTGATGGACAGCATAGTGATAGGCCCTTCTTTGATTTTAAACTCTACACCGGCCCCACTACCCGGTTTACCGTGATATTTTATCAAACTTCGCAACACGGGTTTCCCTTCAGCAATGGAGATATTGTGTGGCCCGTCGTGTCCAACCAATACGAACCCTTCATTAAAATCCACCGGATGAAATTCGGCAAAACTCCCTCCTATGCCCAGTAAATTCATGATCATCATAGCAACCAACGTTTTTAAATCAGATTCTCCACACATCGGAAATCCGGAAGAAGTGAGTAGCGAATTACCCACTATCAGGTTCGACATGACAAGTTCTTCCGTGCTGTTCGGACTTCCATTATAATAATAAGCCAGCCCGTCGATCTTCTTACTTTCAATAAACTTCTTTAGCGCTACAGCTACCCGAGCGGAGGTGTTCAGATCTTCTTTGTTTAATTTCACCGCAATAGGGTCGGACACTGGATCAGGTGTATCAAAGAATTCTAAAATCATGTTCTCCGTTTCCTCTATCTCACTCTCCCTGCAACTGACATAGTGGTCGACAATTTCATTGGCTTCACACTCCACCACATGACATCCGAAAAAAGATGTCAGCATGGTTATATCCGTATGCATATCCAGCATAGCATTTATAGGATGTCCAATATGCCCAAAGTGAGCTTGTTTCAGTCCCTTGAGGACTCTTGCTATTTGACAATACTCCGCTATTTTTCTGTCAGCCTCGGGATCATCGTACAGGGTACCAATGATTACACCGGGGATCCTCTTCCCCATCCTTGCAGCAACACCGGTAAATTCTGGCAAGGAGCATATGTCATCGTTCGCAAGCTGCATATACGTAGAAGCTTTTGAATAGTCTAACGCTTTTCTTGGCTGTAAAGCAACCAATATTATGGGCACATCAACAGCCCTTACAATAACGCCAAATGTTCCTGATGTAGCATAGGTCAACATATTGCAGAACAGCATATCAAGATTGGCTGCTTGAATTTTCAATACGGTTTCGTATGCCTTAGAAGGATTGTCAACCATCCCAAAATCAATGATTTTTACCGCTTTGGGGGGCACTTTACCCATGATAACCTGATGTTTCTCCATCAATTCTTCAAATAATCCGGGAAATTGACTCCAATAAAAATCATAGCCAACTCCAAAAAAACCAATATGAAGTTCCTTATTTAACTGGGGAGAGAAAAATTCTTTATACTCGTTCATCTCTTATACTTTTAGTTTATGAATTTGAAATCGATTTTATTCTGGGAATAGCTAAAGTGAATATAATAAATGCCACGGAATACATTACTCCGGCATAAATCCACAGCGGATTGTAAGAAAATCTGTATATTATCACTCCCATGAACGGATTAACAATGAGGGATGATAAAGCCCCGGCTGTACCGGACAACCCAACAACGGTGGAACTTGAATTTTTGCCGAACATATCCCCGATGGAGGTAATGTAATTTGTAATCCACAAGCCGTGCGCAAAAAATGCTGAGCTTAATAACAGGATGATGACTCCGACAGAATCTGTATATCTCACAAAAATAGCTGAAGCGGTAAGTAGAGCAGCAAATCCCATTACTGCTTTTCTTGACAGATTGACATCCCCCGTCTTTTTCAAAACGATATCCGACACAAATCCTCCAAAAATATTGGAGACACCCAGCGCTAAATAGGGTATCCAGAATAAGTTCCCAATTATTTCCAAAGAGACGCCCTTGGTCTCATTCAGAAATTTAGGTATCCAGAACATGTAAAAATAAATGATGGGATCAAGCAGAAACCGGATCAGGATAAAGGTCCCGGCCTCTTTAGATTTCAGTAAACCCAACAATTGCTTTCTTAAAGGCGGAACATCCGACCTATTGTTGCTCAACTCTTTATTCAGATGATTATTTTCTGATTTTGCCTGTGGAAAGAACAGCCAGATCAACGTCCACAGAATACCAATCCCCCCTACAATAAAAAAAACGCCGCGCCAACCTACACTATCCATTAAAGAAACCGTTAACGGAGGAGCGACTACTGCTCCAAAGGCAGAACCACCAATAGCTAATCCGTTCGCTAAGGCTCTGTTTTTCTTAGGCACCCACTCTACAACCGCTTTAATTACTCCTGGAAAGGCTCCCCCTTCCCCAACTCCTAAAATAAACCGAAACAGCGCAAATTCATAAAAATTATCGGCAAAACCGTGCATAAATGTAGCAACCGACCACAATGCAACCGACAGGGCTAACCCTTTTCGGCTTCCGAAACGATCTATCAAGATACCGCCGAGAGTAAACATGATAGCATAACCAACCAGAAAAGAAGTATTGATAAGTCCGTAGTCGGTATCATTGATGTTTAACTCGCCCTTAATTTCAATAATGGATATGGAAAGTACTTGCCTGTCCAAAAAACTTAGTCCGGTTGCCAAAGCACACATCAGAACAACCAACCAAATAAAACCGGAATATTTATTTTTCGTTTTCATTGTTAACGCACTAAGTTTGAAATTGCAAATATATTATTTATTTTTGTAAAAAAATATATTTGATTATTTTTGCGGAAAATAAAATGTAAAACAAAACAATGAATCGGGATCGTACGTCGAAATACTTGAAAATAAGCCAGGAAATAATTTCTCAAATTGAATCGGGGATTTTACAACCAGGGAACAAAATATCTTCTGAAAATGAACTGATTAATGAATATAAAATCAGCAATACGACGGCACGTAAAGTCCTTTCCTATGTTGAAAACCAAGGGTGGGTAAAAAAAATAAAAGGGAAAGGAACTTTTGTCATTAACCGGTCAAAAGAGATGCACCTTAATCGGATTCTGGGGTCTTTCGATGCCATGAAAGAAAGCTTCCGGAACAATTTAATAAAAGAAGGCTTAACGCCCAAAGACATCTTACTTGAAAAAATAATTTTAAATGAAGGGATATCAATTAACGTGAATAACAAGAATCATGTCATTGAGGGTAAGGTACTCAAACTGCATCGCCTGCGGTATGCAAATGACGTTCTTATGAAAGATGAAACCAAATATATCTCAATGACCCTGTGTCCCGACATTCACCTGGATGAAATGAATGACTCATTGATAAATTTATATGAAAAAAAATACCGCATCCATCTGAGCGATATACAAAGAACGATTTCCACCAAAGTTGTCGATCCGAAAGAGAAAGAAAACTACTTTGGCAACAATACTCCTATGGCTGTATTTATCCTGGGGAGCGTGGCTTCTAATGATCGATCCGAAACGATTGAGATAGAATATTCATTGTACAGAGGCGACAAATACAGCTTTACCATCAACACAAAACCCGACCTGCTTTAAACTTAACTGTAATTTTAAAAGTAAACGCAATTCCTACAGTAAAAATATCATTTTACATAGTTATTCTGGAATAACCTATTATTAATTTTGTCTAAAATATTATATTTTTCGTGAATATTATTGTGACAACAACTCTATACTTTTGAATTATTAGGCAATTGTAGTTTTCAATCAGATATCCTGAAAGCTCATTCTTCTATTTTTATTTATTTTTTTATTTTTAATTACTATGTATATACTAATTTAAATGACTATGAATCAACTAAAAAGAATTTTCTATTGTTGTGTCACTATTTTGTTCCTGCAATCAGTGACAGTGTCTTCCATTTATGGAGCATCCGAATTAAGGTATGATATTCAGCAAAATACCAAAGCCATTACTGGGCAGGTTGTGACAACAAGCGGAGAACCTCTTCCGGGAGTTTCTGTTGTTATCACAGGTACAGCCCAGGGAACCGTAACCGATGTGGATGGAAACTTTTCGTTAAGAGTTCCCAGTGAAACTCAATCGTTGCAGTTTTCATTTATTGGAATGAGAACGCAAAGTGTGGATATTTCTGGCAGGAATTCAGTTTCTGTTGTTATGGAAGAAGAAACAATTGGCTTAGAAGAAGTTGTTGCAGTGGGTTACGGCAGTATGCAGCGAAACCGTGTTTCTGCATCCATTGTTTCTATCGCACCTGAAAAAGTACAAGCTCAGGTTACCAGCGGAGTTGACCGTGCACTTGAAGGCCAAATTGCAGGATTGAGTGTACGACAAACCACTGGTGCTCCCGGAGGAGGTGCAGAAATGACTATTCGAGGTGCCGGATCCATTGGTGCGGGAAATCAGCCACTGATAGTAATAGATGGGTTCCCTATGCAGGGTGGCTATGGGAAGGAAGTTTCGCCCTTAGCTCTGTTGAATTCAGCGGATATTAAATCGCTTGATGTGTTGAAAGGGGTATCTGCCACGTCAATTTATGGCTCACGCGGTTCAAACGGAGTCATACTGATTAATACCATGTCTGGTGAGCAAGGAAAAACGGAGTTGAATTTTAACAGTCAGTTTGGGTTTGATCAAATGCTCGAAAGTGAAAAACTTGATTTGATGAATGCCCAAGAGTTTGCCCAATGGAGAAAAGAGGATATCTACGATAAAGCAGCCTTTTACGGACGTACCGTTACGGATGCCGACGTACCGGAAGTGTACCGTAACCCTGCTGCTTTGGGCAAAGGAACCGATTGGTATGATGTAATGACACAAACGGCTCCTCAACAGGAATATAACCTTTCGGTTACTCACGGTTACAAGAATTTCAGGGGATTTTTCTCGATGGGCTACCTTAACCAACAAGGAATTATCCACGAAACAGGCTACGAGAGAATTTCCATGAGAGCCAATATGTCATACGAACCCATCGAATACTTGACATTGGGTATGAACGTCAGCCCGACGATCCAAACTTGGGATCACCAGGTTGGAGGAGACAGAGGTTCAGTGTTTGGAAGTGCATTCATGTCATCTCCTCTTGATGGGCCATATAAGGAAGACGGCCTCTGGGAAAGAGAAAACCCGCTCTATTACGACGGGGAATGGGACTTGGATATCTGGTCTCCGGGAACTTTCAGTAATGTAAATGCATTGCATGCCCTTAATACTATCAAGGACAAAACAAAACGGCTCAATTTGAGGTTTTCTCCTTTTGTCGTTATCAAACCTGTTAAGGAACTGACATTAAAATCCCAATATAACCTAGAATTGGACTATAACGGAAGGGATTATTTCAAGCCATCCACTGTAAGCGATATATACAATCCTCCCCCAGCGGCTGCTGATGGATATTACAGTATAGGACGAAGCTTTAACTGGCAATTCGAAAACACAGCCAACTACGACAAAATGTTTGGGGATCACAGAATAGATGCATTACTCGGTTTTACGATGGAACATTACAACGGTTTTTCCAGCTATATCAATGGGGATCAATTTCCTAGTGATGACATTGAAACCATCAATGCTTCGGTAGTACAATGGGGAAACACTAGCGAATCGAACTGGTCTATGATATCCTACATGGCACGTCTGAGTTATGACTACCAGGCTAAATATTTATTTACCGGAACTATTAGGCGTGATGGAAGTTCTCGCTTTGGCTCTGATAGAAGATGGGGATACTTTCCTTCAGTTTCAACAGGTTGGAACATCAGCAAAGAAGCATTCTTCCCACAAACTGACTGGCTGACCAACTTAAAGTTGAGAGTAAGCTATGGAGCCAGCGGTAACAACTCGATTGGTAATTACACGTGGATTCCCACAGTTGTCAATAGCAACTATACCTTTGGTGGTAAGGTAGCTAATGGTAAAAGGGTAAATGCCATTGAAAACACCAATTTGGGTTGGGAAAGATCCAAAGAGTTTGACACTGGATTTGATTTAACCTTGCTTGGAGGTAGAATCAACTTCATCTTCGACTATTATGACAAGATTACTGAAGATATGTTGTGGGGAGTTGCTATACCCATCTCTTCGGGATTTAGTTCTGTACAGGACAACATTGGTAAAATTCAGAACCGAGGATTGGAATTTTCACTAAATACCATAAATATCACCAATGCTGAATTCACCTGGAGTTCTGACTTTAACATATCTTTCAATAAAAATGAAGTGCTGGATATGGGTGCTGTTGGCCAGATCTTAGCCGGACCAAGATCTTATTCTCTTACAAAGGAAGGACAGCCTATGGCTATGTTTTACGGATATAAGAGCTTGGGAATAATCAACTCATATGAAGAATTGGAAAAATATCCTCATTTTTCATCACAACTTCCCGGAACACCTCATTATGAAGACACCGACAAAAATGGCATATTGGATCAACGAGACAAGCAGATTATTGGCAATCCTTGGCCCAAATTCAGGGGAGGATTTAGCAACAATTTCACCTACAAAAACTGGGATCTGGGTATTGCCATGAGTTTTGCACATGATTTCGATATCTGGGCACAGCTTGAAGAAGACGTGATAAACCTTGATGGGGTTTTCAATGTACTCAGAGAAGTAAAAGACAGATGGAGATCACCGGAACAACCCGGGAATGGCCGGATTGCAGCATCATTTCACGAAACCGAATACGATAGGTGGGAAAACTCTGACTGGGTTCATAATGCCTCTTTTCTTAAAGTGCAGAACATTACCCTTGGATATAACCTAAAGAACATTAGTTTCATGAAATTATTACGATTGTACTGCACGGCACAGAATCCATTTTTGTTCACAAACTATCGTTATGGAAATCCTGAGGCAAGTGTTTATGGGAACAATTCTTTACAAAGAAATTTCGATAACTATGATTATCCATTGACTCGCACCATTGTTTTCGGAGTAAATGTAACTTTTTAATATTAAAACATTATGAGAAAAATTTATACTAAAATACTGCCTATTGTGTTTCTGGCTTTGGGCCTTTTGGGATGCGAAGATTTTTTAAACGAGTATCCGGTTTCTGAGATTAGCACAAAATCATTTTTTAAGGATCAGGCTCAATTCGAACAGGCCGTTAATGGGGCATATTCAGGTCTCCGTGAGTTGGCAGGAGCTAATGATGTAGGATTTAATGGCATTTTTTGGATTGCCGGCGAAATGCGTTCGGACAACACAACATTTCAATACAGTGAGACGGACAAGTCTGGACACCGCTTCTGGCATGTGGATCAGTTCATTATGAACCCTAACAATGAGATTGTAAACCAACCGTGGAATACGTGTTACGTTGGAATCGGAAAATGCAATACGGTAATTAAGTACAGTGAAGGCATAGAGTTTGATAAAAAGGCTCAATTTTTAGCTGAAGTAAAGTTTCTAAGGGCTTTATATTATTATACCTTGGTTAGAGTGTTTGGCGATGTGCCCTTGATCACTGAACCGGCAACTTCCTATAATAGTGCTTTTGAAGGAAACAAAAGAGTTTCGAAAGATTTGATTTTCCAAACCATTCTATCCGATTTGAATGATGCCAAACAAAATTTGCCTAAAAATTATTCTGCCTCAGAGTTTGGCAGGGCGACTGAAGGTGCTGCGAGGACATTGCTTGCCGATGTTCAAATGTGGTTAGGGAAATATAACGAAGCCAAGACAGAATTGGAAGCTGTAGTTGCTGGCAATCAATATGCTGTTCTGGATGATTATGCATCTGTGTTTGATCTCAACAATGAACAAAACAAAGAGATTGTTTTTTCTGTTCAATTCATTGTCGGAACCTTTGGTTTGGGATCAGCCAACATGTATACTTTTTTGCCCTGGAATTCCGGAACTAAATATATTTCCCACGGACAGGTAGTTGCAAGAACCGGAATGAACATACCAACGGAAGACCTTATCAATTCTTTCGAAGAAGGTGACAAACGTAAGGACATGATTGATTTCGGTTTTATAGACAATGATTTTGGCACATATCAGGGCAATATTGTTCCCTTTACCAAGAAATTCTGGGATCCGGGACACGCCGTACAATATATAACCGGGAATGATTTTCCACTGTACAGATATCCACACGTTTTATTGATGTTGGCCGAATGCTACCTGCGTGAGGGTGGCGGTGATCCTGTTCCGTTGGTAAATCAGGTGAGAAGAAGAGCCGGATTGTCAAATCTTACTTCGGTGACTTTGGATGACATCATCCAAGAACGTAGGGTGGAATTCCATTGTGAGGCGGATAGATGGTGGGTTCTTGTCAGAACCGGTAAGGCACAAGAAGTAATGTTAGCTCATGGAACGCGTGAAAAAGCAAATCGTTCAGGATCAGGAGCAATTTCCAGTTCTGCTTTCAATAAAATTAATATTTTATTCCCCATTCCTTCCTGGGTTTTGGAAAACGACCCGACAATGGAACAGAATCCGGAATACGAATAAAATTATTTATTACAAAAAGGGATGGATGTAACACCCATCCCTTTTTGTTCTTTTGATATCATTCGGCATAATTTTATATTCATAACAAACTGAGAATATGTCGTATTTTCTGAATCAATTCTTTACGAATTGAATTTTTTACTTAATAAAGAAACCTGTTATTCAATGAAATCTGTTATCTTCTCTTTTTTGTTAATCCTCGCATTGCCTTTAAGTATGAACGGCAATGATTTCAAAGGGATTAAAAGAATTACGGCCAATGAATCCCAAAACGAATCAAATTCGTGGATAAACTTTGTCAAACTGTTTGAACTGAGTGAAATACCAGAAAAATCATTGACTCAAATCGCCTGCGATTCCAAATACTGGTTGTGGATCAATGAGAAGCTGGTTGTTTTTGAAGGCCAGTTAAAACGTGGGCCAACACCCAACGACACCTATTACGATGAAGTAGATATAGCCCCTTACCTAAAACTGGGGAAAAACAAAATTGCCATTCTCGTCTGGTATTTCGGTAAGGACGGCTTTTCTCACAAGAGCAGCGGCCAGGCTGGTCTTGTTTTTAAAAATGATGTACTCCATATCCATAGCGACAATACCTGGCTAAGTCGTTTAAACAAAGCTTTTGAATATACATCACGAGACTACCCGAATTATCGCTTGTCTGAATCGAATGTCCGGTTCGATGCCCGAAAAGAGAGTTTCGACTGGATATTGCTGGAGGATAATCTTCGCGGTTTTGGCCGGGCCAAGGTCTTGGGAGATGCGGAATCATCCCCGTGGAATAAATTAGTCAAAAGGCCGATACCTTTATGGAAAAACAGTGGACTGAAAGAGTATAAAAACAAAATAAACTTTCCTTTTGTGAGCGAGGGAGACACCTTAATTCTAACATTACCCTACAACGCACAGATTACTCCCTATTTTCAAATCAGATCGGATGCCGGAAAAGTCATTGATATCCGGACCGACAACTACCGGATTGGCAACACACTGAGCGTTAGAGCCGAATACGTCACCTCCTCCGGACTGCAGGAATATGAATCGTTGGGCTGGATGAACGGCCATCAGGTACGGTACTATTTTCCGGAGGGAGTTGAAATAATGGATGTGAAATACAGAGAAACAGGATACGACACTGAATTTACGGGAAGCTTCACGTGCAATGACGCATTCTTTAACCGTCTTTGGGAAAAGGCGCTCAGAACACTATACGTTACTATGCGCGACACCTACATGGATTGCCCGGATCGTGAAAGGGCACAGTGGTGGGGCGATTTGGTCAACGAAAGCGGTGAAGCTTTTTATGCCCTTTCACCTTCTGCAGCATCTTTAACCCAAAAAGGGATGTTGGAGTTAATAAACTGGCAGAGAAGTGACGGGACAATATATTCTCCTGTTCCCGGAATGTATACCAGTGAATTGCCTGGCCAGATGCTGGCCAGTATAGGATATTATGGATTCTGGAACTATTACATGAACACCGGAGATAAAGAGACCGTAGAAAAAGTATACAATGGTGTTAAAAAGTACCTGAGTGTATGGGAAACTGATGAGAAAGGAATTCTCGTACACCGTGAGGGGGATTGGTATTGGGGCGACTGGGGTACCAATATAGACAAACAAGGTATATTTAATGCGTTCTATTACCTGGCTCTCAAGGGATTTAGAAACATGTCCGAACTTCTTGGATACAATGGGGAGGTCAAAAAGACACAAGAAAAAATGGACGCATTTAAAAAAGCATTCAACGCTCAGTTGTGGAAAAATGGGGAATACAGATCGGAGACGTACACCGGGGAAACCGATGACAGGACACAGGCATTGGCCGTAGTTGCTGGACTTGCGGATGAAGCGAAATTTCCGGAAATACTCCAAAAACTTAAAACACAAAAATTTGCCAGCCCCTATCTGGAAAAATACGTACTGGAAGCTCTTTTCATCATGGGCTACGAAGAGTACGGACTTCAGAGAATGAAAGAGCGATATTCTGAAATGATTAATGATCCCGCCAGGACTACCCTATATGAGTTGTGGAATATTGGCAGTGGTAGCGTCAATCACGCCTGGAGTGGTGGAGGATTAACCATTTTGTCTCAATATGTTTGTGGCGTTTATCCCGTTGAAGCTGCCTGGAAAACTATTCGCATAAGACCACAAATGGGTAGTCTGACCTATGCCGCAACTGAAAATACAACGGTGAACGGCAAGTTTTCCGTAGAAATTAACAAATCAAACGGCAAGTATCGTATTCACACCCTCTTGCCGCAGGAAAGCAATGCCATAGTTATGATTCCCGTCTCGTATAAAAAAATAAACCTGAACAATCACTTAATCTGGAACGGTAAGGAAAAAAGAAACCAATGGTCAGAATATTTAGGTATTGACAACGGATACCATACGTTTAAGATTAAATCCGGAAATTGGAATTTTGTTGCAGAATAAATAGCTAACTAAACATTGGAATCATGCTTGTATATAAAAACCTGAAAAAAATAGCCCTCACTGCAGTAATGGTTATTCCTTTCCTATATTGCACCGATAAGAAGAATGTCGATTCTTTTGAATTAAAAACCACACCTTCCGTTTATTGGATTGGAGATGGGCAAACGCCCTTGGCCCACGATTCACTTTTTTACGGTGATGATCCGGCGCCCATGTTTAGAAAGGAAATACAGGTAAAGGAAAAACTTAAATCCGCAACATTACTGATTACGGCAGCCGGTTACTACAAAGCGACCATTAACGGCCAAAGAGTGGGTATAAATTACCTTGATCCAGCGTGGACAGATACAAGAAAACGGATATATTACGCTGAATATGATATTTCCGATTTGCTCAATAATGGGAACAACTGCATAGGGGTAATATTGGGAAACGGATTCTATAACCCGCTGCCTTTAAAAATGTGGGGACGCCGGAACTTACGCGAAGTGTTGGATGTTGGCAGGCCGGCATTCATTGCCAAAATTGTTTTACTTTATGAAAACGGGGAAAAGGTAGAGATGGGTACCGACAAAAACTGGAAATTTTCTCCCAGTCCCATACTGAAGAACAACGTTTATCTGGGAGAAGTTTACAACGCCAAAAATGAAACCGAAGGTTGGGATTTACCCGGTTTTGATGACTCTAACTGGTCTGAAGCGATATTTTCAACCGGTCCGGAAGGTGAGCTCCAAAAATCTTTCTTTCCACATATTCAGATAACAGATTATGTTAAACCTATAAACATTTATTCTTCCGGGAAAGATACCTTTATTATTGATATGGGCGTAAACTTTACGGGTACGTACCGGATAAAGCTTTTCGGAAATCCTGGAGATTCGATTGTCTTCCGCTTTGGAGAAAGGGTTTACCCGGACGGGAGTTTAAACCCGTTAACCACTGTCTGCGGACAAATTAAAAAGAAAGGAATGGGGGGAGTTGGAGCGCCGGATATCGCCTGGCAAACAGACACCTATATACTGAAAGATGAAAATCCGGTTTGGTTTCAACCCGAGTTTACTTTTCATACATTTCGATACATGGAGGTTTCGGGCATATCCGCACAGCCGGCATTAAGCGACATCTCTGGACTGGCTTTAAGTACCGCTGTTCAGGCGGACAACAATTTTTACAGTTCATCCGATTTGCTCAACTCAATCCAGGACGCAACACAAAGAACGTTCAGGTCTAACCTGATGAGCGTTCAATCCGACTGTGCAGCCCGGGAAAAATTTGGTTATGGAGGAGATCTCAATGCAACGAGTGAGTCTTTTATCTACAATTTTGATATGAAATCGTTCTACAGAAAAACGGTCTATGATTGGGTTGATGCCATTAATGATTCTATCTTTGTTGATACTGCCCCATTTGTGGGAATTCAATATTGCGGATTAAGTTGGGAGTCTGCCTTTCTTACAACTCAATATTACCTGCTCCTTTATTACGACGACCAGGAATTGGTTAAAGAAATGTACGAGTTCAACAAAAAATGGATGGAAAAGGCACAACGTATTCATCCCCGGGGAGTAGTGGATTCCGGATTAGGGGACCACGAGTCCTTGTCACCCGTTCCTGTCGAACTAACCGGAACCAGCCATTATTTGATGTGTGCAGAGATCATGCAACATTTTGCTTCGATCATGAATGACAGAGCAAGCGAAAAAAAATACGAACAACTTGCCGTCTCCCTGAGAAAACAGTTGAAAGAACAGTTTTGGAGCAAGCCGGTAACAGAAAAAATAAACAAACAAACGCTGTTTGCAACATTGTTGTATCATAAAGTTATTCCTGAAGAGGAAACAAAGATGGCTGTCGATTCTCTGATTCAAGCCATAAAAGAGGCTCCGGCCAGCCACTTTACCACCGGTATTTTTGGGACCAAGTATATTCTGGAAGCTCTTTCGGAGTATGTATCACCCGAAAAAGTATTCGAGATCGTGAACAGCAAGGAATTCCCGGGATGGGGTTTCATGATTTCAAGGGGTGCAACCACTATTTGGGAAACATGGAAAGAGAGTGACGATACATTTTCTAATTGTCATCCCATGTTTGGAACTATAACTGAATGGTTTTACAGATGGCTGGGAGGAATTCGTCCAATCCTTCAACATCCGGGATTTGAAAAATTTATTATTTCTCCCTGTACGCCCGACGGGTTAAACGAGGTCAGGGTAAACTACCGATCGCCTTACGGAACAATTGTCTCCAACTGGGTGAAGGACGAAGATAAAACCACCTACGAATTTGAAATTCCGCAACAATCAAGCGCACAGATCCAGCTTAAAAAAGATCTTTCTCAGAAGATTACCGTTACAGCTGTTTCTGACCCTTCATTAAATCCAAACGCCATTAAGGGGTTAAACGAAGGGAACTTTGAATTAAGTGCGGGGAAATATGTAGTTACCATTTACAACCATACGTTTTAAAAAATATCAATAAAATGGGAAAAAAACACCTGTTGTTGAGGGGATTCACGGTAGTGTTGTTAAGCCTGAATATGCTTTTTAATGTTTCGTGCCAATCGCCAGTTAAAAACTCAGTTAAGGAAATGTTGGTGGAATATTTAAATGATCCACTGGGTGTTGATACTGAAAAACCGCGTTTTTCCTGGAAGATTGTTTCTCAGGATAGGGAGGTAAAACAAGTTGCTTATCAAATAATTGTGAGTGAACATAAGAAAGACATAAAAAAAAGAAAAGGCACGGTTTGGAATTCCGGAAAAATCACAGGCGATGAAAGCGTAAATATTGATTACATGGGAATTCCGCTTGAAAGCAACAAGACCTATTATTGGACGGTAGGTGTCACACTCGGTAACGATAAGGTGATGTGGGGTGAACAAAGTTCGTTTCATACAGGAGTATTAAACAACGCGTTATGGAAAGCAAGATGGATAACATCTCCTGATGAAATTACCGACGCTTCTCCTTTATTCCGGAAATCTTTCCCGGTGAAGAAAAAAATAAAAAATGCAGTGGCATACGTGACAGCAGCAGGATTCTATGAGCTGTACCTTAATGGTAGCAAAGTGGGTGACCACGTTCTTGATCCTGGAATAACCGATTACAGAAAAACTGTTTTATACTCAACTTACGATGTTGCTTCGTTCTTGAAAAAAGGAGAGAACGTGGTGGGTGCCATGGTAGGAAACGGTGCATGGAATTTACGAAAGACTACGGGAAGATGGAGTTGGCACGGTTCAGCTCCTCTTGGCAAACCGGCCTTGTGGGTACAGTTAATGATCACCTATACCGATGGAAGTGAAGAGACAATTGTTACCGACAATACATGGAAAACAACATCCGGCCCAATCACTTTCAATAATTTATACGGCGGAGAAGATTACGATGCGCGCAAAGAAATTCCGAACTGGAACACAACAAGAATGAATGACTCCGCTTGGGAGTTTGCGGTGTTAAGTGAAGAGCCAAAAGGTGCATTAAAATCACAAATGATGCCTGCGATCAAAGTAACGGAAACATTGAAGCCCATAAAGCAAATTAATCCTGAACCCGGAGTCTATCTCTTTGATTTAGGCCAAAACATAGCAGGGTGGTGGAAAATTGAAGTAAAGGGGAGCCCGGGCCAGACCGTCAGGGTTCGCGGCGCTGAGACACTCAATGATTCACTCTTTTCTGAACCGCTTAAAGAAGGGGATAAACTGAGTACTGCTCAAAGGTATCACTCCGAAGTATGGACGGACTACATCATCAAAAGTGATAAACTGGAGATTTACGAACCCCGCTTTTTTTACACCGGTTTCCGCTATGTTGAAGTAACCACAACGAACAACCAAAACCTCAATCATGTGAAGGTAGAGGGAAGGGTAGTCAGGACAGATTTAACCCGAAACGGTACATTCTCTTCCTCCGATTCTTTATTGAACCAAATTCATGAGGCCGGACTGTGGTCACAGATGGGAAATACCCACGGTTACCCTACAGATTGCCCGCACCGGGAGAAAGGGGCATATAACGGTGACGGACAAATCATCGCAGAAACTTCCATACACGATTTTCAGATGGCACCTTTTTACACCAAATGGCTAAACGATATGAGGGATTCCCAGGAAGAAAACGGAAGAATCCCGAATACCTCCCCAACACTTGTCGGAGGAATGGGAGGTGGAGTTGCCTGGGGCAGTGCTTATGTTCTTATTCCTTGGTGGATGTATAATTATTATCAGGATAAACGCATACTTGAAGACCATTATCCTGCGATAAAAAAATACCTTACTTATCTTAAGGAACTGGGGAATAAAGACGAAGACCCTTCTGAACCTTACATCATTGACAACTTTATGGGTTACTGGTATTCTTTGGGAGAATGGTGTGCTCCGGGGAAACTAAACGGAAAAAGCGATTGTCCCAATCATGCAGTGGTAAATACTTTTTATTATTATTACAACAACCTTATCTTTTCTAAAATTGCCGAAGAACTCGGGCATACTCAGGACAGTGAGTACGCTAAAGCACTTTCCGACACTATCAAACAAAAGTTCAACGAAAAGTTTTTTGACCCAAGCACAGGCCTTTACGGTACAGAGGAGACCTACCAGACCTATCAGCTTTTAGCTCTGGTTGGAGATATGGTGCCGGAGGAATACAAGGAGAGCGTATTGCAAACCATCATTGACGATGTTCAAAAACGCGGTGATCATCTGAATACCGGAATAATCGGGACGAAATACCTTTGGCCGGTCCTCGTTGAAAATGGTCAGAATGAGCTTGCTTACAGCATTGCTTCACAAACCACTTATCCCAGTTTTGGGTACTGGATAAAAAACGGAGCCACCACTCTTTTAGAACAATGGGAAGGGGATAACTCCCACAACCATCAGATGTTCGGTACAATTACGGAATATTTCTACAAATTTCTTGCCGGAATACAGTCACCTATGGAAGGGCGAACTAGCACAGGATACAAACAGATTTATATTGAACCTCATGTACCACAAAGTCTGAATGCTGTCAGTGCATCCATAGAAACCGTTAACGGATATGTTGCTTCTTCGTGGAAAAAAGAAAACAATGCCTTTTTTCATACCGTTTCTATTCCGGCAAACACTTCAGCGATTATTGCCATACCCGTGGGTATTAAAGATATGGATCTTTACGAAGACAATAAAAAGATATGGAGTAAAAACGAATCTTTAAGCCTTACGGATGGAATAAAGAATGTTGCCTACAAAGGAGATAAATTAATCATCGATGTAGCATCAGGAGTCTACAACTTTAAAATTGAATATAAATAACATAATAAATTGACATGAGCAGATTTTTACCAGTATTTTCAATCTTTTTGATTTTTCTAATTAATTTTCAAAGCTATTCTCAAGTCACCGTTAAAAACCTAAAATGTGAGTATCTGGAGAATCCTGTCGGATTAGACGAAACTCATCCCCGTTTTACGTGGCAGATGGAATTGCATAAACCCGGGAACTACCAATCGGCATATGAGTTGGCGGTGGGAACAACAGAGACAGATGTTGCTTCAGGAAAAGGCGATGTATGGCAGTCGGGAGTTGTAGAAAGCTCTGTAATCCCTGTTGTCTACGGGGGAAAAGGGCTAAATCCGTTTACCCGGTATTTCTGGAGTGTACGGGTGAAAGACGAAAGCCAACAATGGTCGGACTGGTCTCTACCTCATTTCTTTGAGACCGGAATGATGGGACAGCTCAGCTGGAAAGGAAAATGGATTACCGACACATACGATTTCAACGTGAAACCAGCAGCTTATTTTCGCAGAGCTTTTAAAACGGATAAAACCATAAAGTCAGCACGCGTATACATAGCTGCAGCAGGACTCTACGAGCTCTCCATCAATGGGAAACGTATAGGGAACCATCGGCTTGACCCCACTTACACACGCTTCGACCGGCGAAACTTATACGTAACCTACGACGTTACCGAAAATTTGCAACAAGGGAACAATGCGGTGGGTGTTTTGCTGGGTAACGGCTGGTATAACCATCAATCTACTGCCGTGTGGTATTTCGACAAAGCTCCGTGGCGCGCACGACCGAAATTTTGCATGGACCTGCACATAACCTATTCCGACGGAACAGAAGAGGTTATCGCAACCGATGAAAGGTGGAAAACCTCAGAAAGCCCTGTAATCTTTAACAGTATCTACACGGCCGAACATTACGATGCCCGAAAAGAACAGCCCGGATGGGACACTCCGAATTTCGACGCGAAGGGCTGGAAAAACATTTACACCACAGGAGCACCTTCCAATAATATAGTGGCACAGGCACTGCACCCGATCCGCAATGTCAGGGAATACCGTCCGGTAAGCCTGAAGAAAATTGACGAATACACCTGGCTCTACAATTTCGGGCAAAACATGTCGGGGGTAACCCGAATGAAGGTAAACGGGCCTCAAGGAACTACAATCCGGTTGAAACATGTGGAACGACTTGACTCGGCAGGACGTGCTGACATGTCAAACATCGATGTGCATTACCGGCCTACGGATGACTCAGACCCTTTCCAAACGGATATCCTTATCCTGAGCGGTAAAAAAGAAGATGACTTTATGCCTCGCTTTAATTACAAGGGATTTCAGTACGTTGAAGTGACCTCAGATAATCCGTTGAATCTGTCGGAAGAAAACCTGACTGCCTATTTTATGCACAGCGATGTACCCCCGGTAGGGAAAATAAATTCTTCCAACAATACCCTCAACAAAGCTTGGCAGGCATCCAACGCATCTTACTTATCCAACTTATTCGGTTATCCTACCGATTGTCCTCAACGGGAGAAAAACGGGTGGACGGGCGACGCCCATATCGCTATCGAAGTAGGATTGTATAATTTTGACGGGATCACCGTGTACGAAAAATGGTTGGCAGACCATCGCGACGAACAACAATCTAATGGCGTGCTTCCGGCCATTATTCCGTCAAGCGGATGGGGTTACCAATGGGCAAACGGACCAGACTGGACAAGCACCATCGCCATCATCCCGTGGAACATCTACCTTTTTTACGGCGATACCCGGTTACTGGAATTGTGTTACGACAATATTAAACGGTACGTGGATTATATCGACGAACAATATCCTACGGGCATAACCGATTGGGGACTTGGCGACTGGGTACCCGTAAAATCGGTAACACCGAAGGAGTATACTTCAAGCACCTATTTTTATATAGATGCGCTTATCCTTGCCAAAACAGCCAAATTATTTGGAAAGATGACAGATTTTGAGCGTTATTCCACACTTGCTGAGAAAATAAAATCGGCCATCAATAAGAAGTACCTCGACTATGAAACCGGAATTTACGGAAGCGGTTTGCAAACCGAGTTAAGTGTGGCTCTACATTGGAATTTAGTTCCCGAAGAGCTAAGAAGTAAAGTGGCCGACAACCTGGCACGTCGTGTGGAACAAGACAACAAACACATCGACGTGGGGTTGCTCGGAACCAAGACCATCTTAAACGCATTGAGTGAAAACGGATACGCACAACTGGCTTATGAAGTGGCATCACAGGAGACCTTCCCGTCGTGGGGCTGGTGGATAGTGAACGGAGCCACCACTTTTTATGAAAACTGGCCACTTGACGCAGGAAGTGATATCTCGTTGAATCACATCATGTTTGGGGAAGTAAATGCTTGGTATTATAAAGCATTGGGGGGAATTTTTCCGGATGAAGACCAACCGGGATTTAAAAACACTGTCCTTAAGCCCAATTTTGTTAAGGGGTTAACCCATTTTGAAGCTTCTCATGAAAGCCCTTACGGTAATATCATTTCCTCATGGCGGAGAAAAGGCAAAACGATAGAGTATGAAGTGACGGTTCCTGCAAACAGTACCGCAACACTGTATTTGAACGGAAAGAGTATTCGGGAGAATAATAAACCCCTCGAAAAAAATCCGTTGATTGAACTAAACAAATCGGACCCAGGCATGCATATTTTAAGATTAAAAGCAGGTTCCTATTCGTTCTCTATAAAATGATCATCCATTAAATGAATTTCCAATATGGGAAAAATACACCTGTTACTTGTCCTCATATCTATATGCCTTTCCGGATGTACATTGACTCCTGAAAAGAACAATCCTGAGAAATTTTACTTTAACGAGGTTGAAAAGAACTTTTCCAATCCGGGCAGTGAATTCAGGTCGAGTCCCCTTCTGGTGTTTAATGAAGTAATAACCAAGCCTGACTTGGATAGAATGATAAACGAACTGCATGAAGCTGGATTTGGGGGCTTTTTTGTCCACCCCCGCCCGGGATTGATTACGGAGTATCTTTCGGAAGAGTGGTTTGATCTTTTCAAATACGCTACAGAAAAAGCTTCGCAACTGGGAATGGAGGCCTGGATCTATGATGAAAACTCTTATCCCAGCGGATTTGCCGGAGGCCATGTACCCGCACAGATGCCTGAGTCCTATAATCAGGGACAGGGATATAATTTGACAAAATACACCTTTCTTCCGGATTCTCTTCCTACAGATTATCTGTGTTTGATGAACTCAAACGGCAAGTATATCGACATTACTTCGCAAACAACAGACTATCTGGGGAAAGAAGGAGATTACTACCTTTACGCCAAAACCTTTTACCGCAGTTCGCCCTGGTACGCCGGCTATTCTTATGTTGATTTATTGCTCCCCGGCGTAACGGAGAAATTCATCGACGTGACCATGGAAGGATACAACAGGGTTTTGGGACGTGAGTTCAACAAGACAGTCAGGGGAATCTTCACGGATGAACCCAATATTGTAACCTCCGGTGGTTTCAGGTGGACTCCCGATCTTTTTGATATTTTTAAAGCAAAGTGGGGATACGACTTGAAGGAGTATTTACCTCTGCTGAGCGAAGAAATCGGGGATTGGAAAAAAGTCCGCTATCACTATATGGAAACATTGCTGCAACTATTTATTGACAGGTGGGCAAAACCGTGGTTTGAATATACAGAAGAAAGAAATCTGATTTGGACCGGACATTACTGGGAACACGGATGGCCCAACATGAACGACGGGCCTGACAATATGGCCATGTACGCTTGGCATCAAATGCCGGGGATTGATATGCTTTTCAATCAGTTTAATGAAGACTCACCACAAGCCCAGTTTGGGAATGTACGATCGGTAAAAGAAGTTCGAAGTGTTGCCAATCAAATGGGATATAAAAGGACCTTGAGCGAGACGTATGGCGGAGGCGGATGGGACGTGACCTTTAAGGACTTAAAACGTTTGGGAGACTGGGAATATGTATTGGGCATAAACTTCATGAACCAACACCTATCCCATCAAACCCTGACCGGAGCACGAAAATACGACTACCCGCCTGTTTTCACCTATCATTCTCCCTGGTGGAATAATTACAAGTATCTGAACGATTATTTCGGCAGGTTATCGTACGTATTAAGCGAAGGGGTCCAGAAGAACGATATTGTTATTATTGAACCTAACTCCACGTTGTGGAGCTATTACTCTCACAGTGGTGGCAATCCACAATATCCACAATTGATGGAAATTGGGAAAAATTTTCAATCTTTTGTTACAAAATTGGAAAAAAGTCAGGTAGAGTTTGACCTGGCCTCCGAAAACATCATCAAGGATAATGGAAAAGTTCAGAATGACAAGTTTTCCATCGGCAAGGCACACTACACAACCGTGATAATCCCCCCGCTGACCGAAAACCTCAGTAAGCCGACTGTTGAGCTGTTAAATCTCTTCGTAGCATCCGGCGGTAAACTGATCTGCTTTTCAAGACCCAGCAGGGTGGACGGAGAAGAAAATGAAGAATTGACTGCTCTGCTAAATCAAAACACAGTACAACACGTTACCGATCTCAACCCCGAAATCATTAACAGTTTATTGTCGGAGCAAGGGTGTAAAATAACCCATGCCGGTGGCGACCTGTATCATTACCGGAAAAGTTATTCGGACGGCGAGATGTTGTTTATTGTCAACTCTTCCCTGAGCGAAGTTTCAACTGGAAAAGTTTCTTTGAAGGGAGCCTCACTGATTGAGTTGGATGCACTTGAGGGCAACATGTATACATACCCTTCTGAAAAAGAAGAAAAAGGGCTGCTGTCTTTTGAGTTTAAAATTGAACCTTCCGGCAGCTTACTCTTGTTTTCCTCCAAAAAAACAAATCATAACTATCCGCTCAGGGAATCCGGTCAACAAACAAACCAGGTGAAAGCCGAAACGGAAACAAAGGTCTCGCGACTCAAAGACAATGTCTTTATTGTAGACTTCTGCGATCTCGTCATTAACAACAAATCCGAAACCAACCTGCACGTTTCCAAAGCAACGGATATTGTTTTCAAAACAAACGGTTTTGAGAACGGCAATCCCTGGAATTCGTCGGTACAATACAAAAAGAATACGGTCGAGAGAGACACCTTCTCCGGCGGCGGATTTGAAGTTACCTATCGTTTTAAAGTTACTGGAAATCTGGACAAAGACATTAAGTTAGTGGTTGAAAGGCCCAACCTGTTTTCTGTCAGTGTCAATGGGAAAAAAGCTTCAGCAATACCCGGAGAATGGTGGTTGGATAAATCTTTCGGAGTATATTCCGTGGGTGAATTTTTAAAAACCGGAGAGAACAGTGTGGAGTTAAGCATCCCAACCATGAGTATCTTTGCTGAAATCGAACCCGTTTACCTGTTGGGAGACTTTACGGTTGTTCCCGAAAAAGTGGGCTGGAGCATTGATGCTGCCAAAAAAGAGTTGACCCTGGGAAGTTGGAAGGAGCAGGGCCAACCTTTTTACTCCTGGGATGTAAAATACAGCAAGACCTATTCCATTGACGATACAACAAGAAAGCACACCCTAAAACTCGGAAAATGGAACGGCACTGTTTGCGAAGTGTATGTCAACAACAAAAAGGCAGGAATCATTGGTTTTGATCCCTACACGCTGGATGTATCCCCCTGGCTGGAAAAAGGAAAAAATCAAATTGACGTATGTGTAATCGGCAGCTTAAGAAACCTTTTAGGCCCTCATTACAACAATCCCTCTCAGGGTTTAGCCGGACCTTTTAACTGGAGGAATATAAATGCTCCGATACCACCCGAAGCGTACAAAATGGTTGATTACGGGTTGTTTGAAGATTTCGAGCTGGTCTATTAATTCATTTAACTTTCGCATGTCGTAACTACTGTTACCGTTACACATGCGAAAGTTATATTATTTACATAAATTTAAAATTAAAATATGAGTAAAGTTGGTTTGTTTAGCGTTGGGTTGGACACCTATTGGGGACAATTTGGCGCCTTGCTTAATAACCTCACAGGTTACCACAATCAAATCAGAAACAAATTAGAGAGCTTTGGCGCTGAAGTCGTGGATGCCGGCATGGTCGACAATATTGACAAGGCACAGAATTCGGCAAAGTTACTGAACAACAGTGATGTTGATCTGATTTTCCTTTTTGTATCCACCTATGCTTTGTCCTCTACTGTCCTCCCGATTGCCAAACAATCAAAGGTTCCTTTTATATTACTTAACCTGCAACCGGTAGGAAGTTTGGATTATGAAAAATTCAATGCCTTGGACGACTACGCCGAAAAAACAGGAATATGGCTTGAACATTGTCAGGCGTGCGCCATACCGGAAATTGCCTGCGTGATGAATAAGGCTGAAACCCGATACCACACTGTTACGGGATACCTGAATGAAGGCAGTGTCTGGAATGAAATCAGGGGATGGATAGATGCAACAAATACTGTTAAAGCATTGCAAAACAACAGGATGGGTGTATTGGGGAATTATTACGGAGGGATGCTCGATGTGTATACCGATTTAACCGGACAAAGTGTAACTTTCGGCACTCATTTCGAGATGTTGGAAATGTGTGAGTTGAAGAAAATCCGCGATAATATTTCTCCCGGTGAAATAACGGAAAAAATAGCGGAATTTGAATCTGTTTTCGATATTGACCGGAAATGTGATCCGAAAGAAATTGAACGTGCGGCAAAAACCTCCGTAGCGCTGGATAAACTGGTGAAAACATATCAACTGGGCTCATTGGCATATTATTACGAAGGGCAGACGGGAAATGACTACGAGAATATCATTACCTCTGTGATTGCAGGAAACACATTGCTCACGGGCAGAAGTATTCCTGTTGCAGGAGAGTGTGAAGTAAAAAACGCACATGCTATGAAAATCATGAGCGAATTAGGCTCCGGAGGATCTTTTTCCGAATTCTATCTTATGGATTTTAAAGACAACGTGGTGTTTTTAGGACACGACGGCCCCGCTCACTTCAACATCGCCGAAGGTCGTGTCAAGCTGGTTCCTTTGCCTGTGTATCACGGGAAACCGGGCAATGGACTATCCATTCAGATGTCGGTAAAACAAGGGCCTGTTACTTTGCTTTCGGTAGTTGAGGGTAAAGATTCGGTCTTCTTGCTGGTCGCTGAAGGCGACTCCGTTGAAGGGCCCATCCTGGAAACAGGTAACACAAACAGCCGTTACAGCTTTCCGTGTAATATTCGTGATTTCGTAAACAGTTGGAGTAAATACGGGCCATCGCACCATTGTGCTATAGGGGTTGGACATATAGCGCACAAAATTGAAAAAGTGGCATTCTTGTTAAATATCCCCATGGTAAATGTTTGCCAGGAAATTTCTAAAAAATAAAAACACAATCTCATGAAAAAAGTCTTAATTCTGCTTATTGCTGCAATCAATTTCGGCTGTAGTCTGAATAATTCATCCGGCCGTGTAAGTTTCGGCAGGCTGGTATGCGAATATGAAGAATCTCCATTACTGGTTGAAGAACAAACTCCACGCTTCGGATGGCAGTTACATTCAACGGAAAATGGATTTGGACAAACGGCTTACGAGCTGGAGATATTAGACATTAAAGGCAACACCGTTTGGTTATCAGGAAAAATTCAGTCCGACGAAAGCCAGCATATCCCGTACACGGGAAAAGACCAGTTAGGTGCTGGAGAACAATATCAATGGCGGGTTCGCATCTGGGACAACAACGACAAAAGCACGTCCTGGAGTGAAAAATCATTTTTTCGTATCGCTCCCGATAAAAAGCAGCTTAATGCCCTTTGGATAGGTGCTATAAAGAGAGAGGACTCCAATCTTCCGGGTGGAAGAAACTACCACAATGTACCTGATTCCTCCGAAAAAGGACAGCTATGGAGAGAGACGGATCCTCTGTCAAGGAGAAGCATCTATTTACGTAAGTCTTTTAAAGCTCAAAAACGGATCGAGGATGCAATTATCTACATCAGCGGATTGGGGCACTACGAACTCTCATTAAACGGAAAGAAAATCGGTAACGACCAGTACAATCCGCTGTGGAGTGATTATGACAAAACCGTCTATTACAACGCATACGACCTCACAGAGGGAGTAAAAAAGGGAGATAATACCGTAGGTGTGCTCCTCGGAAACGGATTCTACAACGAGCAAGGCGGACGATACAAGAAAATGCAGGTAAGCTTCGGCCCTCCTACCCTGTTCCTAAAAATATCCATTACCTACACAGACGGCACAAAAGAAGAGATCATATCCGATGAAAACTGGAAATATTCTCCCAGCCCCATTGTCTTTAACAGTATGTATGGTGGAGAAGATTACGATGCGCGTCTTGAACAACCGGGATGGGACACGCCTGGCTTTGATGATTCACAATGGCTTCCTGTTGTTGTGGATAATGCTCCTAATGGGGAGTTAAAACCGCAAACTTCAACCCCTGTAAGGGAAATGGAATATTTCTCCATTAAAGAGAGTATGAAAACAGGTGAATCGTATGTGTTGGATATGGGACAAAACCTCTCCGGATATCCGGCCTTTACCGTAAAGGGAAAACGGGGTGACAAAATTCGTCTGACCGTTGCCGAACGGATAAACGACGACGGCAGTATAAATCAAACACAGTCTGGCGGGCCCTATTACTACGAATATACACTAAAAGGAGAAAGCGAAGAGACCTGGCAACCCCGTTTTTCCTATTACGGGTTCCGGTATATCCAAGTTGATGGAGCCAAGTTATCGGAATCGGAAGACAACAGGGATATTCCGGTCATAAAAGCGATAAAATCCTGTTTTGTTTATAACTCAGCCGAACCGGCAGGTAGTTTTCATTCTTCCAACGAGATCTTCAATAACGCGCACAACCTGATTGTGAATGCCATTAAAAGCAATATGCAAGCCGTATTTACCGATTGTCCGCACAGGGAAAAACTCGGATGGCTGGAAGAAGTGCACCTGAATGGACCCGGGTTATACTATAATTTCAACTTGGCCAGGTTTGCTCCTAAAATCATGCAGGACATTCGCGATGCACAGTTACCGAACGGTTTGGTAACAAGTATTGCTCCCGAATACGTAGTTTTCAACGGTGGATTTCGGGACTCCCCCGAATGGGGAAGTGCCAGCGTTATTTTCCCGTTTATGTACTACGAGTTTTACGGAGACAACTCGCTTATAGTTGAATATTACGATGTTATGAAAAGGTATGTCGACTACCTAACCACAACAGCAAAAGACCACATCGTTTCGCACGGGTTGGGCGATTGGTGCGATTACCGGGAAGATCAGCCTTATGGCGTATCACACAATACCCGCATCTCATTATCCGCAACAACTCATTACTTCATGGTGATTGATTATTTGGTGCAAGCGGCCGAGATGCTTAGTAAAAAAGAAGACATAACATTCTATTCCAATCTCCGGGAGGAGGTAAGAACCGCTTTTAACAAGGAGTTCTTCAACGAAGACACCAAACAGTACGGAACCGGAAGCCAGGCATCCAACGCCATGCCTTTGTTTGCAGGATTGGTTAACCCCCAAGACAAACAATCGGTCCTCGACAACCTGGTCAAGGATATCGAAGAAAAAGGATACAGACTCTCCACCGGTGATGTGGGGAACCGATACTTGTTTCAGGCACTGGCAAGAAACGGATTGAATGAAGTGATGTACAAGATGCATAACCACAACGAAGTTCCAGGTTACGGCTTCCAGCTTCAGTTTGGAGCCACCACACTTACGGAGCTTTGGGATCCGAGAAAAGGCGCTTCGTGGAATCATTTTATGATGGGACAGATAGAAGAGTGGTTCTATAGGTCGTTGGCAGGTATTGATGTAGAAGAAAACGCATACACCGGATTCAAGAACTTCAAAATCGCGCCGCAGGTCGTAGGTGACTTAACGTATGTAAACGCCTCTTACAACACCTTATACGGGACCATCAAGGTGGACTGGAAGGTGGATAACGGCCAGTTCGAAATGGATATCGAGGTTCCCATTAATTGCGAAGCAAAAGTATATCTGCCTCAGGAAACCAATTACACCGCCGTGAAAAGCGGAAAATACAGTTTCAAAAAGAGATTGCAGTAAACAACTCATGAAACGACTGTTTTTAGTGCCTTTTACCGGCTTTCCTTCGCAATTTTTCTTAGCTTTGCCCAGGGAAAGTCTGGTATAGGGACCTAAACGCTGGATTCATGGAATGAAAACAGAAAAATAGATAACTGAGATTTACAATAAAAATTTATTCTCATGAAGTATTACCTGTTGCTGATCTTGTTTTTCAGCAGCTTTCATTTATTTCCCCAAAAAAAAGTAAAATCGGCTGTTCAGGACAAACTTTCACCTGCAACAACGGCAAATATTGAAGGCCATATTGGAGAAAAGCTTGATGCTTCTTTCAACAACCGGGTATTGGCACAGGATGCTCACCGGTTGATCCGTCCGTTCACAATCCACGATGAGTACAGCTGCTGGCAGAGCGAATTCTGGGGCAAATGGTTCACTTCAGCCGTACTGGCTTATTCCTACCGCCCTGACCAGCAACTTATCAATAAGCTTAAAAATGCAGCGTACGAACTGATGGCAACACAGACTCCCGAAGGCTACATTGGCAATTATGCCTCCGAAAGCCGGTTGAAAGCGTGGGATATCTGGGGAAGAAAATACGTTATGCTGGGTTTAATTGCTTATTACGATGTATCAAAAGACAGAAAGGCATTGGAAGCGGCTGCAAAAGAAGCAGATTTTCTTATCCAGGAATTAGCGGATAAAAATGCCCTGATTGTAAAAATGGGTAACCACAGAGGTATGGCTGCCTCTTCTGTCCTGGAACCGGTTTGTCAGCTCTACATGCGAACCGGGAATGAAAGGTATCTGGATTTTGCGGAAGAAATTGTTCGTCAATGGGAAACGCCAGAAGGGCCTCAGCTTATTTCCAAAGCATCGGTTCCTGTGGGTCAACGATTTGCAAAACCGGCTGAAAATTGGTACGGATGGGAACAGGGACAAAAAGCATATGAAATGATGTCGTGCTACGAAGGGTTGCTTGAGCTCTACCGGATTACAGGAAAAGAATCTTACAAAAAAGCTGCAGAGCAAACCTGGCAAAGCATTACGGATACCGAAATAAATATTGCAGGTTCGGGTGCGGCAATGGAAGCCTGGTTCTCCGGAAAAAAAATCCAGCACGTCCCCATAGCGCATTATCAGGAGACGTGCGTGACCGTTACGTGGATAAAATTCAATCAACAATTACTCAGGCTGACCGGCGAGTCAAAGTATGCCGACGCCATTGAATGGGCATATTACAATGCTTTGTTGGGAGCAATGAGACCCGATGGGTCTGACTGGGCAAAATATACACCGCTTTCCGGCCAAAGGCTACCCGGATCGGAGCAATGTGGAATGGGATTGAACTGCTGCAATGCCAGCGGGCCTCGCGGATTATTCACTATTCCCTTAACAGCAGTTATGTCGAGCAACGAAGGCCTGAATATAAATTTCTACATGGAAGGTTCTTATCAAACAACTTCACCCCAAAAAAATGTAATTACCGTAAAACAACATACGGATTATCCTGTTTCGGGAAATGTGAATATATCGCTTGAAATGAAAACGGCTGAAAACATGACGTTGGCCTTAAGGATTCCCTCTTGGAGTGATGAGTCAACCGTTTTAATCAACGACCAGCCGGTTGAAAAGGTGACTCGGGGCGATTACCTGAAAATCAGCCGTACCTGGAAAGAGGGTGATAAGATTCAAATCAGATTGGATATGAAAGGGGAACTCCATTATACGGGTCAAAGCCCGGTAAACGTTGCTATCACACGCGGACCTGTTGTCTTAACGCGAGACGAAAGGTTGGCCGGCCCTAAACTCGAAGCCGTAATCGCTCCAATAAAAGACAAGAACGGATTTATCCACTTAACTCCCCAAAAAAACCATAATTCCGATGCTTGGATGGTTTTTTCCGCTAAGTTCCTGCCCGAAGCTTATACCGAATACAACGCAGAACCCGTTGAAGTAAATTTATGCGACTATGCTTCTGCTGGCAATACAATGGGCACCTACCCCTTTTTTAAAGTCTGGATGCCGCAGTTAGTGGATCCGAGAAAAACGGAATAAACATTTAATTATTTAAAAATGAAAATCAAGAGTTTACTGTTTTCAATAATTTTGCTTGGAGCAAGCACTCTGTTTTCTCAAAACAATATTTTGAAAAACGCTTTTGAGAACAGATTACAAAAGGATGATATGACTCAAAGTTACGTCACTCCCGCCAAACTAGTCTGGTCTTCCGATCAAACGGGAGAGCATGTAAAAAACCCGGAGGTTCTTTTGAAAGAATTTGACGGTCAGCTATCCACAAGCGGTGCCGGAATGTGCGTCATGCGTTCCGATACAGATAAACAGGCATCGGTTTTACTGGATTTTGGGACGGAACTCTATGGCGGTCTCCAGCTAGCAGCCGGAATCAGGGGAAACAAAAAACCGCTAAAGGTAAGGGTAAGGCTGGGAGAATCGGTCTCGGAAGCGATGAGTAACAGCATTGACAACTCTGTTCCCGGAATGAATTCTGCCACTAACGATCATTCATTAAGGGATTTTATCATCGAGTTGCCATGGCTGGGAAGTGTTGAAGTGGGAAATTCAGGATTCAGGTTCGTACGAATTGATCTGTTGGATTTGAACGAAGATCTTCCGTTAAAGGCGGTCAGGGCCATCTTCCGGTACCGGGACATTCCTTATACCGGATCCTTCAGGTGCGACAACGAAAGGCTAAACAGAATATGGGAAACCGGTGCATATACTGTCCATCTGAACATGCAGGAGTACCTCTGGGACGGGATTAAACGCGACCGGCTTGTTTGGGTCGGCGACATGCATCCGGAGGTGATGACAATAAACACGGTATTCGGGAAAAATGAAGTGGTCAGGAAAAGCCTCGATTTTGCCCGAGACACAACTCCTTTACCCGGATGGATGAACACCATCTCCTCCTATTCTTTATGGTGGATTATTATTCACCGGGACTTATACCTGCATCAGGGAGATTTAGCATACCTGAAAGAACAGCAAACATACTTGAACGCCCTTATTCAACAAATTGTTGCCCGGGTATCAAACGGAAAGGAAGAGCTCGACGGTGGACGCTTTTTAGACTGGCCCACGTCAGAGAAAAAGGATGTTATTCATTCCGGGTTGCAAGCCCTGACGATCATGAGCCTGAAAGCGGGAGAAGATATTGCTGGCTGGTTAAAGGATGAGGCGCTAAAAAAGATGTGCCTATCCAGCTTATCCTCCATGCAGAAATACATCCCTTCACACCGGGACAGCAAACAGGCAGCCGCCCTGCTGTCCATAGCCAACGTTCTCCCTTCCGCTTCTGCATCAAAAGTGATATTGAAGGACGGGGCAACCGATTTTGCCACTTTCTACGGATATTACATGCTGGAAGCATTGGCTAAAGACGGAAAATACGAAGAAGCCATGGACATCATCTCGGACTATTGGGGTGCTATGCTGGACCTGGGAGCTACTACTTTTTGGGAGAATTTCATCTATGAAGAAAGAAAAAATGCAGGCCGGATTGATGAATTGGTTTCCGAATCAAAATACGACATACACGCAGATGGCGGCGACTACTGTTACGTAGGGCTGAGGGGAAGCCTGTGCCACGGTTGGGCTTCAGGACCCACTACCTGGTTGACGGAACACGTTTTAGGCATTAAGGTTGTAGAACCCGGCGCCAAAACAATCCGGATAAAACCCAACCTGGGGAACCTGAAATTTGCCGAAGGCAACTACCCTACCCCATACGGAAAGGTTTATGTTAAACATGTAAAGCAGGCTGACGGAAAGATAAATACCACCGTTCATGCACCGAAAGAAATAAACGTTATCAAGTAGATTTATATTTAAGCAAAACATCATGGTAAAGATTTTATGTGGCCTCTCTCTCTCTCTCTTTCTATTACTTTTCACTTCGTGTAAACAGAATAATACCGAGACCATTCTCCAACAATCAAAATCCCTGGAATCCGGTTTTATTTCCCCACCCGACACGGTTCAAACCAGTGTTTACTGGTACTGGATCTCCGATAACATCTCCAGGGAAGGGGTTATTAAAGACCTCCATGCCATGAAAGAAGTGGGGATAAACAGGGCTTTTATTGGCAACATCGGACTCAATGACCTCCCTTCTGGAGACGTTAAAATGTTTACTGAAGAATGGTGGGAAATTATGCATTTGGCTTTAAAGACAGCCTCTGACTTAGGTATCGAAATAGGAATATTCAACTCCCCCGGGTGGAGCCAGTCGGGTGGGCCGTGGATAAAACCCGAAGAATCCATGCGGTATCTTACATCTTCCCAGTTAACGGTGGAAGGGCCAAAAAAATTATCGCAAAAAATTGATCCGCCTGCCGATTTTTTTCAGGATGTTAAAGTATTGGCATACCGGATGCCCGGTAACGTTCAACCGGATGTAAACGACAAGAACGCGACGATAAGCTCAGTTCCTTCCCACCAACAGTTGTCGAGGATTGTTGACAAAAACGGAGCTACTTCCCTATCAATTTCTCCGGCAAGTGAATTTACTATTACGTTTGATACCGGGCAGCCTTTTACGGCAAGAAGCGTAACCGTTACATTGGCCGAAACACCGGCTTCCGTAGAAGCGGTCTTTCAGGCTAAGGACGACAGGGGGGAATACAGGATTGTTTCGGAATTCAGTGTCAACCGATCGAACATAAGCCTGAACGTGGGCTTCAAACCTTTCGCCCCAGTCGTGATTTCCATTCCGGCTACAACATCACAAAGCTTTAAACTGGTGCTTAAAAACATACGCAAGCCTTTGAACCTGGCCGAGGTGGAAATCAGCGGCCTGCCTAAGGTGGAAAGATACAGCGAAAAGACATTGGCCAAGATGCACCCTACCCCTCTGCCTTATTGGGATGCTTATCTTTGGCGGGAACAACCCGAAGCGGATGACAGAAGCCTGGCAGTTCAAACAGACCAGGTAATCGATATTTCGGAATCTCTTTCTACAGATGGAACCCTAAACTGGGAGGTACCTGAAGGAAACTGGAGGATACTGCGGATGGGGATGACGACAACCCGTGTGACAAACAGCCCGGCTTCTCCTGAAGCGACCGGCCTGGAGGTGGACAAAATGAGCAAAAAGTGGGTAGCTGAACATTTCGACAGGTTTATAGGAGAAATCATAAGAAGGGTACCCGAACAGGACAGGAAAACATTCAAAGTAGTAGTACAAGATAGTTACGAAACAGGAGGACAAAACTTTACCGATGGATTCCTCGATGAGTTCAGGGAGAGATACGGGTACAACCCTGTACCTTTCCTACCCGTATTCGAAGGAGTGGTAGTAAACAGCCAACTCGAATCGGACAGGTTCCTGTGGGATATCAGGAGGATGATTGCAGACAAAGTGGCGTACGATTATGTGGGCGGATTAAGGGATGTCAGCCACAAGCACGGACTAAGAACATGGCTCGAGAACTACGGACACTGGGGATTTCCCGGGGAATTTCTGATGTATGGAGGACAATCCGATGAGATCGGCGGTGAGTTCTGGAGCGAGGGAGAGTTGGGAGATATCGAAAACAGAGCCGCAACCTCGGCCGGACACATTTACGGAAAAAACAAAATATCAGCCGAATCAAACACCTCGGGTGGGCCGGCTTATTCGCGTTATCCCGCCAAAATGAAACAACGGAACGACCGTTTCTTCGCCGAAGGGATCAACAGCACTCTGCTTCACGTCTATATCATGCAGCCCTATGAAGATAGGAATCCGGGTGTGAATGCCTGGTTCGGAAACGAATTCGACCGGAAAAATACATGGTTCTCTCAACTGGACGTGTATATACAATACCTGAAAAGAGTAAATTTCATGCTCCAGCAGGGTCTGAACGTTGCTGACGTAGCGTATTTTATTGGAGAAGATGCTCCTAAAATGACAGGGACCACCGATCCACCACTGCCCGTCGGATACCAGTTCGATTACATCAATGCCGAGGTAATTCTAAGGGACATAGAAGTAAAGGATGGCAAACTCACCTTACCGCACGGCACACAGTATAAAGTGCTGGTGTTGCCAAAACTCGAAACAATGAGGCCCGAGCTTCTCAAAAAAATTAAACAACTGGTACAGGATGGAGCCGTAGTTCACGGCCCCGCCCCTTCCCGCTCACCCAGCCTTCAGAATCAGCCGGAGGCTGACCGGGAAGTGATGAGAACGGCTGCCGAGCTGTGGGCCGAAGTGGACGGGATAAAGGTGAAAGAAAGAACCTACGGAAAAGGACGGATCATGGATGGATTAACGTTGGAGGAGGTCTTTCGCAGCATCAACCAGATCCCCGACTGCAGACTGCCTGAGGATAATTCCATCCACTACGGACACAGGACAATGAAGGGAATAGACATTTATTTCCTTAGCAACCAGACCGATAAAGAAACAGTGATCCAGCCTGAATTCAGGGTTACCGGTAAACAACCAGAACTGTGGGAAACGAACAACGGTAACATCAGGCCTCTTCCTGCATTCAAAGCCAAAACAGAATCTACGGTTGTACCTCTGAAACTAGCTCCATACGAGAGTGTATTTATTGTATTTAGGAACAAAGCAGGAAAAAATGTAATGAACAATCTTGAAGAGAACTATCCGACACCGGAAATCATTGCTGATCTGAAAGGACCCTGGCGTGTCACCTTTGATCCCGCTTTCAGAGGGCCTGCCAGCCCACTAGTGTTTGATACTCTATACGACTGGACTACCTCCCGGAATGATTCTATAAAATACTATTCCGGAACAGCCACTTATTCTATTACATTCAAAGCTCCTGATAACAAAGGGAATAAGACCATTGAGTTAGACTTAGGTAGCCTGACCGCCATGGCCAAAGTGAAAATCAACGGTAATTATGCAGGGGGAGTATGGTCCTATCCCTACAAGCTGGATATCACCCAAGGGGTGAAACCGGGACAAAACGAACTGGAGATAGAAGTGGTAAACAACTGGATGAACCGACTGATAGGTGACCAGCTACTTCCTGACCATAAGAGAGAAACATGGAGTTTTGTCAATCCTTACAATACAAAAAGTAAGTTACAGCCATCAGGTCTTTTTGGACCGGTAACAATTGAAACCGTTGAATATCATAATTAATATTACACACATGAAAATAGATAATTTGCATATAATCAGGATATTATCTGGTTTTTTAACATTGATATTCGCATCGCTGATTAATATCTTCGCACAAAATACCAACCCTGAGAACACTGCATTCCAAATCAATCAACACAATACCAAACTATCAGACGAATTGGTTGATTTGTTCATTTCCCCACCTGCGAATGCAAAGCCAAGAGTCATGTGGATGTGGATGGGTACAAGCATCAGCAAAGAAGGTATCACTCGCGACTTGGAAACATTACATGAGGCTGGCTTTGGCGGGACAACCATGTTTAGTTTAACTGATGTAAATACGGTTTTCGCATATGATTTCGAAAACTCCTTTCAGAAAAACATCGTTGCATGGACCGAACCGTGGTGGGAACTTGTCCGGTTCGCGGCCGAAGAATCAAAGAGACTGGGGATGGACTTTGGAATGAATAATTGCCCGGGCTATGAGACAAGTGGAGGAAAATGGATTCCTGTTGAATATTCCATGCAGCAGATATGTTATTCGGAAACTGCAGCAGAGGGAGGAAAGCCCATCTCATTGTACATCCCCAAACCCACGGTTGACCCGAGAGCGGTTATGCTTGGTCCGGTACACAACCCGGAAACCGGAAAATTGGAAAAGCCCGTTATCCCGGAACGTAACACCTATTTCAAAGATATTGCTCTTTTAGCCATTCCTGACGATAATAAACCTGTTAGCCCGGATCAAATCATTGATCTGACAGACAAAATGAATGCCAACAATACGGTTGATTGCATGTTACCGGAAGGGAAATGGACAATATATCGATTTGGACACACTACCATGGGGGCATTAATTTATCCAGCTCAATGGAAAGCAGCTGGATTTGAATGCGATAAAATGAATCCAGATGCTGTTTCTTTTCATCTGGATCACATTATCAGTGAATCTAAGAAACATCTAAAAGATCTTGTTGGTAATACCTTCTCGCATTTTCACTTCGACAGCTATGAAGCAGGAAACGCCAACTGGACACCCCGTATGAAAGAAGAATTTTATGCCAGAAGGGGATACGATCTCACGCCTTATCTATTGACTTTTGCTGACAAAATTTTTGTAGACAGTATCAAGACTAGACAATTCAAGCAAGATTTTAATGCCACAGTGAGAGACCTTCATGCAGATGTCTATTTCTCTATCATTCAGAAAAAATTACACGAAGCCAATCTCATCTTCTCGAGTGAACCGTATGGAGGTCCCTGGAAAGAAGAAGATGTTTTGCCGAAGGTAGATCGTGTTATGACAGAATTTTGGACAACGAATAACCGATATACTCCCTACAAGGTTAAACCCACTATCGAAGCTGCCAGGAAGAGCGGACAAAATCTTATAGAAGCAGAAGCTTTTTCAGGCCAGCCATCCATGAGTATGTGGTCAGAGACACCTCACGGGCTCAAAGCAATTGGCGATGAGGCTTTTTGTGAGGGTATCAATCGATTCGTTCTTCACCGTTTTACGCAGCAACCCTATGCGGAGAAATACAAGCCCGGTGTCTCTATGGGACAATGGGGTACACATTTTGACCATACTCAAACATGGTGGGAACACGGTAAAGCAATGTTTAAATATTGGCACCGCTGTCAGGCCATGTTACTCTACGGAAAGAACGTTGATGACCCCAATGCTTTTAAAGTAGTCACAAATGAAAGCAATATATCACTGAAGTCAATCCAACGGAGCCACCAAACAATCCACTTCTTTTTTGTTGCCAATGTTTCACGGGAACAGGGAAATGTCATATGTTCGTTTCCTTATGCCGGTAATAAACCAGAACTATGGGATCCTGTCACAACCACTATTCGTGATTTACCAGCGTACACAATTGAAGATGGAAGAATTCATATACCCCTCAATTTTTCACCATCACAGAGTTTTTTCATTGTATTCAGGACACCCCTGTCTCATAAATCTTCAACCCTTTCCCTTAAAAATTTCCCGAATCATAAGGTTGTGAAAGACATCTCACGTGATTGGTCGGTAACCTTTGACCATAGATGGGGTGGTCCGGAGAGACCAGTCCTCTTTTCAAGATTGGAAGATTGGACAGAAAATACTGATAAGAGGATTAAATATTATAGCGGTACAGCTACATACCACAAGTTATTCGATTGTGAAGAAACGCTTTTGGGAAAAGATATTTTCGTCGATTTAGGTCATGTCAAACACATTGCCCGTGTTCGTGTTAACGGCACAGATTTGGGAGTAGTCTGGTGTGATCCATGGATGACAAAAATCCCTGCAGAAATATTAAAAAGGAACAATAACGAAATACTAATTGAAATTACGAATGTGTGGGCAAACCGGTTAATTGGAGATGAACAGGAACCTGAAGATATGGAATGGGGTATGGCTGACTTTGGTTACGGCAAGTTTCGTTACATGAAAAAGTTTCCGGATTGGTTTTTGAACAACCAACCAAGACCTTCAAAAGGAAGATATTGTTTCACAACTTATAATTATTTCACAAGAGAATCCCCATTAATACCATCAGGCCTGATTGGTCCGGTCCGTTTACTTTTAATTGATGCTTCTACAACTGTTCCATTAAGTTAATTTAATGATAGTATAAGGAAATGAGAACATTTAAATTTTCACTTAATCTCTTCCTGTTTTTGGTTGCTCTTCTTATCTCTTCGTGCACAAGCAACAACAGGAAAAACAACGGTCAGGAATCAGAATATATTCTGGCAGCCTTTTACTGGCCGGCATACCATTACGAACCGCGCGCTGAATTTCTGTTCCCCGATAAAAAAGGGGAATGGGAGATCATTTATAATGCTGTACCTAAAGAAGAAGGCCATCAACAACCGAAAGTCCCTTTATGGGGATACCTGGACGAGGCAGATCCGGAGGATATGGGCAAAAAGATTGATGCCGCACTCGATTACGGAGTGAATACTTTTATTTTCGATTGGTACTGGTACGAGAATAAACCTTTCCTGGAGGATGCCGTAAACAATGGATTTTTAAAAGCGAACAACAATCGGATGAACTTCTACTTAATGTGGGCCAATCACGATGCAACAACATATTGGGACGTAGATAATCCCAATATAGATTCAGTTATCTGGGATGGAGAAGTGAACAGGGAACAATTTAACATTGTGGTGGACCGGGTCATTTCACGCTATTTTAAAGAACCTTCCTATTTAAAGATAAACGATGAACCTGTCTTCTGCATTTACGAGTTAAATACACTCATCCATGGTTTAGGAGGGGCTGAAAAAACCAAAGAGGCGTTGGATTATTTCACCCGGAAAACGAAAGAGGCCGGATTTTCAGGACTGCATTTGCAAGCTGTTTTATGGGGAGCATTACCCTCAACCCTTGTGGGGGTACCCGGAGACAGTATAGAGAGTCAGAACAAAGTACTGGAATTTTTCGGATTCAAAAGCTTAACAAACTATTGTTGGGCTCACCTGCAAAATCCTGACGGAGATTACGAAGTGTGGGGAGATGCATCCACCGGTATGTGGGATAAATTCAACAACGACTTTTCCATGACCTATTTCCCAAATGTAACAATCAGCTGGGACGCCAATCCTCGTTTTCTTTTTAAAGCAGGATACATAGATAACTCCACACCTCAAAAGTTTGAGAAGTATCTGATTAAAGCAAAAAAGTTTGTCGACAACAACTCCATCGAACCCAAAATAATTACCTTAAACGCATGGAACGAATGGTCGGAAGGGAGTTACCTGGAACCGGACACTGTTTGGGAATACGGATATCTGGAAGCTGTAAAACATGTTTTCCCCGGAAATAATAACCAATGACCTAAAAGAAAGAATGAGACCTATTTTAATCGTTTGTATTTTAACTATTAGCTTGTTCAGTACCTATGCTCAGGAAGATTTCTATAAAGCGTACCGACAAGAATGGCTCCAAAAGGCTGAAGACAACAAACCCCAGCTAGTGATTACTGAAAAGAAACCCGTCCGGGTAATCAACATTGTCCGCGATGAAAATTCTTTTCAACACTGGAAAATTGTTCCTCATTCAGCTATCGATTCATTTTACTCCACCACATTCAAAAAAAATCAATCGACGATCCTCGATTTCAAGGAACATATAACCGGTTATTTTACGTTTTCTATTCGCCCTACCAACATAACCCCGGATGCTCCATTGCGGTTAAAATTCACATTCGGTGAAGTGCCATCGGAACTGGCAGTATCCTTTGAGCCATACACGGGTAGTTTAAGTAGAGCCTGGCTTCAGGATGAAACCGTCACGGTTACTGCCTTGCCACAAACGATAACCATACCCCGGCGCCTCTCTTTCAGGTATGTTAAAATTGAACTGATCGCGTCACCTTCGTATGATTTTTATGTATCGGATATAAAGTGTAATGCCGGTACTTCAGTAACCTCTGTACCACAAGAACTGGCTCCCTCTACTGAAGAAATAATAAAAAAAATCGATCAGACAGGGTTAGCCACTCTAAAAGAATGTATGCAAACGGTTTACGAGGACGGGCCCAAAAGAGACCAACGGTTATGGATAGGCGACCTGTATTTACAGGCGATGACCAATAATTATTCTTTCGGGCAACATGACCTGACAAAGCGTTGTCTGTATTTGTTAGCAGGCCTGAGCCACCGGAATGGCTACCTGCATCCCTGCATCTATGAAACACCGGAACCCCGTGGTGATGAACGGCTGTTCCTATTGGAATACGCCCTTCTCTTTAATGCAACCCTTAAAGATTACCTTCTGGCAACCAACGACAAACAAACTGCTTTGGATTTATGGCCAGTAGCCAAAAAACAATTGGACATCATCTATCAATATGTAGACAAGGATGGATTGATGGATTTTGCCAGAGCAAACAGGGAATGGTGGATCTTTATTGACTGGCGTGAAGGATTACACAAAGAAGTGCCTTTACAGGGAGTGTCCATTTTTGCTTTACAAGAAACGTATAAGCTGGCACAACTGATCGGAAAGGAAGATGAAGTAAAAAATGTTCCTCCGTTGATAAAAAAAATGAAAAGCACGGCACGTAAAAAATTTTACGATAAGAAAACCGGTTTTTTTGCCGGCACAATCAACCATCAGGTTTCTTATGCGTCGCAGTTATGGATGATTTTAAGCGGTGTAGCAACTACAAAAGAAGCGCAAACTGCACTATTGAATCTCTCCCATGCCCGCGATGTAAGTTATCCGGGAACTCCCTATCTTTATCACTATTACATTCAATCGCTTATAAATAGCGGGTTACACAGTCTTGCAAAACAAGAATTAAAAAAATATTGGGGCGGGATGCTAGAGAAGGGAGCTGATACCTTTTGGGAGGCCTATGATCCTAATGACGATTTTCTTTCCCCTTACAATTTTTTTCCGGTGAATAGCTATTGTCATGCCTGGAGCTGTACTCCGGTCTATTTCATCAGAAAATATCCGGAAATATTTCAGCTAAAATAAATCTACACACCAACAATAATTTTATGGAGAAAAAAGAAAAAACGAAATTATCCGTCACAGGCAATCACTGCGTAATTAGTTATTTTTACGTCATCATGCTCGTCCTGTTGCTGGGAAGCTGTGTCGCAAACAACACTAAAGGAGAGGAATCGGCTGAGTTGATGAGCAAAGCTGTCCCGGTATGGGCAGAAGGCCGCGAAAAAGAGATGAACCTCACCCTGGGATTCCGGGGTACCTTCAACGCAGACCCACACTCAGAGGCCATCCTGCGAGTTGCGGCTTCTACTGTTTACAGGCTCTTCCTCAACGGTGAGTTTGTGGGATCGGGACCGGCCCGTGCCGGGCACGGTTATTTCCGGGTGGACCGGTATGACCTCTCGGAACGCCTGAAAGCGGGAGAAAATATCGTGGCGATCGAGGTAGCCGGGTACAACGTAAACACGTATTACACCACCGACCAGCCCTCCTTTCTACAGGCAGAGGCAACGGTGGATGGCAAGGTGGTGCTGCATACCGGTGAAAACGGCCGTTTTGAGGCCACCGAAATAAGGGAACGCCTGCAGAAAGTAGAGCGCTATAGTTTCCAGCGTCCTTTTACCGAATATTACCGGTTGGAGGAGGGATACGACCAATGGCGTTCGGACAAGACCCGGACCCTGGAAACGGTCAAACTCGTTCCGATGCCCTTGGTAAACCTCTTACCGCGGGGAGTGGACCAACCTGCCTACACTCTGCTGAAACCGGTACAACTCTACTCCAGGGGCACTTTTGCCAGCAAGATACCGGGGCAATACTACAAAGACCGTTCGCTGGTAAATATCAGCGAACAATTCAAGGGCTATCCTGAAACAGAGTTGGAGGCCGTACCGTCACAGCACATACAGGAGTTGCAGACGGTGACGAAAGAATCGTTGAACACACCTTATGTTGGTTCAACCACGATCGATCTGAAAACGAATGAGTTCTCCATCCTCGACTTCGGCATTAATCAGACCGGATTCATCGGTGCCGTAATTCGTTGTACGGAACCCACCGAGGTGTGGTTTCATTTCGATGAGATGCTGACAGACGATGATGTGATCAGCAAGAAACGGATGGCCGACGTCAACAACCAAGTAGTCTACGAACTTCAGCCGGGAGAATACCGCATCGAGTCGTTCGAACCCTACACCTTTAAATTTCTAAAGATCCTGGTTACACAAGGTGACTGTCGGGTAGAAAAAATCTTCCTCAGGGAGTTTGCAGCACCCGAACATCCGGATGCTGCCTTCTCCAGCAGCAACGAAAAATTAAACCGGATCTATGATGCGGCCAAACAGACATACCGGCAAAACGCCCTGGATGTTTTTATGGATTGTCCCTCGCGGGAGCGTGCCGGCTGGCTGTGTGACAGTTACTTTACCGCAATCATGGAGAAAGAATTCACCGGGTATTCAAAAGTAGCCCATAATTTTTACGAGAACTATGCATTGCCGGAGAAATTTGAGTTCCTTCCGGAAGGCATGATCCCGATGTGTTATCCCGCCGATCACAACGACGGCGTATTTATCCCCAACTGGTCACTCTGGTTTATCGTTCAGATTGATGATTATGCCAAACGCGGCGGCGACAGGCAACTGGTCGCTGACCTGAAAACACGGATTACCGATCTGCTGGCATATTTCGAAAAGTTCGAAAACGAAGACGGACTGCTGGAAAAACTGGAAAGCTGGATCTTTGTGGAATGGTCCAAAGCCAACAGCCTCGTACAGGATGTGAACTATCCCACGAACATGCTCTACAGCGCTGCACTCCAAAGTGCGGCGCGTCTCTACGACAATGAAGCGTGGCAAATGAAAGCGGACCATATCCGCAGTCAGATACAGAAACAATCCTTCAATGGCGAGTTTTTTGTGGACAATGCAGTAAGAAAAGACGGGGTTTTACGGGTAACCGACCAGATTACCGAAGTTTGCCAGTACTACGCTTTCTTTTTCAACATCGCAACCCCGGAGAGTTATCCTGCCTTGTGGAAAAAACTGACCGATGAATTCGGGCCGCACCGCAACACCGCCATCACCTATCCCCAGGTGGCCGTTGCCAATGCATTTATCGGCAATTATCTCCGGATGGATATCCTTTCCCGGTACGGACTCCAGTCCCAACTCATCTCCGAAATCGAGGAGTACTTCTTCTATATGGCCGAACGTACCGGAACCCTTTGGGAGAATGTACACAGCCAGGCCAGCTGCAACCACGGATTTGCCTCCTACATCGGCCATGTGCTTTACCGTGACGTACTGGGCATCAGTAACATTGACTATGAGAACAAGAAAATCGTTCTTCGCTTCACCGATCTCGACCTGGAACAATGCAGCGGTTCCATTCCTGTGGAAGATGAGGTAATCCGGCTCGAATGGAAAAGAGTGGATAACCAAATACAATATCGGTTGGATGTACCCGCAGGTTATGAAGTAACGATAGAGAACCGGAGCAAAAACCAGCTTGTCGACCTGGATAAAATCAGCACTTACCGACAAGGATAGGTTCAATCTGAAAAATAATTTTAATCATATGAGAACAAGAAACTTACTTTTAATAGTTATTTTTTTATCAGCCAGTTTTTCAATATTTTCCCAGAAGCAAGGTGCTTTATATCCTATGGAATTAACCACAGAATACCTTGTCGACCCCACAGGATTGGATGTCCGACAACCACGGTTTAGCTGGAAGTTGGCTACTGCAAACCCGCAAGTTTTCGGCCAGGCGCAGACAGCGTACCGCATTTTGGTTAGCTCGACGAAACGGGATCTCGATAAAAACAAGGGCAATATTTGGGATACGGGATGGATCTCTTCAGATAACATGCAGCTTGTTGATTATAAAGGAAAAGAGCTAGAATCTGATCGGAGTTACTTTTGGAAAGTTGCAGTAAAAGACGAAAAGGGCAACCCATCTGCATTCAGTAAATCAGCGTCTTTCACCACCGGGCTGTTCGATGATGCTGAATGGACAGCAAAATGGATCGGCACCACGGAAATCTATGACCCTTCGGCAGGACCCAACAAAATTTCTGATCCGTGGTTCAGAAAATCTTTCGATTTAAAACAAAAACCCTCCAGGGCAACCCTATTTGTAGCATCGGTAGGTTATCACGAAGTGTATGTGAACGGCCAAAAAATAGACGATCACGTGTTGGCACCGGCTGTGACCGACCACACACAGCGCGCCCGATACATTGCCTACGACATCGCTCCGCAGTTAAAACAAGGGAAAAATGTCATCGCGTTGTGGCTGGGAGCATCCTGGGCAATCTACGCACCCTATGCCACTCCCGATAAACCCCGGACACCCATTGTGACAGCCCAAACCGATATTTTCGGAAAGAACGACCAAAAACTGGTGAGGATCATCACCGACGAGTCGTGGAAAACACATCCCAGTCCCAATAAACTCATCGGGAACTGGGGGTTTGGCGTTGGCGGATACGGTGGTGAAATTTGGGATGCCAACAAAGAAATCGACAACTGGAACCTGGCGACCTATAATGATCAGGTATGGAACAGGGCAACGGTTTATACACCGGCACTAAAACTGTCCGCTCAACGCGTGGAAACAAATACCCTGTTCAACGAAATTCAACCCGTAGAGATCGTAAGCCGCCCCGATGGGACATTCCGGGTAGACATGGGGGTAAATTTTGCGGGATGGACGCAGATCAACGTTGACGGAAACCCCGGCGACACGGTTCGTTTCCAATTTTCTGAACGCCAGCAGGACGATATGACCTTTGGGTTATACAACTTATACGTCATCGGCCCTTCCGGGAAAGGCACATTCAAAAACCGGTTTAATTACAGCTCGGGCAGATGGATCACCCTTAAAGGCCTGAAATCGGCTCCGAAAATAGAAGATATAAAAGGCTGGATGATCCGCACCAATTTCGCGGATGCCACCACGTTTGAATGTTCCGATCCGTTGCAAAACTGGATTTACAATACCGTAAACTGGACATTCGAGAACCTGTCTCTCGGCGGGTACGTTGTTGACTGCCCGCAACGTGAACGGTTCGGCTACGGTGGTGACGCCCACGCCACATCCGAAACCGGAATGCTGAATTATCAGCTGGGCGCGTTCTACAACAAATGGCTCGAAGATTGGCGGGATGTACAAGGGACCGAACCGATGGTCGGAAACATGAACGATCCAGACTGGGCGCGCAAGAAGGAAGGCAGCGGCAGAAGACTCGGCGGGGGTATATTGCCCCAGACGGCACCCACCTATCACGGCGGCGGCGGCCCTGCTTGGGGCGGAATTGTGGTTACCCTACCCTGGTTCATGTACCAATACCAGGGTGATGTGCGGGTACTTGAGGAAAATTTCGAGATGATAAAAGGCTGGCTCGCTTTTCTGGACACCCATGTGGAAAATAATCTACTCAAACGATACGGCGGCCGGTGGGATTTTTTGGGCGACTGGCTTTGGCCCGGTGCAACCACACAAGGGATGAACAACTATTCCGACGAAAACCTGTTTTTCAACAACTGTTACTGGATTTACAACTTAAAGACAGGTGCAAAGATAGCCGAAGCAATCGGAAAAACGGCCGAAGCGCAAAAATGGAAACACCAGGCTGAGGTATCGGGCAAAGCCCTTCACGACAAATACTTTCACGCCGATGACCACAATTATTCCGATAAAACCATGCGAAGCCTCTCTGCAGCGTTATACGGAGACATAATGCCGGTGAAACTCCGTCCGTTGGTAATGAAACGGCTCGAAAAAGAAATCCTCGTCAACCGCAACGGCCACATCGATGTGGGAATTACCGGCGGTGCGATGCTTTTCAAGGTATTGCGCGAAGAAGGCCGCGACGACCTCATCTACTCCATGACATCACAAACCACCTATCCCAGCTGGGGGCTGATGCGTGAAAGCGGAGCTTCCACCATGTGGGAAATGTGGGAGAAAGACTTACCCGGCCATTCACTTTTACACAGCTCCTATCTCTATCCCGGCGCATGGTACATAGACGGTGTAGCCGGAATCCGCAGAAGAGACGATTCGCCTGGATTCAGAAAGTTCGATATCCGCGTCCCAAAATTTGCAGAAGAGCACGTTTCATGGGCAAAAGCAGGCTTCAACTCTCCTGCCGGTATGATTCAATCACATTGGAAAAGAGAAAACGGTAAAACGACGCTCTCCGTTACCATTCCACCCAATTGCGCAGCAACCGTTTATTTCCCCGATGAATCCGGTAGGGAAATACGTGAAAGTTCCGGTTTTGCAACCGAAACGGGCAAAAAAAACGGGTACATTCTGTTTGAAATTAATTCGGGAAACTATATCTTTGAGAACTAATAACATATCTAGAACTAATTTTTCTTATGAGACACACCCTTTTATTCACCGTAATTTTACTTTCCGTCCTGTTGGCCGGATGTAAAGAAGGAAAGCTGAATGTAGCTTCCCTGAAAATTGAAATGCAGGAAAATCCGGAAGGATTAAGCACACTTACTCCACGGTTTTCGTGGCAGATTAGTTCCAATTCTCCCGATCTTATCCAACAATCGTATCAGATTCAAGTTGCCCGGTCGGAAGATGATCTGAAAAAAGAAGTAAATCTTTTGTGGGATTCGGGAATCGTCAGCAGCGACGGGTCGGTACTCATTCCTTACCAGGGCCAACCCCTCTCGTCGGGAAGCAAATACTTCTGGCGCGTAAAAATCAACACCAATCAAGGCGACGGCAACTGGAGCAAAGTCAATTATTGGTCGATGGCTCTATTGAATGATTCGGAGTGGCAGGCAAAATGGATTGGTGAGGACTCATTGTCCAATCCCGGTGAGACGGATAAGGACAACACACGCCTGGCCGCACGTTACCTGAGAAAGTCCTTTGAGACGAGAAACAGTACAATCCATCGGGCCGTCCTTTATGTTGCAGGCCTCGGAGCGCATGAAGCTTACCTGAACGGGAATCGGGTTTCGGAAGATGTCTTTGCCCCAACGGTTTCCTGGTATCCCAACCGGGTTTATTACAATACGTACGACGTAACCCCGCTCCTGCAGAAAGACAAAAACCTGCTGGCCGTTAAACTGGGCAACGGCAGGTATTTCGGAATGCGGGGATCACGCAGCCAGATGTTCGGGTTGCCCCGTTTGCTGGCTCAACTCGATATAGAATATGCCGACGGGACCAGGGAGGTGATTGCCAGTGATGAATCCTGGAAAGTTACTTCAAAAGGGCCCATCGTGGCCAACAATGAGTTTGACGGAGAAGAATACGATGCCCGCCTCGAACTGACCGGATGGGAAACAGCCGGCTACGATGATGCCTCGTGGCAACAAGTGGACATAATGACTGCTCCCGAAGGCAAACTCACGGCCCAACCCAACCCGAATATCCGGGTGATGGAAGAGATAAAACCCGTCCGGATCTCCAAGCTTGCCGATGGTAAATTTATCCTCGATATGGGCCAAAACATGGTCGGGTGGCTGAAGATAAACAAGTTGAACGGGAAAAAGGATCAACCCGTGACGATGCGTTTTGCTGAGATACTCAATCCGGACAGCACCATTTACCTGGCAAATATCCGCTCCGCAAAGGTAACGGACATCTACACCCCTGCGAAAGACGGAGCGTTTAGCTGGGAACCTTCCTTTGTTTATCACGGCTTCCGTTTCGTTGAAATATCCGGATTGAATGAACAACCCGAATTATCCAGTTTTACCGGGAAAGTGGTGTACGACAACATGGAGACCACCGGACAGTTCGAAACTTCCAACAACATCATCAACCAGACCTTCAAAAACGCATATTGGGGAATTCGCGGAAACTACCGCGGAATGCCCACCGACTGTCCGCAACGCGATGAACGCCAGGGCTGGCTGGGCGACCGGGCAACCGGATGCTTCGGCGAAGCGTTTGTTTTTAATAACGCCTTGCTGTACAGTAAATGGGCACAGGACATAGAGGATTCTCAAAGTCCGGAAGGAAGTATTTCGGTGGTTTCACCCCGTTACTGGACCATTTACAACGACGACGTAACCTGGCCGGCTGCTTATTTCTATGCAGCAAAAATGCTTTACCACCAATACGGTGATACGGAACCCATCAGAAAACATTATCCCTCCATGAAACGTTATCTGGAGCGTATCCAGCAGGTATCCATGCAAGACTTTATCCTCACAAAAGACACCTACGGCGATTGGTGCATGCCTCCCGAAAAACAGGAGCTGATCCACTCCCAGGATCCTTCGCGCAAGACAGCGGGAGCGATTCTGAGTACAACCATGTATTACAGCCTGCTTAACCTGATGGTTGAGTTTGCAGAATTGACCGGAAATCAGCAGGATATTCAGGGATTTAAAGAGCTGGCAGGCCGGATAAAAGAGGCATACAACACGACGTTCTTCAACACCGACTCGGCAAAATACGACAACAACACGGTAACGGCAAACATGCTGTCACTCCGGCTGGGCCTGGTTCCCGAAGGAAAGGAACAGCAAGTGTTTGAAAATATCGTTCAAAAAACAGAAGTCGATTTTAACGGACACGTCAGTACCGGTGTGCTGGGGATACAGCAGTTGATGCGTGGACTTACACAGTACGGAAACGTGGACCTTGCCTACAAAATTGCGACAAATGAGACCTATCCGAGCTGGGGGTACATGATCAAAAAAGGTGCTACCACCATTTGGGAACTTTGGAACGGGGATACAGCCGACCCGGCAATGAACTCCGCCAATCACGTCATGTTGCTCGGAGATCTCATCATCTGGTATTACGAAGATTTGGCCGGAATTAAAAATTATCCCGGGAGTGTAGCTTACAAAAAGTTGTGGATGGAACCCCGGTTTCCTGAAGGACTTTCACATGTGAAAGCTTCGTACAAATCGGTTTACGGAGAAATCAAGAGCGAATGGACAAAAGAAAACGGGTCGTTTAACTGGAACATCTCTATTCCGGGAAACACTTCCGCTGTGGTGAAATTGCCGAAAGAGCTACAAATCATAAAACCGGGTCAAAATGGCGTAAGAAGCTTTAAGGAAACCGACTCGGGAGTTGAAATAGAATTAGGATCAGGCAACTATACCCTGTCCAACCGGTAACCGGTAGTTTGAATTGAACAAATCGTTAATAAAGGAAATAAACTGACTTTTAGACAGGGGCAACGGCTTTTATTTAAATATTTTCTTACTTTTGTAAGTTGAATATCGAATTATAAGTAAGAATGAAAAGGTTACCCGCTGAAATTACAATAACGGTCACTTTATTTTTAACGATTTGTTCAATTTCGCTTTCTGCTCAGGAGAGTACGACAAAATCCACCAATCAAGCTACGCTTCTGGGAGTGGGCAAATCTTTTCTGACTGACACCTATTTATCTCCTTTAGAGTACAGAGGGTTGACTATGTCTTTGTTGCACGACCGCATCAGTCCCACCAAGCACTTCAACGAAAAGTTACTCCTGCAGCAGCAGTTTCAAATACAACTGGCATTTACCAAAAATCCTTCTGCATCCGCATCGGAATATGCCGGCGAAGTTTCCTACAACGTCAACGCTTTCTATCCCTTTTTCAAAAACACGAAGTTCAGCCTTCTCGCTGGTGGCGGAGGAGATGCATCACTGGGAGGTATTTATAATGTACGAAACTCCAACAACCCGGGTTCACTGAAAGCTTCCGTGAACCTTGACCTCTCGGCAATGGCAAGCTATAACTGGCGAAGGCTCACTTTTCGCTGGCAGGTAAGCACACCGTTTCTGGGCATGTTCTTCTCTCCCGCATACGGACAATCCTACTACGAGATTTTCTCCCTGGGCAACGGAAAAGGAACGGTAAGGTTTACCTCGTTCCAGAACCAGTTGGCGTTACGTAACTATTTCACCGTTGATATTCCCCTCAACAACCTGACTATCCGTACCGGATACCTGGGTGATTTTTACAGAACCGATGTAAACGATATTGTTACAAACATTGTTTCGCACCAGTTTATGGTCGGGTTAGCCGTCGAGTCGCTTAATTTTGGCGGGTTGAAGGCAAAAAACAGTAAACTAATAAAAAGCAGCTATTATTGATATGCAATATAATTTCGACGAAATCATCGACCGGTCAACCTCACACAGTGTAAAGCTGAATAAGCTGAAGACGGTTTTCGGGCGCGATGACCTCATCCCCCTCTGGGTGGCCGACATGGATTTTCTATCGCCTCCGGCAATTACCGAAGCGCTGATCGAGAGAACCCGACACGGTATTTTCGGATATACGGTCCCTTACGACGGGTATTTCCTTTCCATCATCAACTGGCTCAAAGACAGACACAGTTATGAAGTTTACCGCAATGAAATCACTTTCGTTCCGGGTGTAGTGAAAGGCTTTGCCTTTGCTATTGATGCGTTTACCAAAAAAAACGACAAGATAATCATTCAGCCGCCGGTTTATCATCCGTTTCGGATTGTTCCCGAAGCGCTTGAAAGACGGGTTGTAAACAATCCTTTGCTTTTGGAGAACGGAAAATACTCTATCGATTTTGAAGGATTAAAGGGAATTATCGCCGAAAACGATTGCAAGATGCTTATCCTCTGCAATCCTCACAATCCTGTAGGAAGAGTATGGAATGAAGATGAACTGATACAACTGGCAGAAATCTGTTGTGACAACAACATCCTGGTTGTTTCCGACGAAATTCATTCCGACCTGACCTTGCCCGGGTTCAGGCACCGACCCTTTGCCACGGTGTCGGAAAAGGCAAAAGAGAACAGTATCACGCTGATGGCCCCAAGCAAAACCTTCAACATTGCCGGGATTGTCAGTTCTTTTGCCGTTATCCACAACCCGGAGATAAGGAAGCAGTACTTGAATTACCTGGCTCCCCGGGAACTCGACCAGGCAACTATTTACGCACTGGCTGCTACCGAAGCCGCATACAATTATGGTGCGGAATGGCTGGATCAGGCACTGGCATACATTCAGAAAAATATCGATTTCGTTGAAAATTACCTAAAGGAATACATTCCGCAAATCAACGCAGTGAAGTCTGAAGCTACCTTTCTCGTCTGGCTGGATTGCAGGGCGTTGAACCTTACGCAGCAGGAACTGGTTGACCTGTTTGTCAACAAAGCAAAACTGGCGCTAAACGACGGCACTGTTTTCGGGAAGGAAGGAGAAGGATTTATGCGGTTGAACGTGGGTACACCCCTTTCGAACATCGAGAAAGCACTCGATAATCTGAGAAAAGCGTTAAACAGCTAAAACTATTTCCCCCGCACATTGTTAAAATTTCACACACTTAATCATATAAAAACAAATTCAATGAAAATTTCTGACAGCAAATATGTAACCCTGACATACGATCTAAACGTAGGCGAAGGGGACGAACGTGAACTCATGGAACAGGCCACTCCCGAAAAGCCGCTCGAATTTATTTTCGGCACAAACTCGATGCTGAAAGCTTTCGAAGACAATATCTACGGGCTTTCGGAAGGCGATCCATTTAAGTTTACACTGAGTCCTGAAGAGGCTTACGGTGATTTTGACGAATCAAGGATCATTGACCTCCCCAAAAACATTTTCGAGGTGGACGGAAAGATAGACAATGAAATGCTTTTCGAAGGCAATACATTGCCCATGATGGATACCGATGGAAACCGGCTGATGGGATCGGTTGTCTCCATTACCGGCGACACGGTAACCATGGATTTCAACCATCCCCTGGCAGGCGAAACCATGCATTTTGAAGGGACTGTGCAAGGTGTACGTGACGCCTCTCCCGAAGAGATAGCGGCCCTGTTTTCCGGAAGCGGATGCGGTTGCGGAAGTGAGGGTTGTGGAAGCGGAGGTTGTGGAAGCGGATGCAGCTGTTAATTTTCTATCCGGACTGCCGGTAATACTAAAACTCAATGAACACTTTCGGAAATATTTTCAGGCTTACATCGTTTGGTGAATCCCACGGCGAAGCTGTGGGGGGAGTTATTGACGGTTGTCCGCCGGGGATCGAGATGGATATGGAATTCGTCCAAAACGAACTCGACAGGCGCCGCCCGGGACAATCGCGTATTACCACGCCACGGGTTGAACCGGACAAGGTGACTTTTCTGTCGGGCATCTTCGAAGGCAAAACAACCGGCACATCCATCGGTTTTATCATTAAGAACGAAAATCAACACTCGGCCGATTACAACAACCTGAAAGATGTTTACCGCCCTTCACACGCCGATTACACCTATTTTCAAAAATACGGAATCCGTGATCACCGGGGCGGTGGTCGGTCATCGGCACGAGAGACCGTAGCCCGTGTAGTGGCAGGAGCCGTAGCCAAGTTATACCTGAAGCAGGTCGGTGTATCGGTTACCGCCTACACTTCACAGGTAGGTGAGATTAAACTGGACAACAACTACAAACAATACGACCTTGCCACTATCGAAGATACGCCCGTTCGATGCCCTGATGCCGGAAAAGCGAATGAAATGATCAACCTTATCAAGGAAGTCCAGTACAAGGGGGATACTATCGGGGGGGTGGTTACCTGCGTTATACAGGGGACACCCGTAGGCCTTGGCGAGCCGGTCTTTGGGAAGCTGCACGCGGCACTGGGCTCGGCCATGCTCAGCATTAACGCCGTGAAAGGATTTGAGTACGGACACGGCTTCGATGTGAGTCGCCGGGGTTCGGAAATGAACGATTCATTTTTCAACGACAACGGGAAAATAAGTACCCGCACCAACTATTCCGGCGGTATCCAGGCAGGTATTTCCAACGGACAGGATATTTATTTCCGGGTGGCCTTCAAACCTGTTTCCACCATTTTAATGGAACAGCAAACCGTGGATGTCCACGGAAACGACACGACCATTAAGGCCCGCGGGCGACACGACGCATGCGTTCTTCCCCGTGCTGTGCCCATCGTTGAGGCTATGGCCGCCATGGTTATCCTGGACTACTACCTGCTGGCTAAAATGTAGTTGGCTAGTCCTAAATAAGCGTTACAGGTTTATAGGACTAGTCATCAAACAGACTCATCTGTCCGGTGATTTCATCCAGCAAGTCGGCATCGTTGATGTTGAGAGGTTCTTCCGCTTCAATCTCTACTTTCGACGGCTTGTCATTTTCATCCTCTTCGGGTTCAGGAAAACGTGTAGGCTCCAACTCCTTCACCTCTTTCACCTCGTAATTGGAAATCCTTTTTCCTTTGGCTTTAAAACTTTTCACGCCGATAAATTCTTCCACATCAATTTCAAGCGGCTCGCGGAAATCATCACCGCCGCCGAAAATGGCCTCCACACGCGGATAAACCACATCGGTCAGCAAAAACAACTTCGAATCGGGATTGTCTCCTAAGAAATTGGCTGCCTTATCGGTTGCATCGAACGTAAAACGCTTCAAATAAGCATATCCCTGATCGGCATCGAAAAGAGCAGCAGACCATATCTTGCCTTCATCGTACTTTTCAATGCGGACAAAGTCGGGCTCAAAATGGTTACTCAAATCAAAATTGCACGTATAGAAATCCCCGTCCCTATTGACAACCAATATCTTATCCGACCCTAAAAATTCACCCAGATACAAGCCCTCCTCATCGTAGTTAAGCCGCAGCACGTCTGGATCGAACCAAACCTTTCGTCCTCCCAGTGTTGAGAGTCCTTTTTGTTTAAGCATAATGCGATGTACGTCGGCTTTTGTCAGAATATTTCCCATCGCTCCCCTACCCTTGATGGCGATCTCGCTGAAATCCTTCTCAAACTGTAAAATCCGTTGACGGGGTTTGGGTTTCAGGATGACCCGCACGGTCTCAGCTTCGCCGTTGGGGTTTGCGCTGAAATAAACGATGCGTGAAGCAGTCTTTCCCTGCGTCACATCATAATCCTTGTCTCGTGTAACTCCTGTTACCGGGAAACGCTTGATGTAATGTGCACCCGATTTCCCGTGACGGTAAATCACGTTATAAATGGTTCTCTTATCGTTCTTCTTAAAGACGTTAGCATATAAAATTCCTTTTCCCACAAACATTTTATCGCTAACCTTTACCACTTTGTATTTTCCGTCCTTGAAGAAAACGATGATGTCGTCAATATCGGAACAGTTGCAGACAAATTCGTCTTTCTTCAACCCGGTTCCGATGAATCCTTCTTCACGATTAATGTATAATTTTTCATTGGCTTCCGCCACCTTAACAGCTTCGATATTCTCAAAACTGCGAATTTCCGTACGTCGTGGATAATTCTTGCCGTACTTTTCTTTCAGCATCAGGTACCACGAGATGGTGTAATCGGTCAGGTTATCCAAATGGTGGTTGATCTCTTCTATCTCGCCCCTGAACCTGGCAATATTCTCTTCGGCCTTGTCGGAATTGAATTTCAGGATACGCGCCATCTTTATCTCCATCAGCCTCAGGATATCCTCCGATGTTATTTCGCGGATAAATGACGGCTTGTACGGTTCCAGGCGCTTATCGATATGGGCGACAGCAATCTCCATATTCCGGGCATTCTCAAACTCATTGTCCTTGTAAATGCGCTCTTCGATAAATATTTTCTCGAGTGATGCAAAAAGGAGGGCCTCCTGTTTTTCCTGTTTTTCAATTTCCAGTTCCAAACGGAGAAGCTCTTTAGTGCGATCGGTGGAGATGCGGAGCACATCGCTGACGGTAAGAAAATGCGGTTTGTCGTCCTCAATGATACAGCAATTGGGTGAAATATTGATCTCACAATCCGTAAATGCGTATAGGGCGTCGATGGTCCTGTCGGACGAAACCCCGGGAGCAAGCTGCACATGAATCTCCACATTTGCAGCCGTAATATCGTCCACTTTTCGGATCTTTATCTTTCCCCGGTCGTTTGCTTTGATGATCGATTCTACAACAGAAGCCGTTGTTTTTCCATACGGCAGGCTAGTGATAACCAATGTCTTGTTATCGAGTTTTTTTATCGAGGCACGTACTTTTACCGACCCGCCCCGTTCGCCATCGTTGTATTTCTCCACATCGATATATCCACCGGTTTGGAAGTCGGGAAACAGGCTGAACTTCTTCCCCTGCAGGTATGCAACAGATGCATCGCACAGTTCGTTGAAGTTGTGCGGTAAAATTTTAGAGGTCAGGCCCACAGCAATACCCTCCGTGCCTTGCGCCAGCAGCAGCGGGAACTTAGCCGGTAGTGTTACGGGCTCTTTGTTTCGCCCGTCGTACGACGGTTTCCATTCGGTAGTTTTGGCATTAAAAAGAACCTCGAGAGCAAATTTTGTCAAGCGTGCTTCTATATACCTGGGTGCAGCAGCTCCATCTCCGGTATGTACGTTTCCCCAGTTACCCTGACAGTCGATTAGCATGTCTTTCTGGCCAAGCTGAACCAGTGCATCGCCGATGGAGGCATCACCGTGCGGGTGAAACTGCATGGTAAAACCGATAATGTTCGCCACCTTGTTGTACCTCCCGTCATCCATTCGCTTCATAGCGTGAAGAATACGGCGCTGTACCGGCTTCAGTCCGTCAGTAACATGCGGAACCGCACGCTCCAGAATCACATACGACGCATAGTCCAGAAACCAGTCCTGATACATCCGGGAAAGGTTCATGGGGGAGTCTTCGGCTAGCCGGGTAATAATTCGGGGATTGGAGTGTTGCGAAGAATCGGAAAGAAGAATATCGTCCTCTTCCGGATTCATTTGCATATCTTTATCTTCAAAATCTTCTTCGTTGCTATCTTTTAATGACATATACTGTTTCAGGTTGAAAAAACATTCAAAGTTACCTTTTTTTTGCGTGATTTACAAACGAAAGCCAAGGGCATTTCTATTTTCCGTCATGTGGACAATTCTCGGAAAAATTACAGTGGATGTGTGTTTTTTTGATGCCGGGTAAACTACTTCCCCAAAAATGTGTTATTAGTAAAAGGAAATACTAGTTGTTTTAGTCTCGCATACATTAATGATTAATATACGGCTAAAGTAAAACTCAAAAATTAACAACAAAACAAAAACTATGGAAAGAAAAAAATTAAATCAACCGGTGAAATTTTCTTTAGTAATGGTCATCGCCCTCGCTCTTTTACAAGGCTGTGGAAGCGTTCCCTTCACTGGAAGAAGACAATTAAGCCTGGTTTCGAACGAACAGGTGGTTGCACTTAGCTTGCAGCAGTACCAGGATTTTATGCGTTCTGCGCCTCTTGAAAGGAGTACGACCAACGCCGAGATGGTAAAAAGGGTGGGCTCCCGGATTGCCAACGCCGTGGAAACATTTTACAAGAATAACGGTTATGAATCTGAGCTGCAGTATTATCAGTGGGAGTTTAACTTGGTTAAAGACAAAAGCGTGAATGCATTTGCCATGCCCGGTGGAAAAATTGTTATCTACGATGGATTACTTCCGGTGACACAAACGGAGGAGGCTTTAGCAGTGGTGGTCGGACACGAAGTTGCCCATGTCATTGCCCGGCATGCTCAGGAAAGAATCAGCCAGCAGATGGCCCTGCAATACGGGGGAGCTGTTGCCGGCGGCCTTTTAGGCAATTCGGTAGGGGCACAAATCGGTCAACAGGTATTCGGTCTTGGCGCTCAATTTGGAGTGATGATGCCGTATGCCCGTAAACAAGAATACGAAGCCGATGAAATAGGGCTCATTGTCATGGCCCTGGCAGGATACAATCCTCAGGCAGCAGTTCCCTTCTGGACGAGAATGGCACAAAGTTCTCAAGGTGGTGCTCCACCCGAATTTCTTAGCACTCACCCGACGGACGAAAAGCGCATCGCACGCATTCAGCAAATTATGCCCAACGTACAGCAGTACTATAAAGGAACCGGCGTTCAGAACACGACGAGTGAGCCCATAAAAACCCAGGCTCCTGTTCCCGCAAAAACGGAAGAAGCAAAAACTTCGAAAGAGTGGACGTTTTAGTCCGGATAATACCTCAATGACAAATTTAGTTAAGGGGTCGCTATGCGATCCCTTTTTTTGGGACTGTCACCAGCGAGGGGAAATCATGTTTTAAAGATCGATAAAGTAGCTTTAATACAAAATAATGGCTAACTTTGGCCAATGTGAAAAAACCAATAGACCATTCACCTTGGATTACTTTAAATATTCGATTTATTATGAACAAGACAACCTCTAAGTTTAGCAGAGACACACGCACCGAGCACGATCTTATCGGAGCTATGGAAATCCCCACAGCAAGTTATTTCGGTATTCAAACCCTCCGGGCAGTAGAAAACTTTGACATTAGCCGTTCAAAACTTCATCATTACCCCCAGCTCATCCGGGGTTTGGCAGATGTGAAAGCAGCTGCAGCACTGGCCAACAAAGAACTTGAATTGTTAAACCCCGTCATTGCCGATGCCATTGTGGAAGCCTGCAGGGAAATTAAACACGGCAAACTCCACGATCAGTTTGTGGTGGATATGGTACAAGGTGGTGCAGGCACCTCAACCAACATGAATGCCAACGAAGTAATTGCCAACCGGGCATTGGAAATTCTAGGGTTCGAGAAGGGAGATTACACCCATTGTCACCCCAACAACCACGTAAATCTTTCTCAATCTACCAACGATGCTTATCCCACAGCGCTGAAAATAGCCTTATACCGAAGTATCGGCGAATTGATTAACGCATTGGAGAAATTGATTGTCGTTTTCCGGGAAAAAGGGAAAGAGTTTGCAGAAGTTATAAAAATGGGACGCACGCAGTTACAAGACGCCGTTCCTATGACACTTGGGCAAGAGTTTGATGCATTTGCCACAACTTTAGAGGAAGAAGTATCACGATTGAGCCAAAACCGCCAGTTACTTCTCGAAACCAATATGGGAGCAACGGCTATTGGGACAGGAATCAACTCCGACCCGGAATACACGGTAATCTGCACCCGTTACCTGGCAGAAATATCGGATATTGCCGTCGTTGCTGCCGATAACCTGATCGAAGCCACCAGCGACACGGGGGTTTTCATCATGAACTCATCGGTTATTAAACGGTTAGCCGTAAAACTATCAAAAATCTGCAACGACCTGCGATTACTTTCCTCTGGACCAAGAACAGGACTGAACGAGATTAACTTACCCCCCATGCAGCCTGGTTCTTCCATTATGCCCGGCAAAGTAAATCCGGTTATTCCCGAAGTGGTCAATCAAATTGCCTACAAGGTCATTGGCAATGATTTAACCGTGACCATGGCATCGGAAGCCGGACAACTCCAGCTGAATGTTATGGAACCCATAATCGCCTATTCGCTGATGGAGAACATCGAAATGCTTATCAACGGCATCAATACACTGAGAAGCAAATGTATTTCCGGAATCACGGCAAACCAAGATCGCTGCAGGGATATGGTGTTAAATAGTATTGGCTTGGTTACGGCATTAAATCCGTACCTGGGATATGAAGACTCTACCCGGGTAGCTGCCGAAGCATTAAGAACAGGAAAGGGCGTTTATGATATCGTACTGGAAAACAAACTGATTGCCCAAGAGGAGTTGGATGAAATACTGAAGCCGGAAAATATGATCCGGCCTCGAAGAATAAACAAGTTAAAATAAAAGTTATTTCCGCAGCCGATGGAATGATCTGACTAAAATCTCGTCGGCACCGATCCTACGGATGGCGAGATAGGTCAAGATAATGGCAATAACCGGCATAATTGCACCAATACCGATCTTTTGAAACTGTAATCCGGCTTCGGGATTGATATTGAAAATCAAAAACCCAAAATAAAGGTAAAATCCGACCATCAGAAAGATATTAAAAATAGATATCCGGATTTGTAAAATTCGGGTTTTGTACAGGAAAACTGTCACAATCGGCAAAAGAGCGCTGATGGCACCAATAGCAAAAAGTGCCCAAGTGGAACTTTCAAGGTCTCCGCTCCTGTACATTCCCATCGCTTCAAAAACAACAGGATCACCGTTATAGAAAAAAGAAGCCAGAGGGGTTACCGTAGCCACCAGCATACAAACTGAGGCAAGCAGTAAAAACAGGGTTTGAATTCTCTGAAGCATACCGTTCTGTTAAAACTGCTCTTTTTCTTTGGCAGGATTGCGGTAATAAATTTCCCCTTCCTTCCAGTCTTGCAGGGCTATCAGTGAAGGTTTCGGGAGTTTTTCGTAAAAACGCGAAATTTCTATCTGTTCGTGATTTTCAAAAACTTCCTCCAGATTGTCTGTATATGAAGCAAACTCCTGTAATTTGGTATCCAGGTCCTGCTTCATCTCGACAGAAAGCTGATTAGCTCTTTTACTGATTATGCGGACCATCTCATAGACATTCCCCACCGGCTCGGCAAGTTTCATCACATCACGGGTTTCGGTGTTCTGAGGTGCATTTGTTCTTCTGTAATCCATTTTATATGCTAATTCTTAGTTATATTCCTTGTGTTCAATTAATTGATTTATGACGGCAGCACGTCTATTTTACTTTGCGCCTTCTTGTAGTATCTGTCAGCTTCCGGCATGTATTTTCCGTTCGGGAAAGTATTTTTGTAATTGAAATACTCATCAAGCACCATACGGTATCGTTCGGGCTGGGTCCCTAATGTACTGCGTTCGGCATACTCAAAACGGGCACGGAGGATAATCATCTGATACTCCTCGTTGTATTTCGAAAACGGGTAGCTTTTCATTGCTTCACGAGCAGTTATGACTGCCGATTCGTAATTGTTACCCATATAATTTCCCAGGTTCAAGTATAACTGCGCAGCCAACAGCTCTTTATGAGCCAACTTCTCCTGCAACTCAAACATATAGTTCTTGGCTTGTTCCGATCGCTCACTTTGAGGATATTCTTCCATGTAGCGCTGAAACTCGGCAATGGCCTTATATGTTTTAGATTGATCCAGCTTGGAATCGGGAGAATCGAGATATAAACCGTAAGCTGCATAAAACAAGGCCGGCTCAGCATACTCTCCCTTGGGGTATGTATTATAGTAAGTAGTAAACATCTCCGTTGCAGACAGGTAGTCCTTTGAATTATAATAACTTTGTCCCAACAGATATAACGACTCCTCTGCCCTGGCAGTTCCTTTGAAAAAAGGCACCAGTTCCTCGAGCAAGGTAATAGAGCGACTGTATTTACCTTCTTCGAAATACTTCTTTGCGTATGTGTATTTCACATCCTTATCGGTACTTTTCAAAATCTTGTTGTATTCGCCGCACGAAGTCAGCAACACAGCAAGCAATAAAAAATATACAGGTTTTACTCTCATTTCGTAAAATCGATTTTAGCGCACAAATTTACGGAAACTTTCTCAGTTTTAGTTCATCGAAAGCCAATTTTATTCTATTTTAGGATTTTATACCCAACACGGACAAAATACTTTCAACATACTTTCTGTCGTTCGATAGTTTGGGAACTTTATTTTGCCCACCCGTTTTCTCCCTGAATTTCATCCATTTATAAAAATCTCCCGGTTCCAGCATACGCACTACAGGCTTACCAAGAGACAGGTTGTATGAGCGTTTGGCCTCGTAATCGGAGTTCAGCTTTTTCAGGTTTTCATCCAAAACAGATTCAAATTGCTTCAAATCAGACGGTTTATCTTCAAACTCGATAAGCCATTCGTGTGCTCCCCCGTGATTATCGCTGAAGTAGATAGGGGCTACCGTGTATTCGGTCACCTTAGCTCCGGTAATCCGGCAGGCCTCTGTCAAAGCACGATCGGCATTATCCACAATCAGTTCTTCACCAAAAGCGTTAATAAACTGCTTGGTGCGACCCGTAATCCTGAATAAATACGGATTGGTGGAGGTAAATTCGATGGTGTCGCCTATTTTGTAACGCCACAAGCCTCCACTAGTTGAAATCACCAACGCGTACTGCTTCCCAATCTCCACATCAGCCAGCGTCAGAGCCTGAGAACACTCTTTGTCCCACTCTTCCGCGGGAAGAAATTCGTAGAAAACCTCATTATCCAGCAACAGCAACATATCGTTGGATTTGCTCGAATACTGAACGCCAAAGAACCCTTCAGAGGCATTGTATGTTTCCCAGTAACGCATTTTCTTCGTAGGAATCAGTTTTTCATATTGCTCGCGAAACGGGCCGAAACTCACTCCCCCGTGAAAGAATACCTCTAAATTTTTCCACAGGTCGGGAAGTGGCTTGCCGGTATCCTCCACAATTTTTTTCAACAACACCATCATCCACGACGGGACTCCCAAAAATGCCCGGATATCTTCCTTTACTGCGTAATCCGACAGTTTCTTCAATTTTTCCTCCCAATCGGGAAGTAAGGCAATCTCTTCGGGTGTTCGTGCCAGCTTGGCTATAAAAGGGAGGTTTTTCATCAAGATAGCAGAAATATCACCGGTGAACGTACTGTCACCAATATTGTTAATTTGCTGACTTCCTCCCAACACCAGCGTTTTGCCAAGAAAAAACTCCGTATCGGGATAGTTGTTTGTGTACAGGCCAAGCATATGATATCCGCACCTGTAATGACAATGCTCCAACGACTCCTGTGTTACGGGAATATATTTGCTCTTGTCTTCAGTGGTTCCGCTCGACATGGCAAACCACTTTACAGGCGAGTCCCAAAGCACATTTTGCTGCCTGTCTCTAATTATTTTATCAAGATAAGGCCGTAAATCTTCATAAGAAGTAACAGGAACTTTTTTCTGAAAATCGGAAACCGTAAGAATATCCCCAAACTGATTTTCTGCACCGTAAAGCGTATTTCGTCCGTGCTCCAACAGGTATGAAAATATTTTCTCTTGCGTAGCGACGGGATGGTCGATGAATTTTTCGACTGACTTATAATAGGATTTAAAAACGGCTCTTGTAATTTGCTTGATCATCCACAATCATGTTTATGATTTGACGGCACAAAGGTAAGAAGGACTTTTTGAAAATTGACCATTAAAAAAATTTGAAAACATAAAAAAAGTAAAAAGAAGGTCAAGGCTGTTTTTTCATCTCCAAGTCAAAACCCAACAACATACCGTCGTAGAGATCAGCCATGGCAGCCAGAATTTCAACGGAATTATTCTTGGTGAACATGCTCAGGGTTTTCATCATTTGAAGAAAACTATCGGCATCAAACAGCAGTTTTAACCCCGAACCCGACCGGTGAACATGGGCCGTCATACGTCCCAAACCACGCATATAACTCATGGAAAGGACTTTCTTTTCTTCGTCTAATCTAAACTTACCCGAAAGCTTCAATAAACCCAGTTTCGCAGAGTAAGTGCTGTCCTCCTTAAAAGTAAAATCGCACTTCTCCTCGCTGATCCCGATCTTCATACAGTATTCGTTAAACGTTTTCTCTACTTGTGAGGCTACTACTGCACCGCCGGCTTTTTTCAACAGGTTCTCGGTTTCGAACGTACAGGCAGTACCCTTATATCCCCAGTCACCTATCAGGTCTTTATCCGACAATGATGAATTTGCAAACAGGCTCCATACTTGCTGAAACACGTTCTTCGATTCCACTTTTTCCTGAGCCGAAACGCTGAAAAAGAGGGTAGACAATGAGAAAATAAAAACGACAACTTGTGGTTTTTTAATCAGGGGTATGTTAAAGGCATTCATCAGCGCCACTATCCTATTTTGCTTATTTTCAATAATTTATCCTCATCGATTATTTTTATCTTTCTCCCGTCGAGAGAAATGATGCGCTCGTTCACAAAGTTGGCGAGCGTTCTGATAGCATTGGCTGTGGTCATGTTGGAAAGATTGGCCAGATCTTCTCGCGCCAGATAAATATTGATGGTTGCACCGTCTTCTTCCAGGCCGTAGCTTTCTTTCAGGAAGATAAGCGATTCAGCAAGCCTTCCCCTGACGTGTTTTTGGGTAAGATTAACCACCCGGTTATCGGCGACCCCCAGATCACAAGACAGCATCTGAATGAAGAACAGTGCCAGGTTACCGTTTTTTCTCAACATGTTTTCGATCAGTTCCATCGAAATTAAACAAACGGTGGAAGATTCAAACGCCGAAGCGGCGGTCACATAAGGCTCTCGCGCAAAAAAAGCGCGGTATCCAAAATACTGGATGGGACGGATCATCCGGATAATCTGGGTTCTTCCGCCCACGCCGCTCTTGTAAATTTTCACTTTCCCCTTAAGCAGACACATCAAATCATGGGGTTGCTCCTCCTCGATATAAATAGTTTCATTTTTCTTATAATGAACAAACCTGGCATTTTTCTTGATCAGTTCACGCTCCTCTTCCGAGAGCACTCGCCAAATATCTGCCAAAGTGGATGATAAATCAATTGTTTCTTTTGCTCTTCTGCCCATCACATGTTTAAAAACTATGTTATAAAGCACAAAAATACGAAATTATTCACTTAAAAATTAAAAAATCCGGCAAAAACTTGAGAATTAGGGGATGGGAAAGATTTTTTTTGACATTATTTACACCTTGAGCACAATTAAACCGGATGCTTTGTAAAAAATTTAACCGGATTAAAATCATTCTCTTTTTAAAATTAATTAGATTTGTAACTTAGAAATGAAAATCAGATCGAGCATATTGATCTTGTCGATTTTTATCACTTCAAGCATGCTTAGCCAGACTACAATCCCGCTTGATACTGTTTTGAAAAGATCGATGAGTGCAGCAGAAAAATACAACGGCCTGGTTGAAAATTACACGGCCGATGTTTATATGCGTACTTATGTGGAAACATTGAAAAAAAATTTTCTCTATAAGTACACACACCTTGTGCCCCGGTTTGTACTTCACGATCCGAAATCGGACGAAGCCTTGATTGAAACCCTAAGCACACTGAGCTTCACCTATCCGAATAATTACCTGCAGGATATCAAAAACGTGACCGGGACGCTGACAGGCAAAAAAGACATCGACATGATCCCTTTTTACCTGCTGAACATCAATGTCTATGGGGAAACGACAAACACCGAAAGTTTCTTTATGCCTGTCCGGTTTTCTACTGCCAGGTACTATACCTATCACCTGAGGCAAACGCAGTTTGAGAATAACAAGACTTATTACACCGTTGAATTTAATCCGATATACAGCAATCAAAAACTGCTAAAAGGCCATTTTGTAATCGAAAGCGGCACCTGGCGCATTGTGCATTTCAGCGCCGAAGGCGTAGAGTCTTTTTCAAACTTCTCGTTTGAAATAACGATGGGCAACACCTGGATAACCAATTATCTACCGGTACATTTTGTGATTTACCACACGGCAAATTACCTGGGAAATGTAGTGGCTAGCCGACACCTTGCCTCCATGAATTACAACGATGTTACTCTTCGCGTAAAGGAGAAAAAAGAAAAGATACTGAATATCAGTGATTTTTTCAGGGTAAGGTTAGACTCCGTTCCGGTCAACAACGATTCGGCTTTTTGGGCACAAAACAGGGCAATTCCTCTTCAAGCCAGGGAGGTGGAAGTTATCAGAAACTTCAAAAAAACGAATCAACTAAAACCGGCCGAAGAGAAGATCGACAATTCACTGCAAAACGGTAAAAGGGTACAACAGTTTGCACAGCGGATGGTCATGGATTCGCGGTATAAAATAAAATCCACCATGATCGGGTATAGCGGACTGTTGAACCCGTTGATGCTGGGATATTCATCGATCGACGGAGTGACGTACAGGCAAAAACTCTCTTTCAATTTCGATTTGAAAAGGAGCAGAACATTCAAAGTAAATGCATTTGCCGGTTATATGTTCAGACGTAAAGAGTTTTTCACCGACGTAACCAGCACTTGGAATTACGAACCGTTTTATCACGGCAACGTTTCCTTATCGGCAGGGATAGGAAACCCCACCTACAGTTCGCTGTTTATTCATGAAATCCAAAAAAACTTGCAAAACAGCGGTATCAAGTTCGAAGATATTTCCGTAAATTACTTCAAGGATTATTACGTGAAATTATTCAACGACTATGAACTATTCAACGGTTTTGTATCTACGATCGGCATTGAATACCACATCCGACAACCCAAAAAAAACGGTCAACCGTTATTATCCCCTGTCACCCTAGAAAGTAATCCGATAGAAAATATCCTTGTCACAAAGAAGGCGTTTGCGCCTTACCTGAGGCTCAGCTGGACTCCGGAACAATATTACCGTTATGAAGGACGCCAAAAAATTTACGTCCGCTCCCGGTTTCCCACTTTCAAGATAGAACTCTCAAGAAGCTACCGGAATGTTTTTGGTAGCACATCACAATACAACCGGGTGGAGTTCGACATGAGCCAAAATATTCCTCTCGGGCCGATGAGTTCATTTAAGTATCGAGTGGGTGCAGGACGGTTTGTTAACCAGAGCACTGAATATTTTGCCGATTTTACCTTCTTTGCCAAAAATAACTTTCCCGACAACTGGCAAGACGGCATAGGTGGGACATTCAGTTTGCTGAACCGCCACCTGTACAACGCTTCCGACTCTTATGTGCAGGGACATATTATGCTTGAGACCCCTTTTCTTATCATCCGGAACATTCCTTTAATCTCTGATTACATCAACCGGGAACGTTTGTACATAAGCCAGCTTTATACCCCCTACATTGTTTCGTACACTGAATTTGGATACGGTGTCGGCAACCGGTTTTTCAAAACTGCAAATGCTGCGATTTTCTGCTCGTTTCATAAAACCAAATTCAGGGAAATCGGCGTCAAGGCATCTTTCGAGCTGTAACCTACTGCTTACGAGTGGCCTCCTGCTACTATACGCATCACTTTAAAGCCTATGACAAAAAACCGCACTGTCTGATACAAAATGCAGGTTCGCCAGAATTTTGTCCAGCCTGTGGGAACCGTGGCAAACGATTCCAGGCTATAGGGTATTGTATTTTTATTATCCATATCCGTGTTTTCTAATGGTTATCGAAATCATTCAGGAATCAGCCACCAAAAAGGGTTTGCCTTTGCCTTGTATAAAAACATATAGTGCATAATCAGCTTAAACCAATGTCCAGCAAGTCCTATTTCGCCTAAGGTATAACGGAGGTTCCTGCCCCATTTCGGATATTTTTCCCAATCGGGGACAATAGGAAAAACCGTCATTGATGCGGCCTTCCCTTTCTTTATTCCAAATCCGGCAGAGATAACGCAGGCAGCCCCCATACGTGCCATGGAAGCCTTGTGTTTGTACTCGCGTCTGCCTGTTTTAATCCTGTCGGCAATATTTTCAGCAACCACTTTTCCGATAACCCCCGAAGGCATTCCTGTACGGGGAGCAGTGGCTGAGATTGCCGTTCCTTTCGTGCTCACCATGGGTTTAGAAATAGCATGCGGAGGAGCAAACGCAATCCCAGTAGCAAAAACATTGTTGTAAGTGGGGTTCTCGTAGATAGAAGGCCAATCCGATGGTTTCCATTCACTGTAGGGTTTTAACGTATAATCGGCATCCACCTTGAGAAACCCGTTTGCAGCAAACAGAACTGTTGTTATATCGTCTCCACTTTTGTTATAAGCCTTTAAACCAACTCCTGCAAAACCGGGGATGAGCATGGCAAAATCAAACTCTTTGATCAATTCTTCTCCCGCCAGTGTCTCGTAATGGATTATTCCCGGTTCAATTTTCTTGACTCCCGCGCCCACAGTCCAGGTAATGCCATACTCAGTGAAGAGCGACTCGGCAAGAATCTTGGTAGGGGTAATGTAACCGCTTCGTTTTATAAAAGCCCCTCCCATACCGAAATCGCCTAATTCATATTCGTTGGAGATCCAACTTATTTCTGCCAGATGATCGAGTTTCCTCCGGGCTACCTCAAATGCGATGTTTAACGCAAATTCAAAAGCCGCTCCCTGACAAGTGGCCAGAGGATGTCCCGTTCCGACAACTATCCGCTGCCTTTCGCCTTTTTCCATTTTGGCAAAACAGGCTTGTAGGTGCTCCCACGTCAAGGCCGCATGTTGATAAGTACATACGGAATCGGTGTAAAATTCCGGCCCCAGACCCTCGGTGGCTCCAAAATTAAGCTTGGGTCCGGTAGCGTTAATCAGGTAATCGTATTCCAGGATTTCCTCCCGGTCTTTTCTATCTTCAGAAACATACCTGATTTTCACAAATCCCTTATCGGTTTCCGCATTTCCTTCGGGATGAATGGAGAGCGCCAGCGCCTGCTTAAAAACAATGTGGTTCTTTTTATAAACCGGAGCCAGTTCGAAAATAACTTGTTTTACTTTCATTAAACCAATTCCAACCCAGATATTGGAAGGAACCCACTGGTAGTAGGCATTTGGGCTGACAACCACTACTTCGTGTTCTTTTCCCAATTTCCGTCTTGCCGACAATGCCGCTGTGTGGCCGGATATACCGGCGCCTAAGATGAGTAATCTTGCCATAGTATTTCTTGGATTAGTTAAACATTGAAGATTAAGACATATTGCTGCAAATGTAGCAATAAAACTTTTGTTTATAGCGACTTAAGCACTCTTTTTTTCGTTTATCGCATCTCATCGTAATAGGTAAGCACTTCCGGTTTCTCCAACCGGTTTTTGAGCCATTCCCCTATCTTGTTCTTATCGGCAGTACGCAACGCGTTTCGGGACACGGTAAAAATAACAAGCGGGGTTCTGTTGCTGCGAAGAATACTGTCTTTTCGCATAAAGTAAGAAAAAGTTTCCGTATACGAACAACCGCTTATCTGCGGATACAGCGGTTGTATTTCCGATAACAGCTTTTCTCCCAAAGCAGGAATATTCCGAATGCTGTCTATTCTGTTTTCAGCTTGCTTCAGGGCAAACGTTGTAGCATTCAGTCTGTTGTTAAGGACTTCGGTCTCCGACTGATATCTTCTTGTATTTTCCTGTACGAAGGAAGCCTCAAAACCCTGACTGATGCTTAATTTTGCTGTATCGATTTTATTAAAAAAAGCCACCAGTTTAATGGAATCGATGTGTTTCGGGGAAAGTCCGTAGCCATTATACACCAGATCCACATTTTTATTCGACGGATTAATGTTGCTTTTTTGCAGGTAATTCCCCTCCACTACAGAAACCTGACTGATAAAATATTCGGCATGCTGGATAAAATTTTCATTCTGCACGAGTTGATATCCGAAATAGACACTCGGAACTAACGTGATAAGAATTACGGCTGTAAGGGCTCGATTTACCCGCTTCTTTCTGTCGGGATCGACAATGCTTCCGATGGGAAACTTCAGGTATTGACACACAACCAATGCCGCAAAGGCAATAAAAACCGTATTGATCGTGAAGAGGTACAGGGCTCCGAAGAAAAAGTTGAATTGTAGTGTGGCCAATCCGTACCCGGCAGTACAGATAGGCGGCATAAGTGCTGTAGCTATAGCTACTCCGGGAATAACATTACCTTTAAGCTTACTGCTGATGGCCACAATACCGGCTAACCCACCGAAAAGAGCGATCAAAACATCGTAGATAGTGGGGCTGGTCCGGGCCAACAATTCCGAATGAGCTTCATTTATCGGAGAAAGGAAAAAATAGAGTGCGGAGGTGAGCAGGCTTACCCCTACAGCATAGATAAAGTTTTTAAGCGACCGCCTGAAAAGATAAAAATCGTAAGTTGCCAAACTATACCCCATCCCGTTTATTGGACCCATCAACGGAGAGATAAGCATAGCGCCGATAATTACAGCCGTAGAATTCATGTTCAATCCCACCGATGCTACCACAATGGCAAACATCAAGATCCAGAGGTTGGTCCCCCTGAACTGAATCCCTTTTTCTATTTCTGCATGAATGGTTTCGTAATCCTCCAACTCTGAACGAAGATTAAAAATTGTAACGATTTTCCGGACTTGTTTCTCCATAGCTATGCGGTTGTTTTTACAAAACTACAAAAAAAGGAAAATCCCTCCTCTTTTTCAACAAAAAAACAGCCGAAAAAAACGTCCGGCTGCTTTTGAACACATGAAGTTATTAATGCAAAAGTAAAACTTATATAGAATCCGTAAGTATGACCGTCTTGTTTAAACCTCCGTTTTCGAGAATATATTCTTCCCCATAATCCCAATCGAAAGTCTTGTTGTTGCGGCTTTTTTTCAATTTTCGGCGAACAGACGAATTTGAGGTAAAATTATCGTAATCGTCCAACCGTTCGTCGATCTCAATTTTTTTGCCAAGCGGCACAGCTATTTCCACGATCATCCCCTGCAAGCGGAAACCTTGTGAAATAGGTGCCGAGAAAAACTCGGGCAAAAACAACAGGGAATCTTGTTGTTGTAAGGGATAAGTAAACTCTCCGGCATTCTTTCTGGCAATCTTCAGGTCTCTTTCCGAACTTGACGAAATGGTTCTCACGTAATACAAAGAATCCTGGCTTTGAACAATCTGTAGCTTAATGTTTGAAAACAGCAGGGAGTCCTCATTTATGGTATAATAGGGGAAATTATCCAAATCTGAACCCGGTCCGAAGTTACGGCTGAAAGAGTAGTAGTCTGACGGATAAACCGCCATATCCACGTATAACTTGTCGCCGCTAAAAGCAGAAAGAGCCTGTACATTTTCAGCAGATGACTCCACACTAAATTTTTCGGCCACTTTAAATCCGAGCATAGTAGCAGAAAAGATTCCGACGACCCACAAGATAATCGACACGACTCCGATAACCGGACGTGATTTTGCTTTCATTGACCGACGAACGATCCACACGATAATGGATATAATAGGAACTGCAAACAGTAATCCTGCAGACAACCACAACAGGGTATTTTCGTAACCCTGGTCAATAAATAACGACTTTAGAGGGACAAATTTTGTGCCGGCTACAAGAAAAGCGATCATCATTCCCGTCGTAACTACAGCAAAAATTCCGGCGAACGCAAAGAATATAATTTTGAAAAGGATTCCCAATGCATTCAGACAACCCGAATTACCAGAACCAACCGTTGCGTTTGCTGACGCTTTCGCGGCATGGAAGCGTGGGGGCTCGGGCGGCATGGCATCCAGAGACACTTTTTCCGAATCACCGGCAACAGCAGCTGTTGCAGCGTACGGCTTGGTATAATTATCACCGTCGTCAGTTTTGCTTTTCACACTTGCCACGTTATCGCTTACAGTTTCACGTATGGATTTGATATATTCCTCCTCTCCCATCATTTCGAGTTTCTGCTTTACGGTAGTGGCCCTCGGAATAATTACCCATAGAACGGCATAGATCACGACAACCGACATATTGATGTTCCAGTTGAAATCCACGTTGTCAAAAAAACGGTTCCACGGGAAAAAAGGTATGGAGATCATCCCCATCAAATTCAGAAATAACGGAGCTGCAAAGAGCAAACGCGGAATCCACGTGTCAATTTTGAAGTACGCTGCAATTCCTCCGCAAACTCCTCCCAGGAAACGGTCATTGGGATTCCGATAAAGCCTTCTGGCAACATTTGTCTCCAGCACTTTGGGCTTTAAGACAATCCATAAAATGAGGTACACCCAAAACAACACACTGAAAAGCACAACAAAAACAATACGCATCCACACCGGATCTATTTTGAAGTAATGAGCGAGGCCGCTGCACACACCAGCAATTATTTTATCGTTTGCATTGCGGTAAAGGGTCTGCCGCCTTTCGCTTCCGTCAGGTTCCGATTTCGGCTGCTCCGAAGTTGAGGCAAACTGTTCAAAAGGTGTTTCACCATAGGCGTAAACCGACTCCTGATATTCCGTGTCAAAATCTTCCGGTCTTCCTATGCTGGAGATAATGGACTGAACATCTTCATCGGTAATGCAATTGATACCCAGCTTCAGCCGGTTTCCAAACAATTCGGCAATACGGTTTTCTATATCGTTTACAATCTCTTCTCCGCCCTCTTCCCGCGAAAAATATTTTTTCAGACTGTCTATGTATTGCTTCAAAAGTTCATAAGCAGTTTCTTCGATAGCGATGACCTGCCCCTGGAAATTGATATTAATCACTTTTTTCATTGTTCTGTGGTGTTAGGTTCATTTAAATTGTCATTGACAACAGTGTCTTCTTTAGAATAATTGCCGTTGACAACGACGTTTACTCCGGTGGATAATTCTATCCATGTCGATTCTAAAAGATCATAAAATTTTTCACCTTTCTCTGTCAGGATAAAATATTTTCGAGGAGGGCCCGAAGTACTTTCCACCCAGCGATAAGTGAGTATTTCGGCGTTCTTCAACCGATTGAGCAAAGGATATAGCGTTCCTTCAAGAAGCTGCAGGCCTGCATTTTTCATTTCGTCGATTATATCACCCGGATATGCTTCGTTCCGCCTGATAATCGCCAAAATGCAGTACTCCAGTACTCCTTTCCTCATTTGACTTTGGGTATTTTCAATATTCATTTTTCAATAAATTTTTATTTACACCACAAAGATAAATTAAACAAGGTAATATGCAATGCAAAGTACCAATGAATTTCTTTATTTTAATTTTATTTAACAAAACAACCCTACCTGACGCTATCCTCGCCTACTCCTCGTAAAATGCGGCATTTAGAGTGTATGCTTCGTTCTTCAAAACGGATTATGAATCGATTGTCTGCGGAATTCCTATTGTTGTTTTACTCTTTTATACCTATGTTTGCAAATCAAACAAGGATTTATGAAGTTCAATATACTATTTTCATGCGTTTTTCTTTTCTTTTCCATGGCTCGTTTCTCGGCTTATACACAACATCCCTATACCAACCCGCTTGATATTCCTCCGGCACTCAGTGCCAACTTCGGGGAGTTGCGAAGCAACCACTTTCATTCAGGCATTGATTTCAAAACACAACAAACGGTAAACAAACCGGTTGCGGCCATCGAAGACGGCTATGTTTCGCGCATAAGTGTTTCCCCTGGAGGATATGGGTTGGCACTCTACATCGACCATCCCAGCGGACATACCAGCGTTTATGCGCACCTGAACAGTTTTTCCAGCCCTATTGCCGATTTTGTGAAAGAAAAGCAATACGAGCAAGAAAGTTACCGGGTGGAGCTTTACCCCGAACCGGGTTTGCTGATCGTAAAAAAAGGTCAGCAAATAGGATTGAGTGGAAATACAGGCAGTTCCGGTGGCCCACACCTGCACTTTGAAGTACGCGACACCCAGACGCAGGACCCACTGGATCCGCTTTTTTTTTTCAGCCGGGCCATCCTCGACACTCAAAAGCCCGAGATTCGGGGCATTGCGTTTTATACTATTGAGGGGAAAGGAATCGTGAACGGAAGCAGCAATCCCCTACGGATGAATATTTTGAAAAACAAGTCCGGGGTACTCCTGGCACCGCCTCAAGCGATAAACGCATGGGGTAGAATCGGTGTAGCCGTAAAAGCATACGATCGGATGAACGGTCAATCCAACATCTACAGTGTCAAACACGTCAGATTATTTGTAGACGAGAAGCAGGTGTTCAGCAGTTCCATCGACAGGTTTTCTTTCAGTAAGACGCGCATGTTGAATTCATTTATCGACTTTGAAGAATGGCGGGAACGAAGTTCTTTTTACATGAAGTCATTTATAGAGCCGGGAAACACGCTCAAGTTCTACGACGCAGTCAATAACGGATTTATCGATATCAACGAAGAGCGAGATTACCGCATGCGCTATGAACTTGAAGATCATAACGGAAATACCCTTGTATACTCTTTTGTGGTCGTAGGACAGCAACAACCCGTCGCAAAAACGGATTCCTGCAAAAACTTTATGCCGTGGACACTACACAATACATTTGTAGACTTTGATTTTATGCTCGACATACCTTCTGGAAATCTATACAACAGCTTTTGTTTTTCACACCGTAAAACTGGCTCAACGGTCTATTACTCCGATATACACCGGGTGAATGACTCACCGGTACCGCTACACCAAAACGCTACCGTATGGATAAAATTAAACGCGGACACCCTGGATAACAAGCAGCAATACGGTATTGTGGAAATCACGGAAACAGGTAACGACAACTGGATAGGCGGTACTTACAAACGGAACGGCATGGAGGTTTCCATCCGCGAGCTGGGCAGGATGTATGCCGTTGATTCAGACACCTTCCCACCGAATATCGTCCCCGTAAATCCTGAAAAATGGGTGGCTTCACGCAGGATCCAAATCCGGCTATCGGATAACAAAAGCGGAATATCCGCCTTTAAAGGAACCATTAACGGGAAATTCGTCCTCTTTTCACACGATATGAAATCCTCCCTATATACTTACCGGTTCGACGATTCAAGGCTGGAAAAAGGCAAAACACAGGAACTTGTTTTTGTGGCTACCGACGGAGCGGGAAATACAACGGAATACAGGTATGCCTTCGAGTACTAAATTCAGTTATTGAGAGCTTATCACCTGGCCCAAAACGCGTTTCAGAGTCCCAGCGTTTCCTGTGCCAGGCGGATTTCTTTTTCGCTTCCGGTATGCTTCCCTTCCACATCCGACAGTTTCACACATTCGTGCCATTGTTCTTTGGCAGTCATTTTACATCGGAACAGTTTCATCACAATATTCATTCCCTTGATGTTGTTGCCCACATCATTGGTCAGGTTCGTTCCTATACCGAAAGTAGCCCCTATACGTTCTCCGCAATAGTTTTTGATAAGGATCGCCTTGTCTACATTCAAGCTGTCCGAAAAAACAATGTATTTCAACTTGGGGTCTATCCGCAGTTCTTCATACCGTCGAATGACTTTATCGGTAAAAACAAAAGCATCGCCACTGTCATGCCGGAGGCTGGTAAACAACGCCGCATGCTTTTTGCTGAAGTTTCGAAGAAAAACATCGGTGGTATAGGTATCGGTGAGTACGGTTCCCAGATCACCGTCGTACACGTTAATCCAGTTCTCCATCGACATGTAATTGGCCATTTTATATCCGTAAATTGATCCGTGAAACTGTACCCATTCATGCGGATGTGTTCCCGACACATTCACGTTGTGTCTATATGCCAGGTATACATTGCTGGTACCGAACAGGGAATCTCCTGCGTATTGCTTCAACAATCCGGTAACCCGGTCCTCCACTTCGAAACTAAACCGGCGTCGCATGCCGAAAAGTGAAAACGTGATACCGTTTTCTTTCAGGCTAAGTGCTTTCTCTATGGCCGCCTTTTCCATGTATTGCGTGTCGGGATACTGCTTCGTTTCCCGGAAATAAAGTTCAGATACCGTAGCGAGGATAGGCGTTTCCCAAAGCGTAATGCGATAAAGCAACCCCGTGGCACGGATTTTTAATTTACGGCCTTCGAGAGAAACCTCCACTTCCGACGGATCAAAACGGAACCCTTTCAAAAAATCGATATAAATTGGTGGTAGATACGGCATCTTTTTTCTCACGAACTCCTCCTCCCCTATCGTCAGGCTCAGTTCCGACATCTTGTCCAATTCTTGCCGTACCCGTTCATCAAATCCGTCGGGATAATCGCCATTACTTCTGTCCACAAATACAAACTCTCCAAAGGCACGGGGAAAAAGCTTGCTGTATGCATAGCTGGTGGTAAACTTATACAAATCCGTATCAAGAATACTTTTGATAATTGCCATTTTTCGCAGATAATTAGTTTTAGTTCTAAAACACTTAAAAGAGTAATCGGTTCACACCTGTAAAAAAAGCATTTCTTCCAAACTATATGTATCTCGTTTGTTCCCCCTAGAGTCAACCAGCAAGTGCAATTTAGTAATAATTTTTGTAAAACTCTATTTTAGGATTGCTAAAGTCTAATTTTTCTCTTGGTCTTCTGTTTAGTTTATGCTGTATTTCTTTTACTTTCTCATCGGAATAATCTTTAAATGTTGCTCCTTTTGGGATGTATTGCCGGATTAATTTATTGGCATTTTCAACAGCTCCTTTTTGCCACGATGAATAAGGATCAGTGAAATATACCGGTACTTTCAACTTTTTTGTTATCAGTTCGTGTGCTGCAAACTCGGATCCGTTATCTGTTGTAATGGTTTTCAGTTTGTCCTTATAAGGCAGCAACATAGCAATGACTTCCTTGCAAACCTGCTTAGAGTCTTTGCCCATAGGCAGTTTTCTCATCATTATAAAGTTTGTATTTCTTTCTGTCATTGTCAGTATTATTTCCTTTTGTCCGTTTCCTATTATGGTGTCCATTTCAAAATCTCCAAACCGGCTTCCGTCGGCCTCTTTTGGCCTTTGGCGAATACTTTTTCTGTTGGGTATGTTAGTGGCAGAACCTACGGGTCTTTTTCTGTATTTGAGCTTGTGGCGGCAGTGCTTGTAAAGGTTTCCTCCCGATTTCTTATCTTGCCTGATCCATTGATAAATAGTCTCGTGAGAGATAGATATTTGATCATATTTTGCGAGATATCCGCTGATTTGTTTGGGCGACCAATCTTTGCGAATGAGACGGATTATTTTCTGTTTAATCCACTCCGATGTCGATCTATTGCCCGGTAAACGTTCTTTGCGCTCTTGGGCCATCTCTTGTGCCAAACGCCATGAGTAGCCTCCAGTTTTGTTTTTGTTACGGCTTAATTCCCTATAAACCGTAGAAATATTTACCTTTATCTGCTTGGCTATTTCAGACTTGCTTGTTCCGTTTTGTAAGCCTAAATAAATAGCATATCTTTGTTCTGAAGTTAACTGTTTGTATTTTTTCATAAGCAACATAATAGTTAATTTTAGGGAGACTTCGGTCTCCTTTTTTATTTTTTTATGTTGCTGATTGACTAATTGTTTTTTTCAAAACCCCTTAAGCACTTTTGAAAGGGGATTTTGGAAAAAAACAATTAAGATAAGAAGTGTAATGTAATCAAATCTTTTGCACTTCTATCTTGAACTTAGTGAGTACCTGGCCCTGTTTTTCTGGTTGACCCTGGCTGCTTTTTTCCTATTGCCCCGTATCGCTCATTTATATCCTGATGCGCTGCCGGGTATTAACGAAGGTTTTACCGCAACCTTCTGGCCTGTTCTGCTTATAGTAGTCGGAGCCGGAGTTATATTAAAAATACTGTTTGGAAAAAAAGCCTGTTGCCATCGTCATGGTCATATACAACGGCCTTTGAATGTTGATAAAATGGAAGGCACAGACGGTATCTATGTACGGGAAGTTGTTTTCGGCGGTATCGAAGATATTTTTCTGGAACCTGTGTTCCGGGGAGGACAAATTGAAGTTGTCTTTGGAGGAGTAGAGCTCGATCTGCGCCGGGCATCACTGCCCGAAGGTGATACGTACCTTCAGGTTGAAGCCGTATTTGGCGGCATAAAATTGTACCTGCCCGATGATTGGGTGGTTGTGCCTAAGATAAGTACCGTTTTGGGGGGAGTGGACAACAAACATTTTTCAAAATCAACGAATCAGGATACTTCGCGCCGGTTGCTTATTAGTGGCGAGATCGTTTTCGGAGGTTGTGAAATACGGTAGGCACCTTTATTGAGATGAATTTTTTTCTTTCGAATAATGTCTCGCGCTTATTAGCGATAGCCGTTTTGTGCGTCGCCTATGCATTTATGCAGGCGTTGGCATTCCGTTCGCTTGTAACGTTTCCTTTCCCCCAATTGATGTTGGACGGGATGATGAATGCGTTGTTTTTTACAGGTGTAAGTTTTTTGCTCTGGAAAGTGGTCAAGTACGGGAATTTTGAAACATTGGAAATTTATCAGCGTTTTATCAATTACACTGCACTTGGTTTCTTAGCCATAACCATTTGGACGGGTTTAGGTTATATTTCGGCTTTTTTGGTTTTTAATCCGAAAAACCTGATGGAAGCCATAAAGATGTTTCCGCTGAAAGCTTTCGTTGCTTTTCTCATATATCTCCTGTTGGTACAGTTTTTCAGGGTAAGACTTGCTGAAAGGGAGGCCTCTCCCCAGCCGGTAGATGAGGATACGGAAGAGGATTTGTTGAAACCAGGCGATATTGGCACAGAAGAAATCCAACCGCTCGAACGTATTGTTATCAGATCGGGACAAAAGATAAACATGATTCAGGTTTCAGAAATTGTTTATTTCCGGGCCGAAGGCGATTATGTGCGTATTTTTACCGATTCCGACAAGTTTTTGAAAGAAGAAACCATGAAGTATTTCCAACTTCATTTGCCTGAGAAGCAGTTTGTAAGGGTGCATCGTTCTTATTTGGTCAACACGGTAAAAATATTGCGCATCGAATTGTACGAGAAACAAAATCAACTGCTTACCTTGAGTAACGGTGATAAAATAAAAATCAGTGTCTCCGGATACAAGCGGCTTCGGGAAAGGCTGGGCTTGTAACAAAATCTTATTGTAAAGTTTGTTAAAACCTGGAAAACCGATTTGATGTTTTGAGTTTTCTGAATTACCTTTGTGGCGTTTTTTTAAATACGATGACACTAAAAGAAAGAATAGTCAGAAGAGCAGGTACTCTTTTTTACCAGTACGGTATCAAAAACGTCTCTATGGATGACTTAGCGTCTTCTTTAGGCATTTCAAAACGCACCCTTTACGAGAATTTCCGGGATAAGGAAGAGGTCTTATTGACTTACCTGGCTGGCAAGCGCGATGAAAGGAACAATAAGATTGTGGAGGTAATAAACCGGTCGGAAAATATGATTGAGGTATTTCTTTATTTAATTGAATACCATAAAAATAAGGAACTGCCTTCCATTAAATTTTACGAAGATATCTATAAGTATTATCCCCGGATCTATAAGCTGATTCAGCAAGATGTTGAAAACAATAAAATACATATAAAAACATACCTGCAGCAGGGAATCGATCAAGGTTATATCCGCGGGGACCTGAACGTGGACGTGGCGGCCTTCCTGGTGGAGGAGAGTACCTACACGTATATTCGTGCAGCGTATCTTGAGAAACCGCCTTTTTCCTTTCAGCAGCTTTTTTTTACGATGATGGTAAATTTTATTCGCGGAATTTCTACCTATAAAGGGATTCAAATTATTGATGATTATCTTACAAACAAAACAAACGAAAACAATTAATTACTGTATATGAGAGCAAAGCAATTAAGTATCGTTTTACTGATGGCTTGGGGAGGGCTGTGTTTATCCACGGCAGCTGCACAGGATTCAGACAGTTTACGAATAGATTTGAACACGGCTTTGGAGATCGCGCTCAGCGAAAATCCCAACGTAAAAGTGGCCGATATGGAAATCACCAAAAAAGAGTATGCCCGGAAATCGGCTTACGGGGCGTTGTTTCCACAGTTTGATCTTATCGGCCAATATCAACGCGCTATTAAACGGCAGACCGTATATTTTGATGAAGGTTTCGGGCTGGGTGGCGGCGCTATCGATCCAACAAAATATACACCCGAAGAATTGAAGATAATGGAGACCGTGGGTAAAATGTTTGCCCCAGACCCTGAAAGTGCCGGCGAAGGCATTCAAATGGGGCGTCTGAATGTTTACACCGCCGGCCTGAACGTAAGTATGCCTTTGGTGGTGCCCTCGTTATGGAAGAATATTCAGATGAGCCGGGTGGATATTCAACTCGCTATGGAGAAAGCCCGTTCGTCGCGCATTGATTTGACGAACCAGGTAAAAAAATCGTTTTACTCCTTGTTGCTAGCTCAAGACAGTTACGATGTTTTTAAGAAAACGTATGCTACCGATTCGCTCAACCTGGAGAACATCAGGGACCGTTTTAAACAGGGTGTGGTGGCTGAATACGATGTGATTACCGCTGATGTTCGCCTCAAAAGCCTTATTCCAAGTATCTTACAGTCGGAGAACATGATGAAGATTGCCGAGTTGCAATTGAAAATGCTTATGGGAATTGATAGCGAGATACCGCTGAAAGTAGTCGGTTCGCTCGATAATTACCGGAAAGCCATGTTCGATACAATCATTCCTGCAGATACGTCGCTTCTGAACAATAGCGACATCAAGCAATTTGATCTGCAAGCTGATATGGCGAAAAAGGGCTACGAGATGCAGAAATTCCAATTCGCACCGACACTTGTCTCGTCGTTTAATTACATGTATATGAGTCAGAACAACGATTTCAAGTTCAGCACTTATCGCTGGGATCCGTATTCCATGCTGGGTGTCACGCTCTCCATTCCGTTGTTCAACGGCGGGCAGCGCTATCACAACATGAAGCAGTCCGAAATTCAGCTTTATCAGTTGAAGGAACAACGAAAAGACGTGGAACGTGGATTGAAACTCTCGATTAAAAACAATTGGGACCTGATGGCAAAGAGTATGGAACAAGTCGTGGCATCTGAATCGGCGGTGGAGCAAGCGCGCAAAGGGTATCAAATTACACAGAAGCGTTACGAAACCGGTATGGGTACCATTGTTGAGGTCAACGCAGCTGCCCTGGCAATAACAAACGCAGAACTGCAGTATCGCAACGCTATTTACGATTATCTGGCTGCTAAAGCCGATTTGGAAAAGACACTCGGATATGATATCCAGGCAACAAATTAAGAAATACAAACAAATTTAAATATGAAACGGAAAAATGTGCTGAAATTTATGCCGCTGGCAGCTCTCTTTTTTCTCGCATCTTGCGGAGGAGAAACGACAAAGAACGAAACGCAAACCGAAACAGTTAAGAAAAACGTAAAGGTGGAAGAGGTCCGGCTGACCCCCGTTGACCAATTATCGACTTTCACCGCGACGGTTGAGGCCAATACGGTAAATAACATTGCTCCGGCAATGGGTGGGCGTATCAGAAGCATTCACGTGGATGTAGGCAGCCGGGTAGGCAAAGGACAGACGGTTGTGACTATGGATGCTGCCAACTATTCACAGCAGCAAACGCAACTGGCTACACTGAAAAGGGATTATGAGCGATACCTGGAGCTCTACAATGTCGGAGGGATCTCCAAACAACAACTCGACCAGGTAAAAGCCCAGCTCGACGTCGCTCAAACTGCACTGAACAATCTGGGTGAAAACACCCGCCTGACGAGCCCGATCAACGGAGTGGTGACAGTACGAAACTACGATCCGGGAGACATGGCTGGTGGTCAGCCTATTCTCACCATTGAGAACATTAATCCGGTGAAGGTTATCATCAATGTTTCTGAATCGTTCTATAGCCAGGTGGTAAAAGGAATGCCCGCAAAAGTACAGGTAGATGCGCTCTCTGACGAAGTTTTCGAGGGAAAAGTATCGTTGATCCATCCTACGTTAAATCCTGTTTCGCATACTTTTCCGGTAGAAATAGAAGTCAATAATTCTGATCAGCGGCTCCGTCCGGGAATGTTTTCCCGTGTAACCATGAATTTTGGAACAAACGATCGCCCGCTTGTACCCGATATGGCAGTGTTGAAACAAACCGGGTCAAACGACAGGTATGTTTTCGTTGAAAAAGACGGAAAGGCGGTTTACACCCTCGTTCAATTAGGAACCCGCATCGAAGATAAATACGAGATTGTTTCCGGCTTGAGTGCAGGCGACAGGGTTATTGTGCAAGGTAACGCCGGATTGATAGACGGAACCGAAGTAGAAGTTGTAGAATAAGCTAAAAGCAGAAAAATGAAAATATATGAAACCGCGGTAAAGAATCCCGTCGGAACTTCACTAATATTTATTGGAGTTGTGATTATCGGGTTTATGTTTTACCGTCAGCTTCCCATCGACTTATATCCCGAAATAGACATGAACATTATTTCGGTGATGACCTCGTACCCCGGAGCCGGATCAGACGACGTTGAAGCCAACGTCACAAGGCCGTTGGAGGACGTGCTGAACTCTACGGAGAGCATTAAAGAAATCACTTCCCAGTCGAGAGACGGAATGTCTATGCTGATGCTTGAGTTTGATTTCGGGACGAATATGGATAATGTGATGAACGACGTCCGGGACAAAGTGGACATGATCTCGGGATTTCTTCCTGAAGGTGCTGAAGATCCCATGATCCTGAAATTCAGCTCCGATATGATTCCCGTAATCATTCTCTCGGCAACGGCCCGGGAGAGTGCAGGGGCGTTGTATAAAATTCTCGACGAGCAGGTGGCCAATCCGCTCAACCGTATCCCGGGTGTAGGGACCGTAGCTGTATCAGGTGCGCCGGAGCGGGAGATTCAGGTAAATATCATGCCTGAGAAGTTAGAAGCCTACAATATCTCCCTGGAACAGATCGCTCAGGTTATTTCCGCTGAAAATGTTAACGTCCCTGCCGGAAACTTCGATATAGGATCACAAACGTATATGCTGCGTCTTGAAGGTGAATTTTCCGAAAGCCGTGAACTCAACAACATCATTGTGGGGAGTAATCAAGGCCGGCCCATTTATTTAAGAGATTTGGCCGTTGTGAAGGATACGTTGCAGGACCGTATCATGGAAAATTATACCAACGGGGAGAGAAGTGCTTCTCTTGTGGTGCAAAAGCAATCGGGTTCCAACACGGTAGCAATTGCCAATGCTGTTAAAAAAGAAATTGTGGAGTTGAAGAAAAACCTTCCGCCCGACATCGAGATTGTAACCGTGATGGATACATCGGAGTATGTGAAGGTGTCTATCAACAGTTTGCTCGAGACCATTTTGCTTGCCTTGGTAATTGTGGGGCTGGTTGTACTTTTCTTCCTCGGGCGTTGGCGGGCAACGGTCATTATCATGGTAACCATTCCTATTTCGTTGATCGGATCGTTTATTTACCTGTATCTAACGGGCAACTCGATCAATATCATATCGTTGTCGGCCCTGTCTATTACCATAGGCATGGTGGTTGACGATGCTATCGTGGTACTCGAAAACATCACTACCCACATCGAACGGGGTAGTCGTCCCAAACAGGCGGCTGTTTACGGAACCGAAGAAGTTTCGTTGTCCATTATCGCGTCCACACTTACTATCGTGGCTGTGTTCCTGCCAATGACAATGGTTGGCGGTTTTGCAGGAGTTATGTTTAAACAGCTTGGGTGGATGGTGACTATCATTATTTCACTTTCTTTGATTATTGCCATGACACTAACGCCGATGATGAGTGCGAAAATGATGAGAGCCGATAAGGATAAGAAAATGAGTATGTTCGATAGATGGTACAACAAGAATGTACTGCCCCTGTTGGATAAGCTCGACAAAGGGTATTCCCGGCTGGTGAAAAAGGTGGCGACCAACAGAAGAACGACCGTTACCACTGTTTTAGCCATATTTATATTGGGAGTTGTTATCAGCGCCTTAACGCTTAAAACGGAATTTATGCCTGCCTCGGACAACAACGATATAGCTATGACCGTTGAGATGCCTACGGGAACAAGAATGGAACTAGCTCGGGAAACCGGACACAAGATTGCCCAAATGATGGAGAAACAACATCCGGAGGTAGAGATAGTTTCTTTTGCTGTGGGACAGGCGAGTGACGATAATGCGTGGGCTGCCATGCAGGATAACGGATCCAACATTCTTAGCTATAACATCCGGTTGACCGAAGCCAAAAACAGGAAGAAATCCATATACGATGTTTCCGACGAACTGCGTACCGAATTGGCAGCCATGCCAGAAGTACACCGCTTCAGGGTAATGCCCGGCGGTGGGGATATGGGAATGACAGGAGGTAGCAACGTAGCCGTTGAGATTTACGGTTACGACCTGACGGAAACCGATAAACTGGCCGCCGATTTGAAACCTAAGTTGGAGGCTATTGCCGGATTACGCGATATCACTATCTCGCGTAAAGATTACCGGATGGAGTATAACATTGTTTTTGACCGGGAGAAGCTGTCGTTAAACGGGCTGAATATGGCAACAACGGCAAATGCCGTAAGGAACCGGATCAACGGGCTTATTATGTCGCGTTACCGGGAAGACGGCGAAGAGTATAACATACGTGTGCGGTACGACGAACAATACCGTCAATCGATCGAAGATATCGAAAATATAATGATCTACAATCCTATGGGTGTCGGTATTCGTGTACGCGATGTGGGACGGGTTGAAGAAAACTCGTCGCTTCCGCAAATCGACCGGAAAGACCGCCAGCGCATAGTAACCGTTCAGGGGACCATATACAAACGTGCGTTAAGCGAGATTGTAAAAGATGTAAATGCCACTCTTGCTTCACTTGATGTCCCGCCTGGTGTACAGGTAGAAATAAGCGGATCGCTGGAGGAACAGCAGGAGTCTTTCTCGCAGTTGGGATTACTGTTGATGATTGTTTCGTTGTTGGTTTACATCGTGTTGGCGTCCCAGTTCGAATCATTGACCTATCCGTTCATCATTATCCTGACCGTCCCGTTTGCGTTCATAGGCTCGTTACTTTTGCTGTCGATAACCGGCGAACCTCTCGGCATCATGGGCTTCGTGGGATTGATTATGCTGGTGGGTATGGTCGTAAAGAACGGGATTGTGCTTATCGACTATATCAACCTGAACCGAGAACGCGGTATGTCCATCATAACAGCCGTGGTTCACGGTGGAAGGTCGAGGTTACGTCCCGTTTTGATGACTACGCTGACGACCATCCTGGGTATGGTTCCGTTGGCTATCGGTACCGGACAAGGTTCGGAAATGTGGAAGTCACTCGGAATTTCCATTATCGGAGGGATGACTTTCTCTACCATCATAACCCTTATCCTTGTTCCTGCACTCTACTCCATTTTCGGAGGAAACGGCGTGAAGCGCCGGCGTCGCAAGCATCGTGAGGAAATTCACAATCAAATCGGACAGGGAGAAACAACAACTTATTTGAAAGGAGCAAAAGCATGAAAGCAGTAATGATAATATTAGACCAGGCACATTATTCACAAATAATCGATGACCTTTCCAAACTCAATATCCGGGGATTCACTTCGTGGCGCGAAGTATTCGGCAGAGGAAGCAAGGCCGGCGAGCCGCATTATGGCAGCCATGCCTGGCCATCGGTAAACAATGCTGTCCTTACTGTAGTGGAGGATCACCGGGTAGCGCCGCTGATGGATTATTTGAAGAAATTAGACAAGGCATACGAAAATCTGGGGCTCCGGGCTTTCGTATGGAACGTGGAAGATATGATTTAATGGGATTACCGTTCGAGTTTTTAAAACAGCAGTTGTTTCAAAAGGCAGCTGCTGTTTTGTTTGAAAAGCCGTCGACCAAATCTTCGATAAAATTTTTATCTTTGTGGCACAAAAAATAAAAAAAATGATTTATATAGTCAACAAATCCAATAAACCCGATTATAATATAGCGCTGGAAGAGTACTGCTTCAAAAAATTGCTGCACCACGATAAAGTGTTTATCTTGTGGATAAACGAGCCGGCTATTATTGTGGGAAAGCATCAGAACACAATAGAAGAGATTAATTCGGAATACGTAAAACAGAACGGGATTCACGTCATTCGGCGTATATCGGGTGGGGGAGCTGTGTACCACGACCTGAACAACCTCAATTACACCATTATCTCAAACGAGGATAAGGGTGCCGATTTCGATTTCAAAACATTTTCCAGACCAGTCATCGATACCTTGGCTGATTTAGGCGTTAAGGCCGAGTTTACGGGACGAAACGACCTGGTTATCGACGGGAAAAAGATTTGCGGAAATGCACAGGCATACATGCAGGGAAGGATCATGCACCATGGATGCCTGCTTTTTGATACCGACCTGACCGTTCTTTCAAAGGCTCTTGAAGTGCCTAAAGACAAGATCGAAAGCAAAAGCGTGAAGTCCGTACGAAGTGTAGTGGATAATATTTTGCCCAACCTGCCGGTAAAGATATCGGTCAATGAATTTTCCGATAAGTTGCTGGAGCACATGAAATCTAAATTCCCCGAGATGAAAGAGTACACTTTTTCGGAAGAAGAGTTGGCTGATATAGAGAAGTTGCGTGCTTCGAAATTCGGTGCCTGGGAATGGAATTATGGGCATTCTCCTAAATTTGGCATCGAAAGGCAATCCCGGTATACGGCCGGAAAAATTCAGGTTTTTGCCGATGTGAAGAACGCTCTTATTCAGCAAATCCGATTCTACGGAACTTTTTTTGGAAACAACAGCAACCTGTCGGAAGTGGAAAATGCGCTTATCGGTGTAAAATATACCCCGGAGGATGTTCGCAAAGCGCTTTCCAACATAGAGTTCAACCACTTTTTTGCCGGATTTTCACTGGATGAACTCACGGAAGCGATTGTGGAATAACTTTGACAAACAACAGCTTCATGAGAAAATATTTTTTTACTTTATCCATCTTCTTGCTTGCGTCATTCGTCACGTGCGCGCAGGGAAAATGGTCTATCGCCCTGCACGGCGGAGCCGGGAGTGCATCCGTAAACATGACCAAAGAACAAATTACCGTTTATGAGACGGAGTTACTCAAGTCGCTCGAAATCGGTAAAGAAATGCTCAAAAACGGCTCCACGGCGTTAGATGCCGTGGAAGCAGTGGTAGTTTCACTGGAAAATAATCCGCTGTTTAACGCCGGAAAAGGAGCAGTTGCAAACAGCGAAGGCTTTCATGAACTGGATGCAGCCATTATGGATGGTTCCAACTTAAAAGCCGGCGCCGTTGCAGGAGTCCGAGACGTGAAAAATCCGGTTAAAGCTGCCCGGTTAGTGATGGACAGCACGGCACACGTGCTTCTTATCAGCGAAGGTGCATCGGCATTTGCAAAGCAAATGGGATTGGAGATAGTGGATAACAACTACTTTACGGTTGATAAAAAAGTGAAACAGCAAAGCGACAAAGGTACGGTGGGTTGTGTTGCACTTGACGTATACGGCAATCTGGCCGCGGCCACTTCCACCGGCGGAATGCGCGTCAAAAAATGGGGCCGCGTGGGCGATGTGCCCATCATCGGTGCGGGAACGTATGCCAATAACAACACGGTTGCCGTTTCCGGTACGGGACACGGGGAGTTGTGGATACGACGTGTGGTGGCTTTTGATATCTCAGCGTTGATGGAATACAAAGGTTTATCGCTTGAAGAAGCAGCCAACAAAGTGATTTTTAATAAAATATCGCCCATGGGTGGTTCCGGGGGCGGAGTTATCGCAGTGGATAAAAACGGCAATATCAGCCTGGTATTCAATACTTCTCTGATGCATCGTGCCTGGGCCAAAAGCAATGGAGAGCAAGGAGCAGACGTACTGAAAAAATAGGACTGATGATTATCCGCTAACCTACTGTTCATTGTCTGTGTGGAATTCACACCTTACTGTTACAACGATTTCTTGAACGATTCGGAGAGGCGGTGATATGCCCTGGTGCGGAAAGCTAGCAGTGAAAGAAGAAGCATAAAGAGACCCGCTAACACAAACGTAAGCGCTATACCCCGGGCGTTTCCCTCTCCCAGCAGCCAGCCGAAGGTTTGTTTTCCGGCATCGCTTTCCATAAAAGGAATAATGGAGAATTGCGCAATCGGTCCGATCAGGTAGCTTGAAACTGGAGTGGCTGCCGACTCCACGGTCTGTGCAAAGCCAAAAACCCGGCCTTGTTTGATCTTCGGTACAACGGTTTGAATGATGGTTTGTTCTGCAGCCTCGATGAACGGAACGAAAAACATATACAAAAAAATTCCCGCCAGAAACAGCCATGCCCATTCGCGAACGGTAAAAAGTAAACAGATAAGGCTTCCAATAACATAGCCGTAGAGCAATGTCCGTAACGGTTGTTTGCCCAACCCTTTTTTCGTGATGGCCATCCCCCCAAAAATAAAGCCTGTTCCGGTGATGCCGAGAACAATGCCCCACATCTCTACCGAGAACATTTCCAGCCCGTAGGGATCGAGAAGAACCATGATCACTCCGCCGATAAAGTTGTTGAACGTAGTGAAAAAGATAAGGGCCATTAACCCGGGAACGGAACGTATGGCCTTTATGGCGCCTTTAAAATCCACTTGTTTATTGAGGACTTCGGGATCGTGATGCAGGTGGTCTTCCGGTATCGGGACGAAAAGCAGGTGCGACAGAGCCAGTCCCGATAAAATAAGCGTGATATACATGGCCCATTCAAGCCCCAGCCGGCCGATCACCAGTCCGCTGAAAACCGTGTTGGCTATCATTCCAACACCCTGAACCATTCCTACCATCCCATTGGCTCGGGCATAATCCTCTTTCGGTACCAGGATGGATACGGTGGTTGAAAGCGCTATCGAACGAAGGTTGCTGACAAGCGCGCTCAATAAGATGGAAAGGGAGAAAATCCAGAAGGCGGATGACGATATATCGGCAATTTCTTTCCGGTCGAAAAACAAGAAGACAGAACCGGCAAGTAGCAGAAAAATAAGGGCTACAATAGATGAAATAGCAATGACCTCCTTTTTCCGGTGTTTGTCCACAATCGTGCCGAAAAACATTCCCGAAAGGGTGACGAGTGTCATGAAAGTCCCGCTGAGGATAGAGAGAATAAGTACCGAATGCGTTTCCAGGTAAAGCCAGAAAGACAATGCACTCCACAGAAAGAAAGTGGAGGTGTTGGCTACGGCTATGTTGATGAGCACATGGAGAAATCGTTTCATTCGTGTATCCCGGAAAACAGACTTTTAAACAACACAACTGATTTTTTGTTCGGACGGTAATTTTGCGGAAAATGGTTATCTTTACGCGAAAAAAATGTAAAACGTATGGTGTTTGAACATTTACCTGAGGACAATACCGGTCGTTTAGCCCCTGGAATCACCCGCCGGGAAGCTTTTGCGCTGGTGGAAAAATACAACAAGGAGTCGTTTCATATTCAGCACGCGGAGACGGTTGAAGCCGTGATGCGTTACTTCGCCACTAATCTGGGGTATGTCGGTGAGGTGGATTTTTGGGGGTTGGTGGGTTTGTTGCACGACTTGGATTTCGAACAGTTTCCGGATGAGCATTGCATCAAAGTCCGCGAAATATTCGATGACGAGGGCATTGATCCTCAGCTAAAGCGTGCTGTGGTTTCCCATGCTTACGGGTTTACGCAACACGATGTAAAGCCTGTACATCAGATGGAGAAAGTGCTTTACGCCGCCGACGAATTAACCGGGTTAATCGGCGCTGCCGTTTTGATGCGCCCCAGCAAGAGTACGCTCGATTTGACGGTACAGTCGTTAAAAAAGAAGTTCAAGGATAAAAAGTTCGCTGCAGGGTGTTCGCGTGAGGTCATCCGCAAAGGAGCCGATCTCCTCGGCTGGGAGCTTGATTACCTGATGGAGGAAACCATTAAAGCGCTCCAGGGAAAAGAGAGGGCGGAGCTGTAAAAGCCCACTGTGCCCTCCCCGCTTGTTTGTTTATTTCTTTAAAAAATCGGTGAGGATAAAAATAGTTTGTCCGTCAACTTTGGCCTGCACGTGCGTAGGATCGTCTGCTGAAAGACGGATTCCGCGTGCCCGGGTTCCCCGTTTTACTACCATGGACGAACCTTTCACCTTTAAGTCTTTTATTACGGTAACATCGTCACCGTCAAAAAGTTCGTTTCCGTTGCTATCCAGTACCTTTTTCGAATTTTCGGCTGCTGTCATGTCTTCTTGCGTCCATGCGTGAAAACATTCCGTACAATGGAATAACGTGCCGTCGAAATAAGTAACCGCACTTTGGCATATTGTACAATGGGGAGTTTGAGTCATGTTGTTCTAAATTGTTTTTCCCAAAGATAGGGCTTAACTGCCAAAATTCAAAATTACCATAATTTCTTGTCCCCGGAAGGGACTAAGTTCAAGATAGAAGTGCAAAAGATTTGATTACATTACACTTCTTATCTTAATTGTTTTTTTCCAAAATCCCCTTTCAAAAGTGCTTAAGGGGTTTTGAAAAAAACAATTAGTCAATCAGCAACATAAAAAAATAAAAAAGGAGACCGAAGTCTCCCTAAAATTAACTATTATGTTGCTTATGAAAAAATACAAACAGTTAACTTCAGAACAAAGATATGCTATTTATTTAGGCTTACAAAACGGAACAAGCAAGTCTGAAATAGCCAAGCAGATAAAGGTAAATATTTCTACGGTTTATAGGGAATTAAGCCGTAACAAAAACAAAACTGGAGGCTACTCATGGCGTTTGGCACAAGAGATGGCCCAAGAGCGCAAAGAACGTTTACCGGGCAATAGATCGACATCGGAGTGGATTAAACAGAAAATAATCCGTCTCATTCGCAAAGATTGGTCGCCCAAACAAATCAGCGGATATCTCGCAAAATATGATCAAATATCTATCTCTCACGAGACTATTTATCAATGGATCAGGCAAGATAAGAAATCGGGAGGAAACCTTTACAAGCACTGCCGCCACAAGCTCAAATACAGAAAAAGACCCGTAGGTTCTGCCACTAACATACCCAACAGAAAAAGTATTCGCCAAAGGCCAAAAGAGGCCGACGGAAGCCGGTTTGGAGATTTTGAAATGGACACCATAATAGGAAACGGACAAAAGGAAATAATACTGACAATGACAGAAAGAAATACAAACTTTATAATGATGAGAAAACTGCCTATGGGCAAAGACTCTAAGCAGGTTTGCAAGGAAGTCATTGCTATGTTGCTGCCTTATAAGGACAAACTGAAAACCATTACAACAGATAACGGATCCGAGTTTGCAGCACACGAACTGATAACAAAAAAGTTGAAAGTACCGGTATATTTCACTGATCCTTATTCATCGTGGCAAAAAGGAGCTGTTGAAAATGCCAATAAATTAATCCGGCAATACATCCCAAAAGGAGCAACATTTAAAGATTATTCCGATGAGAAAGTAAAAGAAATACAGCATAAACTAAACAGAAGACCAAGAGAAAAATTAGACTTTAGCAATCCTAAAATAGAGTTTTACAAAAATTATTACTAAATTGCACTTGCTGGTTGACTCTAGGCTCTCTCTTAAAAAGGGCAATAGTTGCAAAAACGACAAATAAAACAGGCCAGGAAAACACGACGGAACGTAACGCCGGGTCGATCCAGCCAAAATTAAAAGCGAGAAACAACGTTCCCGCTAAAATCAGTAGAAAACCGAAAAGACCACCTTTCGATCTGCCCGAGAAATTCATTTGTTGTTCATTATTTTCCATAAGATATATTGTTTAAAACTTTTTTTACACAAAGATACATACAAAGTGAAGCATCCGGCAAGACAAAATCGATGAAACGAGGTATTTTTCCCGACGAATGAAGTAAAATACCGGATGAATCTTCTGTGGAAAGACACAAAGTCAGAAATCTTTAACACATTCAAACTGAAATTGAAGAAAAACAGGAGTGGCGCATGACTGAAAATATTTTTCCTGATTTTTCCGTTTCTGCCTAAAAACAGATACCTTTGAAGTTTAATCATCAATTAAATCAATCAAGATGAAACAGAGAACCTCATTTACAACTTTTGCTGTCGTTTTCTCATTCCTGGTATTTTCGGGATTTCTGGTATTTTCGGGCTGCACCGGTAGTTCACAAAAAGGAACGTTAACGGTTGACAACCTGTTGTCGAATCCCGGGGAATATGTTGGACAACCTGTCACGGTTGTAGGCCTTGCCACGCACGTATGTGCCAAAAGCGGCATGAAACTTTTTTTACAAGGCAGTACCGACGCGCAGAGCATTCGTGCAGAGTCGAACAGTACACTGGGAAAATTCAACGAAACGTGCGTTGACAACAAGGTGGTGGTAAAAGGCACATTGGTGGAAGAGAGGATCACGGAAGCCGATCTTCAGAAAATGGAAAAAGAAATTGTCGAAAACACAACCGTTACTCACGGTGAAGGCGGTGAAGGTTGCGAAACCGAGCAAAAAGCCGAAGGTGTAGCAGTGGGCAGCTCTGAAATGGATCGCGTGAACGAATTCCGTAAACGATTAACAGAACGCAAAACTTCAGAAGGAAAAGATTACCTGTCGTTCTATCACATCGCCGCCGACTCATACAGCATTGTTAAAAAATGAAAACCGTGCCGTCGTTTTCGGGATTCACACCCGAAACCATACAGTTTCTGGTCGATCTCAAAGAGAACAACTTTCGCCAATGGTTCGAAGATCACCGTGAGCTTTACGAGATTGAACTGCTACAACCCTTCCGGGCATTGGTAAACACGCTCTCGCCGGCCATGCACAACATAGACTCCTTGTTTGAATTCCGCACGCACAAGGTATTATCGCGTATTTACCGCGACATCCGTTTCTCAAAAAACAAAGATCCTTACAACGCCTGCCTGTGGATGAGTTTTCAACGCATGGGCACATCGTGGGAAAATTTTCCGGGTTATTTTATGGAGCTTAACACGGAGCATGTCATGCTGGGTATGGGGCTCTTTGCACCCAAGCGCAAAGTGATGGATGTTTTCCGGGAGAAGATTGAAGACGAACCCGACACTTTCCGGGAACTGGTTCAGAAAGATGTGTTTGGACGAGGTTTTTCGGTTGAAGGCGAAAGTTACAAGAAACCTGTCCACAACACCCTGTCCGACTTTTTTCAGCCCTGGATGAACCGGAAAGCTGTTTACGTGATGAAGACGCTTCCCGTTTCGGACGAAAGAATTTACAGCGATGCGCTCGCTCTTTTGCTTGCCGACGATTTCACTCATCTTGCCGGTCTATACCGGTTGATGGTGGAAGCCCGGGAAGAAGTTGCACCTCTATAAACATACTTGCATGATCTGTTTCCCCAACGCGAAAATAAATTTAGGACTAAACATTATTTCCAGACGTGGCGACGGTTACCACAACCTGGAAACCCTTTTTTATCCTATCGGATTAAGGGATGGATTAGAAATCGTTCCGTCAGGCCGGGAAGAAGATTTTCGTCTCTTCCAGACAGGAGCAACCATACAGGGAGATATGGACGACAACCTGGTCATAAAGGCCCTGAAACTGATTTCGGAGGAAAAAAAGATTCCCGGCATTGATATTCATTTATTCAAAAAGATCCCTTTCGGGGCAGGGTTGGGCGGAGGTTCATCGGATGCGGCATTTATGCTGAAATTACTGAACGACACGTTTTCCCTGGGTTATACCGTACCGGAATTGGAACAAAAAGCGGCGGAAATCGGTGCCGATTGCCCGTTTTTTATCAAAAATAAACCGGCTTTTGCAAAAGGGACAGGCAATCTGCTGGAAGAAGTGGAATTGGATTTGAGCAGCTACTTTTTCGTATTGGTAAAACCCGATATCACCGTTTCCACAAAAGAAGCTTACTCCCTGATTTCACCTGTGCCGCCGGAAATACCGCTTGGAGAGATCATCCAAAAACCGGTTTCCGAATGGAAAGGATTGCTGAAAAACGATTTTGAGCCGCCTATTTTCAAAAAATATCCCGAAATTTGCAGGATTAAAGAACAATTGTACGCCAAAGGCGCAGTATATGCATCCATGTCCGGCTCCGGCTCATCGGTTTACGGCTTTTTTGAGAAAGAGACGGACATAAGGTTTGACAATTGCTGGGTATGGAAAAATAAAGAATTATGAGATATAACCTCCTTCTGATCACACTGAGTGTACTATTACCGCTTTCGGCGCAACGGAACTTCATGCCGTCCGGCATCCATTCATTCGTGCCCATCACTGTTCAGCGACCGGTATTGCTGGACAGCACCGACCTCAAAGACAGCAAGTTTTCGGATGAAACGCTGCTCTCCTACTCCATTTCGTTTCCCGAACAGGAACGATTTACAACACTGTTGGAACCCGATACGGCAGGATTTTTCCACCTTCCGAAGCCGGAGAATGGATACGCGTTCCAGTTGCTTTCGTTCTTTGTTACCGGTGACCGCTACGGAAAGGGAAAACTAACCGTTACCTCGCCCAACCCGCTCGAACTTTACGTGAACGATGTAAAGCGTGCCACCAAAACGCAGGTAAACGACAGCCTCCATCAATCGGGGTCGGTTGATGCTTTCCTAAACGGTTTTACGAACAACGCGCGGATCATCATCAAACTATTGGCATCGGCCGAAAACAAAATCGATCCGGCCGTCAAAATCGAACTGAAACCCGACAAAGGAGATTCCCTGTTGAATTTCTCCTTCAACAACATCGACAAACGCCGCATCTCCATCAACGATATCCTGGAGGGGACGAGGGTAAACAGTTCTTCTGTCTCCCCCAGCGGCAGGTTTGTTTTGCTCAGTTTGAGGGAAACAATAAAAGGCGGAGAGAACCGTAATTATACCGAGATTTACGATACACGGCAGAAACGAACCGTTTTGTCGGAGACAGCCAATCGTTCACAACTCAACTGGATGCCTAAATCCGACATTTTGTATTATGTAGCGGACAACAACGACGGCAGGACAATGTACACGCTCAACCCGTTGACTTCGGAAACAAAAATCATTGCTCAACAGCTTCCGAAAGAAAATTTCCACGTGGCTCCCGACGAAAAATCGATGTTCTACTCGTCCAAAGAGACCCTGTCCGTCACTACGCCTAGTGGACTAAGAAGGCTTATCGGTATTGATGACCGCCAGGCCCATTATCGCGACAGGTTCTACCTCTACCGTTATTTTTTTGAAACGGGATTTGCCCAGCAGCTCACTTTCGGAAGGCAGACCGCTACGTTGAACGACGTTACCGATGACGTGAAATACCTGCTTTTCTCTACTTCGGGGGAGGACTTATCACAACGCCCTTTCAGCAAAAGCAACCTGTATATGCTGAACCTCGAAACAATGGCTGTTGATACCGTCTGGAAAGACCAAACATACACCTATTCGGCGCAGTTTTCTCCCGACGGCAAGCAGTTACTGATTCACGGCGCACCCGAAGCTTTCAACGGTATCGGATTGAATGTCAAAGAAGGACAAATCGCCAACAGTTACGACACTCAGTCTTTTATTATGGACCTGGCAACCCGGCGTGTTGATCCTGTAACGAAACATTTTGATCCCGCTATCAATGCCCAGGAATGGAACTCTGCGGATCATTCCATCTATTACCGCGTGGAAGAAGGAGACCGGGCCAACGTGTATCGCTACTCGCCCAAAACCAAGAAGTTCGACAAACTTCCCTTGAAAGAGGATGTTATCCGTTCGTTCAGCATCTCCGGAAACGGACGGTGGGCCGCTTATACCGGGGTGAGTGTTTCCAATTCCAACAGAAGTTACCTGCTTGACCTGAAAACAAACGAATCTACATTGATTTCCGACCCATATGCCAAACAACTCAACACCCTAGTCCTGGGCGAAGTGAAGGATTGGAAATTCACCAGTTCTTTTGGCGATGAAATAGAAGGCAGGTACTACCTCCCTCCCCACTTCAATCCGAACAGGAAGTATCCACTTATCGTATATTATTACGGAGGCACAAGCCCTACCTCCCGCGGTTTTGAAAGCACTTATCCGTTGCACGTTTATGCGGCACAGGACTACGTTGTTTATACGCTGCAACCGAGCGGAACCACCGGATACGGACAGGAATTCTCTGCCCGCCACGTAAATGCCTGGGGTGATCAAACGGCGGAAGAAATCATTGAAGGCGTACAAAAATTTGTTGCCGAACACCCGTTTGTGGATGGCACAAAAATTGGGAACATCGGGGCTTCATACGGCGGATTCATGACACAATACCTGATTACCCGAACCGATATGTTTGCCGCATCGGTTTCTCACGCGGGAATCAGTAACATTACCAGCTATTGGGGCGAAGGGTATTGGGGATATTCCTACAGCGCGGGAGCAAGTGCGGGCAGTTATCCCTGGAACAATCCGAAGCTTTACACGGAACAAAGCCCGCTCTTCCATGCGGATAAAATTAAAACCCCACTGCTACTGTTGCACGGTACCGCCGATACGAATGTCCCCATCGGCGAAAGTATTCAGATGTATACGGCACTGAAGTTGTTGAACAAGCCGGTGGAATTTATCCAGGTGGAGGGTGAAAATCACGCTATCTACGATTACGATAAACGCATCGCCTGGAACAACGCCATTTACGCGTGGTTCGCCAAGTGGCTCAAAGGTGATTCACGTTGGTGGGACTCGATGTTCGGAGAGAAATAGATTTATAAAGCTAATGTGAAGAATCTAAATAAAGATGATAGACATCAATAGAATACGTAATAACGTTGAACAGATTGCCTGTTCAACGGGAGAATTTCTGAAAGAACAGCAAGCACAATTGCATCAATCGGATATTGAACTGAAAGGTACGCGAAATTTCGTAACGCACATCGATACGGAAGTCGAAAAAATGTTGGTGAAAAAATTGGGAGAATTGATTCCCGGCGCTACTTTCCTTACCGAAGAGGGCACCGTCACTTACGTTGATGGACAGTACACTTGGATCATCGATCCACTGGACGGAACCACCAATTACGTTCACGGTGACACTCCGTTTTCTGTAAGTATCGCATTGATGAAGGACCGGGAGATTATTCTGGGAGTTGTCTACGACCCCGTTGCCGACGAGCTGTTTTCCGCTTCTGCCAAAGGTAAGGTTACCCTGAACGGGAATTCCTTTAAAACCAGTTTGCACCAAACGCTTACGAACGGATACATCGGGTTCGGGATCCCTTATTCCCTTGATGACCGGGGAGAGAAAATACTTAAGAACGCCGCGGGACAATTCCGAAAATGCAGTTTTCGGATCAAAGGCTCGGCAGCCATTGAAATCTGTTATGTTGCCTGCGGAAGAAGCGATGCCTATTTCCATTCAGGCCTCTCACCTTGGGATGTGGCGGCCGGAACTTTTATCCTGGAATGTGCCGGAGGCACATGCACCGATTTTTCGGGAGGCAGCAATTATATTTTCAACAAAGAACTGGTGGCCAGCAACGGAAAGATCCACCAGGAGATAATGGATAAAATCATCAATAACGGAGAAACTAACCCATAACCCGACATGGATAACCAAGTAGTTCTTACCGCATTTCTCCTTACGTTGTTTGCCGGACTTTCAACCGGCATTGGAAGCCTTATTGCGCTCATCGCAAAGCGTACCAATACCAATTTCCTGAGCTTCGCCTTAGGGTTGTCGGCAGGGGTAATGATTTACGTTTCATTTATGGAGATGTTGCCCAAGGCACTCGAAATGCTATCGGAGTCCTTTGGCGAAAAAATAGCAAACCTGTATATGCTTCTGGCACTTTTTGGAGGGATTGCCTTTATTGCGCTTATCGACTTCCTGGTTCCCAAATCGAGCAACCCCCATGAGATGCACGGTGTGGAAGAAATGAAGAAAAACAAGCTGCGGTTAAAACATACCGGTATCATTACCGCACTCACTATTGGCATCCACAATTTCCCCGAAGGGATTGCTACGTTTATGACAGCGATTAACTCGCTGGAAGTCGCTATACCCATTACGGTAGCCATTGCTATCCACAATATACCGGAAGGCATTGCTGTTGCTGTTCCCATCTATCACGCTACAGGAAGCCGAAAAAAAGCCTTTTGGTTATCGTTTTCATCGGGTCTGGCAGAGCCGGTAGGAGCCATTATTGCTTACCTCTTTCTGATCAGGTTCTGGAATCCCGTACTCGATGCACTTATTCTGGCTATAATTGCCGGGGTTATGATATATATATCGTTGGACGAACTACTTCCGAGTGCCGAGAAATACGGAAAGCACCACCTCTCGATCATTGGCCTGGTTACAGGAATGGTTATTATGGCGGTCAGTTTATATTTGTTTATTTGACAAGCACGATTGCTGAGAAATTGATTAACTTTGTACACTATCTATACACACTTTAACAACATCAGACATGACTACCGATATAAAAGCAATTGGAGAACGCATAAAAGGATTGCGCGACGCCTTGGATTTCACGCCCGGCGAAATGGCTCAACGCCTTGAGCTTGAAACAAGTGTCTATCTAGCCTATGAAGAAGGGAAAAACGACATTTCCATATCGCTCCTTAAGCGTATCGAGAAGGAGTTTAATGTGGACCTGGCTACGCTGATGTTCGGTACGGAGCCAAGAATGACCTCCTACTTCGTGACCCGTAAGGATCAAGGCCTCGCTGTTGAACGCGTTGCAGCATATAAATATCAGTCGTTGACGGCTGGATTCACCCACAATATGGGCGACGTCTTCATCGTAACGGTAGAACCAAAAGCAAAGGACACCGATTTTTTCTTAAATATTCATCCCGGACAGGAATTCAACCTCGTGCTCGAAGGAAGCCTACTTTTCCATCATAACGGTAAAAACATCACATTAAACGAAGGCGACAGCATTTATTTCGATTCCTCATTACCCCATGGGATGAAAGCGTTGAACAACAAAGCAGTGAAATTCCTGGCTGTGGTGATCGAGCCATAGGCTGATCAACAACGCAACCTATAACGTGCAGCTAATTAGTTACGCGAACAAATTACGTGAAGCAGAATTTTATGTTAGAAAAATTTTTAAAACAAATCTCGTTTTCATCGCATCAGGATTTTGTAGACAACTATGCAATCCAAGTTCCCGAGAATTTTAATTTCGCCTACGATGTGGTGGACGAATGGGCAAAAACACATCCCACCAAACGCGCTTTGTGCTGGACAAACGATAAAGGCCAACACAAAGACTTAAACTTTTCCCAGTTAAAAAAGTTATCCGATAAAACGGCATCGTTCCTCCTTTCCCTGGGCATACGGAAAGGCGATATGGTGATGTTGATTCTCAAACGGAACATCGAGTTCTGGCACGTTATCCTGGCTCTTCATAAAATAGGAGCCGTGGCTATTCCCGCCACACACCTGCTTACCGACAAGGACATTGTTTATCGTGCCAATGCAGCTGACATCAAGGCGATAATTACTTCACAAGACGACAATCTGATTGAGCACGTAAACGGGGCCATGCCAAAATCACCGTCGGTAAAATACCGGATTATGATTGGAAAGAACATTCCCGAAGGGTGGATTGACTTTCACAACGGCGTAGAGAATGCCGTACCGTTTGTGAAACCCGAACAGGTGAACAAGAACGAGGATATCATGATTCTCTATTTCACGTCGGGAACCACAGGACAACCCAAAATGGTCATCCACGACTTTACCTATCCCCTCGGGCACATCACCACCGCAAAATTCTGGCACAACCTGCACGAGAACAGCATACACCTGACCTTAGCCGATACCGGATGGGCGAAAGCCGTGTGGGGAAAACTCTACGGGCAATGGATTGTGGGTGCATGCGTGTTTGTGTACGATTTTGAAGGACGGTTCATCCCTGCCGATGTGCTCTCGATGATTTCGAAATACCGAGTAACCTCACTTTGTGCTCCACCAACTATCTTCAGGTTTCTCATTCGCGAGGAGCTGGACAAATACGATTTATCGTCACTGGAATACTGTACCACTGCAGGGGAAGCGTTAAATCCTTCGGTCTTCGAAACATTTTACCGGAAAACCGGAATCAAGATGATGGAAGCTTTTGGGCAGACCGAAACGGCTCCCACTGTCATTACTTTCCCCTGGATAGAACCTAAACCCGGTTCAATGGGTATGCCTAATCCCCTCTATAAAATGGATTTGCTTACATACGACGGTCGTTCAGCAGAAGACGGCGAGCAGGGTGAAATTGTATTTCGTACCGATGAAGGACGTCCATTGGCTCTGTTTATGGGATACTATCGCGATGAAGAACTCACACGCAGCGTATATACCGATAACCTTTACCGTACTGGCGATATGGCCTGGCGCGACGAAGACGGTTATTACTGGTTTGTAGGACGGACCGACGATATCATCAAAAGTTCCGGTTACCGAATTGGTCCGTTTGAAGTGGAAAGCGCCGTTATGACACACCCCGCTGTTGTGGAATGCGCCATTACCGGTGTACCCGATGAAATTCGCGGGCAAGTGATCAAAGCCACCATCGTTTTAGCACCACAATACAAAGAGAAAGCAAATGACGACTTGGCACACGATATTCAGGAGCACGTGAAAAACGTAACCGCACCCTACAAATATCCACGCATCATTGAATTCGTAAATGAACTGCCAAAAACCATAAGTGGAAAAATCCGACGGGTGGAGATCAGGGGAAACGACAGTTGATCCAAAACAAAATGCCTATTGAAACGTTAAACAGAAAATTTTAATGATATTCTTATGACACTAGCACGTAAGTCAGCTTGCACCCCACCTTCAACGACCGGATGGGAGTCAACCAGCCTCCCGCTTCGCTCAATTGTCATAACCACTTTAATAAAAAAAATTAAACGATAACAACCGTATGAAAAAAGCATATGTATTTCCCGGACAAGGAGCACAATTTGTCGGTATGGGAAAAGAATTGTACGAGACATCACCGTTGGCGAAAGAAATGTTCGAGAAAGCCAACGAAGTTTTGGGTTTCCGTATTACGGATTTAATGTTCGGAGGGACAGACGAAGATCTTCGCCAGACAAAAGTCACCCAGCCGGCTATTTTTCTTCATTCCGTAATTCTCGCTAAAACTATGGGAGGCGAGTTCAGTCCCAGTATGACTGCAGGCCACTCATTGGGAGAATTTTCAGCGTTGGTGGCCACCGGAGCCTTGTCGTTCGAAGATGGATTAAAACTGGTTTATAAACGTGCGTTGGCCATGCAGAAAGCATGCGAAAAGAACCCTTCGACCATGGCTGCCATACTGGCCCTGTCCGATGATAAGGTAGAAGAAATTTGCGCCGGGATCGACGAGGTAGTTGTTCCTGCCAATTACAATTGTCCGGGACAGATTGTAATTTCCGGATCGCTGAAAGGGATTGAAATCGCTTGCGAGAAAATGAAAGAAGCCGGTGCCAAAAGGGCTCTCCCGCTAAAAGTGGGTGGGGCATTCCACTCACCGCTCATGGATCCCGCTAAAATAGAATTATCCGAAGCAATTGCTGCGACCTCCTTCTCCAGGCCTTGTTGTCCGGTTTATCAGAATGTTTCTACAATCGGAGAGACCGACCCGGAAGTTATAAAAGCAAATCTAGTGGCACAGCTGACTGCTCCTGTAAAATGGACTCAATCGATTCAGAACATGATTGCCGACGGCGCCTCCGAGTTTATGGAGCTTGGCCCGGGAAACGTACTGCAAGGCTTGGTATCGAAGATCGATAAAAACGTAACTGTTTCGGGGAAACAATAAAAGTGACGACAGACTTCCAAGAGTCTAAAAGGGAAGCGGTCTGACATCCGATGTCTATTTAAGTTTTGTTAGTGAAACTAATTTGTTAAAATCGAAAATACAAAATACATTTGTTCGCATATTCATCAAAAAACCGAAAAAATGAAAAAATTAACGATCATGGCTGTGCTTGCCTTTTGTAGCATAACACTTTTTGCACAATATGACGGCCCAACCGCACCCGATTATAAATTAATTGAACGGAACATAAACAACAGTTCATCCAACTTCAATTATTCCAATTTGATGGAACGCTATAAACTGGGAGACTCTACGATGACAGTGGATGAACAGCGTCATTTGTATTTTGGTTATGTTTTTCAACCATCGTACAATCCGGCTGATACGTCGCAGTACAATGCCCGGATGGCCACCGTTCTTAACAAACAGCATTTTTCAGACCGGGATTATGATGACGTATTGCAGTTTGCCGATGCTTTACTGGCAGAAGATCCATTTAACATGCGGGCCTTAAACGCCAAATTATTGGTTTATGCGCAAAAAAATAATGTGGATGCATACAAAAAAACAGCTCAACAAAGAAACATTGTACAACGAGCTATTATCAGCTCGGGCGATGGAATGTTGAAGTCGACCCCTTATTACGTGATAAAGGTTTCTCACGAATACGACCTGTTGGGCTTTTTAGGTTTTAAGTTCGGAGGCCAGGATAAAATTGAGAAAAACTGCGACTGCAACTCCTTGACGCTTGCCCCCAACCGGTTTGGGGTGGATAAAATGTACTTCAATATTTCGCCTACTTTCGATTATGTCAAACGAAAAGGAAGCGGGAAGATTTAAATTATCCTTCTCTTTGTTATTCAAATGACCGAAAGATGCAACTTCAACGAAAAATAGATCAACTTTTTATTGAACAGCAAAGGGATTGGGAACAACTGAGAGCTGCCACAGAACAGCTTGATCACATAAACGTAAAAGAATTCAATTGGGGGAACGAACTAAAAGTGGACATCCAGTTCAATCCATCTCGCATTGAATCTGTATCTGCTAAGGTGGACAAGAGCAATATCGAAAAACGGCCCTGTTTCTTATGCGAGAAAAACCGTCCAAAAGTTCAGTCGGGAATCCCGTTTCTCGATAAGTACATCATTCTCCTCAATCCCTTTCCTATCTTACGTAACCACCTGACTATTACACTATACTCGCACGTTCCTCAGCGTATCCGTAAAAAAACAGGCGACATGCTGACGCTTGCCGAGCTTCTGCCAGACTACATTGTCTTCTATAACGGGCCAAAGTGCGGGGCATCGGCCCCCGATCACTTTCACTTGCAGGCAGGGTTAAAGTCCCCCATACTGATGGCCGGAGAAAACGAACTTCGATCGTGTCTGGTTATTGAAAGTACTTCGAAATCAGAGGTGGAAGAACGTTTCGAAGATGTGTATCAATACCTGCACAGCCGACAGCCCGAAGAGGAAGAACCTTTGTTCAATCTCATTGCATTTGTTGAAAATAACCGCTACGTGTTGCATATTTTTCCTCGTAAGGCTCACCGTCCCAGGCAATTTTATGAAGAAGGCAAACGGCAGCTGCTTGTCAGCCCGGGCGCCATTGATATGGCTGGACTGATCATCACGGTACGTGAAGAAGATTTTAATAAAATCAGAAAAGAAGAGATAGTAGACATTTACTCCCAGGTTTCGATGCCGATAATATAACCTATCTTAATCTTTTCATCTTTGCTCTTTGTTCTTTGCTCTCAACTTAAAAAGACATTGGTATGGAATTTGTAGATATTCTTTTAAAACGGATCGAAGGAGAAAATGAATTAAAACGGCCAGTAAATGCCCTTATCTGTTTTTCAAAAGTGAAGACGGGAAAGGCACTGGGAGCACTCATGAATAAAATGGTCCGCTTCAGGCCCGACAAATCATCCGTCACGTTGTTAAATTTAATTGACGCCGAACAGGCAAAACACATCCAGGACGAGAACACGTATAAATCCGAATTGTTTTCCGATATCATCCAACTGAGCGAGGCAAACAAACTTTCTGTCCGCACATTTGTCAAACAGTCGGAAAACTATGTGGAAGATATCTTGCGTACTGCCGACGAATATAACTGCAACCTGGTGTTGTTGGGGATAGGAAGTTCTGTCTTCAACTCCTCACTTTGGCATAAATACCTTAAATTAAGAGAGGAAAACAACCTTCCGGAAGCTGCTCTTCAGCAACTCGACGAAAAAGCAGCTTCCTCGTTGAACAATGTATCCACACTACTTGCCCGCAATAAGCTTTCAACCGGAATATTTGTTGAGAACAACTATTTGGATGCCAATCAGCTTTTCGTGCCCATCCTCTATAAGGAAGATGCTTATTCGTTTCCCTATTTTTATCAAATGGCAAAAAATCCAGATGTGACGGTAACCGTGTGGGATGCTATCGGACTTATGGAATCCGACCAAAAGTTCCAGAAACTTTTTCAGTTTATTGCAAAGAAAACCGATGGGCGGGTAAAGTTGTGGGACAATAACAAAAAGATTGAACTCAACTTCATCCAACAGCAAGACCTGATGATCATCGGATTCAACGGCTGGGAAAAGCTTATCGGCTCACCACTTTCGTGGACTCACTGTCTTCCTTCGGTCTTGATTATCAAAGATAATAAACAGACACTGATATGAACTTGAATGAAGCGACAAAAACACATGCCGATATTCTGGCTTTTATCGAAAGTTACCGTTTGAAGGACGCTTTCGATAGCTTAAAATCTTGGGCTGCCAGTCTGCAAAACTGGATTGCGGCGGAGAAAATATCGGAACTTGAAACCAACTACAAGTATATGATCCACTACCTTGTTGAAGGTAACAAGGATCCCGAACAACAAAAAATTTACCAGCGCCTGGTCCGCGACATATACTTACTGGCCGATGATTTGCTGGAACAGTGGCAAACCCGCAACAGTTCTTCCGTTTTTTTCGAGAGAGTAAGGATGGCTAATGTACGTCAACCATTATCCATAGAAGAATATCAGGACATTATCATCCGCCAGATCGATACTTTTTCAGTCATCGGTCTTTTGCCCGACGAAGATGAAAGGCAGACCCGAACTAGACAAAACACTGTAAAACAAGAGCATACCATACAGGATCTCTTTAACGCAGTTTTTTCTTCGTCACGAACAAACGAAGAACAGGTAAAGGCATACCGCGAATTTCTAGGCCACACCGGTATTCCCGTTCCGGTCAAATGCATGCTAATCTCCGCCCTTACGATGAACGTTCTGCAACGTTTTGACTGGCGGAAAGTGGAGCTATTATTCGATAGCTGCAGCCACGCCGAATCCGAAATCTCGTTGCGGGCTATAGTAGGTATTGTAGCCGTGCTCAGACAATACAAAAACCGGTGGAAGTATTATCCCGAAATCACCGGCAGGTTGTCGGTAATGGCAGATGATGCGGTTTTCGCGCGCCGTCTCATGACTGTTATCATCCAGTTTATTCAGGCACACGAAACCGAAAAAATCACTAAAAAACTTACGGAGGAAATCATTCCCGAAATGATGAAACTCAGCCCGATGATCGGGAAGAAAATAAACCTGGAAGAGTGGATGGGCGAAAGCGGCTTGGACGAAAAGAATCCCGAGTGGCAAAAAATTCTGGATGAAGCCGGATTAACGGATAAACTGCAGGAGTTTACCGACATGCAGATGGGCGGTGCAGATGTGTTCCACTCCACTTTCTCCAACCTTAAAAATTACCCGTTCTTCAACGAGATGAGCAACTGGTTTCTGCCGTTCGACAAGCAACACAGTTCCTTGCAACCTTTCTTTTCGGACAAACCGGAGAGTGACAGCCTGCTTTCCGCTATGCTCAACACTTCAATGATTTGCAACTCTGATAAATACTCATTCTGCTTCAGCATAATGGTTATGCCCGGACAATACCGCGACATGATGGCAGCGCAACTAGGAGCGGAAAGCGAGGAATTGAAAAAAATGGCAGAAGAGGAACTCGTACTCAATCCGTATCAAAAAGAAGAAACTATTTGCAAACAATATGTCCAGGATTTATACCGTTTTTTCAAGCTTTATCCGCGTAAAACCGATTTTGTCGATATTTTCGCAGCCCCTCTTGACTATCATCGGCTGAAACCGTTCCTTCCTATCGTTGCGGAAGCAAAGAATCTCGAACGTATAGCCTTGTATTATTTCGAGAAAAACAACTTCCAGGAAGCAGGCGAAACGTATCTGATGCTGGCAAAAAAAGGAACCCCTACAAGCGAAACCTGGCAGAAAATTGGCTATTGTTACCAGATGCAGGGTAAAGTAAAAGAAGCACTGGAAGCCTATCTGAAAGCTGACCTTATGGATGAAAACAACCCCTGGGTTCTGCGTCGCATGTCTCATTGCTATCGCTTATTGAAAGAACCCGAAAGCGCATTACAACATTATCGTCGGCTGGAACAACTCAAACCCGATGACCTGAATATACAGCTCAATATCGGCCACTGTTACCTGGAACTTGACGAATACGCCGAAGCACTGAACTATTACTTTAAAGTAGATTTATTGAGTTCCGACAATACCCGCGCATGGCGTTCCATAGCCTGGTGTGCATTCTTATCTCGTAAATTCGACGTTGCACAGCGGTACTATTCCCAAATCATCGAAAACAAACCCAATACTCACGACTACCTGAATGCCGGACACGTAGAGTTCTGTCTCTCCAATACCAAAAAAGCCGTTGAGATGTATATCCAAGCTGTAAAATCAGCAGGTAGCTTCCCCATTTTTAAATCGCTATTCGACGAGGATCTGGATGAACTTCGTGAAGCTGGAATTGATCTGGAGATTTTACCCGTCATCTTGGACAAAGTGAGGTATGAGGTATATGAGAAAAAGTAAAATAAAAAAAGCCTTCCGGATTTCTCCTGAAGGCTTTTCTGATAAAGGACGGCGGCTACCTACTCTCCCACTTTGTGTGCAGTACCATCGGCGCCATTGGGCTTAACTTCTCTGTTCGGAATGGGAAGAGGTGGATCCCCAACGCTACAACCACCTTAAGTAAGTCCGGGAGTGAAAAGGTCTTTCCTGACCGCTCTTCTTCTCCCTGTGCTGATAAAACATGATGAAAAGTAAAAAGATCAATACTCACGGGCAAACAACCCAAAAGCCATATTTATCAAATCCTGCGATTCAAAGAGCTTGCACGAAAATAAAGCGTACGGGCAATTAGTACTGCTCGGCTACGTACGTTACCGCACTTCCACCTGCAGCCTATCAAGGTCGTCGTCTACAACCACCCTTATAAAGAGATCTAATCTCGAGGTAGGCTTCGTGCTTAGATGCTTTCAGCACTTATCCCTGCCCAGACTTAGCTACCCGGCAATGCAGCTGGCGCCACAACCGGTAAACCAGAGGTCTGTCCAACACGGTCCTCTCGTACTAGTGTCGGGGCCTCTCAAATCTCTAACGCCCACGATAGATAGAGACCGAACTGTCTCACGACGTTCTGAACCCAGCTCGCGTGCCACTTTAATGGGCGAACAGCCCAACCCTTGGGACCTTCTCCAGCCCCAGGATGTGACGAGCCGACATCGAGGTGCCAAACCATTCCGTCGATATGAGCTCTTGGGAATGATCAGCCTGTTATCCCCGGAGTACCTTTTATCCTTTGAGCGATGGCCCTTCCATGCGGAACCACCGGATCACTATGCTCTAGTTTCCTACCTGATCGACTTGTTTGTCTCCCAGTCAAGCACCCTTATGCCATTACACTCTGCGACCGGTTACCAATCGGTCTGAGGGTACCTTTAGAAGCCTCCGTTACTCTTTTGGAGGCGACCACCCCAGTCAAACTACCCACCATACAGTGTCCCCGCATGCCGCGGGTTAGAACTCAAACAATCAAAGGGCCGTATTTCAACGACGGCTCCACAAATACTGGCGTACCTGCTTCATTGCCTCCGGCCTATCCTACACATCAAGTGCCCAAATTCAATGTAAAGCTATAGTAAAGGTTCACGGGGTCTTTTCGTCCCATCGCGGGTAATCGGCATCTTCACCGATACTACAATTTCACCGAGCTCACGGTTGAGACAGTGTCCAGATCATTACACCATTCGTGCAGGTCGGAACTTACCCGACAAGGAATTTCGCTACCTTAGGACCGTTATAGTTACGGCCGCCGTTTACTGGGGCTTCAATTCAATGCTTCTCTTGCGATGACATCTCCTCTTAACCTTCCAGCACCGGGCAGGTGTCAGGCTATATACAGCTTCTTTCGAATTCGCATAGCCATGTGTTTTTGTTAAACAGTCGCCAGAATCTATTCTCTGCGGCCACTGTCGCCAGTGGCGTCCTTTCTCCCGAAGTTACAGGACTATTTTGCCTAGTTCCTTAACCGTGAATCACTCGAGCGCCTTAGTATTTTCAACCCAACTACCTGTGTCGGTTTACGGTACGGGTGCGTTGATAATTGGCGTTTAGCGGATTTTCTCGGCAGTCTGCTTACCCACATTATTGGCTCATCCGAAGACTTGCCATACTTTCAGGTTCAGCTCCCGGTGCGGATTTGCCTGCACCGGTCACAGCCTACCCCCTTCAACCATCTATTCCGTCAGATGGCAGTGGTGTCACTTCTGCGTCCCCACATAACTTATCAAAGCAGTAACGGAATATTAACCGTTTCTTCCATCGGAATCGCCTCTAGGCTTATCCTTAGGCCCCGACTAACCCTGATCCGATTAGCGTTGATCAGGAAACCTTAGTCTTTCGGCGTGCGGATTTCTCATCCGCATTATCGTTACTTATACCTACATTTGCTTTTCCGGACGCTCCAGAGTACCTCGCAGTACGCCTTCAACGCAGGACCGGAATGCTCCCCTACCAATTCATTAGAATTCCATGGCTTCGGTAATATGCTTATGCCCGATTATTATCCACGCTCCGCCACTCGACTAGTGAGCTGTTACGCACTCTTTAAATGAATGGCTGCTTCCAAGCCAACATCCTAGCTGTCAAAGCGGCAGAACTTCGTTTAATGCAACTTAGCATATATTTGGGGACCTTAGCCGATGGTCTGAGTTGTTCCTCTCTCGGACACGGACCTTAGCACCCGCGCCCTCACTCCCGGAGATCACTTACACGCATTCGGAGTTTGTCTGGACTTGATAGGCGGCGAAGCCCTCGCATCCAATCAGTAGCTCTACCTCATGTAAGCTCATTATCCGAGGCTGCACCTAAATGCATTTCGGGGAGTACGAGCTATCTCCAAGTTTGATTAGCCTTTCACCCCTACCCTCAAGTCATCCGAAAACTTTTCAACGTTTACCGGTTCGGCCCTCCATGTTGTGTTACCAAAACTTCAGCCTGCTCAAGGGTAGATCACTTGGTTTCGCGTCTACTCCTGCTGACTATGCGCCCTGTTCGGACTCGCTTTCGCTGCGGCTGACGCGCATCATTGCGCTTAACCTTGCCAACAAGAGTAACTCGTAGGTTCATTATGCAAAAGGCACGCCGTCACCCCGTAAACGGGGCTCCGACCGCTTGCAAGCACATGGTTTCAGGGTCTATTTCACTCCTCTGTTCGAGGTTCTTTTCACCTTTCCCTCACGGTACTGGTTCACTATCGGTCTCTGGTGAGTATTTAGCCTTGGCGGATGGTCCCGCCGGATTCACACAGGATTTCTCGTGTCCCGCGCTACTCAGGATACCGGTAGGCTTCGCCAGGGAGTCGCGTACGGGATTATCACCCTCTACGATGCGCCTTTCCAGGCGCTTCCGCTTCCTTGGTCTCTTGCCACTTCCCGGTCCTACAACCCCGGTATTGCCGAAACAACACCGGTTTGGGCTATTCCCGTTTCGCTCGCCACTACTCCGGGAATCACTTTTGTTTTCTTCTCCTGCGGGTACTTAGATGTTTCAGTTCCCCGCGTTTGCCTTCCATACTGGATGGAATGATACAATCTTCTCGTATCAGGTTGCCCCATTCGGAAATCCGCGGATCGATTCGTATTTGCCAATCCCCGCGGCTTATCGCAGCTTATCACGTCCTTCGTCGCCTTCCAGAGCCTAGGCATCCCCCATGTGCCCTTATGTACTTTATTTTCTCTTTATTTGTGCCGTCTGTACCACACCGCCCGAATTTCCCCAAAGGAAAAAACGAACCAGCGGTAGCAGGGCTTGATAAATACTTAGCTTTTTGTTACTTACTATTTTCTTGCTCTTTTTACTTTTACTTCATCATGTCAAAGATCGCTTCCAAGGGGAAACGCTTAACGCGAACACCCTTCGATAGCCGTCTGATACGGAGTCGAACCGTTGAACACTGTCCCCGACGGACATCAAACCTCAATATGTTTCCTCAAATCTCACGCCCGCGGCTCTCCTGCCGGCAAGGCTCACATCACTCTTCCTACCGGTCCCCGGTCTCCTCTTCGGCAGCCAGACGGCCTGTTTCAAAGTGGAGAATAACGGATTCGAACCGTTGACCCTCTGCGTGCAAGGCAGATGCTCTAGCCAGCTGAGCTAATCCCCCGTTATCTTCCTTGTAGTCCCAGGCAGAGTTGAACTGCCGACCTCTACATTATCAGTGTAGCGCTCTAACCAACTGAGCTATAGGACTGTGCTGGTCGCAGTGTCGGCCGATCGCCGTAGGAAAACAGGACACGCCCGCCTCCCGTGCTCACGGTTCTGCCCGGTGAGTGTTATGTTGTTTTATATACGTTCCTATGACGGATGCAGTTTTGAATCGGTACCTCTCGGTTGAAAAAAAAAAAAAACGTGAAAAGAGCGTCTGAAGACCGGGACTCCGATTAACGGGCCCCTTTTCTGCCTTCCATGCCCAAAACCCTGCCGTTAACAGGACGGGAACGTTCTCCAGAAAGGAGGTGTTCCAGCCGCACCTTCCGGTACGGCTACCTTGTTACGACTTAGCCCCAGTTACCAGTTTTACCCTAGGCCGCTCCTTGACGGTTACGGACTTCAGGTACCCCCGGCTTCCATGGCTTGACGGGCGGTGTGTACAAGGCCCGGGAACGTATTCACCGCGCCGTGGCTGATGCGCGATTACTAGCGAATCCAGCTTCACGGAGTCGAGTTGCAGACTCCGATCCGAACTGAGAGTGGTTTTGGAGATTAGCATCCTGTCGCCAGGTAGCTGCCCTTTGTACCACCCATTGTAACACGTGTGTCGCCCCGGACGTAAGGGCCGTGCTGATTTGACGTCATCCCCACCTTCCTCGCATCTTACGATGGCAGTCTCACTAGAGTCCTCAGCATGACCTGTTAGTAACTAATGATGAGGGTTGCGCTCGTTATGGCACTTAAGCCGACACCTCACGGCACGAGCTGACGACAACCATGCAGCACCTACACGGCGGCCCCGAAGGGAAGGCAGATCTCTCTGCCGGTCCGCCGCATTTCAAGCCCGGGTAAGGTTCCTCGCGTATCATCGAATTAAACCACATGTTCCTCCGCTTGTGCGGGCCCCCGTCAATTCCTTTGAGTTTCATTCTTGCGAACGTACTCCCCAGGTGGATTACTTAACGCTTTCGCTCAGTCGCTTACATTGTATCGCAAACAACTAGTAATCATCGTTTACTGCGTGGACTACCAGGGTATCTAATCCTGTTTGATCCCCACGCCTTCGTGCATGAGCGTCAGTAGTGGTTTAGTAAGCTGCCTGCGCAATCGGAGTTCCTCGTGATATCTAAGCATTTCACCGCTACACCACAAATTCCGCCTACTTCATCCACACTCAAGAAAGCCAGTATCGAAGGCACTTTTACAGTTGAGCTGCAAAATTTCACCGCCGACTTAACATCCCGCCTGCGCACCCTTTAAACCCAATAAATCCGGATAACGCTCGGATCCTCCGTATTACCGCGGCTGCTGGCACGGAGTTAGCCGATCCTTATTCGCAAGGTACATGCAAAGGAGGACACGTCCCCCACTTTATTCCCTTGAAAAAGAAGTTTACAATCCATAAGACCTTCATCCTTCACGCGACTTGGCTGGTTCAGAGTTGCCTCCATTGACCAATATTCCTCACTGCTGCCTCCCGTAGGAGTCTGGACCGTGTCTCAGTTCCAGTGTGGGGGATAAACCTCTCAGTTCCCCTATCCATCGTGGCCTTGGTGAGCCGTTACCTCACCAACAAGCTAATGGAACGCATGCCCATCTTCAACCGATAAATCTTTAACAAATATTCCCATGCGGGACCCCTGTGTCATGGAGTATTAGTCCGTTTTTCAACGGGTTATTCCCCTGTTAAAGGTAGGTTGCATACGTGTTACTCACCCGTGCGCCGGTCGCCACCATCGTATTGCTACTCATGTGCTGCCCCTCGACTTGCATGTGTTAGGCCTATCGCTAGCGTTCATCCTGAGCCAGGATCAAACTCTTCGTTGTATATTTGTTATATGTCTTGAACTTTTCCTGCCCCTGTTGTGTCAACTACAGGAAAGGCATCGACAAACAAAAAAACCGAATAGCCGGTGATCCTCAAACCCTCGATTCACGAATCTATTTCTTTTCCTTTTATGTTCTATTGAACGGGTACCAATATATATATTTTATATACTGCTTGTCATTAAAAAAACGTATATGAAAATCTTTCAAAGAACGATCAATTGCTTTCTACATCTACTTGTTTTCGGAAAGCGGATGCAAAGGTAGAAACTATTTTTGAATTGACAAAACAAAATCTGAATTTTTTTTGAAAAAAATTTTTTCAACTTGATTTCCAGTCGATTCTACAACTTCAATTTTTCAACTTTTGCAACTTTATTTGTTATCTCAATAACAAACCCTTTCGATTATTGCGAAAGGGATACAAAGATAGAGCATTTAATTTTATCGGCAAATTTTTTACCGCTTTTTTTTATTTTTTTTATCAAGAAACCGTTTTGATTTTTTTCATGTCCTATTTTAAGTCTATTTTTTTGATGGACCTGGCTTTTCAGCTCACATATAATAGCGGGCTATGTTGAAAAAATAAAAATTCAGAAAAGTTTCTATAATCAAACAGGTCTCCGGAGAGGAAATTTATTCCACGGAAACATGGGAGTGTCTGTTTATGATAGGTTTCACCTCAAAGGACAATTTCTCTCCTTTCCTTTCAACGTCAATATTCAGTGTATCTGGAGTGTCCCAGTCAATATATTGATTGAAATTGAACAGGTATGAGAATCCGGCCTTATACCTTTTTTTGTCATTAATCTCCTTAGAAATGCTGTTATAATGTATTATATCCCAGTACATGGCATTTTGAAACCCGTTTGAATCGGTATATTTTGTCGCTGGATCGCGATATTTCATTGTTTCAGCAATAAACCGCCGGTAACTGGAAGTAAGCGATGCTGCATCGTGGTTGAAATTGTGGCCTTGCACTTTTATCACAACATCCCCCGGTTTAATCCCTGCGCGGGCTGCTGGAGACCCGGCATCAACAGAAACCACTGTTTTTAAATCATTCAAATCGTAACTAATACCTGTATAGTTATACCGCAAATACTTCACGTGGTAAGTGGCTCTTTCCAGGTTTCCTGAATTAGGAAATTTACTCAATATCAAAGGGAGATTCATTTCCAGGTAGTCCAGTAACCCGTAATTATCACTCAGCTTTTCTTTAACCTCGCTCTCCCAGACCAGCATCGACCTGCCGGGTTCCGTAAACTTCCGGTCATAAAACCGGTAGCCAAATTCCAGGTCATACATCACATCATCAATTCTAACAGGTTGAGTAGGATCAAATACAGGAATCTTAACCATCCGGTTGTTACGGGTATCGAATCGCCAGGTTCCGGAATAGGTTCCACGCGTAGGCGATTCCGTTTTGAACATGGGATTGTTCTGGTAACTGTAAAAGGTCTGAATGATAAAATCGGGGTCTTCACTGTCGCGCTTGAGACCGAGCTGAGACAGCACCCTCACAAATATTGAATTAATGCGTTCGTCCATTTCTCGTGAACTTACATCAGAAGGAGCAAAATCATAGGTCCGGTAATTAAAAAAATCAGCATCGGGGTTTATGGTCGTCTTTACCGGAATAATAAATTTCCGGTCCTGAATATCCTCAAGGCTATAAAACGAAAACACAGGAGCCAGTTGTGCTTCACTCAATCCGTTTCTCGGCCTGCAATCTTTAGCAATATGCATCGGCTTGAACGACGCTTCGAAGTTGCGTATGGATATCGACATTTCTGAAGATTTCTCCATAAACCACGACATTATGGTATGTGACGGCTTCAGGTAAGTCCCGTTTCCGTTCACTTCAAGAATAATATCGTTGGCTTTTAAACCTGCTTTTTCGGCTGGAGATCCGGGAACAACCTCCGTAACAACAGGTTCGTTATTACCCCAGTTGGAATTATTGCTTATTTTAAACGAGAATCCCAGGTTGCAGGTGGTCTGATCATTTTGAGAAAAAACGGCAACGGATATTAGTAGTATAATGAATGCGGGTAATATTCGTTTCATAGCAGTATCGTTTATCAAACAACAAAGATACGTTTTTTTTCTGATTGAAATCCGCGAGTCGCTTATTTTGAGAATAAATGAAACTAAATGTTCATAAAATCCGTTATCTTTGTGCAAATAAGATAAAAAAACGGATAATTATGATATTGGACAACATAGAAAACGCACCCAATTATTTTGGATTGAATCCTTTGTTTGAAAAGGCTTTCGAGTATGTCAGAGGATTAGATGTGGACAATTTGCCAGAAGGAACTTCCGAAATAGAAGGCGTATACCTGAAAGCGTCGGCAGTAAAAATCGCCTTGAAAAGCAAAACAGAAACTAAACTGGAAACTCACAGAAAATTCATCGATATTCAGATTCCTATCACACGGGAAGAAATTTTCGGATGGAAATCCTTGAAAAACCTAAAGATGCCGACGCAGGAATACGACAGCCAAAATGATTTCCAGTTGTTTGAAGACGAACCGTCCACCTATATCCGCGTGCTTCCGGGCGAATTTATTATATTCTCGCCCGAAGATGCACACGCCCCACTTATCGGCGAAGGCATTACCCGGAAGATCATCCTGAAAGTTGCTGTTTTATAACTATAAATAATTACTGAGTAATTCATGTTGGATATCGTAAAAAATGACCCTTGGCTTGAACCTTTCAGTCGAAGCATAGAAGACCGGAACAATTACTTCTTGAAAAAAGAAAAGGAGTTGACTCAAAACGGAAAGATCAGGTTGTCGGACTTCGCAACAGGATATCTATACTTTGGACTACACAAGACAACAGATGGATGGGTTTTTCGTGAGTGGGCACCAAACGCTACTGAAATTTTTCTTATCGGCACCTTCAATAACTGGCAACGAATGGAACCGTACCGGCTGAGAAGTATTGAAAAAGGCGTTTGGGAAGTAAAAATTCCACCGGAACACATTCGTCACCAAGACTTATACAAACTTTTAGTCAGCTGGGAGGGTGGATCTGGGGAACGGATTCCCGCCTGGTGCCGTAGGGTTGTGCAAGACGCCCAGACACATATATTCAGTGCACAGGTATGGGAGCCGGCAACTCCATATACCTTCAAAATAACTAATTTTAAACCAGACACGTCGCCACTCCTTATATACGAATGTCACGTTGGAATGGCTACCGCAGAAGAAAAGGTGGGAACCTATAACGAGTTTAGGGAAAACGTGTTGCCCCGGATCAAGAACAGCGGATACAATGCCATTCAATTAATGGCTATTCAGGAACATCCCTATTACGGCTCATTTGGTTACCATGTATCCAATTTTTTTGCGCCAACGTCGCGCTTCGGCACACCCGATGAACTTCGCCAACTTATAGATGCAGCTCATGAAATGGGAATCGCGGTGATTATGGACATTGTGCATTCACATGTAGTAAAGAACGAATTGGAAGGGATTGCCCGTTTTGATGGCTCGTATGACCTGTATTTCCCAAGCAATCCCAACCGCAGAAACCATCCAGCCTGGGATTCACTTTGCTTTGATTACGGCAAAAATGAAGTCCTCCATTTTCTGCTTTCGAACTGCAAATACTGGATGGAGGAATATAGATTCGACGGTTTCCGTTTCGATGGTGTAACCTCCATGCTGTACTACAGTCACGGCCTGGAAGAGAGCTTCACCCGGTATGATGATTATTACAACAACAGACAAGACTTGGATGCCATTTGTTATCTGACACTGGCCAACAAGCTCATTCACGAAGTAAATCCCACTGCTATCACTATTGCAGAGGAAGTGAGCGGCATGCCTGGCTTGGGGTTGGACATAAAATCAGGAGGATACGGTTTTGATTACCGGATGGCGATGAATATCCCCGATTTCTGGATCAAGACCATTAAGGAGCGAAAAGACGAAGAGTGGCACCCCTCCGCTATTTGGTGGGAAACTACCAATCGTCGTGCAGACGAGAAAACAATCTCTTATGTGGAAAGCCATGACCAAGCATTAGTGGGAGACAAGACCATTATTTTCAGGCTAATAGACGCCGACATGTATTGGTTCATGTCGAAACTGAAGAGCAGTTCGTTCCGGGTAGACAGAGGAATGGCATTACATAAGATGATCCGGCTGGTTACGGCCACCACCATAAACGGAGGCTACCTGAATTTTATGGGCAACGAGTTCGGCCATCCGGAATGGATTGATTTTCCGCGGGAAGGGAACAACTGGTCTCACAAATACGCCCGGCGCCAATGGCAGTTGGCTGACGACAAAAACCTCAAGTACCATTACTTGGGGGACTTTGATAAAGCAATGATTAATCTCATAAAATCCGTTCCCGACTTTCAGACCACAACTATCACGAAAATCTGGGACAAAGACGACGACAACGTGCTGGCTTATATGCGGGAAAGGCTGTTGTTTGTCTTTAACTTCCATCCGGAAAAATCGTTTAATGATTATGGCATGTTGGTTCCTGAAGGAGAGTACAGTATCGTTCTCAACACCGACAACTTCAGGTTCGGCGGTTTCGGTCTGAACAACGATACCGTTCATCATTTCACGCATCACGATCCGTTGTATGCAAAAGACGGAAAAGGCTGGATTAAAATATACCTGCCGGCCCGTTCTGCCTTTGTTTTAAAAAAAATATGACTCCGGCCCTTTAAGGGAGCCGGAAAACAAATTTTACTTGAACAGTTCATTTTTTCTGTATACAATCCCGAAAATCCGGGAGAAACAAGAAGACCTGTTTTAACAAATTAAAAAACAATGAATACTTACGCTAATAAGCAGCATGCCGCCCAATCCTCTGAAGGGGATTCAGGGGTCGCGTTATATCCTTTAAAGTTTGAACCCATCCTCAGACCGATGATTTGGGGTGGTTCCGATATTTGTAAATTTAAAAACATTACACCTGCAGAAGACGGTATCGGAGAAAGTTGGGAAATATCGGGGGTGGAAGGCAAGATATCCATCGTTGGCAATGGAGAGTTGGCAGGAAAACCGATCGATGAAGTCCTTCGGACCAGCAAAGCCCGATTAGTAGGGAAAAAAGTATATGAGAAGTTTGGCAATACCTTCCCACTTCTTATCAAGTTTATCGATGCCCGTGATGATCTGTCCATTCAAGTTCACCCGGACGATAAGCTAGCAAAAGAACGACACAACTCCTTCGGAAAAACAGAAATGTGGTACGTAATAAAAGCCTCCTCCGATGCTTTTCTTTATTCAGGGTTTTCAACACAGATAACCTCCGATGAGTATATCAAGACAATAGAAAACAACAGCTTTACCGATAAACTTCAAAAATACGACGTAAAAACAGGCGATGTATTTTTCCTGCCTGCGGGCAGGGTTCACGCTATTGGTGCAGGATGCTTCATTGCAGAAATTCAGCAAACATCTGACCTCACTTATCGTATCTACGATTACAACAGAAAGGATGCACAGGGAAATTTACGCGAATTACATACAGAATTAGCAAAAGATGCTATCGATTACAACGTGTATGGTAATTATCAGACCGAGTATACAAATCGTCTTAACCAACCGGTAGAACTGGTAACGTGTGAGTACTTCTCAACGAATCTGCTGGAAATGGATATCCCGTTGGCACGGCACTATAACGCTCTCGACTCTTTTGTAATCTATATTTGTATGCAGGGACACTGTACGTTGAAAGACAACAATGGAAATTCTGTTTTTATCGGGCAGGGAGAGACCGTCCTGGTTCCGGCAGAGACCGAGTCGGTCTTAATTATCCCCAGTGAGACAACAAAGATATTAGAAACATTTATAAAATAGCTTCACGTATAAAGTCTAACAAGTAACACGTTTATGCGCGGTATTTTATTGATAAATATTGGAACTCCGGCTAGCTGCAGTAAAGAAGCTGTTAGGAAATTTGTGGGCGATATGCTTAGCGATCCGCTTGTTACCGGCCAGCCTGAATGGGTTTCCAGCTTTTTGGCAAAGAAGATTATCGCTCCGGTTTCATCCGGTAAGTCGTTTAATAAATACAGTCAAATCTGGCGAAAAGAAGATCCCGAGATCTCTCCCATGATCTATTTCATGCAAAAACTAGCCCAGTCACTGGAGGCGAAAAAAAATATTCCGGTGGAAGTCGCCATGCGATACGGTGAACCGGAGATTGAACAAGCATTGAAAGACCTGGAGAAAAAATGTCCTCTGTTGCACGAAGTTGTTGTATTTCCCTTGTATCCGCATTATGCCCAATCTACCACGCAAACAACGATAGATGAAATCGGACGGGTTTTTTACAAACGTCCGCACTCGTACCGGCTGCAGCTTGTTGAGCCTTATTTCGACCATCCGGCATTTATAAATGCACTTGCCAAACATGCGGAGCCTTACCTGAAAGATATCGACAAGTTGGTGTTTAGCTATCACAGTCTGCCGGTTGACCAGGTGGAGGCAGGCTGGAAGAAAGGGAGAGAGTTTGATTATGTCTATCAATTGAAAGAAACCAATCGGTTATTCTGCGAAAAGCTCAACATTCAACTGCAATATACGCTTCTTCTTTATGCATCACAACGCGGCAACAATTGGCTGAAACCTTTTTTAGATAAAGATATTTCCGATTTACCCCGGCTAGGATGGAAAAAAGTAGCGGTAATAGCCCCTGGGTTTCCGGTGGATAATCTGGAAACACTGTACGACATCGACATTGAGGCTCGCGAATTGTTTATGAAAGCCGGAGGAGAAAAATTTGTCTTTGTTCCCTCCCTCAATAACTCCGATGAGTGGATAGAAGCGATTTGGAAAATAACCGTAGGAGTTTAAGCACAAATTAAAATCAATGAAATATTTTTATTTGCTTTTTCTGTGCACGATCTGCTCATTTTCAGTACATTCACAGGTTTTAAAGAACCTGGAGAGCGAATTGGTCTTACTCAACGTAAAAACCGGAAAGGAGAAAGTTATCCTGCGTGAAAAACGCCATTTTGAAGCACCCAACTGGTCGCGTGATGGGAAATTTCTGATCATCAACTCCGATGGAAAATTAGAAAAAGTATCGGTTAAAGGTGAAAAGCTTGGCATTATCGATACCGGATTTGCCGACCGGTGTAACAACGATCATGGACTTTCTTACGACGGGAAATGGCTCATTATAAGCCATAACGATTCAAGATTCACCTCGCCGGGAGGAAGTTCCCGTATCTTTATCCTTCCCGTATCCGGCGGTATTCCCCGATTAGTCACCGCGAATTATCCGAGTTACTGGCACGGAATCAGCCCCGACAATCAGTGGATTACCTATTGTGCCATGCGAAACGGCCAATGGGATGTTTACAAAACCCACGTTATCACCGATAAAGAAATCAGGTTGACAGACACGGATGGACTAGACGACGGCCCGGAATACAGCTACGACGGCCGATGGATCTATTTCAACAGCCACCGCACCGGACGAATGCATATCTACCGGATGCGCCCCGACGGAAGTAACCAAACCCAACTCACTTTCGATGAGTACGACAACTGGTTCCCGCATCCCGGACCCGACAATAAAAGCATCGCTTATATTGCCTATATCGAAGACCAGAAAGGGGGGCATCCGTTTGGCAAGAACGTAAAGCTTCGTTTACTGGACACAGAATCAAAAAGTATCCGCGACCTGACTCCCGTTTTTTACGGCGGGCAGGGAACGATCAATGTGCATAGCTGGTCACCCGATGGCAGCAGAATTGCTTTTGTAAGATATACCGATAACGATTGACAACATGAAATACGGAAAAGTAGAGGACCCGACGGGCATAGATTTTAGAATTCCCGCCGATGACAAAGCAACCCGGGGCGTTTTTAAAAACGTACCGGAAAGCGGGGTCGAAGCGTATATTGGTTGTGCGAAATGGAACAAAACTGACCTGAAAGGTTTTTACCCAAAAGGCACAAAAGACGAACTGGCCTACTATTCAAGACAGTTTAACTCCATTGAGATGAACTCCATATTTTATAATATGCCGAAAGCAGAACAGGTGGTGAAATGGAAAAACAAAACTCCGGACGGATTCAAGTTTTTTCCGAAAGTGACGCAATCCATCAGCCACATGCGCCGGTTGGACAATGTAGACGAATTAACGGCCATCTATTGCGATGCCATTTCACACTTTGAAGAAAAGCTCGGAATGTGTTTTCTGCAACTGCACGAAAATTTCGGCATCAAAGAGTTGAAAAAATTGAAGGTTTTCGTTGAAAATTTCCCGAAAGTGATCCCACTGGCGGTGGAAGTGCGCGGTCTGGAATGGTTTTCCGATAAGGTAACCTGGAACGGTTTTTGCGATTTTCTGGAAGAGCATAAGACCACCAATATCATTGTAGATACTGCCGGCCGGCGCGACATGCTGCATATGAGGTTGACTACTCCCACGGCCTTTATCCGTTTCGTGGGTTGCAATGTCGATGAAATTGACCGCAAGCGTATCGACGACTGGGTTGACCGTATTGAAAAGTGGCGCAAGGAAGGATTACAACATCTTTACTTCTTCGTCCATCAAAATGTAGAAGTGTCTTCGCCTCTTTTTTCTGCGTACCTGACAGAAAAACTGAACGAAAGGCTTAACCTCCACTTACATGTTCCCCAAATGGCAGGAGAACAGGGGAAATTATTTTAAAAAAAACAGATATTCAATGATCATGATTAAATCCATTGCAAAGCTTATACTCGCATTAAGTATAAGCACACTACCTGTTGTCACGCCAGCACAGCAAAAACCAGTAAGAATTGGTATCGCGGGCTTGTCACACGATCACATTCACGGGCTCCTGGGGAGAAAAGAGAAAGGCGATATTGTTATCGTTGGTATCGCGGAACCGGACAGCGGACTGGTGGAAAGATTAGCGAAAAGGTACGGTTTCGACAAAAAAATAGTCTATTCGAGTATCGATGAAATGCTCCGCAGCACAAAACCCGAAGCAGTAATGGCTTACAACGATATTTTCGGGCACCTGGAAGTAGTCGAGAAATGCGCCCCGAGAGGTATTCACGTTATGGTTGAAAAACCACTCGCCGTGAGTGTGGCACATGCCGATAAAATGGCCAAACTCGCCAAAAAAAATAATATACAAATACTTACCAACTATGAAACAACCTGGTACGGAAGCAACACCGAAGCATATAAAGTTGTGAACGAGGAAGAACAAATCGGGGAAATCCTCAAAATTGAATTTCATACCGGACATCAGGGACCAGTAGAGATTGGCTGCAGCAAAGAGTTCCTCGCCTGGCTTACCGATCCTGTACTAAATGGTGCCGGAGCGCTCAACGATTTTGGCTGTTACGGAGCCAACCTTTCCACTTGGCTTATGAAAGGCGAAACGCCCGTTTCTGTTACGGCCGTGACGCACACCAATAAACCACAGGTTTACCCAAACGTGGATGATGAGGCCAGCATCATCGTACAGTATCCGTATAATCAAGTGATTATCCAGGCATCATGGAACTGGCCTTACAACCGGAAAGAGATGAAGATTTACGGACAATCGGGATATGTTTTCTGTAGAGATGCCGAAAACATGACTGTACTTAAATCCAAAGAAAACAAAGCCACAGACAAAGCCGCTCCAGCATTAAAGGAAGACAGAAACGACGCTTTTTCTTATTTTGCCCGTGTCGTCCGCGGAGATATTAACCCTCAACCGTATGATCTTTCAGCCCTGCCTAACAATGAGGTAGTGGTAAAAATTCTGGAACTGGCGAAAAAATCTGCTGAAAGTGGGAAAACAATTATGTGGAAAGAATATTTCAAATAAACCTAAAAATCTCTTATTCTCACTTTTTGCCCTCACAACAACCCATTCAACATACCACCGTCTACCTGAATGGTTGTTCCGTTGATCGACCTGGCCTGTTCCGAACACAGATAACAAACCAAATTGCCCAGTTCCTCCGGATCCATATAGCGTTTGTGTGGAAAGTCCAGGATAGCTCTCTGTTCATACTCATTTGTGGAAATCCCTTCCGCTTCGGAGCGGACTTTCATCAGTTGCATAACCCTGTCGGTCTTGAAATAACCGGGAGAAACGTTATTGATGGTTATACCCTTTGAGACAAGCTCTTTACTGATCGTTTTGGCAAAACTCACTACCGATGAGCGGAAAATATTCGACAACACCATGTTAGGAGCGGGCTCCTTCACAGTGATGGAAGTGATGTTCACGATTCTGCCCCACCCGTTCCTTTCCATGAAAGGGAGGCAACCCTGAATCATCCGGATGTTGTATTTCAGCACCGAACGGTATGCGTCATCCAAATCATCTGAAGTAACCTCCCGAAAGGTTCCCGGCTTCGGGCCACCGGAGTTGTTGACCAAAATATCGATTCTGCCAAATTTCCGAATGGTTTCATCGATAATCCGCTGATTATCCTCAGCAGAAGCCATATCAACCGACAAAGCCAACACCTCAACTCCCAGCAACTCTATTTCGCTTTTGGTTCTCTGCAAGGTTTCTTTACGGCGGGCACACAATACAATGTTCACACCTTCTTTTGCTAATGCTACCGCACACGCCTTTCCCAGCCCTTTGCTGCTTCCACCGATAATGGCCACTTTACCTGTTATATTCAGATCCATATACTTTTTTTCTTTAATAACGCTAAACCAACGTTCTTGTTTTATATTTCAAAGACGATAATCAAAAAACAGCTATTTTTCGTATCTTTGCACTTCAAAAAAACGATTCCCTTTTCGGTATTATCGGTCTGTAAACATGGAATCCGGAACAGGGAACACACAACTCTATTTTATGTCAAAACAATTTAAACGCACACTGATCACATCGGCATTGCCATATGCAAACGGGCCGGTTCACATCGGACACTTAGCGGGAGTTTATGTCCCGGCAGATATCTACGCCAGGTATTTACGCCTGAAAGGAGAAGAAACCCTTTTTGTGGGTGGCTCGGATGAACACGGAATTCCCATTACCATTCGTGCCCGGAAAGAAGGTGTTACGCCTCAGGATATAGTGGATCGGTACCACGAGCTTATCAAAAAATCGTTTGAAGAGTTTGGAATTTCATTCGATATTTATTCGCGTACCACCTCCGATGTTCACAAAAAAACAGCATCCGACATGTTTCTGAAAATCTATGAAAACGGTGGATTTCAGGAAATTGAAAGCGAACAATATTACGACGAAGAAGCCGGACAATTCCTTGCCGACCGCTACATCACCGGAGCTTGTCCTCACTGCAGCAACCAACGCGCCTACGGCGACCAATGTGAACAGTGCGGCACCTCGCTTAGCCCGACCGATTTAATTAACCCTAAATCCGCTTTAAGCGGAAGCATACCCGTCATGCGAACAACCAAACACTGGTATTTACCGCTCAATGAACACGAAGCGTGGCTGCGTGAATGGATTTTGACGGAGCATAAAGAGTGGAAATCAAACGTATACGGACAATGCAAATCGTGGCTCGACCTGGGCTTGCAGCCGCGGGCCGTAAGCCGCGACCTGGATTGGGGAATACCCGTTCCGTTGAAAGATGCCGAGGGAAAAGTGCTTTACGTATGGTTTGATGCACCCATCGGTTATATTTCCAATACGAAAGAGCTGCTGCCCGACGACTGGGAAAAATGGTGGAAAGACGAAAACACCAAGCTGATCCATTTCATCGGGAAAGACAACATCGTATTCCATTGCATTGTCTTTCCGGCGATGCTCAAGGCCGAAGGTTCCTACATCTTGCCCGAAAATGTTCCGGCAAACGAATTTTTGAACCTCGAAAACGACAAAATATCCACATCACGCAACTGGGCGGTATGGTTGCACGAATACCTCGAAGAATTTCCGGGCAAACAGGATGTGTTGCGTTACGCGCTCACTGCAAACGCACCCGAAACCAAAGACAACGATTTTACGTGGAAAGATTTTCAGGCACGCAACAACAACGAGCTGGTCGCTGTTCTGGGCAATTTCATTAACCGTGCATTGGTACTCACACAGAAATATTTCGACAATCGCGTCCCGGCCTCTGGAGAGCTTACGAGCTACGACCGCGAAACCATCGTCGAATGCCAGCAAGTGAAACAAGCTGTAGAATATAATCTCGAGAGCTACCACTTCCGCGAAGCACAAAAAGAAGCGATGAACCTGGCACGCATCGGAAACAAATACCTGGCAGATACCGAACCGTGGAAAACGGCAAAAACTGACAGCGCACGCACGGCCACTATCCTGAACCTATCGCTACAGATCGTTGCCAATCTGGCCATCGTATGCGAACCCTTCCTGCCTTTTTCGACAAAGAAGATCTACGCGTTTATACATGCCAAGAAATTCGATTGGGAAAAGTTAGGGAGTTTTGACCTACTTCCTGAAGGGCACGAATTGGGAAAAGCAGAACTCCTTTTTGAGAAAATTGAAGATGAAACCATTGAAAAGCAAGTGGAAAAACTTCACGCAACCAAGGCTGCAAACGAACAGGAAGCGTACCGGGCTAAACCCGTCAAAGACAACATCATTTACGATGATTTCGACAAGCTGGATATCCGCATAGGAACCGTTCTGGAATGTGAAAAAGTGCCTAAGGCCGATAAATTGCTGAGATTCCTGCTTGACGATGGTCTCAGCAAGCGCACCATTTTATCGGGAATTGCGGCATACTACCCCCATCCCGACCAACTGGTCGGGAAACAGGTTTGTTTTATTGCCAACCTGGAACCGAGGAAATTGCGTGGCATTATGTCTGAAGGGATGATCCTTTCGGCCGAAAACGCCGACGGTTCGTTATCGTTGATTGAACCATCGGGAGAAGTGAAGCCGGGAAGCCAGATCAGCTGAATGCTTTCAATTTTATTTTTATTTTCAGGTTTATTAACATCAAAACGGTAACGTTTTTCTGTTTTTTCCATCTACAACTATATGGGATAAACATTATAGAATTAAAAACTTGCCAATTATGAAAAAATTTATTGTTTTTTTCGCTATTTTTGTCATGGGCATACCTGCCTTTGCGCAAAAAACACATCGGATCATGGGGTGGAAAATCTCCAAAGACATGCCGTTGAATGAACTGAAAGTCAACCTGCCATTTACTATTTTCGCATCGTCACCTGAAATTTCGTACGAACGGGTTTTAAATACGGACATCAGTGTAGGTGCATCTTTATTGGCAAGTTTGGATACAGACCGAAATCCGTATCAATTCGCGTTTACGCCGTATTTCCGCTGGTTTTTCGGAGGCAACAGGGAATCGATGCAGAAACTTGCAGCCGGATTCTTTATCGAAGCGAACGGGTCGATGTACTCCCAGTTAATGGACACCGGTTCCGTTTTAAACGGAGCCGGGGCAGATGGTCAAGATTCAGAAATGGGAGCCGGACTAGGATTGGCCATTGGCTGGAAATACCTTACCAGGAATAACTGGGTGGGAGAAATTTATTTGGGAGGAGGCCGAAATTTTCTTAAAAACGATTATGGTGCAGAGGCATATCCCCGTTTGGGAATTTCCATCGGGAAACGATTCTGATAATTTACACCAGACAGGTGCCAAAAATAGCGAAGCAAACCCGGCTTCGCTATTTTTATTTGTTGTGAATTGAAATGCTTTCGAGTTTATTCTGTAAATTTGCTCAATAAATACGATTACAAAGCAACAGAACGATGAAAAATTCCAGCCGACTTAAAAAATTTTTACCCGATTTAATCGTTATCATTTCATTTATCCTTATCTCATTCATCTATTTTGCACCGGCCGTAATGGACGGCCGGGTAATTACACAGGGGGATTCCCTTGCCGCTATCGGACAAGGGCAGGAGCAACGGGACTTCATGAAACGCCACGACGGTGAACGTACGCGCTGGAACCTCTCGATGTTCGGAGGGATGCCATCGTACCAGATGAGTCCCACTTACGATTCGAGCAAACCGCAGGACTTGGCGAAAAAAGCCTATGCCCTGTTTTTGCCCAATTACGTTTACCTTGTTTTTATCATGCTGCTGGGGTTCTACATCCTTATGCGGGCATTCCGGGCATCACCATTGGTCAGTGCACTGGGAGCCATTGTGTGGGCATTCTCCTCCTATTTTTTTATACTTATCGCCGCCGGTCACATCTGGAAGTTTATTACACTGGCATATATCCCACCCACCATTGCGGGATTGGTATACGTGTACCGAAAAAAATACCTGGCGGGGGCATTGTTGATCATGATTTTCGTGGCATTCCAGATTTCGGCGAACCATATTCAGATGAGTTATTACTTCTTCTTCCTGATGTTTTTCATGGTAGCAGCCTTTTTTGTACAAGCTGTTCGGGAAAAAAAACTCACCGGTTTTTTGAAATCAACCGCCGTAGTTGTCATCGCAGGGATGATTGGTGTACTGGCAAATTCCTCCAACTTGTACCACACGTATGAATACTCCAAAGAAACGATGCGCGGGAAATCAGAACTCTCGCACCACGGAGCAGAGAACAAATCGAATAACGGACTGGAGCGTGATTACATAACAGGATGGAGCTACGGAGTAGATGAAACCTGGACACTCCTCGTTCCAAACACCAAAGGCGGATCTTCTTCTGCCCGGATGTCGGAAAACCTCAAAGCGATGGAGAAAGCACGCCCTGAATACCGCGAGCTGTATAAACAAATCGCACAATACTGGGGTGAACAACCGTGGACGGCGGGGCCGGTTTACGTGGGGGCTTTTGTTTTGATGCTGTTTATTCTCGGCCTTTTTATCGTGAAAGGACCCGTAAAATGGGCGCTACTGGCAGGAACCCTTTTTTCCATACTGCTCTCGTGGGGGAAAAATTTTATGCCACTTACCGATTTCTTTATCGACTATATTCCCATGTACAACAAGTTCCGGACGGTTTCTTCAATCCTGGTAGTGGCTGAATTTTGTATTCCCCTGCTTGCAACCCTTGCGGTAAAAGAAATTGTCCAAAAGCCGGAAATCCTTAAAAAAAACATGAAATATGTAGGGATAAGCTGGGCTCTCACGGGTGGAATGGCTCTTCTCTTTTGGTTGTTGCCTGAATTATTTTTCCCCTCTTATATTTCCAACTTCGAAATGCAGCAACTGCAATCGTTGCCCACAGAACATGTTCAGACGGTTATCGGAAACCTCACGGAGATGCGCATATCCATCTTCAGAGCAGATGCCTGGCGTAGTTTTTACATCATTCTAGGAGGGGTCTTGATGCTGATCGCTTTTGTGTCCGGCAAATTAAAAGCCCAATGGATGGTGACCGGGATACTACTTCTTTGTCTAGCCGACATGTGGACGGTAAACAAAAGATACCTCAACGACAACGACTTCACCCCTAAATCAAATGAGCAACAGATGTTCGCACAAACACCAACCGACCTGCACATTTTGCAAGACACCACCAAATATTATCGGGTTCTGAATATGGCAACCAGCACATTCGACGACGGAGTTACGCCCTATTATCACAAAACCATTGGCGGTTACCATGCCGCAAAACTACGCCGATACCAGGACCTGATCGATATACACCTGATCAAGGAGATGGGAGTGTTGCAACAAGATATCATCCGTACGCAGGGCACTATGGACTCCGTAAATGCCGACGGGTACAAGGTATTGAATATGCTCAACGCCAAATGGATCATTATGCCAGCTCAAGGCGGAACCGTTCCGGTAGAGAATCCTTACGCTATGGGGAATGCCTGGTTTGTTGATAACATCCAGTTCGTAAACAACGCAGATGAAGAGATCGATGCGTTAGCGGCGATCGATTTAAGCAGGCAAGCCGTAGCCGACAAAAAATTCGAGTCTGTCTTGCAGGGATTCAACGTATCGACAGCCGATTCGGCATCCACCATCACGTTGGCCGATTACGATTCAAATTTTATTACCTACACGGTAGATGCGAAGAAAGACGAATTGGCTGTCTTTTCGGAAATTTACTACCCCAGGGGATGGGAAATTACCATTGACGGACAACCGGCCCAGATGCTACGCGCTAATTATACGTTGCGAGCCTTGCCCATTTCCGCGGGAACACACAAAGTGGAATTCCGTTTTGAGCCAGCCAGCATAAAGGTTACGGACGCAGTTGCATTTGCGGCGTTAGTTGTGATGTTGCTTACGGCAGTATGGATTGTATTTAGCGAAATAAAACAAAACAAACGAAGACAAAAACAATGAAAAAATCAATCTTTTACCTCTTTATTGTCCTGATGCTTTCCGCATGCGGAAGCGTTGTAGAAATGACAAGTTCCAAAATGAACCGGCTTGAGCTGGGTATGTCGAAAGAAGAGGTCACCCACATTTTAGGGAATGGATACACTATCGCCGAAAAACGGATTGAAGCCGGGAAGCAAATGGAAATTCTGTCTTATAGGGATTTTTATAAAGACGAAGAATTTTACATGTTTGTATTCGAGGATAACAGATTAAAAGAATGGTATCGTGATCTTTTGCCGAAAGTAGAAAAATAAGAAAGACAAAACAGGGTTTTCAAATCTGCAAACCCTGTTTTGTATAGATTTATTCCGTCGTAACTCCGGCTAATTCGGGGTCAATCATAATCCGTCCGCAATATTCGCACACAATAATCTTCTTCCCCATCTTAATATCCATTTGTTTCTGAGGCGGAATTTTATTGAAGCAACCGCCGCAGGCACCGCGCTGAATAGGTACTATTCCCAAGCCGTTGCGCGCATTCTTACGAATTCGCTTAAATGCGGTAAGCAAGCGGGGCTCAATAGTTGTTTCGGTCTTTTTCGCTTTTTCCCGGATCTTTTCTTCCTGAGCTTTGGTTTCCGAAACGATGTCATCGAGTTCCTTCTTTTTGGCTTCCAGATCGAAATTCTTTTCTTTCAGTTGTTCCTGCGCTGCAGTGATCTGTTCTTTAATCAGTTTTTCAGACTGCGTATTTTCGCGGATATGCTTTTCGGCCAATTCAATCTCAAGCGTTTCAAACTCCACCTCTTTCGATAAATGGTCGAACTCCTTGCTGTTGCGAACATTCTCGAGCTGCTTATTGTACTTCTCAATTTTTGCTTTGCTGGTTTCGATTTTGAACTTTTCCTGCTTGGTCATATCACTCAGTTCTTTCAAATCGAGTTCAAACTTATTGATACGTGTTCCTAACCCAGCGATTTCGTCGTCAAGGTCTGCTACTTCGAGAGGAAGTTCACCCCTAAGTGTTTTGATTTTGTCAATTTCCGAAAGATAGGATTGCAACTTATACAACGATTTCAGTTTTTCGTCTACTGCAATATCTTCTACGGTACTCTTTTTTCTTGTTGCCATAATTATATTATTTATTTTAGATTTCAGACCGCCTTGCTTAGAGATTTCAGATATTAGACAGTCCGGCGTCTAATGTCTTTTATAAAAAAATGCAGTAACCAAACGAGGATTATCGTTTCATCACTACATTACCTGCAACTGCGGGAACAATGTCTGACCGCTTTCTTTTACAGGTATCTCACGGGATTCGAATCGAACGCCGATTTATGTACGACAAAGGTAGGAAATTTTTTCGAAATTACATCGAAAAAGATTTCTTTTGTGCAAATTTCTGATTCGTAATGTCCTACAACTGCGAGCAATAGATGACTGTCCACGTCGTAAAAATCGTTATACCTGGCTTCCCCTGTAATAAATGCATCGGCACCGTATGCAATGGCTTCGGGAACAAGGAACGCGCCGGCACCTCCACACAAAGCCACGTCATGAATTTCCCGGTTCTGCAATTTGGTGTGACGGATAGTTGGCAAATTGAATACATCTTTCAACAGATACAAAAACTCTTGCTCCGGGATAGGTTCGGGTAATACACCCACTACCCCGCTCCCAACTTGTGCCCAGTCATTTTTGAGCGGATAAAAATCATAAGCAGGCTCTTCATAGGGGTGGACTGACAGCAAGGCTCGTAACACGTCTGCCTGCTTGAATCTGGGTAAAACGGTTTCGATCCTTACTTCTTTTTCGAAATGGAATTTCCCCGTATTTCCCACAAAAGGGTTTGCCAACTCGTTTGCCCGGAAAGTACCTTCGCCGTGTAAATTGAAACTGCACGAATCATAATTGCCAATATTTCCGGCACCGGCATTGAATAAAGCGTTCCGGACATACTCGGCGTGCGATTCAGGAACAAAGGTAACCAGTTTCAGCAAGGAGTCTTTTTTAGGGCTCAAAATCCGGAGTTGCTGCAACCCTAGCATTTCTGCCAGTTTGAAGTTCACTCCCTGAGAAGCGTTATCGAGGTTGGTGTGCGCGGCATAAATCACTATGTCGTGTTTGATAGCCTTAATCATGCATCGCTCTATATAGGTCCGTCCCGTCAACGATTTAAACGGCTTAAAGGCTAGCGGATGATGCGAAATAATCAGGTTGCATCCCAGCGAAACAGCTTCGTCAATCACACTCTCCGTCACATCGAGGCTCAGCAAGGCTGCTGTGGCTTCCCGATTTATATCGCCGACCTGAAGCCCGCTGTTATCAAAATCTTCCTGTAACGGAACGGGAGCCAGATTTTCTATCGTTTGCACTATTTCTTTTATTCGCATAACAAATACCTGTTTTATCTGCAAATATACTTCAATTTTCGTATTTTTGTGATAAACAAACAAATTAGCTTATTATGAAGTACCTCATCATTGCCTTTTTCCTGTTTCTCCCTTTCAGCCTTGTGCTGAGTCAGGATAAAAAAATAAATGTCATCGTAATTGGCGCGCACCCTGATGACCCCGACGGAACGGCCGGCGGAACAGCTATAAAATTTGCAGAACTCGGGCACAACGTATTGTTTGTATCGCTCACGAACGGAGACGCCGGACATCAATCAAAGGGCGGAGGAGCGTTGGCAAAAATTCGCAGAGGCGAAGCACAGGAAGCCGGAAAGCGATTGGGAGTGACATACAGGGTTCTCGATAATCACGACGGCGAGTTGCTCCCCACCCTCGAAGTGCGTCACCAGGTAATCCGGCTGATTCGTGAATGGGAGGCCGACATAGTAATCGGCCCCCGCCCGTACGATTATCATCCCGATCACCGGAACACGGCCCTGTTGTTGCAAGATGCAGCCTACATGGTGATTGTTCCTAACGTGGCATCCGATACTCCTCCCTTGAAAAGAAATCCCGTTTTCCTTTATGCACAAGACCGGTTTCAAAAGCCTTATCCGTTTATTCCGGATATTGCCATCGATATTTCTGACGTCCTGGACCGGAAAATTTACGCAATGGCGGCACACGAATCCCAATATTTCGAGTGGTTGCCGTGGACCGTTTCGCAAGAACAAAACGTTCCTAAAAAAGAAAAAGAACGGATCGAGTGGTTGAAATCCGGCAGAAGAAGAACGATAATTCCCGCGGTGAAAGAGGCTCTTGAGAAATGGTACGGAAAGGAAAAAGCAGACAAGATTACCGATGCCGAAGCCTTTGAAATATGCGAATACGGAAGACAACCCAACGAATCCGAAATCAGGGAATTATTTCCCATGATTGGTAAATAAAACTTCAAAAACAGACAACACGAAAACCATCTATTTATGAGAAAACTATTGACTATTGTTGTGCTCCTGTTACTTTTTCCGCTGGCTTTTTATGCGTTGAACAGGACAAAAAAAACTGTTCACCTGCCTGTTTTTCAACAGACACCCATTTTTTTTAATCCGGCGGACTATCCCGACGGTCTGGTAGAAAAAGAGGGACTGATCTATTTGGGAAACGGACGTATTGTACTGAAAAAAGTTCGCGTTCCCCAATTCAAAAATTATACCGAAGTCGAAATTGCCGTTACGCTCGTTTCAAATGGTGATCCCTGGGACAAATCGGGGTCTTGCTTTGTGATTCCAAAATCTTCAAAAATCACAATGATCGATATCGCCCGCAATTCGGCCGCCTATCCGCAGCAAGACACGGTGAAACATGAATCTTTGATCGGGATTGTACAAGGAAAAGATTATTTGCCGACTGTAGAATTGATGCGATTCATGACACCTTTCGGAGTGGGACACTTCAGCCGGAATGACGATCCGGTATCGGTCAAACGACGCCCGGTTTATGTGGATGGATGGGCGGAAAACGTTATATGGAAACAGGAAATATCGGATTTGCTGCCCCTGCTCGAAGACGAAGCCTATATAGGCGTTTATATTGACACCTGGACAAAAGAAGGTTACCGCATTGACGTTCAACTCTCCTTTACCGAAAGTAATTTGCGCGGTGACAAAAAACCGCATCTGCATGTTGAGCCGTTGATAAATACCAATTATTACGTCGGACAGCGGCATCCCGATATTTTCTCACGAAGGGATGTGGAGGTCCCGTTTATCATTCCAGAAAAAGCAAAAAATATCCGCCTAAAATATATTGCTACCGGACACGGCGGTCATTCCGGCGGAGATGAGTTCCGTCCGCAGCGAAATATACTGAAGATTGATGGCTCGGAGGTGTTGAATTTTCTGCCCTGGCGAACGGATTGTGCTTCGTTTCGACGTTTCAATCCCACATCCGGTGTATGGCTGCAAAAAAGGACAATGGCTTATATTAGCAACGAAGGTAAACGTGCCGAAAAAGAAATCGAAGAGCCGCTCGCTTCATCCGATTTATCACGAAGCAACTGGTGTCCAGGTAGTGATGTTTCCCCCATAGAGGTCGAACTGCCCAATCTGTCCGCAGGTAGTCACAGTCTGACCATAAGCATCCCCGAAGCAAGGCCCATTGAGGAAAACAAGTTGAACCACTGGCTTGTTTCGGCATATTTGGTGTGGGAAGAATAGGTTATGGTTTCACAGGGAAAATCTTTCGCATGGTGTCGGCAAAAACGGCTCCCATCCGTTGTTGAATGTATTGCTCTTTCCCGTTTTCGGGATGCCATCCAAAAATTTCACCGTCAATTTCTTGTTTATCACCCGCAAACAAACGGCTTATTTGTTCTCCCGTAACCGGATGAAGAGCATTCCTGGAGAACCCGATGAATTTATCGAACTCCACTACCGGAAATCCCCATTTTTCGGCCAGTTTTCTCACGGAAGTGTTGTAGGTTACCCTTCCGTCGTGCCAATCGGTGCAAAGCACAACGACAGCAGGTTTTCCACTCCGGCTGTTGAAATATTTCGATTTCCTGTCAAACTTCAGGTTGTAACAATCGGCAAGGTACCGTTTGATGACGTAGTCGAACGCAGCGGCGTAATTGCTCCGGTCGAAAGGCACCGAGTACTCGGTGTAGTTAGGCTTTAGCTGCGATTCGTCGAAGACATCCCTGTCGTGAACCTGCATAATCACAAGAGCATCAATATGTTCCAGTTCTTCGATGGTGTATAATGTTCCGTCAATAATCCGGTTGGCAGCATCGGCAATAGCTTCACCGCCAATGGCTCTGTTAAGCGGGTTGGCATCCGACAGTTCACAACCGATTTCGAACCAACCGTTGTTGGGCGACGCAAAGGAAGCTCCAGTCAATAAAAAAGTATAACTCTTTTTGCTTGCGTTATCTTGAGCAGATAGAGTAAGAATACACAAAGCAAGTAAAACTGTAAAAACAGGGATTCGTTTCATTGTAAGTTTGATTTTGTTGGAAGTGCAAACTTACTAAAAATCCGCAAACATTAATTGTACAGACAGCATTTACCGGGTTAAAAAATCCACGCGTACGAAACTTTCACCAGAAAATCGTTTTGAGGAGCAGCCTCAAATAAATCGCCCAGGTAATCCCTAAAACGGAACACACCCTCATTCCCCTGCACCGTTCTTCCTTGCGACCATACCAGGTAGAGTACAGACCCGGGTTTGTACTCCCACCGGTAAACCAGGTTAGAGCGGAATTGAAGAAAATAAAAATCGGGATTATCATAGGGAAGGTATCCATAGCTGTGAATCGATCGCTAAATCTATCTGCCCGCGGATGAGTTACAGTTTTAAAACCGTAATAATCTCCCGAAAACAGATAGGGAAGCGCATACCACTGCAGTGACATATCGGGAGTAATGCCGTAATTTACCCGAACCGACATAGATGCGATATTTTGGTCGATGGACGACAGGATATATGCAGGACTGTCTCCCGTCACCGTACGCACATACTGTTGATGCCCGGTAGCTTTGACGTACTGTGGATAAAGTGAAAGCGAAAGCCGGTTATTGGGTTTGTAGGTAATGTCTAATCCATAAGAAATGGAACGCCTTGAATGCTCGAAGCCATGAGAAAAGTTCATTTCGTATTCTAGGCTTAACTTCTTTCGGCTGTCCGATTCAACGGAAAACCACGAATTAATTACTCCGGGCGTTTTGAGTGCAGGTCCGCCCCTCAGCATTGAATTGGATAATCCCGGATAATTAATATTCAACCCTCCGGCAATGTCGTAATAATTGGTAAACTGAATGTACCCGAATGCTTCGTTTCCCCACTCCAGCGAAGTTCCGGAAAAATCCCTCACGTTATACCAGGAACCATTAAACTGATATTCGTTCACGATGCCTTTCGGGCGCCATTCGTTCCATGCTGCCCATATCCCGTTCAGAAACATATCGGCATTGGGTTTAAAACCAACATCGTTAAATTCCAGTCCGGGGGAGCTCCAACTACTGAATCCCAAAAGATTAAAGTGCCCCGAAGCTTTACCTCCACTGACCGATCCGCCAAAACCGCTCAGCGATGTACGTTCTCCATCAAGTTCCAAATGCTTTGCATCGGGCCGTTGGTAATACCTTGCCGACGATTTCTGTAATTGAATCATCGCTTCCTGAGATCCACGCAAGTGGCTGAAGAATGCCCTGGCCGTTATAAAATAGGATTTCTCTTTCCAATATCTGGTTAAATTCAGTCCTGTGGTGTACGCTGAACCAGGCAGCGTTCTGAATTGATCTTCATCTATCTTACGGTTAGTGGCTGTAAATATCCCACCTATAATAAGGTTTCCGCTATCAAGATCCTGTTCCAGCCGGCCCACGAAATAATTTGACATCGGCTCCACGGCATATTTCGACCGTTCTCCACTATGATCTATTTCACTGTACATTTTCTGCGTCACCGCATTCAGTATTCCGATGGAGGTTCCTTCACGTGTTTTTCCAGAAACTTTTACCGCGCCAAGGATGTTTGTTCACCCGGGTTCACGCACATATTCGCCCTCTTTTTTAGTGTAACTAAGGTGTGGCTCTCTTCCCAACCGACGAGAATAAAAAAGCTTATTCCGTTCGTTGTTGGTCAAATCGAACGGGTAATGGTAAATATTACTCCCTTCCACAAAGAAAGGCCGTTTTTCATCAAAATACGTTTCGAAATTGGTTAGGTTCACCACCGACGGGTCGGCTTCCACTTGCCCGAAATCGGGATTTACCGTGAAATTCAGTGTAATGTCGTGGGTAATACTGACCTTACCGTCCACTCCCACTGACGCTTTTGTACGGGTTCCCGTAGCAAACGGATTTCCTTTTTCCTTTTCCGAAAGGGTAAGCTGAGAAAGGGCAAAAGGAACAATCTCGATGTCTTTTTTGGGATTAATGTTACGAATACCATCCAGAACGCCGAAATTACCTATAAATTTGGCCGAAGCTTTGTCGATAGGCTGCCAGAACGAACGCTCCTGGTGGCGATAAACGTGCCGCATCACCTCCAGGCCCCAACGGTATTGATTGTTCTTTCCGAAACGAAGCTGAGAATAGGGTATACGTATTTCGGCATACCATCCGTCGGGTTGCAGGGAAGTTCTCACTTCCCAAATCGGGTCCCAACTGTAGTCCTCGTCGTTCTCCTCCGTTAGCCTCCAGTCGGTTTTACTTCCTGCGGCGGTAACCAGAAACGCAAAAGCCGTCATCTTATCTTCGTAACTGTCTATGGCAATGGCAACCGCATCACCATCAGCATCGTCACGTCTAGAAACACGGCGGACAATCTTACCGGGTTCGGCGTCGAGTGCCTTTATAGCTATGTATAAATTATCGTCATCGTAGACAATAGCAAATTGAGTTTGTTGAGAAGGTTGGGCACCGGAATGGGGTTCAAACTGCACAAAATCACTTCCCCAGACGGCATTCAGCCAGCAGTCGTCTGTCAGTTGACCGTCTATATCCGGTACTTGCTGCGTGCGTGAAGTAGTGTAGGTTCTTGTTTGGGAAAAAGCCAATAACGAAAACAAGAAAAACAACAGTGTGTAGTAAATTTTCATCATATTTTGTTGGGTATATCCATAAGACGTAACAAAGGCCTTTTCCGTTACAAATTTTGTGACGTTTTTACCCCTTCAACCTTTCTCTCCTCCGTCTCAATGATTATGGCCGCTACCGTTTTCCAAAATGTCGTGAAGCGCTTCAACCGAATGCGTGTAATCAACGTAAGCCTCCACGTAAGCACGTCCTTCTTCGGCGGAATTGTTTTTCCCCTTGTTGAGTGTTTCCACCTTGTGGTATTTCTCCCTGATCACACTTCCGATATGGTTGTTCAATTGGACAAGTAATTTGTGAATATCGTTGTTCTCGATGGCTTTATCACTCAACACAATTATTTGTTTGGTAGTTCCTGCCGGTTTTAACCCGGTATAGGGTGCGCCTTCCGTTTCCCGATGCAACCTCACAAGCGTTTCGAAAAAATGCTTTTCAAGGATGGCGTAAATTTCCCGGTCACCCGATTTCAAACCGTAGACCTTATTGAACAAACCGGATATTTCAGCTTCCTGTTCCCGGGTAATCCATTTGAAGACCAAATTCACGTTGTTTGTTTCAAGCGCTTTAACCGCATCCTTAATCACAGGGCCGTCGTACGAGTCACAATGAGCAAAGAGAGGTGTTGATGCAAAAAACAGCAGTACGGAAATAAACAACCCAGGCAACACACTTTTGAAAGAGTTTCTACGAGCAGGTACATTTTTCACATCTACTACTTCAACATTTAATTCTTTTGTTTTCATTTTAAATTCATTTTAAAAAAGTTAATAATAAAATTTTCTGAAAACAAAAGTATACATCTCTCTCCCTCTGTGCGACCTACTTTGTAATTTAGGACCTATTTCCGGCAAAAAAATGGTTTTCCGGTTGAATCATACCAAGCGTTTTCAAACGGTCAAATCAATCCTGATCCTTCAGGATAAGCCGAAGCGAGTTATTTCGAGTAACATAATTCCACGCCCAATTGATAAAAACAATGAGTTTGTTGCGCACACTAAGTATAAGCATCAGGTGAAGGAACATCCAGACAAGCCACGCGAACCGTCCTTTAAATTTAGCAAAGGGCAGGTCTACTACAGCCTTGTTTCTGCTAACAGTTGCCATAGTTCCAAGGTTACGGTATTCATAAGGACGGAGATTAGTCTTCCTTAAATGGATGTACTGAAGGTTTTTTGCCAAGTTTTTGCCGTGCCCTATGGCAACATTTGCCACCTGGGGATGCCCCTTGGGATAGTTGGAGGTTTCCATATAAGCCACGTCTCCGATAGCAAAAACATCGTTGAGTCCCTCCACCCGGTTTATCCGGTCGACTTTAATTCTTCCGCCTCTCACTATGGATTGTGGAGGAATACCATCAAGTGCATTACCGGTGATACCGGCTGACCAGATAACGCTTTTGGAACGAATGGTTTCGCCATTGTTGAGTGTGATTTCATTTCCGTCGTAATTGGTTACAATCACGTTGGTTTTTACAATCACACCCATATCACGCAGGTATTTTTCGGAATAGTCTTGTGCAAATCGACTCATGGTGGACAGCGTGTTCGACCCTCCTTCCAGGAGATACACACTGACCTTAGACGAATCGATATGGGGATAGTCTTTCGGAAGTACTTCGCGCTTCATCTCGACAAATGCGCCGGCCATCTCAACACCTGTGGCGCCTGCACCCACAATAACGATGTTGTACAAGCCTTCCTTATCAGTTTCGTAAAGGAGTTTTTCAAAATTCATCAGGATAAAGTTTCGTACATTAATGGCCTGGTAAGTAGATTTTAATCCCAATGCATATTCTTCTACCTGGCGGTTCCCGTAGAAGTTAGTCCGCGACCCGGTGGCAATAACCAGATAATCGTATGAAAATATACCGATAGAAGTGTCTATCGTTTTCTCTCCGGCGTTAAGGGAATATACTTTTGCAAGGCGGATCCGGACATCTTTTCTGTTCTGAAATATTTTACGAATGGGGAATGAAACGGTTGACGGTTCTATTTGCGAAGCAGCTACCTGATAAAACAGAGGAGGAAATTGGTGATGATTTATTTTATCTATGACAAGAATATCAAATCTGTTTTTTTTCAAATGCCGTACAAACTGTAATCCCCCAAAACCACAACCAATAACTACGACCTTTTTCATTGTTCAAAAATTAGTTGATAAATCAAGTTTTAATAGATCATGCGCATTCATTTTAATCATAAAACGTCTGAAACGGCAGAATGTTTTCAAAGGGTCGGACAGCTTGACAAATATCTAAAAAGCAGAAAGCGCTACGAATCACTCGCGGCGCTTTCTTAATGTTTAACATTTTAAAAATCACAGCTTCGCTGTGGTTACATCTTGGTTCAGTCTTTTAGTCCTTCACCTTCGGCAGATGCTCCCTCAGCGATTTGCGTTTTGTCCTGTGTATCAACTTTTTCTGTCACAGGAACTTCTGAAGCATTCACTTCTTTTGTATCTTTTAGTTCAACGGTTTCTTCAGCCTTAACTTCTTCAGCTTTTGCTTCTTCTTTTTTCACTTTCGAGTCCTTGGCTTTAGAATCTGCAGCAGCAACTGGAGCGGCGGCACCCGTAGCTTTTCTACGTGAACGGCGCGTTTTTGCTTTCTTGACTCCGCCTTCACCCAACATGTTTTCGTTGTAGTCAACCAACTCGATGAAGCACATTGCTGCATTATCTCCCAAGCGATAGCCTGTTTTGATGATGCGGGTATACCCTCCGGGACGATCAGCTACTTTTTGCGAAATATACTGAAAAAGTTCGGTAACTGCAAATTTATTTTGCAAAATACTGAAAACTACTCTTCGCGAACTGGTGGTGTCCTCTTTTGATTTGGTGATGATAGGTTCTACAAACTTTCTTAATTCCTTGGCTTTAGGCACAGTAGTGAAAATACGTTTGTGCATGATGAGCGATGTTGCCATGTTCGATAACATGGCATCGCGATGTGCAGCTTTACGTCCTAAATGATTATTTTTCTTATTGTGTCTCATTATCGTTAATCTTTATCTAATTTATATTTCGAGATATCCATACCGAACGACAGGCTTAAATTATCAAGTAACTCCTCCAGCTCAGTAAGCGATTTTTTTCCGAAGTTTCTGAACTTCAACAAATCGTTTTTGTTGTGCATCACCAGATGACCCAGGGTTTCCACTTCAGCCGCTTTCAGGCAGTTGAGCGCACGAACCGAAAGATTCAGGTCAGACAATTTGCGTTTCAGCAATTGACGCATGTGCAACACTTCTTCGTCGAATTCCTCGATATTCTCTGTACCGGTGGTTTCTACCATCATCTTGGCTTCGTCAGAGAACAACGCAAAATGCTGGATAAGGATTTTAGCAGCCTCCTTTAACGCATCTTTCGGTTGGATGGACCCATCCGTGGTAACTTCGATAATTAATTTTTCGTAGTCGGTCTTTTGCTCGATACGGTAATTCTCTATTTCGTATTTTACATTTCTGATAGGCGTGAAAATAGAGTCGATAGCAATGGTTTGCACGTCTTCAGAAGGCAACATAGCACGATTTTCCTCAGCTGGAACATATCCACGTCCCTTGTTGATGGTCAGTTCGAGCCGTAATTCAGCTTTCTTCTCTAAATGACAGATTTCAAGTTCAGGATTCAGAACTTCAAAACCAGTCAGTAATTTGCCAACATCTCCGGCTTTAAACACATTCGTGCCCGATACATTGAGACTTACTTTTTCCGTATCAAATTCTTCTACTATCCTTTTAAACCTAATTTTTTTCAGATTCAGGATAATAGTCGTCACATCTTCAATTATACCCGGAATAGAAGCAAATTCATGTTCAACACCGTCAAACTTTACCGATGTAATTGCATATCCTTCGAGAGAAGAAAGCAAAATACGGCGCAACGCGTTACCAATGGTAATGCCGTATCCGGGCTCCAGCGGACGGAATTCGAACTTCCCGGAGAACGCATTCTCCTGGATCATGATTACTTTATCGGGTTTTTGGAATGCTAATATTGCCATGAAATTATTGTTTAGAATATAATTCTACGATCAATTGTTCTTTAATGTTTTCGGGGATATCAGCTCTTTCGGGCAAATGCAGAAACTTACCGCTCATAGATGCTCTGTCCCACTCTAACCAAGGATATTTACTGTGATTGAAACCGGTAAGTGCATTTGAGATCACTTCCAACGATTTCGATTTTTCTCTCACACCGACAACTTCTCCGGCTCTCACGCTATACGACGGAATGTTTACTACTTTTCCATTTACGGTGATATGACGGTGCGATACAAGCTGACGGGCAGCTGCTCTTGTAGGTGCTATACCTAATCGATAAACGACGTTGTCTAAACGCGATTCCAATAACTGAAGCAGTACTTCACCTGTAATACCGCGGCTACGGGCAGCTTTTTCGAAAGTTAACCGGAATTGTTTTTCCAATACTCCGTAAGTATATTTTGCACGTTGTTTTTCACGCAACTGAATTCCGTATTCCGACGTTTTACGTCTACGTGTATTTCCGTGCTGTCCCGGGGGGTAGTTCTTTTTAGAAAGAACCTTATCGGGACCGAAAATAGGTTCACCGAATTTTCGGGCGATTTTTGTTTTTGGACCAGTATATCTTGCCATTTTTACAAATTAAACTTTTTCTACTGAAGCCTAAACTGTGCAGCCGCGATTACAGAGAAGTATATTGTAATCAAATCACAGCTCAAGTTTCTGTATGATTGAAACTTATGATTATTTACTTTTTTTTGATGTTCAGACGAATAACTACCGGATCAGACTCTTCTAGCTTTGGGTGGACGACAGCCATTGTGAGGAATGGGTGTAACGTCTACAATCTCGGTCACCTCAATTCCTGCACCGTGAATGGTTCTGATAGCTGACTCGCGGCCGTTTCCCGGACCTTTCACATAAGCTTTCACCTTACGGAGCCCCAGGTCATAAGCCACTTTAGCGCAGTCTGAAGCCACCATTTGAGCCGCGTAAGGGGTGTTCTTTTTAGAACTTCTGAAGCCCATTTTTCCGGCTGATGACCAGCTTATCACTTCTCCGTTATCGTTGGTTAATGAAACAATGATGTTATTGAACGATGAAGAGATGTGAGCCTGTCCTTCGGCACTTACTTTAACGTTTCTCTTTTTTGCTGCAACTGTTCTTTTTGCCATATTCCTTATCTGTTATTTAGTAGCTTTTTTCTTATTAGCAACGGTTTTCTTTCTTCCTTTTCGCGTACGTGCATTGTTCTTGGTGCTTTGTCCGCGGACAGGTAACCCGATACGATGGCGGATACCACGGTAGCAGCCGATATCCATCAGTCGTTTAATGTTCAACTGTACTTCAGAGCGAAGATCTCCTTCCACTTTGTATTCGGTTGAAATAATCTCACGAATACGTGCTGCCTGATCGTCTGTCCAATCTTTTACTTTGATATCTCTATCCACTTCGGCTTTAGCTAAAATACTGTTTGCCGAGCTGCGTCCGATGCCATAGATATAAGTTAACGCTACCTCGCCTCTCTTATTTTGCGGCAAATCGACCCCTACAATTCTTATAGCCATATAATTTTTTTAAATTGTTATTTTTTAATCTTATCCCTGACGTTGTTTGAACTTGGGATTCTTTTTGTTGATAATGTATAAACGGCCTTTTCTGCGAACAATTTTACAGTCAGCCGTACGTTTTTTTAAAGATGCTCTTACTTTCATATTTGTATTTTTTAGATGTCAGACATCAGATTTTAGATTTTAGACAATTATGGTCCGACGTCTATTATCTGATATCTAATTTTCTTGTTTTATTTATATCTGAATGAAATCCTTCCTTTCGAAAGATCGTAAGGCGACATTTCTACTCGCACTCTGTCTCCGGGTAAAATCCGGATGTAATGCATACGCATTTTCCCCGAGATGTGTGCGGTAATTTCATGTCCGTTTTCTAATTCTACACGGAACATAGCATTAGACAATGCTTCTACTATTGTTCCGTCTTGTTCAATTGCTGTTTGTTTAGCCATTTCCGCTCTTTTTAATTGTTGCTTGTTTCCTGAATAAACTCAAATGTCGACAAAATATCGGCTTTCCCGTTTCGGATAGCTACAGTGTGTTCAAAATGTGCCGATGGTTTGCGGTCCTTAGTTCGAACCGTCCATCCGTCGTTTTCAAACACCACATTTTTACTTCCCATATTGATCATCGGTTCAATGGCAATACACATTCCGTTTTTCAATAACGGACCTGTCCCTCTTCTACCATAATTCGGCACTTCGGGCGCTTCGTGCATGTCTCTGCCTATTCCGTGACCTACCAATTCCCTTACAACCGAATAACCGTGTGACTCACAATAAGTTTGTATAGTGAAACCGATGTCTCCCACTCTCTTATCGTGACAGGCCTGTTCGATGCCTTTGTAAAGCGCTTCTTTGGTAACGTTAAGTAATTGTTTAATCTCTTCTCTTACCTCTCCCACGCAGAACGTGTATGCCGAATCGCCACAATATCCCTGTTTGTTTGTACCGCAATCAATGGATATGATGTCGCCCTCTTGCAAAGGGTGATTGTTGGGAATTCCGTGCACCACTTTTTCATTTACCGAAGCACAAATGGAATTAGGAAAACCGCCGTATCCTAAAAAGGTGGGGATAGCTCCGTGATCCCTGATAAACTCCTCCGCAATTTTGTCGAGTTGAAGTGTCGTCACCCCGGGTTTGATGTGTTTGGAAAGCTCTCCCAGAGTCATTCCTACCAAACGGTTGCTTTGACGCATCAATTCGATTTCTTCGTCGGTTTTCAGTATGATCGTTCTACTATTCATCCCCATTTATTCGCCAGAAACTTAATAAGCTGCAATTGAGCCGGACCGGCCTTTAATTTTAGCTCCCGATTTAAGGAAACCATCGTAATGACGCATCAGCAAGTGACTTTCTATCTGTTGCAAGGTGTCGAGCACTACTCCAACAAGAATCAGCAACGAGGTTCCTCCGAAAAATTGTGCAAACTGCGAATTTATCCCGGTAATTCCAGCAAAAGCAGGCATAATAGCTACTAATGCCAAGAAAATTGACCCAGGAAACGTGATCCTTGACATGACAAGATCGATGTACTCCGCCGTCCTTTTACCGGGTTTTACACCGGGAATAAAGCCGTTGTTTCTCTTCAGGTCTTCTGCCATTTGAATAGGATTAACGGTAATTGCCGTATAGAAATAGGTGAAAGCAATAATCAGCAACGCAAAGATGAAATTATACGAAAAACTGGTGTAATTCATCAGCGAAGCCCAAAAACCGCCGCCCTCTCCTACTGAGAACTGAGCAATAGTAAGCGGTATAAACATAATCGCCTGTGCAAAGATGATAGGCATTACGTTAGCTGCATTCACTTTTAGAGGGATATACTGGCGCACACCACCGTATTGCTTGTTACCCACAATACGTTTGGCATACTGTACAGGTATCTTTCTCGTGCCTTGTACCAACATAATCGCTCCGGCTATAACCACCATCAGGAAAATGATTTCGAGCAGGAAGAGCACCAATCCCCCGGGAGCATTGAGTAACCGGTCGAACTCAGCGACCAAAGCATGCGGCAGACGGGCAATAATACCAATCAGGATGATAAAGGAAATACCGTTACCAATACCTTTGTCGGTAATTCTTTCTCCCAGCCACAGCACAAACATACTGCCACCGGCGAGAATAATGGTTGAAGGAATTACCCAGTCAAACAATCCTCCCGGAATTGCCGATCCCAAAGCTCCGTAGATATAAGCGGGCCCTTGAAAAAGCAAAATGGCAACCGTCAGATAACGGGTATACTGGTTCATCTTCGTACGTCCACTTTCTCCTTCGCGTTGCATTTTCTGGAAAGCCGGAACGGCAATACCCAACAACTGCATCACGATGGAGGCAGAGATGTAGGGCATAATTCCCAACGCAAAAATTGAAGCGTTCGCAAACGCACCTCCCGAGAACATATCGAGCAATCCCAGCAGACCTGAGCTTGCATTGGCCTGTAAGGCCTCGAGTTGCAGCGGGTTAACACCCGGAAGTACGACAAATGAACCGAACCGGTATATGGCTATAAAACCCACCGTGATGAGTAACCTCATCCGCAGGTCTTCAATTTTCCAAATATTTTTTACTGTCTGTACAAATCCCATTTTTTCAGAGTTTTACGGCTGTACCTCCTGCAGAAGAAATAGCTTGTTCCGCAGCCTTGGAGAAAGCGTGAGCTTCAACTTCCAATTTTGCCGAAAGTGTTCCTCTTCCAAGAATTTTAACCAAGTGTTTTCGGGAAATAAGGCCGGCATTGATCAATACCTCCGGAGTTATCTTTTCTATTTTCTGAGAATCGGCCAATACCTGAAGTGTTTCAATGTTGATGGCTTTGTATTCAACTCTGCTCAGTGGATTAAATCCGAATTTAGGTACGCGACGCTGTAAAGGCATCTGTCCTCCCTCAAATCCGGTTTTTCTGGAATAACCCGATCTTGATTTTTGTCCTTTGTGTCCTCTTGTCGAAGTACCTCCTCTGCCCGATCCCGATCCGCGTCCGATTCTTTTGCGGGTTTTGGTTGCGCCTTCAGCGGGTTTTAAGTTCGATAAATTCATTATTATCTATATTTTATCGTTATAAACTAATTTATTCTACAATCGTTACTAAATGATGAACTTTACGGATAAGGCCTCTAATAGTAGGGTTATCTTCATGTTCAACCACTTTGTTCATTTTCGTCAATCCTAACGCATCTAACGTTTTTTTCTGAATTTTAGGGCAGTTTATTCTGCTGGTAGTCTGTTTTACTTTTATAGTAGCCATTTCAAAATCCTTCCGTTTTTATCCGTTAAATACTTTTTCTAAACTAACTCCGCGATTTTGAGAAACAGTAATGGGATCTCTCAGTTCGCACAACGCTTCAATGGTGGCTTTTACCAGGTTGTGAGGATTTGACGATCCTTTCGATTTCGCCAGAATATCGGTAATTCCTGCACTTTCCAACACGGCACGCATGGCCCCCCCTGCTTTTACTCCTGTTCCGGTAAAGGCTGGTTTCAGAAAAACTTCGGCTCCGCCGAAACGGGCAGATTGTTCGTGAGGGATAGTCCCTTTGTAAACGGGAACTTTCATCAAGTTCTTTTTGGCTGCTTCAACACCTTTAGCAATAGCAGTAGTCACCTCACCGGCTTTACCCAATCCCCAGCCAATAATACCGTCTTCGTTTCCAACTACAACCATAGCAGCAAATGTGAATGTACGACCTCCTTTTGTTACCTTGGTAGTACGATTGATAGCCACTAGCCTGTCCTTCAACTCTAAATCGTTTGTCGATTTTACTCTTCTATCTGTTCCTGTCATAGTTGTTTAAAATTTAAGTCCTCCTTTACGAGCAGCATCAGCCAATTCTTTTATACGTCCATGATATAAGTAACCGTTTCTGTCGAATGCTACCTTCTCAACCCCGGCTTCTTTAGCGTTGCTGGCAATCATCTCGCCAACTTTTGCAGCTATTTCTTTTTTGGGAAGTTTTTCTTCCACTTTCAAAGATGAAGCCGATGCCAGCGTAACTCCATTAATATCATCGATAACCTGCGCGTATATTTGTTTATTACTCCTGAACACGGACAAACGCGGACACTCCTTGGTCCCGCTGATCTTACCGCGAACACGAGTCTTAATCTTTAGTCTTCTTTCTGTTTTTGTTAACATAGCGATTTCTGTTTACGTAAATTATTTACCTGCTGTCTTACCCGATTTGCGACGGATTTGTTCACCAACAAATTTAATACCTTTACCTTTGTAAGGTTCGGGTTTGCGGAATGAACGAATTTTTGCACAAACCTGTCCGAGCAATTGCTTATCGGAAGACTCCAAAATAATAAGCGGATTCTTGTTCCTTTCCATCTTGGTTTCCACTTTAATCTCCTGGGGTAATTCCAGGAATATGTTGTGGGTATAACCAAGTGATAATTCCAGAATTTGTCCGTTATTGGTTACACGGTATCCAACACCAACAAGCTCCAGTTCCTTGCGAAATCCTTCCGAAACGCCAATCACCATATTGTGGAGCAAAGAACGGTATAACCCGTGCATGGCTCTGTGTTCTCTATCGTCGGTAGGCCTGATAACGGTTAAGACACCGTTTTCAACCTCTACTTTCATATCAGGGTTCACGTGTTGTTTTAGTTCTCCTTTAGGGCCTTTCAACGTAATCACGTTATCTTCTCCCACCGTTACTGCAACGCCGGAAGGCAATGAAATGGGCAATTTTCCTATTCTTGACATACTATTCTCCTCCTGAAATTAATAAACGTAACACAATACTTCACCGCCGATTTTCTGAACGGCAGCTTCTTTATCCGTCATTACTCCTTTTGAAGTAGATAATATGGCAATACCCAAACCGTTCAGTACCCGGGGCATATTCTTATAACCGGTATACCGACGTAACCCGGGTGAAGATATGCGAATCAGTTTTTTGATCGCATTCACTTTATTTACCGGATCGTATTTCAAGGCAATCATAATAGAGCCTTGCGGTCCGTCCTCTACAAACTTATAATTAAGGATGTAGCCTTTGTCAAAGAGAATCTTTGTGATGTCTCTTTTCAAGTTTGATGCGGGAATTTCCACCACACGATGCTTCGCCTGGATAGCATTTCTCAACCGCGTCAAATAATCTGCTATTGGATCTGTCATTATAAAAAAATTTAAATTGATCCCGACTGTCGGGACAATATTTAATAAAACTTCGTTAGTTCACTGTATTTTACCAGCTTGCTTTTTTCACTCCGGGTATAAGCCCTTTCGATGCCATTTCTCTAAACTGAATGCGTGATAATCCAAACTGGCGCATATAGCCTTTTGGGCGTCCGGTTATGTTGCAACGGTTGTGCAATCGAACGGGAGATGCATTTTTAGGGATGGTCTGAAGTGCTTCGTAATCGCCTTCTGCCAAATATTTTGCTCTTTTTTCGGCATAACGGGCAACCATCTTAGCTCTTTTCACCTCGCGGGCTTTCATTGATTCTTTTGCCATTTCTTACTTGTTTTTTTCTGTTCTAAACGGTAATCCAAATTCTCTGAGGAGTGCGTAGCCTTCTTCATCGGTTGCTGCAGATGTGACGAACGTAATGTTCATTCCCAGCAAACGGGAGATGCTGTCGATATTGATTTCGGGAAAGATAATCTGCTCCTGGATTCCCAGGGTATAGTTTCCTCGTCCGTCGAGTTTCCCTTCAATTCCCCTGAAGTCACGAATACGCGGTAACGCCACACGAATAAGTCTTTCGAGGAATTCATACATTTTATTGTGACGCAACGTTACGCGGGCTCCGATAGCCATTTTCTTACGTAACTTGAAGTTGGAAATGTCTTTTCTCGAGTAAGTTGCCACCGCTTTCTGACCGGTAATTGCCGTTAGCTCGTTGATCGCTGTCTCGATGATTTTCTTGTCAGCTACTCCTATACCCAATCCCTGATTTATAACTATCTTGTCGAGTTTGGGAGCCTGCATAACGGATTTGTATCCAAATTCTTTCATCAAGACAGGTACAATACGCTCAGCGTATTCTTTTTTGAGAGTAACCGTACTTCTGTTTCCCTGATCTTCTGTTTGGGGAGCAGCAGCCTGAGCTTCTTTCTGAACTTCAGCTTTGGGTTCAGCGGCTTTTGCCGCTTTTTCTTTTTTCACTTCTTTAGCCATTACTTAATTACCTCCCCTGATTTTTTTGCATAACGTACTAACTTACCTTTACTGTCTTCTTTTCTTCCAATGCGCGTTGGTTTACCGGTTTTCGGATCAACCAAATTTAGTTTCGAGAGATGAATGGAAGCTTCTTTCTTTTCGATACCTCCATTGGGATTCTGTGCATTGGGTTTTGCATGCTTCGAAACGATATTTACTCCCTCTACAATGGCGCGGTTCTTAGCCACCAGTACCTCGAGCACACGTCCTGTTTTGCCTTTGTCTTCACCGGAGTTCACGTAAACCGTATCTCCTTTTTTAATATGTAATTTACTCATTGTCTGTGATTGTTTAATAGATTAAAGTACTTCGGGCGCTAATGAAACAATCTTCATGTTTGTAGCACGTAATTCACGTGCAACCGGCCCAAAGATACGGCTGGCTCTCAACTCACCGGCGTTGTTCAGAAGGACGCAGGCATTGTCGTCGAAACGAATATAAGAACCATCAGCACGACGAATTTCTTTTTTCGTACGTACAATGATTGCTTTTGTTACAGCGCCTTTTTTAATGTCACTCGAAGGGATTACGCTCTTGATAGCCACAACAATTACATCCCCAACAGACGCGTAGCGTCTTCTTGTTCCACCTAATACACGGATGCAAAGGGCTTCCTTGGCTCCGCTATTGTCGGTCACGTTTAGTCTTGATTCTTGCTGTATCATCTTACTTAGCCCTTTCTATTACTTCAACCACTCTCCATCTCTTTGTTTTGCTCAAAGGACGTGTTTCCATTATACGTACTGTATCCCCTATGTTACAGTCATTCTTTTCATCATGGGCGTGAAATTTTTTCGTTTTACTAACGAACTTCCCATATATAGGGTGTTTTTCTTTCCATTTTACAGTAACGGTGATGGTTTTTTCCATCTTGTTGCTGAAAACGACCCCGATTCTTTCTTTTCTTAAATTTCTCGTTTCCATTATAATTATTAAGCTTTTTTCAATTCACGAGCGCGCAATTCAGTCTGAATACGTGCAATGTTTCTGCGTTTTTCTCTTATCGAACCTGAATTGTCGAGCGGAGTAGTTGTATGATAAATCTTGGTCTGAATCAGGTCCGCCTGTTCAGCATCCAACCTTTCCTTCAAATCCTTATCCGATAACTCCTTGTATTCCTGTTTTTTTGATTTCATGCCTTACGAATTAATTTTGTGGTTGTTCATAATCTCTTCTGACAACGAATTTTGTCGTAACAGGCAATTTCTGTGCTGCCAGGCGGAGAGCTTCTTTTGCCACATCGTACGGCACACCTTCGATTTCGAAAATAATTCTTCCGGGAGTAACAGGAGCCACGTATCCTTCGGGATTACCTTTTCCTTTACCCATACGTACTTCAGCAGGTTTTTTGGTAATTGGTTTATCGGGGAAGATGCGTACCCAAACTTGTCCTTGGCGTTGCATATAGCGTGTTACGGCAACACGGGCAGCCTCAATCTGATTGCCAGTGATCCATTTTGATTGTAACGATTTTATCCCGAACGAACCGAATGCCAACTGATTACCGCGACCGGCGAAGCCTTTCATGCGGCCTTTCTGCTGTCTTCTAAATTTTGATTTTTTCGGTTGTAACATATTGGTTTATGCGTTTTTGTTATTATTTCTTCTGTTTCTTCTGGCACCTCTGCCTCCTTCGGGGCGATTACCTCTGTCGCTGCGTCCGCCACCGCCTTGTGAACGATTTTCCTTGGAAGATGCGAACGAAGGTGCCAGGTCTTTTTTACCGTAGATCTCACCTCTGCAGATCCAAACCTTGATACCGATCAATCCAACTTTGGTCAACGCTTCTGCATGAGCATAATCAATGTCGGCACGGAAAGTATGCAACGGAGTCCTTCCCTCTTTATACATTTCCGACCGGGCCATTTCGGCACCGTTCAACCGGCCTGATATCTGAATTTTTATGCCTTCTGCGCCCATCCTCATGGTGGAAGCGATGGCCATTTTAACCGCGCGGCGGTAAGCAATTTTACCTTCCAACTGACGAGCAACGTTGTTGGCCACAATAACCGCATCCAATTCCGGTTTCTTTATCTCGAAGATATTGATCTGAACATCCTTATCGGTTATTTTCTTTAACTCTTCTTTTAGCTTGTCCACTTCCTGGCCACCTTTACCGATAATGATTCCCGGACGGGCAGTACAGATAGTGATGGTTACTAATTTCAGCGTTCTTTCAATGACAATGCGAGAAACACTTGCTTTGGCCAGACGAGCATTCAAATAAGTGCGAATCTTGCTGTCTTCCAGCATCATTTCGCCGTAATTATCTCCACCGTACCAATTAGAGTCCCATCCTTTGATGATTCCCAAACGATTTGCTATCGGATTTACTTTTTGTCCCATCTGCCTGTATTAATTTTGTTCTTGTTCTTTTTTATAAGTATCTACCACAATTGTCACGTGATTTGAACGTTTGCGAATTCTGTAGCCGCGGCCTTGCGGGGCAGGACGAAGTCTCTTCAGCGTTGCACCTTCGTCTACAGAAATTATTTTGATATAAAGTTCGCCTGTTTCGGCTTTGCGTTCGTTTTTCTGTTCCCAGTTAGAGATGGCCGAGAGTAATAATTTTTCAACTCTTCTCGATGCCTCCTTGCTGGAAAACTTCAAAACGCCCAATGCTTTAAAAACTTCCATTCCGCGCACCATATCTGCAACGTATCGCATTTTCCGGGGCGAAGAAGGAGCATTTTTCAACACGGCTAAAGCAACCTCTCTGCGGTTTTCTTTGCGTTGTTCTGCTGATATTCTTTTTCTAGCACTCATGTCTTTTCTTTTTTTTATTCAGTTAAGCCCGCCGATTATTTCTTTCTGTTGCCGGAATGTCCACGGAATGTGCGCGTTACCGCAAATTCACCTAACTTATGTCCTACCATGTTTTCGGTAATATACACCGGAATAAATTTATTTCCGTTGTGTACAGCAATAGTGTGGCCCACGAAATCGGGGGAAATCATTGAAGCACGTGCCCATGTTTTTACGACAGCTTTTTTGCCGCTCTCGTTCATGTCATTCACTTTCTTCTCTAATTTTATGTTGATATACGGACCTTTTTTTAATGATCTGCTCATAATTCTTACTTGTTAATCAGGTTATTTTTTCTTTCTTCTTTCTACGATGTATTTAGAAGAATGCTTTTTCGGAGCTCTTGTTTTCAAGCCCTTTGAATAAATACCTTTGGGCGAACGTGGATGACCTCCCGACGCGCGGCCCTCACCACCACCCATGGGGTGGTCAACCGGGTTTTTAACAACCCCGCGTGTGTGTGGACGACGTCCAAGCCATCTTGAACGACCGGCTTTACCTGATTGTTGCAGAGCATGGTCTGAATTACCAACACTTCCTATAGTAGCTTTACATGTAGCAAGAATTTTACGAACTTCACCTGAAGGCATTTTGATAATCGCGTATTTATCTTCACGCGAAACCAACTGAGCGAATGTTCCGGCCGAACGCACCATTTTTGCACCTTGTCCCGGGCGCAACTCAACGTTATGAATCACCGTACCGAGGGGTATGTTTGCCAAAGGCAGTGTATTGCCAACTTCGGGAGCAGCTTCCGGTCCCGACATCACTGTGGTTCCAACTTCTAATCCGTTGGGAGCAAGGATATACGTTTTTTCTCCATCGGCATAATAAAGCAACGCTATGCGTGCAGAACGATTGGGATCGTATTCAATGCTTTTTACAACGGCAGGAACTCCGTCTTTTGTTCTCTTGAAATCAATAAAACGAAAACGTTTTTTGTGTCCGCCACCAATGTAACCTATCGTCATTTTCCCGCGATGGTTGCGTCCACCTGTACTTGTTTTACCAACTACAAGAGATTTTTCCGGTTCTGATGCAGTGATATTTTCAAAAGAACCGATAATCTTGTGTCTTTGCCCCGGTGTTGTGGGCTTTAGTTTACGTATTGCCATTTTTTAATTAGATATTGCTGAATAAATCGATTGTTTCACCTTTTTTCAAGGTTACAATTGCTTTTTTATAAGATGGCGTGCTACCGGTAACAACACCGGATTTTGTGTAGCGGCTTCTCAGCTTGCCATCGTATTTCATTGTATTCACCTGTTCTACGTGAACATTGTAGAGCGATTCAATTGCATTTTTGATTTCTACTTTGTTAGCTCCGGGAACTACAATGAAACCGTAACGGTTTTCGAACTTCTCGGTAACCGCGGTTTGTTTTTCTGTAAAAATTGGTTTTATAATTACTCCCATTGTTTTGTCTCCTTATGCTTTAAGTAAATCATCAATTACCGCAACAGACGATTCCGTGAGCACTAAATTCCCACAGTTCATAATTTTGTATGTATTTATGTCTGAAGCAGTTATAATCTCAACTCCCGGTAAATTTCGGGCCGACAAATATACGTTTTTATTTTGACTTGGCAAAACGAAAAGTAGCTTTTTATCAGCCAGTTGCAGTTTTTTTGTTAGCTCAGCAAAGTTCTTCGTTCTGGGTGTATCGAAGTTGAAATCTTCAACCACCCAAATAGCTTCGTTTCTGGCTTTTAGCGAAAGCGCCGAACGGCGAGCCAACGCTTTTTCCTTTTTATTGAGCTTGAAGCCGTAATCCCTGGGTTTAGGACCAAAGACCCTGCCTCCGCCAACCATAACCGGCGATTTGATGTCGCCACGGCGTGCACCACCGCTCCCTTTCTGACGAATCAGCTTGCGGGTACTTCCGGCAATTTCATTTCTCTCTTTCGATTTGTGCGTACCCTGACGCTGGTTAGCCAAATAATGCTTTACGTCTAACCAGATAACATGATCGTTAGGTTCAATTCCGAAAATGGAATCATTGAGTGTCACCTTTTTATCTGTTACCTCTCCATTGATATTGTATATGCTTAATTCCATTTTTATTTTTCTATTGTAACGATTGAACCTTTACATCCCGGAACCGAACCTTTCAACAATAAAAGATTGTGTTCGGGTATGACTTTAATCACCTGGAGGTTTTGAACGGTTACCCGTTCGTTACCCATTTGTCCGGCCATGCGAGTTCCCTTAAATACTTTTGCGGGATAAGATGCGGCTCCAATAGAACCCGGTGAACGCAGGCGGTTGTGCTGCCCATGAGTGGACTGACCTACTCCACCAAAACCGTGACGTTTTACAACGCCCTGGAAACCTTTACCTTTTGATGTTCCGATTACATCTACGTAAACGGCATCGCTGAAAAGATCAACAGTGATTTCGGACCCCAACTTGTAGTCGTTCCCAAATCCTTTGAACTCGGCCAAGTGTCTCTTCGGGGTAACTCCGGCTTTTTTAAAATGACCTTTTTCTCCACTGGGTGTGTGTTTGTCTTTTTTGTCTTCAAACCCAAGTTGAATAGCGTCGTAACCGTCATTTTCAACGGTCTTTACCTGAGTAACCACGCAAGGACCTACTTCGATAACAGTGCATGGAACATTTTTTCCCTCGGCACTGAAAACGGATGTCATTCCGATTTTTTTTCCAATTAATCCTGGCATTTCTCTGTTGTTTAATTAATTAATTATTGAAATTCAAGAACCAGAAGCCAAGATTTTATCTTGGTTCTTTTGTTCTGGCTCCTGGCTCTTTTGTCTTATTTATTACACTTTAATTTCTACCTCTACCCCACTCGGCAACTCAAGTTTCATCAGTGCATCAACGGTTTTGGCAGTTGAGCTGTAGATGTCGATCAGCCGTTTGAAAGACGAAAGTTCGAATTGCTCGCGCGATTTTTTGTTTACGAATGTAGAGCGGTTCACAGTAAATATGCGTTTGTGTGTGGGCAACGGAATAGGTCCGCTGACTACTGCACCCGTAGCTTTTACGGTTTTTACGATTTTCTCTGCCGATTTATCCACCAGGCTGTAATCGTAAGACTTCAGTTTAATTCTGATTTTTTGGCTCATAATTTATTTTGAATAATTATTGTATTCCTAAGTATTTGTCTTCCGTCTTCCGACTTATTTAATCAAATCAACACGACCTTTTACTTCCGTCAACACTTGCCTTGCGATTGAGGGAGAAACTTCCTCAAAATGATCGAAAGACATCGTGGAAGTTGCTCTTCCGGAAGTAATGGTTCGCAACGAAGTTACGTATCCGAACATTTCCGAAAGCGGAGTTTTTGCCTTTACAATGCGTGCACCCGACCGGTTCGATTCCATGCCTTCGATTTGTCCGCGCCGCTTGTTCAGATCGGAAATCACATCCCCCATACTTTCCTCTGGAGTTACTACTTCCACCTTCATGATCGGCTCTTTTAAAACAGGACCGGCTTTTTCGCTGGCACTTCTGAATGCCTGAATAGCACATATTTCAAATGACAACTGATCGGAGTCTACCGGATGGTAAGAACCATCAATTACCGTAACTTTAAGCTTATCCAGTGCATATCCGGCGAGAACACCGTTCTTCATGGCGCGTGCAAAACCCTTCTGAATGGACGGAATATATTCCTTGGGGATATTTCCACCTTTTACCTCATCGATAAACTGCAATTCCCCTTCGAAATCGGCATCGGCCGGTTCTACCCGTACGATAATGTCGGCAAATTTACCGCGACCTCCAGTCTGCTTCTTGTAAACCTCACGCAGCTCGACAGGTTTGGTAATAGCTTCTTTATAAGATACCTGAGGACGTCCCTGGTTGGCTTCGACCTTAAACTCACGTTTCAACCGGTCGATAATAATCTCCAGGTGAAGTTCTCCCATTCCGGAGATAACCGTCTGGCCGGTTTCTTCATCCGTCTTAACCGTAAATGTCGGGTCTTCTTCCGCCAGTTTAGCCAAACCAACGGAGAGTTTATCCAAATCTTTCTGAGTTTTAGGCTCAACAGCAATACCGATAACCGGATCGGGGAAATCCATCGATTCCAGGACAATGGGTTTGCTTTCATCACAAAGCGTGTCGCCCGTGCGAATATCCTTAAATCCAACCCCGGCTCCTATGTCACCGCATCCGATAAATTCCTTCGGATTCTGTTTGTTGGAATGCATCTGGAACAGACGTGAGATACGTTCTTTTTTTCCCGAACGGGGATTGTAAACGTAAGAACCGGCTTCCAGTTCTCCCGAATAAACACGGAAGAAGCAGAGACGTCCCACATATGGGTCAGTCGCGATTTTGAACGCCAGGGCGCACATCGGCTCGTTAGGATCAGGACGTCTGACGACTATTTTGTCTGTATCTCTCGGATCAACGCCCTCAATAGCATCGGTGTCGACCGGGCTGGGCAAGTAAGAACAAACAGCATCCAGCAACGTTTGTACTCCTTTGTTTTTGAATGAAGAGCCACAGATCATCGGATTTATCTGCATGGAAAGTGTTCCCTTCCTTACAGCTGCTCTCACCTCATCCTCCGTGATGGTTGAAGGATCGTCGAAAAACTTCTCCATCAACACATCATCGAACTCAGCAACCGTTTCGAGCATCTTTTCTCTCCACTCGTTGGCTTCATCCAATAAATCAGCAGGTATCTCCTCTATGTGATACTCAGCACCCATGGTCTCATCGTGCCAATACAACGCTTTCATTGTAATCAAATCCACTACGCCCTTGAAGTTCTCTTCTGCGCCTATGGGGATTTGGATGGGACAAGGAGTTGCACCAAGTACTTCTTTTACCTGACGAACTACCTCAAAAAAGTTAGCCCCAGAACGGTCCATCTTATTCACGTAACCAATTCGCGGCACTTTGTATTTATCTGCCTGACGCCACACAGTTTCCGATTGCGGCTCAACCCCACCTACGGCACAAAATGCCGCCACGGCTCCGTCGAGAATACGCAATGAACGCTCAACTTCTACGGTGAAGTCAACGTGTCCCGGAGTATCAATCAGATTAATTTTGTATGTTTTGTCATTATATTTCCAGTTCGCGGTTGTGGCCGCAGAAGAAATGGTTATACCCCGCTCCTGCTCCTGCTCCATCCAGTCCATCGTGGCCGCTCCATCGTGTACCTCTCCAATTTTATGGGTTAATCCCGTGTAAAACAAGATACGTTCCGACGTAGTCGTCTTGCCGGCATCAATGTGCGCCATGATACCTATATTGCGAGTGAAAATTAATGCTTCTTTTGAACCTTTTGCCATCTTTTTTACCTAACAGTCTGTTTATTTAAAATCTGAAATGTGCAAAAGCCCTGTTCGCTTCTGCCATTCTATGCATATCTTCTTTACGTTTATATGATCCACCCTGATTGTTATACGCATCAACGATCTCAGCAGCCAGTTTGTCTGCCATCGTCTTACCTCCTCTTTTGCGAGCATAAAGAATGAGGTTTTTCATTGAAATGGATTCTTTTCTTTCGGGACGAATTTCTGTAGGCACCTGAAATGTTGCTCCGCCAACACGGCGTGATTTCACTTCAACCTGCGGTGTTATATTATCTAATGCGGCTTTCCAAATCTCGAGAGCCGGTTTTTCTTCGTTGGGCAATTTAGCCTTCACTGTGTCCAATGCAGAATAGAAAATATCGTAAGATATACTCTTCTTTCCGTCATACATAAGGTGGTTAACAAACTTTGTCACCCTTACATCACCATATACAGGATCGGGTAGAACCTGTCTTTTTTTAGGTTTTGTTTTTCTCATTGTTTTAATTGATTTGTGTTGTGTTTGGTTGCCGTTTTTTATCTGTCTTCAACAATTCCTCCGAACCGTTTACTCAACCTATAGTAGCTTTTCCCAAAAATTCCAACAGCGATTTTACATGAATTTTAACTTATAAAAAATAAAGCGTACTTTTATTGTGCGGGATTATTTCTTCTTTGCACCCGGCTTGGCAACTGCTCCCGGTTTAGGACGCTTAGCTCCATATTTAGAACGACGTTGAGTACGGCCATTTACCCCGGCAGTATCCAATGTTCCGCGAACAATGTGATAACGTACACCCGGAAGGTCTTTAACACGACCGCCACGCACCAATACAATAGAGTGCTCCTGCAAGTTGTGCCCTTCGCCCGGAATATAAGCGTTCACCTCCTTAGTGTTAGTTAAACGTACACGAGCCACTTTCCTCATTGCTGAGTTTGGTTTTTTGGGAGTAGTAGTATAAACCCTCACGCAGACACCGCGTCTTTGCGGACACGAATCAAGCGCACGGGATTTACTTTTCTCTTCTATAACCGTACGGCCTTTTCTTACTAATTGTTGAATTGTAGGCATTTTTCTACTTTCTTTTTGTCTTTTATTTTACTGATAAATTTAATTTCTTTACACAACCTCACCCAATTATAACTTAAATATAATCAAATGATTAACGTCAAAAACCACCGTCTCTGGGGTTAAAAACGGCACAAAATTACAAATAATCAACATGATATGCAAATTATTGACGGTGTTTTTTCAACTATTTTACAAAATCCAGACAACTGATATTTTGAAAAAACAACAACTATTTCTTACGTCGCCACCGATTTTTATAAAAAAACAACTATTTTCGCAATTCAATGTAACTTTTTCAACATTTATCCGTCATCCAACTAATGAGTCACGATAAATTCCATCGGATCATTTTACCGCTAAAGGATAAACTCTTCCGGCTTGCGTGGAGCATCGTGAGAGATTCCGCCGAAGCCGAAGACATTGTACAAGACGTGTTTTTGAAGCTTTGGTCGAAAAATAACGAGTGGGAAAACATCGAGAATCTGGAAGCCTATTGTTTCCGCGCTACAAAAAACCTGGCGCTCGACAGAGTGGAGTCTCTATCGATACGAAGAACAGAAAATATTGCTCCTGAATTGGAAAACGGAATTTTTACCGATCACGTAACGCCGTTTTTCAAACTGGTGGAAACCGAAAGGAACACATTAATATATAGGTGCATTAATCAACTGTCGGAAAGCCAGAAAGCGGTATTTCAACTGCGTGAGATTGAAGGAATGAGTTACAAGGAAATAGCGCAAGTATTGGATATTAGCGAAGATTTGGTAAAAGTGAACCTCTTTAGGGCTAGAAATAAATTGAAAGAATTATTATCGGGTAAACAAGAATGAACAACGAAAGAATACATACATTGCTGGAGAATTACTGGAACTGCGAAACATCGGTTTCGGAGGAAAGGGAACTACAGGAATTTTTCAACTTCGGTGACGTCCCCGATGACTTGCTGCCGTATACACCTTTGTTTGCCTATAAACAAAACCATCAGGCAATGAAATTGAGCTGTGATTTTGAGAAGAAACTTGATACACTGATCCGCAGAACCGACCGGCAAAAACAATACATCACCATAAAAATATTCGAGCCTTTCCTGCGTATCGCCGCATCGGTTATTCTCATTGCCGGGATTGGGGTATCCGTTTACTTTGTTGCCCGCCAAAACAACCGGGTCTTTGCCGAAACATACAACGATCCTCGTGCAGCCATACAACAGGCCACCTCGGCCCTAGAGAAGCTATCCAAAGCATTACGGGCCACCGAAGAAGCATCTTTGAAGTCGCTGGAGCAATTGGATGATTTAGACCTGGATTGGTCGGAAATCGATTCGTTGAGCACCAGGATTCCACTCTATGACCCCGATTTAAGTAAGAATATCAAACCCGAAAATCTATGAGAAAAATTTTTCTGGTCTTGTTTACGTTGTTTTTGGCAACTTCAACCTTTGCAAACGATTTCATTACGAGATTCCTGAAGGAGTGCGTCGAAACGGAACGGCCGGTAAGTAACGTAAACATAGGGAAAGCGATGCTTAACAAAATGGCGTCGAATACCAGCGATGAAGAACTAAAGACAACTTTTCGCGAGTTAAACAGCATTCGCATCATTACTACAGAAAACAAAGCAGACTCAAAATTCTATTTTGAAAAAGCAAAAGAGATGGCATCCAGCGAATTCACAGACTACAAGGAGGTAGTATCGGTGAATGAAAGGAGGTCGAAAATAAATATCCTGATGAAAAAAACCGACGAGAAAACGCAGGATCTTATCCTTATGGCATTGGACGACGACAGTAAATTAACGATCATAACCGTTTCGGGAAATATAGACTTCAACTCAATCTCGAAAATTTCCGACTCATTGCGGAAAGGAGAAGCAGAAGAACCTGTTTTAGAGAAAGGAAACGAAAAAAACAACTGACCCGGTCAGTCAAACCGAACGAGCACAAATAACTTTTTTCTTTTTTATATTTAAACGATGAGCAGGCGGCAGAACGTGAGTTTAGCCGCCTGCTGCTTTTATGGCACAAAAATACGTTTTTTTTGAATTAAAATGCAAGAGAATTTGTAAATTTGCGAAACTTTTGATACAGTAGGTTATTATTACTGCTCACATCAAATCCACACCTAAACAATATGTATAACAAATCACTCCATCTTGTTCTCGAAGACGGAACAGTATTTCAGGGAAAATCATTTGGTTACGAAGCACCGGTTGCCGGTGAAGTTGTTTTCAGCACTGGAATGGTCGGCTACACCGAAAGCCTTTCAGATCCCTCCTACCTCGGGCAAATCCTGACGCTGACCTACCCGCTTATCGGAAACTACGGCGTCCCCAAAGACGAATCGCACCAAGGCATTTCTACCTTTTACGAATCGGAAAGAATACAGGCAAGCGGCCTTATTGTTTCCGATTTTTCTTTTGAATACAGCCACTGGAACGCTGCAAAAAGTTTAAGCGACTGGCTGAAGGAAAACAAAGTACCTGCCGTCTACGGCATCGACACGCGCGAACTGACCAAGCTGGTCCGGGAAAAAGGGACAATGCTTGGTAAACTGGTCTTTCCGGGTGAACCCGATATACCGTTTGTGAATCCCGATGACAAAAATCAGGTTGCAAAAGCAAGCTGCAAGGAGGTGATTGTCTACGGCAGCGGAAAGCACAAAGTGATACTGGTCGATTGCGGTGTGAAAAACAACATCATCCGCTGCCTGCTGAAACGGGATACGACAATCGTGCGCGTACCCTGGGATTACGATTTTAACGAGATGGAGTTCGACGGACTGTTTATTTCCAACGGTCCCGGTGACCCGGCTTTCTGTACGCCAACCGTAAACAACATCCGAAAAGCAATGCAAACCGGAAAACCGATTTTCGGAATCTGCATGGGAAACCAATTGCTTTCACTGGCAGGAGGAGCCAGCACATATAAGCTGAAATACGGGCACCGCAGCTGCAATCAGCCAGTGCAACTCGTCGGGACGCAACGGGCGTTCGTAACTTCTCAAAACCACGGTTTCGCGGTGGATAACAACTCGCTGGGCGTGGAATGGGAACCTCTTTTCGTCAACATGAACGACGGAACGAACGAAGGCATCCGCCACAAAACCAATCCCTGGTTCTCCTGTCAATTCCACCCCGAGGCATCGGCAGGGCCGACCGACACCGAGTTTCTCTTTGATGTGTTTATCCGGACGCTCGAAGTTAAAAATATTCCGATTCCAAAACTCATCGAGGATGAACTCGATGCAAAATCAGTTTTAAAACAAGTTTACCGGGGCATTGAAAAAGGATCTGTCAAGAAAGTTCTGCTCTTGGGTTCTGGCGCACTGAAAATTGGCGAAGCCGGCGAATTCGACTATTCCGGTTCGCAAGCTTTAAAGGCGCTGAAGGAAGAAGGAATTGAAACCGTGCTGGTTAACCCCAACATAGCTACTGTTCAGACCTCAGAGGGCATTGCCGACAAGGTTTACTTTTTACCCGTAACCCCGGATTTTGTGGAGCGGGTAATCGAAAAAGAGCGTCCCGACAGCATCTTTCTTTCGTTTGGAGGACAGACGGCGCTGAACTGCGGCGTAGCGCTATACAAGAATAAGATCCTCGAGAAATACAACGTGCGCGTGCTCGGCACCCCCGTCCAAGCTATTATCGACACGGAAGACCGGGAAATCTTCAATCAAAAACTTTCCGAAATCGGCGTAAAATATATCCAGAGCGAAGCGGTAACCTCACTTAAGGACGCTCTCAGGGCAGCCGGCAAACTCGGCTATCCGGTAATCGTACGGGCTGCTTATGCTCTGGGCGGGCTGGGAAGCGGCTTCTGTGACAACGAAGACGAACTGGAATCACTCGTTACAAAGGCTTTCAATTATTCACCACAAGTGTTGGTTGAAAAATCATTAAAAGGCTGGAAGGAGATTGAGTATGAAGTGGTACGCGACCGGTACGACAACTGCATCACGGTTTGTAACATGGAAAACTTTGATCCGCTGGGCATACACACCGGGGAAAGCATCGTGGTGGCCCCTTCGCAAACGCTTTCCAACAGCGAATATTACAAGCTTCGTGAACTCGCGATCCGTATCATCCGCCACATCGGCATTGTGGGCGAATGCAACGTTCAATATGCTTTTGACCCGTTCTCCGAAGATTACCGCGTTATTGAAGTGAACGCCCGCCTGAGCCGCTCCTCTGCACTGGCTTCCAAAGCTACCGGCTACCCCCTGGCCTTCGTTGCCGCAAAATTGGGGCTGGGGTACGGCCTTCCCGAACTTAAAAATTCGGTAACAAAAGAAACATCGGCATTCTTTGAGCCTGCACTGGACTATATAGTTTGCAAAATCCCGCGCTGGGACCTGGCAAAATTTCACGGTGTCAGCCGTGAAATAGGCTCCTCCATGAAATCGGTAGGCGAAATCATGTCCATCGGGCGAAGTTTTGAAGAGGCATTCCAAAAGGGATTGCGGATGATCCAACAGGGCATGCATGGATTTTCGGGCAATAAACACCTATTCACCAAGGAATTGGACAAAAACCTGAGCATTCCTACCGACAAGCGCGTCATCTACCTTTCACAGGCATTCGAACAGGGATATCCGGTAGACAAGATTTACGAGTTGACAAAAATTGACCGGTGGTTCCTTTATAAACTGAAAAATATTGTTGATACTGCTCGTTCCATCGAGAAATGCAGTGACAAGGAGCAACTTCCGACGGAATTGTTTGTCAAGGCAAAGAAAGCCGGATTTTCGGATTATCAGATCGAAAAACTGATATACAGGAAACCGATGCCTAAAGATACGGTTCGAGATGAACGCATCAAACGCGGGATCCTGCCTGTGGTCAAACAAATAGACACCCTGGCGGCAGAATATCCGGCGCAGACCAACTACCTCTACCTGACCTACAACGGAACAGTTAATGATGTAAAATACCTGGGCGACCACAGGTCTGTGATTGTGCTGGGCTCGGGAGCCTACCGCATAGGCTCATCGGTAGAATTCGACTGGTGCTCGGTGAATGCGCTCAATACCATTCGGAAAAAAGGATGGCGCTCGGTGATGATCAACTATAATCCCGAAACCGTTTCGACTGATTACGATATGTGCGACCGCCTTTACTTTGATGAATTGAGCTACGAACGGGTAAGGGATATCATTGAACTGGAAAATCCGAAAGGGGTGATCGTGTCCACCGGCGGACAAATTCCAAACAACTTAGCGGTGCGGCTGCACCAGTCGGGCGTGAAGATTCTGGGCACGCAAGCTACGGATATTGATAATGCGGAAGACCGCCACAAGTTTTCATCCATGCTGGACCGCCTGGGAATAGATCAGCCGAGGTGGAAGGAACTAACAACGCTTGAAGATATCAACCAATTTGTAAACGAAGTGGGCTTTCCCCTGCTGGTGCGTCCTTCGTATGTCCTTTCAGGAGCTGCAATGAACGTATGTTCCAACACGAGCGAGCTGGAACGCTTCCTGACGCTGGCCACGGAAGTATCGAAAGAATATCCGGTGGTCGTTTCAGAATTCATCGAAGGAGCAAAGGAAATCGAAATTGATGCCGTCGCACAAAACGGAGAGTTGGTGGTTTATGCCATTTCGGAACACGTGGAATTTGCTGGCGTCCATTCAGGCGATGCTACCATCCAGTTTCCACCGCAAAAAATCTATACGCAAACCGTTCGCCGGATTAAACAGATTGCCAGGGAGATTGCCAGGGAACTTCACATCTCGGGGCCTTTCAACATCCAGTTTCTGGCAAAAGACAACGACATCAAAGTGATCGAGTGCAACCTGAGGGCCTCGCGTTCGTTCCCGTTTGTTTCCAAAGTGATCAAGATCAACTTTATCGAACTGGCTACACGGGTGATGCTTGGAGAAGAAGTCCAAAGGCCTGAGAAGTCGGCATTCGATCTGGACTACGTGGGCATTAAGGCATCACAATTCTCTTTCACCCGTTTGCAAAAGGCAGACCCCGTACTGGGAGTGGATATGGCATCCACAGGCGAGGTGGGCTGCCTCGGAACCCACTTCGACGACGCACTGCTTACCGCCATGCTTTCGGTGGGATACCGGATACCCGGGAAAAACATTGTCGTTTCTTCGGGAAGTACCAAATCGAAAGTAGCGCTACTGGATGCCTGTCGGCTTCTGGTCGACAATGGATACCACTTGTTTGCAACCGGCGGTACGCAAAAATTTTTCGAGGAAAACGGTGTGAAAAGTACCTGTGTAGCCTGGCCGGACGAAGAGGGCGAACCGAAAGTTACGGACATGATTGCCGAAAAGAAAGTGGACCTGGTCATCAATATTCCCAAAAACCTGACCGAAAGGGAATTAACAAACGGCTACAAAATCCGTCGGGGAGCTATAGATTTCAACATCCCGCTCATAACCAACGCCCGGCTGGCTAGCGCCTTTATCAAAGCCTTCTGCTTCATGAAGGCGGAGGATATTGAGATCAAGCATTGGGGAGAGTATAAGTAGAAAGCCGGGTAGCTGATGCTTCCTACAGGCCCTTCGCTGCCCCAACAAAGCTCACAAACAACGGATGCGGATGGATAACAGTGCTGCTATATTCGGGATGGAACTGTACGCCAATGTACCATTTGTGGTGGATAAGCTCAATGATTTCCACCAAGTTGAGCGTATCGTTTTGCCCGCTACAGATCATTCCAGCAGCTTCAAATTCGTCCCTGTAGGCGTTGTTAAACTCATAACGGTGGCGGTGGCGTTCACTGATTTCGGTTTTGTTGTAAATGGCGTTCACTTTGCTCCCTTTTTTAAGCTGGCAGGTATAAGCGCCCAACCGCATACTGCCACCCAGGTTTAGGATGTGTTTTTGCTCTTCCATGATATCCACCACGTTGTGCGAAGTGCCGGGGTCTATCTCGGTACTGTTGGCATCGGCATAGCCCAAAACATTCCGGGCAAATTCGATGGACATCGTCTGCATTCCCATGCAAATACCGAGGCAGGGGATATTGTTTTCACGGGCAAATTCAAGTGCGGTAAACTTGCCTTCCATACCCCGCTGGCCGAACCCGGGTGCGACAACTACGCCGTCCAGGTTTTGCAGTTTTTCACCGACATTTTCCGGCGTAATATCATCAGACAAAATCAGCTTCAGGTCGAGCCTTCTGTTGTGAAAGGCACTGGCGTGCTTCAACGACTCAATGATAGACATATAAGCATCGGGTAACTGAACGTATTTGCCTACTAGGCCGATATGCACCTCTTCGGTTGCATTTTCAAACCTTTCCACAAAACCGGCCCATTCCTCCATACTGGCCCGGGGAGTTTTTTCCAAATCAACATCCATTTTCGTAAGTACTACCTCATCCAACTTCTCCTGCTGCATATTCAGCGGAACACGATAAATGGTTGAAGCATCAATCGATTGCATCACGGCTTGAGGCTCCACGTTACAGAATAAAGCAATCTTTTTCCGCAACTCTTTTGAAATAGGGTGCTCCGTGCGCAGGATCAGGATATCGGGCTGTACACCCTGCTCCTGAAGCATCTTCACGGAATGCTGCGTAGGCTTGGTCTTTAATTCCCCCGCCGCCGCTATATACGGAACGTAGGTAAGGTGTACGATCAGGCAGTTTTTGCCCAACTCCCACTTTAACTGACGCACACTTTCGATGTAGGGCAAACTCTCGATATCCCCTACTGTACCTCCAATTTCTGTGATGACAAAGTCAAGCCCCTTCCGACTGAACGATTTGATGTTTTCCTTTATTTCATCGGTAATATGCGGTATAATCTGTACCGTTTTTCCGAGATAATCTCCTTTTCGTTCTTTGTTGATTACGTTCTGATAAATTCGTCCGGTGGTAATGTTATTTTCCCGGTGTGTTTCCACTCCGAGGAAACGTTCGTAATGCCCCAAATCCAAATCCGTTTCCTGTCCGTCTACCGTAACATAACATTCACCATGTTCATACGGATTCAGTGTTCCCGGGTCAATATTGATATAAGGATCCAGTTTCTGGATTGTCACCCTGAAACCGCGTGCCTGCAGCAATTTGCCAAGCGATGCGGCGATAATCCCTTTGCCCAAAGACGACACCACACCGCCTGTCACGAATATGTATTTAGTTTTTTCCATTTTTGCGGTAAAGATACACATTTCGATAAAAATTTATTTCATTCCTGCATTTATTTGTACCCTCTTTCGTGCACTGAACCCACCGCGCGCCCCGACGGGTCGGCATTTTTCTTAAACGCTTCATCCCATTCAAGTGCGACAGGTGTGCTGCAGGCTACCGAAGGAACAGACGGAACGCACTGCGCAGCCGAATCAGAAGGGAACAGGTCTGAATACAGGGTTCGGTAAACATATTCTTCTTTTGTCAGTGGCGGATTTATAGGAAAACGGTATCTCACGTTGGTCATTTGTTCATCAGTAACTGTCTCATTTGCAATGGTTCTCAAGGAATCAATCCAGCCGTAACCCACACCGTCGGAGAACTGCTCCTTTTGCCGCCAAGTCACTTCTGGAGGCAGATAGTCTTCAAAAGCCTTACGCAAAATATGTTTTTCAATTTTTCCGTTCTCTGCCATTTTATCTTTCGGGTTAAGCCGCATGGCTACATCCAGAAACTCTTTGTCCAAGAAAGGCACACGCCCTTCCACACCCCATGCAGCCAGCGATTTGCTGGCTCGCAAACAGTCGTACTGGTGCAATTTACTTAATTTCCGCACTGTCTCCTTATGGAACTCTTCCGCATCGGGAGCCTTGTGAAAATAGAGATAACCACCGAAAACCTCATCGGCACCTTCGCCCGAAAGCACCATCTTCACCCCCATTGAACGGATATAGCGGGCCAACAGGTACATCGGAGTACTTGCCCGGACAGTAGTAACATCATATGTCTCAATATGATAAATCACGTCTCGCAAAGCATCCAGCCCTTCCCGGACGGTGAAATATATTTCGTGGTGAATGGAGCCAATATAGCTGGCAACCTTTCTCGCGGCAGCCAAGTCCGGCGAACCTTCCAGTCCGATGGCAAACGAGTGAAGCCGGGGCCACCACGCCTCTTCCCGGTTGCCCGTTTCGATGCGCTTGGCAGCAAACTTCCTGGCTATGGCCGAAATTATGGAGCTGTCCAAGCCGCCGGAAAGCAAGACCCCATAAGGCACATCCGACATCAACTGACGTTCAACCGCATTCTCCAGCGCCCGACGAAGTTCCTGAACATCCGACGGATTGTCCTTCACGTTTCCGTACTCCATCCAGTCACGAACATACCACCTGCACGGCTCCTTGTCCGGACTGTAATAGTATTGTCCAGGCAAGAACTCTTCGATCCTGTTGCAGTGGCCTTCCAGCGCTTTGAGTTCCGAAGCCACGTAATAAGCGCCATCCCTGTCCCACCCCTGATAGAGCGGAACGATTCCGATGTGGTCGCGACCGATCAGGAAGCGATCGTTTTCCATATCGTATAGCGCAAAAGCAAAAATCCCGTTCAGATCTTCCAGAAAACCCGCTCCTTTTTCCCGATAGAGCGCCAGAATCACTTCACAATCGGATTGGGTCGTAAATTCGTATTTGTCCTCAACCTGTTTCCGGATATCCCTGTGATTATAAATTTCACCGTTAACGGCCAATACCAACTTTCCGTCTTTGCTGAAAAGGGGCTGTCTTCCGGATTTCGGATCCACTATGGCCAATCGCTCGTGCGCCAGGATAGCTTTTTCAGAAACAAAAATCCCCGACCAGTCCGGACCCCGATGACGAACGGTTTTTGACATATTCAAGATTTGCTGACGCAAGCTTTCCGCCGGTCTTTTTATATTAAACGTACATACAATTCCACACATTTCAAGTTGATTTTTTAAGTTGGAAGTCTCCCTAGAATAAGGTATTCAGACTATTTTCAAGTCTATTAGTTTTATTCCTGACTCTTTGCTTTTGGTTCTTGGTTCTTTGTTCCTGACTCTTTGCCCTCAATCCTTTTCCTCGATTAACATTTGATGGACACATTCCGCCACTTTTCGTCCCGACGCAATGGCTTTTACGACCAGGCTGGCTCCCATCACTGCATCGCCTGTGGCAAAAACGTTTACGACCGAGCTCCGGTTTTCTCTGTCTACAGCAACATTCCCCCGAACATCATAAACCACACCAAGTTCGTCAAGCAACCCCTCGTGTATCGGGTGGACAAACCCCAACGCTAAAAAGACAATATCAGCCCTGATGGTCTCAGTTTTGCCCGTGCCCACCATGGTCAACCGTCCATTCTCTGCTTTCTGCCAGTTAATTTCCTCGACCACCGCTTCCTTTACGGTGCCATTTTCTCCCTTGAACTCAATGGTGTTCAGCAACCAACGGCGCTCACACCCTTCATCGTGCGAACTGGAAGTTTTCAAAACATTTGGATAACTGTGAGGCCATGGCGTAGAAGAGTTTTTTCCAACGGGTGGTTTGGGCAATATCTCTATTTGCGTGACCTTTGCTGCTCCCTGCCTGATGGAAGTCCCCACACAATCCGACCCGGTATCCCCCCCGCCGATTACGAGGACGTGCTTGTCCCTGGCCGAAATTTTACCCGTATGGGTCAGTGTCTCACCCAGAATGAGCTGGTTTTGCTGGGAAAGATAATCCATCGCAAAATAAATCCCTTCCAGCTCCCTCCCCGCCGGGTTGATATCCCGCGGCTTCCCTGCGCCAACCGCCAGGCATACCGCATCGAACCGACTCATAACCTCCGCACCGGAAATATCCTTCCCTATTTCGGTACTTGTCCTGAAAACAATTCGCTCTTCTTCAAGCTGTCTCAACCGCCGGTCAATCACTTTTTTATCCAGCTTGAAATTCGGAATACCATACCGGAGCAATCCTCCCGGGCTTTTGTCTTTTTCAAAAACCGTTACCGCATGGCCTTTTCTGTTGAGTTGTTGCGCAATAGCCAGTCCTGCTGGACCCGAACCGACGACGGCTACTTTTTTCCCTGTCCGATGCCGGGGAGGACGGGCTTTTATCATTCCTTCCAAAAAAGCGATCTCCGTAACCGATGCTTCGTTTTCGCGAATGGTTACGGGCGCTTCGTGCAAGGCAAGCACACACGATTTTTCGCAGGGAGCAGGACAAACCCGCCCGGTAAAATCGGGGAAGTTATTGGTTTCGTGAAGAATCTCCACTCCTTCTTTCCATTTTCCCTTGTAAATCATATCCTGCCTTTCAGGCATACGGTTGCCCAACGGACAAGCCCAATGACAGAAAGGTATTCCACAGTCCATGCAACGGGAAGCCTGCACTTTCCGCTCTTCCTGGCTCAAGGCCTGCTCCACTTCTTCAAAATCTGTAACTCTCTCCAGGACAGGCCTGTATCCCGCTTCCTTGCGGGGAATGGTTATAAATGCTTTTGGATTGCCCATTTTATCTTGATTTATACCGGTTTACACCTTGCAATGATCACCGGGCTTCTGTTATAGAGGTTATTTTATTTTTCTTGTCCAACTCCACCAGCTTCTCCTCCTGCAATACTTTCTTATACTCGATCGGGACCACTTTGATGAATCGTTCCACGTTTGCTGCCCAATTTTTCAGGATTCTTTTTGCCAGCGGACTGTAGGTATATTTGTAGTGCGCTGAAATAAGGCCATAAAGTTCCTTTTGGTCGTCCGCTTCCTCAATGAGTGAAAGTTCAGCCATTTCCATGTTACAGAAATAGTCGAAATTGCCCTTTTCATCGTAGACATAAGCAACACCTCCACTCATGCCCGCAGCGAAATTTCGTCCGGTAGGCCCAAGGACAACCGTACGGCCACCGGTCATGTATTCGCAACAATGGTCCCCTGCCCCTTCCACAACAGCTATAGCGCCAGAATTGCGCACGCAGAAGCGCTCACCGGCCACTCCGTTGATGTAAACCTCACCCGAGGTAGCGCCATAGAGTAACGTATTTCCGCAAAGTATGTTCTCTTCGGGCTTAAACGTGCTTCCCGGGGGTGGGACGACAATGATTCTCCCGCCCGAAAGGCCTTTTCCCAGGTAATCGTTGGCATCGCCTTCGATGCGAAAGGTAACTCCTTTTGCCAGAAATGCCCCGAAACTCTGCCCGGCTGAACCTTCAAACGTAGCTTTTATCGTATCACCGGGCAATCCGGCCTGCCCGTATCGCCTGGCTATTTCGCCAGAAAGCATGGCACCGGCAGCACGGTCGGTATTCCTTATCTTCAGCTTTATTTCAACAGGCATAAGTAAATCCAGCGCGGGTGACGATCTGCGAATCAACTCCCTGTCAAGGACGTCGCAGATCTTATGTTCTTGATCCGAAATTTTATGTAACGCATTAGGGGTAACGTCTCCAGGGAAAAATATAATTTTTGAAAGATCGATCTTACCTGTTTTTGGAAAATCGGGAAACTGCTTCCTCTCCAATAGATCGGCCCGTCCGACAGCTTCTTCCAGTGTTCTGCAACCCAGTTGAGCAAGGTGCTCACGGGTTTCCTCGGCAAGAAACGTAAAGAAGTTCACCAAATATTCGTATCTCCCTACAAATCGTTTGCGAAGTTCAGCATTTTGTGTGGCTACCCCTACCGGACAAGTGTTCAGGTGGCACTTACGCATCATCACGCAACCCAATACAATCAGGGCACTGGTGGCAAACCCGAACTCCTCGGCTCCCAGCAGCGCGGATAAAATGATGTCGCGGCCGGTCTTTACCTGTCCGTCGGCCTGCAGACGGACAACTCCCCGCAAATTATTCATCACGAGCGTTTGCTGTATTTCGGCCAGCCCAATTTCCAACGGTAACCCCGCATGCTTGATGGAACTGGCAGGGCTTGCCCCCGTTCCGCCTTCGCTACCGCTTATCAGGATCAAATCGGCTTTGGCTTTGGCAACACCAGCCGCGATGGTACCTACCCCACTCTCCGCAACCAGCTTGACGCTCACGACGGCCGAAGGATTGATGTTCTTTAAATCGAAAATAAGCTGCGCCAGGTCTTCGATAGAGTAAATATCGTGGTGAGGTGGCGGTGAAATCAGTGAAATTCCGGGAATGGAATGCCTTGTCCTGGCTATGATTTTATCCACCTTATAGCCGGGGAGCTGGCCTCCTTCACCCGGCTTGGCTCCCTGTGCAATTTTTATCTGAAGCTCATCAGCATTCACCAGGTATTCGGCGGTAACGCCAAAACGCCCGGAAGCAACCTGCTTAATGGCCGAACGGGTACTTAATCCGTCGTCCCGCTTCTTGTATCTTTCGGGATCTTCACCGCCCTCGCCCGTATTGCTTCTTCCTCCGATGATGTTCATGGCAATGGCCATCGCTTCGTGTGCCTCCCGGCTGATGGAGCCGTACGACATGGCACCTGTACAAAACCGCTTCATGATGTTTGCGGCCGGCTCCACCTCCGAAATGTCAATCGGATTCCGTTTGTAATCGAGCATATCCCTTATGAAAGCCGGATTGGGTTTATCGTCCACCGTTCGGGTATATTCTTTAAACAGGCCGTAGTTGTTGGTTTTGGTTGCAATCTGCAAACGGGAAACAGTTTCGGGGTTCCAGGCATGGTATTCCCCGTTGTTGCGGTAAGCGTAAATACCCAGGTTCTCCAGGCGAGACGCCCCGTTATCGGCCTCGTTGAATGATTCGAAAAATGGCAGCAGCACCTCGTGGGCAATGTCGTCCATATCGATGCCTTCTATCTTTGACGAAATTCCCTTGAAATAAGTATTCAGTACGCCCGAAGAGATGCCGATGGCTTCAAAAATATGTGCTCCACGGTAACTCCTCAGCGTCGAGTTTCCCATTTTTGACAAAACTTTAAGCAGTCCTTTGTTGACCGACTTGATGTAGTTTTTCTTTGCCGTTTCGAAATCAAGCTGGATATCGCCTGTTTTCACTTTTTTTGCCAGCACGCCAAACGCGAGGTAGGGATTTATAGCGTTAGCTCCGAAGCCAAACAACAAGGCAAAATGCATCACTTCCCGGGGTTCGGCACTTTCCACGACGATATCAATCTGAATCCTCTTCCTTTTTTCCACCAAATAATGATGCACGGCAGAAACCGCCAGCAGGGAAGGAATTGGAGCGTGATTCTTGTCAACTCCCCGGTCGCTTAAGACAATGTAATTTTTCCCTTCATCTACGGCTCTTTCTACCAAAAGGCACAGCTCGCCGATGGCTTTTTTTAATCCGGCAGCACCTTCCTCAGGGTTGAAAAGCATCGGCAAGACAGCGGTTGAAAATCCTTTATATCTCAGATTCAATAGGATATCGAACTGCGTATTGGTCAGGATCGGACTTTTCACTTTCACGATTTTGGATAAGCGGGGAATCTCATCCAGCAAGTTTTGATGAATTGCCCCCAGATACCCGGTGAGCGACATCACCAATTCCTCCCGGATCGGATCGATTGGGGGATTGGTAACCTGTGCGAATTGTTGCCGGAAATAGTTGAACAGGCGTTGCGGTTTCCGGGAAAACAGCGCCAGCGAGGCGTCGTTGCCCATGGACGAAACAGGCTCCTTGCCTTCGTTGGCCATCGGGACAATCAGGTTCTCAATATCTTCTTCCGAATAGCCAAAGGCGGTCAGCAAAGTATTCAAGTTAGGAATTTCATTGTTCACACTCCGTCCCGAGGAAATCTCTTCGAGGTTGCTGCAGTTTTTATTGAGCCAATCCCTGTATGGAAAGGCTTCGGCAAGCGTTTTTTTCAATTCATCGTCGGAGAAAATGCGGCCTGTTTTAGTATCCACCATCAACATTTTCCCGGGACGAAGACGGCCCCGTGCTTTTATTTTATCGGGAGCAATTTCGAGTACGCCGGTCTCGGAAGCAATAATCAGTTGATCGTCATGCGTAACAGTATACCGTGCCGGCCTAAGTCCGTTCCTGTCCAACATTCCGCCAGCAAACTGCCCGTCGCTGAAAAGCAACGCTGCCGGCCCGTCCCACGGCTCCATCAGCATACTGTGGTATTCGTAAAACGCTTTCAGATCACCGGAAATCGGATTTTTATCGTTGAAACTCTCCGGCACAAGCATGGCCAAGGCATGGGGAAGGCTTTTGCCGGACATCACGAGAAACTCCAACACGTTATCCAGCGATGCGCTGTCGCTCATGGCAGGCTGAACAATGGGGAACAAGTCCTGTATATCCCCCAGGACGCCGGATTTCAAAACACTTTCCCGGCTTTCCATCCATTGCCGGTTGCCCCGGATGGTATTGATCTCACCGTTGTGTCCAAGCATGCGGAAGGGCTGCGCCAAGTCCCAGGTAGGGAAAGTATTGGTGCTGAAACGGGAGTGGACCAAGGCCACCCGGCTTGTAAAGTTCGGATTTGAAAGATCGGGAAAATACTCCCGCAGTTGCAGGGAGGTCAGCATTCCCTTGTAAATCATCTGCCTGGAAGAGAGGCTGACGATGTAAAAACTGCGGTCGGCCGCCGTGCCGGACTGCAAAATAGTTTTCTCAATTTTTTTGCGCAGGATATAAAGTTTACGTTCCAATTCATCCTGCGGATAACTTCCGGTAATAAAAACCTGCTTGATATCGGGCTCGTTGGAGCGGGAAATCTCCCCCAAACAGGTAGAATTTACAGGCACGTCCCTTACGGCAAGCAGATGCAAATCCTCTTTCACGGTGAGTTTTTGAATAAGATCAATGCATTCACCGGCTTTTTGCTTATTTTTCGGAAGGAAAACCAGGCCGGTCCCATATTTGCCTTTAGAGGGAACCTCAATTCCTTGAAGCAAAATAAACTCGTGGGGGATATGAACGAGAATACCTGCTCCGTCTCCGGTTTTGTTGTCTGCACTTTCCGCCCCCCGGTGCACCATATTTTCGAGCACCTGAAGTCCGTTTTCTACCGTTTCGTGCGATTTGTCTCCGTTCAACGAGACTACCAACCCAACGCCACAGGCATCGTGCTCATTTTGAAAAGAATAAAGGGTTTTACGCTCGTAATCAGCTATATACTGTAAAGGATTGTCGATAAACATTGTATTCGTATTTTTTTAAATCCGTTTGTCCAAAAAGAAAAACAGGTTGAAACAGCATGGAAGGCAGCTTCAACTGATAAATAACAATTCGCGGTATTTGGGCAGGGGCCACATCTGGTTATCCACGATCAGTTCCAGCTTATCGATGTGATAACGGATAACGTCGAAAAACGGCAATACCTTATCGTGATATTCAACGGCTTTTTCTCGTTCGTTATCAATCTTATTGGCTACTTTCCGGGCTTCTACCATCGCATCCACATTGGTTTTGATTCCGGAGATGTGCCTGGCAATGTCCACGATTAAGGCGAGATCGTCCTTATTCAGTTCGTTCGCCTGTTTTTCGTCAAACACGCCGCGAAGTTTGTACACATTATCCAGCAGCATCGTTTGGTATTGCGTTGCCACCGGAATGATGTGATTGATGGATAGATCACCGAGTACGCGGGCTTCAATCTGAATTTTTTTGGTGTAGGTTTCCCATTTTACTTCGTTTCGCGCATGAAGCTCCCTTTCGTTCAGCACTCCGACGGTTTCAAACAATTCCACCGATTCCCGGCTGATATAGGTGTCATAAATCAGCGGAACACTTGTTTCGCAATTCAATCCCCGTTTTTGGGCTTCTTCTTTCCACTCGTCGGAATACCCGTTCCCGTCGAAACGGATGTTTTTACATGCCTTGATATAAAGGCGGAGCGTATCGTAAATCGCTTGCTCTTTCTTCATCCCGGTTTTCATTTTAACCTCGATCTCTTTTTTGAACTCAATCAACTGCATGGCTACCGAAGCATTAAGAGCAGTCATTGCTGAAGAACAGTTAGCCGATGATCCAACGGCACGAAATTCAAAACGGTTTCCCGTGAAGGCAAACGGTGATGTGCGGTTGCGGTCCGTATTGTCGATCAGCACTTCGGGAATGTGGGCTACGCCCAGCCTCATCTTCTGAAATTCATCTACCGCAATATCGTCGTCTTCGGAGCTTTCTTCAATTTTATCGAGAACAGCGGAAATCTGTGTTCCGAGAAAAACAGAAATAATTGCCGGAGGCGCTTCGTTGGCTCCCAGACGGTGTGCATTCTGAGCCGACATAATGGATGCCTTGAGCAATCCGTTGTTCTTGTAAACTGCCATCAACGTATTGACAATAAACACGATAAACTGCAAGTTCTCACGAGCGGTCTTTCCGGGCGTGAACAATCCCACTCCGGTATCCGTTCCCAGCGACCAGTTGTTGTGTTTGCCTGATCCGTTTACGCCGGCAAAAGGTTTTTCGTGAAGAACAAGCCTGAAGTGATGCTTGGCGGCTAACCTGTGCATCAACGACATAACCAGCAGGTTTTGATCTATGGAAAGGTTGGTTTCCCCAAAAACAGGAGCCAGTTCAAACTGGTTGGGGGCTACTTCATTGTGCCGTGTTTTTAACGGAATACCGTACTTGTACGCTTCAAACTCCACTTCCCGCATAAATGCTGCAACCCGGGGAGGTATAGAACCAAAATAGTGGTCTTCGAGCTGTTGGTTCTTAGCGCTCTCGTGCCCCATCAGCGTTCTTCCGGTGAGGTTTAAATCGGGACGGGCATCGTACAAAGCCTGGTCGACAAGGAAGTATTCCTGTTCCCAGCCGAGGTAGGAATAAACTTTATTTACTTTGGGGTCAAACAGCCGGCACACCTCTACCGCTGCTTTGTCAACAGCGGATAAGGCCTTTAGCAAAGGAGTCTTATAGTCGAGCGCTTCACCCGTATAGGAAATAAAAACCGTTGGGATGCAAAGGGTATCGTCAACAATAAAGGCGGGCGATGATGGATCCCATGCGGTATACCCACGGGCTTCAAAAGTGTTCCGGATACCGCCGCTGGGGAAACTTGAGGCATCCGGTTCCTGCTGTGCCAGTAACTTGCCGGAAAATTTTTCTATAATATCGCCTCCCGGCGCATCAACATAGTCAATAAAGCTGTCGTGCTTCTCCGCCGTTCCATCCGTCAGCGGTTGGAACCAATGCGTGTAGTGAGAGGCTCCCATTTCCATTGCCCACATTTTCATTCCTGCTGCAACGTGTTCTGCAATTTCACGTGGCAACGTTATACCCTCATCTATGGCATCCACGATTACTTTTATTGTATCCCTGGATAAGTATTTGGCCATTTGCTTCCGATTAAAAACGTACTTGCCATAATAATCCGACGGTTGCCCCTTGGGAGCTTCCTCCATCACGGGAAGGCGCTTTGATGCTTCCACAATTGCACTGAATCTCAATGTTGACATAATGAATTTTATTTTAAATGTTTAGCTTCAAATATCCACAAATAATCAATGTACGATATCTTTTTGATTTTTTATCGGCACAAAGATAAACACTTTGATTTTTACACACAAGAAAAACAGCAAATTTCTTTTATTTTATTTAAAACATATCATTTTGACAACCATGCCGCCATCTTTCACTTCCTTCACATGGATTTGAATTGTCATTGTCAACCATAAATCACAAAAAAGGCGTATCTGGATTTCTCCGACACACCTTCTTTCTTCCAAAAAAAAATTTAATTAGCGCACCATTCTCCGAACCGCCTCAGCAATTCTGTTCTTATCTCCAAATGACGAGAAACGCACAAACCCTTCTCCCGAAGCGCCAAATCCAACTCCGGGGGTACAAACGATATGCTTTTTTTTCAGCAGGAAATCAAAATAATCCCAACTGCTCATCCCATCCGGTGTTTTTGCCCAAACGTACGGGGCATTCACGCCCCCGAAGACGTTTAAGCCGATGGCCTGAAGCGCTTCCCGAATTACCCGGGCATTTCCCATATAATACCGGATAAGCTCATCAACCTGCTTTCTGCCTTCCGGGCTGTAAGTAGCTTCTGCAGCCCGCTGTACAACATAGGAAACCCCGTTAAACTTTGTCGTCTGCCTCCGGAGCCAAAGCTTGTTGAGACTGACACGCCCCCCGTTTTCCGAGGATGCCCTTACCGATTTGGGAACAACTGTATAGCCGCACCTTGTCCCGGTAAATCCGGCCGTCTTGGAGTAACTCCTGAACTCGATGGCCACCTCTTTTGCACCGGCGATCTCATAGATGCTGTGCGGCACATCTTTTTCCGTAATAAACGCTTCATAAGCTGCATCGAAAAGAATAATCGCCCTGTTTTCCAGTGCATAATTCACCCATGCAGCCAGTTGGTCTTTTGTAAGTGTCGTGCCTGTAGGATTGTTAGGGTAACAGAGATAGACAATATCCACTTTTTCCGCCGGCAGTTCGGGGATAAATTGGCTCGACTCGTTGCATGTTAAGTAAACCAGGTCCGTCCAACATCCATTTACAAACTCTCCCGCTCGCCCTCCCATGGCATTGGTATCCACATAAACCGGATAGCTCGGATCGGTGATGGCCACCTTGTTGTCCCCACTGAAAATATCGCCGATATTCCCCGTATCGCTTTTGGCCCCGTCGCTTACAAAAATCTCGTCGGGTTCTATACCTAGCGACGCAAAATCATTTTCCACAATCGCTTTTCGAAGAAAGTCATACCCCTGCTCGGGCCCATAGCCCCGGAACGTTTCAACTTCTCGCTGCTCATCAGCAGCTTTTATCATCGCATCCACGCAAACATCCGGCAAGGGAAGCGTCACATCCCCTATACCCATACGTATGATGTCAACACCCGGGTTTTCCGATGCATATTGAGACACACGCCTGGTAATCTCTGAAAAAAGATAGGCTGCCGGAATCTTAATAAAGTTCTCATTGATATAGGGCATAGGTCACTCATCTAATTTTATTTCTCCTTCAAACACAGTCACAGCATCACCCGTAAGGTAAACGCGGTTGTCGTCCTCACTCCACTCGATCTCCAGATCACCGCCCCGCAATTGTACGGTTGCAGACCGGCCCACCAAACCATTAAGGACGCCCGCAACCACCGCAGCACAAGCCCCGGTACCGCAAGCCAGCGTCTCACCGGCACCGCGCTCCCAAACACGCATTTTCAACCAACGATCCGAAACCACCTCCACAAATTCGGTATTGGTACGATTAGGGAAATAGGGTGAATGCTCGACAACCGGTCCAATTTCTGGCAAATCAAGCTCATCTATCTTATCCATAAAAAGCACGGCATGCGGATTTCCCATGGAGACACTTGTCACCTCATAGGTAGTATCGTCGCTTACCGGCAAAAGGCATTTTATTACAGGAGACTGCTTGAAAGCAGCAGGGATGGACGAAGCATCCAGAACAGGCATACCCATATCCACGGTTACTTTTTCGACCTCATTTTCCTCGTTCATCCAAAGCTTCAACACCTTAACACCGGCAAGCGTTTCCAGCGTAATCTCGGTCTTATCGGTCAGGCCCTTTTCGTAAACATACTTTCCTATACACCGGGAAGCATTACCACACATCTCCGACTCCGATCCGTCGGAGTTAAACATGCGCATTTTAAAATCACAATCTTCGGAAGGCAGTATCACAACCAACCCATCGGAACCAATACCCTTGTGCCGGTCGCTTAATCTCAAGGACAGCTCCGATAGATTTTCAATATTTTCCACAAAACCGTTTATATAGATATAATCGTTACCGGTCCCGTGCATTTTTGTAAATTTCATAATGATTAACTTTACGCACTTAAAATTTCATTTTTCTCATTTATTATACAAAATTAATCATAAAGATTAGATTAAGCAATTTTACAATCTTTTTTCTTTTCAATAATACTAGATTTGCATCTATTCTCACCGATCAGTTAAACACTAAGACAAAATGTTACCGGATTCATATAAGCATCGTGAGATCCGGAAAAACTTTTTCAGCGAAAGGCGCATCCACCGGCATCCGACTATCATCAAAAGATATTGATGGACTAATCACTTTCGAGAGTGATTATTTTTGTAAATATTTTTTCCGGTAACCAACTGGAGTATAACCTGTGTTTTTTTTAAATATCCGGTAAACATTTCTAACATCATTAAACCCCATTTCAATGGCAATATCCAACAAATCCTTATCCGTTGTCAGCAGCTCAGTAGATATTAAGTCCACCTTTTTATCCAATATAAACTGATAGACTGAAGTACCAGTTGCCTCCCTGAATTTCTTCTCGAGATTTCTGCGCGAAAGCGGGACTATTTCAGCCAACTTGTCAATGGAGATATTAAGCCTGATATTCTCATTGATATAATCAATCACCGTTTTTATATAGTTGTCAGAAATATTGTACTTCTCTGTGGATTGCCTCAATTCAATGCGAACCGGATCGATGTTGATATTGAAAGGGATGTTGTTTTTGTTCAGGATCAAATTCTGTAACATTTTTCCGGTTTGATACCCTCCGTTTTCATCATCCGTAACAATGGACGAAATGGAAGGATGCGACAAGTTGCATATCAGCTCGTCATTATCCACACCCAGCAACGACAATTCATCCGGTATATTGATATTATTTACCTTGCACATTTCCGATACCTGCAAAGCGAAGTTATCATCGCATGCAAACAGAGCCACCGGCTTGGGCAAATCCTGCAGCCAGTTGTCCAACTCAACATGTTCCTTGCTCCACTGCATGCTATCCAACAACTCAGACTCAAAATAATAATAATTCCCCCTTATCCTTTCTACTTCACGACGATAACCTTCTGCCTTGGCTTTCGACCAGAAGAAATTTTTATTCCCGTAAAAAGCAAAGTTTTTAAAATGCCTTTTCGCAAAAAAATGGGCTGCCATCACACCCACACCGATATAATCACCGGATATTCTCGAAAATCGCCCACTAATATTTTTGTAACTCTGTAAAAAAACAGGAATATCAAGTTGGTCAAGAAAATCTACCCCTTCATACTCCCATTGAGCTATAACAGCATCTATCCCCCACTCTTTAATTCGCTCCACAATACCGGCTTCACCGTACAATGCCTTATAATAGGATGGTAGACGATAAAATATCCAAGGGCCATTTTCATTGGCGTATTGAATTAAACCCGTCAGGAAACGTCGACTAAACTTAGTTGAGGAATCTATCAGTACCAATATTTTTATTGTCATAGCTTTGAAACTTATTTTCGCAATACTCCTAAAAGATCAAAAACTGTAATACTATTATATATTTAACATCAATAGTCCGTTAAAAATTTACTATATGAGTCATGCAGCAATGGCTGCAAACTCCACGGGTTCTTTAACAAGTTTATCATTTAATCTTCTGTTCGGCTTTATGCCGGACACGCAAATAAATCGTTCAAGCAGATACGCATTGTGAATCATAGTTTTACAGGAAGCCATTGAAAAAAGGATGCCCTTTTCTTTTGCCAACACCTTTGCCAGGTTTACTGATGTAAGAGAAGCATTAAAGTTGAAAGATAATTTTGAAACATCTCTTGCCTGGGATTGCATAAGTCCTGTAAAAGACTTGGCATCACGGAAACAAAATTCAATTTGAAAACGGGTACGGTAGTATTCTATTACATCTTTACCGCTCATGTGGGGGTTAGTTGAGAAAAACAGCTTAGGCTTTTTTGAGTCCTTAGAATACCAGATAACAAGTCGTACCATCTGCTTTAGTGATTTTGAGTAGGCTGTCAGCGTATATAGCCCTCCATTATCGACAGCTATTTTCTCAGCTCTTGATTTATCAAGATTTGCCATGTCAATCTTGCCGTCGTATAGCTTAGGTCTGCCTCTTTTACCTGTTGGGCCCTCCAGTGTAGGATAAAACAAAACGGCATCATCCCTGAAACGGCTGATAAGATGGAAGTCCATTTCTTTTAAACCGGAAGCGAAACTGATTTTGGAGAAATAGGAATCAGCTACCACATAAGGGCTTATCTTGTGAAGTTTTTCTTCCATTGATTTTAGTACAAGAAGGTACCAATCAATCAGGTTGATATCGTTGCTCTCCAGCGTTTTACCATCCGGTGTCTGAACAGCCTGAAGACTGATGCAGTCTTTATTGTCTATGTCAATGAGGCCTACTCCGAGAATTTCCAATCCTTTTTTTGCCCCTCCGGCTGTGCCCGACCAGAAGTAACCAATCCAGGGAGTACACTTTCCTGACTTGGATATATAACTGGGGTCAATGGCTATGGCCTTACGATCGCCGTTTAATATCCGTTCAGACAAGGAAAGGTTAAACGAAAGCCAATCAAAATCCTTCGAGAAGTTTTGACGGAATCGTTGTTCACACGATTTGCCATACCTTCCCATCTGGAGGAAATTAATCCTGCCAGGGATGATTGTGTATAAAATTAATGTCTCCATAAGGAACGATTTGAAACTTTTGTTTAACTTCGTAGCTAGTTTATTTAAAACGTCACTACAGATATCCCTATATTGGTTAAGTATGCTGGTTTTGTCCATCTTTAAAGTGTTTGCAATTACTATAAAGATACTGAATATCAGCTGCTTAACCTTATTTTTTATGTTAAATCATATTGTATAAATCATTGATTATTAATTAGTTAATTGAATGTTTACCGAACTATTGGAACATGTAAAGTTAGTTAAATTACTTATATGTGACAATTAAATTAAGTATTTATACGTGTTCTGTCAGTATTATTTCGATTTTCATCAATTAATCTAACGCAATAGCATCTACTTTTGTTTAAGATTATATTTTATGCTTCAATAGTTCGTTATAAAGTTCTTGATCAACATGGAAAAACTTCTTGGCAATAGCAAGCAGCAGGTAATCGCAGATGGTGATCCATATCTGCGAGTATACTTTCTGGCTGGTTCCGTAGAACGCCTTGATGTTAAGATGTTGTTTGATCCATTTGAAGAAACATTCCACTTGCCAACGTTCCCTATAAAGTTCAGCAATGGTCAGGTAAGAATGTGTGAAGTCATTGGTCAGGAACCGATAGACATTTCCCGTGGCATAATCCTCATACACAACCATGCGGAGTGTATCCGGATACCATCGGGAGGTTTTCAGTCCCGTCAGTCTGATAGTGGAATCGCTAACAACTCCGCTACTTTTATCAACCGGATGCTCTTCTACCACCTCATGCTTCATGTTGTCCTTAGTCCTGGTGACGAAGAAAGCCTGTTGGCGATGAAAGTGGCAGAACAACCGCTTGAAATCCACATATCCCTTATCCATGAGGTAGTAATTGCCAGGCTCTACGGGAACGAGGCTCATAGCCTTGGAGTCATGGACTGCAGCCTCCGTCAGATAAATAAATGTGGGAATCGCTCCCCGCAAATCCAGCAGGGTATGCATCTTTACACCACCTTTATCATGATGAAGTCTTGCCTATGGACAGAGTTGCAGGCAAAGTTTCATCGTACTGCTGTCGAAGGCATAGACGATTCCGTCCACGTCGAGTCTGGAAGGCTCGTTGCGGTACAGGTATCTCGCTTGTGCGATCAATATCTGACCGAAGTCGTGATAGATGCGCCAGTCCCTGGTCCCGTTGATATGTGCCAAAGTCGAGCGTTGTATATATTTTATTCCGGAAGAGTACAACTTGGAGGACAGGGCAACCAGCGTTGCATCAATGCTGCGCAGGCTATCCTGACCGGTGAACTGGGCAAAACTCATCACCATGAACTGATCTCTGCATTTGAACCTACGCATTTGTCAAGCTCATATCTCGGTATGAGCGACATTATATGAGCGAATACGGTCTTTCCCTGATTCATGATTTCTATCTCTTGCAATACTATTTGCAAAAGTATAAATTCAAATCCCGGAAAATATTTATTCACGTAATGCATTAATATAAACTAATTTAAATCATGTCTGAGAAAATTTCTTTGGACAGCAGTGTATTTTAAATATAAACTAAAGACTTATGAAACACAAAACCAAGTTTTTTAATTTTAAGAACGTTCAATATTTAGTATGTTCAATTCTTGTATTCAACTTTCTATTTGCCGGAAATAAAAACGCTTTTGCCTCATCATCAAATCTAGGCTTTTTATTAGAGAGTGGTCAATCAGAAAAAAAATTAATATCAGGAACTGTTACCGATACTAATGGACAGTCACTGCCGGGAGTTACTGTTGTAATCAAAGGAACTACTGTTGGAACTGTTACCAATGAAAATGGTTATTACCAATTGAGTATTCCCGTAAATGTGAATTTTTTGGTATTTTCTTTTGTAGGAATGGAGAGTCAAGAGATTGTGATTGGGGGACAGTCGACAATTAATGTGGTGATGGTGGAAAAAGCGATTGCTCTGGGAGAATTGGTTGCCATTGGTTATGGAAAACAATCTAGGGAGTTATTGACCATGTCAGTTTCAAAAATTGATACACTGGCATTTGAAAATGTGCCTTATTCAAATGTGGCTTATGTACTTCAGGGAACATCAGGAGTTAGAGTTACCAGCACCTCAGGTCAACCAGGTGCTTCACCCTTAATCGTTATTCGGGGTGGAACTTCTTTAGATCCTAATTCCTCTTATCCATTATATGTTATTGATGGTGTTATTTCACCTGATATGTCAGGTTTAAATAATAATGACATTGAATCAATTGAAATTCTTAAAGATGCTGCTTCAACTGCAATATATGGAGCCAGAGGATCTAACGGAGTCGTTCTTATTTCTACTAAAGGAGGAAAATCAGGACGAACTAAGATAAATTATAGCTACAATCTGACATTATCAAATTATGAATCAAGGTTAGAAATGATGTCGGCAAGAGATTTTATCTACTATCAACGTTTAGGAATTGTTCAAGCTGCTAGGAAATGGCCTTTTTTTGAATCTATACTCCACAATGCTTCTAGCGCAGGAACAGGAAATGATTTGTCAAAACATACTTTCTATACAACTCAATACTTGACTCCTGAAAACCAACACAAATTACATGAAGGTTGGGAAAGTATGCCTGATCCCATCGATGAAAGCAAAACCATTATATTTAAAAATACGGATTGGAGAGATGTAATCTTCAGAACCAGTGTTTCTAACAATCACAATATTTCAGCCTCTGGTGGAACTGATCGGTCTAATTATTCCGTTTCTTTAGGATATCTTGATGTTAATGGGGTTGCAATTGGAACAGGATTTAATCGCCTTTCCTTGAACACTAAAGGAGAAGCAAAAGTCCTTGAAAATCTGTCTGTCACTGGAAATGTTCGATATTCTTCTGGAAAAACAACAGGAGTTAATAGTGAGAGTGTGATTTTTGGAAGGATGCTACAAGTTGCACCTACTGCAAAATACAAATTTGAAGATGGAACTCTCGCACATGGGGATAGTGGTAACAAGGGAAATCCTGAATATAGATTAAATATTACACCTTCAGGAGGTTTGTCCGAACTATCAACATTCACTTTAGGAGCTCAATGGGGTATTCTTCCAAATTTATCTTTTAATCCGCAAGCTTCTATTCTTACAAGGCAGAATAGAAACTGGAGTTTCGTTAAAGCAAATTACGATGCAAACAATTATGATGATACACGATCTGCTTCAGAATCTAGACAAACTTATTATGCCAAACAACTTGACGGTGTACTTACATACAATGAGTCGTTAAATAATATTCATAATTTAAGTGTTACCGCTGGATTTTCATTTTTAGAAACAGAAGAAAATAATCTATCAGGTTCCGCACGAGGGGCTGCGACTGACCATATATATACCTTAAATGCAAGTGCGATTCCCGTAGGCGTAAGTAGTGCCCAAGCATTTTATAGGTACATGGGGTATTTTAGCCGATTTGATTATAATTATAAAAACAAGTATTTGGCAACTCTTAATGCTCGGTATGATGGTGCTTCAAATCTAGGATCTAGTCATAAATGGGGGCTTTTCCCAGGCATTTCTGGTGGCTGGAATTTACATAGTGAGGATTTTTGGGAATTCATAAAACCTGTTGTTTCAAAATTGAAACTAAGAGCGAGTTACGGCGTGAATGGAAATACGAATGCCATAGGACCCTATCAATCACAAGGATCTTATAGCGTAGGCCAGAAATATAATGGAATAGGTGCAGTTGTGAATACTGTTCTAGAGAATCCTGATCTAAAATGGGAAACAGCAACCACTTTTAATATAGGAATGGATTTAGGATTAATAGGCAACAAGATTAATTTCATTTTTGATATTTATAGAAAGGTTACCGATAATCTACTTTCAGGTAGAACACTACCTCACGAAACAGGATTTAGTAATATAATTACTAATTTGGGATCAATAGAAAACAAAGGCCTTGATTTAGAAGTTAATTTTAAACCTTTATCAAACAATAGTTTGTTTAAATGGGATATTTCACTAAATGGGTCATATGTTGAGCACAAAATATTAAAACTTCCACCAAATGGAATTGAAAATAATAGAATTGGAGGAATCTATATCTGGGATGATGAATTGAAAGATTACGCATGGAAAGGAGGCCTTCAAGAAGGTGGTAAAATGGGTGAACTTTATGCATATAGGCCAATTGGATTATTTCATTCTGATGAGGATGCCCAAAATTCAAAACCTGATATCTTAATTGAAGGAGATGATAAGATTACTAAATATGGAGGAGATACAAAATGGGATGATCGAGACGGGAATGGAATAATTGATCAAAAGGATCGTGTTTACGCGGGTTCTATATATCCTAAATGGACAGGTGGAGCTACAAATACTTTTTCGTATAAAAATTTCTACTTTACATGTCGCGTAGATTTCGCATTAGGACACACAATTTATAATTACATGAGGGCAACAACAACAGGACAATTTGCGGGAGATTTGGGATTATCAATTGACGCTGCCCGTTCTTGGTTAAAGCCAGGAGATGAGGAACATACAGATATTCCAAGGTTATATTACGGTGACTGGCAGGCGAATCTAAATAGAGGTAGTACAATAATGCATGAAAAAGGTGACTACTTAGCTATCAGAGAGTTAACACTTTCTTATCAAATTCCCTCGCAATTATTGCAAAAAATAAAAATTAGCAATTTAAGATTTAACTTAACAGGTCAAAACTTGCATTATTTTACTAATTATAAGGGGATTAATCCTGAATTTGGCGGAACTGACAATGGTTCATATCCTATTTCAGCAAGCTATATTCTTGGTGCATCAATTACTTTTTAATAATTTAAATGAATATTGAGATGAAAAAATATATAATAATTTATCTATTAGGGCTCACGTTTACTTTTTGTACAAGCACTTTGGAATTAGAGCCTGTCAGCCAAATATCTTCTGCTTCTTATTGGAAAACGGAATCAGATGTTAATGGAATGCTAGCCGCTATGTATAGTCAATTAAGAGAAGAAACGACACAAAATATTTATATATGGGGAGAGTTAAGAAGCGATGCCTTAGGCACAAGTGTTGGGTCACCTATCTGGCAGAATTGGTACTTGAATGTACTAGACCAACATAATTCGGGAGCTAGCTTTTTTGGAACGCCAATAACTTGGGCGGGCCTATATTCAATTATTCACTCATGTAATTTAATTTTAAAATATACTCCGAACATTGATTTTGCTTTAGAAGAGAAAAAAGATTTTGCAATTGCTGAAGCTTATGCAATGAGAGCTTATGTTTATTTTGTTATGGCAAGAACTTGGGGAGGAGTTCCATTAATGACAGAGCCTGTCAGTGGAAAATTGGAGGATATTCAAAAGCCAAGAGCTTCCGTCAACACTGTTTTTGAACTTATTAAAAGTGATATTGATCAAGCATCTGCATTATTCCATACACATCAGTTTGTTAAAGGTAGAACGATGTGGTCATTACCATCTCTAAACGCACTAAAGGCTGAAGTATATTTATGGACAGCTAAGAAGCTTAACGGAGGAGAGACCGATTTCACAGTTGCTTTAAATGCATGCAATGAAGTACAAAAAGCTGATGTGTCTTTACTTAATGAGTTTGCGGAAGTTTTTGAATATGGTAATAAAGAAAATAATGAAATTATTTTTGCAATAAGTCGAAGTTGGGAAGAGACTCCCAATACTCCTTGTATTTATAAATGGATGGCTCCTGCAGAAATATTTTTACCTAATGACCTTGATGAGAATGTCCGTAGTAGAATTGAGCCATATTCCGGCACTCCTTTTATGGGACCATCAGATATAGCCAGAAATAAGTTCAATATTGATGATAAAAGAAAAAACGTAACATTACTTGAATTATTTACTTATTCTCCAGATGGTGAAAAGACGTTTCATTCATCATATTTAGAGAAATTTACGGGAACTGTTGTATCTGGTGTGAGAGATTATACTGACGACTACATTATTTATAGATATGCCGATGTGCTTTTAATGAAGGCGGAAGCTAAAAATGCTTTAGATCAGGATCCTAGCCATGAAATAAATGAAATTAGAAAACGAGCTTATGGAGAAAAATATCAGGATTATACTTTTGTAGCTGGAAGTAAAGTCCAGAATGATGAAGAAATTTTAAATGAAAGATTTCTTGAATTAATGTTTGAAGGAAAGCGTTGGTGGGATTTAGTTCGTTTTGATAAAGCTTTTGATCTAGTCCCATCGCTCCAAGATAAAAAAGGGCAAGATAACTTGTTGTTATTTCCTATTCCAATAGAAACCATGAGTTTAAATGATAATCTTGAGCAGAATCCAGGATTTGAATAAATAGCTCAACTTTCGCATGTATTACAACTACTGCTAAATTTTCCGACAGTAAAATTCTAACACCCCATTTCAGTTAGCAAACGCCAAATAGTTTGCGTTCACCATATTAAATAAAAATGACCAAATATGAAAAATAATTTTAATAAGCACAATTTCTTGATAGTTTTATCTATTTCTTTTAATATATTCCTTTGTTATGCTTTCAAGCCAGAAATTCAGAAGTTTGAAGACGATTTGACTCAAATTTCTGTAAATCCCATCACCGTAAGTTCGGATTTACAACTTTTTATTGATAATTTTATTATAAGTGAATTAAAAGGCGGAACTGATTTAAGATTACATCACCCCACTGCCAAAGAAATTGTACTGGAAAATAATAATCCTTGGGAGGGTAGTGGGTCTGGATTTTACAGTGTTTTTCAAGACGGTAATTTATACCGGATGTACTATAGTGCTTGGAATTTCATAATTGAACATGAGGGAGTTTCCGATACTCCATATTACCTTTGTTATGCTGAAAGTGATGACGGTATTCATTGGCGTAAACCTAATTTAAATCTTGTTGAATTCCAGGGTTCTAAAAATAACAATATTGTTATGTCTAGCGGTAAATTGGGAGACGTTTATCCGGATTTAGGACATCATGCTGTATTTAAAGATAATAATCCTAATGTAGCTCCAGATGCTGTTTATAAAGCTTTCATACGAGATTGGTCAATAGAAAGTGGAATGAAAGGATTACTCGCTTTTAAATCTTCAGATGGATTTCATTGGGAACTTATGAGTGACAAAGTTGTAATTACAAACGGCGCTTTTGATTCTCAAAACCTAGCTTTTTGGGATCAGGTACGTGGTGAGTATCGTGCCTATTGGAGATATATGGAAGAGGGCCCGATAAGATCAATTAGAACTGCAACTTCAAAGGATTATATTCACTGGGAAAATGAAAAAGATCTTAAGTATTTTGATGCTCCACAAGAACAACTGTATGTCAATGTAATTAAACCTTATTACAGGGCGCCCTATATGTTTATTGGATTCCCTATAAGATATGTTGAAAGAGGTTGGTCCAAATCTATGGAAAAGCTTCCTAATCCTGCTGATAGATTATTTAGATCTTTAAAAGAGTCACGTTTCGGAACAGCTATTACAGAAAGCTTGTTAATGGTTAGTAGGGATGGGCATAATTTTAAAAGATGGCAAGAAGCATTTCTGCGACCAGGTATCGAACGAACTGGATCTTGGAGTTACGGTGATCAATATATGGCTTGGTCAATGGTTGAAACAAAATCACAAATGGAGGGTGCGCCCAATGAAATTTCATTCTATGCTGTTGAAGGCAATTGGGGGACAATAAAAAAGGATATGAATGTTCTGAGGCGCTATACCCTGCGTCTTGATGGTTTTGTTTCTGCAAGCGCACCAATGTCTGGCGGAGAACTAATTACAAAACCTTTGATTTTCGATGGTGATAAATTATTACTTAATTTCTCTACTTCTGCTGCAGGAGAAGTTAAAGTAGAATTACAAGATATCAATGGAAAGCCTATTTCAGGATTTACCCTCGATGATTGTGAATCAACATTTGGTGACACGACAGAACGAATTGTCTATTGGAAAAATGGAGCAGATGTTTCAAAGTTAAAAGGTAAATCAATTCGAATAAGATTCTTTATGAAAGATGCAGACATTTATTCCTTTAAATTTAGTAATGCGAATCGGTAGTTGAAACTATTCGCGAGTTTATTTAGTTAAAGCATTCAAAATCAATGAAACAAGTGCGCTGAATATTTGCTCAATCCCCTGAAAAATCATTAATTTAAAACATAACTGTCCGGAGAAATTTTACCATAATGAAAGTTGATCAACGAGCTCTGCCTCCGGAGTATTAACACAGAGCGTAGGTTGATTGAATATATCACGGATATTTCCTCTTTTGAAGAGGATCTGTCCGATAGAGTTTGAGATTGTATGAAGACTTGGCTCCAACATAAATCGCTTCCTAGCTATAATAAGCAAAAGATAGTCACATATGGCAATCCATATCTGTGTGAAAACTGCATTCATAGAGGTACCATAGAAAGTTTTAACATGGAGGTGCTGTTTTATCCATTTGAAAAACAGTTCAATCTGCCATCTTTCCCTATACAGATCGGCGATTGTCAGTGCCTCCAGCTGGAAGTTGTTAGACAAGAATCTATATACGATACCGGTGCTGAAATCTTCATATATGACGAGCCTGAGAGTGTCGGGGTACTTGCTGGAGGTTTTTACGGCCGTCAGTCGTATCGTTTGATCAGAGATCAGGCCTGCATCCGGGTCAACTTTCCTACGTTCCAGGATCTCATATACCATGTTGTCTTTTGCCCTGGTGACAAAGTAGGCATTCTTGAGATGAAAGTGCTTGTAAAGTGCATCAAACTTCACATATCCTTTGTCCATCAGGTAGTACGCGTTAGGCTCTACGGGGATTTTGTCCATGACCTTCGAATCGTGAATACGACCGTCAGTAAGACGGACGAATGTCGGAATAGAGCCTCTGATATCCATCAGCGTATGCATTTTGAACGCACCTCTACCATGATGGAAAGTGGCCCACGGGCAAAGCTTGAGACACAATTCAATGGTGCTGCTGTCAAAGGCATAAACCATCTCCTCAAGATCGACACGAAGCTTTTGGTCGGTATAAAGTTTCTTTGCTTCCCTTATCAAAACTTGTGCAAAGTCCTGATAAATACGTCAATCCTTCTTCTCGTTCACTTCTGCAAGCGTGGACCTGGGCATTGCCTTGAGTCCCGATCTGTAGAGGTCCTGAGTGCAGAGGTTGAGAGTTGTTTCAATGTCTCTCAGACCGGAACGGTCTGTGAACTGTGCAAAGCTCATCACCATGAACTGATCACGGCATTTGAACTTTATAGAGTGTTTGTCGCCCTTGTAGTGGTCAACACACTTCTTAAACTCATATTCATTAACAAGAGACATAATTTGTGCAAAGATTGTTTTTCCTTTATTCATAGCCTGCAGAATGTGGCTCAAATGCCGATTCACAAAACTATGATTTCTAATCGAAAAATAATTTCAGCCTCGTAAAATATTGAATTTTATATTAATAAACCCTGTTTGAGAATTTTTCTCCGGACAGCAATGATGTGAATAATAAGAAATTTTCAAGAAAAGAGTTTATATTGATGTTACCTAGTATTATGATATTTCCAAAAATACTTGGGGTAAAACCTTTGATTTATAATACTAATAATAAGATAAAGGACCTATTGAAGCAGAGTAACCCTATTAAGGTTGTATTTACTGGCGATAGTGTGACTCAAGGGGCTTTACACACATACGGGATGCGTAGTTATCCAGAAATATTTGCTGAACGGGTTAGATGGGAAATGAATCGTATTTATGATATAATTATAAACAGTGGAATAAACGGAACCAATAGCTCGGACTTACTTAATGCTTATGAATTGTGTATTGGTCAATTTAATCCTGATATAGTTTCAATAATGTTCGGAATTAATGATTGCCAAGCAGTTGGAATAACTCCTTCCGTTTTTGAAAATAATCTTAATAGAATTGTTGACAAAATAATAAATAATCATTCAATTCCAATATTGCAAACACCCAATGCAATTGACAATAAAGGAGTAGTTAAAATGAAAACTGCTTCACGTGAAAAACTGCCAGAATATGTAGATGTTATTATTAAGGTTGCCAAAAAAAAGAATGTGATTTTAGTAGATAATTGGACATATTGGAAAACAAAAGGATTAGATGTTTTTGGGAAGTGGTTGGATGATCCGCTTCACCCAAATGCTGAAGGACATTTAGAGATAGCACGCTTGATTTTTAGAACTTTATCAATTTATGATGCTCGATCATTCACTTGCTCGGGAAAACATTAAATTTACAAAAATATGAATACGAATAGAGTTATTTTGCTTATTACTATTATCGTTTTGGTATTGCTGGGTTGTAACTCTCCATTATACAACGATGAGGAACCAACTTATAGTATTATACCTAATCCAGTATCTGTTAAAGTACAGGATGGAAATTTTTCATTGAATAATTCTACTCAGATACTTGCGCTAGGAAAAGATGTTCTACCATTAGCTAAGATGTTTGCTGATGAACTTAATAATTTTATCGGAATAGATTTAAAAGTTATTGAGAAGAATGTTCGGTATTCAAAAAATACAATAATTTTTAAAATTGACACTGCTTCATTAGGAATTTTAGGCCCAGAAGGGTATAAGTTACAGGTCACGCCAAAAAAAATTATTGTCCTTGCTCCTAAATCTCAAGGTCTATTTTATGGTTTTCAATCACTTCTGCAGTTACTTCCAATAAATAATAATTCTTCAAATTGTAAATTCTCTAATAAAGAAATAGATAGAAATGAATGGAAAATTCCATGTTTGGATATTCTTGATTATCCAAGGTTTGAATGGAGAGGTTTAATGCTCGATGTCAGTAGACACTTCTTTTCTAAAGAATTTGTAAAACAATATATCGATGAATTGTCAAAATATAAATTCAACATCTTTCATTTACATTTGTCCGATGATCAGGGTTGGCGAATTCAGATAAACAGCTTTCCTCGATTAACGGAAATAGGTGCATGGCGTGTTCCCCGAATGGGAAAATGGTGGTCTTTTCAACCCCCACAACCAAATGAAAAGGCAACTTATGGTGGATTTTATACAAAAGATGATATCAAAGAGATAGTGCAATATGCACAAGAACGCTTTGTTACGGTAGTTCCCGAGATAGATGTTCCAGGTCACAGTCTTGCAGCTATTGCTGCTTACCCCCATTTGTCTTGCACAAAAGAAGATTACAAAGTTAATCCGGGGAGCAGATTTTACGGAGTGGATAACAATACTTTATGCGTTGGACAAGAGACTACATTCGAATTTCTGGACAAAGTGTTTTCAGAAGTAGCTGATTTATTCCCATCTGAATACATACATGTAGGAGGAGATGAATGTTTTAAAGACTTTTGGGAGACCTGCAATTTTTGTATGAAACGAATGGAAGAAAATGGCTTGTCAAACACCGATGAGCTGCAAAGTTATTTAATAAAAAGAGTAGAGGTTATATTAAAGAAGAAAGGGAAAAAACTTATAGGATGGGATGAAATTTTGGAGGGTGGGCTATCCCCTGAGGCAACTGTTATGAGTTGGAGAGGTATAGATGGTGGAATTAAAGCCGCCAAAATGGGGCATCATGTCATTATGACTCCTAACTACCACACCTATCTTGATCTTTATCAAGGCGATCATATAATTGAACCAGAAACATATAGCTTATTGAGACTTGAGAATTGTTATAATTTCGATCTTGTGCCTCCTAATGTAAATGAAGAATATATTTTAGGAGGACAAGGTAATTTGTGGACAGAATCAGTGCCCAATTCACGACATGCTGAATACATGACTTGGCCTAGAGCATTGGCATTATCAGAGGTTTTTTGGTCTCCTAATGAAAAGCGTGAATGGAATGATTTCATCAGACGGATGGAGGTAAGATTTAATTATTTTGATAAAAATGAAATTAATTATGCCAGAAGCGTATTTGATGCGATTATTAGTGGAATAAAAGGAACAGATGACTCATTAAAAGTTAAATTGAGAACAGAAATATCTGGTCTAGATATCCATTATACATTTGATGAAACAAATCCGGATAAATTTAGTCCTAAATACGAAGGTATACCTCTATATATTCCCAAGGGAGCTTCACAAATAAAAGTTAGAACTTACCGGAATAATCAACCTGTTGGTAATCAGATTAATTGTCCACTAAACATGCTTGATCAACGAATTGAAAAATGAATAAAAAGGTTTTGGTGTCAGCGCATGTAAATCTTCAGCATAAAGTTACCGATTAAGCCAAGCATACTCTATAAAATATAAAATAATTATAAATGAAAAAACGTAAATCATACATACTTGTAACTCTCTTTGTTATGTGCCATGCTTTAAGTGCTCAGATGAATTCACTTAAGTGGTGGAATCCAATCCAAAGCGAAGTTCTTGTGGTTGAAGGACAGGTATGCCCTAGTAAATCCTCTAACACGTATAATCGTCTTCCCGAAAGAGTGAAAGATGACGTTCGAGAAGTTGTCTGGACAAAATCACAAGAATCTTCTGGGTTAGCCATAAGATTTAAAACCAACTCATCGGAAATCAGAATTCGTTACCAAGTTAAGAATAAATTTGAGTTTGAGCATATGCCTGCTACCGGAGTTAGCGGTTTAGACCTTTATTCTTTAGAAAAAAATGGTTCACGGAGATGGGCTGGGGCTACTTACACATTTGGTGATACAATTCATTACTCTTACTCTGCAATTAAACCAGAATTAAGAGAGTACATTTTGTATTTACCATTGTATAATAAAGTAGAGTGGTTAAATATTGGTGTAGTTAAAGATGCTAATTTTGTGCCAATCAAAGCAAGAGAAGAACAACAGATCGTTGTGTATGGAACATCTATTGCTCAAGGAGGGTGTGCTTCTCGTCCAGGAATGGCATGGACTGCTCAGTTGGGGAGAGCACTTCAAAGTCCTGTAATCAATCTTGGTTTTTCCAGTAACGGAATTTTGGAAATGCCTCTAATTAAACTGATGGCAGAAACTGATGCTAAAATATTCATTCTCGACTGTTTGCCGAATTTAACTTCATTTAGTGAAAAAATAATAAAGGATAAAATTATTAATGCAGTCAGTTATCTCCATTCCAAAAGGCCAAAAACACCAATATTATTAGCAGAACACGCTGATGCAAATATTGATTTATTGAATTCAGACTTAGACAATAGTTTCAAAAAAATTAATAAACTAATGCATGATGTTTTCTGTGAAATAAAATCAAAAGGATTTCAGAATATTTATTTATTAACGAGTGAAGATATTGGGTTGGATTCTGAAAGTACAGTGGATGGACAACATCCAAACGACCTAGGAATGAAGCGTTATGCACTGGCTTATGAAAAAAAAATACGTGGAATTTGGAGTGGGCAAATAATAAAGGACCAAAAAATTGATATTGATTCTGATTCTATAAAATTCTCTGATTGGTTCGGATTTAAACGGAGGGATTTTGTCTTTAATGGAAGAGACTGTATTTTGATAAAACCTCACAATTCAATTGACGGAAATCCGTGGGTATGGAGAACAGAGTTTTTTGGTCATGAACCGCAGGTTGATAGCACACTATTATCCAAAGGGTTTCATTTAGCATACATCAATATGTGTGATATGTATGGAGCCCCTGCTTCCTTAGATATAATGGATTCATTCTATCAATATCTGGTTAGCATTGAACACTTAAACTGTAAAACAGTTTTGGAGGGATTTAGTAGAGGTGGTTTGTTCGCCCTTAATTGGGCGGCACGGAATCCGGACAGAGTAAAATGTATTTATCTTGATGCCCCGGTTTGTGATTTTAAAAGCTGGCCAGGTGGTTTAGGAAAAAGCGAGAAGTATCCTTCAGACTGGATGAAATTGAAAAGCGTTTACGGATTTAAAAATGATAAACAAGCGATTGAGTATAAGTATAATCCGGTAGATAATCTTGCTCCACTTGCGGGATATAAAATTCCTATCCTTAGTGTTTGTGGTGCTAGTGACTCAATAGTTCCCATGATTGAAAACACCTCTCTTCTTGAGAAACGCTATAAAATGCTGGGAGGTGAGATCAAAGTGATTTCAAAAATGGGCGTTGGTCATCATCCACATAGCCTGAAAAATCCAGAACCTATCGTTTCATTTATTCTTGAGAAAGTAAAGCTTAAATTTTAAAATTAAATATTTAAATGAACAAGTTCGTAAATTCAATTAGTAAATGCAACTAAATATCATTTATTAATGGTCAAAAAGATTCCCAAGGGAACGCGTTCCCTTGGGAAAGTTGGCCAAAATGTTTATAATAGTTGTATTATGAAAAAATTTAAACAATTGACCGTAGAGCGAAGATACCAAATATCAGCTCTACTTCAAAGGGGAAGTACACAAAAACAGATTGCAGGGATTGTAGGAGTATCGGAATCAACCATAAGTCGGGAGTTGTCCCGCAATAAAGCCAAGCGTGGGAAGTATTCTGCGGCTCGCGCTCAAATGCTTGCCGATGAACGCAAGGAACGCTTCAAGCGCAAGCGTAGCTTCAGTTCATCCATGCAGCGGTTCATTGACAAAAAACTACGGGAAGAACAGTGGTCTCCCGAACAGATTAACGGCTATTGCAAAGTCAACGGCATTGAGATGGTAAGCGTGGAAAGGATTTATCAGCACATTCGCAAAGACAAGGCGCAAGGAGGAGATTTATACACTTTCTTACGCCACAAGCTCAAGCACAGAAGACGCCCGGTATCGGATACCCGGGTACACATTAAAGACAGGGTGGGGATTGAACACCGACCGGCAATCGTAGACCAGAAAAAACGATTTGGAGATTTGGAAATCGATACCGTAATCGGCAAAGACGGCAAGGGTGCCATCTTAACCATCGTGGAGCGAACCAAGGCGTTTGTGCTAATGGAAAAATTGGAAAAGGGGAAGAATGCCGAGGCAGTAAAGGAGACTGTCATCCGTCTGTTAATGCCTTATAAAGGAAAGATTCACACCATAACATCCGATAACGGCAAGGAGTTTGCAGAACACAAAGCCATTGCAAGCGCTTTGGATATTGATTTTTACTTTGCCAATCCATACAGTTCCTGGGAAAGAGGATTGAACGAATACACCAATAAACTCGTACGCCAATACATCCCGAAAGGAACTGACTTTAATGATGTTAATAGTGAAAAAGTGAAGGAGATACAATACAAATTAAACCGAAGACCAAGAAAAAAATTGAACTATAAAACACCGGCTCAATTATTTTTTGCATCTTTGGAAAATAAAATTGCATTTGCGAGTTGAATCTACGGTTTGAATTATTGCAATATAAAAGTGGAATTGTTTATCTATACCCTTTACCTTCTCCAAAAAGCAAGCATATATCTTTAATAATAGGAAAATTATATAATATTGAAATATGAGATTTTATACGATTTTATTGACATTCATATCTATTTTTTTTGTTTCTTGTATGAACATCAACAAATACAATAAAAATGATATAATTATTGAGAATGAACAAGTAAGGTTGTTGATTGGCAATGATGGCATTGTTAAAAGCTTAATCTATAAACCTACAAATGAGGAGTGTCTTGTTTCGGGAGAAAATATTCCGATATTTACTGTTACCCAAGAAAGGCCATATAATAATGAAGTTAAACTCTCCCATCCTAATAAAAGAACAACTTACTTTGCTGATACTATTTACAGAGAGGGCAATAATCTCATTGTCGGCTTTGAAGTTCTTCCGTACGAAGCCATTATAAAAGTAAAAGAAACTCCTGATTACCTAGGTTTCCGCTTAGAAGATTTTATCGTCAACCCTGAAGATTATCGAGTTCTGATTACTCCTCCACCTACTTCAGAACTACGTATTTTACAATTACCCATCCGGAATAGAACACATTTTGGTGAATGGCTTAATGTTAGCTGGGATGAGGATTTAGCAATTAATGTTTTAGCAACCGATCAATATGCTCGAATAGATTCTGAAAGGCGTAACGGTTATCGGATCATGAGTGCAGATGCTGTAAAGGATGTCAAATTGAGAGATGTTGGTGTAGCTTTGATTGTTAGCGAAACCAAGGATCTTTTAGACAAAATTGCTGTAGTTGAAGAAGATTTTAATATGCCCCGAGGAGTTGAGAGTCGGCGCCATAGTCAAAACAAATTATCCTATTACTGGTCTAGCGATGTAAATCCTGAGAATCTCAGTCAACATCTTAAGTATGCTAAAATGGGAGGATTTCGTCACATTATGATGTACTATCCATCATTTGTGACAAATTTAGGAAATTATGAATTAAACAGATGGATTTATCCAAATGGGGAGGAAGATTTAAGTGATATGTTGAAAGATATCGAAAAAGAGGGAATTGTTCCAGGGTTTCATTTTCTTCATACACATATTGCTAGAAATAGCGATTATGTTACCCCGATTCCCGATCATCGTCTCAACATGCTTAGGTATTTCACTTTGGCAGAAGCTCTGCGCATAGATGATACAGAAATTTACATCGAGCAAAACCCGGTTGAATGCACAATGGCTGATCATACCAGAGTATTAAAAATCGGAACAGAATTAATATCCTATGAAGGATTTACCATAACCCAACCCTACAAGTTTTTTGGATGTAAGAGAGGAATTGATAACACAACAATTAATTCGCAGCCCAAGGGTTATATCTTTGGACTGTTAGATGTAACTGAATTTGGTGGTTCAAGTATTTATATCGATCAGAATACAGATTTACAAGATGAAATTGCCAACAAGATTGCAGACATATATAATTTAGGATTTAAATCTATCTATTTTGACGGTTCTGAGGGAGTTAATGATCCCTTTTGGTTTCATATTGCTTCGGCGCAGTATAAAATTTTTAAACGACTGGATCCTCAACCAATATTTACGGAAGGTGCTGCAAAAACACACTTTAGCTGGCATATGCTGAGTGGTGGAAATGCTTTTGACGTTTTTGATCCAAAAACAATGAAAGAAGACGCACGTAAATGGCCTGGGGAACAAGCACCCCGCATGCAAGAAGACTTTACGCGTATAAACTTTGGTTGGCTCGGTTATTTTTCTCCTGATGGAAAAAGTGCCGGCACACAACCTGATATGCTAGAGTATGTTACTAGTAGGGCTGCTGCATGGGATTGCCCAGTCTCCATGCAGTCTAACTTACAGGTATTTAAAGAGCATCCACGTACAGTTGACAACCTGGAGGTGTTGCGTCGCTGGGAAGATGTACGTACACAAAATTGGTTAACAAATCAACAAAAAAAGATGCTGCAAAATTACGATCAAGAACATATTTTGTTGATTAATGAATATAAGAAGTATGAACTACAACCCTATGAACAGATTAAAAAGGTTGCTAGAGGGAGTAAAGAAATACGGGCTTTTGTTTTTGAACGGAATGAAGATCTATATGTTGTGTATTGGCACGTTTCAGGTAACAGTAATCTTAAATTAGTATTGGACAGAACTGATGTTGAGCTATTTGAAACTTTTGGAGTAAAAAAAGAAGTGGTTACTGAAAATGATGGCTCTATTATAATTCCTCTCTCCAACCGCCATTTCTTAAAAGCAAAAAATATAACCAAAAAGGAGCTTATAAATGCATTTGTTAATGCTGAATTTATTAATTAAATTTTAATTATGAGTAAAATAGCGATTTCACAAAATGAGTTTAATGAAAGAATTAACAAGTTTCAGGCGAATATCAAAAATGAAAATTTATATGCCGGTTTGGTACATGTCATTGAGTAGGATATGACTCATATAAGAAATTTAAGCGAGTACTGCCCCTGCTTTGAAGCGACTGCTATTTTTGTGTCTGGCACGGGAGATCCGGTACTGATTGAGATACTAAAACGGCCTCTATACTACGTAACAAAGCGTTTTGAAACATAGAGATGCGATACTATATAGAGAGTTGGCACAATCCGAAGCATCCGGTATGTTCATCCTATAACCTTTAAAAATTTAGGGGAACCATATGTCACGGAAGGAATTAATTTGTAATTCATAACTGAAGCAACATAAAAGTAACAAAGCATTAAAAATGATTGAAATGAAAAGTAAGTTAAAAAAAAACGCACAAATTATTATTTCACTATTTGTGTTTTTTATAAGTTGTCAAAATAGAGAAAACTGTGACAATATTGGAATAAAAAGCTTTCAACTTGTCGGAACCGAACAGATCTTTGAACAGGAGGGTGATAATATTTTTATATATGTTCCTTATGAAACGGATATCTCCCAAATAAAAACAAATATCATCATATCTGATAAAGCAACCATCAGCCCGACGAGCGGTTCATCAGTAGATTTTACATATCCGCAAAAATATACAGTAAAGAAAAATGATGGAAGCAAGAAAGACTTTTTAGTGACCGTGAAACGAAGTCCGTGGAAGCAGGTGATTGAAAACGGGGCGGCTCCATTTTTAAAAGTGGATGGTCACTCGTTAGTTGTTTTTAAAAACAAGATGTGGCTGTTAAGTGGTTGGTTAGGAAAATATGATAACGATAAAGCCACCTATACGTCAGATGGCGTGAAGAATTATTGGACATCTCAGGTATGGTGTACATCTGATGGTATCCACTGGGAGTCAAAAGGAAATGCTCCATGGGCTGGAAGACATGGATTTGGATGTGTCGTATATGATGATAAACTTTGGGTGATAGGAGGAGATGAAAATACAGATGTCTGGAACACAGAAGATGGTATGCACTGGAATAAAATTACAAATAAAGTTCCGTGGGGAAAGAGATATTTTCCGTATATTGTTAGTTTCAAAGGTAAAATATGGGTAATGGGCGGTGTACGTATTGATTTCTCTGCCGGAAATGAGATGCGTGATAAATATAATGATATTTGGTCAACAAAGGATGGCGTTCATTGGAATCAAGAAGTTGAACATGCAAAATGGGCACCTCGTGGATTAGTCAGTGGATCTGCAATATTGAATGATGAACTTTATGTTTACGGAGGTTGTATTCTTGATAGTTATGCATACAATGACGTCTGGAAAACAAGCGATGGGATAAATTGGACAAAAGTAATCTCTCATGCACCTTGGCCTCCCAGAACTTGGGGCTCAATAACAAGTTTTGATAATAAGTTATGGATAATTGCTGGCGATTTTGATGTAGAAAAAAAGTTGCTTAATGATGTTTGGTACAGTTCAGATGGTGTATCATGGACAGAACAAAAAGGGATTTTCTGGAAACCACGACATGCTACGTCCATTGTTGGGTTTAACAATAAATTATGGTTAGTCGGAGGTTTAATATCTAGACCGCAAGATAACTGGGGGGACGTTTCAAATGAAGTCTGGGTAATGGATATAAATTAATCTTATTCATGCGAATCAGTAGTTGAAACTGTTTGCGAGTTTATTTAGTTAAAGTATTCATAATCAATGAAATAAGCGCGCTGAATATTTGCCCAATCCCCTGAAAATCATTAGTTTAGAAGAAAATTACCACAAATTCTCTAAATAATGATTCCCGGGAAGAAAGGGCTTAAACTGATACAGATTTATATGTATATATGTGATTTATACGACCAGGAACTGAAATATTATTGCCAAAGGTACAGTAATAATTCGAATCCGACTTTCACCGACCAGGAGATAATGACCATCTACCTGTTTGCAGGACATTGTCAAAAGTATTTCCAAATCAGGGATATACATGGCTTTGCATCAGAATATTTTTCCTCCTGGTTTCTTGAATTGCCTTCATACCGGACCTTTAATCTCAGATTAAACCGTCTTGGCGAGGCTTTCAGGATATTATCCAAAAGATTGATATCTTCATTCATGCCAGCTGATTGTGACAAGGGCATATCCCTTGTCGATTTCCTACCCATCATAACCTGCGCGGGTAGGAACAGGAAAGGAAAAGTTGCCCCGGAGATAACCTCTAAAGGCTACTGTTCTACAAAGAACATGTATTATCAAGGGTTGAAACTCCATGCACTGACTTCGCGCAGGGAAGGTAAAATTCTCTTTCCCGACTCTCTTATGTTTACTCCTGCCCGGGATAACGAACTGACTGTTTTTAAACAGGTCCGGAGTGATTACATCTCCGATACCGTAATCTTTGGGGACAGGATATACTCTGACTTTGAATACTTCAATGATGAGAGGAAACAAAAACAGAATATTGAAATGTTTACTCCCCTTAAGGCTGTCAAGGAGCAATCCGATCAGGAAAGACAAAGTAGCCAGGCCTATAACGACCTGTTCTCCACAGCCGTTTCCAGAGTCAGGCAACCCATAGAATCATTCTTCAACTGGCTGAACGAAAAAACAACTATTCAAAGAGTGCAAAAAGTAAGATCCACGAAAGGATTACTTATACATATGATGGGCAAAATTGCCATCGCATTCATTTATCTAATTTTTTAAAATACTGATTCGCATTATTCAATAAAAGGACACCGATAACGATTGCCGTTTCGAAAGATGAAGGAAGGACATGGGAGAAAATCAAAAATATTCAAGATGATCCAGACGGATGGTATTGCTATATAGCAATTCACTTTGTAGATAATGAAAATATTTTACTGAGTTATTGCGCTGGAAGTCAATCAAAAAAAACACATCTTTCTGTCACAGACAATACCCTTCTAAACAAAAGATGGATATATGAATAGTTTTTATTGATTTCATGCCGGCTATTTTCCTTTTCTTCATCAGTGGATTAAGCAATATAGCAAATTCCCAAAAATCACAGTGTGATTTTAACAAATTAAAGAATTATGACAAGTAGTTACAACTCCATCAAAACAATGTCTCGAAAAGCTTCAGACAATAAATATTTACATAAAGATTTTCATCTTTCTATGAATCTTCTAATGGAATATATATATAAGAACTTTGGTAAGGACAAACTCATAGACTATTTAAAACAATATACGATGGCTTATCATAAGCCTCTGTATGAGCAAATACAATCAGGGAATATTGAGGCATTAGCTTCATATTTAAGAGATTTATATGAAAAAGAAGAATGGCCGATCAAGATAACTCAAGAAGAGGATCGTATTGTTATTGAACAACATGCTTGTCCTGGAATTAGTCACATAAAATCTAAAGGGGGAAAACCAATTCCTCTATATGTGGAAACATATAAAACTGTTTATACAACACTTTGTGAAAACACTTCATTTGAGTATGAACTAGTTTTTTTTGATGATGAAACCGGGGCTTGTATACAATTATTTAAAAGAAAGGAAAAATTAAAATGATATCGTGTACAGAGTTTATTCCAGCATATAGTGAGGGGTTTAAGTTTCTTGAACAAATGGGCGGACGTAAAGAAGTTGAAAAATTTTGGGGAGAATTGTCTGAAATATATCTAAAAGACTCACTGCTAAAATTAATGATGGAAAAAGGATTAGATGGATGTTATGAATATTGGTCTCATGCTTTAAACGAAGAGGCTGCGGATTTCACAATGACTTTAGACAAAGATAAAGGAGAATTTCGAATTGATATGCATAGGTGCCCATCCAAAGGTAAATTATTAGAACTAAAACACATGACGCCGTACCATTCATATTGCGACCATTGTGAAGCTCTGTATAAACCAGTTGCAGAAAAAGCCGGTTTTAAATATAAATCGGATGTAGATTGCGATAATGCTCGTTGTTCTTTAGTAATTAAGAAAAAATAAATTTAAGAATATGAAAAAAGGTTTTTATCCTGCGTTAGGAACACCAATTCATCTTGATGGAACACTTGTTAAAGAGAGTTTTGGCAGACAAATAGAACTTATGATCTCCTCGGGTGCAAAAGGCGCCCTCTGCATGGGTTCTATGGGAAATATGGCATCTTTAAGGAATAGTGAATACCCTGGTATTGCAAAATATGCTTGTGATGTAGTTCACCACAGAATTCCGTTGCTGGTAGGAGTTATGGATTGTTCAATTTCCAGAATTCTTGATAGGATAGATACACTGAAAGATCTGGAGATTGATGGAGTGGTGGCAACAGTTCCTTTTTACTATTCACTTAAGCCAAATGAAATTATTAGTTTTTTCTCCGAACTTGCCAGAAAATCCAAATTCCCAGTTTATATATATGATTTGCCCGGTGTAACACAATCACCAATATCCGTTTCACAATTAGAATCTCTTATTAACTTCAAAAATATTGTTGGAATAAAGACCGGCAACTTAAACCTGATTATGGAATTATATCGGTACAACCTGATGACCAGGGATGATTTTTCAGTTTACTACAGTAATCTTGATCTGTTTGATGTAGCCATAAAAGCAGGAGTTAGCAGAAATCTTGACGGCATGTTTACATGTACTCCATACAATTCGCAAAAAATGTATGCAAAACAGAATAGCGAATTGGAACTCTTTCAAAGTCTGAACAATATTCTGAAGTTGCGAAATTTATTCATAAAGGAAAATGTTCTTGCAGCATATTCCTATGCAATGGAGCTTTTGAAATGCCCTGGAAATTATCATGCAGATTATACATTGCCAATATCCGGAGAGTTGAAAGAAGAGATCGTTGATTTAATGAAAAACATCAATGAAATCTAGTAGTGGGATAATAACTCCTTTAGGGAACAATTTACCACGTGGTGCTTGGCTGGTTGTTATGTTTCTTTTCATTGTGGGCGCTTTGAACTACATTGATCGAAACATGTTGACCACAATGAGGTTTTCTATCATGGATTCAATACCGATGAGCGATGCACAATTTGGGCTGCTCACTTCTGTATTTTTATGGGTGTATGGGTTAATGAGTCCACTTGCTGGTTATTTAGCAGATAAATTTAAACGCAGTCATATAATTATATTTAGCTTGCTAGTCTGGTCACTGGTTACCTGGATGACAGGACATGCAACCACTGTTAATCAATTGTTGGTCTCTCGTGCTTTGATGGGCGTAAGTGAGGCATTCTACATGCCGGCAGCATTGGCTTTAATCACCGATTATCATAGAGGCCCTACACAGTCACGGGCAACCGGAATAAACCTTGCCGGCGTAATGTTAGGTTCTAGCCTGGGATTCATTGGTGGATGGATAGCTGAAAAATATACCTGGAACCTGGCATTTAATAGTTTTGGAATCATCGGGATTGTTTATGCTGTTATACTTTTTCTGTTTCTCAAAGATGCTCCTAAAAATGATATATCGTCATTTTCCGATTGTAATGTGAAAAAAGATGAAAACAGAATATCTTTCATTGACGCAATAAAGAACCTGTTTAGTAAATCTGCTTACATTTATTTACTTATTTTCTGGGGTTTCTTAGGGTTGGTTAACTGGATGGTTGTAGCCTGGCTGCCAACGTATTACAAAGAAACTTTTAATCTGTCTCAAAGTATAGCTGGAGTATATGCCACTGCATATTTCTGGCCCGCCTCGATAATAGGCTTATTGGCTGGTGGATACTTGTCTGACAGGTGGAGTAAGAAAAATCCGCTTGCCAGAGTTATTATTCCTCTTATCGGCTTAATGTTTGCAGTACCTGCTATTTTCTCAGGTAGCGTAACTGCTGTGCTTGGCATAACTGTATCCGCATTTGCTGTCTATGCGTTGACAAGTAAGTTCACTGATACCAATATGATGCCGATGTTATGTTTAATCATTGATCACAGATACCGGGCAACCGGATACGGAATATTGAATATGTTATCGACAATTATTGGGGGGTTAGGGGTATATATTGCCGGTGCAATGAGGGATGTTCAAATTGGTCTTTCATTAGTCTATCAAGCCTGTGCTATTGCATTGATTGTCTGTGCAGGAATTCTATTCCTGGTTTTAAAAACTGCTAAAAAACGGAATTAACTGCATTAAACAATCACAATTTTTTAAACGTGTTTAGTAATTTACTGTTTATATGAAAAAAAGATTTTTAGGAAACACCGGAATAGAAGTATCAGAAATTGCATTCGGATGTGTCGAAATAGGCATGCCGTATGGCATTGGAGTTGATAGCACGAAAGATATGCTGCCGGAGCATGCGGCCATAGGATTACTTAACGCTGCTCTTGACAGCGGTATCAATTTTTTTGACACTGCACGGATGTATGGCGTTAGTGAGGAAATAATTGGTAAAGCTTTTAAGAACAGGAGGAACGAAATCATAATTTGCACGAAATGCCGCCATCTGAGAAATCAGCACGGCGAACTCTCAAAGAAAGGAGAAACAGGTAAGGTCATCTTAGACTCTTTTAATGAAAGCTTGAACGCTCTTCAAACAGACTTCATTGATGTTTTTATGCTTCATCAGGTTGATAATGAAATACTCGATAACAAAGAGATCGCTGATGTATTCACAAGACTAAAGAGGCAAGGAAAAATTAAAGCGACTGGAATCTCCACCTATACGGTTGAAGAGACAAAGAAGGCTATCGATCTTGGCATATGGGATGTAATACAGTTGCCCTTTAACCTAATGGATCAGAGACAGGTTTCTTTGTTTGAACTGGCACAACAGAAAGGTGTAGGTTTAGTTGTACGTTCTATATTGCTGAAAGGGCTTTTAAGTGATCGGAGCAAGAACCTTCATCCCGCATTAAAGGATGTCGAAAATCATATTGAAAAATTCGAGGTTTTATTGGATCGGACCAATCTCAGTCTGCCGGAAATTGCAATCAAGTTTGGACTCTCTTATTCCGAAGTATCTTCAGTTTTGGTAGGGTTAGACAAGATGATCTATTTGGAACAAACCTTGAAAGCTGCAAACGGCATTTATCTCAATGAGGAAGCATTAAAAAGTGCAAACGATTTGTCTTATCCTGATCCCGGTTTTCTTAATTTACCATACTGGGATAAAATGAATTGGCTAAAATAAAAGGTTATGAATGTAAAAGAACTATTGAACCTACGCAATAAGATCATCTTGGTTACTGGTGGTGCCGGTCTGTATGGGAACTGTATTGTAGAAGGGTTAGCAGAAGCTGAAGGAACCGTAATCATTGCTTCTCGAAATATCGAAAATATAAAAGCAACCACCCAAAGATTTCGTGAAAGAGGATTGGAAGTACACGCCATGCAAGTGGACCAGGGAACCCACGGATCAATTATGAGCTTGAAAACAGAAATAAGGAAACAATTCGGTAGATTGGATGTATTTGTGAACAATGCTGTATCGAGACCAATTAAAAATTTGGAAAACTATTCTATTGAAAATTTTGCTGAATCCATGCGTATAAATGCGACCGGAGCTATGGACATTTTACGTGAAATGGCAGATTTAATCGAAGAAAGTGGTGGTGGAAGTATAATAAATATTGCCTCTATGATGGGAATGTTTGGTCCGGATCTTTCCAACTACGAAGGTACGAATATGGGCATACCGCCTCCCGATTACTTTTTCCACAGGGCGGGGATAATCAATCTCACCCGGTACCTGGCCCGTATTTATGCCGGGAAAAACATACGGGTGAATTGCGTTAGCCCGGGAGGTTTATTCAATAATCAACCCGAGCGCTTCCTGGAGAATTACAACAAAAAAGTTCCTTTGGGAAGAATGGCAAACAACGACGACATAAAAGGCCTGATGGTGCTGTTGGCATCGGATGCCGGCGCTTATATAAACGGAGAAAACATTTTGATGGATGGCGGAATGCATGCGTAGCACCCCCATACCCCATCGGCGGAAATAATAAGGTTGAACATATGCAAAGGAATAATCAAATTGCTTTCAAGGGGATTATAATTTCAGATTCTGAAGTAGTTAAAGGATATCTCACAACAAGTAGAGGAAAAATTATCGATATAGGAGAATCTCCTCCGGGATGTGATGTGATTGATTTGGGTAAATCGTATATCACGCCCGGATTCATTGATTTGCATATACACGGCATTCACCGCATGCTGGTGGACAACGGTGCGGAAGATTTGAAAGAAATCTGCAAAATTTTACCTCAATACGGAGTTACCGGATTTTTGCCCACACTGGCTCCCAGGCCTAAAGGAGAAGATGCAGAGTTTCTCTCGGAGTTGTCCAAAACAGAAACTGAAGGAACGGAAGTACTGGGTTTCCACCTGGAAGGGCCGTTTCTCAAGATCACAGGAGCTTTAGGCGCCGGGGCCATCTCCGGGGCAGATGAAGGAAGGGTACATGCTCTGATTCATGCGGCGAAACCACATAAAGCGATTTTCAGCATTTCTCCGGACGTAGACGGAATCGAGAAACTGTTGCCGTTGATGGCAGCCAACGGCACCCCTGTCTTTATGACACACACTGCCGCCACAGTTGAACAAACTCAGCTAGCCATAGAATTGGGCGTTCGACACGCTACTCATTTCTACGATGTATTCCCCTGTCCCTCTGTTTCCGAACCCGGTGTGCGACCTTGCGGAGCCGTTGAAGCCATCCTGGCAGACGAGCGGGTAAGTGTGGATTTCATCCTGGATGGCGTACATGTTGACCCCGTGGCGGCAAAAATGTCTTTGATCAGTAAAAGGAAAGGGCCGGGCAAGGTCTGTCTCGTTACAGATGCCAACGTAGGTGCGGGATTAGAGCCCGGACAATTCTCGTTCGGCAATTTGGGAGATATCTGCTTTGCGTACAAAGGCGCTCCTGCACGTTCCGTAAAGGACAACACATTGGCAGGGAGTGGCCTGACAATGGACCGGGCTTTAAAAAATGCCGTGAAATGGCTGGATTTGGATTTGGTGCAAGCATCAAAGTTGGTAAGCCATCATCCGGCTCAGGTTCTTGGCCTCGGTGATAAGAAAGGATTATTAAAGGAAGGTTACGACGCCGATTTCGTCGTATTAGATGAAAATCTGGATGTTTTAGGAACATGGATAAACGGTAAATGTTTTTTTGAAAGGAAATAATATGAAACAAACTCAAAAATTTGAGCCTGACCCTGGGCATAATACAGGACATCAGCAATTCGACTTCAATCCCTCTGAATGGGTACCCTTTAAGGACAAAAAAGAAATCAACAGGGTGTTAGCCATCAAAAGAGAGGATATAGAGAGGCACGAAAACCCCGATTTTAAAATTAAGGTTTTACCTGATTCAGATGTCGAATATTATTGGATAACGGACATGTTCAGAAGAATCAAGCATTCTTCGGATACCGGGGAAAAACTCGTAATGATACTCCCCAATCCTGCCCCGCTTTACAGACATCTGGCCAGATTAATCAATGCTTGTAATATAGACTGCCGGAATGTCTATGCTTTTGCTATGGATGAATACGCCGATGAAAACGGAAATATTGCGCCTGAAGGGTGGGAATTTGGTTTTACTCACGCGATGATGAAATATTTCTATTATGAACTGGATAAAAGGCTGAGGCCGCCAAAAGAGCAGTTTGTCGGATTTACCAACAAGAATGTACATGATTACAGTAAAATGATTGCTGACCGTGGTGGGGCCGACATATGCTACAGTGGGCCCGGGTGGACAGGCCATTTAGCCTTTATCGAACCGGATGCGCCCGAATTCCGGGGTTCCCTGGAAGACTGGAAACAGATGGGAGCAAGGGTCTGCACGTTAAGTCCTTTCACTCTCGCTCAAAACTCATTACACGGTGTTTTTGGCAAGAGCGGAAATTTGGCGGCAGTGCCTCCAAAGGCTGCGACAATAGGCCCCGCTGATGTAATAAATGCCAAACACCGATTTGACACACACGCTATTACTGTACACGGTACAACCACCGCATGGCAACGATTTACTACGCGTCTCGTACTGCACGGACCGGTAACACCGCTTGTGCCCGAATCCATCCTTCAGACATTGAGGACCGACGTATACGTATCGGAAACCATCGCACAAAACATAGAAACAGACTGGAACAAAGGATATTAAAAAAACATTAAAGATGACTGAATTAAAAGCCGGCGCAGCAACCGTAAATATTACCCCGCAAGAATCACATTTCTTGTTCGGTTACCCGTTTGTTGATAGAATGAGTACCGGCACACACGATGATTTGTTGAGTTCAGCTTTGTATTTAACGGATGGGAAGAATCAGGTTTTGTTTATTTCCAACGACGTTATATACGTGAGTAAAGCATCTACAGCTCGGATAAGAGAAGAAATTTCTAAAGAAACCGGGATACAGGCTTCCAATATACTGGTAGCGGCAACACATACACATTCAGCTCCAGTTACTGTAGATGTGGTAATCAGTGCGAACGACCCAATCGTTCCAAAAGTTGATAGAAACTACCTGAAATTCATGGAGGAGAGCACCGTAAAAGCAGCTTGCCAGGCAGTTGAGAATGCAACGTTGGCTGAGATTGCCGTTGTTGTTGGAGACGCAACCGGTGTGGGAACCAATCGACACAATCCTGAGTGGGCAAAAGACACGGATGTTCCGGCAGTATTTGTCAAAAATAAGTACAATGATGAATTTATCAGTTGTATGCTGATTTGCAACATGCACCCTACCATATTGCACGAAAACTCAACACTGTACAGCAGTGATTTTCCGCATTTTGTCCGAAAAACCCTTCAGGAAGTAGTTTTAGGAAATGACCGTCCGGTCATCTATTTTACCGGGACTGCCGGGAATCAAAGCCCGAGACACGTGACAAAATCCAACACATTTGAAGAGGCCAAACGAATAGGACAGATTGTTGCAGATTCCATCAGCTCCAAGCTAACGGAGACGGTGACTTTCTCCTCCCATATACCTGTTTCAGCCGCTCAAAAATTCGTCGATTTGCCCAAACGGGCTTTTCCCTCGATTGAATGGGCAGTGGAACATCGCGACAAAACCAAAAAACGTTTCGAAGAGCTTAAAAAGAATTCAGAAATTCCGCAGGAGGTCCGCACGGCAGAAGTGAACTGGTTTGGTTCAGAAGAACTCCTGTATTTGTCGAAATTAGCTCAGGACAACAAATTGGGAAAAGCATACCAAAGCTCTCTACCTGCTGAAATACAAATAATTAAAGTGGGTGAATGGAAATTTGTAGCCTGGCCAGGGGAGGTGTTTGTAGAGTACGGCATTGAACTGAAAAATCATGCTAAAGAGATCGCTTTGATAACCTATGCCAATGGCGAACTTCAAGGTTATCTCGTTACCCAGGAAGCCCAGGACGGAGGTTATTATGAAGCTGGAAATTCTTTCTTCGATTACAAGGCCGGTAAATTAATGCTGGCCGAAACAATCAAGGAATTAAAATCGATGTGAAATGGGATTCTATCTCGGAATAGATTTAGGGACAAGTTACTTCAAGGCAGGCATATTCGATGAACAAGGAAATCTCGCCGGACTGGGACGTTGTCTTGTTATTAAACAAACAGACGATGGAAAGATCTGTGAATTGCCAATCGCTGATTTTTGGGTTACACTACGTAAATGCATTAATCGGGCAATTGAAAAGGCAGAAATCAACCCAAACGAGCTAATTGCTGTTTCCTATTCATCGCAAGCCAACAGCTTTATCCTGTTAGATGAAACGGATCATCCGTTAACTCCATTGATTCTGTGGCCGGACAAAAGAGCCGGACAAATTCCTTCCGTTCTGGACTCTTTATTGGAAAACCCTAATTTTCTAAAGAAAACAGGATTAGGAATTTTGCCCGGTTTGCAATCAATGGCAGCTAAAATAGTTTGGTTTCAAGAGAACAAGCCGGAAATCTGGGAGAAGGTAAACAGCATTGCTTCCGTTTCAGACTACCTGACATTCTCGTTAACCGGACAAAAAGTAAGCGACTTCAGTACATCTTCCATGACAGGACTGTTCGATCTACTTGAAGAAAAGTGGTGGAACGAAGCATTAGAAACACTGAATATCAACAAAAAATTCTTGTTTTCTCCCAAAAGAACAGGAAGTTTTGTCGGCACTTTAGCCGGAGAAAGAGCTATACAATTGGGATTGTCTGCCGACACGAAATTCTTCCTGGGAGGATTAGACCACCATATTGTTGCTGTAGGTGCTGGCTTAACGAGTTCAACCCAAATTTCCGAATCAACAGGCACTGTGCTGGCATGCGTGAATTATCATCAAGGATTCTCTCCGAGAGCGGGAATAAACATAGCTCCAGGCTTAAGAAAAGAATATTATTTTCAAATGGCTTTCAATGAAAATGGAGCTACAGCACTAGAGTGGTATCAAAAAAAGTTTGCTCCTGAATTATCCATTGAAGAACTGTTAAAGATGGCCGAAGGCATTGCCCCGGGAAGTGATGGTTTAAAAGCTTCTCCCTGTGTTGATAAGTTTGAATCACTTTCGGGATTCCAGAACATTACAAACAAGCATTCCCACGGACATTTTGTAAGGGCGATTCTCGAATCGACTGGTTTAAGTTTACGAGACTTGATTTGCAGTCTGGATAAAGAAAACGTATCAGAGGTGTTAATAGCTTCAGGAGGAGGAGCCCGGAGCCTTTTGTGGATGCAAATAAAGGCCGATATCCTCAATAAAGTTTTTATGGTACCCGAATGCAGTGAATTGGCCTGCCAGGGGGCCGCATTAATCGGAGCGACAGGGAATATCCAACAGGAAGAGAGGAAAGAGTCTTTCGGAAAACAGGCGAGATATGCTCAGCTGATAAACCCAAATCCAGCAGATGTAGAAAAATATAAATTGGAAAATAAATTATGAAAGAATTAAAAGAAGATGCGATCCTGCAACGGGCAATACAGTCCTTAAGGATTGAAAGCAAGGCCATTTCGGATATCATTGATTACCTGGACAAAGAGAGCTTTTTAAAAGCCGTTGAAGTATTGAGCAGCTGTCCCAAGATAATAACCTGCGCCAGCGGGTCGTCCGGTATCGCTGCAAAAAAGTTCGCACACTCGTTGTGCTGCATCGAGAGAAACGCACAATTCCTGTCGCCGGCGGAAGCCATCCACGGAGGAATGGGATGCATGAAAAAGGGAGATGCGGTAGTGATGGTCTCCCGGGGAGGAAAGACCGCCGAGCTGTTACCCATCATCGAGGTGTGCAATAAAAAAGAGGTGATCCTTATCGGGATTACCGAGAACCTGGATGCTCCCCTGGCTAAAAATTCACAAATCGTTGTCCCCATGAAAATCGAGAAGGAGAGTGACGGGTTGAATGTCATGGCAACGGCCAGCTTCGTAGCCACGATTGCCATTTTTGACGCCATGCTTGCCTCCATTATGGAAACCACCGGGTATTCGTTGGAGCAGTTTGCCTTAATCCACCCGGGCGGCGCTGTCGGCAGCAGGCTTAACGGGTAAATAGAGTATCTGAAACCAAAAATAAAATTACCAAATAATATGTATAAGGGATTAACAATAAAACCGCCATTTTTTGAAATTGGACCCAAAGCTTACATGTATGGGGAAAGGATGCTGAGGCTGGCAAAAGCGGCCGATGAAGCTTCCGTCAAGTACGATGTGAGAATAATTCTAACACTGCAACCGTCGGATATTTACCTGCTGGCCAGGGAGACGGAACACGTGCTCATTTTTGCTCAACACATGGATCCGGTCCCGATAGGCAGGGGAAACGGCTCCATCCTTCCAGAGGCGCTAAAAGCAGCCGGCGCTGTCGGTGTCATTCTCAACCACGCCGAAAAACCGATGACCCTGGCTGATCTGTCCCGGGCAATTAGACGGGCGGATGAAGTGGGCCTGGTTTCAATGGTATGTGCCGACTCCATCCGGGAGGCAGAGGCAGTTGCCCATCTTTCTCCCAATATTATCGTGGCTGAACCCACGGAATTGATCGGCACGGGACAGACCAGCGACGAGGAGTACGTGATTGCAACCACTTCGGCCATAAAAAAGGTAAACACGGAGATTCAGGTATTACAAGCAGCCGGAATCAAGAACGGGCAGGATGTTTACAGGACGATCAGGGCGGGGGCTGACGCCACGGGCACCACCAGCGGGATCATGAGAGCAGAGGATCCGGAGGCGATGCTGGATGAAATGATCGGTGCCGTTCGAAAAGCATGGGATGATTTAAATAAATAATTGATTTACAAACTAACTAAGAAAGGAGATTAAAAAAATGAAACTTTACAGGGGAACAATTGACCTTCAGTCAAAAGATCACAGGCCGGATTTTCACAACGTGACGGACGAAGTAAAAAGAATTGTGAATGAATCCGGCGTTCAGAACGGCATTTGTGTCGTTTATTCGCACCACACCACCTGCTCGGTGATGACGCAGGAATGTTCGCACGACCTCAATTTTTTCGGCAGGGAATACCTGCAACAGGATTTGAACAACATCATGGAGAAGCTGGTGCCGACATGCAGAACCGAAGGGCAATACTTGCATCCGGGTCCGGAGCACATTAAGTTTGCGCTTACCTTCCCGGACGAAGAACCGAAAGGCAGCCTTAACACTGACGCCCACTTACGTTCCGTGTTTTTCGGGCGTTCCGAAACCATACCTCTGGTTGACGGAAAGCTCTCGTTGGGCGATTTTGGGTTCATTTACTTTGTGGACTGGGACCAGATCCGTGAAAGAAAAAGAGTCTGTGAAGTACAAATTATCGGGGAATAGGATCAAACAGCTTACAGAAGATTTCAAAAGCAATCTGACGTACCCACAAAAGGAACATGACAAGACTTGTTCGGAGATTTCTCATTGTCAAGTACATGTTTTAGTTGGTCGTTCGGAGGGCGAATGAGTTGATCCGGAAAAGCCTCTACCAATGGGCAGGTGATATCACCTGCTCCATTGGTATATAAAGTTGCCTGTGCGAAAACCGGTAAAAAAATTTGTCCGTTATCCGATCATTTCATAAACTATTATGCCCATCTGATCAGGAATCAATATGCAGAACCTAAATTTATTAAACATTAAACGATTTTTTTTCAGATATGAAATATAGAATAATCTCAATTACATTGTTATTTTTCTCTCTCATACTGTTAAGTATCTCTTGCAGCAGTAACGAAACTACAATTTCGAAGGACACTTTCCGCGGAGTAGTTCTGTATCCAAGTGATATACGGTCACTCGAATCGGACAAACTTATTGATATTTTGAAAAGGGCGAAAATTAACCTGATAGGGCTACACTCCAACACCCTGACTGAGAATTTGGATAGTTTGAAAATATTTCTCAAAAGTCCAAATGGGCAATTATTGATTGACTTGTGCAAAAAAAATAAAATTGAGGTGGAATATGAGTGCCATGTACTACAGGAGATTCTTCCCCGTTCCTTATTTAACAACCATCCCGAATATTTTCGTGTGGATACAAATGGAGTAAGAAGGGGCGATCTCAATATGTGTTTTTCCTCTGAGGAGGCATGGTTTGTTGTTGAAAGAAATACAACGGAACTACTCAAATGGATCCAACCGACCACTAACCGCTATTTCTTTTGGATTGATGACTCATACGACGGATTTTGCCATTGTGATAAATGTAACCTTTATTCACCAAGTGATCAGGCACTGTTATACGAAAACAGAATGTTGAAGATTATCCAGAAAGTGAATCCTAAGGCTAGTTTAGCTCATTTAGCCTATGCGAGTACATTGGAAGCACCGAAAACAATAAAACCAAAAGAAGGAATATTTCTCGAATTTGCCCCTATCGGCCGAAACTATGAAGATTCTTTGTCTTCCAAACAGCACAAAGCATTAAAAAAGAATTTGGAAATCTTTCCGAAAAGAACAGCACATGTATTGGAGTATTGGCTGGATGCCTCCATGTTTTCTGGTTGGGACAGAAATAAATGGAACAAAGTTCCTTGGAATGCCAATTATTGCAAGCGGGATATTGAATTGTACCGGAGTTTGGGGATATGTTCTTTTACAACATTTGCCACATGGATGCTTCATCAACACTACTTTGAACTGTATGGACAGGATGAAACGGTTGAAATATTAAAAGAATACGGGTCTTTGTTAAATGGGGACTAAAACGAGTGCTAATGTAATTCCGTTAAAAAGATGCGAAACGTTAATTTTTTGGTCAGTCTGATTGTTATGTTTTTGTCGGGTGAAGGATGTCGACTCAAACAACCCGATACATTTCTTATTGAATACCACACATCCGAAATTCAGATTGACGGGGATATCGATGGAATGGAATGGAGCCGCTCAACTACCTTAACTGATTTGTATTCTCCCTGGGCACCGGCAGAACGAGACAGTACAATTTTTCGTTGTTTTTTCTCTCAAAAATATTTTAATTTTTGTTTCGAGGTTATCGATAGAACCCTGACGGTTTTGGAATATACGGATGAAATAACTGTTGCGAAAGGGGATCGGGTTGAATTGTTTTTTAGTCCTTCTTCCAAACTATCCTCCTACTATTGTTTGGAAATAAATCCAAATGGGTATATTCTGGATTATAAAGCGCAGTTGTATCGTAAATTCAACTATTTGTGGAATTTTAATCATCGTGATATTGTTGGTAAGATCACGTCAACCGGCTATGTTGTGGAGGGACGCATCTCATTATCAGAATTAAAAAAAATAGATATCGATCTTGATAAGGTTTTTTGTTTAGGCATCTTCAGGGCTGATTTTACAGGAGAAAATGAAAATTCCGTAATTTGGTACTCTTGGTTAAATCCCCATACAAAAGATCCGGATTTTCATATTCCTTCAGCATTTGGAAAATGTAAAATGAAACAGCCATGACCTATTTTTAAAGGCCTAAGCACAGTCAAGTTTTTTTAAATCCGAATTCTTTCTTTGTGAAGAAAGTACCAAAACCTGAGAAAATTGTTTTATTTTTACCGCAAAAAATTATATTCATTCAAACAGCTTTATGACAGAAAAGGAAAAAATGATTCGTGGAGAATTGTATATGGGTTCAGGTGCTGAATTATCCGGAGAACATTTGAATTCTGTACGATTATGCAGGGAGTACAACGCAATCGATCCCGTCGAAAAAGGGAAGAGATCCGAGATATTGAAGGAACTTTGTCCGGTGCAAGGAGACAATGTACATATTGAAGGGCCTTTTTTCTGCGACTACGGATATAACATCCACTTCGGAAACAACGTCTACATCAATTATAACTGCACAATACTCGACGTGACAACTGTAACTATCGGTAACGATGTACTGATAGGTCCTTCTGTAGAAATATATACAGCTGCACATCCGGTTCAATGGAAGCAGAGAGCTACGAGAATTGAATTTGGGAAACCTGTCTTCATCGGAAATAATGTGTGGATTGGAGGAAACACAACCATCTGCCCGGGGGTCAGCATAGGTAACAGAACAATTATCGGTGCCGGGAGCGTAGTTACTAAAGATATACCTGACGATGTAATAGCGGCAGGGAATCCCGCAAGGATAATAAAACGGCTGGATACCGAATATTCACTGTAGCTAAAAATGCATGCGATAGCGTACTGATAATCATAAAGAAGAAAATAATGTTTCGTTTATTGTTTGTGGCATTCTGTTTGAAAGGACAGTCATAAACTCCGTCAACCCTTGAAATTCCCGGGGAGGGAACTACACAAAAGGCTGGTTTTCTCCTATTTCGCTGAGTTTGGAGATCCGCTGAAAGATCCCGAAGTATCCTCTTACTCCGATTTTCTACTGCTACGTATCGCACAGGAAGCAGGAAGCAGGCAGAATGCGAAAGACGCAAATATTCAGGTTAATACATCCTGGGAACTTGGTTCTGTCCCCGTAATACCGGCTTACAGAACATGTCAGGAACTTGTCGAACGAATCCACCGGGGACAGCCAACAACAAATTCACCACGGTCGGTATTCCTTAACCACACCTTAATGTAGTTAAGGAATGAAAAGGACAAACTCGCCCCGAGTCCGTAAATTCATTCATATACCGACATCAACACCGGACCGATAAGTCCGGCCCGCGGCTCACCCCGGTACGGTGTAGGGATAGTCTGATAGTGGTTAGACAGGGTACTGTACACCAGTACCTCGATATCGTTCTTACCATCTTTCACCAGTCCGGTAATGTCCAACTCATAGGGAGGGCTGATCAACACGCCAGCTGACTGCCCGTTAACTGTCACCTCGCAGGTAGCCACCACCTCTCCCAGTTTCAGCATGATCTGCTTTGCCCCCGCGGTGTTATTCAGTTCGTATGATTGACGGTAACGGATCCCTCCGGAATAGTATCGTAACGCTCCCTCCTGTGACCAGTCTCCGCTCTTCATAAGTCCCGTTGAAGTTTTCAGTGTCACCGGTTCCCGCACCACAGCCGTACCCTGGTAACCTTTTTCCGCACGCACCGTGAAGGCAACCGTTGCTGTTCGCTCTTTCTTCTTCCTGAGTGTCACCCGATAACGGTTCATACCTCTTTTACCGGGTGTACGAAGGATCTGACTCCGTGCGGCCTTCTCTCCATCGATCCAGAGGTCCGTCAGTTCACCCTGCAACACCAGAGTCATCTCCTCCAGACCCGGTACTGCGTCAAAGCGGAAGTTCCACCGGTTGCGGGTACCGCCGTAAGGGTCAAACAGCAGATGTTTGCCTGTAACCCAGCGCGACGACACCTCATCGGCATAAGGGGATGGTTTCTCCGGCAGAGGTGTCTTCTCCGGAAAGAAGAGCACCATTCCGCGCAGACGCGTGTCGTTATACAAACCCGTGCGGGGCTTATAATCTAACTGTTCCGACCGGTCGTATTGCACCTCCAAAGCATGCCATCCCTTCTTCAGGTGGACCGTCTCTTTCACCTCCAGTCCATTGACATGTATCCATTGGGGTAATACCCCGTCTGATTCTATCCTGTAAACCCCACCTTTCGGGGCATAGACATACGTCCTAAAGCGCTGATTTTTCCCTTTGTCTAATATAAAGAAACGATCATCCACCTTCCCTTTCAGGCCATGGTATCCCTGTGCACCCGGATTGTCCCAAACACCATACTGCCAGGAGAAGGAGACCGGTGTCCATGCTATACCGTCAGCCTGGGTCATGAGTTGCGGGCCATAGCCGTAAATACCCTCCTCCCAATTGGCATCATTATAGTCCGGTTGCATCCAGTTGCCTGGCATCCCGTTGTCCGGGGCATAGCGGAACGAGCGGGCCTCCGCTCCTATCATACCGTCGAAAGCCGGAAAGCGGTAGTCTCCCCACTTGTTCTGAAGTGTAGGCAGCAACTCCGTCACCCATTCCCGCCCTAACGGTATCTCGTAACTAAGCCGGAGGGCTGTGCGGCCCTCATCCGCCATCAGTGGTTCGCCCGGAGAGAAAACAATCAGGTAGGAGTTACCCGTCTCTCTGTTCATCCGGATGCGGGTGCCGGCTTTATCTTGAGATAACACGGGACAGGCTTGTGCGGTACCGCTGTGGGCATCCCACAGCTCCACACGACCCGTAGCCCGGAAGAAGCATTCGCTCCCCTTTTCCACATCCTTCACCATATAAATATCCTTGTTACCCACCCTGCGATGCAGTACCTTGCCCCCATCCGGCCCAGGCCGGAAGTCGGGAGTAATAAGCCCCGCAACCTGTCGTTCCGGCGCTTCGGGGATATACCAACCCACACCGCCGGCAGCATTCACCTGTTTCTTTGCCGGCTTACCCGCAGCTACCTCGGCTGCAGTAAGGCCAAATAGTTCACGCAGTATCGCCTCTACCTCGGGGTCCTTCTCTCCTTTTGCAGAAGTGGCCCTCGGCAGGCGACCCGTAGCTAGCACAATCCCTCCGGCGCGGTAAAACGCCAGCGCCCGGGTAAGGGATGAGTGGTGCATAGCCTCCATATCGGCCAAAACAAGCACTTTGTACCGTTCGTCCGCCATCCTCAGTTCACGCTCCTCAATACTCGCATCCCTCAACGAGCGAAAATCCACAAAATCAAAATCCAGTCCGCTGTTGCTCAGCCTTAGGGCCAGATCAAACACCCCGTCGGGTTTCGTACCGGGATAAGCCTGTATCGTCTCCGTTGGATACACTAGCGCAATATCACAAACATGAGAGCCCTGGCTCAGAATGAAACTCATCCGTTCGGTATAGTCTAGCCACCTTTTCATGTGAGGCCAGTAAGGCATTCGGAAATGAAAGTCGGGCGGCGCCCACTCCCACCATCCCCCGTGTGTGGAATAGTACAAGCCGTGCATGCACACCAGGTTTCCTCCGGCAACGAAGTGGTGGTCAATCTGATCGGTAAGCCAGGCTCCTGAACTGCCCCATCCCATACTGTGGAACGCCTCCAGCCAGGTACGAGGACGGCTGTAGAGATGAGCGATGGAACTGGAAATTTTTGTTTCGAGGAAGCTCGATCCCCTTGCGGGAGCGTCGTTCCCGGGAGCGGTGAACCACGACATGGCCCGGAAGTAGTCTATGTATGCCATTGGGTCCTTGCCCCGGCTCAGATTGTCGCAACCGTACATCAATCCTCTGTCGGCATGCCACTGATAGATAGGCTTGTAGTAACGTTCTTCGGAAAGATCCATCAATACCTCGCAATAATCCATTCGTACGCGAGGAGTGACCGGACCTATGGATTCTTTTAAAGCGGGCAGATAGGGAACGATGTCATATCCTTTTCTGCGGATAAACTCCTCGCTGAAATCATCCGACCAGGTGAGCATGTGGATCGGATATGCGAGTTCATCCTGAAAAAAATAGTTCATCCCCGCGCGGCCCGCATCATCCATCCTCTCCTCAAAGCGATTGAAATATACATCCAATAATTTGTTGCCATGTTCGGGATGAATCACATAACCCGGTGCTGTAGTAATGGTGTAAATGCGACTGATTCCCTTGCCGGGAGCCCTCCATCGTATACGGCCGTCTGTCACGCTGTCTGTAAGTACTATTTTACCCGGCCATACTACTACCGTCAACAGGTTTTCTGGTTGCAAGGCATTGTAGGTTTCTCCTCCTCTGATGCTGTCCACGCGGATCACCAGCTCACCGCTGTAATCCCGGAATACCGCCACGGTGTCCAGTTCATCGGGATAGTATCCGTTACCGTTCCAACCCACGGTATAATCGTCGAGTCCGGCTCCCAGGCCACGGCGTCCAGCCTCACCCGAGAACCAATTCCAAACCTCCCACCATTTATCCGAAAAAACGTGAGGCACACCCGGTTCGGTCATACCGTAGAGTCCGTAGCCATCTCTGTTCTCCAACGTATCTATGCGCGGAGAAGTATGAATGTAACTAACAGCAAAGCCATCCACTGCTGACGAAGAGAGGATGTCCAGTTGCTCCTGCAACCGTTCTTTCCTGAGCGAGTCTCCGTTCCACCAGTAGAAAGGAACATTGCCGTAACCCCCTGGGGGAGCAGCAAAGTGTTGTAGCAGGTCACTCTCGTAGGCTTTCTTAGGATAACCCTTCCCCTTTTGTAATTGTCCGGCGACAGGCTGCTGCAGAATAGTCAGCAGCAGTATCAATAACCACCCTTTCTTCACAACTTTTGTGCTGTTTTTCATCTTCAGTATCGTTAAGGATATTTTTATGTAATAGCCCGTTGTTCCGACTCTTTTAATTTAGAATTTAAGTGTAAACCCACCCATCGCATTGAAACCCTGTGCCGGATATCCGTACCAGATATCGTACTTCTGGAGCAGAAGATTGTTGGCTTTCAAGTGAATAGCAAAGGATTCATTGATGTCGTAAAGGGCTCCAAAATTGAGGTCGTTAATGTTGTTTATTTGTACATTTGTATCATTGAAGTAGGACCACCTGTCACCGGCAAAATAATAGTTGAGCATGAATTTCAGGTTGCTCGTGGCACTAAACGTAGTACTAATATCAGTTTCGAAACCCGGTTTATTATAGGCTTTTGCATCAGGGATACCGGTGTCATTTACGGTATAAAAATTCTTTTTTATGCGCAACGCAATATCTAAAGGCGACCAGATGTTGGATTGAAGCATTCCTCCAATATGAGAATGAGAAAAATTTCCATAAAGAGGGGCTAATGATTCCTTAATTGATGGCATATCGGGAGTCTCTGCCTGAACTATTTGATTTAATACCAAGAAATGCTCATCCTCGGTTTTCTTAAATCCTCCGAAAATATCGAAACGAAAACCACTGACTTCGCCAATCTTTGCTCCGGCTTCGATATCAACAATTGAAAAGGATGATTTTACCGGTGTCATAGGGGTGATGTAACGCGACTCGTTCATCATATCCAAATAGGTATTGCCGTCAATTCCACCTTTTATGTGAGCATAAAGGGAAGAATGTCCGGCAACCTTCAGGTCCAGTTCAATGTTTGGTGCAACCCGGAATTTTGTTCCACCCAGCATCTGAAACAATAAATCAGCTCCCAACCTGGCTTTCCAGTTCAATCCTTCAAATGCGACATATGGATTGGCACCCAACAGCGTAAAATCATCCATACCCTGACTATAAAAAACGCCAAGAAACTTTCCATCAACCCCTACCCGGCTGTCCCCACCCTGAAAAGGCTTACCCAGTCCAACTACGGCGTCGATGTGATTTCCTTTCAAACCGGCACTCGTCAAATCCGAACCGTATTTGCTAGCAAAATTCTTGAAATCGAAAAATCCACGATAATTAACAAGGTCCGATTTGTTGGACTCTACCCCCAATCCCAAGTTGAAAACGCCCAGTGTTTGGTTTACATTGTCGTAAAAGCGGTCATTCCCGAAAGTATTGCCGTAGTAATTGAATGCATTATGCGAGTACGCGGCCTTGAGATTAAGTTTGAAGGCACTGAGCAGATGCCCGTACCGGAGCTGCCCCAGATTATCCATAAAAAAAGCCTTGTTACCCGCCGGATCACTCTCCTGTACGTAATTTATATCCCCGTTGGATGAGCTATGCAGAAAATTAAACGTGAGGTTGCTCTTTTCATTCTCGACAAGGCGATAGCCCAATGCCCCATCGATATTGGCATAATTTCCGGCTCCGAGCGAAACATATCCTTTTTTCGAACTGAAAGGAACCTCTGTCATTATGTTGGCGGGATCCGGGATAGCAATTTCCAACGGTGGCGTGGTTCTACCCGCCCAAGGCGAATAACCGGTATTGGCTTTCTTGATTGCCGGCTGCGGGACGGACGGCAATGAATTTATTTTATTGGCATCCTGCAGCGTTGGGTTGAACTCACGTTGAAGTTCCATCTGACGCCGTAACAAAGAGTCTTGTTGTTGGGCAAAAATACCGGTAGATACAAGCAACAGGGCTACACTAAATATTGTCTTTTTCATTTTCAATTATTCATTGTGAATTATAAATTACTTAGTCTTTCGTTTATCATTTGCTGAACATCGGCTTCGGAGCCTTTGTAGTTGTTTTTCAGGCTTTCAAGGTATTGTCTGGCCTGAAAATTATCGCCTTTGGCTCTGTATGTATCCGACAGGACAATCAGTGCACGCGCCATCCAGTACTGGTGCGGCGTTCCTTTTTGCATAAACGATTTCACCTGTGACTCTGCCTTGTCGTACGACTTCCACCGGTAATACGTGTCGGCAAGTATAAATTGCGCTTCCGCACCGTAAATGTTTCGTGTGTCTTGTGCCAGCGATTGGAAATCGTCCATCGCCTTTTCCACCTCGTTGACTTGCTGTAGTGATTTTCCACGCAGGTACCGGGCTTCTGCAGTTACTTCAGGCGACAGATTGGCATTGGCCAGGAAAGCAGTTGCTGCACGAGCGGCTTCGTGAAAACTTTTCAACCGGTACTGTGTACGGACAACACCCATCTGTCCCGTTTGCTGACTGCTCTGATTCCGGGCCGAGTTAGCCAGTCTGGAATAATCTGCCAGTGCCTGGTTGAGGTTTCCGTTGTTGTATTCGATGGCGGACACATAGATCAGCGCATCGTCGAGATACTTGGCACTGTTGGCATCTGCTACTTTCCTGAAATAGGTTGCCGCCTGTTGCTTGTTTCCTTTCTCATCGGCCAAAACGCCTAGATAATAGTTGGCATCGGTATGGTATGCACCGTTGGGATAACTTTGCAGGTAGCGTTGCATGCCCGATTCCGCTTCCGCTTTTGAGCCACGCATGTAGACACTTTCTGCTGCCAGATAAGTGAGTGAATCTTGCCGCGACACGGTGATGCGCATTCCGCCCGGCAATGAATTGGCATAATTCACGTAAGACTGAATATCGTTGAGTTCACTGTAAACGGTCTCGAGCGACAAAAGAGCTGTCCTCGCATCGTCTGTGCCGGGAAATTTCGAAATTACATTTTTATATGCCGATATACTGTTCTGATAATTTCCACCGTTGTAATACAACTGCCCCAGCTGAATACCTGCCTGGCTCGACAAAGCGCTGTTGGGATAGCCGGATATCAACTGCTGTAAAACATTTATGGCTTCGCTCTCACGGCTCATCATCACCAAAGCGCGGCTTTTTTCATAAAGCGCATCATCGAAATACTGGGATTGGGGATAACGGCGCATCAAATCGTCCAGCGCATCTGCCTTTCCCTGGTAATTGCGCTGCAATCCCATCACAAATGCTTTTTGGTATGCCGCATAGTCAGCTGCTGAAGGGTTGATGGTCGCGGCTGTAGTATAAAATCGCTCGGCTTCTGCAAAGCTCCGGTTGTAATAGTAGCTATCCCCAATCCTGTTGTGTGCATCGGCATATTCTGTCCGGTTTCTGTTAGTCTCCGCCGAGATGTATTGCTGAAAAGCAGTAACAGCCGACGAATATTGATTCTGTTTGAACCGGGTGTAACCCAGGTTGTACCAACCCATGGCATAGTTTTCATCTGCCGGCGATGCGTTTTGAGTGAATGCCTGAAAGTCTGACGCTGCATTCGGGTAGTTAGCCATGCGATAGTAGGCCTCCCCACGCCAGTAATAGGCATTGTTACGAGCTTTAGCATCGTAATTTCCCAGTGCAATGCTGTTGTTGAAATGTTGGACGGCTGCGTTCATGTCTCCATTGATAAACTCCTGTGCTCCTAACTGGAAAAGCACCATTTGCTTTGCTTCCAAAATACGGCGACCGGGCCTGGATATGCGGTTGATGGCTTGAAGGGCAGCCTGGTAATCCTTGGTGGTTAGGAAAGTTTCGGCCAGAATATCGTTCACCTGATCGGTATATGGAGAATTTGGGAACTCTTTGAGAAAGTTTTCGAAAAGCGCAATGGATTCACTAAAAACAGAGAAGTTGGTTTCGTGCGCCAGCAACGCATAGTTAAACATGGCGGTTTCGCGTACCTGCGGGTCGAAATTATCGCGCGAAGCTGCTTCAAATGCCATTTGTGCCTGCTGTTTTTGTCCTAATTTCAACTGGGCCTGCCCAATTTGCAGCTGAGCGTTTTGCGTAAGCGCATCCCGTTCTCCAACTGCTTTTTGAAACATTTGCACAGCTTCGTTGAATCTTCGTGCTTCCATGTAAGAAAGTCCCATGAAATAGGCATCTCCCCGAAGTGGACGGGCAGTGCTGCCGAAATAATTTTCGTAATAGGGAATGGCAGTTGTTGCTCTTCCCTGGCGGTAATGGCTGTTACCCAGAACCCGATACATTTCAGTATTATGCTCACTGCGCGGATAAGCTTTCAGGAATGAATCCGCGAGGCGGATAGCTTCATCCAGTTTGTTGTTGAAGAAGGTGGATTGTGCGGAATAAAAAGCAACCTGCTCTCCGAATTCGGGATGGTTCCGCAACCCTTCAAAACGACGTAAAGCGGCATCGTAGTTACCGTTCGTGTAATCGATATATCCGGCGTAGAAATTTCCGGCATTGCGGTATTTCTTGCTGTTCTGCGAAAGCAATCCAAAAAGCCGGTAGGCTTCATCTTTATTGTCAAGCTGTAGGTTTGCATAAGCGCTCCTAAAGCTAAAATCTTCCTGCTCCGACGGTTTCAGGTAATCCAGGTCAGCCTGGTCAAACCAAAACCGGGCAAGCTTCCAGTCTTTTTCGTCGAAATGGTATGAACCGATCAGAAATTTCACCTGATGATGGTAGATGCTTTCGGGGTATTCATCCAGGTACTCCTTCATTCGCTCACCACTGTTTTTCACCCCTTTATAAAAAGACGAAACAGCCATCATGTATTTTGCTTCTTCGATGAGCAAACGGTCGGTGCTTTCCGTGATAAATTGCGACAACAAATCCTGGGCACCTGTGTAGTTTCCTTCTAGAAACATCTCTTTACCCTGGTTGAGAAGCTTCCCGGGCTGATGGTGGTAGACTGTCCGCTGCGCCATTGCCAGGTGTGTTGCAAGGGCAAAAAATAGCACGAAGATTGTTTTTTTCATATATTGCTTTGTTACACTGAGATTTCTCTCTGATTTTCTACTTTCTAATTCTAACATCTTCTAATATTTTTTCAATTCCTTTACGGATTGAAATCAGTCCGAAGTCAGCCGGACGAAGCTCCCTTTTATCGATAAAAAGCAGATCCGACACGTCATCCATAGGAGTCATCACACTGTCATCAAGCGACTTACACTGGAAAAACAGATCCATCGTATGCACTTCAAAACCCGAATATACGTAAATATTCGGAATTGAAAAAAGGTACTTAGACGAAGTTATCAACAACCCTGTTTCTTCCCGAACTTCCCGGGCAATAGCCTCTTCAGCCGTTTCATACATGTCTACGAATCCGCCGGGCAGGTCGTAAGTGCCCTTTGCCGGATCTTTTGCTCTCTGGGCAATTAGCACTTCACCTTTCTCATTTTCAATTATTGCCACAACAGCAGCCGATGAATTAAAATAATAGGTAAATCCGCAGTCCGTACACTTTTTCGATTTTAAGTTGTTTTCGGAAAAGTTTCCTGAACCGCATTCGGGACAGAAGTGAAATTGATGCAGGGGGTGTTTCATTTCCTCGATATCTCCACAATCCCTGTTTTCGGTAATTCACGGTTCCGTTTTTCTACCGCTTCCACCACATTGTCGGCAAGCCGGGCAAAAGCCATGCCGGTGATACTGTCGGACTGAAGAGCCACGGGTTGTCCATCGTCGCCACCCTCACGAATGGACTGTACGATGGGGATTTGCCCCAACAATGCATACCCATTTTGTTCCGCCAGTTGCTTACAACCGTCTTTTCCGAAGATGTAGTATTTATTTTCAGGTAGTTCAGCAGGGGTGAACCACGCCATGTTCTCGACCAAACCCAGGATGGGGACATTCACCTTCTCACCCGTGAACATACTGATTCCCTTACGAGCATCGGCCAGCGCCACTTCCTGCGGGGTACTTACGATAACGGCTCCGGTAATGGGTACGGTTTGTACCAGTGTTAAATGAATATCGCTTGTCCCAGGCGGAAAATCGATCAGGAAATAATCCAGTTCGCCCCAGTCAGCATCAGTGATGAGTTGTTTAAGTGCGTTGCTGGCCATTGCTCCGCGCCAAACCACTGCATCTTCCTTCTTGACAAAGAAACCGATGGAAAGCATTTTAACCCCATAGTTCTCCACGGGAACGATCCAGTCGCGCCCTTCCATTTTTTCAGTGTAAACGGGCACATCTTCAACACCAAGCATCCGGGGAACCGATGGCCCGAAAATATCGGCATCGAGCAACCCTACTTTGTATCCTTTTTGAGCCAGTGCAATAGCTAAGTTAGTACATACGGTACTTTTACCGACACCGCCTTTTCCAGATGCCACGGCAACAATGTTTTTTACATCGGGCAACAGATCAGGCAATGCAGGCCGCGGTGCCTGTTTCGACTTTACTGAAATATTCCCTTTGATTTGGATCTTCGGGTCGGCATATGTTAAAATTGCCTGTTCCGCCATCTTTACCAGCGATTTAACAAACGGATCGTTCTGTCTTTCAGTGATGAGTGAGAAACTCACTTTCATTCCGTCAATGCGGATATCGTCTTCCACCATTCCAGCAGAAACAATATCTTGCCCCGTTCCCGGGTAACGCACATTTTTCAGTGCGTCGATAATTAATTGAGGATATATAGCCATACTATTTTGTTTAAAATTTTATAGTTGAGCATCACGGCCGAAACTGCGGTATTCGTCTTTTTCAATTTCGATATCCGGTTCCGTCCAGTTATCTTTTCTTGGGCACAGGAAACGGATGTATTTGATGCTTAAACCGCGCGCACGCCATTGTTGTTCATAAAAAGTCTGAATATTTAATACTTTATCGTTAGTCCCGGATCGGTATAAATCATCGGTATCCGCTAAAGCCGCCAGGCCGTTTTCTTCGATCATGGCTTTGGTATAGATGTAGAGGAAATTACTGTCGGTTTTGAGATGAATCACGCCTTTATCCGCAAGAATTTGACTGTAGGTGTTCATAAAGCGAGTGGAAGTAAGCCGTTTATTGATCTTGGACATCTGCGGATCAGGGAAAGTGATCCAGATTTCCGATACTTCATTTTCGGCAAAAAAATGGCGAATCAGTTCGATATGAGTCCGCAAGAAAGCGACATTCGTCAGGTTTTCGCTCAAAGCCTGTCTTGCTCCGGACCACATCCGGGCACCTTTGATGTCAATTCCTATAAAATTTTTCTCAGGGTAGAACTGTGCCAGTCCTACCGTATATTCTCCCTTTCCGCAACCGAGCTCGAGTACTACAGGGTTATCGTTTCGAAAATAATCCGTTTTCCATTTCCCCTTAAGTGGGAAGCCGCCATTTTGTAATGTAGAGAAAGTATATTGAAAAACGTTCGGATAGGTCGCCATATCCGCAAACTTCGATAATTTATTTTTTCCCATTTTCGGTTTTCTCCATATTTCTATATACAAAAATACAAATTTAACTTTAAATACGACAATACATCCCCGTAAACAACCATCCATTTCCAGTATGAAATTGTAAGCGATGCAAACAATCTATTGGCCTTATTTCAATAAACTTCATCAATCCAAATCTTTTTTCCTGTTATTTATTATTTTACTATACAGTTGATTATTAACAAAGTAAAACAGCCTATTTTGAAAGAATACTTTTTATCTTATCTCAATATTTTTTTTTGAAAAAAGTGATAAAGTTTCAATTTATTACTTACCTTTGTCAAGCGGATTACTATAAAATACTCTTTATATTATGAAAGTAAATGACATAATGACACAACTTGAGGCTAAGCATCCCGGCGAGGCCGAATATCTTCAGGCAGTAAAAGAAGTTTTAACTTCTATAGAGGACGTTTACAATCAACATCCTGAATTTGAGAAGGCAGGAATTGTAGAAAGAATTGTGGAGCCTGACCGGATTTTCACTTTCAGAGTGCCTTGGGTGGACGACAACGGAAAAGTTCATGTAAACATTGGTTATCGCGTTCAGTTTAACGGAGCCATAGGCCCTTATAAAGGAGGTATTCGCTTCCATCCTTCCGTCACGTTATCTACACTGAAATTCTTAGGATTCGAACAAACATTTAAAAACGCACTAACTACATTACCTATGGGTGGTGGAAAAGGCGGATCGGACTTTTCTCCTAAAGGGCGTTCTGAAGCGGAGATCATGCGTTTCTGTCAGGCTTTTGTAACCGAACTCTGGCGCGATTTAGGCCCCGACACCGACGTTCCTGCCGGCGATATTGGTGTTGGTGGACGCGAAGTGGGATACATGTACGGAATGTACAAAAAATTAGCCCGGGAACATACGGGAACATTCACTGGAAAAGGGCGTTCGTTTGGTGGATCGCGTCTTCGTCCCGAAGCTACCGGGTTTGGGGCCTTGTATTTCGTGAATCAGATGTGTGAGACCCACAAAATCGATTTGAAGGGCAAAACGGTTGCTGTTTCAGGTTTTGGCAACGTTGCCTGGGGAGCTACGATGAAGGCCACCGAACTAGGTGCCAAGGTGGTTGCCATCTCAGGCCCCGACGGCTATATCTACGATGAAGACGGTATCAACACACCCGAAAAATTCAATTATATGCTGGAACTTCGCAATTCGGGAAACGATGTGGTGGCACCTTATGCCGAAGAGTACCCAAATGCCAGGTTCTTCCCGGGCAAGAAACCTTGGGAATGCAAAGTGGATATAGCATTGCCTTGTGCCATTCAGAACGAACTGAACCTGGAAGATGCAAAAAGACTAAAACAAAATGGTGTTACACTCGTTGCTGAAGTTTCCAACATGGGCTGTACGGCCGAAGCGGTTGACTTCTTTATCGAAAACAAAATTTTGTTCGGCCCCGGAAAAGCAGTAAACGCAGGAGGAGTAGCCTGTTCCGGATTGGAAATGACGCAGAACGCCATGCACATCTCCTGGACAAACGAAGAAGTGGACAAGTGGTTGCATCAGATCATGAGCGAGATCCATGATCAGTGTGTTGCACACGGAAAAGAGGATAATTACATCAATTACGTAAAAGGTGCAAACATTGCCGGCTTTATGAAGGTAGCCGATGCCATGATGGCTCAGGGCGTATTATAAAGATACATCATTAATACTATTTGAAAACCTCAGAAGAGCCGTAAGGATTTAGCCTTGCGGCTTTTTTGCGTAAACCGGCTAACCTTTTTCTATTATTTCTTATCTTTGTCTTTTATCAGTGAACGGACATTATCATGAGCAAAAAATGGCTGATTGCAGTCACCGGAACTTTCACGCACTTGTTGTTGGGAACTGTTTATGCCTGGAGTTATTTTCAAAATCCCATAAGTGAATCTGCAGGCTGGAGCAACGCTCAGACTGCCTGGGCATTTAGTTTATCCATTTTTATGCTGGGAGTTACCTCCGCCTGGGCTGGAAACAAAATGTCGGTCTATGGTCCACGCAGATTGTCAATGATCGGCGGAGCGCTTTACGCCTTTGGATACCTTGTTTCGGGTTTCGCACTTGCCCACCGGTACCTGTTTTTACTCTATTTCGGGTTTGGAATCATGGGAGGAATAGGATTGGGATTAGCTTATGTTGCCCCTGTGGCAACTGTCTCTGCGTGGTTTACTCACAAACAGGGGTTGGCAACCGGGATGGTAGTAATGGGGTTTGGCTTCGGAGCATTGGTAATGTCCAAGTTTTTAGCCCCCCTTTTACTTCAACTATCGGATGGGAATTTGAGTACTACATTTTATTATGTTGGAGCGGTAATGATCGTGTTGATTCCTGTTCTGGCATCGTTTCTGCAACTACCCAAACCGGATAAAACCCATGAAAAGAAGCCGGAGAGAATCTCTATTGCCCGGCATATCCAAAGCAAACCGTTTATCGTTGTCTGGTTAATTTTTGCGATAAATATTGTAGCGGGAATGATCTTTATATCTTTTCAATCACCTCTGTTACAAGATATACTAAAAATGCGGATGTCCGACGGTACAAACTTTTCTGACGGTGAAACGATGGCTTCTCTGGCCGCTGCGGGCGCTACGCTTATTGCTGTCAGTTCTGTTTTCAACGGCATGGGCCGATTTGCCTGGGGCAGTATCTCCGACAAAATAGGCAGGATGTATACTTTCCGGATTCTACTGGCATTACAGGCGGTGATTTTCGGATTGCTTATTCTCGTTCATCATCCGGTTGTTTTCTCTGTTCTGGTTTGCATTGTGTTGTTATGTTACGGTGGCGGGTTTGGCGTCTTGCCATCGTTGACAAAAGATATGTACGGAAGTAAATTGATGCCTTCGCTGTATGGCGCATTCCTTACCGCGTGGAGTATGGGCGGAATTATTGGCCCGCAAATCGTGGCTTTCATGAAAGACAACTATGCAGAGAAGGCCGGCTTGTTTGCCTTTGTTGTGGGCGGAGGGCTGTTGATTGTCGGTTTTTTCACCAGTTTTTTGTATCGAAGAAAAGACGTCATAAATCTTGAAAATTAAAAAACATGACCCCCTTCCTCCTCCGCATAGCACAAGCATTCTATTCCAAATACGAAAATGAGATATATAAACTGTCGTTCGTTTTCCCGAACAAACGTGCGGGGGTTTTCTTTCAGAAATACCTGGCTGAAATTGCAGGGAAACCGGTTTTTTCTCCCCGGATAATTACCATCCAGGAACTGTTTGAATCGCTTTCCGCCTACCGGACCGCCGACAAGACAGAAATGCTGGTAATGCTTTATGAACAATACATTCGTATCGGAAGGTCTGAAGAGCTTTTTGATGATTTCCTCTATTGGGGAGAGATATTGCTTAACGATTTCAACGATGTGGACAAACACCTGGCAGATGCCCGGCAATTGTTCAGAAACATCCACAACCTGAAATCGATGGATGACGACCTGTCCTACCTTACCCCTGAACAGATTAACGCTATACGCCGGTTTTGGACTGCTTTTATGCCCTACGAAGGCAATGAGACCAAGCAGGAATTTATGGAGACTTGGCAGATTCTGTTTGAGTTGTACACGGCCTTTCGCGAAACCCTACACAGGAAAGGATACGCTTACGAGGGAATGTTGTTCAGGGAAGTGGCAGAAAGGGCAAAAGAAAAAGAAGACATTGAACTGCCTTTTTCTGAACTGGTTTTTGTCGGATTGAACGCACTCACACCTACCGAAGTAGAATTGATGAAGTACCTAAGGAACAGGGGTGTTGCCGATTTTTACTGGGATTACGAATCTCCGTTGGTTCGCGATAAAAAAAACCGTTCATCGCGGTGGATTCAGGAAAACCTGTCGCGCTTCCCTTCAAAACTGGAATTCGGCTCAGGCATTCCGAATGCGGAAAAGCCCGACATAAACCTTATCGGCATTCCTTCCGGCGTGGGGCAGGCAAAAACTGTGAACCGTCTGCTTTCACAACTGCTCAATAACAAGAGCATTACCGGGTCCAATGCCGGATTAAACACGGCGATAGTCCTTCCCGACGAAAACCTGTTACTGCCCGTCCTCTATTCCATCCCTCAGGAAATCGAAAAGATAAATGTCACGATGGGGTATTCGTTGCAACATTCATCCGTAGCAAGCCTGACGGAAAGCATTGCCCGGCTGCACCACAACACAAGGACAATGGATGGCGAAACGGCGTTTTATTTCCGGTTCGTACTGTCGGTGCTCAATCATCCCCTGGTGACCCGGATAGCGCCATCCGAAACCGAGGAGTTGAAAGCCTATATCCAACAACACAACCGTGTTATCCTTACGGTTTCCGAGCTTGGCACGCATCCCTTCCTGAAGCTTATCTTCTCACCCATAATGGATTGGACAAAAATCGGAGAATACCTGAAATCGATATTATCGGAAATTTACCGACACCTGACTTCCGAGAAGCACCCGGATGAAGGGGAATTTACGGGCGACACACGTTCCATTGACCTTGAACGGGAATTTATTGTCCAGTATTACAAATCGATAACCCGCCTGCAGGATACGTTATCATCTGTGCAAAACATGTCGATTGACACCTATTTCCGTTTATTTAAGCGATTAACTGAAAACCTCAGCGTATCATTTTCCGGCGAGCCGTTATCGGGTTTGCAAGTGATGGGAGTACTGGAAACGCGCGTGATAGATTTCGAAAACCTGATCATTCTATCCATGAATGAAGGTGTTTTTCCACTTAAAAACGCCACCAACTCTTTTGTTCCTTACACCCTCCGTAAAGCTTTTGACTTACCAACTTACGAGCACCAGGACAGCACATATGCTTACCATTTCTACCGGATGATAAGCCGCGCCAAACGCATTTTCCTCCTCTACGACACACGCACAGAAGAGATGCAGACGGGTGAGGTTAGCCGCTATTTTTATCAGTTGAAATACTTATACAGCCAGCACTTTCATCTGAAAGAAAGCGTAGTTTCCTACAACGTTTCGGCCCCTCATGTTTCTCCGGTCTCGGTTGAGAAAACACCCGAAGTGATGCGTAAGCTACAGAAATTTCGTGCCGGCGGCGACGCCAGCTTATCTGCTTCACTCATCAACAATTATATCAATTGCCCCTTGCAATTTTATTTTTCTGCCGTTGAAAGACTATCCGAAGAAAAGGAAGTGCAGGAGTCGGTAGAGTCCGATGTATTCGGCACCATGTATCATGCCATTATGCAGCACCTTTACAACCGTTACAGGGGCAAGTCGGTCCTGCCGGATACATTGAACGCCATAATCCAAAACGATGATTACCTGACCGACCTGATTGAGCGATCTTTTGCCGAACATTATTTCAAGCAAAAAGATAAACCACGCGCACTCACGGGGCATCATTTCCTGATCGGAGAAATTCTGCGCGATTATGTAAAGCAGACTCTTCGGTTCGACACATCGTTCACACCGTTTGAGTATGTGGATTCGGAATTCGTTTTCAGGTCAATCCACCAGGTTTCAGGTGATTTATCGGTAAATATAAAAGGAAGTATCGACCGGATAGATAAGGTAGCCGGGAGATTACGCATTATTGATTATAAATCGGGGAAAGGCGAATTAAATTTCAGGAATATTGAACAGCTTTTCGACAACACCAAAGTTAATCGCCCCTACCAGATATTGCAGGTTTTTATTTATGCACTTTTTTATAACAGTCCATTACCGGTTTCTCCTGCCGTTTATTACCTGAGGAATATTTTCAGGGAACACAACCCGGCCATTACCTTTGCAGGGGAGCCCATCACCGATATTTCGGTTTATTTATCCGCGTTTACTGAAAAATTAAATGTTTTTCTAGAAGAAATCTTCGATAAAGACATTCCTTTCGTCCAAACACAAAACGAAAAGAACTGCGAATGGTGTGCCTTTAAGGATGTTTGCAGAAAATAACGGAAATTTCTTGAAAACAGTTTGGGAATTATCCTGTTTTCCTGTCCTTTTTTGGATTAAAATAACTGCTTTTGCCCTATAACACTTTCTGGTTTTAAATTTTAAATTTTAACAAAAATGAAAAAAACGAAACTATTATCGAAAGCTATTTCGTTGATGTTGGCTGGAGCCATTTTATTTGCAAGTTGTAGCAGCAGCACCCTTATTCAATCCAGTCCAAGCGGTGCAAAGGTGTACCTCAACGGCGAGTATGCCGGGGTTACCCCATACACACATACCGACACCAAGATTGTTGGAAGCAGCACGCAGGTGAGATTAGAAAAAGAAGGTTATGAAACACTGAATACCGCTTTTTCCAGAAATGAAGATGCCGATGTGGGAGCTATCATTGGTGGGATTTTCTTCCTGTTCCCGTTTTTGTGGACCATGAAGTATAAACCTGTACGCACTTACGAGTTGGTTCCGTCAGGAAATGCTTCACTAACAGGAAGCGACAATATTACAACTGCACAAAAGGGATTGGTAAAAGATGCAAATGGAAATGAATACATTTCCGGTGTGCTGAAAGATTAATCCTCAGTATATACTTACAAAAGAAAAGACAATCTCACCGATTGTCTTTTCTTTTTCTCCTCTTCCACACCGTTGTTTCCAATACCCTGTTTTCGGTAATGCGGGAAGTTTTTCTCACGGTGAGTTCCATGTCAAACGGCTCACGTTCCATCCCAAAATGATTTCCGAGTATCGCTTTCAATCCATCCAGTGTAGTTACAGGTTCTCCGTCCTTCTTAAATCCACCCAGCCACTTTTCGCGCTGCGTCCTCAACAGATCCCAGTTATAAGAAGATACAATAACGAGATAACCTCCATCGTTCACCCGTTCGTGAATGTGCGACAAAAACAAGCCCGGATCACTCAGTTCCTCCAACAGGTTGGGCATAACGATAATGTCGTATCCCGTATAATTGGGTTTCAGATTCATGGCATCGGCCTGCATAAAAAGAAGGCTCCCTTTTCCTTTTTCGAGTCCGAAATCCGATAAGACCACATCGCGAAAATGGACCAGTTCCCCTTCGTCTTTCATCGTATAACGCATGTATCCCTGTTCCTGCAACTGAATGGGAATACGAATCATGCGGGCAGTGAAATCCAGCGCGGTAACATCATTGAAATACTGTGCCAGTTCAAAAGCCAATCGTCCGGTATCAGCGTTCAAGTCGAGAACCCGGCTTTCGGTTTTTCCTTTCGCCACATCCACAACTATTTCTGCAAGACGTTTCGAGAAATTCGTTTCCTGTGAATACGCATCACCCCAATTGTTCTCGCACGATAACGTAACTTCTTCGTCGGTCTCGTAATCAGCGCTTTGAATATTCAGCGGAGCATCCGATTGCACGTAACGGAATCCGGCATGCTGATAAAAATGACGGCGAAAAGCATAACGTGAATGCAACGTAGCTTCATTCCCGGTAGAAATCCATGATCCCCCTTTTATCAGGTTGTGTTTACCATCGAACGTGGGGGTGGAAAAATCATCGTACAAGGGATGTACCTTGAAACCGGGGAAACCGGTGATTGGTGTTTCCGTCCATTGCCACACATTTCCCAGCACGTCATAAAAATCGCCCTGTTGGAATTTATCCACCGGGCAGGGCGACGTGCCATATTCAAGATTAATGTTTCCCGGCGTAGTCTCCCACCCCATTACGTCTTTTAATCCCGAAACCTGATGCAACCTGTACCATTCAGCTTCCGTTGGCAACCGGTAGGCCTGTCCGGTTTTTTCACTTTTCCAGTTACAGAAAGCTTTTGCTTCCAGGTAATTTACTTCAACGGGCCAGTTCCACGGCATCAGCACCTCTTCGGCAACCAACCGTAACCGGTATCCGTTCTCGTCTTTTCGCCAGAAAAGCGGCATCTCTGCTTGTTTAAAGTTTCGCCAGCTCCATCCTTCTTCCGTCCAGTATTTTTCAGCTTCATACCCTCCGTCTTCCATGAATTCCAAAAACTCCCGGTTCGAAGTAAGGTATCTGGCCGCTTTAAAACCGGCAACCTCTTCGGTATAATCTCCGTACTCGTTGTCCCACCCGTAAAAAGGATGATCCTTCGGTTTCCCCAGTTTCATCGTCGCCCCTTCCACATCGACAAGTTCATTTTGCGGAGCGTTTCCCGTCTCCGGGCAACGTTTGCCAAACAAATCCGACACCACCTTATCCAACGGCAATTGCCGGATGAGTACCGAGGATGTTTCCAGGTGAATCCTTTCGTGTTCAATTCCCATCATAATTATCCAGAAAGGACTCTCCCAATCAATAGGGAGCAACAACGGAGCCGTATCGATAATACGAAGTATGGCTTCTTTGGCTTTGTCGCGGTAATGACGTACTTCGGAAACAGGCGGCCAATCGTAATGGTTGTTGTCGAGGTCGTCCCAACTCATCTCATCCACGCCAATGGCAAAAATGGACTCAAATTTCGGGTTAATGCGCCTATCGATAATCTTCCCCAAAAAAAGTTTATTAATAAAGAACACAGCCGTGTGCCCCAGATAAAACAGAATAATGTGGCGTAAGGGATCGCCCCGGTGATAAAATACTTCATCCGACTTTAATTGCGTATAAAGCAGTTCGTCCACAGCCCACGTTTTCAGGAAATATTCCCGAATCTCCCTTCTCTTTTCTTCCGGCATACCGGAACGCAGGTCAATTGTTTTTGTAAGTAATTCTTTCATTTTTTTAAACAGATTAATAGAACCAGGAACCCAGACCGCTTCGCTTTTAGACTTCTTGACTTCTCCTCTTCTCAACTTCTTAATTCCTGTCTTCTTATTTCTTTCGTCATATAGATCTTTCTCATTTCAAATTTCTCATTTTGAGAACGATATTTCGTCTGTATTATGTCCACAACGGGCTGAAAACCCAACTTTTCGTACAACGACAAGGCAGGCTTATTTTCCTCCCAGACCCGTATTACCACATCCGAATAGTTATCTTTCACCCGCTGTAAAAAACTTTCAAACAGTTCAGAGGCAACTCCTTTTCCCCGAAAGTCGGAATGCGTCATTACCTCAGCAATATAAACGGAAGTTTCAACGGGAACCTGCGGACATCTATCACGGGGAAATTCCCTGTCAAACGACAACGGAAACGCGATCAGCACACCTGCCAGTTTACCTTCCGCAAAAGCCATATTCCCCCAACCGTTCCGGAGCATCTCATCCAGCGTGCTTTCGGCTGATTCATGCGGTATATACTGAGCATGTTCGCCTGTCGTAAAAGCGTTTAAATACAAACCAAGGATCTTTTCCCTGAACTTGGGATAATTGAACAAATCCAACCCAAAAACACGAATTTGCAAGGCTTCTTCTTTCATAAATCAACGATTGACTGTTGAACAAACAAACCAGCTACCTTGTTCGATGGATCACCAGCCGCCGACTCTGCCACCGCCGCCGCCCATTCCAGAAAAACCGCCGCCAAAAGAACCGCTGCTCCAGTTTCCACCACCTGAGCCGGATGTCTGCGGAGGAGTTGCTGCGTGATTAACGGTATTCGACAAGGTGCTGTTGAGCATATGTCCAAAACGGGCAGGCTGCAGAACCGTTCCCGTATACCAGGGCGGCTGGTAGGGTTGCGGCTGCTGCATAGAGCTTAATATCGTGCTTTCAAACTTCTCGCCCCAAACATCTTCCATGTCCAATGCGATGGCATAAGGCAATAACTGTTCGAAAATTTCAGGGGTGACCGTTGGCGGATTAAAAAACTGCAATTGCTTTTCTTCTGCCGTATCCATATACATTTTCAATCCTTCAACCTGCGATTGGAGGTAGAGTTTCCGTTCACCCGGACGCTTAATCAGAAAGCCATATGCTATAAAACTAGTGATTATAAGCGGGAGGCCAATAATAAATCCAACAGCGTTTACCGACAGGGAATTTCCAGAAAAGAAAAGCAACAGGCTCAACGACCCGACAACCAATGCGGCTCCCAGGACAAGACCGAACCACCGGATTCTGGATTTCTTCAGTATTCTCCGCAAAATCAGTGATAGAAGTGTCACAACGGGAAAGGACACCAAGGCAACGGCTATAAACGTACCGATCTGATCTGCGGGCTCAAACCTCACAAAGTACAGCAGAGAACTGAAATACAGGATCAGCATAATCCAGGGCAGCACCATAAATTTACGGTTGGCACCTTCTTTCAATACCGGCTTGTATTGTTTGTTGAGATCGTCCCTGAACGAATTCATCAGGTTCGCTATGCCGGAATCATATTCCCCGTCAAGCACCACTTCATCTTCATCCTTGAAAAGGTTCTGCAGAACCGTGCTTTCTTCCCGGGGAAGCATATTATCGTCTTTCTTCGTCCTGATGAGCGTATAGACCCGGTCTTTCCGCCTCAAGAAAGATGACCTTTCGGTTTCTTTAATGCGCAAAAATCCCTTTACGGCCAGGTTCACAATGGAGGGTGTTATCAGGTCATCCCAATATTTTTCTTTGTAAAGCATACCTACGCTTGCGGGAGATAATCCTTCGGGCGGTGAGAATTGTGGAATTACCACAGGCTTCGGCGGATCAATTCCGTATTTCCGCCACGTGAAGAAATAATAAGCAAACAGCAATAAAAAAATAAGGGCACTAACAATGGGCAACCCATTTTTATCGAAGAAAGTGTCCGGGACAGGTTTGGAGTATCCGCTTTTCCGCATCTCCGGCTGACGAACAATACCCTTTGTAAATCCAACGGAGACGGTCAGCATTTCCTGCGGTTCCAGACTGACAGCTTCCAGGTACAACAACCCATCGGGCAACGTGTCGGCCCTGCAGTTACTCTCCGACGACCCGTATCTACCCGTGTAACAACGGTAACTCAACACTTTAGCACCTTCGGGAAGCCGAATAACGGCGCTTACGGTATCGAGTGGATAATCCGACAGCGCATTTACATTCCAGGTTAACTCGTCGTAACCTTCAAAAAAACCGATTTGCCCGGCGGTCTTGTAGTCAAGAGTATATACATGCCAACCGTTATCCAGAAGCACATTCTTGTTGCCAACATAAATCACCCTGTCACTCCCTTCCCGTTCGGTAAAAAAACTTTCCGGCTCCCCATCCCTTTTCACGCTTTCGATATCGTAATCCACAGGCACCTTGTCCCCGTCCTTGTCGGATCGGATCAACGGCAAGGCACGGGTGATCCCACGCTTAAAAATTACCCCTTTAACATATACACGCACATCTTCCCGGACAGAAATGTATCCTGAAGTATCAACCCTCACTTCAGAACGGAACGTATATACCTTTTCTTCCTGAGCAAAACTCGACAAAAAGAAAAGCGCGGTAAAAAGAAAACACAAAACGCGTTGCATTCAGAATTTCACTTGTGGAGCGGTTTTCTCCTGTTCGTTTTCCAATTCAAAGAAAAGAGATTTGGTAAAGTTGAACATCCCGGCAATTATGTTGCTCGGAAATGTATCGATAACAATGTTCTTATCACGGACAGAACCGTTATAGAACCGGCGAGACTTTTCGATATCCGATTCAATAAGGCTAAGCTGGTGCTGCAATTGCATAAAGTTTTCGTTGGCTTTCAAATCGGGGTATTGTTCAGCAACAGCCAGCAGATTCATCAATGCCCGGTTCAGGTCGTTCTCTGCCGTTTCCTGAGATTTCAGGTCTTTTGCGCTCATTGCATGGGCACGCGCCTGCGTCACCTTATTAAAGGTCTCACTCTCGTGCGTGGCATATCCTTTCACCGTTTCCACCAAGTTTGGAATGAGGTCGTACCGTTTCTTCAACTGTACATTTATTCCGCTCCACGCCTCTTCAACAAGTGTTCTCAGCTTAACCAGCCTGTTGTAGATTGAAATGCCATAAAACAGAAAGATTACCGCCAAGGCAAGGAGGACTATTAAAACAACAATTCCTGTTCCCATAATCGATATAATTTAATTGGTTTTAAGTTGATGCGATAAAGGTATATAAATTTTTGTAATCTCTATCGTTACCCCAAACGCAAGCCGGAAGGAATAAATGAACATTCTCGTTAAGTTAAATGGGTAAAGCCAAGCTTGCTTGAGCTGTGGCCATAGCGAGAAAATGTCTCCAAATCCATCCCAAAATAGGCATAAAACAGGACATAAAAAAAATCAAAACAGTTTCTGAATGTTTTCTTAAAAACAAAAATTAATTACACTTGTTCAACGAGTAACAGTTAAATATTTTTTCTTAATTTTGACATCTGCAGAATTGTTCACCATACCACTGAGTAAATTCAGTAGAGCAGTAAACAACACCCAAATAAATTTACAACCGAATAAAAAACTGAATAACCGTATGAAAAATTTTATCTTTCGAAACCCTACCAAACTAGTTTTCGGGAAAGGACAAATTGCCAGATTAAATGAACTGATCCCAGCTGAGGTCAACCTGATGATCACTTACGGAGGCGGAAGCGTCACCCGAAACGGTATATATGACCAAGTGAAAGCCGCGTTAAAAGGCCGAAAATTCATAGAATTTTGGGGAATCGAAGCCAACCCGCACGTGGAAACGTTGCGAAAAGCCATCGAAGTAGGAAAAAGCGAGAACATCAATTACCTGCTGGCCGTAGGCGGTGGATCCGTGCTGGACGGGACAAAATTGATTGCCGCAGGTATTGCATCGGACGAAGACGCATGGGACATCGTGCTGAAAGGTGTTGCTGAAAAACAAATTCCTTTTGCATCCGTCCTTACTGTACCGGCAACAGGATCGGAAATGAACGGTGGCGCCGTTATCACCCGCGCCGAAACCCGGGAGAAATTTGCTTTCGGAGGTGATTATCCGCAGTTTTCCATCCTCGATCCGGAAGTAACCTACTCCCTTTCCAAGCACCAGGTGGCTTGCGGACTTGCCGATGCCTATACGCACGTGCTGGAGCAATACCTTACCACGCCGGGACAATCACGGCTGATGGACAGGTGGGCTGAAGGGGTATTGTTGTCGATCATGGAGATTGCTCCGAAAATAAAGGAAAACCCATGTGATTACGACCTGATGGCCGACTATATGCTGGCAGCGACCCTGGCTCTCAACGATTTTATCCGGATGGGTATTTCGCAGGATTGGGCAACGCATCAGATCGGACACGAGCTTACTGCGCTGCATGGCACTACGCACGGACATTCGCTCGCGATTGTGATGCCCGGCACGCTTCGTGTACTGAAAGAACAAAAACATGAAAAACTCCTGCAGTACGGCGAGCGTGTTTTCGGAATAACGGGGGGTAGTGAACCGGAACGTGTGGACAAAGCCATCGAAAAAACAGAAGAGTTTTACCGTTCGCTGGGCCTGACTACCCGGTTATCGGAAGAAAACATCGGTAACGAAACCATCGAAACCATCGCCAAACGATTTAACGACCGTGGCGTAGCGTTCGGTGAAAACCAAAACGTGACGGGCGACGTGGCACGGGAAATTTTACTGGCGTGCTCATAATATTATACTTAAGCTTCGCAAGCTTTTATAGTTGGAACTAACGCTCGATTTTAACGCAAGATCACGCGGAATGGGTTCCCGCAAAAAAAAGCTGAATATCTAGCTGCTAGTGTACAAGACTAAGAAACTGATGCTTGCGAAAATTGAGTAATATAAATTCTGGGAATGATTATAAAAAATTGCTGTAATTAAAAAATGAAAAAACTACTCCTCTTTTTATCCGTCAGTCTTTTAATCTTCAGGGCTTCCGCAGTAGATGATGCACGCATGATGCGGTATCCCGACATTAACGGGAACCTGGTTGCATTTGTGTACGCCGGCGATATCTGGACGGTCCAAGCTACGGGCGGCGAAGCCAGACGACTCACCTCACATGCGGGAACCGAACTTTTTCCGAAAATTTCTCCCGACGGGAAATGGATCGCCTTCTCGGCAGAATATTCCGGAAACCGCCAAATATGGGTGATGCCCGCTGGAGGTGGAACAGCACGCCAGCTCACATTTTACAATTCCGAAGGCGTGATGCCACCCCGGGGTGGATTCGACAATGTGGTGCTCGACTGGACACCCGACAGCAAACGTGTTCTCTTCCGTGCCAACCGCACCTCCTTCGGGGAACGCAACGGCAAATATTTCACGGTAAGTATCAACGGCGGTTTGGAAGAGCCGCTACCCATTGTGAACGGCGGTTTTGCCACATTATCGCCCGACGGTTTGCAGCTCTGCTTCACTCCGGTCGACCGGGAATTCCGCACCTGGAAACGTTACAAAGGGGGCCGTGCTACTGAGCTGTGGACATACGACCTGACGAACCATACCTCACAACAGATAACGCATTGGGCTGGCAGCGACCAGTGGCCGACGTGGCACGGAGAGTATATTTTTTACGCATCCGATCAGGACACACGCCTGAATATCTGGCGATACAATACGCAAAACAAGGAAAACGTGCAAATAACTCACCACAAGGATTTCGATGTGATGTGGCCATCGGGCCGTAACGGAAAGCTGGTGTACGAGAACGGCGGTTATCTCTATGTACTCAACCTCGCCTCGGGAACTTCCGATAAAATATCCGTTTCCATCAATTACGACAACCCCAACCTATTGCCTTATTTTAAGAACGTGAAAGATTTCGTGGGCAGTTTTTCGCTTTCACCATCGGGGAAGCGTGCGCTGTTCGATGCCCGGGGTGACATCTTCTCCGTTCCGGTAGAAAACGGTGAAATCGAAAACCTCACCCGCACACAGGGCATACGGGAAATTTTCCCGGTATGGTCACCCGACGGGAACAACATCGTTTACTATTCCGATGCCACTGGCGAATACGAAATGTACCTGCTCGAAAACAAGAAAGGCGCTCAACCCAGGCAATTGACAAAAGGTTCGAAAGCCTGGAAGTATACGGCAGAATGGTCCCCAAACAACAAGCAACTGGTGTACAGCGACCGCACACTCAAACTTTGGCTGGTGGATGCCGTTTCCGGTAAACAGACCGTCATTGACGAAGCATCGGCGGAAGAGATCCGTGATTATTCCTTCTCGCCCGACGGCGATTGGGTAGCCTACAGCAAATCATCACCAAACTATCAGTCGGCACTGTGGCTGTACCAGATTTCTACTAGCAAGAAGCATCAAATCACCGACGCTTCGTTCTCCGACGGACAACCGACATTCAGCCGCGACGGAAAGTTTCTCTTCTTCACCTCCAACAGGGACTTCAACCTGGCTTTCAGTAGTTTCGAATTCGACTACCTATACAACAACGCAGGACGCATTTACGCTATACCGTTGCGAAACGACGGTACAACGCTAATCCAGTACAAAAACGATACGGAACCTGTTGGCGGTGAAAAAACCGATTCCGTCCAATCCGGGAACAAGAACAAACCGCCGTTGAACGTTCAAATTGACCTTGAGAACATCCGGAACCGTATCGTGGCGTTACCCGTTCAACCGGGGAATTACCGCATCATAGGCGCAGTGGAGGAAGGATTGCTCTACACTTCCGGCAATAAGATCATGCGCTACCGTATCAACGAGGAAAAAACGGAAGAGATCCTCGACGGTGCAGGCAACGGAACCCTGAGCGCTAATGGAAAATCGTTCATTTACCGCTCCGGCAGTGATTATGCCGTAGCAAAAAACCAGGCCGGACAAAAAGCCGGGGCTAACAAAATCGACTTGACTAACCTGACGATGAAAATTGAGCCGCGTAAAGAATGGGACCAGATTTACACCGATGCTTTCCGCATTTTTCGTGACTATTTCTACGTGAGTAACCTGCACGGAGTGGATTGGGAAAGGATACAAAAGGAGTACGGAGCCCTGTTGCCACACGTTCCCAGCCGCTTTGACCTGGATTATATCCTGAACGAAATCGTGAGTGAAACCAATACCGGACATGCATACGTGGACTGGGGCGACATTGCCAAGGTCGACCGGATAAACGGTGGATTGCTTGGGGCTGAACTAGAAGCTGACCTGTCCGCTAAACGATATGTCATCAAGAAGATATACGCAGGCGAAAACTGGAATGAAAGCCGCCGTTCGCCACTTACAGAAAATGGGATAGACGTAAAAGCAGGTGACTACCTGATTAGTATAAACGGTAAAAATCTCACTACCGATGACAATCCGTATGAATTGCTTGAAAATTGGGGCAACAGGCATGTGGAGTTAACGGTAAACAGCTCTCCTTCGGCTTCGGGAGCAAAAACCCATACCGTGAAAACTATTACTTCCGAGCACGAACTGCGCTATCTGGACTGGGTAAATGAACGCCGCGCCCTGGTGAATAAACTTTCGGGAGGGAAAATCGGTTATATCCACGTGCCCAACACTGCTGTCGAGGGTAACCGCGAGCTCTTCCGGGGGATGTATTCCTACAACGATAAGGATGCCCTCATTATTGATGACCGCTACAACGGAGGAGGGTTTATCCCCGACCGGATGATCGACCTGCTCAACCGCCGCACACTGGTTTACTGGCATCGCAACGGGCTTCCCCAACCGATGAAAACACCCGGAATCGCTCACGACGGGCCAAAGGTTATGCTCATCAACGGATACTCATCGTCAGGCGGAGATGCTTTTCCCTACTTCTTTAAAAAAACAGGAGAGGGGAAACTCATCGGCACGCGTACCTGGGGAGGACTGGTGGGCATTTCGGGTAACGCAGGCCTGGTTGACGGCGGTTATATCTCCGTACCTATTTTCGGTATTTATGACAATAGTGGCGAGTGGATTATCGAAGGAATCGGGGTTTATCCCGATATCGAGGTGGTTGACCGTCCCGAAGCGTTGGCTAAAGGTAACGATCCCGGCATCGAAAAAGCCGTGGAGGTACTGCTCAATGAACTGAAAGAGAATCCACGCAAACCAGTTTCCGTACCTGCTCCTCCCGACAGGTCGAAATGGATTGAAACGGAAATTAAATGACAGGCTGTTCCATTGAAGATAAGAAAGTAAAACTTGAGTCAAGGGGTACAAAATGGCAAAAGTAAGCCTTACATGCATGTGCATGATCCAGGATTTGAAAACTAATAAAGTCCTGGTACAGGACAGGGTTTTAGACTGGAAAGGGATCAGTTTCCCGGCTGGCGGCGTTGAAGAAGGTGAAAGCCTGGTGGAAGCCGCCATTCGGGAGATGAAGGAAGAGACAGGGCTAACGGTATCCAACTTAAGACCGTGCGGGATCGTTCATTGGTACAACGATAAAACAGGCGATCGCCACCTGGTTTTCAATTATAAAACAAGTGACTTCTTCGGAGAGTTGCTCCCTGAAACAGAGGAAGGAAAGGTCTTCTGGGTAACCCCCGAAGAGCTACCCGTTTTAAATTTGTCCGACGGATTTATCGACCGGCTGCCTATGTTTTTTGAGGAGAAAAACACGGAAAGGTTCCAGGTATGGAATGAAAGCGGATACAACCCAGACATCAAATGGTTTTAGACGAAGCTATCCGAATCAACCCCTGCCAACAGGTAGTTAAGGTTTTGGTGCCCATGTCTTAAACTACTTTGTATATTTATTTGTTATAACATTAAACAAAAACTATGGACAAGCGAGAATTTATCAGGAAAAGTATTGCCGGAGCAGTAGCCATCGGCACTTCAGGAGTGGTCTCCACAACGTTTGCCGACACCACGGCCAAACCGAAGAAAACCGGCACAATAAAAAGAAAGCTGGGAAAAACCGGATTCGAAGTTTATCCGGTAGTTTATGGTGGAATCGTATCCATGCAGGACGGACAAAAGGCTTCAGACAACTATGTGGCCTGGGCATTGGACAGGGGGATCAACTACTTTGACGTGGCTCCCAGTTACGGAGATGCGGAAGAAAAGCTGGGTAATTCGTTAAAGCCCTACCGGAAAGACAATTTTCTGGCATGCAAAACCACTCAACGATTACGTGAAGGTGCGGAAAAGGAGTTTGAGAAATCACTGCAATTATTGCAGACCGATTATTTTGATGTATATCAACTACATAGCATCAGCACGCCGAAAGATACGGAACAAATTTTCGGACCAGACGGTATTATGGAGATGGTAGAAAAAGAAAAACAACGCGGACGGATCCGCAAAGTAGGTTTTTCGGCACACTCGCAGGAGCAGGCTATCCGGGCCATGTCGATGTACGACTTCGACACGATCATGTTCCCCACCAACTGGCAAATGATTAAATTAGACGGATGGGGAGCCGGAGCTGTAAACGAGGCAAAAAGGCGAGGAATGGGCGTTTTGGCTATTAAAGGATTGATCCACCGCCGTTGGATGGAAGACGAGAAACAGGACTCCAGATACCAGAAATCGTGGTGTAAACCCATCGATGTGGAAAACCGGGAATTTGGTATTGCAGCCCTGAAATTCACCTTCCAGGCAGGGGCAGACGTAATTATTCCACCGGGCGATTTTCGTAATTTCTCGTTCTGTGTAGACAATATCGAAGAAATCCTGGACAGTCCTTTAACGAAAAAAGAAAAAACATTGCTAGACAATGAATTTCTGGCCGTAAAGGATTATCCGTTCTTCGACCCGAGGACATAAACAAGGAACCGTTACGAAAAACGGCTCCAACAAAAGAATTCGATTTCATCAGACTATTTGAGTCGCCTTCGATCCTCGATTTTCAATTTTGCGCTCGGCAAATCAAATAAATTTGCTCTGCTCTCGCTTAACGAAATAGTTCATATTCATTAGGCATTTTTTCGCTATGGCAAAGCCCAAACGAGTTTGGCTTTACTCATTTAGCTTAACAAAAATGCGGGTATAATTTAACATTAAAGATCACAGGTAATGAAACATTTTAAATTTGCAGCGATAATTTCGCTGGCATGGTTTTTTGCGTCAGCCTCCTGCGTTGAACAAAAGGATAGCGATGGAGGGGATATCGACCAGACACCGACGGAGCAAGAACCTCAGGCGGGGACATTGCCTCCGGTAGAGACAGGGAAAGCCAATACAAATTACAAGCCCGCGTTTGAAGGGCAAACCCGGATTGCAGGGGTGAAAACAACCACTCCCTACGAAGCTAAGGTTATTGCAAGCGGATTGGCGAGCCCCTGGGCTGTCACTGCCCTTCCTGACGGGAGGTTAGCCATCACTGAAAAAGGAGGCACAATGCGCATAGCCACCACTGAGGGTACAGTCAGCCCCCCCATCTCCGGATTTCCTGCCGTTGACGACAGGGGCCAGGGAGGGTTGCTCGACGTAGCTCCGGCTCCCGATTTTGAGGCCAGCAGGATGCTTTACTTTACCCTTGCCGAAAAGACAACGCAAGGATCGCTTACAGCAGTGGGTAAGGGCAAGCTCTCTGCTGACGAAACAACCATCGAGAATTTTCAGATCATTTTCAGGGCCGTTCCATACTTCGACAATAGCATGCACTTCGGAAGCCGCATCGTTTTTGACAAGCGTGGAAATATTTTCGTTTCCACCGGTGAACGATCGGATTTGAGAACAAGGCCCAATGCACAATTACTCAATACCGGACACGGGAAAGTAATTCATATCACCACCGAAGGGAAACCGGTTGCCGGTAATCCGTTTATCAATACAGAAGGTGCATTGCCCGAGATTTACTCCTATGGGCATCGAAATCCACAAGGACTCGACATCCATCCGCTTACCCAGGAACTCTGGTTATCGGAAATGGGGCCGCGAGGCGGTGATGAAATCAACCTGGTCAAACCCGGCAAAAATTACGGATGGCCAACCATCACGTATGGAATTGAATACAGCGGTGCTGCCATCAGTGGTGGAGCTACGCAAAAAGAAGGACTGGAACAGCCGGTATATTATTGGGATCCTGTCCTCTCTCCCAGCGGAATGGCATTCTATTCTTCCAGTGCAATTCCAGAATGGCAGAACAACCTGTTTATAGGTGGGTTGAACAGCAAATACATAGCCCGAATAGTCCTGAAAGACAATAAAGTTATCGGTGAAGAAAGACTGCTCGCCGGCGAAAATCAACGATTTCGAGATGTCGGCGATGGAAAGGATGGAGCAATTTATGCCGTTACCGATGAAGGCCGGCTGTACCGGATTGCGAAGAAATGAAACAACCCGGAACAGCGGGCAATAAACCAGACAGATTACTGATTTGCAGAATTATAATTAATCATCCAGTAGACTCCAAATTTATCTTTCAAGCTTCCGAAATAATCACCCCAAAACTGGTCAGCCATAGGCATTTCCACTTCACCGCCTTCCGACAAAGCTCCGAATAAACGGTCAGCCTCTTCCCTGCTTTCGGGAAAGAGGCTGATATAGTTATTATTCCCCTGAACAAACGGTTGCCCCGGAAACACATCAGAACCCATTAAAAGATCATTTCCGACAGGAAGTGCTACGTGCATAATCCTGTTTTTGGCTTCTTCAGGTATTTCCATGCCGGGGATGTCTTTCATTTTGTGAACATCTCCCAGAAATTCACCGCCAAAAACAACTTTATAAAAACGAAATGCTTCTTCGCAAGTACCGTCAAAATTGAGGTAAGGATTTAATTTAGCCATAATTTTTTTGATTTTTAAATTGTTACAAACTTGTGATGCAATGGATCATTACTACTCACCACGCAATTCCGTAATCCTCGCCGTGGTTACTGCTTCCACCGCGCATAGTCCCGTTCTTCCGGTCGAAATAAATGGCATTCACTGGTCCGCTTGTCCGATCAGAAAACTGCAGCATATATCCCATTGCCGTTAACTCCTGACGGGTCGGACCGGGCGTTTGTGTGTTGAGTAAAATCTGCCCTGCCCTGGGACTACGATCTTCAGTTCTTGTGCCGCCCAGCGACAACCACAACTGGTTGGAGTTGATATTTGCTGCTTCAGCCGCCTGCTGCGTATTCATTCCAAACTCCACTATATTCAGGAAGAACTGCAACAGGTTTTGTTCTTGTGTATCTCCACCCTGTACGGCAAAAGCCAGAAACGGCTTTCCCTCCTTCAACGCCAGGCTGGGTGTAAGCGTAACCCTCGGACGTTTTCCAGGTGCCACCACGTTGAATGGGTTAAGTGATTCGTCGAGAACGAAACTCTGCATCCGCTGGCTCAACCCTATTCCTGTGCTTCCGGCGATGCAGGCAGGAATCCATCCACCGGAAGGTGTGACCGAGACCACCCATCCTTCAGCGTCGGCAGCTACTATTGAGGTTGTTCCCCGATGTAACCTGTCCTGATAAAGGGAGTCCATCTCTGAGAGCGAAACGACATCGTGCTTGGGAACAAAATCCCTGTCTTCTACCGGGTCCCGGTCAAATCCGCGTTCCTTCAGAGTCTTTATAAATGGATTTTTCTTTCCTTCGAACGGATACGGGTCCCCGGGCCCAACCGACGGGTTATTTTTATCATGCCACATTTCGGACGCCCGCTTTCTGGAATATTCCTTGCTCAATAATCCTTTGATGGGAATATCGGGATGAACATAGGGATCACCGTAATAGAAATCACGATCCGCAAAAGCCATGTTCATGGCCTGATAAACCGTGTGAATATACTTCGGGCTGTTATACCCCATTTGCCTTAAATCGAAGTTTTCCAGGATGTTCAGGCTTTGCAGCATTGCCGCTCCTTGCGTCCACGACTGCAGCTTGAACACATCTATTCCCTTGTAATTCGTGTGCAGGGGTTCTTCTTCAACAGGCTTCCAGCGGGCCAGGTCTTCCATCGTAAACAGCCCTCCCTGTTCTCGTACGCTCCGAACAATCTCCGCTGCAATATCTCCTTTGTAGAACCTGTCGTAAGCGGCCATTATGGCCTCCTTCCGGCTTATACCTTCTTTCAGGGCCTGTTGCTCTGCGTCAACAAGTTTTTGCAAGGTCTCCGCCAAATTCTCCTGAACAAAAATCTCCCCCGACACCGGCGTTTCTTTTTCTTCACTCGGTCTGGTGATAAAAACCTTTTTGCTGTATTTCCACTGTGACAATCGTTCTTTGTCCCTCGAGACGCTGGTTTCGAAAGGGACATCAACCGGGAATCCTTTCGCCAGCTCAATAGAAGGAGCCAAAACATCCTTCAGGCTCATCGTACCGTAGTTGGCAAGCATATAACACAAACCGCCTGCCGTACCGGGTGTGACGGCAGCCAACGGGCCGTATTCGGGAGGGAAATCACACCCCTGATCTTTGAAGAAACCGGCGGTAGCTCCCGTAGGTGCAACGCCAAGGGCATTTATAGCGATCACCTTTCCCGTTTTTGGATTGTAGATCAAGGCTTGCGTCTCGCCACCCCAGCTTAGCACATCCCACAACGTGCAGGTAGCTCCCAACATAGCACAGGCGGCATCCACCGCATTACCACCCTGCTGAAAGATCATGGCTCCTGCCGAGGCTCCCAGGCTTTTTCCGGTGATGGCCATCCAGTGTTTCCCGTGTAATTCCGGCTTCTGGGTACGCTGCGCAGAAATGGCCATCGTTACCAAGAGAGAAAAAAAGATTATTCTAAACTTCATTTTCGAGATAGTCCTTCAGTCCTTGCAAAATATCGTTCCATCCGGCAGTGTAGCTTTCCGCAGTGAAATATTTGCTGCCCTCATCGAGAAAACTTTCGTTCCCCTCGTGTGTAAGGATCACGGTAGTGGTCTCCTCTCCGGGAATAAGCTCCCAGGTAAGCGTGGAAGTTCCCTCACTATGTCCGGGATGCTCCCAGGTATGTCTCAGTTTTTCGTTAGGGATCACTTCGAGTATCTTGAATAAATGACGGAAACTATGCTCTCCGGCTTCATCGGTAAAAGAAACAATGAAGTCGAATACGGCACCTTCCGTCGCTTCAAAATTCGAAATACTGAAATACCAGTTTCGCATTTCTTCCGGTTGCGTCAGTGCGTTCCACACTTTATCAACGCTTGTGTTTATTGAAATTTGCTTTTTATACATACGATTGTTCAGATAAACGGTTAAACACCTCAAAAAAATATCATCAAATTTCTATATTGATACGCACTTCCCAGCATTATCCCGATGACAGCACCCGACGGTTCTTCCAACAAAACAAAAAAAGTACTTTGTTTATCGATCACCGCATAATCGGCAAAAGATCCATGTTTAGATGTTATTATTTTATGGCATTTTTCAAAGTATCAATATCCAATTTTTTCATTTTCAATACTTCTGCCATCACCTTTGTTGATTTTTTCATCCATCCACCCAGCTCGGCAGGAACAATTTGCCAACTGACTCCGAATTGATCTTTTAGCCATCCGCACATACTTTCCTCTCCGCCATTCGATGTAAGCACGTTCCAATAGTTATCGATTTCCTCCTGGTAATCGCACTCAACCACAAGCGAAACACCTTCGGAAAAACTGAAATTGTGTTCCTGTGAGCTATCCATCATCATCAACAGATAATCGTTGATGAAAAATTCTCCGTGCTGCACGCTGGATTCAGGCTCACCGCTTTCTTCAGCATAGTACATTACACCATGGATTTCCGAATTGGGAAAAAGTGATGTGTACAAATGCGCGGCCTCCATTGCCCGTCCGTTTTGAGAACCGGTAAACATCAGCGTCGGCACTATTTTCTGGAGGATATGGTTTTCATCGCGTGCCGTGTATAACTGCCACGAAACGCCATATTTATCTTGTACCCAGCCATATTTCGGACTAAAGGGATAGGCGTCAAGCGGCATCATCGACCTCCCTTCCTGTATGAGCTTATTCCAAATCTCTTCAACTCGCTTTTCCAACATCGTAAGAAACATCAGCGAAATAGACGGATTGGGGTTGAACTTGTCGCCACCGTTAAGCAGCATCAGTTTCTGGCCAAACATTTCGAGCATGACCACCACAGGATTTTCATCCATTACGGTGGTTTCAGGAAAAGTGCTGCAATAAAAATTGGCCATTTCGCGGGCGTTGTTGTTGCACCAAATGCAAGGATAAATGGTATTGTTCATATTACTTTTTCTTTTTTACTTCGTTGGAAGCCGCTTTGAACAAAATGATTTTGCGAAGTAATTCTATCGGAAGCGGCTTGTCGTAAGGTAATTGAATAGTTCCTTTGGTGGTTTTGTATTCCGACAATTCTTCTTTGAATGCCAGATTGGATTCAGGCGTGGCGTAAAATCCGATATGGTTTTTAAATGCTGCAAAATACACCAGAATTTTTCCGTTATATTTAAAGGCAGGCATTTGGTAACTGATAGATTCCACACCTTCGGGAAGAGTATCGTGGACCAGTTCTCGAATTGTTCTCAGTTTTTTCCGTACTTCAGCATCAAAGCCGGCCATATATTGATCGATGTTTTCGGGGCTACTCATTGACTTTACTCTTTTTAAAGACTGGATTGTCTCAATAATACTTATCCACTCCGCCGTGTCCAATTATTTTTCTGTTTTGCTTTGTCATCTTTAACAGGTTGGCCAGACGTTTTGCAAAAAAATCGGGACGGCTGCGTGAATCGTGGACATATGCTACCCGGATTCTTTTATAAGCTTCAGAGAATCTTTGAAAGTTTTGCCACGTTTCCTTGTCGGCTTGCAATGCTGTGATAATATCTGATGGGTAAACAAATTCTTCCGATAAAATGTTTGTTACTTTTTCGTAAATTTCAGGGTGTAACAAGTTATTCTCTGCCAACCACCGAAGTCGTTCCCTGTTGGGTTGAGAGTAGGTACTTTTAGGATTCCGGGGCGAGAATCGCTGAGCAGTGTGAGTTTCATCGTATTTTTTCATCGTACTGTCGATCCAACCAAAACATAAAGCCTCCTCCACGGCATCGTTGTATAAAATACGCGGTTTCCTTGTCGATTTATTGGGATAGATAAGCCATATCTCCTTTTCTTTACGAAAATTCTCCGACAACCATTGACGCCAGTCTTCGCGCGAATCGAAATATACTGCTTTTGTTATTTCCATTATGAGGCCTAGGGGTTAGAGCTAAGAGCTATGAGTTTCGACAACGTATTAAAATTACGGGTTGTGGTGTCAATTTTTAATTTTCTTTCGAAAAAGTTGTTATTGAGCTTGGTTTTAGCAGCACTGCCGGGAATGAAAAGATAAATGGCGTGCGGGGTGAAAATGAATTCGTCTGGGCCAAAATCCTGTGCTTGCAGGGCTGTAACAAGATTAATATCGGGAGTATCGTTGAAAAGCGTAAAGAAAACCCGGGAAATATCGTATCTTTTACCGAAAGGATTTTCAGCAATTACCGTTTCAATCTCAGCAGGCGTTTTCACGATAATTTTCAAATCGGCACCGATGCTCTCTTTGATGATTTTATTCACTCTCTTCACTACTTCTTCTACTGAAAGTTCCGAATAGAGGATCACGTTTCCGCTTTGAATCCACGTTTGTACATTCTGGAAACCACTCTCAGCAAGCAACTGTCGAAGTTGCGCCATCGGTACCCGGTTTTTCCCGGTGGGTGTTACGCCCCGAAGAAGCACGATATATTTTGTCACCGGTTAATTTCTTTTTCTTTTTTTGTTCTCCCTCTCCTTTATGGCTTTCAACGAAGCTTTCATCGCTTTCTCCGAAGTATCATACTGAAATTCATAACCGGCATCTTGAATTTTCCGGGATGAAATGCGGCTTCCCCCTAGAATCATACCGGCAGCCTCTCCCATAATCAGACGCATTAAAAACGAGGGTACGTGCGGCATAAAAAAAGGCCGTTTCATCACATTTGCCAACGTATGCATGAAATCGGCATTACTGATAAATTCAGGGGAAACAGCATTGTACACGCCTTTCATATCTACATCTTCAATAGCTTTCAAATACATACGGCAAAGGTCATCGATATGTACCCACGTCAAATATTGCCTGCCGCTCCCAATAGGTGCACCCAGCCCAAAACGGGTGGGCAAAACCATTTTCCTGAAGGCATCGCTGTTTTTTGAAATCACGAATCCTGTACGCAACACGACTGTCCGGATATTGAGCTCTTCCTGAAAACGGAGAGCAGCATTCTCCCATTTACGGCAGGTCCGGCTCAGAAAATCGTTTTCGGTGGAAGGATCCTCCTCCGAGTACAGGTTGTTGGTTATTTTCAATCCGTAATACCCGATTGCCGAAGCCGAGATAAAAGCTTCGGGCCTTTTATCCATAGATTTTATTGTGTCGAGCAAGAGTTGTGCGGTTTGAACACGGCTCTCCACGATATCCTGTTTTTTCTGCCTTGTCCACGAGTCCTCCCCGATATTCGATCCGGCCAGGTGGACAATAATATCGGCCAGTTCCACGGCCTCTTTCTCTATTTCGTTTCGACGATAGTCCCACCTGTACCGGGGTATATCAGCTTTTACATATCGCTCACGGCTAAGCCAAATCACTTTGTATCCTTTTTCAACAAGCAACCGTGAAAGTTTTCTTCCTATTAAACCTGATCCACCTGTTATTAAAATTGTTTTCATCGCAGTGTAGTTAATTTCATGGTAAACAAATAAAGACAGCAATTGGTTGCCGTCTTTATCCATAATTTCAAGGTAATTCCATGGGGACTTCCATCAAAAGAATCTCGGAATCCTCAAGAGCTTCAAGCGTAAAACTACCGATATCCCAAATTCCATAACCGTCACGCTCGTTCAACGTTTGGGTCGAAACTTTGGCTTTGCCTCTAATCACAAATAGATATACTCCGTTACCTTTCTTCTTTACGTCATATTCTTTCGTAACCCCCTTGTCAAAATTGGCGAGGTGAAACCATGCATCCTGATGTATCCATACACCGTCGCCGTCCGGATTCGGAGAAACAATTTGCTGAAAATCGTTGGGTTTGGCTAAATCGGCAATACGGACCTGATCGTAACGCGGCTTGACGCCTTTCTCTCTCGGGAACACCCAGATTTGCAGGAATTTTACCGGCTGATCCTGACGGGCATTAAATTCACTGTGCGTAATCCCTGTTCCAGCCGACATAACCTGCACGTCTCCCTGGCGGATAATGCTTCCGTTGCCCATACTGTCGCGATGTTCGAGCTCACCCTCGAGCGGCAAGGATATTATTTCCATATCGTTGTGCGGGTGCGTACCGAAACCTTTTCCCTTATCCACGAAATCATCATTGATTACCCGCAAAACACCAAAATGCATTCTGTCGCGATTGTAATAATTGGCAAAACTGAATGTATGATTACTTTTGAGCCATCCGTGATCGGCAAAGCCGCGGCTACCTGCAGCATGATAAATTGTTTTCATTTTTTCTTTTTTGTGATTTTTAAAATATTCTCCATGCAAAGATAACCGCTCTTTTTATAGTGTGCATTGATGTATGTTAAGAAAAGACTTCAGGCTTAGCGTAGGCGATAGTTTCGCTCTGCCAGCTCTCCCCTCACCCGGCTCAAACTTTCAGGAGTAATGCCCAGATAGGCAGCAATCATCCTTGCTCTTCAGCCGAAGCACCTAGCAGTTGGGTTACCCGCGTTTGCAGGTTTCTCCTTCACGTAAAGCAAACTCGCCTTTCCTAAGTGTGAGCGTTTTACAACTTTCCGGTAACAAACTGATAGCCTGCTCGTCAATATCTATATTCGATGCGAGAATGTTCTCCGCACCGCGTCCAATATTATTTTGCACCTGTCAATTAAAAATTTATCTCCTGCTCCCGCTCATGGCAATCATGATGTAATACAGAAGAGTTGCCAGCGAACTTAATGCAGCCACAACATAAGTATACCCGGCCCACCGTAAAGCATCGGTGGCCTGCGAGTGGTTGCTTACATCGGTAACACCGGCGCTGCTTAGCCACCTTAACGCCCTGTTGGTCGCATTTTTTTCTACGGGAAGCGTCACAAAACTAAACAGGGTTGTCAAGGCAAACAAGCCGATCCCCATCCACAACAATGCCGGGAAGGTAGATACTGTTACAATTCCAAGCAACAATATCCACGTAACCCACCTTGAAGAAGCGCTGACAACGGGTACCAAAGCCGAACGCATTTTCAGAGGGGCATACCCTTTGGCGTGCTGCAAGGCGTGACCTGTTTCATGAGCAGCCACTGCAGCTGCAGCGATACTGTTGCTCCCGTAAACCGGTTCGCTCAGGTTGATGGTTTTATTGGTGGGGTTATAGTGATCGGTAAGCTGACCGCGTACCGAAATGACCTGGACATCGTATATGCCGTTGTCGTGAAGCATTTTTTCTGCCACGTCACGACCCGTCATTCCGTTTCTCAGGGGAATTCTTGAATATTTTTTAAACCGGCTCTGGAGCATAGCTTGTACACCAAAGCCAGCTACAGCAATTAAAATTAATAGAAACCAAACTGCACTCATGCGATTCTTTTTTTATTTAGTTTTTTTGTTAAACGTAAAACAGCTATAAAATGTTTTCTACGAATTAGACCTGTTTGTTTTTCACTCCACCGTTCCTTTCAGCATGGGTACAAACCGAAAGAAGCCTTCACCGGTAGTCGTGTAGGCCGTTTCACCGGTTTTTTCAACCACCACCATCTCCTGCAATTTTTCTCCTATCGGCACTACCATCCTTCCTCCTGTCACAAGTTGTCCCAGCAGTTCTTCCGGAATCTTGGGTGCCCCACAGGTAATTAATATCCCGTTGAAAGGAGCCCATCGAGGCAACCCGGTCTGCAGGGCTACGGTAGTAACCTGAGAAATAGTTTGTCCCGACGCAATAGGTAACGGCTCATCCAAGTAAGCCAGATCGGATGTTTTTATCCCCTGATGATTGTCTGAGCTCTGTTCGGCCCTACAGAAACAATAGCAACAGGCACACCCAGCTCTTCTTCCAAAAACGAAAGATAAGCGTTAAATTCTTCGGGAAACTCGTCTTCCGACTGCATGTTCGTCATATCGGTCTTCCAACCCGCCAGTTCTACGAAAACAGGTTCAATGTTTCCTGTAATGTCGAAAGGCAAGTCTTCGGTTTCTTGTCCGTTGATGTTGTAAGCCACGCACACCTTGATGGTTTCGAAAGTATCCAGCACATCACTTTTCATCATCACCAGCTTGGTCACCCCATTGAGCATTATCGCATAGCGGAGTGCTACCAGGTCAATCCATCCGCAACGACGTGGACGTCCGGTAACGGAACCGTATTCACGACCTAGATCACGCATCTGCTGTCCGTCTTTATCGAACAGTTCTGTAGGGAAAGGGCCACTTCCCACCCGGGTGCAGTATGCCTTAAAAATCCCGAACACTTCGCCAATTTTTCGCGGAGCCACACCCAATCCGGTACAGGCGCCGGCGCAAATAGTGTTGGATGAAGTAACAAACGGATAGGAACCAAAATCAATATCAAGCATAGATCCTTGCGCACCTTCAGCAAGCACTCCCTTTCCCGATGTGAGTGACTTGTTGATAAAATGTTCCGAATCGATAACCTGGAATGATTTCAATTTCTCAACTCCGGCAAACCATTCGGTTTCAATCTTTTCCAAGTCGTACTCAAAATCGTATTGCGCCAGCATCTCTATGTGTCTTGCCGTAGCTTTTTTGTATTTCTCTTCGAAATTATTGAATAAATCTCCTACCCTCAAGCCGTTCCGACTTATTTTATCGGTGTATGTCGGCCCGATTCCCTTGCCGGTCGTCCCTATTTTTGAATCTCCTTTAGCCTGTTCCATAGCCTCGTCTAACAACCGATGGGTAGGCAGAATTAAATGAGTTTTCTTGGAAACATACAGCCGCTCGGTCAACGCATGCCCCGATGCTTCCAACGCTTCGACTTCAGCCTTGAACAGAGCCGGGTCCAGCACAACCCCATTTCCGATAATGTTGATTTTCCCGGGTTGAAAAATTCCCGACGGAATCGATCTCAGTACATATTTCTGATTTTCAAACTCCAACGTATGTCCGGCATTTGGCCCGCCCTGAAAACGAGCCACAATATCGTAATTGGGCGTTAACACATCTACTACTTTTCCTTTTCCTTCATCGCCCCATTGAAGGCCTAAAATTACATCAACTTTCATATTATTCTTTAGATTATAAGACTCAAAACTTATAGACAATAGACTTTACTTTAGATTATTTTTTGAACGAGAGAATCATTATTTGTAATTTCACAAGTTTATCGACACTCTCATGCATCAATTCAGTATCAATATATTCCAGATTTCGAGCAATAATAATTGCCGCTTCAAGCTCATAAGAAAAGCCAATCGCCATTTCCAAAAACTCGAAAAATCTTTGGTCCTGTACTTCGAAGAACCTTCTGCAATATTTAAGGGAATTGATAAGACAGGACATTGTGTAACGAAATCCATTGCTTTCTGCCGTATAATTAACTTCCTGAAATTATGCGCAATTCTTATTCTAAATATCTTTTAGTCTACAAGTCTGAATATCTTTATTATTTAGTTTCTTTATTCAGTTTTCTCAAAGCTATTTTCTTGGCGTGACTGCACTTACTGCAAATCCCGTAAATATACATACTGTAGTAACTTACGGTAAATTTTTTAATTTTTCGCTGCTGTGCCGCAGTAAAAAGGTTGCCGTTTTTGGATTCCCAAACTTCACCACAGCTGGTGCAGATAATGTGATCGTGATTTTCGTTGCCGTAAGCACGTTCGTACTTCGAAATATTTCCTCCGAACTGATGTTTCACCACCAGTCCACAATCGAGCAGCAATTCAATGGTATTATAGAGTGTGGCACGGCTGACACGAAAATTCACATCTACCATGGATTTATATAACGAATCCATGTCGAAATGTCCTTTTGTGTTGTAAATATGATCGAGTATGGCAAATCTCTCCGGAGTTTTACGGTGCTTACGATCAGACAGATACTGCATGAACTCATCTTTCACCTGTTTTCTCAATTTCTGGCTGCTATCCATAGTACAAAAATATTTCTTTTTTCAATCGCTTGAAGTTATTTTTTTGATATTTTTTTAAAGATACACATTTAAATTCATTTCACCGTTTCGGAATGAACAAAAAATGCCGGATAACAGACTTCACTCTCGTTATGATATGAATCTGAAACCGTTACATAATAATAATAACCCTTTTCATCAATGGATGCTGCATACTCAAAAAAAGGTTCTCTCAATCCCGTGGCGAGGATATTTTCGGCTTTGTGTACATCTAAATCCTCCGATTCACTCCTGTAAACATTATAAGTGACTCGGTCCGCGGCATCATCGGTTTTCCAGTTAAGCAAAAGTTTTCCGTTTATACTTTCGGCAGTTAAGTCGTACGGTGCTCCAGGGATTTCATCCGAAAGCCAGGTCATCGCCGGCAGTTTTGCCGGATAACGGTAATAGTGCTCCAGGGTATTCAAGATCCCTTTTGTGTTCGACAACACATTATCTGTTCTGAAGTATGCCTGTCCGGCCGACTCGTTCTTCCTAGTGTAATCCATCTGGTTCTCGATATCCTGCCGGCTCCAGCCCAGCTCAATCATCTGATAGGTTCCCAATCCCGGAACGATAATGCGCTTGTTCCCGTTTTCCAGCCAATCGTCCACAAACGGATAAAAAAGATGGTCCTTATAATACATCATGGGATAAAGGGCATCATGCTTACCAATCTTCAACCACATGGCGGCGTCCTGAAAAACAGTTTCCAAAGCAGTCCATCCAGCCCCTGTATTCCCCAACGCCCTGTACCGCCCAAGAGGGGCACTGCTGACCTGTACCCATTTTTTTTGACTTTTCACCCAGTCGTATGCTTTGGTTACAAACCGGGTAATGTTGTCCCTGCGCCATTGATATAACGTTTTCCCCTTACCGTAGAGCCTGTACATCCCAGCATCAGGAAACTTACCCGTGTTGTCCGGATACCGGATATAATCAAAATGAATCCCGTCAATATCATAATTTGAAACGATCTCCTTTACGATGGACAAGAGATAGTCGTCGGTTTTTGGATTACCCGGATCAAGAAACCATTCGCCACGGTACTTCCGGGTTATGGATGGATTTTTTTTTGTAACCGATCTTGCACCCAAACTTCTCACATGCTTGTCTAAACCCAACGGATAGGTTACCATCCAGGCGTGCAGTTCCATACCGCGCTTATGACACTCCTCAATGACAAAAGCCAGCGGATCAAATTTGGGCTTCCCATATCCGGATGGAACAATTACCGATGCCAGCGGCTCAATTTTTGAATCATAGAACATTTCTCCTCTTGCCCGAACCTGAAATATTACGGTATTGAAATTGTGTTTTTGCAGATTATCAAGAATAGCGATCAGCTCTCTTTTTTGCACTTCCTGACTGATCCTGTTCCTTGGCCAGTCAAGTCCGTAATTTGTTGTCAACCAGACGGCCCTGACTTCAGAAGCAGGGGGATTGACAGAAAAAATTCTCATCACAACAAACAGAAAAAAGATGAGAAGCAGATGTGTTCTATTCATTAATGATAATCGTTCTAAACTTGGCGATGCAAATTTAAAACAAAAATGCAGTGCTGGTATACATTTTTCGAATGTTAACACTTTAAACCGGAAAAGCCGATCAATTCTGTGTAGAAACAGGACTTCAACACCTCGCTAAAAAGTAGCCACCTCATAAAATCATTTCACGGCTCTTTTTACGAAACTTTATCTTAATATTATTGCTAAACTTAATAATTAATTCTACTTTTGTGAAAATATAGTGTTTGCAAACAAATTATCAAACTAACAATAAGACCTATGAATCCACTGCTTTTTAATTTAAACGGATGGGAAATTCCCATTATTATCTTGGTTGTCTTAATTCTTTTCGGTGGAAAGAAAATCCCTGAATTTATGAAAGGGTTGGGAAAAGGCATCAACAGCTTCAAAAAAGGACTGAACGATATTGAAGAGGATATCAAAGCCGATCCGGCCGACAAAAAAACATCGTCCACAAGCAATCAGTAACCTAATTTTCCAGTTATTGTAAAAATCGTCTGTTCTCGGGATTAATCCACGTTTTTGTGGATTTTTTCCGAGATTAAATTCTATAATCTGTTGGTTGCATGAAAGAGAAAGAAATGTCCTTTTGGGACCATCTCGAGGAATTCCGCTGGACGTTGATACGAATTATCGGCGCAGTGCTTATTTTGGCCATTGCTGGATTCATCCTTATTCCTCGTATTTTCGACTCAATAATTCTTGCACCCAGTTCTTCCGATTTTATCACCTATCGTTTCCTGGAGAGCGCCAGCAAATACATCCCTTTCCTTCCCGATTTTTCGGCCGACTCGTTTAATGTTGAAATGTTGAACATCAACATGACCACGCAGTTTATGACCTATATTTCCACTTCTCTGGCATTTGCTGTCCTGTTGACCATCCCCTATATTTTGTTTGAACTCTGGCGCTTTATCAGCCCGGCTCTTTACGAAAACGAGACCAAAGGGGTAAAAATGGCCTTTGGATTCGGAGGAGTGATGTTCGTGATCGGCTGTCTGGTTGGCTATTTTATGGTTTTTCCATTGATCTTCAGGTTCCTCATCACTTTTGAATTGAGCGATGCCATTAAAAACACCATCTCGCTGGATTCCTACATGAACAATTTTTACACCCTCATCCTCATTATGGGTGTCGTGTTTGAGTTGCCGCTTGTTTTCTGGCTTTTATCCAGCTTGGGACTCATCTACCGGTCTTTCTTCCGCAAGTACCGCAAACAAGCAGTGGTAGGTTCTATGGTGCTGGCAGCTATAATTACCCCGTCTGGCGACCCGTTTTCACTTATTATAGTCACCATACCGCTTTACATGCTTTGGGAAATAAGCGCTTTCGTGGTAAAAAAAGATCCACCGGAAGAAATTGAAGAAGAGGATCTGCCGACAGTCTTTGAGTAATTATCGGTTCAGAATCACTTTGCCAAACGGTGAAAAAGCTAATTTCATTAATTTGAAATGCTGGTTTCCGAAAGGAATACCGATAATGGTGATGTAAAACAAAACACCGAAAAACAGGTGTGTGAGCACAATGGGCAACCCACCGATAAAGAACCAGATAATATTCATAACAAGTGCCAGGCACCCCGAAGTTGTGCGATTTTGCACTGCTTTTTTATCGAAAGGCAACAATGCCATCTCCGCCAGTTTCAGCGATTGCAGGCCGAAGGGAATACCGATTATTGTAACCATCAGGCCAATACTGGCAATAACGTATTCGATGGCAATAAATATGCCTCCGAAAACAATCCAGATCACATTTCCCAGCGTCCTCATCGTACGGCAATTGCTTCAATTTCCACCATGCAGCTTTTAGGCAAGCCTTTGGCAGCTATGGCCGAACGGGCAGGAAAATCCCCGTCGAACTGCGAAGCGTACACCTCGTTCATCTCGGCAAAGTAAGCCATGTCTCCCAGGAAGACGGTAGTTTTTACGATGTTTTCCGTTGTAAGTCCGGCTTCATCCAAAATAGCCCGGATATTTTTGAAACATTGCACCGCTTGCTCTTTCACTCCTCCAGTGACCAGCTCTCCTGTTAACGGATCAATAGGGGTTTGTCCGGAAATAAAAATCATTCCCTTTGCTTCGATTGCTTGGCTGTAAGGGCCTATTGCCGCAGGAGCATGTTTTGTTGAAATTACTTTTTTCATAAAATTTAGTTTACTTAATATTGCTTTCCTTCCACTTTAATTCATCCGGTTATAATGTTGAAATATGGGTTGTATTATTAGTTAATAGTCTATTGCTCTTTGTCTTACCACCTCATAAATCATCACACCCGCCGCCACAGAAACGTTCAGTGATTGAATGCTGCCGAACTGCGGAACCTTAACCAATTCATCACACACACGCAGAATTTCGGGCGAAACGCCTTCGTCTTCCGAACCCATTAAAATGGCTACAGGGACCGACATATCTGCTACGGTATAGTTTTTTGCCGCTTTCTCAGTGGCGGCCACTACTCTTATTCCACTGTTTTTCAGGAACACAACAGCGTCTTTCAGGCTGTTTTCCCGGCATACCGGAATGATGTGTAATGCTCCGGCCGACGTTTTAATGGCATCGGCATTTACCGATACGCTTCCGCGCGCCGGAATCACTATGGCATCTACACCCGCAACTTCGCATGTGCGGGCAATAGCGCCAAAGTTACGCACATCGGTAATTCCATCAAGTACAACAATAAGCGGGTTTTTCCCTTGCTCATAAAGAAACGGAACAATCTGGTCTAGTTTCTGGTACGTAACTGCCGAGGTAAAGGCAATAACCCCCTGATGATTTTTACGGGTTATCCTGTCGATCCGCTCCAGCGGGACTTTCTGCATGGGGATTTCGCACCGGCGTAGCACCTCCTGCAGTTCTTTGAAAAGTTCACCCGACAATTCACGTTTAACAAGCACTTTGTCGATATCTTTTCCGGCTTCTGCCGCTTCAATCACGGCACGGATGCCAAAAATCATCTCTTTCTCTTTCATCTTTTATGTGTTATGTGTTACGTCTTTAAAGTTTCAACATGAGCTTCAGGCCTCCAGCATCACCTTGGCGTTTTCAACAGCCTGAGCAGTAACTTCCGCACCGCTAAGCATCCGGGCGATTTCCGTAACCCTTTCGTTTTTCAGCAATAAACGCACATAGGTTGCCGTAGTCTCAGCACTGTCCTCTTTGTAAACGTTGTAATGTTTTGTTCCTTTGGCTGCTATTTGCGGCAAATGGGTGATGGCGATTACTTGCATATCGTGTGCCATCTCGCGCATGATCGTACCCATTTTATCGGCTATCTCACCCGAAGTTCCCGTGTCGATTTCATCGAAAATAACCGTCGGCAGTGTCGTTGCCCCGGCGATCATCGATTTCAGGCAAAGCATCAGTCGAGAGATTTCTCCGCCGGATGCAATCTGGGAAACGGGCAGCAACGGTGTGTTTTTATTGGCCGAAAACAGAAAGCTCACAGCATCTTTGCCGTTAGAATCGGGATTGTTTTTGGTGGTAATATCGCATATGAACCTCGCGTTAGGCATTCCCAGATAAACAAGCATTTCCGTGAGTTGCTTCTCTACCGGCTGCGTAGCCGATTTTCTCCTTTCACTCAGCACTTCTGCTTTTTGCAACAACAGCCGTTGTTTTTCAGACACCTCTTTTTCGAGTTGTTCTATTTGTTCGTCCAGCGACAGGATGTTTTGCAACTTTTCATCCAACTGTTTCTGTATCTCCTGCAGTTCCTCAACCGATTTTACCGAATGCCTCTTCTGTAAATCGTAAATCACACTTAACCGCTCCTCCACCTGTTGTTGCCGCTCGGCATTGAAATCTGTTTCTTCGAAATGCTTCCCGGCTTCAATCCGGACCTCTTTTAAATCAATATAGGCCGACTCCACCCGTTGCTCCAATTCGGCAGCTTTCGGAAAAACATGCTGAATACTTTTCAACGCGTCGGTTACCGATTTTAATTTTTGTTCAACAGCACCACCTTCACCCGAAAGTGCATCTACTACCGCAAAAAGCGAAGCTTTAATTTCCTCGGCATGCGTTATGGTTTCCAGCTCGGCTTCCAGTTCGCCCTGTTCTCCTGCCTGTAGTTTTGCACCAGCCAATGCATCGAACTGGAATTGAAAATAATTTTCCTCTTCCTTGTTTTTTTGCGATTGCTTCTGCAGTTCGAGCAACAGTTTCCGGCTCGCCTGATATTCCTTGAATACTTTTTGGTATGCCTCCTTCTCCGCTTTTGTACGGGCAAGAATATCCAACACGTTTAACTGAAAAAAGTTGTCGTTTAACGACAGGTTCTGATGCTGCGAATGAATATCTATCAACCTATCACCTAAGTCTTTCAGGTCATTCAGGTAAACAGGAGAATCGTTAACGAAAGCCCGCGACTTTCCGTTCGTCCAAATTTCGCGGCGCAGGATACATTCATCGGGATTATATTCCCAATCCCGCTCTTCAAAAAAATCTTGCAAATCATACCTTGAAAAATCAAAAATGCCTTCGATGGTACATTTCTGCTCGTTTTGCTTGATATAACGATTATCAGCACGTTGTCCCAAAATCAGCGAAAGCGCACCCAGTATAATGGATTTTCCAGCTCCGGTTTCTCCGGTAATAACCGAAAAGCCCTTATCAAAATCGATATGAAGCGAATCTATCAGCGCATAATGTTGTATTGCAAGCGATTTCAGCATAAATTTCCTAGCGGTTTGTTCGTTGTAATCTTTCCAAAGCGGCTGTCTGCGTCGGATAAATATTCCGGAGCGTTTCATACGCCGCTCGCTTTTCATGCACCGGCAGGTCAGTAACGACATTTACCAGCTCGTCCAGTTTGGCATTGCCAAAAAGCGTTACCAAAACAGAGTTGGAACGGCGGTCATATATCGAAGAGATTACGGGCAGCGAAGTTACAACTTTTTGACGACCTTTTTCACGGTTTGCCGCCATTTCATCCAATCCTGCCCGGTGGTAATCATACCACATCCGCCGGTAATCTTCAAATACGGGTTCGTTGAAAGCAACAGCAATGGCATACTTGCTCCGTTCACTTCCAAATGCTTCCCATCCGCTCCAGTTGTTGGATTGAACGTTGCTGGCGATAATTTGCATCTGGCGGAAACAATCCGTGCCTCCCAGAGGCGACGTCGAATCATAATCGAGTCCGAGAATAAGGTAGACATAAAAGGCGATGGTGGCAACCAGGTTGTTGGGAATATTGTCGGGATTGAACTCCAACGACTGATATTCCATGTAATCGAACAAAAAGGAAGGCTCACGATAATTCAGTAACGGCGTCTTGTATGATGCACCGGGAACAGGCCTTCGTGCCTGAACCTGCAGCTCTCCCTTAAACGACGAAGGAGATGACATCTCATTGACGACGAGGGTAAACGAACAATCAATCTTTCCATGTGCCGGAGGATGCGTATCCGTCCATTTTCCATCGTTTATAAATATCCTCAACTGCTCTTCGAGTGTATTAAACAACTGCCGGTTTCCCTGTATCTGGGAACTGTTGACAGAGACAGTGGCATTGAGATTCTGGGCCATCGTACAACCAACAGCTATAAACCAGAAAATAACAGAAAAAACGGCATTCTTCATAAACTTATGCCTGACGGTGGCTCCTTTTTTTGATATTATTTCAATTACATCGAACGGTAAAACTGCAATTCGTTCCGCAAACTATCTATTTCATCTTGAAGCAATTTCACCCGTACAAGCATATAATACAGCGCCTCAATACCTTCCGCGTTAATATCCATCTCATTGTGCCAGCGGACAAATTGTTCCAGTTCTTCCAACTCGTCGTATTCCACAAACCGGGAGTCACCGGAATCCAACAAGCGAATTAACCCCAGTTCGCCCAGTGAATCGAGAAACGATCCTTCTACTTCATAAATACGGATGCATTCGCTGTATAAAATTCTTTTTTCGTTCATCGTTGGTTCAGTTTAGATAATTCGACAAACAACTCCTGCTCTTTTGACGAGAGGTTTTTGGGTACCTCTACTTTCATTGTCACGATAAGGTCGCCGAACTGATCATCTTTTTTATATACCGGAAAACCTTTGCCTTTCAAGCGAACCTTCGCTTCAGGCTGTGTGCCAGGCTTTACTTTCATTTTCACCTGTCCGTCAAGCGTATTTACGGTCATTTCTCCACCGAGAACGGCCGTGTATAACCCAACATGAACCGACGTGTATAGATCGTTGCCAAGCCGCTTGAATTCCGGGTCGTCTTCAATAACGAACGTAATGTATAAATCTCCGTTAGGCCCGCCGTTTACTCCCGGCTGGCCGTATCCGGCAAGCTTTATCTTTTGTCCATCTGTAACCCCTGCAGGAATAGTTATACGTATATTTTTCCCGTCAAGGTTAAGCGTTTGCTGATGGGTATACATGGCTTGGCGGAGCGATAACCGCAACTCTGCCTGATAGTCTCCCCCCTTGTACTTTCTATTCGTACGCCTGGTTCCCCTTTGTGTAAAACCACCGCCAAACATCGAATGAAAAAACTCAGAAAAATCGGTATCCGAAAAATCACCTTCGGTGTAGAAAGTTTGCTCCCCCTGTTGTCCACCCCATTGATGCTGTTGCTGTTGATATTGCTGCTGCGCTTTTTCGTATTCCTCGCCGTGTTTCCAGTTTTCTCCGTATTTATCGTATTTTGCCCGTTTTTCAGGGTCGCTCAACACTTCGTTCGCTTCGTTGAGTTGCTGAAATTTCCTATGCGCCTCCTTATCGTTTGGATTCAAATCCGGATGCAGCTTACGCGCCTTTTGCCGGTAGGCTTTTTTAATGTCATCGGCCGACGCATTTTTACTTACGCCCAAAATATTGTAGTAATCAATATATGCCATTTTTAAAATTATTATGATACAAATATAGCAAAAAATGCGCCTTTATTACTGCTCCTTCACACGAAAATATAACGATCAAAATAATCCAAAGGATGAGCCGGTCACCCTGAATTCTGTCCGCCGGTTAATCTGGTCTGCAATCTCCTGTTGCTCGGGTGCCAGCTTTTCGATAAATGCCTCATCCAGCCTATCCCCTTCTTTCAGGAAACCGTATTTTTCCGCGATGGTTGCAGAAACCGTTTTAGGTTGTGTTTTCCCAAAACCTGCCGCCGATAATCGCCGCTCATCCACTCCCTTGCCGATAAGGTACCGTACCACTGACTGTGCGCGGCGTAACGAAAGGTCCTGATTGTATCCTTCGGCCCCTTTCCTGTCGGTATGCGCGGAAAGTTCGATGGTTACTGACGGATTGTCATTTAACAATCCTATAAGTCCGTCCAGTTCTTTTTTTGACTCGGGACGCAACTCCGCTTTATCAAAATCGAAGAATATATTTTCGAGGATAACAGGCCTGTTGTAAGGGATCATTTCAAAATCCACGAAATAAACCGTATCTTTTTCCTCAACGAATGTACTCAGCGTTTTCTTCCTATTCAGGAATCCCTCTGCACGGGCCATAAAAAGATAATTCACACCCTTGTCCGCACGGAAACGGTAGGTTCCGTCTTGTCCGGTAATGTATTCGTGCCGGAAACCGTTATCGCCAACAACCGACACTTTAACGTTGGGAATGAAGTTGTCTTCCGTATCCACGGCTAGACCCTCCACAAATATCTCGACATCCGGGCATTCGAACGAATAGATATGGTCGTGCCCGCGTGCATCGTTACGGTTTGAACTGAAAAACCCGCGGAGTTTCCCTTTCTCGAAAGTGATGCCAAAATCGTCCATCGACGAATTAAGGGGAAAATCCATGTGCTGGACCCTCCACCGATTGGTGCTGCCGTGCAAGCTGGCTTCATACAAGTCCAGTCCTCCCATCCCCGGGTGTCCGTCAGACGAGAAGTACAACGTCGTGTCGTTTTTAATGTACGGAAACATTTCATCGCCCGGCGTGTTTACCTCCGGACCCAGGTTTTCCGTAAATAGAACGATGAGGCCATCCATCCTGGCCCGCCAGATATCTTTTCCGCCATATCCTCCAGGCATGTCGGAAACAAAATAGAGATAATCGCCCGACGGAGAAACGGAAGGATGTGCGAAAACCGAAAGCGTATCGTCGGCAGATACAGTCAATTCCTGTCCGGCATTCCAGCTTCCGCTACCGCGTCGTGAACAGTATATCTTGGGAGTGGTTGCCCGGTGAGAATAAACGGGAGAGAAGGTATAGAAAAGGTAATTGCCATCTGCGGAAACCGAGGGTGTCCCTTCATCGAACCGGGTATTGATTTCCGACTCCAAAATCTCCGGCTTCATCCAGCCGCCCTTATCGTTTCTGGTGACAATGAAAATATCGTTGTTCTTCATCCCCGTGATGTTACTGATCGAATCACCCCGAGCATCCTCGCGCGAAGAGGTGATATAAAGCACGGCATCGTCTTTAGCAAACGCCGGACTGAACTCTCCGCGGTTCGAGTTGAACAGGTCCATCCGTTTTACTACATAACGCGACGGCGCTTTCTTTTTCTCCACCGCATCCTTCACCCCCTGCAATCCACTTATTCCCAATAAATTTACCGGATCCAGAGCCAGAAAATCTTCGTAAGCCTTTTGTGCCTGTAGGTATCTTCCTTCTTTGTGCAACATTTGCGCATACCGCAAATAAACCAGCGTATCGGGATACTTGTACCGGATGGCATTGGCATACGCGTTAGCCGAACGGGAAGCAACATTCATTCGGCGATAGGCCTCCGCCATTTCGTAAGCTACCACTCCGCGCAGCGGATGCTGATCAGGCTTAATGTTCCTGTACACTTTCCGATAGGTTTCAGAAGCTACAAAATACTCTCCCCGAATGTATTGTGCACGGGCATCGCTCAGTTTTGCCGAGCGGCACGAAACCAGTAATAGCACCCCCAAGAGGCATAAAGGGTATATTTTTCGAGTTAGTTCCAAATCCGGTTGTTTTCCTTAATAACTCGTTTTTGACGGAAATATTGTGTGAAAACCGTGGGGACTATTCCGTTGCCGGAAGGTTATATACTCCTTTTACTAAAACCTGTTGTGTGGGAAGCGGCGTTTTTATCTCCACCATGTTGTTGGATGTCAACCCAGTGGTGACGGAGACGGATTTAAGGTATATATTATCTCCCGATTTCTTTTCAAGCAAATAAATCCGGTACGTTCCGTCCGCCAACGCTTCAAGGGCATCCCCGGGAATCCCTTTTGCCGTATATTCTTTCACACTCACCTCTGCCTCAACATACATGTTGTTTACAAAACCGCTGTTAATCGATTCTATTTGCGCTGTACACACAATGGTTTTCTTTTCCGGATCGATAGATTTCCCTGTTCTGGTCAGTTTCGCACTGAACTTCTCGGACGGATTACTGGAGTTATAAAACCGGATATTTTGACCGACAGCCAATTGTGCGATATCCTTCTCGTATACATCCAGTTGAAGATAGAACTGATTGGCATTGACAATAGTCATCAGCATTTTTTCAGGCGTAACGTATTCTCCGATCATACTGTTGACCTGCGTAATATATCCGTCAATAGGCGAACGGACTTCGAGTATCCGATAAAAATCCCCTTTTTCTATTTGCGCCGGATCTACGTTAAGCAGACTCAACCGATGTTTCATCCCGTTGTATTGTGCCAACAAACTGTTGTAAGCACTTTTGGCAGCGATGAAATCTTTACGGGCTGCGATGCTGTCCCTATAAAGCGTTTGCAATCGTTCGTAAGCCTTTTTTGCTTCGTTGAACTGATTGCTTATCGTAGCAAAATCCTGCTGCAGCACAATAAAATCGTTACTTTCGACAGTGCAAAGCACACTTCCCGCAGAGACAAAATCACCCAACTCACGGGAAATAATCCTTATCGTCCCCGGAATTCGGCTGGTAACCTGGGCCTGCCCTCTTACCGATGAGATGACATACCCGTTCACCTTCACACTTTCGTGGAATTGCGCTTCCTGCAATTCACCAAATTCCATTTGCATCGCTTCAAACTGGCGGTTGGAAATTGCTACCAACGCAGAATCTCCGGTAGAATCTCCGGCTTCGCTACCCGACTTTTTGTTACCGCAACCCAAAAGAGCTACGGAAACCAAAACTCCCCAAAAGAAATGTTTATAAAATCGCATCTTGCTGTCTTTTTACGTTTTTCTTACCTCTTGCCCTTTATCCGCCGGTTCACTCAACTATCAAGTAATTGAGCGCAATTACCGTCTGGTTGTATTTCGCCAGGTTGTCTAAATAATCCAACCTCAATTGCGTAGCATTTTCCAGGCTCTGTATATAACGGAAGAAGTCAATCTCCCCTATTTCGTAACTTGACGTGGCAAATTTAATCAGCTCATCACTGATCTGCTTTCCCGACGTTTGGTAGTAATCAATATTCTGACGGTATTTTTCGAGTTCGTTGCGCAGTTGTTCATACGTAGAGTTGTACCGCACCTCATACTGCTGCCTGGAGTAACCGGCCATCATAACGCTGTGTTTTTGCGAAGCGACCCTGGCTTTCTGTTCTCCAAAGAACAGCGGGACAGAAATTCCAACCTGCCAGCCCCAATAACTTTTCGCGTTTGCGAACCGGTTCGTTCCGTTAAAAACCTCGACGCTAATATCGGGCAGCCACAAATTTCTCTCAACATCCAGTAAGGCACGCTCGTAGCTGAGTTGTTCATTGGCCAGTTTGAGCCCGGCATTGTTCTGGATGTCCTTGTTCAACAAAACCGGCTCCAGTTCCTGAAGTGGAACCCGGATATCTTCTTTGGGCTGTAAAAACAAGCTTAACTGCCGGTAAGCGATCTGCAGGTCGGCGTCAATTTGTTTTTGCTGAATATCAACCTGTTGTTGTTTAGCAGTTGCATTCAGTTTTTCCAGGTACGCAATTTCACCTTGCTTGTATTGCGCATCAGCCGATCGTGAAAACTTGCGGTAAATATCGGCGATAAAACGATACTGTTGTTGTTTGTTTTGCAGATATATCACTTGATAATACGCTTGCGTTATGTTCTTACTGAGCCTTTGTCGTTCAAGTTCATAAGCTGCTTGTGAAACCGAAACCCCTGCCCGGTTGGCCTTGTATTGCGCGGCATAAACGGTAGGGAAATTTATTTCCTGCGATACCCCGACCACATACAGCGGATGATTGTTTTCGGCAATGTTATTGGCATCCCTGCCGTAATACACCCCGGTTTTCCCTATATTCAAAGCTGTGGGGACAAACGCCTTGCTCCGCTGTACCTGCAATTCGAAAGTTTTCAGTTGCCGGTTGTTGGCTATTCCGGTTGCGATGGCTTCCTCCAGCGAAAGTTCACTCGATTGGGGAAAAGCTGTAACAGAAACTGTCATCAAAACCGGGACAAGCCAAAACTTCGCTTTCGTCACATTTCTTTTCCTTGAACGGTTTTTTCTCCCTCTGCGCTCGTCATTCATAAAATATCCGTAAAGCAGCGGCAAGACAATCATCGTAAGGAAAGTGGAAGTAGCTAACCCACCAATAACAACCGTGGCCAGCGGGCGTTGAACTTCCGCTCCTGCCGATGTGGAAATCGCCATAGGCAGGAAGCCCATCGCAGCAGAAGCCGCTGTAAGGACAACGGGCCGAAGCCTGTCGACAGAGCCTTGTACAATAATGTCGTGCATTTTCATTCCTCCGTTTTTATGGCGCAACTCTTTAAAGTGTTCAATTAAAACAATTCCGTTCAGCACAGCCACACCAAACAACGCAATAAACCCTACCCCGGCCGAGATGCTGAACGGCATTCCCCTTAACCAGAGCAGGAGTATACCTCCGACAATAGAAAGCGGAATGGCTGAAAAGATTATTATTGTTTCTTTCAACGAATTGAAAGCGAAGTTCAACAATAAAAATATAAGTGCAAGGGCGATAGGCACAATAATCATCAACCGGGTAGATGCATTCTTAAGGTTCTGATACTGGCCTCCATAAACCACATAATACCCCGATTGTAAATCTACGTTCTCCTGCACTTTTTGCTGAATATCCTGCACCACCGATTGCAAGTCACGGTTTCGCACATTCACACTCACCACCACCCGCCGCCGGGTATTGTCACGCGAAATTTTTGCTGGACCGGAAGAGTATTCAATTTGAGCCAACTCACTTAACCGTATCTGGTTTCCATCGGGAAGATTCACATACATCTGCCTTATGTTATCAATATCCTGGCGGAAATCTTCCAAAAAACGAACAACCAGATCAAATCTGCGCTCCCGCTCGAAAACCGTCCCCGAAATTTGTCCGCCGAAAGCCATCGACAGGTATTGGTTGAGCGATTCTATGGAAACACCGTAGTACGCCAGTTTTTCGCGATTGTACGTTACCCTCATTTGTGGTAAGCCTACCGTTTTCTCAACAATAACATCGGCAGCTCCTTCTACCATACGGGCCTGTGCTGCAATCTCCACGGCCTTTTCCGCCAGGTAATCCAAATCTTCACCGAAAATTTTCACAGCAATATCTGAGCGCACTCCAGTAACCAACTCATTGAATCTCATCTCTATGGGTTGTGTAAACTCGTATTCGATACCCGGAAAAACCGAAAGGGCCTCTTTAAACTTATCGGCAAGCTCTTCTTTACTCCCGGCGTTCTTCCACTCTTTCTTCGGACGGAGCTTGATGATCATGTCAATCTCTTCCATCGACATCGGATCGGTGGGAACCTCTGCAGCACCTATACGGCTCACCACCTGGTCGACTTCCACAAACTCCTTTTTTAATATTGCCTCCATTTGCGTAGTCATCTCGATGGTTTTCCTCAATGACGTCCCTGTTTTCAGCACCGGCTGAATCACAAAGTCACCTTCATCAAGCGTAGGCGTAAATTCTGCCCCAAGCTTACCAAAAAGAAGCAAGGCAACCGTCAGCATAACCAAAGCACCGATAACGATCATCCTTTTATGTCCACACGCCCATTCAATGGACGGTCTGTATGTTTTGTAAGCCAGCCGCATTACCCGGGAGACATTCTTTTCTCCGTTTTTCCCCGGTTTCATAAACAAGGCTGATGCCACAGGCAGCCATGTCATCCCCAATAGAGAAGCCCCAATAACGGCAAAACAAAACGTGAGTGCCATCGGACGGAACATTTTCCCTTCCACTCCCGTTAACGAAATAATCGGCACAAAAACAATCAGGATAATGATTTGTCCGAAAATAGCGGAGTTCATCATTTTGGATGCGCCATTGATCGTAATCTCATCGATGTAGTCTTTTCTTTCCTGCCCGTGCAGCCTATTTGCATCATCATAGTGGTTATTGAGACTAAGCGCAATAAACTCGGCTATGATCACCCCACCGTCAATAATAATCCCGAAGTCGAGTGCGCCCAGGCTCATCAGGTTAGCATCAATACCGAAAATGTACATCAACGACAACGTAAAAAGTAACGACAAGGGGATGATGGAGGCGATAATCATCGCAGTACGAAGGTTTCCCAGGATAAGCAAAACCACCAGGATTACAATAACGCATCCGAACAGCAGGTTTTCGAAGACGGTCATCGTAGTGCGTCCGATAAGCTCGCTCCGATCAACAATGGGATTGATAAAAATCCCTTCCGGAAGAGTTTCTTGTACTTCTGCCACCCTTTTGTGTACAGCTTTAATTACTTTTTTTGAATCGGCGTTTTTGAGCATCATAATCTGGCCCATAACCTTTTCGCCCTCGCCGTTGGCAGTAATGGCTCCAAAACGGTTCGCATGTCCGAACTGCACTACGGCAATATCGCCGATCAGTACCGGTATTCCGTTTCTGTTCTTCACCACAATACTTCGGATGTCTTCCAGCGATTTTATAGCTCCATCGCCACGTATAAAATAACTTTGGTTGTTTTTTTCGATGTATGAGCCGCCGGTTATGTTGTTGTTCTTATCGATAGCATCAAAGACCTCCATCAACGTAATTCCCTGACTACGTATCAACTCCGGATTAACGGCAATCTCGTATTGTTTGAGAAATCCTCCCCATGTATTCACTTCCACTACTCCGGGAATTCCCGACAGTTGTCTTTTCACAATCCAGTCCTGAATGGTCCGCAAGTCGGTTATGGAATAACGGTTTTCATAACCCGGTTTTTCATCGAGAATGTATTGGTAAATCTCGCCCAGGCCAGTAGTAACCGGCCCCATAACAGGTGTACCAAAGCCCTGGGGAATATTTTCAGACGCTTCCGATATTTTTTCGGCAATCAGTTGTCTCGGTAGGTAAGTACCTAACTTTTCATCGAAAACAATGGTGACTACCGATAATCCAAATTTCGATACGGAACGTATCTCCTTCACACCCGGCAGGTTTGCCATGGCTAACTCCACAGGCATAGTGATGTATTGCTCCACATCTTGCGTCGCAAGGTTGGCTGATGTGGTAATTACCTGTACCTGATTGTTGGTAATGTCAGGAACCGCGCCTACGGAAAGATTGGCTAATGCAAATATTCCGAAACCAATAATCGTAATTGTGAAAAGTATGATTATCAGCTTGTGCCTGACACTAAACCGAATTATCTTGTTTAACATAAACGCATGAAAAAGTTTTCATATAATGTTCTGAAAGCTACACAAATGAACAAAAAAATGCAAGATAAATCAAATCTTATTTATCCAGTATTTTAATTTTTTCTTGTTCTAAATAAGCAAGTCACGCAAAAGCCACTTATCTATCAAAAAATAAACGGCTTAAAATTCAGACGTAGCATAAACCTTTAAAGTTTTCTCCCTACTCACTGAACAATAAAAATTCAAGTTTTATTTGGTGATTGCAGCAAAATAACACTATCTTTGTACGACATCATCGTAGCTTTCCCAAAAGGGAAAAACCACAACGTACTCATTTTTAAATTGTAACCTATGAAAAAAATTACCTCATTCGCAATTATTGTCTTAATCGCTACTATTTCCACGAGCGTATTCTCTCAGAACAGTGATCTGAAGTATAAGACAGTTCCCAATGATCCGATCAGTGCACGTATTTACACCCTGGATAACGGGTTGAAAGTTTACATGAGCGTGAATCCTGAACCCCCCCGTATACAAACCTATATTGCCGTACGAGTGGGAGGGAAAAACGATCCGGCAGAAACCACCGGCCTTGCTCATTATTTCGAACACCTGATGTTTAAGGGCACAAAAAAATTCGGCACCCAGGATTACACGCAGGAAGAGCCGATGCTAAAAGAGATTGAAGGCCTCTTCGAGAAATACCGGAATACAGAAGACGATACCCAAAGAAGAGCCATTTACAAGGAAATTGACAGTATCTCCTACGCCGCATCCAAGCTAGCCATCCCCAACGAGTACGACAAACTGATGAAGACTATCGGGGCAACAGGGACAAACGCCTATACGGGTTTTGACATGACGGTTTATACGGAAAATATACCGTCGAATCAAATCGAAAATTGGGCAAGAATACAATCGGACCGTTTTCAAAACAATGTGATTCGTGGTTTTCACACAGAACTGGAAACGGTTTATGAGGAGAAAAACATGTCACTCACCCGCGACAGCCGGAAAGTGTACGAAAAAGTGCTTGCCTCACTGTTCCCTCACCACCCGTACGGTAAACAGACCGTGCTCGGCACACAAGAACACCTGAAGAATCCGTCAATCATAAACATTAAAAACTACTACAAGACCTACTACGTTCCGAACAACATGGCTATCTGCGTTGCTGGAGATTTTGATCCTGATGAAATGATCAAGATTATCGATACCTATTTCGGAGAGATGAAACCTAATCCCAGCCTGCCAGTTATAGAACCATCTGCCGGGCAACCTATAACAAAGCCGGTTGAAACGGATGTGTTGGGGCAGGAAGCCGAAAACGTGACCCTCGGCTGGCGAATGGGTGGATGGGCCACACCCGACAAAGACATGCTCGATATCATCAGCCTAATTATGAATAACGGAAAAGCCGGATTAATCGACCTGAACCTGCTGCAGCAGCAAAAAGTGCTTTCTGCATATTCGGGTGCCTACAGCATGGCAGACCACTGCGCTTTTGTTATGAATGCCACGCCCAAGAAAGGACAGACACTTGAGCAGGTAAGAGATTTGTTGCTGGGAGAAGTGGAAAAACTGAAAAAAGGTGATTTTCCCCAGGAACTGATAACTGCATCTATCAACAACATGAAGCTGAGCGAGATGTATCGAATAGAGAGCAATGGAGGACGGGCTAACTGGTTTGTAAACTCATTCATCAACGGGACGGAGTGGGCCAACGAAGTAACCCGGATCGATCGTATCGCAAAAATCACTAAAAAACAGATCGTGGATTTTGCCAACGAAAAATTTCGCAACAATTATGCCGTAATCTATAAACGCGAAGGAAAAGATCCCACGGAGTTAAAGATCGACAAACCACAAATCACGCCCATTGCCACCAATCGTGATGCGGTAAGCACATTCGTAAAAGAAATTCAGGACGCTAGGGTCACACCCATTGAACCTGTGTTTCTCGACTTCGATAAGGACATGAAAATACTGACTGCCAAATCAAAGATCCCCGTGCTCTACAAGCAGAATGTAACCAACGGCATTTTCAGCCTGATTTATGTGTTCGACATGGGAAATAACCACGATAAAGCCCTGGGTACGGCTTTCGATTATTTAAAATACCTGGGCACATCCACAAAATCACCGGAAGAGATCAAAGCCAATTTTTACAGTCTGGCTTGCTCGTTCAACGTTTTTCCGGGGACAGAAAGGGTATATGTTTTGCTCGATGGCCTGGCAGAAAACATGAGCAAGGCTCTTGCGCTTTTCGAAGAGCTGCTGGCCGATCCGCAAGTAAATAAAGAAGCATTCGCCAACCTGTCGGCAGATATCCTGAAGAAACGCGGCGATGCTAAACTCAACCAAGGGGCTAATTTCAGCAAATTAACCCAGTATGCGTCCTGGGGAGCGGACTCTCCCGATAACAATATATTGTCGGAAGCAGAATTGAAATCGATGGATCCGCAGCAACTGACCACACGCATCAAAAGCCTCAACGGTTTTGAGCACCGGATTATGTATTATGGTCCTGAAAACGAAAAAGAACTGCTATCCACACTCAATTCGTTACACAATGTCCCGGCAAAGTTAAAACCGGTACCCGAAACCGACCGGTTCAAACAAGTAGAAACCAACGAGAACAAAGTGCTTTTAGCCGAATACGATGCAAAACAGATTTACCTGGGAATGGTTTCCAACGACGGCCGGCTGTTTGATCCGAAAGTCGAAGCTACGCGTGAATTATACAACGAATATTTTGGCGGAAGCATGAATGCGATCGTGTTTCAGGAAATGCGCGAAGCGCGCGGACTGGCTTATTCGGCAAATGCGTACCTGAACGCTCCGTCGAAATTGAAATACCCCTACACGATGCGAACGTTTATTGCTACTCAAAACGATAAAATGGACGATGCACTACAGGCATTCCACCTTATTCTGAAAGATATGCCGTTATCAGAAAATGCGTTTAACCTGGCCAAAGAAGGCTTGATTACCCGTTTGCGCACCAACAGGATTATCAAGGAAGATGTGCTGTGGAACTATGTTTATGCACAGGACCTGGGCTTGAAAGTGGATAGGCGAAAAGAGATTTTCGAAAAAGTGCCGTCCATGACACTCTCCGACGTAAAAGCATTCCAGGAGGAATGGGTGAAAAACCGTACGTACACCTATTATATATTGGGCAAGGAAGCGGATTTAGACCTGAAAGCGCTCGAGAAATACGGGCCTATCCAAAAGGTTTCGCAGGAAGAGCTGTTCGGGTATTAGGATAAAGCATTTATGGCGCCAAATGGCGCCCTAAATGCTTTTACTGATGTTCCCGCCGCAGCAAATCGTTCACTGTTTTTACCGGATTAAAGGTACTGACGGGCACCTCTACGAAAATGGTGTTCCAGTCGCTCATGGCACCGTTCCACAAGCCGGGAAGCTCCAGGGCCTTCAGTTCTTTTCCGTTTTTGGATTTTTGCGAAATAAATCCGGTGTTCTTATCCACGAATTGGGTCAAATCGAACTTGTTGTTTTTATAGCACTTCACGCCACAAACCAAATCCACGGGATTGAAATGCGACCCGTGCTTGAAAGCATCCACAGCCCTGGCATCGTTTATATCGATTTGGGAACTTTCCAGAATCTGCAAAGAAGCGGTTCCGTCAGGATTTTCAACAATAAACGGACCACCGCCCGGCTCACCCTCGTTCTTCACCATGCCGCACACACGAAATGGACGATCAAGTTTAGCAATCAGGTAGTCCCTCAACTCTTCTTCATTGGCAAAAGATTTGTCGGAAGAAGTTATACAAAGTTCGTTCTCGGTAAACTTCAAAATTTCCTGCAACTTTCCGTTGCTACATTTTCCCGAAGTCAACTCTCCAAGGTAGCCAAACGCCCGTTGCTGCATCTTCACCAACACTCCACCCAAAAGTTGTTTATATAAGGCTTCGCTTTCTTTTAACCGGTCTGGAACAACATTATCGATGTTTTTAATGAATATAAAATCGGAATCGATGTCATTCAGGTTTTCGATCAGCGCACCGTGTCCCCCGGGACGGAAAAGCAACGATCCGCCCTCATCGCGGAATGGATTATTCTCCATATCCACGGCAAGGGTATCGGTGCTAGGCTTTTGAACGCTGTATGAGACCCTGAATTTAGCACCGAGTTTTAATTCGTACCCCAACCTCCGGGCAGCGACCAACAATTCAAACAACTCCTTGTGTTCTTCCGAAACTGTAAAATGAATATTCACCACACCGTTTTTATCTTTTGCGTATAAGGTACCTTCGGTCATCTGTTCACCCACCGGTGTTCTATTTCCTTCTTCGTAACTGTGAAACAAAAGCAACCCTTTGGGCAGGTTCCCGTAATTCAATCCGTCAGGAAAGAGCAAGGCTCTCACCACTTGTTTGTACTTGCCCGAATCAATAAGTTCCGGAACTGTTTTTCCAAAATTGTTCCTGCAGGTTTCGTTGAGCGCATCGTAAAAGGCAAACTTCCCTATATTGTTGAAAAATGTTTTAACAAAAGCAGTTTCAGGCACATCATTACCATCATCTAAAAAGGTAAACAAGTCTTTAAACATACGGCTTGCAGCACCCGATGCGGGTACAAACTTGGTGACTTTTTTACCCGCATCCAAAGAATCACGCCAAGCCATCCGATATTCCTCCTCGTCGGCTTTAGATACACGCAAAATCCCTTTTTCAACCGATGCAACACTCAGTATTTTCAGAAAAGGGAAGCCTTTCTTCAACCAATTCAACTGAGCATCAATTTGCTGTTGTGAAATATTTTTTTTCCGTAACAACGCTAAATCTTCCTTTGTAAACATACTGTCTTATATTGTGTTGAAAATTATTTTCGATTTTAAATCTTTCACAGAAACACTTCAAAGGTAACGAAAAACTTTAAATACATATCCACACGTCTGTTAAAATATTACCGACAATCTGTCAGTTTCTTTTCAAATATCGTTTTTTGGCATAAGATTTGAAAATGATTAAAAAGAAGCTATGGATCAGAAATTAATCAATTAAATACATATATATAAATTATGGGAAAAATAATAGGAATAGACTTAGGAACCACAAACTCTTGCGTTTCGGTGATGGAAGGCAACGAGCCTGTTGTAATCCCTAACAATGAAGGAAAACGTACCACACCATCGGTTGTGGCTTTTGTCGAAAACGGAGAACGAAAGGTGGGCGACCCGGCAAAACGTCAGGCAATAACCAACCCCAAACACACCGTTTACTCCATAAAAACGTTTATGGGTGAAACATTCGACCAGGTGCAAAAAGAAATCGGACGCGTTCCCTACAAAGTAGTTAGAGGCGACAATAATACCCCACGTGTAGACATTAACGGACAATTGTATTCTCCGCAGGAAATTTCAGCAATCGTGCTTCAGAAAATGAAACAAACAGCTGAGGATTATCTCGGACAATCCGTTTCAGAAGCCGTAATCACCGTGCCCGCATATTTTAGCGATGCGCAACGTCAGGCTACCAAAGAAGCCGGAGAGATTGCGGGGTTAACCGTGCGCCGCATTGTAAACGAGCCTACGGCAGCCGCCCTGGCTTACGGTCTGGACAAACAGCACAAGGACTCTAAAATTGCCGTGTTCGACCTGGGAGGCGGCACGTTCGACATTTCGATCCTGGAATTGGGTGACGGTGTTTTCGAGGTGAAATCGACCAATGGAGATACTCACCTGGGAGGAGACGACTTCGACCATCGGGTTATCGATTGGCTTGCCGAAGAATTTTTGAAAGATGAAGGCCTCGACTTGCGGAAAGACCCCATGGCGTTACAACGACTAAAAGAAGCGGCTGAAAAGGCAAAAATCGAACTATCCAGCACAACCAGCACGGAGATTAATTTACCGTATATTATGCCGGTAAACGGGATTCCCAAACATTTAGTAAAAACCCTTACCCGCGCAAAATTCGAGCAACTGATCGACGACTTGTTGCAAAAATGTGTAGCACCCTGCCAGACATCAATGAAAGATGCCGGATTAACAAATTCAGATATCGACGAAGTCATCCTTGTAGGGGGCTCAACCCGTATTCCTGCTGTTCAGGCATTGGTTGAAAGGTTATTCGGAAAATCACCGCACAAAGGTGTAAACCCCGACGAGGTAGTAGCTATTGGTGCAGCCATTCAGGGCGCCGTCCTCACGGGAGAAGTGAAAGACGTGTTGTTGCTGGACGTTACTCCGCTGTCGTTGGGAATCGAAACTCTGGGTGGTGTGATGACAAAACTTATTGATGCTAACACCACCATTCCGACCAAGAAGTCGGAAACGTTCTCTACTGCCGCCGACAATCAACCTTCTGTACAAATCAACGTATTACAGGGTGAACGCTCTCTGGCGCGCGACAACAAGCAAATCGGCGTGTTCAACCTCGACGGCATTCCACCTGCACCGCGTGGCATTCCACAGATTGAAGTTACTTTCGATATTGATGCCAACGGCATCCTGAACGTTTCGGCAAAAGACAAGGCTTCTGGAAAAGAACAGAAAATCCGTATCGAAGCATCTTCGGGTTTGAGCGAAGAGGAAATTAAACGAATGAAAGAGGAAGCTGCTATCAATGCCGAAGCCGACAAGAAAGAGAAAGAACGTATCGACAAACTGAATCAGGCCGACTCAACCATTTTCCAAACCGAAAAACAGTTGAAAGAATACGGTGACAAGATCCCGGCAGACAAAAAAGCGCCTATCGAAAACGCGCTGAACAAGCTGAAAGAAGCCCACAAGGCTCAAAACATTGCCGACCTCGACACCTATATGACCGAACTCAACACAGCATTTCAGGCTGCTTCCCAGGACATGTACAATGCTGCCAACGCACAAGCAGGGGCACAACAAGCCGGTCCCCAGGATTTCAGCGGGCAACAGCCCGGAGGCAATCCAAGCGGAAGCCAGGAAGGTGATGTGACCGACGTCGACTTCGAAGAGGTGAAGTAAAAGGCGATTAGAAATAATCAACAAATAATAAAAATAGGCTATAAACCAAGTGTTTGCAGCCTATTTTGTTTTTAAATAATTCTCGAAGGCTATTGTTTTTGATTGTTTTTTATCATACATTTGTACCATATTTGTAACGGGCGTTAATTGGCGACAATGTGGATCTTATCGCACCTTATTGCGTCTTAACGATACTTAATTAGCGATAATGTAACGGATGATATAGAAATATGGGATTTAGTCAACTGAAAATACCGAAGATCTGCGAACAATGTGGAAAGCCCTTTGAGGCAAAAACAGTGGTCACACGTTTCTGTGGCTCTGCTTGTGCAAACAAGTCCGGCAAAGAGAAAAAGCGACAGCAAAAGGAAGCAGAGAAGAAGCAAACTATTTTGGAGCAATCGGCTGAAAAGATAGCTCAAATGCAAACACGCCCTTACATTTCAATTACGGAGGCTACAATTCTTTTCGGAATTTCAAAAAACACAATTCACCGCTTAATCAAAGCAGGAAAAGTTCCTGCCTTCAATTTGGGTGAACGCCTGACAAGAGTTAGCCGGAAACACCTCGAAGAAATGTTTACTGCGGTTGAGATTCCGGAAGAGCCAAAAGAAAAGCCGATGAAACTGCATTACGAGATAGGTGAATGTTATACCGTTACTGAAGTCTCTGTAAAATATGGTGTGTCGCCCTCAACGGTTGAGAATACCATTCGCCGGAACAGCATTCCAAAGCGGCAAGTAGGTAACTTTGTATATGTTCCCAAAGAACAAATCGATAAAATATTCGGAGGCAAATGAAACAACTCTCCAACACAAAAGTCACTGTTCGATTACGCAAGGCGGATGATCGGAAGGAATGGTATGTTTACATTGAAAGCTATCCGGTAAATGTTCCCGGCAAGCAAACTCCACAACGCATTCGTGAATATTTGAATCGCTGCATTACCACCGTAGAGTGGGATAAGAAACGTACCGCCCGAACCGATGCTGACGGAACAAAAACCTACAAACCTAAACGTGATGATAATGGAATAATCGTTTGTCGAAGTGAGAAAGACCAAGAAACCATGCTGTATGCTGATGGAATCCGCAAGCTTCGCCAACGAGAATACGATAATGCTGATTTGTATAGTGATACGGAAAGTGCACAAGTAGAACAAAAGGAACGTTCACAGCAAAATTTCGTAGAGTATTTTAATGCTACAGCCAAGAAACGCCATGCACAAAGTTCGGACTCTATTCGTGTAAATTGGAAACGAGCATACGAATTAATAAAGCTCTTCGCTGGAGACACATTGCCTTTTTCCAAAATAGACAATCGCTTTGCTGAAGATTTTAAGCTATATCTTTTGTCTGCCCCTTGTGGAGGTAATAAGAGCGGAACAATTTCTCGCAATACTGCCGTAACCTATTTTTCTATTTTCAAAGCGGCATTGAAGCAGGCTTTTATAGATGGATACTTGACAACGGATTTGTCGGCAAAAATCAAAGGCATACCAGAACAGGAATCACGCCGTGAATATTTGACCGTTGAAGAACTCAACACCCTTGCCAGTACACCTTGCGAACGAGATGTTCTTAAACGAGCAGCATTATTTTCGGCTCTTACCGGCTTACGGCATTGTGATATTCAGAAATTGAAATGGAAAGAGATTAGTATTAATGGCGACCACGCCCAACTACATTTTACTCAGCAGAAAACAAAAGGCGTTGAATATATGCCTATTTCGCAACAAGCACTTGATTTGTGCGGTGAACCTCGTGAACCGGAGCAGCTTGTTTTTGAAGATTTACCTGATCCCGCATGGATTTCCAAACCATTGAAACGTTGGATAGAAGCCGCCGGTATCACGAAGCGAATCACATTTCATTGCTTCCGGCACACGTATGCGACCCTTCAATTATCCAGTGGCACAGATATTTACACAGTCAGCAAGATGCTCGGACATACCAATGTGAAAACTACCCAGATTTACGCAAAAGTTGTGGACGAGAAGAAAAGCAAGGCAGCACAAGCGATTCAGTTGAACAACCTTAAAGATACCGAGTCATGAAAAACAACATTCTGGAATACATTATATTATATGTGATTGTTGCCTGTGCAGCGGTGGTCATTGCAACGCTGACTCGTATATTCGCTGTGTCGATGGGGTTTGATAGCTTTACGGCGTTCATAGTTTTCGTAGTTGTATTGGCTATCCAAGTGATCGTGTATCTGAGTATTCACGTGGTATTGCAAAACCTAATGTTGCCGTGGATCGGGAACGGATTGGCTAAAATTCCTTATTTCCGCAGGAAGATAGAGCAAAGACAAGTTTCTACTATTGCTGTTGAGCCAGAGATAGAAGAAAGTAACACTGAAATTGATATGTCGGAATCGGATGTCTCTTTAGAAGATATTCGGAACGAACTGCAGCAAAATATCGCCAAAGAACAGGAAGAAATTCTGAATGTCGCTCTGGACTATACTCGGAAATCTTTTGCCCTTTATCTTTCAGATGAAGACCTTGATGTTCTTTGCCGAAATGTCCGTGCCTATATGAACAAGTTAGAAGAAAAAGAATTGAAGCCGGTTAAAGTCAAAGAACTATCCGCCCTTGATCTCCGCCATTTCGGATGGAATATCTGGAACTATTTCAAACCAAGGAATCAGATGGACATTGCTAACTTGCTGAAAATCGTATTCCCTAACATTTTCAAGGATACGGAAGTAAAGAGTATCAAGCGGCACTTGAAGGATGATGAGTTGAAGGGGGTGATCAAGATACAGGAAGTTTTTTGTGATTTGAATCATATAACACAAGTATAGTGTCTCGAAGAAATAACTATCTTTGTGACAGAGTTTAAGAATGCTTTAATATGTAGTGTATTGGGGAATTATGATAGCATTTATGTGACCTGTATAAATAGTGCAAAACATGAAAGATAATAATGATTTAAAGTTAGCTGTCTTAATTGACGCAGACAACATACCTTACTCAAACGTAAAAGGGATGTTGAATGAGATTGCAAAGTTTGGAATCCCAACAATTAAAAGAATTTATGGAGATTGGACAAAGCCTACGGTTTCTGGATGGAAACCAGCTCTTCTTGAAAATGCGATTACTCCAATTCAGCAATACAGCTATACTACAGGGAAAAACGCAACTGATTCTGCAATGATTATTGACGCTATGGATATTTTGCATAGTGACAAAGTTGATGGTTTTTGTATTGTTTCTAGTGATAGTGATTTTACAAGGTTGGCAACAAGATTACGAGAGTCTGGAATGCTCGTCATTGGAATAGGAGAAAAGAAAACTCCCAATCCTTTTATCGTGTCCTGTGATAAATTTATTTATATAGAAATTTTAGGAATTGCAGAACCTGTTCCTTCATCCCAAAAAGAGAGTGGAGGAGAAAATACAACAACTCAAATAGAAAAAGAAGTTATTGGAGAAGATATAATCACATTACTCAAAACGACAATTGACGATTTGGCTGATGATAATGGTTGGGCTTTTCTTGCTGAAGTTGGTGGATTAATTATGAAAAAGAAACCTGATTTTGACCCTCGAAATTATGGATTCTTGAAATTGACTCCGTTGATAAAATCGCTTAAAAAAGATTTCCAAATAGAGGAACGAGATGTAGAAAACAAGCGGATAAAGCATGTTTATGTGAAAAATAAAAAATGAATATTATCAACTAAATAATATCAGCACTTTAAGTGTTTCCTAAGTGTTTCTCCAGTGTCGTCCAGACACCGCAGAAACACTTTTTTCATTTGCACCATAAATCATAAAAACGATTATTTATGGAAGCAAACGAAATTTCTTTTGAAAATCTGCCTAAGGCAGTAGCGCATTTAGTCAGTGAACTGGCTGAGATCAAATCTTTAGTTGAAAAGGGGCAAACACCTATTGTCCCTCAGAAACGAATCCCGATTGATATTGAAGAAGCTTGCCGAATTATAGGCAAAGCGAAACCTACCGTGTATGCCCTTGTACGCAAGCGGCTGATTCCTTGCTACAAGAACGGCAAGAAACTTTATTTCTTTGAGGAAGAACTACTGGAATGGATTTCTAAAGGCAAAAAGAAAACTTTGCAGGAAATAGAGTCCGAAGCTGAGACGGAATACAATAAGCGTAAAAACATACGGAAATGAACCTGTTCGATTTATTAGCCAATTTCTGGCGAGTGGACGAACAGGAGAACTTCAGCGGAAATGATACCCGATTGTATTTCTTCTTGGTTCATTTGGCTAACCGTTCCTATTGGTCGGAATGGATAGAGTATTCCAACAAACGATTGGCAGCCAATGCCAATATCTCTTTGGATGTTCTGAAATCTTCACGCGACCGACTAAAGGCAGCCGGTCTGTTAGATTATGCTTCTGGAGGCGGACATAGGGTTAAAACTAAGTATCAGATTTTAGCACCTAAGTCCGACCTTAAACCCTCACCCTATAATAATAAGACTAAATACAAAAACTCTAATATAAGTTCTTATGGAAAAAAGAAAGGATTTGTCCATACGGGAAGTGATTTCGACTAATCAGCAATTCTTTCAGGCATTGCGGAAAGATGCTCAGGAGATTGTTGCCCATGAAAAAGAAAAGATGCGGAAGTTGCGTTTGCATCTTCCGTTGGCTTATGCTGACTTTCAGAGTTTGTTTTGCGAGTTTGGCACGATTTGTTTGCACAACCGAAATCAGGCGAAGGATTTTGTCATTGACAAAAACAACGAGCCAATGATTGAGCAACTCTATTGCTACATTACCAATGATTCTGATTTCTCCGGCGATTTGGATAAAGGCATTATGCTGCAAGGCAAATATGGTTGCGGCAAAACTATCCTGTTGGAGACCTACTCAATGCTTCACAATCATATTTCGAGAAGATTTTTTCTGAATCAGCCTTTGTTTACGTTTATCAAGTCTGTGGAATTACAGGAGCAAATTGTAAAGCAGTCGGCAAGTGTATTTACCCGGCGACCGTTAATCATTGATGAATTTGGGCGAGAGTCCAAAACGGTTCAGGATTATGGGAACGTCAACCGACCCATATCCGAATTATTGAGTCTGAGAAGTGATGTCGGAGTCGTTACTCATGGCACCACGAACTTCACTTTTGCTACACTTTCGTCCGATGAGTTCTATGGCGGAATGATTGGCGACCGTCTCAAAGTGATGTTTAATTTTATCACTTTGAATGGTGAAAGCCGTCGAGTTTAAGCTTTCATTTCAATGGGCTCTCTGTTCGCGAGCAATGTAGCAAGAGGGAACTGGACAAGTCCTGTTCTATCCTCTTGCCCTACGGGGTTACTTGCTGTTAATCAGCAAGATATTGAAGACGAGTTTTATAAAGACTCGTATAAATAAAATCGCTAATAATCTATTGATTAGGCGATTAATAAAATGATTTCTTATAAAAAAGTTATAATATGGCACCAAATAAGAATAAAACAGCATTAACGACGATTGGAATTGACCACAGTACCAATCGCCAGATAGATAAACTTTGCAAGCGATACAATCTGAAAAAAGGAGAGATTGTGAAACTCGCTTTCGAGTATATGGATAAGGCTTGTATCAATCCGTCCGAGCCGCCGGAATCCTTCAAAACGGAATTGGCAAAGATAAATAAACGACAGGATGACCTGATACGTTTTATCCGCCACTTTGAAGAAAAGGAACTGAATCCGATGATTCGGGCAACACATTCGATAGCCGTCCGTTTCGATGGAGTAGTAAAAGTCTTGGAAGAGATGATCAAGTCGGAGATTGAGGCAATGTGGGAAAGGAATTCCGGTGTCTTACAAAAAATCAGTGATACTTTCGGACACCACGCTGAGATTATAAATGGTCAGACCAAACGATTATCTTCTATTGATGAGAAACAAAAGCGAGACAATCAGAAATTGTTAAATCTGATTAGCCTCTATTCCGAACTGGCAACGTGTGGAGTAATGGATGGCAAACGAAAAGATAACCTCAAGGCTGAGATTATCAAGTTGATAAACGAGTAAGAGCATGAATATTGACTTCCCACCGCCCTCCAAAGGAACATATAACAATGCCGGAGGTTGCCGACAGTTGGCAAATTATCTCGAACATGAGGATTTAGAGCGCATAGAGAAAGGCATTTATACCGAAGGCTTCTTCAATCTGACAGAAGAAAATCTGTACAAAGCCGATGTTATTGAGGATATTGATACGAATATCGGTCAGCTCTTGAAAACGGATGCCAAATTCTATGCAATACACGTCAGTCCGTCGGAAAAAGAACTCAAAACAATGGGTAACAGTGAGCAAGAGCAGGCTGAAGCCATGAAACGGTATATTCGGGAAGTCTTTATTCCTGAATATGCCAAGAACTTCAACAAGGGATTGTCCGCAGAAGATATAAAATTCTATGGTAAAATCCATTTTGACCGCAACAGGTCAGATAATGAGTTGAATATGCACTGCCATTTGATTGTCAGTCGGAAAGACCAGTCGAATAAAAAGAAGCTATCGCCACTAACCAACCATAAAAACACCAAGAAAGGAGCAATCAAAGGCGGTTTCGACAGAACTAATTTGTTTCAGCAGGCAGAGGTGGGTTTTGATAAGTTGTTCCACTATCAGAGAGATTTGCAAGAAACATTTGTGTACTGTAATACGATGAAAAATGGTAGCATAAAAGACAAATTACAGATGCAGGAGCAGGAATTGAAGCAGCCTAAAAAATCATTAGTGTCTGAAATAGAGAATAATAAAAAGCACGAGCGTACCAACGTTGGTACGGACATACAGCCAAACAGCCAAACGTTTGACCAGCCAAACGACCAAGCAGCCGGACAATCGATTAATCAAACAAGCAATAGCATTGGAGGACAAAATGTTCTATCCTCACTCTTCTCCATACTCCCCACCGCTGCGGACATTGCCAATCCTAATCCAGAAGATGAACTGCCGCTTCGAAAACTCAAGAAGAAAAAGAAGAGAGGCAGAAGTCCGAGTTAATAAACTCCTTTTTCATTTGGCAAACAAAGATATATTCCAAGAATAAAACGGCAACACCAAACCGCAAGCGGTTTTACGCGAAATCTCCACACCTTCGCTACACTTCGGGTAGTATTTCTCGCAAAAGTGTTGCCTTATTTATTCTTTCCATAGAAGAGGTGTTTACAAAATGTAAAAGAGGAAAAATATGTAAGTACGTTGGTTCTGGATGTCATTTGCTTCTAAAACTGAACTTTTTTCTTGCCAATTCAATAATGTTCATTATATTTGCATGTTCATTGACAATGAACAGCTAATTAAAATGAACAAGCTCCATGAAAACAAAAGATGTCCTATTAGAGGAAGTAAAGGATAAATTGCTTGAAAATGCGGGAATTACTATAACTTACTCGGACAGTAAAAGAGAAAGCAATAGTGTTGCTCGGATAAAAGAAGAGCGTTTTATCGTTGACGTGAAGCCTGAAATCACGCAAGGAAATAAAGGTGTTGTGCTTCAGCAGCTAAAAGATGCTTCAAGAGAGGAAAATCTTCCTGTACTTCTCATTACTAAGTACATTCCTTCTATTATTGCAAAATCTTTTGTCGAAGAGGGTATTAACTACATTGATGCCGCAGGGAACTGTAACATACAACATAATAATATATTACTGATTGTTGAAGGGAAGAGAATAGAGCGACTCCCAAAAACAAACCAACCTCGTGCCTTTCAAGAAGCGGGAATAAAGCTGATATACTGCCTGCTTGTTAATCCGGACAATATCAATAAGTCATTTCGAGAGCTTTCGGAGCTTTCCGAAATCTCGTTGGGTTCTGTAAGTACGATTGTTCAAGAACTTGTTGAGTCGAAATTTCTTTTGAAAACAAAGAATAAGAAGGTGCTAAAAAACAAAATAGAGCTTCTGAAGCGTTGGGTTATTGCTTATAATGATGTGCTTCGTCCCAAGTTATTCATTAAAAGAATGAATTTCATGAATAAGTCTGAATACTCAAACTGGAGCAGTCTGAATTTATCTTCTGTTTCTGAGAAAACACTATGGGGAGGCGAATGTGCTGCCGGTATCATAACGAAAAATCTTACTCCGGCAAATTTTACCATTTATACGGATGCTACTTGGCAATCTGTGGGTAAGTCTTTAAAACTTATCCCCGATGATAATGGAAAAATAGAAATACTCCGTTTATTTTATGACACAGAAGTAGGCGATACAGTTTCTCCTCTTTTGACATACGCCGATCTTATGGGCAGTGGAGATAGTCGAAATATAGAAACCGCAGAAATAATATTGAACAATGAGCTACAATATCTCAAGTGAGAACTTAAAAAATCCGTTATTGAAAGACTTGCTGAAAGAGCTAAACAGTTTCTTTAGCAAAATTAATGTGGATTTCTATGTAATCGGAGCTACTGCTCGTGATATTATACTGAGCAATCTGCATGATTTAGTTCCTGAGCGCAAAACAGATGATCTTGATATTGCCATAGCAATAACCGATTGGAGCCAATTTCAATCCATAGAGGAAAGCCTTCCTGAGATTGATGGTTTTACAAAAAGCAAGGAACAAAAGCAACGCTTTATCTACAAAGGAATTTATGTGATTGATATTGTTCCATTTGGCGATGTAGCAGAAGATGATGGTAATATTTACTGGCCACCGGATGAAACCATTGCCATGTCGGTTTGGGGTTTTCCCGAAATGGCAAATTCAACAATCAGGGTAAAAATCGATGGAGAATTTTCTATACAAATAGCTTCTCTTCCCGGATTATTCATATTAAAGTTGGTCGCATGGAAAGATCGCCACTTGTTAGGTTCGAAAGATGCATACGATATGGCTTTGCTTCTGACAAACTATTTGGATATTAACACAGAAAGAGCTGTTGATGAACATTACGATCTCTATGAGACGGATGAATTTGACCAAGTTGTTGCCGGAGCACAACTTATGGCAAGAGATGTCAAATTGCTGATACGGGATAACGAGAAAACATTAGAATATCTCCGTGAGATATTAGCCAAGGAAATTGAACTAGCCGAAGAAAGCCAATTAATCAACCAGTTGGTGGAGTCGGATGCGAGTTTACAATACGAACAAGTATTAGCTTGTTTGAAATCAACATTTAACGAATGGAGTAAATAATAAAGATATGGAACAGAATAAGGAAAACACAACAGAAGATGTCGTATTGGAAGACAATCAATTGATTTGTGCTCTGACAAAAAAGATAAAAACAGCAAGCGAGAAAGAGCTTACGCTGCAATCAATGATTATGATGCTCAACGAAGAGTATAACTTTGATTTGAATGATATGGAACGTGATTTCCCTTTCACTTATGAAGATGACGAAGGGAAAACAAAGCGCGCCAAAGCCGACCTTGCAATATTTGATCCCGGAAGAGCACATGATGCGGATAACATGATTCGCATAGCTGTTGTATTCGATTCCAAAGTGAAGGATAAAGACCCGAAGAAGGGAGTATTCGAGACCTTGGGAGTTTATCTTGAATTGACTGATTGTGAATTTGGTGTTTGGACAAACGGAAACGACCTGCATTATCTCCAATGCGAAAAGGATGATTTCGGACAAGCTCAAACCGGCGACATTTCCGATTTCCCCGGCAAAGGTCAATCCATGCAAGATTTAGAGTTAGCAGGAGAGCGGGCGCACCCGCGTAAACCGGCAAACGATTCGTTGGTAAAGACATTCAAGCGTTGCCACGATTATATTTATGGAAATGAAGGGATGAAGAAAACGGCTTTCTGGGAGTTGCTAAACCTTATTTTCTGTAAGATATACGATGAGAAGCGTCGCTTTATGGATGCTGAGAAAGGAATCAGCTACCGTCGTCGCTTCTGGGTGGGAGTGAAAGAACAAAATACCGAAGATGGTCAAAACAAAGTGGCAATTCGTATAAAAGGCTTATTCGACGAATTGAAAAACGATGACTTGTTCAAGGAAGTTTTTGATGGGAATGAGCAAATTAATCTGTCCCCACGCGGATTGGCTTATGTAGCTTCCGAATTGGCAAAATACTCTTTCTTAGATGCAGCCATTGATGTAAAAGGGACGGCGTACGAAACGATTGTCTCAAATACGTTGAAACAGGAGGCGGGGCAATTCTTTACCCCTCGCAATGTAATACGTTGCATGGTAGAAATGATGGATCCCGACCAGAATACCCGCGTGCTCGACCCGGCATGCGGTTCAGGCGGATTTTTAGTCATGGTACTCGATCATGTTCGAAAGAAGATAGCAGGTAATATGTATGACCTGACGGGTGTTCGTCTCGAAGACAAATACAATTCGTATGAAGTAAACAATGCCGTGAAAAAGTATGCCGAGCGAATGCTTTTCGGCTTCGACTTCGACCCCGACTTGAAAAAGGCAGCTCGTATGAATATGGTAATGGCGGGCGATGGGCATGCTAATATATTCAATATCAATTCGCTCGATTACCCAGAAGGGCAATTGGTAGATAAAGACAAGGTTGCTCCCAAAGTAGCAGAAAGCATAGACATTAGTCAGGACAAAGATTTTAACTTTGAGTTTCCAAGAGAAAATGCTTTTGGAAAATTCGACATGATATTTACCAATCCGCCATTTGGAGCAAAGGTGGAAGTGGATCGGAGTATATCGAGCCGATACGAATTAGGGCACAATCCGGTGAAAGATGCTTATGGCAACTTTGTTTTTAATGGTGCTGTAAAATCAAGCGAAGCTCCCGAAGTTTTGTTTATTGAACAATGCTACAACTTCTTGAAACCGGGAGGTAAAATGGCGATAGTACTGCCCGACGGCATATTAGGAAACCCGAATACTGAGTCGGTTCGTGCTTGGATACTCGAACGCTTTAAGTTATTGGCTTCAGTTGATTTGCCGGTAGAAACATTTCTTCCACAAGTAGGTGTACAAGCTTCTTTGCTTTTCTTACAAAAGAAAACAGCAGAAGAAAAATTGATCGCAGTTGCTGATGAAAACTACGATGTGTTTATGGCAATTGTAGAAGCGGTTGGGAAAGACCGCCGTGGTGTTCCGGTATATGTCCGTGATGAAGATGGAGCGGAATTGCTGTTCAATCACAAAAAAGAATGGCTGAGTATGGATGAACACGGCAACATGGTGGTGAAAAGCCGTAGCGAACGGATAAAGGACTTGGATGATGACTTGCCAAAAGTGAGTGCAGCATATAAGGAATTCTTAAAAGGATTGCAAAAATGAGAACAGCAGTAATTCAAAATAACTCTTTGCTCAATAGCGGTAGAATCGACCCAAGCTATCATTTGAGCGAAAGCATAAAGTTAAAGAAACAACTATTGGGTTCTCCTTATACATTAACTACTGTAGGTGAGAAATCTGAAGATGTTTTTTTAGGAAATATTTTCACTCGAGTATTTGTCAAAGACGCTGAACATGGAGTTCCATATATAGCAGCTTCTGATATGACAAAATCAAGTGTTGATTCCGGAAAATTCGTATCGAAAAAACAAGCGAAAAGACTGAAACGCTTAATGTTAGATTCCGACTGGATTTTAATTTCTTGTTCCGGAACTTTGGGAAATGTAGTTTATACAAACGACTTATTTAAGAACACATTTGCAACTCACGATCTTATTCGCCTCATTCCTGATAACAAAAAGCTGTTGTCAGGTTTCTTATATGCCTATTTGGCAAGTAAATACGGTTATACTTTATTAACGCAATCAGGTTTTGGAGGGGTTGTAAAACATATTAACTCTGAGCATGTTGCAAATATTCCAGTTCCTCTTTTCCCCGAATCCAAGCAACAAGAAATTCATAATTTGATTGTTGAGTCGGCAAATTTGAGAGTGGAGGCTAATCGATTGTTGGAGGAAGCGAAAAGTAAGTTGCTTTCATATGCTGCTCTACCACAACTCACAGCAAATAACTATGATTATTTTGGAGCACGCTCGGAAGGAAGGACAGCCTCATGCTTTACTAAGAGCATTAAAAATATAGATACCACAACTATCAACGCATTCAATCACTCTTCTCGCATAGAAAAGACAAAACAACAAATAAGAGATTGTTGTCAAACTATCCCATTAGAAAAAATACTGAATGATCGAAAAATATTCTCAACAGGTTCGTTCCCTCGCGTAGAGGTTAATTCAGAAAATGGAATAATGCTTATAAATCAGAAGGATATTTTTGATACGATTATAAAAGGGAAAAAAATATCTCGGCGAAAAGTAAAAACAGATAGCTTGGTTGAATATGGAGAAGTGTTGATTGCTGGTGTTGGTACTTTAGGTGAAAGTGAGACATTTTGTCGTGCTATTTTTGCAAATGAAGATCTGCAAGGTCAATTGGTTTCTGGTGAATTCATTAGGATGAAAACAAATGAGAAATATCTTTCAGGTTATTTGTTTGCTTGGCTAAATAGTGATTACGGTTTTAGGCTCATTAGAAACACGCAGGCAGGAACAAAGTTATGCAGACCTATACCACGTTTGTTCCTACAAATACCTGTCCCTATCTTAGAAGAGGCGCAAATGATTGAAATAGATCAAATTGTAAAAAAAACACACACATTATATCATTTGGCAAATGTAAAAGAAAATCAAGCAATCTCCCTTGTAGAAAAAGAAATAGAATCATGGCAACAATCATAAATCCGAAGTTTAATACCGGCCCGGTAAATGCAGGCGAAGAGCGACTTTTGAAATTTCTGGAAGTCAATCTTCCTGATGGTTACTACATTGTCCCCAATGCCGAGTTCGCCAATACCAATCCGCGGGGAGGGGTGCAGTATCTGGAATACGACTGCATTGTGGTAGCTCCACATGCCATTTTCAATATCGAAAACAAAGATTGGGGCGGATATTTGGAAGGCAACGACCATGTGTGGTACTTAAACGATTCCGAGCGTGCCAATCCGTTGAAAACCTTACGGTTTAAAACCAGCGTGCTTGCCAGCAAACTGAAAACTAAAAACTTTCAGTGGAAAGCCGCTTGGATTGAAGGTATTGTTACCTTGAGCAATCCCCGACAAAACAAATTCGGACTCGACCGCGAAAGCGATTGCTACCGTGCTACCTATACGCTTGGCGATGAATTAATCGAATTTATTTCCAATCCAGAGAAAGTTGGCAAACAAGCCAATGTCATACAAACCATTGCGCGCGACATTGTTGATTATCTGAGTGGCGAAAGTTTGAATCGTACCCGCAAGGAACGTACTGAAGTTGTCGGGTTGAAAATAGAAGAAGTCCTCGAAAAAGGAGACGACTTTACAGAATACCTCTGTGTGCCCGAAGATTTTCCCGATAGACGCTATAAGGTACGTGAACACATTTTAGATGTAGCCGGAAAATCGCCAACGGAACAAGAACTTCATAGCAACAAAGTCAAAAACGCATACATGGCGTTGATGCAAATGCCGTATTCGTCATTCATTGTGAAAACAGAGTTTCAATGGAGTGAAGACCGTTTGCGATTTTATGAGAAAAGTGAGTACTTGGACGAAAACAAACTCAGTTCCGAACTCAATCGCAAAACATTTACGCAACTTGATGCTATTAAAATAGTGCTGGATATTGCTAATGCTCTGAAAGTAGCCCACAGTCAAAACATTTATCACCGAGCTGTTTGTCCCGACAATATTTATTTGCTGACCGACAATGCTGCCCTATCCGGTTTTGGTCGCTCGTGGTTTTCAAAACATATCGACTTGAATTATACCATGGGAGCTCTTTCGCCGGATATGGCAAATCCATATCAACCCGCCGAATTGTTTCAGGATGATGCCTCCACGATGACTGATGTTTATTCATTGGGAGTTGTCTTTTATCAGCTAATTGTCGGCAAAGTGCCATTCCCTAATTTTATGGAATTAGCTCGGTTGGGGGGGAAATTACCGGACGAACTATTGCCTTCGCATATTAATTCAGCACTTCCTACATGGATGGACGAACTTTGCTTGCACACCATGCTCGAAGACGATACTGCTCGATGGAGTCAGATGGATGAGGTGATTGATTTCATTCTGACGAATGCTTTTGGAGAAGTTATAAATACCTCCGAAAAACAAGATAAACCTATTTGCCTGAAAGAATTGAAACCAACTGACCAAGTAACGCCGGATTTAGTTTTATTCGATATGTTAGGCGAAGGTGGTTTTTCTCGTGTATTCAAAGCCAAACACTTGCTCCAGAATAAATTCTTCGCCATGAAAATTTTCAGCGAAGACTTGAATCAACAAAGTGTAGAGGATGAGTATAAAGCCTTATCAACACTGTCACACCATAACATTGTAAAATTTGTATTCAACGGCACCACCAATCAGAATATGTTCTATACATTGATGGAACTGATTGAAGGTGAGAATTTAAGCAATTATACAAGAGGCGATTTGCGATTGCCGTTGAATGATATTTATAAACTTGCCAAAGAGATGCTTTCGGCATTGGTTTACCTCCAGTCGAAACAGCCGCCTGTTTATCACCGCGACATTAAACCCGGCAATATCGTTTGGGATAAGCGAGAACGTTTTGTGTTGATTGACTTTAATATCGCAGCCAATGCCGGTGCGGATAAAGACAGGGTTGGCACCTATCCATATCAAGCACCAGACTTGGTGAAAAACGGACATAGAATGGACTGGGATACAAGTGCCGATACTTTTGCATTGGGTGTTACACTTTATCAACTATTAACTCACGCCTATCCTTGGCCGGGATCTTCAGTTCCGCCATTGGATAAAACTCCGACACCCGTCAATAGCTTAAATATGCAAGTGTCGGACGCATTTTCGACGTGGATAATGAAAGCGATAGGCACGAAGCGTGAAAATCGTTTTGCCTCGGCTCTCGAAATGCAGGAAGCTTTGCTGAAAATAGATGAAAACGCACTATATAACTCCGGACAAGTAACGATCATTGACAATACAGGAGCCGAACTGTCGATAGTTGATTATATCAATAGCCTGTATAGCCAAAGTTCGCATGGGAACGCAGGAACGCGTGCCGGATGGAAAGAGCTTGCCCTTGACAAGGCAACCTATACACAAACAAAGCTTGACAAAAAACTTCTCTCTGCTATAAAAGATGGGGAATATCGTCTTGTTATTATAACCGGAAATGCAGGAGATGGCAAAACAGCTTTTATTCGTCAGGTGGAAGGAATTGCCGAAAATGTGCAAAAACTTTCAAATCGGAATGGAGCAATATTCTCCATTAACGGAGTTCCATTCCAAAGCAATTATGATGGCTCGCAAGATGAAGAAGAAAGAGCAAATGATGAGGTGCTTACCGAATTTTTTAAACCATTTGAAGGATTGAAAAATTATTCAGAAGCGAAAGAAGGACGAATTATAGCAATCAACGAAGGACGTTTGGTTGACTTCTTACAAGAACCGTCGAACAATCATACAAACTTAGCAAATATTATTGACGAATACTTCTATAAAGAAGGATATACTGAACTTCCCGACGGTTTAATGATTATCAATCTAAACCTTCGTTCGGTAACCGCTAAAGATGCGAACAACAACGATTCTCTATTGCGGTCGCAAGTAAAGAAATTGACAGATAAATCACTATGGGGAAAATGCTACGCCTGTCCAATAGCTGAAAGATGTTTTATAAAGTACAATGTTGACACATTGAACGATAGTGCTGCCGGAGATGAGGTTATTAGCCGCTTGGAATGGTTAATTCGGACAATTGTATATAAACGGGAGTTGCACATTACCATACGCGATCTGCGTTCTTTCATTGCGTATATGCTGACACGTGATCAATCGTGTGATAATGTTGTACGACTACTGCAAACAATTGATGATAAGGAAATTCCGGAAGAAGTGTATTGGGAGTTTTATTATTTCAATATTTCTTCGAGAGAAATGGAAGAAGCATTGCCTTCACAAGACCGCTTAATCAAACTTATTCGAGAAACGGATATAGCACAGGTAGCTATTCCGTCTATTGATAGAGATCTTTATTTCAAACATTTGGAAGAAGGCGACTACTTAATTTTTGAAAGTCGAAAAGTTTCTCTTTTGCCGACTTTTAACGAGAGAAATATTCGGAAAATTGTTTCAGAACAAGACAAAAGTAACTTGAGCCTATCGAAAGCCCGTCATAAAAGTTTTATTCGCCACCACTACTTCGAAGGACAGTATGACTTTATGAAGCGGTTGCCTTATCAGTCGCTTGGAAAGTTTTATGGCAAATTAAATGGAAGTGAAATGGATATGGAAGAAACCAAACATAGTTTGGCCTATGCCATATCGTGTAGCGAAGGCGGTTGGAATAGGGATATTTCTGCAAATTACTTGCTTTTATCTTCTACGCAAATCAAAGACCCTTTTAGTAGTAGTTACCGACGTTTCGCTCTTTCCGATTTTGAACTTCTTGCCAATAAAAACGAAAAATTGGTGCAGTTTATTGAACATGAGAATGATAGCTTGATTTTCCGCCATAAAGAAAATAAATATATTCAGTTGACGGTTTCACTCGATCTTTATGAAATGCTTGATTATATTGAACGAGGCTTTAATCCGTCAATCAACGACTTGAGAGGGCGATTTATTGAATTGCAAGTGTTTAAGAACTTATTGCAGAGCAAAGTACATACCGAGCTATTGGTTACCAGAAATAATCGAAAATTCTACTCAATAAAGCTGAAAGCAGAGACTAAGAAGATTCATATTGAACCATTAAATAAGGATAACTTATGATTCCAAAGCTGACAAAATACGATCCGATTTTTCGTAATGAATTAATCTTCGCCGGTGATGCGAAAAACATTACACTGGATACCACTTTAATCAACTTGTTTATGCTTATGCGAAACAATGGTTCGCGTATTAAGTTAAAACTTAGGCATACACATACAATAGATAGTCTAAAGAAATATTTAGAATCACTTGAAAAACAAGGCTATATTGAGGGATTCAAAGACAATGAAGAGGCTGGAGAAGATTGGTTACGCAGCAACTTAGTCAACATGGTGAATCGTGGTAATTTGCAAAAAGAAAATATAAGCTCTTTGCGTCCTATGCATTTAGAAAGTTATCGTATCAGGAATGTAAAATATGCACGTGACTATAATTCATCAGATCAGGTTTTTTTAATGCTTTCCAAACAACCTAACGTTTTACAAGGTCTTAAAGATTATTTGTTAGCAGGCTGGGATAGTAGTAGTAATACTATTGCCGGTAATATTCAATTAGATGTGGACACTGTTGGTATTCTGCATTTAATGCGGAATATTTCGATTGAGGTATTGCCTGCTGACAATATAAATAGAATAAAACCCTTATTAGAAAGACAAGCAGATTTGTTTTGTGATGATATTAAGCGGTTGTTAGTCTATAAGGATATTGTTCCCCGAAATATTTTTATTGAATACTTACAAACCTTAATAGGATTTCACTTGTCTCTTTATTTTCAGAAACTTATAGTTTTTCTGCCTCGAATGATTAAGGCTGGTAAGAAAGAGCTTGAAGATGATTGGAGTATTGTAGTAGATGTGACCGATAATCTAGATAGTCGCATCTCTTCGGTCGCTTGTGCCGATATGCAGGCAACATTAAATAGCCAGTTTGACTACTTCAAATCTACCATGCAAATAAATGCGGTGATGACCTTGCCTCAATTTTTAATTAATAAGCCAGATGACCTTGATGAAATATTATCTGTCTTGGCAAGCCGTGATGCTACATTTGAAGCTTTTTTTATGGCTAAGTTCAGTGATTTAGTAGGACGTTTCTCAGAGCAGGAAGACAAAGAACAACTGAATGATTTTGTACAGTATGAGAATTCTTTTTTTGATAAATATGTTTTATGTCTAACAAAGGTACGTGGAGCATACCAATTTAAACATACGACTTCTTTTTTAGACAAAATTTCGATGAAGAATACCGAAACTGCATTTATAGCAGATGGTAGGAGCAAGAAACACCCACGAAGAGCCGTATTAGGTTCAAAACTGATAGAGACTCTTATCCAATTATTAGTATTAGAAATTGAGGATAATAAATTTGTATCCAAGCCATTATCTATCGATGAACTAATTGATAAGTTGAGAGAACGTTATGGAATAATTATAAACGGATTGGATGAAGCTCGTTTTGTAAATACAGATGTGCAAACGCATTTGGCTTTTAAGGAAAATGTAGAAGCTTTTAAAAATAAATTACGACAGATAGGCTTCTACACCGATCTTAGCGATGCCAACATATTACAAAAAATTCGTCCACGTTACAAAATTTGATATGCTATGAATCTTTCTGAATTATACTATAATAAGTTTTTAGCTCTATTTGTGCAGGAGTATAAATATGAGCTAATGCAAGAGACTCCCGGATATTGTATGAAAGTGACCGGTTTGTCTCTCGACAAGTTGGAGCAATTATACTCTCTGATAAAGGAACTTAATCCGTCATTGGCGTTATATATACTTTCTGAAAATCAATCCGGAGATAGATATATTACTCCTACTAAGCTAATCGAGTTAAGAAATGATCTGAATATAACGCTATTAGTACTCATTCCTGTAAATAGTCGTACAAGTGCGGAGGATTCTTATGGAGATGCAACCTTTAAGGAGTTGTCAATACTACCGATTGATGGTCGTGTTCTTGACAATATATTTTCTGAAATTCCGGAGCAGTTTAAGCCAATAATAAAAGAACTATTTGCCTATCTAAAAGATAAAATAAATTTAGCTACTGCCATACAGTATCTTCTATATCAGGAACTAAATGGATATACAAAAGAATCGATAGGTAATGGTATTTATCTATTCGGTCTGATTCCTGATAGAAATTTGATCGAAAACATAGAGGTAATTCGAAAAAGACTAGCTTTTAATGTAATCTGTAGCGAGTCTCTATTTGATTTTTCCGTATCAGTTTCTGAACGTATTATCAAGTTGCCGATACCTCCGGATACGCTTCAGAAAAGTATTGCAAGTTTTCTCCAAATTGAGTCCGATTGCAAAACAAAGCATGAACTAAGTTATAACATGCTGGAGAAATATCCGGAACTAAATTTTGCCGACTGGCAAATTCCTCTTGATCCAAGTAGCAATCGATTAACTGTCAGTGCAGAAATTCTCCCAAACAAGGACATGGTGGAAAATAAAGAGGATGGAGGATTCTCTTTATCTATACAAAGCGGAAAAAAGGCAAAACTGAAATTGAGAATATTTACCGATCCTATTCCCCGAGAATCGAAAGATTTAAAGAATTTCAGAATTATCCTCATGAATGTGGATGGGATGTATTCTATTGGAGAGGTAAAAAAAATAAAAGTAACAGATGGTATAAAAGCCTATCGTGATGTTTCTTTTGAAATAGCTGATGGGCAATATGAAGATGGATCCTATTTCTTCCATGTGATTGCAGAAGATGAACATGGAACAATCCTGAATCAAGATGACCCATTTCGACAAGAGTCTGTGCAGGAACAATGGGAAATAGCTTACAAAAATGACGTCGGATTAACCAAGAGCCAATTTCAAATGGAGCACCGAGTATTGTTAACAAGTGATACAGAGTCGTTCTATCTAAAATTGACAGACGAAGAACCCGAATTAGTGGAAACACGAAAAGCGAAAATAGATAATAGATTGGAAGCCTATTTTCATTATCGCATTGAAAAGATAAGGAATAATAAAGATTTAGATAATCCGGAGCCGCGAAGAGCAGAATGGATTGAAGGAAATCTACTTTCCAGTATATTTCATATACAATATAATACTTCGCATAACTATCAAATTATTTTATCAAAAAAACTGGTTGATATAGAACGAAGTCTTTTGCAACACAATGACTCTGCCGGATATTTATCAGTGCAATTAAGTGCAAATCCGACCGACCACCAATTACAATCCTGCCAATTCACTTCTGCGGATGATAAGTTAGTTTTCAGTCAGCCTCTGAAAGAAAAAAGGATTGAATTGTTTAAAGCGATTCAGGAGAGTGCTCCTGAATCAACGGGTGTTATAGAAACGTTTGATGTTTTCAATCACATTCAGTTAATAAAGGATTATCTGTGCGAATATGAGAAATGGTTTGCTGAGATGATAAAAAACAGTAGCGATTCGCAAATAAAAAACTTCTTACAGCAATTAGATGTTGTGTCTCTTTCCGTAGAAATGCCTGACACTAGTTACAGTTCTTTAAAATTGATAACTCCGTTGCACCCACTCCGTTTAGCATGGTTAGTCAATCTATTCGATTTGTTTCAAAACTGGGAAAAACAATCTTATGAAGTAATCGGTTATCAAAAAACTTGGTGGAAAAACTTGGAGAATCTTTTTTATGGTGATCTTGTACCCGAAGTTGCTCCTTTGGTTTTGGTTGACTCTCAGAAAACAAACTATTACCAATATATTGGAGAACTGACCTATGGTTGGGGCATTTATGCAGATCCGTCCAATCACACAAATGATGCATTTGTAAACATTCACAGACAGATAAAGTCATATTTGGCTTCGATTCTAAATATTGCTAAAGAAAAACGCATTGATAGCGATATAAGTCTGTCGTTAGTTCTTCGTCACTTGAAAAATTATATCCTACAACACCCATACACCGACAAGTTGGTAATCAATATCTTTAATCCGGGTGATGCGGCTGTTTTTGCACGAGCAATGATCGAATTAGAGCAGTCCGGATACGATTTGCAATATGAAATACGCTTATTTACAGAAGATAAGCTGATTTTACCGGGTGATGCTTTAAGAGATTTGATTAATCCTGAAAACCAAATATCAGAAAATGCAGAGTCGTTTTCTCAAGCAGCAGAGAATCGCTTATTCCCCAAATTAAGATTTTCCGTCAATGATATTACTGATTTTTTAAAAAACAGTTCAAGTTATCAGGCACATATCACATTTTTAGTAAATCCTTTTTCCTCCGAAACGGATTTGATAAGACCGGAGAAAGAAGAGCAATCGTTTTATCTTAATGGAACAATCACCAATCCGGTAATTGAGATAACTGAAAAAGAAAACGAATTCACATGGAGTCGATATATATCTGACGCACCTTTAAAGATACCGGTAAATTCAGAAGCAAGCATTATTGTTGATTTGTTTGCTCTATTCCAGACCTGTATTTCAGAATCGCTATCAGCAAATCGAGAGAACTCTATTCCTGCGATGAAATTATCGTTAGGAAAAAACGATCAGGCATTATTGTCAATTGTTCATGATATTTCCGATTGGGTTATTACGTTTGATAAACACATGGGGCCGGAATTTTACGATTTGCCATGTCTTAACAAAGAGGATGTTCCATATTTATTGGATTACGTGCCAAGCAACGATACAACAGGAGTCTCTTCCTATCTTACAACCAGACCTACTTCTGAAATAGAAGGATTTATGTCTCCTTTGTTTGACGCATTTAATATTGATATTTCCGACAAAAACCGATTTGCTAATTTGTTGGAAGACCTGCGATCTGTTGGCAGCTCATTAATAATGCAAGTAAACAGTTCAAGAAATAAAGCGTTTGAAATCGTGGGAATTACCTTGACAAAAAGGATGCTACAAAAGAAAGGTCTACTAGAAGATGCCTTTCTCATTCCGATAGACTTGCATAAAAATTTGTTTGATGTTCTAAAAGATAGTAGTCAAGAGCGAGCAGATAATTTGTTAGTCGATATTCTCCCCTCAAAAAGAGAGATTGTTATTACTGTAATTGAAATAAAATGTAGAAAAAGTCTCGGACAACAGGAGAAAGAAGATTTACAAGACAAAATGAATCGCCAAATCCTTAATACGATTGAAGCTTTAAAACTACATTTCGACAACCAAGGTGATCGTCTTGATCGTGAGTTGAAAACAATGGAATTGAAGTCAATCTTGCTGTTCTACTTGCAACGAGCTAAAAGATATGGAAGTATCTCTCAGGAATCCTATGACTCCTATATAAAATTCATTTCAGAACTTAATGCTGGATACAATCTCCGCTTTAAGAGCCTCGGTATAGTTTTCGATTTCTCTGCTCCAATCAGAATGAAGAAAGAGTATTTGGATGATACGACTTTCTACTTTATGGGAAGCAAAGTTATTAATGAGATACTGGATGATAAATCGGAATTAAACACTTATACAAAAGGTAAAACTGTTCAGGATGTCGACTTTATTGATTTCTTCGAAAAATCTGAGAGAACCTCAGGAAAATTGCTATTGAACAATGTAGACGCAAAGCCGAAAGAGGAGAAAAAGATTGCCCCACAAGAGACACAGATAAAAATGTATTCTACTTCAGAGGAGGGCAGTGACTTAACTCATATCTCTTCGGTCGAAGAACCAGTAGTTGTACCGGCTCGTACAAAAAATAAGAAAGAAATATCTCAAGGGGATCAACCAGAAGTGCAATATATAGAACCGTCTTATGAAATCACAATTGGCAAGACTACGAATAGCCTTCAATACGGCATTTTAGGAAAAACAATCACTGGTGACCGCTCTATTGCAATTGATTTGAGTGAAACAAACACAATCAGTCTATTTGGTGTTCAAGGTGGTGGTAAAAGTTATACGATAGGAACTATATCGGAGATGGTGTTGAAGCAATTTCCCAATATCAATAAATTGCCAGCTCCACTTGCAGGGGTTATTTTCCATTATAGTGAAAGTATGGATTACGCTCCGGAATTTACTTCCATGATTTACCCAAATGATGACAAGGCACAACTCAAGAAGTTGAAAGAAGTATATGGGGTAGAGCCGGATAATATCGAAGATATTGTATTGTTAGTTCCTAAAGACAAATTGGAAGAGCGCAAACAAGAATATCCTTCCATAGAAGTGCAGCCTATATCCTTCAATTCAACAGAGCTAAATGTTCAAGACTGGATGTTTTTATTGGGGGCGGTTGGAAATGACTCTACATATATTCGCCAATTAAAAGCAATTATGCGTAGTGTTCGGAATAATATTTCTCTTCAAACGATGAGGAGGGGTATTGCCAACTCTAACCTATTAACAAATTCTCAGAAATCGTTGGCAGAACAACGCTTAAATTTTGCTGCTGAGTACATTAACGATGATGAATTATTAAAAGGATACCTAAAGCCGGGACGGCTGATTATTGTAGATTTACGAGATGAGCTTATCGCAAAAGAAGAAGCATTAGGGTTGTTCGTTGTGATGCTTAATATCTTCTCTGGTGTGAAAGAAGTCGATGGAGAATCCTTTAATAAATTTATTGTTTTCGATGAAGCTCATAAATATATGAACAATAGCGATTTGACAGATAGTATTGTGACGGCTATTCGTGAAATGAGACATAAAGGAGTCTCCTTGATGATTGCCAGTCAAGACCCAATGAGCCTGCCGAACGCTATTATTGAGCTAAGTAGTATTGTTCTACTTCACAAGTTTAATAGTCCTCAGTGGGTAAAACACGTTCAGAAATCTATTACACAATTGTCTTCGCTATCTGCACCTGAAATGGCTGCTTTGTCACCCGGAGAAGCTTACTTATGGGCAACAAAATCGACAGACAAACAAGTAATGAACCGACCTATTAAAATTTCAACACGTCCTCGTGTAACCAAACATGGCGGAGATACGATAAAAGCTATTTAAACGATGAATACCATTTCCTATACTAATAAAGGGCTACGTTCTAAAAATGAAGACTGCTTGTTATCTGAGCAGTTAAGTCCTGATATATCTTTTCATATCATTGCAGATGGAATGGGAGGATATAATCATGGAGAAAAGGCAGCGAAGATTGTTGTTGATACATTATTTGACCAAATTAGTCAAATAGATTTTTCTGCCATAGTAGAAGAATCCATAATTGTTGCGTGTGAGAGAACTAACCAAAAGTTGCGAGAAGAAGGAACAAAGCTATCTTCAAAAATAGGTTCAACCTTTGCTGCTGTTCTGATTCTGAAAGATAAAGCCTTTGCTTTTTGGATGGGGGATTCACGAGTCTACCAATACAATGAACACAATAAGTTGCTATTTCAAAGCGTTGACCATTCCTTAATAAATGAACTCCGTTTAAGTAGAAAACTGACAACAAGTGAAATTCGGAAATATAATTCGATTGTCACTCGCTCTTTAACAGGCGAAGCTATGGAGAATCCTCCTCAAATAGAAATGCTGCAATACTCTCCAAAAGATAAACTAATTCTTTGTTCTGATGGATTGTATAAACAAATCAATCTCAATGCCATTGTAGAGATGACTTCGGAGGATTTGCTGTCATATTTGGCTTCTGTAGAAAGCAGGATGAATGATAACTATTCGATAATTATAATCAATTAAAAATCTATGAGCTTAGACATATACCTATTCAAAAACGGCTTTGATATTCAGGAAAGCAGAGCAAATATAGATGTAGCCTATACTAAGTTGCAAGCTATAAAGGAAGAACTGGAGCAACTAGAAGATGATTATAAGGAGGCAATGCTGTCCAATCTCAGTGTTACCCACAATCTCAACAATATGGCTAAAGCAGTCGGGTTGTATGAGGTTTTATGGAGACCGGAGCAGGTTGGGATTAGTACAGCTTCTCAGATGATTACGCCACTCGAAAAAGGGATAAAAGAACTAATAGCTAATCCCGATAAATATAAAACGTTCAATCCACCTAATGGCTGGGGAGATTATGATATCTTTGTAGATTTCTGTAAATCGGTGTTGCGTGATTGTCGTGAATATCCTGATGCAACTATTGAAGCGGGTCGATAATCAAAACAAAGGTGGTCAGAAAAGGTGGTCAGAAAACGAACAAACTCCCTAAAAGGGATCACAAATGATGATGTAACCGATGTTTTGCATGCACAACACCAGTATCACATTTGCACCATAAGAATGTAACTAACTGATAATCATATATGGTTTCTTTTGAAGAAGTGAAGTAATCTATAGAGTTTATTATTAAATACTATTAAACCGCAGCAAACAGATGATTTGCTGCGGTTTTTATTTTTCAGAACTACATTTTCTGAAATAACTGAAAATCAATAAAAATGTTGTATCTTTGCAGTCTAGACAATCAAGTTTATATTGATATCCTTCACAGCAATGCTTTGCATTATCCTCATCGGGTAAGTCTTTTCATCGTCTAAATCGACCTCAAAATCAGCTTTCTTGTTTGGATCAACCAGGTGTTCATGTGCAATACATCAACATCGTTACACCCATTTACAGAGATGTTCAAATCATTTTTTATTGGAGAAAAAGAAATTATGCTACCCATAATTCAGGGCGGTATGGGTGTTGGTATATCACTTTCAGGCTTAGCTTCGGCGGTAGCCAACGAAGGAGGAATTGGAGTGATTTCAAGTGCAGGCTTAGGATTGCTATACCGGCGAAAACCGGGCGATTATCTGAAAGACTGTATTTGGGGACTGAAAGAAGAATTGCGCAAATCTCGCGAGAAGTCCAAAGGAACAATCGGTGTAAATATCATGGTTGCTTTGTCAAATTTCGCCGATATGGTGCGCACCACAATTGCTGAAAAGGCCGATATAATTTTTGCGGGTGCAGGATTGCCCTTGGATTTACCATCCTACTTATCAACATCAAGCGATACAAAGCTCGTTCCCATCGTATCATCAGCACGTGCCGCAAAAGTGATTTGCGAAAAGTGGCACACCAATTACGATTATCTCCCAGATGCCATTGTGGTAGAAGGCCCCAAAGCAGGAGGCCACCTCGGTTTTAAGAGAGAAAATCTGGAGGATGCGAATTACTCCTTGGAAAAGCTAGTTCCAGAAGTGCTGGCAATTGCCACAAGTTACAAAGACAAGAAAACAATTCCCGTAATTGCTGCCGGCGGAATTTCTACCGGGGAAGATATTCTTCGTTTTATCCAGCTTGGCGCATCAGGCGTACAGATAGGAAGTCTCTTTGTGCCAACCGATGAGTGTGACGCTTCAGATGCATTTAAGCAAATTTATGTCAACTCCTTACAATCGGACCTGATGATTATTCAAAGTCCGGTGGGTATGCCGGGGCGCGCTTTTCAGGGAGATTTTTTAGATAGCGTCAGTGCTGGCAACGAAATACCCAAATCGTGTCCTTACCACTGTATCAAGACCTGCGATTATTCAAAAAGCCCATATTGCATAATCAAAGCGTTGTATAATGCTTCAAAAGGCAGGATGAACCGTGGATACGCATTTGCCGGAGCAAACGCCTATCTGACAGAAAAAATATCCAGTGTAAGAGAAGTGATTTCAAAACTAAAAAAAGAATTTATTGCTGCTGAATTTCTATCGGGTAAGGAGATAGCGCATTAAATGACTCAAAGAACAAAAAAACATCGATTAACGAACGGTGTACCCTTATTACAAACCGGTTTCGGATAATCGCAAATTAAATAAGATGATTAAAAAAGAATTCGAAAAGAAAAGAAAAGAAAAAAAACAGGAAAAACAGCAGCGCAGAGAACATCGGAAGAAAAGCAACGCAAGTAAATCATTTGAAGACATGATTGCCTATGTGGACGAGTTCGGAAACATTACCGACACTCCACCTGAACCCAAAAAACAAGAAAAAGTCGCGATAGAGAGTATCGTCATTTCAACGCCAAAAAAAGAAGAAGAGGAAATCACACCGCTGACCGGTAAAGTGGACTTTTTTAACTCCGACAGAGGCTTTGGATTTATAAAAAAAACCAATTCTGGCGAAAAATATTTTTTCCATATCAACAATGCTTTTGCCTCAATCGAGGAAGGAAATACCGTTACTTTCGATCTGGAACGGGGGAAAATGGGAATGAACGCAGTAAATATTACTATCCTTGAATAGAAAAATAATAAAGAAACATTATTAAAATTAAACAACAATTTAAAAAAACAAGAAAATGAACATTTATGTATCAAATTTAAGCTACGACACAACAACGGAGAGCTTACAGGAATTATTCGCAGAATACGGTGAAATCTCTTCTGCCAACATAATAAAAGACAGAGACAGCGGTCGGTCCAGGGGTTTCGGGTTTGTAGAAATGCCAAATGACGCTAACGCTCAAAAAGCCATCGATGAACTGAACAACAGCGACTTTGAAGGAAAAACAATCACCGTAAACATGGCCCGCCCGAAAACGGAAAGAAACGACGGCGGTTACAACAGAAGACGGTATTAATTGTCAACCCATTGAATTACTTCCCGGCTGCAATTGATGTAGCCGGGAAGTTTTAAATTCAATGAATCTCTTCCATTTTTTCACTAATAAGTTGGGCTGTCCTACTTATTTCCACAAAAATTCTTTCTTGCATTTTATAATTAAATCTTACTTCGGGAAGATAAACTCCAATTGCAGCAACAACGTCACCATTTTTATAAATGGGAGCTCCAACGCCGACAATGAAGGCACCATCAAAATGGATAGCCAGTTGTTTCCGCTTAATTTTATTTAATTCATCAATTAAATCTTTTTCATTTATCACTTCAGGCCACATCGATCCAGGTAAACCATATTTCTTTATAAAATCTAACTGAGTATTTATATTTTGACATGCAAGGACAATTCTTCCCGTTGCAGTCAAATAAATATTTTTCTCTTCTCCGTTACTAACAACTTGCAATTCCTGACTACTTAATTCTTTATGCAAAGTAACCCTCATATTCTCTTTCATAATTGTGAGAATACAACTTTCGTTTAATATATCCCGAAGTTCTTGCAATGGAATTACGGAGGCCTTCAGCAACTCTTTTCTATTGGAAAAATTCCCAGTTAAATAATAAGCTTGAACTCCCAATTTATATCCTTGTTTTATTCCCTTTTGTTCAAGATAACCTCTATTCACTAAAGTTTTTATAATATTCGCACAAGTACTTGCATTCAAATTCAAGCTATTGGCAATTTCTCCTAAAGAAAAATCACGGTCTCTCTCTTTTGAAACCAATTCTAAAATGTTTAATGCTCTGTTAATTACCTGTATCATATAATTAAGAAATTAGAAGAAATATTTAATAAAGAATATTCAAAAAATCTTGTAATCCAAACAGTCTCTTCAATATTATCTCCAGAATGTTTTAATCAAAATACAAAGTTAAACATTTTTCCATATAAATTCAATATTATAAAATCAATTTCATTTAATTGGTAATAATTTGACTTTTGAACAATTATTAGAATCAAAAATAACCCTGATTGAATCAAATTTCATTCAATACAATTTTCATTAATTAATCACACTTATACTATTGTATTTCAATAATATTATAGCAATAATTTTCAGTCATAATATTAGAACTTTATAGTAATATAATCTTATAATTAACTTTTTTTAGTTTTTTATTATTGAAATCTATTTGTCTATATAAAATATTATATATTTCTTTGCAACAACATTAGTTAAATTTAAGGAGGAGTGCCTATGGAAAATGTAATTTAAAGAACTAGGAAAACATCTATATTCCGATCTCATTAATTTAAAAGCATGACGTTTCTTTTCAAATGAAACTCCCTGTCATTGAACGTAAAAGACTGATAATAACGTAATAAAAGTCTGGAAAAATTAAGCTTTTATTTAGAGTAAAAAACACATGTAACATAAAACTACCTAAAAAAGAAAATTCTGAGATTATTATTTCTTGAGAACTGAAAACACAAATAATCAACCTATTTATATAAAAATAAAATACAGCATTTTCTTTCACAAACTTTGTAATTTTTCATAGTCAGTGAATTGATCTGGTAGTTTAGAAACTAAACATTCAAAAATTTTAATCAATTTTAATTACAATAGTAATATGAATACTATGTTAATAAATTTAAAAACACGCACTACTTATTTTTCTTTACGCAAAATATATTTTGCCATGAAATTGATATTCCTGCTGCTGTTGGTGTCTATTCATCAAATGCATGCTAAACCTATTTATTCTCAAGACAATAAACCAACCGTCGAAAAAGACGTACTAATACAACAGCAGCCATTGCAAAAGGCTATTACTGGAAAAATAATTGATGAACAAGGAGAACCGATTATTGGTGTCAATATTGTAGAGAAAGGAACCTCTAATGGTACTGTTACAGATGTTGAAGGCAATTTCTCACTGAAAGTGTCGTCAAATGCTATTTTACAAATCTCTTACATTGGATATTTAGCACAAGAAATCCCAACTGATAGAAGAAACTCTTTTTCTATTGTATTGATTGAAGACACCAAGACTCTAGAAGAGCTGGTCGTAATAGGATACGGAATGGTTAAGAAATCCGATTTAACAGGATCAGTGTCTTCAGTGAAAGCTGAAGATATAAACGCCTTTGCAACCTCAAATGTTTTACAAGCCTTACAAGGGCGCAGTTCAGGTGTAATGGTTAAACAGAATAGTGGATCACCTGGTGGTGCTGTAAGTGTTAGAATCAGAGGAACAAATTCAATTCAGGGAAGCAATGAACCCTTATATGTAATTGATGGATTTCCATCTTCAAGCTCTAACCCAACCGTTTTAGACAATTCAAATATCGAGAGCCTGGAAATTTTAAAAGATGCATCTGCTGTTGCAATCTATGGCTCCAGAGGGGCTAATGGCGTAGTATTGATAACAACAAAAAAAGGGAAGGAGGGAAAAACGATAGTTGATTATGAAGGGTCTTTGGGTTTCCAATCATTGAGAAATAAGATTGAGATGATGGATGCTACAGAATACGCGAACTTTTATAATCTTCAACGAAAAAATGATGGTCTTGAACCCTATTTTTCGGAGGATGAAATTCGCAATTTTGGCCAGGGGTTTGACTGGCAAGATTTTGTTTTTTCAACGGCTCCAATTCAAACTCATTCATTAAACATAAGAGGGGGTAATGAAAAGACGAAATTTGCCATCATGGGCAACATTTTTGATCAAGATGGAATCATAAAAGGAAGTGGTTATAAGCGTTATTCTTTGACAGCTAATATAGATCACAAAATTAGTGAAAAATTTGAAGTAAATTATTCATCAACGCTAGCAAATAATATATTAGACAATAAAAATTGGGGGGGAGCCCGATTCGGAAATTCACTTATTAGTGTTGCATTATGTGCTCCTCCAACACTTACACCTTATGATAATGATGGATCTTATAGAAAATTACATATTGCTTACCCTTTTGTTTCAGAGGGTTTAACTAACCCATTATATTATATTAACGAGAGAGATGACGTTACAAAATCAAATAAAGTATTGGCAAATCTATCATTTATTTATAAACCAATTGACGGACTCACATTTAAAATATATGGAGGTATTGAAAACAGCGACGACCGAAGTGATTACTATCAAACATTAAATTACTTAAATTCACAAGGTTATGCATCTGTCTCAACAACACAATTTAGAAGTATTTTGAATGAGAATACGATTAATTATCATAAAGTTTTTAATGACAAACATGATTTATCTGTATTAGGAGGTTTTACCTATCAGGATTTTGTAACTACTTCACTCGGTGGAAGCGGTACGGGATTTCTGAGTGATGCAACCAAAACGGGTAATATTGGCTCTGCAAACCTTCCGGGTATTCCTAGTACCGGGTACTCAAAATCAGTTATTCTATCTTACCTTGGACGGTTAAACTACTCATTTGATAATCGTTATTTGTTCACCGTAAATTTCAGAAGCGACGGTTCATCAAAATACAGTGAGGGTAACAAGTGGGGATTTTTCCCTTCAGGCGCCTTTGCATGGAAAATTAATCAAGAGGAATTCATGCAAGATATCAAAGAAATTTCCGATTTAAAATTCAGGGCCAGTTATGGTGTAACTGGAAGTCAGGCAATTGGCGCATATGCAACTCTCAATAATCTATCATCAGGAAAAACAGTATTTGGGGATGCTTTATTCACAACTTTTGCTCCAGGTACCAGACTTCCGGGAGATTTAAAATGGGAAACTACGTCTCAGTTTGATATCGGGTTTGACTTAGGAATCCAAAACAACCGATATACTTTTTCTGCGGATTTTTATAGTAAAGAAACAAAAGATTTGCTTAACACCGTTCAATTACCTTCTTCATCGGGTTTTACTACTACAATACAAAACGTGGGTAGAATTCAAAATAAGGGTATCGAATTGTCCTTGAATGCAAGAGTATTTGAAGGTGATTTTTCCTGGGATTTAAACGGAAATATATCATTTAACAAAACTAAAGTCAAAAAGCTTTATGGTGGTCAAGATATATATGGTGGTTGGGAGGACATGCTAATCATTGCGGACAATTTAAATCTACTTCGGGAAGGTGAAGCAATGGGTGTTTTTTATGGATATCTAAGTGATGGCTACGATGAGAATGGGTTTGAAAAGTATAAAGATCTGGAACCTGATGGTATCATAAATGAAGACGACAAGACTATAATTGGGGATCCGAATCCGGATTTCATTTATGGTTTGAACTCAACTATGAACTTTAAAAATTTTGAACTGTCTCTATTTTTCCAAGGTTCCCAAGGAAATAATCTGGTTAATGTCAGTTCAATTGACAATTCTCTCAACTATGGGTATGGTTCAAATATGTATAAGGAGGTATATTACGATCATTGGACTCCAGAGAATCCAAATGCAAAATATCCTAAAATTACTAGAACGCAAAGTATGAGATTTTCAGATAGGATAGTTGAAGACGGCTCATACTTAAGGTTAAGAAACATCCAGTTGTCATACGATTTTCCGGTTCGCAAATGGAATGTTGATTTTTTACAAAGTGTGAGGCTATATGTGAGTGCACAAAATTTGTGGACATTGACAAAATATTCAGGCTGGGATCCTGAAGTCAATTCGTCTGGAGGTTCAAGTTCTTTCGCTCAAGGTATTGATCACCATTCATATCCTACGGCAAAAACAGTTACGTTTGGAATAAATATTAGTTTTTAAAAATTGAAGAAATGAAAAAAATATTATTATTTTGTTCTATCACAATATTATTAATTTCTTGTGATGATCTTCTAAAAGAAAAACCACAAGCATTAGCAGTAGAAACCTTTTACAATACAGCGGGGGAAGTGGAGGCTGGAGTGGCAGCTATTTACAATCCACTCAGATCCATATTTGCTGCAGAATATATTTCGTTACTTGAAACCTTATCTGATTTTATGGAGGGGAGAGCAAGTTGGGAAAATGCTGGTTTATATGATGTAGTCCTCAATACACAAAATTCAACTCGTTCACAAAGTGCTTGGACAAACTTTTATCTTAGTGTTCGAAATGCAAATTTAATCATACAAAATGTTCCTAACGGGGAAATATTAAATGATAACGAGAAAAACATGTATATTGGGGAAGCTAAATTTCTGAGGGCATTGACCTACTTCCATTTAGTAAGGAATTGGGGTGCTATACCTCTGAGGACAGAGGAGAATTTTAACGAATTTAATGTACCCAGATCTCCTGTTGAAGATGTATATGAATTAATAATTTTTGATTTACAAGCTGCTGAGAGTGGATTACCTGATGCGCCAACAGTATCTGGACATCCAAGCAAGTGGTCAGCCAAAGCCCTTCTTGCCGATGTTTATTTTTACTTGGGTCAATATGACAATGCAATTTCAAAATCGGATGAAGTAATAAAATCAGGAAAATATTCATTGGTGGAGGTTTCTGAACCGGAAGATTTTGAAAATTTATTTGGTGCGGCTATTACAAATTCATCCGAAGAAATTTTTTATATAAAGTATAATAATGAGCGACCTTGGAATTATCCTCGTTATTTACATGGTGTTGGTGTTCCATACGTTGGTTACGATGGATATTATGCTGTTACTAGTAATGAGAATTATACCCAAAATGAAAATTGGAATAACAATGATTTGAGAAAAATATACGGATGGTATCCATATGACGGACATGACCCGGGAACGATTCTTTGTAAAAAATTTAATGATTATGGCTCATTAACTCCCAGCAACGACTATCCTTTATACAGGTATGCAGACCTCTTGTTGATTCACGCTGAAGCATCTTGTAGGGCAAACAATAGTCCTACGGCTTCTGGAATGGAAGCTCTAAACAAAGTGCGCAGAAGAGCATATGGTTATCCTTCGAACGTAGAATCACCGGTCGATTTTGACATTGCGGATTATACCGTGGATTCATTTGTTGAATTATGTATTCAGGAAAGGGGTTACGAAACTCTTGCAGAGGGAAAAAGATGGCTTGACATAAGGCGGCTTGGCAAAGATAAAGCACGAGAAATTATCCAGCAAATGAGAGGAGTAAATATACACGATGGGAAATTCCTTTTCCCGATCCCCATTAATGAATACGAATATAACGAGGCGATAACAGATCAAAATCCAGGATATTAAAAGCACAAGATGTTAGTTAGTCGAAACTATTTTTTTTCGACTAACTAACATCTTCAAATTTGAGTTCAGTCAAAATTGGTCTTATAGGCAATAGATTAATAATAATTCCCACATAACTCAACAGGTATGACGAACAGACGAAATTTTATTAAGCAATTATCAGCGGCAGCTGTGGTGGGTCTAACACCCAATACATTAATATCGCAGACGCTTCCCTCAAAAACAATAAATATCCCTTCTACACCTCCAGGTGAAAAAATATGGGCATGCTTAATGCATCTTTCATTTAATTTCGCCGGAGGAATAAAAAGTTGGGGAGGTTTACGAACGGAATTTGAACCGGACCAATCAGTCTGGGACAATGCAATAAAATCCATGGTAAATAATGGAATCAATATGGTTGTAATTAACCTGGACGATTCTGTTTTATGGAGGAGCCATCCAGAAATATCTCTAAAAAACTCATGGACTCCTGAAAGATTAAGGGAAGAGTTGGAAAAAATCAGAAAACAAGGCATAGAACCTATACCTATGTTAAATTTTGCCGCTACTCACGACGCATGGCTTGGTAAATACGCGAAAATGATATCAACTCCTCAATATTACAAGGTTTGTAAAGATCTTATTGCCGAAGCTATTGAATTATTTGATAATCCTCGATTTATCCATTTCGGGATGGATGAGGAAGATTATAATCACCAAAAACATTTTGATTACATTGTTATCAGGCAAAACGAACTCTGGTGGAGTGATCTCTATTTTTATATTTCAGAAGCCATGAAGAAAAACGTTCGACCTTGGGTTTGGTCGGATTACGTCTGGCATCATCCTGAACAGTTTTTCAAAATGATGCCAAAGTCTGTAATACAGAGTAATTGGTATTACGGGGAAGCATTTGATACTAATCAAACTTACGTTAAAGCATACCTTGATTTGGAAGCTGAAGGATACGATCAAATTCCAACGGGTAGTTATCATGCTGTTCCAAGTCAAGATTTCAAGGCTTTAAATCCGAAAAACATAGGCAACACGGTTGAATTTTGCTCTAAACACATTTCAGATTCTCGCCTAATGGGTTTTATGCAGACATTTTGGATGCCCACTACCGAGAGATTCGAACCTACTATCCTAAAGGCTATCGATTTGACTGGAGAAGCTAAGAGAGCTTTTGAAAAAAAATAAATTGAAAAGCGTATTGGAGATTTGAATAATGTGTATCAACAATTAAAAATCGAATTATGAGCAATAAGAAAATATTTTCTCGTCGAACCTTTTTGTCGAGTATGGCGGTAGCCGGAGCCGGCACTGCTTTTAGTGCCGTTAAACTGCCAAAAATCAACATATTAGGAAAAACCGAAGTATCGGGTTACAGAAATATTATTGAAGAAGATACGGATCCTATTTTATTAAAACGTTTTATTCCAAGACCTAAAAATGTTAAACTGAATGATGACAGGGAGGTAATTTTCGATGATAAATTATCTGTGGAGATCGAACTGAGAAATGCGGATAATGGTGTAAAAAAGAAGACATCAGATCTCTTTAAACAGTATTTCAATATAATACCTACTGTTAGTGTTATTCAAAAATTGGATGTACCTGCAGGGGAAGCGTACAAAATAAAAGCATCGGGCACATTCGTTACATTGTCTGCTTCAAATTTTATTGGTATTCGCTACGCATGCAATACGCTTCGTCAGCTGGCAGAAGTACATAGCAAAACAGGAGACTTTGCTTACTACAGCATTCCTGAAACTGAAATTGAAGATTCACCGGCAATGGCATTTAGAGGATTGCATCTATGTTGGTTTCCGGAAACTGAGGCTGTTCAGATAGAACAGTACATAAGATGGGCCTCTTATTATAAATTCAATCACATCATCATTGAATTTTGGGCAACATTTCCGTTCTCTTCTCATCCAGAATTTAATTGGCAGGAATATTCTGCAACTCCAGCTGATATTCGCTGGTTGGTTAAACTTGGTAAAGAATTGGGGATAACACTGATTCCACAATTAAATATTTTCGGACATGCCTCAGGTAGTAGAGGTGGTTCCGGTAAACATGCTCCGCTAGATTTTTATCCGGAATTTGAATCACTTTTTGAGCCGAACGGATGGGTATGGTGTTTAAGCAATCCTGCTACGCGCAAACTATTGACTGACATTGTTCTTGAAACTCTTGAGGCTTTCGATTATCCACCATTTTATCACATCGGTGGAGATGAGGCGGATGGCGCTGCTGAGTGTCGTTTATGCCGACATGCAGACTACAAAGCCCTTCTAATTGATCATTTGACCTATTTCCGCAAGTTATTGGCAGAGAAGAACTGTCGGATGATGATGTGGCATGATATGCTCATTCAAGCAAACGATCCGCGATGGAAAGGGTATGTAGCTAACGGCACCCCACGCATGAATGATGTACTTGAAGCACTACCTAAAGATATTATTATTTGTGACTGGCAATACGGTGCTCCGAAAGAGAATGAAACTTGGCCTACAATGCCTTATTTTAAAAATAAAGGTTTCCAGGTTTTGGCGTGCCCCTGGCACAATATTGACAATATTAAATCACTGGGTGAATTTGTGGGAAAAAACAGCTTGGATGGACTGTTGTGTACAACTTGGCACTCACCCTCTTACAATCAAATGTTACGAATTATGATGTATGGAGCACTGGCCGCATGGTCAACACCTCCATACGCATCACTTGATGGTACAATGAGTATGCGTCATCTGAGACAAATTGGCTGGGATATTCCCATTAAAAAATACCAAAATACCGGAATACACGAGTGGCAGGTACGTCCGGATGTCTATCCATAGTACAATACATTATGGTGTGACAACAAATACAGGCAAAAATTTGCTGAAAGATCTAAAAACATTTATAAAAAAATATTCATAATTTCTAAAAATATAATCAAATGGCTGTAAAAGAAACTGGCGTAAGTTATTACGGATTGAATTATCCCGAACATGCAGAAAGGGATTTTAAGGAAATGATACAACACAATTGTAACGCTGTAATTCTAGCTTTATCGGAGTTTGACATCGATTTCTGGTTCCCCAATATAGTAAAAATAACAAAAGTAGCCAAAGACCTGGGTATGAAGGTCTACTTGGATACCTGGGGTATAGGAAAATGGTTTGGAGGAGAACCTCCTAGCAATTTCCTGACCAACAATGTGAGAAATCGGCAGGTTTCTGCTTTTACTGGAGAACCGCTTCCAGCAGCCTGTTTTAATACAAAGGCTTTCAAGGATTACTTCTACGGTATTTGTGAAAAACTGGCAATCCAGGTAGATGCAGATGGTTTCTTTTGGGACGAACCTCACTATGCATTACCTAAAAGCTATGCTTCCATTACAGGTGGACCCGGTGATGATTGGGCATGTCGCTGCCCAATGTGTAAAAAAGATTTTGAAGATCTGTATGGGTATGAGATGCCGAAAATCATGACGAAAGAGGTCGTTGAATTTCGAGAAAACAAAGCGTTGGAAATACTAACGGAAGCATCAAGAATAATTAAAAGCATACGTCCCGAGAGCCGTATTACTTGCTGTGTTCATGCTACTATAAACACATACTATGTAAAAGAAAACCGGGGGTATGACAACTGGGATAAAGTAGGCAAAACGGATGTTTTTGATGTATTCAGCACAACAATATTGAACTATAATTTACCGCGCAGCTATTTCAAATCAATAACGCAACGTACAGTTGATATTGCAAAAAAATACAATAAGGGATCACAAAGATGGCTCATGAACTATTATAATGAACCGGAAAAGATTGAAGAAATAAAGGAAATTGTACACCTTTATAAGGAGATGGAAGTGGAAAGCCTTTTTGCCTGGACATATAGAGGAGGGCACGGAACAGTTTTGGCTGCACCTCATGCACTTGAAATGTGGGACATGCTCGGAGAAGCATATGGAGAAGTACTTGACGACAAATATAAAATAAAACTGTAATTAATAAATATATGGAAATAAATGACTTAGGATTTCTCGGTAAAGCGATTGACCTTTTGAAAAAAGTGAAAGAAACTCAATCGGAAAATATTGATAAAGCAACAGATTTAATGGTTGAAGCGATTGAACGTGACCAGTTGATCCATGTTTACGGAGGGGGTGGACATACAACACTGGTTATGGGTGAGATGTTCTTCCGTGCTGGTGGATTAGCGAATATCAATCCTATCATGGAGACTGGACTATCAGTATTTAACCAAGCGCTAAAATACCTGGAGTTGGAACGTACTGTTAATTATGGTAGTGCTATTGTAAAATATTACGAGATCGAAAAAGGGGAACCGTTTATTATTTTTCATAATATCGGGATTAACCCAGCTACTATTGATGCTGCACTTGAAGCCAAAGAAAAAGGTGCTGTAGTTATTGCTGTGAGTTCTTCATTCTGGCAGAATGAAATGCCTGAAGATCATATTATACGCCATGTCAATAAAAAAAATCTGTTTGACATTGCTGATGTATGTATTGATGATTATAATCCGGTTGGAGATGCGTTGTTGAAAATTGATGGTTTTGATACACCATTTGGACCGGTATCCAATATAGTTGATTTTTATATTGCTCATCTGCTTGAGATTATTACAATAAAAAAATGTGTGGATAAGGGTATAACTCCTCCAGTTTGGTCAAGTGCCAATGTTCCCGGTGGCGATAAAATTAATGCAGATTATGTTAAGAAATACAGGCGCCGAGTAAAATGCCTATAGTTGTATTAAATAGAGAAAAACAATGGTAAATAATATAGAGAATGCAGTAAAACTATTATTGCATAAATATGAAGTCAAGGCTAATGTTGAGCTAAATTTGTTGCCGGGATGGAGCTTTTTGAATAAAGAATTAAACGACAACGATATGCCTCTTCTCACCTGGCGTTTAAACAGGAGGTTTATAGAGCTAAAAAAAATTGTTTCGGATGAAGTTGTCGAAAATGTCAGTATGTTGCGTTTTTGCAGCTTAGGAGACCCAAATATCTGGAGCTTGGAAGCGTTAATGTATCGGGAATTTGACCTTTGTGAATTTATTACAGGTAGCAGAATCGCGTATATCCATGCTACTCTTACCAACGGTTTAGCAGGGAATATAATTGTAAAGTTGGAAAACGGAACGATTGGAAGCGTAGAGATAGGCGTTCAGGCTCCGGCTGGTAAACCTTTAATCGAGAGACATGAGATTATTGCACGTAGAGGCGTAGCGAGTGACATTGTTGTTGATACACAAGTACCTCAGAGTTCAATCTATACATTTACAGAGAATGGAGACATGGAGTATAAGGATGTAGATAATGAATTGTTTGGTATGGATGAATTTCAAGTGGAGTGGGTTCGTGCTGCTTTTCAACACCAGAAAGATCCGACTCAGTCAGAAAATCTAATTAAACAACACGATCATCTATCACGATTGGTGGAGAGTGCTCTTAAGTCTAATTCCAATAAATTGAAAGTAAAAGTTGCATAAATTGTAAAAATATGAAACCAATCAAAATTGCAATACTCTCCTTAACACACGGACATACACGCAAGTATTTTCAAACACTCAACGATAATCCGGGATTTGAATGGGTAGCTGTCTCCGCTGAATCGAAAAAAGTTCAGGAAATATTTTATAAATATGGTTATGATGTTCCCTGCTACATGAGCGACGAGGAGATGTTTGAAAAACACCCGGATATAGAGGCGGTAGTAATGGCCTCGGGAAACAGCAGACATTTAGAACAATTCAGGATGTGTGCCGAAAGGGGTATTCATATATTATCAATGAAGATACCTACATTTGATATGAATGAATATGACGAGATGATAAAACTCGTTGAAGAATCAGGAATTATATGCCAGGTTGAACTTGAAATGCACTATAATCCCGTGGTAAACAGAATGAAAAAGCTTTTCTCAGAAAATCAATTGGGAGTAGTATCCGGAATAAATGCTACTAATATAACACTCTCTCCCGTTTGGGCATTTCCATGGCAAGGTGTACCGGAAGAAAGTTACGGAAAAAGAGTTCCTCTAAATTCAAACAACACACGATTTAGGGGCGGTGCACTGTGCGATCACCCACACATATTCGACATGATTCGATGGCTTACTAAAAGTGAGTTTGACTATATTTTTGCAGAGGTCGGTCCAAATATTCGTGAGGAACTAGAAGTTGAGGATATCATTCTAGTAAATGGTAAGATGAAAAATGGTGTTAGTTTTCTCCTGGATCCCTCATGGTCAAGATTGGAAGAGCGGCTAGAAGTGCCAGGGCCCGGTTGGGAAGTATTTCCAAAACGGATGGAAGTTAATTTCAACATCTCCGGAGAGAAAGGAGTGATGCTGGCTGACTGTTTTGGGCCTAACGTATATCACAACGGTGCACCCAACGACAGATATACTGTCCAGTACACCTATTTTGATGAATGGATTGGAATGATGGATGAATTTATCCATTGTGTGAGAGAGAATAACACACCTAAGATAAATTTAATGTGGCATAAAAAAACAATAGAGGCGATGAATGCTTGTTATGAGAGTATCGAAACAGGCCAGCCTGTCTTTTTGTAGTTATCATCTAACAGAAAATAATTATGAACAATCTTGGCAAAAACAATAAAATTTGGGCCTGTTTACTACATCTTAGCTTCAATATGTGGGAGGAATTTATTTCACCACATAGGCCCTTTCGTGGTTTCAGGCCAAACCTGGAATTAAGTGAAGCTTTATGGAATGACGCTATTGATTTAATGGCTAAGCAGGGTGTAAATATGGTGGTGATAGATCTGGGCGATGCGGTGAAGTATGAAAGTCATCCTGAAATTGCAGTCAATAATGCTTGGAGCACCACACGACTAAAACAGGAACTGAAAAAAATAAGAGCATTGGGTATCGAACCGGTTCCAAAATTAAACTTTTCTGCCGGTCACGACACATGGCTGAGAGAGTATTCCAGGATGGTGTCCACGGAAACATATTATAAAGTCTGTTCGGACCTCATACAGGAGGTCTCGACACTGTTTGACACCCCCTCATTGTTCCACCTTGGCATGGATGAAGAGAGCATAGGGCATCAAAGGTATCAAAAACATATAGTGATACGGAAAAATGAGGCGTGGTGGAATGATTTCCTTTTCCTGGTCGAAGAGGTGGAAAAAAGCGGTTCTCGCGCATGGATCTGGCCGGATTACATGTTATGGAACGAACCCGAACAATTTTTTAAGCATATGCCTAAATCAGTTGTCCAGGGGAATTGGTTTTACGGGGAAGAACTTGATCCTGGAACAGAACGAGTTAAAGCATACCTTGATCTTGAAAAACACGGGTTCGATCAGATACCCACCGGAAGTTATCACGACTATAACACTGGAAGTATTGGAAGCACAGTCGCCTTCGGCAAAAAACATATAGATGATAGCAGATTACTTGGATTTTTACAAACTTTCTGGAGGCCAACAATCGAGGAGAACAGGGACAGGATAATTGGAGGAATTGAATTACTGGGGAAAGCAAAACAAACATATTACAAGTAAACCGGGATCATGAAGCACTTATTATTCAAACCAAGGACAGAATACTTTGCAGTACTATTATTATGCTTTCTGTTAGCATCTTGTGCAAACGGAATTGGAGGCAAAGAGTCAAAAATTAGTCTGAATGGGGATGAATTAACAACAATTGCTGTGTCAGCAACAGCATCGTATAGGGAAAAGTTTGCAGCTGAGGAGCTGGCAAGCTACTTAAATAAAATAACGGGTAAAGAGCTATCAGTCATCACGGTTGACAGCTCCATGGTACCCGATGGAACTATCGCGATTGGTGAGTTATCAGTCAGTTCCGGAATGATTTCGCGAGAAGAGCTTGGCCCTATAGGTGAGGATGGATTTGTAATTAACATTGCTGATAATAAGGGAGCTATATGTGGATGGCGTGATTTAGGAACAGTTTACGGGGTATATGAACTTTTAAAACAGGTTGGCGTGAAATTTTACGCGGAAGATTGCGAAATTATTCCAAGCAAATCTAAGCTTAAAATACCCGAATTGCATCTCGCTATTAAGCCTCATTATGAACTGAGGTCAATTTTTAAAATGGATGTTTACTATCCTGAGTTTCACTCCTACCTTAAATTTGGATATACTCCTAATGATGATTTAGGATATCATGGTGATCTTGGGGCACCAGGTGGAAGAAACTGGGTTCATTCTGCAAGTTATTTGATTCCATTTCGAAAATTTGGTAAAGACCACCCAGAGTACTTTGCACTTAATAATAATGGACAGAGATATTCTGGAACTGGATCTCCCGGCCATTTGTGCCTGTCAAATATGGAGATGCGTGAAACGGGAGCAGAACGTTTATTATTGCTTGTAGAACAGCAAAAAGAAAGATCCTATTTTGTCGTTACTCAAGGGGATGGCGGGCCAACGAACTGGTGTCAGTGTGATGAATGTAAGGCTTTTGACTCTAAGCCAAGTGTTCACATGACTGACCGCCTCATGGATTATGTTAATTATAATGCAAGGAAAGTAACTGAAAAATTTCCTGAGAAAAAAATACTTACATTAGCCTATACATCAGCAACCGCAAGCCCACCGGTGCGAGTTGCACCAGATTCTAATGTAATGGTTATGTATTGTCCATTACATCGCCCCGAACCTAATTATGACGGTGAGTGTCATAGTCATGGGTTAGATTGTATAAATAACTTATGGGCAAAAAAAGATATTGAAAATTGGCTTTCCCTGTATCCTAATAACATGTATATTTTCGACTATCCGAGAAATTATTTCAGATGGTATCAGCCTTTTGGTGGTTTCTATGCGATGGTTGACAAGATGGATTATTATTCATCCAATAATATTCGTGGAATTACCTTTTGCGTTGTCCCCGCAAATTTTCGAGATTTATTTATTTATGTTATGGGACATTTGCTGTGGGAACCCGACTCGAATGTTGAAGCACTAATTGATGAATTCATGTCAGCTTATTATGGAGCTGCTGCCACATCCATCCGGGAATACTTTGATTTCATGTATAACGAAATTGATGTTCGCGATATACATCAACACTCTGAAAAATCAAATCCCGAACTTGTTACTCCTGAATTTTCAGCTTCAGCCCTGAAAATTTTTGAACGTGCACAGAAAGCAGTTGCAGATGATTCAGTTCTTTTATCTCGTGTGGAATTCGAGAAATTCAGTGTTCTTTGGGCTGATATTGATCAAAGAAATATTATGAAAAACAATCTTTCGATTGACCTTTCTGTACATGCTAAGCGATTTGGTGAAATGGTCAGAATAGCTAAAAAACATAAAATGATTAATGTAGGAGGAAGAATTACTTTTAAAGATTGGATTCATCAGGTATCACCAATACGGTTGCAAAATGAATTATGGTATAATGATCCTGCAGTTGATATTTTAATTGATAAACCTGAGAATTTATTCCTACTATAAGTCAGATAAGATTTTTTACTATTTTTAACATGGCGTAAATCCATAATTGATATTTGAACACACTATACATAAACCTGCTGATTCTTACAACAAGTAACATGCATACAATATTAAATAATATTTCATGAAATGAAAACTTTAAAAATTGATCGAAAAGCTTTTATGTTTTTCATGACTCTCCTCATCACGATAACATCTTGTACTACCGGTATTGGTGACGGCAAGTCGAAAATCAGCCTAAGCAAGGATGAATTAACAACAATTGCTGTGTCAACAACAGCATCTGATAGGGAAAAGTTTGCGGCAGAAGAGCTTGCAAGTTATTTAAATAAAATAACGGGTAAAGAGCTATCAGTCATCACGGTTGACAGCTCCATGGTACCCGATGGAACTATCGCGATTGGTGAGTTATCAGTCAGTTCCGGAATGATTTCGCGAGAAGAACTTGGCCCTATAGGTGAGGATGGATTTGTAATTAACATTGCTGATAATAAGGGAGCTATATGTGGATGGCGTGATTTAGGAACAGTTTACGGGGTATATGAACTTTTAAAACAGGTTGGCGTGAAATTTTACGCGGAGGATTGCGAAATTATTCCAAGCAAATCTAAGCTTAAAATACCCGAATTGCGTCTCGCTATTAAGCCTCATTATGATCTAAGGACAATATTTAAGTATGATGTTTACTTCAAGGGAATTACGCCAAGTATGAAATTGGGGTACACCCCCAATGATGATATGGGGTATCACGGTGATTTAGGTGCTCCCGGGGAGAGAAACTGGGTACATTCAGCCAGTTTTATGATGCCTTATCGTTTATTCGGAGAAGAGCATCCAGAGTATTTTGCCTTGAACAAGAGTAGTGAGCGAGTTAAGCCCGGTGAGGGACCTCCTGGACACTTATGCTTGTCGAACATGGAGATGCGTGAAACGGGAGCAGAAAGGCTACTCCATTTGATTGAAAAGCAGGAAAATCGAACATCTTTTGTTGTCACTCAGGGCGATGGCAGATCGAATAGTTGGTGTCAGTGCAGCAATTGCAAAGCGCTTGATGCAATACCCGGAGATCATATGACCGATAGGCTGATGGACTATGTCAATTACAATGCCCGGGTGGTAAACGAGAAGTACCCAGGGAAAAAAATATTGACACTCGCTTACACGGAGGCTACCTCACGCCCTCCCGAGAGAGTGATGCCTGATCCGAACGTTATGGTTATGTATTGCCCCTACCCTCCTCAAACACCATGCCAGAGCCATGGTTTGGACTGCCCTGAGAATAGCCAGGGTTTTGCTGAACTACAAGGCTGGATAGAAAAATGTCCTGATAACATGTATATCTATGATTATCCCAGAGGCTACAGGGTATGGTACGAGCCCTTCGGGAGCTTTTATGCCATGGTTGATAAAATGAATTTTTATGCTTCTAATGGAATTAAGGGAATCGTTCAGTGTGTAGTTCCTACAAGTTTTACCGATCTGTTCGTTTTTGTGCAGGGAGTACTGTTTTGGGAACCTGATGCTGATGTGGAAAAACTTATAGATGAATTCATGGATGCCTACTATGGGGAAGCAGCACCTCATATGAGGGAGTATTTCAATTTCATGCATAATGAAATTAATACCCGTAATGTGCATCAAGGTTGTGAAAGTCCAAATCCTGATCTTGTAACTGCTGAATATGCCGACAACGCTTTGGTTATGTTTGATAAGGCACAAAATGCTGTTGCAGATGATCCGGCTGCATTATACCGTGTTGAGTTGGAAAAGTTTTGTCTTCTGTTTTCTGATGTAAATCAACGAAACACGATAAATGATGAGTTGACGATTAGTATGCCTGAACACTCTAAACGTCTGGCTGAAACAGTAAGAATAGCAAGAGAAATGGAGGTTATTCGCGTTGGGAACATGCCCAATATGATGAATTTTAAAAATTGGCTTAGAAGCGTTTCCCTATTAACACTTCAGTCAGAACCTTGGTATTACGATCCGGGTGTTGATGCTTTTCTGAACAATCCTGAGAATATTTTCATTTATTGAAACTATCTCAGTAAAATACTGTAAAACTGTTTTAATCAATTAATAAGTAACCAAATAAAAAGAAAGGAAGTTTTCTTTCTTTTATAAAACACTCTTTTATGATAATAAATTATGTTGATTGGATAATAATTATAGTTTTCCTGTTGCTGCTAACTGCAATTGGAATGATTACAAGCAGAGGTGGCGCAGATGATTCAACCAGCTATTTTCTTTCTAAACGGAATATGCCATGGTGGCTTTTGGGAGTTTCAATGGTTGCCACAACGTTCTCTCTCGGTACTCCAAACCTAATAACCGATATGGTCCGTTCTGGAGGCGTGGCGCAAAACTGGCAGTGGTGGTGTTTTTTACTATCGGGGATGCTGACTGTATTTGTTTATTCAAAGTTATGGAATAGATCGAAGATCATGACTGATCTTGAATTCTATGAAGTTCGATACAGCGGAAAAGAAGCTGCTTTTTTACGTGGATTCAGATCAATCTATCTGGGATTTTTTTTCAACATTTTTATATTGGCAAGCGCGGCACTGGCTTTACTCAAATTTGCAGCCATGATGTTGGGAATAAATCCTGTACTAGCGTTAGTGATAATTTCAGCAATAATTCTTGCATACAGTACAATAGGCGGACTTAAGTCTATTTTATGGACAGATTTCTTTTTGTTTGTTGTTGCTATGGCAGGTGCATTTATTCCAGTTTTTTACATTATAAATTCACCTCAAATAGGGGGATTGGGAAATTTTCTCACCAATGATATTATTGTTGACAAACTTAGTTTTTTTCCGGATTTCACGAACGCACAAACAGCATTGACAATATTTCTCATCCCAATAACCATACAGTGGTGGGCTTCCTGGTATCCGGGTTCTGAGCCGGGAGGAGGAGGTTATATTACACAAAGAATCTTGTCTGCAAAATCGGAAAAAGATGCTGTTAAAGGCACTCTTTTTTTTAATGTAATGCATTTTGCTGTGAGACCATGGCCCTGGATACTGGTGGGCTTGGCTTCTTTGATAATATTTCCAAATTTAGATTCGATGGTTCAGGTTTTTAAAGATGTAAATCCCAAATATATACAAAATGATATTGCCTATTCTGCCATGCTTAGGCATTTTCTTCCCAACGGAGTATTGGGTATAGTTTTGGCATCTCTAATTGCAGCATACATGTCAACAGTATCTACTCAAATAAACTGGGGAGCTTCATACTTGGTAAATGATTTTTATTCCCGATTTATCAATCCAAATGCTTCGGAAAAAAAGAAAGTGTTGGTTGGGAGAATATGGACTATTGCATTAATCGTACTATCCATCGTTTTAGCGCTCTATTTAGAAAGTGCATTGCAGGTATTTCAATATATGTTATTGATTGGAGCAGGAACAGGACTGATATATTTACTGCGATGGTTTTGGTGGAGAATTAATGCTTGGTCAGAAATATCGGCAATGATAGGCGCAATGGTGTTCTCATTGATTGTTATAGTTTTTGAAAAAACAAGCCTTGTGCTCCTCGATGACCAAACGGTTATGTTTTACGGATTTGAGATGCAAAAGGGATTCTGGGATACCATGAAGTTTGTTTTTGTAATTGCTTTCAACAGTTTACTTTGGATCACTGTTACATTATGCACTAGGCCCACAGAAGATAAAATATTAGTGAATTTTTATAAGAATATAAGGCCTGGTGGCCCAGGATGGAAGAAAATTACTCAGGGACATGCTGAACTGGAAAAAAATCGCATGACAAAAGATTGGAATGTACCTACTGGATTATTGTGTATGAGCATCAGTTGTGTTGGAATTTTAAGTATGTTGTTTTCAATAGGATATCTGATATATGGTAATTATCTTGGATTTGCAATATTATTGGTTGTCACCATCATTTCAGCAATTGCATTATTTAAATCATGGAGTAAAATTTTCAATTAGAATAGTTTGACGAAACATTAACTAACAGCTAACATCACCTCAATGCAAATTGGACTTTTCATTCCGTGTTATATCGACCAGTTTTATCCTAAAGTGGGTATTGCCACGCTGGAGTTATTAGAAAAGCTGGGATTGGAGGTTTATTATCCATCGGAACAAACCTGCTGCGGACAACCATTGGCAAACAGCGGAGCTGAAGATGAAGCAATTCAAATATATAACAAATTTGTTCGTATTTTTTCTAAATTCGATTACGTAGTTTCTCCTTCAGGTAGTTGTGTATATCATGTTCGTGAAAACTACAATATTCTGCCACAAACCGATGAAGTAATCAGAGTCAGACAAAATACATTTGAACTTTGTGAGTTTATAGTGGACATACTGAAAACTGATGATCTAAAGATTGTTTTTCCCCACAAAGTAGGTGTCCATCAAAGCTGTCATGGTCTCAGGGGATTAAAGCTGGGGACACCTTCAGAATTGATTATGGAACATTACTCTAAAGTCCATCGTTTATTGAAAAATGCTAAAGGCATTGAGATTATAAACCTTGACAGGAAAGATGAGTGCTGCGGTTTTGGAGGTACCTTTTCCATTTTTCAACCGGATATTTCCGTGAAAATGGGAAAAGACAGGTTGGATGATCACAAGCGAAATGGAGCTGAAGTAATTACAGCTACCGACATGTCGTGTCTGATGCACCTCGAAGGAATTGCCCGCAGGCAAAAGCGGGAAGTAAAATTTATGCACATCGCTGAAATTCTGAATAGCAACCGATTATGACAAATCATGCTCATAGAGCTGGCCGTTTTTTGAAAAATGAGGAGCGTGCAGCTTGGCACGACAAAACCCTTTGGATGATTCGTCAAAAGAGGGATAAGATGGCTCTTGATGTGCCAGGTTGGGAAGAATTAAGAGAACAGGCATCGCAAATCAAAAGGCATTCCTTATCAAAACTCAATGATTATTTGGTACAATTTGAAGAACAAGCCATAAATAATGGCGCACAGATTCACTGGGCATCAACTGCTGGAAGGCTCAATGAAATTGTATACCGAATCATTAAAGAAAACCACGCTTCAAAGGTTGTGAAAAGTAAGTCCATGTTAACAGAAGAGTGTGGTCTGAACCCTTTTCTGGAAAAAAAGGGGGTTAAAATTATCGATACCGATCTGGGTGAACGAATTATTCAACTTAAACAAGAACCACCCAGTCACATCGTTATGCCCGCTATTCATGTCAAGAAAGAAGAAATAAGTGAGTTGTTTCACCAGAAGCTTCACTCAGAAAAAGGAAATTACGACCCCACTTATCTGACAGCAACTGCTCGTTTACATTTGCGACAAAAATTTCTCGAAGCTGACGTGGCAATTACCGGCGTCAATTTCGCAATAGCTGAAAACGGAGCCATTGTAGTCTGTACGAATGAAGGGAATGCCGATATGGGTGTACATGCTGCACCGATTCAAATACATTGTATGGGAATTGAAAAAATAATTCCCCGTACCTCAGATCTTGCAGTATTCATTCGTTTGCTAGCACGAAGTGCCACGGGACAGTACATAACCACCTATACCTCACACTACCTAAAGCCTAAGACCAGCGGACAAATGCACATTGTAATAGTGGATAATGGCCGTTCAGAACTAATTGGTAAAGAAGATTACCGGGATTCACTGAAGTGTATCCGGTGTGGGGCATGCATGAACACGTGTCCGGTCTATAGAAGAAGCGGTGGACATAGCTATCACTATGTAATACCAGGACCTATCGGCTCCATTCTCGCACCACACTCAAACAGCAAAAAATACAAGGATCTTCCGTTTGCTTCATCCTTGTGTGGCTCTTGCTCTGATGTTTGTCCGGTTAAGATTAACATCCATGGACAACTTTACAGATGGAGACAGGATCTGTCACAAAAGGGCGTTCTCTCTCCCATAAAAAAGAGCATCATGAAAATTTCAGGTAAAATATTAACTTCAACCAAAATGTATGATTGGTCTGGAAGAATAGCACGTTGGTGTATTGAACACTTTCCGCGAAAATTGATTTATAACCGGTTGAATATTTGGGGAAAAGAAAGAGAACTTCCTGAAGCATCCCGAGAGTCATTCAAGCAATGGTATAATAAGAATTACGGTGAGGGAGGTAAAAATGGACAGAAATAAAATATTATTAAACATCCAAAGAAATAAAATAAAACCCGTCAAATTACCGGAGCCATTTTATTCCGCTGAGAAAGGAGTCAATAAAGTTTCTCTCTTTAAAGAAATATTGCTGCAAATAGGAGGGGATTGTATTGAAGTCAACACAACTGAAGAACTAAACTTTCTCCTCCATAATAATTTTAAGAATGCAACAGACCTTAGAAGAAATAAGTTACTCGAAAAATTTCCTTCATCCTATTCCAAGGAGAGTCTTGAAGGACTAAAAACTGTTATTCTTGAAGGACAATTCGGAGTAGCTGAGAACGGATCAATCTGGGTCAATGATTCAAATTTCCCTAATCGTCTTATTCCATTTATTAGCGAAGAATTAGTGTTGTGTTTGGACTCTACACAAATAGTGAGAAATATGCATGATGCTTATTTCAAAATAAATAATGCCATTTCTGGGTTCGGAGTATTTATTTCCGGACCTTCTAAAACATCTGATATAGAACAACATTTGGTATATGGTGCACATGGCGCAAAAAAACTGGTTGTAATCTTATCGCATGAAAATATTTTGAAATGAATCAACAAATACTCGTACATTACAATTTAATAAATTATTTCTATGCATTTATTCAACAACCAATTACGGATATTTTGAGTTGTAGAGTTAATCTGTTGGTTTACATGATTTTTAATTATGTTCGAATTATTTATTAATGTCAAAATATTGATATTGTACATATTATGAAATATAAATTTTTACAGTTTTCGTTTCTCTTTTTTTATTGTTTTTTAATGATATCTTGTTACCCAAAGCACTCAAAAGCATTCATTTCTATTCACTCTTATCCAGGACTTATTGCTCTTTGGGATTTTTCAGAAGATAATAAGGAGCTTATCTCAGAAGGCAAAGTTAATTTATCACTTCAGAGCAGTATTGGTAACAGTCTTAAATTTATCGATGAAGGTCCATTATCCGGTCATTCAATTATTTTTGACGGAACTAATTATCTCTTTATTCCACATGAAAAGACTGAAGACCTGAATATTAAAACAAATGAAGTGACGGTTGCTGCATGGGTTAAATGGACAGGAGAACAGATTGGTTTTGTTGGTGGTATGTGGAATGAATATGAAGATGGAGGTAAAAGACAATATGGACTATTTGTTTCTCTTCCTCATTATAATGGAAGAAACCAAGTGTGCGGGCACATATCAAAAAAAGGCGGACCAACTCCGCCTTTTCCATTTTCAATCGATTATTCAGCCAGCAAAGAGGAAGTAACTCCAAATGAATGGGAATGTATCGCATTCACCTATGATGGGGAGTTTATCCGGTCCTATTTAAATGGTAAATTTGAAGAAAGAGAACCCGAGTTAATTGATAATACCAAAGGATTTGAAGGATATCCAGAAGGTCTGATACAATCAAAAAATCCCTATTATTATCCTGACGGAATGGGCAATAATGGTTCTGATTTCACAGTTGGTGCAGTTCAGTTAAGAGATGGAATGGGTAATTTCTTTAAAGGACAACTTGGAGGACTAGCCGTATTTAATCGAGCACTGACCAGCGATGAAATTCATAAGATATGTAGAATCAGGTCCTCTCCGAAAAACATTGAAGATCTTTAAGTTGTAAAACATCTATAGATTTACAACATATTTGATCGTTCAGTTTTGTAAAAATGACAAGAGAACCATTTACCGGTGTTTCAGGAGTGTACGTTTACGGGAATTCGTAAACGACCGACACATCCAACTCATTCAATATGATTGTGAATTTATCCACCAGATATCCATTCAAACGGTAATTTTAAAAAAAATGACTATTTTTGCCAACAATTTAATAAAGAAACATTATTCACGTGTCATGAAAAAAATTACAAAACGAGTATTTGTTATTTTATTCCTTTCTTCCGCCCTGTTCTCATTGAACGCGGAGATCAGGATGCCTGTCATTTTTGGTGATAATATGGTATTGCAGCAACAATCGGAGGCTGCGATCTGGGGTTGGGCAAAAGCAAACACCTCCGTACGGGTAACCACCTCCTGGAACAATAAAAGCTATTCGGCAAAAAGTGACGGACAAGGGTATTGGAAGCTGAAGGTAAAGACACCAGCAGCAGGCTATACACCCTATACCATCACCATAAGCGACGGAAAAGCAATTACGTTGAATAATATCCTGATCGGGGAAGTATGGATTTGTTCTGGACAATCCAACATGGAGATGCCAATGAAAGGATTTGGAAACCAACCGATCGAGGGAGGGCCGGAAGCGATTGCCACCTCCCGGAATCCCGGCATCCGATGCTTCACCATGAAAAAGGCTTCCAAGTCAGCCCCTCAGGCCGACGGTGAAGGTACTTGGGAAATAGCGGGACCGGAGACAACACCTGATTTCACGGCGACAGGCTATTACTTCGGCCGCTTGCTGAATCAGGCGCTGGATGTTCCTGTCGGACTGATCCACACCAGCTGGGGTGGTTCGCGCATCGAAGCCTGGATGACCCCCTCTTCCATTAAAAGCGTGATTCCAAATGTTCAGATACCCGCAACCGATGCCGACATAAAGTCCCAAAACGGGACACCCACCGTATTGTATAACGGAATGCTGCACCCCATAGTGGGATACGGTATCCGCGGTGCTATCTGGTATCAGGGCGAATCCAACCGGGGTGAACCGGACAGATACGTGGAGCTGTTTGACAAGATGGTACGCGAATGGCGTACGATTTGGCAAGTGGGTGAATTTCCGTTTTATTACTGCCAAATTGCTCCCTACAACTACGGAGGTGGACTTAATTCCGGCTTTATTCGCGAAGCACAGGCTAAAGGGATGAAAACCACACCCAACACGGGAATGGCCGTTCTGATGGATTCGGACAGCCCCGCCTGTATTCATCCCCCCAAGAAGAAAATAGCCGGCGAACGCATGGCGCTTTGGGCATTGGCGAAAACATACGATATGGACAAGATACATTACCGCAGTCCGGAAGTTCAATCCGTAACCATGGAAGGGCGCGTAGCCATTCTCACGATGGACATTCCTTCGAGCCCGGGACTCACTTCGCACGGGAAAGAGATCCTACAGTTTCAGGTTGCCGGAGATAACAAATGGTTCCATCCGGCCAAAGCGGCCATTGCCGGAAACCGGATTTTTGTATTCTCTCCGAACGTAGAAAAGCCAGTAGCCGTCCGTTACTGCTTTAACGATACCGAGGCAACAGAAATCTTTACGGTCGAAGGCAACCTCCCCCTTTCTTCTTTCCGTACCGACAACTGGTAACTGGTAAAAAAAATATAAATAGATGCCCATAGCATTGACAGTTAAATTTTTATTTTATATCTTTGCACCCGCAAAACAGAAGGGAGGTTATTGTAACGCTCGGAAATAAAACAGTATAGAATAAAAAACCATTTATTTCACTCGTCGGGGCAAACGTGCTCTTAGCCCGCGACAATTACACATATGCATATATTTGTGTATAATTTTTCAAAAAACAATAATCTCAAAAAAAACAAAAACATGATCATCGTACAATTAAAAGAAGGCGAAAACATCGAAAGGGCCTTGAAAAAATTTAAACGTAAATACGAAAGAACAGGCGTTGTGAAAGAACTTCGCGGACGCCAGGCTTTTGCCAAACCTTCAGTTGTAAAACGCAAGAAAAAACAACACGCCGTTTACGTACAAAAAATGCAAGAAAACGAAGATTAATTTTCACAATTAAAAAAAAATTTCCTAACTTCGCATATCAAACCGGCTGAGTTACGATATGTGGAAGGAAAAATGGATACAGCATCTCCGTAATGAGAAAAATTATTCCTCTCATACGGAGATTTCTTATTTGACAGACCTCACGCAATTCCAGCAATTTATTGAGGAGGAGTGTGGAGAGTTCGATCCGAAACAAATCGACAGCGACCTTGTCCGGCTCTGGATAGCCCACCTGGTAGAAGAAGGCATTAAACCCCGGTCGGCAAACCGAAAACTGAGTGCAGTAAAAACCTTCTTTAACTACCTGAATAAGATCGGGGCCACCAACGGAAATCCCGCCGAAAAAATAAGAGGTCCAAAAACGCCAAAAAAACTACCTGCTTTTGTTCATCATGAAGAGTTGACCCGGGTTATCGACGATGAATGTGCATATCCCGATAATTTTGAAGGGCAACGCGACCGGTTTATTATTGAGCTGTTCTATGTGACCGGTATGCGAAAATCAGAACTCATCGGTATAAAAAACTCAGACGTAGACAACTATGCCAAAACACTTCGCGTCACCGGAAAAAGGAATAAGCAGCGCATCATCCCTCTTTCGGACGACACCGTTGAAAAACTGAAAAAATATATACAATCAAGGGATCGGGAAATAGAAAACAAATCGCCACACCTGTTTGTTAAAAAAGACGGAAACCCCATGTATCCCAAAATGATTTACAACATCGTTCGAAAACATCTCGACAGCATTCCTACCTTATCGAAAAGAAGCCCGCACGTGTTGCGGCACTCTTTCGCTACCGAGATGCTTAACAACGGTGCCGAAATAAATGCCGTCAAGGAACTGCTGGGCCACTCGAGTCTGGCATCTACCGAAGTTTACACACACGTAACCTTCGAAGAACTAAAAAAAGTCTATCATAACGCTCATCCCAGAGCAAAAAATTAGAGGAGGAAAGATTATGGAATTACGTATTCAGTCTATCAATTTCGAAGCGACAGAACAACTGAAGACCTTTGTTGAGAAAAAGATCAAAAAGCTCGAAAAATTCAGCGACAACATCATTCAAACCGAAGTGCTCCTAAAAGTAATCAAACCAGAGACTGCAAAGAACAAGGAAGCATCTGTAAAAATCAACTTGAAAAACGGAGAAGCCTTTGCCAGCAAAGTCGCTGACACGTTTGAAGAGGCCATTGATTTATGCGCCGAAGCATTGGAAAAACAGATTCTAAAAACAAAAGAGAAAAAGGACAGATAATCGAAGAAAAAATCATTTGAAAGTTTTGGTTATCCAAAAAATATCACTACCTTTGCGACCGTTTCTCTCTTATTTTTGGAGGGGAACGGTTAATTATAAGATAATAAGCCTCTTTAGCTCAGCTGGCCAGAGCACGTGATTTGTAATCTCGGGGTCGTTGGTTCGAATCCGACAAGAGGCTCAAAACTTTAGGGCAGTTACCAGAGTGGCCAAATGGGGCTGACTGTAACTCAGCTGGCTTACGCCTTCGGTGGTTCGAATCCATCACTGCCCACAAAACAATTGACAATGCAAAATGCAGACTTATTATGCATTCTTGATTATACATTGTAAATTGAATGTTGCGGAAGTAGCTCAGTCGATAGAGCATTAGCCTTCCAAGCTGAGGGTCGCGGGTTTGAGTCCCGTCTTCCGCTCTCACCGCCTATGTAGCTCAGGGGTAGAGCACTTCCTTGGTAAGGAAGAGGTCGCGGGTTCAATTCCCGCCATCGGCTCATGGAACGAAAAAAATGAAGGTGCTGAGGGTCTGGCATCTTATTTTAGCTACTTTAAAACGTACAAGATAGAAAATTCAACATTTTATTAAACTAATTAATAGTATATTTTATGGCAAAAGAAAAATTTGACAGGTCGAAACCGCATGTTAACATCGGGACCATCGGTCACGTTGACCACGGCAAAACCACCTTGACAGCCGCTATTACTACCGTTTTAGCCAAAAAAGGCCTTTCAGAATTGCGCTCGTTCGATTCTATCGACAACGCACCCGAAGAAAAGGAAAGAGGTATCACCATCAACACATCGCACGTTGAATACCAAACAGCAAACCGCCACTACGCGCACGTTGACTGTCCCGGTCACGCCGACTATGTTAAAAACATGGTTACCGGCGCTGCTCAAATGGACGGAGCCATCATCGTTGTAGCTGCAACAGACGGTCCTATGCCCCAAACTCGCGAGCACATCTTGTTGGCGCGTCAGGTAAACGTTCCCAGACTGGTTGTTTTCATGAACAAAGTAGACCTGGTTGACGACCCTGAAATGTTGGAACTGGTGGAAATGGAAATGCGCGAATTACTTTCGTTCTATGATTTTGACGGAGACAATACACCCGTTATTCAAGGTTCTGCTCTTGGTGGTTTGAACGGCAATCCGAAATGGGAAGATAAAATCATGGAGCTGATGGATGCAGTAGATAACTGGATTCAATTGCCTCCCCGCGATATTGACAAACCATTCCTTATGCCGGTGGAAGACGTGTTCTCCATCACCGGTCGTGGAACTGTGGCTACAGGCCGTATCGAAACCGGTGTTATCAATACCAGTGACGAAGTTCAGATCATAGGGTTGGGTGCAGAAGGCAGAAAATCAGTGGTTACCGGAGTTGAAATGTTCCGCAAGATCCTTGACAGAGGTGAAGCCGGTGATAACGTAGGGTTGTTGCTCCGCGGCATCGATAAAGATGAAATTAAACGCGGTATGGTTATTGCTAAACCGGGGTCAGTGAAACCTCACGATCACTTCAAGGCTACTGTTTATATCCTGAAGAAAGAAGAAGGCGGTCGCCACACACCGTTCCACAACAAATACCGTCCTCAATTCTACATCCGTACCCTGGACGTAACAGGAGAGATTGAGTTACCCGAAGGCATAGAAATGGTTATGCCGGGCGACAACTTGGAAATTGATGTGAAATTGATTTATCCGGTAGCTTGCTCAGAAGGTCTTCGCTTTGCTATCCGCGAAGGTGGACGTACGGTAGGTTCAGGACAAATTACTGCTTTATTAGACTAAAAAGCTTTACAACTCCCAAAAGCCTCCTCATCAGAGGAGCTTGGAGGGGTTGTATTTTACGGGTCTAGCTCAGTTGGTAGAGCACTGGTCTCCAAAACCAGGTGTCGGGAGTTCGAGTCTCTCGACCCGTGCAAAACGATCCGAATAATCAATGAAAAAAATAGTTGCATATATTAAAGATGCTTATAACGAACTCGTTCATAAAGTATCTTGGCCATCCAGCAAAGAATTAGCCGGGAGTACAATAATTGTGATGATAGCTTCCGTCATCATCGCTTTAATCGTATTCGGCATGGACTCTGCCTTTGAGTGGATAGTTAAATTTCTTTACGGTATTTTGTAAATTCTGAATTGAGAAGAAATGGCTGAAAGCGAAAAGAAATGGTACGTTTTGCGTTCCGTTAGTGGAAAAGAGAATAAGGTCAAAGAATATCTTGAGTCAGAAATTAAAAAAACCGATTTAGGAAAGTACGTTTCACAAGTTCTCATCCCAACAGAGAAGACTTATACTGTACGTAACGGAAAGAAAGTGATGAAAGAACGCGCTTATCTTCCCGGATATGTACTTATTGAGGCTGAACTGGTGGGAGAAGTCATTCACCAGCTTAAGAACATCAACTATGTTGCCGGATTTCTTCCCAACACCACCAACCCACAACCGTTGAGCGAAATTGAAGTGAAACGCATCCTGGGTACAATGGATGAACTGGAGGAAGCAGGCGATGAGTTGGATGTAAAATACTACGTAGGCGAAAACGTGAAAGTGACCAGCGGTCCTTTCAGCAGCTTCTCAGGCGTGGTAGAGGAAGTGAACGATGAGAGAAAGAAACTCAAAGTGATGGTTAAAATCTTCGGACGGGCTCAACTTCTCGAGTTGGGCTATATGCAAGTAGAGAAAGAATAATCAGAAATTTGGTTACGCAGATTCTGTAAATTCTTCAAGTGTTTCGAAAACAGTAATTATTAAAATCAAGAAAATGGCTAAAGAAGTTGCTGGACAACTAAAATTACAAATCAAAGGAGGAGCTGCAAACCCATCTCCCCCCGTAGGACCTGCCTTGGGTTCCAAAGGGATTAACATTATGGAGTTTTGCAAGCAATTCAATGCCAGAACTCAAGACAAAGCCGGTAAAGTGTTGCCTGTGGTAATCACTTATTATACCGACAAGTCTTTTGATTTTATTGTTAAAACACCACCCGTTGCTATTCAGTTGTTAGAAGCCAGTAAACAAAAAAGCGGATCGGCAGAACCTAACCGTAAAAAAGTTGCGGAAATTACCTGGGAACAGGTAAAGACCATTGCCGAAGAAAAAATGACCGACTTAAACTGCTTCACACTCGAATCTGCAATGAAGATGGTTGCCGGAACGGCTCGGAGCATGGGTATCTCAGTAAAAGGGGAATTTCCCGCCAATAATTAATTATAAACTTCAATTAAGACATGGGTAAACTTACAAAAAATCAAAAGTTGGCTTTGAGCAAGATTGAAGCGGGGAAAACCTACACGCTGAAAGAAGCAGCGAAACTGGTGAAAGAAATTACCACCACGAAATTCGACGCTTCAGTAGATATCGATGTGCGCCTTGGCGTAGATCCGCGAAAAGCTAACCAGATGGTCAGGGGCGTTGTGTCTCTGCCACACGGAACCGGTAAACAAGTAAGAGTTCTTGTATTGTGTTCTCCCGAAGTCGAAGCTGCTGCTAAAGAAGCAGGAGCCGACCATGTGGGACTTGATGAATATATCGAGAAAATTAAAGGAGGTTGGACTGATGTGGATGTGATCATCACACAGCCGCAGATCATGGGTAAGATCGGTGCCCTTGGCCGTATTTTAGGGCCACGCGGACTGATGCCTAATCCCAAGAGCGGAACCGTTACTCCCGATGTAGCTAAGGCTGTTCAGGAAGTAAAGCAGGGAAAAATCGACTTTAAAGTAGATAAAGCAGGTATTATTCACACCTCTATTGGAAAAGTATCTTTTGAGCCCGAAAAAATTGTTGAAAACGCAAAAGAATTTATTCAAACGTTGATCAAATTGAAACCGACGGCAGCAAAAGGTACCTATGTTAAAAGTATTTATCTTTCAAGTACGATGAGTCCGGGATTAAAAGTGGACAGTAAATCGGTAGACGAAATCTAATGGTATAAAGAAGAAGAATCTATGAAAAAGGAAGATAAAAACAATATTATAGAGAAGATTGCAGCTAACCTGCAGGAATACGAAAACTTCTACCTTGCTGATATTGCCACGCTCAACGCGGCAAAAACAAGCATCCTCAGAAGAGAGTGTTCCAAACAGGACATTAAGCTGCTAGTGGTAAAGAATACCTTGTTGCGTAAAGCATTGGAAAAACTTGAAGGAAACTACGAAGAACTGTATCCCATACTGAAAGGAAACACAGCCGTCATGTTTTCCAACGACGCCAATGCTCCTGCTAAGCTCATTGATAAATACAACAAAAACAAGGAAAAAGCTCCTGCATTAAAAGGTGCTTATGTTCAGGAAAGCTTCTTCATCGGGGCAAATACGCTGAAAGACCTTGTAAGTATCAAGAGCAAAACAGAACTTATCGGAGAAGTTATCAGCATTCTGCAATCACCTGCAAAGAATGTTATTTCGGCTCTCCAATCCGGCGGTACAATTCTCCACGGAGTGTTGAAAACGTTGTCGGAAAAGCAAAATTAATTTTCATACAACAAACAGAATTAGTAATCAATTTAATAAATACAAAAATGGCAGACTTAAAAGCATTTGCTGAACAATTAGTTAACTTAACAGTAAAAGAAGTTAACGAACTTGCTGAAATATTAAAAACAGAGTACGGTATTGAACCCGCTGCTGCAGCTGTTGCTGTTGCTGCTGGCCCTGCTGCCGAAGCTGCTCCTGCAGTGGAAGAAAAAACATCTTTCGATGTTGTTCTTAAAAGCGCAGGACAGGCTAAGCTAGCTGTTGTTAAAGCAGTTAAAGAACTTACCGGACTTGGACTTAAAGAATCTAAGGACTTAGTTGACGGCGCTCCCAGCGAAATCAAAAAAGGTGTAACAAAAGACGAAGCTGACGCTTTGAAAAAACAACTTGAAGAGGCAGGAGCAGAAGTTGAACTTAAATAAGATTTGCCTTTAACCAGGTTAATTTGGTTAGGAATCTTCTACCGGAAGATTCTTAACCTTTTGTGTCAATACATATTAGGTTCAAAAACTTACTCTCATGTCTTCAAATAACACCAACCAACGAATCAATTTTGCGTCTACAAAAAACCCACTCGATTTTCCTGATTTTCTGGAAATTCAACTCAAGTCGTTTCAGGATTTTTTGCAACTTGACGCTCCCCCCGAAAGCAGAAAAAATGAAGGATTGTATAAGGTTTTCACGGAAAATTTTCCCATTGCGGACACCCGTAATAACTTTGTCCTTGAATTTTTAGATTATTTTGTCGATCCGCCACGCTACACTATTGAAGAGTGCATAGACAGAGGGCTTACCTACAGTGTTCCGCTGAAGGCCAAACTTTATTTATATTGTACCGATCCCGATCACGAAGATTTTGCACCCGTTATTCAGGACGTTTACCTGGGAACCATTCCGTACATGACCGATAAAGGCACCTTTATCATCAACGGAGCAGAACGGGTTATCGTATCTCAATTACACCGTTCGCCCGGTGTATTCTTCGGTCAAAGCGTACATGCCAACGGCACGCTCCTCTACTCTGCCCGGATTATACCGTTCAAAGGTTCATGGATTGAATTTGCTACGGACATCAACAACGTGATGTATGCGTACATCGACCGAAAAAAGAAATTACCTGTAACCACTTTGCTTCGCTCCATAGGTTTTGAAAGCGATAAAGATATCCTTGAAATCTTCGACCTTGCCGAAGAGGTGAAAGTAAGCAAAGCCAACCTGAAAAAGGTTATTGGTAGAAAACTAGCCGCCCGCGTGCTGAAATCGTGGATGGAAGACTTCGTGGACGAAGACACCGGCGAAGTAACTTCCATAGAAAGAAACGAAGTAATCATTGAGCGGGAAACTATTCTCGACCAGGGGCATATCGATGACATCCTGGAAGCGGATATCTCCTCCATCCTGTTGCACAAGGAGACTTCCAACTCGTCCGATTACTCCATCATATACAACACCCTGCAGAAAGACCCCAGCAATACGGAAATTGACGCCATCCGGCATATTTACCGTCAGCTTCGCAGTGCAGAACCGGCAGACGATGCCAGTGCACGCGAAGTGATCAACAACCTTTTCTTCTCCGAGAAACGGTACGATTTGGGAGACGTGGGGCGCTACAGAATGAACAAAAAACTGGGTCTCGATATCGATGAGAGCATTCGTGTATTAACGAAAGAAGACATTATTGAGATTATTAAATACCTCATCGAGCTCGTGAACTCCAAAGCGGTGGTGGACGATATAGATCACCTGAGCAACAGGCGTGTCCGTACCGTTGGGGAACAACTATACTCTCAGTTCGGTGTTGGCTTGAACCGCATGGCGCGCATTATCCGTGAAAGGATGAACGTGCGTGACAATGAAGTGTTCACCCCCATTGACCTGATCAATGCAAAAACCATCTCTTCCGTTATCAATACGTTCTTCGGCACGCATGCGCTGTCGCAGTTCATGGATCAGACCAATCCGTTGGCAGAGATCACGAACAAACGCCGTCTTTCTGCGTTAGGCCCCGGCGGCCTCTCACGTGAACGTGCCGGTTTTGAAGTGCGTGACGTGCATTATACGCACTATGGACGTCTGTGTCCGATTGAAACACCCGAGGGGCCCAATATCGGCCTTATTTCTTCGCTCTGCGTTTACGCCAAAATCAACGACCTGGGCTTTATCGAAACACCCTATCGCAAAGTTGAAGACGGTGTGGTTAATACCCGGAACGAAGAAGTGGTTTATCTTTCAGCGGAAGAAGAAGAAGAAAAAGTGGTTGCACAAGGAAACGCTCCGTTAAACGAGAGCGGCGAGTTTATTTTACCGCGTGTGAAATCGAGGCTCGAAGCTGACTATCCGCTTGCCACACCCGAGGAAGTGGACCTGATGGACGTTTCGCCCATGCAGATCGCTTCTATTGCCGCATCACTTATACCGTTCCTTGAGCACGACGATGCCAACCGCGCACTTATGGGGTCGAACATGATGCGTCAGGCGGTTCCGCTTATTAAAAATGAAGCTCCTATTGTCGCCACCGGTATAGAAGGTCGGCTGGTTAAAGATTCCCGTACACAATTGATGGCCGAAGGAAACGGAGAGATCATTTACGTGGATGCCACCACCATCAAGATAAAATACGACAGGACGGAGGAGGAAGAGTTTGCCAGTTTTGAGGATTCTATCAAGACTTACGACATTCCTAAATTCCGTAAAACCAACCAGAATACAACCATCGACCTGCGTCCGATTTGCAAGTTGGGACAAAAAGTTTCCAAAGGCGATATCCTGACCGAAGGTTTTGCTACGGAGAACGGAGAGCTTGCTTTGGGCCGGAACCTGAAAGTGGCGTTCATGCCCTGGAAAGGATACAACTTTGAAGACGCTATTGTTTTGAACGAAAGGCTGGTCAGCGAAGATGTATTTACTTCGGTTCACGTGGAAGAGTTCTCTCTCGAAGTGCGTGAAACCAAACGTGGGTTGGAGGAACTTACTTCCGACATACCCAACGTAAGTGAAGAGGCCACCAAGGATCTCGATGAACACGGGATTATCCGTGTGGGTGCACGCGTTAAGCCGGGCGATATTCTGATTGGAAAAATTACTCCGAAAGGGGAATCCGACCCATCACCCGAAGAAAAACTGCTTCGCGCCATCTTTGGCGACAAGGCAGGCGACGTGAAAGATGCTTCTCTAAAAGCTTCGCCATCACTTAAGGGTGTGGTTATCAATACGAACCTGTTCTCAAAAGCCGCTAAGAAAGGCAAAAGCAAGTTGTCGAACAAAGCGCTTCTTCCCAAACTCGACGAAGAGTATGAGAACAAGATGGAAGAACTGAGAAAGTTGCTTATCGATAAACTCCTGCACATTACCGAAGGCAAGACGTCTGCCGGCGTGAAGGATTACACCAATATGGATATTGTTCCCAAAGGAGCTAAATTCACCCTGAAGGTTCTTTCGGATATCGATTACCAGTCGGTTCAATTGAGCAAGTGGACAACCGACGCTCACAAAAACCAATTGATCCGCACAACGGTCATCAACTACTTGCGTAAGCACAAGGAACTGGATGCAGAACTTAAACGCAAGCGTTTCGACCTGACCATCGGCGACGAGCTTCCCTCGGGAATTATGCAGATTGCCAAAGTATATGTAGCTAAAAAACGCAAAATCCAGGTCGGCGACAAAATGGCCGGACGCCACGGAAACAAAGGGATCGTATCAAAAATTGTTCGTTCGGAAGACATGCCTTTCCTTGCCGACGGAACTCCGGTCGACATCGTGCTGAACCCGCTGGGTGTACCTTCGCGTATGAACCTGGGGCAGATTTTCGAGACGGTGCTCGGATGGGCTGGAAAAGAACTCGGCGTAAAATTTGCAACACCCATTTTCGACGGCGCATCGTTAGATGACCTGAATGAATGGACAGACAAAGCCGGTATTCCCCGCTACGGGAAGACCTACCTGTACGACGGAGGAACAGGCGAACGTTTTGACCAACCTGCTACCGTGGGCATCATTTATATGTTGAAACTCGGACATATGGTGGAAGACAAGATGCACGCCCGGTCCATCGGCCCATACTCGCTCATCACGCAGCAACCCCTCGGCGGGAAAGCCCAGTTCGGGGGACAGCGTTTTGGAGAAATGGAGGTTTGGGCGCTCGAGGCTTTCGGCGCGTCGCACATCCTGCAGGAAATCCTTACCGTTAAATCCGATGACGTTGTCGGACGTTCAAAAGCTTACGAATCCATCGTGAAGGGAGAAGCAATGCCGCAAGCCGGCATCCCCGAATCGTTGAACGTACTGCTTCACGAGCTTAAAGGCTTGGGATTGAGCGTAGAACTTGATTAATAATAACTCTTTATAAAACAACAATATGGCATTTAGAAAAGAAAATAAAATAAAGAGTAGCTTTTCAAAAATAACCATCAGTTTGGCATCTCCCGAACAAATACTGGAAAGTTCATTCGGCGAAGTGTTAAAACCTGAGACCATCAACTACCGCACCTACAAACCGGAGCGCGACGGTTTATTTTGCGAACGCATTTTCGGCCCCGTAAAAGATTACGAATGCCATTGCGGCAAATACAAGAGAATCCGTTACAAAGGTATTGTCTGCGACCGTTGCGGAGTTGAAGTTACTGAAAAGAAAGTACGCCGTGAGCGTACCGGACACATCCACCTGGTAGTTCCGGTGGCACACATCTGGTATTTCAGGTCATTACCCAACAAAATAGGTTATCTGCTGGGTATTCCTACCAAAAAACTGGACTCTATCATCTATTACGAAAGGTATGTGGTGATCCAGCCGGGCGTACTTGAAGACAAAGTAGCTGAAAAAGACTTGCTGAGCGAGGAAGAATACCTCAACTTGTTGGATACGCTCCCCAAGGATAACCACCTCCTGGAAGATACCGATCCCAACAAATTCATTGCCAAGATGGGTGCAGAAGCTATCCTGGACATGTTGGAACGAATCAACTTGGATAAACAGGCCAACCAACTGCGCCACCGCGCAAGCACCGACACCTCTCAACAACGTAAGAACGAAGCGTTGAAACAACTTCAGGTAGTGGAAGCCTTCAGGGGATCCAAAAGCGTTAATAAGCCGGACTGGATGATCATGAAAGTGATTCCTGTGATTCCGCCCGACTTACGCCCGTTGGTCCCGCTGGACGGTGGACGTTTTGCCACTTCCGACCTCAACGACCTCTACCGCCGGGTAATTATCCGCAACAACCGTCTGAAAAGGTTGATCGATATTAAAGCGCCCGACGTGATCCTGCGCAACGAAAAACGCATGTTGCAGGAAGCCGTTGACTCTTTGTTCGACAACTCCCGCAAATCAAGCGCCATTAAAACCGACTCGAACCGTCCGCTGAAATCGCTTTCAGACAGTCTGAAAGGGAAACAGGGACGCTTCCGTCAGAACCTGCTCGGTAAACGTGTGGACTATTCCGCCCGTTCGGTTATTGTTGTCGGACCCGAGCTTAAGATGCACGAGTGCGGGATACCCAAAGACATGGCCGCAGAACTCTACAAGCCATTTATCATCCGCAAGCTCATTGAGCGCGGTATTGTAAAAACGGTAAAATCAGCAAAGAAAATCGTTGACAGGAAAGAACCTGTGGTTTACGATATCCTGGAGTACGTGATGAAAGGACACCCTGTCCTTCTGAACCGGGCCCCCACCCTTCACCGTTTGGGTATTCAGGCCTTCCAGCCTAAACTCATCGAAGGGAAAGCCATTCAGCTTCACCCGCTATCGTGTACGGCATTCAACGCCGACTTCGACGGTGACCAGATGGCCGTTCACTTGCCGCTTGGCAATGAAGCTATCCTGGAAGCACAGGTACTGATGTTGGCTTCGCACAACATCCTTAACCCCGCCAACGGCGCTCCCATTACCGTTCCCTCACAGGACATGGTATTGGGATTGTATTACATCACAAAGATACGTCCGGGAGCACAGGGCGAAGGCATGACTTTCTACGGTGAAGAAGAAGCCATAATCGCGTATAACGAAGGGAAAGTGGATATTCACGCACTGGTAAACGTTTTGGTTGATGATATCGACGAAAACGGGGACCCCGTACGCAAAATGCACCAAACCACCGTTGGGCGTGTGATTACCAACGAGTATATCCCAAAAGAAGTGGGATACATCAATGAATTGCTCTCGAAAAAATCGCTCCGCGACATTATCGGAAAGGTCATCAAGACTTGCGGAGTGGCGCGTACCGCCCAATACCTGGACGACATCAAGGACCTGGGGTACAAAATGGCGTTCAAGGGCGGATTGTCTTTCAATCTTGAAGATGTGATTATCCCGAAAGAGAAGGAAGACCTTATCCAACAGGGTTACAACGAGGTAGAACAGATCATGGACAACTACAACATGGGGTTCATCACCTACAACGAGCGCTACAATCAGATCATCGATACATGGACGCACATCAACTCCAAGTTATCGAATATCCTCATGAAGCAGCTTGCCGAAGACGACAAAGGATTCAACTCCGTGTACATGATGCTCGATTCGGGCGCTCGTGGTTCACGCGAGCAAATCCGACAGCTTTCCGGCATGCGTGGTTTGATGGCTAAACCGCAAAAAAGCGGTGCCGAAGGGGCTCAAATCATCGAAAATCCCATTCTTTCAAACTTCAAGGAGGGACTTTCGGTATTGGAGTACTTCATCTCCACTCACGGTGCACGAAAGGGTCTTGCCGATACCGCACTGAAGACGGCCGACGCCGGTTATCTGACCCGCCGTTTGGTGGACGTTTCCCAAGACGTCATCATCAACGAAGTGGACTGCGGCACCCTTCGCGGATTAGTTGCCACGGACATCAAGAATAACGACGAGGTAATTGCTTCGCTTTACGAACGTATCCTAGGACGAGTTTCCGTGCACGACGTTCCTCACCCCACCACCGGAGAAATACTGGTGAGTGCCGGAGAAGAAATTACGGAAGAGATCGCTGAAAAAATAGACAAATCACCCATCGAACGCGTTGAAATCCGTTCGGTACTTACCTGCGAATCCCGCCACGGTGTTTGTGCAAAATGCTACGGAAGAAACCTGGCTACCGGACAAATGGTGCAAAAAGGAGAAGCTGTGGGTGTTATTGCTGCGCAATCCATCGGGGAACCGGGTACACAGCTTACGCTGCGTACGTTCCACGTGGGAGGTATCGCTTCCAACATTGCCGCCGAAAACAGGATAATCACCAAGTATGACGGTATCCTGGAATTCGAAGAGCTTCGTTTTGTGGAAACCCAGGACGCTGAAGGCAAAACCTACAAGGTGGTAGTGAGCCGTTTGGTGGAAATGCGGATCATTGACCCCAACACCCGGATCGTCCTGTTGTCTCACAATATTCCCTACGGCTCCAAGTTGTACTTCAACGATAACGACAAAGTGAAGAAAGGCGACCTGATATGCGAATGGGACCCCTTCAACGCAGTAATTATCTCCGAAGCAACCGGTAAGATCAAGTTTGAAAATTTCCTGGAAGGTATTACCTACAAAGTAGAATCGGACGAACAAACCGGATTGAAAGAGAAAGTCATTATCGAATCGCGCGACAAGACAAAAGCTCCATCGGCCCATATCGTGAATCAGGACGACGACGTACTTCGTACGTACACATTGCCGCTCGGCGCTCACATCGTGAAAGGTGAAGACGACGAAATCAAAGTGGGCGACGTACTGGTAAAAATTCCCCGCGCAATTGGAAAATCGGGTGACATTACGGGAGGTCTTCCTCGCGTTACCGAATTGTTCGAAGCGCGTAACCCCTCCAATCCAGCTGTCGTTTCCGAAATTGACGGTGAAGTATCGTTCGGTAAGATCAAACGCGGTAATCAGGAGATTTCCATCACGTCTAAAACGGGAGAAATCAAGAAATACCTTGTTCCGCTGTCAAAACAGATACTTGTACAGGAGAACGACTTTGTACGTGCCGGCATGCCGTTATCCGACGGTGCTATCACTCCGGCAGACATTTTGGCGATCATGGGTCCTACTGCAGTTCAGGAGTATATCGTGAACGAGGTACAGGATGTATACCGTTTGCAGGGTGTAAAGATCAACGACAAGCACTTCGAAGTTATTGTCCGTCAGATGATGCGTAAGGTAGAAGTGGTTGAGCCGGGTGATACCCGTTTCCTGGAGCAGCAATTGGTAGACAAGCACGAGATGATGGAAGAGAACGACCGCATCTGGGGTAAAAAAGTGATCATCGATGCGGGAGATTCCCAAATCTTCGAACCGGGACAAATTGTTACCGTTCGCAAGCTGCGCGATGAGAACAGTTCGTTGAAACGCCGCGACCTGAAACTGGTTGAAAGCCGCGATGCAATTCCGGCAACCGCCAATCAGGTGTTGCAGGGTATCACACGTGCCGCATTGCAAACCACCAGCTTCATGTCAGCCGCTTCGTTCCAGGAAACCACCAAGGTGCTGAACGACGCAGCCATCAACGGAAAAGTAGATACACTGGAAGGGTTGAAAGAGAACGTTATCTGCGGTCACTTGATTCCGGCCGGAACCGGCTTGAGGGAGTACGAAAAAATAATTGTAGGCTCAAAAGAAGATTTCGATAAGATGAATGCTAACAGGCGTTCGCCCTTGTATCAGGAAGTAGAAGAAGAGGCATAACGGGACAGGTATCCCGACGCTGTTAAATAAATAAACCCGCAGGATGGTGCGAACCACCTGCGGGTTTTGTTTATTACACCCCTATCCAGGTGTGTAGGGTTAAGGGAGTTATTGCTGTTCCAGCTTCAATGTTCTGCTCGGCTGATCGCATACTTCGGTCGGCCCGAAATACTGAATGGGCCCCGGATAAACATAATCGGTCTCAATCGCCCATTTTTCCCGTTGGCTGGCAAAGTACCGGAACGGATTGCCGTCGAGCTTAACCAGTGCCTTTTGTATAACCGGTTTCATCTCCCCGTGACGACGCTCCATGTTCATCATCATCGTAATGGGTATCCCGCCGGCAATCCATTCAGACGCGGGAGCAGTTGTGTTGCGTACCGATGACATGTATCCTGTTTTACCTGCTGCAACTAACATCGAAGCAGTATATCCCAACGAGTAGCAGTAATCCGCATCGTAATTCGACGGTGCGGCACAACGGCCTTCGTATCCGAAAAAGTGGGTTATGGTAGCAAATTTTCCCGAATATTTTCCTTCTTTTTTCCACTCGTCGAGCCGGGTTTTCACCATTTCCGCCAACAGTTTTTCCGTTTCTATCAGAGAAACCTGTACGTTTCCGTGCGGGTCACGGTCTAGCGTTAACTGGCGCGCAACCGTTTCAGGAAGACTGGCATAAATTTCGGAATTTTTAGGTGAAAGTTTGCCTATGATGTAATCTCGTTTTCCCGAACGGCGTACCAAATCGAACTCAGCCTGGTTGTGTGCCAGGAAGTCATTCAACTCAGCTATCAGCGCCTTCATGGCTGGAATAAACTCAATCAGACCTTCCGGAATCAACACCGTTCCAAAATTCATTCCCTTTTCTGCGCGATGTAACACTACGGTGGCAATATCGTTAACAACATCGTCGAGCGATTGCTGCTTCGCTTCCACTTCCTCAGACACGATACAAATATTGGGTTGTGTCTGTAACGCACATTCCAGGGCGATGTGTGAGGCAGAACGTCCCATCAGTTTAATGAAGTGCCAGTACTTGCGTGCCGAATTACAGTCGCGTTGGATGTTTCCAATTACTTCGGAGTAGACCTTACAAGCGGTATCAAAGCCAAACGATGTTTCTATCTGTCCGTTTTTAAGGTCACCGTCAATGGTTTTCGGACAGCCAATTACCTGCACACCGGCATTAATGGATTTGTAATATTCGGCCAGCACACATGCATTGGTGTTAGAATCGTCTCCACCAATAATAACCAGCGCCCGGATATTGAGTTTCTTCAGGATTTCCAATCCCTTGTCAAACTGTTCTTTCTCTTCGAGCTTTGTACGTCCCGAACCAATAATATCAAATCCACCCGTGTTTCGATATTCATCGATAATATCCGCAGTAAGTTCTTTATATTCGTGGTTTATCAGTCCTGCAGGACCCAGGATAAACCCATAAAGCCTGCTATCAGGGTTCAGCCGTTTGATCCCGTCGAAAATTCCGGCAATCACGTTGTGCCCGCCGGGAGCTTGTCCTCCGGATAGAATAACACCCACATTTACGGGATTCTCCAATCCCATTTCTCCCCGGGATTCTTCAAAAGTGATGATGGGCATTCCGTACGTGTTGGGAAACAGTTTTTTAATCTCCTCCTGATCGCTCACCGATGCAGTAGCTGCACCCTCTCTGGGCTGCACATTACCGTTCAGGACCTGTGGCATCTTGGGGACATAACTGGCCCTTGCAATTTGTAAAGCACTTTTTGACATTTTGTTCTAATATTTAATAGATTTATTTCTTATTGATGGTTTGCCTGAAAAAGAGTTCAAATTTAGCAATTTTTTCTGAGATGCTCAAACGATTGGTAATGCTATTTTTATCCTCTTCATTTTCATTGTACAATTTTAAATTTAGCAAACTTCAGCAGCAGTTGTTTCTGTCCGGCAGAGTCAAAATCCACAAAAGCCCGTTTATCTCCTCCCGATTGTTCAATGGAAGTGACTACTCCCCTGCCGAACCGTTCGTGTTCAATCACGTTTCCCTCTCTCAGTTGTCCAGCTTCTTCGGAGAGCTGCAAGGAAGAATTTTCGGTCCGGTTGACAGGAATCCGGCTCGACGGTCTGACAAACACGCTGCTTTCCCTTTTTTGCCGCAACGATTCCCAAAAGCCATCGGCCAACTCATCCCGGGCAGGGGTCAACGCCTTTTGCTCCATCAACAGGAAGCGGGGATCGATATCCTTCAGAAACTGGCTTTCGCGTGTAGCGTTTGTGCTTCCATTCCTAAAACGGCTCCTGGCAAAAGTAACGGTACACGTTTTTTTTGCCCGGGTGATAGCCACATAAAACAAGCGTCGTTCCTCCTCCAAACCTCGCGGCTCGAATTTTGCCATGCTCGACGGAAAGAGGTCTTCTTCCATCCCCACCACAAAAACATGATTGAATTCCAACCCTTTGGCAGAGTGCACCGTCATCAGGGTGACTTTCTCGTTGCCTTCATCGTCACCGGTGTCTTGATCGGTAAGCAGAGATACTTCCGAAAGGAAGTCCACCAACCGAACGTCTTCCTCTCCCTGTTCCTGCCTTTCAGACACAAATTCGTTTATGGCATTCAGCAATTCCTGAATATTTTGTGCCCGGCTCATCCCTTCTGGGGTCAGGTCTTCGTAAGCCTCCTTAACGATACCCGTATTTTTCAGTACCGTTTGAGCCAGTTCATAAGCGTTCTGCGTTTCGTTACCGGCAATAAATCCGTTTATCAGTTCGTGAAACAGCGCAAGTTTCCGGGCTGTGCCCGTATTCACGTCCAGGTTATATTGCAGCGGCGACGAGAGTATCTGCCACAAGCTGACGTTATGCAGACGGGCGCTTTCACTTATTTTACCTACCGTAACATCGCCAATTCCGCGTGTGGGGTAGTTCACTATGCGGCGAAACGCCTCCTCATCTCCGGGATTTACAATAAGCCGGAAATAGCTGATGATGTCTTTTATCTCCTTTCGTTGATAAAAAGAAAGCCCCCCATAAATAACATACGGAATATTTTTCTTGCGCAGCGACTCTTCAAAGATACGCGACTGGGCATTGGTACGATAAAGGATGGCAACATCCGAAAATCCGGTATGCCCTTCGTAGCGCATCCGTGCGATTTTATTGGCTACGATAAGCCCCTCCTCAAAATCGGAAAAGGCACTCACCACTTCAATTTTCTCACCCTCTTCGTTTTCCGAGAAAACCTCTTTGAAGATCTGCTCCTTATTTTTTTTTATAAGACTGTTGGCAGCGTTTACAATGTTTTGCGTGGACCGATAATTTTGTTCTAGCTTAAAAATTTGCGTCTGGGGGAAAGTGGATTTAAATTTCAGGATATTGTCGATATTGGCTCCGCGAAACGAATAAATGCTTTGCGCATCATCACCCACCACACAAACCCGGTGATGCAGTTCTGCCAACTGCTTTACGATAAGGTGTTGCGCGAAATTGGTATCCTGATACTCGTCAACGAGCACAAACTGAAAACGGTTCCGGTAATCTTCCAGCACATCGGGGTTATCGCGCAGCAGGATATTGGTATACATCAACAGATCATCAAAGTCCATGCTGTTGGCGGCCTTCAGCCGGTTTTGGTAACGCTGGTAAATTTCGAACAGTTGAGGGCGTTTGGAAGCACGGTCGTACTCAATTATCTCCCTGTTCTGGGCATACATTCCAGGCGTTATCAGACCGTTCTTCGCTCTCGATATCTGGTTATGAACAGCTCCCGGCCTGTACACCTTGTCGTCCAGCTGCATCTCTTTAATGATTAGGCGTACCAGATTAGAGGAATCGGAAGAATCGAAAATTGTAAAATTAGGAGTGAACCCAATCCGTTCAGCCTCGTTCCGCAATATACGTGAAAAGATGGCATGAAACGTTCCCATCCACAACTGACGTGCTTTCTTTTCCCCCACCAAGTCGGCAATCCGCGATTTCATTTCCCGAGCAGCCTTGTTGGTAAAAGTCAGCGCCAGTATATAATATGGCGGAAGGCCCTGTTCCAGCAGGTAAGCAATTTTATAGGTCAGGACACGGGTTTTTCCCGATCCGGCACCGGCAATAATCAGCGACGGGCCATCACAGAACTCAACGGCTTCGCGTTGTTTGGAATTTAATTGACTGAGGAGATGCTCCATTTTTTCGAATAATATAGTACAAAAATACGATTTTTAAGCGTACCGTCATAAAAAAACCGCTCTCGGTTGAGAACGGTTTTTATAATTGTTCATACTCTCTCTTAAGCGTGTGGACGTAATTCAACCGAAAGTCCCATAGCGGCTACAATTTTATAGAAAGTGCCGATGGTTGGCACAATCAACCCGCGCTCAACCCGTGAAATGTACCCTTTATCTACCCCAACACGTTCTGCCAATTGTTCCTGGGTAAGACGAGCACTTTTTCGAGCATCCATCAATATCTGTGCGTTATAATCTTCCCATGCTTCCTGTTCTGCTTGCCGCCTTTCAGGTGAACCGGGTTCGCCAAACTCTTTTTCCAATTCAGCGCTGATATCGTAAAGTTCAATCTTCTTTCCTTTCATAATATTCATTTTTTAATCTGATGGCTTTTTCTATTTCATTCTGTGGTGTTTTTTGCGTTTTCTTCTTAAAACAATTGAGTAATACAACAATTGTATTTCCATCGTAAATAAAGAAAATTCTAAATTCACTATTCCCATAACTCACTCTAAATTCGAAAATTGAATCTCGAATATATTTAATATAATGATACGGGATTTTTTCTTCTTCACTAAATAGCAGCAGGGCCTTTAATATTTTTCTGCGTTCATTACTACTTAATGTTTTCATGAACGATTCATAATATCCTCCGTAAGCTACTATTTTTCGTCCCATAAGACAAAAGTAACAAAAGTTATATCATAATACAACTTTTATGGTAAAAAAAACCGCTCTCGGTTGAGAACGGTTTTTATAAAGTACCGGAATCTGGTTCTTATCTGAACGTGTAGCGTAAACTAAGTGCTAACCCGGCAAACCAGTAGTCGTTGTAGTCGTTGGTAAAGTTAAACGAGGGTTTCCAGTCCAGTGAAATCGCAAAGGGAGCCGTTGGAAACGCGTACTCAAGCCCTGCAATTAAATCCCCTCCTAGCAGAAAACGACCGCCGTTATAATCCTTGTAATAGACATTTCCAAGATGAGCTCCCAAACCCACATACCAGTCCAGGCCGGGTGCTCCCGGTAGCGGTTGCTGGTATTCATACAACCCGGTCAATTGAAAATAACGCGGAGAAGCGCTCAATATACCTTCGAATGCGCTAGCCGGCGCAAAGAAATGCTTCAGCGTAATACCGCTGTCATAACCTAAGCGGGCACCAAAAGCGGTTTTGTAGTTCTGAGCATTTGCAGTTGTGGTTATGGCTGTAACAGCCAAGACTGTAACGATAAATAAGTTTCTAAGTTTCATAAGTTAATGTTTTAATAAATATTTACTCACCGTGTATTTAACACTTTTGTCTATATAAACACCCCTGTTTAAAATTTGTTTACCGGTGGAGTAGAAAATAACTGTTCCTGCAAATAACATTTCCTGCAAAGCGGCTGATATTCATGTATTTCCCCCAACATCACCTGTTTCTCGCCAGCCACTATACGGTGTGAATAGCAGGCCAGTGAACCGCAACGGACACAGATGGCATGAACTTTGGTCACATCATCGGCAATGGCACAAAGGGCGGGCATCGGCCCGAACGGTATCCGTTTAAAATCCATGTCGAGTCCAGCCACTATTACCCGGATACCTTGGTCGGCAAGCTGCTGGCAAACATCGGTAAGCCCTTTGTCAAAAAACTGAGCTTCGTCTACTCCCACCACTTCTACTTCAGACGCAAGCAGCAGGATGTTACTGGAATGCTCAACGGGTGTTGAAAGAATAGAGTTTTTGTCGTGCGACACTACCTCCTCCTGCGAATAACGCACGTCGATTACCGGTTTAAATATTTCCACTTTCTGGCGGGCAATTTTCGCCCGGCGAAGCCTGCGAAGCAGTTCTTCGGTCTTTCCGGAGAACATGGAACCGCAAATGACTTCGATACGCCCTTTGCGCTGGGTTTCGTTGGGATTGTTTTCGTTGTACGTCATTTCCCTTTCACTATTTTCTTGATTTCATTCAATTTATTCAAAGCCTCAATAGGGGTAAGGTTATTGACATCCAGATTGAGTATTTCGTCACGAACCTGGCTTAAAACAGGGTCGTCCAGCTGGAAAAAACTCAACTGATAGCCCTCCCGTTTTTCAACAATATCCTTTATCGGCTTTTTGATGCCCTGTCTGCGATTGGCTGTTTCCATCTGTTCCAGGATCGCTTCCGACCGTTTGGTAATGCTCTGCGGCATCCCGGCCATTTTGGCAACGTGAATACCAAAACTGTGTTCACTCCCTCCCGGCACGAGTTTTCGCAAGAAAATGACTTTGTTGTCAATCTCCTTTACAGCAACATTGTAGTTTTTGATTCTTTTAAACGATTTTTCCATCTCATTCAACTCGTGGTAGTGGGTTGCAAAAAGAGTCTTGGCTTTTGCCCGAGGATGCTCATGAATGTATTCCACTATTGACCATGCGATAGAAATACCATCGTAGGTGCTTGTCCCCCGGCCTAATTCGTCGAAAAGCACAAGGCTCCGCTCCGAGATATTGTTGATGATGTTGGCTGCTTCGTTCATTTCCACCATAAACGTGGATTCGCCCAGCGATATATTGTCCGATGCGCCGACACGGGTAAAGATCTTGTCCACCAGTCCGATCCTTGCCGATTCTGCCGGGACGAAACTCCCTATTTGCGCCATAATCGTGATTAGCGCCGTCTGGCGGAGCAAGGCCGATTTTCCAGCCATGTTGGGACCGGTAATGATAATGATTTGCTGTGAATCCCGGTCGAGATAAACATCGTTGGCAATATAGGGCTCATCGGGCGGAAGCTGTTTCTCGATTACGGGGTGGCGGCCACTCTTGATATCTATGGCATCCGACTCGTTTATTTCGGGACGGATATACTTGTTTTCCCAAGCTGATTTTGCAAAAGACAACAGGCAATCTGCCCTTGCCATAACGGTTGCGTTACCCTGTATAGTTGGAATATACTCTATCAGGCTCTCCACAAGAGCGTTGTATAGCTGTGTTTCCAGCGATACAATTTTTTCTTCGGCACCCAATATTTTTTCTTCATATTCTTTCAGTTCCTCGGTAATGTAACGTTCTGCGCTTACCAGCGTTTGTTTCCGTATCCACGTTTCAGGGACCTTGTCTTTGTGCGTATTCCGCACTTCAATGTAATATCCGAAAACATTATTGAAAGCAATCTTCAGAGAGGGTATACCCGTTTCCGTACTTTTACGTTGCTGCAACTGTAGGAGGTAATCTTTGCCCGAGTAGGCAATTTCGCGAAGCTCATCCAACTGTCCGTTCACTCCTTTTTTAATCACCCCCCCCTTATTCAGCAGAGCCGGCGGATCCGGAAAGATCTCCCGTTCAATCCGATCCCGGATAACGAAGCAAGGATCTAATTTCCTACCCATCTCCTGAAGGCCGGCATTTTCGGACGACAGGAAGGCTTCACGTACCGGTTCTATTGCTGTTAAAGCCACCTTGAGCTGTACCACTTCGCGAGGAGAGATCCTGCCGACAGCCGCTTTAGATATGATTCGCTCCAAGTCGCCAATAAGCGAGAGTTTTTCCTCGAGCAGCTCTTTCAATGCTGTTTCGCGGAAAAAGTTTTCCACCACATCCAGGCGTTCTTCTATGGGCCGGACATCTTTGAGGGGGAACACCATCCAGCGGCGCAACATGCGCGACCCCATGGGTGAGATGGTCTTATCAAGTATGTCGAGTAAACTTTTTCCACCTTCGTTCATCGTGGAAATCAGTTCCAAACTGCGCACCGTGAATTTATCCAATCGCACGTAACGGCTTTCATCCAGTTGCCTGAGTGACGTAATGTGGCTGATCTGCGTATGCTGTGTTATATCCAGGTAATGCAACACAGCTCCGGAGGCAATAATTCCAAGGAGCAGGTGCTGCACACCAAACCCTTTTAGGTTCTTTGTGTTGAAATGGTTTAATAAGCGTTCGCGAGCTGCATCATCGGTAAATATCCAATCGTCAAGTTCGAAAAAGAAGTAGTCCAACCCGAAATATTCTCCAAACTTGCGCTTACTGCCCCGCTCGACAAGAATCTCCTTGGGTGAAAAGCTGGAAAGCAATTTGTCTGTTTCGTCCTTATTACCTTCGGTAGTGAGAAACTCACCCGTTGAGATATCGAGAAAAGAGATGCCGAACGTCTTTCCGTTTGCCGAATAAACGGCTGCCAGAAAATTATTCTCCTTGTGATTCAACACATTATCATTAATAGATACACCCGGCGTAACTAATTCGGTGATACCGCGCTTAACAATCGTTTTGGTAAGCTTCGGGTCTTCCAGCTGATCGCAGATAGCCACACGTTTCCCCGCACGAACCAGTTTAGGCAAATACGTATCAAGAGCGTGATGCGGAAATCCGGCCAATTCCACGAATTGTGCTGCACCGTTTGCTCGGCGCGTCAGCGTTATTCCCAGGATCTCCGAAGCCGTGATCGCATCATCCGAAAAAGTCTCGTAAAAATCACCTACCCTGAAGAGTAAAACAGCATCGGGATGTTGTTGTTTAATCTCGTTGTACTGCTTCATCATCGGGGTTTCAACTACCTGCTTACTCACTAATCTCTATAAATTAAAATATCCAATAAATTATTACTGTGTTTTAGATTGAATGAGATTGATGGCGGATTGAACAAGATTGAATATGGGCGGCAGTTTATCAATCTTGTTCAATCTTAATTAATCTTTCTCAATCTTGGCAAATACGACATTATTTTGGATCATCCCTTTATTAAATAATGTGTAATGATTTTTTTCTGAAAAAGGATAACAAAGATACTATTTTTTTATTTACGATTTACACTCGCCCTATCGTCGGGTCGCCCAATCTCTGGCGCAACTCCTTCACTCCCTCCGATGCCCCTTTTTTTATATGAAATACATCGTACCGGCCGGTATTCACATCTTTGGGATCAATCAGGTAAACAGGAACATTTTTTTTTACATAGTCCAGTAATCCCGCAGCCGGATATACATTCATTGAAGTGCCTATTATCACAAAAATATCTGCTTTCCCGGCCAATTCCGCAGCCTCGGTAATCATCGGTACAGCCTCTCCAAACCATACGATATGCGGACGCAGCTGATATCCCTTTTCGCACTTATCGCCCATGTTGATCTCCGGTTTATCGGCCGGCAACTCATAGATCAACGATTCGTCTCCGGTAGACCTCACTTTCATCAACTCACCGTGCAAGTGCAGTACCTTGGTACTTCCCGCCTGTTCGTGCAAATTATCAATATTCTGCGTAATTACCTGAACGTCAAAATCCTTCTCCATATCTGCAATTCCGGCATGCCCCTCATTGGGCTTTGCACGGATCAGCTCGCGCCGGCGGATATTATAAAACTCCAACACAAGTGCCGGATTTCTGTGGAATGCTTCGGGAGTGGCAACATCTTCAACGGGGTATTTATCCCATAATCCACCCGAATCGCGAAACGTCGATATTCCACTTTCGGCACTCATTCCTGCTCCGGTAAGTATAACAAGTTTCTTTTTCATTTTTTGTCCGTTTAAATGGTTATCCTCCTTATACAAATATAGTTTTTTATACCCAAAAGAAGAATTATTCCGTATTAAATTCGTACTTTTGTGTCCAAATTGAAAAAAAGAAAAAAGTTGAATGGATAAATTAAGTTACGCGTTAGGAATGAGTATGGCATCGAGTCTTGTTAATTCCGGGCTAAATCAGATTGACACAGACTCGTTTGTAAAGGCATTCGTTGAAGTTATAAACAACGGCGCAGCAGAAATGAGCCCACAGGAGGCCAATCAATACATTCAGGAATATTTGAGCAAAAGGCAAAACGAGATGCTGGGTGAGAACCTAAGAATCGGACGTAAATTTCTGGAAGAGAACAAGAAGAAGAACGGTGTTATTACCCTTGCCAGCGGATTACAATACGAAATTCTTAAAGAAGGCTCAGGACCAAAACCCAAAGCAACCGAAAAAGTGAAGTGCCATTATCACGGTACATTGATAAACGGCAAGGTTTTTGATAGTTCCGTAGAAAGGGGACAACCTGCTGTATTTGGTGTCAACCAGGTGATTAAGGGCTGGGTAGAGGCACTACAACTGATGAGCGTCGGCTCCAAATGGAGGTTATATATTCCTTCGGAGTTAGCTTACGGAAGCCAGGGCGCCGGGAGTTCCATAGAGCCCAACTCCACCTTGATTTTTGATGTTGAATTGTTAGGGATTGAATAAAGAGAACCCATTAAATAAAAAAAAAGAGAAAAATGAAACAAAAAAACTTTGTTGTACTTGGTGCACTGGCAGCATTTTCAATTATGCTGACATCTTGCGGTGGCGGCAGTTCTGCTCCTGCTGCATCGTTAAAAAGCGATGTAGATAGTGTATCTTATGCTTATGGCGTAAACCTGGCCGACCAGGGCGGATTGATGCAGTACCTGGAGCAATCCGGAATTATCCAGGGTGCATCCAATATCGAATACGATTATCAAATGCGCATTGCCGCTGCTGATTCTACCCAGAAGCAAGCATTGCAGAAAGAGATGAATGCAAAAATCGATTCACTGAATAAGGTGAATGCTCCAAAACTCGACGAATTCATCAAGGGATTGAAAGAATCGTTGAAAGGTGGAAAAGAGAAGTCGGCTTATATCCAGGGATTAAGCATTGGCCATCAAATCTCTCAACAAATGCTTCCTCAATTTGGGACGATGCTGTTTGGTCAGGATTCAACCAAAAAGATCAACAACGATCAGATGTTGGCCGGTTTAATCAGCACATTGAAAAATCAAAGCACTGCCATCTCAAAAATGGATGCCAACGGACTTATCCAGAGTAAAGTGGAAGAAGCTCAGGCCAAAGAACAGGCCAAACAGGAAGAAGAGCTGAAGGTTCAGTACAAGGACAGCATTGCTGCCGGTGAAAAATTCTTGGCCGACAACGGTAAGCGCGAAGGCGTGATTACTCTTCCCAGTGGATTACAATACGAAGTGATCCGTAAAGGAAACGGTCCGATGCCAAGCGATGCCAGCACAGTGAAAGTACATTATCACGGTACCCTAATCAACGGAACAGTTTTCGACAGCAGTGTCGATAGAAAAGAGCCGGCCACTTTCGGTGTAACACAAGTTATACCCGGATGGACGGAAGCGCTTAAGCTGATGCCTGTCGGTTCGAAATGGAAACTCTACGTTCCCTACAACCTGGCTTACGGCGCCCAAGACCGTGGAACCATCAAACCTTTCTCTACATTGATCTTCGATGTAGAATTACTGGGGATAGAAAAGTAACCGATCACACATCACCCTATATTTATTCACGGGACGGCTGTTTGTCGTCCCGTTTTTTTGTTTTAACCCATACGGATCTACGAAAAAAAAGTCTACAAAACCATTCAAACTCTATCATTATTCTTCAATAATAGGTATTATACTTGTTTTATCATCGATTTTAACACGAAATTATTGCACAATACTAATTTTAAGGTTATTTTTGCATCGTTTTAGGTTATTTTGATAACCTGGTGTTTTGGGAAAAACAAAATTGCAACTTATAAACTAAGATTAATTTGTTTTCAGAGGTTATTGAGCGTAATGTTCGATAAAGTGTAAATATTACGTTGATTTTTTTTAAAAGTATTGTGTTAATTTCGCGACATTATATATTGTGTTATTTTATTTTCACATATATTTGTACGATTTCTGATTTATCGAAAAAGCCGACGAGCATATTCTTAAGCGACAAGCATTCACTTGACCGCCTTTGCCCATACTCACAAAGCCGACTCTTTCGAAAATTACAATCGATTATGAGTTTCAGATATAGAAAAGAGTTTAATTTAAAAGTAGAGTTTATGAAAAGAAAGTTAGCTATCTTTTTTACCTTGTTCCTTGTGGGGATAGGGATTCTAACTGCTCAGACGCAGGTACGCGGTACCGTGGTGGATGAAGCAGGTGAACCGGTTATCGGAGCTACTGTTCAGCTTAAGGGAACTTCTCAGGGGACAGTGACAGATATCGACGGAAATTTTTCCTTGTCGGCACCGGCCAACGGCACATTAGTCATATCTTATGTAGGTATGACAACCATTGAGGTTCCTGTAAGTGCTCGTGTTAACGTAACTTTGAAAACAGACACGGAGTTGTTGGAAGAGTTGGTTGTAACGGCTATGGGTATCTCACGTTCAGAAAAGACACTGGGCTACGCAGCCACCAGCGTCAAAGGAGATGAGATCTCAAAGGCAAGAAATACAGATATCACCAATTCTCTGTCTGGAAAGGTCGCCGGTTTACAAGTGCAATCTTCTTCATCTGATCCTGGAGCCGCCAGCTCTGTAATAATCCGAGGGTTCAGTTCAATTAATGGTAACAACCAACCACTATATGTAGTAGATGGTGTGCCTCTGCAGAACAGTACTATCAACACATCCGGGCATGCTATCAGTGCGGGAGGTGTCGCCAATGTAGCCTCTGATGATATTGAATCGATGACAGTATTGAAAGGTGCAGCAGCAACTGCGTTATACGGTAGCCGTGCTTCAAACGGGGTAATCATCATCACAACAAAAAAAGGAGAGAAAGGGGACAATCGCAATTTTACCATACAGTATAACGGCGGTCTGCAGGCAAGACAGGTGTCTGTTTATCCAATTTTTCAGAACGATTTCGGGCAAGGTTGGAACGGCACCCAGACTTTTATTGAAAACGGTTCCTGGGGCCCTCGTTTGGATGGTTCAACACAGGTCTACGGACCCATCTGGAACAATCAGCAGCTGATTCATGAGTATTCGGCACGGGAGAACAATGTTAAGGATTTCTTCGATATTGGACTTTCCTACAACAACAATGTTTCTTTAAGCGGAGCTTCAAACGATAACAAATTAACCTATTACCTATCCTACTCAAATACAAGCGACGACGGAATAATGCCTACTGATGCCGATAGTTACAATCGCAACACCATTGCTTATCGTTCTTCTTTCGAAGGGACGGATTGGTTTACCGTCTCGTCATCAGTCAATTTTGCCAATTCGAAAACTGATTTGGTGGGCAGTTATCAGGGTACATCGGTAATTGACGGCCTTTATGAAATGCCGCGTGATGTATCGATTGTTGATATGAAGGACATTTCAAATCCTTTTAATACCCCCGAAGCTTATTATACACCCTACGGGATCACCAATCCCTACTGGTCGTTGGCCAACAACTATAACCAATTGAATTCAAAACAGCTCTACGGTAAATTGCAGGCTGATGTAAAACCCCTCAGCAACTTGATCCTAACCTATCGTTTTGGATTTGACTACACCGATTATGACATGAAAATCGGTTATCCTCAAATTAAGCTTGATGATGCACTGATCAACGAAGATTATGGTTATGCCCCCAGCAACATGAACCAAGACGGCTATGTATTTTCCCGTTTCAGACGTTCCTACGAGTTAAACCACGATTTCCTGGTAAATTACGACCGTGTGTTTGACGATTTTTCATTCATTGCGAATGCCGGTGTCAACATGAATGAACGTTACTACACCTATATGCAAGGACAAACAGACGTACTCACTTTTTATACCGATTTCTGGGATCTTAGCAATGGTGCGACTCGCACTGATCTGTCAGAAGTTCAGATGAAAAGACGTCTGATTGGTCTTTTCGGTGATGTAACACTGGGTTATCGGGAGATGTTGTTCCTCAACCTTACAGCCCGTAATGACTGGTCGTCGACACTGCCACCTGATAAAAACAGTTACTACTATCCTGGTGCTACTCTCAGTTGGCTCTTTACCGAACTGATGCCCAAGAATGATCTGCTCTCCTTCGGAAAGCTAAGGCTGGCCTACGGCAAAACGGGTAATGATGCCGGACCATATCTTACCAGTGACCGATTTGTACAGGCTGCTGCAAACGGTTATTATGGAAGTGATATTGCCGCATTTCCGATGAACGGGACTAACTCCTTTATTCTGAACACCACAGCAGGGAGCAAGACGTTACGCCCTGAAATGACCAGCGAATTTGAAACCGGTTTAAACCTGCAATTCTTCCATGGTCGTGCAGGTATCGATGCATCATTTTACAATCGTATCACTAGTGACCAAATCTTTACCCTGCCTATTGACCCGTCAACAGGATACACCAATCTGGTGACCAACTTTGGTGAGGTTCGCAACAGGGGGGTTGAGCTATTACTGACAACTACACCCATTCAGACACGTAATTTCAGGTGGGATCTGGATCTTAATTTTGCCAAGAACTACAACGAGGTACTTTCTATGCCAGAGAGCTTGGAGGGCGGCAGAGTAACTATTTACAACTTTTCTGCTGGAAATGACGCTGTATACATGTATGCAGAAAAGGGTAAACCAATGGGAACTTACTACACCTATCTCCCCCAGTTTGTAGACGATGAGAACAGTGATTACTACGGTAATCTAATTGTAGACGAAGCCGGACAGCCGGTATTGGGAACAAGTGTGGAAGATACTGGATTGAATATGAATCATAAATGGACTGGGGGATTAAGCACTTCATTATCTGCTTATGGTTTTACTTTAAGTGCAGCGTTAGATGTGCGTTACGGTGGGGCCCTTTTCTCACGCACCAAGAACCTGATGCAATTTACCGGAAACGGAATTGTTACGGTTTATAACGATCGTCGTCCTTTTGTGATTCCCAATTCTGTGCAAGTTGAGAGAGATGATAATGGAAACATCACTTCCTTTAAAGAAAACTCAACGGCACTAAAACTTACAGACAGCAGCTATCAGAAATATTTCGACACCTATGGATGGGGTAATGGAGGAATGGCTTACTTGGTAGACCGAACCTTTGCAAAATTGCGAAATATAACATTAGCCTATTCATTACCCAAGAGATGGCTGAATAATATTGAATTAAGTGATATCGAGGTATCTGCATTTGTCAACAATGCATTTGTTTGGACACCTTCAGATAATCACTATATTGATCCGGAAGGAAGTACAACCGGTACCGATTTGGAAGGTAATTTTGGTGAACTGTATGTGAATCCCTCAAGCAGAGTATTCGGATTCAACGTGAATGTGAAATTTTAAAGAAAGAAACGAGATATGAAAAAATTGATCATACTATTCTCAATCCTTTTGGGATTATCGTCGTGTAAGGATTATCTAGACATTAACACAGATCCCAATTCTCCCTCAGATGAGAATGTGAACGCTGGAATGATATTGCCCGGTGCAGAGATGAATCTTGCTGCAAGTTATGGTAATTTCCTTCGAATCATTGGTGGTTACTATGCACAGCACTATGCACATAGCTTTGGAACCAGCAATTATGTGGATTATTCACAGTTCAAAATGTCTGCTACACGATCAAGTAGTACATATACACAATTATATGCAAGGGTGCTGAAAAATCTTGAAGTGATTCGTGAACAAACCTCTGCATCTGAAGAATGGGGTACCTATTTGGCCGCAACAACACTCCGTGCATTCACCTATCAGGTGTTGGTTGATGCTTATGGCGAAGTACCCTATACTGAAGGCCTTGATGTGGGAAACCTCTCACCTGTATACGATGAAGGTTTAACCATCTACAACGGAATCCTGGCTGAACTTGATGAAGCATTATCAAATGCAACACCCTCTAGTGTTGTTACCACCAATTTTCTTTTCGGATCAGCAACTGCCGAAGAATGGATTCAATTTGCAAACGCATTAAAATTAAAAATTCTGATGCGCATGAGTAACACACAAGATGTCAACTCTTCTCTGGCTACATTAATCAACGAAGGAAATTTCCCAACATCTGATGTAGCGTATGATAATATTTGGACAGATGAATCAGGAAAAGCTAGCCCTTTTTATCAGGAAGAATATGCTACTTATTTTGGTTCTACTCAAATTAATATAGTTGCCAATTTGGCATATATGGAGACTATGCTTGAAAGTCAAGATTCTCGTGCACAAAAGTTTTTCACGCCAAATAAAGATGGTGTATATACAGGTGGCGTTTCTGGGACTAACTTTAGTACATCTGATCAATATCAATCTGATTACTTTTGTCGCCCTGTTTTTACTTATGATATGCCAGTTTACCTTATTACGGTTGCTGAGATTGAATTCTTCCTTGCCGAATATTATGCTCGTAATGGATCTTCTCAAGCAGAGCAACACTATAAAGCAGCTATTGAAGCTTCTTTTGAGATGAGCGGTGCAATCGGTGCGGAAAATATTTACAACATGCATTATCAGTGGGATGCTGAAAACTACAAAAAAATAATTGGTATCCAGAAATGGATAGCACTTGGCGGTATCAACAATTTTGAAGCTTGGTGTGAATTGAGACGCTTAAAATATCCATCATTTGGTAGTGTTACTGGATCAGAGATATATAGTGTGGCTAACGATGTATTTTCTCCTGAATTATATATTGCAGGTACTCTTTACACTCCAATACAGTATAATACAGATTTGGGAGCAAGTAAAGTATTGCAACGTCTCAGATATGCAGAGAGCTCAATAAGCCGCAATAGCAATGCACCTGACGACAAAGGTGATGCAACACCGGTTTTTTGGGCGCAGTAAAACATAATTATAACTTTTTTTGATATGAAAAAAATAACGACAATATTGAGTATTCTTGCACTTGTTTTCTTTATTCTTTGTTTCTCAGGTTGCGAAGACGAATCAACTGCAGGATTTACTAATATCACTTATTATCCTGATATAGTGATGGAAGGAGACGAAACCGTATATATTGGACTCGGTGAAGCATTTGATGATCCTGGAGCTACTGCAACAGAGAACGGAGTTGAAATAGACGTGAATGTTTCATCAAATGTAAATATACAGGAGCCTGGGCTCTATTATATTGGTTACTCAGCAACTAATGTTGATGGCTTTAAAAAAACCGTCAGAAGGAAAGTCTATGTTTATGATAGTAATCTCAACACCACTGATCTTTCAGGTACCTATAATGCAAGTGTTATAAGAAGTGGAACAGAAAGCTATAGTAATAATCCAGTCACATTAACTTCTACGCATATTCCTGGTATATACATGATAGATGATTGGATTGCTGGATTTTATGCGATAGGTAGAGATTATGGAGAAGATTATATGTTTAATGGATTAATCCAAATTAATGGAGATAATGAAGTTATTCACCTTGACATGTCCAATCCTTGGGGAGATTCGTTCACTAATGTAGAAGGGACCTATAATCCGGTAACAGGTGTAATTGCGTACAAAGCAGTTTGGGAAGCAGGTTATACTTTTGATGTTACTATGTCAAAATAGTTTTTAAAATCCAAATATTGATTGATATGAAAAAAAGAATATTAGCAGGAATCCTCGTAATGGCATTTGTAATCCTGTTCACTGCTTGTGAAAAAGATGAGATAGGAGGTGCCGCTACTGAGAAAATGGCTGGAGAGTGGTTTGTGGTGGCTGATGCTGTTGATTCAGAAGGGAATGTGGTATTCGAAGATACTGATCTCTTCGGAATCGGTTATTTTCATCTTGACACTTATAATACCTCTTCCAACAGCCTTACAGAGATGTGGATCAATGACAACGGTAATTTCTGGGATTTTAAAGCCCGGATTAATATCAACTTCGAAACAATGACATTTGCTGCGGAGAATGCTGACAACCAAGCATATGAATCAAAGGTAACCATTGAGGACGGTAAAATAATTCTCGGAGCGGCAACTACACCCAGTGGGATGCCTGCCGATAGCATTGTCTTTACCGTAACCTTTGATGATGACCCTTATCCGGAAGCATACGGTTATTATGGTTATCGCGTTTCCGGTTATCGCTATTCCGGTTTTGAGGCAGATGAGTGATTCTGAAATATGATCTAATTTAATTGGGTAGGAGGAAAACAAAGTAGTTTTCTTCCTATTTTCTTTTTCCAACCTCCCTGACCATAGGTTCATTTTTATACAATCCGTATTTTAAAAAACAAGTATTTCCGAAGGCATACTTCAGATTACTCACTTTCATTAGGCGTATTCCTAATTCAACTTATAAAAGTAACACTTTTACCTGTATCATCTGGTTGACTTCTAATCCTCGTAACGGACTTAACCACTCAAAATGACCGTAGATTGAACACAAAAAAACTAGTTATTTTTTTGAAAATATCTAGCTTCGTTTTTGTTGTATTCAATGCACAACTTCTTTTAAAGTGTAATGCAAACACTTCGATTTTCAAAAGAATATTACAAAAAAATAAAAATAAATGCAAAAAAACAATTTGGTGTAGAAATTTTAATTTATATTTGCACTAACTTTGAGTTAAAATATATTCTAATCAGTTATGAATAGAGAGCCACGTCCCCTCCTAAAGGTGATTCATGCTTTTTTATTCATACAAAAAGAATAAACTTCCAATTATTTTTAATTATTTTATTATCATTTGAATTTAATTAAAAATAATCAAAATGCAGAATCTATGAGAAGAAATTACTTACAACTTACAACTTAGTTAGAATTATTGGCTTAATTATGCTAAAGAATATTGCAAAAAGTAATTTAATAATAAAAAATTAATTTATATTTGTAAACAAATAAGGAAACTTATTTTATGTTAATCGCTTACGACAGGAAGCCCATCAAAGATTTGCTTTGATACCTTTTTTTTCCACCTCAAAAAACGTATGTTTTTTAATTACTACAGCGATTGTCTCAGAATGAAAAAATGATTTATACTATAATTGTTTAATTTAAAAGTAGAGTTTATGAAAAGAAAACTAACTATGTTTTTATCCCTGTTCTTTTTAGGAATAGGGATTGTGCTGGCTCAGACACAAGTACGAGGTATTGTGGTGGATGAAACCGGAGAATCCGCGATTGGTGCAACCATTCAAGTGAAAGGCACAACGCAGGGTACCGTCACAGATGCAAATGGTAATTTTACGATTACCGCTCCCACCGGAGGCACTTTGGTTGTCTCCTATGTAGGATATACAACCCAAGAAGTGCCGGTAAGTGCGAATGTAAGAATAGTTTTGGCAAGTGACGCTGCACTCCTTGAGGAAGTAATTATAACAGCATATGGCGGGACCATGAGAAAATCCTCGTTATCTGGAGCGATAACATCTGTAAAAGGAGATCAATTAAATAACTTGCCCGTGCAAAGTTTCGATCAGGCGTTAGCCGGTAAAACAGCAGGTGTGCAAATTACGCAATCTTCCGGATTATTGGCCGACGGTGTCAGTATCCGTATTCGTGGGACTAACTCTATTTCACTGTCATCTCAACCTCTTGTAGTTATCGATGGAGTACCCGTTACCGAAACAACCAACTTAAATGTATTCAACAGCGGTAATGGAACACGCTTTAATCCTATGGCCACTATAAATCCCAACGACATTGAATCGATGGAGGTATTAAAAGATGCAGCAGCTGCTGCTCTTTACGGTTCTCGTGCGGCTAATGGAGTACTGCTTATAACTACAAAAAGAGGTAGAGAAGGAAAAACAACCGTTTCTTATAATGGTTTCATTGGAACATCAAAAGCGACCAGACTACCAGATCTGCTTAACGCTCAGGACTTTATTGATATTACCAACGAAAAAGCAGCTAATACATATGGAGCTGGCGTTAAACTTGCAGATTGGGATGCTAACAAAACAGAAACAAATTGGTTGGAACGTGTTTTCAGAACAGGCTTAGCACAAAACCACAGTCTTTCGGTTTCGGGTGGAACAAAATTAATGAGTGTTTATGCTTCGGCAGACTGGACAAATCAGAAAGGAATTACAATCGGCAACCAAATGGATCGTGGTTCTGTACGTTTAAATGCTGATGCGCAAACGACAGAATGGTTGAAAATTGGTATTTCTGCCAATTATTCATACACAAAAAATAAAGGTGTACTCTCCGACGGATACCTCGCCGGGGTAACCATTGCGGGATATAATGCCCCACCCAACGTTCCTGAATTTAATGCGGATGGAAGTTATTATTTTGACAACCTCGGACGCCTGGGGGCTGGAGCAAACAGATATGCCTACAATGGAGCCAATACATTTCTGAATGCCTTCAACCATCCTACAGCTACTGTAAATTTACAACGCAATGACAACATTTCTGAACGTATATTAGCAAATGCTTACGCTGAGATATCTCCTGTAAAAGGTCTGAAGATTACTTCACGCTTTGCTGTTGACCACCTAAATAACTTCGAAGATCAATACAGCCATCCATCTATTTCAGGATTAGGAAGATCATACGGCGGGTTGGTACAAGAGAATATTGCATTCATTAAACAATGGAACTGGCAAAATTTTGCCAATTACAACTTTAATATTGATGATCACACTTTTGCATTAATGGCAGGGTTGGAATATCAAAAGCGCAAATACCAAGATATCTACGCTGGAGCATACGAATTTGTATTCGATACATACCAACATATACTCGACGGACTATTTACAGAATCAATGGCTGGGGGGACCATGAATTCCAGGGGAAACTCAAGTTCATTCGGTCGTGTTAATTACAGCTGGAAAGATCGTTATATTTTTGAAGCATCATTCAGGGCAGACTCTTATTCAGGATTTAGCAAAACTAACAGAAGAGGTTACTTCCCGGGTGCTTCTGCCGCATGGAGAATATCACAGGAAGAATTCATGCAAAATGTTAATCTTTTCAGCGATTTGAAACTTAGAGGAAGCTGGGGTATTGTAGGGAACAGTAATGTTGGCCCTTATGCCTACAGGACAACTTACGCCGGAGGGCAGTATGCGGACATCAACGGTGTAAGCATGAATGTCATCGGAAACGAAAATCTGAAATGGGAACGAGTGGAGAAAATAGATGTCGGAATCGATGCAGGATTTTTATCCGGTAAAATAAATGCTTCTTTTGATTATTGGAGAAGCAACGTAAGCGATATGATCTTAGCCGCCCCTGTTATGCATCTGGCAGGAATACCGAATTCATCTATCCAAACCAATATCGGATCAATGCGTAATCAAGGTATTGAATTGCAGATAAATACCATCAATTTTGACACAAAAGATTGGAGATGGACCTCTACGTTTAATCTTACGACCGTAAACAACAAGGTATTGGCGCTTGCCGGTGATGATATTTTGGAAACAGCTTCGGCTATTGTAGGTGAACCATTGGGTGTTTGGCGTATATATCGCTATGCGGGAGTTGACCCACAAACAGGTAGAGCTGGATATTACGATAAAGACGATAAAATAAAATATTATGATCCTAATCCTGCAGTTCCACAAGCACAAAGATGGAAATTTGAAGACGGTAGTGTTGCAACTCCTCTTGGCAGTGCTGACTTAAGCGTACAGAGCGGCAAAACCGGAACCCCTACGTGGTACGGGAACTTGGACAATACAGTAAGATTTAGAGATATTGATTTAACAATTGGGTTACAATATGGCGGCGGCAACTACATTTTAAACCAGACCAATGCTGGCCTTATGACTTTTATGCTTAACAATAATATTGAACGCATTAAAGACCGTTGGACAACTCCGGGGCAAGAAACGGATATTCCCAAAATATACCATGGCGACAGAACCTCATTGCCTTCCAACTCTACATTATGGTTAGAAAAAGCTGATTTTCTTCGCCTAAGAGACATTACTTTGGGCTATACTTTCCCAACTACTTTAAGTAATAAAATTGGAGTTTCCCTTGCCCGTTTATTTGTAAGAGGGTCAAACTTAGGTGTATTAACCAACTATAGCGGAACCGATCCGGAAGTCAGCACAAACAGAAACCAAAACAGATTAGTTGGTTTTGATAACCGTTCAGTACCGTATCCACGTACAATTACTTTTGGTGTAAATATTAACTTATAAAAATTTTCGAATTATGAAGAAATTAAAATATTATATATATCTGGTCTTATTTTCCGCGTTGCTCCTAACAGCCTGCGAAGAGGATATACTTGATGATAACCCATACTATATGGGAGATTCAGCAGATCAAATTTTCACAAATGCTGAAAAAATTGCCGCGGCCAATATGGGACTTTACGATGCACTTCAAAATGCAGAATTTTTAGGAGGCAGAGCTCAGATTTATGTGGATGCACGAGGATTAGATGTTAATCCGCCAACGTTCTTCGGATTAATGTCAACTTTCAGCAATACGGCAAGTGATGCTACTACAACCAATGCCTGGCAAGGGGCATACCGGACGGTAGGTGAATGTAATGCATTTTTAGAGGGGATAGAGAGAGCCAAGTCAGACAATGTCATAACAGATGACGAATATAAAGCCTATGCAGCAGATGCCAAATTTATCAGAGGTGTTGTTTACTTCTATGCATTGAATTTTTGGGGTCAAATGTACGTGAAAGAAACCGAAAATCTAGGAATTCCTCTTATCTTAAGATCTTTTGACGGTGGATCGGCATTCACTGAAGCACCTGAAGTTAAACGTGCTTCTATTGAAGACAGCTATAAACAAATCATTGAAGATTTCGCATATGCAGAAACCAACTTACCCGCTACAAGAGACGATGTCTACGAAGGACGTGCTACAGCAACATCAGGAGCGGCTAACGCTATGTTAAGCCGGGTTTACCTGTATATGAAAAATTATGATAAAGTCATTGAATATGCCGACAAAGTAACCGGTTATGAATTGGATGCAAAAACACTCTTGTCCACCAACGATCCAGCAAACTCCAGTGAGGTCATCTTCTCCGTAGCTATGAATAGTAACGATAATCCCAATACCAATAACGCTCTAGGACAACATTACGGATATAACAGACGTGCTGATATATCTGTAAGTCAAGCTTACCTGGCTTTATTATCGGATGAAGATGCAAGAAAGACGGAGTGCTTATTTTTCGATAGTAGTAAAAATAGTTGGTATTGTAATAAATACAGAAAAACTTCATCCGATTGGGCACCCATAATCCGTTATGCTGAAGTATTGTTAAACAAGGCAGAAGCATTAATGAAAAAACCGGGTGCAACTTCAGCCGATAAAGAGGAAGCTATTACGATCCTTAACCAAATACACAAACGTTCAAATCCTGATAAAACTTATACATCAGCGGATTTTGCAAACAACTTGGCTTTAGTTGAAGAAATCTTACTCGAAAGACGTCGTGAATTGGCTTTCGAAGGACATTCAAGCTTCGACTTATTCCGCAACGAAAAGGGAATTCCTGCCGGAAGAGGTGCAGCTACAGCCACAGCCATCGATTATCCTAGCAATTATTTTGCATTACCTATTCCAAGTTATGATGTAGAAAAATCAAAAGGTAACTTAGTCCAAAATAAGGGATATTGATTCATTGTTTGTTATCTTATTAATTTACAATAAATTAAAAGCGAGGTGTTTTATAAGCACTTCGCTTTTATTTATTAAAAAATCTTGGCAATATATTATTGAAGATCATCTAAATAATTGAGACAAAAAATTTTGTTACAAGTAATCCTTGCGTCTCGGCAATCATTTTCCTACATACTCCATATTGACCTCCCCCGATAGGTACGGATTGCCTCTACAATAAAAACCATGTCTTCTTTGTCCATCATTCTGAATAGGACCTTAAAAAATTGAACAGTTTACATTTTACTCTCACAACATTAAAGGAAAACATGATTAGGAAAAGCCAAAAGTAAATACATCTTTATGGCAAATTTACATGTTAATACATAGATCAGAACACTTAAACAATAAAAGTGTTACATACAAATTCAATTTTTCAATCAATCAACAAACAAACCTCAAAAAAAATAGCAAAAAACATTTTATGATAAAAATTTAATTTATATTTGTAAATCAAATGAATATTAAATCTGTGTTAATTATTATGAATAAAGCGCAACACATTTTTTGTGCAATCTTCTGTGTCTTTTATTCATAAAAAGCAGTGACTTTTCTTATAATTTCCTTTAGGAATTGGGAAATATTTATCAAAAAAAGAATAGAAACTTATATAATTGTTTAATTTAAAAGTAGAGTTTATGAAAAGAAGACTAACTGTGTTTTTAGCCCTGTTCTTTATTGGAATGGGGGTCATGCTAGCTCAAACACAAGTGCGGGGTGTTCTACTCCCCACTTGTCAGACCATAGGATCTCGTTTTTAAGTTTAGTTCGTTCCCATTGTAAACCACTCTCTGTGCCTGGAACGGGTTCTCTTTAGGTCGCTTGTCACAGCCTTGACAGGTTCCGGGACAGGCATTACCTTTGTTTGCAATGGAAACGAATCAGGCTGCATACTCATACCAGGAAAAGGGCGTTTTTCTATCAAGGCTTTGATGCTGTCGCCGGTTGTTGTAATAGGTGATAAACTTAATCAACCCCTTTCGCAGTATGTTGCCGTTCCCGGCCGGACAAATATAGACATATTCTTGTTTGAGTGTGCGCCAGAAGCGTTCTATCCAGACGTTGTCAAGCGCCCTGCCTTTCCCGTCCATGCTGATAGTGATCTCCTGGCTTTCAAGATACGCTATCCAACCTGGACACGTAAATTGAGAGCCTTGGTCAGAGTTTACAATCTCCGGCTTGCCATGCACGAGGATTGCCTTACGAAGCACATTCAGGCTGTTTTCAGCATCCAGCGTATTGTGAATGTCCCAGCCAACAATATACCGGCTATATACATCAATGATAGCCGTCAAGTAAAGGAATCCTTTTGCCATGGGTATGTACGTGATATCGATGCACCATACATGATTCGAGTGCGTGACCTCAAGACCTCTAAGCCTGTAGGGATGAATGTATTTGCTCAATCCAAGCTTACTGAGGTTTCGTTTCGGATAAATGGCCATGATGCCCATTTTACGAAGCAATCGACGGACACGCTTCGGACCTGTCAGGATACTCATTGCACGCAGGAAATCAACCATCCCCAAAACACCTTTTGTTGGATGTTCCATGTATTCTTCGTCCATCAGACGCATCAGTTCGAGGTTTGCAGGATCCTCTACGGCAGGCTTGTAATACTGCATGCTGCGATTCAATCCGAGAAGCTCACACTGGCGTCGTTGGCTCAAATCATCTCTCGGGGATACTATTTTTTTGAGGACTTCAGTATCCCCAATTGCTCTGAGGCCCTCCTGCAAAAATCCACTTCTACCTCCAAACGGCCTATTTTCTCATACAATTCCTTCTCCCGTTTGGCAACCTCCTCGTCTGGGGCCTTGGTTGAGAATATCTCTGCTCCTCGGGCCAGGAACTCCCGTTTCCAGTTGGAGATCATTTGTGGATGCACATCGAACCGCTTGGCCAGCTCGCTAAGTGTTTCAGCTTCCTTGATTGCCTCTATCGCAACCTGGGCCTTGAAAGCTGCACTGTGTTTCTTTCTTCTTGTTGACATAATGAGCAAATTTAATCGTTTTTTATTAAACTTACCCTGTGGTCTGAATTATTGGGAGTATTATAGGGAACCGTGGTGGATGAGAATGGAGATCCTGCAATTGGTGCAACTATACAAGTGAAAGGCACAATGCAGGGAACCATTACCGATGCTGATGGTAATTTTACTATTACTGCTCCAGCAGGAAGCACACTGGTAATTTCCTACGTGGGATATACAACTCAGGAAGTACCTGTAAGTCCCAATGTGAGAGTAACATTAGTTACGGACTCAGAACTATTGGAGGAAGTAATGGTTGTTGCATACGGAACAGCTAAGAAGGAATCTTTCACAGGTTCAGCCTCTGTAGTCAAATCGGATAAGATAGAGAAACGAATGGTTGCCAACGTAACCAAAGCGTTGGATGGTATGGCAGCAGGTGTACAAACTACTTCCGGTTCAGGACAACCTGGGGCAGGAGCTGCAGTTATTATCCGTGGTTTCGGGTCAATTAATGCCTCAACAACTCCGTTGTATGTAGTGGATGGTGTACCTTATGACGGCGCCATCAATGCTATAAATCCCAATGACATTGAATCAATGACTATCATCAAAGATGCATCTGCTGGTGCGTTATACGGAGCACGCGGTGCAAACGGTGTAGTCATGATCACTACAAAAAAAGGGAAAGAAGGCAATGTATCCATTAATTTTAAAACTAACTGGGGCGTTTCTTCTCGTGCAATACCTCGTTACGAAACCTTAAACGCTTACGAATGGACGGAAGACGTTTATTTCATGTACAAGAACAAAATGATGGCTAATGGTGTCCCTCCTGCCAACGCCGGTGCTGCTGCTCTTCAGGAAATGGCGACCGGACCTACTAAAATTTTCGGAGAAAACATGCAGTATAATCCGTTTAGTCGTTCGGCATTAGAACTTATAGACCATGCCACCGGTAAAATTTATGACGGCACGACACTAAAGTGGAACGAAGACTGGCTCGATAATTCCACGGCTAAAAATCCGTTGCGTCAGGAATACCAGATGAATGTAGCAGGCGGTACCACTAAAACCAATTACATGTTTTCTTTAGGCTACCTGAAGGAAGAAGGTCTGGTTAAATTTACTAATTTTGAACGATATTCCGGACGCGCAAATTAGGATTTAACAGGGATTTTGAAGGATCGAACCACACCGGTAAAGTCCAGACTGTAAATACAAATCCGGCCTCGCCTGCTTTTATTTTATGGATCCCGCAAGCCGAATTTGACGGGAACGAGAATATGGATGCCAATACTGATCAGAATCCCGATCAAAGGAGTTGAGGAATAAACAATTAAAACGAACATTTATGAAAAAAATAATATTACTAACTGGTGTAATAGCCGTACTTTTCATGGCAAGTTCCTGCCAGCAAGAGGGCGTAAAGTATGCTCTTGGAGATAAAGCAGAAGTCTCGTTCCCCTCTACTCTTGTAAATTTTTCGATGATTGCGGCTGACAATAATCAGATTACAGTTGAGTTGTGGAGAGGCAACACTAAAGGAGCAGTTTCGATTCCTGTAACTATTACGGATAAAACAGGGGGCGTTTTTACTCCTGAAAAAGCACAATTCGACTTTGCCGATGGAGAAAATAAAGCGTATCTAACGTTTACTTATCCAGACCTCACCCAATTTGGGGGTGAAAAGTATGAGATTGAGCTAGTAGTTACCGATGATAGTCAGGTTTCACCGAACGGCAATGAGAAAATGAAAATTTTCGCACAACGCAAACTGACGTTCAAGTCTCTTGGAACCGGAACATTCACTTCTGAATTCTTTGAGGAATCGTGGCCACAAATAGTACAAAAAGCGGAAGAAGCAGAATACTACAGGTTACCGGATTGTTATTACAAAGGATATCCGATCGAATTCTCTGTTAAAGACGGGAAAATCTCATTTGCCAAACAGCCAATGGGGTATAATCACTCGACTTACGGTATGGTATCCTGGGATCCTAGTTACTTGGAATACTGCGAAATTGACGGTAAAACGTATACGTTTGTAGCCAACTTTGTTATTCCTGACGGTCGTTCCTTTGGAGGATATTATGAAGTACTGGAAATGCCTTAAGAGAGTAATTAAAACGCTATTTGTATAAAATGTTTTCACTACCCCTCGCCTACCGCGAGGGGTCTTTTACTTTAAGCACTTCCTGCTAAACTACATTGAAGCTAATTTCTCCTAACACAATATTATCTAAATTTCTCCTTATGTTTTTGAAACATATAAAAAGTTACTGCAACCTCTAAACTTTAAACTTTCAACATAAAAGCAGCACATCCCAAACTTTAAGAAACTAAAACCAACATTAAATCTGAATCTTGTCCTTTTTATTAAACAAATTCAACAAAAAAAATTATCTTTGCCTTAAATAAATTTCAAGAAAATGCGCCATTTCATATATATAGTCATTGCTGCGGCTGCAGCGGTGCTCTTCATTTCTTGCAATGGACGGGAAAATGGTGAAATACACAAAATACTTACACAATGGGATAACCTGTTGGAAAATAACCCCGAAGCTGTTTCAGACAGCCTGAAAACCATTAACCCGCAAACTCTTTCACGGGAAAACCGTGCTTACTACAACCTGCTCAAAACAATCTCGGACGATAAAACCTATTTTGAATTCACAAGCGACTCCCTGATTACCAGGGTAGCAGACTACTATCACCTCCACGAGCCCTACAGCAACAACTATATCCGCGCCCTCACGTACAAGGGCATTGTCCGTACCCGCATGGGAATAACAGACAGCACCGTATACGAACCTTTAAAAAAAGCCGATCACATTTTTCATACCTATAAAAACCCGGATCCGGCAACCGGATACATCCTCCACTACTTCCTGGGAAACACCCATTTCAATAACGCAAGTTACGTGTTGGCAGACAAGTATTTTCAGGAATCGCTCCATAATGCTAAACTGAAAAAAGATTCTACCCACATTTTTGATGCCTATTTGGCTATCTACTGGAATGAAATGGCTCAATCCGATTTTGACGCAGGGAAAAAATACTTGGATTCTCTTTCTTTCTTTTTCGATAAAATTACTGATAAAAATTATCTTATTTTAAATGCACAATCGGTTTATTTTGAAGCTACAAAAGAATTTGAAAAAGCATTGGAATGCGATAAAAAATTATTAACGCTAACAAAATCTCAAAAAGAGGACATTGATTTTTCCAGTTTATACTTTGCACTCTCAGACAGATATGGCAAATTAAATCAGCTAGATAGTGCTATGCTTTATGGACAAATAGCTCTTGAAAATATTATTGATGAAGTCAATAAAGGCAATTATTTATTATATGAGAACGTAGCCAATATTGCTGAAAAACAGCAGAATTACCTTTTGGCCAATACTTATCGGCAAAAAGCTTTTGATCTGTATGAAAAATCGGTGAAAGACCGGTTAAATACCCAGGTCATGGAACTGGAAAAAAAATACGACCTTTCCGAAGCCGAAAATATCGCGTTAAAATCGCAACAGAACACGCTTATTATTGCTATTATAGCCTTGTTGCTCGCTATGCTTGCCACTATTTTGATTATGCTGAACGTAAAAAACCGCCGCGAGGCAAAAATAAAACTGATGCAGTTGGAGCACGAAGCAGTAACACGAGCCATCGAAACTAAGCTGCTGGAAGAAGAAGCAAACAAAAGGGACTGGCTTATCCAGCTGTATGGGTACATTTCAAACAGGCTTACGTCGCTACAGGAAAATTTCAATACCCTGTCGCAACGGTATGTTTCTTCACATCCTAAGATATACGAAAACATGCACAACATATTACATACGGCCGAATCCGATTTGAGGGAAATGCCCAAGAACCTGATACCCGACGAGAATACATTTTCTTTATACACCAACTTATCAATGGAAGCTGCGGAACTTTTCAATGCTAACGAAAAGATCATGTTGATGCTGTTGGTTTGCAAGGCAGACAACAGGCAAATATCCACTTTTATGAATACTTCAATAGAAAGTATTCGCGCAAGAAAATCGCAATTGAAGAAAAAATTGACAGAAAACGGGATCGATGCCGCTCAATTTTTCAATTCTTAGCACACATTTCTTGCAAAATCATCGTTTCAACCACCTTTGGTAGCGTTAAAATCCATCCGATCAATACACTTACTATCAATTATTTACCCTATATTCTACCGTTAAAATTCAACTTGGGTATTGTTTTTCTTGTCTGTTGTTTATTAATTTGTGTCTGTAATTCATAATAAAATTATTCCTATGAAAACAAAACTCTTTTATACAATGGCGTTAATCTGTAGCACGCTTTTCTTTTCTTCTTTTGCTGTTACCGAAACCAACAAGGTAAACGATCAGCAGGATAAGATTGTATTTAGTAAGATTGGCGGAACAACCCGTGGGGTAACAGGCGTAGAAGTAGCTGCCACCACCGACGGCAAGACAACCGTTGCTATATCTGTGGTAGATTTTACCGGCACGGCCGTAGTGCAGATAATCGGAGGAAGAACTTCGGCACAGTATTATTTCGATGTGAACGAAATGGGCTACGAAGTGATAAACATTGGAACATTGAGGGCAGCCACATATACCATTCGCATCATTTTGGACAGCGAGGTTTATGAAGGCACTTTTACAAAAGAAGCAGTAGGTAGGTAATCCATTAAAACAAGAGAAGCCATGGTAGATAAATATGTATTTTCCGACGTAAGTACCTGTACGTTTAATTTTTCAGACGGAAAAAGGGCCTTTGTAAAATCATCGCCCAGAAAGGAAATTGTACTGGTAAAATTCATCCCCCACACCTCGAAAAAGAACTCATTTCAGGAAAGTGTGGTCGCTAATTATCCCGAATCCAAAAACGTCAGCGAATTAGCACAAAAATGCAACTACGATTGTTTGAAAACTTTTACCCGACATTTTAAAAAGCACTTCAATCAAACGCCTTATCAATGGATGCTTGACCGCAAAATGGAAGAAGTGCAACACCTGGTATTGGAGTCGGACCTCTCGATCTCCGATATTGCAAAAATATGCGGTTTCAACAACCTGACACACTTGGTGAATGCCTACTCCAACAAGTTCGGCATCCCGCCTTTCAGAAACAGGATGCAGGAAAACAAAAATGCAATTTGATTAATTTGCAAAAAGGAGTAGTTATTGTTGCGCAATTTTCATGAAACAAAAAAACGTCCGGTTATACAAAACCCGTACGAACTATTCTTCTTATAAATTCAACTAAACTTCATTGTGGATGTAATCAATGCAAAAACGCCCCAGAACGGGGCGTTTTTTTTAACTAATCCACTTCACGTAAGCAAAGTCCATGCGGTGCGGCAGATCCGGATTTTTCGGATAAATACGCAAAGCATACTGGTGTGTGCCCGGGTCGTTTAGCGCTTCTCTGGTTTGGAAGAAAAGTCGGGAACCTTCCGTTTTCAACAAGTTGAACTCGTACTTTTCAACAAATTCAACTTTATTGGCAGTTGAGTCGTAGTCAACCACCACGCACTCCAGTCCCAACTCGGCAGCAATATCTTTCTTGTCGATAACCACTTCGCCGTAAATCTTGTTTTTTCCGTTATTTATATCTACTTCCTGTACCGGCTCAAACTCCAGTTTAATTACTTCGATCTTGTCCCATTTAGATGCGGTATCTTCTTTCCAACGAACGATTTCCTTAGCTTTCGCATAATTATTTTCGGCAAGCTTTTTCGATCGTTGTGCCAGCTTCATATAAAAACGGTCGAAGTAGTCGTCCATCATCCGTTTGGTCGTGTAATGCGGGGCTATTTCTGCAATCGATTTCTTCACGAACTTCACCCACTGAGGCGAATATCCGTTGCTGTTGTGCGCATAATAAAGCGGGATAATCTCCGACTCAAGCATGGTGTAAAGAGTCGATGCATCCAGTTCATCCTGGAAAGCCTGATTTTCGTAAGTCCGTTTTGCGGTTAACGCCCAACCGGCCCCTTCGACATACCCCTCGTACCACCAGCCATCCAATACAGAAAGGTTTAACACGCCGTTCATAATGGCTTTTTCACCCGATGTGCCCGAAGCTTCCTGTAAACGCGTAGGGGTGTTCAGCCAGATATCAACGCCCGAAACCAAACGTTTAGCTAAACGCATGTCGTAGTTCTCGAGGAAAATTATTTTTCCTAAAAATTCGGGGCGGCGCGATATTTCCACAATGTGCTTGATGAGCGATTGTCCACCACCATCTGCAGGATGCGCTTTGCCGGCAAAAATAAACGTAACCGGGCGCTCGGGATTGTTCAGTATCTTTGCCAGACGGTCTAAATCTGAAAACAATAAATGAGCCCGTTTATAGGTAGCGAAACGGCGCGAAAATCCTATGATCAGAGAACCCGGCCTGATTTCATCGAGCATCGAAATGATCCGGGTGGGGGCAGCCTGATTTTTTAACCACCCATCAACAAACTCACTCTTGATGTAATCGACAAGCTTCTCCTTCAAGTGCATGCGTAATCCCCAAATCTCCTCATCACTGATATCATACACCTTTTTCCATATCTCGGGATTAGACTGATCCTGGTAAAAATCTTCGCCCAGGTTATTCTCGTAAATCCTCTTTACCGATGAAGTTGCCCAGGTCGGCAGGTGGACACCGTTGGTAACATAGCCCACATGGAGTTCCTGTGGAAAATAACCCTTCCAGACCGGCTGAAACATCTCTTGAGAAACCAGGCCGTGAAGTTTACTTACTCCGTTTGATTCCTGTGCGGTGTTCAACGCAAAAACACTCATCGAGAACTTTTCGTTTGTACCCGGATTATCACGTCCCATATCCATAAACTGATACCAGGGGATACCTATCTTGTTGACCAAAGGTTCCATGTATTTCCGGATAAGCGACTCCTCAAAATAATCATGACCGGCAGGAACAGGGGTGTGTACCGTATAAAGGGTGGATGCACGTACAACCTCCAACGCTTCGTTGAACGACAGTTTTTCTTCCTGCACATAATCGCGCAACCGCTTAGCACTGATAAGGGCTGCATGCCCCTCGTTCATGTGATACACATCTTTCCGGATTCCTAGCCTTTTCAGAAGCAATATTCCTCCTACGCCAAGCAAATATTCCTGTTTCATGCGGTTTTCCCAATCCCCTCCGTAAAGTTGGTAGGTTATGGACCGGTCATATTCGCTGTTATGTTCAAGATCTGTATCCATCAGATACAACTGAATACGCCCTACCGATACTTTCCAGATATTTGAATAGATGATTCTGTCGTGGAAAGGCACTTCAAGGACAACAGGCTTGTTATGCTCATCCAATACCTGCGTTATGGGTAAGGAACCAAAGTTTTGGGCTTCGTAGTTGGCTATTTGCTGCCCGTCTACCGAAAGGGCTTGGGTGAAATATCCGTGGCGATACAGGAACCCGACAGCAGTCATATCAACCCGGCTGTCGCTTGCTTCTTTCAGGTAATCACCGGCCAGAACGCCGAGTCCACCGGAGTAAATCTTCAACACGTGCGACAGGCCGTATTCCATGCTGAAATAAGCAATACTGGGCCGATCTGCATCGAAAGGAACACCGATATAGTTTTTGTATGATTGATGTAACCGACCTATTCTAGCCATCAGATCGGTATTTTTCATAATTTCCTCCGTTTTTTCAGTACGCAAGTTTTGAAGTAACGCTACCGGATTTTTACCACACTTTTCGTATTCCTCATAATCCAGCAATTCAAAAATTTCTTTTGCCTCCTCGCTCCAAACCCACCAAAGGTTATGGGCGATTTCTTCCAACGGCCTTAACTCTTCCGGCAAAATTGAATGTACGTGCACATCATGCCATACCGGAGTGTTTGAATAACTCGCTTTAATAATCATTTTTTATCGTTTAAATGTTGATTTTTTAATGTTGATTTTGGTCTGAATTCAAATCATCAGAATTTCAGACCACTACACTTTTAAACGTCAAGATAGTCTGACCATCTAACTACCCAATCGTCTAAAAGTTTTTATTCTTTTTCGCAAATATAAGCATTTAATCGGCTTTGTATCTTGCCGGTTTCGATAACCGTATAAAAGAGTTGTGCAATGCTTTGCGATAAGCTTCCTGATAATAGGTGATGAAATGTGCCCAATCTGCCCTGTCGGAAAGTTCCGCAGCCATTTTTTTCAACACATTCACCTGATCTATACTTTTGAGTGTAAAGTCGTATAGGGTGGCTGCAATCTCCTCTGCCACCACTTTATAGTTGCTGTCGTCCCGGTAAATGACCTGTACCCCATCGGATAAACCTTTCTCTGTATCTCCATTTTTCTTTGCCCAAACACCAAAACCCGCCAGCGTTGTCGTGATGGTAGGAATGGAAAAGGCAACGCTCTCGTGCGGTGTGTACCCCCACGGTTCGTAATAGGACGGAAAAACAGAAACATCCAGACCAATTAACAGGTTGTAATAATCCGTATTGAAGATACCGTCGAATCCGTTCAGGTAAGACGGAACAAAAATTACTTTTACCCTCTCCTGCTCTGAATTGCTAAATCCAAGGTATTTCAGGTAATTTACAATCTTGTCGTTTTCAATATCCTGCAGCTGATGAGTTGTATAAAGTGCCGATTGCCAATCTTCCCTGGGACCCTTTATCCAAGCAGGGATCATAATGAATGCAATCACATCTTTGGACAATTGAGGCATCTTGCGCAACGTGTCCAACGCATCGATAAAAACATCGATACCTTTGTTCTTGTATTCATACCTTCCGCTAATTCCTACCAGTAGTGCATCGGGATGAACAAAATGCCCCAATAGTTTCTCCGCAACACTCAGCAACGTTTCACGCGCCTTTTTTCGGGTACGCCTATAGTTCAATCCGTTGGGGATAAAGTCTTTCTCAAATCCGTTGGGAGTCACCACATCAGGCTGACGCTGAAGAAACTGCGAACACTCTTGTGCCGTAATATCACTTACCGTAGTGAAACAATCCACACTTTGTGCCGCCCTTTTCTCAATGGAATGCTTGGCCACCATATTCAGTTGGCGCGCCATCTGATCGCCGTTATAATTTTTCAGGTGATTGTAGAGCGGGAGCCCGTTTCCGGCAATAGAGCGTCCTACTCCCGTGGCGTGGGTGGTGAAAACTGTGGCAATTTTCGGAACATATTTCTTGATGTACAAGGCTCCCATACCTAACTGCCACTCATCGAAGTGCGCAATGACATGGCACGCCTCCAAACGGTGAAACCGATAGAAACTTTCTATAACCACCCCCGAAGCATAGGCGAACATCGATGACTCGTCGTAATCTCCGTAAGCATACATGGAGTCTACCCCAAAATCGAGCCACATCTCTGAATAGATGCTGTTCTTTTGTTCAAAAAACCGGTCAAACTTAATCAGAAAAACGATGGGATTTCCAGGTACATTCCACCTTCCGGCACGTATCTCGAGGTTCTGGTTTATCCGTGCAAAGTTTCTCCAATCGGCGTAAAGTTCCTTTTCTTCCAGGAACCAGGGATTATCCGATGGTTGTAAAACATCGGGGCCGATAAAAAAAACCTTGTCTTTGTATAATTTTTGTAGTGAATTTGCCTTCGTTGATAAAACGGTGTAGATACCGCCAACTTTGTTACACACTTCCCAACTTGCTTCGAAGATGTAGTCGGGAGTATGCTTTGCATCCATTTGCATATAAAAGAACTGTAATTTGAAAGACAAAGATACAGATTTAAAGTGAAAAAGCGAAAAGGGAAGTCTTAAAAATATCATAATCACAGGCACAATCCGTAAATCTAAAATCGTAATTTCTTTGTACCTTTGCCCCGAATTTATAAACGATGGTATCAGACATCTCTCAATTGCTCCGGATCCTTGAGGTTCACCCCAACGTAGCGGCCGCAAACAAATTGCTGAAAGAGGTAGAAACACTTTTAGTGAAAGGTTTGCACGGTTCTTCGCGTGCACTTTTCTCGGCAACGCTTTATAACAAACAACCGCGGACCTTTCTTTTTATCCTCAATGACCTGGAAACGGCAGGATATTTTTATCACGACGTTACACAGATCCTGGGAACGAAAGACATCCTTTTCTTTCCTTCGGCTTACAAACGTGCTGCCAAGTACGGACAGATGGATCCGGCAAACGAAATTCTCCGCACCGAAGTGTTGAGTCGTTTACAAAACAACGACTCTTCGTTGTTCATCGTATCTTACCCCGATGCGCTGGCAGAAAAAACGGTTTCTCAGGCAACACTTCAGCAAAACACCCTGAGGTTGTCGGTGGGTGAGCAGGTGGATTCCGGTTTTGTATCGGAAGTACTGGACTCTTACGGTTTCACCGCTGTGGATTACGTTTACGAACCCGGACAGTATGCCACTCGCGGAAGTATATTGGACGTCTTTTCCTTTTCGAACGAATTGCCTTACCGTATCGATTTCTTTGGAGACGAGGTGGAAACCATTCGCAGCTTTGAAGTTGAAAGCCAACTTTCTGTAGAGAAGTTCGTCGAAATCCGTATCGTCCCTGAATTCGGTAAAAGCAAGCACAAAAACGCATCGCTTTTTGACTCTGTTACCCGGGAGACGATTATCGCGATTGAAGATATCCGCTGGATAGAAAGCCGCGTTGAAAGTATCTGCAACGATGAGCTGAGCATTGACATCAGTAACGAGGAACTGGTTAAAGCCGACCTGCTCACGAAAGAAGAGTTCCTGTCATCTATTGAACCGTTCACACACCTGCGGTTCGATACGAAACTGACGGACACCCCGGATGCCATCTTGCAGTTTCAAACAACTCCGCAACCGTTGTTTCAAAAGAATTTTGATTTGATTTCGGACTCGCTCAACCAGTTCCTGCAAAACAACTATACCCTTTACATCCTTAGCGACAGTGAAAAACAGCACCAGCGTCTGAACACCATCTTCCACGACAGGGGCGACGATATTCCGTTCACGCCTGTAAACAAAACATTGCACGAAGGGTTTTCGGACGAATCGCTGAAAATCTGCTGCTTTACGGATCATCAGATTTTCAACCGGTTCCACAAATACAACCTGAAATCCGAGAAGGCCCGCTCCGGAAAGATTGCACTCACATTAAAGGAGCTTAACCAGCTTCAACAAGGCGACTTTGTGGTTCACCTGGATCACGGAATCGGAAAATTTGCGGGACTGGTCCGCCTTCGTATCGGAGAAACGGTGCAGGAGGTGATCAAGCTAACTTACCTGAACAACGATTCGGTATTCGTTTCCATCCATTCCCTTCATAAGATATCCAAATACAAAGGCAAAGAAGGAGAGTCTCCGCAACTCAACAAATTAGGCTCCGGTGCGTGGGAAAGGACAAAGGAAAGGACCAAAACAAAAATAAAGGATATCGCCCGCGACCTGATCAAGCTATACGCCCAGCGACAGAACGAAAAGGGATTCTCCTACTCAAGAGATACCTACCTGCAAACCGAACTGGAAGCCTCATTCATGTATGAAGATACGCCCGATCAGTTAAAAACCACACAAGAGATCAAGCAGGACATGGAAAGCGACCACCCGATGGACAGGCTGGTGTGTGGCGACGTGGGCTTCGGCAAGACGGAAGTGGCCGTGCGTGCGGCTTTCAAAGCAGCCACCGATGGAAAACAGACGGCCGTGCTGGTCCCGACCACCGTGCTGGCCACCCAGCATTACAAGACGTTCAGCGGGAGATTGTCCGATTTTCCTGTAAGGGTGGATTACCTGAGCCGCGCCCGCTCGGCGAAAGAACAAAAACAGATCCTCTCCGAGCTGAAAGAAGGCAAGATAGACATCATCATCGGCACTCACCGGCTGGTAGGCAAAGACATTCAGTTCAACGACCTGGGCCTGTTGATCATAGACGAAGAACAAAAGTTCGGCGTATCCACCAAAGAGAAACTGAAACAGCTGAAAAGCAATATCGACACGCTCACGATGACCGCTACCCCTATTCCCAGAACGTTGCAGTTTTCGCTGATGGGGTCTCGCGATTTTTCCACCATAAACACGCCTCCCCCCAACCGTTATCCTGTACAAACGGAGGTTCACACGTTCGACGTGGAGGTGATGAAAGAGGCCATCAACTACGAGGTGAGCCGGAACGGGCAGGTTTTTATCGTCAACAACCGCATACAGAACATTTACGAAATGGAAGCGCTGCTCAGGCGCGAGGTCAAAGACATCCGTATTGCAGTAGCTCACGGACAGATGGATCCGAAAAAACTGGAAGCCATTATTGCCGATTTTCTGAATCACGAGTACGATGTGCTGCTGGCAACCACCATTATCGAATCGGGAATTGATATGCCCAACGTGAACACTATTATCGTTATCAACGCTCAAAACTTTGGGCTGAGCGACCTCCACCAACTTCGCGGACGCGTGGGAAGGAGTAACCGCAAAGCGTTCTGTTACCTGATGGCTCCACCGCTCTACACTCTCAGCACCGATTCCCGGCGAAGGTTACAGGCTATTGAGAATTTCTCCGAGCTGGGCAGCGGCATTCACATCGCGATGCAGGACCTGGATATCCGGGGTGCCGGTAACCTGTTGGGTGCAGAACAAAGCGGATTTATTGCCGACCTGGGCTACGAGACGTACCAGAAGATCCTGGCAGAAGCCGTACAGGAATTGCGCAAGGAGGAGTTTACCGAACTCTATCGCGAACAACAGGAACTGAAGGCCGAAAGGGAAGAGGATTTTGTCGACGACGTGACCGTAGCGAGTGACCTGGAGCTGATGTTTCCGGTAGCCTATATCCCCAACGATGCCGAACGGGTAGCCATGTACCGCGAGTTGGACAACATGGAATCCGAGACACAAATCATGGATTTTACCCAACGGCTGGAAGACCGTTTTGGTAAAATCCCCGCACAAGGGAAAGAGCTTATCCGTATCGTGCGGCTTCGCCGGCTTGCTAAATCACTAGGTATCGAAAAGATTTTCCTGAAGACCGGCCGAATGACCCTCTTCCTTATCTCCGATGCCGAATCGCCTTATTACCGCTCAACGGCTTTCGACAAACTGCTAAACTTCATCCAGACTCATCCGCGGGACTGCCAGCTACGGGAAGCCGGCAAAAAACGATCGGTAATCATCCGGAATGTAAAAACCGTTGAGGCAGCGATTGCGCTAATACAATCCATCCACTGACAAGTACCGTTCTCCCGTATCGTAATTGAACGTCAATATCCGCTTTTTCTCGGTCAGTTGCGACACTTTCTGCGCCACGGCAGCAATAGCCGCACCGGTGGAGATCCCTCCGAGAATACTCTCCTCTCGTGCTAGCCTACGGGCGTATATAAAGGCGTCTTCGTTGGATACTTTGATGACACTGTCGAGCACGTTCAGGTCCAACGTGTCGGGGATAAAGCCAGCTCCGATGCCTTGAATGGTATGCGGGCCGGGACTATCGCCGGAAATAACGGGAGAAGCCGCCGGCTCAACGGCAATGACCTGAATGGAAGGAAACTTCTTTTTTAGCTCTCTCCCCACTCCTGTAATGTGGCCACCGGTACCTACCCCCGTAATCAGGTAATCAAACCCTTCGGGAAAATCATTGAGTACCTCTTTTGCCGTCTTCTCTGCATGAACCGTTACATTGGCTTGGTTTTGAAACTGTTGCGGGATCCAGGATCCCGGAATTCCGGATTGAAGCTCCAGGGCTTTCTCAATGGCACCTTTCATCCCTTTCTCCCGGGGTGTCAACACCAGTTCCGAGCCAAAAAGCCCGATCAGGCGACGTCGTTCAACCGACATGGATTCGGGCATCACGATAATGACCTTATACCCTTTGTAGGCACCGACAAAAGAAAGCCCTACACCGGTATTTCCCGATGTGGGTTCTATAATGGTTCCTCCGGGCTTCAAGATCCCTTTTTTCTCCGCATCTTCAATCATTGCCAGAGCAATACGATCTTTGATACTCCCTACTGGATTTTGTCTTTCCAGTTTAATCCATACTTCGTGATGGGGGAACAACTTGCTCAAACGTACGTGAGGTGTATTCCCGATTGATTCCAGAATGTTGTTAAATCTCATTGTTGTTAATTTTAAAATGTTATGAATACCTTATATGTTTTTGTTTAAATGATAAAGTCAAGAGGCTGAACAAAGTTTTTTACCGTTCTGATCTTAACATCCACCGAGTTGTAAACCAGCGAATAGGGGATAACGCTTTGTGTCAACCACGCACCGCCACCAATGGTTGAGTCGTGCCCGATAACCGTCTCCCCTCCCAAAAGGGTAGCATTGGCATAAATAACCACATTGTCTTCCACTGTGGGATGCCGTTTTACATCCGACAGTTTTTTTTCCACGTAGAGCGCTCCCAGCGTTACGCCCTGATAGATTTTCACGTTGTCGCCTATTTCGGCAGTCTCACCAATCACAATCCCAGTACCGTGATCCAAAAATAAATTCTTGCCGATTTTAGCAGCGGGATGGATATCGATTCCGACTTTTGAGTGAGCATATTCACCAAAAAGGCGCGGGATAAGAGGTACACCCAACACATGCAGTTCGTGCGCCATCCGGTAGACACTCAGTGCAAAGAAACCGGGATAAGTGATGATTACTTCTTCGAGTGACTTGGCTGCCGGATCATTTTTGAGGTAGCATTTTGCATCTTCGTACAAAAGATCCTGAATTTCAGGAAACCGGCTGAAGAATTTATACACAGCTTCGTCTGCAAACTGCTGATCCTTCAAGCGGGCAATGTTTACACTCAATTCCCGGGCGCAATCCTTTAGCTTTTCGTGAATGTCACCCATATCAATCCGTTCGCAGACAGGGAACATTTGCGAAAAGAGCGTTTTAACCACCTCTTCCAGCTTACACTTGTCAATGGGGATTTGTACGGGCAACGGTTGAAACTTATTGATAAGTTCAAAAGTCTTTTTTATCATAAGAAGAGTTTTTTTAATGAATAATTTTTATTTGTTTGCTGAAAGGAACAGAGGGCCAGCCCTTGTTAATCGATTGGGAGGTGGTGATCAACAACAGCAACAACAAATATGCATTCGCTTCTTATTCATTTTTTACGTTAGGAAGTAGCAAAGATATAACTTATTTGAAATGAAAACACCCACATTTGTTGTTTTGTTCATTTTTGTCCCTAAAAAAATAACATTTAATAAAAAAACTGTTCTTCAACAACAAATCTGAACTACAGCAGGCTGTTTTATTTTACATTTTTAATCCTTTCGATAAGTTCGTCACCCAACGCTTTTTTATCTTCAATGTGCTTAAGGGTAGCCATTACGAACGGATTTTTATCAAAAGCTCCGCGAACATATTCAAAGTCCATGGCCTGGTCCTGGATGTTCCCATCGGAACCGAATCCGGTTTTGAAAGACAACGAAAACTCTTTCTTTGCATCGGTGTAAATCATTTCATCAAGCTTTACCACCGAAGTTTTCCATTTTTCCACAATAGCGACAATGTCTTCAGCCGTTATCGTCGCGGGAGTTAAGTTATAGAACTCCTGAATTTTCTCCCATGCCCACGTCCACTCCAAGGTGTAGTACTGCTCATGAAGCTGTTTAAAAACGTTGTTGATCTCTTTCAGCTTCGTAATTTCACCACTTTCAATCTGACAGAGCAGGTGATCGATCTCCGATTTCGGAGCAATCAGCCCGGAAATGTCCACCCATTCGCCCGAACCAACCGTTGTATCCGGTTTCAATCTATTCCTGATCTCTTCGTTTGAAGCAAAACGGGTATTTTCGAGCCTTTTTATGATGGAGTTTCCCAAAAATTTATGAATGACAATTTCATACAGCTCCAGTCCTCTTTTTAAGGCAGCATTTTTGATGATACAACTCTGATAGGTGTAGATTTCGGAGGTTTCGCCTGCCGTTGCCTGCAAGTTCTTCAAAATACTTACTCCGGCAAATACTTTCTGGATGGTATAGGGGCTCAACAAGTTGAAATTGATAAAATCGAGCTTGTCTGGATCTTTCCTCTTGTCCCGTTCGGGCCATTTTTTGGCATCGCGAATGGTGCCCACACTTTTCAGGTTTATGGCCGGAGCCAGGTGTGTCGCATTGTTGTTTTCCACCAAATAAGAGAACGGCAAGTTCGAAGTATCCGAGTGGTGGTAGTGCCGGCCTAAGATCAAGGAGAAAGGGCCTACCTTTGCCGGCCAGAGCACATAGGAATTACTCGTTGTCTTAGCGCCGCGCTCAACGATTCCCTGATGAATGGGCCCCAGCTTGTACATGTGGTTGCTTTGATTGGATCCCGATCCGGCGTTCATAAACGAGAACATACCGGCTATGAGCAATGTGGACTTATGGTGGGTTACCGTATAAGGCCCGGCAAAAAGGGCGCAGGCTTCGCCGTTCTCTCCCTGGCAATTGCTGAAAAAGAGCGAGTCGGAGGCTGAATATCCGTGATCGAGGTGGCATGCCTGGCCGATAAAGCAGCGGGAAATAATGCATCCACCATCGATCCGGGAACCCGAAGAAATAATAAAATCCTCGGCAATGACGTTCCTGCCAACATAGACGGGTGCCTGTTTGTTGCTGTTGATGCTGCCGTTTTTCAGCTTCATGGCGCCGGTGATCTTGCAAAAGCTGCCGATCCTCACGTTTTTAATGTATCCCACGTTCACAATCATGGCATCGTTTCCTATGCTTCCCATATCCGAAGCATGTTTTCCGGCGTAATAATCGACCATCGCCTTCATGCGCTTGATCAGGTTCGGCCGATGCCTGTAAAGCGAATACACATAAGCGAAATGAGCGGATAGTTTATCGTGGATATGTACTTCGCGCCCTCCCGACTCGTTCAATACATTTACTTCCGTCCCGTTTCCGAAAGCTGTCTTAGCGTCGACCAGAATAACGTCCACGTTTTGTATGAAGCAATCATCACCGATGAGGTAATTGGCTATGTAATTTTGAATGTTCTCTATTACCACATTGTTACCGATCTCACAATTGTGGATAACAGCGTTATTGATACAGGAGTGTTTTTTTAATCCTCCCGCCAGCTCAAACTCATTCTCCAACACGCCTAACTTTATCTTTCCCGAAAACCGGGTATTTTTAATAAAGTGAGGGTTGAACCCGGCACTCACCTTTACACGTGTCCAGTCGGCACATTCGCAATTCTGGCTTTGAAGCCGTTCAATTTCTTGCGGTGTTAAACTCCTTAGTTCCTGCATGACTATAATTTTTGTTGCAAAAATATAGAAAAAACCCGTATGACGCTCACGACGGCATACGGGTAAAAAAGTTAGTTTTAAGCGATCAGCCCAACAGAGCCTTAAAAGCTTCGTAGACGAGGAAAGCAGGCCATACAATTGCTTTCAGAAAACCCAGTACTCCCATCCAGAAAGTGGCAGCAGTTGAGATGTACCAGACGGCCGCGCCAATCACTCCGAGTCCATACACTGCATCCCCTGCGGAGCCGCTCCCTTGCGTTTTTTTACCCATAATCGTTAATTTTAAAGATGAAAATTATCCGTACGGGTCGGAGTTTGTCCAACACAGAAAGAAGAGAGACTTAATAGGACCTATTTTTTCTCTTTCAACGCTTCAAAGATCAGCTTTTCGAGTTCGTCCGCCAACTCGGGGTTATCTTTGATAACCGCTTTTGTAGCATCGCGCCCCTGAGCCAGCTTCGAGTCGTTGTAGCTGTACCACGATCCGCTCTTTTTAATCACGTTCAGTTCAGCACCCAAGTCCACAATCTCTCCTTCGCGTGAGATTCCCTCACCGTACATTATATCGAATTCGGCCTTACGGAAAGGCGGTGCCACTTTATTCTTCACCACTTTTACGCGGGTCTGGCTTCCGTGTACTTCATCGCCATCTTTTAACTGGCCAATACGGCGGATATCCAAACGAACCGAAGCATAGAATTTCAAGGCATTACCTCCTGTGGTAGTTTCGGGATTGCCGAACATCACTCCGATTTTCTCCCTTAGCTGATTGATAAAAACACAGGTTGTATTTGTCTTCCCTATCGTTGAAGTGAGTTTACGCAACGCTTGCGACATCAGCCGGGCCTGCAATCCTACGTTCGAATCGCCCATATCGCCTTCAATCTCTTTCTTGGGGGTAAGCGCCGCCACAGAGTCAATCACAACAATATCCACTGCCGATGAACGAATCAACTGCTCGGCAATCTCCAACGCCTCTTCGCCGCTGCTGGGTTGAGAGATAAGCAAGTTATCGGTATCTACTCCCAGTTTTTCGGCATAAAACCGGTCGAAAGCATGTTCTGCATCGATGAAAGCAGCCACACCGCCTGCCTTTTGTGCTTCGGCAATGGCGTGAATGGCCAACGTGGTTTTTCCCGATGATTCGGGACCGTATATCTCTATAACCCGACCACGCGGATATCCGCCAACGCCGAGGGCTGCATTCAATCCTATCGAGCCTGTTGGAATAACCGATACTTCCTCTACTTTTTCTTCGCCCATCTTCATGATCGCACCCTTTCCGTAGGTTTTCTCAATCTTATCCATCGCCGCACGAAGCGCTTTGAGTTTCTCACTGTTTTGTGGGGTTTCTTTTTCTGCCATAATATTTTCGTTTTTTATTATTTGTTTCTTGTCAGCCGCTCAAAGCGAAGCATAAGATTTTCCTCTCACAGATTCAATATCTGCTCTGCATGGTTTTTTGTATCCACACCTCGACCCTCAATGATATGGCGAATAATACCGGCTTCGTCAATTAAAAATGTGGTGCGGACTGTACCCATATAGGTTTTGCCGTAATTTTTCTTTTCCTGCCAAACACCAAATTCCTGAACCAGCTTTTTATCCACATCGGCAATCAACGGAAAGGGCAAGTCAAACTTTTCGATGAATTTCCGATGCGAATCCTCACTGTCTACACTCACACCTACAACTGCATAACCGGCTTTTTTCAGGTCCTGATATCCGTCCCGCAGGCTGCAGGCCTGAGCCGTACATCCAGGCGTGTTATCTTTCGGATAGAAATAAAGTGCCAGTTTCTTTCCTGTAAAATCAGTTGATTTCACTGTTTTCCCGTCCTGACCGGTACCCAATATTTCGGGAATTTTGTCTCCAATCTGTAGTGCCATAATTTTTCTTTTTTTTGTGGTAGAGAGATCAAAGATAGTGATTTTTTAAATAAGAAAGGATTCCCTTCCGCAATAGGATACGGGAAAAATTCACACCAATTTATACATTCCTCCCGGCAAGGCTTTTACAACATTTTTCATTTCGAGCTCAAGCAATGTAAAGAACAACTCCGAAACCGGTAAGTTGAGTTCGATTCCCAGCTTGTTCACGTGCATGGATTCAACCCCGTTGAGCGCACGAAAAACTTTTTCTTCCACTTCGTTCAGGTCCGGGAACAACTCTTTTTGCACGGGTTGTTCCGGTTTTTCGGCTGTGTCCCACCCCATCTGTTCGATGAAGGCGACTGTATTTTGCATCAATACGGCTTTGTTTGAAGCGATTAAATTATTGCATCCCGATGATCGGGCATCGGTTATTCTTCCGGGTATGGCAAAAACTTCGCGATAATAGGAATTGGCGATATCTGCAGTAATGAGTGAACCTCCTCTATCTCCCGATTCTACAACAACCACAGCATCTGCCATTCCGGCAACGATACGGTTCCGTTTTACGAAATTGAATCTATCGGGTTCGGTGCCGCTCGGAAATTCGGTAATCCAGGCTCCCCTTTCCAACATCTCTATGGCCGTTTTCCAGTGTACAGACGGATAAACTCTATCCAATCCGTGTGCCAGTACCGCAACCGTTGAAACATTATTTTGCAACGAAGCGCGATGCGCACAGATGTCTATTCCGTATGCCAGGCCACTCACAACAAGTATATCGGGGAAAAGCCCTGACAATTCCCGGACAAATTTTTGACAAAACTCCAATCCGTATCTGGTTGCATTACGCGTCCCGATTATGCTCACCACTTTTGGCGCATTAAAGCCGGTGTTGCCTTTTGCGTACAGCAAAACAGGCGCATCAACACAGTTAGTTAACCGGGAGGGATAATGGTGTTGCGTATAAAAAAGTGTCTGAATATTGTTTTTCTCAACAAATGCCAGTTCTTTTTCAGCTTTTCTCAATACTTCCGGATTACGGATCTCATGGATCAAACGTCGCGATAAACCCGGCAGTTTCTCCAAACTCCCTGTTTTCTCACTAAATATGGCTTTCTCATCCCCAACAGCCCTCATCAGGTTACGTGCATGTACGACTCCGACGCCCTGAATACAGGTTAACGCAATCTGATATAGGGTTTTGTCGGTTATCATGAGATTGAGATTTAAAGTTTAGAATATCTCTTTGTCCCTTGTTCCTTACTCTAAATATACTCCTTAAACGCTTCGTCAAAGACCTCGGGTTGTGAAAGTTTTCCGTTCACCAGGTTGACCACTTCGATCTTTGCACGGGCACAAAGCACATTATCGGATTGACGGACAATCTCCTGATGAAAAATATATTTCAACCCTATCCTCTCCAGCCGGGAAACCGTACAAATAAACCTGTCCATTCCGATTAACGGAACTTTGTATCGGATTTCCACACGAGACACAACAGCATCAATTCCTTGTTTATGAAGTTGGTAAAAATTCAATCCCACCTTCTCCAGAAACTCATGGCGTGTTACTTCAAAATAATGCTGATAGTTGGCATTATTGACGTGGCCCTGCGTATCACACTCATAATCACGCACCTTCATTGTATATATAAAAATAGGATCCATAGAAAACGCACTTCGGGTTAAGTAATAATTACAAAAGTACGAAATTCCAGTATATGCATCAAGGCAATATCGGGCAAAAATCCTTTAAAAGCAAATCCTCATCAAGGTTTAACGACAGCAGTAATTTTGTTTGCAATTTTTAGAGCGGTGGACAATGTATTCAGGTTATCGTATAATTTTCCGTCCTTGCCCGAGTAATGGCTGTGTCCAACCGGCTTTAACTCCATCTCTTCCCGGCTATTTGTGTCTAATTTAGTCACATAAACCAATGCCGGCTGGCTCGAGGTCTTGTATTCATTGTCGCCGGGAAATTTGTTGTTTGTCCAGTGTTCGTTCCAGTCCCACGATTGGTTCAATTCCAGAAACAACGTATAAACCCCGTTCAACGGTTTGTCGGTGTTGAGATAAAAAACGAAAGAAGACGACGGCGTAGCTCCTGTATAAGCATCAGGGACAGGCTGTTGAGGAGTCGGCAACAACGTTCCGGCTTCATTTCTTATGTTTCGTTGATAAGCCCAATAAGGAAGGGCTGCCGGTCGCTGAATCTCGCCCGCCATCCATCGTCCGGCTTCGCGGCTCACATGTTTGAATACCCCAGTCCCGATGCTTTCGGACACATAAAGAGTTTGCAAAAAATTACCTTCGGAATCGGCTAACCAGATAGCAAAAAGCGGGTGATTATGTTCTTTTCCTTTCTCAAATTTTAACGTGATAAGGCTTCCCCCGTTTCTTTTCCCGTATGTGAATTCCTGAACTTGTCCGGGTTCTTTTTTTACCGAAACGCAGGAAGAAAGAGTTATGGCGAAAAATGCCACAAGCAACATAAGAATATTTCTTGTTGGATTCATCGTTTTACCGTGTTTAGAGTTTACATTTTAATGATTATCCCTACCGTAGGCAATACGGTGCCACTATAGGCGTCAATTATACGGATTCGCTGACGGTTTTCAGGATCGGCCGGATCATCCATAACGGCACCGTCAACATCCTTGTTGGTATAAATCGGCGCATTTCTCGATTTAAAGTTATAGACGTTCTGCACGTCCGCATAGAGGTTCAGCGTCCATTTCTTGTAATAGATCTCCTTATCTATACGCATGTCCAACTGATGCGCGTTGGGAAGGCGCAACGAATTGAAGTTGCTGTAATCGATATATGCCCGGTTGGTAATGTTCCAGGCCGCTTTATTTGTGGATAAATCCATATCCACGGGGGTATAGGGTGCACCGCCCACAAAACGCCAACGGGCAGACACGTTCCAGTTTTTCGGAAATTTATAACTACCAATGAGGTTAAGCAAGTGCTTCGTATCCCACGACGAAGGCCTGTAAACCCCTTCCTTATCAGTAAACTCACTGCGGAAAAAAGTGTATGTTGTAGTTACGTTCAGGTTGTTCCATTCCAATATCTTGCTGAAAAACTCAACGCCGTAGGCACGTCCCTTACCGGCAGACAAGACTTCTTCGTCGCCCACCTGGCCGTATTCCGTTCCTTTGCTTGCCAGGCTAATCCCATCGGAAACCGACAACGGATAATTTTCGTACTGTTTGTAAAACCCTTCGAGCGTCATTCTTACGTTGTTCTTCGGACGGAACTCCACGCCCAAAATCGCCTGGTTGGAAAAGATGTATTTCACCCCTTCGTTGCGATTGGCGTATTCTCCTGCTGCATTTTTAAACCCGAGCGACGTATAAGCCGGCTGCATAGCGTAACGTCCGAAGTTGGCATTCAAATCCCACTTGTCCGTAAGCACGTACGAAGCCGAAAATCGAGGCGACAACTGGTTCAGGGGATCCTTCATGTTGTCGTTGAAGTTGTTGCCTACCGTGCTTATCCCGAGCGACAATTTCAGGCGGTTCTTAAGGTATTCGTCCGAAACTTGTGCAAATGCCTGATATCCGAATAAGCCGAGTTGAGTGTTGTGGTAATTTATATCATTAACCGTGCCGTTCAGAAAGACTTTAGCTAAAGTTGAATTGGTATAACGAGCGTACTCGATACCTCCCCCCAGCATAAGTTTCACGGGTAAACCCGTATAAACCCGTTCAAAACGCAGTTTATTTTCGGCTTCGTCGGAGAGATAATCGAGTGTTTTGGGTTTGCTTTCATCGTTATCGAGGTATTTAAAGTTTTTGTTCCGAAGCATATTCCGGCTCAATGCCCACGTATCGAAAAAGCGGCTTCCGAAATGCTTGAATACTGTTCCAACCGTATAATTCCATTGGTTGTAGACAGGAAGGTAACCCAACAGGTAGCGCTGGGATTCCGTTCCGGATTCCTGCAATCCGGTATTCAACGTCATGTTGTCTATGGCACCGATACCGATGAAGGTCAACTCGTTCTTCGCGTTAATGTTGTACTTGTATCTCATCTGAAAGTCATTGTAGGTAGGCAGGAACGGCAGTCCGATAGCTTTGAACAACAACTGAAGGTAAGATTGCCGGGCTGATGCGATAAACGTTGAATTTGTCCCGGCAGGGCCGTCAACAGTAATAGCCGCATCAGATGCGCCGACCGAGAGCTTCGTATGCACACGGTCCCGGCTGCCTTCTTTTTGCCTGATTTCCATGACGGAGCTGAGCGCATTCGTGCGGTTAGCAGGAAAGGCACCGGTATAAAAACTGATTTCCCGGACAAAATCGGGGTTAACCACGCCGACAACTCCACCGGACGAGCCTTGCGTGGAAAAGTGGTTGATTATTGGGATCTCGATCCCATCGAGGTAAAAAACATTTTCTGAAGGGCCACCACCTCTCACGATCAAATCGTTCCGGTTAGGGTCCGTAGCCCCCACACCCGGAAGTGTTTGCATCGCTTTTGACACATCACGGTTCACGCCGGCACTTTTTTCAATCTCCTGCACTCCGATGGTCAATATTGAAACGGGACTCTCTATCCGTTTGAGGCTAAAGTTGGGGCGAACCACAACTTCTTCGAGTGAAATAGCCGTTTCGGGCAACTCAATATCAATAAATGTGGTTTGATTTCCCTGGACTTGAATTTCTGAAGATACGGTCGTTTCAAAACCGATAAAACTTGCCGCTAAACGGACAAAACCCGGGTCGATACCCGTGAAAATAAAGTTTCCATCTAAATCCGAAGTAGACCCGATACTGGTCCCTTGTATCTGAATGTTGGCAAATTCAATCGGCTCGTTTGTTTTCGCATTTAAAATACGCCCTTTGATGATACCTTTCTGGGCAAAGAGAACCGATCCGATAAAAATAAAAGAAAACACAATAACAAGTCTTTTCATAAATTTTATTTATACTAATTATAAATACATGGCAATAAATATGCCACTATTAACAAAAAAACAAGATTTTTGTTTTCTCCAGGCCTCCCCCAAGCTCTATTTTTTTTTCAGCCACTCCCGTGCATTGACAAACGCCTCCATCCAGGGTGTAACGTCGTGCTTACGGAATTCATAAGGATACCAGGCATTCTGCCACGGAAAAATGGTGCGCTCCAGGTGCGGCATCATGGCCAAGTGGCGGCCATCAGCCGAACAAACAGCAGCGGCTTTATAATCGGAACCGTTGGGATTTCCGGGATACTCGTCGTAGACGTATTTCGCCGCGATGTTGTAGGCAGACTCCTGTCCAGGCAACTCGAAACGTCCTTCGCCGTGTGCCACCCAGATACCAAGTTTGGTTCCGGCGAGTGATTTCAGCATCACCGAGGAGTTTTGGGGAATTTCCACGCTAAGGAATGCCGATTCAAATTTGTGCGACCTGTTGTGCTGCATTTTCGGATGGGCTTTCCCCGCTTCGGGATAAATCAAACCCAACTCCATCAATAACTGGCAGCCGTTGCAAATGCCCAGGCTTAACGTATCGGGGCGCGCATAGAAATTTTCAATGGTTTTTCTGGCTTTCCCGTTATAGAGGATACCACCTGCCCAACCTTTTGCCGAGCCAAAAACGTCTGAATTGGAAAACCCTCCACAGAAAACGGCAAATTGCACGTCTTCCAGTGTTTCGCGTCCCGATGTCAAATCGGTCATGTGCACGTCTTTCACATCAAATCCGGCGAGAAAGAGTGCGTATGCCATTTCACGTTCTCCGTTGGTTCCCTTGTCGCGGATGATGGCTGCGGTCAGTCCCGAACGCTCTTTCCTGTCGGGATTCAAATCCAGGTCTTGCATTTTCCCGGTAAATGAAGGCAGGAAATTAAATTGCAGCGGTTGTTTTTTGTAATTTTTGAACCGGTCCAGGGCGCATTCCTCGCCGCTCTGTTTTTTGTCGAACAGGTAGGAGGTGCGATACCATACGTCCCGAAGGACATCGATATCAAACTCCTGTTTGAATTCTCCTTTTTCGATGATCAGCCTGCGCTCTTCGATAGGGCGGGCAACGATAGCAAAACCAATGCCGTAATCATTCAGGATTTTCTCTACCAGGTGATGGTGTTTCACCTGAATAAGGACACCCGGATTTTCGGCAAAGAGAATCTTAATCAGGTCGGAATGACGGATCTTGTCCAATCGCGCATCCAACCCTCCCTGCGGGTTGGAAAAACACATCTCGAGCATGGCGGTAACCATTCCCCCAGCAGAGATGTCATGTCCCGCGATAATCAATCCGCGATTAACCAGCTCCTGCACAGCAGCAAAAGCATTTTTGAAATATTCGCTATCACTCACGGTAGGTGCTTCATCGCCAACTTTACCCAGTGTCTGCAAAAAAGCTGAACCGCCCAAGCGTAACGCATCGAACGAAAAATCAACATAATAAACGTACGTGCCTTTTATATACGCCAGAGCAGGAGAAACGATCTTACGGATGTTTTTCACTTCTGCAGCCGCGGAAATAATTACTGTTCCCGGTGAGAACACCTTGTCGTCACCGTATTTCTGCGTCATGGAGAGCGAATCTTTTCCCGTTGGAATGTTTATTCCCAAGTCGCAGGCAAAATCGGAACAAGCTTCAACGGCCTTATACAACCGGGCATCCTCTCCTTCGTTACGGCACGGCCACATCCAGTTAGCGCTTAACGAAACGCTTTGTAATCCATCTTTTAGTGGTGCGAGCACGATGTTGGTCAGGGCCTCGGCTATTGCCACTACCGACCCGGCAGCCGGGTCGATCAAGGCTACCTGCGGAGCATGTCCGATGGAAGTCGCCACTCCGGCATATCCCCTATAGTCAAGTGCAACTGCACCGCAATCGCTCAGCGGAAGCTGAATCTCTCCCTGACATTGCTGACGCGCCACTTTCCCGGTCACCGACCGGTCCACTTTATTGGTAAGCCAGTCTTTGCAGGCAACAGCTTCCAGCCTGAGCACATTCTCTATATATGTCTTCAGGTTATTCTCATCGTAGTCGGGGGAAGTATAGGTCTCTTCCACAGTAGCGTCGCTCATTACCGTTTTTGGTGATTTTCCGAAGAAATCTTCCATCTCCATATCAATGGGCATTTTCCCATCGGCTTGCTGGAATGTCAGCCTCATATCTCCTGTAGTTTCACCCACCACGTAGAAAGGTGCCCGTTCCCGTTCAGCAATCTGCCTGATGCGGTCGATGTCTTTTTCAGGGACCAACAAACCCATTCTCTCCTGGCTTTCGTTACCGATAATCTCTTTTGCGGAAAGAGTTGGATCACCTACTGGTAACTTCTCCATTTCAATTTTTCCACCGGTTTTTTCCACCAGTTCCGACAAGCAGTTTAAATGCCCGCCTGCACCGTGGTCGTGGATGGAAACGATGGGATTATCTTCCGATTCAGCCAACGTACGAATGACATTGGCCACACGTTTCTGCATTTCTGGGTTCGCACGCTGTACGGCATTCAGTTCAATTCCCGAAGAATATTCACCGGTGTTTACCGACGAAACGGCTCCACCGCCCATTCCGATCCGGTAATTATCCCCTCCCATCACAATCACTTTCTCCCCGGGCTGTGGATTGCCTTTTAACGCGTTGAGCTTATTGGCAAAGCCAACACCTCCGGCCAGCATGATTACTTTATCGTAACCGAATTTCTTGTAATTCTCGACGTGTTCAAACGTGAGTAATGAACCGCAAATAAGCGGCTGGCCGTATTTATTCCCGAAATCGGAAGCCCCGTTCGAGGCTTTGATCAGGATCTGCTCCGGCGTTTGATAAAGCCACCTGCGCTCCGGCAATATCTTTTCCCACTCACGCCCTTCTTCCATACGGGGATAGGAGGTCATGTAGACCGCTGTTCCTGCAGAAGGAAGCGAAGCCTTCCCCCCCGCAAGGCGATCACGAATTTCTCCTCCTGTTCCGGTAGAAGCCCCGTTGAAAGGCTCTACGGTTGTGGGAAAGTTGTGTGTCTCCGCTTTCAAAGAAAGGACACTTTCTATTTCACGGGTTTCGAAGAAATCAGGTTTATCGCCGCTTGCCGGCGCAAACTGTTCGATGGTTGGCCCCTGAACGAAAGCCACGTTATCTTTATATGCCGATATCAACGCGTTGGGATTTACGCCCGATGTTTTTTTTATCAATTGAAAAAGAGAACTTTCTTTTTCTTCTCCATCAATCACAAATTTTCCGTTAAATATTTTGTGGCGGCAATGCTCCGAGTTTACCTGCGAAAAACCGAAAACTTCACTATCGGTAAGTTTCCTGCCCATTTTCCGGCTCACATTGTTGAGGTAATCAATTTCGTCTTCGTTCAATGCAAGCCCCTCTTGCTGATTATAAGCCTCAATATCATCGATCAGGACAATGGATTCCGGTTGTTTATCGGTAGTAAAAATATCCTGATCAAGCTTTTTATAAATCCGTTGAAGCATTGGATCGTATTCCGGAACTTCACCGGCCGGAAAATATTCTTCTATCCGGGTAATGCCGGTAATTCCCATATTTTGAGTAATCTCCACAGCACATGTACTCCAGGGTGTGATCATCTCGCGTCGCGGACCGGTAAATTTTTCGTTTATCTCGAAAAAGGGAATCGGTTCCGCATTACCGAACAGCCAAATCAATCGTTCTTGAAGTTCATTCTGAATAGGATGTATTGCATCAACGGCAATGATGCTTTGCGACGGAGTTCTGAAAAAAGTGATCATATGAGTTTATCTTCTATTTAGTTGCAAAGTTAATCAAAACCTACGTAAAACCGGAGACAAAATCTTTTTTTGTAGGTTTTAAGAATGGAGGTATCTTTGCGACCATAAAAACCATAATTTCTTCGGTGCAGTCAAATGTTTGAAACTATTGTAAAAGGATTTATTATCGGCCTGTTGGTCTCAGCGCCGATGGGACCAGTGAATATGCTGTGCGTACAGCGAACGCTAAACAAGGGCAGGTGGTCCGGATTCATCACCGGTTTGGGCGCTCTGCTTTCCGACTTGATCTATGCTCTTATCACGTTGCTTGGGATGAGTCTTGTGGAAGATTTCTTGAAAAAAAACGAGTTGCTGATTCAATTAACCGGCAGTGTGGTCCTTATTTTCTTCGGCTATGTGGTTTTCCGTACGAATCCCCTGAAAGGATGGACACCCCAGGTCAAGATCGAAACGAAACACCATTTTCGCGATTTTATCTCCTCCTTCTTCATCACCCTGTCCAACGTGTTTATTATTTTCGTTTTCATCACCCTGTACGCCCGGTTCACGTTTACTCCCGTAACCGAAGGGAAAGGCTACCTGATGCTGGCACTTGTGGCAATTTCCGCGGGAGCATTGATATGGTGGTTCTTTCTTAGTTTGTTTATTTCACGGCTGCGTAAGCATTTTAACCGAAAGGGATTATCCATTCTGAACAAAACGATTGGGTTAATTTTGATAATTATCAGTGTTGTCGGAATTTTCATGTCGATATTCGGCGTTGCACTCTAGCCGTGTTTTCCTATCTCGATAACTTCCAGATCCCTGATATCTCCATTGTCTAACATAAACCGCAACAGCGTTCTCACCCGATGAAAACCATATTTTCCCGCTGCACCCGGATTCATGTGTAAACAACCTAACTCCTTATCGTAAATGACTTTTAGTATATGAGAATGTCCACAAATAAAAAGGCTAGGGGGTTTTGAAAAAAGTTGTGACCGGATTTTCGGGTCATATTTTCCGGGATATCCTCCGATATGTGTCATAAGGACATCTACACCTTCCAACGTAAACCGTAACGTTTCAGGATATATTCTCCGTGTAGAAAAATCGTCGATATTTCCGTAAACCGCCCTGAACGGTTTGAGACTCTCAAATTTTCCGGCTAACTCCAAGGAACCGATATCTCCCGCATGCCAGATTTCATCGCAATTGGCAAAATAATTTTCGTATTTTTCGTCCCAGACATTATGTGTGTCGGAAAGTAAGCCTATTTTTTTCATTCAGTTAAGATTGATGTAGATTGAAAACAGATTGAAAACAGATTGAAAACAGATTGAAAATAGATTGAAAATAGATTGAATGCAGTAGTGGGGGCATTTCCCCATTTATTCTTTTTTTATTGCAACAAAGTTACTAATTTTATTGTTTAATTAAAAAGATTAAAAAGCGCCAAATACAGTTATATCTTGGCTTTGCTTCTTGTATATCAGAACTTGAAAATCCGACTATGAGTAATCAAGAGTGGATAAATTACAAAATAGAAATAAGAGACAGATTGAGGGCTTTTTCCCTTGAGATTTTATCTTTGTCCGAAATGTTGCCTGAGAAAACACGCGGCAAAGTGCTCAATTATCAACTCACAAAATCGGGAACGTCAATGTACGCAAACTATAGGGCAGCATTGCGAAGCAGATCTAAAGCAGAATTTTTCAGTAAATTAACCATAGCAGTTGAAGAAGCTGATGAAACGGAAATGTGGCTCGACTTGATAATCGCATCGGGAATACTCACAACCGATTATGTAAAATCGTTACATGCGGAGAGCGAAGAATTGCTGAAAATTTTAGCTGCAATGAGAAAAAAATTATAAATTCAATCTCATTCAATCTATTTTCAATCTAAAAAAATGAACAACAATTCACCCTACAAATACTTTAAGCGCGACATAAGCTGGCTGTCGTTTAACCACCGTGTCTTGCTGGAAGCAAAGGATGAATCGCTTCCGGTTTACGAGCGGATTAAATTTCTATCGATCTACTCTTCCAACCTGGAAGAGTTTTACAAAATCCGCGTATCCGGATACCACAGTTCAATATTGAAAAACATCAGCCGTGACGAATCGGAAGAAGAAGCACTGCAAACACTTATGGAGATCAATAACGAAGTCACGGAGCAGGAAAAAGAATATTACCGCATATTCAACGAGATGATTCTTCCCGAACTGGAAAAGAACAATATCATTTTATATCAGACCGATGAGGTGGAGCCCTTCCACCGTGCCTACGTGGAGAAGTACTTTAACGAAGAGGTGTTTCCTTACCTGCAACCGATGATTATCCTGAAAGACGATATCCACTCTTTCATCCAGGATGGGCGTATCTATCAGGTGGTAAGCCTGGTGAAGAAAAAAAAGAAAAAGACAGGAGATAACTCCTCCTATACCTACGCCATCATGAAGATTCCTTACACCAAGGTACCGCGTTTCGTGGAACTGCCTTCCTTTGGAGGTAACCACTATATCATCTTCATTGACGACCTGATCAAGGCGAACATGCAGAGCGTTTTCCCTGGTTATGAAATAGTGGATTGCTACAGCATCAAGATTTCGCGCGATGCCGACTTCTCTCTCGAGAACGAGGATCAGAAAGATATAGCCGAGCGGATTCTGCGCAAGGTACGCAAACGTAAGATCGGGGCAGTGACCCGCTTTCAGTACGACAAGGACATGCCCGGTTACTTCCTAAAATATCTCTGTGAGGCGTATGAGATCGAAGAGGAGGAGCTGCTTCCCTCAGGACGTTACCTGAACCTGGCCGACCTGATGAAGTTGCCCAACCCGGTGGGTGACCGCCTCCGGCAGACACTGCCGCAACCGCTGCGGGTACCCGAGCTGGAAGCCAACAATTCGATTCTACGGGTACTGCGCCGCCAGGATGTGCTGCTGCACTTCCCCTACCAGTCGTTCAACTACCTGCTGCGTTTCCTGCTTCAGGCCGCCTTCGACCCGAAGGTACTGGAAATCAAAGTAACGCAATACCGTGTGGCGGAAAACTCGGCTGTGATCAACAGCCTGATCAGTGCGGCCAAGAACGGCAAGAAGGTGACCGTCTTCGTGGAACTGAAAGCCCGTTTTGATGAGGAAAACAACTACCTCTCTTCCGAGTTGATGCAACAGGCAGGCGTAAAGATAATCTACAGCCTGCCGGGGCTGAAGGTACATGCCAAACTGGCTTACGTGCGGAAAAGGAGTAACGATCCGGATGACCCGATCAAGGGATATGCCTACCTGGGTACCGGCAACTTCAACGAGAAAACGGCCCGCATCTATTCCGACAAGGGGTTGCTCACCTCCAACAAGGAGATTATCCGTGATATTGACGAAGTGTTCCGCGTGTTGGAGGGAAAGCCCTACATGCATGATTTCAGGCATCTGCTGGTAACCCAGTTCAACATGCTCTCCGCCATCCATCAAATGATTGAACAGGAAATCACAGAAGTAGAGAGCGGGCGCGAGGGGTATATTGTCCTAAAAATGAACAGTCTGGAAGACAAGGGGATGATCAATGCCCTCTATCGTGCCAGCGAGGCAGGAGTGAAGGTCGACCTGATTATCCGCGGCATCTGCTGCCTGATACCCAACCAACCCTACAGCAAGAATATCCGGGTAACGCGTATTGTGGATGCCTACCTGGAACATGCCCGTGTGTGGTACTTCCTGAACGGTGGTAAAGAAACGATCTACCTCACCTCTGCCGATTGGATGCAGCGCAACCTTCACCGTCGTATCGAAGTGGCTTTTCCGGTTTATTCCGAGCCGTTGAAGCGGCAGATCATCGATATCCTGAAGATCCAACTGGAGGATAACCAGAGCGCTGTATGGGTGAACGAGCATCTGGATAATGTCTTTAAAAGGGATACGGCATCACCGGATGACACACCTATCCGCGCGCAACAGGCAATCCACGACTACCTGAAACAGTCTACAGGACAATAAGCTAAGGGTCTCGGAAGATTTCCGTTTTCAGCTAATAGCTCGAAGGAACATCTGTGGCCAGCTCGCCATGTTGTGTAATATCCAGCCCTCTCTCTTCTTGAATTTCGGTTACCCGCATCGGAAGGATAAGATCGGTAAGTTTGTACAGCAGGAATGAGCCTCCGAAAGTGAAAGCACCTACGATAAGCAGTGCCAGCAAATGATACAGGAAAACGGTCGGATCACCGTATATAAGGCCAACGTTTTCGGCAAATACTCCCGTGAGGATCATCCCCGTTATACCTCCGATACCGTGGCATGGAAAAACATCCAACGTATCGTCTATACTGCTTCTCGATTTCAACCGGGTAGCAAAATAACTCACCAGCGACGCTGTGCAACCGATAAAAATACTCTGCCCCACCGTTACAAAACCAGCGGAAGGAGTGATGGCGACCAATCCAACCACCGCACCTACAGCAGCTCCCACCACCGATCTTTTTTTTCCTCTGGCGCCATCAGTAAGCATCCAGGTAACCATAGCCGTTGCCGATGCCAAATTTGTGTTCAAAAAGGCCTTGACGGCAAGTTCATTGGCAGCAAGCGCCGATCCTGCATTAAAACCGAACCAACCGAACCAAAGCAACCCGGTACCCAGTAAGATATAAGGAATATTAGTGGGATTATCGGTTCCACCGTCTTTTCGTTTTTTCAGGAATATGGCACCGGAAAGGGCTGCAAACCCCGCAGAAATGTGTACGACTGTCCCTCCGGCAAAGTCGAGAACACCCCACTTACGAAGAAAGCCTTCGGGATGCCAGGTCCAATGAGCCAACGGCGCATAAATAAAAATGGAGAAAAAGACTATAAAGACCATTAACGACGAAAAACGAATTCTTTCTGCAACGCCACCCGTGATGAGTGCCGGGGTTATAATAGCAAACTTGAGTTGAAACACCGCAAACAGGGCAAATGGAATGGTTGCCGAAAAAGCAGGGTTGGGCTGCAATCCCACATTGTTGAACATGAAAAAAGATGCGGGGTTTCCGATAAAGCCTCCCAGGCTATCGCCGAAAGCGAGGCTGAAGCCAATCAAAACCCAAATAACGCTGATTATTCCCAACGTGATAAAACTCTGAATAAGAGTAGACACAAGGTTCTTATACCGAACCATTCCTCCATAAAAGAAAGCCAGCCCGGGTGTCATTAAAAATACCAGTGCGGAAGCTATTAGCATCCAGGCAGTGTCAGCATTGTTTATCGCCAAGCTTGAAAATTCTGTGGATTTATCCATCGGAATTAGCGCCGAAACCGCTATAATGACAATAACAATAAAAGGCACCGTATACCTTCTTTTGGAGTTTTTTTCGTTCATACTTTGAAATATTTCTATAACCTAAATTATCTATATAATCTTAATATGCCACAAATATAATTATTTTGATTTATTTTACAATGCTATAATAGAATAAATATATTATTTATCTATTTATTATATCATATAGTCAACTCAAATGTTTCGAAAAAACTCTTACAAGAGACAGCTCTTATTGCCTGGGCACAAAAAGAAAGAGAGTGCCTCATATTTTTTGAGACACCCTCTTTCTTGTTTTGTTATGAAACGAAAAACTTAGAAGAAAACGTAACGGTTATCTTCTACTTTCAGTTTCTTTTTTAAGGTCTCCAAAGACTGCATCTGCAACATATATGCATTGTTACTTTGAATCAGGTCTTTCTGAGCCTTGGCATCATAGGTTTCAGTTCCCTGGGTTCTGCTCAACACATTAACCACGTAGACACCCATATTCCCTTTGGCAGGCGGTATCAGTGTATTCAACGGTGCATAGGCAGAGAAAGCATTCAAGGTCGGCTCAAAACCCAATCCTGTAATGTTCCGTGTAGTGAAGTTGACAAATTTTACCGTATCAACATTCGACTGCATTTCAGTAGCATAAGCATCCAGACTGGTCAGGTTTTTGGCAGTCAGATCGGAAATGATTTTTTCGGCTTTCTTATCGTTGCTCAGTCGAGAACGAATGCTCGTTGCCACCTCCTGTAAGGGGGCCACACCAGCCGGATAAACCTGATCTACACGGGCAATTATACGCATATTGGTAATGTCGAACTTACGCACGGTTCCCATTTTTTTCTCGTTTACCGCCCAGGTAACGACCTGACGTGATCCCGGGATCTGCATCAACGAAAAATCGTTTGCTGAAACACTCGCATCCGGCATAACAAAATATCCTTTTTGGGTGGCAAGTTCATTGAAGTTCTTGCTTACGTTGGGATCGGAAACAAACTGGTTGAGTTCGTTATCTACGTTGTTCGATGTTTTTTCACTGACGACAACAGGCATATTGATCGTTGCAATTTTATATTTCTGAACAGGAACGGTTTTTTCTTCCACCTGAAGAATAATTTGTTGCCCGGGAACTGTCATTTTAAAAGCCTGTCCCACCGGTGCACTGAATGCGGCTTTCACCACATCAATTCCAGCTTGCGCAAGATCAATCTCGCGAGCCCAGCCCACATCACCACCATTAGACTGTGGATTCAAGCTGTTTGCTACTTCTGCAAATGATTTTCCGCTTTGAATCTCGTTAAAAATACTGTCCACAAAATGAGTAACGATACTGTCTTGTCCCGCCATAGATGCATCGGGAATAGCCATCATTCTGAGATGAACGGAGTCGGGAGCTACCGTCTTGTCCAACAGTTTATAAATAGTAAATGCATCGCCTTCGCGAGCCGGGCCTTTGATGTCTGAAACAGATGCAGACTCCACAAATGATTTCTGACCTTCAGTCAGTGAATTCGCAGAAAGATATACATCCCTGAACGGCATGTCAGAATAATCGGCAACTACGGAAGCCGGATTTGCGGTTTCCACCAATTTCAGGTACGCTTCATTGGCTTGCGCTTCGATTTCGGCAAAATCAGCATCACTGGGAACGATCTCCTTCGTAAAATAAGTAATTTTGGCCAATGGGACATTCATCCGGAAAGCGTTTTTATTTTTTTCGTAAAACGATTTCACTTCCTGATCGGTAACCGAGACCGTTGAATCGGGTATGGTGAAGTAACTCTTCATCACATAGGCCATATCGGCATTTTGTTGCGACAAGTCAAAAGTGGTTTTTGCTTCAACATCGTTCACCATCACGGCATTGGCAAGCAACGTAGTGTATTTTTCCTGAAGACGTTGATATTTTACCATGTTTTCGATGAACAACCACATCGATTTGTATTGCTCAACTACAGCTCTCTCTTCCGGCTGTAGCGACTCAACCGGAGCGTTTACAGTGGATAAGAATTGCATCAGGCCTTCCCTGTCGAACATACCGGTTTGCGGATCGAGAAAGAAAGGAAGCTGTTGCAGTAATGGCGATATCGTTTCTCCGTGTACCAGATCGTTGATTTCTGTTTTTGAAACGGCTAAGCCAAGTTTTGCCGCTTCGTTGTCGAGCATCCGTTCACGAACCATCTGATCATAAACCGCTTCCCGGATTTGTTGAGATGTATTTTCGTCCAATGAAGTCTGTCCACTGATCATTTTTTGAAAACTTTCCCATTCGGTAATCCTGTCAGCGAATTCCTGAGTAGAAATCACCTGCCCGTTTACAACGAAAGCTTTATCGCGCGATTTGGCAAAAAGTGTGTTTCCCGAGGTGAATAAGTCTCCCAAAATAAATGCCAGTAACGCAATCCCGATAATGGCGACCAAAAACACGCCCTTATCCCTAATCTTCTGTAGTGTAGCCATTTAACTATCCTGAGTTTTTGATAAACAATTAATATTTTACATTCTTTTAAACAAGAGTGCAAAGTTAATAAAAATTAGAAAGATAACTCCATATTTTTGAAAAAAGTGATTCCCCTAGAGTCAACCAGCAAGTGCAATTTAGTAATAATTTTTGTAAAACTCTATTTTAGGATTGCTAAAGTCTAATTTTTCTCTTGGTCTTCTGTTTAGTTTATGCTGTATTTCTTTTACTTTCTCATCGGAATAATCTTTAAATGTTGCTCCTTTTGGGATGTATTGCCGGATTAATTTATTGGCATTTTCAACAGCTCCTTTTTGCCACGATGAATAAGGATCAGTGAAATATACCGGTACTTTCAACTTTTTTGTTATCAGTTCGTGTGCTGCAAACTCGGATCCGTTATCTGTTGTAATGGTTTTCAGTTTGTCCTTATAAGGCAGCAACATAGCAATGACTTCCTTGCAAACCTGCTTAGAGTCTTTGCCCATAGGCAGTTTTCTCATCATTATAAAGTTTGTATTTCTTTCTGTCATTGTCAGTATTATTTCCTTTTGTCCGTTTCCTATTATGGTGTCCATTTCAAAATCTCCAAACCGGCTTCCGTCGGCCTCTTTTGGCCTTTGGCGAATACTTTTTCTGTTGGGTATGTTAGTGGCAGAACCTACGGGTCTTTTTCTGTATTTGAGCTTGTGGCGGCAGTGCTTGTAAAGGTTTCCTCCCGATTTCTTATCTTGCCTGATCCATTGATAAATAGTCTCGTGAGAGATAGATATTTGATCATATTTTGCGAGATATCCGCTGATTTGTTTGGGCGACCAATCTTTGCGAATGAGACGGATTATTTTCTGTTTAATCCACTCCGATGTCGATCTATTGCCCGGTAAACGTTCTTTGCGCTCTTGGGCCATCTCTTGTGCCAAACGCCATGAGTAGCCTCCAGTTTTGTTTTTGTTACGGCTTAATTCCCTATAAACCGTAGAAATATTTACCTTTATCTGCTTGGCTATTTCAGACTTGCTTGTTCCGTTTTGTAAGCCTAAATAAATAGCATATCTTTGTTCTGAAGTTAACTGTTTGTATTTTTTCATAAGCAACATAATAGTTAATTTTAGGGAGACTTCGGTCTCCTTTTTTATTTTTTTATGTTGCTGATTGACTAATTGTTTTTTTCAAAACCCCTTAAGCACTTTTGAAAGGGGATTTTGGAAAAAAACAATTAAGATAAGAAGTGTAATGTAATCAAATCTTTTGCACTTCTATCTTGAACTTAGTTCCTGAGTGAAAGCCTTAATTAATAGTCAGCCGCACCACTTCTATTTTCCGGGCGGTAACTTTCAATATTTTGAACATATACTTTCCGATGATCACTGTTTCGTAGGTTTTAGGAAACCGCTGTGTGTGATGCAATAAATACCCGGCAACGGTGGAATAACTCTCCGATTCGGGAATATCGAGCCCATAATCTTCGTTTAAGGTATCAATTTCCACCCTCCCCGAAAGCACAAACTCTTTATCACCTTCCTGTTTCACAAAGCGGGCTTTGTTGTCATATTCATCTTCTATATCACCGAAAATTTCCTCTACCAGATCTTCCATAGTCACCACACCCGATGTTCCTCCAAACTCATCCACTACAACGGCTATGCTTTTTCGCTGCTGCATGAGGTCGTTCATCAATTTGCTGGCCTGCATACTTTCAGGGACGAAAGACACTGTGGCAATGCTCTTGGTCCAGTCCTGCGGGACATCGAACATTTCCCAAACGTGAATGTATCCGATAATGTCGTCAATATCTTCCCGATATACCAGAATTCTGGAAATACCGCTCTCGATAAACAAATCTTTCAGCTTTTCAATATCTTCGTCCACATTTATCGCCACAATATCCGCTCTTGGCACCATGCAATCACGCACGCGCATAGAAGAGAAATCGAGGGCGTTCCTGAAAATTTTCACTTCGGAATCCACTTCTTTTTCGTCAGAAATCTCTTCGAACCCTTTTCTCACATACGAATCCAGTTCCAGCCGGCCCAATGCATTCTCAGTTGTCCTGTCGGACCTCACGCCGAAAACAGCTAAAACGGCTTTGGAAAAAGAGACGAAAATTTTTGCAACGGGAAAGAACAGAACGTAAAAAAAGAAAGCCGGAACAACCAATACGCGTACCCAGAAGTTGGGTTTACGTACCAAAACAGCCCGGGGAAGAAATTCTCCGCTAAGAAGGATAATGAGAGTAGCTCCAACGATTATAAGTAGAAAAATCACAAAAGTATTTTGTGTAATATGTTGCTGAATGTAAGGGAAAGCTACCAGCAACGACAGGTACATAAAAACTACCTGCACCATGAGGTTTCCGAGCAGAAGCGTAGCCAGGAACTGACGCGGATGACTATAAATGGTATTCAACATCAGGTTGTAAAATCCTTTGTCCTTTTGTCTCATCGCAAATCTCAACTTATCCGATGACACAAACGCCACTTCCATACCGGAGAAGAACGCCGACAGGAAGAGTAAGATAAACCATCCGATTATTAGCGACGTGAAAGACATTGTTTATGGATTAAGGTTGTTGAATCTCATTGTATGGAATCAGATTGTAACTGCACCGAGTCTGTTGCGACTGGTCCTTCTTCAAACGGCAATCTGCCGTCATGCGGTCTCATGATCCGGTAATCTGTCATTTGCTGATTCGACTCAAAACCGTATCCCTTCAGTTCAAGCGCCCCCCGTTTTATCTCGATATATTTATCGGAATAGATCTTAGCCGTTTTTTGATCCCAAAAAAGCTCATCACTCTTGAATTCGTGCCCTTGCATATTCTTTACCTCAACATTCCCTTTCACGCGCCACAGGCTTTTTGCGTTGTAGTGCCAGGCCGTGTCAGCAATAACGGTAGCTTCGACATTAAACCGATCATCGAATCTTTCCAGGTAAAAGCCTTCGGGAAAATAAGAGAACGGTTCTTTGGCCTTGTCATATACTTCCCACACATCGGCTGCTATTTTATAACGGGTTTTCCCCGAGTCGGAGATAAGCTGCACGGCCGAATCCGTAACCATGGAAGGCATGGTTTCCGGATCGAATTTCATATGGACCAGCTTTTCATCTTTCTTTCCACACGATCCGATAAAAAGAAACATAACAACCCCAAAAACTGCGGTTGTTATGTATTTTAATATATATATCTGTTGTCGTTCTTTCAACAAATCGCTGGTTTTATTTCAACCTTACCGTGGTAGACTCACCTATCCATCCGGGGACAAAAACGGACTCACCTGCCTTGATACCCATCATGAAAGCCGTTTCGGTATCCATGAAATAACCGGAATAAGTATTGATTAAGCCATTTGCTTTTCCGCTAACGCTAGGATCAACGGATCTGGCCTTTTGTAACTTGTCAACTGCCGCACAGAAAACGAGGCCTCTCTTTTCGGTTTCCGGGAAAATATTTTGAGCCGATGCTGCATATAACTGTGCGATCAGGATATACGCTTCTCCGTTGTTGGGATTGAATTCCAATGCATCGTATGCGGCCTGGCGCGATTTGGCGAAGTTACGTTGATTTGAAAAAATACCTGCCAATTGCATCATGTAATCGGAAGCTTTATTTTTGTCTGTTTCCAATTGGGCACCTTCGTGGTAGTACTTGATGGCAGTATCGTAATCCTTATCTCTCAGGCTCTTGTTAGCCAACCCGATAGCTGCACCGGCAGAAGGTTCGAGTTTGTAAAGGTATTCCGACGCGGTAAAATACAAGTCAGATTCACTGCAACCTACCGATCCCAGGGCATTGATCACTTCGTTCAGAAATGCTTTGTCTGCCTTGTTGGGTTCCACCTTATCGGCATAGTAATCCGTGAGGGTCTTGCAATCGCCGGCTCCACTGCTTACAAATGCTTTCACGATACCTTCCTTCACCAATCCCAGGTAATCGGCATTTGCTTTATCGTTTGCGGCATTTGCTTTGCTGATAGCTTCGTCTACATAACCGGCAACGGTAAAATAGTCGCTTATATACTGATTTTTCTTGGACGGGTCAGTCAGAAACTGAGTAAGTGAGGCAACCATATAATAGGAATAAGCATCTTTAGGTTCCATCTCCGATTTCATTTCCTTAAGGGCTTCCCCTAACCATTGATAAACGACCTTCGAATCCGCTTTATCACCCATCAGCTCCATATAGTCATAGGCCTTGTATGCCAAAACGGTACCTTTTTTGTCATCCGAATAATATTTCAGTCGGGTATCGTATATCTCCATTGTTTTATCGAGATATTGTTTCTTTTTGGCAGCATCGGTCTCCGAAGCATATAAACTCTTGAAGATACGTGGTCCTAATATATATATATTTCTACTGGATGCGGGGCAGTTCTCGTAAACAGCATTCCAGGGCGTTAATGCTTCCTTATAATTTTCAGCCTTAGCAGAAGTCGTCATAAGGCTCAAATTCATACGGCATTTTACGCTGTCTTCCCCATGTCCGAAAGGAGCTTTTACCGGATCGTATCCTGCTTTCTGGGCGCTGAGACCTGCAATGGTTGCTATTGCAAGAAATCCTGATAATAATAATTTTCTCATATTCTTTTTTTTAATTTTTTTTTAATCCCGATTTTGGTTGTTAATAGGACAATATGTTAAATAAAAAGTTTAATCTGTTTTGAATTTAAACGTCACAAAGATACAAAAAATCAGTTAAACTGTCTTTTGAAAAACCAAAATTCATTGATATTCATGTTCAAGGAAATTTTAAACATATCTTGCTTAATCATGTATGGCAAGTCGGGACGCTGGGATGTGTAACCAAATCCGATATTAAGCAATGACAACCTTCCGGACATAGAATCCCTGAACGGCAACCCCAATCCGAAGTTAATTCCATACTCTTTAAAACCTCCAACCCCTACACTTTGATTGGTAGATGGATTATAAACGCTGACGTTGGCATATGAATTTCCGTAGGAAATACCGGCCCTTAGGCGTACTCTACTGAAAAAATCACGGCTGTACGGATCGACAACGTATTCTGCGCCTGCATTGATCCTGTAAGCGTTATTGAACCGATTTTCAGGGGTCAATCCGTCTAAAACCTCGGGATAATCCAATCCGTTCCATTGCTGAAAAGTTCCGTCTAGTCCTACAAGCAGATTTGTATTGGAATAAGTTACTCCCAATCCATAGGTTGCCGGCAAATGAAACTGCTGACTGGAAAGAGTATCATCACGCAGCACTTCACTCGGATTTTGATAGGGATTGGTATAAGGGTCTGACAGAAACATCATTTCCGTTGCATAAACATCGGATTTTGAAGCTAATTTCGGACTGAAAACAGCTCCTAACGTAAACGAACTTGTCTTGTCGACAGGGAACGTGACCTGTGCTCCAAAATCATATTTTAAATCCCGGATGGAATATTTTTTCTTTTCTTCACCAATAGTAGCACCCGTCGCAGTTCTCGGCACAGACACGCTGCTGTAGCTGAAATTCCCAAAAAGATAAGAAACGTTAGCTCCAACGGAGAAATACGGAATGGGTTCATACGCAATTCCAGCATAAATCTGGCTCAACCCTCCAGTTCCACGAAATACTTCCTCGTAAACGATATCGGAAAGCGAACGTGTCTGCCCATAGTTATATCCTACTTTCGAATACGGCAAAAGCCCAATGCTGGCACCAACCTTGCTTAGGACAGGAAACTGTATGGCAATATAATCGAGATTCCCGTTGTAAAAATTCTGCTTGTTCAGTCCGTCGCTGTAAGAAGCATAATGCCCCGAAACACCAAGGTCAAAAATAAACGTAAGTGAATCGAGTTTGGAGTATGATGCCGGATTTCCGGGATTCACCTGCTGGCTTCTTCTGAGTCCGTAGCTGATTCCACCCATAGCTTCGGAGGCACCCAACGATTGGTTGGACAAAAGGCCGTAACCGTACCTGCCGTATGGTGAGTTAGACCCTACCTGTTGTGCAAAAATAGCGGTGGTGACAGTAAAGAAAACAAGTAACGAGAGATGACGTTTAGTTGTTATGTTCATTCTTTTTCATTAAAATCAACAAGACGTTGGTCGATTGTTTCATAATTTATTTTTAGGGTACAAAGATGATGTTTTTTTGCGATGCAACCAACAAAAGAACAGAAAGTTCGTGTTAAAAAGATTAAAGAGCGTTTATTTGTATTTATTATAAGAAATGATTTCGCCGTTTGTTTTGCGTTTTTTGGGACGAACGGCTTGGGTACTGTATCCGACAACAATGTCAAGCCATACTCTCTTAGAGTCGGGGATTGACAACAATTCACGCATCTTCGGCTCATTGAACCAACCGACAATGCAAGACCCCAAACCTTCGGCATGAGCTGCCAGCACGACATGAGCCGCTACTATTCCCAGGTCCATTTGTGCATAGTCCTTTTGTTTTACCCAGCCTCCGATCCCCGATGTGAGGTTCACTCTTTCCTCAACCAACAAAATATGGACCGGGGCCTGCTTGGTAAAATGGTTCATACCCAATGCACGCGCAGACGTGGCATCTGCCACTCTGTTTTTCAGTTCAGGATCATCCACGACAACCATGTGCCAGGGTTGCGCATTGCATGCTGACGGTGCTAACCGGGCAGCTTCGAGGATACGTTCAATTTTTTCTTTTTCGACCGGTCTATCGGGATCGAATGCTCGGTCGCTCTGCCGGGTGGAAACAAATTCAAGAAAATCCATACATTAGTCGTTTAGGACTGCAACGCCACAATCCTGCTGATATATTTACCGATAATGTCGAATTCCAGGTTGACGACTGTACCTTTTTCTATCTGATGAAAATTGGTCATTTCGTATGTAAAAGGAATGATCGCCACTTTAAAGGTATCTTTGGTGGGTGTCACCACGGTTAAACTTACACCATTCACCGTAACCGACCCTTTATCTACCGTCAGGTATCCCTTCTTTGCCATCTCCTTATCGAAACGGTACCGGAAGGTGTAATACCAACTACCATCTGCTTCAACTACATCGGTACAAACGGCAGTTTGGTCAACATGCCCCTGAACGATATGCCCGTCCAACCTGCCGTCCATTTTCATGCTACGTTCAAGATTCACCTTGCTACCCACCTGCAACAATCCAAGATTGGAGCGGTCGAGCGTCTCCTGAATGGCGGTTACGGTGTATGCATCACCCTCTATGGATACCACTGTCAGACAAACTCCGTTGTGCGCAATGCTCTGGTCGATTTTTAATTCGCTCGTGAACGAGCACCTTAACGTGATGTGCAGGTTACCCTTGTCTTTTTCCAATGCAACCACGGTTGCAGCTTCTTCAACAATTCCGGAAAACATAATTATTTAGTTACGATTTGTGATTTACAAAATCAGATGTAGAAGTCAGACTTTAAGACTTTTTATCTATTACCTGAACTTTCAACCTCTCCAATTCTTCAATTATTTGCTGCTTGGTTTCATCACAGACCGCAACCAACGGCAGCCTGAGCTCATTTTCGATGTAACCCAATTCACTGAGCATGCATTTTACTCCGGCAGGATTCCCATCTTTGAAAATCAACCGGATAGCTTCTGTAAAACGCACATTTTCCGTTTCAGCCATCTTGAAATTACCGGCTAACGCCTGATGTATCATTTCAGAAAACTCTTTAGGCAAAGCATTTCCCAAAACAGATATAACTCCTACTCCACCGGATTTTATCAGATCAAATGCAATTCCATCGTCGCCGGAGATAACGGAGAATCCTTCGGGACGGCCAGCAATAATTTGCAGGATCTGATCCATTTTCCCCGATGCTTCCTTGATGGCCACAATATTCGGACAAGATTTTGCCAGCCGCAACGTAGTTTCGGCTTCCATATTCACACCGGTTCTTCCGGGAACATTATACAGAATAATCGGCCGTGGTGAAACCTCACTCAAAGCACGATAATGCTGAAAAAGCCCTTCCTGGCTGGGTTTATTGTAATATGGAGTAACAGATAATACTCCTGCAATGTTTGAGAAATATGATACCTTGAGTTCATGAACGATTTCAGCGGTATTGTTTCCTCCAACTCCTACAATAAGGGGGAGACGATTGTTGTTTCTCTCCACGATGAATCGCACAATTTCGGTTCGCTCATCGCGTGTCAGTGTTGGGGTTTCAGCGGTAGTTCCCAGTGCAACGAGGTAATCAATTCCCCCATCTATCTGATAATCTATCAACCGGCCCAACGCATCGAAATCGACTGATTTGTCTTTTTTAAACGGTGTTATCAGGGCAACACCTATCCCTTTTAAGTTGATTTTTGACATAAAAACAGGTCTTTCATTTTTCCTGAGAAAGCCTCCCGACAACATATGGATACTTCGGATCGCAAAGTTACATTTTTTTCAACCATATCCACATAAATTGGACAATTACTTTTAAAAGGAAATCACTTTAATGGATTGGTATTTTTGTTGAAATTCGAAATTTAACTGTAGCTTAACTTGTTTTTTCATTCTGTTTACGTACACATTAGCATTTTTATTATTTTTGTCGGCGATATTTCCGGAAAAACCCCTAGCTCATTAACATAATTTAACGTCGATCAAGTTATTTATTTCATCCTGTTTACGTACACATTAGTATTTTCATTATATTTGTCCGAATATTTCCGGGAAAACTCCTGTTCGTTTTCTCAACTTCGCAATACATTTTGGCAAACATATCTTTTAATTCTGCAGAGACAAACACGTAAAATGAAACACATGAAACACATAAAACACTGTTTTTATGTTGCCCTTCTTCCGGTATTCTTTTCTGCATGCAACGTAGTAAAAAGTGAGTTGAAGCCTACTCAGATAGGAATCTGTACAAATCTTGCCAACGGAGAAAAAATGCAGCAATACGGATACACATATGTGGAAGAAGGTGTCTCCAGATTTCTTGCACCGACAAAGCCCGAGGAAGAGTTCGAGATAATATTGAATGAATTGGCCAACTCCCCTTTGCCTGTTAAAGCCTGTAACAGCTTTATCCCCGGAAACCTGAAAAGCGTTGGTAATGAAGCTGCTCACCACGATATTTTAACGTTTGCAGAAACCGCTTTCCGCAGGGCACAACGAGCCGGAGTGGAAATAATTGTCTTTGGAAGTGGGGGTTCACGTTCCATCCCCGAAGGATTTCCACGCAAAAAAGGCCGGGCACAATTCATCGAATTAGGCAAAAAAATGGCGTTAATTGCTCAAAAATTCAACATAATCATCGTATTGGAACCCCTTAACACTACAGAATGCAACTTTATCAATTCCGTATCGGAAGGAGGAGAAATCGTTAAAGAGATCAATCATCGTCACTTCATGCTGTTGGCAGATCTGTATCATATGAAAATGGAAAACGAAAGTCCGGATACCCTTGTAAAGTATGGAAAGCTGATCAGGCATGTTCATATTGCGGAAAAACAGGACAGGGCTGTACCGGGTACATACGATGAGGACTTTCGCCCTTACTTCAATGCCCTTAAAAAAATGGGTTATAGAGGAAAAATATCCATTGAAGCTCGCTGGATAGATTTTGACACCCAGATACCGACAGCAATGGAAACGATAAAAAGACAACTCAATAATTAAAAATATGGAATCAAGAAGAGGATTTATTAAAAAATCGGCACTCGGAGTGGCAGGAATAGCACTGGGAAGCACAATGGACATGTCGGCAAAAAGTTATGCCGGCATTATCGGAGCGAACGACAGGTTAAACGTAGCCATCATTGGGCTGGGACGCAGGTTAAGTGCGTTTTACGAACCAATCGCCTTGAAGGGAGCTAATGTACAGTTACTTTACCTCTGTGATGTGATGGAGAAGCAACGTACCCGGGCAATGCAGAATTTTTCTAAACACATCAGCTACCAACCGAAATCCGAAAACGATATACGCCGGGTGCTCGACGATAAAAAAGTGGATGCTGTATTCAACGCAACACCCGACCACTGGCACACGCCCGGTTCCGTAATGGCCATGAAAGCCGGCAAACATGTGTATGTTGAGAAACCATGCAGCCACAACATGTTCGAAAATGAAATTCTGGTAAAAGCCGCCCAAAAATTCAACAAGATAGTGCAGATGGGTAACCAGCAACGTTCCTCGGATCACACCGTTGAAATCATAAGGGAGCTACACCGCGGCGTTATCGGAAACCCCTATAAGGCAGTAGCCTTTTATGCCAATACAAGGGGTGAAGTACCGCTCCAGAAAAAAGCGGCCATTCCTGTCGGACTGGATTGGGAGTTGTTTCAGGGGCCGGCACCCCGCCGCGATTATACCGAAGAGACCTGGGATTATAACTGGCATTGGTACGGCTGGGATTACGGAACGGCCGAAGCAGGCAACAACGCCACACACGAACTGGATGTTGCACGCTGGGCACTGAACGTTGATTTCCCCCTAAACGTTGAAGTGGAAGCCGCCAAGCGACATTTCGCCAACGACGGATGGGAGATGTACGACACTATGGATGCTACATTCCGTTTTGCCGGTGACAAAATAATCAAGTGGGATGGTAAAAGCCGGAACGGGCACAAGACCTACGGAGCGGACAGAGGAACAATTATTTATGGCAGTGAAGGTACCGTCTTCGTAAACCGGGATAAATACATTCTTTACGACCGAGGGGGGAAAGTGATGAAAGAAAGAACTTCTACTTCAAGTGAAGCAGGTACGGCACTTGGTGGAGGTGGCGACATGACTACCGGCCATGTGATCAACTTCTTCGATACTATCAGGGGTAAGTCGAAACTTACCGCACCCATTGACGATGCGTCCATCAGTAATGCTATGGTACATTATGCCAATGTAGCGTATCGTATCGGTAAGGGTTTTGATATCGATGACAAAACCGGGCGTATGTTTGACCGGGAAGCTATGAAACTATGGAACCGGGAATATGAACCCGGATGGGAGCCAACACTGAAATAATTTAATTTCAATACGATCAATTTTAAGCTTTAAATGAGATGAAAAATTCAAGACGTGATTTTATAAAAAAATCGGCACTCGGTGTGGCCGGAATAACGCTGGGAAGCACGATGAATATGTCGGCTAAAAGTTATGCCAATATCATCGGCTCCAACGATAAAGTGAGGGTAGGCATATTGGGTTTTTCCAACCGATTCAGAGGTGCACTCGGGAAATCATTCCTCAAATATGCCAAAGAGATGAACTTCGAACTCTTTACCGTCTGCGACATTTGGAATCGTCGCCGAGACGAAGGACAAGCCTGGTACAAGGAGCAAGCCGGAGGAGACCTCAGAACCGCCAGAAACACCGATGAGCTCTGGTCTCAAAAGCCCGACGCCGTAATTATCAGTACCGCAGATTTTCAACATGCGCTTCATACCGCCGAAGCAGTCAGGGCCGGATGTGATGTATATGTGGAAAAACCTTTCGCTGAAACCATGGACGATGCTAACTTTGCGTTGAAAGCAGCCAAAGAGACTAACAAGGTTATTCAGGTTGGATCACAACGCCGGAGCGGAACAAATTACCACGCTGCATACGACTACATTAAATCGGGAAAATTCGGCAAGATCATTGCCGTGGAAATGACATGGAACGTCAACCAGCCCGGACGATGGCGTTTACCCCAACTCACCAGAGAAATCCGCGAACAGGATACCGACTGGAAACGCTTTTTGATGAACCGCCCCTACGAACCGTGGGATCCGCGAAAATACCTGGAATACCGCCTGTTCTGGCCCTATTCATCCGGCATACCCGGCCAATGGATGGCACATCAGATCGATACCGTACACTGGTTCTCAGAACTGGATTATCCCCGGTCGGTAGTGGCAAACGGCGGGATCTACATGTGGAACGACGGAAGAACCAACTACGATACCATGACTGCTGTTTTTGATTATGGACACGCCAAAGAAAAAGAACCGGGAGAAGGATTCCAGGTAATTTATTCCTCCAGGCAAAACAACTCGTCGGGAGGGACAAAAGAGTGGTATTTCTCCAACGGGGGGAAACTTGACCTGGACACCAACATCATCAACAATGATGGCGGATTGACAGAAAGGCACGCAGGCGATATGGGAATGAAACCCTTTATGCTTGATACTTTCGAATTACCGAAGATAAGTGTGGAAACAGGCTCAGACACAGGCTCAGACCCGCTCACAAATGCGCATATGAAAAACTGGATGGACTGTGTGAGGGCCGGCAATGTAAAAACAAATGCTCCCGTGGAAGCAGGCTACAACCACTCTATCGCCGATATCATGGTTACGGCCGCCTTACGCACCGGACAACGCGCCACATTCGATGAAAAACAAAAACAGGTAATGGCAGGAGGGAAAGTATTCAAGTATTAATTCCATGAGAATCAAAAGATTTAACAGATATAACATGAAAAAAGAATCAAACTCAATGTCCAGAAGACATTTTCTGGCTCTCTCAGGGGCAATGGCAGGAACAACGTTGATCAATCCTTCATCCCCAATTTACGCATCTACAGCAGAAACTTTGCAACCCGCAAAAAAAACTCGAATAGCCATGGTAGGTACGGGTGTTCGGGGAACAGGCATGTGGGGAAGAAGCGTTGTTCAAAGCTATCCCAACTACATTGAATTCGTTGGGCTTTGCGATATCAATCCGGGGAGAGTAGTTTTAGCCAAAGAGACGATGGGGGTTTCGTGCCCTACATTCACTGATTTTGAGAAAATGATGAAAGAGGCTAAACCGGAAGTGTTAATTGTAACAACGGTAGATAATACACACGATCAGTTTATTATCAGGGGGATGGAATTAGGGGCCGACATTATCGTAGAAAAGCCGATGACAACCGACGAGAAGAAAATGCAGGCTATAATCGATGCAGAAAAAAGAACCGGGAAGAAGTGCAGGGTTACTTTTAATTACCGCTATTCTCCTCACCGGGTGAAGATGTGGGAACTCCTTCGGGCAGGAGAGATAGGGGAACTCACCTCCGTCGACTTCCACTGGTATCTGGACACGTCTCATGGTGCTGATTACTTCAGGAGATGGCACAGATTAGTTGAAAAAAGCGGTTCTTTATGGGTTCACAAAGCCAGCCATCATTTTGATCTTCTAAATTGGTGGATTGATAGTGACCCTGAGAGCGTATATGCTTTAGGAGAGTTAAATTTTTATGGAAAAAACGGTCCTTTCAGGGCAGTAAACTGCCGCACCTGTCCCCACACCAGTCAATGTAGTTTTTATTTTGATATAATGAAAAATGAAAACATGAAGCGGTTGTATGTCGATAATGAAAAATACGATGGATATCTGAGGGATGGTTGTGTGTTTAAAAACGACGTTGATATTTACGATAAAATGGCAGCAACAATCCGGTATAAAAACGGCGTTCAGGTTGCTTACTCCCTGACCACCTATTCTCCCTATGAAGGCTACAGAATCGCTTTTAACGGAACAAAAGGACGTATAGATGCATGGATCGAAGAATCAAGGCCTACGAAGGACGTAAATTTTGATGAAATTGTGCTGTTTAAAAACTTCTCCAAAAGGCAATACATTCAAATACCTCACGGCACCTCAGGACATGGAGGTGGAGATGCCTTGCTGAAAGATCAAATCTTTGTTCCCAACACCGAAGACCCATACAAACAGGCTGCCGGCATAAGAGACGGAGCACTTGCCTGCCTGGTGGGAATCGCCGCCAGAAAAAGTATTGCGGCAGGAGCACCTGTTATGATCGAGAGCTTGACGTCAATTAAACCGCAAGCGAAAAAAGAATACAAGCGGTTATAACAGTATCATCTTAGTTAAATACAACCATAAATATGTATTAAACTGAACTTTTACATATGTTGTTGCAATTATTGAACATACGAAACAAAGTCAATAAGTTGCTATAATTCAAAAGATGAAAAAAACAGTTAAAGCCCTAATCATTGCAGCGCTGATAATGCATGTAAGCTGCCAAGGCACTTCAACAAACGTCAGGTTTAATGTCAGCGAAGAAAAAAAGGCAGTTGAGGTATACGTAAACGATATTTATTTTACATCGTTTATTTATCCGGAAAACCTGGAAAAGCCATGTCTTTATCCTATAAAAACACCCTCCGGAAAATTTATCACAAGAGGGTTCCCCTTGAATCCAAGGCCTTTTGAGAGAACCGATCATCCACATCACATTGGATTATGGTTTAATTTCGGGGATGTAAACGGACTTGATTTCTGGAATAACTCCTATTCCATAAAACCGGAAGATAAAGATAAATATGGGATAATTTTGTTTGATAAAGTTATTGAAGCAGATAACCGGAAAGGGAGATTGGTTGTTCAATCAAAATGGACAGATAATAATGGAAGTATTTTATTGAATGAAAAGACGACCTACATCTTTGAAGGGCTGAAAAACGATATCAGGACGATTGAAAGAGTTACAGAACTGACAGCAAATAAGGAAGTAACTTTTACAGGGAACAAAGAAGGGCTGATCGGTTTGAGGGTAGACAGAACTTTCGAGGAACCGACTCAAAAAGCTGAGAAGTTTTTAGATGCAAACGGAAATGTAACAGAAACTCCGGCCCTGAATAACGAAGGTGTAAATGGATTCTACAGAAATGCAGAAGGTTTAACAGGGGGAGACGTCTGGGGAAAAAGGAGCAAATGGGTTGCTTTAAAAGCTGATAAGGAAGGCGAAACAATCACCATCGTTATCATGGACAATAAAAACAACCCTAATTATCCGGCATGGTCTCACGCAAGAGGTTATGGATTATTTGCAGCCAACAATCTGGGGGGAAAGGTCGTGGATAAGAATTCGGACCCGGTTGAATTGAAGTTGTCCAGCGGTGAGAGAGTAACTTTTAAACACAAGGTTATTATTGCCGGAGATATGAGTGATCAGGAAATAAACAGGTTTTCTGACGATTTTAATTGACCGTGGATTACACATCGTTCACATAATCAAAAAGCCAGAAGCGAAGATGCTCCTGGCTTTTAACTTAATTTAAACCGGATTAAGAATAACGGATGGAAATTCAGTGTAATTTTAGCTGATTTTTATCCGGCAGAACATCTACCCTTTAAAATCGTAGAGACCATTAAAAAACAACGGTAATTCTCTTCTTTTTTTATGAATGCAATAGCACTTTACTGGATTGCTTTTATAGCCATCTTCATCATTGTGTATGGAATAGACCTATACGTGACTTCCCACCGCCAAAGAACGATTAGTGTGAAATCATCCTTAACCTGGACAGCCGTATGGATTTCCGTAGCAACAGCATTTGGAGCTTCTCTTTATTTTCTCTTCCCTCAGAATCCGGAAAGCACGGTGCGAACCGGCCCTGTAATGATGACGAAATTTATCTCGGGGTATTTGACGGAATATTCGTTATCCGTGGATAATCTTTTCGTATTTATACTGATCTTTTCAATGATGGGCATTCATCCGAAAAACCAACCAAAGTTACTGAAACTGGGAATTTTGATTTCGGTTGTACTAAGAATTCTTTTTATACTGGTGGGAATGGAACTGGTAGAACGCTTTCACTGGATTATCTACATATTTGGTGTTGTTTTGATTTGGACGGCATACAAGATGGCTTTTTCGAAAGAAGATGAAAACGTAAATCCCAAATCGAACATTCTGTACAAGGGAGCTTCCAGGTTATTCCCCATCGATCCCGACATACATTCGCCTCATTTTTTCACTCAAATAAACGGAAAAATCCACTTAACCAATATTTTTCTTGCCTTGCTTGTTATCGGCTCCACCGACATCTTGTTTGCTGTTGACTCTATTCCGGCTATTATCGGCGTTATAAAAGAAGGTATAAACAACGTCCTTACACTCAGTGAAGAGAACTTTCTTGCCATTTCTTCCAATGTTTTCGCATTGATGGGCTTAATATCGCTTTTTTTCGCGTTGAAAGGAATTATGGGAATGTTCCGTTACTTGAAAACAGGTGTGAGTTTCATTCTCTTGTTTATAGGCATGAAAATGCTGCTGAGTTCCGTGCATTCGGTAGGAGAATTTTTTGCACACCATTCATGGGTCTCGCTAGCGGTTATCATCGGTACGTTGATTATTTCTATCCTTTTATCCATGCTGATTTCCGAACGAAAAGAATCCGATAAGCTTCAGGAAGCTGTGCAGAAATTGAAAGAAGAAATGGAGGAGTCGAAACCCAAACATGTGGGAAAATTTATGCATTAGTTGATTTTCCAGTACAGAACACGAGAAAGTTCTGTGATTGATGGAATAAATTGTGTAATTTTGCAGTTCACCCTGTGAATAAACATTTTATGAAATTTACCCCGGAAAAATACGCCATTCCCGATGCACCGATGCAACCCTTCATCGATACAGGCGAGATCTGGGATTTCCTCAACAAAACAATCTCCACACCCGTCAAGGTGAAAGAAGTGGTTGAAAAATCACTGGCAAAAAGCAGGCTGAATCTCGAAGAAGTGGCCATACTTATCAATGCTACCGATCCGGGGTCGGTACAACTCATTAAGGAGGGAGCCAAGGAACTTAAGAAAAAAATTTACGGGAACCGAATCGTGCTGTTCGCACCTCTTTATGTGGGCAATAAGTGCTCCAACAATTGTGCTTACTGCGGATTTAAGGCTTCTAACAGGGATGCCGTTCGTAAAACGCTCTCAGACAAAGAACTGGTAAAAGAGATAGAAGTACTGGAAGATAATGGACAAAAGCGATTGATTCTCGTTTACGGCGAACATGCGCAATACAGCCCTGAATTCATTGCCCAAACTGTAAAAATAGCATACAGCGTGAAGAAAGGCAACGGCGAAATCCGCCGTGTAAACATTAACGCGGCCCCACTAGACATAGAAGGGTTCCGTACGGTGAAAGAAGCCGGTATCGGCACCTATCAGGTGTTTCAGGAAACCTATCACCGCGAAGCATACAAGACCTATCATTTACGCGGTAAAAAGGCTGATTTCGACTACCGCCTGACTTCACTCGACCGGGCGTTGGAAGCCGGACTGGACGATGTGGGGATAGGTGCACTTTTCGGATTGTACGACTGGAGGTTCGAGGTGATGGGGCTGGTTCGCCACACCAATCATCTGGAGGCATGCTACAACGTAGGGCCACACACCATTTCGTTCCCCCGGATCAAAGACGCATCAATGCTTGATTTGGGCGATGAATATTTCGTGTCGGACGAAGATTTTACCCGGTTGGTAGCTATACTCCGGTTGGCTGTTCCATACACGGGAATGATTCTTACAGCCCGCGAACCCGCGGAGCTTCGTAACCAACTGATTCAGTTCGGGGTATCGCAAATCGACGGTGGAACAAAAATTGAATTGGGCAGTTACGCTGAAAAGGAGCAAAACCATGATCTCAAAAAAGGGCAATTCCGTATAAACGACGACCGATCACTCAACGAAATCATCGACGAGTTGCTTCAGCAGGATATGCTACCGTCCTTCTGTACGGCCTGCTACCGTCTGGGACGTACGGGTGAACACTTTATGGAGTTCTCCGTTCCTGGCTTCATCAAACGGTTCTGCACTCCCAACGCAATACTCACGCTGGCCGAATACCTGATGGACTATGCACCGGAGCACACCGCAGAAAAGGGATGGGACGTGATTGAAAAAAACATTCACGAACTCAACGAAAATGTACAACATCAGGTACGTGAAAGAATAGAAAAAATAAAACGGGGAGAACGGGATTTGTATTTTTAATTGGGGAAATGACCAATTCCAGACCACATATCGGCATTTTTGGCCGCCGGAACACCGGTAAAAGCTCACTGATCAACCTGCTCACGGGGCAGGAGACCGCTATAATATCCGACATACCCGGCACGACGACCGACCCGGTAAAGAAATCGGTCGAGATTCTTGGAATCGGCCCAGTAGTATTGGTGGATACCGCCGGAATTGATGATGCGGGTGAATTGGGAAGAAAGCGCATCGACAAATCACTCGATGCGATAAAGAAAGTGGACTGCGCCGTGTTACTGATTGCGGGAAATCAGTTTGGACAGTACGAACTGGAGCTTATTCGGCACTTTGGGAAATTCGGTATCCCCTACCTCATCCTTCACAACAAAAGCGACCTGTCAAAAATTGCTGCCCTCACAAAAACCGCAATAAAACACCACAGCGATGCCACGGTTCTCGATTTCAGTGCAAAAGATCCGGGAGATTCGGAGAAAATAATTGATGCACTAAAGAAAATAATACCCGGGGAAAGCCAACAACACAGAACGCTTATAGGCGATCTGGTAAAACCGAAGGACACAGTATTGTTCATAACTCCCATTGACAGCGAAGCTCCCGAAGGACGACTGATCCTGCCGCAAAACCAGGCCATACGCGATGCTCTGGATAACCATTGCATTACAGTAGTGGTAAAAGAGACCGAGTTGGACGATTTTCTGAAGCTAGGTATACCTCCAGCGCTTGTTGTTACCGACAGTCAGGCCTTTGGCTATGTGGCAACACGCATTCCCGAAAACGTTCCGTTAACAAGCTTCAGCATCCTGTTTGCCCGACAAAAAGGCGATTTCAATGACTACCTGCAAGGCACTCCTCACCTGTCTAAACTAAAAGACGGGGATAATATCCTTATGTTGGAAAGCTGCACTCATCAAACCAACTGCGACGATATCGGACGGGTGAAGATACCGCAACTCCTCCGGAACTTCACCGGTAAAAACCTATCGTTCACCGTTGTAGGCGGATTGTCGGAGATTGCACCCATCGATTATTCTCTCGTCATCCAATGTGGGGGATGCATGGTTACACGCAAACAACTGATAAACCGGATAAAACCGTTCACGGAAAAGGACATTCCAGTCACCAATTACGGAATGGTCCTCGCGTATGTAAACGGTATTTTTGAACGGGCAACGAGAATGTTTTTATGATTCCAACCCTATTGCATAAACAGAAACTTCTCCAAGAAGATTTAGTCCGCCTACTCTGCACCGAGGGTGAGGAAAAGCAACTTTTGTTTGATTATGCCGCTAAAATCAAACAAGAGAACGTGGGCAACACCGTTTATCTGCGCGGGCTGATCGAATTTTCCAACATTTGCGAAAAGAATTGTTATTATTGCGGTATCCGCCGGGATAACACGCACACACATCGGTACTGTTTGTCCTGCGATGAGGCATTGGAAGCTATCCGGTTTGCCTACGAAAACGGATTGGGATCCGTCGCCATCCAAAGCGGAGAACTCACGTCGGATACATTTACCCGAAAGATCGACTCCTTACTGAAAGAAGCCATGCGTATTACCAACCGGGAAATCGGCATTACCCTCTCTTGCGGCGAACAGCCTGAAGAGGTCTATCGCCGGTGGTTTGAGAGCGGAGCCAGCCGCTATTTGCTCCGTATCGAATCCTCCTCCGGAGAACTTTACCGTAAAATACATCCCGACGATGATACACACCGTTTTGACAAACGCCTGAATGCCCTGGAATCGCTAAAAAAAATAGGTTACCAAACAGGAACAGGCGTCATGATCGGCCTACCGTTTCAGACTGTCGAAGACCTGGCAAACGATTTGTTGTTTATGAAGCAATTCGACATCGATATGTGTGGTATGGGCCCCTACATCGAACATGCACAGACTCCACTCTACAAAAACAAGAGTGAACTGCTTTCGCTGCGGGAACGATTCAATTTAAGCCTTAAAATGGTAGCCCTCCTGCGTATCCTCATGCCCGATATCAACATCGCCGCGACCACCGCCTTGCAATCCATTGAAAAGGAAGGCCGCGAAAAAGCCATCCTCATCGGCGCTAATGTACTGATGCCCAACATCACTCCGAAACAGTACCGGGATGATTATTCCCTTTATCAGAACAAGCCCGTCTCGCAACAGAGTAACGAGGAGAACCTGCTTTTTCTCGAACAACAGCTTAAAAGCATAGGCCACGAGATTGGCTATTTCAGGCAGGGAAATTCCAAGCATTACAAAACGCATCAGATCTCCTCAAACCGTGCCGTAAAGAACCTCAACTGCCTGGGTTCATAAACAAAACGAAGCCCCTTGATTTTTTCCTTGTGTTTATACAGGTTGATAACCGCATCGGCCACCACATCCATGTGACGATAGGTATACACACGGCGTGGAATGGTTAACCGAACCGTTTCCAACTTGGGCGCATGGTTTTTGCCCGTGTTTTTATCGCGTCCGGCAGAAACGATGCCTCGCTCCATGCTTCGAACGCCCGATTCTACGTAGAGGTTTGCCGCCAGGCTTTGCGCCGGGAATTGATCTTGCGTGAGGTGCGGGCAGAAACGGTGCGCATCCAGGAAAACGGCGTGGCCCCCAACAGGCTCTATAATAGGAATTCCGGCCGCTTTGAGTTTATCACCCAAATAACGGACCTGCTTGATGCGGTGCTCTATATATTCAACTTGCGTAGATTCCTGCAATCCGATAGCCATGGCTTCCATATCGCGTCCGGCCATTCCGCCGTATGAAGGCATTCCCTCGTAAACCACCACCAGTTCTTTTGCAGCGGCAAACAGGTCCTCATCGTTCATGCACAAAAAACCGCCGATATTCACCAGACAGTCCTTCTTTCCGCTCATGGTGCAACCATCGGCATAACTAAACATTTCGCGGACGATTTCCTGGATCGATTTACCGGCAAAGCCCTCTTCCCGTTCTTTGATGAAATAGGCATTCTCCACGCATCGGGTGGCATCGTAAAACACGTTAATCTTGTATTTATCGGCCAGTTGCCTCACCTCCCGCATGTTTTTCATGGAAACAGGCTGCCCGCCCGCCAGATTCACGGTAACGGCGAGGCAGACATAGGCAATGTTCTCAGCCCCTTTTTCGTCGATAAGTTTTTGCAGTTTGTTCAGGTCGATGTCTCCTTTAAACGGAATGTCCAATCCGGCGTCGTGCGCCTCATCGCGGATGATATCGACAAAAATTCCGCCGTTGCGCTCCTGGTGATAACGCGTGGTGGTGAAATACATGTTTCCGGGCACGAATTGCCCGGGTTTAATGGCAATTTGCGAAAGCAGGTTCTCAGCCCCGCGCCCCTGATGCGTAGGCACCAGGTGTTTGAATCCGAAAATTTCCTGCACGACTTGTTCCAGATGATGAAAGTTCTTGCTTCCGGCATAGGCTTCGTCGCCCATCATCATACCGGCCCACTGCCTGTCGCTCATGGCATTGGTTCCGCTATCGGTCAGTAAATCAATATACACATCTTCGGAGTTGATCAGGAAAGTGTTGTATCCGGCTTCCTGGATAACTTTTTCCCGCTCTTCACGGGAGATCATTTTAACGGTTTCCACCGTTTTTATGCGGAAAGGCTCCGCAGGATAGTCGTTTAAATTCATAATAGTGGTATTAATGTGTATTGGCATTATACCCCAAAATTATGACAAAAAGACGAAATAACAAAAGAATTTAAGTGTATCTTTTAAAAATAACTAACAAATAGAAATAATCGAGTTTCTAAATGACAAAAGAAATGTAAAAATTAAAACTCCTAATAACCAACAAAATGACGACTTTCAGTTCAAAGAATTAATAATGCGCGTTTTCTATTTTCGACCGATGGCAAACCAATACATTTTGTTTACTGCCGTGCCAGTTATGAAAACCGTTTCCCTGGCAATCCTTGAAACGCCTGCAATCTTTGCATTGACCCACGCGCATCCAGTTCCTGTCGCGAAAAGAGTTGAAACGTTGTTCCCATACGTCGTTGAAATTATCGGTGTAAATGTTTCCCTGTGAAAAAGAGCGATCGATATTGGGACAAGCCGATATGGAGCCGTCAATGAGGATAGAGCCGATATTGATACCCGCCCTGCAGAAATAGAAACTCTCCCGGACTTTCCATTCGTATTTCCCCACAAATCCTTCGCAACTGAACTTCACATCGATATCGTCCTCATTCTCCCTCAACTCCCGAATAAAATCCATCAAATAAACAAATTCCTCATCCGAGAGCGACAACTCCTCGTTTTGGACCGCCCGTCCTATCGGAATAATGGTAAATAGCCGCCATGCCTTCACCTTGTGGCTTTTAAGAAACTCCTTGATTAGGGAAAGTTCCGAAATATTTTTTTTGTTGACACACGTGACCACATCGAAGTTTAACCGGAGCGAACGGACTGCCAGGTCGATTGCCGCGACCGCCCTGTCGAAACTTCGCGGATTGTTTCGCAACCAGTTGTGTGACTCCGGCAACCCGTCCAAGCTGATGGTAAGCGCTCCCAAACCGGCGTTGAGTAACGAATTATGTACCGCTTCATCGTAAAAATACCCGTTAGAAACCATGGACCAGCGCATTCCGCGCCGGCGGATTTCACGTCCGCACGCAGGCAGATCTTTTCTCAGTAACGGTTCACCGCCGGTAACGACAACCATCAGGTTTTTTGCAGGGTTTTTAATGGTGTCAAGAGCTTTCAGAAAATCTTCCATCGGCATATCCCGATAGTTACTTTGCTTTGAACAATCGCTTCCGCAATGCAAACAATCCAGGTTGCACCGGGTCGTACACTCCCAGAAAAGGTAGCTAAGCTCGTGGCGCCGCGTTTCAACCGCTTTGAACTTCCGGAACAAGGCGCGTTTAACAGACGGAATCATTTCCCGTTTTCCAGTTTAATATCGAGGTAGATTTTATCTTTCACGATAGAGACGAGGCTGTCTTTCCTGATAAATGTTCCGTTGTCGACTCCATCCACATCTTCGAAACTGATTTGAAGCTGATCCGATTTGACGGTGTAAAAAGAAAACATCCCCTTGTCGTCGGTCACCGTATGTTGCAATGAGGCCGCCGAAACTTTGATGCCTTTAATGGGTTCGCCGGTTGTTTTGGAAACTACTTTACCTTCTACAAACACATCCAAGCCAAAATCCTGCGGCGTACCGTAACAAGCCTGAAATATAAAAAGCGCTGTTGTAAAACTCAATCCGCCCACAATGTTTCTTATCCAATTTTGCCTCATAATGCTATTTTTTAGGTTATCAAATTTGAGACTGACCTCTTTTATTCAGATGCAGTTTTAAGAAAAACGCTGCGCCAGACAAGGTTAAATTTTATTAATTGCTCAACGTCCAAGCAAATCGGGACGCAACCGTTTTGTACGTTCATGCGCCTGTTCCAGCCGCCATTCTGCAATTTTACGTTCGTGCCCCGAAAGAAGCACATCGGGTACACGCCAGCCCTTGTATTCCGCGGGACGGGTATAAACGGGGGGTGCCAGCAAATTGTCCTGAAACGAATCGGAGAGTGCCGACTGCTCATCACCAATAGCCCCGGGGATTACCCGGACAACGGCATCGGCAATCATGGCTGCGGCGAGTTCCCCTCCGGTAAGCACAAAATCGCCGATGGATATTTCACGGGTTACCAGGTGTTCCCGTACCCGGTAATCCACACCCTTGTAGTGCCCGCAAAGTATGATAAGGTTCTCCAGAAGCGACAATTCGTTGGCGGTTTTTTGCGAAAACTGTTCGCCATCGGGCGTAGTGAAAATCACCTCATCGTAATCGCGCTGCGATTTCAGGTGACTGATACAGCGGTCTATCGGTTCGATTTGCAACACCATCCCCGCTTCGCCTCCAAAAGGGTAATCGTCCACACGACGGTGCTTGTCGAGCGTGTAATCACGCAGGTTGTGCAGGCCGAACTGCACCAGTCCTTTATCTTGCGCCCGCTTTAGAATGGAACAATTAAGCGCTCCTTCTATCATTTCCGGCAAAACAGTAATTATATCGATTCGCATAGGGTTATGGGTTAAGAGCCTGTACCGGTTCCTTCCTGTGAACTACCGCCCTGCAAAACGTCCTCGTTGGTAATGGTGCGCTGAACTTTCCTTACCGAAGATTTCAAGTCTCCGAAACGGTACGTCAGGCTCAGGCGGAAAGTGCGCATCGGGTTTTGAAAATTCATTTTCTGAACGAATCCTTCACCCGTTGTTGTCAGCTTGAAATCGCGGTACTTGTGAAAGGGAGTGGTTGTATTAAGGGAAACATCCAGCTTTTTGTTAAAGAAACTTTTCATGGCGCTGAACGAATAAAAATAAAAGGCCGATTGGGTGGTTTGCAGTTGTATGTTGCTCGTAAATATTCCTCCGTTTGCACTCAGCCTCACGTCTTTGGGCAATGTGAATGTTATCCCTCCGAAACCGCGACCCGAAAATCCGCTGTTCCTTACCCCGGCATTCTCCGTGCTTTGAATATCGGTATAACTGAGGGAGCCGTTCACGTTCATCCGGATAACCGGTGTGGGCGTCCAACTAAGATATCCATCAAGCCCTATTGATTGATTTCTCCCGATATTATCGTAGGTATTGTGAGTTACCCCTTCTCGGCCTTGATATTCATCTATAAATATTCTTGATGTGATGGCGTTTTGGGTAAACGAATAGCTAAGCGTGGCGTTGAAGTTCACTTTTTGTGAAAACGAACCGTAATTGATATTAAGATTATGGGTCTGTTCCGCGTCCAAGTTAGGATTTCCGTAACGGATGTTGTTGGGATCAGAATCGTTTATATAGGGATTCAGGTACCAGATACCCGGGCGTGATATCCGCATATTGTAACCCCACCGCAGGGTTTTCGTCATTCCCAACTGATAGGAGAAAGCGGCAGAAGGAACCATATCGAAGAAATCGGAATGCACAACCGTATCGGTTTGCACACTCATAAAATGTATCTTCTGGGCAGTGTTTTCTCCCCGAAGCCCCAGCTTCAAACCGAATTTTCCAGCTTTTAATCCGTATCCGGCATATCCCGATGCAATCCGTTGTTCGTGGTCGAGGTCATTCTTACGGCTTTTATCCTCTTCCCATTGCCCTCCGTCATCCGGATTCAGGAAAGTATTGTCACCCCGGCTGGAGTTATCGCGAAATATATACTTCAATCCCACTTCTATGCTGTGTTTGTCGGTAAGAGGATTCACGTAATCGACTTGTCCAGTGTGCTCTTTACCTCCGGCATTGTTGATGCTCTTCATGCGATAGCCCTTAGGGTAAAAATAATTGACAACCTGACTGTATTCACTTTCGTACTCACTGTCGTTGGGGTTCCTCTCAAAACGGTAGGAAACAGTAAGTAACTCGCCTTTCTTTTTAAAAGTCCGCTGATAATCGGTTGTCAGTGTAAATGACCCGAAATGGTTTATCGAATTATTATTCAACAGGTACGAATAATCCCTCGCGCCTTGAGAAAGGACATCTTGTGATGAATTGGAATGAAATTTCCCCCCAAATTGTCCGACAGAAACGTTAAACAGATTCAGTGTATCAGGCTCGTAGCTAAGCTGCGTATTGTAAAACAGTCCACCTCCGTAGTTTTTGGAAGTTCCGTCCTGTGTCAACTCATTTACCGGACTTGGAGCCATTTCTTCCCGGGTAAGTGATGTTTTTGCCTCCGGCCTGTTGTGGTAAAAATAACTTCCGTTTCCGGTAAGTCCGAACTTGCCGTATTTTAACGACAGATAGGCATTGCCACCATAGCCCCCAAACGTATCGCCGTTGGCTCCAACAGAACCCGAATAGCCTTCGTCTACCCGTTTATCGGTAATGATGTTTATGATTCCACCCACGCCTTCGGCATCGTATCGTGCTCCGGGATCGGTAATCACTTCCACGTCCTTTATACTGTTTGCCGGCATGCTTTTCAACACTTGCGACGGGTTGTTCGAAATCATGTTTGACGGTTTCCCGTTCAGGTATATCTTAAAGCTTGATGAACCTTTCAGCTGGATATTATCTTCACCGTCGACCGTTACCAGGGGTACCTTACGAAGCAAATCCAACACGTTAGAGGTAGATGATTCGGGATCGTCTTTGGCGCTGTAAGTAAGTTTATCGATTTCCACCTTTACCAACGGACGCTGTGCGGTTACACTGATTTCAGACAACTCGGTAGAGCTTTCCGACATTTCAATTTGCCCGAGATTGACCTGCAATTCTCCGTTTTTCACCTCCACGCTGCGGTTGAAATTATTCATCCCTACAAACTGAAACGTGAATATATAGTCTCCGGCCTGCAGCGTAGTGGTGAAATTTCCGCTGTCGTCGGTAGCAAATTTTTTGATGGATTTTTGTGGTACCGCTTTACTGGCAACCGAAACGGTGGCGTAAGGGAGTGGTTGTTTATCATTCGCACTTACCAGTTGTCCTTTCACATTAGTGCCCTCCGCATAGACCACAACGGAAGCTAGCAGGAGAATCAGTGATAATAGAGTTTGTTTCATAAAGGTACTTATTAAAATTTTAGCAAAAGTAGTTAATAAATTCAAGAGGCAACCTATAAAAGCACCCCCGTTACGATAATTTAGTAAAGGTAGTATTCTTTGATGCTTCTTTTTGCATTTTTAAACATTGGACTTGCTCTTACCCTGTTTAGACGCAATATTGTCCGGTTTTCTTACACTAATAGCGTTAAAAAAATTCTTACTTTTGCAATTAAAAACAAAAGTCGTATGCTCAACATTATCCTCATCATACTATCGGGCATTGTCGTGGGATATTTTGCCAGAAAACTCCCGCAAGTGAAGCATGTGGGATCCGTTATAAGCCTGATCATTATGTTGCTGTTGTTTTTCCTGGGCGTTTCGGTAGGTGCAAATGAACAAGTAGTGACAAATTTCAGTACCATCGGCCTTGACGCATTGATCATTAGTTTCGGGGCGACTGTGGGAACTGTTCTCTGTGCCTGGCTGGTGTACTCGACGTTTTTCAGAAGAAAGGGTAAAAATTCATGAAGCAATCCCTTATCTATCTTCTGCTTTTTGCCCTGGGTGTCATTCTTGCTCTTTGGGGACACATCCCCGACGTGTTGCTGAAAGACGATATCTCGAAATGGATTCTTTACGGACTGTTATTTTTTGTTGGGGTACAGATAGGTTCCGGCAAAAACATGTTTACGGCCGTGAAGCGATTCGGGTTCAAGATCGCCCTAGTACCCGTTGCCACCACCGTTGGAACGTTTGCAGGAGCTGCACTAACGAGCCTTTTGCTCCCGGAAAGGAGCTTGATCGATTGCCTGAGTGTAGGGGCTGGATTTGCATACTATTCGCTATCGAGCATCCTCATCTCCGAGTTTCGTGGAGCTGAACTGGGTACGGTAGCCTTGTTGGCTAACATCATGCGTGAGTTTATTGTCCTGGTTTTTACGCCGTGGCTGGTAAAATATTTCGGAAAACTATCCCCTATTTGCGCCGGTGGCGCGACCACCATGGACACAACCTTACCCATGATCACCAAATATTCGGGATCCGACTATGTGGTTGTGGCACTTTTCCACGGAATGGTCATCGATTTTTCCGTACCTTTGTGGGTCAGTTTTTTCCTTACCTTGTAAAAGATAATGAAATCATTTTTTCTAACCATACTCTTTTTCTATGTAACGGCCAACGTATATGCAGCTATCAGGATATACCAGCTTATTCCGGCAAATGCGTGGGTCAGAATTGTCGTAATGGGTATTTTTCTGCTTGGATTTGCCAGCCTGCTTATTTTTTTCCGGTTTGGCGAGGCTATGCCTGTGGGAACTGCCGGCTTCTTCTATCGGTTCGGGACATCATGGATGATCGCCTTCCTGTATGTTTTCATGCTCATTCTCTTTGTCGATTTATTCAGGATCATCAACTGGGTTGCACCTATTGCCGACAAAGAAACTGTTCGTGGCATTTTTCATCACAACGCGCTAACTGCCGTTACAGGTTTGGGGCTTACGGCGTTGATACTTTTGTACGGTAACTGGCAATATCACAACAAAAAACGTTCTCACATAACCATCAAAACCGAAAAAATCGATAAACCGATGAGAATTGTCGGTATCAGCGATTTACACCTGGGATACACCATTTCAAAGAAAGAGCTGAGCAGATGGGTGGAGATGATCAATGCTGAAAATCCAGACATGGTTATTATTGGCGGAGACTTGGTTGACAACCAGTTGCGACCCGTATGGATGCATTCGCTCGACAGGGAATTGCTGAAAATTAAAGCACCCTTGGGAGTCTATGCCTGTACCGGTAATCACGAATACATCTCGGGTATTAAAAACAGTGCAGATTTTTACACCCGGTCGGGAATCACGCTATTGCGTGACTCCGTGCTTCAAACGAATGGGTTAACAATCATCGGACGAGAAGATCATTCCCGGAAGAACCGAAAGACATTGCCGGAACTGATAAAAAACAGTGACAACCGGACTTTTTCTATCCTGCTCAATCATCAGCCTTACTATCTGGATGAGGCAGTGCGGGAAGGAATCGATTTTCAGTTCTCCGGACATACACATCGGGGACAGGTCTTTCCAGCTTCGTTGATAACAGATAAAATTTTCGAACTCTCTCAAGGGTATATTCAAAAGAAGAATACCCATTTCTACGTTTCTTCAGGCTTGGGCATTTGGGGCGGAAAGTTCCGCATTGGCACCCGCTCGGAGTACCTGGTACTGGATTTGGAGAATTAAATTGTTTACTTTTTTATGCGTTCACTTATCGTCGCACTCATTATACATTTCACGCTCAACATCCTTGTTTTCCTGAAGGGTTGGGATGTTTTTAAAACGAAAAAACTCCTCCGAACTTTTTGGATGGTTATTTTCGCCTTCGAACTTTTGGTGTATCTTACGGGATTTGCATTCTACCGCCATCTCCCTCCTGAAATTATCCATCCCATCCGCATGATGGGGACCAGCTGGATGCTTTTCCTGCTATACCTGGGGGGCCTGGTATTGATAGGTGACTTTCTGTACCTGGCGTCCCGGAAAAAACTCACCCGTCCCAAAGAATTATTGAACCAGCCAGCAAAGATGAAACTCACCCTCTTTCTCTCCTCCTTTGCAGTGGTAATACTCACGTTGTCTTATGGCAATTACAAATTTAACCATCCAGAGGTACGACAGGTGGATATACAGGTTGGTAAATCAGCTGGGAAAATGGACTCCGTGAGGATTGCGATGGTTGGCGACTTACATTTGGGATACCTGATCAACCGGGATGACGCACAAAGAATGGTGGATTTAATCATGGAGCAGGAACCCGATTTGATCCTTTTTGTGGGGGATATCCTCGACTCTAGCATCGAACCCGTTCAGGGACAAAGGATGGACGAGGAACTCCGGCGGCTGCAGGCGCCTCTGGGCGTATATTCCTGCACGGGCAACCACGAATACCGTTACGAAGCCGAACGAAAAATACAATGGTTGAACGATGCGGGCATAAAAATGCTGCGCGATTCGGCTGTCCTGATTGACAGCGCTTTTTATGTGGTTGGACGTGAAGATTTTGTGTTCTCCGACCGGTTGCCTTTATCCGAAATTTTGAACCGGCAAAACGTGAATGTATCAAAACCGGTCATCGTCCTGAACCACAGCCCCAACGACCTTGACGAAGAGGTCAATGCCGGAGCCGACATTGCGCTATACGGACACACCCACCACGGACAGGCTTTTCCCGGAAATATTGCCACACGCTTAGTTTTTGAAGTGGCATACGGGTATGCCCGGAAAGGGAACACACATATCTATGTAACCTCGGGACTGGGATTAGCTGGCCCGCAATACCGCATAGGCACGGTTTCGGAAGTAGTGGTATTGAATGTGAAATTTGAGAAGTAAGTTTCAAAACGTAACTTTCAGCGACAAGCCGGCAGAAGTGTTGGCCTGTCCCAGATAGTTGTGCGTATCAATAAAAGGATTCAATTCGACTTTTACAGAACTCAAGTTCCCGCGAAGATCCTGAATATACATATTGTTTACTTTTGCCACCCTTACCGCATCGACAATAGCCCATACATCGAGCGCGATGGTAGCAGCCAACCCGGTAAGCATTATCGCCACACCGGCAGGGTTTGTTTCATACTCCGTGAAAGATCCAAACTGGTTGTAGGTTGTAACTTCATCGTACGACATTAATGCTCCGGCAACAGTAATGCCTGACAGAGCTATTGAACCTCCTAAAAAAGCAAGGCCACGACCTGTTTCCCCACTGAGCATCTGTCCTAATCCCGGAATAAAGAAAGAGGCAAGCCCCATAACCGCGGGATTATTCGGATCTCCGGGTTGTGGCATGTACATTTTATAATCGTATTTTTGTTTGTTGATTTTGTAGGTTTGCGCATGCGCATTAAAAGAAAAGCATCCGAAAAGGATTAATGCTGCAACAATTAATGATTTCATAATATCGATTTTTTTTAAAAATATGCTCTTTATTGTTTTAATCCGCTAAGACGGATAATTGATTTGTATGGATTGGATAATTCTTTCTGCTGCCTGTTCTGCAACTTTATCGTCTCTTCTGCTTAAAACCATCACTTGCCAGTAATTTAAATCTTTCACTATTCCTATATTAATAAAAGCAAGGTGATATCCGTTCTGGGTATACGTTCCCCGCTGGATAAATCCAGGAAAGTTACGGATGGACGTTTCAAATGTTTCCATCTTCTCCAGCATTCTTTTTATATTCTCGGGCAACGGGGGTGGTGTCGAAGATTTCAGCTCCCAGGGTGTTTCAAGAGTTAACTGATAAGTTCCGTAGGTTTTCTTTACCCATTGTTCCGAGAGTACCTTTTCATCGGTTTTTTTGTTGTTCTTAAGTGCAGTGACAGCCGCACTACCAAGCCATGAACCGACAGCCGCAAAAATTGTGGTTATTACTACGATAAGAATTTTCTCCTTCAGAGATCTCGATTTGAGTATCTTGCCTTTCTTTATCGGTATTGCGGGTGGCAATTGATCTTCTGTGAAACAGGCGTTTCGTTTAAAATCTTCAAATGTTCCGCCGGGATTTCTTCGCTACCATTGGGTGAAATTATTGTCGAGCTTCTGTCCGCACGATGTACAGAATACCACATATTCCGATTTCATCTCGTTACGATTGCCGCAGTTGTTGCATTGTAGGTAGTGTATCATGTCGTGTTTCTTCTTTACAAATTTACAAAAATGGTATAACTTTCTCCAGTTGGACCGAGTGTGACCCTTTTAGCAGGACATAATACCCGGCTAAAGGATGTCGTTCCAACTCCTCAATCAATTGTTCCACTCGCTCAAAAACGAACGTATTTTTCATTGTGACGCTCCCAGTTACTCCGTCGGTAAATACTGAACCAACCAGGTAAATTTTATCGAATGACTGCCCGTGCAGATAGTCCAACATTTTCCTGTGTTCAACTTCGGCTATAGGTCCCAATTCTTTCATCTCACCCAAAATGACCGCCTTAGGTAAATCGGATTTGATTTTTGAGAAAAATTCAAGCATGGCTTTCATGCTTGTGGGGTTAGCATTGTAAGCATCAATAATAAGGTCGTTGTGCTGAGTACGTTCAAATTGCGAACGGTTGTTTTTAGGCTCGTAAGCTTCGAGGGCGCTACTGATAAGCTCGGCATTGATGCCAAAATATTTACCTATGGCTGCAGCAGCCAGGGCATTATCGAGGTTATACTCTCCCACGAGATGAGTTTTCACACGGTGAGGGTGTTCAAAAAAATTCCAATCGAAATGCAAGAATGGTGTTTCAGCCGACAATGTACCCGACACAAACAAGCCAGGGTTATCACGTCCGTACAAAATCCTGTCCATTCCTTCCGATTTTTCGCTCAACGTTGAATTATCTTTGTTCACAAACACCTTGCCTTCGTGTTCACGGATAAAATCGTAAAGTTCGCATTTGGTCCTGATTACATTTTCCAACGACCCGAATCCTTCAATGTGGGCTTTTCCGATGTTGGTGATCAATCCGATATTGGGTTCGGCGATCTCACATAATTCACGGATTTCGCCTGGATGATTGGCACCCATTTCTATGACACCAATTTCGTGCGACTTATTTATCGACAATAATGTGAGAGGCACACCGATGTGGTTATTGAAGTTTCCCTGGGTAAAAGCAACCTTAAACTCCTTGGAAAGGATGGTGGCAATCAACTCCTTCGTGGTCGTCTTTCCGTTTGTGCCCGTAATACCCACAATGGTTATCTTTAGCTTCTTCCGGTGAAAATTGGCCAACTTTTGCAAAGTTTCCAGTACATTTTCCACCACAATTACGCGAGGGTTTTCTGGTTTGTCATTTTCCCACTCATCTACAACGGCGTAAGCACAGCCTTTTTCAATGGCACTTTCGGCAAATTGGTTGCCGTTAAAGCGCTCACCTTTGAGTGCAAAGAAAATAGAATCGTGCGGACAAACCCGGGAATCGGTAGTAACTACCGGATGTTTTTTATAGATTTCGTATAATGCGGAAATTTCCATAATGTTCCTTCTGAACTTATATTTTTTTCGCCGTCTCTTTTGGGAGTGCATCTTTGTGAATAACGATGCTCAACGTTTTGTAACGAACAAAAGCTTCCGACGCATACCACACTCCATCGTAGGGCCCTGTTTTTCCCCACGAATTTTTCACCAGGTAATATTTGTTGCCGTTCTGATCGTTAGCAATGCCGTAAATATGCATGCCGTGATCGTCTGTAGTCTGATAGTTATCGTACGCCAACTGTCGCATTTCCTGCGTGATATTTTTTTCTTTCAGCACTTCAGAGCCCACCTTTCCGGCAATGGTTGAGCGTCTCTCACGTTCCGGCAAACCCAGCCATTTTGCCTGATCGGTCCCGGCATTTTCTGCTGCATTTTCATCAGGCACAATGGCTATACCCTGACGCGAAAACCCGCCTTCGCTCACATCCGATGCCCAGGCAACCGTATAACCCTTCATAATGGCATTATCGATGGCCGCCATCATTTCATCCACCGGCAGATTGTATGAATTTGCCCAACGCCAGTTGTCGGGCACTTCAAGGGGAAAAGATGCATAAAACGGATGATGCGTGAATGAAGTTATTGAAATGTAATCGTTCCGATCCAGCCCTAGAAAGTCTTTGAACGATTGCGGTGTGTAGGTCTTCCCGTTATAAGTGAACGAAGCGGGTTTTTCTTTCAGATAAGCATCCAGGATACCGCAAAATCCTTTGTTCCATACTGTTGAAACAGTATTGTTTCCGATGATTCCTTTCATATAGCTACTCAATACCTTGTCCATTTCACCGTGGTCGTGGCGTTCCGCTCTGTCGATCAAACCGGTATAAGCATCATCGGGAACAATTCCGTATTCATCGAGCGTTTCTATCACATCAGCAAACGATCCACCGGGTGCAAAATTCAGGTGTCCGTGTGTCCGTACATACTTCTCGGCTTTGTCTTCGTAGTTTCTTCTTACGATATACATCTCCGAGAGGTCGAATGTACCTTTTCCTTTCCGCAATAGTTCAGATTCCAGGAAGCTCACTCCCGAAAAGCTCCAGCAGGTGCTTGTGCTTGCCTGATTTTTTACCGATGTTATAGGGTTTTCTTTAACTACAGTAAATGTGTAAACTGATTTTTGGGAGAAAAGAGAAACCGAAATAAAAAGAGCAACAACAATTAAAGTTAACTTATGCATACGACAATTTTTTGGGTTGTAATAGTTGATGTACAAAGTTAACTTAAAAAGAGAGATGGGGCTTTATTTTTGGGGCAATAAATAGCTAAAAAAGCAAAAAAAACGTACCTTTGGCGAAGAATCGAAAACTGAATTTATATGAACGACCTACAACCCAAAAAGAGAAGAAGCAGGAAATGGTTCGGACGGTTTCTCGGAATCATCCTGATTGCGTTCACCATATTTGTATATGTGCGTTATTATTATGTTTTTGGCACGGGCGTTAAATCAGGTGAATTGAATTACCTGGTATATAAAGGGGTGATTTTCAAGACATACGAAGGGAAACTTATCCAGACCGGATTCAGGGCAGACAAACCGGGAGGACTACAATCCAACCAATTCGATTTTTCGGTAGAAAACAAGGAGATCGCCGAAAAGTTGATGCTCTCAAGCGGGAAGAACGTACAACTGCATTACAAGGAATTTTTTGCACCCATCCCCTGGCGCGGCTACACGAAGTTCATAGTTGACAGCATCATTTCCATCGAAGATCCCCACCCCGATCTCCAGCATGAGATTGCACCGTATGTTTTAGACACGATGTAACGAGGTAATGGCTAAAAAGAAATTCTATGTAGTTTGGCAGGGTGTTCAGCCGGGAATTTACTCGTCGTGGGACGAGTGCAAGGCACAGGTGACGGGTTTTGAACAGGCCCGGTACAAATCATTTGAAACGAAGGAAGAAGCAGATGCGGCTTTCAACGACAATCCCTGGAAGCACATCGGAAAAACAGGCCCCAAAAACCGGAAAATAGCCACGTCTCAAGAAAAGTATCTTACGGAAAGTATCGCGGTGGATGCTGCCTGCAGTGGAAATCCCGGATTAATGGAATACCGGGGTGTTTTTGTCGCAGACGGAGTTGAGATTTTTCACGTTGGACCCCTGAAAGACGGCACCAACAATATCGGCGAGTTTTTAGCTATCGTTCACGCACTGGCATTGTTGAAACATAAAAACAGCAAACTGCCGGTTTATTCCGATAGCGTGAATGCCATGAAGTGGGTGGTCAGAAAAAAGTGCAATACCAAGTTAGAAAAAACCAAGCATAACCAACCCATTTTCGAGCTTATCACCCGGGCCGAGAAGTGGTTATCGGAAAACACGTATGAAAACCCGGTTATCAAATGGGAAACCAACAACTGGGGGGAAATTCCGGCAGATTTTGGAAGAAAATAATCCAGCCAGCCAGCCGCCTCATCACCCGTCAATCCTCCTCTTCTTCCTCTTCTTCCGGATCAAAAGGCTTGGGCGCTTTTAGCGTTGGGAAAATACGGTGTATATTTTGTGCAATTTTTTCGGCAAACTCTTCGAGCTCCATATTCACTGCCTGGGCAGCCTGAGCATACACGTCACGGATATCCATAAAATCCTCATCGGTTTCGCAAAAAAGGCTTTCGATGGGAATAAGCTCCATAGATTCCACATTTATATCGTCACCTACTGAAAAGTAGAAACCTTCCCGAACCAGTCGCTTGGTCAGTTCCGGTTTACCCCGGTATCCGTGCAAAATCCACGGTTGGGCGGGGTTGGCTTCGTCGCGCACACGTAACAACTCTTCCCACGCTTTCACACAATGGATAATCAGCGGCTTTTCCAATTTTTCCGATAAGACGATGTGTTCCTTGAACACAGGGATCTGAACATCGAAGGAAGGGCCTTTCAGTTTATCCAAACCGGTTTCGCCGATGGCAACTATGCGTGGGTCTCCCACAATTTCTTTCAAGTAAATCATCTGATTTTCGCTGTCTTCGGAATACCAGGGATGGATTCCACAGGAAAAAGCATGGCGGTCGTTCGTTTCTTTGGCTACTTCAAACTCAAGGGGGTACACATCGAGGATACACGAGTGATAGGGATCATCGGTGTCCTCCAAAAGAATCTGGTGGGTGTGGACGTCGTATAGTTCCATATAAATTGTTTACTCTGCTTTCGGTTTGTCTTGCTGCTTTTTAGCCCTGGGTTCCGGCACCGGGTCATATCCCGATCCGCCCCATGGATTACAGCTTAAAATGCGTTTTGCAGACAAATACGTTCCTTTAAAAGGCCCGTGTTTTTTAAGCGCGTCTATGGTGTATTGCGAGCAAGTGGGCGTATACCGGCAACTGGGCGGCAAGAGTGGCGAAATGGCATACCGGTAAAAATAAACTGGTGCGAGAAGCAGGTGTGTAAGCATATTTTTTAAGAACTTCAGCATTCTTCCTTTTCCTCTTTTAGTTTATTCGATATCTCCCGCAGGGACCTGCACACGCTTTTTTCCACCTTGTCATAACCGGAAATCTCGTCTTTCACGTAAACAAATGCTATGTCAACCCGATGATTTTCCGTCAACAAATGGGATAGAAGCAAGCCTTTGTTTACCCGGTAAGCTTCTCTCACCAATCTTTTCATCCGATTGCGAGCTGTTGCCCGTTTCAATCTCTTTTTGGGTATACTTATCAGGACGGAAACAGTTTCTGGGGCAATACACTCGTATTCATAAAAGACCACCTTAAATGGATATACAAGAAAGGACCTGCCACGAGCAAAAAGAATTGAAATCCTTTTATTGCCGGTTACACGTTCCTCTTTTTTGAAAGTAAAACGTTGTCCTTCAACCATAGATAACAGCATTTCCTCCGAAAGCAATTATTGTTACAAAGATAGTTGTTTTTTGCAATTGATTGTATTGCTAAGGAAATAAAAAAATAGAAATTTAGCCTGTAGTTTAATTGTCCGACAGGCCAATCTAAAAATCAGGCGTGTTTTTTGTGATTTTCTTTCAGAAAAGCGTCAAGCGCCATACTCATCGACGGATATTCCGGCGTAGGAGCTTCACAATCGAGCCGTAACCCTTCGTCTAAGATAGCTTTTGCAGTGGTCGCACCAAAACAACCAATGCTCATATCACCCTGTTTAAAATCGGGAAAATTTTTCAATAAAGATTGTACACCGATGGGGCTAAAGAAGACAATCATATCGGTGTCGAGCACTTCACCTTCCTCATAATCATTACTCACCGTACGATACATAATACTTGGAGTAAACTTCAGCTTTTTTGAAGTCAGGTAATTCAGCACCTCTTCATTATGCTCTTCTGGAACCGGGACAAGCAGATTTTCCTTTGAGTGTTTGGTAAAAGCGGTGTTCAACCCTTCTATTTTTCCCGTCTGACTGAAAAATATTTTTCTTTTTCGATAAACAATGTATTTTTGCAGGTAAAGCGCCACGGTTTCGGATATACAAAAATACTTCATCGATTCAGGCATGGTTATTTTTTGCTCCTCGCAAAGGGAGAAGAAATTATCTATTGCCGTACGCGAGGTCATGACAATACCCGTGAAATCGAGTATGTTTATACGTTGATGACGAAATTCCTTCAGGGATACTCTCTCCACTTTTATAAAAGGCCTGAATTGGAATTCCACATGAAATTTTTCTCCCAATTCGAAATAAGGAGACTTTCCGTTACTGGGTTGAGGTTGTGATATAAGGACTCTTTTTACTTTGCGTACAGCCATAACGAATTAATTACCTGCGATATTTACTAAAGAAACCACCCCCTTGTAAAGCAGAAAAAAAGGGACGATTTCAATGGCGCAAAGGTACAAAAAATAATTAAGCAAACCCACTTTGTTTTTAGCAAAAACATTTAACAGGTTCCAGAAAACCACCATCATTATAATAAAAAAAATTATAATTAGTAAAAAAAGAGCTATTTTTGCATACCCCGGCACAAACACAAAGAACATTGCCGGAATAAAAATAAGCACTCCCATTAGTTCAACTACCCTGAAATACTTTTCTGTCCACTCACTTATACCCCATTCAATAAAAATATAACCTATCAACTTGTATACTAAATATTTTATACTGAGAAAAAGCAGAATACCGAGAAAAACAGCCAGAAAGACCAACACCATGTTTTTAACGGATAAGCCGGAAATACCTTTATCCCAAAAAAAAGTAAAAAAAACGACAGTTAAAATCAGGATGGTTTGAAAAATCAAAAAAAACTCGCTCCAGATTCCGGTTGTAGTAATCTCTTCCTTAAAGATTGTCCGTCTTCGCATTCCTCCCGAAAAGATATTTCTGAAGTTAGCCACCAACGTAAGGCCTTCTCTGTTAAACCAGAAAGCAACAATAACAAAACAGAATGTAAAGAAGAGAAAAAAAACGCTATGAACGGTTTGAGAAAAGGGAAGAAGCGCTCCGGAAAATCCCTCCGGCATTTGCCCCGATGAAACCGAGAAAGTAGAACTGTCGACATTAAAAAAAAGCCCGGTGTTATCTGTAGGAATATACTCAAACGACAAAAATCCGACCCGAATTGAATCGGATGATTGTCCAATAACGTCATCTACCGGTATTTGGGGAATTCTTTCGGGCACACCTTACAAATTTTCAACAAAATTACAATTCTTTTTTGTCATATTTGGTAAAAGAGGGGTTCCACGTCTCACCATTTTGCAGGTAATCAATCGCTTTTTCTGGTGAGTCAACAACCTGCCATAAATTACGATAATTGTGATGAAGAAATTTTTCGCAGATCATTTTATCAAACATCGCCAGTAAAGGATCGTAATAACCGTTTATATTGAGAATAACAACTGCATTTTTGTAGAGTCCCAACTGCTTCCACGTGAGAATCTCCGCTAACTCTTCCAATGTCCCGAATCCGCCTGGCAGCGCAACGGCAGCATCGGATTGCTTAGCCATCAAAAATTTACGCTCGTGCATCGATTCGGTAACAACCAGCTCCGATAACTGAGGATGGCACCACCCCGAATCGATCATAAATTGTGGAATAATCCCTTTTACTTTTCCCCCGTTCTCCAGCACACTATCGTTTACTGCCCCCATCAATCCCTGTTTTCCACCACCGGTTATACACGTGATGTTGTTATTTGCCAAGACTTTTCCCAATTGCCGGGCAATATCGAAATACGCTTCTCCAATGTGAGGACTCGAAGCGCAGTAAACAACCACCTCTCTGATATTTTTTTCAGATAAATTCCGTTTCATTTTTTATTATAACCCAAATTCTTTCTGAATTACATCCACATAATCCAGTTTTTCCCAGGTAAAAAGCTCGACTTCCTTGACGACTGTCTCCGGCATATAACGAGATTCAAATTTCTTCGTAACAATTTCCGGTTGACGGCCCATATGTCCGTAGGAAGCCGTTTCCAAATATATCGGATTACGAAGTTTCAACCGGTTCTCAATAGCCTTAGGACGCATATCGAACAGGGTTTTTACTTTTTCGGCGATTTCAGCATCAGCCATATCTACCCTACTCTTCCCGAAGGTATTCACATAAATGTTCATCGGATGTGCCACACCGATGGCGTACGAAACCTGTATCAATACTTCAGATGCCACTCCCGCAGCAACCAGGTTTTTGGCGATATGGCGTGCCGCATAAGCTGCTGAACGATCCACTTTAGACGGATCCTTCCCGGAAAATGCACCGCCGCCGTGCGACGCTTTCCCTCCGTAAGTATCCACGATGATTTTGCGTCCGGTCAATCCCGTATCTCCGTGCGGGCCACCGATAACGAATTTTCCGGTAGGATTTATGTGGTACTTTATCTTATCGTCGAAAAGTTTATGAATGTCCCGGGTATGTTTATACTTCTCACGGACACGCGGAATCAGAATCGTTTTCACATCATTGGCTATTTGTTGCTGCATGGCCGCATCCGCCTTTAAAACCGCCTCCCTTGTATTACTTTCGGGATAAATAAACTCATCGTGCTGAGTGGAAATCACGATTGTATCAATGCGGACAGGAGTTCCGTCCGGGGAATACTCAATGGTAACCTGCGATTTGGCATCGGGACGGAGGTAGGGCATCAGTTCCAGTTCGTTTTTCCGGATGTTAGCCAATTCGCGCAACAATGCGTGGCTCAAATCCAATGCCAACGGCATATAGTTATCGGTTTCCGCTGTTGCATAACCAAACATCATCCCCTGATCACCGGCGCCCTGGTCCATCGGGTCTGCTTTGCCGTCAACCCCCCGGTTTATGTCGTCGGATTGTTCGTGGATGCTCGAAAAAACACCACACGATTTAGCTTCAAACTGGTATTCGCTTTTGGTGTAGCCGATACCGGCAATAACCTTACGCGCCACCTCAGCAACATCCACATACGTATTTGATTTAACTTCACCGGCAAGAACAACCTGACCGGTTGTCACCAACGTTTCGCAAGCTACTTTCGAGTTAGGGTCATATGCCAGAAACTCGTCCAGCAAAGCATCCGATATCTGATCGGCTACTTTATCGGGGTGTCCCTCGGACACCGATTCGGAGGTAAAGAAATAATTCATTTTTTAAGATAAAAGGACCAAAATCAATATTGAGGATGCTAGGCTATTTGATTTTTAAACCATAAAAGTACTGTTATCCCAAACCTTTGATTATCGGCTTTGTGATTAATAAAATTTACGTAACCAGTCGGGAGAGAAAAGGAAGTGCATGCAAGAAAAAATAGCGAACAGCTGGGCGTTTTAGCATTTTTTTCTGTGGTTGCAAGCAGTTCAAATCTGTCCACACGATTATTTTCGGATGCAAAGATAGGAAATAATTGACAAATAGCGTGTTGCCAAAGGTTAAAAAGTATTATTTATAACAACACCCCCATCTTCACCAACTCTTCCTTCAGGTTCATTTCCGGAACAAGATGTATAGTCCTAAAGCCCAATAGTCTGGCAGTATCTATGTTGTGTGCATTATCATCGATAAACAACGTCTCTTCAGGGTCTATACTGAATCGATCCAATAAAATATAATACAATTTCGGGTCGGGTTTTACGATTTTCTCGTCACCCGAAACCACCATTCCTTTTAAATAGTTGAAGAATTCATACCGCTCCATGGCCACGGGAATGGTCTCGGCCGACCAGTTGGTCAGTCCGTAGGTGTTGTAATTTTTGCTCAGGAGCTTCACCAACCGGGAGTTTTCACTAATCTCACCACCCAGCATTTCTGCCCACCGGCCATAATACATCGCAATTTCATCCTTGTATTGAGGAAACTCCTGCTGCTTTTCAGCTGTTGCGAGTGCGACAGGACGGCCGGCATCCTGAAGGACGTTCCACGGATACGTGCAAACATTGTTCAGAAAATACTCCATCTCGGCACGGTCTTCAAAAATCTTACTGTAAAGATATACAGGATTCCAGTCGATTAACACTCCACCAAAATCGAAAACGATGTTTTTAATTTGCTCCATTGTTTTGCCTTAATTGCGATAAAATGCAAAAATAGTGCTTTTTCTTTACATCCAACGCTTTCTTCAAGTCCTAAAATTTCGGATAATTAGTTAAAGGAAGGATTCCCGTATGCTTCATCAAGGATATTTTCCTATTTTTGCACAACAAAAAAAAATGAGCTCACACAAAAAGACGGAATGAATGCATAAAAAAACTGTACTGCTGACACTTCTTGCCGTCCTAATGGTTTCCTGCGGAGTAAAAAAAACAACCGTAACGCCCAGTAAAAAACTCACAGGCACCGGACAGGAGGTCATCAATTATGGAATGCGGTACCTGAACAAACCGTACCGGTTTGCCGGAAAAGGGCCACATGCATTTGATTGTTCGGGCTTCACCTCATTTGTTTTCAGGGAGTTTGGGTACAGGCTGAGTACGAGTTCGGCAGGACAAGACCGACAGATGCCCAACATCAGGCAGCGAGAGCATCTACAGGTGGGTGATCTAGTCTTCTTCGAGGGACGTGCACGCAACGGTAGAGTCGGACACGTAGGTATCGTGAAAGAATTGCTTCCGGGCGGAGAGTTTCGCTTTCTCCACGCATCAACCACAAGTGGAGTTATTGTCTCTCTTTCCACCGAACCTTATTACGCATCCCGTTACCTGCGTGGCGGAAGAATCCTGCAAGAAAACAATGCGTTGGCTATAGCTGAAAAAGTTCCGCGAGAAAAGCCCAAACAGGTAAAAAAAGGCGACACCCGGAGAAATGCTTTCACCTCGGCTAAAGCCAAGGAACAGGTTTTAATCGAAGCACCTAAGACAAAAAGCGAAAAAGAGACAGCTGACATCCCGCAAAATCCCGAAACAAAGGAACTTATTGTTCATTCCCGCCCTGTAAATCAATTGCTCACCGACTTACCCAAAAACAAACAGGAGCAGAAAGAAATCATAAAGCCGGCAGTTCAGACAATGGTGCGTCCCGATACAATTTCCGTCCCGGAACCCGCTGAAACAAAAATCATTGAAAATGAACCTATTACACACCCGGTAAAACCGGGTGAAACACTTTACTCCATCTCCCGGAAATACAACTGCTCCGTAGCGCAACTAAGGGACTGGAATCCACAGCTTGGAACGGTTTTAAAGCCGGGTGAAAAACTTGTCATCAGGCCCTGAACAACGGGTGACTCCAGATTTCAGCAGGACAAATGTTTTGGCTAATGGCGAATTTTGCGTATTTTTGCACCCTGAAAAAAGGTAAAAACCAATTCAATCATTCAATCTCAAAAAATATGATAACTGCAGACCAACTTAAAAATGTGTTGGAGCGCGAGCAAGCGCTGAGGGGGTATCTTTGACATCGATGCAAAGACTATCCAACTCGAAGAAGAAGAACTGAAGACACAAGCTCCCGATTTCTGGAACGACAATAAAGCTGCCGAAGCCCAGATGAAAATCGTGCGTGAACTGAAAGGCTGGCTCAATGCCTACGACAAGGTAAAATCGGCCACCGAGGAGTTACAATTGGCATTCGATTTTGTTAAAGAAGGCATAGTCAGCGAAGAAGAGGTAGACACCAATTACGGCCGGGCACTCGAACTGATCGAAAACCTGGAGCTGAAAAACATGCTCCGTCGCGAAGAGGATCAATTGGGTGCGGTATTGAAAATAAACGCCGGAGCCGGCGGGACCGAAAGCCAGGACTGGGCGTCGATGTTGTTCCGCATGTATCAGCGCTGGTGCGAAAGCAAAGGGTACAAAACTACTGTAACCAACTGGCAGGACGGCGACGACGCCGGTATAAAAACAGCCACCCTACAAGTGGAAGGCGACATTGCCTATGGCTTTCTTAAAAGCGAGAACGGTGTACATCGGCTGGTCAGGGTTTCCCCATACAACGCGCAGGGCAAGCGCATGACGTCGTTTGCATCGGTCTTTGTGGTACCATTGGTGGATGATAGCATCGAAATTTACGTAAACCCGGCCAATATTTCCTGGGATACCTTCCGATCATCGGGAGCAGGCGGACAAAACGTAAACAAGGTAGAAACCGGTGTACGGCTACATTACCTCTACAAGGATCCGGACACAGGCGAGGAGCAGGAAATTGTTATCGAGAATACCGAGAGTCGCTCACAAATGGGAAACCGTGAGAACGCCATGCGGTTGCTAAAGTCACAACTCTATGAAATCGAACTCGAAAAACGCCGGACGGCACAAGCACAAATCGAAGCAGGAAAAAAGAAAATAGAATGGGGTTCACAAATCCGCAGTTATGTCTTCGACGACCGGCGGGTAAAAGATCACCGCACCAATTACCAGACTTCAGACGTCACCGGCGTAATGGACGGCGACCTGGATGATTTCATCAAAGCATACCTTATGGAGTTTGGAGGGGAAGCGTAAAACGATTGGACTACAGATCATATATTTCCTTCTCAATAGAGAGCCCAAAAAGGGCGAAATCGTATTTTACAGGATCACATGCATCCAATAGTCGGAGGTTTTCGGAGAGTTCCACAGCTGTTCTCCAGTCTGTTTGCCGCCGTGTGACTAAACCCAGGCGACGAGCTGTTCTGTCCACATGCAGGTCAACGGGACAAATCAGCACTGCCGGTTGAATCCTTTTCCATAAACCGAAATCCACACCTTTTCCATCGCAACGCACCATCCAGCGAAGGAACATATTGAGCCGCTTGCAGGTTGAATTTCTTTCCGGGGATGCCACGTGTTTCCGGGTGCGTCCGGGTGCATCGGGAGCATTGAAGAAGTATTGCCCGAAATGAATCAACGCACCCTCCATGTCCGTAAACCCGGTTTCAGGGAGAAAGGCTTCTTCCAGGCTTTCACTCTCTTTATAATGCCGGTGTAGAAAATCCACGAACCAGAGTAAATCGGTATCGTTAAATGTACGGTGCCTGAATCCCAGCAGCTGTTTCAAATCGGATTCGGAATGGTGCAAAATAAATTCGTGGGGCTTGCCGTTGAATCGCCGTGCCAGCTCCATGGATTTCTGAATAATCGTTTTCCGTTGTCCCCAAGCGAACGTAGCGGCAAAAAAGCCCATAATTTCAATGTCCTGCTTCAAGGTGAACTGGTGCGGCACAAAGATTGGATCGTTTTCAATAAATGATGTCCTGTTGTAAAAGTCGGCCTTCCGGTCGAGGAAATCTTTCAGGTTCTTCTGTAAAATAAGCATGTGCATCGGAATAAAACACCACAAAAGTAATCTTATTTATTAAAAACGTCTTAAATTTGCAACGGTCAATCTTAATTACGAACAGTATGCCCATACCTAAAAATATTCAAACAATCCTCATTCCATTCCTGTTATCACTCCTTACTTCTTCCGGTTTTGCCCAGATAAGCCACGGCGGGCGACCGCTACCTGTAAATGCCAGTGCATATACCCGAAACCTGCAAAGACTGGAGACTCCCTTTGTTGAAATGCCATCGTTTGATGTTCAGCAAGCGATGCTACGCTCAGAAGCCGAAGGCAAAAAGTTTAAAAGCCTGGAGTTTGCCCACAAATTTCACGTATTTCTTCGTCCCGATAACTCAGGTGTCACTTTCAATACGTTAGACAACAGAAAAATATGGCGGGTGGGGATCCGGTCGAGAAAAGCATACTCCCTGAATATTCTTTTTTCGAAATTCCGTTTACCCGAAGGAGCGAACGTGTTTGTGTACAACGCCGACCAATCTGAGGTCTTGGGATCATACACCCAGGAAAACAATACCGAATTAAACCTCCTTCCCGTCCAGCCCATCGCCGGTGATGAGATCATCGTGGAGTACCAGGAGCCGTTGGATGCCGCTTTTAAAGGAGAGATAGAGATCGGAGAAGTGAATCACGATTTCCGCGGACTGTTTAGAACAACGGAACCCAGAGATCCCCGGCAGTCCTGCCATCCCAACCTGGTCTGTTACCCCGAAGATGTTCAGCCCGGCAGTGGCGTAGTGGCTCTTATTATCAATGGAACCACTTATTGCACCGGATCGCTCGTGAATAATTCGACTGAAGACGGATCTCCATACCTGCTAACGGCTACACATTGTATCAACAGAGACTACGACCCCGCCTTTTTGGCAAACCGCAGGTACGATATGGTCGCAGGAAGCATCGTGGCCTTTTTCGCCTATCAATCTCCGGTTTGTGATAAAGAAATACGTGGGCCGTTACAAATGACCATGGCTTCTGCCGATTCGGTCCTAATCAGTGAACGATACGACATCTCCCTGTTGAAATTCAAGCAAACTCCCCCGAAAGAATACCAGCCTTATTATTTAGGATGGAACGTCAGCGCTTCTCCCCAACCTCCTTTTCACGGAATCCATCATCCGAATGGAGGTACAAAGAAGGTAGCCATTGAAAATGATCCATTGGCAATTGGCTCTTTCGATGACCCGAGATACAACATGGAACCCAACGGGCACTGGGCTGTTCGCGCATGGGATATGGCCGCAACGGAAGAGGGATCGTCGGGCTCTCCCTTGCTGGACAAGGAGAAAAGAGTCCTGGGGGCACTTACTGGCGGTGAGTCGCAATGCTCGTCTCCCCCAGGCCCTGATGTCTACTCATCGTTATACAAGGCATGGAACATTACCGGTTCGTTAGGAAATCCGAATTCATTGAAAAGTTATCTGGACCCGGGAAACTCCCAGTTTCAACAAATTGACGGATTCAATCCCTACCTGAACCAACCCTACACCCGGAGTTCCAATTATGTGGCCACCGATTCCGTTATTCAATCGTACTACAACTCTGTGCCGATGTTTGCGACAAACAACACGTTTGGATATAACGAGTTTGCTGAAGAATTTTACGCATCCACACCCGCCCGGCTCAATGGTGTTTTTGTTACTTCTCCCATCACAAACAACATTCAAAACCTAAACATTCGGATCAAAATCTATGCTGACAACAACGGATCGCCCGGTACACTCCTGCACGAAACATCGCTCAGCTATTCGTTCCGTTATTATCAGGCTGGAAATTTCTACGAAACTTACCGCGATATGAGGAACAACGTAGAAAACTACGTAAAGTTCTCTGATCCAGTGGAAGTGTCCGAAAAGTTTTTTATCTCATACACCGATGTAAGCCCGGTACCCAATGGATTTTCCCTGCTGAATGTACAACCCAGGAAAATTGGATCGGGAATCGTATCCACTGCGTGGATGAAAAATGCAACGGGCTGGGTAAGGTCTTCCGAGAACATCGAAAATCCCATCAACACTTCGTTGCTGATTACCCCCTACGTGATTGGTACAGGACTGACTGCCCCGGATGATCCTTCACAAAAAGAAACAGAGATAAAAGCCTACTACAACAAAGCGGTAAACAGAATTTTTATTGAATCAAACAAAGATCTGATCGCGTGGGAAATTTTCTATGTATCAGGACAAAAAGTCTTTGAAGAAAAGGCCGAAAGCAGTATCAACAGAGCCTCCTTCTCCGTTGGTCATTTGGCCAAAGGGGTTTATATCGTAAAAGTGAATGTTGACGGAATAAATAAAAGCTTAAAGGTGTTGGTAAGATAACCGGATTTTACTCACTCCTCCTCTTCGGAGTAGTTTTCCACCAATACATCGCGGTAGTAATTAAAAACAGATGATTGTGAGAGAATTCCCTTGTAAATTCCATTGTCATCAACAACCGGTAAGTTCCATGCTTTAGTATCTTCGAAAGTATTCATCACTTTCTCCATCGGAGTGTCGATCTTGATCTCTGCCGGCGAACCTACCATAAATTTCTTCACCTTGAAAGTATCGTAAAGCTCCGGACGAAACATAATATTCCGGATATCGTTCAACAACACAAGCCCTTGTAGTGTTCCATCATCGTTCACCACCGGAAAGATATTTCTCTGGCTGCTTGATATCACTTTTACCATATCGCCTAACGTCATCTCGGGATGAACAATAGGGATATTGGTTTCCAGCATATCCTCGACCTTCAGGAAAGTGAGGACTGCTTTATCCTTATGGTGCGTGATCAGTTCACCTCTTTTCGCCAGACGCATTGCGTAAATATTGTGTTTTTCAAAAACTACTATGGTCGCATAAGAGCAAATAGAGACAATCATCAGCGGTAGAAACAGCTCATACCCTCCCGTAAGTTCAGCGATGAGAAACGTTCCGGTAAGCGGTGCATGCATTACTCCGGCCATCACCCCAGCCATCCCCATCAGTGCAAAATTTTCCTGCGGAAGATAAGTCACTAATCCCAGTTCGTTCATCGTATAAGAATAGATAAAGCCCAAAATACAACCCATAAACAACGTGGGCGCAAAGACTCCTCCGGTACCTCCTCCACCGTTGGTAGCACTGGTTGCAAAGGTTTTAAAGAATAATATCAATCCTAGAAAAACAACTATTCCCCACCGGTTTTGGGCGTTATAAAAGAAACTACCGTTTAACAGTTCATTGAATTTATGGCCTCCGGCCAGGAGCGTCTCAATGGAATTATATCCTTCTCCAAACAAAGGCGGAAACAGAAAAATAAGTATACTGAGGGAGACACCGCCCAAAGCAAACCGTGTCCAGGGTTTCAGCCTGGAAAATACATCCTCGCTCCAGCTCATGGTTCGGGTGACCTAAAGCGAGAGAAACCCACAAATAATCCCCAACAGTATTACATAAGGAATCCGCTGAAGGGTAAAAGCTTCCACCTGTGAGTAGGCAAACATCGCATCCGTCCCGGTAAGGATATACGATATGGTAGTGGCCGTAACAGCGGTTACCAACAAAGGAAGTATAGACGATAACGTTAAATCAAGCAAAAGCACCTCAATCACAAAAAGAATTCCCGCAATAGGAGCCTTGAATATTCCGGCTATGGCGCCCGCAGCCCCACAACCTACAAGCAACATCAGGTTCCGCTGATCGAGTTTAAAAAATCGCCCCACATTCGATCCGATAGCCGATCCTGTTAACACAATAGGAGCCTCCGCTCCTACCGATCCGCCAAAACCAATAGTGATGGAACTTGCTACCAGCGAGGTGTACATGTTGTGAGGTTTGATCCGGCTTTTTCGTTGTGAGATAGAGAAAAGAATTTTTGTTACTCCGTGGCTGATATCGTCTTTGACCCAATACTTGACAAATAATCCGGCCAGCAAAATCCCGATGATAGGATAAACCAGGTACAAATAATTGGCTCCGGTTTGCGAAAAATTATTCGTAAGGAACAACTCTACAAAATGGATGGACAATTTCAGCAAATAAGCTGCCAGTGCGGTAAGAATACCTACAATAAAACAGGCAAACAGCAAGAAATGGCGTTCCTTGATGTTTATCTTCCTCCAATTATGTATTTTATTGTATATTTCACTGACAATCATACTACTAAATTACTTTCGGATAATACTGATTGTGCCGTTTTTAGACAGTTTAACAATACCCGAAGGTTGGGCTTTGTTCTTGTCTTTTTGCCGGTAAGTGACAATATAATCCACTGCGTTTTTTATCTCTTCCGAAATCTCCTTGAAAGTTGAAGGTGAGGCTTCTCCACTTAGGTTGGCTGATGTAGACACAATAGGCTTGCGAAACTGTTTGCAAAGTTCGGCAGAAAAGAGTTCCGAGGTAATCCGGATCCCGACGGATCCGTCTTCCGCAATAAGGTTGGCTGCCAGATTTCTGGCGCCGTCGTATATAATGGTAAGCGGTTTGTCGGCGAGGTCTATCAGGTCCCACGCTATGTCAGGGACATCCGTGATATAATTCTGCAGTTTTACCGGATTTTCCATCAACACCAGCATCGACTTTGAATCGTCTCGTTTCTTTATTTCGTAAACCCGTTTTACAGCATCTTCGTTGGTGGCATCGCATCCGATTCCCCAGATCGTGTCGGTAGGGTACAAAATCACACCGCCCTTCCGCAACACTTCACATGCTTTCTTAATGTCTTCCTGCATACACTTACTTGTTGATTTTTTGCATTACTATTACATCGGTAAACGAGCGATTTAGAGAAATCCAGTCCCGCAGAACGGCAGTTTCTTCATAATTCGCTTTTTCAAACAAGGCCCGGCTTGGTATATTTCCTGCAGGGACAAAAGCGTAAAGCTGGCGGAGTTTTAAATGGCTGAAGGCATAATCCTCCATGCATAACAATGCCTGCAACGCATGTCCTTTTTTTCGAAAATTTTCGTCCACCAAAATCCCAACTCCGGCCCGGCCGTTCAGGGGATCAAAATCGTACAGGTCAATCGTGCCTGCCGCCTTGTTACTTTCCTTCTCCACAATCATCATCCGAAGTTGCCGGGCCTGATAAATATCTTGCCGGGCATCCGCCAGGTATTGCCGGAGGGCAAATCGGGAAAAAGGTGTTAGGGTAGATCCGTTTTTCCACAGCCTGGTGTCGTTTTCCCATTGGTAAAGAAGATCGAGATCTTCGGGTTCCAACGGCCTTAAAAAGAGGGTGTCTCTGATAAAAAAGTCTCTCATTTCACGCCTTCACTTTCCCCGACAACGGTTTCCAACTCTTGACAAGAAGGTTTGCAAAACATATAAACAATAAAAGAAATTACCGCAAGCCAGATAAAATTTTTGCTCTGCGACAGGGCATATAGAAAAATATTTCCCGCCGTCACCGCGTTAACGATATACATTCTCAACAACCAGGCATCTTTGTAGTACTTCATCGTCCTAGCCTTGCCGGTTCCCTTTGGAATTTTCTTTACTTTTTCGGCAAACAGCTTAAGTGCGACGGGAATGAGCAATAACGTTATCCCGATGGCATACATTTCGGCAGTCATCGTTACGCGAACCGGTGTTCCAAAGCCTATGACCCTAAAGATCACAATTAAAAAGAAAACGGCCAAAACAACTATACTGATGTAATAATGCCTGTTTAACTCCCTGATGGTTTTTGTCATTTTAATTTATACGATTCGTCAAATGGTGTCCTGTTTAAAATAGACCTGCCCAACGTTATCTCATCGGCATACTCAATCTCATCACCGACCGCTACACCTCGCGCAATAATGCTCACTTTCACATCGTAAGGGTGTAGCTTCCGGAAAATATAAAAGTTGGTCGTGTCTCCCTCCATGGTCGCACTCAGTGCTAAAATCACCTCTTTCACACCGCCCTGTTTAACACGTTCTTCCAACCCGGTAATTTGCAGGTCAGACGGGCCTATTCCATCGATGGGCGAAATAATTCCTCCCAACACGTGATACAACCCTTTGAACTGAGTAGTATTCTCAATGGCCATCACCTCGCGAATATTCTCTACGACACAAAGGGTTGAAGCATCTCTCGATTTGTCGGAGCAGATGCCACAGACTTCACTGTCGGAAATATTGTGACAGTTGCGGCAGTACTTTACGTCCTGTTTTAATGTAACCAGGGCTTGCGCAAATTCCTCAACCTGTGAATCTTCTTGCCTTAGCAAATGTAAAACAAGCCTTAGTGCTGTCTTTCTGCCGATACCGGGCAATTTTGCAAATTCGTTGACTGCATTTTCTAGTAAAGCTGAAGGATATTGCGAGTTCATTAATTTTAATAAGCTAATTCAAACCACAAATATACGAACATTTTCGTTAAGCTGAATGAGCAAAGCCAAACTTATTTTGGCTTTGCCACTGCGAGAAAATGCCTAATGAATATGAACATTTTCGTTAAGCGAGTGCAGAGCAAATTTATTTGATTTGCCGAGCGCAGAATTGAAAATCGAGGAGCGAAGGCGACTCAAATAGTCTGATGAAATCGAACTATTTCGTTAAGCGAGAGTAGGATTGAAAATAAAAGAGCCAAGGTGTTACAAATAGTTTGTCTTCAGCGAACTATCAGGGTTCTCCGGCAAGTGAAATTATTTTCAGCTTTTCGCATTGAAACTTACAAATAAACTTCTATCTTTGTTCTGAATTTGATTGAAACTTAAACCACATAACCTTTAAATACAAAACATTAAAAATTATTTTTTATGAAAATTTATAATTTTAGCGCCGGTCCATCTATTTTACCGCAGTCGACAATTGAGAACACGGCAGAAGCTGTGAAAAATTTCAATGGAATCGGCCTGTCCATTCTTGAAATCAGTCACCGGTCCAAAGATTTTCAGGCAGTTATTGACGAGGCTGTGGCTCTTTTTAAGGAACTGTTAGACATTCCCGAAGGATACTCAGTACTGTTCCTCGGTGGAGGTGCAAGCATGCAGTTCTGTATGGTTCCCTATAACCTGTTGGAGAAAAAGGCAGCCTACCTGAATACAGGAACATGGGCCAGCAAAGCACTTAAGGAGGCTAAACTGTTTGGGGAGATAGTAGAGGTTGCTTCTTCCAAGGAAGCGCTTTTCAACTATATTCCAAAAGATTATACTGTTCCTGCGGATGCTGATTATTTTCACATTACCACCAATAACACCATCTACGGAACCGAGATCCGGAAAGATATTGACAGCCCGGTACCCCTGGTTGCCGATATGTCTTCCGATATTTTCTCCCGTCCGCTCGATGTATCCAAGTACGGTTTAATTTACGGCGGAGCACAAAAGAACCTGGCACCGGCTGGTGTCACCTTTGTTATTGTAAAGGAAGAACTCTTGGGAAAAGTCACCCGTCCGATTCCGACCATGCTGGACTATCGCACACACATCAAAGAAGGCTCCATGTTCAATACGCCTCCCGTATTGCCTATTTATTCAGCGATGGAAACTCTTCGTTGGCTGAAAGGTCTGGGAGGTCTGGCAGCAATGGAAAAGATCAATCTCGAAAAAGCAGCCCTGCTGTACGATGCCATCGACAGCAGTAAAATATTTACTGGAACGGCAAAAGAAGAAGACCGCTCCATCATGAACGTATGCTTCGTGATGAAAGACGAATACAAAGAACTTGAACCCGAGTTCCAGAAATTTGCTACTGAAAGAGGAATGTCGGGCATCAAGGGACACCGCTCAATCGGAGGGTTCCGCGCGTCAATCTACAACGCAATGCCAAAATCAGGCGTACAAGCCCTGGTTGACTGCATGAAAGAATTCGAAAGGAACCATTAGTTGTTTCTTGTAAAGCCACACAATTAACGTACCGGATAATCAAAACCTTTTATCCGGTACGTTGAAACCTATCCCCGCGTTTTTTAATTTAATCACAGACTTATTAAACCACAACTATTATGAAATTTTTAATTGCAACCGAAAAACCCTTTGCGCCAGCTGCAGTTAAACAAATCAGGGAAATTATTGAAAATGCAGGCCATGAAACTGTTTTGCTGGAGAAATACACGGACAAAAACGAACTTCTACATGCTGTATCAACCGCAGATGCGATGATTGTCCGCAGTGACGTTGTCGATAAAGAAGTACTGGATGCGGCCGGAAACCTGAAAATTGTCGTCCGCGCCGGAGCCGGATACGACAACGTTGATCTTCATGCAGCCACCGCCAACAATATTTGCGTGATGAATACACCCGGGCAAAACTCCAATGCTGTAGCCGAACTGGTTTTCGGTATGCTTCTCTATCTTGCCCGTTGCAGTTTTGACGGATCTACCGGTTCGGAACTCAAAGGGAAAAGACTGGGTCTTCACGCTTTCGGATACATTGGAAAACAGGTCGCAAAGATCGCCAACGGCTTCGGAATGGAAGTGTTGGCCTACTCCCCTTCGCTGGCCCTCAATCCTGAAAAGGGAAAAGCATTCAACGTAACCGCTGTGCAATCGCCCGGTGAGTTGTATGAGAAAAGTGAAATCATATCGCTCCACATGCCGGCAAACGACCAAACCAGGGGTAGTATTGATTACGATTTATTGAGCAAGTTACCGCAAAAAGGCATCGTGATCAATACTGCACGCAAAGAGGTGGTAAACGAAGCCGACATGTTACGTATCATGGAAGAACGGCCGGGGTTCAAATACGCTACCGATATTAAACCGGTGAATCACGATAAAATGGCGCGAAAGTTTGGTAACCGCTACCTGGCATCTGCCAAAAAATGCGGGGCACAAACCAGTGAAGCCAACGTAAACGCAGGGCTTGCCGCAGCAGAACAAATCGTAAAATTCTTTGCCGATGGAGATGAAACGTTCAGGGTAAATCCGATAAAATAAAAGCAACCTATATCCCGATAACGAATTTTTATCGGGATTTTTATTTTTTTAACCATAAATAATTCAAAAAGTTGTCTTTATTTACGATATATTCGTACTTTTGTATCGTAGTAAATTTATCAATTGAAAAAGATATGGAAAGATTAACACCCCAGGAAGAAAACATTATGCTCCACGTGTGGCAAATTGGCGAATGTGCCATAAAAGATGTCCACGACAGGCTCGAGGAGCCTAAATTACCCTACACCACCGTGGCTTCAGTATTCAACAACCTTGAGAACAAGGGTTATCTCAATAAATCACGTTCCGGCAACATGAAAGTTTTCACCCCAAGGATCTCGGAAGCGACGTACAAAAGACATTTTCTGTCGGGAGTAGTGAAAAGCTATTTCGATAATTCGTATAAAGAACTGGTGTCGTTCTTTGCCAAGGAGCAGAAAATTTCGTCCGAGGAACTGGAAGAAATTATTCGTCTGATTGAGAAAAAACAGAAATAGCTTCATCAGATAACAGACCGCTTCGCTCCTAACCGTCTCGTGTCTGTGCTCTGAAGTCTGAAATCAAACGCAAAATGGAAACGCAATTTTTCATATACCTGGCCAAAGTAAACGGAGCTTTGCTGCTTTTTTACCTGCTGTATATTGCGGTTTTTCGGCACGATACGTTCATCCGGCTACGGAGGTCATACCTATTGTCGGCTGTTCTGTTTTCGTTGCTTTATCCTCTTTTTACAGTAGATTCCCTGGGTGGATTATTTTCAATCTTGCAGTCACGTCAACCCGTGGAAGCGACTATTGAACTCGGTGAACCTACCGCTCTTCTGCTGGAAAGTGACGCTGCCGGATTTACGGTTCCGTGGAGGTTTATTGTTCAAAGCATACTTCTTTTAGGAAGCCTTTTTTTTGCTTTCCGGTTGATCATGCAAGTCGTTTCCATTGTCCGGATCCGGCGCCGGTGCCGGGAAGAGGTTATTTCGGGATACAAAATCCTAAACGCTTCACACGAAATAACTCCCTTCTCGTTTTTCAAATGGATAATCGTAAATACGGATGCACACTCCGAAGAAGAGCTACAGCAGATCCTGATCCACGAAAGCACCCATGTCCGCCAATGGCATTCGGCAGATGTGTTGTTGGGTGAGTTGCTTTCCGTCTTTTTCTGGTGGAATCCGGCAGTCTGGCTGTTGAAGCGCGAAATCGTCATCAACCTCGAATACCTGGCCGATAACGATGTGCTTCAACACGGTGTAAACAGCAGGGAATACCAATACCACCTGCTCAAACTGACTTATCACGAAACGGCCGTTCCGTTAAGTAATCACTTTAATGTATCACAATTAAAACAGCGTATCACGATGATGAACAAAACCCAATCGCCGGCAGTGAAGCTGGCCAAGTACCTGACTGTAATTCCGCTGGTTCTGCTGCTGATAACCTTGAACAGTTGTTTGAGTAAAGAAAAGCAAACCGACGAAAATACAACGACTGAAACAGAAAGCCCTCTACTCGAAACTCCGGCCGCTTCACCCGGAGCTGCGGTAGAAGAATACAAAGGCGAAGTGTATGAAGTAGTGGAAGAACAACCGCTTTATTCAGGCGGAAACGCTGCCATGATGAAATTCCTGAGCGATAACATCAAATATCCGGTGACAGCACAGGAGAAAGGAATACACGGACGTATAATTACTAATTTTGTGGTGGAAAAGGACGGTAGCCTCAACGAAGTGAAAGTGGTTCGTGGTGTCGATCCCTTGCTGGACGCGGAAGCCGTTAGGGTTATTCAGTCGATGCCCAACTGGAAACCGGGAACACAAAAAGGAGAGACAGTAAGAGTAAGGTATACGTTACCCGTTGTTTTTAGGTTGCAACAATAAGAGGCTGAACAAATGGAAGCACTTAGCGCATACATCATTAAAGTTAACATAGCACTGATATTTTTTTATTTGCTGTATGTTATTTTCTTGAAAAAAGACACATTTTTTGCTTTCAGGCGCTATTTTATTTTAGCAGCGACAGTGTTTTCATTTGTTTACCCGTTTATTACCGTATCTGCCTGGGAAAATATAATTTCATTTGAAAAACCACAGAAATACACTACTCAGGTAACGGTGGAAGATCCTGCTTTTGCCGTTGTTTTGGCAGACGAAGGTCAAACAGCGGAACCTGTCAACACGATTAACATTAACTGGTGGCAGGTTTTACTTCTCTTATTGTCCGCAGGAGTAGTCTTCTTCTTAGCTCGTTTTACCTGGCAACTGGTCAGTATTTTACAGATAAAACACAAAAGCATCAGGAAGAATATTGATGGGATGGAGGTATTCGACTTATACGATGAAATAACACCGTTTTCTTTCTTCCGATGGATCTTCATCCACCTCGACTCACATTCCGACACCGAAATTAAACAGATACTTCTGCACGAACAAACGCATGCACGCCAATGGCATTCTGTTGATATTATTCTCATGGAGTTGCTTTGCGTATTTTTATGGTGGAACCCCATCATCTGGCTGATGAAGAGGGAAACATCCATTAACCTGGAACATCTGGCCGACAACGGTGTTTTGCGAAAAGGAGTAAACAGCCGCGATTATCAATATTATCTTCTACGCCTTACCTACCACCAAAATGCTACCCGGATTGTAAACAATTTTAATGTATCACTTTTAAAACAACGTATCACGATGATGAACAAAACCAAATCGCCGGCACGAAAGCTGGTAAAATACCTGATTGCCCTGCCATTGGCGCTTCTTTTAATGGCAGGCAACAGTGTTTACGCCCAAAACCAAAGAGAGAGTGAAATCTTTACAGAAGTAGAGAAATATCCTGAATTCCCGGGAGGGAACCAGGCATTTATGAAGTATCTTGTCGAAAGCATCAAGTATCCGGTTAAAGCTCAGGAAAACAACGAACAAGGCAGAGTTATCACCAACTTTGTGGTAGAAAAGGACGGAAGTATTTCCAATATTAAAGTCATCCGTGGAGTAACTGCCGCGCTGGATGCCGAAGCCGTGAGGTTGCTGAACTCCATGCCTAATTGGCAATCTGGCGAACATCAGGGTAAACCCGCCAGGGTACGGTTTACCTTGCCGATTGTCTTCAGGTTACAAGGCGGCAGCGCAGGGAAGAGCCAGAGCCCTGTAACGCCGGTTTCTGCAGATGTCAATGAAAAAGGAAAAATCCTGGACGAAGTGGTCGTTGTAGGCTATGGGCCAACCCATCGAGAATCGATACCTTCCCCACAGGAATATGCCGAATCAAACGGCAACGAACTCTTTATTGTTGTGGAAGTCCAGCCGCAATATCCCGGTGGAGATATAACCATGAACAAATTCATTTCTGACAACTTACAATATCCAAAAATTGCACAAGAAAATGGAATTCAAGGACGAGTAATCACTCAGTTTATTGTTGAAAAAGACGGAAGCCTTTCCGATATCCAGGTTGTTCGTGGTGTAGATCCATCGTTAGACAAAGAAGCTATACGTCTTATTCGCTTAATGCCTGAGTGGATCCCCGGAACGCAGCGTGGAAACAAAGTAAGGGTAAGATATACGTTGCCTGTTACATTCCGGTTGTCGGATGAAGCACCAACCGTCGAGGCCGCTAAGGGTGTTCAAGGGAAACTGAATGATCCTGTAATAAAGATTGGAAGCAGTGACGCAACTTTTGTTGTAGTTGAAGAACAGCCCGAATTTCCGGGTGGAAACGCAGCCATGATGAACTTCATTACCGAAAACATCCGTTATCCGAAAGAGGCACACGAAAAAGGAATTCAGGGACGTGTAATCACCAAGTTCATAGTGAGGAAAGATGGCAGTATAGACAGCGTACAAATCGCACGGGGGGTTGACCCGTTACTGGATGCCGAGGCCATCCGGGTAGTGGAATCGATGCCAACGTGGAAGCCGGGCAAGCAACGCGGACAACCCGTAAACGTAATGTTTACCCTGCCTGTCGTTTTCAGGTTGGATAAAAAGACGGAGGATGGCATTCAAAAAAGTCAAACCTCATCGAAAAATGTACAAAACCCTGAATTTCCGGGAGGAGAAAATGCTTATATGAAGTTCTTATCGGATAACATTAAGTATCCCGTTATTGCACAGGAGAACGGGATTCAGGGGTTTGTAGATGCCGTGTTCAACATCGATACAAAGGGGAAAGTCACTTTTGTTAAATTCAATAGATCTGTTGACCCGTCCCTGGACAAGGAAGTTAAACGCGTGATAGAATTAATGCCTGACTGGATCCCCGGCAAGTTTAATGGAGCCGCGACAAGCATTACGAGTGGAGCCTCCTTTGTTTTCCGCCTGCAAGGCGATGGCGTTGATGAGTATAAAGGCCCAACTCCCAGCAACGCAATAGTTGTTGTAGGATACGGAAGTTCGAAGAAATAAAAGGCATCAGCTGATTTGAAGCCGGCAGATGCTCATATCTCAATCTCTTGTTAATCTGTTCTCGAAAACCGGAGAAAGTGTGCAGAGTAGCTTTCTCCGGTTTAAACATAAACACTTAACTCACCGCTTATGAAAACCGAATTTGCAATTTCAGTTGTTTTGACGATGGTGTCGGTTTCCGTATCGGCACAAACGCTAACGGCACACGATTTCATGCAACAATATCGTTACCGGGAAGCCATTGAATGGCTCGAAACCCAGCCAGAAACCGCTGAAAATCTGTTATTGAAAGCTGAAAGCCACGAAAGACTCTACAACCATACCGATGCCCTGCCCGTTTACGAACGTCTCTTACTGAATAACCCCGATGATGTAGCACTGTTGATCTCTGCCGCAGAATGTGCATCGCAAGCCGGAGACACAGAATCGGCACTAAAATATTGGATAAAAGCAGACAGTCTATCGCCTGAAAATCTGTTTTTTCAGACTAAAAAAGCGATAGCATATTATCGGAACGGTAACTGGCAGGAAACCATCGAGAGCACACAAACGGTTTTCCAGTCAGACTCAATTCCGCTGCTTCTGCGAATGACGGGTGATGCGTTTCAAAACATCCACGAACCCATTTGGGCAAACTATTTTTACACGAAAGCATACGAGAAAAATCCGTCCGATCATCTTTCGCTTAGCCGTATTTGCGAATATTTTTACGCCATGGAAGAAGACGGATACGACACGGTAGCGGTTATGACCGAAAAATACCTGAACGAAATTAATCCGAACCAAAAAACCATCGGACAACTTAACGGAATGGCAAACTATTCCTCCGGAAGGTTCGACAAAGCGATAGATCGCCTGAAAGCAATTGTGGAAATAGGCGACAGCTCCTACACCACCACCTATTTCCTGGGGATGAGCAATTACGCCAAGGGTTGGTACTACGAAGCCGTGAAATGGCTCGGCAAAGCTTATGATCTTAATCGCAATGATGTGAATATGTTCTACTATTACGGAACAGCGCTCGGGCGAACAAAAAACCGGGAAAGAGCCGTGGAGATATTACAGGAAGGTATGGACAAGATAGATAAGATGTCAGGAATGCTGCCCGATTTCGACATATCGATAGCGGAGGCCTATCAAAATACGAACGATCACGCCAAGGCAATACAATATTACTTTTCCGCATATAAGCGCCAGCCCGACCGGCACAATCTTTTGTACAGCATCGCACATGCTTACGACACGGCAAAAGATTACAAAAACGCCATCACCACCTACGAACGTTTCCTGAAAACTGCCCCCAAAGATTTCGATGTCGCCAGCTTCGCCATCGCCAAAGACGAAAAAATGAACGCAGAAAACATTTATTACATAGTCAGTTTCAAGCGCATAAAGGAATTGCGGGAGCAGTTATTTATGCAGTCGGGAAATAAATAACTGTAACCCGGACTCTTTGTTCTCCGCTAATTAAAAAAATCGTCAATTCCTTCGCTCTGTTCTATCGGATCCTCGTCCAGGTAGAAATCGGATGAATAGCGTTGTGTATCGTAGCAAGGCTGGAAATCTGCGGGAATATCAAATTTCCCGTTATCGGAATATTTCAGCTCGGGATTGGCATATACCCGCTGGTAGAACAATCCGTGAATGGGCAGTGCAGCAGTAGCTCCCTGTCCGTAAGCCATACGGTCGAAGTGAATGGAAGGTTCCTCCCCGCCTACCCAGGCCGATGCTACTATCTCGGGTGTGAACGACATAAACCACGCATCGGAATTGTTATTGGTCGTTCCGGTTTTGGCTCCCATCTCCCCTTTCAGGTTGTACAGACGGCGCAACCGGCCTCCCGTACCTCCGTCAACCACGGCCTTGAGCATGTCGAGCATCTTATAGGAAGTCGTTTCGCTGAAAATCTCCTGCATCCGGGGAACAAAGTTGGCCACCACGTTTCCGTAAGAATCCTCGATACGGGTAACCAACAGCGGTTCAACACGAATCCCGCGGTTGACGAACGCCGTGTACGCACCGGCCATCTCATACACCGAAGCATCATTTGGCCCTAGCGCCAGCGAGACGACTGGATCGGGAGGAGTTTTCAACCCGAAAGATTTCAGCATCCGGGCGAACGCGTAAGGAGAAAACAGACTCATCAAATAGGCAGTCACCCAGTTATCCGAGTTTTGCAAGCCCCATTTTATGGTAACAAAATGTCCAAGCGCTCCACGTGTGTTTCGGGGGCTCCACGGCTGTCCGTTTTCAGCCATGATGGTTATTGGTCCGTGAACCATCCCGTCGCAGGGGCTCAATCCTTCTTCCATAGCCAACGTATAGAGATACGGCTTTATGGTTGAACCGATTTGCCGTTTACCGCTACTTACCATATCGTACTTGAAATGCGCGAAGTCGGGGCCGCCCACATACGCTTTCACATGTCCCGTAACCGGGTTCATCGCTACAAATCCAGCCCTGAGAAAACCTTTGTGGTACCGGATGGAATCCCACGGCGTCATCGTGGTATCTATCTCTCCCTTCCAGGAAAAGACTTTCATATCCACGGGAGTATCTTTGAAATTACTCAGGATCTTTTCATCACTCCAGTTTTGTTTTTTTAAAATCCGGTAGCGGTCCGTCTGCTTCATGGCCGTCTGCATAAATTTTTCGACATCGTTTGCCACGCTGTTGGAGTAAGGAGCATATTTTTTACCCCGCTTCTCGGCCGCAAACTGGGGCTGCAGGTATTGTAAATGTTCACGAACGGCCTGTTCGGCGTATTTCTGCATGCGCGAGTCGATGGTGGAATAGATTTTCAACCCATCCGTATAGACGTTATAATTTGAACCGTCTGGCTTCTTGTTTTTGTTGCACCAACCGAATAACGGATCGGTCTCCCACGCGAGCGAATCTTCTGTAAACTGCTGTCCTTGCCAGGATGCATAGTTTTTCCTTTCGGGCTTCACCGCCATCATCATTTTTGCCAGATGCTGGCGATAGTAGGGAGCGGGAATAGCAACGTGGTCGGCACGGTTGAAATCCAGTTCGATGGGGAGTTTCTGTATCGAATCGGCTTCCTGCAGGGTCAGGTGTCCAGCCTTTCTCATTTGGGCAAGCACCACATCGCGGCGCTCTTTGGTCACGTTTTCTCTCCTGACCGGGTTGTAAAGCGATGAATTCTTCAACATACCCACAAGCATAGCCGACTCCTGTATGTTCAGATCGATGGGGCGTTTATTGAAATAAGTACGTGCCGCTGATTCAATCCCTACCGCATTGTAGTTGAAATCGTATTTATTGAGGTAAAGATTGATGATCTCGTCTTTGGTATAAAAACGCTCCAGTTTCGTAGCGATCACCCACTCGATGGGTTTCTGAAACACACGCTGAAGTTTATTGTTGGCTTTTGGAGAATAGAGCAATTTTGCCAGCTGTTGGGTGATGGTACTTCCTCCGCCGCTGCTTTCATCCTGAAGCAACAATGTCTTAAAAACAGCCCTTCCTAAACCGATAAAATCAATTCCCGAATGGTTATAATACCGCCTGTCTTCAGTGGCAACCAATGCATGAATAAGGTATGGCGACAATTCATTATAACTTACAAAAATCCGGTTTTCGTCACTTTGAGAATAAGTAAACAAGAGTTGGTCGTCCGACGAAATTACCTGCGAGGCATATTTATCGATCGGATTTTCCAGTTCATCGATACGCGGCAGGTATCCAATCAATCCGGATGACATCAGCAGGAAAGCAACAACATTTACAGCAATGAAAAGAAAGAACAATCGCCATAGCCATTTGACAATATCGTTTTTAGGCGGCATTGTCTTGTTTGTTTTTTTATTCGAAACCGATTTTTTCCCCATAGTTAATTTGAAACCGCTTGGTTCTTGATTTTGACAGATTTTGCCGCAAAATTACACAAAACCGTTGAATAAGTCGTCACTATTGGTGTTAAAAAGACCGAAGAGCCCTACTTACAGCCCGCTAAAATCAACCCCTTCGAAGACCAGCGAAGGAATACGCCACGACGAATTTAACCGCGGGTCGTTTCCGGTTTCCGCAAGTGAGTTCCACAACGTGATCATGTTTCCGGTAACGTTCATTTCCGAAAGCGGCAAGGTAAGTTTACCTTTTTCGATAAGAAAGCCCTCGATCCCGTACGAAAAATCTCCGGTTGAACTGTTGCTGTTCCCCCCGTTGAATCCGGTAACAAGGATGCCGTGGGCCACATCGGAAATCAGGCCGTTCAGGTCTTTATTTCCCAGCTGCATGACCAGAATGGACGGATTGGCGACGGTTGGATCCACATCCATTTTTTTGGCGTTGTAGGTGTCGATGTAATAGGTCTTCAGTACTCCTTTATCGAAAACACTCCGGCGTTCTGTGGCTACACCCTCACTATCGAAATACCGGGCTCCGGACGCACCGATAAGGTGGGGCTCATCCAGGAGTGTAAACTTGTCACTGCCCACTTTCTGCCCGAGCTTATCCAGCAGGAATGAGTTTTTCTGCTGCAAGGCGGAACCAAAAATAGCACTCAGCATCGGACGAAGCAACTGCCCTGAATTCATCGGATCGACCACCATGGTGTATCTGCCCGACTTCGTTTTCTTCTGTCCGATTTTCTGCAGGGTGCGCTCCAATGCTTTTTGGCCTACTCCTTCCTTTACCAGTTTATCAAGATAGAGTGATGATTCGTACCAATAAGACGACGGACGGGCTTCGCCCTCACCTTTCACGGCTACACTTGCCGAGAGTGAGTACCACGATTGTTGGGTTTCACCTTCGAATCCATTGCTGGTTATCTGATAACTAAAGCCGTCTCCGTCACCATACGACGATTCCACCGAAATTATTCGAGGATCCTTGCCCAAGGCTTCTTCGGCAATTGCCTGTGCCAAGGCAACCTTATTGTCCGGATTTACAGCGCTGAACTGCGGATCAAGCAGCTGCAGGTCGGGCTTTCCTCCTTTGTAATAACGGGAGGCATCGGGAAGTACGCGTGCCTCGTCTTCAGCCAGGTACCGCGTGGATTCTACCCCGTTTCTGATAAACGATTCCAGTTCTTTCTTATCCAGCCGGTTGGTGGAATATGTTCCGTAACGTCCGTCTACATAAAGGAACAAGCTCATCCTGCTTTCCGAGGCTTGCTGCAGTTTATCCATCTGAGCATCACGAAGTTCAAAAGATGTGTTTGACCCCGAGTATAGTGATACTTTTGCTGCCTGGCAACCGTTCTTCAGGGCATAGTCCATGGCCCATTGTGCCAATTTTTTATTTTCGTTTGATATCATGACTCTCCTCCTACCGTTAATTTACTTACCAATGCCGACGGCATGCCACAGGTAACCGGACACGACTGTCCGTCTTTTCCACAAGTCCACGTGCCGTTATCTATTTTGTCGTTATCGGCTACCATAGTAATATCAGCCAATGCTTTCGGCCCGTTACCGATGATGTTAATGTCCTTGATGGGTTGGGTTAATTTTCCGTTTTCGATAAGGTACCCCGATTTTACGAAGAACGTGAAGTCACCCGCGCCGATCTGCACCTGGCCGTTGGTGAATTTATCAACAAAGATACCGTTCTTTACCGAAGCGATAATGTCGGACTCCTTCACATTTCCTGCCTCCATGTACGTTGCGCGCATGCGTGGTATAGGCATGTTCCGGAACGATTCACGACGGCCGTTTCCGGTGGAAGCGATCCCATAATGCCTGGCGCTGATGCGGTCGTGCAGGTAGCTGGTAAGGATACCGTCCTTCACAATGTAGGTTTTCTGTCCGTATGTACCCTCATCGTCAATATTTATCGACCCGCGGTTAAACGGGATGGTTCCGTCATCCACCACACTGATATGTTCGTTGCATATCTTCTTGTTGAGTTGTTCGGAGAAAATGGAAATATTCTTCCGGTTAAAATCAGCTTCAAACGCGTGCCCGATAGCTTCGTGCAACAAAATCCCCGATCCGCCGGATCCCATAACCACCGGCATCTCTCCCCCTTTGGGTTTGATGGCTTTGAACAAGATGGAAGCGTTTTCCACGGCTTCTCGGGCGATTACATCGATAATGTCATCCGACAGGAATTCGAACCCTTTCCGGTAAGCTCTCGCCGAATGACTGTTCTCAAACCTCCCGTTTTCTTCCATAATACAAACCGCGCTCAATGTTACCATCGGACGGTAATCGTAATAACTCACTCCCTCTGAGTTACAAAACAGTATGTGCGAAGTGCTGTCGTTGAGCGACGCCGATACTTTTTGCACCCGTTTATCGAGTGCAAAAATCTTGTCGTTCAGTTTTTGCAGGTAGGGTGTTTTCTCTTTCAGTGCTACACCTTCCCACGGGGTGGAGATTGCGTAGCAATTTGCTTTCAACGGCCTCTCAGTCAACGAAACCGGTTTCGTCTTCACACTGCTGCTGGCAATTCGCGCAGCTGTCCGGGCAGCTTTCAGCATTTCCTCGAGAGTAACGTTCTCGATGTAGGCATATCCGGTTTGATCTCCGGAAAGGACACGCACACCCATTCCAAAATCGATGTTAGAGTTACTCCGGTTTACCGCACCGTCTTGAAGTGCTACGCTATTGGTAAACGTATGCTCAAAAAACAAATCGGCATAGTCGCCGCCTTTCTCCAGTGCTGCCGTCAACGTTTTACGAACATCGGCATGGGTTATACCAAAATGTTGCATCGCTGATGAAACCGGCGCAGCTTCCTTATTTCCAGTTAAATCGGATGCGAACGTGGGTGCAGCCACAGCCCCGGCAAGAGCCAGACCGCCAGTCCTGATAAAATTTCGTCTGTCCATAAAGTAGATTTATTGTTGGTTTATTCTTCAAATATGATGTAAAAGTACGCAATAATTTATTATTAGACGTAAACCACAAGGATTTCATTACATCCATATTCCTGTTGAGCTTTTACTCCATACCCCTGCTATCGTTTCCGTAAAGCAGTATCTCCTCATGTTTCATGTTTATTTCACTTTTCAAGGTTTTAATTTCATTTCCCCCACTTTTTTTGTTTATTTTGTATTTCATTTTGTAAAAATTTGCAAAATAAATGAGAAAGGAAAACATCGCATCCATCTACAACCGTTACGTGGACGATCTGTACACGTATGCCCTCTACCTCGGTTTTGAGAAAGGAATCATTATGGATGCCATTCACGATGTTTTTTGCAAATTTGCAGCCAGTGAAAAGCTGCTTCAGGATGTTTCAAATATAAAGTTTTACCTTTTCAAGTCACTTAAAAACAGGCTTTATGATATTTATAAAGCCCGAAAAGAATATGCCGAATTATCCGCGATCGATCTGCAGGAAACGCCTTTCAATATCCAGGTTACCATTGAAGAACGGCTTATCGGTCAGGAGGAACAGCAACAGATAAAAAACCAGCTGGCGGAAATGCTCGAAAGCCTTACTGAACGTCAACGTGAAATCGTTTACCTGCGTTACGTCCAGGAATACGACTATGAACAAATCTCCGAACTGCTGAACATAAGCGTTCACGGATGCCGAAAACTCCTCTCAAAAGCCATGCAAAACCTACGCGAAAAATACGGCACACTTATTTTCCTTTTTCTCCTTTCTTAACACAAGGATGTTAAAATTACAAGATTTTTCAAAAATCAGGGGATAAATTTTCCCCCGGATCGTCTATCTATAAAGCGAATCTTGATGCCAACTTATACACGACATACCGATTTTCTAAAAGACAAGCAGTTCATCCGCTGGCAATTAGCGCCGGATGAAGAGCTAGAAGCGCATTGGGAAGGCTTTATCAAACAAAACCCGGAGTTAAAAATTGCCTTACAGCAAGCCATTGACTACCTTAAAACAACCGGACTGAACAAAAGCACCTTAAACGAGGATGAACGTATACGTTTGTTGAATGAAATTCAATCCACCGTCGAACGATCGTTGAAAAGAATAAAAAGCCGCCGGCTTATTCAACTCTCCGTTGCTTCCTGCGCAGCGATCGCCTTACTTATTGTTGGATTAAACCACTTTGTTTTTCAAGAAAAAAAAGTCCATTATTCAGCGGACAAAGAGCTCATTGTTGGGAATCTGTTAAACAATAAAGATATTCAGCTGATTACGGAAGAAGATTCGTTGTTGTTTCAAAACGACGTACAGGTAGAATTTGATAAAACTGGAAAAGCGAAAATCAGGCAAGTCGACAGTGAGGAAAAAACGGTGGAACTGACTAAAAGCAAGCAGAACACGCTCATTGTTCCGTACGGAAAACGCTCCACACTCACTCTTTCCGACGGAAGTAAAGTGTGGCTCAACTCCGGTTCCGTATTGGAGTTTCCTGCACAATTTACCGGAAACAACCGTGAGGTCCGGCTGGCATCGGGTGAGATGTACATCGAGGTGGCGCCCGACGGTAAAAAGCCTTTTCACGTACGTACCTCCGATTTTGACGTAAAGGTTTACGGCACCAAGTTCAACGTCTCCACATACGCCGATTCTCCGCAATCGGTTGTATTGGTAGAAGGCCGCGTAAGCTTACAACCCACAAACAAAAAGGAAACCTTTTTATCACCCAGCGAACAGGCTACTTATTCGGACAACGGTACATTCAACAGGCAAAAAGTGGATGTGAATCAATTTATCAGTTGGAAAAATGGTTACCTGGAATTCGATAAAACCCCTATGACGGATGTATTGAAACAGATCGGAAGATACTACAACCTCTCTTTTGACTTTGACAACGATGTGAATCTACAGAGGCGCACCTGTACCGGAAAAATCTACCTGTCGGAAAACCTGGATAACGTCATGACTACAATAGGGCTTCTGTCCTCAACCAAATACATAAAGGACAACAATCAAGTATTTATAATTAACTGATGTTTCGCAGTTAAAAATGAAGTTGATAATCAGAGGATAAGAGATAAAAAAAGCAGCATATTTTAGCTAATATATCATTGAAAATGATTATCTTAGCGATGGAAACCAAACCATTAAAATATGCTGCAGGACAAAGATATTAAAAAGATTCAAGAGTTGAAAGCGGACTTTACCCCCGGCAGGGTTTCCGCTGAAGATATTTTTAGCCGCTTCAAGGCGTTGAAGCTAAGCGAAGGTCTTTCTGAGTTCAAATGGTTCAAGACCCGGGGATATGATTTTAAAATGGTCCTGGCCCTGCTGGTCTCCATGGTGGTCAGTTCAGACAAGACGGTCAACTCCTATCTGAACAGCCCCACAGGTGAAGGTTCCACCATGGGCAAGGATGTGTTCTATCGCTTGAAGAACAGTTCCATCATATGCTGGCGGATGCTTATGTGGCATCTTGTGCATCGTTTTCTGACGGTGACGTCCAAAGATAGTGATGTAGATGATACCTCATCCCGTTACCTGATCTTCGATGACACCACCCTGTCTAAAACCGGGAAGCGTATAGAGAAGATCGGGAAGGTATGGGATCATGTAACCAACAGCTACGTGCTTGGATTCAAGCTGTTGGTGATGATGTACTGGGACGGTAAGTCCTCCATACCACTGGATTTCAGTCTTCACCGGGAAAAAGGGAAAAAGCAGGAACGCCCGTTTGGGATGACCAAAAAGCAGATCCGCAAGCAATACAGTTGCAAGCGTATCAAGGACTCGTACACCGCTAAACGTGTGGAAGAACTGGACACGAACAAGATTCAGATGGTCCTGCGGATGTTTTTCACGGCCATCTATCGCGGGCTTCGTGTTGATTACGTCCTGGTGGACAGCTGGTTTACTTGCGATGCGTTGATACAGGCTATCCGGAGTGTGAAGGACAAGGAAGTTCACCTGATCGGGATGTACAAGTTTGCAAAGACTAAGTTTGAGTATCAGGGTAAGAGCCTGACTCACGCCCAGATCAATAACATGCTGGGCAAACCCAGGCGCTGCCGTTCCCTGGGTTACCAGTACAAACAGGCCAGGGTGCTGTACCAAGGTGTTGAGATCTGCCTTTTCTTTAGTCGTCGGGGCAAAAATGACAAATGGAAGGTTTTGTTGACGACGGACACGAAACTGACGTTCAAGGGATTGATCGGGCATTACCAGGTAAGATGGGTTGTGGAGGTGTTCAATCGAGAATCGAAGCAATTGTTGAACCTGGGAAGATGTCAATCCAGTAACTTTGACGCCCAGGTAGCAGAAACGACCATCAGCATGATAGCCTATCTGTTATTGACACTGCGTTTCCGGTACGATAACTACGAGTCGAAAGGGGCACTTTATCGGTCAATGAACGCCGATGTGCTCAGGGAAACACTCGACAGACGGCTATGGGGGCTGTTCATCGAGTTAGTCTGCTCAGTATGCGAGGTATTGGAGATGGATGCCGATGATTTACTTGAAAAAATGTTGGCCAATCCAAAAGCAGAATCCATGATCATTGCACTGTGTTGTTCGGTGATGGTTAAGGACGATTGAGAAATTGTAAAATATAAAATGTTATAGTACAGAGATATAGATAATAATGCATTTCCCTTCTATTTCTTTGTCAATGGTTTGAGGGAAGTGCGAAACATGAGTAATTAATGAACCCAATTAAACTTTAAGCCTATGCACAGAGATAGATAATATTTACGAAAAACAAAAAAGCCGAACGATACTGCGAATACCGTCCGGCCAAATTGAATTTAATTACCTTGATTATTAATAATTAAAATCGTACAAAGATATGAATAAACTTTCAATTGAAGGAAGAAAACCCCTCAATAATTTTAAACATTGTCTAAAAATCATGAGAATAACCCTGTTCTTCTTGTTTTTCTGCATATTGTTTTCTTCAGCAGATAACAGTTATTCTCAGGAATTTACCATCAAGTCAAAAACAGCTTCTATAAAAGAAGTCTGTAAAGAAATTGAAAAGGGTAGTGATTATGTTTTCGTTTTCTCGGATAACTGTGAAAAACTGATTAACAAGAAAGTTAACGTTGAAGCCAATTCAAAAAATGTATTGGAAGTTCTGGATGCCGTATTATCCAGTACAGGACTCATGTATAAAATATTGGACAAACAAATCGTTGTCTATAAATCCACAGAAGCTGCTCCGTCTGTAGCTATTGAACAACCGGACATCAATATTATTCAACAACAAAAAACAAACACCATAACGGGAGTGGTAACTGACAAGTCGGGTGACCCTCTACCGGGTGTAAGCATTGTAGTGGTGGGTGTGGGTATCGGTACCGTAACCGATTTGGATGGAAGATTCAGCCTCACGATTCCATCTCAAGCGAAAGCTCTGCGTTTCTCGTTTGTTGGTATGATGACACAGGAGATACCCATCGAAGGAAGAACCACGATCAGGGTGCTGATGGAAGAGGAATTAATTGGAATTAAAGAAGTAGTGGTCACTGCACTTGGAATTGAAAGAAGCAAACGTAGCCTGAGTTATGCTACCGAACTGGTCAATGTGGAGTCCTTATCAGATGTTCGTGACCCCAGCCTGGCTACCTCCTTATCGGGAAAGGTCTCCGGAGTATCCATCTCTAATTCATCAGGTGCTTCTGGCGTGGGAGGTAGTTCCAGGATTATCATACGCGGTAACAAATCGATTAATCGCAGCAACGAACCTCTTATTGTGGTGGATGGTATACCTTATAACAATTCCAAAGGAGCAATTTCCACTGATAATTCAACCCGTGAAGTGGACTCTTTCGATGGGTTTTCCAACATCAATGCCGATGACGTACAGAGCATCAACGTACTGAAAGGACCCGCTGCCGCAGCACTATACGGTTCTGCAGCAAATAATGGGGCAATTATCGTGACCACAAAAAAAGGTAAAATGGGTAAACCGCAGATTGAATTCAACTCCATCACCACCATAGACGTGCCCTATATGTTTCCCCATTTGCAAAACGAATACGCACAGGGATCAGGAGGTATCTACTCCTCCACAATTGCTGCAATGAGTTGGGGGCCGAAGATGAGTGGCCAGAAAGTAACCAACTGGACCGGTGAGGAAATTGAGCTTAAGGCACAGCCCAATAATGTGAAAGACTTCTTTCTTAACGGCTATAACTTAACCAATACGTTGTCTTACAGTGCTGGCAGTGAACGATCGACAGTCTACTTCTCCTATAGTAACACCACGGCACGGGGAATGCTGAAGACAGACAAGCTGGAAAGACACAATTTCAACTTACGCCTTAATGCCGAGTTGATCCCCAAATTACGAATGGATTTCAAGATTACCTCTTTTATGCAGGATATGGATAGCCGACCTGCAAGTGGTGATGACTACTTCAGCCCCATGCAGAATTTATTGCGCATGCCAAGAAGTCTCAGAAGTGTGGATTTGAAGGATTTTGAATACTACAACGAGGAAGGATCTCTCAAACAAAATATCTGGGTACCGGGAGGCACGTCCACATTGAACAATCCCTATTGGTCGCTCTATCGTCGGGTAGCACCTACCAGTCGCAATAGAACCACGGCTTTTACATCCTTAAAATATGAATTCACCAACTGGTTATCGGCTCAAGCTAGGGTTTCCATGGATGCGATCCATGATGATGCCGAGGAAAAGATATATTGGGATGCGATCTACGTGAATGATGGGAAAGGAAATTATTACACCTCTTTCAGAAAAGCACAGGATCTTACAGCAGATTTCATGCTTAATTTTCGTAAAGAAATTTCCAACGGTTTAACCTTTAACGTAATGGTCGGAGGTGAGGTGAAAGACAGTAAAGCAAGAGGCCAATCAGCTACCACAAACGGATTGACGGTGGAAAATAAATTTGCATTGAACTTCGGGGCATCAAACACTACGACTGACAGTGAATCGAGGGTACAAACACAAAGTCTTTACGGAACGGCTCAAATGGCTTATAAAGACATGATCTATCTCGACCTCACTGCACGAAACGATTGGAACTCCACGCTTCCACCCCCTTACGACTATTTCTATCCTTCTGTGGGTGCAACCGCCATCCTTTCTGAAATGGTCAAGCTACCCGATATCATATCGTTCGCTAAATTCAGAGGATCATATGCTGAAGTAGGAAATGGAGTGGGCTTTGCGTCCATCTTTCAGACCTACGGAAGAAATACGAACGGGCCGATTGGGCAAATCACCACAAGTGGCACGAAAGTGGCAGAACAACTGGTTCCTGAAAAATCCAAATCCTGGGAATTGGGAGGGGAACTACGGTTTTGGAATAACCGGATTGGCCTTGATTTTACCTGGTATAAATCAAACACCATTAATCAGTTAATATCTATTACGGCACCACCTACTTCAGGATATACCAGTACCCAAATCAATTGTGGCGATATCCAGAATAAAGGGATTGAATTGATGCTTTCGGGAAAACTGATAGAGAATAAACACTTTACATGGAATTCCTATCTGACATTTTCACGCAACAAAAACAAGGTACTTGAGTTATACCAGGGGGTTGACCGGTATGAACTAAGTATGCCCAATCTCTCTTTGGGAAATAGCTGGGTAGAGGTGGGACGCCCCTATGGGGAGATCTACTCAAGAACATTCAGGCGCGACACGCAAGGAAGGATCATAGTATCCGACAATGGATTACCCATCATAACACCCGATCCTGACCATTACCTTGGAAACTATAACTATGACTGGCAAAGCGGATTATCCAACTCATTCAGCTATAAGAACTGGCATTTAAATTTTCTTATTGATTTGAATTACGGTGGAATCAGAACATCTGCTACAGAATCCATGCTGATGTCTACAGGAGGTAGTGAGGCCACGCTATATGGACGGGATGGATTTATTTTTGAAGGCGTAAAGGAGGATGGCACTCCTAACGACGTGACAATAAATGCAGAGGCGTACGGAACACTCGTAGGAGGAAGGAGCTCAAACAACGGGCCCTCTGAGCTTTTTACCCATGAAGCTACCAATTCACGCTTGCGTGAACTTTCATTAGGTTATAATTTCGCGGTTAAGAGTGAACTGATTTCCGCCGTGAGGGTATCACTGGTGGGGAGGAACTTGCTATATTTTTATAACGGATGCGACTGGTTTGATCCCGATGTCACCTACGATACTGGAGCAAATGGGCAAGGAGCTGAGAACTCATTCCTGCCGGGGGCACGCACTTTTGGTTTAAATATTAAGTTATCATTTTAACCATTAAATTCATCAAATATGAAACATCTAAATATTATAAAAAGAGAGAAACTATTCTCTCTGATATGGATATGCATCGTCTGTTTTGCTTGTACTGATCAGTTTGAGAAATACAACCTGAATAAAACCCAATTGATGGAAATTACCGACAAGGAACTTGCAGGCCTTTTTACACGCGCCCAGATTTCAGGGAACTGTTTACTCACCAGCGATCAATACAGCAGGGGTAAAAGCAATATCTCTGATCATTTTTCCGGGTACACAGTCATCGGAGGAGTTGACAGGGAACAAAATGTACTTCATTTATCGCACGAGCAGTCGGTATTCAAGACTTTTTACAGTCAGTCCATTCCAGCTATTGTGGCTATCTTGAACAATACTGTGGATGAAAACCCTACTGCATACCACGTGGCCATGATCTGGAAAGGATATGTAATGCACCGGATGGCGGATGCCTGGGGACCCTTGCCCTATACCGAAGCAGGCAATGGCAAAGATGTAATCCCCTATGAAAGTGTCAAAGACATCTACTACAATATTTTCAGGGATCTGACTGCGGCAGTTGACTATCTGACTCCCGAAGTCAGCAGGAATCCCGGATTAAATGTATTTGGAGCAGGGGATATCCTTTACAACGGTGAAGTTATTCAATGGATAAAATTTGCCAACACCATGCGCCTTCGTCTAGCCTGCCGGATATCCAATGTTGATCCTGAAAAGGCAAAAACCGAAGCGGAAGCAGCGGTTAAGGGTGTGATGATGGAAAATAATGAGGACAACGCCATGATCATGGATCTTCCCTCGTTCAACGGTGTTCAAAATGGGATGTGCCGTATCGGAGGATGGCATCAAAACTCGATGAGTACTAGCATGGAAAGCGTTTTGAAAGGATACCAGGATCCCCGCCTTCAGGAGTATTTTTCTGTTGTGAAGCAAGAGACTACCGTTGACCAACCTGAAATCATGGCAAATATAGGCGGTTATCATGGTTTGACCAGTGGTTTTACGGCTGAGGATATTGTTGCATTTAAACTTTATTCCAACTTCGGACCGAGATGGGTTGGAGAAAATGTTGTCTCTACAGAAGTTCCCATAAACGTGAGTAATGCTGCCGAAACCTGGTTTCTGAAAGCCGAAGGTGCCTGGAGGGGGTGGAATATGGGAGGCACCGCTCAATCGTTCTATGAAAAAGGGATTGAAGTCTCTATTAGACAGTGGAGAGGGGCCTCTTTTCCCGCATCCCAAATTCAGGACTACATAAACAGCCTTGCAACACCCGTCGCTCCGGATAATCATCCCTATTATGATCCACCAATGACAGATATCCCCGTGAAATACACATCAAACAGTGAGAAACAGTATGAGCAGATCATGACCCAAAAATGGTTGGCACTGTTTCCGGATAGTTGGGAAGCCTGGACAGAATATCGGAGAACACGACTCCCAAAAATCTATCCAAAAAAGAATTCAATGAATCCGAATATTGATGTATCAAGAGGTATGATTGTAACCAGATTACCGTATCCCGATGATGAAAAAACGGGGCAACCCGATGAAATAGCCAAAGCAGTGACATTGCTGGGCGGTCCTGATCTCGAATCTACTCCTCTCTGGTGGGATGTAAATCCCAATGGTAACTAATACGAAAGACTTCTCTTCTCAAGGGGAAGAAAAGTCTTTTCTTCCCCTATCTTTTTTGGAATAATATCATAAAATGTTATGAATAAGCTATTTGCGATCAGTATAATTTGGACGCTATCGGCCATTTCACTCTTTTCGCAAGGATATCTGCTTCGAAAAGATCGGGCAGCTTCTATCTGGTGGACAGAGGGAGTGTATAAGATAATGCAGGAACATAAAACTCCTTCCGTCAAAAAAACAGTTCAGATTTATTCAGCAAGAAATGAATCCGAATCATTCCAGGTCGTCCTCACAGGCAGACAAACACTGCGCAACGTTGCTGTTACATTAGAGGCTTTTCATGATAAAAACGGAAACGAAATTGATACCTCAAACTTGTCTGTTCGTTTGGTGGAATATGTTCATGTGAAAAACGCTTCGGGATTGCAGCATAAATCCGGTCTTTATCCCGATCCATTACCGGCTTACAGCGAGCCGTTTACGGTAAACGAAAGAGAAAGCTTTCCGTTATGGATTACTGTTTACGTTCCCCCTGGCACACCCAAAGGAGATTACATTTCAGCTTTGACTTTCCGCTCCGAAAATTGGGAACAAAAAGTATCCATAAAGCTGCATGTCTGGGACTTTGCTCTTCCTCCTTCTCCTGTTATGCGTTCGGCTTTTGGATTTTATGGAAACAACGTAAAAAGATACCATAACCTCACAAATATCGAAGATTATTTGAAAGTTCAGGAGCTCTATTTTCAGACTTTCCGGCAATACCGCATATCTCCACAGGAGTTCTATGAGGGCAATGAGATCAAAAAAAGTGTAACCGGCATACCCTGGTCGGGCGGAACTTACGACCCTGATACTGTATTTGAGGGAAGATACTCCTTCCAGGTAAATGACCGCAACTACAGTTCTCACTTTCCGGCATCATATTCCGAATTGATTAAAATTGATTATAGAAAGCCCTATAACATTAAATTCTGGGTGAAAACGCACAAAGAAAAACAGGTGTATGCTGTCGCCATTAAATGTTACGATAAAAATCGCCAGGAACTACCTTACGACATCAAGTTCAAGCGGTTCTACGGATCAACATCATGGCAAGCCGATTCCCTATACATAGACCCGGATCTTCCTTTTTTCTACAAAGACGAAATGATGATATACCGTCCTTTTCCACGAGAAGCCGTTTATGCCGGCATTCAGCTTTATGCCGTATTGAACGACCCTTACGGTCTTACTGCACAAGAGCCTGTGGGAACCACATGGTTTGACAACATTCTTTTCGAGGATGTCATCACGAAGGAAAACCTTCTTCCTCATGGAGATTTTGAAGTAGACATTCATCAACTAAAGGTGAACTTGAATTTTGATGATTTTGATCATGCTGCTGAAAAGTATCTCGATGAATATGGTTTTACGGGTTTCAGATACAAAATCCCCGAACTGAGAGAAGGCAATTATTATGGAAGAACAACTCAATATTTCAATGGTTTTGTAGGGGGTACACCAGAATATGAAAAACTGATTACTTCTATTTTGTCACAATTGCAGGATCACTTGGAACAAAAGGGATGGCTTGGAAAAGAATATCTGTATTGGATTGACGAGCCGAAACAGGAATACTACTGGTTTGTGCGGGAAGGGATGGAAATGATTAAAAAGGCTGCGCCAAAACTGACGACGTTGATCACAGAGAACAACCCCGGCCCTGAAATCATGGATGTTACGGATATCGGTTGCCCCGTTTTGGCGAGATTCAACTACGATTCATCCAAACCGTGGATGGACAAAGGCCGTGAGATGTGGTCCTACCTGATGACCTGGCCTAAGCTACCCCATCTGAATCTTTTTATTGATAACCCCCATGCTGTTGATCTGCGTGTATGGGCTTGGTTATCCTACAAATGGGGACTAAAAGGATTGTTGTGCTGGTGTAGCAATTACTGGGATTCACCGGGGATATCCCCTGAAAAACAGTCTGTGTGGGACAACACCATGCAATATTTTGGCGGATACAATAATCCGGTAGGAGGTGCTGCTGAATTTGGAAATGGAGACGGCATGTTTTTCTACCCACCAAACCGTCAACCCGAAACAGATAAAAGAGCTTACATCACAGGGCCCGTTCCTTCCATTCGACTGTCGGTTCTTCGCGATGGAATGGATGACTATGATTATATGAAGATATTGGAAAATTATGTCTCAAAAGCCTCTCCTGAGGAAGCCTCTTTGGTAAAACAGGCAAAGGCGCTACTGCATATAGGTGATGAAATAGTTGCCAGTGATACTGTTTATGCAAAAGATCCTCATATTCTTTTAAAAAGAAGACAGGAAATTGCTGAAATGATTGAAATATTCAAAACTAAAAAAAGCCAATGAGATATCTACAACCTATCATTCTTCTTGCAACATTGTCTGTTATCTGTTGTACCTCTCCAATAAGAGTACATGATAATCCGTTGAATTATGTCGATCCGTTCATCTGCACCGAAGGAGATAACGGCATGCTTTATCCGGGACCAGCCATGCCATTCGGATTGGTACACCTTTCACCCGAAACCGAAGGGGATTCGCACGTCGGATACTATTACGAGGACGATTCGATTGAGGGATTCTCGCATACCCGTATTGCCGGTGCGGGCTCCAAGGGAAAGGGAGGCGGATTGCTCATCAAACCCGGCATAGGCCTGTTTACCAATCAGATTGAGAAGTTTCGCGAGCCGTTGGTAAAAAGTACCGAAGAAGCCCGTCCGGGTTATTACAGGGTCAAGCTTGAATCGGGGGTAAATGTCGAGTTAACGACCTCGGACCACGTAGGGTTTCATCGCTATACCTTTCCTAAGGATCAAAGAAAAAATCGCTATGTGGCTGTTGACCTATCACATAGTTATGTAGGAATGCTGGATGCAAAAATAAATATCAAGAGTGAGAACGTAATAACAGGATATTTCAAATCACTACATAACAGTGGAGGGGGATATCATACACTCTATTTTGCCATCGTCAGTGATCAACCCTTTGAAACATTTACTTCATGGGATGGTGCAGATTGTGGAAAAGTAAATGAAAGACAAGGTAAACAAATTGGTGTATGGTTGGAATATCCCGAAAACGGAAAAAACCAAGTTTGCCTAAAAGTGGGTCTGTCGACAGTCGATGAGGAATTGGCCTATGAAGAGGCTCAGAACGAGATTAAAGGATGGGACTTTGATCAGGCACAGAAGCTTTGTGCAGGTCGTTGGGAAAAAATGTTACGGAAAGTGGAGGTGATCGGAGGTTCGGAAGAATTGAAAACTATTTTTTATACGCATTTGTACCATAGCTACTTGGTGCCACATTTGTCAAGTGCTTCAAATGGCGACTATCGCCCTTTGAACCAACCTAATATGGTATTGAACACAAAAGAAACTGCTCCCGACTTCACATATTACTCTGCATGGAGTCTCTGGGATGATTTTCGAAAATATTCATTGGTGTCGTTGCTTGAACCTTCATACACCAGAAACATTGCCCGTTCACTGGTTGACTATTACGCACACAAGAACAAGGAGGGAAGAGATGCAAAATACTCTCCCACACCCCATATCCGCATGGAGTTCAATAGTACGGTAGTAATGGATGCCTGGAATAAGGGGATCAGGGATTTCGACGCATCAATTGCCTATGAAGGGATGAAAGAGTATGCTTTGAATGCAGAGGGAGAGCGTATCAGTGACCAACTGGAACATTTTTACCACGCTTATGTTGCCATGTTGATGGCGAAAGAATTGGGGAAAGAAGAGGATGCCGAAATGTTTCGAATCAAAGCACTTGGATATAGAAATGTGTGGTGTGCCACGCAAAAAGATCGGGAAGGGACGATGCGTGGCTTTTTTACTCCTGCAGGAAAAGAGGTGGAAGACGTAGAGGATTTTGAAAAACATGTGTACGAGGGACATCTGTGGCACTATCGCTGGTTCGTGTTGCATGATGTGGAGGGATTGGCGTCGCTGCGCGAAGGCAAAGAGCAGTTGGCCCAAGACCTGGAGTACTTTTTTGAAAATGACCTGTTTATGATGGTCAATGAACCCGATATACATGCCCCTTTCCTGTTTAATTATCTCGGGAAGCCCTGGTTGACCCAGAAATGGGCACGAATCTTTACAACCAAAGAAGTAACGCAACGCTACCACAACCATGGTTTATACGAAACACCCGTCGTATCACGCATATTCAGGGCAGACACCAAAGGGTATATCGAAACCATGGATGACGATGCAGGAGCAATGGCTTCCTGGTTTGTGATGAGTGCCATGGGGTTGTTCCCCTCAGATCCTGCGATGCCTTATTATCTAATTGGGTCTCCCATATTTCCCGAGTACCGGATTCAGCTGGAGAAAGGAAACGTCTTCACGGTTAAAGCAAACAACGTGAGTGAGGATAATTTCTATATCCAATCTGCCACGCTAAACGGAGTGGAATTCGATCAATGCTGGATATCCTATGATACCATCGTGTCGGGTGGAGTGCTGGAATTTGAAATGGGAAATGTACCCAATAAAAAGTGGGGTAAGTCGGGAGATATTCCTTCCGGCATGAAAGAAACCTTCTGAATAAGAGCTGATCAGATGGATCCACATATTCGAAATTGATATAAATTATTTCAAATGGAAATTATAAAAAGTACTTTTTTAAAAAGAAGAAGATGGTACCCGATGTGGATGTTATCTGTGTTGCTTATTATTCATGCCAATTTATGCTTCTCTCAGGAAACTGTTTTTCGTGTCGCAAAGATATGGGATCACGCGAACCACAATGCATTTACTGATTTAATAAGGCATGAGGGGAAATTTTATTGCACATTCAGAGAAGCTGATTCACATTTGATCTTTCCTTCTAAACAGAATGGAAGAATCAGAATTCTCTCTTCTGAGGATGGATACAACTGGATATCGTTTGCTTTGATAAGCAAAGAGGGATTCGATCTGCGCGATCCGAAACTGTCGAACACTCCCGAAGGGCGACTGATGTTGCTTGTGGGTGCCCTGGAGTGGGATAAGGATAAAGAAAAACAGATCAATAGTCGTAATACACAAGTGTCGTTTCTGGATGATCAGACAAGAAGATTCTCCGCTTTGCAAGAGATTATCTTCGATGAAAACTTCACAACCGGGCATAATTGGTTATGGCGTATCACATGGTGGCGTGGTACAGGTTACGGAGTGGTCTATACAGACAATGCTGTATATCTGGTACAGACAAGCAATGGTACCCATTATTCATTCATTACCAAACTCAACATTCCGGGATCTCCGAGCGAAGCGTCTATTGCTTTTAAACGCAGCGATGAAATGGTGATGGTGATCCGGCGTGATGGGGATAATGAAGAGGATCGAAAAGGATATATCGGCAGATCATTCAAACCATATACAGAATGGACATGGATACCCACAGAACGTCTTGGGGGACCGGCGATGATCAGGTATACCGACGAACAGTTCATTGTAGCGTCCCGTTCGTATAAATACGAAAAGGAGCATGCGACCCTTTATCTCCTTGGTGATGACAACCGGTTAAACTGTATAACCGAATTACCTTCCCACCGGGATTGCAGTTATGCCGGCATGGTGTTCTACGATAATAAACTATGGGTATCCTATTATTCGTCTCATGAAGGTAAGTCATCGATCTATATGGCAACAGTACCTTTATCGTATATTGAGCATAATATCTGGTAATAATGAAGCTGGTTTTTATATTATTGATGTTGTTTATTCCGTTAATCGGAAGAGGACAAACTGTTTTCACTTTAAATATACAGGAGAAAGCGGGAATCAATCACTATTTCTGGAAAGCTGCCGGACACGATTTTATGTTTCAAATGACTGATGATGATGCCGGAAAGTATCTTTTATCCCGAATTAGCAGTTACAATTCCATTAAATACATACGGAGCCATTTCACTTTCAACAGCGACGATAAGGGTGGCCAGATTGTAGTATATGATCCTGATGGAAAATACCATTACGATTTTTCAAAGATAAATCATACTTTTCAAAACTATCTCACACACGGAATCAAACCCATAGTTGAATTCGATTTCTTTCCCGACAATTTTGCTAAGCCATTGGGTAACGACACCAACAATGAAGGTTTTACAGGGAAAAATGCACAACCGAGAGATTGGTTGGAATGGGAACAGTTGATGAGAGCTTTTATGGAAAACCTGATAGAAACATTTGGGAAGGAAGAGTTAAAAACCTGGTATTACGAGGTATGGAATGAACCCGACAATTGGCCAACCGAACATCTTCATATTTTTTTCAGGCTTTATGATACATTTGCTGATGTTGTGAAATCATATGATCAGGATTTTAAGGTTGGTGGACCGGCAACTTACAATTTGTATGCATTAAAAGCATTTTTAGATCATGTGACATCAGGGACAAACTTTGTAACCGGTGAAGTAGGTTCTCCCATAGATTTTATTTCCCATCATATTTATGGATTATCCGGAGGATGGTTACATGCTCCTCCGGAAATTGTTCCCCAGGTAAGCCGTTTTTCGCAAGAGTTGCACTGGATCAAACGTTTGCTGGATAAATATGAAAGTATAAAAGATATTGATTTTCATCTGAATGAGTGGGGTGTTTGTTCTAATTTTCAAAAGGCACAAGCGCAATATCCACAGCTTGAATACCGTAACAATGAGTTCTCACCCTTATTCATGACAAAGCTGATTGACTGCCTGTATGCACTCGAAGACAACTACGATTTTAAAACTTCCATGTTGCTTTACTGGGGCTTCTCGTGGGAAGATCAAAAAAATGAAATGTTTACCGGAAACCGGGAACTGACTACCGGGGGTCATACGCCCAAACCCATATTGACGGGATTTGAGCTATTGGCCAAACTGCAACCCGAGAGATTAAAGGCAATTGGCAACGTCCCGGGTGACCGCTTGGGAATTATCCCGACCATCGGGTCGAAGGAATTGGCTTTCATCGTATACAATTTTAATGAGACCGATGATGATTTGTCAAAAACAGATCAACTCAGGATCGACGTGAACGGACTGATTCCCAATACAGAATATCAAACTAAAATATATAAGCTGAACAGGGAGTATAATAACAGTTATGCGAAATGGTTGAAAATAGGTTCACCTTCAGTACCCGGTAGACTACCCGCTGATTGGTCCGCAAAAGTGAGCAATTTGGAGCTCGAAAACGAAATTATTATATCCGACCATTCAGGTACATTATCGTTTAATGTCGTTTTATCCCGACATAGTATGAATTTGTACACCATCGACTTAACATTGTAACAAGTAAAAAAATGGGAAAATACAACAGCGTATGGATAATAATCCCCATCATATGTGCCTTGTTGGCAGTATATGGCTTCGGCATGTTTTTTAGTTTCGGCGTTGCCCTTTCATGTATCGTTATTCTCTGTATAGTGTACAACATGAAAAGGAGAAAAGAAATATGGATTTTCATTGCTGCACTCTTATTTTCAATCATTGGTGACTGGTTCCTAAGTCACAGGAAGGGGATTCCCATTCGTTTTATTTATGGGATCATTTGTTTCTTCGTAGCGCATTTGGGATATCTATGGTTTTCATTGAAAAACGGAAAAATCAATAAAAAGGTGTTGTATGTAATCTTAGTTGCATATCTTGTTTTTTTCTTTTTATTAATTTATCCCTATATCGATGACAAGATATTAATAGCAGCAGTTCTTAGCTACCTGCTAATATCGTGCGTTTCATTTGCTACTGCAGCAGGTATACGATTCCCTATACTTTCAAAATGTTTGTTTGTGTCAGGCCTCGCCAGTATCCTATTTTCCGATACGATCATTGCTTTCAGAGAATTCGCGGGTATCAACGAATCGAATTTCCTGATTATGCCCACTTACTATTTATCCCACATTCTGATGACCCTCGCATTGATCTTGACTGCAAATAACGAAAAGAATCATCAAATAAACACCAATTAAAATAATTCACAATGACACGCAAAATATTTTATCTTTTGATACTCACCTTACCGGTTGCTCATCTGCTACAAGGACAGAACAGATTCATCGTTGAGCCCTATATCCAGCATGTTACCGATACCTCATTTCATGTATTGTGCGAAACAGCCGAAATAAGCAGGCCCATTGCATTCCTGGCTGTTGCCGAACACAATACGCTGAAAGCAAATTTTAAACAGGTAGAACAGGAAAGCAAAAATGGATTGTTGCACAAGGTGACTTTCAATGGATTAAAAACAGGCGAACAGTATGTTTACCGCATTGCTACGATAGCAGGCAGGGATACTTTATGGGGCCCTATCAGTCGTTATGCTGTTCCCGATTTCCACCGCCAACCTGTTGTATGTACCGTTATCGGCGATACGCAAAACAGTCCCGAGATGTGGGGACATTTTTCCGAAATGATTGCACAGGAACGTCCGACCTTTTTACTGCATGTAGGCGATATGATACAGTATGGGCCAAATAAAGATGATTGGACGGATGAATTCTTCTATCCGGCTCGAGACCTGTTTCGTTTTTATCCACTCTATCCCGTCCTTGGAAATCACGAAGGCAACAGTGCTTTTTATTACCAATATTTTGATTTACCTGAACCCAAATGGTTCTATACGCAAAAAAAAGGAAATACCCTGTTTATTTTTGTCAATACCAATATGGATATTCTTCCCGGATCAAAACAGTATCGGATGCTTGAAAATGCACTCGCTTCATCGGATGTACAATGGAAAATAGCACTCCATCACCATCCAGTTTATGTCTCCTCGGGATACTATAACCTGGTCGAACAAAAGACCATTACCGGTGACCCGAACACCACGCAGCTTCGATCTTTGTATGAAACCTATGGGGTAGATCTCGTTTTCAACGGACATATTCATAATTACGAGCGTACCATGCCTATTTATCAGGGACAGATTGATACGGAAAAAGGGGTAACGTACATTACCACTGGCGGTGGCGGCGGCAAGCTGGATGAAGCAGCCATATCCAGGACGTGGTTTATGGCCGAAACCAAAAGCAGACATCATTACATCAAAATAAAGATATGGGATAATACACTTTCTCTCGAAGCTATTGACAGTACAGGTTTAGCATTCGACCGTTGGGAAAAAGTCAAAGACAGGACATGGTTAACAACTCCACTTATTGAGTGTGATTCGTTCTCTTTTATGGAAAAAACAAAAGTGATTGTTAGAAATCCGAATCCGAACAGCACTTTGGTCGTTCAAGCAAATGGGACATATCAGTTAACCACCTCGGAAGAAATGCAAGTGACGTTGAATGAAACAACCATACTCACTGCATTTGTGAAAAACAATGCTGGAGTAGAAAGTCGTCCCAGTACCCGTACATTTTCAAAACTTACATTGATGCCGGCACAAAAGAAAGCAAGAAAAACAAAAATAAAAGCTGAGTATTATGAGGGCTTTTATACAGTACTTCCTGATTTTGACAAACTAAAACCCTTGAAAACTTTCATGACAGATACCCTTTCTCTGGATGTGATACAACCGAGAGTTGAAAACCATTGGGCTGCACGATTTCAGGGGAAATTCACCGTACCTGAGACAAAAATATACAGATTCCTCCTGGAGTCGTACGATGGTAGCCGCTTGCTGGTTGACGGCAAAGAGATCATTAACAATGACGGAATGCATTACGAAATCAGAATGGATAATTATGTTGCTTTGGAAAAAGGTGAACATACCTTCGAGGTACAATACTTCGATTTTACCAGACGTGAAACCCTCCGTCTCTGGATGAATCCGATATACAGTGATTTAATAGAATTTAATGAATATCTCAGATGACCTATCATAAGCCCATTTTGAAACAAGCCTGTATGAAATATGCTTTATTATTCTCTCTATTGTTCTTGAGCAACACTTTACTTTACAGTCAAATTCGATATGACTTTGATTTGGAACAATCTGTAGAACACGCCGATTTGATCCATTCAAAAAAATGGTCTGATGAATTTGGAAAACAGGTATTAAATATCAAAGCATCGGGGAATAAAAGGGAGTTAAACTTAGCAATTGAAAGGAATGATGTGGATTGGACAAGAGTGAAATACATGGTGTGTGAAATATACCATCCCAATGCGCACACACTCTTGTTAGATATTTGTTTTTTTCGTAAAAATGAACCCATTCGGAAAGAAAAAGAGGGATTAATCAAACCTTGGTTGAAGTGCACGATAGGAGTTTTGCCAAAACTGAAGACGCAGGTTATCTTCCCTTTTGAATATTTGACCTCACAAACGATTTTCCTTCCACGTTTTCCCCGTCAACTGAAAGGGGTTCTCACAGGCAGCCGCATTGACATGGAAGAGGTGGAACAATTCAGCCTCCGTTTTTTCCCTTCATTGGAACCCAATTTTGCTCCTGAAATTGAGATTGCATCAGTTTATCTGACCGATCAAATACCCAAAAATTACAAGGCTCCACAGAAAAAATATGTTGATCAATTCGGTCAGTGGACTGGTCGTGAATGGAAGGGAAAAGTACACAGTGAAAAACAATTGGAAAAGAACATGCGTCAAACTGAAAAATCGATATCTCACGCATCCTTTCCAAGTGGATGGAGTCAGTACGGTGGGTTGAAAGCCATTCGTTTCGAAGCTACCGGATTCTTCAGGGTGCATCACGACGGTAAACGTTGGTGGTTTGTTGATCCTGAAGGTTGTGCTTTCCTCAGCACAGGTATCAACTGTATCACATCCTCACAGTCATGCGTATATAATGAGATGGAAGATCTGTTGGAGTGGATGCCTGAAAAAGAGGGAAAGTTCGCCTCTATCTATTCCTTACAGGGCCCTTTAAAAAGAATTGATTATTTCCAGGCCAATCAAATGCGCGTATACGGCGATCAATGGCTGGAGAAGTGGAAGGTAACGACACCAAAAATGATGAAAAAATGGCGGTTTAATACGGTAGGGAACTGGAGCGAAAAGAATTTTGGAAAAGAAAGCAATCTTCCCTATGTGCACCACATGAATGGATTCCCGTCGACCGAAGTATATCTGTTCAGGGATTTTCCGGATGTATATGCTCCTGAATACCGTAACAGCGCTGCAGAATATGCTCTTCAGCTGCTTCCCTTGAAAGATGACAAACAATTATTGGGTTATTTCCTGTGCAACGAGCCAAAATGGGCTTTTGGCGATCATGTGATAGCTTATGAGATGTTCGCTACAAATCAGCTGAGCTACAGTAAGCTCGAGTTTGTCAGATGGTTGAAAGATAAATATAAAGATATCCATTCCTTTAACATAGTGTGGAATTTATCTTTGAGATCCATCGATGAGATATTGTTGAAAACCTTCAAAAAATATCCATCGGAATCATCCATAATTGATTTTAGAGAATTTACTGCTATCATGGTCGATGAATATGTAAAAGTAGTATGTGAAGAGGTAAAGAAGGTCGATCCAAACCACTTGAACCTGGGTATGCGGTATGCATGGATTAGTACCGATATTTTGGTGAAACCGGCCCGCTATTTTGATGTATTATCGATGAGCGCCTACACGTCCCCGGTGCCTCCTCCAACAGAAGAGATATCCCGGATAAGTGGCCGTCCGATACTCCTCAGTGAGTGGCACTTCGGTTGTGCTTTAGACGGTGGATTGCCTTCCAGCGGATTACAAACCACCCTCACACAGAAAGAGCGGGGAAAGGCGTATCGCATGTATGCTGAAAATGGATTTTCCCGTTCCGAGATTATTGGCATGCACTGGTTTCAATGGGCAGACCAGGCCCTACTGGGTCGGCGCGATGGTGAGAATTACAACATAGGATTGCTTGATATCTGTTTGCTGCCCTATCATGATCTGGTAACAGCAGCCACAGTTGCACATGAAAGGATGTATGATCTGGCTCAGGGGAAAACTAAACCATATATGTTTACGCATTCTCCAACTCCAATCATAGGTGCACAGGAATAGAAAATATTGATTATTGCAAATGATCAAAGAGAGTCCTATACGACACAATTGAAAATCAAGAATGTTAATCGCATGAAATATCAAACATTCTTTCCCATCATATTATTAATCATTCTTGCATGTAACAAGAGTGGTCATGAATGGAGAATAATACACGATAATCAGAGAGCATTAATTAATTCGGGAATATTAAGTAGTGAAATATCATTAGACAAATATTCGGCTGGCGTGACGATGCATGTAAAGTCTGATACATTATTTACCGGAACTTATTATTTCTCCTTCGCTTTATGGAAAGCAGATCCTAATAAAGAGCCACAAGGAATAGAGACCGTGCTGACCAATGTGGAACAGAAAGCATCTGTAAAAAATCAAACGGATGCGCTATATATACAACATAATAATAACCATTCGCTACAATCTGTTCAATGGATAGATTCTTTAATGATTTATTCAAAAGACAAATCGTTACAATTGAAGGCTCAAGAAATAAAAAGTATCTCAGAAGGGTCTTTACAACTTACATTGACTTATAAAGTAACCGGAACAAAATATAAAGGCATGCTGGTTGAAATGATTTATGAGATATACGATGGTTATCCGGTAATTCGTCAAAGAATTAATTTCATAAATAAAAGCAAAAACTGGATTAAAATTACGCATCTGAACGTCTTTGAAGTTAAACTTAATAACTATTTTACGACCACCCATTTAACTCCAAAAACAAAGGAAATAGATCCAAGCATCATTGCTTTAGGTAATGGAAATAACGCAAGAGGAATCATTATTGGCAGTGAAATACCATCCAGGTTGCGGTTGTTAAATGACAGGGGTATTGCAGGGTACCATCCTGATTATTTTGAATGGATTGTTGGTCCAAACGAAACATTTGAATCTGAGCCGGTTTTTTTATATGCGTTTTCAGGGAACAACTTTAATAAAAACGGAATGTCCTCTACAGCACTTGATCGTTGTGTAGAAAAGGATTTTCGGAATTTTCTAAAAGAAAAAGTATTGTTACAGACTAACTTGAAAAAAATGGTAGCTCCCCTATTCTGTACCTGGACTAATTACGGCGCTAATATTAATGACAGTAGTATGAGACAGGCTGCAGACATAGCTTCACGTATCGGTTTTAATTGTTTCCAGATAGATGCAGGCTGGTCAAAAACTAGTAATCCAAACCAATGGGGTATATCGACTATTTGTCCCGACACTGAAAAATTCCCGGATATGAAAAGATTGAATTTATATATTCGTTCTAAGAATATGATGCCGGGATTGTGGTATTCGGTTTTTATGGAACAGGAAGATGCTGAACTTGAAAAAGTCCCATTGTTTAGCGTACCGATGGTAAAACGAGCAGGAGGTTTGGGAATAAGCTTCGCTTATAAAAAAGGAAGGAATAAATATGTGAACGATATCGTTTATTTAAATAAAACTTATGGAACAAGCTATTTCAAACAGGATTTGAGTAATATATGCTATGGAGATTTGGCAAAAGGACATGAGAGCCGTACTTTGAAAGAGTCCTATTTAAGAGGACTGCGAGGCTTACTTGCATCTCAGGACAAAATACATCAAATGGGACCGGAAATAGTCTTGCAACTTTCGCATGAAATTTACTGGAGTACACCCGGGCCACCGGGAGATATTGCTGTTTTGAAACATGCTGACTTATATCACTCATCGCCTAATGAATACTGGGGAGCGGGCATGAGAGGTCAACTGGTAAATAATTCATGGAACATGAACAATGATAGCCTAAGTCAAAAGCTTATAGAAGGCTGCTTCAGAGCCAGAAAGCTTTGGTATGACCATAGAGGATTACCTCTTGAGCGTATAGAGGTGTTTGGGGCCTCTATCACCAACTACAAGGGAAGCCTGACACCCCAAATACAAGACAGACAAATATGCAGTTGGTTGATGGGGGCACCATTATCCTTTTCCGGCGATCTGACATCACTTACTACCGAAAATATAGAACGTTACCGTGACCGTTTTGCAATAGTGAACACGCTTCAGAAAAAGTATAATATTTATTCTCACTTTCAATATAGTGGAGTTCCTACATTAACAGATGAAGGATGGCACTGGTGGGGAAAGCTTAACAACCAAGGATACGGAGCAGTAGTAATACTAAGGGGAAATGGTGGCGTTGAAAAACAGAGTATTTATATACCATGGGTTTTCCCTGATAGCAGATATCACCTCAAAGCATTATTAAATGATGCCGATCTTGGTTATTTCACAGGAAAGGAACTTCAAGGCGGAGCTGTTACATTATCCCTACAAAAGTATGGACAAGAAATTATTGAACTTTCAAAATAAAAGTAATATGAAATTCAATACGATATTCAAATGGGATCTGTTTTTATTGTGTAGTTTGTTAATTATATCATGCTCAAAATACAAACAACCCGCGGCATACTTGAATCCGTTTATATGCACACAAGGTGATCACGGCCACTGGCTTCCGGCGGCATTGACTCCCTTTGGGAAAGTGGAATTATGCCCCGACACCTATCCCGGCAGCCTGACCGCTCACGGCAACCTGGCCCACTCGGGCTATGACTATTCCGATCGACACGTAAGAGGATTTAGCCATTTACACCGGGGAAGTTCAGGAGGAGGAAGTATTCATGATCGGGCAGGAGTCATTTCCATTGTGCCTTTTACCGGGGAGAAAACCGATACCTTCTTTATCAATCCCGTACTGGAGATCGATAAAACATCTGAATTTGCCAAGGCCGGATATTATGCCGTAACGTTGACGGAGGACCACATCAAAGCGGAATTGACAGCAACACAAAATGTCGGCATGCACCGGTATACGTTCCCCGAAGGGAGTGATGGTAAGATATTTCTCAATACTGGAAATCGCTCGTTGGGCATGATTTCTTCGTTGAAAGATGAGCATACAATTGAAGGATCGGTAGATGGTTTCTATTTTGTGTTGAAGTCGAATACGCCAATAACAACAACAACTGTTTGGGAAAACGACACACTTATTGCCGGTGATGCACTTAACGGTATCGTCGGAAACGGTATTGTCTGCGATTTTAATCAAACGTCGGAAGAAATACGCTTCAAGGTAGGCATATCCTTCACCGGTTTGGAAGCTGCCTACGAAAACATGGAACATGATTGTCCCGGATGGGATTTTGACCAAGTAAAGGAAGATGCGTTTGCCGAATGGAACGAGGTACTGGGATCCATTGAAGTGGAAGGTAAGAACGAAGAAGACAAGACAATCTTCTACACAGCTCTATACCATAGTTGCTTCCTGCCAGTGGTCTATTCGGATGTCTCCGGCACATACCCCGGACTGGATTGCAATACACACCAGGCTGAAGGGTACAAACATTATGGAGGGTATGCTTTCTGGGATTCGTTCCGCACCAAATATCCGCTCTACAGCTTATTTCAACCTTCGGTATACAAAGATATTGTTGCTTCTCTTCGCGATCTGTATATGCAGGCCGACAATTGGGCTCCCTTTCCTGAGACCGACCACCCGGCCCACGGTGTAATGTTTGTTGCAAAAGGAAAAGATGGATGCAGCGTGCCTTTTACATGCCGCCACGAACACATGCTGATGGTAATGGCAGATGCCTACATGAAAAATTTATTCCCTACAGACTTGAAAGAGGTATATCCTTATATGCGCAAGGAAGCCCTGCTTCAAATGCCGGAACGGTACGACACGATCGGATTTATTCCGGCGCGTCCCGACCAGACAGGAGAATATTGCTGGGACAACTGGTGTATGGCACAACTGGCTAGGGAGTTGGAAAATCAATCCGACCATGACTATTTCATGAAACGGTCTCACTACTGGAAAAATACATGGGATCAGGATATCCGGTTTTTCAGGGCACGGAAGGCAGATGGAACTTGGCTTGATTTTCCGGATGACCCAAGGGAAAATCGGGAGAAATACACCTACGAAGGCAGTAAATGGCATTGGCGATGGAACGTATTGCATGATGTGCCCGGTTTGATCGGTGCTTTTGGAGGAAAAGAAGCATTCATCAAGGAACTGGAGTACTTCTTTGATCATGATCTATATACGGCGGGGAACCAGATCGACTTGCAGACGCCCTTTCTATTCAATGACGCAGGTGCACCCTGGTTAACACAAAAATGGGTGAGAAAACTGCTCACCGAACCTGTTGTACAATATTATGGGACACATGATTTCTTTCCTGAACCCATCTTTAGAAAAATCTACAAAAATTCACCGGATGGCTATCTGCTTGAGATGGATGACGACTACGGATGCATGGCCGCATGGTATGCCTTGAGTGCCATGGGATTATACCAGGTGTGTCCGGGTAATACCCGATACAACCTTACAGCTCCCATTTTTGATGTCGTCACGATTAAACTTGATCCGAAAGTGTACCCCGGGAGGAAGTTTATGATTAAAGCCCGAAATCTGAATGAAAAGAACATCTACATTCAATCGGCAAAATTAAATGGGAAGTCCTATCATCACGCATTTATCACCCATGAACTCCTTATTGCGGGCGGTGAACTCATATTTGAGATGGGGTCTACACCAAATAAAAAGTGGGGCACTGAATAATTTATAAGAACGGAATAATAAAAGAGAATTATCATATGACAACAAGAAGAAATTTTATCAAGACATCTGGAGTGATCGCGGGGAGCACCCTGATCAATCCACTTTGGGGAGCACAGAATATGCGTCCGCTAACGAATACCGGAAATAAATTAAAAATCGCCCTGGTTGGCACAGGCTCGAGGGGATGTAGCATGTGGGGAAGAGATCTGGTGCGACGTTATCCCGATCAATTGCAATTCGTCGGATTATGTGATATCAATCCGGGACGACTGGAAACCGCACGTGAAATCATAGGCGTAAATTGTCCCACATATACCGACTTTGACAAAATGATGAAGGAGACCAGACCTCAACTGTTGATCGTCACTACAGTCGACTCAACACATCATGAGTTTATTGTGAAAGGAATGGAATCTGGTGCCGATGTGTTGACTGAAAAGCCCATGACCACGGACGAAATAAAAATACAGGCGATCATGGATGCCGAGAAACGTACAGGCAAGAAATGCCGTGTAACATTTAATTATCGTTATTCTCCACATCGTGCAAAAATGTGGGAGTTGCTTCGCAATGGTGAAATAGGCGATTTAACCTCTGTCGATTTTCATTGGTACCTCGACACTTCTCATGGCGCAGATTATTTCAGACGCTGGCACCGGCTGGTCGAAAAAAGCGGTTCGCTATGGGTACATAAAGCAAGCCACCATTTCGACCTGCTAAACTGGTGGATCGATAGTGACCCGGAAACTGTATTCGGTCTTGGATCCCTCGACTTTTATGGTAATAACGGATCATACAGGGCGGAAAACTGCCGTGCATGTCCTCACACGGAAAAATGCAATTTCTATTGGGATGTAACCAGGAACGAGTACTACAAAAAGATATATGTCGACAATGAAAAACATGACGGCTATTTGAGGGATGGATGTGTATTTAAAAATGACATCAATATTTTTGACAAGATGGCTGCTTCAATTCGATACAAGAATGGAGTGCAAGTATCCTACTCGTTGACCGCCTACTCGCCTTACGAAGGCTACCGGATCGCATTTAACGGAACAAAAGGACGCATTGATGCATGGATACAGGAATCAAAGCCTGTCAATGATGTCGATTATGATCAGATCATATTATTCAAAAACTTTTCAAAAAGGCAATACATCAACGTCCCTCATGGTACCTCAGGACATGGTGGAGGTGACGATTTGTTGCGCGATCAGATTTTTCTACCCGGTATCTCCGATCCGTTGCAACAATGTGCCGGCACAAGAGACGGTGCGTTGGCATGTTTGGTGGGGATTGCTGCACGTAATAGTATTGCAACGGGAGAACCGGTCAAAATAGCCGATTTGACCTCAATCAAACCGCAGGAAAAGAAGACTTATCAACGATTGTAACACAGCACATTCATATTTTATGATGTCTGCGGAGTCAAATTAAAATAATGATGGTATAAGATGATAAATGTAAAATATTTTTTTCTAATCCTATCGCTCTCTTTTTATTGGAGTTGTGCAAACAGGAATGTGATTAAAACCGAAAATGGCGTACTGATTGAACTCAACGCAAGAACAAGTGGGAAAACAAAAAAAAGAATGTTACTGGAAGTAATAAGCCCCACTGTTATAAAAATGGCAGTATCCTGTTCCGATTCAATCCTTACAGTTCCCAGTCTGATTGTAAGAGATCGTGACAAGGTAAGACATGCTCATTCTGTGAAAATAGAACAGGAATCCGTGTCACTATCAACAGACAGTTTGTTCATATCCGTGAATCGATCTTCGGGAGAGATTAGTTATTATGACCAAAAAAAACGGTTGTTACTTACCGCTAAAGACAACGATTTAATTCCCTATGAGAATGAATATACAGGGAAGCGACATCATGTTATTCAGCATTTTCATTGGAAGCAGGAGGAGGCACTCTACGGACTGGGGCAACACCTTCACGGTGAGCTCAACCTTCGAAACATGGAGATTGAACTGGTGCAGGAAAACACAAAAGTATCGGTGCCGTTCCTGCTTTCTTCAGAAGGCTACGGAATCCTTTGGGACAACTATTCCCGTACGGTCTACAAAGATGTTGCTGACAGTTCCTACCTCTGGTCTGATGTCGGGGAGAAAGTACAATACTATTTTATCAAGGGAAACAGTTGCGACGAAATTATTTCACAAAACCGCCAACTTACAGGAGAGGTTCCCATGTATCCACGATGGGCGCTGGGTTATATGCAAAGCCGCAACCGATATAGCTCTGCAGAAGAATTACTAGGTGTAGTAAGGAAACAACGAAAACTGAAAGTTCCCCTGGATGTAATTATCCTCGATTACTATCATTGGGATGATCAGGGGTTTGGCTCCTTTGTCTTCGATGAAGAAACATTTCCCGATCCCGAAGAGATGATCAACACGCTACATGAAGAATATCATTGCAAATTGTTGGTTTCCGTGTGGCCCTCCTTTACCCCGGGTATCAAAAACTGGGAATTATTAAATAGCAAGGGCTATTTACTTGATATCATGACAGCCTTTAATTCACAGGTATATGATGCTTTTAACCCGGATGCCGTTGGACTCTATTATCAATTGCTCAGTAAATCGTACCTCTATAAAGGGGTGGATGGTTGGTGGTTTGATGCTACCGAACCCGAGGATTGGAGAGATCTCATTCAAAGCAAATGTTACCTAGGTGCTGCAGCAAAATATCTGAACACATATTCTTACTTCAGCATAAAAGGTGTCTACGAACGACAGGTGAGAGAATCCGACAAACGGGTATTTGTGTTGACCCGATCGGGTTTCACTGGACAGCAACAATTTGGTACAACCGTCTGGTCGGGTGATGTGGATGCCACTTTTGAGGAATTGAAAAGACAGATTCCTGCCGGATTGAATTTCTGTATGTCAGGACTTCCATTCTGGACTACGGACATTGGTGGATATAAAGGAGGAGATCCAACTGACTCGACATACCAGGAGCTATTTACTCGTTGGTTCCAATATGGCACTTTTTGTCCTATCTTTAGAAGCCATGGACGTCGTTATCCTGGTGACCGCAGTGGCGAGAACGAGATTTGGTCGTATGGCGAAGAAACGCAGAAAATTCTCTCCAAATTTATCGAATTGCGTTATCGGTTGTTGCCCTACATTTATTCTCTTTCAGCCCAAGTCACTTTCAATGGTTTTACTCTTATGCGTGCTTTGCCGTTTGATTTCATACATGACTCCAAGACACACAATATCACCGATCAATTCATGTTTGGTCATGAATTTCTGGTTTGCCCGATTACCGAATCGGGAGCTATCAGCCGACGGGTTTATCTACCCAAGGGGTGCCAATGGTTCGATTTCTGGACCGGTAATGCATATGCTGGAGGGCAGGAGATAGAAGCAGATGCACCTATTGAGAAAATGCCATTGTTTGTGAAAAGTGGATCAATCATTCCCATGGGACCGGTAATGCAATACAGTACAGAACAAATACCCGATCCCATTAAATTACATGTTTACCCGGGTACCAATGCTTCCTTTACTCTATATGAAGACGAGAATGAGCATTTCAACTATAAGAATGGACAATTCCAAAAAATTCCCATTCTATATAACGAGGCTGAGAAACTGCTAATTATTGGTGAATCAGAAGGTAGTTATCCGGAATGTCTTAAAAAACGCACTTTCCAAATTGTACTTGCTGGCAAATTGGATAAAATCGTAACCAATAAAACAAAAACTGTTACCCACACAGTATTGTATGAAGGGAAAAAAATTGTTGTCCGGTTATAGATATAAAAAATCAGGAACTGTAGTTCCATCTCAGAATTTAATTAAAAGATGCATTATGAAAAAGATTATCTTTGTGATATTGTTGGGGGTTGTAGGATTCCACTCTTGCCAAATTTCGGGAAGAGATAAAAGAAAAGTTCCGTATGTGCTAGTGATAGGGATTGATGGGCTAGGGTCCCACGGATTTGAAATAGCAAAAACACCCCACATGAACGAATTAATGAAAAACGGTGCCTGGACATTGAGTGCCAGGACTGTCATACCGAGCAGGAGTGGCCCTGCCTGGAGCTCGATGATAACCGGTGCCACTGTTGAAAAGCATGGCGTGGGATCTAACGGCTGGACCGTTGAAGAGAAACTACTGGAGCCGGTATTTAAATCAGATTATGATATGTTTCCCACTATTTTTGGCGAAACGCGCAAACATCATCCCGATGCAGTAATTGGCACCTTTCACCATTGGGATAAATTTAACAATTTTATAGAAAGGGGAGTATGTGATGTCAGTAAATCGGGTGGTAGTGAAAATATAGTGACTGAGGATGCTTGTGATTTCATAGACAAAAGAAGACCTGATCTCACTTTTGTACATGTAGACCATGTGGACCACGCCGGGCACCACAATGGCTATCGTTCCGAAGGATATGCATTTGCTATTGAAAGAGCGGACAGTCTGATAGGTGTCTTCCTCGAACGTTTGAAAAGATCTGGTATATATGAAGAGACAGTTGTTATCGTAGTCTCCGATCATGGTGGGTTTGAGCACAGCCATGGAGGTATCCACCCCGATGAGATGATTGTTCCATTTTTAATTTCAGGGAAAAAAGTAAAAAAAGGATATAAAATAGAACATCCTGTCTTTATATATGATCTTGCACCGACGGTTGCATATTTATTGGGATTTGAATTAAATGGATACATTTCCGGAACTCCATTAATCGATGCTTTTATTAATTAGTCGACCCTTAAAAAGCATTCATTAGTCTATAATACAGCAAAATAGTAGATATTTTCCTTGGTTAATTTTGCAAGTTTTCGTATATTTGAGATATAAATCTTGCAGAAAATCATGCTGGCAAAACAACAAGATCGCTCACAACACTTATTGTTCTTTTCACTGGAAAGCACATTGAATCATAAGCACCCGCCGGCCAATAAAATTGATTGGGAGATGTTTGAAAGAGAGTTCTCACCCCTGTATTGCCCCGATAACGGGCGTCCGGCGAAGCCCATTCGCCTGATGGTGGGATTATTGATCCTGAAACACATCCGAGATCTCTCGGATGAAAGCGTGGTGGAACAATAGAGTGAAAACAATTACTACCAGTATTTTTGTGGTGAACAGGAATTCCAACCTCGTGTTCCTTGTGAAGCGTCAGAACTGGTTCATTTCCGTCACCGCATCGGCAAAGAGGGTATTGAGCTGATCTTAAGGGAGAGCATCCGTATCAATGGTAAAGACTCGAACGACAAGGACGTTTACATCGACACCACTGTCCAGGAGAAAAATATCACCTTCCCCACGGATGACAAACTGGCAAAGAAGATTATCAAGAGGTGCTGGAAGATAGCAGACAGGAACAGTTTGGATTTGCGCCAAAGTTACACGCGAATTTTAAAAGATCTTTCCTACGATCAGCGCTTCCGAAATCACCCACGAAACAGGGGTAAAGCCAGGAAAGCCGATAAGAAGGTGCGCACCATAGCCGGACGGCTGGTACGCGACGTGGAAAGGAAACTGGGCGCCAAGGTTAATGTGCAATGCATCAGCAAGGGGAAAGAGCATAAACTGTACGAGTTTGGAAACAAGGCATCCATCACACGAACCGGCAGCGGTGTAATTGCAGGTGCACTGAGTTTTAGAAATGAATTTGACGGGCACACGCTAGACAAGGCTATCGAGCAAGTGGAGAAGTTGACGGAAAGAAAACCCCGAAACGGTATCTGCGACAGGGGGTACCGGGGAAGAAGTAAAGTCAGGGATACACTCATCCACATCCCCAAGTCCTTTAAGAAAGCATTGAGTACGTATCGAAAGAATAAAGAGCGAAAGTACTTCCGCAAGCGTGCGGGCATTGAGCCGGTAATCGAACACCTGAAAGAAGATCACCGCCTCTCGCGCAATTACTACAAGGGAATTACCGGGGATGAGATCAACGTGATGCCCGCAGCTGCCGGGTTCAACTTCAAAAGGATGATGAACAAATGGAAATCATCTTTTGAACCGGTTTTAACTCCTATTTTCGACAGTTTACATGCCTGCATCCATACGAAATTAACTGCAGAAGGCTTACAGCGGACGAAAGATGTTTTGGAAGAAGCCAACCCGACCCGGCCACGGGAATACCCTACATCGATCCTTACAAGGATTCTGATTGGGACAACCCTGTGTTTGGCGAAAACAAGCATTATTTGTGATCCATCCTGCTTAGCACCATCTCACAAAATTCAAACATGGGGCAAAATGATAACAATAACGTCTATCGAATTGTAAAATAATGTGTCGCTAACCAATGTTTATACATCGGATCCAAAAAACGAATGCCACCCTGCATCTCATCGATGATATCCAGGTCGATAAGACGCTTTTTCAACTGAATCACATTGGCAGAAGTCCCCAAGTCATATTTTGCCAGCGTAGCTTTTGAAGTTAACTGTTTTTCATTATTCAATATAGCTTTCAGTAATGACAATTGCCTTGTACTCAATAGATCAGTCATATTCACAAAAAGCAGACTGAGCTGGTTGATAATATCATCAAACGCATTTTCCACAATAGGCAAAGTAACACGTTTGACCGTTCGAAACCATACCTGTTGTGCTAACTGCTGCACGTAATAAGAATGATTATCAGCCAGTAGAGCAATCCGTTCAGCCTCCTCCGGGAAAATCTCTTTTTGGGTGTCGACAAAACGTTTTTGAATAAACGAAACCCAATTGGAGGTCGGTATTTTTTCTAAAAACAGGATATCTCCAAATTTGTAGAAAGGCATGGAGTAATTCGAAAAAACATCCAGCAACATATGCTGTTTACTCCCATACAAACAATAGGCTGTCTTTTGATGGGTCTGCCAATGCGCCCGCAGTTTCCGCTGAAATACATCAGAATGTTCAAACGACGCGATATTCTGAAACTCATCAATACAGACGACAATACTCAAATCTTTTTTTTGGGCTATATTCTCCGCCAGGTTGAGAATGTCGTCGGGATGCTTTTGTAACTCTTCCCAGCCAATAGAAAAAGATATCTTGCTCTGCTTGTCGGGAGAAAAAGAAACTTGCGGCATAAGCTGCTTCAAAAAAAATCGGGTGTGTTTCACTAAATCATCCCATCCGGAAGAGGTTGCTTTCAACACTTCGTTTGCCAATAACAGGTAAAACTCATACTCACTCCGAATGTTGAAAACATCCATATGCACGACCTTAAGCTTCTTGTTTTCCTGAGTTGCCAACAAGGATGCCATCTTTACTAAAGACGTTTTACCCCAACGGCGAGGCGATATGATCATGGTATTGACAAGCGAATTGAAATTATTTTTCAACCGTTCCAACTCTTTTTCCCTATCTGTAAAATCGATACGTTGAGGTAATTTCCCATAAACAAATGGTGTATTCATAATTATCCTGTATTTCGACAAAGATAACTTATATATTTATAACTTACAAAAATATAACTTATAAAAGTATAACACAAGCACAAAAAAGTGATCGAAAAATTATCCGCTTCGAAATTTGATTGAACAGGGTGTTCACCCAATCCTTCCCCAATCGTAGCGGTTTCCGCTCAAACGGCTGAGTTGTTGTTTCAACACCAGATGCTCCGGCTGTGAGAGCTTGGGGTCCCGGGAGATGATGCTTTCCGCAACCTCGCGGGCGCGGAACAGGATGGCGTTATCCCGTACCAGGTCGGCTATTTTAAGGTTGAAGGGGATACCGCTTTGCTGCGTGCCTTCCAGGTCGCCCGGACCGCGTAGTTTCAGGTCGGCTTCGGCGATAACGAATCCGTCGTTACTCTCGGTCATGATCTCCATCCGCTTTCGGGTATCGGCAGAGAGTTCATAAGGGGTGATCAGGATACAGTAGGACTGGTCGGCACCACGCCCTACCCTGCCTCGCAGCTGATGTAGCTGCGACAGGCCAAAACGCTGGGCACTCTCGATCACCATGACCGAGGCGTTGGGCACGTTGACTCCCACCTCAATGACGGTGGTGGAGACCATGATTTGCGCCTGGTTGTTCACAAACTGACGCATCACCTCCTCCTTCTCGGCAGGTTTCATGCGTCCGTGCATCTTGCAGACGGTAAATTCCGGGAAAGCCTCCCGGATATGGAGAAATCCCTCTTCCAGGTTTTTCAGGTCGAGCGTCTCGCTCTCCTCGATCAGTGGGTAGACGATATAGGCCTGTCTCCCGGCACCGATCTGTTCCCGGATAAACTGATAGAGCGCCCCCCGGTTCTTGTCGTACCGATGCACCGTCTTTACCGGCTTACGGCCGGGCGGCAGCTCGTCGATAACGGAGAGATCGAGGTCGCCGTAGACCGTCATGGCGAGCGTACGGGGGATAGGGGTGGCCGTCATCACCAAAACGTGTGGAGGATGCTCGTTCTTCGACCAAAGTTTCGCACGCTGCGCCACACCAAAACGATGTTGTTCGTCGATAACCACAAATCCCAGGTTGTTGAATTGCACCACATCTTCAATAAGGGCGTGGGTGCCGATAAGGATGTGTATGTCTCCCGACAACAATCCGGCATGGATGTCTGCACGTTCTTTTTTCCGGGTCGAGCCCGTCAGCAACGCCACATTCACATCCATGTCCGACAGCAGCCCGCGGAAAGTCTCGAAGTGCTGTGACGCCAAAATTTCGGTAGGGGCCATCAGGCAGGACTGGAAACCGTTATCCATCGCAATCAGCATGCACATGACCGCCACCAACGTTTTCCCGCTACCTACATCACCTTGCAAAAGACGGTTCATCTGCTTGCCCGACGCCGTATCCTTGCGGATCTCTTTGATTACCCGTTTTTGCGCGTTGGTCAGTTCAAACGGCAGGTGTTTCTCGTAAAACAAATTCAGATACTTCCCCACCCTTTTAAAAACAAAGCCGTTGAGTTTGTCTTTCCGGTCGGCAGCATACCGGACGATGTTAAGCTGGATAAAAAACAACTCCTCAAATTTCAACCTGAACTCGGCGTCCCGCAGCAATACGGGATTCCTGGGGAAATGAATGTTCTCGACAGCGTCGTGGAACGACATGAGATGAGCCGTTTTCACCACATCGGCAGAGAGGGATTCCGGAAGCCTGCCGTTAATCATTCCAAACGCATTTTCGATGATTTTCTGAACGGCTTTCGAATTCAGGTAATGGTTTTTCATCTTCTCCGTGGTGTTGTACATCGCCATGAGGCCATCGGGCCGGTCGGCTTCGCTCAAATAGGGATCAATATCGGGGTGGGCTATGTTCCAACGGTTGTTGAAAAGCGTGGGTTTGCCGAAAACGATATACTCCTGATTGGCCTTGTACTTATTTTCCACAAACCGGATACCCTGAAACCACACCAGATCGATAAAGCCCGTACCATCGGTAAAATGCGCCACAAGCCGTTTTTTCCGTCCTTCACCGAACATTTCGAAAGCCGTTATTTTCCCTTTGAGCTGGATGTACGGCATACTACCGTCGATTTCGTGCACGTAATACATCCGGCTCCGGTCGATATACCGGTAAGGATAATAGCGTAGCAAATCGCCCAGCGTGAAAACGTCGAGTTCCTTATTTAAGATCCCCGCCCGTTTGGGGCCCACACCCGGAACAAATTTTATGTCGGTCTGAAGGATCATCTATTGCAATTCTACCACGCGAACAACGGGAATTGCTTCATAGTAGCATTCACCTTTTCACGAACCGATGCTATTGTCTTGTCGTTTTCCACGTCGGCAAGCACCGTGTCGATCATTTCCACAATATCACCCATCAGCGATTCTTTCGCTCCACGGGTCGTGATTGCTGGTGTTCCAAAACGCAATCCGGAGGTCTGGAACGGGCTGCGGCTATCGAACGGGACCATGTTTTTGTTGGTCGTGATATCGGCTTCCACAAGCACTTTCTCCGCCACTTTTCCGGTCAGAGCAGGGAACTTCGTCCGCAAATCCACCAAAACAATGTGGTTGTCCGTACCTCCCGACACCACTTTGTAACCTTTATCCGCAAATGCCTGGGCCATAACGGCTGCATTCCTTTTCACCTGTGCCTGGTAGGTTTTGAATTCGGGATCCAACGCTTCGCCAAACGACACGGCTTTGGAAGCAATGACGTGTTCCAGCGGACCTCCCTGCATTCCCGGAAAAACGGCCGAATCCAACAGTGCCGACATCATTTTCACTTCTCCCTTCGGCGTTTTCAACCCCCACGGGTTCTCGAAATCCTGTCCCATTAAAATAATGCCTCCGCGCGGGCCGCGAAGCGTTTTGTGGGTAGTAGAGGTTACTATGTGCGCATATTTTAACGGGTTGTCCAGCAATCCGGCGGCGATCAGTCCGGCAGGATGCGCCATATCCACCATGAACAGGGCCTTGATTTCATCGGCGATTTTGCGGATACGGGCATAATCCCATTCACGCGAATAGGCTGATGCTCCGGCGATGATCAGTTTTGGGCGTTCGGCACGCGCAACCGATTCCAATTGGTCGTAATCCACTTGCTGATTGTCCTCCCGGACGTTGTATTCCAGTGCCTGAAACATCAAACCGGAAAAGTTTACCGGTGAACCGTGTGAAAGGTGTCCACCGTGCGAAAGGTTGAGTCCGAGGAACTTGTCTCCCGCTTTCAGGCAAGCCAGAAAAACGGCTGCATTTGCCTGTGCACCCGAGTGCGGTTGCACATTGGCCCACTCGGCATTGAACAACTTCTTCAGGCGGTCGATAGCCAATTGCTCACCTAAATCCACCACCTCGCAACCGCCGTAGTAACGCCTGCCCGGATAACCTTCGGCATACTTGTTGGTAAGGACGGACCCCATTGCCTGCATCACCTGATCACTTACGAAGTTCTCCGAAGCGATAAGTTCTATTCCCTTTAACTGACGTAATTTTTCCTGTTCGATAATTTCGAAAATCTGTGTGTCTCGTTTCATCTATTGTTGATTTATATTGTTTTAGCCGTTTTTTCCTGCAAATTTAAGCAAAATATGCGTGACATGCATACATTTGTCTGTTTTTAGCTTTTGAAACTTTTCTCCGGCAGTATCGGCATCTTGACTTAATGCTTAAACTCGGCAAAAAAATTATTGCTTCCCTCCCATTATATAATCAATTTGTTATAAATTTGTGTAATTTTGATTATTTAAATACCGTACACTATGCACAACTACCCAGTTAACCAAGCGGGATTTGCAACAAAAGCCATACACGGAGGCCGTCAAAAAAATCCGTTCGGTTCCCTTTGCGACCCTATCTATCAAACCTCGGCATTTACTTTTGAAACCGCAGAACAAGGTGGACGTCGGTTTACCCTGGAAGAAGAAGGCTATATTTACACCCGCCTAGGCAATCCTACCTGTAGCGCGGTGGAGGAAAAAGTCCGGTTGCTGGAAGGCGGGGAAGCCTGTGTTTCCGCTGCTTCGGGGATGGGCGCCATCACATCGGCCATTTGGTCGTGTGTGGAACAGGGCGATCACATTATCGCCTCAAAAACGCTTTACGGATGCACTTTCGCCTACCTGAAACACGGAATCACCCGATACGGTATTGAGGTGTCGTTTGTAGATATCCGCGATCCCCGGAACATTGAATCGGTCCTGCGCCCCAACACCCGGCTCGTTTACCTGGAAACCCCGGCTAACCCGACCCTTTACATTGCGGATTTACCGTCAATAGCGGGAATAGTCCACCGGAAACCCGATTGCCTGTTGATGGTCGACAACACCTTTTCCACACCCTACATCACACGTCCGATAGAATGGGGCGCGGATGTTGTTGTTCACTCGGCAACCAAATACCTTAACGGGCACGGCGATGTCATTGCGGGTTTTGTTGTCGGAAAGAAAGAATTTATCGACAGGGTCCGGCTTGTCGGTATAAAGGACATGACGGGAGCCAGCCTGAGCCCTTTCGATGCCTTTCTGATTGCACGCGGGCTAAAAACACTTGAGATACGGATGGAGAAACACTGCGAGAACGCACAAAAGGTGGCAGAGTTCCTGGAAAAGCACGCAGCCGTTGAAACGGTCCTGTTTCCAGGATTAGCATCGTTTCCGCAGGCTGAACTGGCAAAAAAGCAGATGTCGTTACCGGGGGCCATCATCTCTTTTGAAGTAAAAGGAGGGATCGAGGCCGGCAAAAAACTGCTTAACAGATTGCAGCTTTTGACCATTTCAGTAAGCCTGGGGGATGCCGAAACCCTCATTCAGCATCCGGCCAGCATGACTCACTCCGCGTATTCACCCGAAGAGAGGCTGGCCGGCGACATCAGCGACGGGCTTATCCGTCTGTCTGTAGGGCTGGAAAATACCACAGACATCATTGCCGATTTAAAGCAGGGACTGGATGGGTTACGGTAGTTTATTTCCTGTACTCGTCCAAAATATTCTTTACCCCGTCGGGTGAAACACGTCCGTAAACCCGTTCGCCAACCAGCACTACGGGTGCTAGCCCGCACGCGCCCACACAACGCAGGCAATTGATGGAGAACTTGCCATCCGGTGTGGTTTCGCCCACCTTTATGTTCAGTTCTTTCTTAAATTCTTCGAGCACCTTTTCCGCACCACGCACGTAACAGGCTGTTCCCGTACAAACGGAGATAGGAAACTCGCCCTTGGGAATCATGGTGAAATAGGTATAGAAGGTTACCACACCATACACGTGTGCCACGGAAACTTTCAGGTTATGCGCAACCACATCCTGGACTTCTGCCGGCAGGTATCCGAATTCGTGCTGTGCTTCGTGCAAAACGTTGATCAGCTCGCCGGGATCATTATCGAACGATTCACAGATCCGGTTAATGATGTCTATCTTCTCTTGAGGCAGGTTTACCTTTACTTTCAACACGTCTCTCTCTTCAGGCATGTATTTAAATACTGCCGGTGCTATATCTGTTTTCTGGCTCATATACTTTCTTTAATGATTGTTCAACGAAATGGTTACCTCATTGCTCTTCGGAAAATATTCCGTATGGAGCAGGCTGTGGGCCCTGTGGCTACCCGGCTCGCCCAAAAACTCGTTATAGAGCTTGATGATCGATGGGTTCTCATGCGATTTACGGATGGCCTTGCGTTGATCTTCCGTATACAGGGCTGCGGTGCGTTTCACCAGTATCTCTTCCTTCAGGTGTGTGTAAGGCTGTCCACCTCCACTGATGCATCCTCCGGGGCAAGCCATGATTTCAATGGCATGATACTGCGATTTTCCGGCACGGACCTCGTCCAGTAACTTACGGGCATTACCCAATCCGTGCGCGATTCCGATATTCAGTTTCAATCCGTCGAAATCCACTGTTGCGGAACGAATACCTTCCATACCGCGCAATTCATGAAACTCCACCTTATCGAGGGTTTGGCCCGTGTAGAGTTCGTAAGCCGTGCGACAGGCGGCCTCGATAACGCCTCCGGTGTTTCCGAAAATAACACCTGCACCCGACGATTCGCCGAGAGGGTCGTCGAACTCCTCATCGGGCAACCCCAGGAAGTCGATGTTTGCCTGCTTGATGAAAGCAGCCAGTTCACGCGTGGAAATGGAATAATCCACATCGGGATTGCCGTCCACCTTGAATTCGTCGCGCTGGCATTCGTACTTCTTGGCCAGGCAAGGCATAATGGAAACCACAATCAGGTCTTCACGGCTCACACCGATCTTTTCGGCAAAATAGGATTTAGCAATTGCACCAAACATTTGCTGCGGCGACTTTGCCGTTGATGGTACATCCAACAGATCGGGAAAATTGTGTTCAAAGAAATTCACCCAACCCGGACAGCAGGATGTCAGCAACGGAATCCGGACGTTGGGATCTCCGGCCAAATGTCCTTTGAGGCGGTTCAGCAATTCCGTTCCCTCTTCCATGATGGTGAGGTCGGCGCTGAAATCGGTATCGAAAACGTAATCGAAACCGAGCCGGCGAAGTGCCGCCACCAGCTTCCCGGTGACCAGCGTTCCCGGCTCCAGTCCGAATTCTTCTCCCAGCGCTGCGCGTACGGCCGGTGCGGTTTGCACCACCACCGTTTTCTTCGGATTCGATAACGCACGAAGCACCTCGTTGCTGTGGTCTACCTCGGTAAGCGCTCCCGTCGGGCAAACCGAGACACACTGCCCGCAATAGGTACAGGGAGACTTTTCGAGGTTCATTTCGAAAGCAGGAGCCACCACTGCCATAAATCCGCGATTGACCGCCGAAAGGGCACCGACGGTTTGCACTTCGTTACAAACCATTTCGCAGCGGCGGCACAATATACATTTATCCACATCGCGAATGATGGAAGGGGAGGTATCTTTTCTGTAGTGCGACTGTTCGCCGCCGTAGGGCATGCTCCGGATGCCAAACTGTGTAGCCAGGTGCTGCAGTTCGCATTGTCCCGATTTCGCACACACGAGACAATCGAAGGGATGGTCTGAGATGATCAGCTTCAACACGGTTTTTCGTGCGTTTAGCACGCGGATGTTGTGCGTGTTTATGACCATTCCGTTCTGCGCCTCGGTCACACACGATGGAGCAAGGTTCCTGCGTCCTTCCACTTCCACCACACATATGCGGCATCCCCCGGGTTTGTTTTCTATACCCATGTCGCACATTTCAAAGTGGCACAGCGTCGGAATTTCGATACCTGCTTGCCGGGCAGCTTTTAAAATGGTGGTTCCCGGTTCCACCGTTATTCTTTTGTTGTCTATGGTGAGTTCTATCATATTTTTAGTTTTTTAGGTGTTAGATGTCGGCAGTGTCGGGCACCGAAGTGCCAATCCTGTAATCCGATTTCAGGCTTATGGCATCGAATTGACATTTCTCCATACAGGCACCGCACTTGATGCATTTATCCTGATGAATAAAGTGGGTCTGTTTCTTGGCTCCGGTGATGGCATTAACGGGGCAAGACCGCACACAAGCCATGCAGCCGACGCAGTTCTCATCATCAATGACATAATAAAGCAGGTTCCTGCATTTGCCCGACCGGCATTTTTTATCGAAGACGTGTTCTCTGTACTCTTCCTGAAAATTATTCAGCGTCGACAGTACCGGATTGGGGGATGTTTGTCCCAGCCCGCACAACGAAGTGTCTTTAATCACGCTGGAAAGGTTTTCGAGTTTTTCCAAATCTTCCCCGGTTCCTTTTCCGTCGCAGATCCGCTCCAGCGTTTCGTATAAGCGTTTGTTACCGATACGGCAGGGAGCGCACTTTCCGCACGACTCTTCCACAATAAAGTCGAGGTAGAATTTCGCAACGGAAACCATGCAATCGTCTTCGTCGAGCACGATCATGCCACCCGACCCCATCATGGAACCGGCAGCCGTAAGGCTTTCGTAATCGATGGGCGTATCCAGGTGTTTTTCCGTCAAGCAACCGCCTGAGGGCCCCCCGGTCTGCACGGCTTTGAATTTTTTACCGCCTTTAATGCCTCCGCCAATCTCGTAAATAATTTCACGGAGCGTAATTCCCATCGGCACTTCAATCAGTCCGACGTTATTGATCTTTCCGGCAAGGGCAAACACTTTTGTTCCTTTCGACTTTTCGGTTCCGATGGAAGAAAACCATTCGGCTCCTTTTAACAGGATAACCGGAATATTGGCAAACGTCTCCACGTTGTTCACGTTGGTAGGTTTTCCCAAATATCCTTTTTGCGCTGGGAATGGAGGCTTATTGGATGGTTCCCCGCGTTTCCCTTCCATCGAGTGGATGAGTGAGGTTTCTTCCCCACAAACAAATGCACCTGCGCCGTAGCGAAGGTTTATATCGAAACTGAAGCCGGTTCCGAAAATATTTTCACCCAACAAACCGTATTCACGTGCTTGTTTTATCGCAATCTTCAGGCGCTTGATAGCCAACGGATATTCCGCCCGGATATAGATCAGTCCTCTTGTTGCACCGATACAATATCCGCAGATGGCCATAGCTTCAAGAACACTGTGAGGGTCACCCTCGAGGATCGAACGGTCCATAAAAGCACCGGGATCGCCTTCGTCAGCATTACACACCACGTATTTCTGGTCTGCATCGTTCCTGCTGGCAATTTCCCATTTTATGCCGGTCGGGAAACCGGCACCTCCCCGCCCGCGTAGCCCTGATCTTTTAATGATATCAATAGTTTCCTGGGGGGTAAGTTCGGTCAACGCCCTTCCAAGAGCTTGATAAGCATCGCGTGCAATGGATTCGTCTATATTTTCCGGGTCAATGGTACCGCAATTCCGCAGTGCGATACGAAGCTGTTTTTTATAAAACCCCATGTGTTTTGAATCCAGAATATGTTCTTCGGTTTCCGGATCCAGATAGAGCAACCGGTGGACACTGCGTCCTTTAATAATGTGCTCATCAATAATTTCACGGATATCTTCGGGTTTTACCTGTGTATAAAAGGTATTATCGGGAAGTATCTTCACAATGGGTCCTTTCTCACAAAACCCAAAACATCCGGTTTTAATGACCTGAACCTCATCTTTCAACCCTTTCCAGTCCAGTTCATCCTGCAGCATTTCGTAGATCAGTCCACTTTGTGACGACTGACAACCTGTTCCTGCACAAACGAGTATGTGTATTTTGTACTGACTCATAGGTAATTATTTTCGGTTAATCTGTGTTTGTTATGGTGTTGTAGTTCTGCGGTATAATTCCGTCTACCAACTCACCTTGTTTGATATAACGTTCGATGATCTCATCCGCTTTAGCGGGGTCGACATACCCAAATACGATCGGGTCTTTTCCGGGAATAGTGATCTCCACGGTAGGCTCCGCGAAGCAATAACCCATGCAGCCGGTTTGCGTCACAACGGCTCCTATGCCGCGTTTAGGCAATTCGCGCACGAAAAAATCCATCACATTTTTGGCCCCCGACGCAATACCGCAGGTGGCCATCGCCACTTTCACCTGCACTTGCGACCCGGGATTTTCGGCCTTATCCCTCAGGTTGATCTGGGTTTTGACTTCCTCCTGTTTGCGTTTCAGGTCAGCCAATGTTTTAATTCCTGCCATAATAGTAAGTTTAAATTAAATTATTCAACACAAGTAACTCTCCGTGTTTCTGTTCTTGTATAACTCTTTCAGGTTTTCATGAATATATTCTTTTACAGCCGGAGCCATTTCGTTTTTCGAAAATTCCGTGATCCCCTGCTCGGTCCATTCCCCGGTATCAAGTGAAAATTCATTTTCGTCCATCTTGTACCGGAAACTGAAACGAATACCGGGATTGGCGACCAGCAATAACACCAGGTATCCGGCCAGGTCACCCAGCGGGAGGCAATCGGGATTATCGGTTCTGTAAACCGCTTCAATCCGGGTTCCCACCCCTGGGCTCGATACTACTTTCAAAGAGCCTCCTGCCTGTTCGCTCGACATTTTCAGGAACGGCACTCCCAGGCCTACCCTTCGAGTGGTTCGCGTGGTAAAGAACGGATCCTCCAGCTTCTCTACCGTTTCGGGGGTCATCCCCGAACCGTTGTCATTTACCGAAAACGTAAGTGTGGCATCCCGACTGTATTCCAGGAATCCGATATCGATCTTTGTCGCGTTTGCCCGAACAGCGTTCTGGACGATATCCATCATATGCATGGCCAGGTCAACCATAAAACGCTTTCTTAAAACTTTCCCAGTCCGGCCTTTCCAGGTAGAAATCGGTATACACGCTGGCAATATGGCTCAGAAAGTGCGCATCGGAACTTCGCAGGATTTTCTTCGCTACAAGCTCGGGATGCAGTCTCAGAAAATCTTCGGGATGTATCCTTTTAGAAATCTCCAAGGCATCATAATGCAAATCGACAGGAATAAATCCCAGCTGGCCGTAAATGCCATTTTTCATGCGATCGATGTGTGCCGGGACAAAAACACCTCCCAGTGAATGTACTTTTTGCTGCACACCTTCAATATCGTCCCGAATTCCCGTATAGAGCGACCTCTTCTCTTCGTATACAATCACATTGTCCTTATCCACTGCTACCTGGCAACCAAAAAGTTCAGGATTATTCTTGATGTCCGGAATTTTCTCGTCCAAATACTGTTGGAATCTGTCCAGTGCTTTCAGGTCGGGAAAGTAGCACAAGCAATGCACCTCTTCCTGCGTATTTACTTCGCACCCGGGGATAACAAACAGGCTGAACTCTTTCCCTATTTCGAGACAAGGCCTCACGTTCCGGGTGGAATTATGATCGGTCACGGCAATAATGTCCAACCCTTTCTCCCGGGCAGTCTGCACAATACTGCCGGGACTCATCTCCAAGTCTCCACAGGGAGAGAGGCAAGTGTGAATGTGCAGGTCGGCCTTGAAATGTTTCATTGCGGTCTGGACTCTGTCAGCGCAGCGGCCTAACATCTGCCGGCTAAATAATTATATAATTTCCCGACTGTTTCAAATGCCGGCAGGTTAGATGCCAGCACTACCACCTCTTCATTTTCCGCCTGCTCCAGCAATTCTTTTTCCACTGGACGCTCATTCACGATAACAATCGCACTCAACTCCTTGAGCGAGGCCACCGCTACTATATTCTTGTGAACCTGCGAGGTCACCCAAATCATTCCGGCCCGGGCTTTTCCCATCACATCGCTCAGCAAATCGGAAACATAAGCCGATTGGGGAATTCTGTCTAGCAACGTTTTGCCGGACAAACATTCGAAATCCAACTCCTCTGTCAGTTTATTAAGATTCGGTTTTTCCATTCTGAAGTTGATATTTTTTGAGCCGATCCTTGCCCCATATCTTTTCGATGACGTGAAAAGCTTGATCGGGACTCAGGTTATAATTTTTTTCCATCACACGCTGTACAAAAACGCAGTACGAAATGGTCGCTTTTTCCTTAACGATGTCTTCCGCCAGGCTACGACAGGTGGGTGCACCGCAGGCACCACAATCGAATCCGGGAAGATAGGAGTTAAGCTTCTTGATGCGATCCATTTTCTGAAGTGCCTTTTCCATATCTTCATCGAGCAGCAGTCCGTCGCGCGGATAAACCGGGTCGGTCGTAGACACCTGATGCAATTCTTCGGCGTAATCCATCAGGTCGTTCTTGCCCGGTTTATTCACTTCCGTCAAGTGAACCAGCTTCTTCTCCCGCTGTTCCAATCGTTCAACCGTCAGGAAACGGTTGCCGGGACAAAGAATACCACCTGCACAACCCTGATCGCAAGCGCGCATTTCAAGAAAATCCACTCCGGTAACCCTGCCCGACTCCAGCCTGTCTAAGAATTCCATGGCGTTGTCCATTCCGTCAATAGCCAGGGCACGGCCCCGGAAGTATTGTTTCTCGGTTCCCGACAAAGACCAGTTCACGGAGTCGGGACTCATGTTGGCAAACTGTTTCGACAACCGGGCCTCTTTTTTTTCCATCAACGTTTTTGAAACCAGGTTGTATACCTCTTTCATATCTATGGCGCCGTCAATAGCGGAAACTTTTTCGCCTACCGGAGCCCTTGCAGCGACAATTTTCGCAGCACATGGCGTCACGTAGCAGATAAAAATGTTCCGCGGATCTATTCCGGCTTTTTCTTTTGACTTGCGAACATAGAGCGCGGCTATGTCGTGAGGTGCTTTTATTTTCAGTATTTGCCCGGTAAGCGACGGGTAATGAACCTGAATAAGCCTGACAATCGCAGGACAAAACGAACTGATGACCGGCCGGACTACATTCTCCGCTTCGCCGGCAAACCTCGCGTATTCTTTTTTCATAAAATCCACCGCCTGCTCCACCTCCAGTACCTCATCGAAGCCAATTAGTCTGACCGCTTCCATAATCTCGGAAGCCGTGTGTTCCGACGGGAACTGGCCGATAAAAACCGAAGGAACCAGCGCAACACGGTAAGCGTCGTGCCTTATAACCGACAAGCCATCATCCTTAACATAAATCGCCCTTACAGGGCAGACACGATAGCATTCGCCGCAATCCACACAACGTTCAGACATAATGCCGGCATGTCCTTCTACGATACGGATGGCCTGGGTAGGACAAACCTGCATACAGTGTGAGCAACCGATACATTTGTCGGTATCGATCTGAATGGCGTGTGTGTAATCCCGGTCCTTCATATTTTTCATTGACTTCAGATTGCAGACCGCTTTGCTGTCTGATATCTATTTCAAAACTTCACTGTCATCTCCAACGTAGTCCCCTTGCCTGGAACCGATGTGAGGTGCATTTCATCGGTATTCCGCTTTATATTGGGCAATCCCATTCCTGCACCGAATCCCATTTGTCGGACTTCCTCCGATGCTGTGGAAAAACCTTCCTGCATGGCCCTTTCAATATTTTCAATGCCGGGGCCTTCATCCTCCAGCAGAATTTTTATTTTCTGAGCATCCAGGTCAACCCTCATTACTCCCTTGTAAGCATGTGCCACCACATTTACTTCGGCTTCGTACAATGCAACGGCAATCCTGCGGACGACCTGGGGGTCAATATTCAGTTGCTTGAGTATTTTTTTTATGTCCGAGCTCGCTTTTCCGGCTGAACTAAAATCCCCACCCTGTATATCGTACTCGAATTGCATATCAAAAGATGGGCTTTATCCCGTTGCTGTACAATCTGCCCGAAACTTCAAAAAGCGTAAGCGGTGTTGTGATAAGCGAAATATTGTTTTCAGCAGCAAGTGTTATCATTTCATCGGTTACTTTTTTATCGCGGGCAAAAATAATACACTCAATGTTCGACATCTCGGCCGTCCGTAATGTCTGAACCGTAGATAAACCGGTAATGAGTATCGTCTTTTCCATATTAAAGCGCAACACATCACTCATCAGGTCCGACGCAAAAGCATAAGTAAATTCTTGTGACGTGCTGCATTCCTGGCAAATGGTACCTTTCACCAATTCGTTTACCGTGTATAAATTCATAGGATTAAACTTTAAAAACTCCTGTCATTTTGCTCAGAGCACACATCAGACCACCTCTGTTTTTGGTAGAAAAAAGATTATTTTGTCAAATAGAAACTTGCAGCAATAATTATCGTCAATTACAATTACTCTCATAACAGACTGGTAGCCAATAAGCTAATACAATACGTCTGGTTTCTATTACAAAGTAAATCATTTTATTCAAATAAATGAAATTTTCAGGGGTAAATTACTGTGTTGAAACTTAATACTCCCTCTTCATATAATGGGTGTGAAGCAAGTGATGCGACTTCTCCCCCAGCGGTTTTTTTAAGAAATCGGCATATATTGCGGTAATCTCCGGATTTTCATGTGATTTTCGTATCGCTTTATGATCGTCATCGTAATAAATAGATTCAGCACGTTTTTCACGTGTTTCCGCGTTGGTGGGAATGGGTTGTCCACCACCGCCAAGGCAACCTCCCGGGCATGTCATCACTTCAATAAACACGTAGGGTGAAGTGCCGTTTTTAATCTGTTCCAACAAAATTCCGGCGTTTTTGAGTGTATGGGCGACAGCTACCTTAATAACCGTTCCGTTCAAATTTACGTCCGCCTCTTTTATTCCTTGGAAACCCCGTACAGATGTAAAATTGACGTCATGTAGTGTTTTACCGGTATACACCTCATAAGCTGTCCTCAGTGCCGCTTCCATCACCCCTCCGGTAGCGCCAAATATTACGGCGGCACCGGTTGATTCACCCAACGGGCTGTCGAACCGTTCTTCCGGGAGACTGGAAAAATTTACCCCCGACTCACTGAACATACGTGCCAGCTCGCGAGTGGTAAGCGAAAAATCCACATCAAAAAAATGTTCCTCATCTTTTAGTTTAAGTTTCTCTTTCCAGTAATGGAATGCTCCGTCCATTTCAGGACGTTTCGCCTCATACTTCTTGGCTGTACAAGGCATGATGGAAACCACCACGATGCTTCTCGGATCGACTCCCGTTTTTTCGGCATAATAGGTTTTTGCCACAGCGCCAAACATCTGCTGCGGTGATTTACAGGTGGACAGGTGTCTCAACAAACCCGGATAAAAATCCTCGATAAACTTGATCCATCCCGGCGAACAGGAAGTAATCATCGGTAACTCCCCGCCCGTCCTGATGCGGTGAAGCAGCTCATTCCCTTCCTCGATAATGGTAAGGTCGGCAGCGAAATTAGTATCGAACACTTTCGAGAATCCGAGTCGGCGTAATCCGGCAACCATTTGACCTGTAACCAGGCTTCCGTAAGGCATTCCCATAGCCTCTCCTATTCCGACACGCACGGCTGGCGCGGTTTGCACCAGAACAATCTTTCCGGGATCTTGTAAGGCTGCCCAGACTTCGCTTACCGAACTTCTCTCCGTTATAGCTCCTGTGGGGCAGACCAGGGCGCATTGCCCGCAATTTGAACAGGCTACAAGCCCCAACCCCGAATCGAGAAAAGTGGAGATTTTGCTTTTTAATCCCCGTCCCGAAAAATCGATTGCCTTTACTCCCTGCATCTGGCTGCAAACGGCAACGCAACGGCCGCACAGGATGCATTTTTCCGGGTTGCGCACCAGCGAAAGCGATGTTTCGTCTTTTACCAGCAGCTCCTTCCGGGTGCGAACAAACCGCCTAGCACTAATCCCTAATGCATGGGTCAACTCCTGCAATTCGCAGTTTCCGTTCCGGTCACAAATCAAACAATCCTGAGGATGATTGGCCAGCAATAACTCAACATTTACTTTTCTTGCCTGCATGGCCCTCGGGCTGTTTGTAGAAATTTCCATTCCCTCGGTAACCTGGGTGATGCACGAGCGTAATAACGATTTAGCACCTTTCACTTCCACCACACAAACGCCACACGACGCATTTTGCGATACATCTTTCAGGTAACACAGCGTAGGCACCTCTATTCCCACAGAACGGCATGCTTCCAGAATGGTGGCTCCTTCAGCTACCTGAACAGGACGGTTATTGATGTTAATTTCCATAATACAGCTTTTTCAGATTAATATTTCACGTCACACCTCAGGCACCTCTCCACCTCATTGCGGGCCTGCTCACCCGTAAATCCGCAGGAGATCTCGTTGAAATTATTCACCCGGTCTTTCACCGAAAGCCTCCTCGGAACATTCTTCGAAGCGGGTTTTGGATTTGCGGGCACAACGTTTCGATAGTCAAACGGGGGCGAGAGCAGGTAAAACCGGTTTTCACCCGTCAACATCCTGTCCATCGCAGCAGCGGCTTTCTTCGCCATCCCCATTGCCTCTGCCGCTGTTGAGGGGCCGCTTACCGCATCTCCCCCGGCGTAGACTTTCGGATCAGTTGTTTGAAAAGTGAACGGATCAATAACGATTCGCCCGTCCCGGGTAAGCTTCATATTTTTTTCAGCCAGAAATCCGGAATCTACCCGTTCACCGACAGCCAGCACAACAGCATCACACGGAATTTCTTCAAATACTCCGGTGGCAACCGGTTTTTTCCTCCCGGAAGAATCGATGCTTCCACCCGACATCCTTTCAATGTGCAGCGCTTTTACTCTGCCCGATTTATCCGTTATAATCCCGTTGGGAGAAGCCATAAAACGATAGTTGATTTTTTCTTCTTCCGATTCCGATATCTCGACGGCGTTGGCAGGCATATCCCCTTTTTCACGCCGGTAAACGATGGTTACATCCTTTCCCAGGCGTAATAAACTCCGGGCCGTGTCGATGGCCACGTTTCCGGCACCGACAATAGCAACCCGCTCACCCACTTTCGGTGTTTTCCCCACAGCCATCTCTTTCAGAATTGTTGTTCCCGCAAAAACACCTTTTGCATCTTCTCCCGGAATTTTCAAATCAATATTTTTCCATGCACCTATCGCCAAATAAATGACATCGAACTCATTTTTTAACTCTTCCAGGGAAAGGTTGTCTCCCAATCGCTGGTTGAACTTGAATTTCACACCCAGTTTTTTTATCAGCCTGGCCTCCTTCCTCAACACTTCTTTCGGCAAACGATAATGCGGTATGCCGAAACGCGCTACTCCCCCAGCTTCGGACAAAGCCTCGTAAACGGTGATATCATGGCCGAGGCGTACCAGGTAAAAGGCTGCCGTAAGCCCTGCTGGCCCGGCACCTACAATGGCAATCCTTTTTCCGGTGGGAGGAAGTTTTTCTTTAATCAGTTTATGGTAGATCCCGTTCTCTTTCCCTAGCTGGTACATGGTATCAGCCAGGTACCGATGGATCTCGCCTTGCGAAACCGGCTGGTCCAGCATTTCACGACGGCAACGCATTTGGCAATGGAAGTGACAAATCCTCCCTATTGTTCCCGGCAGGGGATTATCGCGCAGCGTAAGCTCAAAGGCTTCTTCCACACGGTCTTCCTTAATCAGTTCGATGTAACCCGGAATGTTCATGTGCAGCGGACAGCTATTTTCGCACAAAGCCATGAACAGCGACTCGCATGTCCCTGCATGACACCGTTTCTCCCGGATATGCTCTTCGTACTCGTTCCGGAAGTATTTTAACGTGGTCAGAATGGGATTGGGGGCGGTTTGCCCGAGAGCGCAAAGCGACGAATCTTTGATAACACCGCTGAGCAGCTCCAAGACCGTTAAATCGGCGAACGTTCCTTGTCCCCGGGTGATGCGGGTGAGAATAGCCAATGCTTGTGACGCCCCTTCACGACAGGGCGTACATTTTCCGCACGATTCTCCTGCGTTGAACTCCAGAAAATACCGCGCCACGTCAACCATGCAGTTGTCCTGGTCCATCACCACCATTCCTCCCGAACCCATGATGGCTCCAATGCCTGCCAGTGACTCGTAATCCACCGGGGTTGAAAAAAACTCCAACGGGATGCAACCGCCGGAAGGCCCGCCGGTCTGCACGGCTTTTACGCGTTTGGAAGTTCCTGTTCCCTCCCCGATATTGAACACAAATTGCTCCAACCTTGACCCGAGAGGAAGTTCTACCAACCCTGTATTCTTCACTTTTCCCACCAGTGAGAACACTTTTGTTCCTGGGCTTTTTTCCGTCCCCATAGCTGTGAACCATCCGGCACCTTTTTCAATGATGACCGGCACGTTGCACCAGGTTTCCACGTTGTTGATATTGGTGGGTTTTCCGTACAATCCTTTGCTAGCAGGATAAGGCGGACGCGGAAGCGGTCGGCCCGCCTTCCCTTCGATGGAAGCAATCAATGCTGTCTCCTCACCGCAAACGAAGGCTCCGGCCCCTTCAACAATGTCCATCTTGAAACTGAAACCGGTACCCAATATATTTTCACCAATGAGCCCGAGTTGTTCAGCTTGCCCGATAGCCGTCCGAAGCCGCTTTACGGCAAGCGGATATTCTGCCCTCACGTATGCAATGCCCTCACTTGCTCCCATGGCGTAAGCACCTATCAGCATACCTTCGAGCAACATGTGCGGGTCGCTTTCAATTTCGTTACGGTTCATGTACGCGCCCGGATCGCCCTCGTCCGCATTGCAGATAACATATTTCTGCCGGGCATCCTGTTTTTGCATGATTGACCATTTTACTCCCGTAGGGAAACCTGCCCCTCCTCGGCCACGCAACTTCGACGCCATCACTTGCTCTACCACTTCTGCCGGCTCATAAGCCATAACCGCTTTTGCCAGGGCATTGTATCCTCCCACAGCAATATAATCGAAAATGTCTTCAGGGTCGATGAGGCCGGCATGGCGCAACACCACTTTCTTCTGTCCCTTAAAAAAGGGTACCTCATCCCAGTGAGGAATATCTTCGTAACCCTTTCCAAATACCACCTCCGAAGTCAGGAAATCCCATTCATCGATGCGACACAACAGCTTGTTTTTATACAGCCTGTTTTTATGTAAATTATCAATGATGCGTTTTACATCCTTCACTTCCACTTTACTGTAAACCAGCATAGGCTTGCCCGGCTGATAGAACATCACCATCGGTTCTTCAGCGCAGAAACCGAAACAACCGGCCTGCTTGAGTTTACAATCGAAGTTATTCTCCGACAGCACCTTTTCGAAATGATGATAAACCGTAGCGGCTCCGTTACCGATACCGCAGGTCCCCATTCCAACCAAAATCATGGGAGTCGCCGGCAGGATCCTTTCCTTGTGCTGTTTTCTTAAGGTTTCAATTTCAGACGGTTTCATAGCCGTGGGGTGTATTTGCTCAGGATTTTCATTAATTTCCGGGAATTCACGTTACTGTAAATAACATTGTCTATGGCTACGACGGGCGATTGTGCGCATTGTCCGAAACAGGCCACTGTCCTTATCGTAAACATGTTATCGGGAGTAGTGAAAGATGATTCAGTATCGTCACCGGTACGTTTAATACCTAAAATTTTTCCGATATCATCCAGCAAGGCTTTTGAACCTTTTGTGTGACACGCTGTACCGCGACAAACGACAATCGAATGCTTGCCTTGAGGTTTTAAATTAAAGAAGGAATAAAACGTGGCTACACTGTAGACCTGTGTATAAGGCACCTTCAGTTTTTTCGATATTTCGGCCAGCGTTTCACCCGGAAGATAGTTCAGGGGATTTTTCTCCTGTGCTTCTTCCAACGTGGTGAGCAACATACCAGGCTTTCCGCGGTATTTTTCGATGATTTCATCGAGAATTTCCCCCGTAACGGGAGCGTTTATCAGTGTTTCCATACCCGCATTTTTTATTAAACAAAATCAACCTTTAAGACTTGTAAGAGATTAACAGTCATTCGACTAAACACACATTTCATCTTTTACAAATGTAGTGTATTTTCTTTGTAATTAAAGAAATATTTCTTTAATTATTTACACCTGTTTTCTATTTGGAATAATTCTACATAAAACGCCCGTTGTCTATTGTTAAATAACAGCTGGAATAATTACTTCCTGCTACCTCATGCGGACTACCCCACACTGCCTTTTTTCGAAAGAAGGAAAATTAGCTGAAAATCAATTTTTTCATGCCCTGCATCAACGAAAAAAGCGACATCAAACGGAAAGTATGCGATATATTTTGTACTTTTGTGGAGTTTTTGCGAAACTCGAAAAAATAAAACAAAATGCATCATTTAGAGCTTAGTGAACAGGAGATAATCCGCAGACAAAGTTTAAACGAATTAAGAAATTTAGGAATTGAACCCTACCCCGCAGCGCTTTACGAAGTAAACGCTTATTCCACCGATATAAAAGAAGAATTCAACGATGAGGAGAAACGCCCGGTAAGCATAGCAGGGCGCATCATGAACCGCCGCATTATGGGCAAAGCGTCCTTCATCGAACTACAAGACTCAAAGGGAAGAATTCAGGTCTACATCACACGCGACGATATCTGTCCCGGAGAAGACAAAGAACTTTATAATACTGTTTTCAAAAAACTGCTCGATATTGGCGATTTCATCGGAATTACCGGATTTGTTTTCCGCACCCAGATGGGCGAAATTTCTGTGCATGCCGAATCGCTGACCGTGCTGGCCAAATCGCTGAAGCCGCTTCCTGTAGTGAAGATGAAAGACGGCGTGGCCTACGACAAGTTCAACGATCCCGAACTTCGTTACCGTCAACGCTACGTGGATCTGGTGGTAAACGACGAAGTAAAAGATATTTTCATCAAGCGCACCCGTATTTTTAATGCCATGCGCGAGTTCATCAACAAATTTGGCTACCTGGAAGTGGATACTCCCGTTTTGCAGAGTATCCCCGGTGGTGCCGCCGCCCGCCCCTTTATCACGCACCACAATGCTCTGGATATTGATTTGTATTTACGCATTGCCAACGAGCTTTACCTGAAACGGTTGATCGTAGGTGGCTTTGAAGGTGTTTACGAGTTTTCACGAGACTTCCGCAATGAAGGAATGGACCGGACGCACAACCCGGAGTTTACGGTAATGGAGATCTACGTCTCCTACAAGGATTACAAGTGGATGATGGAGTTTACCGAACAAATGCTGGAACAGATCGCCACGAAGGTGCTGGGAACAACAAAGACAACCATCGGCGATAGGGAAATCGATTTTAAAGCGCCATATCCACGCGTCACCATGATCGACGCCATTAAGGAACATACCGGAATGGATATCACCGGAATGGATGAGGCACAATTGCGCGAAGTTTGCAGGAAGCTGAACATCGAGGTAGACGAAACCATGGGTAAAGGAAAACTGATCGATGAAATCTTCGGCGAGAAGTGCGAGGGAAATTACATTCAACCGACATTCATCATCGATTATCCCATCGAAATGTCCCCCTTGTGTAAACGCCACCGGGCTAATCCGGAGCTTACCGAACGCTTCGAACTGATGGTGAACGGTAAAGAACTGGCAAACGCCTACTCGGAGTTGAACGATCCGATTGACCAGCGCGAACGCTTTGAAGAACAGCTCCGCCTGTCGGAAAAGGGCGACGACGAAGCCATGTTTATCGACCAGGATTTTCTGCGCGCCCTGGAATACGGCATGCCACCTACATCGGGGATGGGTATAGGTATGGACAGGCTTACGATGCTGCTCACCGGACAAACCACCATTCAGGAAGTACTCCTTTTCCCGCAAATGCGTCCCGAGAAAAAAACCAAGAAGGATTCAACGTCCAAATATGTTGAAACCGGAATCCCGGAAGCGTGGGTTGCTGTATTGCAGAAAGCGGGTTACAATGAAGTGAAGAGCCTTACAGACGTAAACCCCAACAAGCTGCACCAGGAAATTTGCGGGTTGAACAAGAAATTCAAGATGGAGTTGAACAACCCGTCGGTGGAAGATGTTAAATCGTGGGTGGAGAACGCAAAAAAAAACGAATCACTTAACGCACAATGAGTTCACTCGGAAAAATTGCTATTCTTGGCGGTGGCACGTGGGCTACGGCTCTGGCAAAAATCGTGCTGATGAATGAAAAGCACATCAATTGGTTTATCCGTCGCGACGATCAGATTGAAGGTTTTTACAAACTCGGCCGCAACCCCAGTTACCTGACAAACGTAAAATTCAACCTGGCCCAGATTACGTTCTATTCGAACATAGAAAAAGCAATCAAAGACTCTGACACCATCATCATTGCTATCCCCTCTCCCTATGTGAAGCAATATATGCGAAAAATATGGATGAGCAGTACACTAAAGGGGAAATTTGTGGTCTCTGCCGTCAAAGGCATGATACCGAACGACAATATTGTGGTAAGCGAATACCTGATGAGTAATTTTAAAATCCCGCGGGAAAACATCGGGGTGATATCCGGCCCCTGTCACGCCGAGGAGGTCGCGCTTGAACGGCTCTCGTTCCTGACCGTTGCCAGCTACGATACCGAGAAAGCAAAAATGCTTTCGGAAGCCATACGTTCGCGCATTATGAACACCTCCATATCGGATGATGTGGTAGGAATTGAACTGGCTGCCGTCCTTAAAAATATTTATGCCATTATTTCGGGGGTTTGTTCCGGATTGCAATACGGCGATAATTTCCAGGCGGTGCTGATGACCCAATGCGCCAAAGAGATGAAAACCTTTCTCGATGCCATCGTACCCATGGACAGGTGCATTTGTGAACAGCATTATTTAGGGGATATGCTGGTCACGGGATATTCGCAGTTCAGCCGTAACAGGACGTTGGGGACGATGATCGGAAAAGGATATTCCGTAAAAACGGCGCAACTGGAAATGGAAATGATTGCCGAAGGTTATTACGGCGCCAAATGCATTCAGGAGATGAACAATCACTTCAAAGTGAAAATACCTATTGCACAAACGGTTTACGAAATTCTGTACGAAAAGCTTCGTCCTCAGGCCGCAATTAACGAATTGATCAAAAATTTTTAACAACAGATACAACATGGATACAATAAAACTGGTCATCAATCATGTATATGATTTCGTGTCCGAAAAAGAAATCCTGCAACAGGCAGATAATGCAACTGCGGCCAATAAGGCGTTGCACGACGGGACACGTGCAGGAAACGATTTTCTGGGTTGGGTAAACCTCCCTTCATCAGTTACCGAAGACTTCATCCGGGATATCGAAGATACCGCAACGGCGCTCCGCACCCGGTGCGATGTGGTAGTGGTGGTGGGTATCGGCGGAAGTTACCTGGGAGCCAAGGCCGTTATCGACGCACTCTCCAATTCTTTTGACTGGCTGCAGCACGAAAGAAAAGATCCGGTTATCCTGTACGCGGGAAACAACATCGGGGAAGATTATCTCCACGAACTTACGGAGTACCTCAAAAAAAGACAATTCGGGATTATCAACATATCCAAGTCGGGCACGACTACAGAGCCAGCCATCGCATTCAGGCTACTCAAGGACTTGCTTGTCGGAAAAGTGGGTAAGGAGGAAGCATGCAGAAGAATAGTGGCCATTACCGATGCATCGAAAGGAGCCTTGCGTACGTTGGCCGGTACCGAAGGCTATAAAACTTTTGTTATCCCCGATGATGTGGGCGGACGCTACTCCGTACTTACCCCCGTTGGTTTACTGCCCATCGCCGTCGCAGGTATAAACATCCGCGAACTCCTTCGGGGCGCCAAAGATATGGAAGAAGCCACCGGAGCCAACACCTCGTACGAAGTTAACCTGCCCGCCATTTACGCAGCCATCCGCAACGAACTTTACCGGAAAGGAAAGAAGATTGAGATCCTGGCAAACTACAACCCGAAATTGCACTATTTCGCCGAATGGTGGAAACAGCTTTATGGGGAGAGTGAAGGCAAGGAAGGCAAAGGCATATTCCCGGCCGCAGTGGATTTCACTACCGATTTACACTCGATGGGACAATGGATCCAGGAAGGTGAACGCACGATCTTCGAAACGGTTTTATCCGTAAAGGAACCCAAAGAAAATGTCAAAATTCCACACGATGAAGCCAACCTCGATGGGCTTAACTTCCTGAAAGGAAAACGGGTGGACGAAGTAAATAAAATGGCCGAGCTGGGCACGCTAATCGCCCACGTGGATGGTGGCGTCCCCAATATCCTCATCGAAATTCCAAAATTATCGGAATATTACATCGGCCAGCTCATCTATTTCTTTGAAAAAGCCTGCGGGATCAGCGGCTACATGCTTGATGTAAACCCATTTAACCAACCCGGTGTGGAAGCCTACAAGCGAAACATGTTTGCACTACTGGAAAAACCCGGGTACGAAGCAGAAACCAAAGCGATAAAAGAGAGATTATAAACATCAAACGACAAAAACAGATAAATCGCTCGACCGCTTTTGGCGGTCTTGCGATTTTTTAATTATATGAAGGAACAATTTCAAAAATACTTAAAAGCGAACAGCCACATCCGGTTTGACCTGAAAGCTATCCTGTTCGATATGGACGGCGTGCTCTACAATTCCATGCCGGCTCACGCAAAATCGTGGCAGCAAACAGTGGAAGAGCTGGGTCTGAAAACCAATCCTGAAGAGTTTTACCTGCACGAAGGCAGAACCGGAGCATCCACGATCCACATTATTTTTCAACGTAATTTTGGCAGGGATGCAACGGAGGAAGAAATTCAAGCAATCTACGAAAGAAAAAGCGAACTATTCGTGAAATACAATACGGGTGAGACTATCCCCAAAGCCAGGGAAGTTCTCGATTTCGTAAAATCCAACGGATTAAGACCTGTTCTGGTGACGGGATCGGGACAACCTTCGTTGCTGGACAGGCTGGACCATGACTTTCCAGGTATTTTCTCCCCTGAGACAATGGTCACGGCTTTCGATGTAAAAATCGGAAAACCACACCCCGAACCTTTCTTGATGGGGCTGCAGAAAGGGGGAAACCTGATACCCAACCAGGCATTGGTAATCGAGAATGCCCCCCTGGGAATAGAAGCTGCGAACAAGGCCGGGATTTTCACCATTGGAGTCAACACAGGGCCGCTCCACGATAACATCCTGAAAGATGCCGGAGCAAATTTGGTTTTTCATTCCATGCAGGAACTATTGAACAAGTTCCCCGAGATTCTGGAAATAACCTCCTTAATCTGAAGCGGTTTTATTCCATTTCGCGAAAAATAGCTAAATTTGTGCAATTTACAACGTAAACGGGAAACGACTATGAAAATCAACGAGTACGGTTTTGTCAGGGTGGCAGCGGCATCTCCCAAGGTGAAAGTGGCCGACTGCGATTACAATGTTTCGGAAATCAAATCGATGATCGATGTTGCCGAAAAAGAGAACGTCCAAATCGTATGCTTTCCAGAACTAAGCATAACCTCGTATACATGCGGAGACCTGTTCTTTCAGGCCGCTTTGCAGCAAAAGGCCGTTGAAGCACTGCTCGAGCTGGCCGGCTTCATAAAGAAGAAGCCTTCGCTCATCGCCATTGTGGGACTTCCGTTGCTGCTAAAAAACAGCTTGTACAATGTGGCTGCGGTTATTTCACACGAAGGGGTATTGGGTTTTGTCCCCAAAACGTATATTCCCAACAACAACGAGTTTTACGAGAAACGATGGTTTGCGGGAAGCCGTGACCTGAACGATTTTTTTGTCGAGATCAATGGGGAAAGCATACCTGTCTCTTCCGACGGGATGATTTTTCACACGCCGTTCGCGTCTTTCGGAATCGAGATCTGTGAAGACCTTTGGATGCCAGTGCCCCCTTCTTCGAAACTAGCGATGCAGGGTGCCGACATCATCTTCAACCTTTCCGCCAGCAACGAGCTGGTAGGCAAAAACGCGTACCGGAAATCATTGGTTTTACAGCAGTCGGGGCGTTGCAATGCCGCGTATGTCTATGCTTCTGCCGGATGCGGAGAGTCGTCCACCGATCTGGTTTTTTCCGGTGCCGCAACCATTGCCGAAAACGCCACGCTGCTTGCCGAAGGGAAACGTTTCTCCCTGGATAACGAGATGATCATTTCCGACATCGATATCGTGGCTTTACGAGGCGACCGGCTAAAAAACAGCAATTTCATCCCTCCACAGGAGGAGTCTGTTTCAGAGATTGAATGTGCGCTGGAAGCGGTTTCTACGGGAAAATGGCACCGGAAGTTCAACCCGTATCCCTTCATCCCGTCACCGGAAAAAGAAGATGAGTATTTAAGCGAAGTTTTCAACATACAAACGGCGGGGCTAGCAAAACGATTACAACACACAGGAATCAAGACAGTAACTATGGGTATTTCGGGCGGACTGGATTCTACGCTGGCACTGCTGGTTACTACAAAAACCTTTGATTTTCTCGGACTTCCACGCGAAAATATAATCGGGATTACCATGCCCGGATTTGGAACAACCGGCAGAACTTATAATAATGCTGTGGAATTAATGAAATCAGTTGGAGTAACGGTAAAAGAAATCCCGATTGTCAATGCCGTTACCCAACACCTGAAAGATATTGAACACGATATCAACCTTCACGATATCACCTACGAAAATGCCCAGGCGCGCGAACGAACACAAATTTTGATGGATTATGCCAATAAAATCAATGGTTTGGTGGTGGGAACCGGAAATTTATCGGAACTGGCGTTGGGTTGGGCAACCTACAACGGCGACCACATGTCGATGTACGGAGTAAACGCAAGCGTTCCAAAAACATTGGTTAAGACGCTGGTACGCTGGATTGCCGACACGCAGATGGGCGACCAACCCCGGAAAATTCTTCATGACATCCTCGACACGCCCTTCAGTCCGGAACTGCTTCCGGCAGACAAAGAGGGGAAAATTGCCCAAAAGACCGAGCATTTCATCGGCCCATACGAACTACACGACTTTTTCCTGCACCGGATGCTTCGTTACGGAGATTCCCCCAAACGAATCTATTTCATCGCACAACAGGCATTCGTCAATCAATATTCCCCGGAAGAGATCCTGAAATGGCTGAAAGTTTTCTATAAACGTTTTTTTGCCCAGCAATTCAAGCGCTCCTGCATGCCCGACGGCCCCAAAGTGGGCTCCGTCAATCTCTCTCCCCGCGGCGACTGGCGTATGCCTAGCGATGCCGTGGTAAATGTATGGTTAAAAGAACTGGAGAATTAAGACCATCCGCATGAAAGAATTAGTACAATTATTTAAGAACTATACCGGAAAGTCGGCCCCCAAAATAGACCCTCTGCCTTCGTCAGGATCCAACCGCAGGTATTACCGGTTAAGGCAGGACGAAGTATCTGTTGTAGGGGTATACGGACAATCCAAAGAGGAGAATCACGCTTTTATCGAACTCTCGCGCCATTTTCACATACAGCGGCTAAATACCCCCCGGGTGCTCGCTGTTTCCGGTGATGAAATGTTTTACATCCAGGAAGATTTGGGAGACAGCGTACTTTTCGATGCGCTGAAAGCCGGGCGACTGACGGGCGTGTTCAGTACGGAAGAAAAGGAGATACTGCACAAGACCATTGCCCTGTTGGCCGATTTTCAGGTGCTGGGGGCTAAAGATCTCGATTTCAGCGTGTGTTATCCTCAGGCCGAATTCAATCACCGTTCGGTACACTGGGATTTAAATTACTTCAAGTACAACTTCCTAAAAACCACCGGTATGGAATTCCAGGAAGATCTTCTGGAAAACGATTTTGATAAACTATCCCAACACCTGCTTCAGGACGAGTCGGACACGTTTTTGTACCGTGACTTCCAGTCGCGCAACGTGATGCTTGTTGACGGCCGGCCTTACTTCATAGACTACCAGGGAGGGAGAAAAGGTCCAGTGCACTATGATGTGGCTTCGTTTTTGTGGCAGGCAAAAGCCAATTTCCCGGATGACCTGCGCGATGAACTCATCAAGACATACATCGCTTCACTCAAAAAGTACAGGGAGGTAGACGAAGCCGAATTCATAGAAAAGCTCCGGCTGTTCGTACTGTTCCGCACGTTGCAGGTCCTTGGCGCCTATGGATTCAGGGGGTATTTCGAAAAGAAGCCACACTTTATCCAGAGTATTCCGTTCGCGCTCAACAACCTTCGGGAGCTACTCAAGGGTGGTTTCGACGAATATCCCTATCTGACCGGAATGCTGAACGAGATGGTCGGCCTGAAACAGTTTGCCGACACTCAAAAACGCGAACTCGAGGTACGGGTATTCAGCTTCGCATACAAAAAAGGAATCCCCAACGATGTATCGGGAAACGGCGGCGGGTATGTGTTCGATTGCCGTGCGATAAACAATCCCGGGAAGTACGAACGGTTCAGCCATTTCACGGGACTGGACGAAGAGGTCATTAAGTTTCTGGAGGAGGATGGCGAAATGGAACTGTTTTTAGACAACATTTACCCGCTGGTCGACAGCCACGTGAAACGATATATGGAAAGGAACTTCACTAGCCTCATGGTCTCGTTCGGCTGCACAGGCGGACAACACCGGTCGGTTTACGCCGCACAGAGAATGGCGGAACATATCTCAAAAAAATTCGGAATCAAAGTGTCTCTCGTTCACCGGGAGCAGAACCTGGAACAGGAGTTTAGAAAGAAATAGCCTTAACCTCAAATCCCAAAACCCGGAGACCTCTCAATGAAAGCAATGATTTTTGCTGCCGGACTCGGCACGAGGCTTAAGCCCCTGACGGACACCATGCCCAAAGCGTTGATTCCCGTAGCGGGAAAACCGTTGTTGTGGCATACGATACAGAAATTGAAAGCAGCGGGCTTTGATGAAATCATCATTAATGTGCATCATTTTGCAGGACAAATCAGGCAATATATACAGGATAACAACCGTTTCGGCATTCGTATCGAGTTCTCCGATGAAACCCAGGCGCTTCTCGATACCGGAGGCGGCATCAAAAAGGCCTCGTGGTTTTTCGACGATGAAAAGCCGTTTTTAATTCACAACGTGGACATTCTTTCGGATATCGATTTACAAAACCTTTACCATTTTCACACCGATAGCAATTCTGTTGCTACGCTTGTCGTGAGCGAACGGAAAACATCGCGGTATCTCCTTTTCGACAAAAACAATCATTTAGCCGGATGGATAAATGAAAAGTCAGGAGAAACAAAATCACCATTTTCTGATTTCAATGCTGACCACTACAAGAAACTTGCATTCTCGGGAATCCATATCCTACACCCTTCCATCCTTAGCTATATGCAAGATTTCCCGGACAAATTTTCCATTATCGATTTCTATTTGTTTGCCTGTAATATTCTCCCTATAACAGGATATACCCCTGCCAGCCTAAAGATAATAGATGTTGGCAAGATAGATTCCTTGAAGAAAGCGGGTAAGCTGGGATACCGGGGATAGGACCCAAGCAAATCTTCCTGTTCAACATTTCAACCATTTTATAAATATTTTCATAAAGAGTATCATTATTTTGCTCATATTATGTTTTGCAACATATTTATTAAATTATTTTATTATTATATTCTTTTTATCAATTTATTTTTATTTACTTTGCATAATATATTAATTAATTAATCTTATATAACGGGTAAGAAATGGAAAAAATGGATACTAAGATATCGGTCATAAATATTGAAGAAAAAATACTACAGTACAAAAACGAGCTGTTGGACAATGTGCTTCCCTTCTGGCAGAGTAAATCGCAAGATTACGAGTTCGGCGGATACTTCACTTGCTTCGACCGGGAAGGAAATGTGTTCGATACCGATAAATTTGTATGGCTGCAGAGCCGCCAGGTTTGGATGTTTTCTATGTTATACAATAATGTGGAAAAAAAGCAGGAATGGCTCGATTGTGCCATACAGGGCGGCGAATTTCTGAAAAAGTACGGACACGACGGAAATCTCAACTGGTATTTCTCGCTCACGCGCGAAGGAGAACCGTTGACAGAGCCCTACAATATTTTTTCGTACACTTTCGCCACGATGGCTTTCGGACAGCTAAGCAAAGCAACCGGAAACGCAGAATATGCTGAAATAGCCAAAAGAACATTCGATATTGTACTCTCCAGGCGCAGTAACCCCAAAGGAAAATGGAACAAAGCTTACGCCGGAACACGCAATCTGAAATCGTTTTCTTTGCCAATGATTCTCTGCAACCTTGCACTCGAAATAGAACATTTGCTCGATCCCGAATTTCTAAAAAAAACCATAGACGAGTGCATTCACGAGGTTATGGAGGTCTTTTTACGCCCGGAACTGGGAGGGCTGATCGTGGAAAACGTAAACGAAGACGGCTCACTTTCCGATACGTTTGACGGACGGCTTGTCAACCCTGGACACAGCATTGAAGCCATGTGGTTTATTATGGATTTGGGAGAACGCCTCAACCGTCCCGAACTCATCAACCATGCAGTAGAAACAACCTTAAGAATGCTTAACTACGGTTGGGACAAACAATACGGAGGTATCTTTTATTTTATGGACCGTAAAGGACTTCCTCCCCAACAGCTGGAATGGGACCAGAAACTCTGGTGGGTGCATATTGAAACACTTATATCACTCATCAAGGGTTATCAGCTAACGGGGTCGCCAGAATGCCTGGCATGGTTTGAAAAAGTGCACGACTACACCTGGAAGCATTTCAGAGATCCGGAGCATCCCGAATGGTGGGGTTACCTCAACCGTCGGGGCGAGGTGTTGCTCGATTTGAAGGGTGGAAAATGGAAAGGCTGTTTCCATGTTCCACGGGGTTTGTATCAAGTATGGAAAACGCTGGAAATGGAATTACTAACTTAGCCGGGACACAGAGTTAAGCATAAACGCTTATTTTTGTGTAATATGAGAAAACAAAGAACCCATTTTGACAAGGCATTCAAAGAGAATGCGGTCAAACTCAGTTTAGAACGCAAGAATATTTCCGAGCTTGCACAGGAATTGGGTATTGCCCCCTTTCTTTTATATCGTTGGCGGAAAGAATACCAGCAGAAAGGAGAAGCCAGTTTCCCCGGACACGGTGTCCAGTCATTAAGTGAAGATACCAAAAGGATTGCTGAACTGGAAAAACGCCTTGGCGAGGCTGAAACGGAGCGGGACATATTAAAAAAAGCTTTGAGCATCATCTCCAAGAGAGATCGTTGATCTATCTCTTTATAAAGGAATATAACTCGAAACAATGGACGGTCGAGGTGATGTGCAGAGTACTGAAAGTCCCCAGGAGCAGTTATTACCGCTGGCTTAAAGATCCGGAGGGCCAACGTAAGCGCAAATATATGGAGCTGGACGAAAAGATCAGGGATGCATATTTTGCAGCCAGGGGACGCAATGGAAGCCCCCGGCTGGCAAAGGATTTGCAGGTATCCGGAACTCCTGTCTCGAGAACCACTGTAGCATGCCACATGAGGAAAATGGGCTTGCGCAGCAAACTCTCGAGACGATTCAAAGTGACGACGGATGCCTCTCACAACTATAAGGTTGCTCCAAATCTGTTGAATCGCGAATTTAATCAGAATGAGCCTGTGAAAGCGTGTGTCTCTGACCTGACGTATATTCCGTGTAAGGATGGATTTCTTTATCTGACCTGTGTGCTGGATCTTTTTGACCGCAAACTGATCGGATGGTCCATAAGCGATCATATGAATGCATCCCATACCGTAGTTCCGGCCATCAGGATGGCCAATAGGAACAGACCTTTTGGAGAAGGAATGATATTTCATTCTGACCGGGGCATACAATATGCTTGCAAACAGACTGTCAATCTGTTGAAATCCTTGAAGCTGGAACAAAGTATGAGTGGAAAGGGAAATTGTTGGGATAATGCCGTGGCTGAAAGCTTTTTCAAAACTTTCAAATCTGAATTGGTCTATGGTACCAAACTCAAAACAAGAGAGCAAATGCGCTTGTATGTATTTGAATATATTGAATCCTGGTATAATCATAAAAGAAGATTCTCAGCATTGGGAAACTTAACCATTGATGAATTTTGGAATCAGTATAATATTAAAAAAGATTCAATTAAAAATGTCGCTTAACTTTTTGTCTCAATTAAGTTTGCAAGTCCAGATTTTAATAAAAAATGTCATGAAATATTTTTATCATTTACTTTGTGCGGTTCTCATTCTGGGATGCACTCCTTTACAAAATAAGAATGAGAGTAAAAAGTGTATTAAAACTTTACACAACGGAATAGTCTTACCAGAACAATGGCCGCCTACTATAATAGATGATGGTAAACGGCGTGAAATGCCTTTGCCTTATATTGAGGAAAAACCTACTGTTATTCCTATCAATCTAGGGCGCCAGTTATTTGTGGATGATTTTCTTATCGCAAAAACTGATTTAAAGCGCGTTTCTCACAAAGTAAAACTTTACAAAGGAAATCCCATACTAAAACCAGACAAAGAATGGGAATATACATTTGAACGATCTCCCTACGCAGCTCCTTTTAGTGATGGAATATGGTATGATGAAATTGAACAGAAGTTTAAGATGTGGTATTTGGCAGGAGCCGGTTCTATTCACAAACATAACCAAAGCTTCTACACTTGTTATGCAGAGTCGAATGATGGCAAAAATTGGAAAAAAGTTGAGTTGAACGTAGTACCTGGCACTAACATTGTTGATACATGTGACAGAGATGCTGCAACCGTATGGCTTGACAAGAGTTGTTCCGAATCGGAACAACGCTTTAAACTTTTCAATGTGGAAAAGCATCAGGGTGGATGGAAAATTATTCTTAAATACTCTAAAGATGGCATTCGTTGGTCGGAAGGAGTTGCACAATCTGGACCTGTAGGTGATCGTACTACAGTTTTCTATAATCCTTTTACTTCTAAATGGGTAATTAGCCTCAGACAAGGTGCAAAAGCAGACGGACGTTCAAGAGGATATTTAGAAAATGATGACCCTGAAATGGCTGTCAGTGTAGCACACTCATTGGCAAGAGGAATTAAAGACAAAAACATTGTTTTATGGTTTACTCCCTCAGATAAAGAATTACCTCATCCTATTTTTCCAGATGTGCAACCAGCAATATATAACTTTGACGCAATGCCTTATGAAAGTGTCATCTTAGGATACTATTCTATGTGGAAAGGTCCTGAAAATAACGTTTGTGGAAAACTTGGGATTCAAAAAAGGAACGAAATAGGAATGGGATATAGTCGCGATGGCTTTCATTTTTATCGTCCTACTTATGAACCCATTATGAACGTTGACAACTCTGAAGATGCATGGAACTGGGGGAATATGCAATCTATAAATGGTATGCCCCTAATTGTGGGCGACTCTCTGTACATCTATGCAAGTGGTCGCCGTTTAAACAATATTTTTTGGGATGGGCACGTGTCCACAGGGCTCGGGACACTTCGTAGAGACGGGTTTGTGTCGTTACGAGCTGATCAAAAAGAAGGATTTATTACTACAGAGAAAATTAAGTTCGATGGAAAATATTTATTTGTAAACGCTGATGTTCAAGAAGGAGGACTACTGGTAGAAATACTAGACGAAAAAGAGAATCCCATCAACGGTTTTACAAAAGATGAATGCATTATTTTACAAAATATTGATAAAACAAAACAACGTATTGTTTGGAAAAAAAATGCAAACGTAGGTGCTTTAGTAGGCAAACATATCCGCCTCAAATTCTATCTCACTAATGGCGACCTTTACGCCTTCTGGATTTCGCCTTGGCAATCGGGAGAAAGTCGCGGATACACTGGAGGTGGAGGACCAGGATTATCAGAAAAAGGTATAGATTTACCAAAATAAAAATAACATTGATAAAACAAAACAAGCAGATAAAGTTAGTGTAAATCTGTTTAATTCCTATCATCTGTGTACTTTCAACATTTGTATTCTCCGTTAGTATAAAAAAGCTTCAACCTACACAGTATTGTTTGTTAGTATTGTTGCGCTATATAACAACCGCATCGCCGATGCAGAGCAGGAAGCTGACGGGATTGTCGCTATCTGGAACGACCGCCTTTTGCCCAACGACGAACAAAAAGTACTACAAAACAACTTCTACACCTTGATGCTCGCCTTTGCCGAAAGAGCATAGTGCAGTGGAAGAATTAATATATAGTCCGGACAGGAAAAAATAGAATTAACACATGAAAGAAAGCATTTTTTTTAGAACAAACAGAACACGAATACTGTCGGTTTTTCTTGTCGCATGCTTAATTTCGTGTGGCGACAATAATAACAGCAAACAAATGAAACTTAAACTGACCCAATTACCCGTTAACGGATTGTACGGAGATCTCGCCAAAGGTGTTTCGGCTTCCTATGCGGCACTTATCGACCAAAAACTCATCGTGGCTGGAGGCGCCAACTTTCCCGGAAAACTCGGATTTGAGGGTGGTTCGAAAACTTTTTACAACGAGATCATGCTGTACGACTCAACGGGAAATGAGTGGAAACTTATCGGACACTTGCCCGATTCATCGGCTTACGGTGCATCTGTCCCCATTTCAGACGGTGCGTTGTGGATAGGCGGGAACACCACTTCCCAATCGCTGAAGAGCGTTTATCGAATCACCATGCCTGAAACCGGCGCAGTAGAACTGGAGCCGTTTCCGGAACTGCCTGCTGCCATGGATAACTTTGCAGGGTGCACCGTCGGAGATACGGTCTTTATTGGAGGAGGGAACGGGAACGGGAAGCCGGCAAACACTTTTTATTGCATCAATACAAAAGCTGATTCGGGCTGGACGGCTCTGCCCGATTTTCCCGGACTGCCCCGAGTTCAGCCTGTGCTGGCAGCCGTAGAGCAGAAAAACCGGGTATTCGTGTATCTGTTCGGAGGTTTCTTCGGAGGAGATTCCGAAAACAAACCGGCTATGGCCACCGATGTGCTTCGTTACGACGTCACCGCCGAGAAATGGGAGACAGCCGGTTGCCAAGTCGATGAAAAAACCGGAGAGCCTTTTTCGTTGACCGGTGCAACGGCAATGCCAGTGGACAACCGGTACATCCTTTGTTTTGGCGGTGTAAACCACGCTATTTTTCTCGATGCTGTTACCACGCAATACAACATCGGAAACGACACCACCATTTCGGCAGAAGAAAAATCCCGTTTGAATCTGGAGTTTTCGAAAAATTACATGACACAACCCATCGAATATTACAAATTTAATCCCGAATGTCGTATATTTGACACGTTTACCGGCGAATGGGAAACCATTGAGGTTACGCCCTACACTGCCCGCGCGGGTGCAACACTCGCTTTCAGCGGAAAAACGTTCTATGCTGTACAGGGTGAATTGAAACCCGGCGTTCGTACACCGGTAACCATAAAAGGAGAGATAAAGTATGAAAAATAACAAAGTCTATCCGTGGATACTCGTCGGATTGCTGTGGTTTGTAGCGTTACTGAACTACCTCGACCGACAGATGCTCTCCACCATGCAATCGTCCATGCAATTGGACATTAAAGAACTGGCCATCGCCGAGAATTTCGGACGGGTAATGGGTGTTTTCCTGCTCATTTACGGTTTAATGAGTCCTGTAGCGGGAATAATCGCCGACCGCATCAACCGCAAGTGGCTGATTGTAGGAAGCCTGTTTGTGTGGTCTGCCGTAACGTACGGGTTAGGATATGCGCAAACTTTCCAGCAGGTGTACTGGCTGCGTGCGCTGATGGGTGTCAGCGAAGCGCTTTACCTGCCCACGGGATTGGCTATGATTGCCGATTTTCACACATCGAGAACCCGGTCGCTAGCTATCGGAATCCACATGTCGGGACTTTATACCGGCCAGGCGCTGGGTGGGTTTGGAGCGACCATTGCTGCCAATTATTCGTGGAATACCGTTTTTCACTGGTTCGGAATTGTCGGAATTATATACGCCGTGCTGCTTATTTTCCTGCTGCACGAAAAGGAGGGCCACGCGGGTACTACAACAGCCGGATTGAAAGCCGACCCGCAAGGAACGCTAATCAAAAAGGAATCTGTTTTCCGGTCATTCGGCATTATTCTGGGTACAGTTTCTTTCTGGGTCATGCTTTTCTACTTTATGGCTCCGAGTTTTCCCGGTTGGGCAACCAAAAACTGGCTGCCGACACTGTTTTCCGAGAATCTGGGAATTGAAATGGCAAAAGCCGGGCCCATGGCCACCATTTCCATCGCTATAGCCTCGTTTATCGGCGTACTCATCGGAGGGCCGCTCTCCGACCGATGGGTGCAGAAAAACATCCGGGGACGTATTTACACGAGCACTATCGGTTTAGCCCTGACTATCCCTTCGCTCGTATTGTTGGGTTTCGGACATTCCCACACAGGATTGATCGGCGCAGCCATGCTCTTCGGCATCGGTTTCGGAATGTTCGACACAAACAACATGCCGATACTTTGCCAGATTATTCCGCAAAAATACCGCGCCACAGCGTACGGTATCATGAACATGATGGGAGTTTTTGCCGGATACGCTGTCACGTTGATGCTCGGTAGTTCCACCGATGCCGGAAGCTTGGGAACCGATTTCAGCAAGTTGGCCATCGTCGTACTGACAGCGGTCGTTCTGATGCTGGCGTTTCTGAAACCCCGGCAAGACCTCACCTATCCGCAAGAAGAATTGAAGAATAAAAGCGAAGCGATTTGACAACTGTCATCTAACAATAAAACATCCTAAAAATCAACAATATGAAAAAATTTGAAAAAATTAAAGGGTTAATTGTGGCGCCTTTCACACCCTTTGACAAAAAAGGCGAAGTAGATCTCGGCCCCATAGCAGATTATGCCGCCATGCTGCAAAAAAACGGACTGATCGGCGTATTTATCAACGGTTCCTCGGGTGAGGGCTATATGCTGACGGTAGAGGAGCGTATGAAGCTGACGGAGAAGTGGATCGCAGTCGCCCCGGAAGGATTCAAAGTAATCGTCCATGTTGGGGCCACCTGCATAAAGGACAGCCACCGCATGGCACTGCACGCGCAGGAATCCGGCGCTTTCGGTATCGGAGCGATGGCTTCTCCTTTTCCCAAGGCGGGACGGGTGGAAGAGCTGGTGAAGTACTGCGAAGAAATCGCCTGCGGTGCACCAGAGCTGCCCTTCTACTTTTATCATATCCCGGCACTGAACGGCGTCTTCCTACCCATGCTGCCTTTTCTGAAAGCAGCAGACGGACGCATTCCCAACCTGGCGGGTATCAAGTATACCTACGAGAGCCTGTACGAGTATAACCAATGCATGTTATACAAAAACGGGAAGTTCGATATGCTGCACGGACAGGACGAAACCATCCTCTCGGCGTTGGTAATGGGCGGTGCACAAGGCGGTATCAGCGGAACCGGCAGCTACATCGGCCGTTCGCTGGTGGGTGTGATTGATGCCTACAACAACGGTAAGCTGTATGAAGCGGTCGCCCACCAAAACTTTGCACAGGAGGTGATCAACGTCATTGCCCGTTACCGGGGAAACATCGTTGCCGGAAAGCGTATCATGAAACTGATCGGACTCGACCTGGGTATCAACCGCACCCCTTTTCAAAACATAGCAGACGAGGAAGAAGCAGTCATCCGGAAAGAACTGGAAGCGATCGGTTTTTTCGAACGGTGCAACAGAGTGTAAGTTTAAACGTTAAGAAGCGCGGCTCATCGATGTCGCGTTTTTTTATTGACTTCATAAGCCGGCCATCCGCCGGTAACAAATATTCTTTCGGGTTCTTCCTTCTACTGTTCAGCACCTAAAATAGACGGTTGAGTATCTTTTTCGGGGCAGTCATCTTTGTTGTACGCTACCTTTGCAAGCGAGATAGTTTATAAACAATTTAAAACAACAGAAAAATGAAAAAAACAATTTTAGCATGCTTGTCATTTCTAATGGCTGCAGGTTTATTGAATGTGAACGCTCAAACCTCCGTTTCTTATGGGGTAAAAGGCGAAATGAACATGTCTAATTTTCTTTTGAAGGATTTAGACGTTCAAAAAAGCACAATGAAAGTGGGGCCTAATTTGGGAGGCTTTATGAAAGTGGACTTGCATCCTAACTTTGCCATTCAGCCGGAAGTGATGTTTTTTTACAGGAATTCGAAAATGGAGACCGGTCCCGCTGAAGATACCTTCAAACAGTGGGGAATGCAAATCCCGGTATATGCTTTGGGACAGACTTCCACGGACAACGGCAGGTTTTACGGAGGTGTAGGGCCATTCGTAAGCCTCGGGTTTGATGCCCGCTACAAAGATGCTGATGTGAATCTGTACGACGAGGTGGCCGGTAAAACTCCAATGAACCGCTGGGATGTTGGCCTGGGAGCAATATTGGGTTATGAATTGGACAATGGAATTCAGTTGAACGCCGGGTACCAATTCGGATTTTTGAACCAATTGGATGCATTGAAGGATGTAGCCAAAATGCGTACACAGGCCGTATGTGTAGGCGTGGGATATCGTTTCTAAACTCCGCAAGAATCCATACCGGTAAAAAATGGTGCGAAAATTTTTAAATTGCATACGCACCATTTTTTACTTACATTTGAAGATACAAACAAGAAGACGTATGAAACTTCGGAAAAGACAACCTTTCTTCCTCAACTACAACAAGAAAACAGCGTTGACAGCTGCAATCGTTATCAGTTTTATCCTGGCATTCGTCATGCTTTCTTCGTCCATATATGCGATATCGTTAGACAAAACAATGGGGATTAAAGCCGCCGACTTGATTTCTGTCAAGTCGATCGCAACGCTCCTTTTCAACACACTTCTGCTCTATTTCCTTTTCCGGCTTCAATTTTGGGCGATAACACATTTTCCGGCCAGCCGGTACAAAATTTGGCTTATTCTGATAGGATTGCTTGTCATAATCGCTATTTTGAGTCCTTTTTTTTCCCGGATGCAGTGGTGGTGGTTTCGGGAGGAGGTATCGCCCAAAGCCTATTCCACCATCCATTATGTAAAAGATTTAACGGTGCTTATCATATCTTTTTTGTTCACGGCTCTGATTTACCTGATCAATGAAAATCAGAAGAACATGACTGAGAATCAGAACCTCGTTATTGAAAATCTGCAGAACCGGTATAACGCCCTTAAAAACCAAACCGACCCCCATTTCCTCTTCAACTCACTGAACACGTTGAACGGGCTTATCGGATATGACGATGAGCGTGCGCGCGAATATGTAGAACAACTGTCTGCCGTGTTCCGTTATACCATGCAAGACCGTTCCGTGATAAAAGTTTCGGAAGAGTTACAGTTTGTGGAATCCTATATTTACTTGATGAAAATCCGTTACAACGACGGGTTGAATGTTCACATACAACACGCAGGACTTTACCAAGAGTGTTATATTCTCCCCTTCGGGTTACAGATATTGATAGAAAATGCAATAAAGCACAACGTGATAAGCCGAAAGGATCCGCTATGCATTCTTATTGAAGCAACGGAAAACAATACTTTACGTGTTGAGAATAATCGGCAACCCAAACAAGGCGAAAAAAATACTACCGGTCTGGGATTGGCTAACCTCAACGAACGTTACCGGTTGATGTTCGGGAAGGAAATAGAAATATATTCCGACGATAAAGTTTTCGCCGTGGAGATTCCCTTAATTAAAAACAGGGAGATCCCCGACTCGGTAAAACAGGAAATAAGGACTTATGATCGCACCAACAGTGCCGTGATCTAACTCTGAACTTTTAATTCAATGAAAGCTGTAATTGTAGAAGACGAATTTGTTGCTGCACGTAGCCTCGAGCGGCTTATCGCAGCATCGGGAAGAAACATCGATATTGTTGCCGTGCTGCAAAGCGTTGAGGAAAGTGTAGAATGGTTCTCGCTGAATACACACCCCGATGTCGTATTTATGGACATTCATCTTGCCGACGGAGACTCTTTTGCAATTTTCGAAAAAACCGACGTCCGCTGTCCGGTTATCTTCACAACAGCTTACGATGAATATGCCCTGAAAGCATTCGAGGTAAACAGCATCGATTACCTGCTCAAGCCCATCACCCGGAAAAGCCTTGAAAAGGCGTTGGACAAGCTTGCCCACTTTTCTCCCAAAAGCAACAATACCGACATTGTTTCTCAAATCGTACAATCCATTCGTGAAATAAAAAACCCTTACAAAAAAAATTTCCTTATTCCTTATAGAGACAAACTTATACCGCTTGCGGCAGAAGATATCGCGTTTGTGTATTCCGAATTCAAGATGGCGAAAATTGTATGTTTTAACCGCCAGTCTTATTCAATGGATATTTCCCTCGATGAATTTCTCCGCCAGTTGAATCCGTCACTTTTCTATCGGGCCAACCGTCAATACATTGTCTCGCACCGCGCCATCACCGACTTATCGTTGTGGTTTAACGGCAAGTTATCGGTAAACCTTTCGGTAGCAACACCCGAACGGATAATTGTAAGCCGCGCGCGAAGCAATGAATTTAAAGCCTGGTATATGGAGAATGCGGAATAAAAAAGCTTCGCTTCGGTATCTTCTTACTACGTTTCATCCCCTAAAAAGTACACTTGGGTAATTTTTTCCCAAAAGGCCACGCAACAGAGCAATACCTTTGTAGCCGGTTTTTGAATTAAATTACAAACAGATGAAAAAAATGAATTCAGAAAAAATACTGCTTATCTGTTTCCTCACCGTTTTTTCACTCCTGGCCGTGCCAATCTCCGCACAACAAGTGCTGACGCTGGAAGAATGCCGGAAAATGGCACTGGAACAGAATAAGAAAATCCGTATGGCAAAGGAGGACGCTCAAATGGCATGCCTGACAAAAAAAGCCGCAGCCACCAAATATCTTCCCAGCATCAGCCTTAACGGAGGATACTTGCGAACCAACAAAACATTAAAACCCTTTGGGAACGATCTGTTCCTGCCTGTAGTGCCGTTCAACGCCATCGACCCGCAAACGGGAGAATTCAATCCGGCATCGTTGCAAGATCCGGCGACCGCATTAAATACACTGGTCATTAATCCACAGACAGGCCAGCCCCTGCTCGATGCTTCGGGAAATCCGGTGTTTAAAAATTATGCCTTGCTGCCTTCCGACAAACTAGTGTTTGGCAATAAGAACAGTTATTACACCCGACTGAGTGTGAACCAGCCGCTTTTTACAGGATTTAAGATTACCGAAGCCAACAAAATCGCCCAGCATGCGGAAAACATAGCAAAAGAAAATGTAGTCCTCACCCAGGCGGAAGTGCTCGTCAAAACTGATGAAGCCTATTGGCGCACGATATCGTTGCAGGAAAAGGTTAGACTGGCAAATTCGTACGAGATATTGCTTAACCAATTGGTGGCCGATCTGGAAAACATGTATACCGAAGGTATTATCACCCGTAACGATCTGCTCAAAGCACAAGTAAGTCAAAACGAAGCCAAGCTCAAAGTCATGAAAGCCGAAAATGGATTGGCATTATCCAAAATGGCTTTGGCGCAGATTATCGGTACGGAAGACGAAGATATAACGCTGTCCGAAAAAGCAATCGATAAGGATTTATCCGTCGCTTACAGTACAATCACCTCCGAAAATCCAATCGATAAACGAGCCGAAATAATCATGCTCAAAGAAAAACTCGCCATCACGGAATCGGGAAAAAACATAGAACGCTCCAAATTCATGCCCGACATCCTGCTTACCGGAGGATACGGATGGATGAATCCTAATCCGTATAACGGGTTAAAAAAAGAATTTGGTGGCGACTGGAGCATAGGGGTGGTCGTTTCGATGCCCATTTTCACCTGGGGAGAAAGGAAGCACAATCTGAATACAGCCCATATAAAGAAGCGGAAGGTGCAACTCGAACTTGACGAAGCACGTGAAATGATAGATTTACAAATTCGTCAAAACCGGTACAAGTACAACGAATCCATCAGAAAAGCAGAGCTTACGCAACTTTCGAAAGCGCAAGCCGAGGAAAACATGAAGATAGCCAAAGAAAACCTGCTGGAAGGCAGGACTCGTCTGACCGAACTGCTGGAAGCTCAAGTGCAGTGGGAAAACGCATCGTCAGAATACATCGACGCATTGATAGAAATAAAAACAACACGGTCGGAACTTGAAAAGTCGACCGGGGAAATTTACAAGTATGTCGGCAATTAGGCAACAGATATCCGATAGAAAGAGTGAAAAAAACGATAAAAATATAGACTATGCAAACCAAGAGAACTATTCTGTATGCAACATGCTTCGCCATACTGCTGATGGGGGGATGCAGCAAAAAAACAGGTTCCAACAACGCGGAAATAAACGAAAAAAAAGCCGTTATGGCTACTGTAAAAGAAGTTGTGGAAATGGAATACACCCCTGTGTTGAACTTTACAGGAACGGCTGAAGCGAACAAGGAAGTAAATTTGGGGTCAGCCATTCCGGGACGCGTGGAGAGAATTAATTTTCCAAAAGGTAGTTTTGTGTCCAAAGGTGCCGTAATAGCCGAGATGTCCGATGAAATGCTCATTCAGGCACAAATAGAACTGGAAGCTATTCGTAAGGACTTCGAAAGGATCAGCCGTTTGAAAGAAAAGGGCAGTGTCAGCGTAATGGACTACGATCACATAAAAGCCAAGTTTGAAGCCTCCCAAACCAAAGTGGAGATGTTGAAGAAAAACACTTCGATTATCGCCCCTTTCGGCGGGGTATTGGTCGATATTATGGTGAATGAAGGCGAAAATTATTCGTTTGTACCTTCAGTAAGCCCCGATTTGAAAGTAAAGAGCGGTATTGCAACACTTGTGCAATTGAATCCTCTGAAAGTAAAAATTGAGATAAACGAAAAAGAGCTTAACGCCATCCGTAAAGGGCAGACTGTTGAGGTTATCTTCGATGCTTATCCCGGCGAAAGCGTTTCGGGCAAGATAGCCCATATATCCCCCATACTGTCGCCCCTTACGCGGACATCAACCGTGGAAGTGGTGATCCCCAACAACGGGAGCAAATTGAAACCGGGCATGTTTTGCCGCGCTTCCATCGAAATGCCGGCAGCCAAAGGCATATTCGTCCCCATCAACGCGATACACCGCCAGCAAGGCACAGGCGAAGATTTCGTATATGTTGTGAATACAGACAACATGGTTACCAGAACCCAAGTTACGCGGGGCGAATCGCAAAATGAACTTATCCGCATTCCTGAACTCGACAAGAGCGCAGTTGTTGTCATCGATGGAAAAAACAAACTGGAAGACGGAGCCAAAATAGAAATAGTGAAATAAAACAGCAACAACAATGAAATTACCTGAAATAGGCGTAAAAAGGCCAGTGGCTACGGTGATGCTCTTTGTAGCCATCATTATGCTAGGGCTGGTATCGCTGAAAATGCTTCCTTTAGATATCATGCCCGAAATGGAGTTCCCCTCCATCACCATAATCACCATTTATCCGGGTGCCTCGGCAAACGAAGTGGAAGAACAGGTCACCAAACCGTTGGAAACGATATTATCGGCAGCCGAACATCTCAGCGAAATAAAATCGACATCTAAGGAGAATGTGTCGTTCATCCAACTCAGCTACAGTTGGGGCAGTGATGTAACTTCCGCAGCAAACAATGCCCGCGACCTCATCGAGTTGACGAAAACAAAATTGCCGCAAGCAGCACATCAACCCATCATTTACAAAATAAACTCCTCAATGATGCCTGTGCTCGCCTACGCCGTAAATGCAGGTGTTAATTACAACGGCATTGAAAATATTGTGGAAGAAGACATTGCCACAGTACTTCGTAAAGTGGATGGTGTCGGGACCGTGGTATACCTCGGACAACCCGAACGTGAAATAAAAGTGAGTGTGAATCCACAACGGTTATCGGCTTACGGTTTGTCGGCTACTCAGATCTCTACCATGCTCAAGGCAGATAACATCAGTGTGCCGGCCGGAAATATCAACATGGGCGTTTACGATTTCTCGGTACGTGTGCCGGGAAAATTCGAAACGGTCGAAGAGATCGGGAACACCGTACTGAAAGCATTCAACGGACAGGTAATCCGGCTGAAAGATGTGGCAAAAGTTGAAGACACCTTCATGGAAAAAGAGGCTTTTGCCCGCAACCGTACCGGTGAAGGCGTAGCATTGATGATACAGAAACAGTCCGGAAGCAACACGGTAGCCGTGGTGAATGCCGTAAGGGCCAAAATGGCAGAAATACAGAAAACGCTGCCATCCGATATTCAGGTACACGAAATAATCAGCACCGACGAAGTAGTTACCCAATCGGTCAATAACCTCACTTCTTCGATCTGGTATGCCCTGGTATTTGTCACATTGGTGGTATTGATGTTCCTGCGCGAATGGAAGTCGAGTCTGATAATTTTCATAACCATGCCTGTGTCGCTTATCAGTGCCTTTATCGCTATGTATGCCATGGGATACACCATTAATATCTTTTCGTTGATGGCGTTGGTAATTGCTATCGGTATGGTGGTGGACAATGCCATTGTGGTGTTGGAAAACATTACCCAACACATAGAAAAAGGTTCAAAGCCCAAACAGGCAGCCATTTTTGGTGCCCTGGAAATGGGAATGGCTATCGCCGCCTCTACCGCCACAACATTAGTAGTTTTCCTACCCATGCTTTTTATGGGTGGAATTGTGGGCATCATGTTCAAACAGTTGGCCATACTCACTTCAGTTTGTTTGATTGTTTCGTTGTTTACCGCTCTGACACTCACCCCGATGCTTTCTTCAAAATTACTGAAGGAAGCACCCCGCAACGGTAAAAAACAACATCGTTCCAAATTTTATGCGGCCAGCGAAAAGGTATTCACTAAAATTGAAAACGGGTACAAGCTGTTGTTGGGCTGGGTTGTTTTCCACAAAAGCCTGACCATAGTCATTGCCTTTGCCGTCTTTGTTCTTACGATGATCGTCGGGAAAAACATAGGCACCGATTATATTCCCGACTTCGATGCCGGAACGGTCTCTGTTGTCTTTGAAACCGAAGTAGGAACCAGCGCCCGGCAAACCGACAGCATCAGTCAGCAAATCTTGCAAATCATGCTCGAAGATATCCCCGAAATAGCCAATGAAGCTGCTGTTTCCATTGCCGGGCAAACAAAAACGGGCGCCCTGACCACCGTAGGATTTAAAGAAGGGAAAAACGTAGGTACGGTACTTTGCCACCTTACCCCACCCGATAAGCGGGACCGCACGGCAGCCGAAATAGCCGGAGCCATCAGAGACAGGGTGGAAAGCATTCCTCAAATTGAAAAATGCCGCGTGCAGGGCGGTAGTGCATTGGCTGCTGCGGTTACGGGAAACAAACGCCCCATCGAGATTATTGTTTCGGGAAACGATTTTAACCAATTGAACGCCGTAGCATCGGACCTTCAGGAAAAGATGCAAGCCGAAAAAGCATTTACCGATGTGGCAACCACCGTTGATCCGGGGAAACTGGAAGTGCAGGTAATCGTAGACAAGGAAAAAGCATCGCAAATGGCCCTCAACACCGCTATGGTAGGCATGCAGGTAAGGCAAAACCTTTACGGAGCCGAATCGGGTGATTTCAGCGAAGACGGGAACGACTACGGTATCGTAGTGCAATATGCACCGGAACATCGGAATGAAGTGAACAAACTGAAAGAGATGCAGGTCTCCAACCTGTTGGGACAACAAATTCCGCTGTCCGCCATAGCCGACATAGTGGAAAGCCTGGGACCGTTGGAAATACAGCGTCAATCGCAGCAACGATATGTTAAAACCACTGCCGACCTTAACGGAGTCTCGCTGGGTGAAGCTACCAAGACTGCACAAGAGATCATCGACAATACGGAAATTCCCGATGGTATATCGGTTGAAATCGGAGGACAGGTAAACGACCAGAAATCATCGTTCAGCTCGCTCTTTTTGATTTTTTTCCTCGGCATTGCATTGGTTTATATGGTTATGGCAGCCCAATTCGAGTCGATGAAAGACCCTTTCATCATTCTGTTTGCCATTCCGTTTACATTGGTGGGAGTCATTCTGGCGTTCTTCGTAACGGGAATAACCCTGAGCGTTACCACGTTTATCGGGCTGATCATGCTTGTAGGTATTGTGGTGAACAACGGTATCGTTCTCGTGGACTACACCAACATGTTGCGAAAGCGTAATTATCCGCTCCGCGATGCCGTAATGGAAGCCGGACGTTCACGGTTGCGCCCCGTATTGATGACTTCACTGACAACCATCCTAGGCATGTTGCCTATGGCCGTAAGCAACGGCATGGGACGTGAAATGTATGCTCCCCTCGGAATCACCATCATAGGAGGATTGTTAGTATCCACCTTGGTTACGTTACTGCTGGTTCCGGCCATGTATACCTCGCTTTATCACCGCACACTGGCCAAAGACCGCACTACGGCAAGATTAAAAAAACAACGCCAAGCGGAAAATAAAAAAAGCCTGGAATAAACGGGGAAAGGCGAAAGCCCGATTAGAAAAGAACATGTTTAACAAAAAACAAAAACAACATCAAAATGAAATTCATATACATTACATGCAACGTAAGTATGCTAGAGACTGTCACCAGTTTGCTTGATGAAGAAGAGATTACTGATTACCAGGTAATGGAACAGGTAACGGCAAAAAGCAACTACAGCCTGCCACGTTTAAACACGGCAGTTTGGCCCGGGTACAATTCCTCTGTATTTATACAGGAAAGCGATAAAAACAAAGTGTCCTCATTGATCGAAACAATAAACAGGATGAACCGGTCCGCATTCAATAACGGCGAGCGAATAGCCTTGTTTTCCTGGGATATACTGGCCTGTACGGAATCAGAAAACGGAAAGTAGTTCTGGACATCCTTATGTCCGCCCTTTTTTTATCTCTTCCACAATTTCAGGGTTGATCAATGTAGTGATATCGCCGAAATCTGATTCGCCCACGGCTATTTTTCGCAGGATGCGACGCATGATCTTTCCGGAACGGGTCTTTGGTAATCCACTTACGAACTGAATCTTATCCAGCTTAGCAATGGGGCCGATCTGGTCGGAGATAAGTTGATTGATCTCTTTCATAAGGTTTTGCCGGTCACGCCACAACCCGGTTTCTTTGAGCACTACGAAACCGTACAATGCATTGCCTTTGATCTCATGCGGAAATCCCACGATAGCGCTCTCGGCTACTGTCTGGTGCTCGTTGATCGCATCCTCGATGGGTGCTGTACCCAGGTTGTGCCCCGAGACGATGATCACATCGTCGACCCTTCCGGTGATGCGGTAATAACCCACTTCATCACGCAACGCTCCATCGCCCGAGAAGTATTTACCGGGAAACGCCGTAAAGTAGGTATCGATGAACCGCTGGTGGTCACCCCAGATGGTTCGTGCCATGCCCGGCCAGGGATAGCGGATGCAGAGATGGCCGATCTGCTGGTTCCGTTCTATTTCGTTTCGCAACTCATCCATCAGGACCGGTTGAATTCCGGGAAAGGGAAGGGAAGCGTAAGTCGGCTTGGTAGGTGTCACGAAAGGGATAGGTGAGATCAGGATCCCTCCGGTTTCCGTTTGCCACCAGGTATCCACGAGCGGGCAGCGCTTGTTGCCCACATGATCGTTGTACCAGTGCCATGCCTCCTCGTTAATCGGCTCCCCCACCGAACCGATCACCTTGAGCGAGTCCAGTCTGAACTCCTGAATGTATTCAATTTTCTCCCTGGCCAGGGAGCGGATCGCTGTTGGAGCGGTATAAAACTGGTTCACCCGGTGTTTCTGTACCACCTCCCAGAAACGACTGTGAGTGGGATAGGAAGGGGTTCCCTCGTAAATAACTGTGGTAGCCCCATTTAGCAAGGGGCCATAGATGATGTAGGAATGCCCGGTAACCCAGCCGATATCGGCGGTACACCAGTAGACGTCGCCTTCATTGTATTGAAAGATATTCTTGAATGTGTACGCCGTGTAAACCATGTAACCTGCCGTAGTATGCACCATCCCCTTGGGCTTCCCGGTAGATCCGGAAGTATACAGGATGAACAGGGGATCTTCAGCGTCCATCATCTCTGCCCTACTGGTAGGAGGCGCTTCGTCCAGCAGTGGCTGCAACCAAAGATCCCGCCCCTCTCTCATTTCAATCTCCTGATGGGTACGCTTTACCACCAGCACTTTCTCAACGGTAGGCGATTTATGGAGGGCTTCGTCCACGATCCGTTTCAGGTCTATGGTCTTCGATCCGCGATAGCCTCCGTCCGCCGTGATCAGGAGCTTACAGGTAGAATCATTGATGCGTGTGGCGAGCGCGTTGGCCGAAAAACCGGCGAAAACAACGGAGTGTATTGCCCCGATACGTGCACAGGCCAGTACACTGAATGCCAGTTCAGGGATCATGGGAAGGTAGATACACACTCGATCGCCCTTCTCCACCCCTTGGGCTCTAAGCACATTGGCCATCTTGGACACCTCAGCATAGAGCTGGCTGTAGGTAAAATGTTGGGCCGGTTCGTTGGGGTCATTGGGCTCGAAGATGATGGCAGACTGATCCCCTTTGTTAGCCAAGTGCCGATCGATGCAATTCTTGGTAATGTTGAGCTTGGCATTCTTAAACCAGGTGAATTCCGCTCTCTCCATGTCATACTCCACCACTTTATCCCATTTCCGGTACCAGGTGAAATTGTTCTCTGCTATCTTACTCCAGAATTTCTTCGGTTTACGGACCGACTGCCGATACACCTTAAAATAGTGTTCTAAGGATTTGATGGAATAACTACTCATACTAAGCTGGATTTTTAACAATCACAAATAAATAAAAAATATTTATTATTTGTTACACTTCAACGCATTTTTCTCCCATTTTGTTTCAGTTTAAGCTTTTTTCGTCGTTGTTTTAACAATTCAAGCTGTTATTTAAAAAAAACAGCAGGCAAACCTTATGGGCCTGCTGCTGCTTTATTGGATATATAATTGTGAAAATTCTGTCCCTAATCAAACATTTTCCGGAATTTATTGAACACACTCTTCCTGGCCGACTTCGACGGGGCAAAGTTGGGCGATTTATCCATCTCTGCTATTTTTTTCTTTTCTGCATCGCTCAGGTTTTCGGGAATATAAACATTCACGTTGATAAGCTCATCACCGGTACCGTAACCATTTATTGTCGGCAGCCCCTTGTTACGCAGGCGTAGCACTTTACCCGGCTGGGTTCCGGGATCGATTTTCACTTTGGCAACTCCTTCAATGGTGGGAACCTCTACCGTTCCACCCAATGCGGCCGTTGGGAAACTCACAAAGAGGTTATATATCACATCGTTGTGATCTCGGATCAAGTCCGGATCTTCCTCTTCCTCCACCAAAATAAGTAAATCACCGTTAACGCCTCCTCGACGGGCTGCATTCCCTTTCCCCGACATAGACAGCTGCATTCCTTCTTCCACACCGGCTGGGATTTTGATGGAGATCACTTCCTCGTCGAGAACAATTCCGTCGCCGTTGCAATACGCACACTTCTTGGAAATTGTCTTTCCTTCGCCATTGCAGGAAGGACAGGTAGTAGTGGTCTGCATCTGGCCGAGAATAGTGTTTTGCACGCGCGTTACTACGCCCGATCCGTTACAGGTTGAACAGCTGGAAACAGAGTTCCCGTTTTCCGAACCGTTGCCGTTGCAGTGCGAACAGGCCACATATTTTTTCACCTTTATCTTCTTTTCAACCCCATTAAGAATCTCCTTCAGGTCTAGTTTCACCTTTACCCGAAGGTCGGAGCCGCGGTTGGTACGCCTACCCGGCCTGCCAAATCCGCCGAACCCGCCGAATCCGCCAAAATGACCGCCAAAGATATCGCCAAACTGAGAGAAAATATCCTCCATCGACATTCCGCCCCCAAAGCCACCACCCGATGCAGCACCTCCCATTCCTGCGTGGCCAAACTGGTCGTAACGGGCACGCTTGTTCTGATCGCTGAGTACTTCGTAGGCTTCGGCAGCTTCTTTGAATTTCTCTTCGGCTGTAGCATCTCCCGGATTTTTATCGGGGTGGAATTGAATGGCTTTTTTGCGATAGGCTTTTTTTATCTCTTCAGCTGTAGCCGTTTTTGAAACTTCCAGTACTTCGTAATAATCTCTTTTCGTTGCCATCTTATTCCCCCACAATTACCTTCGGATAACGGATAATTTTATCGTTCAGCTGATAACCTTTTTGCACGCAATCGATGATCACTCCTTTTTGCGATTTATCCTGAACAGGGACAGTTGTTATAGCTTCAAACTTGTCGGCATCAAAAGGCTGTCCAAGGGCCTCAATTTCTTTTACACCGTGTTGATTCAGGAAATTCAGAAATTTCGAATAAATCAAATCCATTCCTTCCACCATAGCCTCCTTGTCTTCCGCCGTATGAAGAGCTTGCAGTGCACGTTCGAAATCATCGGCAAAAGGAAGCATGTCCGTAAGTACACGTTCTCCCCCGCTTTTGATAATGTCGGCCTTTTCCTTCAGGGTCCGCTTGCGGAAATTATCGAACTCGGCATGAAGGCGTAAATAGTTATCGTTCAAGTCATCGTATTTCACCTGTAGTTCTTCTACAGGGTCGGCCTCATCTGACAAATTGTCTTCAACATTGGCCTTCTGTTCTTCAACCTCCTCTTTATCCTCCCGGGCCGGCTCCAGGTTCATATCGTCTTCGTACAATTCTTCCGGGCCGGTATAGTCGTTATTTTTCTTCATAATCATCTAAAAAATATATGTGTCTGCCTTTCAGCAATAAAAAAATCTTGATCGTTCAGACTTCATCACTGCAAATAGTTTGCCAAACTATTACAGAAACAACTCGCACCACTCATCAAATGTCTCTACCTGATGAGTACCGTGGTTCTTGAGGCTCTCCCGGATTTTTTTCAAGGGTTTCTCTTTTCCCAATTGAGATTTCGAGAAAAATTTATCGGCGAAACAGATGATTTTTTCCTCCAGGCTTTTAGGACGCATGTCCCTGTGCGGAACAGGTAATTTTTTCTGGATGATGGCTTCCAAACTCAATCCTGTCCCTGTGTGCCGTTCACACACCATTCCGTGTCTGGGAAACCCTTCCATGGTAAGCAATTCCCTGCCTAAATAGCCGTGACAAATGTACGGCAAGCTCCCCTCGCAGGCAATATTCGGTGCCCGGGTTTTGAAGATGCCAATGTCGTGCAACATGGCTGCTTCTTCAAGAAATTTCACATCTATTGCCAGCTCAGGATGCTTTTGTGCGACATGCAGCGCCTTGCCGGTTACATCGGAAACGTGAGATATATAAATGTCGTATAACCTTGTTCCCGGTTTGTAATATTTGAGGATAATTTCGAGCGGATACATAAGTTTGCAAAGGTAGCAAAAGATTACGAAAAGAAAAACGGTTGTTATTTGGAAATATTCCACATAACGCTTGTCGAATAAAATAAAAAAAGTTTATCTTTGCGCGGTTATGGGAAAAGGCAACCGACATATTGCGAAAAAATGGTTTCTGCTTGTCTTGTTCGCAAGTTATGTTACCGGTATTTTGTTTTTCACCCATACCCATGTCATTAACCGAATTACGTATATCCATTCCCATCCTTTTAAAACGGATGGGAAAGCGCAGCATACACATACAGAAAATCAACTTTTCCTTCTTGCCCATTTTTACCACACGCCAATAACATCGGACATTATTCCCGACTTCGATTTGTCCGGACTGTCCAAATCCTCGTTCATTAACTATACTATACTTTACGAAGGATTACATCCTGTTAAAAATCAAACCCCGACTCTCCTCAGAGCTCCTCCCGCAGCTTGATTTTCTCCTGTTTTTAAGAAACAGTCTCTGAATCGTGTCCGTTTTCACAACGGGCAAGATCTTTTATGCGTGGCGACAAGTAGGCAGCCACGGAAATTTTCAAGTTACAATAAAACCAACTAAAAAACTGTTTTGATTTTTTTCATGTGCTGTTTCAGGTCTATTTTTGGATAGATTTGAACGCGAAAAACAGCATGAAGAAAGTAGAAATAAATAGCATTCTTATGAAAAAAAGATACATACTCCTTCTATGCCTATCCACTCTTTTTATATGGAGACAGGCAAAGGGAAACGAACCCTATAAAACTGACGCAAACATCTTCGGACATGTGTTGGACAAAAATACAAAAGAGCACTTGCCGTACGTTACTGTACAGCTGAAAGGCACTACCCTTGGAACAACAACCGATGCAACGGGACACTACTTCCTGAAAAACCTGCCAACGGGCAATTTCACACTCGAAGTAAAAATGATCGGGTATAAAACCATCACGAAAGAGGTGAAGATCATAGCCAACACCACCCAGGAGATCGATTTCGAGATGGAAGAAGAAAGCATCCCGCTCAACGCCGTGGTGGTGTCGGCCAACCGGAACGAAACCAACCGGATGCTGGCGCCCTCTCTTGTAAGCGTACTGGACGTAAAGATGCTGGAAGCCACCAACTCAAAAAATTTAGCCCAGGCGCTAAACTTCCAGCCCGGCTTGCGTGTGGAAGACAATTGCCAGAACTGTGGTTTCTCACAGGTGAGGATCAATGGCCTTGAGGGGGCTTACTCGCAGATACTCATTGACTCCCGCCCCATTTATGGTGCATTGACCGGTGTTTACGGGCTGGAACAGATTCCCTCCAACATGATCGACCGGATTGAAGTAATTCGCGGGGGAGGGTCCGCACTGTTCGGTTCGTCAGCCATCGGCGGTGTTATTAACGTGATAACGAAAGAACCTTCCCGCAACAGCGGGGATATTGTCCACATGTTCTCGTCCATCAACGGGAAAGCTGCGGAAAACAATACAATGTTCAACGCATCGATCCTTACCGAAAACCGGAAAGCGGGAATCATGCTCTACGGGCAAAACCGCGACCGCCAAGGTTATGATCACGACGGTGACAGTTTTACCGAGATGCCCATGCTCAAAAACCGATCGTTTGGCTTTCGATCGTTCCTGAAAACAGGGCTATACTCCAAACTTTCCATAGAGTACCACAACATGCATGAGTTCCGCCGCGGAGGCGACAGCCTCAAGCTGCAACCGTTCCAGTCAAAAATTACCGAACAACTGGAACACTATATCAACGGAGGAGGCATCAATTATGTGCAAAATTCGGCAGATATGAAAAACAAGTTCAACCTCTACGCTTCGGCTCAGCACACCCTTCGCAAAAGCTATTATGGCGGGGGCGACCCGGTGGAAGTAATACCCGGGTCAAACCAAAACCAGGAAGTGATCGACAACCTGAACAACCGGTTAGGCTCGTTCGGGCGTTCCACCGAATTGATCCATCATCTGGGTGGACAATATACCCGAAGCATGGACCATCTTTTGTTTATGCCTGCCGAGCTGACTGCCGGAGCCGAGTACCTGAACAATACACTGACCGACGTAAGCGGATACCGCACCCACGATGTGGATCAGAAAACCCATACCGCGAGCGGTTTTCTACAAAATGAATGGAAAGACGACAGGTGGAGCATTCTTCTGGGCGGCCGCCTCGACAAGCACTCGCTGGTAAAATCGGCTATTTTCAGTCCCAGGGCAAACATCCGTTATAACCCAAACGGGAAAGTCAACTTCCGCCTGTCGTATAGCGAAGGATTCCGCGCGCCGCAGTATTTTGATGAAGATCTACACGTAGACATTGCCGGCGGAGAACACATCGTTCGTGTCCTGTCGAAAGACCTGCAAGAAGAGCGTTCACGCAGCGTGAGTGGCTCGATTGACTTTTACCACACCACGGACAACCTCCAGTTAAACGCACTGGCGGAAGGTTTTTTCACGCACTTGAAAAATAAGATTACTGCCATTGACGACCCGGAGGTGGAAGGACAAAAACTGGTGGTAAATGCCAAAGGTGAAAATGCGAAAGTATACGGCATAAACCTGGAAGGAAGAATGGCATACGGCCGCCTGTTAGATCTGCAACTGGGGGTAACGTTTCAGAAAAGCTTGTTTGACCAGGCCCAGGAACCGATAGAAGGTGTAGGCGGTTATCGCGAGTTCATGCGCACTCCCGATACTTACGGGTATTTCGTCACCACGTGGAAACCGGCGACCCGCTTTTCAGCAACGCTTTCGGGAAACTATACCGGGCAGATGTACGTGCCCCACGTGAAAGGGGAAGGCGACCCTGCCAAAGACCGGTTTGCATCGAAAAATAAAATTGAAAGGGTAAATTCTTTTTTTGAGTTGCATACAAAATTGTCTTACGACATTCCCGTTCTCGAGTATTCCACGCTGCAATTGAACGCGGGAGTGCAGAACATTTTCAATGCCTATCAAAAAGATTTCGATACCGGTGCGGGAAGGGCATCCGATTATATCTACGGTCCATCAGCTCCGCGAAGCGTGTTTGCAGGGATAAAACTAACGCTTTGAAACATATTGAATTCTGAACTCCAGGAAATTACAACTCCTGGAGTTTAGGTTTCGATCAAACCTACCACTGTATTGAATAGCCTCTCTCCGTGTATTTTTCGAATCGAAAAACAAAACGGCTGGTGGTATATGCACCCAAAATCCCCAATCCGTTTTCCACGTTTGTCCGTACTTGTACTGGCTCCACAAAAGGGTTTTCATCCACATTATACGCTTTGGCGGCAGAAACCACAAAATGATAATAATCGGGAGACATGCTGGATAAGGCGATAACATATTCTTTCGTGAAAGGACCACCGGCATTGATGATTTCTTCGTTTCCATTTGGCCTTTTCATGACGGTTTTGAGGTTCTCATAGTATTCAAAATTAAAGAACAGCTCTTTTCCGTTCACCAATGCATCGGAGAAAATATTCTCCAGTTGCCTTTTATAACCGGAATCTTCTTCTCCCCACAAAACTTCTTCGAGCGGGTTACCCGTATCCGAAATGTTTCCTTTCAACACTTTGCTCAACTCTACCTTTTGCAACTCTTTTCCGATGGACTTATCCTTATCGTACAAATTGTGTTCGGCTTTGATAAAATAAAAATTCTCCTCGTTCTTTTCCTCTTTTAAGCGTAAGCGGATCTTGTTAACATGCTCCCATTGCTTAAATGTATACCCCGGATCATCGGTGAATTGGCTGGAAACATCTTTTACCGTATGCGTAAGGGTAGAATCCGCCAATTCAAACACCGGAGCCTGCGGAATCCAGGTTTTCGCTTTTACCGCTTCGAAACCCGGAGCCGATGCGCGGACTTCAATCTCATCGCCAATTCGCGGACGATATTGCCCGGCGTAATTCCCCTCATTGCCGTAAACAAGCTTTTCCTTCAACACCCCGTTCACGTATAGCTCTACGGAAGCGTTTTCGATAGATACGTAGGGCGTATGGTCATCCATGACAAAACGGCTTTTCGATAGATGTACCGTTACATTTTCATCGGGCGTGAGATAACCGTTCAATACCAGAACCGGTTTTTTTACATCTCCTTTAAATTCGATTTCTTTTTCGCAGGCGCAGAACAGGAGTGCGCAGAGCAAAATAATACAGAATATGGATTTTTTATTCATTTTTGATTGTTGTTTCATTGACCGTTAACTGTTTAAAACCTTACCACATACGTCACCGACGGCAATACCGGAAAGATGGACACCTGCTTGAGCACCGTTTTCGAACGGCTCTCGCTTGGCCCCGTCTGTTCCGTTTTTGACGAAGGATACACGAAAAACGGATTCAGCTGATTATACACGTTATATACACTGATGTTCCACGTACGCTTCCAGCCGCGTCGGGTAGTTTTGTGAAAGTTTACGCCCAAATCCATGCGGTGATAGTTGTTGTACCGAAAGTTGTTGCGGCTCTCCACGTAAGTGACAGATTGCAAGGCGTAATGCGATTCCTGATAATTGGGTGCGGGCACAGTGCGGTAGGACTGATAGCCGAACGTGGCAGCGTTACCCGTGCTGTAAACCCAAGATCCCGAAATATCAAACCGGTCAGAGAACTTATGCATGAGGGTAAGGCTCACATCGTGCCTGCGGTCGTACTTGGCAGGAAAAACCTTTCCGAAGTTTATTTCATGTCCTGGCCGATCAAAAATACGATCGGCTTTCGACCACGTGTAGCCCAACCATCCCGAAGTATTTCCAAACGACCGCTGCGCCAGGAACTCCACACCGTAAGCCACGCCGCGTCCCATACTGACCTTGTCTTCCCAATTGGACGATGCTCCCATGAACGACGCTCCATCTTTGTACTCCAACAGGTTGTCCATGGTTTTGTAATACCCTTCTACGGAAAAATCGGCCACGTGCGGTACCGTATAAAACAGGCCCGCCGAATATTGGTGTGACGACATGGGTTTTATCTTTTTCGTAACGGGAACCCACAAATCGGTAGGAAGACTCACCGAACTGTTCGAAAGCAGATGGATATATTGGTTCATATAGGCGTAACCGGCTTTTGCTGAAAAGTTTTCGCCCAACATTACCCGCATTCCCGCACGCGGTTGCACCGAGAAGTAATTTTCCTTTTGCACGTGGAACGACGAAAAATGCACACCCAGGTTCACCTTGAACAATTCCCCCAACGCAATATTGTCTTCGATATAGCTCATGGTCTCGTGCGCATACACTTTAGGACTTCCCACAATCGTATCGATTTTTTGCGTATTGGGGTCGGTATCGTTTATCTTTATCGACGACACATCGGGTGAAAACGTGTGATACGTGTAGTTTGTGCCGAACTTGATATCGTGCGACGGGCTGGGCGTATAATCAAAGTCAACCTTAGCCGTCCAATCGTGGATACCCGAATCGTATTTCAGAGCAATTTCCGATTTACTCGTTTTATGGGGCGTCACGGATTTATCCACGTATTGATCTTCGTAGCCCATTTTCAGGTCAGACCTGTATCGCGTGAATGCCGCAGTAGTATTCATAAACAGTTTGCTGCCCACCACACGGCTCCACCGTAATGACGTAACCAGGTTGCCCCAACCCCAGTTCATTTTTTGCCATTCTTTGCTTTCATACGTTGAACTATTGGCAGATTTTGTACGCATTTTGGTATGCATGGCATCATCTCCCGTGTAAATACTGAGATAGAGTCGGTCACGGTCGGAAAACTTGTGTGTAAATTTGGCGTTAATGTCATAAAAATAATATCCGCCACCGTAATTCGTATCGTCTTCCTCCTGCCTGGCTGCGTACTTGATAAGCGGCTGGGCCAAAATATCGAAGTAAGTACGACGCAACGAAACATTAAATGTGGTTTTTTCTTTCACGATGGGCCCTTCCACCTGGAGTTTCGCCGAAAGTGTCCCGATGCTGGCTGTCCCGCTGATCTTTTTATCGTCGCCGTCTTTCATGCGCACATCCACCACAGACGAAAGCCGTCCTCCGAAACGTGCCGGGAAGCTACCTTTATAAAGCGTTACGTTTTTAAGCGCATCACTGTTGAAAACGGAAAAAAAGCCCATCATGTGATTCACGTTGTAGAGCGGGATACCGTCCAGGAGTAACAAATTTTCATCGGGGCCACCGCCCCGCACATACAAACCGGCCGATCCTTCTGTGCCCGACTGCACGCCGGGCAACAGCTGCAAGGCTTTAATGATATCGTTTTCACCCAATAACGATGGAATATTTTTGATTTGTGCGATGGGTACTTCCACGGCGCTCATTTGCGAACCGCGCACCCCCGTTTCGGAGCGGTGCCCTACCACGGTCACTTCTTGCAACACGTTTTGCAAGGTGAGTTGAATATTGACAACCGTGTCGCGTTGCAACACAAACGATTGCTTTTCGGGCTGGTAACCGATATAGGAAAAGGCCAAAGAAACCTCGCCTTTAGGCAAGGTGAGGGAAAAAAAGCCAAAATTGTTCGTGGCGTTTCCTTTAGCCGATAATTCGTCAAAGACGGTAGCGGAAATCAGTTGCTCGCCGGTTTCCTTGTCCGTAATATATCCGCTAATGGTGTAATGCTGTGCCGACACACCCAGCGCCGGCAAAATAAAAAACAAAAGTAAGATCCTTTTTAATGTCGTCATACCCTTTAGTTATGGTGTTGGAATTTTGATAAGCTTGAAATTGTTTTGCCGAAAGGTATATGTGTCTCGGTACAGCAATGATACAAAGCTGCACAAAATCACGGCACGATACTTAGTTAAAAAAATAAAATAAAAGGTGTAATTTCGTTCTAATGGTACTTATCTCTTCTTCTCATCCACCCAAACTTTCAAGGTTTTAGGAAAATCCGTCACAAAACCACCATCCGATACTTTATTGATCTCATAAAGCACCTTGATGTTCTTTTCGGCATTTCCTTTCAGTGTAAGAAAGATCTCAGTTTCATATTGTGAGGATTTATCAGTCTCGGATAGTTTTCCACACGACACAAACAAAAGTAGAGCGAAGAACAAATACAAAAAAATAGCGTCGTGGCCTGTCTCTATTCATCTCTTCATCGGATGGATTCTTTTGAAGGCTGCTTTCTTAATGATTCTATTTATGGTGTAAAAAATTGAAATATGGATGCTGATGGGTTGTTAAACAAATTCGCGAGCGTTGGTTTTTATCTTCGATTGTTTCCGCGTAAGCCATTACCGAAAAAATGCCCCTTATGAGCTCCGGCACCAAGTTTGAGCTGTACCGCCCGCAAAACCTCGACTTTATTTTCAATGAACGATGATTGGGAGTTGGTGGCCGGGTAATCAGTAATTATCAACCTGCCGACAGACATTCTTTCACTTCGCCACACACCATTCGCAGAAGGGTGCGAGCACACAAAAAAAATGCGCAAACCTTTTTATTCAATTGGTTTACACGTCAAAACTGTCAGTGTTGCAATAATGCGCGTTCAGTTATCAAGTTTTATTTTTAGGATTACGGTGCGTATGAAAGATTGAATACACCACCACTTCATTGTCAACCACTTCATAAATGATGATATAGGGAAACTTCCTGACCACGGCTTCCCGATAGGGAATTTTTCGCAAGGGATACTGATAAGGATTTTGTTGAATACCATTCAAATACGTTTCGATAGTATTCAAAAAAGCCAAGCCAAGTCCTCGCTGTTGGCTCTCATACCATGAAATAGCGTCCGACAATTCATTTTCAGCTCTCGCCTTTAACACCAAGTTATAATCCATGCTTCTCAATCAGCCTTTCTTTCACTTCTTTCCAACCGTAAGAGGGCGTGGCTTGGTTCAAGTGCAGTTCCCGTTCTTTATCCAACACCTTATAAAACGATTCGGGCACGGATGTTTCATATGCTTCTTCCGTGTCGATAATTGCCTCCAATATGCGCAGTATTCTATCATCCGCCTTATCCACAAATTCGTGAATCTTCTTTTTGACTACAGCTGTTTCCATATTCTATTATATTTGTTGAAATAGACAACCAAAGATAACAAATATAATTGTAGAACAACTACCTCAAAAAGAAAGTTTTTTCGTGTAAACCAATATGTCAAAGAACGCTATAGCTATCGGGATTTATGACAATATGGATGCGGAGGATATTGTGCAAGACGTTCTGGCAGACATTTGGGTAAATAAACAAGTATTGTTGGATAATAAAATAACGCACAAAGAATCGCTTAACGCATTTTTAATAGAAAAAATAGAATGGAATGAATTCTCCGAAATACTAAATACTATTATAAAAGAGCTACCCACCCCTTTGAGATTTACGTCTTATTTACTCCTAAAAAAACAATACGGCGAATTGGCAAGCACGACCTGAAAAACTCGATATAAGAACGATTCTTATTCTTTGTCCTTAATCAAATGCTTCAAATTATCGCCGTTCTCGATACGGTGTTTTTCTAATTTCACGATATCTCTACAACGGAATCACATATTTTTTCAGCGCAGGGTCTTTCAGTGAATTTGGAACAGCGCTTTTTACTTCATCCACAATGATGTGGATCAACCGCTCCCGTATAAATTCTTTCCGGGTAATCAGGCTGATTTCGCGCACGGGAGTAACGTTTTTAAACGGCCGCACATTTTTCTTTTGTTGTTCACTGAGATTATATGTCGCCATTTCGGGAATAACGGTCAACCCGTCGTTGTCATCCACTATTTTTATAAGCGTATCGATGCTACCTGCTTCAAAGGCAAAAATGGAATTCGACCTGCGTCTTTTTCTCATGCTGCAGAGGTGTAAAATCTGTGTCCGGAAACAATGAACTTCATCAAGCATCCAAAGCTTCCCGTTGTTTAAATCACTCTCGTCCAGCTCATTTTTAACGTAAAGCGAACGTTCTTTAGGGGAAACATAAGCAAAAAACCTTTCGTAATAGAGGGGCCTCTCGGTAACGGAGTCATCGTTGAGCGGAGTGGCCAGGATTCCACCGTCCAGCGAATCGTTTGCCAAGCCGCGAAGGATATTATCGGTTGTCAGCTCCCTGACGACTATGCTTATATCGGAATTTCCCTGCGTATGTTCGTCCATCAATTTCGGCAGCAGGTACGGCGAAACAGTCGGAATAATTCCCAGCCTGAATGTTCCTTTTATAATGCCCTTTTCTTCCTGGATAATCTCTTTAATCTGGTTTATCTGAGCGACCGAAACACGTGCCTGATCGATTATTTTTCTTCCTATCTCGGTAGGCTGAACCGGAAGCTGGGTACGGTCAAAAATTTTCACTCCCAACTCATCTTCCAGCTTTTGAATCATCATACTGAGGGTGGGTTGCGTAACAAATGAGGCTTCGGCCGCTTTGGAAAAATGGCGATAATTGTCAACTGCAATTATATACTCGAGTTGCTGGATGTTCATTGCTGATAATTTGAAAAGTACTTCATAAACTGAACGCGTTCGTACAGTGACGGGCTCGCAATATTGGCATAATTAAGTTTTCCTTTAAAATCGGATATACGTTCGTAATTATTCTGCTCCATCCATTCTTCCACACACGTGATCATGTTACCAATCACCTCCACCCCCTGCTCGTAAAGCACGCTGCAAAGCTGTACTCCCGATGCGCCAGCCAAAATTCCTTTAATGGTATCTTCCCAGGAGTGGACTCCGGTTGAACAAAGTATGTCCATCTCTTTAACGCGTCCCGAGACGATGGCAGTCCAGCGCAGTGTCTCGTGAAAATCGGCCGGGTTGCTGAAAACGGTTCCGGCTGTAATCTCCATTTTGTTGATATCAATATCAAGCTGATAAAACCGGTTAAAAAGCACAATTCCATCTGTACCCAATGCTTTCAGTTTACCGACCAGGCCGGGTAAATTACCCATATTTTTGGCCATTTTTACCACAACAGGGATTTTCACCGTTTTTTTCAATTGCTTCACGATACTGATGTAGGAATCCTCCAAATAGGTATCCCCATATTCTCCGGCGTTGAGCAAAAACACATTCAACTCAATAGCGTCCGCCCCGGCAGCCTCAATACTTTTGGCGAAATCCGTCCATCGGGTCAGTTTATAACAGTTGATGCTTGCCACAACGGGGATAGTGCATTCTGCTTTAACCGAACGGATCAGGTCGAGGTATTTCTCCACGTGGTTCATCTGGATATACGCGTTGATATAGTCCGCTGCCTCGGGATAATCAGAGATTTGTGTCAGTTTTTCGGTGTGATTTTCTATTTGTTCTTCGAACAGGGATTTAAGCACCACCGCTCCAATTCCGGCTTTATCGAGCTCTTTTATTTTTGACAAGGAGTTTGTTAAACCGCTGCTGGCAGCAATAAACGGGTTCTTCAGCGTCAATCCGGCGAATGTTGTTTGTAAGTTTACCATGTTGAGTGAATGTTTTTTCAATTATCAAGCGGGACAAAAATAACTATTTTAATTGATAAAAGTGATTGTTTATATTACCTTTCCCCAAAAATCAACGTTCCCACCCGGATGATCGTAGCACCTTCTTCTATAGCAATGGGGTAGTCGCCCGACATTCCCATGGAAATCTCTTTAAAATGATCGTCGTCGGGGAAATAATCCGATTTGAACTCACCGAACAGCGATCGAATCAACCGAAACTCTTTTCTCACCTGCATCTGGTCGTCTGTATAGGTGGCCATACCCATTACACCGGCAAGTTGCACATGTGTGCAGTCGCGCCACTTGCCCCGGGCAAGAAAACGGCGGCATTCATCGGGTGAAAAGCCCGATTTTGTCTCTTCATCGGCTACATGTAGCTGCAACAAACAAGGTATTGTCCGATGATTAGCTGCGGCCTGCTTCTCAATTTCAAGCATCAACCGTTCACTATCCAAACTGTGTATAAGGTGAATAAATGGAGCGATAAACTTCACCTTGTTACGCTGCAGATTGCCTATAAAATGCCATTCGATATCTCTGGGGAGACCCGGTTGTTTTTCAACAAGCTCCTGCACACGGCTTTCACCGAAACTCCGCTGGCTACCGTTGTAGGCTTCCAAAATCTCTTCATTGGGATGGAACTTGGAAACGGCTACAATTTTAACACCCGCCGGAACCGATACCCGCAGTTTCCCGATATTGGCTTTTATGTTCATTCCCCCGCAGCATACTTAAACACATCCATTATGGCTGTCTCGTTTACCGACGCAAAAGTGTAGTCCACCATCGTCTTTTTCATTTCGGTTTCCACGATCTCTACCGCTTCTTTCAGCACTGAGGCCTGCACGAGCATATTCACGGCTGTTTTCTTTTCCGCACCGCTTTTCTCATCGAGCGTAATGAAATAAAGCTTTGCTTTGTAATAACGGTCGCCCGTCTCGTTAAAAAAAGTGTCGGAGAACCTCGCTCTTTTGATATCGGAAACGGTAAAATCGCCCGATATATAGGGTTTCATCTCTTCAATAATCCTCGCTTCCGCTTCGGTGAACGACATCGCATCCACCAGGTAAGGCTCGGTTACCGTTTTTATCATGCCCGTATCCAGGGTTTTATCGTATCGTACCTTGCATTCAAACCAGTTGTACATATTGTTTTTTCTTAATCTTTTTATGGAGTTACAAAGGTACAATTTTTTTTGCAGTTCTGCCTTGAAACGATCGTCGTGTAAGTTTACGGGCATCGCTTTTTTAGTCGATAAAAAGCGACAAGCGGGTCTTTGTCGTAAAAAATTGATACTTTTGCAATTTATTGGTAAACGAAATGATTGGAACCCTTGTAAATACAGCTGCTGTGCTGTGTGGCGGAGTGATCGGGCTACTGTTGAAGAAACGGATGCCGGAGCGCGTGACCACCATTTATTTTCAGGCGATAGGCCTCTTCACGCTGGCTATTGGCGTGGATATGGCCGTTGAGATGGAGAAGATCCTGATTGTGGTGAGCAGCCTTGCTATCGGTTCCCTCCTGGGGGAATGGTGGGACCTGGAAAAGGGTGCCGAGCAGATTAGCGATAACCTGAAGAAACGCTTTCGTATCGGCAACGAAAGATTTTCGGAGGGGTTGGTTACCGCCTTTTTGCTGTTTTGCGTGGGTTCGATGACCATTCTCGGCACTATCCAGGAAGGCACCGGCGGTTCGCCCGATCTACTCTATACGAAATCGTTGATGGATTTCTTCTCGGCTATCCTGCTGGCTTCGGCTTTTGGTTTGGGAGTAGTATTCTCAGCATTGCCCCTGTTTATCTTTCAGGCTGCCCTCACCCTGCTTGCCGGATATGCGGGGAGCCTTTTCACCGATGAAATCATCCTCGGACTGACCAGCGTGGGAGGCATACTCCTGATCGGGTTGGGTATCAATATTCTCGGAATTAAGAAACTCCGTATCATGAATATGCTTCCGTCGCTGGTTGTCGTCGTGCTGCTCATCTGGATTTTTGGATAACATGCGACAAAAAGAGGATAAACTGGGATTATGGCTGTTGGTATTTGTGGCGCTCGGCTCCATGATAGGTTCCGGCATCTTCAATTCTCCAAAAGATCTTATCCGGGTGGCCAATCCTCAGGGCACTCTGATTGCCTGGGTTATCGGAGGGTTTGGGGCACTTATGCTCGCGTTGGTGTTCGTCTATCTTGCTTCCCGCAAGCCCGGGTTGAAAAGCGGGATTTATGCCTACGCGCGCGATGGATTCGGCGATTACATGGGCTTCAACTCAGCCTGGGGCTACTGGTCGGTAGGCTGGTTGGGGAATGTGAGTTACCTGGCACTCTTTTTCAAGACACTGAACGACCTGTTGGGAGAACGTGCACTTTCACCTTTCACCGCTTTCCTGACAGGATCGGTACTCCTGTGGCTCTTCTATGCCATTCTGATGGCCGGCATCCGGGAGGGAGCCATCCTGAATTTTATTGTAACAACCGCTAAACTGATCCCCATTCTTCTGATTATATTCCTCGGTATATTCCTGGTGAGGAACGACCTGTTTCTTGTTGCAGACTGGCAAAGCAGGCTGGTATCCACAGGTGAGTCCACCTCTCCCCTGCTGCAGGTAAAAGAGGCCATGGCGGTGATCCTCTGGTGTTTTGTCGGTGTGGAGGCAGCTTCCGTCCTGTCCGCCAGGGCAAAGAGTCAGCAAACCGTACGGATGACCATCATTCTCTCCCTGCTGATTGTCCTTGCTGTGTATATGCTGATTACCTTCATTGCCATGTCGTCGGTTCCAGCCCGGGAGCTGGCCGACTCCCGGACGCCGCTTGCCTTGATACTGGAACGGACGGTTATCGGGGCGGCGGGCGGCACGATCATCAAGCTGGGGATCATGGTTTCCGTGCTGGGAGCCAGCCTCTCCTGGATACTGTTATCCGTTGAGACATTATACGCCGCGGCTAAGGACGGCGTGTTGCCCCAAACCTTCCGGAAGATAAACCGGAAAGGAACCCCCGTCAATGCTCTCCTGCTCACACAATGCTTCACTCAGCTTTTTCTCCTTTCCATCCTGTCGCCACAACTCAACGAAACCTACCTTGCCGCCATTACCATTGCCACCACCCTGGTGCTGATTCCCTACCTGCTCTCATCACTTTATGCCGTGAAAGTTACCCTAAGCCGATGGAGGAAAGAGTCTCACCACCACCTGGTCATAGCACTGCTCGGCACCCTCTATTCTCTCTACGTGATCTATACCGTGGGCCTAAAATACCTGTTTCTTTCCGTTCTCTTTTACGGTATCGGTTCACTGCTGTTTATTGCTGCAAAGCGAGAACAAAAACAACAGCCCAAACACTGGGAATGGGCTGTCATTATTCTTCTCCTGGCAGGATCAACAGGGATAATCGCAGGGATCCTGACCGACAGGATCCAACTTTGACTATCGGTTGATGGTGTACCGCAAGGTAGCTCCGAAACGGGTAGGATATCCCCGTTGCACAAACTGGTTCACCTTTCCGGTGGTCATGTCCGACGCTTCGAAAAGAAACGAATGGTAATCGGTATTGAACAGGTTCTTTGTCCAGAGTTCAAGCGAGAACGCACCCTTCTCCGCAGAAATGCTGCCGTTAACCAATCCGTAAAAAGGTTGATAAAGCTCTTCTCCACTACCGCCGTTTTGAGGGGTGGTTTTATTTGACTCTGTCCAGTAAATTTTCCCGACTCCAGCATACTGAATGTTTCCTACCAGGCGATCAATAAGCGGACTGTTGGCAAAATCATACACATAACTGGCTCCCAGGCTTAGTGTGTGTCGTGGAGCAAAGGGAACATAATTTCCAGAATAATCCACATCCTCCGAAGCATCATATTTCACGAATCGTGCATCAGAAAATCCATAATCACCGTATAACGAGAAATTGTTCACTGGCGTATATTTCACACTCAGTTCGAAACCGCTGCTTTTCGATTTCCCGGCATTTTTTACCGTGCGACCCGATGTCCCCTGATCTTCCAGCTTGATGATCTGAATGTTGTTTACCCGGGTATAAAACAGGGCATAGGTAAGTGAGAGTTTCCGGTCGAGCATCTCATAACGTCCTCCCAACTCATACGTCCAGCTGGTTTCCGGATCATAAGAGAGCTGTTCTTCTAGCGGCACCACTTCTGCTGTTCCCGGGCCGCCAGGAGCTCCGGTTCCTCCACCCGGCATACCGCTCATCGCGTTTCGCATGATTGATTCCGCAAGGGCACCTTGCAATATTTTGGAGAATGCCTGTTCATTGTATCCTCCTGTTTTATATCCTTTCGATGCCGACAGGTAAACCAAGCCTCCGGATGAGAGTTGGTATTTCAGTGCAAACTTGGGCAAAATTTTCCAGAAGTCTTTGCTGTAACTTCCCGTCAGCAACGTATCGCCTTCTATAAACATGGGAGGCATGGGGCGGTTGGGTATATTAAATACAAGATTTACATCACCGCCCTCGCTTTCCGTGGAAAAATCGATGCCGGTGTGCTCATAATCCAGCCTTAACCCTGCAGTGGCAGACAACCCTTCTAATCCGAAAAGCTCCGTAAGCGTGGACTGGTGGAAGAGCGCAGCACCCCGGGATGGTTTTGTATAAATACCGGGAAGATCAATCCTGTCGTTGGCGTATACAATTCTCAACGGAGCACCCGTCCGCTGCATAGCCGCATCCAGGTGTCCCTGCATGGCAGCCATTCCCTCCTCTTTGATGGCGACGGGCGTATCGATCACCCGGTGGTCATAGAACCCGAAGGCACCCACTACCCAGCGGTATTTCCGTTGTGTGCCGGACTTCACGGTAATCTCCTGGCTCAGGGAGTGTTGTTCCTGCATCTGACGAATGGAGAATACCGATTTGGAAGAGTAATCCTGATCCATCTTCATATCGTCTTTCAGGTATTGAAAACCTGTGGTAGAATGTACGCTGTAACCGTTCCCAATATAATCCAGCGACAAACCGTTTGTAAACAAATGACGATTGTAGGAGGAGGGCTCGTTAAAGTTTGCTGCGGTGGAATCTTTATGCATATACGGGAAAGCACCTCCGGAAACATAGTCGTAATTTCCGAAGAGCAACGCTTTAAATGATGGAGTAATCTCCCAATCCAGCTTCACCCTTCCTCCGGCATTTTCAGAAGCATCTACTTTTTTACCGGTATGGCTATTCATGAAATACCCATCATCACGCTTGTAATAGGCACCCACGGAGATTCCGAAGTTATCCGTCAGCTTGCTGTAGTTTGATGCTTTTGCCGAAAACTGGCCGTAACTTCCACCGCCTATCGTCAGGTTAGTACCCTGAAAAGTGAGCGGCGACAGCGTGTAGAGATTCACTATTCCCCCAATGGCATTTCGTCCGTAGAGTGTTCCCTGGGCACCTCGGAGAACCTCTATGCGTTGAATATCTTGAAACTCAAAATCGAATGCCGAAGGATTAAAGCTGGGCACATTATCCACGTACATGCTTACCGTCTGCGCTCCCAATCTTGCTCCGATACCACGGATGTAGATGGGAGTAGAGACTTTGGAGCCGTAAGAAGGGATAAAGAAGTTGGGGATAAATGAGCTTAAGCCCGGCAACGATTCAATCTGAGTATCGCGCAACTGTTTCGGAGAAACCACAGATACGGCAGTGGGCATATTCTTCAACTCGTTGGTTTCTTTTACGGATGAGGTCACAACCACTTCGTTCAGGTAATACACCTTAAGCGTATCCTGAGGATTGTCGTCTTTTTCAGGTTCAATATTCCTGGAGTATGAAATAAAAATCTGGCTGACTGCCAATACAATCATTGCTAATCTTTTCATCGGACAAAAAATATACTGTTAAATTATCATGCAAAGTAACACGATAATCGAAAACGAAACAATCACCACAAATAGTGATTTTTTTCATCAATATGGAGAAAATCAGCCAAAATGTCTGTTTTTTTGAAAATTTCTCGATTTTTGGCGCAACGTTTTTGCGCTTTTTTCATCTATATATAAAATGAGCCCTATTTATCAAAACTAAAAATTGATATATGAAACGTATTGCCCTGAAAACCTATGCAAAGATACTGACTGCATTTTTCACTTTACTGGGAACAATAACCGGATGCGATTATTTTGAACCCCGATGCGAATACGGAACACCTTCCGCAGACTTCGTGTTTAAAGGAAAAGTGGTCGACAAATCATCTCAAAAACCGATAACAGATATCCGGATAATCCATAAGACAGGCTATGCACCGGCAAACGACACGGTAAAAACCAACGCCAATGGCGAATTTGAGTTGAAATTCAATGATTTTCCGGGAGGAGACCACTGGATTTATGCCGAAGATTTAGACGGAACGGAAAATGGCGGATTGTATGGCTCGGACTCCCTGACGGTTAACTCATCGCAAATGAAAAGAATCAAAAAAGGGGATGGAAGCTGGTATCAAGGTGCTTTTGAAAAGACCGATGCAAACTTCTCTTTACAAAAATCGGACAAGAAAGAATGAGACTCCGGAAGAACATGATCCTCTCGCTCTATCACGAGCATAAAAAGGCACAAGCCAAACTGCACAACCTCACTTATCTGTTTTGGGAATGCACGTTGCGTTGCAATTTCAATTGCGTGCATTGCGGAAGCGACTGTGCCAAAGAGAACATCGTTCCCGACATGCCCAAGGAAGATTTCCTGAAAATACTGTCGGATATCCGCCCACACATAAATCCGCACAAAACAATGGTCGTCATTACCGGTGGGGAACCGCTAGTACGAAAGGATCTCGAGGAAACAGGCAGAGAGATGTACAACATGGGATATCCGTGGGGGTTCGTCACCAACGGCTGGGGACTGTCGCAAGAGCGGCTCGATGCGCTTCTCCAAGCGGGACTACGTTCCGTAACCGTAAGCCTGGACGGATACACCGAAGAGTCGCACGAGTGGTTTCGCGGCAAAAAAGGATCGTGGCTCAGGGCACTGAACGCCATTTCACGGGTAGCCGGAACGCCCGGATTGAAATACGACGTGGTGACGTGCGTAAATAAAAAGAACATCAACGATCTCCACAAGTTAAAGTCAATGCTTGTTTCGTTGGAAGTCAAACACTGGCGGCTGTTTACCGTTTTTCCGAAAGGAAGAGCCAAAGATAACCCGTTATTGAAATTATCCACCGAAGAGTTTGTGCAATTGATGGAGTTCATCCGCGACACCCGAAAAGAAGGGAAAATAATCGCCAGCTACGGATGCGAGGGATACCTGGCTGATTACGAGATGGAGGTGCGTGACGCACCCTTCTTTTGTCGGGCAGGTATTCACATTGCGTCGGTGTTGGCAAACGGGGACATCAGTGCGTGTCCCAGCCTCCGGGGCGATTATGTCCAGGGCAACATCTACAAAGACAATTTCTGGACGGTGTGGAACACCCGCTACCAGGTGATGCGCGACCGCCGATGGACCAAAACCGGAAAATGCGCCACCTGTAAATCCTATAAATTCTGTCAGGGGAACGGATTACACCTCCGGGATGAAAAAACGGGAGAGTTACTACACTGCCATCTGGAGATGATGGGGAAATTACAACCCGCCATAAAACAAAGGAGCATCTTCTCCAAAGCCGTGAGTTTCTTTACGTGATCGGGGGTGAACCCAAATGCTTTTTCTTTGTTATAGAGGTTGGAATCACGAAAGTATTAGCGATTTCGGCTCTTGATTCTTTTATCTAAAAAGTCTATAAAAAAACAATGAAAAAAGCATTATTGATCGTGGATGTCCAGAACGATTTTTGTCCCGGCGGCGCACTGGGCGTAAAAGAGGGGGACAAAGTGGTTTCCGTGATAAACAGCATTATCGATAAATTCGATTTTGTAATTTCATCACAAGACTGGCACCCCGAGGAATCCATTCATTTTGAGAAGTGGCCTCCGCACTGCATCGCCAATACGTACGGTGCCGACTTCCACCCTGCCTTGAACACGGAAAAAATCGGCCTGAAGCTCCAAAAAGGTACCGCCAATAAAGATGACGGCTATTCCGCTTTCGAAGCGACCAACGTTTCCTTTTCCGATTTTCTCCGCAAAAACAACATCACCAACCTGTATGTGTGTGGGTTAGCCACCGATTATTGTGTAAAGGCATCGGCTCTAGATGCTGTAAACCACGGCTTACACACATTTGTGATAACCGATGCTATAAAACCGGTGAATATACATCCGGGCGACGATAAAAAGGCATTGGATGAAATGTACCGGAACGGATGCGTACTGGTAGAGTCTAACGCGTTGGAAGCATGAAAAAGGATCTTTCACTCCGCACCGTAACCGTAATGCGTTATATCCTGCCGTTGAGGGAGGGTGGTTCGTTGCCGGCGTTGGCGGAAGCTGATGACGATTTCAAGTATGTGTTGAAATTTCGCGGTGCGGGGCACGGCACCAAAATGTTGATTTCGGAGTTGCTGGGCGGACAAATTGCCGTCAAACTCGGATTAAATGTTCCCGAACTGGTGTTTGCCCGTCTCGATGTGGATTTCGGACGAACCGAAGGAGATGAAGAAATTCAGGATTTGTTAAAAGGAAGCGAAGGACTTAATCTCGGCCTGCATTATCTTTCAGGAGCGATTGCTTACGACCCATCTGTAAAAATAGATCCGTTGTTGGCGTCGAAAATTGTGTGGCTCGATGCATTTATTACCAATATCGACCGTACCTTTAATAACACCAACCTGTTGTTGTGGCATCGTGAATTATGGATCATCGATAACGGCGCGTCGTTCTATTTTCACCATTCCTGGAAAGATTTCGAGAAACACGCGCTCAACCCCTTTCCGCACATCAAAAATCACGTCTTGTTGCCGCAGGCTACAAAACTGGATGAAACGGACAGGTGGGCAAAGGAACATTTATCGGATCATTTTTTCCTCGAACTCACCCGGCTTATCCCTGACGAATGGTTGCAGTGGCGTGATACGAATGAGACTCCCGAAGAAATCCGCCACAGATACTACCTTTTTCTGAAAACACGATTGACGCATTCTCATCACTTTTTAAACGAAGCCCGACATGCAAGAGGTTAAGTTGTACGAATATGCCGTCATCCGCCTGGTGCCAAGAGTGGAGAGGGAAGAGTTTTTCAATATTGGGTTGATTCTTTTCTCGAAGAAGGAAAGGTATATCCGGCTGGAGTATTACCTCTGTACGAAGAAATTTGGATTGATGCACTCGGGTCTGGATTACGAGGAGGTTATCCACCACCTCGATGCATTTAAGCAAATCGCCGCAGGCAACAAAGATTGTGGCCCCATTGCGCTTTTGGATATCGCCGAGCGATTCCGCTGGCTGACCTCCGTTCGCAGTTCCGTATTACAGACATCGCGCCCGCATCCCGGAAAAACCGTTGACCTCGATAAAACTTTTGTGCGGCTCTTTGAAGAGTTGGTTAAATAAATATATTAATGCGAATCAGTAGTTGAAACTGTTCACGAGTTTATTTAGTTAAAGTATTCAAAATCAATGAAGTCAGTGCGCCAAACATTTATTCAATCCCCTGAAAATCATTAACTTAGAAGAATAATTCCCATTATTTTTCAAGTATGATTCCCAGGAAGAAAGAGCTTAAACTGATACAGATTTATACGATCAGGAAATAATGACTATCTATCTACCTGTTTACAGCAGGACATTGTCAAAAGTATTTCCAAATCAGGGATATACATGGCTTTGCATCAGAATATCTTTTCTCCTGGTTTCCTAAATTGCCTTCATACCAGACCTTTAATCTCAGATTAAACCGTCTAAGTGAGGCTTTCAGGGTATTATCCGAAAGATTGATATCTTCATTCATGCCGGCTGATTGTGACAAGGGCATATCCCTTGTCGATTCCCTGCCCATCATAACCTGCGCGGGATAACGATCTGACTGTTTTTAAACAGGCCTGGTATGATTACATCTCCGATACCGTAATCTTTGGAGACAAGATATACTCTGACTTTGAATACTTCAATGATGACAGGAAGCAGAAACAGAATATTGAAATGTTTACAACTCCCCTTAAGGCTGTCAAGGGGCAATCCGAACAGGAAAGGCAGCGCAAACAGGCTTATGATGACTTGTTTTCTCCACGGCAATTTCAAAAGTCAGGCAACCCATAGAATCATTCTTCAACCGGCTGAACGAAAAAACAACTATTCAAAGGGCGTAAAAAGTAAGATCCACGAAAGGATTACTTATACATACGATGGCCAAAATTGCCATCGTATTCATTTATCTAATTTTTTAAATAGGGTTTGCTTATTAATTTCCAGTCAGGCACAAAAATTCAATTGTGGCCCGAGTGGATAAATGTTTATATTTCTCACTTTCATCAGCTTCAACAGTAAAGAGACAAAATAAGACAGGGGAATATCTCTCACGTGCCGGATCAGGTTCATCACAAAAATGATAGCCCCTATCCAACTGTTTGACGTCGAGGACAGTCTGGCGCGGATATCATTTAAACCATATCCACGCTTGCCCTGACCAAACTTCCCTTCAACCTGGTTGCGTTCCGCCGCCTCTCGTCGCTCTTTACGTTTTTGGTATCTGCTCTTGATCTCTTTTGCCGGCTTTCGTCCCAGTGGCTCCCCGGTGAAGCGGATTCCTTTCTCTTTCAAAAACCGCCTGTTCTCCCGGGTAAGATATATCTTATCCACCTGAACCAGCTCCGGATATTTCCCAGTCAACTTCCTGAAGCGTTCAACCTGTGACTGAAGATCCTGCCCCTCGTTGAAGGCATCCCAGTCAAAATGATCCACCCTGGCATATCCATCCAGCAGGCTGATGTTGATCTTGGCGCCAAACTCCGTCTTGGCCTTGGCTTTACCACGGACGATGGGGCGAACATGTGGCTGATGAATGTTCACTATGCGATCTTCTACTTGATGGCTCTTCTTCTTATACATTGTCTCCTGTTGTTCCAGCAGATGCTGGATGACAAAAAAATACTTTAGTTGCCGCCGGTCGAAGGGAATCGGTTTATCCTTTATGGTGTCCAGTATCCCGTTGATAGTCCGCACATCCCGTTTCAGGTAGTTGATCTGCTTGCGTATCGCTTGTCTTAAAATGTTGGCAGGTTTTCTCTTCATTTTCGACACATTCAAAAAATCCTTGCGTGCAACCCTTCTGTATGTACGGGGTTTATCTTTAATACCCAGTTTCAAACACAACTCATCGATCAGCTCTTCTGCCTTCTGGCGGCTCTCGTTCAACAAATCCAGGTCTGTGGGATACTTGATATCCGCATCACAGACTGTTGCATCCATTTGGAGCTTCCCCTTGTTCCCGGGATGCGGATCGGGATCGTCATCATTATCATCTTCTTCATCCTTCGCATCCTTGTCAACCACTTCTTGATTTGCCCCGGCTTTTAGCTTCAACCCTTTTCTTATCAAGTCGTCCGTCAATGATTCAAAGACATCAAGGTCGATTCGCTTTCTGATGGAGACCAGCAGTGACGGTGTCATCACCTGTTCAGAAGTGAAGGACTCAAGCCCAAGAAAATACTGCATGTAGGGGTTCTCCTGTATCATCTCTATTACTCCACGGTCGTCACTCTTCATGATGTGCTTGATGATAATCACCCCCAGCACAAGTCTGGCATCCTTCGTGGGCGCACCACGATTGCTTTTGAAGTTCTTGTAATAAAGTCGGGCGAACTCTTCCCAGGGTACTATTTTTGAAAGAACAACCCACCGGTTATTCTCATCCAGTTTTGCCTCGAAGGGCATCTTGAACTCGGAAATTGAAAGCTGTCTGGAGCTCTTGTATCGTATCATAAAATGCAAGGATTATGAAGTAAAAATACTCAATTTCTTGCAGTTATACAAATTTTATATCAATTATTTTGCTGATTATCAGCATAAATGTCAATTATTTAGCAGACCCTACTTAACAAAAGCGATTACAAAAATGTCAAAGAACTCAATTATAAACAATTAGAAATCAAGTGGATCTAAGTGTCCACGTATGATATTTTTTATATTAATATTTCAATCTCCCACTTCAATATTAAGATATGTGACAGGATTTTTCATATTATAAAAATATTGCATTGAGGTTTGGTTTTTATAAAATCCATATGAAATTTTTTTAAATTGATTTTGCTTATACTTATTGAATTCTGAATTTGTCATTTTTTCATAATTAGAGGTGTCATCAGGTTTTTGATAACGCATTTGAGCTATTTTTTCTAATCCGATTGCCTTAATTTTGAAAATGTTCTCAGTATCGTCAATTTGCAAAATCAAACCAGGAAGTCCAAAAAATTTCCATGGCCCGTCATTTATCGGAATTTCAGTTGTAAACCAAGCGATGTAATCTCGTCCTCTGAAATGAGAGGTAGCTTTCATACATGAATAATTTAAAATTATTGCCGTGTCCTGTGAAATATTCCATTTAGGAGTAATTTCCTCAAATACTATAAATTTGTATTTTAAATCTTTTGGGTCCCTGTCTGTTGTAATAATTTCATTTTTAAGCCGATCTTTAAATAACCGTGTAGTTTCACCTTTTCTGTCTCCTGTAATTTCATCTGCTTTTCCTTTTATTTCTAACCTTTGCTCTAAAGCTTCTTGATTTGTTGAAAAGTCAAAGGTTTTTATTTTCAAAAATGCCAGATTAGTTAACGAATCATTAGCTGCTAGATTTCTATCATAATATACCGAATAAGATTCGTCAATGTCTAAAGCCATAGTATCGGTTATTGTAAATATCTTGTTTGCTTTTAATGCTTGTTGATTGTATTGATAAATAACTCTAAATTTAAAAATATTCTCATGAGAATTCTGAGCATCCAAAATAAATGTTGGAAAAAGAAAAAAAATCAGAATATACAAAAAATAATTCTTAATCATTATTAATAAACTTAAGATATATGTGTGAAAATAAATAAGTTAATTATTTAAATAAAATCTGTTGTGCTTTAAAAATAATACTAAATGTACAACAGATTTTACTTAATTCAAGTATCAAACAAACTCAAAAGTTAGTTAGATTGCCGTACATGTTCCACCACCAGGGCCACAATTCATTTCAATAGATGCAATCATAGCCTCTGTAGTGGCATAGAATCCCTCCCAAGGAACTCCAGTTGAATAACAATAACAACTAAACCGTCCTCCTCCAATACCGCTTCCTCCGTAAATGATCTTCATTTCCTTCTTGTCCAACACAACTGCATCATGCAGTTTAATTTTACTTAATTTTTTCATAAAAATAATTTTTTAGTTGCAACAATGTTTATTATACTTTCCAATAAATTATTTAATGTTGCCTCGTAATCTATTGGGATTGTATACTCACAAAATTTTAAATCTCACTCTTAACAACACTTCCGACGGACGTAAATTATATACCGAATAAAAACTGCTGATATCGCTGTAAGAATAGGTGATAAATTTGTTTGTATTGAAAATATTTGTCCAATCGAGCATTAAGTCAACGTTTTTAAGTTTGTATTTGACGCCCATATTACCGAACCACGATGAACGTGCCGACGATTGTATGGCATTATTGAAATAATGGTTGAATCCGATATTAAAAATCAATCCTTTCTTAGGAATAAAAGATGTATTCAGGCTTTGCGTAAAATAGTGCATCGGGTCCAAGCGGGTATTGCTAATGCGAATCCGGCTTTGCGAATATGCCGCGCTGTATTTCAGGATCATAAACTGTCCGATATCGGTAGTAGATGAAGCAGAAACATTGTATGAATCCGAAGTGTAAGGTGAAATAACCCCTTGATTAAGCGCGATGGATTGATTGCGTGCATAACCGGCATTCGCCCGTAATTCGGAACTGATGTCATCCACACTTTTTCCGATGGAAAACCCAGTACTGAATTGTTGCGCAGAATGCGGATGCAAAATACCTGTAGCACTGCTTAAAATACCGGTATAACGTGTATCATAAAGCATATTACGCCAATTATTCATCCAGTTTACTCCAAGCGTCATAAAAAGCGTGGTAAACGGATTTCGATAATTCAGGTTGACATATATGTTAGCAGTGGAATTTTTGCTTTGCAGTCCGTCATTGCGGCTTAGATTCCGGTACGAAGTCATCATGTACCCAATAAGGTCTTCGCGCATACCACCGATGTTGTTGTTGTGACTTGCGCTACCGTAAAGAGTAATCCGTGTACTTAACGGATAATCCAAATACACATTGGGGGCAAAAAGCCAATAACCGATACGACTATCATTACTCCGAACCTGGTCGTTTTTGTTTACAAGTAAATAGGTTACGGGAAATGAAAAGTAAGGTTTCAGTTTTTCGGTAATTGTGACGCGCATTCCGGGAGAAACCCGAAGACCGATTTCGCCGCGTGAGAATTGATTTCGTAAACTGTCAGTACTAAGCAACATTGCGTTAAGCCCTTCGTGTAATGCCGATTGAAATGTGTAATGGTTGCTGAAAACGCCCGCTGAGTAATGCAGCGAAACCTTTCCTTCCCTGCTGCCCGAAACCGACGTGTTGGTCGCAAAGCGGTTATATAAAATATCCTGACGCATAAGTGAATCGGCATCCGAAAAACTGCCAAAAATAGAAGGTGAAACACTCAAGGTGTTTTCCTGTGTAGTGTATGAAACATCCGACTGGATCCGGAAGCGCTTTTTTCCGGTACGACGCACGTAATCAAAACTATTTGCCGCGTGCATCGACGGCAGTTTCAAACGTTGTGAAATCATTCTGTCTGTCCAAACATCGCCCGATTCATCGTTCCATTTTGAGGAAAGGTTCAGTTTATTATTGAGAAAATAATTATCGGTATTGCTTTCGAGTGTAATTGCTCCTTCCAATTCCCGTTTCAATAAACGCGAATTCATGTCTTCCTCTATACGAATATTCTCACTGCCGTCCACAAAAACATCGCGGCGCACATAGCTGTCGCTTGTGTGTTTATCAAATAAGTAATTGATATTAGTGGTGAGCGTTAGGTCTTTCTTAAACGTGCGCAAATCGTTGAGCGAACCCAAATGTGCATCATTGAACAAAAAATGTTGCCGGTTAATGTTGGGCGGCGATGGTGAAACCACATTCAGAAAAGAAGTGGTGGCGTCGTCTGTGCCGCCATAAAAAGAAATGATTTCCTGCGCAATGTCCCGTCCGGTGTTATCGCCTTTATATACAAGCATGTTCTGCTCTCTTTGGGTGAAACGCATTCCTACCAGTTCGTTACTTAACAATGGCCACGGCAATCCCACACCCAATTGCGCCGTGGCAAAAAAAGCACCTAAAGCCGATTTTTTAAGTTTCAGGTTGATAGCTGCCTCCTCCGGAATTTCCATGTCTTTGAGCGCTTTAATGGGCTGATGGTTTTCGAGCACCTGCACCGATGCCACGTTTTTAGCATCGATATTATTGGTGGCGATCCCGTACTTGCCTTTCAGCAAATCCAGCCCCTCCACATAAAATTTGCTGATGGCTTTATTTTGATACAGAATTTGCCCCGATGAAAGAACCTGCACTCCGGGCAGTTTTTTCAGCACGTCGCCAATACTTTTGTCTGTTTCATCCAGAAAACTGGAAACATCGTAATGGATAGTATCGCCCAACTGTCTTACTTTGGGAGCCTTAACAATGACTTCTTTCAACTCGGTTACTTTTTCTTTTACTAGGAACTCCACAGATCCAACATTATTCTTCACGGTTTTCGATTGTGTTTCAATGGTCATGGAGCGCACCGATATTGTAACTGAATCGGGCATCGAGGCACGCTTTAGAGTATAAGACCCTTCTTTATCCGTCATCGAATACGTAAGTATGGATGTCGATCCTGCAGGATGCAGTGTGACTGTGGCAGCTTCAACAGGTTTTCGTGTAGCGGCATCAAGCACGCGGCCAGAAATTTCTGTTTGGGAGAAAACTGAAAATGAAAACAGAAAACTGAGCAGAAAGGTTATTATAGGCCTCATCTTTATTTCTTTTCTATTGCTATAATAATATAGGCGTATTTCGTTTTGTTATTTGGTTCGGTGTATTCAATTATTAATTTTCCTCTGTTTCTAATAAGATAATCTTCTTTGACGAGAACTTATTTGCAATAGTTATATTACCTTTGTTTTCGAAAATGTATGACTCAGTCTTTGCTTTTGATTGAATAAATTCATTATACTGTTTTATATCTTTGATTACTTCGGAGTTTCTTACATCAGGTATACTTAATGATCTATCGTTTATTTCTTGTATTCCAATTGCTTTAAACGAAAAGATTCCATCGGTTGTTTTAGCAGCAAGAATAAGCCCCGGCAAGCCGTACAGCTTCCATGGACCCTCATTGACAGGTATCTCTTGAGTAAAATATACCTCGTATTCTCTCCCCCTAAATTTTGTGCTTGCTATATGACACGGGTAATTCAATATGTTAATCGTATCACTCTCAATAATCCACTGCTGTGGATATATTTCCTCATCTAAGAATACAGATATTCCTCCAATTCTTAATTCTTTATCAAGAGTATAAACGTGATTTTCATCTCTGTCTTTAAATATGGTGAATGAAATATAACTATTTGGGGAGAAAACATTGTTGTTTCCATTTAGATTGCTGTTTATTGCAGATTCAGCAATATGCGGATTTTTAATTAAAGTTACTGATTTTACTTTGGCAGGCTGAAAAACACTATATTTCAATGAATCTTTCGCGATTGCCGTCATATCATAAAATTCTGATAGATTTGGACCTATATCTAAAGCCATTGTATCTGTTCGAGATGACAAAGATTCTCGGGTGTAATCTTTTTGCGTAAAAGTATATACAATACGTAAAAAGGCTTTGTCATTTTTCTTTTCTACTTTAGCACTTTGAAGATTTATGCTTATAAAAAGAATAGACAAAATTACAGGAATTAATTTTTTTTGATATATCATAATGACCAATTATAAATTAGTTTAAACTCACCATCTTTGATGAAAATAATGTCTTTTAGTTATCTTAAATGAATAATTTTGCGTAATTTATAACCATTAAGGTAATGGTTTTTGGCTGAATGATTTTTACTAAAACTTGTTCAGTATCAAAATAAATATGATAAAAATATAAGGCTGAAAGTCAAACCTTTAGCTCGTTAAAATATCCCTATAACATTTCAGATATATAATTTGGATATATACCTCCATTTTACCTCCCCCTCGAGATGTTAGTTTAATGAATGTGAGTAACATAAAAAGTTACAAACCTATTTAAAAATAGTCCGTTAAATTTACCTATTTCACTCATAATCAACGAACTAAAAGCTAATTCCTGTTATCATGTTGATACTCAGAGTGTAACAGTGCATTTTTTAAACTATTTTTGAACACGCAAAAATATTAATAGCCAAGCATACTGTAAAGTATGCTTAGATATTAAATCCATGACAGGTTAACAATCTGGATCACAATTAAGATACTACGACACAGGCACAATATAAATATGTATCGGTATTTCGCATGCAAGTGCCTTTGCCATATACCGTTTGGCAAAGGCCGGAGCAAGTGATGGCGAATGGATCACACGGCCCTATAATTCCACCAACAATCTGTTTCATTTCACTGTTTTTCAACACTGCCGCATCATGCAGTTTGATTTTACTTAACTTTTTCATACACATAAAATTTTTAATAATTATAAATTAATCTTGTTGCCGTTTTTAAATATGCAACAATTTCTCATATCAGAAAATTTGTAAAAAACTGTCACTAGTGTCCACTAAAAAATTGGCACTGTATAAATATTAAAAAACAAACAAACTTGGTTCACTTGAACCGCATCGTTCATTGACTTTATTGAAGTTAGATTTGTTGAGCAAGTCTTTTAAATTGGCCTTGTCCGTTAGTGACATGCTGAGTATTTGAAGCATCTCATAGACGGTGCATTCGAGTTTCAAATCATGATGTACGATAGCCACAAGACAGTAAGTGGTGATCGCCGAGTATATCTGGATACGGACTGCATTCTCAGTTACACCCCAGAATTTTTGGATATTGAGATGCTGTTTCATCCATTTGAAAAACAGCTCAATCTGCCATCTGTTCTTGTAAAGAAGTGCAACTTGCAATGCGCCAAGGCTAAAAACGTTGGTAAGAAACGTGAACTCCCGGTCTTGATCTTCGTCGTAGAAGACGATTTTTCGCAAGGGTTTCGGGTAATGCTTTTCGCTCATATATCCGGTGAATATCACCACACAATCTGAGCGAACGTTTTTGGGCATCCTTCTTTTCCATCTTACAGCCTTGCATTGCAGATTGTTCTTGGCTCTCACCACAAACATTGATCGAATCTCGTTGATCTTAAACAAGCGTTTGAAGTCATTGTAGCCACGGTCGAAGACATAGAAGGAGCCGAGTTCATAGGGAATGACATCCATGGCATTTACATCATTGACTGCTGCGGGAGTGATATGGAAAAATGTTGGAATCTGGGTTTCCAGATCAAACAGGGTATGGATTTTAACTCCTCCCCTGGTCTTTCTGAAACGAGCCCATTGATAAACGTTCAAACATAGGTCAATGGTGGTAGAATCAAAGGCATAGACTTTTCCTCCCAGCTTGAAGATATTGTCCATACGTTTTGATTGGGCTTTGCCAACCATGTAGTATGCAAATTCTTCAAAGATCCGATAGTCACGATTGGTATTTGCTTTGGATAGATTGCTTAGTTTGACATCACTGCCAAACCCGAGATGATAGCCTTTTCCCCGATGTGCACCAATAGCCATTGCCAGATCCCTTAGGCTTTTTCTATTGCAGAGTTGGCCGAACATGAGAACAAGCAGTTGATTCCAGCAGGTGAAAGACTTGATATAGCGGTTTCCTTGGTACTTATCCACGATATGCCTGAACTTGTCGGCATTTAGGAACTCGACTAATTGGGCAAAAACGAACTTCTCTTTATGCATAATGTATTGTAATCAATACAAAGATAAATTGAAATCGTCGCACCCCAAAAGACGCTACAACCATCTAATATTCAATAATTTCAAAGAGCTTTTGCGAATTTTTAGTGGACACTAATGTAAAACTGTACATCTTCAATATTAAAATTTCCAGGTAACTTATAACTATTTATTAAAATAGTAGGGGTTGCCCTTAGACCCGACTTTTCCTTCCATTGTTCATGTCTAGTAAATTCATTGCAAACATTTATTTCATCTATTTTTGTAGGATATTTTTGAAAAAAGGATTCTCTATCATACTTCCCTTTATCAAACCATTCATCATAAATAGTTTTAACTTTCCCATTTTGCTGCTGATACACCCCAATAAGAAATTTATTAGATATGTCTAATTCCTTATCAAAAGATGAAAAAATGTATTGAACACAAATATTCTTATTTTTAGTTATTAAATTATTCACTTTTTTATGCATTCTTGCACAAGGATTACAATGCGGGTTTGTAAATATGGTTATCAAGAAATCAGAATTTGGGTTACCTAATAATATATTCGATGTGTTTTTTGTTACCTCGTAACGCGGTTGCTTTCTTAATAGTAGTCTGAAAACGTCTTCATCGGCCTTGATATGGTTTATCTCATAATTTATACGCTTTACTTGTAAACTTTTCATCAGAATTGATAAAACCAAATTAGTACTTAGTATAGAAATCGCATAAACTAAACCCGTGATTACCAGATCCAAAAATGTTATATGTGAAGGAAAAAGAAATCCGGAGATAAGATCAATTGCAAAAAGTACCCACAATAATGTAATCACTATAAGGCATAAAGGACACCACTGTTTAGCTTTGAATTTCTGATACCAAAGACTCCAAAAGGTATATGGCAAACAAAGGATATTGATTAATGCCAAGTAAGGAATACAGGAAGGCAGAAAACAAATAAACAATATATTGGCTATAAAATAACCAAATCCTATCTCGCTCCAGCTAAAAACTCCGAAAAGCTTGGCTGCATCGGATTCAATGATGTTATTGCAATCACTGTGTTTAAATAATGAGCAAATCCTATCGCCATAATTACTTTGAATATTTAATTGCTTAAGGATCAATAAATAACCTATATATACACCTATTGAATTTATTAACAGCAGTAAAACAAGTCCGACATCAAAATAGCTTCTATAATGAATAAAAGAAATAAGAAGCAAAAAACAAGTAATAAACAGTACAGAAGTTTTCTGAAGATATTTAATAAATTGTATTTTGAAGTGCTTATTGTATTCAGGTTCTATTGAATTCAAATTGCGTTCCGCAACAAGTATATTCCCTGTCCATATCTTGCTAAATTCATCTTTTGAGATTTTAAAATTTTTATTCCTTTGAATGAATTTTACTTCATTATCAAATATCTTTTCAATAATAACAAAATCGTCTTTGACATGAGCAATGAAAGGAGTTTCAATTAAACACAAATCGTTAATATTCGAAATTTTAAGACCGACATTTTCTATTCCATAATCAGAAAGCATGGATGATAAACCAAATAAATTGTATTTATGAGGATGCTCATTGAAAAATTGGTTAGAAAACGAAGTCGTGTGTTTTACCTTTAACAACTTCAGAAAAGATATGAAAATATTACTTTCCATACAAAATGAATTTCAAGGTTGACTAACAAGAAGATGAATTAATTTATAAAAATAATGCTAATATCTACAATAATGAAAATCAAATTATATGTTTAACAACATATTATTTATCTATTTTGTGAAACTTTTAAAAGTACTATATGCAACCATAGTTCTATTATGTCATATTTCACAAGTTCTCCACAATCTATTGTAGGTATTTGTATGTCTTCAAACTAAAGTTTAGCACAGCATGTTTAGAATTATATTCAAAATAAAGATCACCTTTTATTTGATTCAACATTTTCACTTTTCAAATATCGATATAAAGTAGGTTTACTGATATTTAGAATATCGCAAATCTCTTTTACAGTGTTTTCATTTTTTTTGTATAACGTAGCGGCTGCTTTAGCTACTTTTTTAACTTCAGGGCTAAGTCCTTTCTTCCGGCCGCCAACGCGTCCGCGTTCTTTGGCTGCCGTCAGTCCGGCTCGGGTTCTCTCTACGATCATCTCACGCTCATATTCGGCCAATGCAGCAAAAAGGGCAAACTGATACCTGCCTAATGGAGTTCTGGTATCAATCCCGTCCTGAATGCTTCTGAATTCAACCCCTCTTTTATAAAGGGTGTCTACAATGTTGACAAGATTTCTTAAGGATCAGCCAAGGCATTCTCCAGTTCGGGGTGTTCTTTAGTGGCGGATATTTTTCAGAGAAAATTTCAGTGCATTCAGCTTTTTTCAACGCATCCAACTGTAAGTCTAAATTTTGTTCTTTGGTGCTAACACGGGCGTATCCTATTATTGCCATATTGTTTGAAGTTTCATAAACTCATTAAAATACAAAACTACCAAAAAAAGAAAAAATACGAGTATTTTTAGTTACACAAAACGGTGATTTTATGTAACTACGATATTACCGGAAAAAATTAACATATAGTTTTTTTGAACTATCGGGGCGACATGCCTAATAATAAAAAAATAGTAGTAATTTAACGTGAGTTCGATATAAGAAATATGGACAAAAATAGCATAATAGCTAAAAACTGATTATATTTATAGTATTGAAATACAAATAAATAATCAATAAAAACCACTATGCTAAGTAAAAGCGAAATTACGGAAAATTTTTATTTAAGTGATGAATTCTCAAAAAATATGTCTTGGGAGAGTCCACTGACAAAAAACGCAGAAATAAATCGAACAGACTTTCCGACAGCGAAGTGATGACGATCCTGATCGCTTTCCATTTAAGCGGAATGCGTAATCTAAAACATTTTTACGTGTTTTACGTCAAGGACCTAAGTTGAACTTAGGACCAACTTTATCACTAATCTGATAGCAGATTTACTGGCTTATAGCTTTTTACCCAAGAAGCCGTCTATCAAAGTCGACTTTTTTGTGGATGATAAACAAATGATGCTCTTTTAAAATTATATCGAACTCACGTTAAATAAGAGCCAAAGTCCTCTTTACCCTTTAAAAATAAAATAGACTGCCAGTACCAGAAATATAAACCCTATCAGGTGATTCATCTTCAATGGGGTTTGAAAAGCAACGGAAGAGAAGACAACAAAAACCACCAATGTGATAACCTCCTGAATAACCTTCAGCTGGACGAGCGAAAACGCTCCGCCGTTTCCTTCAAACCCGATCCGGTTTGCCGGAACCTGAAAGCAGTATTCGAAAAAAGCGATTAGCCAGCTGAAAACAATTACACCAAAAAGCGGGAGTTTGCTTAACCACGAATTTTCAGCAAGTCTGAGGTGCCCGTACCACGCAAAAATCATAAAGATATTGGAGCAGACCAGAAGCCCGATAGTGAGAAGATAATTCATAACCGTTACTTAAAAACCGGGCGCAAAAGTAATGAAAATCCAGGTTAAAACAGCCTCTTAACGGGTAAAATTTATTTTCTGATTGGGCACTACACCAATTCCCGACAGATCGTTCGCGATAATTTTGCCGTTCTGCAAACGGGCTCCGTCAAAACAATCGTTAGCAATCAGCAGGGCTCCGTCCAAATCGGCAAAATCCATTCCTGAACAAAGTTGAGATGCAGCAGAAATAGCACATGACGTTTCAGTCATACATCCCATCATCACTTTCATTCCCAATGCCTCGGCAACTCTACGCATCTTCCAGGCCTCGCGCATGCCAGTGCATTTCATCAACTTGATGTTAATACCCGAGAACACGCCCTTCAACCGCTCAACATCGGTTAACCGCTGGAGTGACTCGTCGGCAAAAACAGGCAGCGGACTCTCTTCCGTCAATCGGGAAATATTGTCCAGATCCGACTTAGGCATTGGCTGCTCTATCATTACAACCCCTTGGTCCTTCATCCAGTGAATCATGTCGAGTGCCGCTTGACGGTCTTTCCAACCCTGGTTAGCGTCTACCGCCAGCGGCAGGCCGGTAACGGAACGGATGGCTTCAATCATACGCTTGTCGTCCGGGCCGCCCACTTTTACCTTCAGGATGTTAAAGCGTCCCATTGCTTCGCGTGTTTTTTCACGCACCACATCATCGGTATCAATACCGATGGTAAAAGTAGTATCGGGAACATCCATTCTGTCCAGTCCATACCTCTTATACCACGTCACGCCGGCAATTTTCCCGGCTAAATCATGCAACGCTATGTCCACGGAAGCTTTGGCCGCCGTATTGTTAACCGAAATACCATCCACATATTCTAGAATCTCATCCAGACATAAGGGATCGGGGAAGGCAGACAGATCGACTTTCTTCAGGAATTCAATAACCGAAGCCTGCGTCTCACCCAAGTACGGAGGTAGCGACGCCTCACCGTAACCCGTAAGCCCGTCGTATTCAAGTTTAGTGAGTACAACCGGCGTTGTTTTACGGGAGAAACCCGATATGGTAAACGTGTGCCGCAGTTCAAGGTCGTAAGGAGCCCAGAATAAATTCATTTAGGAAGAACTGTTTTTTTCGTTGTCATTGTCGCTGTCTGGATAAAATTCTGCCTGCCTGGATTCATGGTTTGTAAAAAGCATTGTCCGGAACTCCTTCGATACCGTCCGTGTTTACTTCACCGATAATTCTTCGGGCACACAGATAACGACCGGCATTATATTCATCGTAAAGCGGATCGGCAGGATCAAAACTGCCTATCTGAACATAATCCGACGCATGTATAAACCGTCGGTTCCCGATATAAATGGCTACGTGGACAACCCTTTCTTTCGGATTTTCCGCCGTCGCCTTCGTCCCGAAAAAGAGCAAATCACCCGGTTCCAGGTTTGAAAAATTGCCGTTATCATCCACCGGTCTTCCGGTCAACACCTGCTGCGAAGCATCCCGCTGAAGAATAACCCCGTGTAGGAAATAGACCAGTTTGGTCAACCCACTGCAATCCAAACCCTTGAATGAAGTGCCGCCCCAAACGTAAGGAATTCCCATAAATTGCCTAGCGACCCTCACTATGCTTTTCGGGGTAAGTTCCATTTCCTGCAGCCACTTCTTCAACTCCTTGGCATCGGACTGCCGTATATAGGCTTCACGCCCATCGGGATACCCTACCCGATAGAAGTGGCCTTTCATCCCTTTCAGGACTAACATATCCCCGATCACTAAATCGGATACCGTTTGCGATTTAACATCCGCTTTTTCGTAGGAAAATGCATACAACGCAATTACTACCACCTTTTCTTTTTTGTTGTATTCATGTAGCTCTGACTCAGTCATTGTTCTTACAGCATCAGAAACCCATCCGACGTATCCGTCCGGTGCCTGCACGCGTCGCCAACCGCCCTTTTTATCCAAGAGCCTGACTGGCATCCCCAGCAAAACTTCCGATACAGTCTCACTGCCATGGGAACTGCCGGAGTGCATTTTTTCTACCGAATTGTAGATCACTCCCCAACATTTTTCACCAACGGCATCATCGGGCACATGTTTTTCCCTGACCTGTTCTATAATGTGTTGCATACCGCTTTGCTGAGCCATAAAACATAATGTTGAAATATCTACAAAAGGAACAAAGAAATTACTTTTCCATCCTTTGCCGGATAAATTAACAGAGCGAATTTACAATTTTTATTTCAATTGAAGCATAATACCGGCAAAATTTAGTATAAAATACAGAAAATCACTATCTTTGATCTCAGAAGAAAAGGAGGAAAATACATGAAAACAAGGATAAAAAAAAACCTGTCCTTTATTTTAATTGGCTTTTGCTGTGCAGGATCAGTCGCTTGTGGGCAACCTCAAAAAAAACAAAGTGAAAAAACCGAAAATCGTGTAATGGACACATCTCAACACCCCAACAATGAAGCAAGAAAACTTGCCGAAGGACTTAAAAGAAAAGGCATTTCCGATAAGCGGGTTTTAGCTGCCATCGGTAATGTTCCCAGACACCTTTTCATTGATGAACGTTTAGCGGAATATGCCTATCTAGACCGTCCACTGCCTATCGAAAAAGGACAGACCATTTCCCAACCTTACACGGTAGCCTTTCAGACGGAACTGCTACAGCTGAAACCAGGCGAAAAGGTACTGGAGATTGGTACAGGAAGCGGATATCAGGCAGCCGTACTGTGTGAAATGGGTGCTGATGTTTACAGCATAGAGCGTTATCAGGAGTTACACCTTCAAGCGAAAGAAACACTCAATAAGCTGGGTTATTATCCCCGTTTATTCTTCGGTGATGGTTTCGAGGGGCTACCTCAACATGCACCTTTTGACAAAATATTGGTTACGGCAGCTCCTGAAAAAAACCCTGAAAAGCTGTTGAATCAGCTCAAAATAGGTGGCTGGATGGTGGCACCCATAGGCGGCCGGCAAGGACAAAGAATGACGGTTATAAAACGCATAAGCAACGATAAATTCAGGGAATCCGAACACGGCGATTTCATTTTTGTCCCTATGCAAAAAGGCACGGACGAATAAAATGCACTATCTTTGTCGCTTCATTTCTAAATTTTTATAAAATGAACAGACAAAAACAATTTTCAGACCGGAAAACGTTTCGTTTTAAACGATTTGCCCGAAGATCGTACAGCGTTTTCAACAGTATTCACAAATCCGTCACCATCGGTGTACTTTCGGGTTGTGCATTATTAAGTGCCCACGCCGCATCGGTAAATCCTACGGAAAAGACAGGTATTCAGGCAAAACCGGACACCATTCCCGTAAAAGAACTGGATGAAGTGGTGGTTACCGCTTCAAAAGCCCCACTGCCACTGAATATGGCAGCCAAACTGGTAACCGTAATCACGAGCAAGGAGATTGAGCGGGCGCCCGTCAGAAGCACCGAAGACCTTCTCAATTACGTAGCAGGCGTAGATATCCTGCAACGCGGACCGCACGGCGTACAGGCGGACATATCCCTCCGGGGTGGCTCATTCGACCAGGCCGCCATTTTACTTAACGGTGTTAACCTTACCAATCCCCAGACCGGACATTACAGTTTCGACATTCCCATCAACCTTTCCGATATTGAGCGTATAGAAATTGTTCAAGGCCCATCATCGTTGATTTTCGGCGCCGGCGCATTTTCAGGTGGAGTAAACATCATTACAAAGAAAGACACCCACTCAAACGCTTTCTTCAAAACGGAAGGTGGAATGCACGGGCTTTTCGGCGCGGAAGCACGGGGGGCATACAAGACGGCCAATTCCGTACACCGTTTGTCGGCAGGCTACAAACACTCCGGCGGATATATCAAAAACAGCGACTACGACATCGTCAACCTACTGTGGCAAAGCCGGTACAACTTCGACAACTCCACAATCGACGTCCAGGCGGGAGTGAACGATAAAAAATACGGTGCCAACACGTTTTACACGGCCGCATACCCTCAACAATACGACGACACACGTGGAGTATTCGCATCGGTAAAAGGCGAAACGGGTGGAAAACTTAAATTTATTCCGCAGTTGTATTGGAGCAGGCATTACGATGTGTATCATTTGTTCAGGCCCGGGACAACCGACATACCATCGTGGTACACAACACCAAACTACCACCGCAGCGATGTTTATGGCCTTAACTTGAACATGCAATATGCTTCGGATCTGGGTATAACGAGTTTCGGAGGCGAATTCCGCAACGAAGGCATCTTGAGCAGCAACCTGGGTCGTTTGATGCGTCAAAAATCCGGTAATTACGACAAATGGGATAACCGCTCGAACATCAGCTTTTTTGTCGAACACAACTTTGTTTTCGATAAACTCACACTCTCCGTAGGAGGGCTTTATAACTACAACACCGCCCTTGCCGACACACTTAAAGCCAATGGTTTTTATCCCGCAATAAACGTATCTTATCGTACAAACGATGCCGTGAGCCTTTACGCGTCTTGGAGCAAATCCACACGCATGCCTACCTTTACTGACTTATACTACAAGGCAGGAAAACACCGTGGTTTTGCTGGATTAACACCCGAATACTCACAATCCGTAGAAATTGGATGGCGATACAAAAACAGTGTTTTAACCGCTAACCTGAATGTTTTTTACACCAAAGGGGATAATCTTATCGACTGGATATTAAACCCCCTGGATGGATTTTACCATGCTCAAAACCTTGCCTCCCTCGGCACTTACGGAGCAGGTTGGGATGCCACTGTAAATATGCATCAATGGCTGGGCGAACAACAACCTCTGCAGTCCATACAAATAGGCTATCAATATATGTCGCAAAAAAGCGACGAGGCCCGCCAGAACAACCCCGTTTCGGCGTATGTGTTTAACTATTTGCGGCACAAATTTACCGTTGGCGTGCAACACCGGATTGTTAAAAATCTCTCGCTATCTTGGAACCTGCGTTGGCAGGACCGCGCCGGAAATTATTTAAAGTACATCACCGAGATAAAAGAAGAGCAGCCAACAGCCTTCCAACCGTTCGGATTAGTGGATGTCAAAGCCAATTACGCTTTACGCAACATAAACATTTTTGTTAATGCCAATAACATTTTCAACACCACGCATGTGGATTTTGGGAATATTCCGCAACCGGGATTCTGGCTGACGGGAGGCATGAGTTATACGTTAAGATAGTTAATTATTCATAATTTTTATAACTTTACTAGTATTATGTATTGCATAGTATTATTCAAAGCATTAATTTTGTTCCATTGATAGAATAGTTGTATCCGAATTCAATTAGAATACTTCAATTTAATTAGATTCTCTTCATGATTAAACTCAAAAAAATAAACAAATCGTACCACACCGAAGCCATTTCTCTGCATGCCCTTAAAGATATCGATCTGGAAATTGAGTCCGGTGAATACGTCTCAATTATGGGAGCCTCCGGTTCCGGGAAATCCACATTATTAAATTTAATGGGAATTCTGGACAGTTACGATTCGGGCGAATATCGCCTTAACGGTACCCTGATCAGAAACCTGACCGAGACACAAGCAGCCAAATACCGCAACGAGCTGATAGGATTCGTGTTTCAATCGTTCAACCTGATCAACTTCAAAAACGCGTTGGAAAACGTGGCTCTCCCTCTCTACTACAAAAATGTCAGCCGGAAAAAGCGAAACACTATCGCAATGGAACACCTCGATAGGATGGGGTTAAAAAACTGGGCACACCACTTGCCCGGCGAATTATCGGGTGGGCAGAAACAACGGGTTGCCATTGCACGCGCTATGATATCGAATCCAAAAGTGATCCTTGCCGACGAACCTACTGGCGCTCTCGATAGCCAAACCACCGTAGAAGTGATGGATGTCCTTTCCGATTTAAACAGACAGGGCATCACTACCGTCATTGTAACTCACGAACAGTCGGTCGCCGATGCCACCAATCGTATTATCCGGCTAAAAGACGGGGAAATAGAATCGGAACTTCGTAAAGACGGTGCACGCACTGTCTTTACACCCGTAACGTATAACTCGTAACACACATGAACGACCATCTTCAGGAAATACTTCAAACCCTGCGTAAAAATAAACTGCGCACGGCGCTCACCGGACTCTCGGTTTCTTGGGGAATCTTCATCCTCATTGTTTTGTTGGGTGCAGGGAACGGATTGAAAAACGGGGTCATGGAAAACTTCAGCGACAGGGCTGTAAACCGCATAACACTCTGGTCAGGGACAACCTCCATGGCACACAACGGGCTTAAATCGGGTCGAAACCTGCAGTTTGCGAACAAAGAAGTAGACCTTATCAGAACCGATGTAAACGAAAGCCGTCTTATTGCTGCACGTGTAGACAGGACACAAACCATCTCCTTCGGTCCGGAATATGGCTCATACAACGTACGCGGCGTAATGCCCGATTACCGGGAAATAGAAAGGCTGGTGATTAAACCCGGCGATGGGCGTTTTATCAACGGCCTGGATGTAAAAGAGACCAACAAAATAATTATCCTGGACAATAAAATTGCCGAAACGCTCTTCAAAGGAGAAAAGGCGTTGGGAAACTACGTGAAGGTAGGGGAACTGATGTTTAAAGTTGTTGGCATAAACACCAAAAAAGAACGTTGGGGAACGCCAACCGCCTACATTCCGTTCTCAACGGCACAGGCTATTTTTAATCCGGACAAGAAGTTCAATCAGATTACGTTCACCGTGGACGGACTGGAAACGAAAGAAGAAAATGACCGTTTCGATAAATCCCTACGTAGCTTGCTGGGAAGAAGCCTTAATTTCAATCCGGAGGACAGGCAGGCTCTGTGGGTAAACAACTCACAGGCCGAATATATTGAAACGCAAAAGATTTTTGGAGGAATCACCTTGTTTGTCAGCATCATCGGGATCCTCACCCTGATTGCAGGCATTGTCGGAGTAAGCAATATCATGCTGGTCTCCGTCAAAGAGCGGACAAGGGAGATCGGAATCCGGAAAGCTATCGGCGCATCACCGTTGTCTATACTGAAAACCATCATTCTGGAATCGCTGATCATTACGGCTATTTTCGGATATATCGGGATGATCCTGGGGGTCGGGTTAACCGAGCTGATAAACTTCGTAATGGAACAGTCCGCCAACGGACAACCCGTTACCGACGAAGTGCAGATGTCGGTTTTTAAAAATCCGACCGTAGATATGGGATATGCCATTTTCGCCACCGTTGTCCTTATTATCGCGGGCATCATTGCCGGATACCTGCCTGCCCGAAAAGCGGTCAGAATAAAGCCGATTGAAGCCATGCGCCAGGAATGATTGCTGAAACTCGTCAAAGAAAAAAATGAACAACAAATTCCAAAAAGACAACGGTATTCGTGTAACCAAAACTTCCCTTTGGAGGCGATTGGGCGGGGCTTTATTCGACCTCGACCGCTGGTACGAGATATGGGTAACCATTACCCACAACAAATCGCGCAGTTTCCTCACGGCATTCGGGGTATTCTGGGGGATGTTTATGCTGGTATTGATGGTTGGAGCGGGAAATGCGTTGAGTAAAGGCATCTCCTCCCAGGTGGAAGGGTTTGCAGGCAACTCCTGCTTTTTCTGGACACAAAACACATCGGAAGCGTACAAGGGGTTCCGCAAGGGACGCCGATGGGACATGCTGAACAGCGATGTGGAGATCATCCGCAGCAAAGTACCTGAATTACAACACCTCTCGCCCATGCTCTTCGGCGGTTCTAACGATAAGAATGTGGTTCGTGGGGAAAAAGGCGGATCGTACCAGGTAAAAGGGTGCTACCCCGAATACGACCTGATTGAAAAAAGTAAAATAATCAGCGGAAGATTTATCAACGATATAGACATTGCCGAAAACCGCAAGGTCTGCATTATCGGTGAACGCATTTACGAAGTGTTGTTTCAAACCGGAGAAGACGCCATTGGAAAGCTGGTAAAGGTGAACGGCATCTATTTTCAGGTGATCGGCGTGGCACAAAAAATGTCGAACGCCAGCATCGGCGGCTCAACCGACGAATCGGTCATCCTGCCTTTCAGCACCATGCAAAAGGCATTTAATCAGGGCAACATCATCCATTTTCTCGGGGCGACCTCCCGGCCGGGAGTAAAAGTAAAAGTGGTGGAAAATAAAATTAAAGAAACGCTCAGGAGTGTCCACCAAATCAGTCCCGATGACAAGGATGCCATCGGTTCGGTGAATATTGAAGATCAGTTTACGATGTTCAATAACCTGTTTATCGGTATCAACGCGCTCATCTGGATTGTGGGACTGGGAACATTGCTTGCCGGCGCTATCGGTGTAAGCAACATCATGCTCGTCACCGTTCGGGAACGGACAAAAGAGATCGGCATTCGTCGGGCATTGGGTGCAACGCCGTCAAACATTATCGGGCAAGTGCTGACGGAAAGTATAGTGCTTACCGTCCTGGCCGGGATCGGAGGAATCGTGCTGGGGGTCGGACTGTTGTCCGCAATTGGGGTTGCACTAAGTCAGGGCGATCAGTTTTTCAAAGATCCTCAGATCGGATTCGGCATGGCAGTAGGCTCGCTAACGATATTGCTGGTCATCGGCACTTTTGCAGGATTTATCCCTGCCCAGCGCGCGATAATGATCAAACCTATTGAGGCAATCCGGGAAGAATAAATGTGTTAAATTAAACATCAAACTTTAAATATCAAACGATAACTCAAATGAAAAAAGTACTCAAAATCGCCGGTTTAGTTCTCCTGGGACTATTGGTAATCTGGACGTTTGTATTTTTATATCAAAAATCGCGCCCAAAAATAAAAACGTACCGGATTGAAACCGTTACGAGAAACAATATCGAGAAACGAACGGTAGCAACCGGAAAGGTACAGCCGCGAAATGAGATTCTCATTAAACCGCAAATGTCTGGTATTATCTCGGAGATTTACAAAGAGGCGGGCGAGAAAGTGGTTGCCGGCGATGTTATCGCCAAAATACAGGTGATTCCTGACATGGTCAACCTGAGCGGTGCTGAATCGCGCGTTGAAAGAGCTCAACTGTCCGCCGATCAAAGCCGCAGCAACTACGAGCGTGACCGGAAACTGTACGAAAATCAAGTAATTTCGAAAGAAGAATTCGAGAAGGTACAACTTCAGTACAGAAACGATCAGGAAGAGCTTCGGGCAGCCACCGACAACCTAAGCCTGGTACGTACGGGAATTACCAAAAGCTCGGCCAAGTACAGCAATACCCTCGTTCGTGCCACCGTGAGCGGAACAATCCTTGATGTTCCTGTGAAGGTAGGAAACTCGGTTATACAGTCCAACAACTTCAACGACGGCACTACCATCGCATCCGTTGCCAACCTGAGCGATATGCTTTTCGTAGGAAAGATTGACGAAACCGAGGTGGGAAAACTGTCTGTGAATATGCCTATGGAAATCACCATCGGAGCCATTCAGGACAAGAAAATTCCGGCAAAACTGGAATATGTTTCTCCCAAAGGCGTGGAAGAGAGCGGAGCTATCCTTTTTGAGATGAAAGCCGCCATGGAGATGCCGGCGGATGTCTTTATCCGTGCCGGATACAGCGCCAACGCCGATATCATCCTCGACCGTCGCGACAGTGTGCTTTCCATTTCCGAGAGCTGTGTTGAGTTCAGCAATGATTCGGCGTTTGTGTATACCGTAAAAAGCGAGAAGCCACAGGAATTTGACCGCAAGTACGTAAAAGCGGGCCTTTCTGATGGGATCAATATTGAAATCCTTGAAGGGTTGAAAATGAATGATAAGGTACGTGGCAATGAGATCATTGAAACGAAGAAATAAGAAGTATGAGGACATTTACCATTATCGCTATTTTTTGTTGTTTGTCAACGATGGCCCAAGCGCAGCAATATACGCTTGAAGAGTGCATCAATATTGCCTTGCAAAACAACAGAAACATCAAGCAGCAAGAGCTGAGCAAGGCACAGCGCCAAATCGCATACTCACAAGCAAGAAACGATCTGTTACCCAGTGTAAACGCATCCGCAGGACAAAACTTTGTTTTTGGCCGATCTATAGGACTTGACAATACCTATCAAAACACCAACTCATCTCAGAGCTCGTTTGGAGTGGGCGCGGACATTACGTTGTTTGACGGATTGCGGATGAAACACAATATCGATGCTAAACGCGCCGATTTAAGTGCTGCCGAAGCCGATCTGGAGAAGTTTAAAGACGAAATAGAAATGAGCGTGGCGACCGCTTTTCTACAGGTGCTGCTGCAAAAGGAGCTGTTGCAGATTGCCAGCGAACAAATTCAATTGACGGACTCCAATATGAATCGCCGGAAGGAACTGATCAAGAGTGGCAAGATGGCTCATGGCGAGATTTATGAACTGGAAGCCCAGCGTGCCCGAGAAGAACAGAACAGGGTCCAGGCAGAAAGCAACCTCAAGCTGGCGTTGCTTGATCTGGCCCAGATTATGGAGCTGGAGGATTTTTCAGATTTTAATGTCTCGGCACCATCGGTGGAGTCAATTCTCAGTGAAGGAGTACTACTCTCAACCTCCGATATTTTTCAAACTGCGTTGCTTACCCGTCCCGAAATCAAAGCAGCTGAATACCGGCTTCAAAGTAGCGAAAAAGAAGTATTGATGGCTAAGTCGCAACTCTACCCCTCCCTCTCTTTCGGCGCTAACTTCGGAACCGGATACTACAACATGAGCGGACGCTCGAACGATCCGTTTCACACTCAAATCCGGAACAACATGAGCAATTCGCTCGGGTTCAGCCTGCGAATCCCTATCTTCAATAAATTCCAGACAAAAAACAGTATCCGCACGGCAGAACTTGCCGCAGAAAACAACCGGTTGGAGATAGATAAAGTGAAAATCGATCTCCGCAAACGCATTGAGCAGGCGTACCACAACGCCTTAGGTGCTCAAAGCAAATGGAAAGCAACGCAAAAATCAGAAATATCGGGACAGGAAGCGTTCCGTTTCGCACAAGAGAAATTTGATAACGGACGCGCTAACTCCTACGAACTTTTTCAAGCGAAAAGCAACCTCACACAAACATTATCCGATCAGGCGCAGGCAAAATACGAATATGCTTTTCGCCTAAAGATACTGGAATTGTTAAAAAAATGATTTTTTGTAACCGAAACTGCAAACCGAACGTCTTATATGTAAACATTAATGACTCCCATTATGAAACATCTCGTATTTACAAATCTATTGATTTTCTCCTTTGTGCTCTTTGCGAACAACGCATGTGCTCAAAGCAACCGTATCACGAACAGAAATTACGATGTGACGGCATTTTCCGCCATGGTATCAAACACGGTCGGCAACATAGAATACACTCCGTCTTCCCATTACAGTGTAAGCGCCGAAGGCAACGAAGAGATGGTTAACAACTTGGTGGTAACCGTACAAAACAGCCAACTCAACCTATCGATGAAGAAAAACCTAAAAAGGCTATTCGGCAACCGGCGATCCGGAAAACTGGTTATCAGGATAAGCTCACCCTCCCTCAATTTTATTGAATCAAACGGCGTGGGAAACATTGAATTGAAAGGGACCCTGGATACGCCTCAATTCAAGATTGTCTCCACGGGCGTGGGAAACATCGCTGCTCAACATTTTACCTCCGGCAATATCGACATTACTTCTGAAGGGGTAGGGAATATAGAAATAAAGGGATCGGCCACTTCGGTATCTGTCGTATCAAAAGGCGTGGGAAATGTAAAGCTTGAAAACCTGAAAGCCGCTCGTGTGCGAATCGAATCGGATGGTGTGGGAAATGTTTCGTGCCACGCTACAGAATCGGTGGACATCAATACAGACGGAATCGGGAATGTCACTTACTACGGCAACCCACGCACCAAAAACATCAGCAAGGGAGGAATCGGGAAAGTAAGGCCAGGAGATTAACGAACAATATAACACTCTACTTTTAGATTAAACTCTAATCAAAAAAACGGGCGCTTGTTTGAAAGCTCCCGTTTTTATTTGTATGGCACTATCACGATCCGTCACTCCACCATTTTTCCTGTCTTCCGCACTTTTTCGGGACACCCAAATTATTTCACTGTTAATCAACGGAATATGAAAATAATTTACTGATTTTGGGTGTCCCGATTTTTTCAACATGTTCATCCGAGAAAAGAAAAACCGCTCTGGGATCGTTAGCATTCAGATAATTAGCAAGTGTCGCGGCAGATACAAGGTGGCGAAAACAATAGGTTGCGCCACTGAGCAGCACAAAATCGATCAACTCAAATTACAGGCAAGATCCAAAGCCGTGGACAACCTGATCGCCGGCCTAAAGATACAGACGGAAAACATGAAGAACAAGGAGCGGGAAAACAGGGGAAAGATAGCCTTCGTCGTGCCCACACAACAAAAATACGTGATCAGCGTGGAGCGGCAGCAGAAAATAAAGGAGGAGTTGTACCTATACCTGCTGAACAAGAAGGAAGAGAACGAGCCGGTTGGATGTCATCACTTCCGGAACACTGCCCCCCAACCCGGCCGAACTGTTGAAAAGCGAGCGGCTTGACTCAATGATGGAGGAGTTAAGAGCCACATACGACTATATCCTGCTGGACAATCCACCCTATGGCGTTGTCGTGGACGCCTTGTTATGCGCCCGTGTCGCGGACCGGACAATCTATGTGGTGCGCTCGGGACTGTTTGACAAACGCGCGCTTCCCGACCTTCAAGAGCTGTACGAATCGGGGAAGATGCCGAACATGAGCGTGCTGCTGTTTGTATAAACGGATATTGGGATTATAGAAGTACAATATCGCGCGGCCATTGCCAATTGCCCAAAAGTTTCCCGAATATTTTGTGTGGATTATTTGGATAATCCGGCGCATTTATGTAAATTCGCAGTTCAACTTCGGATTTGCATAAACATGGCATGACTAACTCATTTATCAAAAGAGACATAACGCCCGTGATGCTCGAGATGCATCGGTATTTTCCCGTCATTACGATGACAGGACCGCGTCAATCGGGGAAAACCACCTTGTTACGCAAGGTTTTTGACAAGCTACCTTATTATTCGTTGGAAAACTTGGATATCCGGCGCTTTGCGATGAACGACCCGACCGGATTCCTCAGCCGCCATCCCGAGGGCATGGTTTTGGATGAGGTACAGCATACGCCCGACTTGCTGTCGTACATTCAGGGAATGGTAGATGAGAATCCCGAAAAACGTTTTGTGCTTTCGGGCAGCTCGCAGTTCTCGGTCATCAGGCAGATTACCCAATCGCTTGCCGGACGGACCGGCATGTTGGAGCTGATGCCCTTGTCGTACAACGAAGTCAAAAAGCAGGCAGATGAAAAAACATTGGACGAGGTCATGCTCCACGGTTTCTTTCCGGCTTTGTATGCGGGAAAGAACAGGTACGACCTTCTCTATCCGTCGTATGTGAAAACCTACCTGGAAAGAGACGTGCGTGACGTATTGCAGGTAAAAGACATGATGCAGTTTCAAACATTCCTTCGGCTGTGTGCCGCGCGCATAGGCAGCTTGTTCAATGCCTCCGAACTGTCGGGCGAAGTGGGTGTTTCCGCCAATACCGTCAAATCCTGGCTTTCTGTCTTGCAGGCATCCTATATCATCAAGCTACTGCCTCCTTTTCATGAAAATATGAGGAAACGGTTGACCAAAACACCGAAACTCTACTTCTGCGATACCGGTTTGGCTTGTTATTTGTTAGGCATAGAAACTGAACAGCAGCTGACAAGGGACAAAATGCGTGGCCACCTGTTCGAAAACTTTATCGTGATGGAAGCACTTAAAAACCGTTACAACCAGGGTAAAGAAAGCAATTTGCTCTTTTACCGCGACAGCAACGGCGTTGAGGTGGACTTGCTATTCAAAAACGGGAGCGATTATTCAGCCGTTGAAATCAAATCATCCCAAACCTACCATCCCGATTTCGAAACAGGAATCCGTTCGCTGAATGCATTATTAAAAGACAGGTTGACGGATAAAGCGGTCTTGTATGCCGGAGATTTCGAGAACGACACCGCCGAGATCAAACTCTTCAATTATAAAAACATGTACCGTCTCTTTTAAGGCAAGAATCACTCCACCATTTTTATATCGTGCAGCCAACTCATGACACGAAAAGGCCATTCATTTACCAGATCGCCCGTGTTCCGCAGTCCATAACCGTGCCCTCCTGACGGATACAAGCTCATAGCAACAGGGGCTTTTGCTTCTTTGAGCGCATAGTAGTAGAAGAGGCTGCTGTTGAGCAACCGATGGTCGTCCTGGGTTTGAACGATGAAAGTGGGCGGCGTCTTTTCGGTAACTTTCAATTCGGGTGAGATGGAGAAATTTTCGCCGTCGAGGTATGCCGGATAGATCAGGACACAAAAATCGGGACGGAGGCTCGCATTGTCCGCCGCATCCACGGCCGGATAGGTGCGTTCATCGTACGCCGTGCTCGCCATGGCCGCTAAATGGGCGCCGGCTGAGAATCCCATCACGCCTATCCGGTTTGGATCGATTTTCCACTCACCTGCGTGCGAACGTGTGTAGGCAATGGCTCGCTGCAGGTCCTGCAACGGCGCCTGATGCTTTTCAAGCCCTTCGCGTCGGGGCACGCGGTATTTCACCAGCACACAATTAACTCCGTGGCTGTTGAACCGCTTGCAGATTTCCGTCCCTTCCAGGTTGTATGCCAAAATATTGTATCCTCCTCCCGGATTCACAATGATGGTGGCGCCCGAATTATTATCTGCAGGAGCCGGGAAAAAAGTCAGTGTAGGCTCGCTCACATCGCTGATGCGGAGCACCGGACATCCGGCTACCTTGTTGCCCGACAGATCGTCTTTTTGCTTCATTTTTGTTGTTTCTCCGGGAGCGCCATCGGGGAAGAGGAGGATAGGAGTTTCTTGAGCCATAACCATGGTGGATAGTAAGCTGAAAATAAACAAGTATTTTTTCATATGTTGTTGATGTTAAATGAGCCTGAATATCTATTGCCTGGGACCTTTAATAATATCCCTTAGCTTCACTGCCTGGAAAGTCATGTGTGCCACGCTGCTTTCGTAAAGGATTCCAACGGTTTCTTTATCAATCACAGTCAGGCAAGAGTAGCCCCAACCGGGATCTTCATCCAACAGCACCTGGTATTCTTCGGGAAACGATAATCCTCCGTCCAGGCTGGCTTTGATGGTAATGTGATGTCTTCCTTCGGTGGTGTTGGGATTGGAGAACAGCAATATATCCTTACCCAGTACATTTTCATTGGCATCCACTTTAATCAGGCTTGCCATGCAAACCGGTTCCTGCAAGACGCTTCTGTTTGACGGGTGCTCCGTCCAAGTTTTGCCTAAATCCTTCGTTATGGAAACGGCACGGCTTCCTCCGCGATTATCGCGCATATTAAGCATCAAAACGCCGGGCTCGACTTCCGCCACTTGCGCTTCCGTTGTGTTGGTCCGTGCATGATGATGAATTTTCCAGGTCTGTCCGCTGTCCTTGCTATACATGATGCCTGCATTGGGTATCCGGATAGAGTCAATAAACTGAATGGGGAAAACCAATGTTCCGTCCTGCATGGTGATTCCCCTTCCGGGACCCTGCAGCAATAAATGCCACGAAGGGTCTTTTACCTGAGAAGTGATGTTGATGGGTTCCGACCAGGTCTTACCGTCATCCATGCTTTTTGTCAATATCAGCTGCCCCGTCCGTTTTTCATCCATGCCGGCTTGCGAGTTGTGCCATGCCCTGTAATTTCCCATCCCATGTGTCCACAAGGCAGCAATCCAGATAGTTCCGGTGTTTTTATCCACCAGGATAGAAGGATCGCCTACTCCGTTCTGTGCTTTGGGTAATCCGCCATATTCACCGAACGCAACCGGAATACGCATCTTCTCCCAGGTCTGGCCCTTGTCGGTACTCCGGCTCAACCCTATATCAACGTGTTCTTGTAAATCCACACTGTTGTTGTACCGGACGTCGTAAACACCCAGCAACGTTCCTCTATTGCTGGTGACCATGCCTGGAATACGGAAGGCGGCAACGCCATCGTCTCCTGCATGGCGAACCCCCACTCCCATCCGGTGTGTTTCCGTATTATTGGCAAACGATATGGGAGCATCTCTTCCGTCGAGCTTTGCTGAAACCAGATTCACATCAATTTTCGACAACAGGGAGGTGGTGGGTTTCATCTGAAGGCTGATCCAGAAATAGTTGATCCCCGGAAAAAGGGGGTAATTTGCCGAAAAGACCACTTCGATCCCTGGCGATTTTTGTTCAACAACCTTCACCGAATAGGAAGGATTTGCCTCGCGGGTTTTACCCGGCGTGAATCCCGACAGGTATTGTACAGGATGATAAAATGTTTGTCCTTTACGCTGAACGGCTTCGGTTCCTCCATAATAGAGTTTTAAAGACTCCACCTCGTTCAGGTTTGAGCTTTCGGAGAACTTAAGTTTCAATTCGGTCAATTTTACAGCCTCCCTCGCATCGATACTGATATAAAAAAGGGCATTATCAATGCGGTCTATCAATATAGGAACTTGCGTTTGTTTCACACGAAGGGTGTCACCTGCCTGCATAAACCCCAGCGACAAAAGCATAAAAACGGGGAATACCAGAATTTTTTTTATTAAAATGGGATTATAAGTCATTCGGCAAAGATAAAAAATAAAAATTTCATTTCATAAATAGAGGTAGAAATCCTGTACCAGGTGGATAAATTCAGGTGTGTAAACATGACGCTTCTCCTCAATAACCAATTCGTTCCTATCCGTCTCCGTTTCGCTTCGGGTAGTAAACTCCAATAAAATTCGCTTGGGAGAAGCAGACCGGGTCGGAAGAACAACCGTTTCACGGGATAAATGGAAATTTTCTTTTTCAGACACGTTCATTATATTGTCCCTTTCCGAAAACGGATAGATCAGCGAAAGGGTTCCCGTATCATTAAGAAGCTTCCTGCTCATTTTGAAAAGTTCAGCCGGAGTAAGCGAATCCATATGCCGGGCACCGGTTCTTTTCAGATCGGGCGATGGCAGCGAATTAACAAAAAAAGGAGGGTTGGAAACAATCGAGTCAAATTTCCCTGTCACTGTTGGGAAAAAATCCCGGAACGAAACAGGCAACACCTCTATGCGCTCTTTAAAACGAGAATTATCAACGTTCTCCCTGGCCTGCAAAGCCGCATCTGCATCCATCTCGATAGCTGTAATTTTTGCCAGACTGTTTCGTTGTGCAGCCATTAAGGCAATTAAGCCTGAGCCCGTTCCCACGTCCAGGATCGATTGGCAATCGATAAAATCTGCCCACGCACCCAACAGGACGCCATCGGTGCCGACTTTCATGGCACACCTGTCGTGAAAAACAGTAAATTGCTTAAATTTAAAAGAGTTGTTCCCCATAAACGGTAAAAATCAATATTTGGCACGGAATTTGGTGTAAGATATAGGCATTGCGACAACAAAAATAACACATATTCTGTTTTTCCGAAATAAAATATGAATTGAACCGTACCGAAGATAAGTAAATAAATATGTTTCAAAATAAATTATCCGTATTAAAACCGGAAGAGAGCGAAAGCAACGTCATATCGTTTATTGCCGGAGATTTCCTGGACGGCAGCCAGGAGATCGATGAAAGTTCCCTGAAGGAAAGTCTTCCTATATTACCGTTACGTAACACCATCGTTTTCCCGGGAAGCGGGCTCCCCATCTCTGTAGGACGGAGCAAGTCACTCAAGTTAGTCCGGGCATTGGGCAAAAAACACCGCTATATCGGTCTGGTCTGTCAAAAAGACAACAACGTCGAAGAACCTGAGAAGGAAGATCTATATTCAATAGGTGTCATCGCCGAAGTAATACGCGTGATTGAGCTCGACAAAAACAACCTGAGCATCATTGTCCAGGCAAAGAAAAGATTCGAATGGACAGAGTTCACGCAAACCGAGCCCTATTTTGCGGCCAACTACAGGATCCTGGAATCGAAAAGAGCGGAGAAAGACGACAAGGAGTTCAGCGCCATTCTGGATTCCATAAGGGACGCTATGAACCATATGCTCAACATTCTTGGCGATCCCCCCAAGGAGCTGCTGCAAACCATCAATCACGAGTCGTTCACCGGTATGTTGGTAAGCTACAGTGCCACCAACCTGCCCATTGAAAACAGGGAAAAACAGGAGCTGTTGAGTATAAGTGACGAAAAGGAACAAGCATACAGGCTGCTGATGATCCTTAACCGCGAGACACAAGTACTGGAGTTGAAGATGAATATCCAGATGAAAACCCGCGAGGACCTCAACCAGCAACAGAAAGAATATTTCTTACAACAACAGATAAAAACCATTCAGGAAGAACTGGGCGGCAACACTCAGCAAATAGAGATCGCTGAGTTTCGTAAAAAGGGAAAAACGAAGAAGTGGAACCAGGAAGTAGCTGATATTTTCGAAAAAGAAATCAGTAAACTGGAAAGGTTACATCCGCAGTCACCCGATTACTCGGTCCAGTTCGGCTACCTTCAGACCATTGTGGAGTTGCCGTGGAATGAGTATACCAAAGACAGCTTCAACCTGAAGAATGCACAGAAAATTCTCGATCGCGACCATTTTGGAATGGAAAAAGTGAAAGAGCGCATTATCGAGCATCTGGCTGTTTTGAAACTGAAAGGCGATTTAAAATCTCCGATATTGTGCCTTTACGGCCCTCCCGGGGTAGGTAAGACATCTCTCGGAAAATCGATTGCTGAAGCATTGAACAGGAAGTATATCCGCGTTTCACTGGGTGGTCTGCACGATGAAGCTGAAATTCGCGGCCATCGCCGCACCTATATCGGGGCCATTCCCGGAAGAATTATCCAGAACATTCAAAAAGCAGGAAGTTCAAACCCGGTTTTTGTGCTGGATGAAATAGATAAAGTGGGTAACGACTTTCGGGGCGATCCGGCATCGGCGCTGCTCGAAGTGCTTGATCCTGAACAGAATTTTGCATTTCACGACAATTACCTCTCCATCGATTACGACCTTTCAAAAGTGATGTTCATCGCTACGGCAAACAACCTGAACACTATCCCCCAACCTCTTCTCGACAGGATGGAGTTGATAAACGTTGGGGGCTACATCAGCGATGAAAAAATAGAAATCGCCTATCGTCACCTCGTCCCAAAACAGCTGGAAAATCACGGCATAAAGAAGAAGGCTTTCAGCATTTCTAAACCGGCCTTACTGAAGATCATCGAAGATTACACCCGCGAATCGGGGGTAAGGGAACTGGACAAGAAAATTGCAAAGGTAACCCGGAAAATTGCCCGGAAGATAGCTGGAAATGAAGAGTATCCCAAGGTATTGAAACCTACTGATGTCACGGAGTACCTCGGCATGGAAGAATACAGCAAAGACCGTTACCAGGGCAACGACTATGCCGGAGTGGTTACAGGGTTGGCCTGGACAGCCGTAGGGGGAGAGATCCTTTTTGTGGAAAGTTCGCTGAGTCGAGGAAAGGGCTCAAAACTTACGCTCACCGGAAACCTGGGCGACGTGATGAAGGAGTCGGCTATGCTGGCGATGGAGTACATACACGCCAATGCCGACCTGCTGGATATTGACCCCGCTATTTTTGAGAACTGGAACACGCACATTCACGTTCCCGAAGGCGCCATGCCCAAAGACGGGCCATCGGCGGGAATAACCATGATCACATCACTGGCCTCAGCCTATACGCAACGTAAAGTGCGGAACAATCTGGCCATGACGGGAGAAATCACGCTGCGGGGAAAAGTACTACCGGTTGGTGGAATTCGGGAAAAAATTCTGGCAGCAAAGCGTGCCGGAATTACCGACATCATCCTCTGCAAAGAGAACGAAAAAGATATTCTTGAAATCAAACCCGAGTATGTGGCAGGTTTGAACTTTCACTATGTGGAAGATGTGAAGCAAGTGCTGGAGTTTGCCCTGCTGGAAGAAAAAGTGGAAAACCCCAAGAATTTTATCGTTCCGGCAGAAAAAGAGTAAGGCGACTATCCTTACCCGAACTTTTGTTCATCAATTATTGGGAAAATCGTTCCGAGGAGGTTATATTTGTAAAAATCCCGGCTTTTAGCTCAGTGATGAATGAAATTTTGGGTTTTTCATATCATTCTTGCCGTTACTCTTTGTGCAAAATGCTCTTTTGCCAAGTCGCAATCAAACGATTGGCGCTCCTATCTGGCACAGCTTGCAGAAGAGGGAATGGACGATACCACCATCGAAAACATGTTTCAGGAACTAACGATGCTGGAGGGCAACCCCATGAATTTAAACCGGGTTTCCCGCGAACAACTGGAGCAGTTTCCACTGATCAATTTTGAACAAGCGGCTCACATAGCCGAATTTCTGGATAAGAACCGGCCGGTCTACACGGTATTTGAACTCCGGAATGTCTCTTTTCTCGATTTTAAAACTGTAGAACTGATCCTGCCGTTTTTTTTCGCGGGCAAAGCGGAGGAAGAACAACCAACGGTGCAGGAAATGCTCAGTCGGGGGCGACACGAAGTTCAATCCCGGTTCGACAAGACCCTTCAGAACCGGGCAGGATACGGAGAGTTTGCCGACAGCATTCTTCAGCGTTATCCCAATCGGAAATACCGGGGAGAGGATTTTTATACTTCGATGAAATACGCATTCACTTATCGCGATAAAATTCAGTTTGGGTTGGTGGGCGAAAAAGATCCCGGCGAGCCGTTTTTGCAGAAAAACTATCCCGTGGGATACGATCATTACGGACTGCACCTGATCATTCGCGAACTGGGAAAGCTTAAAACCCTTGCCGTGGGCGATTATCGCCTATCGTTCGGACAAGGATTAATACTCAACAACGACTTTATGATCTCCAAATCCTGGGGCACCAACACCATTATCCGCCGGACACAGGGACCTAAACGACATTTCTCCACCGCCGAAAGTGGATTTTTTCGTGGTGCAGCTGCTGTCTTCCAGGCAGGGAAAATAACCGTTATCCCTTTTTACTCCAACAAAAGATTTGATGCCAATCTTTCCCGCGACGGAGAAATAACCTCGTTCAAGACCGATGGGTATCACAGAACGCCTTCGGAAATAGAGAAAAAAAACAATTCGCGTGAACAGGTAACGGGGGTGAATATCAACTACCACAACGAGCAGCTTCAGTTAGGCGTGAGCGGTGTATATCACGCCTATAGCCGTATGTATTGCCCGGTTGTTCGCGAATACAACTATTACAGTTTGCGGGACTCGTCCCATTTCAATGCAAGCATTGATTACTCGTACCGCTTAAACCGGTTGGCGTTTGCCGGGGAAACCGCAGTGGCCAGAAACGGAGCCACAGCAACCACCCACATGATTCAATATACCCCGTCCGGGCTTTTCTCCCTGTCGGCGCTTTACCGCCATTTCCCCATTTCTTACAACGCAATGCATGCGCAGGCATTTTCCGAAGGGAGCCGGGTTCAAAACGAGAACGGATTCTATTTAGGCGTCACCTTCAGTCCGCTGCAAAAGGTATCGGCAACAACGTATATCGACCTCTTCCGTTTTCCCTGGCCGAAAAGTCAGGTGGATAAGCCGTCTGCGGGATTCGACTTCTATTTTTTGGGAACGTATGCCGTGAACCAGAACGCCAACTTCGAGCTGCGGTATAAAATCAAACAGAAAGAGCAGAATGCAGGCTATCCCGACGAAAATTCCAGAACGGTTTTACCGCACAGCACGCAAAAAATCAGGCTCCGGTATAATCATGTGCTGAAAAGCGGATGGGATTTCAGAACTACTTTTGATGCCTCCCTGTTCTGCAGGAAACATTTTCCACAGGAAAAAGGGTTTATGCTCTCTCAACATGCCGGCTATCGCGGCGGCAAAAAGATCCGGGGCGACCTCTTCGCCGGATATTTTAAATCAGACACCTATGCCACCAGGCTCTATTCTTACGAAAGAAACCTCCTGACGACCTTTTATATGCCGTCGTTCCACGGCAAAGGCATAAGGCTTGCAGCATCAGGCAGATATGCTTTCACCCCCCGGCTGTCATTCTCCGTAAAGATCGGGCATACACGTTATTTCGACCGTGAAACCATAGGCTCGGGAACAGAGCGGATCAGCGGCAACCGCCGAACAGACCTGTTTACTTATTGGCAATGGCAATTTTGAGTTTAATCCCAAATAGTTTCGTACTTTTGTACCGGCGTTTATCGCACAAAATACAGGGTCCACACTAACGTGACGATCGCCAAAGGCAAAATTTACTCAACTATGGCAAATCCATTATTGCAAATCGATACGCTAACCAAAAGCTTCGGCGATCGGATGCTTTTCCGCAACATCTCTTTCGGGGTTGCCGAAGGCGACAAAATCGGTCTGATTGCAGAAAACGGCGCGGGAAAGACCTCATTGCTGAACATCATCGCCGGAAAGGAACCCAGCGATAATGGGAGAGTTGTTTTCCGAAACGATATCCGGTTTGCCTACCTGGAACAATCGCCGCAGTTTGATCCCGGACTCACGGTACTCGAAGCTTGTTTTCAAACCGAAAACGAAGCGGTGAAAGTAATTGCGCGATACGAAGAGATCATGGAATCCGGCAATCATCTGGAGCTGGATGAAATTTTAGCAAAAATGGATTTGCTCAAAGCCTGGGACTACGAACAGCGCATCCGGCAGATTCTCAGCCAGCTGAAGATCTTTCAGCTCGATCAGAAGATCGGCGAACTTTCCGGCGGGCAAGTCAAGCGGGTAGCGCTGGCAAACACCCTTATCTCGGAGCCGGAACTGATCATGCTGGACGAACCGACCAACCACCTCGATCTGGATATGGTGGAATGGCTGGAGGAGTATCTTTCCCGCTCGAACATCAGTTTACTGATGGTTACTCACGACCGCTATTTTCTCGATAGGGTATGTACGCAAATCATCGAAATTGACGATCGTCAAATCTACTCCTACAAAGGCAATTATGCCTATTACCTGGAAAAGCGCGGTGAACGCATCGTCGTACAGAATGCCGAAGCTGACAGCGCACAAAACATCTACCGCAAAGAGCTCGACTGGATGCGCCGGCAACCGCAGGCCCGTGCTACCAAAGCAAAATCGCGCATTGACGCGTTTTACGAACTGGAAGAGCAGGTCAAACAACGCAACCAAGCCAACGACATAAAACTCTCGGCGAAAGGTTCGTATATCGGCAAAAAAATATTCGAAGCCAACCACATTACCAAAAGTTTTGGCGACATTAAGATTACCGACGACTTCAACTATATTTTCACCCGGTACGAAAAAATGGGGATTATCGGTAACAACGGCACCGGCAAATCGACGTTCATAAAAATGTTACTGGGGATCGAACAACCCGATTCAGGAAACTTCGATATCGGAGAAACGGTGAACTTCGGGTATTACAGTCAGGAAGGGCTGCAGTTTGATGAACAGACCAAGGTCATTGACGCCGTCCAGAAAATAGCCGAAGTCATAGATCTGGGCAATGGGAACAAACTCACGGCATCACAGTTCCTGCAGCATTTTCTCTTTGCTCCGGCCAAGCAACACGATTTCGTCTACAAGCTGAGCGGTGGTGAAAAACGCCGACTGCACCTCTGTACCGTGCTTATCAAAAACCCCAACTTCCTGATCCTTGACGAGCCTACAAATGATCTCGATATCATTACACTCAACATACTGGAAGAATACCTCATCGGATTTAAAGGCTGCCTGATCGTTATTTCCCACGACCGCTATTTTATGGACAAGGTGGTGGATCACCTGCTCTGTTTTCACGGAGACGCCGAGATCCAGGATTTTCCGGGGAACTACACACAATACCGCGACTGGAAATCATTGGAAGACAAACGGGTTGCCGAAGAAACAAAACCACCAAAGCCGATAAAAACTTCAGAAAAACCTGTCCAACAAGAGAAGACCAAACTCACGTTCAGGGAAAAACAGGAATTTGAGGGGCTGGAGGCAGAAATCCAACGCCTTGAAACGGAAAAAGAACAATTGGCACAACAACTCTCATCGGGGGATCTCTCGTCAGAAGAGCTAATCAACGCATCAAACCGCATATCGCAAGTCGTCAGCCTGATTGACGAAAAGACCTATCGCTGGCTGGAGCTGAGCGAATTCGCCTGACTTCTTATGCCAGAGAAAAACTATACATCCTTCAGAAAAAAGAGGAACTTCTTCGGAGTAGAAATTCTCACAGCCGGTTATGTCGCAATTACCTCTGTCATTGTCATCGTTCTCTGGAACAGACTGGATAATCCGGGTTCCTTCTTGTTGGCTCGTATGCTAATTATCAGCGGAATGTTTCTTGCCTATTCCGCCACGTCTATGCTTAACTTTGCACCGGCAACGGCTTTCGTCCGTGTCCTCTTCTCCGTAGGACTTATCACTTACTGGTATCCTGAAACCTACGAATTCAATAAAATATTTGGGAACCTGGACCACGTTTTTGCTTCCGCAGAGCAATCTATCTTTGGGTTTCAGCCGGCCCTGGCCTTTTCGAAGCATTTTTCCTCGGAGTGGATTAGCGAAGCATTCTACATGGGGTATTTCTTCTATTTTCCCATGATGATGTTCGTCATTTTGTACTGTTTCTTTTATCAACGGGAGAAGTTCGACAAATTAACTTTCATATTCTTGGGATCGTTTTTCCTTTATTATTTCTTGTTTATCTTTATTCCCGTCACCGGCCCGCAATTTTATTTTCCGGTTATAGGAACAGAGAATGCAGAAAACGGATTTTTTTTGAATGTTGGCAATTATTTTTATTACAACAGCGAACTGTTGCCCGTTTCCGGTTATGGGGATGGATTATTCAACCGTTGTGTCAGGGTATTGCAGGCAATGGGAGAACGGCCCACTGCCGCATTTCCAAGTTCGCACGTGGGCATATCCACTATACTGATGATGTGGTTATATAGAAATAATAAAAGAATAATGTTCATTGTTTTCCCGTTATACGCTCTTCTCTGCGGAGCAACCGTATATATCAAAGCGCATTACCTGATTGATGTTTTTGCCGGTTTCATGAGTGCCTTCGCTTTTTATGGTTTGTTCGCGTTGTCTTTCGATAAGCTATATGGCCGCCGGGGTTCGGTTGAGACCGGAAGCCCAAATCCGACAAAACAGACAACTATTTAGACATAATTTAAATTTTGACCTGCAGATAAGTTGAGCGCTAAAACGGTTATTTAATTTTGTATCTTTGTGAGAGTAATATATTTTAAAATTTTATAAAACAACCAATTATGAAAAGTGTAAAGGGAACCCAAACAGAGCAGAACCTGCTGAAATCTTTTGCAGGCGAATCTCAGGCAAGAATGCGCTACACATTCTTCGCAAAACAGGCCAAAACAGAAGGGTATGAGCAAATTTCGGCCATTTTCCTGGAAACCGCAGACCAGGAGATGGTGCACGCAAAACGTATGTTTAAATACCTGGAAGGCGGAATGCTTGAAATTACAGCAACTTATCCGGCAGGAATGATCGGCACAACTGCGGAAAACCTAAAAGCCGCCGCTGAAGGCGAGAACGAAGAGTGGACCGATCTCTATCCTCATTTCGCCGAAGTGGCCGAAGAAGAAGGATTCAAGGAAATTGCCACCATGTACCGAATGATTGCCAAAGCGGAAGCAGTCCACGAGGAAAAATACCTGAAGCTACTGCAAAGGGTACAGGACGGGACTGTTTTTGTACGCGAGGAAGAGATCGAATGGTATTGCCGCCACTGCGGTTATGTGTTTACAGGCAAGAAACCGCCGAAAAACTGTCCGACCTGCCTGCATCCGCAAGCCTATTTCGAACCCAAAAACAGTGCGGATTATTGATAGAGAATGTGATGCGAAAAATGGCAAAATAAAAAAAGCGCTCTTCGTAGCGCTTTTTTTGTGACCCCGACAGGATTCAAACCTGTAACCTTCTGATCCGTAGTCAGATGCTCTATTCAGTTAAGCTACGGGGCCGTTGTTTTTGTAATTTTCGCCTGCAAAGTTAAATCAATTTTTAAAACTACACAAATGTTTTTATGTTTTATATTTGTAGGAAAAATGATTCTATGAAGAAAGTATCCGTATTAACTGTCTTATTTTTAGTTGCATTTATTGGTGCAATCTTTTCACAACATAATTTTGCTTTAAACCTGGGTTACGATCACATGCAGGCACACACCGGATTTTTAGGGGTGGAATACCGGGTAGACCACAATTTACAGAGACACACCTCGCACGGTCCTTTTACTGTCGGCATAGGCACCTACTTATACGGAGAAAACGGAAAATTCTCCCCTGCGCCGGAAATACACCTGAATAAAACCTGGAAACATTTCATAATCAACGAAATATCAGTATCAACCAAAAATATTAAACCCAGCGTGGGGATTACATTCTTTAACCTGACCCGGTTACAGTTTGGTTATAGCTTTCCCATACAACAATCTGATTTAAGAGGATTTTCTGTCGGAATCCATGTTCTTATTGGGAGATCTCCCTTTTACGACGAGATACGGGTATTCTAATCATGCGCAGACTCAAAAAAATTAGAGTTATTATGCATATTTTCGTCTAAAAACGCTTTGTTAATTACCTGAATTATTGTAACTTTGCAGTCCGATTATTAAAATTTATTACTTAAAAGTTTGATTTATAGCTTTTTATTTGCCATTTAGTCCCTTAGCCAGACAAAACGGGGAGCGAAAATCAGAACTTAATTTTATTAAACGATTTAAAAACAAAAAAAAGTGAATACTTTAAGTTATAAAACCATTTCCGTAAACAAAGAAACGGCTCAGAAAGAATGGGTTTTGGTTGATGCGAGCGGCCAATCGTTAGGACGTATAAGTTCTAAGGTGGCAAAACTGTTGAGAGGCAAGTACAAACCAAGCTTTACTCCGCACGTGGATTGTGGTGATAACGTGATTATCGTGAATGCCGACAAAGTTGAACTCACGGGCAATAAATGGACAGACAGGGTTTACTACCGTCACTCGGGCTATCCCGGCGGTCAAAAGGTATCCACTCCTGCCGATCTTATGAAAAAAAGCCCCGACAGGCTTTTCCGAAAAGTGGTAAAAGGGATGTTGCCGAAGAATAAACTCGGCGATGCTATTCTGAACAATCTTTACGTGTATGCTGGAAACGAACATCCGCATCAAGCTCAAAAACCCAAACAAATAGATATTAATACACTCAAATAATAAGATGGACGTAATAAATTCAATTGGAAGACGCAAAGCCGCTGTAGCTCGTGTATTCATGAGTGAAGGTTCAGGCAAGATCGTTATCAACAAACGCGAACTTGAAAATTATTTTCCTTCATCCATTCTGCAGTTCATCGTGAAACAACCGTTGAATAAACTCAACGTGACTGAAAAATACGATATCAAGATCAACCTGCAGGGCGGTGGATACAAAGGACAATCGGAAGCAGCAAGACTAGCTATTGCACGTGCATTGGTGAAGTTAAACCCCGAAGATAAACCTGCGTTAAGAGCCGAAGGCTTTATGACCCGCGATCCCCGCGTTGTTGAACGTAAAAAACCAGGGCGTCCCGGAGCAAGGAAGAGATTCCAATTCTCAAAACGTTAATTTTTGGATATATTCACCGGTTCTTTTGCCGGAAAGATATATAAGAACCGCACAAACCGGTTCCACTTAGTGACGTTTAGTATCTAAATCGTAAGGACATTACCGGGAATAATCGCTTCGGTAATTTACCTTACGGTTCGACTAAGAAAAAGAATGTAAACGAATAAAAAAACAACACAAACAATGGCAAAATTAGAATTTGACCAACTACTTGAGGCAGGAGCACACTTCGGCCACTTGAAAAGGAAATGGAATCCTGCAATGTCTCCCTATATTTTTATGGAGCGCAACGGTATTCACATTATCGACCTTTACAAAACAATTGCAAAAACCGAAGAAGCCGCAGCGGCTTTAAAACAAATTGCCAAAGCCGGCAAAAAAATACTCTTCGTAGCGACTAAAAAACAGGCAAAACCGGTTATTGAAGAAAAGGCACAAAGCATCAATATGCCTTACGTTATAGAGCGTTGGCCTGGTGGCATGCTTACCAATTTTCCCACTATCCGCAAGGCAGTGAAGAAAATGAGTAACATTGATAAGATGATTAAGGACGGAACATTTGACACGTTGTCGAAACGCGAAAAACTGCAAATCACCCGTCAGCGTGCTAAACTCGAAAAAATGCTCGGCTCGATTCAGGATCTTACCCGTCTACCATCCGCTCTTTTCGTTGTTGACGTAATGAAAGAACAGATTGCTGTGAAAGAAGCAAACAAACTTGGCATTCCCGTATTCGGTATTGTTGACACCAACTCTGATCCGAACGACATTGATTTCGTAATTCCTGCAAACGATGATGCTGCAAAAGCCGTAGACATGATCCTCGGATATCTTTGTGAAGCAATAAAAGAAGGCCTGGATGAGCGTAAAATTGAAAAAGCCGATGCCAGCGTAGCAGAAGACCAAGAAGAGGAAGGTGCAGTACCTCGCAGGGAAAGAAAATCAAAAGTAGCTAAGAGAGAGCGCGTTAAGAAAGAAGACAAAGATGCTATCAATGCATCTGTAGTAAGCAAATACGCTAAAGACGCAGACGTTGAAGAATAATACGGACAACAACGGCCAGCTATCAGATGTCAAGATAACAGACACTTGGATGCTTCAATGTTCCAACGTCTGAAATCTACCAGCGAGGCGGTCTAAGGTCTCTTCTTTGAAATCTAAAAAGAAAACAACTTAAAAAAACATAGAAATATGGCAGTTACAATGGCAGAAATCCAGCATTTACGTAAAATGACAGGAGCGGGAATGATGGATTGCAAAAATGCATTAAATGAAGCAAACGGCAACTTTGACAAAGCAGTAGAGATTATCCGCAAAAAAGGGCAGGCAGTTGCCGCCAAACGCGAAGATCGCGAAGCAAGTGAAGGGTGTGTGCTTGCAAAAGCTCAAGGAAACTATGCTGCAGTAGTAGCATTGCAATGCGAAACCGACTTTGTTGCTAAAAATGAAGAATTCATCGCATTGACTCAACTGATACTGGATGCAGCTATCGATCATAAACCCGAGACGTTGGAGGATTTGCTGAATATCCAACTTCCCAACGGAACCGTTTCCCAGTTAATTATGGATAAGATCGGCGCTACCGGCGAAAAAATGGAACTGGGTTATTTTGAACACATTTCCGCACCATCGGTGGTTTCCTATATTCACATGGGAAACAAGTTGGCGACCCTTGTTGGATTCAACAAGGAAGAAGTGGCTGAAGACATAGCAAAAGACGTAGCAATGCAGGTAGCGGCAATGAATCCAATTTCGGTAACACCCGATACTATTCCGGCAGAAGTTAAAGAGAAGGAACTGGAAATTGCACGCGAAAAAGCACGTGAAGCCGGGAAACCGGAGAACCTGTTAGACAGAATTGCTGAAGGCGCTTTGCAGAAGTTCTACAAAGAATCAACACTACTGCAACAGGAATACGTCAAAGATAACAAACTGACCATTGATCAGTATCTCAAACAAAACAACAAAGACCTTACCGTAACCGTTTTCAAACGGGTATCGTTGAACGCATAACGAAGAGAGATAAGGGCTAAGGGCGGGACTTTAAGTTCCGCCCTTACTTTTTTTGTTACAACAGCTTTTCCATCTGCTTCTCCAGTTTAATCAGATCTCTGGTGAAGTTGCGGATGCCTTCGGCCAATTTTTCGGTAGCCATTGCATCTTCGTTCATCATCCACCGGAAGGTTTTTTCGTCAACGGTAATTTTTTCGATAGCCATTTCACGGGCCTGATCTGCATCCAGTTTTTTCGTCAGTATACCCTCTGTGGCTTCGAGCTCCCTGAGCAACGTCGGGGAAATAGTGAGCAGATCACATCCAGCCAGCTCGCAGATCTCGTCAATATTACGGAAGCTCGCACCCATTACCTGGGTTGGATAACCAAACTTCTTGTAATAATTAAATATCCCAGTCAACGAAATCACTCCGGGATCCTCCACAGCCGGTATGTCTGCTACACCGAGGTTTTTTTTATGCCAATCGAGAATCCTTCCCACGAACGGTGAAATTAATCGTACACCGGCTTCGGCACAAGCAACAGCTTGTACCTTGGAAAAGAGGAGGGTGAGGTTACAATGTATTCCTTCTTTTTCAACGATTTCCGCCGCCTTTATTCCTTCCCACGTAGAAGCAATCTTTATCAGTACCCGTTCACGGGAAGTTCCTGCAGATTCGTACAATCCGATAATTTCGCGGGCCTTGACTACTGTTGCATCCGTATCGAAAGATAGTCGCGCATCGACTTCCGTTGAAGCTCTCCCGGGAACTATCTTTAAAATTTCCAACCCAAAGTTCACGGCTAATTTATCCATGGCTTTAGGAAGTTGTACCTGCCTGTCTGACGTTGATTTCCGGGCAAAATCGATAGCATCGTCAATCAGGTGTCTGTACCGGGTATCCTGTGAAGCAGTATAGATTAACGAAGGGTTAGTGGTAGCGTCAACGGGTTTATAAATTTCAACCGATGAAAAATCACCCGTATCCGCAACAACCTGGGTATAGGTTTTTAGTTGCTCAAGCAGGTTCATAATGCTGAGAAATTAAATTTAACAATAAACAGTATGGCGCAATAGCGCTTATTCCGCTTCCATTGAAGCACCGGTTACAACTTCCGTTTCATCGGTTGTGCTTTCCTCGAGCTGCTGTTTCAGGTAATTGGAAATAATACCGGAACCATCCTTAGCCGAGGTAGTCGTTTCAGCAGTCTGTTGAACAGGTTGTGGTTCTTCAACGGTAACGGTTTTCTTATTTACAATCAGCTGTTTTCCTACCGAAAGCCGGTCGGACCGTAATCCGTTCCACGATTTCAGCTGTGCCACCGTCACTCTATTTCTCTGAGCGATCTTGCCCAGATTATCGCCGTTGCGTACCCGATAGTATGCATTCACAGTCTTTGTTGCAGTTTCTGGATTTGTGGGTTGCTGTGCCATCGTGGCTGCATCCGTCTCCAGTACGGCAGGATCAACAGCTTTCTTCCTGACGATAAGATTTTTGCCTGCAGAAATCCGGGTAGACCTTAAGTTATTCCATGAGCGGAGTTGTGAGACAGTAACTCCGTTCCTGGATGCGATCTTCGAAAGGTTGTCCCCTCTTCTTACCCTATAATAAACATTTTCTCCGTTTCCTGAGACGGATGATCCTGACGAAGCCAGATATCCATCGGTATTTTCGCGATGCGTAATATAGTCATCTCTCCGAAAATTCATTATTTCATCTTTCTTTTCGAGAAACGCATACATCTTATTGATAGGCAAAACAAGTGCATACCGTTGATAGTTACCCGGTACCCTGTCCTTTTTAAATTGGGGATTCCACCGCCGGATATCACTTAGGGGAATATCCAGAACCTCGGCTATCTGGTTAAAGTGCACCTGATTCTCCACGTGTACAGTATCGAGGGCGATCATCTCCTGAAATGACTCTATCGGACAGATATTGTGCTTATCGTAAAAATTCATGATATAGTTCGCTGCAATAAATGCAGGCACATAACCGCGGGTCTCCCGCGGCAAGTTGTAATAGATTTGCCAGTAATCGCGCTTGCCTCCGCTTCGGGCTATGGCTTTATTTACATTGCCCGGCCCGCAGTTGTAAGCAGCAATAACCAAGTTCCAGTCACCGTAGATTGCATAAAGATCCTTAAGGTATCGTGCGGCTGCCTCGGTCGATTTATGCGGATCACGGCGCTCATCAACAAGGCTGTTTATCTGAAGTCCGTAACCTTGTCCCGTCCTCAGCATAAACTGCCACAAGCCCGTTGCTCCCACCCTCGAAACAGCCACCGGATTAAGTGCCGACTCAATTACTGGTAGATATTTTAATTCCAGAGGTAAGCCGTATTTATCCAGAGCTTCTTCAAACATTGGAAAATAGTATTTACCGATAGTTAGCATATATCCTACCATATCGCGTCGACGGTTGGCGTACATATCGATGTACTGTCTGACCACCTGGTTATAGGATAATTCCATCTCCGTAGGCATATCATAAAGACATTGGGTGTAAACACTATCATGAAAGACTACATTTGCGCCTTGCCTGCACATGTTATCCGATTTTGAAAAATCGATCTGCCACTCATGCAGTAACGTAGCCAGGTGTTCGTTCAGGCTTTCGGGTGCAACGATGGAGTTATCCTGAATATTATCTTTGTTTGGGTGCAAATTTTCTTGTGCAAAAACAATGGTTGTACTAATTATTCCACACGAAAACAGGATCAAAAAAAACTTTTTCATTCTCTCTTTTTCAGGGAAACCCGCAAAGAGCTTCCGGTTGTAATCTTAAAAACTAAAACTGCATCTAAATCCGTAAGAATCCGCCAGGTAATTTGAATCTGCCTTTTTGAAAATTACCGGCTCCACACGCATCGAAAGATCGGGGCTCACATCAAATTCAAATAATTGTGCATCTACGTAGGCATCCACAATCCCAAGCCCATAAAGTGCCACGGTTAAAATTATACTGAAATCCCGGTAATACCTGAAGTAGTTTTTTCTGTCTTTCAACACTCCGGAAAACCAATTCTTGTCTGCTGTTTCCGGGTCCATTCCGTAGGGCAACATGTTCCCCCAAACATGATCATTGGTCGGATCATCGTCCAGCAAGGCCCTTTGTGCATCAAAATAATCCTGATAATGGCTGTTATTCCAGGATATAGCGTATGAAAGCCCTACAAACCCACCGTAAAGTATGGGCAATTTCCAGTACTTTCTGTTGTATATCTGCCCCAATCCCGGAAAAATGGCCGAATATATCACGGCTTTCTTTGGATCGGGTTTGAACGTTTTTTCCCCTATGATGGTGTCTGGGAGAGAAACAACTTTAATGGAGTCAGGGTGCTGTGGAACCGTGTTTTGCTGCGCTGTTAACTGAAAGGCGGCACTGATGAATATTAAACAAACAATGTTCCGGTATTTCAGCATAAACGTTACTTCTTCATTGTATCAAACATACCGATAATCCGTTCCAAATCTTTAGCAGAGGAAAAGGGGATCGTAATTTTCCCCTTGCCGTTTTTGTTGCAGTTGAATTGAACATCGGTTTTAAAATAGTTGGAAAGGTGTTGCTTCAACGCATCAAAATCATCGACAAAGGAACTTCCCGAACGATTCTCCCGGTTCTTACCATTCTTTTTGCCAGATTTTTCATTCAACGGTTTTCCTTCAGCATACTCACGGACAATTTTCTCCACGCTTCTGACCGATAATCCATCTTCCAGGATAAGGTTGTATAGGGAGAGCTGTGCCACCGGATCGTTCATAGTAACCAATGCTCGTGCATGGCCCATATCTATTTTTTTGTCCTTCACTCCCATTTGTACTTCGGCAGGGAGTTTCAGCAATCTCAGGTAGTTGGTAATGGTTGCCCGTTTTTTCCCCACTCGATCGCTCAATTGTTCCTGGGTAAGCGAAAGTGAATCAATAAGGTTTTGATAAGCCAGAGCTATTTCGATGGAGTTAAGGTCTTCGCGCTGAATATTTTCAACCAGTGCCATCTCCATCAACTCGTCGTCATCCGCAGCTTTTATGTACGCAGGGATAGAAGTCAAGCCGGCCATCAACGAGGCTCTGTATCTGCGTTCCCCGGCAATGATCTGGTAAGAGTCATCACCCTCATGCCGCAACGTTACCGGCTGAATGAGCCCTATTTTCCGAATGGATGTAGCCAGCTCTTCAAGAGACTCCTCATCGAAAACACGCCGGGGCTGGTCGGGATTAGGAAACATTTTCGAAAGTTCTACCTCACTGATGGACGTAGAGCCTTGCGATTCAACTTCACTAAAAGTAATAAGTGCGTCTAAGCCTCTTCCTAGTGCGTTTTTTTTTGCCATAATCTATAGATTGAATGGAGATTGAAACTTCGTCGAGACTGAATGAGATTGAACGGAGATAAGCTGAGAGCAGTTAATCCGCATCAATCTATTTTCGATCTTTAATCAATCTTCTTATTACAAAGTTAAACATTTTTCTCGATTAATTCCTGTGCCAACTGCATATGGTTAATGGCTCCCCGTGATCCGGCATCGTACATTAGCGCCGGTTTAGCATGGCTCTGCGATTCACTGAGCGTGATGTTTCGCTGAATAACCGTATTAAAGACAAGTTCCTTAAAGTGGCTCTTTACCTCTTCGTATATTTGATTATGTAAACGCAGGCGGGAATCGTACATGGTAAGCACAAAACCTTCAATCTCGAGGCTTGTATTCAGTTTCGATTTGATTATCTTGATGGTGTTCAGCAACTTACTCAACCCTTCCAGGGCAAAATATTCACATTGAACGGGGATAATAACGGAATCCGAAGCTGTCAAAGCGTTCACAGTTATAATACCAAGCGACGGGGAGCAATCGATAAGGATATAATCGTAAGTGGCCCGCAGCGGATTCAGCAGATCGCGCAAACGCCTTTCACGATTTTCCATCTGGACCATCTCCAACTCTGCTCCTACCAGGTTAATGTGTGAGGGAAGAATGTCGATATTCTCAAAAGGTGTTTTCATCACTGCGTCAGCTGGCTTACATTTGCCGATAAGCCCCTCGTAAATCGTGTATTTCAACGTCCGAATATCAATACCCAATCCCGACGAAGCATTCGCCTGAGGATCGGCATCCACAACAAGCACATTCTTTTCCAAAGCAGCCAACGATGCTGCTAGATTAATAGTAGTAGTGGTTTTTCCCACGCCACCTTTCTGATTTGCCAATGCAATAATTTTGCCCATTTAATAATCTCCCAATTGAAAAAGCAAAATAAGCAATAATTCCCATAATTCTATGTTAATTAAATAAAACGTTCTGTTTTTTGTTGAAAAAATGAGTACTCCGGGAATAATTCTCCTTGTTAGAAATCCATCTTCCTGATTATGGTCGACGCATGCTTTCCGAAATTACCCGGCCCCGGGAAATAGTTGCCATCGTAATACATGCTAAAGTTGATTGATCATCAAAAAAACAACAAGCACTGTTTTCGGAAAAAAAAATCTCGTTGGGTATCATTCGGCTATTCTTATAGTATATTTGCAAAGATATAATATAGAATCATTTTAAATAACTATACGGAAAGTAAATATCATTTACCTAAGACAAAACGACGGTAATAAAAAAGGAAAATGAAAACATTCATACCGCATACGGCCTTACAAGAAGTTGTATTAAATATTTCCACGGTAGAAGCTCATCTGCCCATTGGAACCCGGAGTGCGGTATCGCCCTACCCTCCCACTCCCTACCAATCATTGATTTTTTATTGCAGAAATCCGATTTCAATGAATAAAAACAGAGAGGTTGAATTCACCCAACAACCTTTGAGTGTCTTGTTAGGCCCACAAGTTTCACGTGTAAATATCAAAGTGCACAACCGATTAAAAGCAATTCGCGTGGATTTTCTACCCGGTGCAATGTTCCGGATACTAAAAGTTCCGATGTATGAACTACTTGACGAAGGTTTTAATGCAGGGGATCTTTTCGGATCAAAAATGAAAATCTTAACTGAACAACTATCTGAAATTACTGACTTGGAGGTTGGGAAAAGGCTTGTGGAAAACTTTCTGTTGGAACGGTTGCACAGTATTAATAAACAGCAACCTTTCGATAAAGCCTTACGTGCGCTGTACATAAACGACGGTAATTTAAGCATCACAAAAACAGCGTCGCTATCTTGTCTGAGCATCAAACAATTCGAAAGAAAGTGTAAAGAAAGAATCGGAATGAATCCCAAGAGTTATGCACGGATCCTGAAATTTTCGAAGGCTTACAGGCTACACGAAGCATTTCCCGAAATGGATTGGATAAGTATCGCGTACAAATCGGGCTACTACGATCAGATGCACCTGATAAAAGATTTCAAAATTTTTGCCGGGGCAAATCCGTCAGAAATTGAAAAACAACTCCGGAATACCGCTATTAAAATGCAAAAAGACCTGAACTTTTAAAGTGTCGATTTTTTACTATGCACACGGCTGGTGCAGCATCTATATTTGTTGAAATTAACATCCCCTTTAAACTGTAATTAAATGAAAATTTCAACTTATGTCGCATCCATACTGTGGTTAATTTGCAGTTTATCAACTGCTCAGGAAAACAAAAGCCAGGAACACAAGAACTTACCCCTGGAGCAATTAACAGGCTATTCTCAAACATATTATTTCAGTCCCGGCTGTAAGGAAAGGGCAGACAAAATAGCCGCCTTTATAGAAAACGCTGTTTCTTATTTCAGGAAAGAGATCGCTTTCACGCCAAAGACAACACTTTTCATACTCGCCCCGCAACACTGGGAACAATACGCCAGATTTCCTGTTTATGGAATGCCACACAACTTGGATTATTACCGGTTGGCTGTGGCATCGGAAGATAATCCGTTCTGGAAAAGTTTCTTGCCATCATTGGAACAATTGCCTCCAGCATTGGTTGAGCGCATCCAGAATGCCTATCGCCAAACCGATGGGAGCTACAGCATGCAACCTTTTTTCGACCTCTTGGCCTTACACGAGATGGGCCATTCCTATCACGCCCAAGCCGGGTTAAAAATGCATAGAAAATGGCTGAGTGAATTGTTTGTCAATATTATGCTACACTCTTTTGTCGCGGAAAAACAACCTGAGCTTCTGCCTGCTTTGGAAACTTTTCCGGAGATGGTTATCGGTGCGGGTTCATCGGAATACCGCTACACCTCCCTGGTCGACTTTGAAAACAATTACGATGACGCGGGGAAAGGCATGACTAGCAAAAACTACGGATGGTATCAAAGTAATTTTCACCACGCTGCGAAGCAAATTTACAATGCCGGAGGCAGCAGAGTAGTTAAAGAACTTTGGATAGCGTTAAAAGAACATCAACAGGAGATGAAAGATAATGAATTGGTCGACATGTTAAGGAAAGAAGTGCATCCATCGGTGGCGGATGTTTATTTGAAGTGGAACCAGAAGCAGTGAAAGCCTAATCATTCCCACAAAAATGTACTGCCTCTGTCTCCTTTTCCCGGTAATTTTTCCTCCTCAAAGAAAAATTCTTTCTCACCGAAAGCCGGTTTAAGATCATCAAACCACGTAGCTGAAGCGCTGTATTTTGCAAAAAAAGGGACATCCACCAGGTGGGGATTGCGGCACTGTAGAAACCGGAGAACAAATACTTTCTCCCCTTTCACTTCAGCTACTCCCAGGACTTGGACCTTGCCGGGACCGCAACTCATGCTTGGACCCCTAACCGTTCGGGCAATTCCGCTTACGTTCGTATAAGCCTTCCTGAAGATATTCCAAGCCCTTGCCAGAGGGACTTCAAAAAACGCTTTCGAGCCGGTATCACGGGCAACAAACATATAATACGGGACAAGCCCCAAACGGACCTGCTCTTTCCACATCTTCGACCAGGTTTCCGGATTATCATTGATGTTTCGTAACAACGGTGATTGAGTCCGGATCTGCGTTCCGGTATTCCGTATCCGCTCAATCGCCCGCCTAACAGCATCTGTCATTAATTCATCGGGATGATTGAAGTGTGCCTGAAATGCCAGGTGCTTGCCTGCTCTATTTACTTTTTCGAATAAAAAAAGAAGGTCGTCGGCATCTTTATCCGTCAAAAACCGGTAGGGCCAGTAAGCAAGTGATTTAGAACCAACCCGTATGTTTTGTATATGGCTAAACTCTTTCGATAAAAGCGGTTCTATGTAAGCCGATAAAATTCTTGCATTTGCCGTTAAAGGATCTCCCCCGGTAAACAGCACATCAGAAACTTTAGGGTGTTTAAGCAGGTATTTGTGAAGCAGAGCGGCTTCCTTCATCGCAAATTTTAGTTCGCTCATTCCTGTAAATTGCGGCCAGCGAAAACAAAACGTGCAATAAGCGTGACAAGTTTGTCCCTGGCTAGGGAAAAACAACACTGTTTCCCGGTATTTATGCTGGATTCCGTGCAGCTTCTCCCCTTCAAACAGAGGAATGTTGCTCTCCTGTCCTGCCGGATTCGGATTTAACTTCAGTCTGATTTTGTTTATCTCATTTTTAACAACCCGCGGATCTGCTCCTGATTGCAATAAATTTGTCACTTTATCGTAATGTTGTTTCGACAACATCTCTTTTCTCGGGAAAGTAAGCGTAAAAATGGGATCGTCGGGTATATTGTTCCAATCGATCAGTTGCTCTACTACATAGTTGTTCGACTTGAAGGGAAGAACATTTCCTACCACCCGAATGGCTTCAATTTGTTCGGATGATAGGTTGGATATCTGTGGTAACTCTGTAAAATTGTGTCGGGTATAACTCTTGTAATTCATTTTTGTTCTTGATTTTTCCGATGTGTAACTCACTGCAAATGACATAAAAATCACTCACATCATTTTACAAAAATAGGGAAATCAAAAAACAACCCATCATTTGTAAACACTCTTTACGCTTTTTTTTAATAATTTGGCAAGAATTTCTATTTTATTTTTTTAGATGAAATTTCCTGTCGTTTTCTCGTTTTTATTAAATATAAGTGTTACTTTTGCACATCCAATGAAAGTATTACTAACACATATCGTTCCCAGATACATCGTTATGGATTTAGTCCGACGATGCCACTAACCCTTCCGGTTTTTACGGATTTTAGGTTATAGCCGTAAAAATCAACCCTATTACGTTGCAACCGTACAAGTAAATCCTTCTTTTATTTATCATTTATAAAAAATTTTATTACACAAAATGGATGTGGAAATTTATATAGCTACTTCCGCTTACGCAAAATACGCACAGGAAGTGTGTGATTTAATATACGAATCGGCTCAGGCACGCGGTACAGGTATTGCCAAACGGAGCGCAGAGTACGTCGCGGAAAAAATAAATGCCGGCAAGGCGGTCATAGCGCTGGATGGGGATAAGCTAGTGGGGTTCGCCTATATTGAGACGTTCAGCCACCAGCGGTTTGTTGCCAACTCGGGACTTGTTGTGCATCCCGATTATCGGAACATGGGGTTAGCCCGGAAAATAAAACGAAAAATTTTTGATCTTTCCAGGAAGCTATTTCCACACGCTAAAATATTCAGCATTACTACCGGACTGGCAGTAATGAAGATGAACACTGAACTGGGCTTTAAGCCGGTAACCTTTTCCGAGCTTACCGACGATGAAGAATTCTGGAAAGGTTGTCAGGGTTGCCGGAATTTCGATATTCTTCAACGCAACAACTACAAAATGTGCCTTTGCACAGGGCTATTGTACGATCCGGCACAGAAAGAAGTTGCAGCCAGTTCGTTTGCAAAAAAAGTAGTGAAACCGATCATAAAGAAGAAAGCTCCGAATAAAATGTATAAAAAATAATAATCACGGTTATTTGCTGTTCGCCTCTCCGGTTCAATGCAGGGCCAATAGCCAACAACAGGTAACCAAAAAGCCTAAAATATATGAAACAAAAAGTAGTTTTGGCATTCAGCGGCGGTCTCGACACTTCATTTTGTGTGCCGTATCTTATCAACAAACGCAATTTGGAGGTACATACAGTAATTGTCAACACTGGCGGTTTTTCAGACCAAGAGCTGAAAGGCATTGAAGAGCGTTCCAAGATCCTGGGAGCGTTATCCCATACAACAATTGATGCCGTAAACGATTATTACGAAAAAGGCATCAGGTATCTGATTTTCGGCAATATTCTTAAAAACAACACCTACCCTCTTTCTGTCAGTTCCGAACGTTTCTTCCAGGCCCTATCGGTGCTGGAACACGTAAAAAAAATCGGTGCCGAATATGTTGCCCACGGAAGTACCGGTGCCGGGAATGATCAGGTACGCTTCGACCTGGTTTTTGAAGTGTTGGCTCCCGATGTAAAGATTATCGCTCCTATCCGGGAGTTAGGGTTATCGCGTCAGGAAGAAATTGATTACCTGAAATCGAACGGATTTAATTTTTCTTGGGAAAAATCGAAATATTCCATCAACCAGGGGTTGTGGGGAACAAGTGTTGGTGGCGTTGAAACGTTGAAGTCATCAGGCATTCTTCCCGAAGAAGCCTACCCCTCACAAGTCTCTGATCACGGCGTGGAGCGAATAAAGATTGGTTTTGAAAAAGGAGAACCGGTTTCCCTGAACGGTGAGAAAATGTCACCCGTAAACGTTATCCGCACACTGCACAAATGGGCATCCCGATTCGGTATTGGCAGGGACGTTCATGTAGGCGACACCATTATCGGAACAAAGGGAAGGGTTGCCTTCGAAGCTCCGGCACCCCTGATTCTGGTAAAAGCACACCACTTGTTGGAAAAGCACGTGCTTACTAAGCAACAACTCTATTGGAAAGATCAGCTATCGAACTGGTACGGGCAGTTGATGCATGAAGCCCAGTACCTGGAACCCGTTATGCGCAATATTGAAACGTTTTTGGATGACACCCAGCAGTTTGTTACGGGTGAAGTGGATGTAGAGCTTCGTCCTTACCATTTCTCGGTATTGGCTTGCAGCACGGATTACGATTTGATGAATCCGGTTTTCGGAGAGTATGGTGAAGTGAACAAATCGTTTACCGGACAAGACGTCATTGGTTTTACCAAGGTAATTTCGAATCCGTTGAAGATATATTATACAATTCATAAATAGTCTTAATCGATAAAATGATTAAAGTATCCATTGCCGGAGGGACCGGCTACACTGCCGGCGAACTGCTCCGTATCCTGCTGAATCATCCCGGGGTGACGTTAGAGTCGGTAATCAGTTCGAGCTCCGCCGGAATGCCGGTTGCCGGTATACACCGTGACTTATTGGGCGAAACCGACATAACGTTTTCCGACAATACCGGACATCCGGATGTCATTTTTCTTTGCCTCGGCCACGGACTTTCACGTGCCTTTCTTAACGAGAATGATATCCCTGCGGCTTGCAAGGTAATTGACCTGGGAAATGATTTTCGCAACGATCCGGTGTTTGGTGAGCGGAATTTTGTTTTCGGGTTATGCGAACTCAATCGGGAACAAATCCGCAAAGCAAACAGCGTGGCCAATCCGGGGTGTTTTTCCTCGTCAATCATGTTGGCTTTGCTGCCGCTGGCAGCGTTGAATAAGTTGACGGACGACATTCACGTACATGCCATCACCGGATCGACCGGTGCCGGAAAAAAGCCTGTGGGCACCACGCATTTCAGTTATCGGGACAACAATATCTCCGTTTACAAACCTTTTACCCACCAGCATTTAGCGGAAATTGAACGAACGTTAAAAGCTGCCGGAAACAAGGTGCTGCCACCCATACAGTGGATTCCCATGCGCGGTGATTTTACCCGGGGGATTTTCGCCAGTGTGTACACCCGGTGGGATAACCTGATGTCCGAAACCGAAGTGATCAATTACTACAAGGAGTATTACAAGACCTCGCCTTTTGTTTTCGTTTCGGATGAGCCAATCAGCCTGAAAGAAGTGGTAAACACCAATAAATGCCTGCTTCACATCGGATTTCACAACGGATATATTCACATAACTTCTGTTCTTGACAACCTGTTGAAGGGAGCATCAGGACAAGCAGTACAGAATATGAACCTGATGTTCGGGCTGGATGAGACCATGGGATTAAGATTAAAAGGAAGCGTATTTTGATTCGCTCTGCCGACTGAAGCCAGACTTTAAGATTTTTGTATGTCTGGTGTCTGAAGTCTGCTATCAAATAATTAATAATTCACAATTAAAATGAATCTGTTTGACGTATATTCTTTGTGGAATATTGAACCTGTCCGCGCAAAGGGTTGCCGCGTATGGGACAGGAACGGTGTGGAATACCTCGATTTTTACGGGGGGCACGCCGTGATTTCCATCGGCCATTCCCATCCTGCTTACGTAAAAGCCATTCAGGACCAGGCAGCAAAAATCGGGTTTTATTCCAATTCCGTTATCAACAGCCTGCAAACAGAGCTTGCCGAAAAGCTGGGGGAGCAAAGCGGTTATCCCGACTATTCGCTTTTTCTTTGCAACAGTGGGGCCGAAGCCAATGAAAATGCGTTGAAACTGGCCTCTTTCCACACGGGAAAAAAGCGAATAATCGCGTTCAGTGGATCGTTCCACGGACGCACATCGGGTGCTGTTGCCATAACCGACAACCCGTCGATCCAATCGCCTTTCAACACCGGGCACGAAGTAACATTCATCCCCCTGAACGATACCGACAAGATACTGCGTGAACTGGAAAAAGGCGATGTCGCAGCCGTTATCGCGGAAGGAATTCAGGGCGTAGCCGGAATTTTCGTTCCCGAAGACGGGTTTATGCAACAGCTTGAAAAGGCCTGCCATAAACATCGTGTGGTTCTTATTCTCGATGAGATTCAATCGGGATACGGCCGCACGGGACGTTTCTTCGCCCATCAGCACGCCGGTATCCGACCCGACATCATCACCCTGGCAAAAGGAATGGGTAACGGTTTTCCGATTGGTGGCATGTTGATCTCACCTGAATTCGAAGCAAAAAAGGGAATGCTGGGAACCACTTTCGGAGGGAATCACCTGGCCTGTGTTGCGGCAATAGCCGTCCTGGATGTGATGAAAGGCGAGGCGTTGGTTGAAAATGCATCCCAGGCAGGTAACTATTTGCAAGACGAACTATCGAAATTAAACGGAATTAAAGAAATTCGCGGCCGGGGATTGATGCTGGGAATTGATCCAGCCCCCGAATACTCCGATATACGCGACAAGTTATTGTTTAAAAGTCATATCTTTACAGGCGGAGCGAAAAATAACGTAATGCGTTTACTACCCCCGCTTTCGGTAAAGAAAGAAGAAATCGATATTTTTTTGAAAGAAACAAAAAAGCTCTTGGAAGTTTAACGTTAAAAGTCTATGGTATGAAACATTTCACCTGCGTTCAGGATATCGGCGATTTACCGTCCGCCCTGCAAAAAGCCAGATACGTCAAAGAGAATCCTTTCGTCGATCAACATCTCGGCAAAAACAAAACCCTGATGCTCATCTTTTTTAATTCGAGCTTACGCACCCGGTTAAGCACACAAAAAGCCGGAATAAACCTGGGCATGAACGTTATCGTGCTGGATATCAACCAGGGGGCATGGAAGCTCGAAACAGAGCGTGGAGTAGTGATGGATGGCGACAAGCCGGAACACATCCTCGAAGCTATTCCTGTAATGGGTGCGTACTGCGACGTTATCGGCGTGCGTTCGTTTGCACAATTTGAAAACAAAGCGGACGACTACAACGAAGTGATTATCAATCAATTTATCCAATATTCCGGGAGGCCGGTTTTCAGTATGGAAGCTGCCACGCGACACCCGCTTCAAAGTTTTGCCGACCTTATCACCATTGAAGAATTCAAAAAAACGGCCCGACCGAAGGTTGTCCTCACCTGGGCACCGCATCCGAAAGCGCTGCCCCAGGCAGTCCCCAACTCGTTTGCCGAATGGATGAACGCAACGGATTACGAGTTTGTAATCACTCATCCGGAAGGATATGAGCTGGACGATAAGTTTGTAGGCAAAGCCATCGTGGAATACGACAAGGAAAAGGCCTACCGGGATGCCGACTTCATTTATGCGAAAAACTGGGCGGCGTACCGAGACCCGAATTACGGAAAAATCCTAAGTACGGACAGATCCTGGACGGTTGATACCCCCAAAATGGCCCTTACCAACAATGCTTATTTTATGCACTGCCTTCCCGTACGCCGCAACATGATCGTGACCGATGAGGTCATCGAAAGTCCGCAGTCGATTGTCATTCCCGAAGCTGCCAACCGTGTGGTTTCAGCACAAACGGTCTTGAAAGAAATCTTGCTGGCATTATGATACTTCACAACTCACTTTCTGTCGTAAAAATTGGCGGAAACATTGTCGATAACCCTGAAGCTTTAACTGGTTTCCTAAATGACTTCCACCAGTTGAAAGGAAGGAAATTGCTCGTTCACGGCGGCGGAGTAATGGCTTCAAAAATGGCCGAACGACTGGGAATCAAGACTAAAATGGTTGAAGGCCGACGGGTTACGGATGCCGAGACATTGCAATTGGTAACGATGGTTTATGCCGGATGGATCAACAAAAGTATCGTCGCTGCCCTGCAAAAAATCGGATGCAACGCTATCGGACTTTCGGGAGTTGATGCCAACTGTATTCCATCGGAACGCCGGAACCCGGAACCCATCGACTTCGGATTCGTAGGCGACCCCATCACATGGAAAATGGACGGTAAACTCCTCTCCACTTTCATTGAAAACGACGTTATCCCGGTTTTTTGCGCAATCACCCATGACGGCAACGGTTCGCTGCTCAACACCAATGCCGACACAGTGGCCTCATCGCTTGCCGTAGCGTTGTCGAAGCACTATCGCACTACGTTGTATTACTGTTTCGAAAAAGAAGGTGTTTTGCGGGACATCAATGACAAAAACAGCCTGATCCCATTGATAAACCGGGAAGCATTTATCCAGCTGAAAGGGCAAGGCGTGATTGCCGACGGGATGATCCCCAAGCTCGACAATTCATTTAACGCCATACAGGAAGGCGTATCCGAAGTTGTGATCCTACATGCGAGAAATTTACTGAAGAAAACAGGGACAAGGTTAATTGGATAAAAGTCAAGATGCCCATGAACAAAGAATATATCCGTCGTTCGGCCAACCTGCTGAAAGAATTGGTTTCTCTGAAATCTTTTTCAGGCGAAGAAAAAGTGCGGAGTGATTTTTTGTGCAGCTATCTTTCCGAAAGAGGGGTAGAGACGGAACGGTCAGGGAACAACATCATTGCCCGTCAGCCACACCACAACATGGCGAAGCAAACACTAATGCTCAATTCGCATATCGATACCGTAAGGCCTGCTGCAACCTATACTTTCGATCCGTTTAATCCGCCTTTATCCGACACCCACATTTTCGGGCTAGGCAGCAACGATGCTGGGGCAAGTGTAGTTTGTCTGTTGCAAACGTTCTTGCATTTTTATGAATCGGAACTGCCTTTTAACCTTGTGCTGGTTTTATCCTGCGAAGAAGAAAATTCGGGGCCAAACGGGATGACTCGTCTCTCAAAAGAACTTCCGGACATTGATTTTGCCCTTATAGGCGAACCGACTGGGATGCAGGCTGCCATTGCCGAGCGAGGGCTACTGGTTATCGATGGAATGGCTTCTGGTGTGAGCGGACATGCGGCGAGAGACGAGGGCGTGAATGCGCTGTATATCGCCCTGGAGGATATCCAGACGATGAGATCGATTAAGTTTGACAAGATATCACCGACAATGGGCGAAGTGAAACTTACCGTTACACAGATTTCCGCCGGTACGCAACATAACGTTGTTCCGGATAAATGTACTTTTGTAGTGGATATCCGTCCAACCGACCAATACACCAATCCGGAAATCCTGCAACTTCTCCGGGTTAACGTAAAAAGCAAACTCTCCGCCCGAAACCTCACTAACAAAAGTTCGGCTACGCCATCCGATCACCTGTTGATAAAAGCAATCGGGCAATTAGGAGTGAAAACATATGTCTCCCCCACTACTTCGGACTGGATGCGTATTTCCTGTCCGGCCATCAAAATGGGTCCGGGCGAATCGGCCCGCTCCCATCAGGCCGATGAATTCGTGTTGGTCAGCGAACTGGAAAGCGGAATAGCCGGATACATCCGTTTTATCGAAGAAATGACAAAAATCATCAAATAAAAAACTCTTCCGTCAATCAGCGGATAGATTTAGAAAGAGAAACTATGGCAAAAATCTGGAACAAAGGCTTCGATGCCGATAAGTCAGTAGAAAACTTTACGGTGGGAAAGGACCGGGAATTCGATTTGCGGCTGGCAAAATACGATATCATGGGTTCGATGGCGCACATAAAGATGTTGGTAAAAATCGGATTACTAAAAAAAACCGAAGAAGAAACATTGCGCCTGGAATTGCAAAAGATCCTCGCTGAAGTGGAAAAAGGAAATTTCAACCTCAACACCGATGCTGAAGATATCCATTCGCAAATAGAGGCAATGCTCACCGAAACGCTGGGTGAAACAGGGAAGAAGATCCATTCTGGGCGCTCGCGAAACGATCAGGTATTGGTGGATCTGAAGCTTTTCTTCAAGGACGAAATCCGGAAAATAAAAGCAGATGCCTTGCAGCTTTTCGACTTATTGCAGTTGCTGAGTGAAAAACACCGATCGGTCCTGCTGCCCGGATATACCCACGGACAAATAGCAATGCCATCATCTTTCGGACTGTGGTTCGGAGCATACGCCGAAACGCTCGTGGACGATATGCATACACTGGTTTCCGCGTGGCGGGTTGCCAATCAGAATCCTCTCGGTTCTGCTGCCGGATACGGTAGTTCATTCCCGCTCGATAGAGAGATGACCACACGTGAACTCGATTTCGAAACCCTGAATTACAACGCGGTTGCAGCACAGATGGGAAGAGGAAAAACCGAAAGGATCCTCGCTTTCAGCGTAGCGTCGTTCGCATCAACGCTTAATAAGCTGGCTGCCGACAACTGCATGTATCTATCTGGAAATTATGGATTTATCTCCTACCCTGACAACCTGACTACCGGATCGAGTATTATGCCGCACAAAAAGAACCCCGACGTCTGGGAGCTTATCCGCGCGCACAGCAATCGGTTACAAAGTCTTCCCAACGAAATCGCCCTGATGACCACCAACCTGCCCCACGGATACCATCGTGACTTCCAATTGCTGAAAGAAACTCTTTTTCCGGCACTTGAAGCGTTGCACACGCTCTTCGAAATGACTCATTTTATGCTTTCACATATTTCAGTAAACAAGAATATTTTGAAAGACGAAAAATACCGCTATCTCTTCACGGTGGAAAAAGTCAACGAACTTGTCCTACAGGGTATTCCGTTCCGTGAAGCTTACAAACAAATCGGACTGGAGGTGCAGGAAGGTACTTTTGCCTTTCAACCTGCTCTTAACCACACACACGCGGGAAGCATTGGAAATCTATGTACGAATGAGATTCGAACAAAAATGGAAAACGCAATGAAAGGAATCTGCTAATTTTCTCCTAACCATTTGCAAGCCTCATATCGCTTTTTTTATTACTTTTGTAGATGATTAATTTCAAATCGTCATACAAAATCTATGAACTTAATTAACGAAATTATCGAGCGTGCAAAAGCCGATAAACAACGAATCGTTCTCCCTGAAGGGACGGAAACTCGCACTCTTCAGGCTGCAGACCAGCTTGTCCGGGATGGGGTGGCAGAAATAATTCTCCTCGGAGATCCGCAAGAAATTAACTTGCTGGCTAATCAGCTTGAATTGAAAAATATTGGGAAAACCCTCGTTATCGATCCTAAGAACCACGACAAAAAACAAACCTACATTGACCTGTTGGTGAAACTCCGGCAGGCCAAAGGAATGACACCCGAGAAAGCGGCCGTTTTGGTGGAAGACCCGCTCTATCTGGCATGCCTGATGATTAAAAACGGTGATGCGGACGGCGAAATTGCCGGCGCACAAAATACTACTGGCGATGTGCTCCGCCCGGCTTTGCAGATCATCAAAACATCACCGGGAGTAAGCGTAGTATCCGGAGCATTTATTATGTTTACGAAAACAACGCAATACGGGAAAGACGGCATCCTTATTTTTGCCGATTGTGCAGTCATGCCCAATCCTACTGCACAGGAGCTGGCATCCATTGCTATAGCATCGGCACAAACCGCACGCGGCATTGTTGGGGTTGAACCGCGCGTGGCTATGTTAAGTTTTTCGACCAAAGGAAGTGCCCAGCACGAAATGATTGATAAGGTGGCGGAAGCTACCCGCATTGCCAAAGAGATCGCTCCCGATCTGCTCATTGACGGAGAGCTCCAAGCCGATGCTGCGCTGGTTCCATCTGTTGGTGCAAGCAAAGCTCCCGGAAGTGCGATTGCAGGGCAGGCCAACGTATTGGTTTTTCCCACGTTGGAAGCCGGGAATATCGGATACAAACTTGTCCAGCGGTTAGGCAATGCCGAAGCGGTTGGCCCCATTTTACAAGGGATGGCAGCTCCGGTAAACGATTTATCCCGCGGATGTTCGGTTGATGACATTTACAAAATGGTTGCCATAGCAGCGAATCAGTCCATTGCTGCAAAATCAAAAAAATAGAATTCAAAAAAATAGAATAATGAGTGAATTAATCATTGAACCTATCGAGAAGTACGGACTCAACATAAGCCATGAGAAGAAAGCGCTCTTCTCTAGAATAGGTGTTGTAGGGGCCGGAAAAGAAGGGCGAACCATAATCAGCCTGACAGCTTCGGCAGGGATGGATGTGGTTTTTATGGATGAATCTCAAGAACGTATCGACATCGTTTTTGAAGAACTGAACCGGGTAATGGATCAGAAAATCAGCAAATGGGGATTGACGCAGTCGGAGAAAAAGGTTATCATGAACCGGATCACTCCCACACTGAGCTACGATGATTTTACCGGATGCGACCTGGTCATTGAGTGTACCCGATATTCAGAATCGGGACGCCGCAGCACACCCGTTCGAAAGAATATTTTTAAAATACTGGATGAGATCCTGGAACCCGATGCCATTATCGCTACTAACGGCCCTACCGTCATTATCAGTGAATTGGCAGCTGACCTTGTTCATAAAGAGCGCTGCGTCAGCCTCTATTTTCCCGTATCTCATCCCGATGCCCGGATTCTCGAGATCGTAAAGGGAATGTACACATCGGAAGAGGTGTACAATAGAATGGAAATTTTCGCCCAACTTATCAATTACCGGCCTCACCGGATAAATGAAAGCAACGGTAATGTAAGCATACGCTTACTGACGACAATGCTCAACGAATCTTGCCAGATGTTGTTGGAGAGGGTGAGCAGCATGCAGAGCATTGAAGAAACGTTTACCATCATTTACGGACAGCGGTACGGTGTTTTCAGAATGGCGGACATCATTGGTATTGAACGTATTGTCACTATAATGGAAGCCATGTTTAACGATTTTGGAGAGACACATTACAAACCCAATCCGTTGTTGTGGAAACTTTACCGTTCCAATCAGCTTGGCGTTCGGACAAGTAAGGGCTTCTACATCTATGATGAGAACGGAAACGTAATTTCCGAAAATAAATCGTTGTTTAATTGAGAAAAGTCAGAAATCATAAGTTGTTGAAATGAAGATATTAGTATTAAATTGCGGAAGTTCTTCCATAAAATACAAGCTTTTCGATATGAGAAGCAACGAGGTTATTGCACAAGGCGGTGTGGAAAAGATTGGCATGAAAGGCTCATTCTTGAAACTCACACTTCCCGATGGGCAGAAAGTTCAGCTCGAAGGAGAAATCCTGGAGCATCGTGCAGGGATTGAATACATTTTCGGTGTCATGTTGAGTGAGAAATACGGATGCATCCGGTCACTCGATGAAATTGATGCTGTCGGACACCGCGTGGTACACGGCGGGGAACGTTTCAACAAGAGCGTGCTCATCACCGAAGAGGTCATAGAAATGCTGAAAGAGTGTATTGAGTTGGCTCCCTTACATAATCCCCCTAACCTCAAAGGTATTTACGCCATTCAGGAACTGTTGCCCCATACGCCACAGGTAAGTGTCTTTGATACGGCCTTCCATCAGACCATGCCCGATTATGCCTATGTTTACGGATTGCCCTACTCGCTTTACGAAAAATACGGCATCCGCCGGTATGGATTTCACGGCACGAGCCATCGGTACGTTTCTAAAAGAGCCTGCGAGTTCCTGAATGTCCCCTACGAATCTCAACGAATCATCACTGCCCATATCGGTAACGGCGTTTCCATAACGGCTATAAAAAACGGCAAATCGGTGGATACGAGTATGGGGATGACTCCCGTTGAAGGCCTGATGATGGGAACCCGGTCAGGAGACCTGGATCCGGGGGTTATATCCTATATTATGGAAAAAGAACACATGAGCGCTTCAGGCATTTCCACCCTGTTGAATAAATTTTCAGGTGTTTTGGGAATCTCAGGAATCTCATCGGATATGCGTGAGATAGAGGTCGGAATAAAAGAAAACAATCCGAGAGCGATTCTGGCACTAAACACTTACGACTACCGCATAAAAAAATACATAGGTGCATACAGCGCTGTTTTAGGCGGAGTGGACATCTTGGTATTTACGGGTGGCGTTGGTGAAAACCAGGCAATTACCCGGAGTGTCGTTTGTAAAAACATGGAGTATATGGGCATTGAACTTGATGAAGAATTAAACAGATCGGTTCGTGCGAAAGAAGTTGTGATCAGCAAACCGTCGTCAAAAGTGAAAGTACTCATCATCCCCACCGACGAAGAATTGACCATCGCAAAAGACACCATGCAGATATTGGGGAAGTAACGTTTGACTATCAAAAAACGTCGCCAGAGGATAACCTCCACCTGGCGGCGTTTTTACATAGGAAATTTTAGAGTAGAGTTTATATTTATACAACCGATTCAGGTTCTTTGAACAAAATTGCGATAATGTGATGGAGTAACTCCTGTATGCCTTTTGAACGTACGAGAAAAATAGGCCAGATCAATAAAACCGCAGTTCTTGGCAATTTCACCAATATTTTTATCAAAGTGAACCAGCTGTTTTTTGGCGTGATTGACTTTCAACTGAATGATATAAGCGTTGGTTGAATATCCCGAAGCCGCATTAATTTTTCTATTAAGCTGAGACACGCTCATGTTTAACTCTTTTGCTATTGAACCGGGAGACAGGCCGGGGTCAGATATTTTTTGGTTGATAATATCGGTAACCTTTTGAAGAAAAAACATATTCACCCGCATCGGTCTTGTTTCGTTTTTGAGAGCTGTTTTCATGTTTTTATCTTTTTTGTTTTACTACATGAATATAGGTATTACAGACAGGTGCTGATGATCAGTCAGAATGAACAGATCCTTATGGACTTATCTTCCAACCAAATCCGAAGACACCGTTAAGCTATATGAAGAATAATAAAAGGGCTTGAAAAGTATCCAACAACAGAATATCGCGCATGTTAAACATTATAATTTTTTAAAGAGATACATCGAGGGCCCTTTTATTGGCAATGCATCCATTCTCATACAAAAATAATTCGAGGTAGAAAAAAACGTTAGGATTATTTACACAAAATTTAGGACTCAGTGAGCATTAACATTTCGCATATTTGTATTCCACACACATTATCTCTCGAATAACTAACTTATAAACAACTAAATACGATCTAAAAATATGAATAAAGTTTGGATTGGATAAAGATAAATCTGCGAAGGGAGATTATTTCAATTGCCTCATATACCATTGCATTTCAAGCAATTAAAAAAGCCCCAATGAATATCGGAGCTCTATGTGCGGAGAAAACACAAAATTATTGAATAAAGAAATCTTCTTTCTCTTCCTCTATTGTAATAAAAAAATCAAATTTGGCTTCGGAAACTTCTTTTTCAGTTTCAAACTTAACAATCTTTAATCTTGGATAATATTTGCTTATTTTTATGCCCAAGCCGGTTAATCTCATTTTAACTTCCTTAAAAGACCTACCGTTCTGTATAACTCCAAAGTATGTTTTCATATTCTTATCATTGGATAACCTGAATCAACCCTTTCCCGATATCCCTATATTTGAGATTTTCAATCGGTTTTGCTTTGCCTTCAAGTAACTCCCAAATTTCCCGGGTGTTCAGATCCGGAAATTGTTCCATATAAAGCGCCGCCAGTCCAGAAACATGGGGAGTGGCCATACTTGTTCCACTCAACAAGACATAATTTCCTGAATTTCCACTTTTCTTCGGATAAGAACTCAGCACATCCACTCCTGGCGCACAAACATTGACATTGCCTCCGGTAGCCGCATTGATCCCGGCGTTAGAGAACCGGGCAACCCGCATCTGATTATCAATGGCTGCAACAGCCATGATGGAGAGAGAGTTTGCCGGTGCAGAAACCGGAACGGGCAATGCAGGCCTTTTACTATCATTGCCTGCAGCTGCAATAATCAGGCAATTGCTATCCAGAGCCCTGATTCCCACAGTCTCAAAAAGGACAGAAGGCTTTTCGTTCAGCTTCACCGGTGAAGCCAGGGACAAGGAGATTATTCGGAATTTTTTAGTAATAGCCCAGTCAATCGCATCGATAATACTGCTGGTTGTTCCCTTTCCATTGTTGGAAAGTACTTTTCCTATTTTCAGGTTGCTGTCTTTTGCAATCCCATACCGCTTGCCGGTATCGTTTCTAACATTCCCGCAAGCAATACCGGCACAATGTGTTCCGTGTCCGTTAGGATCTTTATCCCAATCTTCACCTTCGATGAAGGATTTCCCTTCAACAATCCTGTCTACAAAATCGGGATGCGAAACATCGAATCCGGTATCGAGTATGCAAACATCTATTCCTTTGCCCGAAAATTGGGTTTCTCCCATTCCAATAGCTTTCAACCCCCACTCCAAGTCCGTTACAGCCGGTTTTGGAATCGGTTTTCTCCGGATGTAGTTTTCCAGTTCCAGAATTTTGTTCTTCAATTGATCAACGTTTGTCTTCAAATCGTCAATAAAGGTAAATTCATCGGCAGGAAAAAACTCCCTTTCCTTTTCAAAATAGATAACCGGGCTTTTACTGTCGGCTATCGACCGGGTTAGCTGTTCTTCATCTACATCGTCAACCACTACCACTCCCAGGTTTTTGTAAAGAACGGCATTGTTATTGTCGATAATGTTAAACGAGCGGTTATCTTTCGATAAATACTCCGATGAGGTAACGCTTACGGAGAATCCTTTCTCCACGTTACGGATCGATTTTTCGTTTTGGCTGTCCAGCAAAACAATGTACCTGTTTTTTGCCATAATTTTATTTCATTGAGTAGTGATTTTGTAAACAACTTTTTCGACAAGCAAGTAAATATCTTCCGGTATTAAATTCGTGAGTAGTTTTTTGTTTATTACGGAAATAGTTCCGTTTTGAGAAAGCAGATAGCTCCAGTAAACCTCGATCTTGGGAATAGTGTCCAGATCTTTCAGCTTTTCGTCCGATAAGACTCCTTGTTGACAAAGGTTAAGAATTAAGTTGGAGAGAATTTCTTCACCCTCATCGAGTTTTGTGATTTCTTTTTTGTAAACCTCCTGCAACAACCGGTCAAGACTCTCGATTCCGTTGTAAGAAAACCCCCACAACAATTCTCCTTTCCCGGAACTTATCTTTTCCATTTTGGAGGGATCAAAACCTCTTTTTACCGTTAGGAGCATGTTCCTTATCCTAAGAGCTTCCGATTCTTTAGAGCTTTCTCCTCTGTTTTCAAAATAATCGGATAATCTAGTCAGGAAAGCGTTTAACCGATGCTCAAAATCGAATGATTTTCCGGCAAATAACTTTTGGACCTGATTAAACTCCGCAAAAAAATCGTCGATAACCCTGACTTTGTTATGGATAAATTCTTTCATCTATTCAAAAATGATTTCTTCGATTGTTTGGCCATTTTTATCCGTAAACGTTTTAATTCGCAGCCCCTCTTCTTCCATCTCAATATGAAGATTAATAAACAACTTGTCCTTGTCTTCCGTCCCGGAGGTATTCGGGTCGATATAGATATCGTTCAACTTGGTAGATACCAACGAATAACTATTGGCTATAGCTTCTGACAATATTCTTTTCATTTCCAGACCCTCCGTCACAGCGGTGACATCCTGAGGCCTGAACACACCAAGGCTCAACGATTTGATTTGAGGGGAAACATCTAGTTTTTTTACTTCGTCGCCGATATTTCTAACCAGTTTTTGATCCTTTTTCTCAAGCGTTTTAAAGAGTTGTTTAAATTCGGGATTTTGTATCTGCTCTCTCGTAACAGGAGAAATGTTCAGTTGCTTTTCTTTATTTACAGCCTCAATTCGTTCATTTAAATCATTCAGGAACTTCTCGTCATCGAGCTTGAAGTTGTATTTCGACTGAGCACTTATATCACTCACTTTCAATGGTATGTCCATTTTTATAGCTGGAAAAGCAAATCTCGGAGCCTTAAAAAACTTCAGGTATTCGTGGTTGGCGTACTCTTTGGCCACAAGAACTGACTTTTCATCTGCTTTTTTACGAGCCTGGATTATCTCGCTGTAGAGATAATCCAGGTAGTCTGAAAGTTTAATCATGATCTTAGTTTGTTGAACCCAATAAACCCAGTACTTTTTCCAGACCGGCCGGCATTTCATCGTTGGTTGCCCTGACCTTGACGCCTAAAGAATATTCTTTTTCAACCTTAATACCTGTACTTGACGATCTTTTGTAGGAAACATCCACTTTGAATTTTACCGGCCCCCAACCGCCAGAAGCTCCGGCATTGATACCAAATTCACTGCTTACGTTTTTCGTGTAGGTAGAGTTAAGCTTAACGTTGAAGTCCACCTCGCACGATTCAATCCGGAAACTCGGTACATTGAGTAAGGCGATAAACGGTACATTTATTTCTGAATCTTGTTGAATTGTCGGAGAGGTAGTACCCGGATTTGCAGGATCATATTCAGGATTAGGAACATTTTTCTTGTACTTGAACTCCGCCATCCTAAGTTTTTTTGTACCGGATGTGTCTGTCTCAAATCCCACCTCGTTAATGAAGCTCACGGTGCTTATCGATGCGTTCGATTGCGCTTTTACGCAAGCATCCAACGGTCCACCAATAATTGTTGCGAAATCAATACTCCCTAGCTCTGCGGCAAAATCTGCACTGGCAGCATCTGAGGTAATAAAAATCTTATCGTCTTCAGCCATTTGTCCGAAGATTAATTTTAACGCATCGGATGAAGCTCTGGCGACAGAGCTCTCCCATTTCTGGTCGTATCCGGTTTTAAAATTGTCGATAATGTCTATAATTTCTTTTTTTGTAAGTCCCTGCAATTCAGAAGGATCAATCCCGCTAATCTGTTCGTATACCGAAGGGGATAGTACATCTTCCAGCCCCGCAAGCATCTCAATCAGTTCACTTTTTGTTTTTTTACTGTAGTCTTGTTCCAAGACCGATTTTAAAGTTTTCATCGTGCATTAATTTTAATAATAAAAACAATAGAATTTATTTGCGATAAAGATTCAAGCCGTACAATCTGCTGACTTATCGTTGATAAAATTAAGGGTGGATTTGAAAAAAAATTAGGACAATTCTGACAAAAATTTGGACATTTTGAACATTAACTTCTTTTGATTTGTACTAAAACGACGTAGCAAAAAACATAATAAGCTTAATGTAAACATGTTAACATCATTAAAAAAAACAAAAGTTATTGAGGCAGATTTCGATAGGCTGTTGGAGTAACTCCTGTAATTTTCTTGAATATTCGGGAAAAATAAGACACATCAAGAAAGCCACATGCTTCAGCCACTTCCCCAATGTTTTTGTCACGCTTGGCCAGTAACTTTTTGGAGTAGTCAATTTTCACATGAAGAATATAAGCGGAAGAAGAAAATCCCGAAATAGCGTTCACTTTTCGGTTAAGCTGCGAAGGACTAATATTCAATGAGTCAGCTATTTGTTGTGGACCCAGATTGGGATTGGATATTTTTTTGAAAATTAAATTAGTAACATTATGAAGAAAAATCATATTGGCATCCATAGGTTCTTTTGAACCTTCCTCCAATACTGCCTTCATATACTTTACTTTCATGACCTTAATAAATTCCAGCAGGTTTGAAATTCTGATCAAGAGTTCCTCGGGCTGAAAAGGTTTTCTGATATACACATCTGCACCGCACTTAAGTCCGGTCAGCATATCTTCGGAAGTAGTCTTTGCCGTGATCACAATAACCGGAATATGATTTAAAATTGTTGAAGATTTCACTTCTTTACATAAGGTCAATCCATCTTTACGAGGCATCATCGCATCAGTTATGATGATATCGGGTATCAGCCTGAGGGCTTTTTCCATACCGTCTACACCGTCAACGGCTGCAATGACGTTATACTCGTCTTTTAAAAGTGATTGAACATAAAAGAGGACATCCGGGTTGTCTTCTACCAGTAAAATGGAGGGTTTGCCATCCACGTGAGGCACCTCTTCCTCAAATACTGATTGGCATGCTTTTGATTCATCTTTCCAATCTACAGAAAAACTTGTATTATAAGGTGAATCACTGCCTGGTTCCCATTTCTCGATATTCACTTTCTCGTTTGTTCTTAACGGAAGTGTAACGGTAAACTCCGAGCCTTTGTTAAGCTGGCTCTTCACCTCTATGGTTCCATTCATATGCTCTACCAGCTGTTTGGTAAAAGCCAGTCCAATCCCACTGCCCTGCTTATCTCCCGAATTAGGCACCTGATAAAAAAGATCGAATATTCTTTCGAAATCATCTTCGCTTATACCCACACCATTATCAGTCACTTTTAATTTCACATCCTTCTCATCGGCCGTAATTAAAACACTAACCAATCCGTGATTTGAGGTATATTTAATAGCATTGGAAAGTAAATTCTGAAAAATGTCGGTTATATAGTTAGGCACAAAATCCATCTCAATAAGTGGACTTTGGGGATAGAAAGAGATAAATATGTTCTTGTCGTTCGCAAATAAACGATACCGGTCAATCAATATCCCTATAAAAGTTACAATGTTACCGTTTTTCCATACCGGTTTATCCAGTCCGGAACTTATTTTAGTTATATCGAGCAGCTGATTTACCAGACGCAGCATCTGTTCACCTTGTTTCTCGATAGCAGAAAGGTAATACTTTTCTTCTTCAAGCGGGACTTTTTTGTTCTGCAGCTGCCTGCTGTGTCCAAGTATTATTGTTAAAGGTGTCCGGAATTCATGGGTGATATTGGTGAAGAAATTCGATTTAACCCTATCTATTTTTCGCAACGTTTTATTTTTCTTGGTACGTTGTAAAAAAGCGTACCACAACGTTACAGACAAGGATATCAATAACAATAATGCTGCAGCAGATGCCGTAAGTATAATTCTGGTCTCACGCACTTGCATCTCCCTTTCCCTGTTCAACTGATCAATAAACTTCAAATTTTTTTCGCGTTCATAATTGATGCGTATATCCGTTACCTGATTATTCTTCTGTATGCTAAGGATACTGTCCTGGTACATTACGCTTAACTTATTGTTTTCTAGCGCATCTCTGTATTTTCCGATCCGACTATAGTACATCTCGTACAAAGCATAGACTTCCGACAAATGTTCGGGAGATCTGATCTCCTCTGCAGTCTCTTTAGCTTTCTCGAGATACCTGAGTGCTTCATCAAAATTGTCCAACTTAAGATTGATCCTGGAAACGGCCAGGCAAGAGACAAGCCAATGCCACTTATCGTCCATTCCGTCCATTACAACATAAGCTTTCCGATACTCATCTTCTGCTTTTTGATATTCATTTTGATCTTCAAAAATTTCGCCAAAATGCGTATGACAAAGCCCGATCCCCAATTTTGATCCAATCAATTGGTTTTTAATCATAGAAAGATCGTAATAATAGAACGCCGAATCATACTGCTTCCTCATTTGGTAAATAGCTCCTAAATTGGCATAGTTTATGGCCTGACCGAGATTACTTTCGATGGTGACTTCTCCCTTGAGTGCTTCCCTGAATTTATTTTCGGCCTCGGTAAAATCGTTTATGGAAAGCGCGATGTTACCAATACCATTCAGGGCCATAACCCTGTTTTTTTGGTTCGCCTTATCGTTGACATCTTGAAAGCTCTCTGTAATCTGAAGGGCCTGATAGTGGTAGTCGGACGCTTCGGGAAGGACGCCGATCCTTCTCAGGTTGGTTCCAATATTGTTGTAAGCTTGTGCAATATAAATTGTATCCTTCAAGAGGAGGGCAGCATTTAACGATTGCTGATGATAGTCGATCGCATTGGAAAAGTCAGATTGTGCCCGATACCTGTTACCAAGCTCACAACTAGTGATATAAATACCGGCGTAGTTTTTGGATGCCGTAAAACTGTTCAGCAGGAGTAATACTGAGTCGGCAGGAAAGTTGCGTGAATATACTTTTTTCTCCAGACTGTCTTTAAATGCAGTGCTCTCAATTGTGGTGTTTCCCGTTCTTGTACACGAAACAACTGTCAAAAATAAAAAAACCACCGCCCTAACAGTTAGCTGAGTTAACTGCTGGCGGGAAACATGAACGTATTTTACCAATAAATTCATTATTTTCCGTGTCTCTTGGCGGTAAACAACAGATATCCGCATCGTTGCAAATGTAATAAAAAAAAGCTGATAAATACAAATTTTATCAGCTTTTAAAAAATATTATTCCTTGTATATTATTCTGCCACTACTTCAAATGGAATTTCCACAGACACTTCTTTGTGCAACTTGGCGACAGCCACGTAGTTCCCTACTTCTTTTACAGAATCTTTTATAACAATGGTTTTTCTTTCCACATCAAAACCCTTTTCCTTTAAGGCATCGGCAATCTGAATGTTGGTAACCGACCCGAAAATCGTTCCGGTGGAACTGGTTTTTGCTCCGATGGTAAGGGATACACCTTCCATCTTTTCGGCCAGAGCCATAGCTGCTGCTTTAATCTGTTCCAGCTTATGAGCCCGTTGTTTCAGGTTTTCCGCCAGCACTTTTTTCGAAGATTCGGTAGCAATGATGGCTTTTCCCTGTGGGATAAGATAATTGCGGGCATATCCTTTCTTTACGTTTACTATATCGTCTTTGTAGCCTAAATTAACTACATCTTCCTTTAAAATTACTTCCATAACTTTTCCTCCTTCTTTTTATTTCATTAAATCGGTTACGTACGGAAGCAATGCTATGTGACGTGCTCTCTTAACTGCTTGCGCGATACGACGTTGAAATTTAAGCGATGTACCTGTTATTCTGCGTGGAAGAATTTTCCCCTGCTCATTCAGGAACTTTTTCAAAAATTCGGGATCCTTGTAATCGATGTACTTGATTCCGTTCTTTTTGAAACGACAATACTTTTTCTTTTTAACATCCACCGATACGGGAGTCAAATATCTGATTTCTGATTGTTTAGCCATCTTTTAATCCTCCTTTTCCTCTAATTCAACTTTTTTTCCCGCCTTAACGGTTTCTTTAGCCGTATCCTGAATACGGGCTTCCTGCTTCTTGCCGCCTTTGTTGTTTCGTCTTTTCTCGGCGTATTCAAATGCAAAATGATCCTGCTTGATGGTTAAGAAACGAATCACACGCTCATCGCGACGGAAGTTTACCTCAAGTCTGGCAACCACTGACGGGTCGGCTTTGAATTCCAGAAACGTATAAAAGCCGGTTGTTTTTTTGTCGATGGGGTAAGCCAGCTTACGTAATCCCCAGTTTTCTTCGTTTACAATTTCAGCCCCTTGGTCCGTGAGGAGGTTCTTGAATTTTTCAACCGCTTCCTTCATCTGTACATCAGACAAAACGGGAGTCAAAATGAAAACGGTTTCGTAATTGTTCATACTAAAATGAATTAATTATTAATGATTTAAACCGAAAAATTATTTTTCGGACGGCAAAGATACAATAAAATACGCTAAAAACAAAGTCCTAAGCCCAATAAAAAAGATAAAAGACTGAAATTCGTACACTATTCGGATAAAGAAAACAGAGATAGTGACCGTCGTTTAACCGGACAAAACAACTTCTGGAATAATACATTCACGGAAAAAGCTACTTTCTATACGACACTTTCCCAAATCCGGTAGCGAAGTTCAAATCCTTTAGGAATAAAAATAATCAGGGGATCTGTTGTATACGGTATCCTTCTTGTTTCCCCGTAGATAAATTTCCCGGTCAGCTCCCTGTCTGGGCAACCCATCTGCGTAGACGCAATTTCACCGTCCGAATCAAAAATCATAAACATGTGGGGAGAAAAATTCATGTCTCCGGCATCTCCGAAAGTTACGTCGATAAGACGATGCCGATTGCAATCCACTTTTTTCGTGATACCTACAACAAGTTCTATTTTTGAATTTTCAGAGCCTGCTGGCAATTGTAATATATAACCGTCGTATTTGTCTTTAGTCAGGTCGAAAGGACGTTTTTCAAAGAGCTTATTTTCGGGATCGTGCTCAACCTGAATCATTTCGGCAACTTTCCACACGGTATGCTTCAATTCAATATCTTTTGGGAGATAAACAACCGTGGGTCTTAAACTGTTATAATCGACCAAAACCGGCATCCCACGAGCAAACTCGGTGTGCAGGCTGTCTGTTGCACATCCCAGCAACGTCTGCACCACTTCCCCTTCCGACCGTTAAATGTAGCGTAACACATCTTCATCGGCAAAAGAATCTTCTACAAACTCACCCTGTAAGCTATAATCGTTGCATTCATCCATTTGCATCGTCTTACCCGGGATTATCTCAACGATAAATTGAGATTCATCAGGCTTCCCGGGCACGGAAATGACATATTTTTGATAACCTTGTGGATGAGGATATTTTTTCAGGATTCCAGTCATCTCTATTGAATCCAACCGATCAGGATTGTCAGATGATGTCGATTTCCCTTGCGAACAGTTTGTAAGTAAAACCAAAAGTGTAAGTAAGAAAAGAAGGGAATAAAACTTTTTCATAATAGCTATTTTAGGGTTTTGTTATCTGTTAAACGTTTCCTTATTCAAATAGTTCTATGCCTATTGCGTAAAAAGTCGTATTTTTGTATCTCAAAAAATCACAGAGATGAAAAAAATTCACGATTACGAAATCATGTCACCGGCAGGTTCCTACGAATCACTGACAGCTGCCATTCAGGGAGGTGCTGATTCTATCTATTTTGGCATCGAGGGGCTGAACATGCGTGCCAAGTCGTCCAACAATTTCACCGTGGAAGACCTGCACAAAATTGCGGAGATCTGCAGGGAAAATAAAATAAAAAGTTACCTGACCGTCAATACCATTATTTATGACAACGACATGGAGCTGATGCGAAAAGTGGTGAATGCAGCCAGGGAAGCCAATTTATCAGCAATCATCGCAGCAGACGTGGCGGTGTTGATGTATGCCCGAAGCATTGGAGTGGAAGTACACTTGTCTACCCAGCTGAATATCACCAACACCGAATCGTTACGGTTTTACGCCCAGTTTGCCGATGTGGTGGTGTTGGCTCGCGAACTCAACCTCGATCAGGTAGCTTCCATTCACAAAGACATCGTCGAACAGCAGATAAAGGGCCCGTCGGGTGATCTGATACGCATAGAAATGTTCGCGCACGGTGCTTTATGTATGGCTGTTTCAGGCAAATGTTATCTAAGCTTACACGAAAAAAATCTGTCGGCAAACCGGGGAGCATGCAACCAGATTTGCCGCCGTGGATATATCGTAAAGGACAAGGACAGCGAAATCGAGCTGGAAATTGACAACGAGTACATCATGTCTCCCAAAGACCTCAAGACCATCCATTTCATGAACAAGATGATGGATGCGGGTGTCCGGGTCTTTAAAATTGAAGGCCGTGCCCGCGGCCCGGAGTACGTCCGGACAGTAACCTCGTGCTACAAAGAAGCGGCCCAGGCCTACTGCAACGATACGTTTTCGCAGGAAAAAATCGATACATGGAACGAAAAGCTGGCCACCGTCTTTAATCGCGGATTCTGGGACGGGTATTACCTCGGCCAACGGTTGGGTGAATGGACGCACCGGTACGGTTCAGGGGCAACAAAAAGAAAAGTTTATGTGGGCAAAGCCATTAAGCATTTCGGGAACATCGGCGTTACGGAATTTTTGGTAGAAGCCCAACCGGTTAAGGAAGGCGATGAGTTATTGATCACCGGACCGACCACCGGCGCGGTTTTTGTGACGGCAGAAGATATCCGAGTCCATTTGAGGCAAGTTTCCGAAGCAGTTAAAGGCGATCACTTCTCGATAAAAACGCCCGAGAAAATCCGCCCAAACGACCAGCTTTACAAAATGGTAAAGGCTGAACGCCGCGGGACAGCTCACGAACGTTAAATCCTCTCGCAGTCTTTTTGCCGGCAATGCAACGGAACTATATGCCTGTTTACAGCCAATTGTTTATACAAACAAGAGCCCAACCGGGTGATTTTCAATACCCAGAAAGCCGGAACAAGCAACCAGAACAGCGGAAGCCGGAGAATAGTCCGATACAGCGAATCGTATCCGTATTTCCATATCCCTTTGTGAACAGATGCCAATTGCTCTTCCGCCAAAGTCAGATTCAACCCGGGTGCAATTTTCGTATGCTCTTCATTACGTAACTCTCTGCATGAGATAAGATTAAACCAATCTAACTGACGGATCAGGTTCATCAACCGGGTGCAGTTTTTGCACCAATTATCGTAGTAAACAGTCATTCCGACAGTTGTTTGAAAAAATCCCAAATCACTATTCCCGCCGTAACCGAAACATTCAGTGAGTGCTTGGTACCGTACTGCGGAATTTCGATGCAGTTGTCCGAAGCATCAACAACTTCCTGTTGCACACCATGTACTTCATGTCCAAGGATAACGGCATATCTTCTCCGCCGGTCCAACGTCAGGGTTTCCAACGAAAGGCTGTTCCGGGTCTGCTCTATGGAAAAAACGGTATACCCGTTCGTTTTCAATTCTTTAATCGCCGAAATAGGTTCCGCGAAATACCTCCATTTCACCGAATCTTCAGCACCCAGTGCCGTTTTATGAATTTCGGCATCGGGCGGTGGGGCAGCAATGCCACAAAGGATAATCTCCTCCACCCGGAAAGCATCGCATGTGCGAAAAACCGAACCGATGTTGTGTCGGCTGCGCACATTGTCCAACACCACCACCAAGGGGATTTTGGGTGCTTCTCGAAATTCTTTAACACTTATTCTGTTGAGTTCCTCAACGTTGAGTTTTCTTCTGTACATCATCTCTGTTTCTCTCCCCATCACTTAAGAGAAAGGGGAGGTTATTTTTCAGGTTTTATTACGGCTCGCACTGCAAACCAAACATGGTGAAGGAAAGTTGATACCTGTCCGTAATGCTTCACCATGATCCGGTACCGCTCCTTGAGCGAAGCCTTCCGGTTGGCCGTAGTCATTCCCTCGTTCAGGTAATTAATAAGCGTCAGGTGTGTATTACGGATGTAGCGGGATTTTTTCATCATGCGGATGCACCAGTCCACATCCGCAGAAAAACGATAATTCAGGTCGTAAGGCTCAAAAATCGATTTCTTGACCATAAACGCCTGATGGCACACCAGCATTCCTTGCTTAAAACTTTTCCAGGAAAGGGTTTCGGGTGCACTTAGTCGACGCATAAACAAAAATTCCCCGTTATCACCGACAATAGCCGTTTCACCATACAAGATGTCAGGGGCCGAAGCGGGTTCGAAAGAATTCATCATGTTCTCTACTGTCTCCGGCAGAAAAAACATATCACCTGCATTTAAAAAGCAAAGATAGTCACCCGTAGCCATCGTTACGGCTTTATTCATTGCGTCGTACAACCCGTTGTCCGGCTCACTCTTCCATTTCAGTTTGGGATTCTCATACTGCTGGATCAACGCAAGGGTATTGTCTTTCGATTTTCCGTCCACAATAATATGTTCCACATACGGATACGTTTGTTCGCGAACACTTTTCAGCGTCCGTTCCAACGTTTTTCCTGCGTTGTAGGTAACGGTTATTACGGAAAGCGATTTCATTTGCGGGCGTAAACAACAATAAACGGCGAAAGGAACCGTCCCTTCACCGGAAAAAGTTTAACGGCATAACTCAACATTTTCACCCATTTTCGGATACGCTTATTTTTGGGTTTCGGCTCCAGCCAAAGCATAGGCTTCCCCAGGTATTCAATTTCAACCTCCTTTAAATCGAATTCCTGCATAATGCCTTTCAAACGTGGGATCTCCATCGATTTCAGGTTATGTGCTTCCAGATTTTCCCTATCCAACCATTGTTGTATTCTTCCGTTCAACCCGAGAAAATTAGGGACCAGCAGGAGTAAATGTCCGTTTTCCGAGAGCAAGTCCACGTGCCGTGCAATGACGTCGCGCGTGTCCTGAAAGTGTTCGATAAATCCCGATGAGAAGACTACATCGTATTTTTTTTCGGACGAAATTTCGAAAAAATCGCCATCAATACACCGGATGGTATGCTCCGGAAGATTATTGACCGCCTCAAACTTACGGACGATAGCAGTATTCATGTAAAAGTCGAGTACGGTAACATCCGGAATACCCTGCTTGTAAAAATACGCCGCAAAAATACCGGGAAAACCGCCGATTTCGATAAAACTTTTGGCTCCGCTGAGTTTCGGTATAAATTTTCCGAAAACCACGCTGCGAGGAATCTTGTCAAATTGATAGTCCGACCAGTATGCCTCCCAGTGCGACTGATCGGTAATATTATTGGGATTGTTCTGCATAAATCGTTAAATAGCGGTTGACAATTATTTCCTCTGCGTATTCCGACAATACTTTTTTTCGGGCATTTTCCGAAAGCTGCCGGAAGTCAGCTTCAAAAAGGATCCACTGCAAACCTTGGGTTAAGTCATCAGCGTCCTTATATTCGGCCACATATCCGTTTTTTCGGTGGTCAATCATTTCAGGGATTCCCCCGGTATTGAATCCAACACAAGGTGTACCGCATGACATAGCCTCCATAAGGGTATTCGGTAGGTTCTCCTGCAGTGAAGGTGTCACAAAAACATCGGCAGCATTATAAAGATCCGGCATTCTATCCGGGGCAACAAATCCGGTATTCACGGACAAGGCCGGCAGTTGCTGTGCAATTTCGTTCCCGTTTGTCCCGGCAATCAGAAACAGCACCTCTTTGTTGTTAAGTCGTTTGCCGGCTTCTATCAAGTAGTCCATCCCTTTTCGTTTGTCGGAAGCTTTAACCGCGGCAAACAAAATAATCCTTTTGTCCGCAGGTAAGCCCAGTTTTTGTTTTGCTTCCTCCTTATTTTTGGGAAAGTACCTTTGCGTATCGATGGGGTTTGGAATAGAAACTACCCGGCGTCCTGTTGTAAGTGGACTTTTTTCTGCTAGCCTTCCAAGCCACTGGCTGCAGGCCACAAATTCTATTTTTCCCTGATCGTATGCCGTCTGTTTTTTTCGAAAAATCCGGTGAGAAAGATCGTTCTCCAATGGAGCTTTCAAGTATGGACAATTTCCGCATGAATGATGAAAGCGTGCACACGGTCCGGCATGATGACAAATTCCGGTGAAGGGCCACATATCGTGCATCGTCCACACCACCTTTTTACCGCTGGCAAGGATCTCTCCGATTTCGCTGATCGATAACATCCCCTGATTGATCCAGTGTAGATGAATAATGTCAGCTCGCTTAAATTCGGGAAGCCGGGTAACGGAAATTCCGGTATTGGCGATGGAAACATCAAAAAGGTTCTCCCGCGATAACCGGTTTTGCAAAAATATTTGTCCGCGCTCCCCATAAAAATGCAGGTTATTTTGAATTTTGCCGCCTGCTTGCATAATATACTCATTGTCAGAACGTTTATCACGAACCAGCATCTTCGCCCTTACCCCCTTGGCACGGAGAGCATTCATCAACCGGAAAGCTGCAATGGCTGCCCCGCCGTGAATATCGGATGTGCTGATTATAAGTACGTTCATGCTATTTCCAACATTTTCTCAACGATACGTTCACATGCCTTGCCGTCACCGTATGGATTGGTTCTGGTTGACATAGAATAATAATAGCTATCGTCCGATAAAAGCCGGGAGGTTTCTGACACAATCAGGCTGTAGTTCGTTCCGACCAGCCTGACTGTCCCGGCCTCCAGTGCTTCGGGACGCTCCGTGGTATCCCGCATGACCAGAACCGGCTTACCTAAGCCTGGAGCTTCTTCCTGAATTCCTCCACTGTCGGTCAGGATCAACCTGCTCTTTTCCATGAGGTAGACAAAAGGCAGGTAATCCAGGGGTTCTATTAAATGGAGGTTTTCGTGCTTATCATCACTAAACACCTCACGAATGGTTTCGCGCACATTCGGATTAAGGTGCATTGGGTAAATGAAATGAGTTTCGGGGAACTTTTCCGATAACGTTTTTATTGCTTGGCAAATATGTGTAAATCCTTCACCAAAATTTTCCCTCCTGTGGCCGGTAATTAATACAAGTTGCGGGGTAAGGCTTCCGCCCATTTTTTCGGGCAACCCACTCCGGATTAGGGTTTCCTCGATCTCTTTCCGAAGGTTTTTATCGGTTTTTATTTTTTGAGTAACCCAGTACAGCGCATCAATAACCGTATTTCCTGTTACTGAAATACTGTTTTCTTTGATTCCCTCATCCAACAGGTTCTGCTTGCTTAAGGGAGTAGGTGCAAAATTGTATGTGGCTATCCGGCTTGTGATTTGACGGTTAATTTCTTCCGGCCAAGGGCTGTACATGTTGTGTGTTCTCAGCCCTGCTTCGACATGCGCTACCGGTATTTTCTGGTAAAAAGCAGCCAACGCGGTTACCGTGGAAGTGGCTGTGTCGCCATGTACAATCACCCAATCGGGTTGCGACTGCTTCAGCACATCCCTCATACCCGTTAATATGCTGGATGTTATGTCGTATAAGTCCTGATTGCTTTTCATAACATTCAAGTCATAATCGGGTCTTATTTCAAACAGACGAAGAACCTGATCTAACATTTGCCGGTGTTGCCCGGTTACACAAACAAGAACATGAAATTTATCGGGATATTTCTGAAACTCCCTAATCAACGGAGCCATTTTTATAGCCTCGGGACGGGTTCCAAAAACAAGCATTATTTTTTTTCGCATACCCTCATTTTTTAAAAACCCCACAGAAATCAAGGATCACCTTATCATCTCTGAAAATCAACTTCTTAAACTCCTTATGAGCTACCAGAAACGCAACTATATCGGCCGTGTCATACGCTTCCGCATAATCGGTAAGCTTAAAAACCTTATGCGTCTCTATATTGGGCTCAACGATTAAGAAATCAGCGTTGTTATGCCCTTGCATTACTTTCGAGACAATGTATTTGGCAGGTGACTCCCTCAAATCTTCGATGTTCGGCTTAAAAGAAAGCCCCATCAAAGCCACAACAGGTTCCCGGCCTTCGCGTAAATTGAAATCCTTCATCGTGGAAAGAATTTTCTCTGAACACCAAAAAGCTTTGTAATTGTTTATTTCACGGGCCTTTCCTATCAGTTGAGACTCAATCGGAAATTCTGAAGTGATGAAATAGGGATCCACGGCAATACAATGTCCTCCCACCCCACTTCCGGGTTGAAGAATGTTTACACGGGGATGTTTGTTGGCTAGCTCGATCAGTTCCCAGACATTGATATGGGCTTTCTCACATATGATGGAAAGCTCGTTAGCAAAAGCAATCTGCACATCGCGAGAAGCATTCTCTGTCAGTTTACACATTTCGGCAGTACGCGCATTTGTCTTGTACAGGGATCCTTTCACAAAATGGCTGTAGAAGCCGGCAGCTTTTTCCGAGGATCCTTCGTCGATACCTCCTATCACACGGTCGTTGTGAATTAATTCATAAACGGTATTTCCCGGCAATACTCTTTCAGGACAATAACTCAAATAGATTTTATCTTTTAACGCAGGCTTTTCGGAATAAATCAACTCTGCCATCTTTTCCGTGGTGCCCACAGGGCATGTTGACTCAATAATACACAAATCTCCTTCCTTCAAGTAAGGAAGAACGGTGGTGACAGCAGACTCCACGTACGAGACGTCGGGTTCATGATTTCCTTTAAACGGGGTGGGCACCACAATGACGTAAACATCACTTGCTTGCGGCTCAGTATATGCCTTAAGATTTCCGTTGGAAGTGACTTTTTTGCATATCTTATCCAATCCGGGTTCTGAGAAATGAACTTTCCCGGAATTCACACTTTTCACTACTTCGGGATTAATGTCTACACCGATTACTTCAATACCGTTATCAGCCGCGATTACAGCTGTCGGCAAACCTATATAACCCAATCCAATAAAACAAGCTTTCATATACTAATCCATTAATTCAACTACAAAAATAAGCGTAAAATTCCTAATAAAACGGTTAACGCCACATATATACCCATTTTCTTTGACGGGAGAAAGACAAATCAATTCGATAAAATAGTTTTGTAGGCATTTACATACCTATCGCTGACCGTATCCAGGTTGACCTTATTTTTGATGATTTCGAAGGAATGTTCTCCCATTTTTTTTCTTAAGCCGGGATCATTAAACAGCGCAATTATCTTTTCGGACAGATCTACGGCATCATTTTCCCGGAAAAAGAATCCGTTACTCCCTTCGTAAACCAGATCCCGCTCGGTACCGTCACATACCGAACATATTACCGGAAGGGAGAACGTCATGGCATCGTTGATGGACAACCCCCCCATTCCTGCCAAAACATAAACCGATGACGCCAAGAAGTATCTTCCTATCAATAAATTATCGTAAATCTCTCCGGTAAAAATAACTCGGCTGCCGATCTTCAAGTCACGGGCTTGTTTTTTCAGATTTTCCATTTCGGGGCCATCTCCTACGATCACCAGCTCCGCACCGGGGAAATGCGATAGTACTTTTGAAAAAGCGTCCATCAATAAATCCACCCTTTTCCATTTCACCAACCTTCCGATATGAATCATCCTGTGATCATTTTGAGGCAACAGAGGTTGTTCTTTGGACAGTTCTTGTCTGATCCGGAGCAATTCCTCGGAATTGTTTGAGTTGTAGGTAACAAACACCGACTTTTCGGATAGGTTATAAGTAGGCAAGATCTCTTTCCCTACAGACGAATAGACTACCGCACCATCAGCGTGTGAGTAACAGTATTTCCTGATTTCTGCAACGAGTTTCTGCCGTATGTGGAAAAACAACCCTTTATTCAGCAGGTTCATATCTTCATCGTATACAGGGTTTTCTTTGTAGAAGGAGCTGAGTTTTCCATAGGGTGGAACCTGAAAAGGGATTTCGCGCATCACAAATTTGGATTTGGTCTCCTTTAAAGCTTTCCTTAATTCAGGTTGAGTGAAATACTGCAAGAAAAAAGGCCAGCCTACGACAAAAATATCAGGCTTCTCTCTGTATATGATGGAAGGAAGTTCCCTGAAGCCGGTTTTGCCCAGCAGCGATTTTCTTTCTTCACTCGTTATAACCCTGTAATTTGCCACCTCCCGGCCAATCACCCTTACGCCTTTTCCAATCATTGTACTTTTTTTCGGAGGAACAACCACCACAACTTCCACTCCTTTATCAGCCAGCTTATTCAACAAAGCATTGGCATAAGGTGGAATTCCTCCAAAAACGTACAATACTTTCATTTACAGCGGAATTTAAAATTCAATTTTCGAAGACAACACATTCCGGCGGAAAACGCCTAAATTTATATTCACTCCCACCTCTATACCTTTGCCGACAAGTTCATTCTTCACCGTCTCATATGCCAGATCGGGACTGTTGTTATCACCGCTCAGGTGGCAAAGCCAGATATTCCGGAGATGAGGTGAACAGTTGTTTGCCAAAAACTCAGCAGTCTGCCGGTTGCTCAAGTGTCCCGTTCCGTTACTGATTCGCTGTTTAAGGAAATAGGGATACCTTCCGTTAAGAAGCATTTCTTCGTCGTAATTGCTTTCAATAACCAGGTGGTTAGCTTTTCCGGCGTAATAGGCTACATCATCGGTTATAGCCCCGATGTCGGTTGCCAGTGTAAGCTTGTGATTACCGAACTCAAAAAAATAACCGGCATTGTCGCTGCTGTCGTGCGGGACATCGAAAGCGGTAATCCTAAAATCTTCTATCTGAAACGACTCTCCCTTCTCTATAATTCGTTTAGTTGCACCGTTGATGGTGTTTTTAACAAGGGGACAGTTACGAATGCCCCGGTGTACCTTCTCTGTAGCATAGACCGGTATATTAAGTTTTTCGCTCAGGTACCCTGCTGATTTTATGTGGTCGTAATGGTCGTGTGTCACCAGAAGGGCGTAAATTGACGAAAAATCGATACCGTGATCACCCAATCTTTTTTTGATAATACGTGGCCCCAATCCAGCATCGATAAGCATCCCGTAGTGGCTGTTTCCCAGGTAATAACAATTACCGCAACTACCGCTGCCCAAACTGAAGAACGAGAATTTATCGGAAGAAAATAAGTTATGTTGCATATTCTAACGGACAAAGGTACGAACAATTTATGATTTTTGTGCGTAATCCGACCTACCTTCGCTACCGGCAAAAATCCTCAAAATAGCGTGTGATGTGTTCGTGCAGATGCACACGGTCCCGGCCTATCATGTTATGCTCGTGTCCGGGGTAGACGAAAAAGTCGGGATGCGTGCCTGCACCAATCGACGATTTCAAGAACTGCAAGCTGTGCTGCATCACCACTACCGGATCTTCGTCACCGTGAATGATAAGCAGCCTCGATTTCAGCCTACCAGCTTTGTTCAGCAAACTTGTCTTCGCGTAACCGTCCGGATTCTCCTGAGGCGTATCCATGTAACGTTCACCGTACATCACTTCGTAATATTTCCAATCGATCACAGGACCACCGGCAACGCCCACCTTAAATACCTCCGGGTAGCGCAGTAACATGTTAATTGTCATAAATCCGCCATAGCTCCAGCCGTGAACACCCAGCCGGCCGGCATCCACGTAAGGCAGTGATTTCAAGAATTCCACACCGCACATCTGGTCTTTGGCCTCCTCCACACCAAGCCTACGGTGAGTAACATCCTCGAAGGCTCGTCCTCGAAACGATGTACCCCGGTTATCCAACACAAAAACAAGGTATCCTTTCTGTGCCATATACGTTTCCCAACCGCCCGAACCGTATCTCCAGCGATTCTGCACCAATTGTGAATGCGGACCACCGTAAACATATATGGCCACAGGGTATTTCTTTGCCGCATCGAAGTTAGCGGGCTTTACCATCCGGTAAAATAAATCGGTTTTACCGTCGGCAGCTTTCAGGCTTCCTAGTTCAACACGAGGCATACTGATTCCGGCAAAAGGATTTAGAGCGGAGGTTAGTGTAACCGTTTTGGCGTTTTTCAAGTCGATAATATCAACTTTACCGGGATTATCGCTGGCTGAATAACGGCTGACCAGGTATCTTCCAGAATTGCTGACGGCAATGGTGTGCATGCCCGGAACATTGGTGAGTCGGTGGATGCTTCCGCTCTTTAAATTTACGCTGTAAGCATGCCTTTCTAAAGGGCTGGGCTGGGTTGAGACAAAAAACAGGTGTTGTCCTTTTCCGTCAAAACCGATAACATCCGTTACTTCCCAATCTCCCCGGGTGAGTTGTTTCAGTAATCGGCCCGACGTATCGTACAGGTACAGGTGGTTGAATCCGTCCCGTTCGCTTTGCCAGACAAATTGAGCGGGGTTGTTCCTCACAAACAAAACCGGATTTTCAGGCTCCACGTACTTCGGATGTGTTTCTTCAAAAAGTGTTTTATCAAAATCACCCGACCCTGCGTCGTACCGGTTCATCTTCAAGTGATTTTGTTCACGGTTAAGTTCGGCTACATATATAAATTTTTCGTCGGGACTCCAAACCACGTTTGTCAGGTACTTGTCCCTGGGTTCACCTGTTTTCAGGTAAACGGTTTGCCCGGTCTTTACGTTATAAACACCGATCGCCACTTCGTGACTGCTTTCTCCGGCCATCGGATACCGAATGCTTTTCTCCGTTGCGGTCCGGGCAGAGATATCCACAACCGGATAACTGGCAACCATGGTTTCATCCATCCGGTAAAACGCCAGTTTGTTTCCACCGGGTGACCAAAAGATTCCTCCTTTAATTCCGAACTCATCCCGGTGAACCGCCTGACCACAAACAATCCCCTTGTTTTCTTCCGAAGTGATTGCCGTCTCTTTACCTGTTCCGTCCGTTATATACAAGTTATTCTCTTTTGTATAGGCCAGATAAACATTGTCGGGAGAAAGTTCCTGGTTGGCACTGTTTTCGGGAAAATCAACAGACAAGATTACCTGTCTGGTTTTCAAGTCATACACACCCGTGCCCTTAGCCGATGAAAATACCAGGTTATCGCTGCCTTCCCTGTCAAAACTCACACGGGAAACAATTCCCCCGCCTTTTTCTTTTTTCCGGATTTCATCGAACCGGAAAACAAATTTTTTGTGGTTAGGATTCAACGGGTCGACCCGGAAGACGGAGTCGTCCCTGAGCATCATCAACTCATCGTCGTGCCATTGAAATTGTTCGCCTATTTGCGGATAATAACTGTAAAAGTTTTTTCCTCCCGGGATAAGTTCGTCCAACGTGAACAACTTGTTTTGTTGGGCAAACAGCAAGCTTGTGCAAACAGATAATAAAAGAAAAATAAAATATTTTCTCATAAATAATTTTACTTATAAACCCTTCCACACGAAGCCGGAACATCACTCCAGGTTTAACCCTTCCTGTATGCAGGCAAGTCAGCGGCAGTTGTGGGAGGATAAGATTAAAATACAATCCTGTTCAATTTTTCAACTGCCTCGTAATATTCTTTCATCATCCCTTCGACCACCTGCTCCGCAGGAACAACAGTATCTATCAGCGATGCAACTTGTCCAATTTCCAGTTCACCCTCCACCAGATCTCCTTCAAATATACCGCGTCTTGAACGACCGCGCCCCAGCAACGAGCGAAGTTCGTCAGCAGATGCACCCCTATCTTCCAATTCCTGTACCTGATGATAAAAATCATTTTTCACCAATCGGGTGGGACTGATTTTCTTCAGTGAAAGTATGGTGTCACCCTCTTTCAGAGAAATACACTTCTGCTTGAATGCATCACTGGCTGAGCTCTCCTCAGTAAGCGCAAAACGTGTACCCACCTGTACACCCTCGGCCCCAAGCGCAAAAACAGCGGCCATTCCTTCGCCTGTTGCTATTCCTCCGGCGGCAATAAGCGGCAAACCGGTGACTTTTCGCACCTGCGGAATAAGCGCTAGCGTGGTGGTTTCTTCTCGTCCGTTGTGCCCTCCAGCTTCAAAACCTTCTGCAACAACAGCATCCACACCCGCTTCAACGCATTTCAATGCAAATTTCGAACCGGATACCACGTGCGCGACGATAATGCCTTCGGCTTTCAGTTTTGCGGTCCACGTTTTTGGATTTCCTGCCGATGTGAAGACAATGGCTACTTTCTCATCCATCACGATTTGCATGATCTCTTCAATTTGTGGATACATCAGCGGGATATTTACTCCAAAAGGGTTACCGGTAGCCATCTTGCATTTTTTTATGTGATCACGCAACGTTTCAGGATGCATCGAACCTGCACCGATCAAGCCCAATCCCCCTGAATTACTTACTGCCGATGCCAATCGCCATCCACTACACCAAACCATTCCGGCCTGAATGATGGGATATCTTATGCCAAACAATTGGGTAATTTTGTTTTTTTCCATAATTCACGCAAAGGTAATTTTTTTTCAAAACGTTATCAAGAAAAGCTTTTAGAAGTTTATTGTTTAATTTAATTTTAGTAGTTTTGTACGTCCAACAGATGATTATTGGCGTAAATTTCTCTTCCAGTTGACTATGAACGTATTAATTCTTGGCTCCGGTGGGCGTGAACATGCTTTTGCCTGGCGTATGCGTAGCAGCAAGTACTTGAACAACTTGTTTATTGCGCCCGGAAATGCGGGGACTGCATCGTTGGGAACAAACGTTGCCATCTCTCCGACAGACTTTCAGGCGTTAAAATCGTTTTCTTTGGAAAACGATGTGGACATGATCGTGGTTGGGCCGGAGGATCCGCTTGTTCAGGGAATTTACGATTATTTTCGCAATGACGAGGACGTGTGCCACGTTGCCGTTATCGGTCCTTCCCAAAAGGGGGCCCAGCTGGAAGGGAGCAAGGATTTTGCCAAAGAATTCATGAGCCGACACAATATCCCCACGGCGCGATACAAAACGATCAGGCTAGAAAACATTGAAGAGGGAAATTATTTTCTGGAATCATTGCAGCCTCCTTATGTACTCAAAGCCGATGGGTTGGCAGCCGGAAAAGGGGTGCTCATCATTGACGATTTAAACGAGGCCAAACGCCTGCTTTGGGAAATGCTCAACGGGATGTTTGGTTCTGCAAGCGACAAAGTGGTTATCGAAGAGTTCTTAAAGGGGATTGAATGTTCGGTTTTTGTGCTGACCGACGGAAAGTCGTACAAAATCCTGCCTGTTGCCAAAGACTACAAACGTATTGGGGAGGGTGATACCGGGCTAAACACCGGGGGCATGGGTGCGGTTTCCCCTGTTCCTTTCGCTGATGCCAAGTTTATGGAAAAGGTGGAACAACGGATTGTTCTTCCCACTGTCAACGGAATTAAGGCAGAAAAGATCGACTACAAGGGTTTTATCTTCTTCGGGTTGATTAATATAGATGGTGAGCCGAAAGTGATTGAATACAATGTGCGGATGGGTGATCCTGAAACGGAGGTGGTATTGCCGCTTGTCAAGTCAGACATTCTGGACCTTTTTGTAAGTGTAGCCACCGAAACTCTGGATACAAAAACAGTGGAAATCGATAACAGGTACGCTGTTACCGTGATGATGGTTTCTGGGGGATATCCAGGCAGTTACGAAAAGGGGAAAACAATATCGGGAATTGAACAGATAAAGGATTCCATTGTTTTTCATGCCGGGACAACGTTAAAAAATGACGAACCCGTAACATCAGGCGGACGTGTCTTAGCTGTAACCTCATATGGGCATACAATGAATGAAGCGCTTGAAAATTCCTATAAAAATATCGAAAAAATCTCTTTCGAAAACAGCTATTTCAGAAAAGACATCGGCTTTGACTTAAGATAAAAATGAACACTTTGCTGGTTAGAAACTTCAAATCTTTTTTTGTGGAATCCAGATTCATTTCACTAGTTGTTTCTATTACCGTCATCGCGTTGCGTTTTCTGATGTTTTTGAAAAAGGGCTTACCTGATTTTCCGGCAAACAATACCGGCTTTATCTGGCCCTATATCGAACCTGTTTTTCTCGAAAATCCCCTTCTCTCGTTTTTAGCGAGCACATTCTGTGTTTTCATTATATCTTATCTTCTTTCCGAATTGAACGTCCGCTACGGTGTGATCCGCATGCGAACAGCGATGCCCTTTTATGTTCCGCTGATTCTATTTAGTGTCCATCCGTTTTTTCTGAGAATGACTCCCGATTTTCCGGGGCTCATCTTCGTTCTCTGGTCCCTTTTTCCGTTACTGGCATCGTATCAGTACCACCATTCCCACCGGTTTGCTTATCAGTTTAGTGCGTTGATAGCCATTGCCGGAATCTTTCAAATCCACGCGTTATTGTTTGTGCCCTTGTGGTTAATTGGGTTATCGGCGATGGGCAGAATAAACTTCCGATCTTTTATAGCATCTATTTTTGGAATAATACTGGTGTTTTGGATTGCTTTTGTGTTCTATGTCTTTGGGGATAACATCTCCGGCTTTATCGAACCTTTTAAAGGTTTCGCCGAGATCTACAACTTTACGCGGACGCCCGGTTTTTCTGTCCCGCAATGGGGTTTTATCGGGACAATGCTGCTTTTCTTGTTTTTCATTATTACCGCTGATAGCAAGCAGATTACAAGAGAGCGGAGCTTTACCAAAAAAGTATTGATTTTCAGTATTTCCGTAATACTGCTTTCCTTTCTTTTACAGATTTTGTACCTGACTCACACGTTCATCTGGATCTACATTATCATCGCATTTCTTTCCATCATTGTGGCGCATTTTTACGCCAACACCACATTCAGGCTGGAGATTTTATCATATTTCTTCGTTTTGATGCTGTTAGCTTTTTATTACTGCCTAAACCTTTTCACCGATTTATCACCATTCTAAGAAACGTCTTAAATCTTAAATTTCTATTCATCTCTACTTCCTTCATGCTGTTTTTCGCTCTTTTTCGCGTCCTTGAATCTTCATTTCTTCAAAATAGCCCCACTATAGATCCATCAAAAAATAAACATAAAACAAGACATGAAAAAAATCAATAAGTTGCTAACAACAAAACCCTATGTATTTTTGTTTTACAGTAAAAACAAAAGAATTACAGATGAAACGATCAGCATTACATTTACTTATTGTGCTGTCTGTCGCTTTTGGGCTGACAATGTGTGGCACAGCACAGACGGCAAGGGAGAAGGAAGTTGTAGCCGGAGAAGTGAGCCGGAGCGTAAACGATTTCGACTTTACGTTTAAGGCAACTTACGCTTATCCCACCGGTTTCAAATCCATTTACCTGTCTCCCTACTACGACGTAAAAGTATCTCCCGACACGATACGGGCATACCTGCCCTATTACGGACGAGCATATGTAGCTCCCGTTAATCCAAGTGAGGGAGGAATAAAATTTACCAGTACCGACTTCGATTATCAGGTGAATCCGGGAAAGAAAAAAGGGAATTGGCGGGTAGATATTCGAACGAAAGATACCGGCCGGGAGATATTTTTGTATTTCGATATCTGGGAGAACGGAACAGCCCGGTTGCAAGTCACAGATACCAACCGGCAACCCATCTCGTTTCAGGGGGATTTGTTATAACTTCGTTACTAACTCCTTAGGCAAATAAAAGGTATCGTTTTTATCCATATACACCGCGACCGATCCAATATCGAATGGCTTGCCGTTAAGTTTTCCAACGGACGAAAATGCCTTTATCTCCAGCGTGTTTCTTCCTTTTTTAACCGTTAGGACCGGAAACTCGGGATCTTTCCGGTTCACGGAGTATTTCTGCCCGGCAAAAACATCAGTATGCTTAACAAAGATTTCATCCGACAGTTCCTGTAATGATTTATCCAACCCCAATGCTTTTTGCAGATACTTGTTCACTTGCACATTGCGCACATTCCCTCTCAGGATATCCCCTTGCGGATGATACGATGCCAACAGTGTCTCTTCGCCGGTATGCCCTCCTGTGGTAAATCCGAAGCAGGTACGCGAATTCATTATGTTTACTATGTTGTGTGCCATGTTATTACTTGTCCCCACCTGGGTGTAATCACTTTCTTTGTAGTTTTTCGAAGAGAGCAGTGTCTGCAGTTCTTCCTCGGTAATATCAATGCCGGTGTATTTTTTGAACTCGGCCTTTATGTTTTCGGGTTTGGTATTTATCAGAATGGCTTCGATGCCGTTTGCCGAAAGTTTGTAATTCGATACCGCTTCAAACAACTGCTGAATCGACAGTTTGTCGTACCCTGGACAATCTCTTGAGCCAATGGTAAAACCACTGTTACCGTGGTCAGACATAATAATGACCGCCGTATTTCCGTCCTTTTCAGCAAACTTCATCACCTCCCCCACGGCATCATCAAAATCCAGGTATTCGGTAATCATCCCGACAGCATCATTAGCATGAGCGGCCCAGTCCACCTGACTGCCTTCAACCATCAGAAAAAAGCCCGCTTCTTTTTTGGATAAAAGATCCAGCGCCTTTGCGGTCATTTCTGCAAGCGACGGAACGTTGTCGGGGTTCCTGTCAATGGAATAGGGCAATGCCCGCTCTCCAAAAAGCGCCCAGACTTTTCCGTCACCGTTGTAGTTCAACAACGCGTTTCTATCATCTTGAATCAGCACGGTTCCGTTATTTTTAAAGTGTTGCCTGATATCATCGGTTAAAATACTGTTTCCTCCGCCGAACATCACATCCATATTCTGGTAAGCCATTTGCGGTGCAATAAACTTATAGGCACTGCGTGTATGGTAATGCGAAGAAAAATCAGCAGGCGTAGCATGAGGGAACTCACAGGTCACCACCAACCCTACAGCTTTATTTTTCAGCAACTTAGATGCTTCCAACAGGGTAGCTGCAGGCTGATAGGTGCGGGTAGCATCCACCGGATAAAGATCGTTTTCCGGATCTGCTTCCGGGTAAATGGCCACGTTGCTTGTTTTCTGTAAAACACCTGTCGCATAGGCTGATCCCGTAGGAGCCGAATCACCAATAGGCGCATTGGAGGAATGTGTTGTAACCGTTCCTGTGAAAAAGGGGTCGATATGCAGGCGGTCACCCATTTTGTTGTAAAATTTATACCAGCGGGAAGCAGAATATACGCCCACCGAGGTACCGTCGGGAATCATCACAATAACGTTTTTTACCGGACGCACTTCCTGTGCTAACATCAAAACTGTACTTATCAGCAAAGTAAACAGCAAGCTTAATTTTCTCATATGTTGAATTGTATTTATACTTGAGTTTAAAACAATAAAGTTAATAAATAGTTGAATTTTTTTGAAACATAAACTTCAATTTAACGATTTTGTAACACCTCCTATGTATGAAAAGTCGATGAATTTGATTAAGTTTGTCCTTCATTTCTAAAGAAAAAAATAATGAACAGTAGAAAACCTCTTATCCTTGTCACCAATGACGATGGGTATCAGGCTAAAGGAATAGTATCGCTTATTGAAGCGATGAGAGCATTGGGCGAGGTAGTTGTTTTCGCCCCGGAATTGCATCAGTCGGGAATGTCGTCTGCCATCTCCACATCACAACCGTTGAGAAGCAGAATTTATAAAAAGGAAGAAGGACTTACGGCATATATGTGCACAGGAACTCCGGTGGATTGTGTAAAATTGGCGCTGAACGAGTTTTTAGATCGCAAGCCCGACTTATTGGTTTCGGGCATCAACCACGGGTCCAATGCTGGAATTAGTGTAATATACTCGGGAACGATGGGCGCTGCTATAGAAGGATGTATTTTTGAAGTCCCCTCCCTTGGCGTATCTCTTTGTGAATATGCGTACGATGCCGACTTCACGCACGCCTGTGAAGTAGCCCAAAGGATAGCCTCGACTGTTCTCAAAAAGGGGCTTCCCAAAGGTATCTGTTTGAACATAAACGTTCCACAAGGGGAAATAAAGGGAATAAAAATAACATCACAGACGCAGGGGAAGTGGGTGAATGAATATCAACGGTCTGCTGATGGAAACGGCCGCGATGTGTTTTGGATGACCGGGAACTTCGAAAACTGGGAAGAAGACAACGTAAATACCGATGAATGGGCATTGGCAAACGGATACGCTGCCATTGTCCCTGTAAAAATTGACATGACAGCACACGATTTTATCCCTGAGCTGAAAAAGTGGGATTTGACATAAGAATATGAAATACTTCTTAATAGCCGGCGAAGCATCGGGCGACCTACACGCATCCAACCTGATGAAGTCGATCAAACAGTTGGACAAGGAAGCCGATTTCCGGTTTTTCGGAGGTGATCTTATGGCCGTCCAGGGAGGAACACTGGTTAAGCATTACCGTGAAATGGCATTTATGGGAATTGTCCCGGTTGTTATGAATGCGAAAACCATTCTTAACAACCTGCAACTCTGTCAAAAGGAGATCGCCGGCTATCAGCCGGACGCGGTTATCCTGGTTGATTATCCGGGATTCAACCTAAAGATGGCTAGGTTTGTAAAGGCTCGATTGAACATTCCCGTCTTCTATTACATCTCACCTAAAGTATGGGCATGGAAAGAGTATCGGGTTAAATCGTTCAAGAAATATGTGGATGAGATGCTTTGTATCCTGCCCTTTGAAGTAGATTTCTACAAAAAACACGATTACCGGGTCCATTACGTCGGTAATCCGTCGGTGGATGAGATCGACGCGCGCGAGTACAAAGATGAAACGTTTGCCGAGTTCATTGCGGCCAACACACTTCCCGACCGTCCGATTATCGCAGTGCTTGCAGGAAGCAGGAAACAGGAAATATCCAGCAACCTGCCACCCATGCTGCAAGCAGTAAAAGGATTCGAAGATTACCAGTTGGTCGTTGCAGGTGCACCCGGTATTGAACCCGGCTTCTACGATAAGTTTACCCAAGGATTTCCGCTGAGGGTTCTGTTCCACCAAACGTACCGCATTCTCGCCCAGTCACAGGCAGCGTTGGTTACCTCCGGGACGGCCACCCTGGAGACGGCGTTGCTGAACATTCCTCAAGTAGTTTGTTACCGTACGTCGATGCCGCGGCTATCATACTGGGCCTTCAAAAACATCCTGCACACACCCTATATCTCATTGGTGAACCTCATTTGTGGCAGAGAAGTTGTAACGGAGCTCTTCGCCAAGTTTTTCACCGTCGACAACATCCGAAAAGAACTTACCCAACTTCTCCACGTGAAGAACTACCGAAAAAACATGCTGGACAATTACGCGGAAATGCGGCGGATACTGGGCGGAACCGGTGCTGCGGACCGTGCAGCGGAAACAATATTGAATAAGCTCAGGTGAATCGATTTTCTGTTGGCATACTGAAAATATTCTTTCCAAAATCTTCACTTTTTAATCCTTTTTTGTTTCCTTTGTATCGGAACTAATGTAAGAAAATCAGAAACAGTATGAAAATTGGAATTCTCACTTCCGGCGGTGACTGTCCCGGAATTAATGCGACCATACGAGGCGTCGGAAAAACAGCCATTAACAATTACGGAATGACTGTAATCGGCATCCAGAATGGATTTTCCGGTCTGCTTTACAAGGACGTTATCGATCTGTCCGACGCATCGCTCTCCGGCATTCTTAATCTGGGAGGGACCATTCTTGGGACCGCACGCGAAAAGGTGTTCCGCAAAAAAATCACATCACCCGACGAAAAAGACCAGGAAGAGATAAAAAAATGTTACCACGAATTGGGTCTCGACTGCCTGGTTTGTATTGGAGGAAACGGCACACAAAAAACCACTTGGATGCTTTCTGAATTGGGGCTGAATGTAGTAGGAATTCCTAAAACCATCGATAATGATGTGTACGGAACCGATGTCACTTTCGGGTTCGACACCGCTGTCAATATTGCTACGGATGCTATCGACCGCCTGCATTCCACGGCAAGTTCCCATCGTCGTGTAATGGTTATTGAACTTATGGGGCACCATGCCGGCTGGATTACACTGTATGCTGGAATGGCCGGGGGAGCCGATATCATTCTACTTCCCGAACTTGGTTACAACATGAAAGTAATTATCGACAAGATAAAAAAGAGAATGGAAATGGGGAAAGCCTATTCCATTGTGGCTGTTGCCGAGGGAATTGAAATACAAGGAAGCAGCGAAAGGCCTGCCATGTATTTCGCCAAAGAAATTGAAAGGCAAACCGGATTTGAAACTCGCGAAACCGTCCTCGGATACATTCAGCGCGGAGGTTCACCGTCTCCCGCAGACCGTAATTTAGGCACTTTGCTCGGCGGCCATGCAGCACAACTCATTCACGAAGGGAAGTTCGGACGTATGGTTGCACAGATCAAAAATAAAATAGATGACGTACCTTTAGAAGAAGTTGCGGGCAAACTTCGCCTGGTAACTGTGGATACTCCGTTGGTACAACAGGGAAGAAGGATGGGTATTTCATTCGGCGTCTGGGTATAAGCTGGACATTAGATTTCTATCTGCACGTTCTCTTCCTCCTGCCCGGAAGTTTCTGAAGACTCACTATTCCCTTTCTCGAAAAGTTTTTCCAGAAGTTCATTATCGTTCCGCAGCTTCTTGATGGCTTTCTTTGCTGCCTTCTGATGCGATTCTTTTTTGGAATACCCTTTTCCTGAACCCAGATCCATCCCACCGACAATAACCCTCGATTCAAAAATAGGATTGTTTTGCTCATCGTAGGAAGAGTCGGTCACCTCAAACCCTACGTCAATTTTGTATTTTTGTCCCCACTCTATCAGACGCGACTTAAAGTCTACCTCACTTTTCAATACGGTATCGATATTGATGTGTTGCTTAATGAGCGTTTCAAAAACAAAACTTTTCGCTACGCGGTAACCCTGATCAAGATAGATCGCTCCAATCAGTGCTTCGAGGGCATCTCCGTAGATATTGGTGTTGTGAGCAAGATTCCGGGTGGATGAAGTGATGATTTTATCGATCCCTATTTCAATAGCAATTTTGTTCAGCGTTTCACGTTGAACAATCCTCGAGCGGGTACTGGTAAGGAATCCCTCTTTTTTATTCTCGAATTTTTTGTACAAAATATCGGCTACAATGGCATCAAGAATAGCATCACCCAGAAATTCGAGTCGTTCATTATTAACCCATTTTCCTGAATTTGAGCGAATTGATGATGATCTGTGTGTCAATGCTTCCTGGTACAGATCAATTCTATCGGGATAAAATCCCAACATCCTGTAAAATGAAAAGTAGGGTTCTTTTCCTTTGTGAGGAATTGCCCTTACTTTTCGCATAAATTTTCTTAACACATTACTTGTTGAATTTCTTAAGGATTACGCTTGCGTTATGGCCTCCAAAGCCAAATGTGTTCGATAGCACAGCTCTTAACTCGCGTTTTTGAGCTTTGTTGAATGTGAAGTTAAGATTATAATCGATTTCCGGATCCTCGTCGCCTTCAGTAAAATTGATTGTTGGTGGAACGATTTGGTTCTCAATGGATAGAGCACAAAACATTGCTTCCAGTGAACCGGCAGCACCCAACAAGTGTCCCGTCATCGACTTGGTTGCACTGATGTTTAGCTTGTAACTGTGTTCTCCAAAAACTTCCTTGATTGCTTTCACTTCCGAAATATCACCTACCGGTGTAGATGTTCCGTGAACATTGATGTAATCTATATCTTCGGGTTGCATTTTTGCATCCTCCAAGGCGTTATACATTACCAGTTTGGCTCCCAAACCATCGGGGTGAGAAGCCGTAATGTGATGGGCATCGGCCGACATGCCGGCACCAGCTACTTCGGCGTAGATATGCGCGCCACGTGCAAGAGCGTGTTCCAGCTCTTCGAGAATCAGGCTCGAAGAACCTTCTCCCATGACAAATCCGTCCCGGCTGGCGCTAAAAGGGCGTGAAGCCGTTTCAGGCGAATCGTTACGGGTAGAAAGTGCATGCATTGCGTTAAATCCGCCCACTGCTGAGGCGCTGATGGTCGCTTCAGCACCACCGGTAACAATAACATTTGCCTTATTCAGTCGGATGAGATTAAAAGCATCGGCGATGGCATTTGTAGAAGATGCGCATGCCGAAACGGTTGCGTAATTAGGACCTCTCAGTCCGTAAATCATAGAGATATGCCCGGCGGCAATATCGGCTATCATTTTCGGAATGAAAAATGGATTGAATCGAGGGCCTTTATCTTGCGTAAGATAATAATTACCAACCTCTTCCTCAAAAGTTTTGATGCCTCCAATTCCGGCAGAGAAGATAACTCCGATACGGTTGGTGTCTTCTTTTTCCAAATCAAGTCCTGAGTTCTCTATCGCCTCTTTCGCTGCTTTCAGGGCAAGCTGAGAATAACGGTCGAATCTCCGGGCCTCCTTCCTGTCAAAAAGCTCGTAGGGATCAAAATTTTTTACCTCACAGGCAAATTGTGTCTTGAACAAAGATGCATCGAAAAGAGTAATAGGTCCGGCCCCGCTTTTTCCCGCTATGGTATTTTCCCATGTTGTTTTAACATCATTTCCCAACGGTGTTACAGCTCCCAGACCTGTTACTACTACTCTTTTTAATTCCATGAATTTTACTTGTGGATTTTTTATTTAGCGTGTTGTTCAACGTAAGCAATAGCATCACCTACCGTAGAAATTTTCTCAGCTTGATCGTCCGGAATGGAGATATTGAATTCTTTTTCGAATTCCATGATCAACTCAACAGTGTCAAGTGAATCAGCTCCCAAATCATTGGTAAAGCTGGCAGTTTCTGTTACTTCAGACTCTTCAACACCTAATTTATCGACAATGATCGATTTTACTCTTTGTGCTACTTCAGACATAACTTTTTATTAATTAAATTAGTAAATAAAAGATATTTTCTTTTTAATTTTGTGGATGCAAAGTAAATCAATTTTTCTTTAACCACACAATTTTTCAATCAATAAATTCAAAAATAATGCACATTTGCCGTTTTTTTGTGCAAAACATACACCTGTTTTATGAAGAGAATAGCCATATTTGCCTCGGGTAGCGGATCAAACGCTGAAAATATTGTCCGGTATTTTTCCGGTAACGACGAAATTGAAATATCGTTGATTCTTTCCAACAAAAAAGAAGCTTTTGTGCACGAACGGGCTAAAAATCTGGGAGTTCCGTCTTACACCTTTTCCAAAACGGAATTTGACGAAGCGGAGTTGATTTTGGAAACGTTGCAACAGTATAACATCGATTTTATCGTGTTAGCGGGTTATCTGCTAAAAGTGTCTGCCCCGCTTCTGAAAGCTTTCCCCAACAGGATAATCAATATTCATCCGGCTTTGCTCCCCAAGTATGGAGGGAAAGGGATGTACGGCGACCGCGTTCACCGAGCAGTAATGGAGGCCGGTGAAAAGGAATCGGGGATATCCATACATTATGTTAACGAGCACTACGATGAAGGCGATATAATTTTCCAAGCTTCCTGCGAAGTACTCCCCGGCGACACTCCCGGCGATATTGCCCAAAGAGTACACCAGCTGGAATACAAACATTTTCCTGAAGTCATCGAGAAGATTGTCAATGAGAAATAACTTCGACAAAAGCCATAAAAAATAAAAAAATAATATTAACTTTGCACTCGCAAATAAAAACAGGCCTGCGGCTGTGGCGTAATTGGTAGCCGCGCCAGACTTAGGATCTGGTGCCGAGAGGCGTGGGGGTTCGAGTCCCTTCAGCCGCACAAAAAGCTCCTTTTAGATTTCTCTAAAGGGAGTTTTTTTACACCAGCACTCACTAAATGTCTCTGATTTACAGTGTCTTACATAGGTAATATCTTCCCCACTCCATCAATTCCATCAATCATCCCAACCTGAGTTATAAATGAAGTTAAGGTGCCAAATCGGGAATTTTGAATTCTAAAAAACAGCAAAACACCAAACTTTGAATTTAACATTTATAACAAACAGTATTACAGCATCATACATCAAATAACCGAACACTAAACTAAAATTATTAACAATTTAAAGTGTAAAGTTATGGAAAAAGCAACTTTTAGTGTAAGCTATTTTTTAAGGCTGAACAAACTGTACAGAAATGGAGAAGCTCCATTATTAGTCAGAATTACGTACAATGGACAAAGAACGGAATTTACATCTAATCACAGAGTAAAACCTGAATTTTGGGATCAGAAATCAAACAAGGCATTGGGCAAAACAGCTTATGCCAAAAAAGTAAATGGATTTTTGGATCATATCTATCTCAGTCTATGCGACTCAATCAAAGACCTGGAAGAAAGGGGAATGGAAGTAACTGCGGAGAACATCAAGAACAACCACCTTGGTTTTATTGAGTTTAAGCAGGTTACACTTCTTTCATTGTATTCTGAACATAATCAAAAAATGGAAGCTTTGATAGGTAAAGGCTATTCATTTTCTACATTGCAAAAGCATTTAACTACGGTAGAACACTTAAAGGATTTCCTGAAAATGAACTATAATTCAGATGATATATTAGTTGATAAAATCAACAATCAATTCTTATTGGATTTTGAATTCTACTTGAAGTCAAATAAGAGTATAAGCAGCAATACCACCATCAAATACCTTAAAAATTTAGGTAAGGTAATTAGATCTGCATTGAATGCCGGGTACATTAAAAGAAATCCCTTTACAGGAATAAAATATCATACCGAAGAAGTCGAAAGAACATTCCTTGACAGATCAGAATTGCAGTTACTTATTGATAAAAAAATTCCCAATAAAAGGTTGGAACAAATTAGGGATGTATTCCTGTTTTGTTGCTTCACAGGATTAGCATTTGCCGATGTTCAAGCGTTGACAGCAGACTCTTTGTATGTTCCCAACGAAAATGAAATTTGGATTAAGAAACGTAGGCAGAAAACAAAAAAATGGTTTCACCTTCCATTGTTACCTCAGGCTAAAAACATCCTGGACAGGTATTCTAACCATAAGATTAGGGAAAAAGGGTTATTGCTGCCAGTGCCCACTAACCAAAAGATGAATGCCTATTTGAAGGAAATAGCAGACCTGTGTGGCATCAAAAAAAACCTGACAACACACTGCGCCAGGCATACCTTTGCCGCCACCGTAACCCTGGCAAATGGCGTCTCAATGGAGTCAGTCTCGAAGATGCTGGGGCACAGCTCTCTTCTGATGACCAAACAATATGCCAAAATTTTGGATGAGACAATCGGCAGGGAGATGCAACAGCTCAAAGACAAGCTCCATTAAACAAACGGGCATTCGAATCACTGGTCCACAGCTCCAAGTATCCGGAAATAGAAAAATTAAAGAAAAATCATGTGCCCGCATTTCTTATCTTATATATGCAAATGTGTGTACATCTTTAATTGATGCTATTGCATAAATCATTTTTTTATTGTTAAATTGCGCATCTTTTAAAGTAATGCAACATACATGAAATTAATCGAATACAATGGAGAGATGCTGGAGGTATTTAGGGATACGGACCACACGGATGATCAAAGGTTTCAAATTGAATACATAAAGGATCCCGGCAGCCCTAATGGCAAAAGACTGTATAGCGTCCAGGGAGCAGAGATCATTAACGATCCGACAAGCAATCATTACGGGTTTACATGGACATACAGGACCGAGGAAAGAGGATTTGAACCCAAGGGTATACAGATATTAGTCCCGCATGACGATATCAAATTATCCCAGTTGCTGGATAAAACACCTTATGGGATTCTTCAAAAAAACAGAACAGGTATAGGATCCACCACACTGGAGTTAAGGGCAAAGAGAAACAGCATCATAGTAGTGCCTACAAAGGCCCTTGCCTTGGACAAGGCGGAGAAAAGCAGAATTCCAGGGACTGACAGGTACAATTATCTGTATATAGGCGGAAAAATCGAGGGCAAAACATTTCCAAGAATTGCCGACTATATGGCTGACGGAGGGATCCCGGACAAAAAATTCATTGTCGTGGCGGATAGCCTTCCAAAATTGGTTGATGAATTAGGCGAAAGGATGTATACAGATTTCTTCTTCATGGTGGACGAGATCGATGCGTACCAATACGACAGCCATTACAGGCCTGCTCTGGAAAATGTCATCGATTATTACCTCAAATTTCACTACACCAAAAGAAGTCTTGTTTCTGCAACAGTAAAAGATTTTTCAAACGAGCAGCTATGGGATGAAACGGAAGTGATGATAGAGTTCAACGAGGATATAAAGAGAAATATCAACCTAGTCCACACCGACAATGTAATCCTGGCCACTGTGGAAAAAATCAGGGGGCTGCTGATCTCAAACCCGGACGACAAGATATTGGTAGCCTTCAATTCCGTAATAAAGGGGATACAGAAGATCATTCAACTGCTTGATCCTGAATTGCAGTCTCAATGCGCAGTCCTGTGCAGCATAAAGAGTAGGATATATGTGGAAAAGTACTTCTATGGTGATGCATTCTCAAACACCCTCCCCAAGAAAATCAACTTTATGACAAGTTCTTTTTTTGTTGGAATCGATATTGAAGAAAGGTATCACTTGATTTCCGTGTGCACCGCAAACCTACCCTATACCCTGCTTTCCAACGATAAGTTTATCCAGATATTGGGTAGGTGCAGGGACCCGTCAGGGGTGTTTAGCGAAACGATCCTATACAATACCAAAGATGTACAAGAACTTTCAAAGGAAGAATGGTACAAGATAGGCAACAGGATTAAAGTTGATGCCGAGTTGGTAATTGAATATCAGAATTGTCTAAAAGAGGTTAGCCATAAGTTCCCAAAGCTAATCAACAGCTACCCCCTACCTGTGAATGAAGTGATAAACCGAACAAAGAAATCATATTTTGGCACAAGGTTTACCGTATTGATAAGGGAGAATATTTACGGAGAATTAGTTCCGGCTTACTTCAACATTGACTCTATTAAAATTCAGCTTGAATTATTGAGGGAAATATATTCAAACCCTGAAAACCTGAAGGAATCTTTCAGGATAAGGAACTACAACGTAAATTTCTCCACTGAAAATTATGAGGATGCAGAAATTACAGAACAAGATGAGTCGGAAATAAATGAAGAATTAAGGCTCCTGGAGAGAGAAGAATTAATTGAACAATTAAGGCAATGCGAGGAAGAGAACAGGGCTGAGCTCGCTGGAAGGATCAAGGTAAGGGCCAGTTTCAACGGGACAATATTTATTGACAGGCTATTGGACCTGATCGAATATGTACCCTTTAATGAGCTTGTGGACAGGCTAGGCAACAGGATGTCCTATAGAGAATACAAAACATTCTATAACTCTGTCATATATTGGTCGCTAGAAGAAAACCATCCGCTAAAATTAAAAATTGAAAGGGATTTTTTGATCGGGAGCAGGTACACAAATATCGAGCTCGCAGAAAAAATCAATTCTGTATTTTCAAGTTTGTTTGAAATGAACAATTTACCGCATAGAACGCTTGTAGAGAGAGCATCCATTTTTATAAAGAAAAAAAGGATCAGGGAAAGAGGAAATGTCATGTCAAGGTATCTCGTCCAATCCTATAACGTGAATAACTTTGAAGGAAATCCATTGAAGACAATACGCTCCGCAGAAAATGTGAAATTGCATTTCAGGTTTTGACTTGTACACACATTTCCTACATAGCAATAAAAAAAGTGTGTGCATTTTTATAAATTACATAAGAACAGCAATAATAAATCCGACTTTCAAGCAATCATTTATTTAATTCACATTTTGCAATTTATCCAATTCAAGATGGAACCCAAACAGAGAGTCAGATACTTTTTAGGAATCTTTTATAAAAAGGTATAATTTTATAATTAGTGGATTAATTAGTCCTGAATATGTTTGAGCGCACAACTCCTGAAAAAATCCAAGTGAAAAAATATATGCCTGGATAAGTTTTTTACTAAGCAATCATTAATAACTTACTGTTTTACTGTAAATTAAATACTATTTTACTTGCATATGTCAGAAATTTTACGTATCTTTGTAGTCTAAAAAAAGGGGAGTCTGTGATTTTTAATGAAACATTTTTTCACCGCCATTCCCTTATAAAATAGAATAATATTATAAGTAAAATGTTTCGCAATTAAATAAGAAAACAATGAAATAGACATTGACAGAAAAAGTAAGCTCTGGTATCAAATTTTTAGGTGACATCCCTGGCTTTGAATTACCCAATGGCGTTTTAAACAAAGGCATCACCGGATGTGGTGCAACAACGGTGGCTTTAACAGATCCATATTCCACAATTATCTGTAGCCCAAGGAATGAGTTGTTAAGAAATAAATCGGATCAATATCCAAATTCCCTCCTTGTAATTGGTGGTGTTAATGTTGATGAAATTATAAACTATATCAATAAGACACCTATTCCCAAAATCTTAGTTTCCTATGATTCTTTCCCCAAGCTGCTCGAATGTATTTCCGATAAATCAAAATTCAGAGTTGTAGTGGATGAATTCCATTTTATCTTACAGGACGCATCTTTTAAATCCGAGGTAGGCCTTGCATTACTGAATAAATTAAAAGTGTTTCCATACGTGACCTATTTATCTGCTACACCCATATTAGACAAATTTATCGACAAAATTGATTTCTTCAAGGACATACCCTACACCAAGCTGGATTGGGAAGACAAAGAATTAATCGAAGTTGTCAGAATCAAAAGCCCGAATCCAATTTCAGCCGCAATACGCATTGTGGAGAATTATAAAAATGGGGACTATCCTAAAATTCTTTTGCCGACAGGAGAATGGGTTGAATCCACAGAATGTGTTATCTTTTTAAATTCCGTAAATAACAATGTAAACATTGTTAAACCGTGCAGACTTTCTCCTGAAGATGTTAATCTCATAGTGGGTGCTTCGGAAGACAACGATAAACAGATCTCTAAAATTGGTGAAGGATTTTCAAGAGGACGTATCCCGTTGAAAGGAGAGAAACATAAAAAATTCACCTTCTGCACCTCTACAGCATATGCAGGTTGTGATTTCTATTCAGAAAGCGCATCAACATTTGTGATAAGTGACAATAAAAGATTGAATACATCAATCGATATTTCAACAGATTTGGTGCAGATTGCTGGCAGACAAAGATTAGAAACAAATCCATTCAGAAAACACATATATTTTATTTACAACACAAGTATCGCGGAGACAAATGATGAATAGTTTTATGAATATATTAATACTAAAGTTGAGACAACACAACAGGAAATAGAATCAAACAATAATGCAAGTACTGAACTTAAAAAACTTCGTATTGCTAATAATAAAAGATTACAGACCATACAGAGATATTCTGAAACTTATACTCTTTACAATGAAGATCAAGGTATATTCGTTTTAAATGAGTTAGCTTATCTAAATGAAATCTACTCTTATGAAGTTCAGAAACATAACTATTAGAATGGGAGTATCGTATACAAGCAATTAAAAGATGCAGGGTTTGACGTTAAAGATCCGTAGATATGGAAAGTTTTTGACGACAAAATCGATTAGATAATATCAAAAGTAAGATTTGAAGATAAGATGAAGGAATATTGTGAACTAATTGAAGACAACAATACTAGCTCAATTACGATTGCTCAAAAAATTGCAAAATCCAATCCTAATTTGAAAAGCTATCATGAGCTTTTAGGAGGTTAGAGAATCAAGGCATTAGGCTACAAGGAAGCAAATTTAAAAAAGGAAATTAATAATTTCAGGAAATTTAATCAATGTTACGATATAATTTCAAGGAACTTAAAAATCAATGAATTTATTTCTGCAAAAGAAGCTAAGAAAATAATAGCTGAAGCATACACGTAGCTTGGTATTACCGTGTCACCAAAAGGTAGTGATTTATCAAGATGGTTTGACATTTCAGGAGAGAATGAACGAATAAATGGGAAAATGACAAGAGGATATATCGTTGCATTAAAGCGTGAGTAAATAAAAAATCCCACCGTTTCATCAGGTATAAAATTAAAATAATAACATCTTGCCTTATTTTATTATAGTTGTTTTTACTGAATTCACTCCGAATTTTCAGAAAAAAAAATTTTAAAATTTTTCCATAAGCGCATCCCAAACTAGTCCGCACCCCACCCTTCTTCTGCGGTGGGGATAGTCCCCCTGCGCAACACATTAACAACAACAAATTATGGAAAAGAATTTAAGGTTTATCAACACGATGTCCATCAATGACTTCAAAAACAAGTTCGGGATAAGTCAGATCGACGTGAAAAGGAATGAATCCACTGGCAAGCATTTCTTTGTATACGGGTTTGAAACGGGTCCTGTAAGCAAAAAAATTGAAACGGGCGGCATAACAACTCCCGTGATTTCAGAGGTGTGTTCGGCAGACACGGGAGAGATGTTTTACCTCCTGCATCAGCAGGGAGAGAATCATGCGGTCACTTTGGCCACCTTATAGCAGGGTTGAAGGCAGATGCAAGGCAGGGATTGAGTTTCCTGCCTTTTTTTTATTTATTCAAACCATTAAAACATTACAAAAATGCAACTTAGACAATCATCGAAAAAACAGGCCAAGATCAAGATGGCCATCCAGGGATGTGCGGGCTCGGGCAAGACATACAGCAGCCTGTTACTGGCCTACGGGCTCATCAGGGATTGGAGCAGGATTGTGGTCATCGATTCTGAAAACAACAGTGCGGATCTTTATGCGCATCTGGGAAACTACAATGTATTATCCCTCCAGAACAACTACAGTCCGGAAAACTACATGGAAGCCATCGAAATCTGCGAGAAGGCAGGCATGGAAGTAATCATCATTGACTCCATGTCCCAGTGCTGGGATTTTCTGCTTGACTGCCATGCCAACATGCAGGGTAATTCCTTCACCAACTGGGGAAAGATAACACCCAGACAGACTGCTTTCATCCAAAAGCTATTGCAGAGCAACTGTCATATAATATCCACCTTAAGAACCAAACAGGACTATGTTCTCAATGAAAAGAACGGCAAGTTAGTACCTGAAAAGGTGGGATTAAAGGCAGTCATGCGTGACGGGATAGACTATGAATTCACCATCGTGTTTGACATCGACATGAAGCACCATGTTACGGCAAGCAAGGACAGGACGGGTCTGTTCATGGGAAAGGCAGAGTTTAAAATTGATGCTTCCACGGGAGGCAAGATACTGGAATGGTGCAACGACGGAGTAAGCATAGACAGGGTAAAGGAGCAGATTCACAGCTCAAGATCAGTCGAGGAGTTGAACGGAATCTATCACAGATACCCTGAGTGGTATCCTTTCCTGTCGGCAGATTTTATCAACAGGAAAAGCTCACTTGCTGCAACTTGTCAACCTGTTAACAACTCATTATCAAATCTCAATCAAAACATTTCAAGCAATGGAAACAGCAATGCAATTAAACCCGGTCAGGACAAGGCTTCTCCTGCCATTTAATCAACCTTCAAGCAGGGTTGAAAACCAGGCGGTCATTGAGCCTCCAATGTATGTAACCAGGCCCAGAAGCAGAAATCCTTTCATAGAAGCCAATACAAGGCAGGTGGACATATATCATTTGAGGAATGAGTGTGTGGTGCCAGTCTTCAGCAAGGACAATGAGATCACCATCTCCCATCAGGCATTCATCGAGACGGTCTGGGAGGCAGCCAATACTTTCTTCCGGGGGGAAACCATCGATACCCCTGAAATAAGGGTCTCACACATCATCAAGGGCAGGGTGCCCGAAGCCATCCACAAGCCCGTGGACATGCTCCTGGAGGGTGACAAGACCATGTACTACGAAAGGATGGCATTCTGCCTTGAAGTGCCCTCCATAAGCGAGGATATTGACGGAAGCCCGTTGAATCTGACCATAGGGGGAGTAAGGGCATACAATCATGAGAACCTGTACAGCAAGAAGGGGATGGAAAAGTTCAAGATCTTCATCGGATTCAAGAACCTGCTCTGCACCAACCTGTGTGTCAGTACGGACGGTTACTTGTCGGAGGTAAGGGTGATGGGCATATCCGAACTAGCCAAAAATGTATTGAAGCTGTTCCAGCAGTACAACATGGCTAAACATCTGCACAACATGACAGCCTACAAGGACAGTTACCTTACGGAACACCAGTTTGCGCAGCTTTTAGGAAAATCTCGGTTATATCAATATTTGCCGATTGAAAAGAAGAAGCTTATACCTGAAATACTTATTACTGATTCACAGATCAACATGGTGGCCAAGTCATATTATACGGATGACAACTTCAAGGTACTTGCTGAAAGTAAGGAAATCAGTATGTGGAATGTATATAACTTACTTACCGGAGCCAACAGAAGCAGTTATATTGACAACTTTCTGGACAGAAGCCTGAATGCAGCCCAGCTGACTGATGGCATAAACAAGGCCCTTTACGGAAATGAGGAGTATGCGTGGTTTATCGATTAGCTTCAAAGAAAATTGTTATAATATCGTAATCAGTATTTACCTATTTAGAAGAGAAGCATAGTAAAGGGACATCTTGAAAAATTTGTCCTTTATTTGTTGTTGACTGCCTCAATCCGTGCAAAAACGGGTTGGGGCTTTCACAATTCTAAGATGGTGCTTTTAAAAAAGTACGTCCGGTATGCTTCAAAAATGATATGGAGTAACGGATTATCCATAGAGTTTATCTTTATTACTGAAAATGAGACTATAAACAAGCTGTTTTTTTATTAAACTGATTGGGATATGAATTAAAATACATATATTTGTACAACTTAGATTTTTAAACCATGGGATTACAAACAATAATAACTATCGACATTATTCTTATAAACTTGGCCCTGATATTGGGATTTCTGATTTTACGGTTTTTCTATATAAGGAGAAGAAGGTATAAAAAAAGAAATTCAGATGCCGGGAAAAATTAAAAGAAATGACTTATCGTATATAAAGCTACATTACTGTCCACTAATGTATTTTTAAAGTAAAAAAATTCACAACGAATTAAAAATTAAGAAAATGAATAATTATTCTAATCACAAGGAATTTACTCGCCGTAAGTTTATAAAAACAGCAGGTTTAGGTATAGCAGCAATGACGTTGACAGCTAATTCCAATTCCTCTCAAAATAATTCATTAAAACCAAAGAAGAAAGTTAGAATTGGAATTATAGGAGGAAGTTTTGGCTTGTCATTTCAGTTTCATGAACATCCAGATTGTATAGTTGAAGCAGTAAGTGATCTTAGACCTGAACGTAGAAGTGCTTTAATGAAAACATATAAATGTTCAAAAAGTTATGATTCTCTTGAAACACTCATCAGAGATCCTAAGATAGACGCCGTGTTTATAGCTACTGGCGCCCCCGACCATGCAAAACATGTGATAGCATCCTTAAAAGCAGGAAAACATGTTTTATGTGCAGTACCGGCTGCTATGACTTTAGAGGATTGCGATGACATATTGAATACTGTCAAGAAAACAGGGTTAACATACATGATGGCAGAAACAAGCGTTTGGAGACAAAGTATGATTTCAGTAAAAAAATTATACGTAGATGGTGCTTTTGGCAATCTTATGAGTTATGCCGCTCAATATAATCATCCGGGGCTTGAAACCTTATATATTGAAAAGGGTAAAAAAACCTGGCGCTATGGATTACCTCCTATGCTTTATCCCACACACTGCACTAGTTTTGTAGTTGGATTAACAAAAGAAAGGCTAACTGAGGTTACTTGTTTAGGCTGGGGGGATAATGACCCAATCCTTAAGGATAATCAGTTCAACAATCCTTTTTGGAATGAGTCAGCTTTCTTTAGAACAAGTAAAAGATTGCCTTTTCACATTGAAGTTAATTGGAAAGGAGCTTTAAGGGGGACTGAACGCGGTGAATGGCGTGGTGACAAGATGAGCTTGTTCATGTCTCATGGATCAATGTCAAGTCCAGTTTTGGTTAAAGCTGGGGAAAAAACAGTTAAAGATGAAGGTGGTTTTAACGTAACTGAAAATGTGGTTGAAGAATTTATTGCCCCGCAGTGGTGGAAAACTGAAATGTTACCCGAATCATTACGCTATGATAGCGGTCACGAAGGCTCACATACCTTTATTACTCATGAATTTATTGATTCAATTGTTAGAGAACGGACACCTGAAGTAGATATTTATCAAGCAATTGCAATGACTGCTCCAGGAATTGTAGCTCATCAATCAGCCTTAAAAGGAGGTGAATTACTAAAAATACCTTCTTTTGACATATGAAGGAAAATGCTGAATTTTCACGCAGATGGCAGATATTTGTCGGAATTAGTCAAAATTTAGTGAAACAATTTTATTATCAGAAACGAACGAAAAGTATATTGAAAAATGAGATAAACGAAAAATTTGAGCTATTTTAGCAACTTAAATTTATACGGATATGAACCGAATAAAGGAAGTACTTGAAGAGAAAGGTATTAAACAAACTTGGTTGGCGGAGAAGCTTGGAAAAAGTTACAACATGGTTAATGCCTATGTTAAAAACCGACAACAACCAAGACTTGAAGTGCTTTATGAGATTGCCAAAATCCTTGATGTTGAAGTTAAAGATTTGTTGGTAGAACAGAAAGACATAAAATAGATAATGAAGGAATCAAAACACATTGACACATACCTATCTCTCGCAAACAGCCTACGATTCAAATTGTGGGCTGTCGTAGGTAATAACAGTGCGAAGCGAGAAAAAATCATAAATTACTTAGACTCGGTTGGCTACACCAAAGTAGATGTGGGAACAGAACTGCAACCAATCTTTGCAGAGCTTGAAGCCAAGGATGAACCCAGTCATGATGTTGGGCAACATATTAAAGAGTGGTTTTCAAACAAGCCCGACAAACTCATTCTGCTAAATGCCAGCATCCTTTACCATGATGCTTTCACCAAGATCTCTCCTGTTGGTGCATTCAAGTACAATTCACGGAATAAAAGCAGTGTGTTGTTTTTAGAAGATGAAAAGGTAATCAGCAATCGAATCTCTTATGGTAAGGTAGGAAGTGATGAGTATTACGATAAAGATGTAAACGACATTCTGATTACCAAGATTGAAGATATTGAAGACAACTACACAGGTATAGTCGCTGAACCGGATGGACAGTATCAATCGCAAGACAAGTTACCTGATGGAGCAATAGGCAAACTCTTCAACTACACCGAAATAAAGGATGTGGTTGATATTGATACCGACCTAAAGCATGATGACTTACAAAAGGAACTCATCTCTAGCTACATCATTTCAGAAGGACTTGAAACACAAATCAAGGATTTCATTGATAACATCAAAAAGCCCAATCACAAGGCAGTTAAAATCATTGGTAACTATGGTAGTGGTAAATCACACTTGATTGCCTTTTTGGTGAGCATTATCAATAATCCTTCGCTTCGCTTACTCATTAAAAACAATGCTGTTCGCAAAGCAGCCGAAACTATTTCCCGCCAATTCTTTACGGTCCAGTTCGAGCTTCAACCTGTTAATGTTGACCTTGCTTACTTCTTCTTTAGAGAGCTTGAAAAGCAAGTAAATAGAGAATATGACATTGAGATTCCAAAATATGAAGATGGTGTAACGCTTGACATCAAAGAACACCTATCTAATATCATTCAACTGCTAAAAGAGAAAGACCCAAGCAAAGGACTTTTGGTAGTAGTAGATGAAGTTTCAGACTTCTTACAAGCCAAGGAAGAATACAAAATCAAGAGAGACTTCCAGTTCTTACGAGTAGTAGCACAAGTTTGCCAGGATGAAGATATTGTATTGGCTATTTCCATGCAGGAAGATATCTATTCCAGCCCAAGGTTAGCCAATATCGCTGCTGATGAAGCTCGTATTGGTCAGCGATTCCAAAACATCATCATTCGTAGAGAAGCCGTAAAGAAAGTCATCTCTCAAAGGATTGTACCAAAAAGCAAAGAGCAGAAACTCAAAATTGAAACGGAGCTAAAACCTTTCATCAAGAAGATTGAAACGGTGGCTAATAATCAGGAAGAGTACATTGACCTGTTCCCGTTTACACCTGATTTATTAGACCTTTTCCATGAGCTACCTTATTTCGAAAAAAGGGGAATTATCCAATTTGCGCAAAGCGAATTGAAGCATGTAGTGGCTAAAACTTTTCCCTACTTCTTCACCTTCGACCGTATTTATGACCTTCTAGCCAACAACCCGAATAATAGAAACCTTGAAGGAGTCTATGATTTGGTAAAAGTGGTGAACATCGTAAAGGAGAAGATTGTAGCCAACTTAGAGCGCAAATACCATGATGATGCTTTCAAGATTATCAAAGGGCTTGCAGTCTATTCGCTTTGGAGCAATGGCGAAAACGGTGCAACGGCCAAAGAATTGGCACAGAAGCTCATGATTATTCACCCTAACGACACTTTTGAAGCGCACGTCCGTGTAGCTCAAATTGTGAAGAAAGTACGTGATGCTACAGATGGCTTCTACTTGAAAGTGGTGAAAGATGACCAAACGGGAAACGACTACTTCAAGTTTGACCCTGCTATTGACGGACAAGACCCGGAAGAACGAATCGATAATGAAATCAATGCTGTTGGTGGTAATGAAGACAAGCAGGAAGATGTGGTTTTTGACCAACTCAAAGAGATACTAGACCTTGTCAACCACAAGAACCTGCCTAACATCTTTGAAGATGAAACCACTTGGCAATCGGTTAAGTCATTCCGAAAAGGCTTCATCATATTCAACCGAAAGGGTGAAGAAGTTGAAGAAGTAGATTCAGCTGATTATGTAATTGTATTCCAATCACCATTCAGCAAAAAAAAGATACCAACCTATGCACCCAACCAACTGAACATTGAAATTCAGTTTGGAAGTCAGGAGAACATTGAGCGTATCAAGCGTATTGTGGCGATACGCTCATTAATAAGCAAGAATATCCTAACCAGTTTAATGTCACGTAAGCTATCCGATAGCATAAACGGCTACCGAGATCCAAAGGGCATTACCGTACCAGGAGTAAAATACCAAATCACCAAGCAGATTCAGAACTACGCAACTACCAGTATCAATGGTGATGTAATCAGCATCAAATCAACGCTTGGCAAAGAGTACAACAACCTTTCGGAAGTTATCTCTGAACTCAAGAAGAAGGTATTTGATGAATGCTTCAACAAAGAATATCCTGAGCATCCTAAGTATGCTGAAATCCTATCATCAGGTAACATCACGCATTCCCTTTCTCAAATAGCCGATGAAATCACCAATGGTAATTTCAGAAGCATTTCGCAACGGGCTAAGTACTTCCTTTCAGCACTCAATTTGATAAACGCCAATGGCGACCCGGAGCTGAACGGAAATAAAGTAGTAAGCCAAATTCAGTCCATCATCAATGCCAAAAAGGGCAAGGTGGTAGATATTGAAAAAGAGATTGTTCAGCAGTTTACAGGCAAGCCTTATGGGTTAGAACCACAAGTGGTTCATTTCTTCTTGGTGGCGCTCACCGCATTGGGTAAAATCACCTTGAAAGGTCGTGGTGGCGATGAATTAGACATCTCCAACATCAAAGAGAAATTCAGAAGTCTCAACATGTTTGAGAACATCATCTATGCCACCAAGAAAGACGACCTATCCTATGACTTTGCTCAAAACCTACTCAATGCACTTTGGCTAAATGGCAACATGATGCTTCAGGAGAAGCACCGCAACGATGCATTTGCCGAGTACAAGAAAAAGGTGGCTGAGATTGCTAAGGATATTAAGGACATTGATTTACTAATTCAGCGATTAGAAGCCAAAAGCACCAGTTACCTAAATGTAGATAGCGTAAAAGCCAAGTTTGATGAAATAAAAGCGATTGATTGGGCAGGATTGGAAATAAACAACCACGCCAAATTCAATACCCTCAGCAGCTACGAAAGCAAGTTGGGCGATATTTCTAACCTGATTGGTGAAATGCACAACCTGAAAGATGCCTTGCATGAGTACTTTGAAAGCACCCACAAAGGCATTGAATACATGGAGCAAGCCCTTGCCATTATTGAGAACAACAAAACCTATTTGGAAGACAAAGGGCTGCATGAGAAGCTCGAAACCTTGCATAACAATACCAAAGCCATCGTGAAGGATTTCAAGAAGTTCAATAATCTGAGTGAGCGATTCCCCATTAAAGGAAAGATTAGCAGCTTCAAGGACCAGTATGTGAAAGACTTTTACTATCCTGCATTACGTAATACCATTGGCGATAAAGTAGATTGGAAACCTTTACTCACTTTCACATCCGACCCTAATTTCAAGCGAGCGCAGATATTAGCCAGTGCTCAATGCAACGTACCGCAGAAGTTGGATGGCAAAGTGCAGAAATGGACAGGCTTAACGTCTCTATGTGCCAAAGATGTTGATGTGGAAAGGCTGTACGACATTCCATTTGATGTAAACTCCAATTTCCTAAAGCAAGAACGAGACTATTCATCCATTAAAAAAGAAGCTGCGGGTGTTACTGCAACACTCCTTACCATTGCTGATGAATACGAAATGACCATTGTGCAGGAAGTCATTAAGAAGAAAGACCAGCTTGAATTGGTCAAAATCCAACCAGAGCACAAAAAAGTCATTGAGCAAATCATTGCTAAAGAAGAATTACCGGGAGACATCAACTGCAGTTTGATTGCTTCTATTAACAAGCTCTTTGTAGATATTGAAGTGGTAAGCCTGAAACAGCAAGACTTGGTAAACCGAGTATTCAAGAAAAACGAATTAGTAACCCTAAGCCAAATACAGCAAGCCTTCTTTAACCTCTACGACGAGTTGGAAAAAGACCACAAAGGCAAAGAAGTACGCTTTAAAATTGAAGAGTAAGACATATGGATTATAAAGAAGAACTAAGAAAAAAGCTGCCGGACTTAAAGGCTATTGAAGGTTATCCCATTGGTACTGATGATAACATAATAGCTATATCTAATCCTCCCCATTACACGGCATGTCCAAACCCATTTATTTCAGACTTTATTAGTCAATTTGGGAAAGCATATGACCAAAACAACGACCAATACTTTGTGAAACCATTTGTGGGAGATGTAAGTGAAGGGAAAAGGGAACCTATTTATAATCTTCATTCCTATCACACCAAAGTGCCATATAAAGCAATCATGAATTACATTGAGCACTATACTGAAGAAGGCGATATTGTTCTTGACGCATTTTGCGGAACCGGTATGACAGGAGTTGCTGCTTCTCAACTAAACAGAAAGTGTATTCTTTCTGATTTATCAACTATAGCCTCTTTTATTGCTCATAACTACAACAATCCATACGACCCTTTAAAATTTAAAATTGAAGCAAGCAGAATCTTAGCTGAAGTTCAAGACGAATATGGATGGATGTTTGAGACAACTCATGGAGAAAAAAAGACCAGAGTTCGATTTGATTCAATGATTTGGTCAGATGTTTTGATCTCACCTTTTTCAAATGAAGAATTTGTTTTTTTTGATGTAGCCTTTGATATCAATAACAACAGTGTTTCCAAAACTTTCCAGTGTCCACATACCGGAGCTCACTTAACCAAATCAGACTGTAAACTAGCAACAGAAACTGTTATTGACAAGGTTACAGGAAATACTATTACAAGAAGAAAGCAAGTTCCCGTTAGAGTACACTACAGTATTGGCCGTAAAAAATTCACTAAAAGACCAGATGAAAATGATCTTAAAATTTTAACTCAAATCGATCAATTATCGTTTAAAGAATCTATCCCAATATTCGAGATACCAGATGGTGAAAAACTACGAGAGTTTCACAATAAGCATGTCACCTATCTTCATGAATTGTATACAAAACGACTTTTAATCATATTAAGTGCAATCAAAAGTAAATGCACAGAAAAAATACATCACATTTGGTTTAGCACTCATTTAGTGAACTTAAGTATCCTGAATAGATATAGACCCGAAGTTTCATTTCCTTATAATCCATTTTCAGGTACATTTTATTTGGCATCAATGAATGTCGAAGCAGATCCCTTTAAGGCATATTCGAATAAGATAAAAAACTTTGAAAAGGCTTTACCTATCATAAGTGATGGAGTTGTGGTAAGTGTAAACTCAGCTACTAATCTTCCAATACCTGATAATTCTATTGACTACATTTTTACAGACCCTCCATTCGGCCATAATTTAATGTATGCTGAATTAAATTTTATTTGGGAGCAATGGCTTAGGGTTTCAACCAACAACAAGTCAGAAGCGGTAATTAGTAGGTTTCAGATTAAAAATCTACCTGAGTACTATGATCTAATGATTAATTCCTTCAAAGAGTATTTTAGAGTTCTAAAACCCAAAAGATGGATTACAGTTGAATTTCACAATTCAAAATCTTCAGTATGGAATGCAATACAAGAAGGTATGTCAAAGGCAGGATTCATTGTATCTCAAGTATCAGTCTTAGATAAAAAGCAAGGTTCATTCAACCAAGTAACTGCTTCAGGAGCAACAAAAAGTGATCTCGTTATTTCAGCCTTCAAGCCTGATTCAGACTTTCAGAGAAAATTTGCTCTGCAAAGTGGTCAAAACCTAGAAGCTGAATTTGTGGGAAATTTTCTTCAAGTATTGGAAATAAAGCCATCGATCGAGCGAACTGAAAAAATGCTTTATTCAAAGATGCTTGCATATTACATTCAGAATGGGTACGAAATCAATCAAGACGCAAAAACATTTTACAAACTACTAAATTCAAACTTCATAGAAGAAGATGGTTTTTGGTTTACATCAGATCAAATCAATTCCTACATCGAGTATAAAAAATACGCCAAGCTCAATGAGATTGAAGAAATCAAATCAGGTGGCTTATTCCTTTTTGTAACTGATGAAAAGTCTGCATTGGTTTGGTTGCACAATTTTTTAAACCAGCCCAAGAGCTTCTCTGATGTATCGGTAGCATTTAACCAGTTAGCCAACATACAAGATGACCAGGTGCCTGAGCTACGTGATTTATTAGAAGAAAACTTTGTGTTTGAAGGCGGATTATACCGTAGACCCAAGTCAGAAGAAGAACACAATCAAATCACCGAGAAGCGTCAGAAGCACCTTTGGAAAGAGTTTGAGACCATTCTTATTCAGGCACAAACCGAGCGTAAGAAAATCAAAGAAGTACGGAAAGAAGCCCTTACCTATGGATTTGAGCGTTGCTACAAAGACAAGCGTTTTAAGGATATTCTAACCATTGCATCCAAGCTGCATCCTTACATTTTAGAAAACAATGGAGAGTTGGCAGACTTTGTTGAAGCAGCAGAAATTCAAACAGAAGGTTTAGCTTAAGTTCTATGTTGTGGCAAGATGCAATCCATACCACTTTAAGCCTTGATAATGGTCAACCAAAGGTAATATCTGACCATACGGGCGTATTACTGCATGATGCCTTTACAAGCTATCTGCAAACACATGGTATCAGCTTTCAGCTTTGCCATACTGTAGCGAATATGTTACCTTTGAGCAATCAACCTGAGCCACAAATCATACTCACAACTATTGAGAAAGTACCTGCATTCATCTGCAACGATAGGGAGTTTAAATCTTTCCGCTTCAAAGACCTGCCAATCAATGGAGATGCTTACAAGGCATTAAATCAATACGCTACGGGGCAAGTCATACAGCTATTGGAAGTGGCTTATCTTACCGATAGACACACACCTGTCAACCAAAGCAATATTGATTCGCTCTTGGCTAAAGCCAATCGCATACAGTCTGATAAGCAATTCAGTGTTTTGTTGGAACAGCTCAACCAACTTGTTGCGGAAGAACCGAATATTAATACTTTAACAGAAGCCAGTGTGGTATTGGGGCAACTTAACTATTTGAGTTATACCAATGGCACAGCCATAGAGCAAGAAGTCTATGAAAAGATAGACCTGTGGAGCAAGCCCTTTTTTATGCAAAATGGCATGGAACAAGTCTTCTATACTTCCACCCCAAAACGCCCATTATCAGTAGATAAAATCACTCCCCATCTAAAAGCCAATAAATACGAGAAGATTGCCCTTCTCTGTTTAGACTGCATGGGCTTTACGGAATGGAACCTACTCAAAGCGCATTTGGAATTATATGAAGCAGACTTAGAAGAAAAAGCTGTTTTTGCCATGTTACCTTCGGTAACCAGCATTTCGCGCATGGCCATTTATGAAGGCAAGCGAGAAGTGTACAATCACAAAGCACCGGGCAGACTCGCAGAAGCCAAAGCATTAGCCAACAACTTTATTCCACAACATTCCACCTATTTAACCGAGAGCGATACAATCACAGCAGACAAGCTGATTGGTTATGATGTGGTTTCTATTCTCTACAACTTCTTTGATGAATTGGCACATGCCGTTCAGTTTCCACCAGGAGTAGAAGACAAAACCCCATACCTGAATGCAGCCAAAGACTACATGCAGAAAAGCAGTATCAAGCAAGACATTCAGTTGCTCAAAGAAGAAGGCTATGCCGTTTACCTCTGCTCAGATCATGGCTCCATAGTAGCCAAAGGAAATGGCAAGCGCATAGAAAAATACCTGATCGATGGTTTTGCCAAAAGAGCAGTCATTATTCAGGCAGACAATTCGGAATTGTTGGATATGGAACAAATCAACATTCCATTCGAGAACGATAAAAAAGTGGTCCTACCTGAAGGCAGAACCATGTTTACATACAAAGACAAAATTGAAGTTAATCATGGGGGCATCACCCTAGAAGAGATGATAGTTCCCTTTATAAAATTGAATTGATGTTAGGATACGACAGACCACTAAAACCAGAGTGGATATACAAATCACTCCGCATGGTAGAACCGGGAAGAAAACCCGAAGAGTTCTATGATGCCTACAATGATATTGCTACTGAATTAACAGGAAAAGACGGAAGAAGAAAAACAAGAACAGTATTGTTCAGAACCTTCATTTACAGTTTTCAGGAAAGCAAATCCACCATTGAAGACAACATACTCATCCAATTAAGCAAGCAGCATGATTATGAGTACATGAAGCCCATTTACATGGCCATGTTCATCATGCACTATGATATTTTGAAGTCTTTCACCAAAACCTATTTCCAAATCTTTGATGCTTCCCAAGAAATCAGTTCTACTGCCCTCACCAAGAAAATGACAGAATCTTTCGGTGACTCAGAGATTGTGAAGCGTTCTACCAGAGCTTTCCTAAAAACACTATCAGACTTCCACATCATTGAACCAATTACCAAAACCAGCTACGAGCAACTAAACAAAGCCACAATATCCAAAGAACAAGTGGCAGATATTCTGAAACTCTTTGCTGTTGTAAACCACACGAAACAAATAAACATTGGTGAGTTCGATAAGGCAATCCTTGCCTTCTACGATGCACCACCACTCTCAGATGTAGCCAATTCGTTTCATGCCAAAGATTGGGAATACATCAAGGGATACAACAGAGAACTTTTAATGATGAACTAATGCCAACGCTTCACAACCACACACATTGTCAAAGCCCCACGAGCCAATGCTTCAAACAAAGCATAGCCAAGTTGCACCATCCAACGTAAGGTCCAATACCTGCAAAGAATAGATGCACTCTATTGTACAACTAAGTCCCATTTATATACAGAAAAAAGAAAAGTTAGATGTACAGGATGGAGATTATTCGACAATATTTACGATCACTCATAAGAATAATTATATCTCTTCCGGGGAAATGGGGTTAATTCTAAGAAAAACATCGCTATCTTTGCTTTGAAGAAAACAAGAAAAACAAGATAATTATTAACCCTTAAAACATTAGTTGTTTTCTAAAATGTATTAACCAACAGAGATTGGATATAGGATATAACACTGAATTTAACTGATACAGACAGTAGTTCTGGAAGGACTGGAAAGTTTAAAAAAAGTAGATTATTGATACAGAATAAAACGAGTTATTTGATATATTGAGGTGCCAAATCGGGAATATTTCTCTCATCTATATGGATGTACACCTTTTTAACATTATAGCTATGTATCAAATGGCGTTAAAACAGGTAAATATATCAAATAACCGTACACTGCAAAGGTAACGATTCATCGTGAAAAGTAGGATAGTAAAAACGATCTTGTCCCCGGCAGTTCTATTAATGCAAAAAAATTAACAGCTACATTGGAACACTTAAACTTTCATTGTACGATGCAATGAAAGACCTGGAAGAAAGGGGAAATCTGGATGAACAAGAAAAGACAAAAGACCAATAAGTGTACGTATCTATTGGTATAGGACAAATAATTTATGAACAGCGGTCTAACTGCCTATACCTTTAAAAGCATATTTAAATACTCGAGAACCCCGTATCGAAAGAACGTTTCCATCTTTATCAACTGCAAGGGCCATAACTTGACTTTTATCAGAATCATCGGTTACAATCCATTGTTTAATAAATTTTCCCATTAAATCAAATTTTTCAATGCGTGCAATATTACCGGCCCCCCCATTTTGTGTGCTATTATCAGCTACATAAACGAAACCATTTGCACTATCAATTGCAATTCCGCAGGGAAAAAGAAATTGACCGCCACCATTTCCTTTACTGCCCCATTTCATTATATAAGCGCCACTAGACGAAAACTTTTGTATTCTGAAATTCATGTTGTCAACCACATAGATATTGCCTGCTTTATCAACAGCCATCTGACCATTCATACCTTGATTGGATAGGTCATTCTGATTGCTTAACATGAGTTGCCCATCTCCAGTTCCTGTACCGCCCCATTGCATCATGAAATTGCCTGACAGATCAAATTTCTGTAATACATTTGATACATCAACAGTATAAACCCATTTATTTAACTTATCTACAGCAATAGTCCCTGCAAAATCTACTTCCCACTTTGTTACATATAAGCCTGCTGAATTAAACTTTTGTATCCTTAGATTTTTCTCATCAGCTACGTATATATTATTATCTCCATCAACTGCTATATATTTGGGCCAACTGAACTGTCCGTTATTGATCCCAAAAGTCCCCCATGTTGTAATTAATGTTCCCGTAGAAGCATATTTGCCTATTCTGTTTCCCATGAGTTCCGAGATATATACATTCCCATTACCGTCGACTGCAATACCCCACGGGATGACGTTTCCATCTGAAGTAATATTCCAGGAGCCAATTAGATCAGAATTATGAGGGTTATCCTCATCTTTATCTTTAGCCTCATCTTCTTTATTGCATCCTGAAAAGGAAGTTGCTCCTGCAATTAGTAGTCCAATGGTTACAAATTTTATGATTCTCATTTTGTTGTTTTTTATATATCATTATAATCCAAATAATTTCTTATATTTAATTCCCCTATTTAAATGAATATACATGTTTCTCCGGTTACTACCTGAAACTCATGTCAGGCAACAATTGTGATGTCTATAGTATAGAAATACAGCCTGCAAGTTTAGTTATTTTTCTGATATCTTTTTTATTTTTTACTATTATTCTGGGTTAGTCGTATTAAAATAAGGTTAAATAGAAATTTTCATTACTGATAGCCCTTCACTGGGATTTAATGAAATTTCTTCTGTAATGCAATTGGCACTTTGGTGGAAGATAAGGATTATCTCACTATCTTTACACATATTAGTAACTATTTAAAGGAGATGTGTGTACATAACCTCTAAGTTTCACCAAATAAAGAAACCTTATAACACTTATGTACAATAGGTTATATAGTTATTGCATTATTTTTATCTTTTGGAGCCTATTATTAGCAAACGGAATAGATTTTTATTACATTTACAGGAGTCTAATGACCCAATTGTATCATGTAGTGTAATGAATATGGATCATTATGCAAGACAGTATAAAACTGTCCGTTTGCAAAGAGTGTATTTAATAAGGTAAATGAAATTAAAGATGTCCTATTATGAACAAAAGAAAAGCAAATCAAATTATTAGAGGACAGAATGCTGTCGATGGCGCCGGAGTTCATCTGCGCCGTGTGTTGGGACCAGTAAACATTGTAGATTTTGACCCATTTTTAATGCTTGACGGCTTTGATTCCGAAGATCCGAAAGACTACATTAAAGGGTTTCCCTGGCATCCACACAGAGGTATTGAGACCATTACTTATCTAATTAAGGGCAAGGTTGAACATGGCGACAGTCTTGGAAATAAAGGCACGATCCACGATCTGGAATGCCAATGGATGACAGCAGGTTCAGGCATTATACATCAGGAAATGCCTAAAGAATCTGAAAGAATGCTTGGGTGCCAGCTTTGGGTAAATTTGCCTGCCAGAGATAAAATGACCATTCCGGCATACGGTGATATCACGCAAGAAAAAGTTACCCTTGTGGAAGAAGAAAACGCCGTAGTGAGAATCCTAGCCGGCACTTACAAGGGCAAAAGCGGTGTCTTCGAAGGCAAATATGTAAAGGTTAAATATCTAGATATTGATCTGGCTCCCAGCAGCACATGGACTTACGACGAAACTCCGAATGACCAAACGCTGTTCATCTATTTATTGGACGGCAACCTTGCCGTTGACAACAACCTGTCTCAATTTGAGAATAAATCATGCGCTGTTTTATTTACTTCAAGCGATAAAGACAGTGACATATACAATTCTGTAGAAGTCCGTTCAGGAAATCAGGGTGCCAGGTTTGTTCTGTTGGCGGCCAAGCCGTTGAAAGAACCTGTAGCATGGGGTGGCCCAATTGTGATGAATACCAATGAAGAACTGGATCAAGCTTTTAAAGAATTAGATAACGGAACATTTATTAAGCATAGCGTATAATTCTACTTCATTTTAAACTCAGAAACTGTTTTAATATTTTTCATGCCCTGTTTTATGCCTATTTCTGGATGGATCTGGATTTTCAGCTCACGCATAATAGCGGGCTATTTTAAAGAAATGAAAATTCAAAATAGTTTCTTAATCAATATGTCAAAAAAAGAATATTCAAACGAAGAAATTACCATCATTTGGGAATCGGAGAAATGTATTCATTCCGGTATTTGTGTTAAAACACTACCTAAGGTTTATCATCTACAAGAAAGACCCTGGATTAAAATCGGTAATGCAACATCCGAAGAATTAATGAATCAAATAAATCTTTGTCCTTCAGGGGCATTGAGTTATAAAAAATTAAAGTAACCGAACTGACTATTCATTATTCTGATTCTATTTCTTTGCACCTTACAAAAAAATAGGATCAGACAACGTTGAATAGAGTCATATTATCTTATCTCTTAGGACGCACAATTCGCTCTTAGGTATAGGCTATGCTTATAATTTCATAAACGATATCTTTCTTGTCTCGTTTTAAAACAACTTTGTCTCCCTCTTTTTTATTCGTCAATGCATTGGCCAAAGGCGATATAAAGGAGATTTTTCCTTTGGAAACATCAGCTTCATCAACACCCACTATTTGAAAAGTTTTGATTCTCCCGGTTTCTTCCATTTTGAGAGTTACCCGTGCACCGAACCTTATTTCATCTTGAGGCTGTTCGTCTAAATTAACTATTATGGCGGTGTCGATTCTGTGGTTCAACAGATACAATTTTGCATTAATATGGTTCTGCACTATTCGTTTCTCATTTTCATCGGCTTTGTTCAGATTTTCTTTCTCATTGATAAGTTCCTCTCTTTCGGCCAACAGTTCATCCAGTCCCTCCCGGGTTACATAATTTGTTGTTCCTTCCGGTAAATAAGCCCGGGGGGGTACTATCGGAATCTCTTCCTGATCGCTTTCTTTGACAAATCCTCTGCTCATAACAACTCACGTCTTCTATCTAATGTTTTCCTCTGCAAACATAGTTGGATTCTTCAAAATATTCAAGTTTTTGTGTACATTTTTCCTCAGTATCAAGACTTAGTCTTACATGACACGCTACAGGAAGAATTGGTTTTTGTTAAAAAGACACCCGGAAATCAAGGATTGTGTAAATTCATATAAAGGTCGACACAGGCAATTTGGCATATTCAACTATTGTTCATACTTTTGCATTCGAATTAAAAAGATACTCCAATGAAAATAAACAATTAATAGTTGTTGGTTTTATTAAACCGACACCAGAGAGTCCCACCTACTTCGGTTTAATCCGGTTCCTGCATGGAATCCACTATTAATTGTAACAATGAGTATTATCGTAAGTGATATTTCCTATCACTATTTCAATCGACCTACATTATTTGAATCGGTTAGTTTTTCCGTTTCACCAGGCGGGAAAGTGTCCCTCATCGGCAACAACGGCACAGGAAAATCCACCCTCCTTAAAATGCTGGCAGGCGAACTGACACCTTCTTCGGGCAATATCCGGGTATCGGCATCCCCTTATTACATTCCTCAACAGATTGACTTTAAGGAGCAGACCCTGGCAGAAACCCTGGGGGTATCTGAAAAAATAAAAGCCCTGCAGGCCATCTATGGAGGTTCTGTTGACCAGGGTCATTACGACACCCTGAACGATGATTGGGATATCGAAGACAGGTGCCGCGTAGCTTTAACACATTGGGGATTATTGAATCTGCCTATTGACCTACCCATTTTGCAGTTAAGTGGAGGGGAAAAAACGAAAGTCTTGTTGGCGGGATTAACCGTTCACAACCCCGATGTCGTTTTGCTGGACGAGCCGACCAACCACCTCGACTACGCAGCAAGGAAGAAGCTTTATGAGTACATATCCCAGACAAAAGCTACGGTTATCATTGTCAGCCATGATATTACGCTGCTTAATCTTTTGGAGGAAACGTTCGAGTTGACCCCTAAAGGCATTAAGCTGTACGGGGGAAATTACGATTTTTACTGGTCACAGAAAGAGACTGAGAATCGCGCTTTGGAACAGCAAATTGATGCGGGACAGACGGCTTTACGGATCGCCCGAAAGAGAGCGCAAGAAATTCGCGAACGTCAGGAAAGAAGAGCGTCACACGGTGAACGGAGCAAACAGAAAGGAGGGCTTGCCCGTATCGTTTTAAATGCACGCCGCAACCTGTCTGAAAACAGTTCCGCCAAGTTGAAAGAAAAACACTCCGGAATCATTAACGACACTCAACAACGCTTATCCGCCCTAAAAGGAAAACAACAGAGGAACAGCGAATTAAAGATTAATTTTGAGGACGCCAAACTGCATGATGGAAAAGTTTTGATTGCGGCTGAAAATTTGAATTTTGGGTATACGGAAAACAAATACCTGTGGCCTTCTCCGTTAGACACGGAAGTTCGAAGCGGAGAAAGAATACACATTCTCGGGGACAACGGGAGTGGAAAAACAACATTGATCAAACTCTTGCTGGGTGAACTTTCACCAACACAAGGCCATGTCTCCCGGGCAGATTTTTCATATATCTATCTTGATCAAGAGTATGCTCGGGTCAACAAAAAACTGACGGTGTTGGAATTAGCAGAACAACACAACGAAAACAACCTGTCCGACCACGAAATAAAACTGCGGCTTAATCGCGCATTGTTTCCCCAAGAGACCTGGGATAAAAACTGTCAAGCGTTGAGTGGAGGTGAACGTATGCGCCTTTACTTATGCTGCCTGATGATTTCCAACCACGTCCCAGATATTTTCATATTGGATGAGCCTACGAATAATCTTGATGTCTCAAGTTTATCGATACTGGCCCATACCATCAAAAAGTATCGGGGTACGGTACTGGTTATTTCCCATGATGCATATTTCATCAATGAGATCGGGGTAACAAAGAGCATTCAATTAGGAACAAAACAAAAATAATTTTTTTTATACAGATACAAAAAAATACACTACTTTTACTTTTTTTAGAAACAGTAGGCACATAAATAGAAAAGAATCCGTGATGATGTAAACAAACCCCGACGTTTATGTCGAGGCTATCCCTTGGTAATGCTCAGGTAAATCCTTGCCCGAGTCATCTTACGTACAAATAAATACCCCAATTATCATTATGTAAAGAAGATGAAAAAGTTATTGATCATTACACTTATCTTAAGCATTGTTTCCGTTGTATTTATGGTTTTCAATTTTGCCGCTTCAACGGATATTTATCGCGATTATGTTGGAACAGCAATTGTTTCAGGACAGATCATCGATAATGTCGGTAAATTGCCCGAATGGACAACCTGTAAGGGTGAATGGCAGTTATTACGGATAGATTTAATTGTTCGGTTCATTTTCATGCTACTGGTTACCGTGGTTCTGGCAAAATTGATAAGAAGCCACAAGGTTAGGTCAAATCACCAGTAAGGAAGTTAATCCCTTTTATTTCCTAACCCTCATTCCTTTATACTGATAGGTAAACGTCAGGATTGTTACAAAAAACGCGATTAAATCAGCGGCAGGCATACTCATAAAAACTCCATCCAAACCAAAATACCGGGGGAGCAAAAGTAAAAAGGGAATCAGAAAAATAAGCTGCCGCGTCAACGATAGGAACACGGCTATTTTTGCTTTTCCAACCGACTGGAAAAAGTTACTGATAACCATCTGAACGGCAATAACAGGAAACAAAACAGTGGTAATTCTCAATCCGCGGACAGAGATGTCAAGAAGCTCCCTGTCGCTGGTAAACATGCGCATGATCAAAGTTGGGAATAGTTGGGAAAATAAAAAACCGAAAGTCATGATTAAAACACTTACGATGATCGTGTACCTGAGCGCCTTGAACGACCTGTCGATTTGTTTTGCCCCGTAGTTGTATCCTACGATTGGCTGCATACCCATTGTTAAACCAATAACAATCATCCCGAACAGGAAAAGTATCCGGTTGATGATTCCGTATGCCCCGATAGCAAGATCACCACCATGTTTCATCAATCCGAAATTGATAATCGAAACAACAAGGCTGGAGGTGAGATTCATAAGAAAAGGAGAAACACCGATAGCCATCATGTTGACGATCGTCTTTCCGGACAATTTAAACCCCTTTATCTCAAAACGAATAAGGCTGTTCTTGTTGAAAAAGTGCATCAGCACCCACACCAATCCCGCAAGCTGGGAGAGGACTGTGGCCAGCGCTGTCCCTTTCATGCCCCAGCCAAGAACAAAAATGAAAATTGGTGCAAGTAAAACATTTACTGCAACTGTCAGGAAAGAAGAGAGCATTGCCTTTTTAGGATATCCGGTCACACGCATAATGTTATTCAGCCCGATAAAGACAAAACCAACAGGAATTCCTATCATGTAAACCGACAAGAAATCACTTGCGTAAGGCAACAACGTTTCACTAGCTCCAAAAAGCTTTAAAACAGGTTCCAGGAAAAACAGCGTCACTACCCCAAGCAATGTCCCGTTCACTGTATTTACCAAGGCAACATGTCCAAGTATACTTCGTGCGTTCTCTTCGTCTTTTTCACCTAATCTGATGGAGGTTAGTGTTGCACCTCCCACACCAATAAGGGTGGAAAAAGCGGCAAGAATATTCATAATCGGAAAAGTCACAGCCATGCCCGAAAGTGCGGATGCACCGATACCGTGCCCAATAAAAATACTGTCCACTATATGGTAAAGCGATGTGATAACCATACCGATAATAGCGGGTAAAGAGTATTGTGCGAGAAGTTTTTTGATGTCGCCCCTTCCCAAAAGGTGCGGATCGTTAGTGTTGTTTTGGCGTAACACCTTTGTTATGTTCATAACCCGGGCACAAAGGTACAAAATTTATGTCAAGCTCGTTTGGGGATTTAGATTTCTTAAGAGTTAAGTAACGCACAAAATTAAATTTTTCCGGGAAACCCCGAGAACCATCCTTGTTTTTCTTGAAAAAAAGAAGTAGTTTTGCGTGGAATCAAGTCAGTCTACGAACCCGGCAAACACTTATCCTATAGTATTTTCTTAAATCATAAAAAACAGAATAAACATGGCACGATTAGTTACACTCTATTCCCTGCAATGGGGCGATTTATCACTGGAAGAGGTTTGCGTAAAGGCAAAAGCATTCGGTTACGACGGACTTGAATTAGGATTACCCGACCATCTGGATGTCCGTCAGACCGATCCTGCCTATTACAGGGGCATTAAAGACCTTTTGGAAAAATACGGCATGCAATTGCGAACCATCTCCTCCCACTTGGTAGGGCAAGCTGTGTGCGATAAAATTGACGAACGCCACAAAAGTATCCTCCCCGATTATATCTGGGGAGACGGCGATCCGGAAGGAGTCCGCCGACGTGCCGCTGAAGAATTAATCCTGACGGCCCGGGCAGCCCGGGTGCTGGGGGTTGACACCGTCGTAGGGTTCACCGGAAGTCCGATATGGCATTTGTTGTATTCTTTCCCTCCTGTTCCACAATCAACTATCGATGAAGGATACCGGGATTTTGCACACCGTTTTACCCCTATTCTGGACGAATTTAAAAAGCTGGGGGTTCGTTTTGCATTAGAAGTACATCCCACCGAAATTGCTTTCGACACCTTTTCTGCCCAAAGGGCATTGGAGGCCTTGGATCATCACCCCGCTTTCGGGTTCAACTACGATCCGAGCCATTTGGGATACCAGGGGGTGGATTACGTGGATTTTATCTATCAGTTTCCCGACCGTATTTTTCACGTACACATGAAAGATGCTTACTGGAGTGACACTCCCAAACAAGTAGGAGTATTCGGAGGACACGTCCCTTTCGGCGACCCCCGTCGCTTTTGGAACTTCCGCAGTGTAGGGCGCGGGAAAATAAAATTCGAAGAGATTATACGTGCCCTTAATGCCATAGGATACCAGGGCCCGCTTTCGATAGAGTGGGAAGACAGTGCTATGGACCGCGAGCACGGAGCCCGTGAATCGTGTGAGTACACCAAGCGGCTGGACTTTCAGGTATCCGGACATGCGTTTGATGCTTTTTTTGCCAAATAATCAACAAAAATACAGTGTAATGGAGAACAGACGATTAAAAATGGGAATGGTCGGAGGCGGTATAACCGGCTTTATCGGAGCCATTCACCTTCGCGCAGCCTTGATGGAGAATATGGTAGAATTGGCCTGCGGATGTTTCAGCTCAAACCCGGAGGTATCGAAAGAATCGGGACGCACTTATTTCCTGCCGGACAATCGTATTTACAGCACCTACCGGGAGATGTTTGAGAAAGAAACGGACCTGCCGGAAAACGAAAGGATGGATTTCGTGGTGATCGTCACCCCCAACAAATACCATTTCGAACCGGCTATGATGGCCTTGGAAAGGGGCTTTCACGTGGTACTGGATAAACCCATGACATTCTCCCTTGAAGAAGCCAAAACACTTCAAAAAAAAGTGGAAGAAACCGGTTTGGTACTGGCTTTGACTCACGTTTACTCCGGATATCCCGCGGTAAAAGAGATGAAGGCGAGAATTGCCGCAGGAGAGCTGGGCAAGTTACGCCGTGTATACGTAGAATACCCTCAAGGCTGGCTGGCAGAACGTATCGAACTAACGGAAGGGAACAATGCGGGATGGCGTACCGATCCACAATTATCGGGGAAGGCAGGTTGTATGGGTGATATAGGAACCCATGCCTGGCATTTGTGCGAATACGTAACCGGATTAAAAGTGGTGGAACTTTGCGCCGAACTGAATACTTTCGTTCCCGGGCGTCCGATTGATGACGACGGAGTGGCCATGATGCGGATGGAAGAAGGGGTAAAAGCCCTGCTTTCGGCCAGTCAGGTTGCCGTGGGTGAAGCCAACAACATCAACATCCGTGTCTATGGGGAAAAGGGAGGAATACAATGGGTTCAGGAGCATCCCAACCAGCTTTTCCTAAAAAAAGGGAACAGCCCCGAGGAAGTGATGCATATCGGCGGGAACCATCCTTACCTGGGTAAAAATACCCGGTGGAACATACGTACGCCCGGAGGGCATCCCGAAGGTTTTATCGAAGCTTTCGCCAATATCTACCGTAACTTCGCGCTGACGGTGAAGGCAAAAATGAAAAAAGCCCCCCCCTCTGCCGATATACTGGATTTTCCGGACGTGTACGACGGTGTACGGGGTATGCAATTTATTGAAACGGTCGTGGAGTCAGGATGGAGCGACGGCCCAAAATGGATAAAGTGGAGGGAGTAGTATTCCATAAAAAACAGTAAATTTGCAGCAAAAAATTAAATCCAACATCGATGAGCAAAACAATCATCTCTTTTTTGAACGAAGCTGTTGAGAAGTACAGCGAACGTCCGTTTCTTTACGAAGCAAGAACAGGGACAGATTACACCTCACTCTCCTACAAGGAAGTCCAGGACAAAGCCAGGCAGTTCGCTGCCGGGTTAATGGCGTTGGGGATCGAGGCGGGCGACCGTGTCGCCCTGATTTCCGAAGGAAAAAACAACTGGGTGATAGGTGAGCTTGGGGTGCTGCATGCGGGGGCTGTCTGTGTTCCGCTTTCCGTGAAACTGGAAACGGAGCAAGACATCAGTTTTCGCGTGAATCATTCCGAATGTTGCGCGATTATGGCTTCCGATCAGCAAATAGCGAAAATCCGCCCGATGAAGGGAGCCTTTTCTACTGTCAGGCAGTACATCCTGCTTGACCCGGAAGAAACCTTGCAGGAAAATGAAACTTTGTTTAACTCCATAATCGAACAGGGAAAGAAGTTGCTGGCCAACAATCCGTCAGCGTTGGAAGAACGGATAAAAGCCGTTACTCCCGATTCACTGGCCAACATTTCTTACACCTCGGGAACAACAGCTAACCCGAAAGGGATTATGTTGTCACACGGCAACTACGTTTGTAACTCGGAACAGGCAGTGGAGCATTTAAACGGAATACCTTCCCATTTCAGGCAACTACTTATCCTTCCGTGGGATCATTCCTTCGGACACACCGCCGGAATTTATTCGTTCATGAAATGCGGAGCTTCACTGGCATCGGTAGCTATGGGTAAATCCCCTATGGAGGTTCTCCGGAACGTACCCAAAAGCCTGAAAGCGATTAACCCTCATCTGCTGATGAGCGTACCCGCACTGGCTTCCAACTTCCGAAAAAACATCGAAGCCGGAATTGAAAAGAAAGGTAAACTGACCAGTATGTTATTCCGGAAAGCCCTTAAAACAGCATATGCGTATAACAAAGAAGGCTTCAACAAAGGCTCCGGTGGACGTTTCTGGATGAAACCGCTTCTGGCCTTTTACGATAAAATCATCTTTTCAAAGGTACGTGAATCGTTTGCCAGCAATATGGAATTCTTCATTGGGGGTGGCGCCCTCCTCGATATTGAACTGCAACGCTTCTTCTATGCAATAGGCATTCCTATGTACCAAGGCTACGGCCTATCAGAAGCGACTCCCATCATCTCCGCCAATTGCCCTCATGCACACAAACTCGGTTCTTCAGGGAAACCGCTTCCGCATATGGATATAAAAATTGTGGACGACAAGATGCAGGTAGTTCCCACGGGGAAGAAGGGTGAGATCATTATCCGGGGCGGGAACGTGATGAAAGGATATTGGAAAAACCCCGAAGCCACGGCCGAGACCATTGTGGATGGATGGCTCCGGACAGGAGATATGGGATACATCGACAACGACGGATACCTGTATGTGCTTGGGCGCACAAAATCGCTGCTGATCAGCGATGACGGTGAGAAATTTTCTCCCGAAGGAATTGAAGAGTCCATCATGGCCCAGTCTCCGTTTATCAATCAGATTGTGTTGTACAACAACCAACGCCCCTATACCACAGCGCTTATCACCGTAAATCCCGTTGAATTAAAAAAGCGAACGTCAGACCCCTCGGAAGCGGCTCTACTTATTGAAAAGGAAATTGCGGAATACCTCAAGGGAGGAAAGAACGACGGGATGTTCCCTTACCGGTGGCTGCCTTCCGCATTTGCCGTGATTGAAGAACCCTTTACCGAAAAGAACGGCATGGTGAACTCCACGATGAAAATCGTAAAACACAAGGTCTATTCGGCATACGCATCGCGCATTGAAGAATTATACACACCTGCAGGGAAAAAATCAACATCACCGGCCAACCTGGAAGTACTGGGAAGACTGTTGAAAGAGAATTAAATGGTTTGATTCTCCTTTATTTTGTTTTCTGGATATGCCCGGGATTAAAATCGCATCCCTTGCACCCGCCACAAAACCCGGACTCCTTCTTCACAAAAAAGAAACGGTAAATCTCACGAACAACCACGATGGAGACAACAATGCCGATGATGATAACGATGAACAACTGTAAACTCATATTTTAACAACAAAGAATTGGACGGAAAGTTTAAATAAAGAAACGGCCGGTTTGATAAACCAGGAAAGCTATAAACCAGGCCAGCCCTGTCGAGTAGACCACGCTGAAAAGCGCCCACCTCCACGAATGGGATTCTTCTTTGATAGCAACTATGGTGGCAATACAGGGGAAATAGATCAGGATAAACAGCAAAAATCCGATAACGACCAGCGGTGAGAAAACAGGTGTCCCGTCCGGATGCTTCTCCTGTAAAAGCCGGGTTTGCAACGACTGCTGGTCCTCACTGTTACCGGTATAAAGCACCCCCATCGTACTGATTACAATCTCTTTTGCCGCCATTCCCGACAACAAGCTCACGGAAATTTTCCAGTCGAAACCAAGCGGGCGCATCAATGGCTCCATAAAATGGCCAATTTTTCCGATGTATGAATTTACCTGATGTTCGGTGTTCTTTGCGTGTTCAATTTCTATCACCCGGATCTCTTTTTCTGTCTGCGGTAAAACCAGGCTGTCGAGTTGTGCCAGTTGCCTGTCAAATTGCGCTTCGCGCTGTGCATCTTGCGGGAAATACCCCAGAAACCAGATAATGATGGAGGCAACCAAAATGGGACCGCCCATCTTCAGTAAATACTGCTTGGCCCTTTCCCACATATGAATCACTACCGATTTAAATGTAGGCATCCGGTAAGGCGGCAACTCCATCACAAACGGCGTATCTTCCTTGGTAAAAAATCGTTTACGGAGCAAAATCGCCGTCAGAATAGCCACAAGAACCCCTACGCTGTACAATCCGAGCATGACAAAACTGCCGTTCCGGGGAAAAAATGCACTTACAAATAAAATATAAACCGGCAATCGCGCACTGCACGACATAAAAGGAACAATCAGCATGGTAATCATCCGGCTGCTGCGGCTTTCGATTGTGCGGGTGGACATTACTGCAGGTACATTACACCCAAACCCCATGATAAGCGGAATAAACGATTTTCCGTGAAGGCCGATGTTATGCATCAGTTTATCCATGATGAACGCTGCCCGGGCCATGTATCCTGAATCTTCCATAAACGCGATAAACGCGTACAATATCACAATGTTCGGCAGAAAAACAATAACACCCCCCACTCCGCCGATAACGCCGTCTACCAGCAAATCCTTGAGTGGTCCTTCCGTCATATTTACACGAATCAAATTCCCTGCCTGGGCCACAATCCACTCAATCCACTCCATCGGATAAGCTCCAAGCCGGAATGTAGCTTCAAACATTATCCACAGAAAGACAAAGAAAAGCGGGAGCCCCAAATATTTATTCGTCAGGACAGCATCGAGCACAGTAGTTTTATCTTCGAATTTTGTTTTTTCGCTCAGTGTCTCTTTGAGTGCTCCTGCAATAAATCCATACCGGGCATTAGTAAAGGCCGACTCTGGGTCTTCTTTCAACAATCTTTCGATATATTCCCGTTCCTTGTTTCTACGAGCCAGAAGCTCCTTGCCTTTATCGTGCTCACGAATAGCATTTTCTACCTCTTTATCCCCCTCCAGCAACTTAATACCAACATAACGCTTCGGCATACCTAACGTCGAAAAGCCGTTGGATAATAAATCGCGACACATAAAGCCGATGGATTTCTCCAATACACGCCCGTAAGGAACCTTTACGTTGTGAGAGTTGTTGCCGGATTCGTAAATGCTAATCACATTTTCGAGCAATTCGGGAATACCGAACCCTTTCTTTCCCACCGTAGGAATAATAGGAACATTCAGCATTTCAGAAAGCGTCTGGTGCTTGAATAAGCGGCCGCTCTTCTCAAGTTCGTCGTACATATTGAGTGCTACTACCATTGGTTTCTCCAACTCAATAAGCTCGGTGGTAAGATACAGGTTTCTCTCCAAGGCCGATGCCGACACCACATTCACAATAACATCGGGTTTTTCTTCAAAAATATAACTTCTTACGTACAGTTCCTCGGGAGAATAAGCAGACAATGAATATGTTCCCGGAAGATCGGTCAATATAAACTTATAACCGTTGTGCCTCAGCGTTCCTTCTTTGGAATCGACCGTTACGCCGCTGTAATTTCCCACATGCTCGTGTGCCCCCGACGCAAGGTTGAAAATGGAGGTTTTTCCGGCGTTGGGGTTTCCAACCAACGCAACACGAATAACGTTATTATTTTCTTTCTTTAAATCGGATTCGTCAGAAAGTGGTGGATCGCGAAAGTCCGTCTCTTCAACCTCGTTTTCAGGCTCATCTGTTTTGTCATTGTCCACCGCATACACCACATCTTCTTTCAATTTCGAAATTTCAATCAATACGGCTTCACTGCGCCGCAACGAAACTTCATATTCCATTATGCCGTATTTGATAGGGTCTTTCAACGGGGCGTTCAGTATCGACCTCACCTCTTGTCCGCGCACGAAGCCCATTTCGAGAATCCGTTTCCGAAATGCCCCCGATCCATTTACTTTTACAATGAATGCCTTATCGCCGGTCTGTAGTTCTGAAAGTCGCATAAATAGCACAATCTCATTTCCGGATACAAAGGAACATATTTTTTGCCTAAAAAACGAGCTTTTAAGATATATTATTTATAATGAATTTAAATAGCACAAACAACTGAGCTATCGAAAGGTTGTCTACTCTACTGCCTGCTAAAAAGTCATTTTTTCTTTGTAATTTTGTACCTGTTCGAAAAAACATTTACAAAACATCATTATATGGCAACAAAATCGTTTCATTATCAAGACCCTTTCCCAATGTCGAAAGACACCACAGAATACTACCTACTGACCAAAGATCACGTATCGGTTTCGGAATTTGAAGGGAAAGAGGTATTGAAAATTTCTCAGGAAGGACTTACACTGATGGCACAGACGGCTTTTCGCGATGTGGAATTTCTGCTGCGTCCCGAGCATCAGGAACAGGTAGCCAAAATTCTTACCGACCCCGAAGCGAGCGATAACGACAAATACGTGGCGCTCACTTTCCTGCGCAATTCGGAAATATCGGCCAAAGGAATTCTGCCCTTCTGCCAGGACACGGGAACAGCAATTATTATGGGCAAAAAAGGGCAACAGGTATGGACGGAAGGAAACGATGAGGAAGCCCTCTCGCGTGGTGTTTACAACACGTTTATAAACGAAAACCTACGCTATTCGCAGAATGCGCCGCTCAACATGTATGACGAAGTGAATACGGGGACAAACCTCCCTGCTCAAATCGACCTGTACGCGGTTCAAGGGAATGAGTACAAATTCCTTTGTGTTGCCAAGGGCGGCGGATCAGCCAATAAAACATACCTGTATCAGGAAACCAAAGCGTTGCTCACCCCTGAAAAACTGGAAGCGTTCCTGACGGAAAAAATGAAATCGCTGGGAACTGCAGCCTGTCCGCCCTATCATTTAGCATTTGTCATCGGCGGCACCTCTGCCGAGGCCAACTTGAAAACTGTAAAACTGGCATCCACAAAATATTACGACAATCTCCCCACCGAAGGCAATGAATTTGGCCGGGCGTTCCGCGATATTGAAATGGAAGAAAAACTGAAGATCGCGTCTGAAAAGCTGGGACTGGGCGCTCAATTCGGTGGAAAATATTTTGCACACGACGTGCGCGTTATCCGCCTGCCCCGTCACGGAGCCTCTTGCCCCGTAGGAATGGGAGTGTCCTGCTCGGCCGACCGCAACATCAAAGCAAAAATCAACAAAGAAGGTATCTGGATTGAGAAAATGGAAGACAACCCAACCCGCCTTATCCCCGAGTCAATGCGTCAAGCCGGTGAAGGCGGCGGCGTGAAGATCGACCTCAATCGTCCGATGCCGGAAATCCTGGCGGAACTGTCCAAATACCCGGTTTCAACGCGGCTGTCGCTTAACGGCACCATTATTGTCGGGCGCGACATAGCACACGCCAAGCTCAAAGAGCGGATCGACCGCGGAGAAGGTCTTCCACAATACATCAAAGACCATCCCATCTACTATGCCGGGCCGGCAAAAACGCCCAAAGGCTATGCTTCGGGATCCATGGGACCGACCACGGCAGGGCGGATGGATTCCTACGTAGACCTGTTCCAATCGCACGGCGGCAGCATGATCATGCTCGCTAAAGGGAACCGCAGCCAGCAGGTGACTGATGCTTGTCAGAAACACGGAGGGTTCTATCTGGGCAGCATAGGGGGTCCGGCGGCCATTCTGGCACAAAATAGCATCAAGAGCCTCGAATGCGTGGAATATCCCGAACTGGGCATGGAAGCCATCTGGAAAATCGAAGTGGAGGATTTCCCCGCTTTCATTTTGGTGGACGACAAAGGGAACGACTTCTTCAAAGTAGTTACCCAACCCAATTGCGCATTGGGATAACTTCTTAAAAACATTTTCATTTCATATTATTTTGTACCTTTGCCTCGCAGAACAGCGACGTAAAATTGGTAATGAAGATTGCTTTTATAGGTGCCGGCCAAGTTTCAACCGCTTTAGGATTGTATTTCAAAAACAACGGTTTTGAGATAGGAGGTTATTATAGCCGAAGTTGTAAAAGCACCGAAAGGGCGGCCCGGCTGACCCATTCCCATCCTTATGCATCTGCAGGGGAGCTGATCAATGACAACCAGATGATATGGATCACGACACCCGATGACCAGATTGAAGCCGTTGTCCGGCAAATCACCCTTCTCCCTCCCCCCCGGAAGGACGAAAAGCTGGTCTTGCACGCCAGCGGCGCATATCCTCTTTCCATATTGAACCCGCTAAAAGAAAACGGCTATCAAACGGCTTGCGCACATCCGCTTTTAGCATTCGGCGATCCCGTTGTAGCGCAGGAAAAATTAGGCAACGTATGGTTTGCCATCGAGAAGCCGGGGGAAGATAACGGACAATTGACCGGCTTTTTCAAGGCGTGCGGAAATCAAACGTTCACCGTAGACCCCGGCAAGAAATCCCTTTATCACGCGGCCGCCTGCGTTTTGTCGAACTACCTGGTAACGCTGTTGGATGCCTCCTTTGCGATTTTCGAGAAATCGGGCATGCCCCGAGACAATATTCAGGAAGCAGCCCGGCCTTTATTGGAAAGCGTTATCCTTAACCTGAAAGGGAAAGATCTTAAAGATGCGCTTACCGGTCCCATTAAGCGAGGCGACAAAAACACCGTCCGGATGCATTTGGAAAGTTTGAATGCTCTTATGCCGGAAATGACAGCGTTATACACGCTGATGGGAAGGAAAACCATGCAGCTGTTGGGCGATTATTCGCTGGAAGAAGTACTTAACACCCCGCTCTCTAAGCAATAAAAAATATGGCACAAAAATTTACTGTAAAATCCTTTCAGGAAGCGAAAGACAATAACCGGAAAATAAGTATGCTCACCGCCTATGATTATTCGATGGCGAAAATAGTGGATGCCGCGGGAATCGATTCCGTCCTGGTTGGCGATTCACTGGGAATGGTCTTCCAGGGAAACGAATCAACGCTCCCGGTTACTCTTGACGAAATGATATATCACACAAAAGCCGTTGTCCGGGGTGTGAAAAATGCGCTGGTAGTCGCCGACATGCCTTTTTTATCCTATCATGTTTCAAAAGAAGAAGCTGTGCGGAATGCAGGCAGAATGATCAAGGAAGGTGGTGCTGAAGCCGTCAAGATGGAAGGCGGCTCACTTTTCTCGGAAACAATAAAAGCCGTTGTGGATGCACAAATTCCGGTAATGGGACATATCGGGTTAACACCGCAGTCGGTCAACGCTTTCGGCGGGTTTAAAGTACAGGGAAAAGACGAACAAAGCGCAAAGAGAATCTGGGAAGATGCCAAATTGCTGGAGGAAGCTGGCGTTTTTGCCATCACACTGGAATGCATTCCCGACAAGCTGGCCCAACTGATCACAAAATCCCTCCGCATCCCGACCATAGGCATAGGAGCCGGAAAAAGTTGTGACGGCCAGGTATTGGTAATCAACGATATGCTAGGAATGTTCAGCGATTTTGTTCCCCGGTTTGTAAAGCAATACGCAAAGCTGAACACCGAAATTACGGCAGCTGTCCAAGATTACATTGCAGAAGTCCGGGAAGGCGACTTTCCGGCCGGAGAACACACGTTTGATATGGATGCGGATATTCTGGAAAAGCTGTATTGAAGAGCAAGGAGCAAAGAACAAAGACAATAGACAATAGACAGTTTAACGTTCATAATTCGTAAAATGATCATTACAACCGTAAAAGAATTGAGGGAGTATCTCGGTGCGCAACGCACATCGGGAAAATCCATAGGCTTTGTCCCGACCATGGGATTCCTGCACGAAGGGCATCTCTCGCTTATCCGTAGGGCAAAAGCCGAAAACGATACGGTAGTCGTCAGCGACTTCGTTAATCCCACCCAGTTTGCCCCCAACGAAGATTTCGAATCCTATCCCCGGAACATTGAACGCGACGAACAACTCGCCACAGGTGCCGGAGCTGATGTGGTGTTCTATCCTTCCGCGGAAGAGATCTATCCCCGGGGAAGTTCCACTTTTGTGGAAGTCGCCGGCGACATCACCCGGGTACTTTGCGGAGCTTCACGCCCGGCTCATTTCAAAGGTGTTACAACGGTTGTGGCCATTCTCTTCAATATCGTTCAGCCGCGAAGGGCCTATTTCGGACAAAAAGATGCACAACAGGCGGCTATTCTGATAAAAATGGTAGCCGATTTGTACATGGACATCGAGCTAATCGTCTGTCCGATTGTCAGAGAAGAAGACGGGCTGGCCATGAGTTCGCGCAACACCTATTTATCGGCTACCGAAAGGGCGCAAGCTGTCATATTGAACAAAGCGCTGCGGGAAGGACAGGCGGCATTCGAAAAAGGGGAAGACAACGTCGAAAAACTGATACGGCAAATTACCGGTAAGATAAACGAAGCGCCGCTTGCCTGCATCGATTACGTAAGCATATATGCATATCCGTCGTTAAAAACGATAGAGACCGTCAGCGACAAAGCGCTTGCGGCTGTTGCAGTAAGATTCGGCAAAACAAGATTAATCGACAACATAATTTTAGAAAAATAGATGCAACTCACTTTATTGAAAGCAAAACTTCATAGGGCGACCGTTACGGAAGCCAATCTCAATTATACGGGCAGTATCACCATCGATAAAACCTTGCTTGAGCAAAGCGGAATTTTGGTTTGGGAAAAGGTTAGCGTGGTGAACAACAACAACGGGCAGCGGTTTGAGACCTACGTCATCGAAGGAGAGGCAGGCAGCGGCACCATTTGCCTGAACGGCGCGGCAGCCCGGTTGGTACAACCCGGCGACAAAATCATCATCATGGCATATGTTTCCCTGTCGCCCGAAGAAGCAAAAGAGCACAAACCCGGTGTATTTATTTTGGATGAGGACAACCGGATAACCGAAAGGATATAATTTATGCTGAATATAGCCATCACGGCAGGCGGAACATCGGAGCATATCGATGGAGTGCGGAGGCTGACCAACATCAGCACCGGACTGCTTGGCTGGTATTGCCTGGAAACAATCCTGGACTACTTTTGCGCTGAAAAACGTTCCGATTTCCACGTAACTTATCTCTTCACCGAAACGGCTTTCAGGAAGGCGTTAGATAAAGAGCAACTTCCGTTCGTGGACTTTGTCCCCGTCACCGATGCGGAAAGTGTTTACCATGCCGTGGATGCGTTAACCAAAAGTGTTCCGGTAGATTTCTTCATCCATTCCATGGCCATATCCGATTTCACGCTTGCCTATGTCGCAAGTACGGAGGAATTGGCAAAAGAAATAAACAGCTTGCCGCCATACAGCGGTGACGCTGGAGCGACCGTGAGAGAAGTGCTCGAAAATCCGGAAAACAGGTATAGCCTGACGGAAAAAATTCCGTCGGACCACAACATTATTCTGGGTCTGAGACGCACCCAAAAAGTGATTCCGCTAATTAAACGAAACAATCCGAATACCTTTCTGGTGGGATTCAAACTGCTGAAAGATGTGCCGGAAGAAGAACTGATCCGGGTTGCCAACCAACTTGCCGGAGAAAACGGATGTGACATGGTTTTTGCCAACGAACTGGCGCAACTGGGGGAGAGCAATCATCTCGGCATGTTGATAAGATCGGGGAAAGTCGTTGACCGGCCGATCGGGAAGAAACAAATAGCAGAAGCTATTGTAAGGGAAATGATGAAACAAGGAGGAAATAAATGAAAACGATCGTTATCGGAGTTTCAGGCGGAATTGCCTGCTACAAAGCCGTAGAAATTGTCAATCAGCTGAAAAAGAACGGGCACAACGTGGAAGTGATCATGACCCGATCCGCCCAGGAGTTTGTCACGCCGCTCACTTTTAGAACTATGTCGCACAATCCGGTTGTCACTGACATGTATGACCCGGTACGGGAATGGGACACCAAGCATATCGACCTGGCCAAGGCAGCCGACCTGTTCGTCATTGTGCCCGCCACAGCCAACATTATCGGGAAGATCGCCTCGGGAATTGCAGACGACATGCTCACTACCACCGTGATGGCAGCCCGAAGCCCGGTACTTATTTTCCCTGCCATGAACACCTTTATGTATGAAAATCCGATTGTTCAGGACAACATCGAAAAACTGAAAAAATGGGGATACCACGTCTATGAAACTGCTGAAGGCGAGCTTGCCTGCGGTGATTTCGGAAAAGGGAAACTACTGCCATGGGAGGAAATCGTGAAGATTATCGAAGAGTTTGATTTACCCGATGACTGATACATAATACCGCAACTCTTATTTTTCCCGGGTTCAGAACGGGAACACCAAAGGCAAGGCAAACACCATAATTACCATGTAGAAAACCTGCAGCGGTAATCCCACCCTAACGTAATCCACAAAGCTGTACCGGCCTGCCGATACAACCATGGCGTTGGGCGGTGTGGAAAAAGGACTTGCAAAACACATACTGGCAGCAACCGCTACCGCAACCAGGAAAGGATAAGGGCTGACACCCAACGCAACGGCAGCCTGCAGTGCAATGGGCGCAAACAAAATAGCCGTTGCCGTGTTGCTGATAAACATCGTGAGAATGGAGGTACCCAAATAAATTCCGGCCAATACCAAATAAGGGCCACGACTTCCCAGCGAACCGACTATGCCCGAAGAGATAAGTTCTGATGCTCCGGTTTTCTCCATAGCCGTAGCCAAAGGCATCATGGCGGCAAACAAGATGACGCTTTCCCAGTTAATCGTACGATAAGCATCGCGTACGCTTCGAAAACATCCCGCAAGGATCATGGCGACAGCAGCCATCAATACCGCCACCACAGGCGGAAAAAAGTTAAAGATCATCGCAACAACCATCAATCCCATAATAATTCCCGCAACGGGTGCTTTGTCTTCAAGCGTTACCTTGGATGCCTCTGCCGAGGGTTGCCCGATGACTACAATTTCAGCTTGCAAACGGCTTAACCTGTCAATGTCTTCCCACGCACCCTGGACCAACAACATATCGCCCGACTGTATTTTTTCGTCTTTCACATTTTGCACCAGATAGCGCGTCTTGCGTTGTATGCCGATAATATTTACGTTGTAGTTCTTCCGGAAACCCGACTCCCTTACCGGGTGACCAATGATGTTGGAGTTGGCAAGCACAACCACCTCGGCCATACCAATCTCATCGAACTTCAGTTTTCCCGAAAAAGTAGGCATGGAGTCGTCGGAGGACTGATCGATGAATTTAAGGCCTTTCTCTTCAGCAAAGCGGGCAACGTTAACAAAATCGCCAATCAGATACAACACGTCGTTATCGCCAAGTACGGTTCCGGCCTCGGGCAGTTCCTGGGTAACGGTTTTCTTGAACGGGGACGTCGACCTGCGGCGTATTTCGGCGATAGTCACTGCATACTGTTTCGTAATATCGAGTTCGGAAAGTTTTTTCCCGACCACCGGAGATTTCCCGTTCATCTCCACTCTGTACATGTTTTCTGCCAAACGGTATTCCGTAACCAATTGCTTGGGAGACTTCACTGTCGAACGGTTGTCATCGTCGTCTTTCTTCCTTTTTTTATCAAGTGTTTTGCTCAAAGGCCATAATAATAAAATTCCGCAAAACAACAAAATTATTCCTACGGGTAATGTGGTAAAAAACGAAAATCCACGATGCCCAGACTCAACAAGCGTATTATGTACGATAAGGATTGGCGGCGTACCAATAAGTGTCATCATACCACCTATGCTGCTGGCGAAAGCCATCGGCATCAACAAACGCCGGACACTCATGTTGGAGGAGGTGGCCATACTCACCACGATGGGCATAAGCAGCGCTACCGTCCCCGTATTGCTCAACACAGATCCGATAAGCGCTGTTACGGATACGACAAGTAAAAATAACTTGTAGTCACTGTTTCCGGCAAAGCGCAACAACCCTTTACTTACTCTAGCGGCCAGTCCCGTTTGAAAAATGGCGCCACCCACGATAAATAGCGCCGCAATCATGATCACAATGGGATTTGAAAATCCGGACAGCGCCTCTGTAGGTGTAAGAATACCTGTGAGTAAAAGGCCCAGCAATGAGCAAAGCGCTACAATATCGGAACGTATTTTCCCCCAAACAAACAGAGACGCTGTTGCAATCAATATAATGAAAGTAATAACCATATTATAAAAATGAACAATCCAACATTTTCAAAAATGTTTTTTCATCGATAACCTTGATCCCCAGTTTTTCGGCTTTTTCTAATTTTGCTGGCCCCATATTTTCTCCGGCAAGGATGTAATCAGTATTTTTAGATACCGACCCGCTGTTCTTTCCTCCGTGTTGCAAAATCATTGCCTTATATTCGTCGCGCGAATGTAACTCAAATGTTCCGCTTATCACCACGGTGAGTCCCGCCAGCTTATCCGTTCTTGTCGCCAGGGCTTCTTCACTCAGTTGAAATTGCAAGCCATGCGCACGAAGTCTGTTCACAAAATCCGCGCATCCGGAATTTTCGAAAAAGTCTTTTACACTCCGGGCAATGCGGTCGCCGATTTCCTCCACCGACGTTAGTTTTTCCACCGTTGCAGCTGCAAGCAAATCGATATCGTGAAAGGCCAATGCCAGCTTCTGAGCAACGGTCTCTCCCACAAAACGAATTCCGAGAGCAAACAATACCCTTTCGTAAGGGACTGTCTTCGATTTTTCAATGCTTGCCAGCAGGTTATTAGCACTGGTTTCCCCCCAACGCTCCAGGCTCACCAGGTCCTCGAATTGCAACGCGTATAAATCGGCAGCATCCCTGATCAGGCCTTTATCATAAAGCAGCCCTATGGTTTCCGGGCCCATAGTGATGTTCATTGCCCTACGGGTAACAAAATGCTCGATACGTCCTTTTATCTGTGGCGGACAATTTTCGCTATTGGGGCAGTAGTGCACGGCCTCATCCTCGTTCCGTATCAACGGAGTGTCGCAATCGGGGCAACGGGTAACAAACTGTACCTTATCCCCGATAAGGAAGCGGGCCTCTTTATCCACTCCTGTGATCTTGGGTATGATTTCACCGCCTTTTTCCACGTAAACCCTGTCGCCGATGTGCAGATCAAGTGCAAGAATGGCATCTTCGTTGTATAAGGAAGCCCGTTTTACGGTTGTTCCCGAAAGCAAAACAGGTTCAAGGTTGGCTACGGGTGTTACTGCACCGGTGCGTCCCACCTGGTAAGTAACGGACTCCAGACGGGTAAGGGCCTTCTCGGCATTGAATTTGTAAGCAATGGCCCACCGGGGGAACTTGGAGGTTGAGCCGAGATTGCGTTGCTGCGAAAGGGAATCTACTTTCAGCACCACGCCATCGGTAGCAACAGAAAGGCTTTTACGCGCCACGTCCCAGTATTTCAAAAACTCGAAAACCTCTTCCAACGAACAACACTTTTTCATCGTAGCGGATACATTCAGCCCCCATTTGCGGGCAAGTTCCATATTTTCGAAATGACTGTCTGACGGCAATCCTTCTCCCATCAGGTAATACACAGACGACTCCAGTTTCCTGGCTGCAACCACTTTTGGATCCTGCATCTTAAGTGTGCCCGATGCTGCATTGCGGGGATTAGCGAAAAGTGGTTCTTCCTGTGACTCGCGCTCCCTGTTCAGTTCCTCAAAAACACTCCAAGGCATCAAGATTTCGCCCCGCACTTCAACATACCCGGGGATATTGTCACCTTTGAGCACCAACGGGATGTTTCGCACGGTACGGACATTAGCCGTAACATCATCGCCTTGCTTGCCGTCGCCCCGGGTAATAGCCTGTGATAACCTGCCATTTTCGTAAACGAGTGAAATCGATGTCCCGTCGAATTTCAACTCACATACAATTTCAAAATCCTCGTTCAGTGAGCGCTTTACACGATTGAAAAAATCGGCAATCTCCTCTTCGGTGTAAGTGTTTTGCAGCGACAACATCGGATATCGATGCTGCACCTGAACAAAGTTCTTGTTAATATCGCTTCCCACCCGCATCGTGGGCGAATTGGGATCGTAAAACTCAGGATACTCCTTTTCCAATTCCGCCAGTTGCTGCATCAATGCATCAAAATCAATATCGGAAATGGTAGGTTGCGACAGTACGTAGTAATTGTAATTATGCTCGTGTAACTGTTTGCGGAGGGTTTCCAACTTATCTTTAGCCGCCGAATTTCCGCCAACCGATGGAGATTCTGCAGGTTGTATGTTGTTATTTGAAAACAAATCCTTCATTAAAATATCTTTTATCTTGATTCTTGATTCTAATGAAATATTCTCATCCACGGATAACGGGTTGTTTTCCTATTCTTTGGTGTAAAATTACCGATCGATGCAGAAACGGTAAGCATCTGCTGAAACAACACGTTGCCTTCGGTGAAATGCAGGTTGCAGTTGAACCGTGCCTTTACAAAATCCGACTCTATCAGGCGGATGTACCATTCACTTTCGGCATACGACTTTGCCCGAAGGAATTGTGTTCCCCAATAGAGGTTCCCTCCAAAGGTACCGGCCAATCTCATGCGCGGCTCCCCCCGGTAAAATGTATTTTTTGTGCCGATTCCCCACATTTCGGCATCGCCGCGGGCAACGAACCCGACAGGCTTGTACCGTTCGCTTTCGAACCGACGATCTCTTTCGTATCCCATCAATGTTCCCACAGCGATTAATCCTTTAAACCCGTCTTCTCCTTCGTAATCCAGCCCGGTTGTCGCCTGCAGCTGCAGATTCTCGCTCACACCCTCACCCGGCGTCGCAGGCTTTGTGTTGGAGTAGTGAAACATGTACGACTGAAAATCGGCAAAGAGAAGTCCATTGGATATTTTTCCTGATAATCCTACAAAAAAATGTTCGTGCTTGGTGCGTGTGGCATATCCTGTTCTGTCGAACCACAAGTTGAGAAAATTCCGGTTGCTTCCGATTTGCCAAAACACTCCCTGCATTAACGGCACAAAATGATTCACTGAATCCTTAAAAAAGAAATTGTTGTAATTCCCCAACACTTCGCTCCGCGGAAAAGAACCGGCGCGAAACACCATAGCCGGCGATTTATATTGATAACACAAGGAAACTTCCACTTTATCGACAATTTTATCCATCCCTGGGATTTTCAGCAGATTTACGCCGGCACGAATGGAGTGTTTCTCTCCCCAACCGATGCTTCCCATCGGATTAAGCCAGATTCCATTCATGGTTTCGGAATCGGTAAACGACGATTTCCCGTATTCCGTATTATCGAAAAAATAGTCTAACCCCACTTTCCACCGATATTCCTGGGCATAAACCGAAGAACAAAAAAACACCACTAGAAAGAAGAGAAACCTGTGTTTCATATTGTTCGTTTTTCGACGGTAAAGATAAGGAAAATTCCCTATATCTTCTTATGTACCCACTTCTTGCTTCGCAAATAAAACAGAGAAAAAAACATCAGTTGCCCCCAGTAGACATGTTCGGTGGTCCATGCCCAACCGACCGACAACCGGAGGTAAACAACAATAAGCCATGTATATAAAACATACCCCGATAAAGTGATGATTTCATAAAACAATGCCCGCTGCGTATTTCCTGTCCCCGAGACTGCACTGAACAACACCGTCCCTATTGCATAAAAAGGCAGGGAGGTCAACAGCACGTACAACGGCGCTACCGTATCGTCAATAAGAGAAGTATCGTTCGTGTAAATATGAATCATCAGGCGGGGTGCAACCGCTACGATGAGAATGATGGCAAGCATCGAAAACAAACTGATAAGGGTAACCCGCTTGATCAAATTCAGCACTTCATTCTGCCGCCCGGCGCCGATAGTATTGCTTACCATGGTGTTCACTGCCGAACCCAACGCATGAGACGGAATGGTGACGATGGTGTATAAGCTGCGCACAATATTGGTCACAGCTAAAGAACGCTCACCCAGGTAGTTTTCTATAAACACAAAAAACATCAACCAGGTCACGATGGATAACAGATACTGAAGCATCATATATATGGAAATATCCAACACTTTTTTTACAACCGACCACTTAAACGTAATTCTCCGGAAACCGTACTTCTCCAGGTCGACTGTTTTTCGTGTATAAACAATGAAAAACAATGTGGATGACGCTTCGGCAATAACCGATGCCAGCGCAGCACCGCCAATTCCCATTTCAGGCAGTCCGAAGTTTCCGAAAATCAGTCCATAGTCGAGCACCAGATTCACCAGAGCCATGACCAGTGAATTTATCGTAAGGACCTTGGTACGGGCAATACCGATGTAAAACGCCCGGAAAGTGCTGTTTGCAAAAGCGAAAACAAAGCCATAGACGCGCCAGTCGAGATAATCGGAAACAGCCTCACTCACATTTTCCGATTCAAACAAGCGCATCAGGGTATCGGAGAATCCAAGCTTGAACACCGCGATCAACAACAGCGCCGGAACAAGAAGGAATAAAATCCCCTGAATGACAATTTCACCGATTTGGTGGAATTTTTTTTCGCCGTTTCTCCTGCCGATCAGGATCTGGCTTCCCATACTGAATCCGAAACCTATCGTGTAAATGGCAATGTAAATAATCCCGGCCAGAGCAGATGCGCCCAACTCCACCTCTCCCACCCGGCCGAGAAAGGCAGTATCTATTACCTGAATGATATTCTGCGCCAGCAAACTGAGCAGGATAGGTAAACTTATTTTTACTACATGTTTATTGGAATACACCGGTTTCTTTCCGTCATTTATTTCAGCGTGCAAAGCAACGAATTTTTTGCGGAATAAAAAAGTGAAACGTCAATTCATTTACCGAATATCTTCGGCTTGTCGTTTGCATAAATAACTGAAAATCAAAAATAAATAAAAAACATCCGAAAACATTTTGCAGTTATGCGGATTTTTTTTATTATCTTTGTAAAGAATTTGAAGAAAATTAATTAAATGAGTCAAAAAAGAATTCTCTACATCACGCAGGAAATTTTTCCTTATTTACCGGAAACACAAATCTCGCACCTATCGAGATATCTACCCCAAGCCATTCAGGATAAAGGTCACGAAATCCGTACGTTCATGCCTAAGTTCGGCAACATCAACGAACGCAGGAACCAGCTGCACGAAGTGATCCGCCTTTCGGGAATGAACCTGATCATCGACGATTCGGACCATTCACTGATTATCAAGGTGGCTTCCATCCAGTCGGCTCGCATGCAGGTTTACTTCATCGATAACGACGATTTCTTTCAAAACCGTGAGACGCTTACTGATCAGAAGGGAGAGGAATACGATGACAACGATGAACGAAGCATCTTTTTTGTCCGCGGCGTACTGGAAACCATCAAAAAACTGCGTTGGGTTCCCGACATCATTCATTGCCACGGCTGGTTTACCGCATTGGCGCCTATTTATATCAAGAAAGGATACAAAGACGATCCCTGCTTAAAGAACGCCAAAGTTATTTATTCCGTTTACGACGAGAACTTCGAAAAACCTTTTAACGAAGGTTTTTCAGAAAAACTTCGTTTCGATACCATTGGAGACAAAGAGATCGAAGATGTGAAAAAACGGGGAAAAATGGATTTCGTAAACCTCACAAAACTGGCCATCGATTATTCGGACGGAGTTGTTCAAGGCAGTGAAAACATTCACAAAGAGCTGGACAAGTACATTATCGATAGAAAAACACCTTACTTGGGATATACTTCCGATTTTGAGAATAACGTGGAAAAAATCGGTGAGTTCTGCGATAAGATCGACGCCTAAATTGTATTAAAAAAAATCCATTAAGCAGATATTTTTTATTCTGATAGACAATTATCATTAAAAAAAACAAGAAAGCCCGTTAAGGGCTTTTTTTTCAGATATTTTTTTCAGATATTTGCGTTCATAATTTTTTGAAACGAATGAAACTTCAAACCTTATACAAACTATTATTCATTGCCATTGTTGCCGTTCTCGCTTCCTGCGTTGACACCCTGGATAAAATAGGATTCACCATTCAACCGGAAAACGACAGGGTTTCAGTGGGTACGGACACGTTGTATGTCTCATCCCGAACCATACAAGTGGATTCTGTTTTTTCCAGGACCAAATACCCCATCCTTGGAGAATATATCGATCCGGTTTTCGGTTCTATCCGGTCTGAATATGTGGGTGAATTTTATTATCCTGAAAGTCAATTATTTAAAGATGGAGCCGTCATTGACTCTGTCCGATTGACCGTTTCCTATTCCTCCATAATCGGTGATTCCCTGGCACCCATGAGACTGGCCGTATACAAGGTCATTGAGGAACTACCTAAAAATAAGGATTACACCAATTTCGATCCCAGGACGAAATCGGACATGAGCAACCCGCTCGGTACAAAAACGTTTACCGGCAAAAACAACACCTACCGTACAGAAACATATTATACAGGTAACACCACCCAAACCGTCAAAATTTACGAGATTTATACGGAGTTGCCCAAATCTATAGGACAATCGTTTCTGGATGAATTTAAAAAACCGGATCACGGCGAACTGAAAAATACGGATACTTTCAGGAAATTTTTCCCGGGTTTATACATCACGACAAACTTTGGTAACAGCACGATCCTGAACGTAAACCTGACATCCCTGAACATTTTCTACAAGTACCTCGATCCAAAAGGTTCTTCACAAAAAACAGATACGATACGCACCTCCGAGTTCCGGTTGAACATTACTCCCGAAGTGACGCAAATCAATCACATACAAAACAACAACGACCAGTTGCTAGCTCCGAACGACAAGGGCACTTTCGTAAAGAGCCCCGCAGGAGTAAACACAGAAGTCACTTTCCCCATATCCGAAATATACTCAAAACTTACCAACCGATCGCTAAATCAGGCGCGACTCATGGTTTACGCCTTGCCCGAAGCGAACCAGGATGAGAAGGTGAAATTATCTCCTCCCGACCACTTGCTTCTGGTCAATAAGGATTCGCTGAAAGGGTTCTTTGAAAACAGAAGACTGCACGACAACGTAACCAGTTTTTACGCTTCTTTTGACAAAGAGACTTATTCCTACAATTTCGGGAATATTGCGGCAATGATTAACTACTACAAAAGACAGAAGAAGGAAGCGTTCGACCTCACCTATTACCTGGTCCCGGTGGACATCACTTTCACCACGACAGGCGGCTCCTATTATTCACCGGGAACAAGTACCCCCACGGCTATTTACAACCAGATGAAACCGTCGGCGGTAATGCTCGAGAATAAACCGGAAAAACTGAAACTGGACATCATTTACAGCTCCTTTTAGTTAAGACAAGAGAGTCAAGAGAATATAAGACTGCGGGCTGTAAATTTTCATTGGCAGCCCGTTGTTTTTTATAAAAGCGGTCAAATAAAAACCATTCTCCAACAGCTAGATCACCTACAATCTTGATTCTCAAAACAACAAACCCTGCTCCAGGTCCCTTTTTCGTCCCAAATGCCGGTAAGCGAGTTCTGTAGCTTCACGTCCCCTCGGCGTACGCTTAAGGAATCCTTCTTTGATGAGAAACGGTTCGTAAACCTCTTCGATGGTCCCGGCATCATCCCCTACGGCCGTAGCAATGGTCGTAATCCCAACGGGACCTCCTTTGAATTTATCAATAATGGTGAGAAGTATTTTATTGTCAATCTCATCAAGCCCGTAACGGTCTATATTCAGCGCTTCCAGGGCATAGGACGAAATGGCCTTGTCTATTTTACCCGATCCCTTCACCTGGGCGAAATCGCGGACACGGCGAAGAAGCGCATTGGCAATACGCGGAGTGCCGCGGCTTCTCGAAGCGATCTCTTCAGCCGCATTTCGGGCACAAGCGATATTCAAGATGTTGGCTGAGCGGAGAATAATACCCGTAAGGGTATCCGCATCGTAATATTCCAAGTGCATATTAATGCCAAAGCGGGCCCGTAGCGGGCTGGTCAGCAACCCGCTTCTCGTGGTTGCACCGATCAGCGTGAACGGATTCAAATCGATCTGGATGGAACGGGCACTCGGTCCTTTATCAATCATTATGTCAATCCTATAGTCCTCCATCGCACTGTAAAGATATTCCTCCACCACAGGCGACAGGCGGTGAATCTCATCAATAAACAGCACATCATTCGTTTCCAGCGAGGTAAGAATCCCTGCCAGATCACCGGGCTTATCCAAAACCGGGCCCGACGTGACCTTGAACCCTACACCCAGCTCGTTGGCGATAATATTCGACAGGGTGGTTTTTCCCAATCCCGGAGGACCGTGCAGCAACACATGATCAAGCGATTCGCGGCGCATGCGCGCAGCACTGACAAAGACCCTGAGATTCTCAACAATTTTATCCTGCCCGTTAAATCCGTTAAATGTCAGCGGACGCAACGCGTTTTCGTATTCCCGGTCGTTTTCCTGAAAGCTTTTATTTACGTGTATGTCGAATGGCTCTTGCATAGTTGAATGTGCAAAAGTAGCTAAAAATAGTGATTTTAGGAAATTCCACCCTCCGTTTGTTGGGAACCGTAGATTCAACTCGCAAATGCAATTTTATTTTCCAAAGATGCAAAAAATAATTGAGCCGGTGTTTTATAGTTCAATTTTTTTCTTGGTCTTCGGTTTAATTTGTATTGTATCTCCTTCACTTTTTCACTATTAACATCATTAAAGTCAGTTCCTTTCGGGATGTATTGGCGTACGAGTTTATTGGTGTATTCGTTCAATCCTCTTTCCCAGGAACTGTATGGATTGGCAAAGTAAAAATCAATATCCAAAGCGCTTGCAATGGCTTTGTGTTCTGCAAACTCCTTGCCGTTATCGGATGTTATGGTGTGAATCTTTCCTTTATAAGGCATTAACAGACGGATGACAGTCTCCTTTACTGCCTCGGCATTCTTCCCCTTTTCCAATTTTTCCATTAGCACAAACGCCTTGGTTCGCTCCACGATGGTTAAGATGGCACCCTTGCCGTCTTTGCCGATTACGGTATCGATTTCCAAATCTCCAAATCGTTTTTTCTGGTCTACGATTGCCGGTCGGTGTTCAATCCCCACCCTGTCTTTAATGTGTACCCGGGTATCCGATACCGGGCGTCTTCTGTGCTTGAGCTTGTGGCGTAAGAAAGTGTATAAATCTCCTCCTTGCGCCTTGTCTTTGCGAATGTGCTGATAAATCCTTTCCACGCTTACCATCTCAATGCCGTTGACTTTGCAATAGCCGTTAATCTGTTCGGGAGACCACTGTTCTTCCCGTAGTTTTTTGTCAATGAACCGCTGCATGGATGAACTGAAGCTACGCTTGCGCTTGAAGCGTTCCTTGCGTTCATCGGCAAGCATTTGAGCGCGAGCCGCAGAATACTTCCCACGCTTGGCTTTATTGCGGGACAACTCCCGACTTATGGTTGATTCCGATACTCCTACAATCCCTGCAATCTGTTTTTGTGTACTTCCCCTTTGAAGTAGAGCTGATATTTGGTATCTTCGCTCTACGGTCAATTGTTTAAATTTTTTCATAATACAACTATTATAAACATTTTGGCCAACTTTCCCAAGGGAACGCGTTCCCTTGGGAATCTTTTTGACCATTAATAAATGATATTTAGTTGCATTTACTAATTGAATTTACGGAACTTTTCCAGGCGTCGAGGTTTCTTTTTAATCCGGCAAATTTCGCTCTTTTTACCGCCGATCTCCGGAAAATCCGCCGGTAGGTATCTTCATCCATCTCCTGCAGCCTTTTGTAATCGAGCGAAAGGAATTCATCCGAGGGATTAAATTCCGGCGTACTGTGCGGCCGGGCATACCGGTTCCAGGGACAGACAACCTGACAGATATCACAACCGTATACATTATTACTCAAACGCGGAACAATCTCGGACGATATTTCACCCTTATTTTCAATGGTTTGGTACGATATACACTTCCGGGCGTTCACCCAGTGCGGTTTTTCAATGGCTCCGGTGGGACAGGCGTCCAGGCAACGACGGCATTTCCCGCAATTTTGTGATATGGGTGAATCGTAATCCAGTTCAAGATCAACAATAAGCTCTCCCAAAAAAAAATAAGACCCTTTTCCGGGAATGATCAGCAAGGTGTTTTTGCCCACAAACCCCAATCCGGAACGTGCCGCCCAGAAACGTTCCAATACAGGAGCAGAGTCTGAGAAATAACGCCCCGACACCCCGGGAAAACGAAGCTTTATGAAATCGAAAAGCCGGCTGAGCTTCTCTTTGACTATATCGTGATAATCCTCACCGTAAGCATAATACGCAAACTGGGGAGCATCTTCATGCTGAAAACGATGGGGGAAGTAATTCAACGCAACCGAGATAATTGATCTGGCTCCTTCAACCATCAGCCGGGGATCCATTCGCTTATCAATATTCCGCTCCAGGTAATCCATTCCGGCATGACATTCTTCTGAGAGCCAGCTCCTGTAATGGGCTTCCTGCTCACTCTCTTCGGCGCGGCAAATACCGCAGGCATCAAAACCCAGCGAGAGGGCATGCTGTTTTATTTCTTCGGAAAAAGTCATTTAAAGATAAGAACCATGAGCCAGGAACAGTTTCTAAAAATCAAAGATAAGAAAACTATAGTATTAATGAATAAGCACATCAACAAAAAGTCTTTTGTCTGAAAAAAACCTTACTTTTGCATAAACTTAATCCCGATATGGCAGATTCAGCCTTAAAGAAAAAAACTACCGTCTCTCTTTTTTGGAGCTTTCTCGATAAGTTTGGGCAGCAGATGCTCAACTTTGCCAGTATGCTGATACTGATGAATATCGTTGCCGCTGAAGATTACGGCTTGGTTGGCTCCTTGGCAGTCTTTGTGGCATTCTCTACCATCCTGATCGACAGCGGATTCGGGCGAGCACTTCTGAACCGGAAAGACCTGACGCAAACGGATTACACCACCGTTTTTTATTTCAACATTTCACTGAGCTTTGTCCTTTATTTGCTCTTCTTCTTTACCGCCCCTCTGCTGGGAAAGATGTTCCATGCCCCCGCGATCACAAGCGTTGTCCGGATCCTGTTCTTGTCGCTCATTTTTAACGCATTTGGCTTAATCCACCAAACCATTCTCACGAAAAAAGCTAATTTCAAGGGGCTCACCCAGGTAAATACACTCTCACTCCTTTTTTCCGATGTAGTGGCCGTTGTAATGGCCATTGCCGGGTACGGTGTATGGGCACTGGTAGCCCAGACACTTCTCTATGCTTTTTTCCGCTCCCTTTTTTTGTGGGTCTACTCCCCCTGGCGGCCTATCGCCCGTTTCAGCAGAAAGAGCTTGGGCACATTTTTTGCTTTCAGCAACAAATTGCTGTCCGCATCGGTTATTTCAACTACGGTAAACAACATTTACCCGAGTTTGATCGCAGCTTTCTACCCGATGAGTCAGGTGGCTTACTTCAATCAGGCAAAAAAGTACCAGGACATTCCGTTTCTTACACTGGCAAACACCTTTCGTACCGTAGCAATGCTTATTTTATCGGAGATAAACGAACAAACGGAACGGTTAAAGCGAGTGGTCAGTAAGATCATAAAATCCATAGCATTCCTATCATTCCCCATCGGACTTACCATGATTGTGATTGCAGAACCAACGTTTCACCTCCTTTTCAAAGAGAAATGGCTGGCAGCTGTTCCTTATTTTCAAATTCTTACGTTCGCAGGAATGCTTTCTCCTTTTATTTTTATCTTTCAAGAATTGTTTATAGCTAAGGAGAACTCCAAGTTCTTTCTGGGCATTGAAGTGGCAAAAGGGGTTTTGCTGATTTTACTGATCGTTCTTCTTTTTCCGCATGGAATCACCGCTTTAGCCGTTAGCTGGATAATCTACATGGTTATTTCACTGATAATTTCCGTAATGTTGACGGGAAAACTTATCCGATACACCCTTTTTCACCTGATTAAGGATATAGGGCCTTATTTACTCCTGGCAATTATCAGTTCTGCCGTGTCCTTCCTTCTTACAATGAAAATAGGGAACAACGTTGTTTTTATAATCCTCAACCTGGTTATCACGGGCACGTCATACATTCTTCTCTGTAAGCTATTTAAACTGGAGATGCTGAAAGAGATTGAGTATTGGTTCGAAAAAAGAAAAAAAGAAAAAAAATGAAAGAATTTTTGTTATATGTTCGCTTCGCGATTGATTATGCATTAAACAACAAGACATTATCGCACATAAAACAGTTCAGCCGCTGGTATAAAGATAAAAAATCAGGTGACACTACCTTGAACCGCCGGTCACCCTGGATGACCTACGATGCCGTTGATTTTCTTTCGGCGACATGCCGGCCCGGCATGAGCGTTTTTGAATGGGGGTCGGGCGGGTCCACCCTGTTTTTTGCTTCACGCTGCAAACAGGTGCACACCGTTGAGCACGATCCGGACTGGAAAGGTTTTTTGAATAAGAAAATCGAAGAACTGGATTTAAAAAACGTAAGTATCCAGGAAATCACGGGAAAGCCTATTGCTGACTTCAACGAAAGGGACTACCGGAACCCCGACGATTTTGTATCGAAAGATAAAAAATCAGCAGGACTCTCCTTCGAAGACTACGTAAAAGCAATTGATACTTTTCCGGAAGAATATTTCGATTTGGTCGTTGTGGACGGAAGGGTTAGAAACTGTTGTGTGAAAAGAGCAATTCCTCATGTGAAAAAAGGAGGTTACCTGATTGTGGACAATACCGACAGGAGCTATTACCTTGCCCCTTTTCCCGAGCTTCAGGATCCTTCCAAATGGAAAAAGACCGAATTTCAAGGTCCGGTCTTTTTCCAGCACGCATTCAGCAAGACTTCGTTCTTCAAAAAGGCCTGAACTAGGCCAGTACAAAATCCAGTTGTTTCCTTTCCAGGTTGGCTTTTGCAACCTGTATGGAAACCGGTTGTCCGAGGCGGTATTCACGTTTAGTGCGACGGCCGACCAGGCGGTAATTCTTCTCGTCCAGTTCGTAAAAATCATCGTCCAGTTCACGGATAGGGATCATACCCTCGCATTTGTTTTCGTTAATTTCCACGTAAATACCCCATTCCGTAATCCCGGAAACAACACCGTCGTACACTTTCCCGATTTTGTCAGCCATAAATTCCACCTGTTTGTACTTGATGGAGTCGCGCTCGGCATTGGCTGCCACCTGTTCCATATCGGAAGAGTGCTTGCATTCCATCTCCAGCTCTGTTTGATCAACGGATCGGCCACCGTCCAGGTAACGTTCAAGCAACCGGTGGACCATCATGTCGGGATAACGCCGGATGGGAGATGTGAAGTGTGTGTAATAGTCAAACGCAAGCCCGTAATGCCCCACGTTTTTGGTAGAATAAACCGCTTTGGACATGGTGCGGATGGCAATGGTCTCCACCAGGTTTTCTTCGGGACGGCCCTGGACCTTATCCAACAATGAGTTGATGCTCTTTGCCACCTCTACTTTGTTCCCTTCGGTTTTTATTTTATGGCCGAAACGAAGGATAAAGGCATTCAGGGTGTCCAGTTTTTCGGAATCAGGTATATCGTGAATGCGATAAACAAATGCCTTAGCATGTTTACCTTTCGGAACCTTTCCGATAAATTCGGCCACCGTCCTGTTGGCCAAAAGCATGAATTCTTCGATGAGGTGGTTTGCTTCCTTCGATTCTTTAAAATAAACTCCAAGCGGCTTGCCTTTCTCATCGAGGTTGAATTTCACTTCGTAGCGCTCAAAGTTGATGGCTCCGTTTGCAAAACGCTTTTCACGTAATTTCTGTGCCAGGCTGTTCATGACCAGAATCTCGGATGAAAAATCACCTTTCCCGGTTTCTATCACGGTTTGTGCCTCCTCATACGTGAGCCGGCTGTCGGAATTTATGACGGTGCGGACAATGCGTGATTTTTTAATCTCCGCATACTCATTAAGTTCAAAAATAACCGAAAAACAAAGTTTGTCTTCCTTCGGACGAAGGGAACACAACCCATTGCTCAACCTTTCAGGCAGCATAGGGATAGTCCTGTCGACCAGGTAGATGGATGTTGCCCTGTTTTCCGCTTCTTTATCGATAATGTCGCCCTGTCTCACGTAATGGGTTACATCGGCAATGTGCACACCCACTTCCCACAGTGTGGGAGAAATTTTACGTAGCGACAAAGCGTCATCGAAATCTTTGGCGTCTTTCGGGTCGATGGTTATGGTAAACACATCGCGGAAATCTTCCCGCAGGGCAATCTCCTTCTCGTCGATTTTTTCAGGAATCAGTTCCGCCGCTTTTTCCACATCCCCGGGATACCTGTACGGTAATCCGTATTGTGCCAGGATAGCGTGCATCTCGGTAGTATTGTCTCCCGGCTTGCCCAATACATCAATCACCTTCCCGACCGGATTATTGGCTTTTTCGGGCCATTCCACAATTTCCACCAGTACTTTATCTCCGTTCCCGGCCCCGTTAAGCTCGTCCGTCGGAATAAATATATCGTTGGCTAGAAACTTGCTGTCCATTACCAGGAAAGCAAAATATTTCTGCACTTCCAGTACTCCTACAAACCGGGTTTGTGCACGCTCCAGAATCTCAACGACCGCCCCTTCGGTGTCGGCCCGTTTCCTTTTTGCCAGCAGTTGGACACGTACCCGATCTCCGTTCATCGCATGTTTGCTGTTCCGTTCGGGAATATAGATAATGTTGGCATCGTCATCGGGCACAAAGAAGTTTTTACCGTTGCTTCTTCTTTCAAAGCGTCCCTCGAGGATCAATCCGCGGTTATTTAACCTGTATCTCCCACGAGAAGTCTCCAGCAACACATCGTAATCGCGAAGCCGGTCAAGCGCTTTTACCAATACACGGCGGCCTTCTTCTCCCCGGATATTTAATGCAGCAGCTATCTGCTTATAATTAAACTGCTTGTCTTTATTTTCGGTCAGAAAATCGACAACGAGCTGTTCCAGCTCTTTCTTTTTCGGTTTTGATACAGTCTCTGCAACTGATGTTCTTTTACTCATATAATCTGTTTCGTTTACAATATTAAACAACGAAATCCTGTTTTAGTTAGAAGCGGTTTCCAATTTTTCAGGTTTTGTAAAACGCCGAACGGCTTCTTAGTACAAAGTAACAAAAAAAATTCGTTTTTCGGATATTTAACTTCAACGGACAGGACTTTTATCGGACATCTTTAGGGAATATTGTTTTTAAAATGCGTGGTTATGATTAAATTTGTGATTGAATTTTGGAAGGAATGGAACAAAAAAAAATCCTTATCACCGGAGCTAGCGGTTTTATTGGCAGCGCAGCCATTGACAAAGCATTGGAGTTGGGTTACGAAACCTGGGCAGGAATCCGTGCAAGCAGTAACAAAGTTTACTTGCAGGATGAACGGATAAAGTTTATTGATTTAAACTACGGTGATAAGAAAAAACTAAAAGAGCAGCTTCAGGATTTCACCGATAAAAACGGACGGTTCGATTACATCGTACACAGCGCCGGAATTACCAAGGCTCTTCACAAAGCGGAATTCGACAGGGTAAATTACGAACAAGTACGGAACTTTGTAGACGCACTTGTCGAAACCGATGCCGTCCCCGATTTATTCGTTTTTATGAGCACACTGGGAGCCGTAGGTGCGGGCGACGAAATAAAATACACCCCTTTGTCGTGCGACTGTACTCCTAATCCAAATACGGCTTACGGCAAAAGTAAGCTGAAAGCCGAAAATTACCTGAAAAAGCTACCCGGTTTCCCGTATGTTATTCTTCGCCCTACGGGAGTATATGGGCCGCGCGACAAAGATTACCTGATCTTGATGCGTGCCGTAAAAAACGGAATAAATGTTGGTGCCGGATTCCGGAAACAGATCCTCACATTTATCTATGTCGGTGACCTGGTAAGGGTCATTTTCAACTGTATTGAAAAGAACACTCACCGGAAGGAATATTTCGTGGCCGATGGGGATGTTTATACCGATTCGGAGTTCAATACCATTGTACAACAAGCGCTGCAGAAAAAGCGCGTTTTCAGGGTTAACGTTCCTCTGTGGTTGGTGAAGCCGGCAGCATTCATCAGCGAAAGAATTTCCGGCCTGCTGGGTAAAGCGACTGCCTTCAATACCGACAAATACAAGATCATGAAGCAACGGAACTGGTCGTGCGACACCACTCCGCTACAACACGACCTCGACTTCCGACCCGGCTACCGGTTAAAAGAGGGGGTTGAGGCCACCGTAAAGTGGTATCGGGAAAGAGGATGGTTGTAAGCTCGCGGCTTGGTAACCGAAACGACATCGTACGTACAATTTAAGAACAAATAACGCAAAACAGATTCACAATCAGTTCTATTTTTGTATTTTTGCGTTTTAACAATTAAACAGATGAAAATAGCATTAATCGGTTACGGCAAGATGGGGCACGAAATTGAAAAAATCGCCCTGCAACGCGGGCACGAAATCGTTTGCACCATCGACCTCAACGAAACCGGTAAATTTGATTCTCCCGAGTTCAGGAGCGCCGAGGCCGCCATTGAGTTCACCTCTCCCGAAAGTGCTCTGCAAAATTACCGCAGGGCTTTTGCAGCAAACGTTCCCGTGGTATCCGGAACCACCGGGTGGCTGGAACACCTGAACGAAATAAAAGCGGCTTGTGAAAACGAGGGGCAAACCTTCTTTTATGCTTCCAACTTCAGCTTGGGTGTAAACATCTTTTATGCACTCAGCAATTACCTGGCAAAGGTAATGAGCCAATTTTCCGATTACGACGTGCGGATGGAAGAAACACACCACATCCATAAGCTGGATGCACCCAGCGGAACAGCCATCACGTTGGCAGAAGGTATTTTGGAAAACCTGGGACGGAAAGAAACATGGTCACTCAACAAAGCCGGCAATAAAAATGAACTGGAAATCAAGTCATTTCGTGAAGGGGAAGTTCCCGGTATTCATACCGTCGTATACGAATCGGAAGCCGACAGCATACGTATCACCCACGATGCCAAGAGCCGGAAGGGTTTTGCCCTCGGTGCAGTCTTAGCTGCCGAATTCACGAAAGGGAAAAAAGGTTTTCTGGGAATGAAAGACATGCTGAACCTACATCCCTGATTGCTTCAAAAGAAGCATAAACAGCATCAACCGATTGAAACAATTGCAAAAAATACAAAAAAGATGAATAAAACCGCCGACAACACCAATGCCTCTTCCCACAAGTCCCTTTCGGGAAATTTGAAGGTGCGCATTTCCTCTGCCCAACAGCATCAATGGATGTGGTTTGGCGTATGGACACTTTCCACAGTCCTCTTCGCCGTTTGGGCAAGGAGCCCGTGGATCTTGTTCTTCATCCTGCTTTTTTTCGATGTATACATCACGAAGTTTGTACCGTGGTCGTGGTGGAAAAAAAGCGAAAATAAGGCCATCCGCAAAACCATGGAATGGGTGGATGCCATCTTGTTTGCGTTGATAGCTGTATATTTTATCAACACTTTTTTCTTCCAGAACTACCAGATCCCCACTTCATCACTGGAAAAATCTTTGCTGGTCGGCGATTTTCTGGCGGTCAGCAAGGTCAGCTACGGGCCCCGCGCACCCATCACTCCCCTGTCGTTTCCGCTGGCACAGCACACCATGCCGGTAATCGGCGGAAAGTCATACATCGATAAGCCGCAGTGGAAATACCGCAGGCTGAAGGGACTCGGAGAAGTAAAGCGCAACGATATTGTCGTTTTTAATTTCCCCGCCGGGGATACGGTTGCTTTAAACCAGCAGGGTGTTGATTTTTATACCCTCTCCAGGTACAACACCAACGGAAGCGCCGGAATACGTTCCGACCAAAGGACCTACGGCGAAGTGGTTTTTCGCCCGGTAGACCGGCGCGAAAATTACGTAAAGCGCTGTATCGGACTTCCCGGGGAAACCATCGAATTGCGCGACGACAGTGTTTACATCGATGGGGAACTCATCCCGAGCCCTAAATTATCGCAGTTGACCTACATGATCCATACGGACGGAACAGTTATATCGGAACACATTTTCCAGGAACTGGGTATCAACAAGGACGACTACATGATGCCGAACAGCTACGGGCAGGTCTCCTTGAAAATGCAGGATTTAACGGGTATAGACAGCCTGACCATGGCCCATTCCGGATTGAAACAACAAAACGGAAACAACGGAAAGATCTATTACAATATCCCGTTAACCGGAGCGATGGCCGCTAAGCTGAAGGAAAAACCTTTCGTGTGGGAGGTGGTAAAAGACGTGGAGCAGCCTGGTTCGAGCTATTATTATCCCTTAGGCTATACGACCAACTGGACCCGCGCCGACTTCGGGCCGCTCTGGATTCCGGAGAAAGGTGCCACCCTCACGTTCGACACTGATGTGGCCTTTAAAGCGGCAGCCTACGAACGTTGTATAAAGAATTACGAAGGGAACGATTTTGCCTTTCGCGACGGAAAAGTATACATAAACGGGGAGCCGGCAGACTCGTATACCTTTAAGATGGATTACTACTTCATGATGGGGGATAACCGCCACAACTCGGCCGACTCACGCGTGTGGGGATTTGTTCCCGAAGACCATATCGTGGGACAACCGATGCTGATATGGCTTTCCCTGGAAAAAGACAACGGCTGGCTTAACGGAAAAATCCGGTGGAACAGGTTATTTCGAAGTGCAAAAAAATAACCGGGAGGGTGTTGCTTTCTTCCTTCTACCTGGCGCCCGTCGAATACTATTCGGTATTTTTTCGCGCCTCCAGCACCGTTATAGAGGTTCACGAAAACTACCAGAAACAATCTTACCGAAACCGGTGTAACATTGTTGGGGCCAACGGATCGATGGCATTGAGCATTCCTGTCGAAAAACCTTCTGCAGTAAAATGCCGGATGAAGGATGTCCGCATTGCAGACCACGGAAACTGGCGGCACCTGCATTGGAACGCCATTGTATCGGCATACAGCTCCACACCTTTTTTTGAGTATTATGCAGACGAACTACAGCCGTTCTACGAAAAGAGGATCCCTTTTCTCGTCGATTTTAACCTTCAGCTTCACGAACTCATCTGCGGATGGCTGCGGATAGAGCAGCCAACTAATCTATCTCCGGAATACGTTGCTGAAATACCTGAAGGGATAGCGGACCATAGAGAAGCAATTCATCCCAAACGACCCTCCGGCTTCATGACCAGGCCATACTACCAGGTTTTCCAGGATAAACTGGGGTTCATCCAGAATGCAAGTATCATCGATTTGGTGTTCAATATGGGCAACGAAGCGAGGTTGTGGCTGTGAATCATACCCGGGTCTTATTTTTTTCTTACCTTTGTAGCCTCAACATCAAAATTATGAGCAGAAAAACAAGAGTCCGCTTCGCCCCCAGTCCTACCGGGCCGCTTCATATCGGCGGAGTTCGCACGGCATTATACAACTACCTGTTTTCCAAACAACAAAACGGAGACTTCATCCTTCGGATTGAAGACACCGACTCCACCCGGTTTGTTCCCGGAGCAGAAGCATACATTCAGGAAGCTTTCGACTGGTTGGGACTGCCCTACGACGAAAGTCCCGCAAAAGGAGGGAAATTCGGGCCCTACCGACAGTCGGAACGAAAAGACATTTACAAAAAATACGTCCACAAACTGTTGGACGAAGGCAAGGCGTACATCGCCTTTGATACCCCCCAGGAGCTGGAAGCCAAACGCAACGAAATCCCGAACTTTCAATACGATGCCACCACCCGGCTTCAGATGCGGAATTCACTGACGTTACCCACCGAAGAGGTGAAAAAGCTGATCGACAACGGTACGCAATACGTGGTACGCATAAAGATTGAGCCCCGTATCGATATCACCGTAAACGATTTAATTCGTGGAGAAGTGGTAATCAACTCCTCAGTGCTCGATGACAAGGTCATTTACAAATCGGCCGACGAACTGCCGACGTACCACCTTGCCAACGTGGTGGACGACCACCTGATGGAGATCACGCACGTTATTCGCGGTGAAGAATGGTTGCCGTCGGCTCCCCTTCACGTGTGGTTATACAGAAGTTTCGGATGGGAAGATACTATGCCCGAGTTCGCCCACCTGCCGCTCCTGCTCAAACCCGAAGGCAACGGAAAGCTGAGCAAGCGCGACGGGGACCGCCTCGGATTTCCCGTTTTTCCGCTGGAATGGAAAGACCGCCAATCAGGGGAAACATCATCGGGATACCGCGAAAGCGGGTACTTGCCTCAGGCCGTTATCAACTTTTTGGCTTTGCTGGGATGGAATCCGGGAACAGAGCAGGAGATTTTCTCTCTCGATGAGCTGGTTACGGCCTTTTCGTTCGAACGATGCAGCAAGAGCGGTGCAAAGTTTGATTTCGAAAAAGCCAAGTGGTTCAACCACAAATATATTCAGGGAACACCCAATGAACTGTTGGCGGAGATGATCCAACCTGTTTTGGCAGAAAAAAACATTCCCTGCGACAAGAACTATGCCGCCAACGTTATCGGATTGGTGAAAGAACGGGTGAATTTCGTGAAAGAATTGTGGGATCAGGCCTCGTTTTTCTTCATTGCGCCGGCTTCATACGACGAAAAAACGGTAAAAAAACGCTGGAAAAAGGAAAGTTCCGCACAACTGTCCGAACTTATTAACGTGTTGCAAAGCATCGATGACTTCTCTTCCGAAAATCAGGAGATCCGGGTTAAGCAGTGGATTGAAGAGAAAAACTATCCCATCGGAAACATTATGAATGCTTTCCGTCTGGCTGTAGTAGGCGAGAGCAAGGGCCCTCACATGTTCGACATTACTTCGCTTCTGGGCAAGCAGGAAACCATAGGCCGGTTAACGACAGCCATAACAAACATTCCTGCTCCGGAGAATACATAAACCCAATATTTGTACAACCAAAAACTATTCGAAGTTATGAACCTGAAGTCAAAAAGAAAATTCAGACTAAGAACCCGTTTTTTTGTTCCTGCTGTTTTCATCCTGGCAATTGCTCTGGTTACACTGCTGTTTCCCCGCCAGGGAGATTTCAAGTACTCCTTCAGCGAAGGAAGACCCTGGCAATACGGGCTTTTGACTGCTCCGTTCGATTTCCCCATTTACAAACCTGCCGATCAACTGAAAGCAGAACGAGACAGCATCCTGCGCTTTTACGAACCCTACTATACCATCGATGAAAGTGTTGAGAAGAACGCAATGGCTGAATTCGATGCCGATGTTAACCTGAACACGAAGCTCAGCAGCCTGTCTCCTGATTATATCCTTTACCTGAGGAACAGTTTGCAGAAAATATACCGGTCGGGAATCATGCGTTCAGAGGATTACGACAAGGTTTTCAGTTCCGAAACTCAATCCATGCGGTTACGAAAAGGAAACCTGGCTGAATCAAAAAGTGTGGAAACATTTAGCACCATTAAATCGGCATACGAACAACTCCTCAATAATACGCCGAAAAGCATGGATGCCGAATTAATACGTTTGGCAGATGTAAATAAATATATCCGCGAAAATATCGTGTACGATGCTTCTACATCCGAAAAGGCCAGGGAGGAATTTATCCAGCAGGTTTCTCCCTCCACAGGGATGGTGCAAACGGGACAACGTATTATTGACCAAGGGGAAATAGTCAGCTCCCAAACCTACAAGGTATTGAACTCACTAAAACGGGTCACCGAAGAGCGAAGCGGGAGAACCGGTAAAAACGGATGGATGATTTTCGGTCAACTCTTGCTGGTAGTTCTTCTGTTTGGGGCATTTTATGCATACCTGCTTTTCTTCCGGCCGCATGAATACCGAAACAGGAAGCACGTCACGTTCATGGTGTTGCTGGTGACCTCCTTTGTAGCACTGACAGCAATCACCAGTCAGCTTGACCTTTTCAACGTGTACATTATCCCGTATGCCATAGTCACTATTCTGATACGAACATTTATTGACTCCCGTACGGCATTGTTTGCCAGTTTGATTACCATTATCCTAAGCTCGCTGATGGTCCCCTTTCCGTTTGAATTTATCGTCATACAGATTGCCGTTGCGATGGTGTCGGTATTTATGCTGAAAGAGCTCTCGGAACGTTACCAGTTAATACGCAGTTCCTTCTTTATCCTGATCGCCTACAGCTTGATGTATATAGGCCTGGTCATGCATCAGGAAGGGAACATCAACAAAATTGACCCGATCATATTTATCTATTTTTTCATCAATTTCATTTTTATATTGTTCTCCTATTCGCTGGTATACCTCATCGAGAAATCCTTCGGATTCATATCGGGGGTAAGCCTGATTGAATTATCGAACATCAACAAACCGTTATTGAAGGAGTTGTCCGAAAAAGCACCAGGAACCTTCCAGCATTCATTACAGGTCTCAAACCTGGGTATGGCCGCTGCAGTAAAAATCGGGGCCAATGCTTCTCTAATAAGGACGGGAGCATTGTATCACGATATCGGAAAAATGGTAAATCCTGCTTTTTTTACCGAAAATCAATCGCCGGGGATGAATCCGCACGCGGGACTCCCTTTCGAGGAAAGTGCGCGCATCATCATCAATCACGTGAGAGACGGAGTGAAAATAGCGCAAAAAAACAACTTGCCGAAGCAGATAACCGATTTTATTGAAACGCACCACGGAACCAGTATGCCGAAATACTTCTACATCTCCTGGAAAAACGCTAACCCCGGGAAAGAGATAAACGAAGACCTGTTCCGCTATCCCGGGCCCAATCCTTTCTCAAAAGAGACGGCCATCATGATGATGGCCGATGCGGTGGAAGCTGCTTCAAGAAGCTTGCCGGAATACAACGAAGACAGCATCCGGAATCTGGTGGAATCGCTGATCGATTCACAGGTGACAGAAGGGTACTTCAAGCTGGCCCCCATCACTTTCCGTGACATTGCGGCCATAAAAGAAGTTTTTCTTCAAAAGCTCCAGACCATCTACCACACACGGATTGCCTATCCAAAGCTGGACAAGCCCCAGACTCAACCAGAATCAGTATAAAGGTTTTTATTCCCATTCAATGGTTGCCGGCGGTTTCGATGAGATATCGTATACCACGCGGTTTACCCCTTTGACCTTGTTGATAATCTCGCTCGACACTTTTGCCAGAAACTCGTAAGGCAGATGTGCCCAATCCGCTGTCATGGCGTCAGTGGAAGTTACAGCACGCAAAGCAATGGTATTTTCGTAAGTGCGTTCGTCACCCATTACGCCCACCGATTGTACCGGTAAAAGGATTGCGCCTGCCTGCCAAACCTTGTCGTACAACCCTGCTGCACGGAGGTTCGAAACAAAAATGTCATCGGCGTCCTGTGCTATGCGTACTTTTTCCGGCGTGATGTCGCCCAGGATCCGGATACCCAGTCCCGGACCGGGGAAAGGATGGCGATAAATAAGATGCGGTTTCATTCCAAGTTCCAGACCGATTTTCCGCACTTCGTCCTTAAAAAGTAATTTCAACGGCTCGCACAGTTTCAGGTTCATTTTCTCGGGAAGCCCACCTACGTTGTGATGGCTTTTGATAACGGTTCCCGTAATGGAAAGCGACTCGATGATATCGGGATAAATGGTCCCCTGCGCCAACCACTTTATGGCGGTAAGTTTATGCGCTTCTTCGTCGAAGACATCTATAAATCCCTTGCCGATGATTTTACGTTTGCGCTCGGGGTCAGTTACTCCGGCAAGTTCCTTGTAAAAGCGTTCTCGGGCATCTACACCGATGACGTTCAGTCCGAGATGTTCGTAATTTTCGAGAACGGTTTCAAACTCATTTTTACGCAGCAATCCATGATTTACGAAAATACAGGTCAGGTTCTTTCCAATGGCTTTGTTCAGTAAAACGGCTACAACGGAAGAATCCACACCTCCGGAAAGGGCCAAAATCACCTTATCGTCTCCCAGTGTTTCTTTCAGATCAGCTACTGTCGCCTCAATGAACGATGCAGGCGTCCAGTCTTTCCGGCATCCGCAGATCGCCAGAAAATTATCCAGTAGCTTGTTACCTTGTTCCGTATGGAAGACTTCCGGGTGAAACTGCACTCCCCATGTAGGCTCATCCTTCACTTTGTAGGCAGCGATTTCCACCTCTTCGGTGGAAGCAATAACCGAGAAATTATCGGGAATCCGCACGATCGTATCCCCGTGAGACATCCATACTTGCGATTGTTGCGGGAGGTTCCCCAAAAGCAGGTCACCTGTTTCTTTCACGCTCAGATGGGCCCTCCCGTATTCGCGCGAATCGCTCTTGTCGACCGTACCGCCCGATGATTGTGCTATCCACTGGGCACCGTAACAAATTCCCAGTACCGGATAATTACGCCGTATTTCATGGAGATCGGTTTTAAAAGCATTGTCGTCGTTGACCGAAAACGGGCTTCCGGAGAGAATTACTCCTTTTACCGATCTATCTCCGAAAGGGAATTTGTTGAAGGGTACTATTTCGCAATAAGTATTCAGCTCGCGTACACGGCGGCCGATGAGCTGAGTTGTCTGAGAACCGAAATCGAGAATGATTATTTTTTCGTGCATATATTTTTGAAGAAGTTAGAAATTAGAAGCCAGAAATTAGCATGAACACACAAGCAACAGCGGCGCGTTGTTTGTATTTTTTGCAGTGCAAAGATACGAAAAGTATGGAAAAAAATAGCATGACGTATGGTATAAGCATCGGATAGATAAATTAACAAAAGAAGATCATTTTACAAATTATTTTCCTATCTTTGAATCTTTGAAGATCATATTTCAGACTGATAATGAAAGTACACCACCAATTATTTGCATTCATTCTTTTAATCATTCCCGTTTTATCGATGGGCCAATCGGTTGATGATGCGAAAAAATGGTACCTGGAAGGGGACTTTACGCAAGCAAAACCTGTTTTTGAAGCTGAATACCGGGTTAATCCCAACAATGCCCAGCTTAATCTATGGCTTGGTGTAATATCGCTTGCTGAAAGCGATTATCAAAAAGCCCAGCAATACCTTGAGTTTGCTTCGCTAAAAAATATTCAGGAGTCGTACCTACAACTGGGACAGCTTTACACTAAAATGTACCGGTTTGCCGACGCTGAAAAGGAATTCACCCGATACGAAAAAGCCAACCGGAGAAATAAGCAAGCGCTTGCATTACTCAACCCTTACAAAGAATATGCCGATAAGCTGAAACGACTGATAAACCGCACTGAGGATGTTCAGATCATTGACAGCATAGTTGTCCCTAAATCCGATTTTCTCTCGGTTTATAAACTGAGTGCATCTGCCGGATCGCTGCAGCCGGTAAGTGGTTTTTTCCGGGATCAACCCAACAACAATCAGGTGCTTTTCCTCAACGAACGTCAGGATAAGATCTACTATCCGCAAGACGATTCGATTTCGGGAAGTAACCTCTATACCATGGAAAAACTACTGGACAGCTTCGGCAATGAGAAACGGTTATCGGAATCGATCAATCAAGAGGGGAATCAGGCTTACCCGTTTGTTATGCCCGATGGCCTTACCATTTATTTCTCCTCCACCGGGCACGGTTCATTGGGTGGGTATGATCTGTTTGTTACCCGATATAACCTGGCCACAAACTCGTACCTAACCCCTAATCAGCTGAACATGCCGTTTAACTCCCCCTTCAACGACTACATGATGGCTATCGATGAAGAAAAAGGTATCGGCTGGTTCGCCAGCGACCGGTTTCAACCGAAAGACTCCGTTTGTGTTTATACGTTTGTTCCCTCTCCTGAAGTTGTGCTGCTGGAGAATGAAGATGCGTCTTACCTGGCAAACCGGGCAAGGATATCCTCCATAAAGGAATCCTGGAAACCAGATATTGACTATTCAGCCTTGCTGCAACGTTCACACAAAACAACTGCTCCACAAAAGACTACGCAAAAAAAAGATTTTACGTTTGTTATTAACGACGAAAAAACCTACTATACGTTGACAGATTTTAAAAATGCAACGGCCAGGTCGCTCTTTTCTCAAGCCATCAACTTGAAGACCAGACTGAATCAACAGGAAAAGGACCTATCGGAAAAACGCCGGCAAATTGCAGGAAGTTCCAACTCATCTGCACTATCGGCGTCCATATTAAATCTTGAAAAGGAAACCGAAAATCTATTCAGAGAGATTGAATCGCTGGAATTACGGGCGCGCAATGAAGAGATCAGAAACAGTTTTTAATTCTTTACATCATGACTTTCAATGTAATCATTGTTGCCGTTTTAATCGTTCTGGGAATTTTACTACTTCTCATTGAGTTTTTTCTGTTACCGGGTATCAGTATTGCCGGAGTAGGCGGCGCTATTTTTATGGTAGGCGGCGTGATCTACTCCTACATCTACCTAGGTTCTACAGCCGGCAACATTACACTGGCCCTTTCGTTAATTTTGCTTGCACTGGCATTTGTGTGGCTGCTAAAATCCAAATCACTGCAAAAGATAGCGCTTACTGCCGACATTCGTGAAACGGTGGACAACAGCGACCTGAAAAGCCTTCAGCCTGGTGATACCGGAATAACGGTTTCCCGGTTGAATCCTATCGGAAAGGTGATGATAAACGAAGTAACTGTTGAAGGGAAATCCTTCGATGGGGAACTTATTGATGAAGATACAGAAATAGAAGTTGTACGGGTAGAATCGTATAATGTGACGGTTAAAAAGAGAGAACAAGAAGCAAAGATATAAGACAGAAGGCTCTCAGATACTCAAACAAGAACGTCGAACTTTAAATATTGAACTTTAAACACCAAATAAATTAAATTATGGAATTATCTTTTCCTCTGATTATTGGGATTGCATTAATTGTAATTTTCGTACTGATTTTTTTCCACTATGTGCCTTTCTTTTTGTGGATTAACGCTCTCTCGGCAAACGTCCGAATATCGCTTGTCCAGTTGTTCTTGATGCGTTTACGCCGGGTTCCGCCTCACACCATCGTCTACGCGATGATTGAAGCGCACAAGGCCGGATTGAAAAACGTTACCCGGGACAACCTGGAAGCGCATTACCTGGCCGGAGGGCACGTGGAACAAGTTGTCCATGCGCTTGTTTCGGCATCAAAAGCCAACATCGAACTGCCTTTTCAGATGGCCACAGCCATTGACCTCGCAGGCCGTGACGTACTGGAAGCCGTAAGGATGTCGGTAAACCCCAAGGTTATTGACACACCGCCGGTTTCGGCAGTAGCCATCGATGGTATTCAACTAATTGCCAAAGCGCGCGTTACGGTCCGGGCCAACATCAAGCAATTGGTGGGTGGTGCCGGTGAAGAGACCATCCTTGCCCGCGTTGGTGAAGGAATTGTATCCTCTATCGGTTCGGCAGCTTCGCACAAATCGGTGCTCGAAAACCCCGACTCCATTTCGAAACTTGTGTTAAGAAAAGGATTGGATGCCGGGACTGCATTCGAAATTCTCTCTATTGATATTGCTGATATCGATATAGGTAAAAATATCGGTGCCGTCCTGCAAATGGATCAGGCACAAGCCGACAAGAACATCGCCCAGGCCCGCGCCGAAGAGCGCCGCGCCATGGCTATCGCCCTTGAACAGGAGATGAAAGCCAAGGCCCAGGAAGCCCGTGCGAAGGTAATTGAAGCCGAAGCTGAAGTACCCAAGGCAATGGCCGAAGCGTTCCGCAGTGGCAATATGGGCATTATGGATTTCTACCGGATGAAGAACATCCAGTCGGATACCGATATGCGCGATGCGATTGCCAAGCCTCAAGGCGGAGCGAAAGAAGAAAGTTCGAAATAAATAGAGAACGAAAGTAAAGAAGTCTTAAACCATTACTTTTATGAGAATAATCCCTAATTCGGAATTTATTGTCAATCCCGATGGCAGTGTATTTCATCTTCACATCAGGCCCGAGCAACTGTCGGACAAGATCGTGATGATGGGTGACCCTGACCGCGTAACACTGACCGCTTCCTTTTTCGACAGTATCGAGTGCGATGTGCGCAGCAGGGAATTCCACACGGTTACAGGCATGTACAAGGGGAAACGTCTTACCGCACTCTCGCACGGCATCGGAACCGATAACATTGATATTGTTGTAACAGAGCTGGATGCTTTGGCCAATATCGATTTTCATACCCGAACGGTAAAACCGGAGTTTAGGCAATTGACCATGATCCGCGTGGGAACATCGGGCGGCATGCAACCGCACTGCCCTATCGGATCGTATGTGGTCTCCGAAAAATCGATCGGTTTTGACGGGTTGCTTCACTATTATGCCCATTCGCAGAATGTACGGGAAGAAGATTTTGAAGAAGCCTTTCAGAAACAGGTAAACTGGTCACCCTACCACTGTTCGCCCTATGTGGTGAGTGCCGACGAAGAGCTGGTGGAACGCATCGGATACGACATGATTCGCGGAGTAACCATTTCCGCCATCGGCTTCTATGGCCCACAAGGCAGACACGTGAGGCTGCCCCTTGCTGATCCTGAGTTGAATGCAAAAATCGAGTCGTTCCGTTACAGCCATTACTCCATCACCAATTACGAGATGGAAAGTTCGGCCATCGCAGGCTTGGGTAAAATGATGGGCCACAAATGCATGACCGTTTGCGCCATCATTGCCAACCGGGTAGCCCTGGAATCGAATGCTGACTACAAAGGATCGATCGAGGATCTAATAAAAGTTGTACTGGAAAGGATATAACTATCTACGATTGAACAAACCACCTATTTAATTAACAATCAACAATGAAAAAAATTTTATTATTGTCGTTGGTGTTGCTGGGGATAACAGCAACGGCGCAACAGAATCCACCTCAGCCTATCGATCCGAATGTTCGGAAAGGCATATTGGAAAACGGGTTAACTTACTACATCCGTCAGAATAAACTACCTGAAAACCGGGCCGATTTCTACATCGCTCAAAAAGTAGGGTCAATGCAGGAAGAAGACAATCAGTCGGGACTGGCGCATTTTCTGGAGCACATGGCATTTAACGGAACAAAAAATTATCCGGGCAAGGATATGCTCAATTACCTACAAGATAACGGAATTAAATTCGGAACAAACATCAACGCATATACCTCGCTTGATGAAACCGTCTATTTTTTGACCGACGTCCCCACCACCCATGAAAACCTGGTGGACTCGGTGCTTCTCGTCCTTCACGACTGGTCGAATGGCATTTTGCTGGAAGACGAAGAGTTGGAAAAAGAACGCGGTGTTATTCGTGAAGAATGGCGTACCGGCGGCGGGGCACAATTCCGGTTGTGGAAAAAGATGCTTCCCGTAATGTATAAAGACAGCAAATACGCCAATCGCTTGCCTATTGGGAGTATTGATGTTATCAACAACTTCAAGCCCGAAGAAATCCGCGCGTACTACAAAAAGTGGTACCGCCCCGATTTACAGGGAATCATCGTTGTGGGTGATTTCGACCTCGACAATATGGAAACCAAAGTAAAGGAACTTTTCAACAAGATACCGGCTCAGGAAAATCCCGCTACCCGCGAATATTTTCCTGTCCCCGATAACGATACGCCCATCGTTTCCATCGCCACCGACCCGGAAGCGACACGTACACAACTGATGGTTTTTTACAAACACGAACCCATACCCAACGAAATTAAACTGTCGCAGGCCGGCCTGGTTTTAAATTACATCAAATCGGCTGCAGCTACCATGATCAATGAGCGGTTCCAGGAGATGGTTCAAAAACCGAATGCTCCGTTTACCTCTGCTTATGCTTACGACGACGAATATTTTGTAGCCAAGACCAAAGATGCCTGGACGGTTGTTGGAGGCTCTGCGGATGACAAGATCAAAGACGCAATAGCCGCCATGATTCGCGAAACGGAACGTGTGAGACGCTTCGGTTTCACCGCTTCGGAATATGAACGTGCCCGTACCAATATCCTGAAACAATACGAAAACGGATATAACAACCGCGATAAAGAGAGGAACAGCCGCTATTCGCAAGAGTACGTAAGTAGCTTCATCAACAGCGAACCTATCCCCGGTATTGAGTACGAGTACAACATGATGAACATGATAGCTCCCAACATTCCGGTTGAGGCTATCAACCAAACTATCGCGCAGCTTATCGGCGATAAAAACATGGTCATCTCTGTATCAGGTCCTGAAAAGGAAGGGTTGGTTTATCCAACGGAGGACGAACTTGTTGCGGCAATCAACAACGTGAAGAGTGAAAAGATTGAAGCCTACGTAGAAGAAGTATCCAACGAACCGCTTATCGCGACGCCTCCCACACCCGGAAAGATCGCACTAGTGGAAAAAAATGAAGCGCTGGACGCAACGGTCTGGACGCTTCAGAATGGCATGAAAGTAATCCTGAAAACTACCGATTTTAAGGACGACCAGATTGTCATGACCGGATCCAGTACCGGCGGATATTCACAATATGCCGTACAGGATCCGATCAACGCAAGAATGATGAACAACATCATCACGTTGGGGGGGGTAGGTAATTTCAGTGCCACTCATCTGACAAAAGCGCTTGCCGGAAAAACGGCATCGGCCCGGCCAGGTGTTTCGCTTACCACACAAGATTTCAACGGTTCGTCTTCCATAAAGGATTTTGAGACCATGCTTCAACTGGTATATCTCTATTTCACAGCTCCCCGAAGCGACGACGATGCCTTCCAATCGTTTATTCAACGCATGGAAACACAGTTAAAAAATCAGGAAGCCGAACCGATGGTGGCCTTCAGTGATGCAGCGACGAAAGCTCTTTATGGCGACAATCCGCTGACAAAACGCACCAAAGTGGAGGACTTGGCAGGGATAGATTACAAACGCATCATGGAAATGTACAAACAACTGTTCCGTAATCCCGGCAGTTTTGTTTTCACGTTTGTCGGTAATATCGATGAGGTAAAGGTGAAACCTGTTATCGAGCAATACCTCGCTTCGCTTCCGGGAAAAGCCGTGAAAGGTGAATTTATCCATGTACCGATGGATTACCTGAAAGGAAAGTCGGAAAACATCTTCCAACGTGAAATGCAAAATCCCAAAGCATCGGTATTCATTGCTTCCACAGGAAACATGGAACGCAGCCAGAAGAATACCCTGCTGATGAGTATTTTTGACCAGATTCTTGACATCGTTTACACCGAAAAAATCCGTGAAGATGAAGGAGGAACTTATGGCGTTTATACACAAGGCGGCATTTCACGCTATCCGAAGGGTCAAAGTACATTGCAGATTGTTTACGATACGGACCCGACCAAAATGGAAAACCTGAATGCCATCATCCATCGCGAACTGAAATCAATAGCCGACAACGGTCCCCGCGCCGAGGATTTCAGCAAAGTGAAAGAATATATGTTGAAGCAGTACAACGAAAACCTGAAGGAAAACAGTTACTGGATGAACGTGCTCGACACCAACTATTTTTATGGAGAAGACAATCACTCCAATTATTTAACGATATTGAATTCCATTACAGCAAACGACGTGAAAAACTTTGTGAAAGAATTCCTGTCGCAAGGCAACGAGGCTGTCGTGGTGATGTTACCGAAGGAATAATCGGGACACGAAAGCTTTGAACTTTATATGTGTAGAGACGGTGTCGCACACCGTCTCTACATTATTTTTTCCACTTCAACCTTAAACTGTTGGTCACCACGCTCACGCTGCTCAGTGCCATGGCTGCTCCGGCAATCATCGGATTAAGCAAAAAACCGTTTACGGGATAGAGTATCCCCGCAGCAATGGGAATGCCGATAATGTTATAGATAAATGCCCAGAACAGGTTCTGACGAATAGTTTGAACGGTTTGGCGGGATAATCGGATGGCCTGCGGAATTTTAGTCAAATCAGACGAAATAATGGTCATTTTTGCCACATCCATGGCAATGTCGCTGCCCTGCCCCATAGCAATGCTCACATCAGCCTGTGCAAGAGCGGCGCTGTCGTTGATGCCGTCGCCCACCATAGCCACAACTTTTTCCTGTTGTTGCAACTCTTTTACAAATTCCGATTTTTCCTGCGGTAACACCTCCGCTTTGTAGTGCCTGATTCCGGTTTGCCCGGCGATGGCTTTGGATGTTGCTACGTTATCGCCTGTGAGCATATACATTTCGATACCCATTTCCTGCATCTTTCGGATAGCCGTAACTGATGTCTCCTTAATTTTATCGGAAATTGCCAGAACAGCCAAGGCTTTTTTGTTATCGGCAAACCAAATGATGGTTTTAGCCAATTGGCCCCACTCATCGGATTTAGCCTGTAACTCCTGCGAAATATAGATATTATTTTCCGACATCAGTTTTCGGTTTCCCGCAAAATACATTTTATCATTAACAATACCTTTTACTCCTCTTCCCGTAAGACTTTCGAAGCCGGAAACCAAAATCTCCTTACCATTTTCCAAATGCGCAACAACAGCATCAGCCAGCGGATGTTCTGATTGCTGTTCCAAAGCCATAAGCAAGGCTTTTGCAGACTCATCCATCCAGAGTTCATCTGTAACTTGCGGTTTACCTTCGGTAATGGTTCCGGTTTTATCCAATACAACGGCATTCACTTTTTGTGACAATTCCAGACTTTCAGCATCTTTTATCAGTATACCCTTTTCGGCACCTTTTCCCACCCCAACCATAATAGCGGTTGGTGTTGCCAGCCCCAGCGCACAAGGACAGGCAATAACCAGTACAGTAACAAAAGCCAGTAGCGCGTGTGTGAGCGCATTGTCTCCTCCAAAAATTAACCAAACGATAAACGTAATGATCGCGATTCCTATAACTACCGGCACAAATATACCTGCAATTTTGTCTACCAGTTTCTGTACCGGAGCTTTGCTGCCTTGTGCGTCTTGCACCATTTTAATAATGTGTGCCAACATTGTTTCTTTACCTACTTTATCGGCCCTAAACCTGAAACTGCCCTTTTGATTGATCGTTCCGGCAAACACTTTTTCTCCTTTTACCTTACGCACGGACATCGGCTCTCCGCTTAACATACTTTCGTCAACAAACGAGTCACCCGAAATTACCGTGCCGTCCACGGCAATTTTTTCTCCCGGTTTCACCTGCACGATTTCACCAACCGCCAACTTTTCGATAGCTATCTCAACCTGATTATTATCGTCACGAATAACAGTGACCGTTTTCGGCTGTAAACCCATCAGTTTTTTTAATGCAGACGAAGTACTGCCTTTGGCTTTTTCTTCCAACAGCCGCCCCAACAAAATAAAAGCGATAATTACCGCTGCGGCTTCAAAATAAACATGACCTTCCAATCCTTTGCTCTGCCAGAATTCGGGAAAAAGCATATTGAAGAGACTGAAAACGTACGCTGTCCCCGTACTTAATGCCACAAGTGTATCCATATTAGCAGTACGATGCCGGGTCTGCTTCCAAGCAGTAATGAAAAAATCTCTTCCCAGCCACAAAACCACCGGTGTTGCAAAAGCCCACATGATAAGGTCAGCATATGGAATGTTCATCAAAAACATCCCTACAATCACAACCGGTAGGGATAATATCAATGCCCAGACAGTTTTGTTTTTTAGTTGTCTATAATTCTTTTCATGAATTTCATCGAGCAGATCCTGTTGATTTTCTTCTTCGAGAACCAAGTCGTAACCGATGGATTGAACGGCTTTTTGAATACCTTCAGCATCTATCTCACCGGGTTGAAAATCTACCAGTGCAGTTGCTGTAGCAAAATTCACGGCAGCATTTTTCACACCCTTCAGTGATTTGAGTTTGTTTTCTACGCCTGCAGCACAACCGGCACAGGTCATTTGTAGAACGGGAAAATTCTTTTGTATAGATTGATTTTCGTTTGTTGCCATAACCATTTCTTTTTAAGTAGAATGCAAAATTAGCAACAAAAGTTCAATAGAGTATTGCAGTTTTTTTGAATAGATTTGTAAGATTTACACTTCGTCGAGCGGTTTCCTTTTTATTTCTCTGATTTGTTTAAAATGGCCGGGGGTAAGGCCTGTCACTCTTTTAAACTGATTGCTCAGGTAAGCAACACTTGAATAATTGAGTCGATAAGCGATCTCACTGAGTGATAGTTCGTCGTAAACCAGCAATTCTTTTACCTTTTCGATTTTTTGTGCGATAAAATATTTTTCGATGGTGGTGCCTTCCACTTCAGAGAAAAGATTGGACAAATAGCTGTAATCGTGATTAAGTTCTTCACTCAACATGTCGGAAAGATTTGTCTGCAGATGACTATTTTTGCGATGCACCAAATCGATAATAACATTTTTTATTTTCTCAATAATACGGCTTTTCCGGTCATCGATCAGTTCAAAACCCAACGGTTCAATTGCTGCACGAACTTTCTCTTTCTGCTCGTCAGACAATTCTTCTTCAAGCAAAACTTCACCCAACACAACGTCTTTCGGGTTGAAACCCAACTTTTCCATTTCGTTGTGAACTACCATCACACAACGATTACAAACCATATTTTTTACATATAGTTTCATAAATTTCTGAAGTTTAGTTTAGAATCACACCATCACCATCCTCTTTCCCTGTCGCCAAGTCACCCTGTCGCCCTGTCTCACTTTCGTGTTTGTATTGAAAGAAAACCATGAACAAAAATGCTACCAATAGTGAATACCCGGCAAAAACATACCACGAGTTCGGCCAACCGACCAAATCAACCACCTTTCCTGCAGCATATGAACCGATGAAAGCTCCGAAACCGTTGGTCATAATCATAAAAACTCCCTGAGCACTCGATCGGATGGCAGGCCGCGTAACTTTTTCAACATACAGTGAGCCCGAAATATTGAAAAAATCGAATGCCACCCCATAAATCAGCATAGAAAGAATCAGCATCCAAACACCGCCTCCGGGATCACCGGCTCCCAATAATCCAAATCTCAACACCCAGGCAAACATACTTATCAGCATAACGGTTTTAATGCCGTAACGTTTCAAAAAGAATGGGATAAGCAAGATGCACAAAGTTTCAGACATTTGCGAAAGTGAGATGAGAATATTGGCATGTTCCACTCCGAAAGTTCCTGAAAATTTGGGAATGTTGCCGAAATAATTGGTAAGATAATCGTTGGCGAAAGCATTGGTGATCTGCAACGCGATACCCAAACACATGGAAAACAGGAAGAAAACTGCCATCTGTCGGTGCTTGAAAAGTGCAAAAGCACGTAATCCCAGTTTATCGATCAAAGACCTATTTTCAGATTCTTTGTTTACAGGACAATTGGGAAGCGTAAAGGCGTAAATTCCAAGCACAAGCGAGAGTATTGCTGAAAAATAAAGCTGATACGATGTTTTGGATAATTGAAAGCCATCTATGCGAATTAAATCCACAGCAATCATCGATACTATAAAACCCACAGTTCCCCAAACACGAATAGGCGGGAACGACTTCACCGTTTCCAATCCACAAGAGGTCAACGATGTGTATGCCACTGAATTAGATAATGCAATAGTGGGCATATAAAACATAACCGACAGCAAAACATAGGTATATAATGGAGCATACTCCGTTTGCGGTGCAGCCAAAAAAAGGAAAAAACCGGCAATCAGATGAGAAATACCGAGTAATTTTTGTGCCGGGATCCATCGGTCGGCAATCACACCCATTACACCAGGCATAAAAAGCGATGCAATACCCATAGTGGCAAAAAAACTCCCGATTTGCACACCCGTAAACTTCAATCCACCACCAAGATATGCACCTAACGAAATTAGCCACGCTCCCCAAATGGCGTATTGGAGAAAGTTCATCACGATGAGTCTGATTTTTATGTTCATGATTTAAATGTTTGATATTTTAGGTAGAGACCCGGCAGTCCAGTCTCTTCTATGTACTATCGTTTCAGCCACGGCGCCGGATTTAGCTTGGTGGTTTTTTGCCACAACTGAAAATGCATGGTTGCTACACCGGTGTCCGGATCGGTATAAATTCTGCCCAGTGACTGACCAGACTTTAGTTTATCGCCCGATTTTACAAACAGATCGTAAATATTGCCATAAAATGTGTAATAATCTCCGTGACGGACAATCACACAGGTGTTGTAACCGGGAACGGAGAACACTTTCGAGACCTCACCCTCAAACACCGCACGGATATTGGCGCCTTGTTGCGCCTGAATATCAATACCATTACTATTGGTGGTAACGTTCCATTCGCTGTGTTTTCGCTGTCCGAAACTTCCCACAATGGATGCCGTTCCAGTAACAGGCATAGGCAGATTTCCGCGATTAGACACAAAATTCTTAGAAAGATTGAACGTTTCGTCAGCTGTTGTTGCCGATTCTATTTTCGGTTCAGGTTGCTTGACGGCAGGTTTTACGTCCTCGGTTTTATCCGGTTCTTTTCTAGCCAGTTCCTCGGTTTTTCTTCCTTTCTCTGCTTCTCGGCGCACACGGGCAGCAACCTCTTCGGCCTTTCGTTTTCTCTCGGCTTCAGCCGCCAAACGACGGGCTTCAGCTTCCCTTTCCTGACGGGCAACCTCTTCAGCAATCAACTTTTCGATCTGGGCATCTAGTTTTCGGGCTTGCTGCTGCTTATCCTGGAGCATCCTCTGCAACTCCCTTTGTTTTCCTCGCGCTTCGGTCATTTCAGACTGACGGACGTGTTCTTCTTCCTGCAACCGGAGCTGTTCCGCTTTCAAGGCATCCAGCGCAGCCTGTTTGCCGGTCCGGGCTTTGGCAAGCTCATCTTTTCGAGCGCTTAACTGTACATTTTGTTGCTTGATCTCTTCGGCCTGACTTTTGCGCCATTTAGAATAATCACGCAGGTATTGCATCCTGCGCAACGATTCACCCAACGATTTTCCGGAAAGGACAAAAAACAACTCGTTCTGCCTACTTCGGCTGGCCTGCATCACACGAACAGCTTTTGCGTAGCTCTCCTGTTTCTGTTTTAACGATTCACCCAGCCGATTTATTTCCGATTCTAACCGCAATTGCTCCCTCTCCAACGCTGCAATTTCCTGGTTTTGCAGTGTCATCATCTCTTTCCGGGAAGCAATCTGTTTGTTTATAAGGTTAATGCGCTGAAGGAGGGTAGTGGTTTCTTTTTTTACATCGAGGAAGAGTTTGTTGGTGCTTTTGATCTCTTCCAACAACATCTTCTGTTGCTTCTGGAGCTGATCGATTTGCGGAGTTTGCGAGAAAAGAGTACTCGCAAGCGTCAGAAACAATCCTATCGTAAAAACTCTCCTCATCAATTGTTTGTCAGGATTTTAACAATATCCGAAAGGGTCGCCCGCGTATAACTCCCCGGAACCGAGACCTGAAGATCGAAATCCTCATCAAGTGTGATGCCTGAAAACTCCAGTCCAACATTTACTTTTCGCCTGGTTGAAGCCAACGCAACATCCATCTTGCGAGGGAAAGCCTTATGGGATTCCATAACAAAATCATCGTACCTCCAGTTCATCGAATAATGATCTTTCGGTTCTATCAAATGCGTTAATGCGATGCGGTCGTTGCCATCGATGGTAAAGCTATACTCGATGCCCGATTTCTTGTCAACTGACTTCAACAGGTAATGCATATCGGAGAGTTGGTCGGTTGAAAACTTATCGTAATCGGAATAAATAACGTCCGTTTGTCCCGAAACAAACACTTGATTGGTTAAAAGCGATTGCAACGTCTTATAATCAAACCCCACAGGATACATTCTTTTAACATCCTCGATGGACTCTTTTACATAACGTTTGTTCATCCTGTCCAACAGCACAAGGCTGTCCCTGTCAGCATACAAGCGCAGCATCTCCACGCCGAACAACGGTTGGACAGAGAGCTGGATGGCCTTGTCTTTCACTATCCGGAGGCTAGCTTTGGAACTCAGCGACTTTGTTCCCGATGAAAGATTAAGGTTGAGTTTCGATGAAAACGTCTTGAAACTGAACTGATTGTTTAAAATATCGGTAAACAAATCGACATTCACTTTCTCTTCGACAGGAGCAGCGGCAACAATTTGCTTTTTGGATTTGCACGAATGCAATCCCAGAATAACAACAGTTATGCCAAGCAGAAAGATAATGATCTGTTTTCTGAAATTCATTCTTTTATGTATTCTTTTCTTTTAATTTTTTTATTCAATGTTTTGGAACCGCTTCCCAACTCTTTGGCTTTTTTCCATTGTTCCACGGCTTTTTCCTTTTCACCCGTTACGGCAAGCACATCGCCATAATGCTCAAGAACTTCTGCCGTAAGATCTTCCTTCCCATATTCAATCGCCTTCTCTATATATATTTTCGCCATCGTATAGGCACCCTGTTCAAACAGAATCCATCCGTAAGTATCCAAGTAGGTGGGGTTTGTAGGCTCAGCCTTGATGGTTATTCCGCTCATCTGTTCTGCTTTATCCAGACTTTTCCGCTCCAGCGATAAATAATAGCTGTAATTATTAAGTACCGGCAGGTTCTGCGGATTCAGCTTTAGGGCTTTTTCATAATTTTCGAAAGCGGTATCGTTGTTTTTCAGGAAATGGTGGATGTCTCCGATCTGCCCGTAAAAGTCCGACTCGATCACCGGACTTTGAAATTCGGCATTCGCCAGGCCCTGTTCGTAGATACTCAATGCTTCCCCGTATTTTTTTTGTTGAAACTTAGCCAGTCCCAGGTAAAAGTAGAACTGCGGGGCAGTCGGAATATGCTCAATTCCAGTCAGGGTAATTTCGACCACTTTTTCAAGCGCCTGGGTGTCCGGTAAAACGATGCGAAGCATTTGCTCGTATCCGGCAGGATCGGCTGGATTGTCTTTGGTGTAAATTTCAAACTGCTCCATCGCTCCTTTTTTATCTTCCTGCAACAACAACACATCACCGTACATCATGTTGATGCGGGTATTGTTGGGATGCTGCTCAAACATCGATTGAAAAAGCGGATTGGCCGTTTTAATATCCTGCTGGCTCTGGCGTAATAAAGTAATGTAACGGGCCAACAGTTGTAGTTTTGTCTCCACCTCCATCTTACTGCTCGTGATGGCTTTTTGCAATTCCTCTACAGCAGCCGGTTTATTGTTGGTTTTTTCGTAATAATTCACCATGGAGAGAATTAACGAAGGCTCATCCGGAGCAATCTGCTTTGCCTGCTGGTAATAGTCCAATGCTTTATCTGCCTGATTATCCTGTAAATACAAATCGCCCATAAGAAGTTTGTAGCGGATATTATCGGGGTTTTTGTCAATAACCGACTGGATTTCTTCAAACGCCCGATCCTTTTTATCCATCATGTTGTACAATCGGAACTTATTGAGCGTTATGGCATCCGAAACTCCGGTATATTTTTGCAGCGAGTCGAGCGACTGAATGGCCTTGTCGAGTTCTCCGTTATCGCCATATACATTGGCAAGCTCAAAGTAGAGTTCTACTTTTTCGGGATACGTTTTCAGTAAATAGTTGTAAATTTCTATGACCTCTTTTTTCAGGTCTAGCTCTTTGCTCAATCCGGCAAGAATCATGTTGTAGTAATAGTTGGCCGGATCCTGTTTCACTGCTCTACGAAAAAAATCCAACGCCTTGTTTTTCTCCTCCAGGGAACTGTAGTAAGCACCCAATTCTATCAGCACGCTGGCGTTAGTGGAATCCATGGAATAACAGTGTTGAAGCAAATCGAAAGATTCGGCATATTTACCCAGGGTCTTGGCGTTGACCGCCTCATAAAAAAAGTAATCAAACTTCCGCCGGCTTGTCTCATCCAGGATCAATCCTTCTACCTGCGAAAAAAGGCTTACCGGAAAAAGCACAAGAGAAACGATGATACCGCTTATGTATTTGTTGTAATTCATTCTTTTTAATCTGATAATGTCCCTCTATTGCAGGGCACAAGACATTGTGCCTCCGCATAACACGCGTTTTGATCCTTATTACAAATCATCTAATGCTTACCTGTATGTCCGAATCCGCCGGAGCCTCTTTCAGTCTCATCTAAATCATCCACCTGCAACCATTCTACCCGGGTATGCCGGGCGATTACCATCTGACAAATACGCTCTCCGTCGTTAATGATAAAGTCTTCGTCCGATAAATTCACCAAGATCACCCGAATTTCACCCCGATAATCGGCATCAATCGTCCCCGGAGAATTTACAATGGAGATTCCGTGTTTAACTGCCAGTCCGCTTCTCGGACGGATCTGTGCTTCATATCCTTCGGAAAGCTGAATGTATATCCCGGTGGGGATAAGCGACCGTTGCAACGGCCTCAACGTAACCGGTTCGTCTATGTTTGCCCGCAAATCCATGCCGGCAGACAAAGCCGTAGCATATTCGGGTAATGAGTGCTTCGATTTATTGACAATTTTAACCTGCATAATATCCTAAGGAATAGACTCTCAAAACGGATTTTGTTTAAACCTGCGAATTTAGTCATTTATGCGCAAATATTTGTCGAATTGATAAAATTTAAGGAAATTGGGCCTTCAAAAAACGGTTTAATTTTTGGAGCAATTATTTTCGTGGAGTAAAAAATTGCATATCTTTGTAACGCTATGAGCCAACAAGACGATTTATTGAAGAATTTACGCCAGACGCTCAGCGAACAAGGTATTGAGTCGTTTCACGTGCTGGAAGACCTGGTTCCTATTGAAGAACAGATGGAGTATTTCCGTTACTTCGACCGGTTGAGGCGGGAGAATACTCCTTTTGTACGCGATGAAGAGATTGCTATTCTTTTTTCTGCCGATGAAACCATTGAAAGGAAGAAAAAAAGCTTGTCGAGGCTAGCATCCATTCCTGATGTAGGCGCGTACCGGGCAATAGAGACCTATCACAGCAGCCCGCTCGAGCCGGAATTGTTCAACTGGTCATCGATGTCGTTGGTAGGCAGCCGGATAATCTTAAGTTCCGACCTGTCCGGACAACAACAAATCTATGTCTCTTCGGGACTGGGCGGCCACGAGAAAAAACTTCGTTTCTTTGGCTTGTTTACCACAACCGACCGTCGTCCCCTGACCGATTTGCAAAAAGAGATTGTGGACCGGGAATTTCGCTTCCAGCTTAAGTTGGCTGATGTGGAAATTGAGAGATTCGACATGAAGGATAACTATTTCACTCTGTTAATGCTTTTTCCTCTCGATTCCGACGTTCGCTCAGGCATTAACGCCGCCGTAAACGAAATAAACCAATACGGCAACTTCCTTGATCCTAAATTTTTATTTACAAACGTAAAAATCCTGTCTGATAGTGAAATAGAGCAGTTACTGGAGAAAAAATAGGCGATACACCTTGGTTATTCCCGACTGCAACGAGTAAGGAACTAATTATGCGCGAAAAATATGAAATTTTTTCTTGTCAAACAACTTGCGCTGCTGCTCATTACGATAAGCACCTTCCAGGCATGTTTCGCGCAAGACATACCCTTTGTTCCTCCGGCTTTTAACTACACAACTCATAACTATAACGCCGGGAATCAGAACTGGGCTGTCGCACAGGGGAGAAACCGAGTGATCTACGTCGGCAATGATTACGGCTTGCTGAGCTTTGATGGCGCGAACTGGAAACTGACCCCGTTGCCCAGTCATTTGTCTGTTAAATCTATATTTATAGACCATGCGTCCGGTAAGGAAAAGATTTATGTAGGGTCTTTTGAAGAATTCGGATTCTTTCAAAGAGACGAAAAAAACGAACTTCTGTACCACTCCCTGAAACATTTGATAAAGGACTTTACGTTTTACAACGATGAAGTCTGGACTATTAACAAGGTAGGAAACCGCATTTTCTTTCAGACGTTCTCGTCTTATTTTATTTACAACGAATCCGACAACTCTCTGACAGTTGAGAAACCCTTTCCGGCTCCTCTCTACTTTTTCACGGCAGAGGATACGCTTTACGCGCAATTCATCGACGAGCACTTCTATGTTTTCGATGGGACCCGGTTCCGTTTACTCTTGACAAAAGACAAATTCGATAACGACCAGGTTGTCTCGGTTTTGCCTTTTAACGGAGAAATTTACCTGACAACTGCAAAAAGCGGGATTTTTTCTTTCAACCTCACGACCCAAAAACTATCCCGCCGAAAAACGACCGTAGACAATGAGTTAAAAAGTGAAACCGTAAACCGGGTAACTTCATTATCAGATTCAGTACTTGTGTTGGGCACGCTAAAACATGGCCTTTATGCTTTGAAAACAGACGGATCCCTGCTTTGGCAACTAAATCGGGACAACGGACTTTACAACAACACGGTATTGGGTTTGTTTACCGACGAAGATAAAAACCTTTGGGCAGCTCTGGACAACGGCGTTTCCCATATCCGGACCAGTTCCCCTCTTTCTTTTTTTGAACCAAAAAATATCCATATAGGGCTCGTGGAAGATATTCTTGTAAAAGACAATCAATTATATGTAGCCACCAATCAGGGTATTTACACCTATGCTAACGAACAAAAAAAAATCTACCTGCTTCCCGATTTCAATATCCAATCATGGTTTATACGGAATTTTGATAACCAGATAATTACCGGTAACAATACAGGAACAGCCTTTATCGTAAACAATAGAAAAAAAGAACTTCCTGAAGAAAGTACCGGCGGTACGGATATAAAGGCCATGAGAATTCACAACAGGGATTTTTTGTTGGAGTCAACCTATACAGCCCTTCAGGTCTACCTCCGGAATACTGAAGGCCAATGGGTATACAGCCACAAGATTGATAATTTCTTCGACCTGATCAATCAGGTCGAACAGGATCATGCCGGAAACATTTGGGCAACCCATATGTACAAGGGTCTTTACCGATTGCGGCTCGATGATCGGTTACAACGGGTAGTATTGCGGGAGTTTTATCCGGCCTTGGACAGCACCGCCACGGCAACAAAACCCATCCGCACCATGAAATTAATGGGAAGGATGGTGTTTACTAATGGTAACTCTTTTTACACGTACGATGATATTGCACAAAAAATCACTCCTTTTGATCCATTGAATCAGGAACTTCCACAGCTTACCGACACGAGGAACATCGTCACCATTAACGATACCTCATTTTGGTTTCTCAGGCCCGAAGAATACACGCTGGTTAAATTTTCAACTGGAAAATACCACATATCCGACAAAGTTCCCTTCAGCATTCTGAACAACCCTCCCAACACCGGAAGAGGGAACATGTACGTGGATAAAAACAACGTATCCTATTTCTGTTTAAACGGCGGCATCGGGAAATACAATCTATTCGACAAATTTCACGTTAACTTGCCCGGTCTAGAGATTTCAAAGATTCAGAGTTACAACCGTAAGATTGATACTCCGAACAACCTGCCGGTCAACAAGCGGAATGTTATTAATTTTTCAGAGAACAACCTTACGTTCGAGTTTCAATATCCCGATTACAGCAAAAAAAAATTCACCATAGAGTGCTTTCTGGAAAATTACGATACCCGTTGGATAGCAACCGCTCCGGATTTCACCATTACCTATCCCAATTTGCCAGCTAACTCCTATATATTGAATTCAAGGGTGTTAAATGATATGGGAGAAGTTCTCTCAACTCTTTCCGTTCCGTTTCAAATTAAAAATCCCTGGTACAAAACTACGCTGGCTCTTATGGTCTACCTGACACTGGCCGGATTGTTGCTCACTTATCTTATCCGGATATACATCCGGATGGTTATCAAGAGAAAGAATAAAATATTTGCACAACGGGAAAAAGAAAGAATCGCTCAGTTGGCTTGCCAGGAAAAACTTATTGCAGAGATGAAAAGCGAAAAACTACAGAATGAGCTGATATACAAGAGTAAAGAATTGGCGAATGTCACCCTGATGGTCATCAACCACCAGGAACTGCTCAATAAACTGAAAAAGGAAATACAGGAAAACATCAGAACCGGAAAATTATATCGCTCCAACGGCTCCAGTCTCGTTAAAATGATCGACAGTAACCTGTCTGGAGAAGACGAGTGGGCGTTTTTCCAAGAAAATTTTGACCTTATCCACGAAAACTTCTTTCGCAAATTAACCGAAAGATACCCCGTATTAACACCGGGTGATTTACGCCTTTGTGCCCTTCTCCGCCTTAACTACTCATCAAAAGAAATTGCAAAGATGCTGAATCTGACATTGCGTGGAGTTGAAGCCGCCCGATACCGTTTAAGAAAGAAACTTAACCTCGAAGAAGAAGAAAACCTGGTATCTTTTGTGATTAATTTCACTTAACCACTTCGTTTTATCGTATTAATAACACTTATTTATACTGCTCATATACTGTATTTTATGTATGAAAACGTATATAAACAGTACCCTTTAAAAACATGTTATACAACATAACGTAATTTAAATGAGGTGCTTTATTATGTATGCGCATAAAAATGACGTTAATTTGGTTCAGAAACTTGATTATTTAAATAACAAATTAAAAGCATTTGAATCCATGAAATTAAAAACTATCCTCATTCTTTGCTTTCTGTTATTCCTTGTTGGCCTATCCGCCCAACAGCCAATTACCGTCTCGGGAACAGTAACAGAAGGAGCTACAGGCGACCCTGCGATAGGGGTTACCGTATTGGTGAAAGGTACAACCAACGGAACGGTTACCGGTATCGGTGGAGATTATACGCTGTCTAATGTACCCGCCAATGCGACGTTAATGTTCAGTTATATCGGTATGTTGACCGTTGAGGAGAGTGTAAACGGACGATCCGTCATCAACATTTCGATGCTGGAAGATGTTCAGGCCCTGGACGAAGTAGTGGTAATCGGGTACGGCACCGCACGTAAAAGGGACTTAACCGGCTCAATTGTCAGTGTGAGCGCCGGTGAAATAGCAGACAGACCATCGGCAAATCCATTAGCATCGCTGCAAGGAAAGGTTGCTGGAGTGCAAATTGTAAACACCGGGCGAGCTGGACAAGATCCTGAAATTCGCATCAGAGGGACAAACTCCATTAACGGATACAAACCTCTATACATTGTAGATGGGCTATTTTCGGATAACATCAGCCATATTAATCCATCGGACGTTGAATCTATGGAGATATTAAAAGACCCGTCATCGCTGGCCATTTTTGGAGTACGCGGCGCCAATGGAGTTATTATAATCTCTACGAAAAAGGCAAAGGCGGGTCAAACCATTGTCAACCTGAATACTTCTTTCGGTTTCAAAGAGATTTACGATAGAATCGATCTGACAAATGCTGCTCAGTTTAAGGAGCTGTATGATGAGCAACGAAATAATCAGGGTGCGCAGCCTTATAACTACAGCTATTGGGGTGCAGACACAGACTGGCAGGATGAAATGTTTCAGTCCGGATTTATCACGAACAACAACATCAGTATAACCGGATCCGGAGATAGGAGCAGGTTCTACATGGGATTGGGATACACTTCGGAAGAAGGCTCCATCCAAACGGAGAAATTTTCGAAAATCACCGTAAACCTCAGCAGCGAATACAACGTTACCGATTTTCTGAAGTTCGGGTTCCAGGTAAACGGCGCGAAGAGCAAGACTCCCGACGCTAAGGGAGTAGGGTCCATTGTAAGAGCAGCTCCCATTGCTCCAACATTTTACGACTATACAGATCCGTTGACCGACAAGACAGAGCGTCTGCTGCACACCATGCCAGAATTTCAGCGCGCTCAACTGTGGAATCCACTGGTGGAGACATACATCAGAGGCAATCACAACCTGGGGGTGAACCACAGGGTGGCGGGAAATATCTACGGTGAATTGAAACTCCTTGAGAACTTCACTTTCAAAACAACGTTGTCTCTGGATTATGCGATAAACGAAGCGCGTGCTTTTTCACCGGTCGTCTATTTTTATAATCCCGATATTCCAGGCAAGGAAAATGTTCAGGACAGGCAATCCATCTCACAAGTAAAGTCAACGGAATATGCCGCGCAAGGTGATCATATCTTGACGTATCAGAACACATTTGACGACGTACATTCGCTGACTGTGATGGGTGGTATAACGACCAATTATCGTGAATTTTCATTGCTGGAGGGTGAACGCAGCGAGTTACTGGATAAAATATATTTTTCGGTACCCAACGACAATTACGACAAATGGTGGTTGACGGCATTAAATTCAGATGGAGCTAAAAATCAATACGACACCGATAAGAACCATCAATGGAGACGGTTCACAATGTCCTATCTCCTGCGGGGATTATACAGTTACGACAACCGCTATTTATTGAACGGTTCTTTCCGGCGCGACGGTTCATCGGTGTTCCGCGGAGTGGGAAATACGTGGGAAAACTTCTATTCCTTCGGAACCGCATGGGTAGTGTCTGAAGAAGATTTTATGAAAGAGCAACGGGTTATTGACTACCTGAAACTGAAAGGCTCCTGGGGAGTCTTGGGAACAGAAAATACCGGGAGGAGTGTTTATCCTACTTATCCGGAACTCACTTCTGTGGGGAGCGCTGTGTTTGGTCCAAACGAAAACATAATCCCTGGATACACGAAAATCTACAATGTTCAGGATTTAAAATGGGAAAAAACCTATTCCTGGGAAGCAGGGATTGAAATAAATCTGCTCAACCAGAGATTGAGGATCGAGCCGGTTTACTACAACAAGAGGACAAAGGATATTATTGTATTGCTCGATTCACGTGGAGGAGCCTTTAACTCGTTGGAAAACCTGGGAGATATCGAAAACAAGGGACTGGAGTTAACCGCTTTGTGGAACGATAAGATCGGAGAATCGGGATTTACCTATTCCGTCGGTGCTAACCTTACCAGCATCAAAAACAAGGTTCTGTCCCTTGGTCGTGATGAAGGGGATGCCATTTATGAGGGTATGGCAAGAACGGTCGCCGGATACCCCATTGCCTATTTTTATGGCTATCAGGTAAACGGTATTTATCAAAACAACGAAGATATCAGGCAGTCAGAACCGAACAATGTATTTGCCGTAAAACCCGGAGATTTAAAATTTAAAGACGTAAACGGAGATGGAAAAATTGATCAGGATGACAGGACCATGATTGGGAAGCCGACTCCCGACTATACCTACGGCTTGAACGTTAATCTAGCTTACAGGGGTTTTGACTTTGGGGTTGATATGATGGGTGTCTACGGAAATGAGGTCTACCGCGATTGGGACACCTCATCGTTTGCTCAATTCAATTATCTGACTAAACGCATGAACAGGTGGAACGGTGAAGGGACGTCCAACTGGGAACCCATTTTGGATCCAAGCAGAGCTATCAACCGGGCCTATTCAAGTTACTACATCGAAGACGGTAGTTTCTTCCGCCTGCGTAACCTTCAACTGGGATACACCTTTCCTGGATCTTTCCTGGACAAGCTTTACCTGAAATCACTGCGTATCTATGCCAATGTCCAGAACTTGAAGACCTGGCACAAAAATACGGGATATACTCCGGAAATTGGAGGAAGCGCTGTAAGATCGGGAATTGATGGAGGCACTTATCCAATGCCGGCAATCTATACATTCGGATTAAACCTAACATTCTAAACTACAACAGGACATTAGGGAACGTGCGAGTAAATCAGTTGCTTCCGTGCAAAGGGTCACCGCAAGTCCCGCAAGACTTAAACAAGAAATAAAAACGAATCGTATGAAAAATAGAATAAAAAAATCAATAGCTGTTTGCGTTATGGGATTATTGGCATTAACGCAAATCGGTTGCAGCGACCTGTTGGATCAGGAGCCGCAGGGGAAATGGGTTGACGGGGATAATCCGGGCGGGTCCTTTCAAACGGATGTATTTTCGTTGTACGCCCGCATGAAAGGATGGGGAGTAACCGGCGGCATACCAGCATTTGCCGTACACAGCATTCGTAGCGAGGACGTGGAGAAGGGAAGCACACTTTCCGATGGTTCCGACGTGGCCTCCATGTACGATAATTTTAACTACAACGCTTCAGACGGCAATTTAGCCAGTTATTACTCGAGCAACTACGCCCTTATCCACACGGCAAATACTGTTCTTGCAAACATTAAGGAGGCGGAAGAGGGCGGCATCCAGTTGACTGAAATCGATCTGGCCTGCAGAGGCGAGGCTTACTTCTTCCGCGCATTCCTCTATTTTAATTTGATAAGAGCATACGGCCAGGTTCCGTTGATAAATTTCAAGATCAAGGATGCCGCCGAAACAAATATCCCCAAATCGACGGAGGCGGAGATATACGCTCAAATCGATGCAGATTTAACCGAAGCGGAGAGCCTGTTGCCGAAACAATGGGAATCGAAATACCTGGGACGTGTCACATGGGGGGCAGCCCGTGCCCTGCACGCTAAAACATATATGCAAAGGAATGATTGGTCTAACATGCTCCAGGCGTCATCCGATGTTATCCAATCGGGCCTGTACGACCTGAACACGCCTTTCGACAGAATATTCCGGGAAAGCGGTGAAAATTCAAGCGAATCCATTTTCGAATTGCAGTGCACCGCTACAGCAGCACTACCGGGCAGCACCGATATAGGGAGTCAGTATGCACAGGTACAAGGCGTGAGGGGTGCCGGGATGTGGGACCTGGGTTGGGGATGGAATTGTCCTACTCCCAACCTGGCCAGCACCTTTGAGGCCGGAGATCCGAGAAAAGACGAAACCTTGCTCTATTTTCTCAAGCCTGGAGAAGATCCTAATTCTATTCAGGCCAATAAGCCTTACGGTGAAAAGCCGGTAGCTCAGGAAGTAATGAACCGCTATTACAACAAAAAAGTATATACTGATCCGGCTAAACGCACGCAGTTCAACCGGTTTGGCTATTGGATGAACATTCGCATGATACGCGTGTCTGAAATGTACCTGATTGCGGCTGAAGCGTCCAATGAGCTCGGTCAGACCGGCGACGCCATGGAGTACCTGGAAATGGTTCGAGCCCGTGCCCGCGGCGGAAATGCGGATATTTTACCCAAGATAACCACGATGGACCAGGCAGAAATGCGCGATGCGATACGCCACGAAAGGAGAGTGGAACTCGCCATGGAATGGGACCGCTTCTATGACCTTGTCCGCTGGGGTATTGCCAGGGAGGTACTGCATGCTGCAGGGAAGACGAATTATCAGGATAAACACGCTCTGTTGCCTTTGCCACAGGCAGAAGTGGATAAGTCGAACGGCGTGTTGGTACAAAACCCCAATTATTAACCTAAAAATAATATCTCACGATTATGAAGAAAAGAACATTTATTTATCAACTTGTATTGATAACCGTTTTAGGATTGGTGATCTCTTCCTGTTTCCAGGACTTGGGCCAAAATCCACCGTTCGACTATCCTGAGGAGCCTCCGAAACCGCCCATCAGTGAAGACGGACAACTATTTTACATGACATTCAACGACAATTATAAGGATGCTAGAAGTAATAAAGAGGCTTCCATAACAGGAAATCCCGGATTTGCGGGGGGAAAGGTTGAAAAAGCCTATGCCGGAGCTAAAGACAGCTACCTCACCTTTAAGTTATCCGATATGCCGGCAGCGCTTGGACCCGCTGTAACAGTAGGATTCTGGTATAAAGTAAATGCCAGTCCCGACAGAGCAGGTATCATCGTGATCGGTCCTGTATCGGAAGGAGCGCCTGCAAATGCGCAAAACAACAGGACATCGGGTTTCCGGATATTCCGCGAAAATGCAGGGGGAAAACAACGAATCAAAGCCAATGTAGGCAACGGAACTGCAGACGGATGGCTTGACGGAGGGGATAAAGCCGACATCGATCCCACCATCTCCCCGTGGAAATACCTTGCGTTGGTATTGACTGAGGGAAAAGCGTTTTTCTATATCGACGGGGAGGAAGTAGCCTCATCCGATTTATCAAAAGTAAGCTGGGCCGGATGTGACATAATGTCTATCGGATCGGGAGAACCTCGTTTCAACGAATGGGGGCACCTCTCGGACAACAGTTTGATCGATGAGCTGCGGATATACAATAAGGCGTTGACTGCATCACAGATCAAGGAAATTGTAAATCACGATACGGAATAGTCATGACCAGAATATTTTTACCCCTTATCACTCTGCTCATCCTCTTGTCGGGATGTTCCGACAAGAAGAACGAACAAAACGAAACTCCCAAACCGGAAACACGCCCGCTCACTTTCGCTTCCGATGAGGCGTTTCTCGACTTTATCCAGCAAGCGCACATCAATTATATGTGGGACGGAGCGGAAAAGACTTCAGGATTAGCTCCGGAACGCATGCATATTGATGGGAACTATCCCGAAAACGATGCCGATGTAATTACCACCGGAGGCAGCGGTTTTGGAATTGCCGGACTTGTTGTCGGGATTGAGCGGGGGTTTATTCCACGTACCGACGGCGTAGCACGGTTACACCGAATTGTCGATTACCTGGCAAAAGCCGACCGATTCCACGGCATATGGCCTCATTGGATTCATGGCCCAACCGGCAAAGTGAAACCGTTTGGGCTAAAAGACAACGGTGGCGACCTGGTGGAAAGTGCTTTTCTGATGCAGGGATTGCTTTGCGTCCGGGAGTATTTCAAGGACGGGAGTGAGAATGAGAAGCAACTGGCCACCAAAATCGACGGACTTTGGCGGGAGATGGAATGGGACTGGTACCTCAACGGCAAAGATGTATTATACTGGCATTGGAGTCCCGAATACGGATGGGAGATGAATTTTCCGCTGGAGGGTTACAACGAGTGCCTCATTACCTATATCCTGGCCGCATCCTCACCTACACACCCGATCTCCGCTTCGGCCTATCACAACGGCTGGGCCCGTGGTGGAGCTATCCGGAGCAGTGCCGTGGCCTACGGGTTGCCACTTATTCTCAAACACAACGGTGCTGAAGAGTACGGCGGCCCTCTTTTCTGGGCGCACTATTCGTATATAGGACTGAACCCGAAAGGATTAAAAGACCAATACGCCGATTACTGGGAGGTTAATACAAACCAGGCACGTATCAATTATAACTATTGTAAACAAAATCCCAAAGGATTCCAGGGATACGGGGAGAATTGCTGGGGGTTGACCGCCAGCTACTCGGTGAACGGATACTCGGCGCATATGCCTGTAAAGAATGATTTGGGCGTCATAACACCAACGGCGGCTTTATCCAGTTTTCCTTATACGCCCGAAGAATCGATGAAAGCGTTAAAACATTTCTATGTTGAACTGGGCGACAGTATCTGGGGAAAATACGGATTTTACGATGCATTCAGCATCCAGGACAATTGGTATCCACAGAGGTACCTGGCCATCGACCAACTGACCATTGCCCCGATGATTGAGAACCACCGCAGCGGACTGCTGTGGAACCTCTTCATGGGTGCCCCGGAGATACAAAAAGGCCTTCAAAACCTGGGATTTGAATTTTTGAATAATTGACTTTTCGTGTGTTCTTATTGAAACGTATTCAGTTAAAGTTAAGACCTGTAAATGTTTCGAGAGAAACTCATTCTGAGAGACATTGCCGGTTGAAAATTCAGCTGCATACAAATATGCAAAACTTGAATGAATAAGATACAAGACTAGTAACATTGATGAAAGGAGAGATCATGAAGCTAAGCGTTATTTCAATGACAGGTGTGTTGGTGGTAATTCTGTTCGCATCTTGCGGATCACCCTCAGCCGGAAAATCAGGTGTAGGAAGGTGGGTGAGCTACAGCGGCGACAAAGATGTAGAGAAAAGAGTCGATTCGGTTCTGGCCCTGATGACCCTGGAGGAGAAGATCGGACAAATGACACAGTTCTCCGCTAATTGGTCCATCACGGGCCCGGTTATGTCGGACGACTTCAAGCCTTACCTTGAAAAAGGACTTGTAGGCAGCATTTTCAATGCTACCTCGGTAGAGGGTATACGGAAAATGCAGGCAGTTGCCGTTGAAAAAACACGATTAGGTATCCCTATCCTCTTCGGGCAGGATGTAATCCACGGATACAAGACCATCTTTCCCATTCCACTGGCGGAAGCCTGTTCCTGGGATCTGGAAATGATGCGTAGAACCGCAGAAATTGCTGCTATTGAAGCGGCTTCGGACGGAATCAACTGGACTTTTGCCCCGATGGTGGATATTGCTCGTGATGCGCGTTGGGGGCGTGTAATGGAAGGTGCCGGTGAAGATCCCTACCTGGGCAGCAGGATTGCTGAAGCACGCGTCATCGGATTTCAGGGGGGAGCGGACGGCAAGGCACTGGGAGAGCTACACACCCTGCTGGCCACGGGAAAACACCTGGCAGCTTACGGTGCCGCCGAATCGGGCAGGGACTACAACCCTGCCGAATTGTCGGAACACACCCTCAGAAATATTTATCTCCCGCCCTATAAGGCCGCAATAGATGCCGGGGTGGGCACGATGATGGCATCCTTCAACGAAATCAACGGTGTGCCGGCAACGGCAGACAGGTGGCTGATGACCGACATACTGCGCGGAGAATGGGACTTTACCGGCTTTGTGGTAAGCGACTACACCGGTATAAATGAGCTGGTGCCTCATGGGGTTGCCGAAGATGAGAAGCAGGCTGCAGAGCTGGCCGTCAACGCCGGTATCGACATGGACATGACCGGTGCTACCTTTATCAAATATCTTTCTCAATCGGTGAGGGAAGGAAAAGTATCGGAAGAAGTGATCAACAACGCAGCAAGGCGTATCCTGGAGATAAAGTTCCTGTTGGGACTGTTCGATAATCCTTACCGCTATCTTGATGAAGAGCGCGCTAAACAGAATACAATGACTCCGGAATTTATGGAAACGGCACGAAAGGCCGTTACCTCTTCGGTGGTGCTCCTGAAAAACGACAACCGGCTACTGCCCATCACAAAAGAGAGCGGAAAGACGGTTGCGCTGATTGGCCCCCTGATGAACGACTCCATCAACCTGAACGGTGAATGGGCCGGCCTGGGGGACCGTAATAAGAGTGTCCCTATTCTCAAAGGGCTCATGGAAAAATATAGAGACACTTCGGTAAAGTTGCTCTTTGCAGAAGGATCCTCCATCACCGGAACAACGCCCGGCAAGATTGCCGAAGCGGTGTCCGTCGCACGTAGAGCAGACTTGGTGATCGCCGCGATGGGAGAAGATTTCAACTGGTCGGGTGAAGCCGCCGTACGAACCGACATCCGCCTGCCGGAGCCGCAACGTGAACTGTTAAAAGCGTTAAAGGCGACCGGGAAACCCCTTGTGTTGATTTCCCTGAGCGGACGCCCTCTCGACCTGTCCTGGGAAGATGAAAATATGGATGCTATCCTTCAGGCATGGTTCCCGGGAACACAGGCCGGTCACGGCATTGCCGACGTGATAGCCGGCGACTACAACCCCTCAGGAAAGCTGGTAATGTCGTTCCCCAGGAACGTGGGACAGATCCCCATCTATTACAACCAGAAAAATACCGGCAGACCGGTAGACCTTTCAAACGAATCGACCGATTACAAGTCGAACTACCTAGACACCTCCATCACCCCCCTCTATCCCTTTGGTTACGGATTGAGTTACACCACATTTTCCATCAGCAACGTGAGTGCAGATAAATCATCGATAAGGACAACCGGAGACAAGATGGTAGTTACGGCTCATGTCCAAAACACAGGCGACATTGACGGAGAGCTGGTGGTACAAGTCTATGTGCGCGATCTGGTGGGCAGCGTCACCCGTCCCGTGAAAGAGCTGAAGGGGTTTCAGAAGACAGCCCTCAAAGCCGGTGAAACCAAGCAGGTTAATTTCGAGTTGAAATCCGAAGACCTGGCTTTCTACGGTACCGACGGAAAGAAGAAGACAGAGGCTGGCGATTTTGTACTGTGGGTAGCCCAGAGTTCGGCAGACAACAGCAATAGAATTCGTTTTTCTGCAAACACCCCGGATAACGCGAGATAACATCATTTTAATGAATCTTAAGATGTTCATGCGAATGAATTCACTATTTTTGTAGGTTACAAAGATTAAAGCATGGACGATAAGACTCAACATCCGATAAATGCCGCGTACCGGGGTACACTCATGGATACGCTGGGCATCACCTTCACACACCTGTCTCCCGGCCGCACGGAGGCAGTAATGCAGGTCGATAAACGAGTATGCCAGCCGTTCGGTTTGTTGCACGGGGGCGCCACACTGGCCCTTGCGGAATCGGTGGCCGGACAGGGATCGTTAACCCTTTGTGCGCCGGACGAGATGGCGGCAGGCATACAAGTCAGCGGCAACCATATTTCACCGGCAAAGGAAGGTGACCAGGTGCACGCCGTAGGAACGCTCGTTCACCAGGGACGCTCCTCCCACATTTGGAATATTGACATCTTCACTTCAGCAGGCAGGTTGGTTTCAACTGTCCGTGTGGTGAATAGCATACTGAAGCGAAAATGAGCGGAGAGGAGAAATACCTGACTCTGGATGCACTGATTGAACAGGATGCCTACTTTGCAATATACCGGCTACCTGGAGAACAGGCTCCCCGTTTTGCGATGCAGACCGGCGAAAATGCCCTGCTGTTGAACGACGTCGAAGAGTTGAACGGTCAGCACGGGTTTGTCATCGCACCCTTCCGGATAACGGCCTCGTCGCCGCTCATCCTAATACGTCCCGATTGTACGGATCTCTGCGAGGCAAACACCAACTTTAGGAACAAAAAGTGGGGGAAGACGGATACAGAGTTACAGAAAAAGAGCAAAAAATCCGACTACAGCCTTATTTTTCAGCGGTTTCATGAACCACTTCTTACCGGTGAAATGGAAAAACTGGTCCTGTCAAGGAATCGGACGATGGAGAGGGAAGAGGCTTTTTCACCGGGACGATCCTTTTTCAGGGCGACAGAAAAGTATCCCCACTCCTTTGTATACCTGCTCCATACCCCCCAAAGCGGCACCTGGCTGGGAAGCTCACCGGAGATACTTCTGGCAGGCTCAGGAAACGAGTGGAAAACAGTTGCCCTGGCGGGCACGCGATACCCCAATTCAGGAAAAGTATCGTGGGACGACAAAAATCTCCGTGAACAACACCTGGTCACATCCTACATCTTGAAACAACTGACGTCCTTTCAACTGGCTCCGGAAATAAACGGCCCATACACCATCAAAGCAGGGGCCCTGGCCCATCTGCGGACTGACTTCAGTTTCTCACTTCCCGACAACCGGAAAATTGGAACCTTGTTAAAGGCGCTCCACCCTACTCCCGCAGTATCCGGGCTTCCCAAAGAGAAAGCTTTTGAATTCATAGCGGATCATGAAGGGTACGACCGCAGTTACTACACCGGTTTTTTAGGCATACTGGATCCGTCGGCAGAGACAAACCTGTACGTCAACCTCCGGTGCATGCAGATTGGAAGAAGCTGGCTCACATTATTTGCTGGCAGCGGACTGCTCGCCTCCTCTACGTTCCGGGATGAATGGAAGGAGACGGAACAGAAACTCAAGACAATGGCAAGCATCGTTAAATAAAAACAGCGCAATGTATTCAGACAAGAAGAGCGTATTACAACTGGTGGCCCTGCTTAAAGCTCACGGCATTACCCAACTTGTGCTCTCTCCCGGATCACGTAACGCACCGCTGATCCACTCCTTTACAGCAGACAACGACTTCACCTGCTACAGTGTGGTAGATGAACGAAGCGCCGGCTTCTTTGCCCTGGGAATAATACAGGCACGGCAACAACCGGTGGCGGTATGCTGCACCTCCGGCACGGCAGCGCTCAACCTGGGCCCTGCCGTGGCAGAAGCCTACTATCAGCAACTACCGCTGCTGGTGATCTCTGCCGACCGACCGTCGGCATGGATCGGCCAAAGCGACGGACAGACCATTCCCCAAAGCGGCATGTTTGAAGGGATGGTACTCCGGTCGGTACAACTACCGGAGGTTAAGGATGAAGAAGAGGAGTGGCACTGCAACCGGCTAATCAACGAGGCAATCCTGTCCCTCGACAATAATGGCATCTTCGGTCCGGCGCATATCAATATTCCCCTCTCTGAGCCGCTCTTCTCGTTTGGGTACAAACAACTCCCGCAAGTAAGGGTGATCCGCCGCTCAAAGGGAATACTCACCCTTCCACAGAAGGAGGAAGAGTCCTACACAACCCGTTACCGACTGGCAACCAAAAAGATGATTATCGTAGGACAGTTGCCTCCCGGCCACGGACTCGCAGAATTGCTGCAAAAAATATCGGATGAGCAGGGGGTGGTGGTGCTGGCCGATCGGCTCTCCAATATACCTACCGGCCCTTTTGACCGTTTCGACGCAATGCTTCGTACGTCGGATGAAGAGGAGTTGCTGGAGCTGGTTCCCGAACTGGTAATCATGCTGGGAGGCCACATTGTCTCCAAACGGCTGAAGCAGTTTATCCGCAAAACCGGCGTCAACGCACTCTGGCAGGTTACTCCATCGGGTGAAGTGAGCGACACTTTCCAGAAACTGACTGACGTCATCCGGTGTGACCCTGCCGCTTTCTTGCAACGGCTGGCAACATTGTCGGCCGAAAGCATAGAAAACCGCTACCGGGAACGCTGGGAGAACGCCGTAGTGACAATCACACCTCCGGAAGCGACCTACTCCGACATCGGCATAACCGGTCACTTCCTACGACAACTACCGGGAGGATCTGCCCTACACCTAGCCAACAGCCAGGCCGTCTACCTGACGCAGCAGTTTAACCTCCCAGCCGGTGTTGACCTCTTCTGCAACCGAGGCACCAACGGTATCGAGGGTTCGCTCTCTACTGCCGTGGGTTATGCCGCCGCATCGGAAAGGCTCACCTTTCTATTGACAGGTGATATGAGTTTTTTTTATGATATGAATGGACTCTGGAACCGGCATTTATCACCCCACCTGCGCATCTTGCTGAACAACAACGGTGGAGGAGGTATCTTCCACACCTTGCCCGGACTCAACCGGTCAGAAGCGTTGGATGGTTTTGTGGCTGCTGCGCACACTACAGAGGCCCGAACATGGGCAGAGCAGAGGGGCTTCCTTTGCCTCACGGCCCGCAACACAGAAGAGTTGCAGCAACAATTGCCACTCTTCATGAACCATAAGGGAGACCGGCCTGTTCTACTGGAGGTGTTCACCTCTATGGAGGAGAACAGCAAACATATCGCATCCTATTATCAACAACTTAAAAACAACAGAAAATGATACGGAGAGAATGGATTACCATCAAAGAATACGAAGATATCCTCTTTGATCTTTACAACGGAATTGCACGAATCACCATCAACCGGCCGCGATACCGCAACGCCTTCACCCCAACCACGACCGGAGAGATGAGCGACGCCCTGCGCCTTTGTCGTGAGATGGAAGAGGTAAGTGTAGTGGTGCTCACCGGTGCGGGTGACAAAGCCTTCTGCTCGGGTGGCGACCAGAACGTAAAGGGTAAGGGAGGCTATATCGGCAAGGACGGTGTTCCACGCCTCAACGTGCTGGATGTACAGAAACAGATTCGCTCCATTCCCAAGCCGGTGATCGCCATGGTAAACGGCTACGCCATCGGCGGAGGACATGTACTGCACGTAGTGTGCGACCTGACTATCGCTTCCGAGAACGCCATCTTCGGACAAACGGGCCCCCGCGTGGGTAGCTTCGACGCCGGTTTCGGATCTTCATACCTGGCCCGCATCGTGGGACAGAAAAAAGCACGGGAAATATGGTTTCTCTGCCGCCAGTACAACGCACAGGAGGCGCTCGATATGGGACTGGTGAACAAGATAGTGCCTTTCGACCGCCTCGAGGATGAGGTGGTGGAATGGGCCGAGACAATGATGCAACACAGCCCCCTGGCGCTGCGCATGATCAAGGCCGGGCTCAACGCCGAACTGGACGGACAGGCAGGCATCCAGGAGCTGGCGGGAGACGCCACCATGCTCTACTACCTGACCGAGGAGGCACAGGAAGGGAAACAAGCGTTCCTGGAAAAACGGAAACCCGATTTCAAAAAGTTTCCCAAACTACCCTGATCCGTTTACACCGTGTTTACTACCGAGATCATCCCTCACACACTTCGGTTCAAACAACCAGCCGGCACTTCACGCGGCGTATACCGCGAGCACCGGGTCTGGTATGTGCTGTTTCGTAACAACAATGACCCTTCCCACATGGGTATCGGCGAGTGTGCACCGTTACCGGACCTGAGTTGCGACTATGACGACAACTACGCAGAGACACTCAGCCGCTTCTGTCGGATCACGGAGGAACAGCAGCAGGTGGAAACTGAACTGCTGCGCCGCTACCCCTCCATCCTCTTCGGACTGGAGACAGCCCTACGGCATTACCTGCAACATTCATGGCAACTGTGGAATAGCCCTTTCAGCCGCGGCGAGGAGGGTATTCCCATCAACGGACTGATCTGGATGGGAAGCTTTGACAGGATGAAGCAGCAGGCTAAGAACCTGCTTGAGAAGGGGTTCCGCTGCATCAAGCTGAAGATTGGGGCCATCGACTTCGATCAGGAGCTTGAATTGCTTCGTTATATCCGTATCAGTCATCCCAGTCTAACCCTCCGAGTGGATGCCAACGGTGGATTTGCACCCCAGGAGGCAGGGGAGAAACTGCAAAGGCTGGCTCCATTGAAAATTCACTCCATCGAACAGCCCATCCGGGCGGGGCAGTGGGAGGAGATGGCCCGGCTCTGTAATGCCACACCCCTGCCCATCGCGTTGGATGAGGAGCTCATCGGTATCCATTATCCGGATGAGAAGAGGAGACTGCTGGAAACGATACAACCGCAGTATATCATCCTGAAACCCTCACTGCATGGCGGCATCAGCGGCTGCAACGAATGGATCGCACTGGCTCGAAAGCTGGGAATCGGCTGGTGGATTACCTCCGCCCTGGAATCCAATATCGGGCTCAACAGCATCGCCCAGTGGTGCGCCACCCTCGGCAACCCCCTGCCTCAGGGACTCGGCACCGGCTCGCTATACCTCAACAACCTCCCCCTACCATTGGAGATCAGGGACGACAGTCTATGGTTTAAAACGTCAGGGAACTTTCCCGACAAACCCCTGCAGGAGTATGGAAAGCATAACGATTGAGGGGATCCGCTATCCCCGGGAAGAGTTAGTTAGTGAAACTCCTCCGAGGTTTGCCACACGGTCGCCCTTCCACCATAAACTCTCGCTTTTTCTGAGAGAGTGGTACTCTCCCTCTCTACTGCTCACGTTGCATACATCAGGCTCCACCGGTAAACCGAAAGAGATAATAGTACGTAAGGATCAGATGCTGCAGAGCGCGGCGATCACCTGCGATTACCTGGGATTGAAAACGGGTGACACGGCACTGCTCTGCCTGCCGTTGGAGTACATTGCCGGGAAGATGATGGTGGTGCGCGCTCTCTACGGTGGTTTCAATTTGTTGGTAGCAGATCCGTCCGGCCATCCGCTTACGGAAGACAGGCAACAGATCAACTTTGCCGCAATGGTTCCACTGCAGGTATACAACTCCCTGCAAAGGAAAGAGGAGAAAGAACGGCTCACAAGAATCGACAGGCTGATTATTGGCGGAGGGGCTATCGACCCGCAACTGGAAGAAGCGCTGAAAGATCTCCCCAACGCCATCTACTCCACCTACGGAATGACCGAGACGGTATCACACATTGCGTTGCGCAGAATCAGCGGCAAAGAGGCCGACGATCGGTATACTCCTCTACCGGGCGTTCAGGTGAAACTGTCGGACGAAGGAACGCTGGTGATCAATGCCCCGCGGGTAGCCGATAAGCCACTAACTACCAACGACATCGCGGAGATAGGGACAACGGGAACTTTCCGCATCCTGGGTAGAAAAGACAATGTAGTCATCAGCGGAGGTATCAAAATACAGATAGAAGCGGTAGAAGCGACATTGCGTCCACATATAGACGGGCCGGTTGTATTTACCTCCGTACCACACCCGAAGCTGGGCGAGGCATTGGTGTTGCTGATTACACCAGCATCAGCTATTGCCCGGGCCAGGGAGATATGCTCGCACCACTTACCCCGCTTGCAACAACCGTTGCATATTCTTATGGTGGAGGCAATTCCACAAACCGGAAACGGAAAAACTGATCGGGCTGCAGCAAAAAGAATGGCATCGAAACGGATTCCAATGCCAGGTATATCTTAGGATTTCCTCCCTTTCTCACCGCGGGAAGAATTAAAACCCCGAGGTTTTTTATCGTCTCCATACGTACGTTTCCCGCTTCTGCTTTCAGTACCGGAAGAACGTCTCTCTGGCATATGTCTAGCCGGCCTATCATCCCTCTCAAAGAGGGGTCTTCCGGTTTTGCTTTCTGTTCCGGAGGGACGCCTGCTCGGGGTGAATGATTTCTCCGGTTTATCGTACTCACGTTTGGACTTAAACTCGCCTTTTGGTTTGAATTCATTCCCTTCCCCGGCAGTCCTGGAATGGCGGTATCCCTCTTTTTTAGGACGGTCATCCCTTTTTCCTGAAAAAATTTCATATCCCCGCATTTCACATTCCAGCGCACCGTTAAAAAGAAAAAAACGTTTGGAATGTTTCAACCCGATACTGTCGAAGCATTCTTTCCGATAACTCAGCACATAGGCGTCGTATCCGGTAAAGACATGCTTCAGCCGCTCCCCAATCATGGCGTACAGTTCCGTAAGCTCATCCACCTTTATCCTTTCCCCGTACGGCGGATTCGTGATCAAAACTCCTTTCGGGGCAGGTGGCTCCACATACTGCTGAAAAGGCTTTACACTTAGATCAATCTGTTTCTTCAATCCGGCGTTCCTTATATTTTTTTCTGCAGTGGAAATCGCTTTAGGTGAAATATCCGAACCCACAATCCTGTACGGAAAGTCACGCGAACCACTATCGTCGTTGTAAATGTCACTGAAGAGGTCTTCGTCGAAGTCGCTCCACTTTTCGAACCCGAAACTCTGCCGGTGGATGCCGGGAGGAATTCCCAAAGCGATCATGGCCGCCTCAATCAACAATGTACCCGATCCGCACATGGGGTCAACGAAAGTGCTTTCTCCGCGCCAGCCCGACTTGAGAATCATGCCGGCAGCCAGCACCTCATTCAGAGGCGCTTCGGTTTGCGCAATCCTATAGCCCCGTTTGTGGAGCGATTCTCCCGAACTGTCTAGCGATAATGTACATTTATTGTGTGCAATATGGATATTGAAAACAATATCGGGATTGGTCACACTCACCGACGGACGTTTTTCGTATCTTTCGGAAAACCAGTCGGCAATAGCATCCTTCACTTTATACGCCACAAACTTTGAATGGTTAAAAATGTGGGAAAACACTACCGCATCAATAGAAAATGTCTTGTCGAGCGACAAATAATCTTCCCAGTTGAGTTGTTTCAGGGCATCGTACACCTCGCCGGCATTTTCAGCTTTAAAATTATAGATTGGTTTCAATATGCGCAAGGCTGTACGGCAATGCACGTTCGCCTTGTACATCAAAGCCTTGTCGCCGGTAAAGGAGACCATTCTTGTGCCAATTTCCACATCGTTGGCACCCAAAGTGATCAGTTCTTCAGCCAGTACGTCTTCGAGCTCTGCCATGGTCTTGGCAATCATGGGAAATTGTTCTCTCTCCATCATCAATTCAAATTAAATACCGGCACAAACTTAGATAAAAAAGTTGAAAATTTATACACGATCCAATAAAAATCGGTAAGCCCCCGATAAACTACCTCATTTAGCTTAAATAGTTTTTCCCACTTTGTCGGCAAACGTATTTTTTATGAAGCCTGTAAGCAAAGAAGGATTCCTGGCGATACTGGAATGCCAACAGAAGAGCGGGTTAAGCGTTAAGGATTTTTGTGCGAACGAGTTCTATACAAAATTATTAACTTTGTTTGGCAACCACATGCAAGGAACAAGGGGTGAATCCTCGGGAGTGGTTCGTCGATGTGATGGGCAGGATGCCCTATTACGGAAGCCGGAAAATGATGAAAACCTGAAGAAGCTTTTGCCGAATTACTGGGAAAAGGAGGAACCCGGCGAATCTCCAGTCAAAATCCAATAATGCTCTAATAAATATCCATAGGAACTCTAATAATACACTGACAATTTACTAGAGATCCCGCCATTGTTGGAATGAATAATCAAATCAAATCCGTGGGTGCGTATGCTCCGGAATAATCAAGAGGTAGTTGAGCAGGTGCTTACAACTTTATCTATGGTTGAGTAGTTATCTTTTTTTTTCGTCTATTATCTAAAACAATATAAATTAAAGGTAATATTCCTACTGAATTAACGATACCGATAAAAATAAACCAAGTGAGATGGCTGTTTCGAGCAGCTTTCCATAAAGCAATCATTTTCCAAATAAAGTCCCATAATACTATTGGGAGAAAAACTTCAAGAGGAATGCTACGTAAGAATTCAGATATTTCAGACATAATTTTTTCAAATTTTAATGTGTATAATATTAGTTCTCATTTATATTTATAACAGAAATTATTTCAGAATAATCATCATTATGATAAATCAAACCCTTTGAAAAATAATCATTTAATACATTAATTATTTCTTTCAGTTGAAAATCATGACCATATTTTGTGAATATTGCACTATGTAATTGTTCCAAAGTTATAGGAGAATTTGTATTTTCTAAAATATAATATTCTATGGAATCAATCAAGATATCAATGACATTTATTTCTTTGAAATTTATGTATTCATGAAAAAACACATGATTTTCTTGATAAATCAACCTGTATGAATACTTATTCTTTCTATAATAAAATTCGGTCATATCAAAAATATCCCATGCACATTCATTATTCACATAGTTATAAACAGATTTTTACATCAATCGAATCGGTTGATAATTGTGTTTGTCATTTATTTTGTTTTTAAGGACATATCTGCTCGTTGAATTAATTGCAAGGCGACTTGGTGTTTGATGTAAATATAAGTCAGACCTAAAAAAACGGAGGAATTTAATGTTGTTTATTGCTTCTAGAATGTCTCTTTCAGTCTCCTCAATTAGATTTGCAATAACATTCATACCTGTCACTTTTATATTGCTTTGTATTGCTATTTTTAATGATACTTAAACTATTTATCTGGATATTAAATTGAAAATAAATACATTAACAAAAGAGGACAATGAAAACTAATTTGTGCCTCATACTTAGATAAATGTATTTTCCAGCCTATCACAACATACTTTTTTTAACAGCCTAGTGAGTGTTTTCTACTTTTATATTTTTATAATAAACTATCCTACAACAAACTAATTAGGGACCAGCAAAGAATATTTTTGTTTTCTCACCGCAAGCAGTAGAAAATTAAACTACAGTAATACATAATAGTAATTATTTTCAATGTTAAAAACATCTAATATAACACCCAAATATTTTAACATAATTATCATTAAAAGCTAGGTAAAAACAAATTAATCAATATCACAGAAGAATTATTCAAAGGTATCCGAGCTTACACACATTCCACGGGCCAAGTTCCCTTTTCGGAGTGCTATAGGGTTGAACGGCGTAACGAGAAAGTTCGAAATATCATCGGGCAAGTTCCTCGTATGTTGATACGTACGGCATCAGCATCATGGGGGGTAACTATATTTATAGCGCAACCCCTCATTTTCACTAACTTACCCAAACGAAAGTTTTGGGCACCCAACTTTACTTTACAGAATCGATACTCAAAAAAAGAGGGACGCCACTTGTCAGCAACATCCCGGGATCGTTCATCAAAATCGAATCGTATCTTCAATAGTAAGGATGACCTTGTTCAACTACTGCCATGCGTAGGAAGCGTAATACGGCTCTCCGGGCTCACCTCCTCGTCAAAGCATTTCTTCCCATGAAGTCAATCTGCGTTATTTCGCTAATTCCCATAATCAAGCGATATGATTCCTGATTTGCCATACTTTATCATTGTGGCTACAATCGGAAAAGCACTTATGAAAAGTAAGCGAGATGGACAAAGGAAAAGATATTCCGTAAAAAACAATCCGACTTAGGATCAATGTTACAACCGAACCTTGATCTTTGCCGCTTTTCCTTCGTTCTTAAACGCATCTAATGCCGTCACCGCATAAGTATATTTGTTTCCTCCTCCTTCGTAGGGCAACACGTAGAAATTGTCGGGAGTTACCGCTACAATATTTTCGGCCCGATCGAGGTCTACTTTTTCGTTGGCACTGAACCGATAAATAACAAACTGCCTGGCGGTTTCGGGATTTTGGGGCTGTCTTCGGTGCTCCCAGGCAAGAAAGTGCATATCTTCGGTAAAAATCTGCGTAAGTTTTTTCACTTTGACAGGACGTCCTTTGTGTAGGTGAGTATAGGCCGGGATAAGCGCTTTGGCACGATGAGCCCCCGCTTTGAGCGCATCGGCAATTCCTCCGGAATTTTCCAGAATTAGGTAACCGTACCAGAAGCAGCTACCGTGCACAAATGACATTTCACGCGATTGACGAATCTTTTCATCCAGTTCATTTTTATCCATGCTGCGCTGCAAATCTTGGCCGATATAGAGTGGTTGACCGAAGTTGTTGGCATTCCACCATTGAAGCAACGTGGTGTAGTCGGCACGTTCGTGTCCGATTTCCCAATAAAGTTGCGGGAGATTATAATCGATCCATCCTTTTTCCACCCACAGCTTGATATCGGCATAGAGGTCTCCGTAGTTTTCCAATCCATTGGTATCGCTTCCGGAGCCGTCGGGTGTGTTTCGCTTGTTGCGGTAAATACCGAACGGGCTAACACCGAAACGTACCCACGGTTTTGTTCCCGCAATGGTGTATTTGAGTTGTTGGATAAGTAGATTCACGTTGTTTCTCCTCCAATCGGCACGCTGTCCCGCAGAAAATCCCTGAGAACCGGCATACGCATTGAAACTGTTATCATCAGGAAAAGGAGTTCCGGCAATGGGATAGGGATAAAAATAGTCGTCCATATGAACAGCATCCACATCATACCGGGAAACGATATCGCGAACAACCTGGCAAATAAAGCTCCGGTTCTCCGGCAACCCGGGATCAAAAAAAAGTTGATTTCCGTATTGGACAAATCGTTCAGGATACTTCCAGTAGATATGGCTGGGAGCAAGCGGGTTATTGATATTTGTTTTTACCCGGTAAGGGTTTAGCCAAGCATGCAGCTCCATTCCCCGTTTATGACACTCTTCTATGAGGAAAGCCAGGGGGTCGAAACTGGGATCATCGGGAGATTTACCTTGTACACCCGTCAAGAAACGGCTCCAGGGTTCGAGATCCGACGGATAGAAAGTATCCGCTTCCGGACGAACCTGGAAAATAAGTGCGTTGATACCCGCTTCGTCAAACTTACGTACCATTTCGGACAAATAGTGTTTCATGGCTGCACTGTTCATCTGCTGATAACGGGATTGCCCGACGGTTTGCACCCAGACCCCTCGAAACTCGTGCTTGGGAGAAGTATCCACAGTGCGGATCAACGATTGTCTTGATGCTCCACAACTTAATACCAGGAGCGCTGTAAAAGCGATTAACGTGATTCGAAAATAGTTCATTACTTAAAAATTAGAGGGAACAAACAAAGAGTCGTCACTTTCCAGCAACCCTTCAACTACCCGTTGTTTAGGATAAATAACAATACGGCTGTGGTGGGGAAAACGCTCTTCGAGACGGGTAGGTAAATGATCAAGTATGGACATGTGTGAAAGGTATCCCTGGTGTGCCGATACGAAAATAATCATATCGTCTTCCCTGATATTGTCGCCACAGGAAAGCGGATCGTGCCAATCGACAAACTGTTTGAAGATGAAGGGGGCTCCACCGTTTTTCTTGCTTGATATCACGGCTTGTGTATCGGGATGTCCAAGGTGCAGAACGGGGACAGACAACTCCTGAGACAGCTTCACCACTTTTTGAAGCCATAAGTCGAATCCGAGTTCTCTTTCCACAAGCGGCGGAGAAATCACTACAATGCGCTTGTGAGTAATCAACTCCTGTTCGATGTGGCATATAAACATGTTCTTATCCACATTCTTGATGATCAAATCTACTTTATCTCCCAACAGTTTTTCCAGCACTCCTGTTTTTCCAGGCCAACCCAAAATCACTATATCCGTCATCAACTCACGGGCAGTACGAACAATTCCGCTTGCCGCATTATGGTCAATGGTAGTAACAATGTCCACATCAATTTCAGCAGCCACGGCGTTTTGTACGAATTCCTTCAACTGTTTGCGAAAACTCACAATATTTTTTTCGGCTTCCTCATTATTGGGCACCACGCCTAGCAACGAAACCGCATTCACCGATCTCTTGTCTTTCATCAGCAAAGCAAGCTCCACGTGGTGTCCAATATTTGACGGATTAGCAATGGGTACCAGAATTTTCTCCTGCGCAAAAGCGCCTAAGTCGGATTCGGCAAACGGAGCATTCTCCTGGCTTATAGCAAGTTCTTTGGCCGATTTCTGCGTAACAAGCGAAGCAACAATACAAGTCAGTAAGATCAGAATAATCGTTCCGTTCAAAATATATTCATCCAGGATACCCGCATTATATCCTACAATAATAACCGCGATGGTAGCTGCAGCATGAGAACTGCTTAATCCGAAGATAATGTTCCGCTGTGTTACCGAGTACTTAAAGATAACCTGCGTAAAAAAAGCGGCTACCCATTTTCCGAAAATAGCAGTAACGGTAAGTGCCAAAGCAATTAACACGGTTGTTAGTCCATTGAATACTACCGATATATTCACCAACATCCCTACGGAGATCAAAAAGATAGGAATAAACAATGAGTTTCCAAAAAACTCTATCCGGTTCATTAAGGCCGATGAATGCGGGATCAACCTGTTCAGAGCCAGTCCCGCAGCAAAAGCACCAATAATCGGCTCAATCCCCCCGAGTTCCGCCAAAAAGCCGCAGAAGAACACCACAAACAGTACAAAAATGTAATGCAGGTATTTCTCCCCTTCGGCTTTCTGGAAAAACCATTTGGTAATTCGTGGAATGAGCAGGAAAACAATAGCGGAAAAAACGATCAGCGACACCAGCAATTTCAGCAGGAAGATCAGATTTAGCCCGCCATCACTGCTGGATAAGATAAGTGCAAGAATAATCAAAACGGCCGTATCAGTCAGGATGGTACCTCCGACCGTAATGGCAACCGCCTGATTTTTAGCGACCCCCATTCTGCTCACGATAGGATAGGTGACCAATGTGTGCGTAGCAAACATACTGGCCGTAAGGAAACTAGCGTTTATGTCGTACCCCAGCAGGTAGTGGCATACCGGGAATCCAATGGAAAGCGGAAGGATAAAGGTGAAGAAACCAAAGACAAGGCTTTTGTTTTTATTGGCGACAAACTCGTTCAAATCAAGTTCCAACCCTACGATAAACATAATGTAAAGCAATCCGATCGTCGAGAACATCGACACACCCGGGTGATTATTATCGATAAGATTCAGTCCGAACGGGCCAATGATCACTCCCGCAACAATAAGTCCGATAATACTCGGCACATTGAAGCGTTTCAGCAAAATCGGAGCCAGCAAAACAATAGCCAGCAACACCGCAAAGATAAGAACGGGATTGGTAAACGGCAGTGTAAATTCGTGCGTTATATCCGAAAAAAAATCGTTCATCGGTGGTGTTATTCTGATTCTTCCAAATTTCGTGATTTGCAAAAATACGGAAAATATTTCAATAAAGTCGTTATCTTTGCAGGTTGAATTCCAATTTATGAGCAGCGAGAAGCAAATAGAACTAAAAGGAGTACGCGTCAATAATCTCAAAAACATCGACGTAATTATTCCCCGGAATGCATTTACCGTTATCACGGGTCTCTCCGGTTCAGGGAAATCATCCCTGGCATTCGATACGCTTTATGCCGAGGGCCAGCGCCGCTATGTAGAAAGCCTCTCGGCTTACGCCCGCCAGTTTCTTGGCAGGATGAACAAACCCGAGTGTGATTTTATTAAAGGAATTCCACCGGCCATAGCCATTGAACAAAAAGTAAACACCCGAAATCCCCGCTCAACCGTAGGTACCTCTACCGAAATTTATGAATACCTGCGGCTACTCTTCGCCCGGATCGGTAAAACAATTTCGCCCGTTTCCGGTGATGAGGTAAAAAAGCACACCGTCAGCGATGTCATTGCCAAAATGCTTCAATACCGGGAAGGAACACGTATGGCGGTGCTTTCGCCCATACAACTGCGAAACGGAAGAACGTTACCGGAGCAACTGGACGTTTTAATGAAAGAGGGCTTTTCGCGTGTGGATGTGGGCGATACCTTTTATCGGATCGACGAACTCTTGGCACAAAAGACAATACCGGATATTCAGGATGTCCTGTTGGTTATTGACCGGTTGTCCTGTTCGGGCGACAAATCGGTCGTCAACCGGCTGTCGGATTCGGTAGAAACCGCTTTTATAGAAGGGAAGGGCGAGTGTATCGTCCGTTTCTGGACACAAGACGGTGCAGAAACTTTTACTTTTTCGAACCGTTTCGAAGCGGATGGGATCACGTTCGAAGAACCGTCGGACCTGATGTTCAACTTCAACAGCCCGGTAGGTGCCTGTCCCAAATGCGAGGGTTTCGGAAAAGTAATTGGAATTGACGAAAACCTGGTTATCCCCGACAAGAGCCTCTCGGTTCAGGAGGAGTGCGTACAATGCTGGAAAGGCGAAAAAATGAGTGAATGGCGCAAAGAATTCGTTTTCAACGCTTATAAAGTCGATTTTCCCATTCACAGGGCATATTACGGGTTGAACGATGAAGAGAAAGACATCTTATGGAACGGGCGTCATGATCTCGGCATTTACGGGATCAACGATTTTTTCCGGATGCTGGAAGAGAATCTTTATAAAATTCAGTACCGGGTGATGCTGGCGCGGTATCGCGGAAAAACCACCTGTCCGGTTTGCAAAGGTGCCCGGCTGAAAAAAGAGGCCGGATTCGTGAAGGTAGGCGGGAAAAATATAAGCGAACTGGTTCTCTTGCCCGTTACGGAGTTAAAGTTGTTTTTTGACACACTTATACTCAATGAAACCGATGCCGCCATTGCTGAACGGTTGCTTACGGAGATCAACAACCGTATCCTGTTCCTGATTGAGGTAGGACTTGGTTACCTGACACTGAACCGGTTATCAAACACCCTTTCGGGAGGAGAAAGCCAGCGAATAAACCTGGCCTCATCCCTGGGAAGTAGCCTGGTTGGATCACTCTATATTTTGGACGAACCGAGTATTGGGCTGCACTCCCGGGATACCCACCTGCTCATTAAAGTGTTACGCCAGCTGCAGCAACTAGGCAATACCGTGGTAGTGGTGGAACATGACGAAGAGATTATCCGGGCAGCAGACTATATTATTGATATCGGCCCCGAAGCGGGGCGACTAGGTGGAAGAATCATGTATCAGGGCAATGTATCGGAGTTGGTGAAAAACACCGGCAGCCATACGGTGAGGTACCTGACGGGGGAAGAAAAGATTGATGTTCCGAAACACCGCCGCAAATGGAACAACTTTATCGAAGTGAAGGGTGCACGACAAAACAACCTTAAAAACATAGATGTGAGATTTCCGTTGAATGTCATGACCGTGGTAACAGGTGTCAGCGGATCGGGAAAATCTTCGCTGGTAAACGATGTGCTAAGCAACGCTTTACACAATTACTACAAAGGAAGTGCATTGGAACAAACTGAATTTAACGCCATTTCCGGCGATTTAAAACTTGCCCAATCGGTGGAATTTGTCGACCAGAACCCCATCGGCAGATCCACGCGTTCCAATCCGGTCACCTACATAAAGGCATACGACGAAATCCGTAAGCTATTTGCCGCTCAACCGCTTGCCAAACAGATGGGATATACCCCGGCACATTTCTCGTTCAATGTAGAAGGCGGAAGGTGTGACGAGTGCAAGGGTGAGGGTACAATTACAGTGGAGATGCAGTTTATGGCCGATATCCGGCTGGAATGTGAATCGTGCCACGGCAAGCGCTTTTCTCGGGAAATCCTGGATGTTGAATACAAGGGATTTAACATCCACGAAGTGCTGGAAATGACCATCAACCAGGCAATCGAGTTTTTCGGCGCGCAGAAAGGCGCAACGGAAAAGAAAATCACCAAAAGGATGCAACCGCTACAAGATGTAGGGCTGGGCTATATCAAGCTCGGACAATCCTCTTCAACATTATCGGGCGGAGAAAATCAGCGTGTAAAATTAGCGTTTTACCTGGGTGAAGAGAAATCGGAACCCACTATTTTTATTTTTGATGAGCCTACTACTGGACTACATTTTCACGATATCAAAACACTGCTGAAAGCATTTAATGCACTTATAGAAAGAGGGCATACGGTCATTATTATCGAGCACAACATGGAAGTAATTAAGTGCGCCGACCACATCATCGACATAGGCCCGGAAGGCGGAATATCCGGTGGCTATATTGTCTGTGAAGGCACGCCTGAAACAATTTCTGCATGTAAGGAATCGCATACGGGCAGGTTCTTACGGGAGAAGCTAACGTAGCAGATTTACAAATTCCTAACTACCCAATATACCATTATTCCCGATATCACAAATATAGCCGCCCATTTACCAAAAAGCAGTTTCTCCCATTTCGGGAAACGGTGTTTCCCATTAAAAAAAGCCAGGTAAAATCCAAACAATAAATACGGAGACAAGAACAGGATAAGTGCATTCTGTGAAAAAGCGCTTTTTAAGTCCAGGTGCAACATATCATGAATAGCGCGTTGAGAACCGCATCCGGGACATTCATATCCGGTAGCCAGAAGAAACGGACAACGGGGAAACACAGCCATTTCCTCGGGGTCGAAGAGATAAAACATAAAAGCAACTGCCACAAGCAAAAGGCTAATGGCAGCACCTATAACTATTTTACCCGTCTTGGTCAATCCAAATTAAATCTCGTATCCAGATCCGCTAAACACCTCACTTATGCCGGCCATCGACACGCCAAAAGCGATAATGAGAATTATGGCAACAATCCACAGAACTACCCAGGCAATACCTATCCACATGGCAATTTTTGTCCATTTTCCGGCCTGACCGGAAGCTTCCAGCGAGCCAGTATAGTCACCGCGGGCATAAAGAGATTCTACCTTTGAGGCATGCACAATCCCTATAATTCCGAGAAGACTGAATATACTGCTGCAGAGTAAAAACGGAAGTACAGTGGCTAAGATAGATTCGATTAGCCACGATTTAGGCATCGGCTGTTGTTGCAGAGAGCCTCCGTAACTCAACGGTTGGGCAGGCGGGGTCACGGGTTGCGCAGCCGGTTGAGGCGGATAATAACCTGCATTATCAACAAAAAGGGTATCCAATTCGGCAACGTTCGAAGCACGTACCCATTCGCTCATCCCTGGCGCCCACACCAGCGTATCTTTTTTGATGTTTTCGCTTTTCAACTCTTCGGGTGAAAATGTGCCTTTTTGTTTTCCTTCGCTGTCAATGTAAAAGTAACGGTTCATAATCGTAATGTTTTATTTGTAATCTTCAGGTGTAATGTGTATTATTTTTAGTATGTTTCCCGCGGAATCGGTATAAATATAATCAATTTTAACTTCGTTTTCCGTGAAAATTTTCAAGTCAGGATTCAACCTGAACGCCTCCCGGATATTGTTTTTCGTTTGCTCTTCCACAGCCCGGAGCATCGACTGAGGTTCAGCTGTATTCACCAGTTGATACCGGTACTGAAAAACATTGCCTTCCGTTACATCTGCCCCCAGAAAAATGGTATGGTCATCGAGTTGAGCCGGTACGGACTTGTTGAGGTTATCAGCCATTTCCACCAGTTTCCGATGCAATCTTCCGTCGCCTGAACATTGTAAAAGTAGTAAGGAAAACCCAATTAGAAAAATGAGGTGAAATTTATTCCGCATAACGTAAAATCTTGATACAAAATTAAAAAAGTTTGCGTAGGGTAGAAAATATTTTGTAATTATTTTGCGGAAGTTTATGAATATCCCCCTAAAAAAGATTTTGGCAGGATATCTCGCGACATCCTGCCAAACATGTTAACCTTAAATCTAATACTATTATGAAAAAACCACGTTGCAAATATAAAAAATAAATTAAAAGCCTCCAAATTTTTTCAATAAAAAATTAAAAAATATTTTTCGCTTACAATTTGACACTAATTAATTATATTGCCGGCAACCCCATTCCCGTAATTTTCCGGTATAAGTCGAGTGCGTAGATGTCGGTCATTCCGGATACGTAATCAATGATTGACTGTACTTTAGAATAGAGATCATCCGAATCCGGCTCATATTGTTCAGGGACTCTTCCCAGCAACAGCTTTGAATACGTATGAGAAGGATTCTGTATGGCCTCCGACAATTTTTCGAGCAAAAATCCGATAATTCTGTATCCGGCCAACTCAATATCCAGTACATCTTTTGACAAATAAATATTATTTACGGCAAAATCGGAACAGTTCCTGTATGCTCTTTGTGTTTTTTCGGATATATTTTTTATTAACGAGCCCTTAAATTCTCCCGACAAGATAGCTTCTTCGTGTTTTAAAAATGCTTCCGAACATTCATTCACCAACAATCCGATGACACTTGCGCGCAGATAAGCGATCTGTTCGTTAATATCACTAACAAAATTCAAATTATTGATTCTGCGTTGTCGTCTTTCGCCTTCAAAAAAATTGAGAAAAAGCTCTTTGGCTTTTTCGGTAGAAATCAAATGCAGTTTATGGGCATCTTCAATATCCATGATCTGGTAGCAAATATCATCTGCGGCTTCCACCAGATAGACCAACGGATGACGCGTATAACAAACCGGATCCTCTCCTAGGCAGGGAATACCGAGTTCATCGGCAATAATCCTGTAATCGTCTTCCTCCGAAGCAAAAAAACCAAACTTGTTTTTTCCGCCGCTCAGCTCCGATGAATAGGGATACTTAACAATGGATGCCAGGGTGGAATATGTCAGAGCAAAACCACCTTTACGGCGTCCTTTAAACTGATGCATCAATAAACGAACGGCATTGGCGTTTCCTTCAAAACAGGTAAAATCGGTCCACCGTCCCCCTTCGGCTTCCACTTGCTGCTGTAACGCCTGTCCTTTACCTTCGGAGAAAAAAGTAGAAATGGCTTTTTCACCCGAGTGCCCAAACGGAGGGTTTCCCAGATCATGCGCCAGACAAGCAGCGGAAACGATAGCTCCCGTCTCTTCAAAGTGAGCCGGCGAAGAGGGATATTTCTGGCGAATTCCACGGCCGATATTCTCTCCCAGTGAACGCCCGACACTCGACACTTCAAGGCTGTGGGTTAACCGGTTGTGAACAAACACGCTTCCGGGAAGGGGGAAGACCTGCGTTTTGTTTTGCAAACGTCTGAAAGGTGATGAGAAAATCAACCGGTCATAATCGCGTTGATATTCCGTCCTGTCGTGCCTGTTTTCGGTGTGATATTCCTCCATCCCGAATCGCCTCGAAGACAATAATCGTTCCCAATTCATTCTAAAATCATACTTTTACTACAAAGATAAGATAAAGTTTTTTAGTAACATCGTTAGCTGCACGCCACTCAAAACAAAAATTAACCCCAAACATCATCATTTTCTCCCCAAATACCCTTAAATTTGTGCCTTAATTTCAGAAAGGTTTATCAATGACTGACATCATCAAGCACGAATGCGGTATTGCAATGATCCGCCTACTAAAACCCCTCGATTATTATTACAAAAAATACGGAACGTGGCAGTACGGTCTGGACAAGCTTTACTTGCTGATGGAAAAACAGCACAACCGTGGGCAGGAAGGTGCCGGCCTGGGTGCCGTAAAACTGGAGGCCGCTCCCGGTAATGAATTTATTTTCAGGGAAAGAGCACTGGGATCGGGTGCTATCTCAGAGATTTTTGGGAAAGTACACGATGCATTCAAGGATTTTACTCCACAGCAACTCCAGGATATCGAATTCGTAAAACGTTCGGTTCCGTTTGCTTCCGAATTATTTATCGGGCATCTTCGTTACAGCACCACCGGAAAAAGCGGCTTGACGTATGTTCACCCGCTGCTGCGCCGAAACAACTGGGCTTCGCGCAGTCTGGCGCTCGCCGGAAACTTCAACATGACGAACGTGGACGAAATGTTCGAACAGTTGATTTCGGAAGGACAACATCCGCGCGATTATGCCGATACATTTGTGATGCTGGAATCGCTCGGGCATTACCTCGACAGGGAGGTGCAATACCAATACGATAAAATAGAAAAATCGGACCTGAACGGCCAGCAGGTAAGCCACCGTATCGAAGAAAAACTGGACATTCCGTTTCTTCTGAAGCGTGCCAGCAAATTATGGGACGGCGGATATGCGCTTTGTGGCCTTATCGGCTGCGGCGACACGTTCACCCTCCGTGATCCGTGGGGAATTCGTTCGGCTTTTTACTATTTTGACGATGAAGTAGCGGTGGTAGCATCGGAACGCCCGGTCATCCAAACGGCGTTTAACCTCAAGAAAGATGATGTTCACGAATTACAACCCGGTGAAGCCTTTATCGTGAAACGAAACGGAACGATCACAACCCAACAGATTCTGGAACCAAAAGAAAAAATAACCCCCTGTTCGTTTGAACGGATCTATTTTTCACGTGGCTCGGATTATGATATTTACCGCGAAAGGAAGAAACTGGGCGAACTTCTTGTTCCCGAAATTGTTGAGACAATAAACAATGATTTTGAAAACACGGTTTTCTCGTTCATCCCCAACACCGCCGAAGTAGCATACTTCGGGATGCTCGAAGGATTGGAAAAACATTTCAACCACAACAAGGCGGTTGAGTTACTCGAGAAACGTGACCAATTGACTCCCGGCGAAGTCGAAATGATCCTGGCCAAAAGGGTACGCTCGGAAAAAGTCGCGATAAAAGACATAAAGTTGCGTACATTCATTGCACAAGGAAAATCCAGAAATGACCTGGCAGCCCATGTTTACGACGTCACGTATGGTTCACTGAAGCGCGGAAAGGACACGTTGGTTATTATTGATGATAGTATCGTGCGCGGAACGACACTGAAACAAAGTATTATCAAGATTCTGGACAGGCTGGACCCGAAGAAGATCGTTATTGTTTCTTCATCTCCGCAAATCCGTTATCCCGATTGCTACGGTATCGACATGTCGCGCATGAGCGAATTCATTGCTTTCAAAGCGGCAATCAAACTATTGGAAGAACGGGGTATGCAGTATATTATAGAAAGTGTATATGAAAAATGTGTTGTTCAGAGCCGGAAGAAAAAAGAAGAAATCGTGAATTATGTAAAAGAGATTTATGCCCCTTTTTCGGATGAAGAAATTTCGGATAAGATTGCCGAAATGCTTACCGACAAGGACATAAAGGCTGAAGTAAAAATTGTGTTTCAAACCATCGACGACTTGCACAAAGCGTGTCCCAACAACGCTGGCGACTGGTATTTTTCGGGCAATTATCCTACTCCGGGCGGAAACAGATTGGTCAATAATGCGTTTATCAATTATATAGAAGGACAGGAGAACAAAGTGTATCAATATTCGTTGAACTTTACAAACAGCGTTAAATGATCGAACGTATCCTAATTCTCGAAAATGTAGACCCGGTTGTATTTTTTGGGATAAACAACAGTAACGTCCAGTTACTGAAAACGTTGTTTCCAAAACTTCGTATTGTGGCCCGCGGCAATGTAATCAAAGTTATTGGCGATGAGGAGGAACTGGTTACCTTCGAAGAAAAGGTTCACGAGTTGGAGAAATTCAGCATCGAGATGAACGTGCTGAAAGAGGAAGACATCCTGGATATAGTGAAAGGGAAAGCACCAACGGTTGTGAACCTGGATAACCTGATCATTCACGGGCTCAACGGAAAACCGATCTTGGCGCGTACGGCAAACCAAAAAAAACTGGTGGAGGTGTTCGACGATAACGACCTGGTCTTCGCCATCGGTCCTGCCGGGTCAGGGAAAACATATACCGCTATTGCACTGGCTGTAAGAGCGTTAAAAACCAAACAAGTCAGAAAAATAATACTCAGCCGCCCGGCCGTTGAAGCCGGTGAAAAGCTGGGTTTCCTTCCGGGTGATATGAAAGAAAAGATCGATCCCTATCTTCAACCCCTTTATGACGCACTGGAAGATATGCTTCCTCCATTGAAACTCAAAGAATACATCGAAAACAAGATTATTCAGATTGCACCACTTGCCTTTATGCGTGGACGCACGCTGAATGATGCGGTCATTATTCTCGACGAAGCTCAGAATACGACCAAACCGCAGATAAAGATGTTCCTTACCCGGCTGGGGCTGAATGGAAAAATGATTGTTACGGGAGATATTACGCAAATCGATTTGCCCGCGTCTCAACAATCGGGACTAATTCATTCAATGAGTCTGCTGAAAGGTATCAAAGGAATATCCACCGTGGAGTTCAATAAAAAAGATATCGTCCGCCACAAACTCGTACAGCGGATTGTAGAGGCCTACGAGAAAGAAACGCCGGACAATTTACCTGATAAAGAAAAAAATAAATAATAAATCCGAAATCGAAAATCAACTGATTATGTTCAACGCCCTTACAAAAACCAATTACAATTTTCCCGGGCAGACTCACGTCTACCACGGAAAAGTACGCGATGTGTACAGCATCGGCGAAGATACACTGGTAATGATTGCCACTGACCGGATCTCAGCATTCGACGTTATATTGCCTGAAGGAATTCCATATAAGGGACAGGTTCTCAATCAGATTGCATCAAAATTTCTCGATGCCACCGCCGATATCGTCCCCAACTGGAAGCTGGCATCGCCCGATCCGATGGTTACCGTTGGGGTACGATGCGAACCGTTCAAGGTAGAAATGGTTATCCGCGGATACATCACTGGAAGCGCGTGGCGCGAATACAAAAGAGGGGTGCGTACGCTGTGCGGATTGACCCTGCCCGAAGGGATGCGAGAAAATCAAAAGTTCGAAACCCCGCTTATCACGCCCACAACCAAAGCTGATGAAGGTCATGACGAAAATATTTCGCGTGAAGAAATCATTGCCCAGGGGCTGGTCAGCCAGGAAGATTACGAACAACTGGAAAAATACACATACGCCCTTTTTCAGCGCGGGACCGAGATGGCTGCCGAGAAAGGACTGATTCTTGTAGATACCAAATACGAATTCGGTAAAAAGAACGGCAAAATCTACCTGATCGACGAGATCCACACGCCCGACTCCTCCCGCTACTTCTACAGCGAAGGCTACAAGGAACGGTTCGAAAAAGGGGAAGAACAAAAGCAACTCTCGAAGGAGTTCGTCAGAAAATGGCTGATGGATAATGGATTTCAAGGCCAGGAAGGACAAGAAGTTCCCGAAATGACTGCTGCATACTGCAACAGCGTATCGGACAGGTACATCGAATTGTTCGAAAAAATAACGGGTGAAGAATTCGTTAAAGCCGATGCCAGAGATCTGGAGGCACGAATTGAACGGAATGTCCTGGCTTTTTTCGAAAAATAAAAATAAAACAAAATGACCTACGACGTAGAAAAAGTTCATCCTTACGAAACGGGTACTTCCAAAAAGGAACAAGTGGAGGCGATGTTCAACGAAATTGCGCCAAACTACGATAAGCTTAATGGCCTCCTTTCCCTGGGAATAGACGATTACTGGCGCAAGGAATCCATAAAGGCGTTAAAACCGTACCGGCCTGAATATATTCTCGACATCGCCACCGGGACGGGTGATTTTGCCATCCTGGCAAAAAAAATCCTTCAACCCAGACGCATTATAGGCATTGACATTTCCGAAGGGATGATGGCTGTAGGCAGAGACAAAGTAAAACGAAAAGGCCTGGAACGCGTCATCACGTTTGAACGGCAGGACTCCTCCGCACTTTTTTTTCCCGATCAATCATTTGACGCTGTCACTGCTGCTTTCGGTATCCGGAATTTTGAAAACATCGATAAGAGTTTCGGAGAAGTGCTGCGTGTGCTCAAACCCGGAGGAGTGTTCCTTTTTATAGAACTGACCACCCCCGAAGCAACACCCATGAAAGAACTCTATTCGCTATATACGAAGTACGTGATGCCCGTCTTGTCGAACACAATGGCCACCGAGCAACGGGCCTACGAATATTTACCCGAATCCATCGCCGCCTTCCCGCAAGGCAGGGAAATGATGCTGATCCTGAAAAAAAATGGGTTCCGGAACATCCGGCTGAGACGGTTTACAATGGGGATTGCAACGTTATATATGGCAGAAAAATAAAGGATGCACACTTACGGATTAATCGGCTTTCCGCTAAAACACTCCTTCTCATCCAAATTTTTTACCGAAAAGTTTGCCCGGGAAGGTGTGGAGGCTGAATACCTGAATTTCGAAATTGAAGATATTCTTCAACTGCGCGAAGTCATTCTTTTCAATCAACACTTGCGCGGGCTGAACGTAACCATTCCCTACAAAGAACAGGTTATCCCGTTTCTAAACGAGATAACCCCCGAGGCTCAACGTATCGGCGCCGTAAACACGATAAAAATCGAACGTGAACCCGGGAACATGTATTTTTATCACCTCACCGGATACAATACCGATTATGTGGGATTTAAAAAATCAATCGAGCCGCTCATTCGTCCCGGGCTTCATAAAAAAGCATTGATACTGGGAACGGGGGGGGCCTCGAAAGCCGTTCGCCAGGTATTCGAAGAGATGAACATCCCCTGGAAGTATGTCTCCCGGACAGGCTCAGACGAACGGTTTACCTACAACGAAATAGACGAAGCAGTCTTACTCGAACACAAGATTGTTGTAAATTGCTCTCCCATTGGCACTTTTCCCAAGGATGAGGAATGTCCCGATATCCCTTACCGGTTTCTCACACACGAGCATCTGCTCTACGATTTGATTTACAACCCGTCGGAAACGTTATTTTTGAAAAAAGGAAAGACACAAGGCGCTACGATTAAAAACGGGGCAGAAATGCTGGAATTACAAGCGCTGGCAGCCTGGGAAATCTGGAGTAAACAATAAAAATCCTCACCGATTTGATTCCAAAGCGGCGAGGATTGAGTGATAGTGTAGTGTCTGACAGACTGCTCTTTATAAAACTTCTTCGGTCTTTGTTTCTTGTTCAATGTCTTTAACGGGCTCTTCCCAGGTGGTTTCTACTCCTTCATTATCGAAATAAATTTTCTTTTGGGACTGATCTTCCTTGTTGGTTACTTTCACTTTCGTGATTTGTTTTTCCGCATTGTACTTGATCACGTCAATATCGTAAGTCTCTTTTAATGCATTGATGGCCGCCTGTACCTTTTCGTTCAATTCTTCGAATTTAACATCTACAAAACCGTCATCGTCAAGGGTAACTTCTATGATGGGTTTTTCGTTTGTTGTATTTACTGTGTTTGCTGCCTGAACTGAGGTTGATGTAAAAATACCTGATGCAGCAAGAGCGATGGATAAAATAACTTTTTTCATAATGATTAATTTTAGAAATTCTCAATTAAGTTTTTTCTGTTTAATTAAACGTACAAAAAAAGATAATCAAATACCGTACAAAAAAACTTCACAAGTATGCAGCGGAAGCATATCCATTTAAGAAACAGCGAATTATATTGAAAATAGGACAAAGCACCGTACCTTAAAAACTGTGGACCGGGTGTAGAAGTGTAGAAAATCACCACATTTCATGGATGAAATTCCACATAAAATCCAGAGGTGCATGACAATAAGGGGAAGAAATGAACACAAGATTCAGGAAACGGCACAACGAAACAAAAAATATTGTGTATTTTTGAGCGAAAAACAGATAATGCAAATGGGATCGGATAATTCTTTAGAGCATCGGATAGGAGTGAAAATAAGTTTACTGTTTCTCATTATCATTCTTTATGTCACAGGGATTTTTGTCTACTCCTTCAACCTGAAAAAGTATGTAGACACTCAAAAAGAAGAAATTTCCGGTGCTTACAATGTTTTAGCGCAAAGCAACCAGCTGGTACTTTCTGTTCAGGAAGCCCAGGAGTCATTGAACGCCTATTTAATAAATCCGCACCGAAAGATTCAGTTAAAATACGATTCTATCTCGACAACAGTTTCTCTCCAGATAACCGAATTAAAAAAACTGGCATCACAAAGAAATCAAGATGTCTACCTGGAAAGCATCGATTCGCTGTTACACGAAAAAAACAAAATCGTTAATCAGCTTATCGTTCAGTTCCGTTCCCGAAGTCCTATAAGTGAACTCGATAAAAAAATTGAGACGTACGATCAGTTCATTCAGGATTCTGTGGTGGTTACGACAAACCAGGACACCACCATCGTTGTAAAGGATAAAAAAGGATTTTGGACCCGTTTTAAAAATTTAGTCAACCCGAACCGTGCTCCCGATACCATCGTAAGCATTGCTCGGGTGGAACAGGAGACCCGGCTCACGTCCAGGATCGATACCGGAGTATACACCGATTTGAAAAACATGTCTCAAGCTGCCACAAAAACCTATTCATCTCAACTGTCGGGCATCGAAAAACAGGTACGGGAACTTATTCTAGCCGAACAAAATATTTCCTTGCAAATATCCCAGCTGTTGACTAAATTTTACAACGAGACAACACGCGTCACACGGGAAGGGATCCAGAGCAGTGAACTGCTCACACGCAAAATCTTCACGTTTGCGGTTGTTGTAGGTGCCCTGTCGTTGGTATTGATCCTTATTATCATTTTTCTCATCGTTGACGACCTGAAAAAAGGGCAGAAGGCCCGCCTCGATCTGGCCAGGGAGAAACAGCTTACCGAATCGTTGATGGAAAGCCGCCACAAGTTACTTCTCTCCGTTTCACACGACATTAAGACTCCACTCAGCTCCATGATGGGATATATGGAAATGTGGCAGGGAGAAAAAATTCCGGAAAGCATGAAAAAACAATTGCTATCGGCCCAAAACTCCGGAAAACACATCCTGAGCATGCTCATCAATTTACTCGAATTCTCCCGGTTGGAACGAAATGCGGGAGAACTACACAACAGCCGGTTCAATTTAACAGAGCTGGTGGACGAAATTATACAGATGTTCAGGCCGCTGACCGAAGGGAAAGAACTGGATATCGAGTTTGAAAACCGGGTTGAATCGCCTTTCTATGTTGAAACAGACCACACGGTTCTCAGGCAGATATTGATAAACGTTATCTCCAATGCGGTAAAATACACCGTTAAGGGAAGAATCGATGTCCGGTTAAGTTACGAAAACAGCCTGATTTTTTCCATCAGTGACACCGGAATCGGCATGCATGAAAGCGATATCCGGGAGATATTCAAACCATTTTCCCGTGTGAGAAATCCGCTAAAAGCCGAGGGGAACGGCTTTGGAATGTACGTAACACAAGGGCTTATCCATTCGCTGAAAGGTGAAATAAACGTCCAGTCGAAAAAGGACGAAGGTACCCGCGTTATGATAACATTGCCCCTGTTCCCTGCAGAAAAAATACCGGACGAAAGTAAAAACAGCCATCAGAACCGCAACAACGTTTACAGGAAAGTGCTTGTTTTTGAAGACGATATAACCTTAGGGAATCTGATAAGGGAATTTCTCTCGAAACAGGGATTTAAGGTAAAAATCTGCAACAACACCCGTGACGTGGACGGCTTTATAAATCACATATCCCTGTTTGACATTGTATTCACAGACATGCAGATGCCTGACATCACCGGAAATGAGATTTTGCTCAAAATCCGTAGAATTAATTCCTGCATTCCCGTCTGGCTGATGAGTGCCTACGATGATTACAACACCGAAAAGGCCGTTTCGGAAGGATTCAGCGGATTTATAACAAAGCCCATCCGGATGGGCAAGTTTATTGATGTTCTCTCCGGAGAAACACAGGTCATTACGAACCATCCTCCCTCGCTTGGTGAAAAATTTCCGCAACTGGCTTCTTTATTCGGAGATGACACCGAAACCATCAAAAAAATCCTATCAACCTTCGTTACAACCGTCTATAAGGATACCGAACATCTGACCGGGTTGATTGAAGCATCCGACTTTCAGGGAGCTCAACAATTGTGCCACAAGATCCATCCTTTTATCAGTCAGATTGATGCCCCTCATTTGTGTGAGGTTTTGATAAAAATGGACTCACTCAGGGGAGAGGAAGAAACTACCTATTCTTCCTGGAAAGAAGATTTGTCGTTAAGCATTCGTCAAATAAGAGCGTTTGCCGATGCTATTAAAAAGGAATATTTATTCTGACAATCGTCATTTTCCGCTATAAGCCGTACTTGCGAATCTTGTTGTACAGAGTTTTTCGGTCTATACGCAATAGAATTGCTGCCCGGGATTTGTTTCCTTTGGTTTTTTCCAGAGCACGTACTATCTTTTCTTTTTCTTCTTCGGGCGAGACGTTCAAGGATACATCTGCCTCTTTATTCTCTTCAACACTCTTTTCCGATAAAAACGGTAGACTCTCCAACGTAATCGTATCACCGGGTGAAAAAAGTACCGCACGGCGAATTACATTTCGCAGTTCCCTTAGGTTGCCTGGCCAAGAATAGGTTTCCAACCGGGAAAAGACCTTAGCCGAGATGAACCTCACTTTTTTATCCAGTTCGGCATTTGCTTCGTCAACAAAATGTTCGGCATACAACGGAATATCGTCTTTGCAACTCCTCAGTGGCGGAACCTCAATCATGAACTCATTGAGTCGATGAAACAGATCCTCTCTAAAACGGCCATGGGCAATCGCTTTCTCGAGATTTTCATTGGTAGCCGTAACAATTCGCACATCTACCTCCAAATCGGTAGTCGCTCCCACCGGCCTGATCTTTTTTTCCTGCAAGGTCCTGAGGAGCTGCATCTGGACGCCGTACGGCAAGTTTCCCACTTCATCCAGAAATAACGTACCGCCATTTGCTTCTGCAAAAAAGCCTACTTTATCTTCAATGGCGGAGGTAAAAGAACCTTTTTTGTGTCCGAACAGCTCACTTGGCGCCAGTTCAATGGATAAGCTTCCACAATCTACTGCGATAAACGGGCCATGGGCACGCTGGCTCCGTTCGTGAATCATTCTTGCCGCATGTTCCTTTCCCGTACCGCTTTCGCCAATAATCATCACGGCCATTGAAGTGGGAGCAACGGTATTTATAAAAGAGTACATACGGGAGGACAGCGGACTGCATCCTTCTACCGTACCTCCTCGCTTCTCTTTCTTCTTTTTTTCCTGCGAATGCTTCCTTAGAATGTTCTCCGTTTCCTTCCTGTCCTTGAAAGCAGCCTCTATTTTCTCTGCGAGAACAGACGGATTGATGGGTTTTTCCAGGAAGTCAAAAGCCCCCAGTTTTATAGCTGAAACAGCCGTCTGTATTTCACCATATCCGGTCATTATTATAACCGGCACCGACGGATCGCTTTCGTGCATCCAGGAAAGAAGCATTATCCCGTCACCGTCAGGCAAGCGCAAATCCGATAAGACAATGTCGTATGTTGAATCGGCAAGCAATTCCTGAGCCGACAACATTCCCGTACACCATTTTGCGGAGAATCCATTCTTCTCAAACCACTTTTGAAGCATCGTTCCAAAAGAGATGTCGTCTTCGACTATTAATATTTTTCCGTTCACTTGAGCAATAATTGACACCGTAAAGATAGGTTTTTTATTTTTCATTTGTTCTACGTCAGCAAATGCATTTATGAAACCTAACATTTGACAGAATAAGATTAAGTTTTTTTGGGAAAGAGGGTTTCCGTTCACACGAGAATTGACTATATTTGAAAATCAAAAAAAGAGTTGTTTCATGAATCCTATAAATAAGAAAGAATCCAGTCAAAGACTATCCCGGCTCCAACAAACTATCCGGGAATTACAAGCTGAGGCATGCCTGATTTCCACGACAGTAAACCAATTTTACCTGCTTGGTTTTATTTTTGACGGTTTCGTTTTTGTCCAACCCGAAGGGGATCCGGTTTTGTTCGTAAAACGCCCCAGCGGCATCAAAGGTGACAATATTACCTACATCCGAAAGCCCGAACAGCTTCCCGATCTTCTGCACCAGAGAAAAATTCCGTTGCCCAGGAGGCTGATGGTGGAAAACGATGTATTGTCGTTTTCCACCGTTTCACGGATTCAGACAGCCCTTGAAATGCCCAAACTGATAAATGTTTCGGGAGAAATGCGCCGTATCCGAAGTGTTAAATCGGAGTTTGAGATCAAACAGATGCGCGAGTGCGCCGATATTCATGCTTTGGTTTACAAACAAATCCCGCATATTTATAGCAAAGGGATGACGGATATCGAATTTCAGATCGAGCTGGAAAGAGAAATGCGTTTAGCCGGTTCGTCAGGTATTTTTAGAACTTTCGGAGAGAACATGGATATCTTTATGGGCAGCATTCTTACCGGTGACAATGCTCAATCCGCTTCCCCGTTTGATTTCGCACTTGGCGGCCAGGGATTATCCCCCTTGTTGCCAATTGGAGCCAACGGTACGAAACTTATTCCCGGAACTACGTTGATGGTAGATATGGCGGGCAATTACCGCCCGTGGATGAGTGATATGACCCGGACATTCGCTATTGGTACTGTACCCGATATTGCCCACAAAGCTCATCAGGTTTCCATCAATATTTGCAATGCCATTTCCGCAACAAGCCAATCGGGAACACCTTGTGCCAATATTTATTCTCTGGCAGAAATGATGGTAAGGGAAAGCGGCCTTTCCGGTTATTTCATGGGAACAGCACAACAGGCCAAATTTGTAGGGCACGGAGTAGGGTTGGAGATTAATGAACCGCCCGTTCTTGCACCCCGCTCGAAGGAAATCCTGGAAGCAGGTATGACAATTGCCGTAGAACCCAAATTTGTACTTCCGGGAATCGGCGCTGTGGGAATAGAAAATACCTATATCGTTCGCAATGACAGGTTGGAGAAAATTACCGGTTGCGAGGAAGAATTAGTGGAGTTATCATGAATTCCGGTTGATCATTCTTCCGGTGATTGACTGGTCAACTGGTTATAAATGAAAAAAAGCCTTCCGGATTTCTCCTGAAGGCTTTTCTGATAAAGGACGGCGGCTACCTACTCTCCCACTTTGTGTGCAGTACCATCGGCGCCATTGGGCTTAACTTCTCTGTTCGGAATGGGAAGAGGTGGATCCCCAACGCTACAACCACCTTAAGTAAGTCCGGGAGTGAAAAGGTCTTTCCTGACCGCTCTTCTTCTCCCTGTGCTGATAAAACATGATGAAAAGTAAAAAGATCAATACTCACGGGCAAACAACCCAAAAGCCATATTTATCAAATCCTGCGATTCAAAGAGCTTGCACGAAAATAAAGCGTACGGGCAATTAGTACTGCTCGGCTACGTACGTTACCGCACTTCCACCTGCAGCCTATCAAGGTCGTCGTCTACAACCACCCTTATAAAGAGATCTAATCTCGAGGTAGGCTTCGTGCTTAGATGCTTTCAGCACTTATCCCTGCCCAGACTTAGCTACCCGGCAATGCAGCTGGCGCCACAACCGGTAAACCAGAGGTCTGTCCAACACGGTCCTCTCGTACTAGTGTCGGGGCCTCTCAAATCTCTAACGCCCACGATAGATAGAGACCGAACTGTCTCACGACGTTCTGAACCCAGCTCGCGTGCCACTTTAATGGGCGAACAGCCCAACCCTTGGGACCTTCTCCAGCCCCAGGATGTGACGAGCCGACATCGAGGTGCCAAACCATTCCGTCGATATGAGCTCTTGGGAATGATCAGCCTGTTATCCCCGGAGTACCTTTTATCCTTTGAGCGATGGCCCTTCCATGCGGAACCACCGGATCACTATGCTCTAGTTTCCTACCTGATCGACTTGTTTGTCTCCCAGTCAAGCACCCTTATGCCATTACACTCTGCGACCGGTTACCAATCGGTCTGAGGGTACCTTTAGAAGCCTCCGTTACTCTTTTGGAGGCGACCACCCCAGTCAAACTACCCACCATACAGTGTCCCCGCATGCCGCGGGTTAGAACTCAAACAATCAAAGGGCCGTATTTCAACGACGGCTCCACAAATACTGGCGTACCTGCTTCATTGCCTCCGGCCTATCCTACACATCAAGTGCCCAAATTCAATGTAAAGCTATAGTAAAGGTTCACGGGGTCTTTTCGTCCCATCGCGGGTAATCGGCATCTTCACCGATACTACAATTTCACCGAGCTCACGGTTGAGACAGTGTCCAGATCATTACACCATTCGTGCAGGTCGGAACTTACCCGACAAGGAATTTCGCTACCTTAGGACCGTTATAGTTACGGCCGCCGTTTACTGGGGCTTCAATTCAATGCTTCTCTTGCGATGACATCTCCTCTTAACCTTCCAGCACCGGGCAGGTGTCAGGCTATATACAGCTTCTTTCGAATTCGCATAGCCATGTGTTTTTGTTAAACAGTCGCCAGAATCTATTCTCTGCGGCCACTGTCGCCAGTGGCGTCCTTTCTCCCGAAGTTACAGGACTATTTTGCCTAGTTCCTTAACCGTGAATCACTCGAGCGCCTTAGTATTTTCAACCCAACTACCTGTGTCGGTTTACGGTACGGGTGCGTTGATAATTGGCGTTTAGCGGATTTTCTCGGCAGTCTGCTTACCCACATTATTGGCTCATCCGAAGACTTGCCATACTTTCAGGTTCAGCTCCCGGTGCGGATTTGCCTGCACCGGTCACAGCCTACCCCCTTCAACCATCTATTCCGTCAGATGGCAGTGGTGTCACTTCTGCGTCCCCACATAACTTATCAAAGCAGTAACGGAATATTAACCGTTTCTTCCATCGGAATCGCCTCTAGGCTTATCCTTAGGCCCCGACTAACCCTGATCCGATTAGCGTTGATCAGGAAACCTTAGTCTTTCGGCGTGCGGATTTCTCATCCGCATTATCGTTACTTATACCTACATTTGCTTTTCCGGACGCTCCAGAGTACCTCGCAGTACGCCTTCAACGCAGGACCGGAATGCTCCCCTACCAATTCATTAGAATTCCATGGCTTCGGTAATATGCTTATGCCCGATTATTATCCACGCTCCGCCACTCGACTAGTGAGCTGTTACGCACTCTTTAAATGAATGGCTGCTTCCAAGCCAACATCCTAGCTGTCAAAGCGGCAGAACTTCGTTTAATGCAACTTAGCATATATTTGGGGACCTTAGCCGATGGTCTGAGTTGTTCCTCTCTCGGACACGGACCTTAGCACCCGCGCCCTCACTCCCGGAGATCACTTACACGCATTCGGAGTTTGTCTGGACTTGATAGGCGGCGAAGCCCTCGCATCCAATCAGTAGCTCTACCTCATGTAAGCTCATTATCCGAGGCTGCACCTAAATGCATTTCGGGGAGTACGAGCTATCTCCAAGTTTGATTAGCCTTTCACCCCTACCCTCAAGTCATCCGAAAACTTTTCAACGTTTACCGGTTCGGCCCTCCATGTTGTGTTACCAAAACTTCAGCCTGCTCAAGGGTAGATCACTTGGTTTCGCGTCTACTCCTGCTGACTATGCGCCCTGTTCGGACTCGCTTTCGCTGCGGCTGACGCGCATCATTGCGCTTAACCTTGCCAACAAGAGTAACTCGTAGGTTCATTATGCAAAAGGCACGCCGTCACCCCGTAAACGGGGCTCCGACCGCTTGCAAGCACATGGTTTCAGGGTCTATTTCACTCCTCTGTTCGAGGTTCTTTTCACCTTTCCCTCACGGTACTGGTTCACTATCGGTCTCTGGTGAGTATTTAGCCTTGGCGGATGGTCCCGCCGGATTCACACAGGATTTCTCGTGTCCCGCGCTACTCAGGATACCGGTAGGCTTCGCCAGGGAGTCGCGTACGGGATTATCACCCTCTACGATGCGCCTTTCCAGGCGCTTCCGCTTCCTTGGTCTCTTGCCACTTCCCGGTCCTACAACCCCGGTATTGCCGAAACAACACCGGTTTGGGCTATTCCCGTTTCGCTCGCCACTACTCCGGGAATCACTTTTGTTTTCTTCTCCTGCGGGTACTTAGATGTTTCAGTTCCCCGCGTTTGCCTTCCATACTGGATGGAATGATACAATCTTCTCGTATCAGGTTGCCCCATTCGGAAATCCGCGGATCGATTCGTATTTGCCAATCCCCGCGGCTTATCGCAGCTTATCACGTCCTTCGTCGCCTTCCAGAGCCTAGGCATCCCCCATGTGCCCTTATGTACTTTATTTTCTCTTTATTTGTGCCGTCTGTACCACACCGCCCGAATTTCCCCAAAGGAAAAAACGAACCAGCGGTAGCAGGGCTTGATAAATACTTAGCTTTTTGTTACTTACTATTTTCTTGCTCTTTTTACTTTTACTTCATCATGTCAAAGATCGCTTCCAAGGGGAAACGCTTAACGCGAACACCCTTCGATAGCCGTCTGATACGGAGTCGAACCGTTGAACACTGTCCCCGACGGACATCAAACCTCAATATGTTTCCTCAAATCTCACGCCCGCGGCTCTCCTGCCGGCAAGGCTCACATCACTCTTCCTACCGGTCCCCGGTCTCCTCTTCGGCAGCCAGACGGCCTGTTTCAAAGTGGAGAATAACGGATTCGAACCGTTGACCCTCTGCGTGCAAGGCAGATGCTCTAGCCAGCTGAGCTAATCCCCCGTTATCTTCCTTGTAGTCCCAGGCAGAGTTGAACTGCCGACCTCTACATTATCAGTGTAGCGCTCTAACCAACTGAGCTATAGGACTGTGCTGGTCGCAGTGTCGGCCGATCGCCGTAGGAAAACAGGACACGCCCGCCTCCCGTGCTCACGGTTCTGCCCGGTGAGTGTTATGTTGTTTTATATACGTTCCTATGACGGATGCAGTTTTGAATCGGTACCTCTCGGTTGAAAAAAAAAAAAAACGTGAAAAGAGCGTCTGAAGACCGGGACTCCGATTAACGGGCCCCTTTTCTGCCTTCCATGCCCAAAACCCTGCCGTTAACAGGACGGGAACGTTCTCCAGAAAGGAGGTGTTCCAGCCGCACCTTCCGGTACGGCTACCTTGTTACGACTTAGCCCCAGTTACCAGTTTTACCCTAGGCCGCTCCTTGACGGTTACGGACTTCAGGTACCCCCGGCTTCCATGGCTTGACGGGCGGTGTGTACAAGGCCCGGGAACGTATTCACCGCGCCGTGGCTGATGCGCGATTACTAGCGAATCCAGCTTCACGGAGTCGAGTTGCAGACTCCGATCCGAACTGAGAGTGGTTTTGGAGATTAGCATCCTGTCGCCAGGTAGCTGCCCTTTGTACCACCCATTGTAACACGTGTGTCGCCCCGGACGTAAGGGCCGTGCTGATTTGACGTCATCCCCACCTTCCTCGCATCTTACGATGGCAGTCTCACTAGAGTCCTCAGCATGACCTGTTAGTAACTAATGATGAGGGTTGCGCTCGTTATGGCACTTAAGCCGACACCTCACGGCACGAGCTGACGACAACCATGCAGCACCTACACGGCGGCCCCGAAGGGAAGGCAGATCTCTCTGCCGGTCCGCCGCATTTCAAGCCCGGGTAAGGTTCCTCGCGTATCATCGAATTAAACCACATGTTCCTCCGCTTGTGCGGGCCCCCGTCAATTCCTTTGAGTTTCATTCTTGCGAACGTACTCCCCAGGTGGATTACTTAACGCTTTCGCTCAGTCGCTTACATTGTATCGCAAACAACTAGTAATCATCGTTTACTGCGTGGACTACCAGGGTATCTAATCCTGTTTGATCCCCACGCCTTCGTGCATGAGCGTCAGTAGTGGTTTAGTAAGCTGCCTGCGCAATCGGAGTTCCTCGTGATATCTAAGCATTTCACCGCTACACCACAAATTCCGCCTACTTCATCCACACTCAAGAAAGCCAGTATCGAAGGCACTTTTACAGTTGAGCTGCAAAATTTCACCGCCGACTTAACATCCCGCCTGCGCACCCTTTAAACCCAATAAATCCGGATAACGCTCGGATCCTCCGTATTACCGCGGCTGCTGGCACGGAGTTAGCCGATCCTTATTCGCAAGGTACATGCAAAGGAGGACACGTCCCCCACTTTATTCCCTTGAAAAAGAAGTTTACAATCCATAAGACCTTCATCCTTCACGCGACTTGGCTGGTTCAGAGTTGCCTCCATTGACCAATATTCCTCACTGCTGCCTCCCGTAGGAGTCTGGACCGTGTCTCAGTTCCAGTGTGGGGGATAAACCTCTCAGTTCCCCTATCCATCGTGGCCTTGGTGAGCCGTTACCTCACCAACAAGCTAATGGAACGCATGCCCATCTTCAACCGATAAATCTTTAACAAATATTCCCATGCGGGACCCCTGTGTCATGGAGTATTAGTCCGTTTTTCAACGGGTTATTCCCCTGTTAAAGGTAGGTTGCATACGTGTTACTCACCCGTGCGCCGGTCGCCACCATCGTATTGCTACTCATGTGCTGCCCCTCGACTTGCATGTGTTAGGCCTATCGCTAGCGTTCATCCTGAGCCAGGATCAAACTCTTCGTTGTATATTTGTTATATGTCTTGAACTTTTCCTGCCCCTGTTGTGTCAACTACAGGAAAGGCATCGACAAACAAAAAAACCGAATAGCCGGTGATCCTCAAACCCTCGATTCACGAATCTATTTCTTTTCCTTTTATGTTCTATTGAACGGGTACCAATATATATATTTTATATACTGCTTGTCATTAAAAAAACGTATATGAAAATCTTTCAAAGAACGATCAATTGCTTTCTACATCTACTTGTTTTCGGAAAGCGGATGCAAAGGTAGGGAAAGATTTCATTCCATCAAAACATTTTCACAACAAATTTGATAAAAAAATCAACTATTTTACAAAACGCAAAACAATGGCCTGACAATTAAAGAATTATTTAATTCATTTTTTTTTGAATTTTTTCCCACTTTTCTGTTTTCATGGCAGACCGTTACTAAGTTCAAGATAGAAGTGCAAAAGATTTGATTACATTACACTTCTTATCTTAATTGTTTTTTTCCAAAATCCCCTTTCAAAAGTGCTTAAGGGGTTTTGAAAAAAACAATTAGTCAATCAGCAACATAAAAAAATAAAAAAGGAGACCGAAGTCTCCCTAAAATTAACTATTATGTTGCTTATGAAAAAATACAAACAGTTAACTTCAGAACAAAGATATGCTATTTATTTAGGCTTACAAAACGGAACAAGCAAGTCTGAAATAGCCAAGCAGATAAAGGTAAATATTTCTACGGTTTATAGGGAATTAAGCCGTAACAAAAACAAAACTGGAGGCTACTCATGGCGTTTGGCACAAGAGATGGCCCAAGAGCGCAAAGAACGTTTACCGGGCAATAGATCGACATCGGAGTGGATTAAACAGAAAATAATCCGTCTCATTCGCAAAGATTGGTCGCCCAAACAAATCAGCGGATATCTCGCAAAATATGATCAAATATCTATCTCTCACGAGACTATTTATCAATGGATCAGGCAAGATAAGAAATCGGGAGGAAACCTTTACAAGCACTGCCGCCACAAGCTCAAATACAGAAAAAGACCCGTAGGTTCTGCCACTAACATACCCAACAGAAAAAGTATTCGCCAAAGGCCAAAAGAGGCCGACGGAAGCCGGTTTGGAGATTTTGAAATGGACACCATAATAGGAAACGGACAAAAGGAAATAATACTGACAATGACAGAAAGAAATACAAACTTTATAATGATGAGAAAACTGCCTATGGGCAAAGACTCTAAGCAGGTTTGCAAGGAAGTCATTGCTATGTTGCTGCCTTATAAGGACAAACTGAAAACCATTACAACAGATAACGGATCCGAGTTTGCAGCACACGAACTGATAACAAAAAAGTTGAAAGTACCGGTATATTTCACTGATCCTTATTCATCGTGGCAAAAAGGAGCTGTTGAAAATGCCAATAAATTAATCCGGCAATACATCCCAAAAGGAGCAACATTTAAAGATTATTCCGATGAGAAAGTAAAAGAAATACAGCATAAACTAAACAGAAGACCAAGAGAAAAATTAGACTTTAGCAATCCTAAAATAGAGTTTTACAAAAATTATTACTAAATTGCACTTGCTGGTTGACTCTAGGGTTTTGCAAAAACGCGAAATCTGACACTGGGAATCACAAATTATGTGTATCTTGCACCGTTTTTCGTGTTACACTAAAACTACTGCAATAAGGATATTTTTTAATGAACGGTATTATAACTATATTGAAGCGCTTCTTGCCTCCCTACAAGAAATATGTGGTACTCTCCTTTCTTTTTAATCTACTCACCGCATTATTGAATGTTTTCTCACTGGCAACGATTATTCCGATACTTCAGGTTTTATTTAAAGTCAACGATAAGGTTTTTGAATTTATTCCCTGGGAAACAAAAGGTGTTTCATTGATCGATATTGTCCTGAATAACGGGAATTGGTACATGGCCCGGCTCATTGAAACCCATGGAGGCAGCACAACGCTCCTTTTTTTGGCGATTGCGCTTATCGTTATGACTCTTTTTAAAACCGGTACAGCCTATTTCGGATCTTATTTTACCATTCCCATCCGGACAGGAGTAGTTAAAGACATCCGGAACAAAATCAACGATAAGATTCTGGTTCTTCCCATCGGTTTTTTTTCAGAAGAACGCAAAGGCGATATATTGGCCCGCATTTCAGGGGACGTCAACGAAGTGGAAAACTCGGTGATGAGCTCGCTTGATATGCTCTTTAAGAACCCCATTCTTATTCTGATTTATTTGATTACCATGATCGTTCTCAGCTGGCAGCTTACCCTTTTTGTTTTTGTGGTATTGCCGATAATGGGATATGTGATGGGAACCGTTGGCAAATCACTGAAAAGAAGTTCGTTCGAGGCACAAAACAAATGGGGGGAACTTATGTCGCAAATTGAAGAAACCTTGAGCGGTCTAAGAATAATAAAAGCGTTTAATGCGGAAAGCAAAATCTCCAAACGATTCTATACGGGGAGTGATACGTTTAGAAAGATGTCCAATAGGATTGCGCGACGGCAGTATCTTGCACATCCGATGAGTGAATTCCTGGGAACCCTTACCATCGCCATTGTCCTTTGGTTTGGCGGCTCACTTATTTTAAGCGGGAACGGGATTATTGATGCGGCCACTTTTATTTATTACCTCACCATTTTCTACAGTATTATCAATCCCATCAAAGAGTTTTCCAGATCGGCATATGCCGTACAAAGAGGCCTTGCTTCCATGGAGCGTATCGACAAGATACTGGAGGCCCAGAACGACATAACAGAAATACAGCACCCGCAAAAGCTGAGTTTTAAAAATAACATACATTACCGCAATGTATGGTTCAAATACAACAAAGAGTGGGTATTGAAAGGGATCGATTTAAAGATTGAAAAAGGGAAAACGGTTGCGCTTGTGGGTCAATCGGGTTCCGGGAAGTCTACCATGACCGATCTTTTATCCCGGTTCTACGATATTCAGGAGGGGGGGGTTTTTATTGATAATATCAACATAAAGGATGTTACTTTACACGACCTGCGCTCAAAAATAGGCTATGTAACCCAGGAGGCCATTCTTTTTAACGACACGTTCTTTAACAACATTGCCTTTGGCCTAAAAGAAGTAACTTCGGAAGAGGTTATTGAAGCGGCAAAAGTGGCCAATGCGCACGAGTTCATCATGGCCACTCAACACGGATATCAGACAAACATCGGTGATCGGGGAGGAAAGCTATCGGGAGGACAACGCCAACGAATAAGCATTGCGCGAGCGGTGTTGAAGAACCCGGAAATCCTGATACTGGATGAGGCTACCTCGGCACTGGATACCGATTCGGAGCGATTGGTACAGGATGCCCTGGAGAAACTGATGAGAAACCGGACAACAATTGTTATTGCGCACCGGTTGTCAACCATAAAAAATGCAGACGAAATTTACGTTCTAAAGGAGGGACAAATCATCGAATCAGGCAGACACAATTCGTTGTATGAATTAAACGGCTATTATACAAAACTTTGCAATATGCAGGGAGATCTAAATTGAAAAAGCATCCTGTATCTTAACGCTTTCCTTGTCTTCCAGTTTCTCCAGTAAGCGGTCAACAGCCTCGTAAGGGGAATTTATGCTTTGAAACTCCGGGACAATTTCTTTCATTTTTTTCACAGTACGCATATCGTCGTATTGATACGAAATCTCGATTAATCCCTCGATCTGATCCTTTACTTTTTCGTACTCATACTCACGCACCCGAGCAATCATAATCTTCTCATGATGGGTTTTAATGGTGTTTTCAGAGGCATTGAGCAATTCCTCGTATAACTTTTCACCGTGACGAAGGCCTGTAAATTCTATCTTTATGTTTTGAGAGCCCGACAACCGGATCATCCGTTTTGCCAGATCCAGAATCTTAACCGGTTTTCCCATATCGAAAAGGTAAATCTCACCTCCTTTACCCATGGAACCAGCTTCAAGAACCAACTGGCAAGCTTCGGGGATGGTCATGAAATAACGAATAATTTCGGGATGTGTAACCGTTAAAGGGCCTCCATTTTTAATTTGTTCCCGGAACAACGGGATTACCGAACCGTTTGACCCCAATACATTACCGAATCGGGTAGTGATGAATTGCGTGGTCTTCTGGCCGTTCTTCTCCAAATGCCTCGATAAGGATTGAACATAGATCTCACTAATTCTTTTTGAGCAACCCATTACATTTGAAGGGTTCACCGCTTTATCAGTAGAGATCATGACAAATTTCTGAGCCCCATATTTTACAGCCAGGTCGGCTAGGATTTTTGTTCCCAGGACGTTTGTCTGAATGGATTCGGAAACATTGTCTTCCATCATAGGGACATGTTTATAAGCTGCCGCATGGAAAATGTACTGCGGGCGCGTCTTTGCAAAAATGCGCTCCATTCTTGTAGCATTGCCTACATCAGCAACAATTATGTTGGTATTTATATCGATCCATTTTTTTTGCAGTTCAAGCCTCATGTCATGTAGTGGGGTTTCTGCCTGATCGATCAAAATGATGTTGAAAGGATTGAATGAGGCTACCTGACGGACAATCTCGCTCCCGATGGAACCCGCTGCCCCTGTTACCATCACCCGCTTTCCTTCGATGTGAGCAGCAATTTCCATTAAGTTGATGTTAATGGGATTGCGGGGGAGCAGATCCTCAATCTGAATATCTTTTAGCTGCTCTTTTCCTGTCAATGTCCCGTTCCATTCGTTAACGGGAGAAGTAGTCAGCAACGAAATATTATGGTCCACGAAATTTTCCAGTAAAGGCGAATTTCTTATCTGATCCATTTTATGAGGGGAGACAATCACTGTTTTTACGTCTTTTGCTTCCAGTACCCTGAATAAGTTTTCGTTGTTGGCATAAATAGTAAGCCCCAATAGATTTTTACCGACCATATTGTCTTCATCGGTAATAAATCCCAATACTTTGTACTTGAATTCCCGGTTTCCCCTGATCGCTTTTGCGAGACTAATACCGGCCTGTTTGGTACCGTAAATAAAAATATTGGTAGCTTTCTGCGGCTTTCCAGTTATGGACTCATACACCTCCTTGACAACAATACGCGAAAAAATCATCAGCAAAACATTCAACACATAAGTGGCAAAATGAATGGTATTGGAAACAGTGAAAGTGGGATCGACTTTTTTTATCACCATCAGGCAGATAAACGATATAAAATAGCCCAGAGTCAATGCATATATGATCCGAACAAGATCGGAAAAAGCCGAAAAGCGTAAAACCCCGCTAAAAGTTTTGAAGATTAGGAACGAAATGACATTGAAAAATACCAGAACGAGTGTTGTAGTTATACCATCTGCCTTGACCTGCGTCGTAAGTCCTTCAAAACCGAAACGCAAAAAATACATGGTCAGGGTTGAAAACAGTATAATAAGAATGTCTATTATCAGGATAGACATGCGGGACAAGACCCTGTTGGATAAGTAATTCTCTAAGAATTTATTCATAACTGCACTCAAAGATCAACGACAGCACATTTAAAATCATTAAATATACTGCAAGTTTATGAAGAATTGTGATGTTAAAGAAAATGTTTATCTGAATTTCAAATTGCTGAGTAGTTATTCCACAATAATCTCATTCTGACAAACAATCATATTCATTTTAATATCTCCCTGACTTACAGGAATATTATCAAAAACCTGGAAATCAAAGCATATAGCTGTCTTAGGAGCCTTTATCTTTGGCAATAATCTGTCGTAAAAGCCTTTTCCCCTACCCAACCGGTTTAGTGTGCGATCAAAAGCCACACCCGGGACAATTACCAAATCTATTTTACCGTATTCAGATTCCGGGAAAGTATCGCCCACCGGTTCTTTAATTCCATAAGCGGAAGTCGACATACTTTCTTCGGAGACATATTTTTTCAAAATTAATTCACCATTATTAACCACCGGCAGAAGAAAATGTTTTTGTAAACAGTATTTTTTTATCCATTCATGCGTACTAACCTCATCCGACATGCTGTAATAGGCTAGTACAATTTTAGCGTTCTGAAATACCTCAGTGAGTTCAAGTGTTGATATAACCTCTTCCGAGAAGTTTAACAGTTCTCTTTGAGAATACGATTGCTTTTTCTGGGCAATCCTTTCACGGAGTCTTTTTTTCTGCTCTGTTATATTCATTTCTTCTATACATAAAATAACGAGCCAAATTCCTTGGGAACAGGAAAGCTGACCCTCAGGCCCAGCGAAATGGACTTATACTTTTCTTGTACCACAGATTCGGGCTTCGCCAACCCTCTCTCAATAAAATCCACTGCATTTTTCATCAACACATCGTCCTGCATGTATACGGAGAAATAGCTTTCCTCACCGAAGAAGTTCCTAACAATATAGGCAACTAAATGTCGCTCGAACAGCTTCCTGGATTCTTCTATATAATAGGGTCTTGGCCGGACTCCTTTGTTGTCAGCGTAACTTACTAGATTCATCAGCAGAGGCTGCTTGTACAGGTGACGAGCAAGGTCTTCTGCTGATTGAAATTCACTCAATTTATGCTTATGCATATCTGAATAGGTCACAGCATACTCTTGAATGAAATCCTTGTTTGCGATCGTATTAAAATAAGAATTCATGCCGATTGTGTCACGGGCAATAAAGACATCCGGCATTATACCGTCACCTCCGAAAACTGTTCGCCCTCCTTCAGTTTTAAAGGGAATGAGGGTAGACGCTGTATCGGAATTTACGTAATCGCCTTGCATATATCTGTTCAATGCTTCCAGCTCGTATTCATCGTACTTTCCTTTTTCATATTTGCGTTGAATAGAACGTCCAGACGGTGTATAATAACGGGCAACGGTAAGACGCACAGCGGATCCATCGGGAAAATTTCGCTGGCTTTGTACCAATCCTTTTCCAAAAGACCTCCGCCCCATCACCAATCCTCGATCATTATCCTGAATAGCACCGGCAAAAATTTCACTTGCGGATGCACTTAATTCATCAATCAAAATGACGACATCGTCTTCTTTACTCGTTCCCGAACCATTGGCATAACTGTCCTGCCTGGGAAAGTTCCGTCCGTCAGCATAAACAATCAAATCCCCTTTATGAAGAAATTCATTCACCATGGCAACAACAATTTCCAACGAACCACCGCTGTTACCTCTCAGATCGATCACGAAAGAATGTGCCCCCTGGCTTTTGAGTTTAGACAGTGCCGATATAAACTCATTGAAAGTGTTGAATCCGAATGTGCCCACCTTGATATATCCGATGGTGTTGGTTTGCATATAAGCAGCCTGAACACTGTTCATGGGAATGTCTCCACGAGTTACGGTTATGTCAATCAGTTTTGTATCATCGTTTCTTTTAATTCCCAGTTTTACTTCGGATCCTTTTTCACCACGAAGCTTTTGCAGTACATCGGCGTTTGTAATTTTCCGCCCTGCAATCAGCGTGTCATTGACATTGACTATCCTGTCCCATTGCTGTATACCTGCCGCCTCCGAGGGACCGCCAGGCACAATACTTGTCACTACGATCGTATCGCTTAATACATAAAAACTAACACCAATCCCCGAAAAATGGCCCTCCAGATCTTCGTTTAAACGCTTCATTTCGCTGGCAGAGATATAAGCCGAATGTGGATCGAGTTCCTGAACAATTTTGGGTAGCGCCTCCTCCACAAGCTGACGAATATTCACGGTGTCTACATACGATTTGTTGATATAGTTAAATATGGCATCAATCTTACCGGTTCCATCCACTTTTCCCGTATTCCCAAATTGCGAATAGATGCTTCCTATAAGAATTCCCAAAGCAATACCCAATCCAACCCATAAAGGAAGCCACGTTTTTATTTTTTTTTCAGGACTCATTATCTTATTCTTGCAACTTAATTTTTCACAAATCAACCGAAATCAACTCTATATCAGCCCTTCTAAGTAATTCTACACCATCGCTCAGTCTGTAAGAATCGGCATAAACGACTTTCCGGATACCTGCCTGAATAATCAGCTTTGCACATTCAATACAGGGAGAAGACGTCACGTACAACGTTGCTCCTTCACTACTGTTGTTGGACCGGGCCACTTTGGTTATGGCATTTGCCTCGGCATGAAGCACATAAGGCTTTGTTACGTTATCCTCATCTTCACAAACATTTTCAAATCCCGATGGTGTTCCGTTGTATCCATCGGATATTATCATCTTGTCTTTTACCAAAATGGCACCTACCTTACGGCGTTTACAGTATGAATTTTCTGACCAGATAAATGCCATCCGCATGTATCGCTTGTCCAGTTCGAGCTGTTTTGTATCTGTCATTATACTTTGCTAACTGCTATTCTATCGCTTTTAAACTCATATCCAAGCTTTTTACCGAATGGGTAAGCGCGCCTACAGAGATATAATCCACACCACACTCCGCATATTGACGGATAGTTTCAAAGGTAATTCCGCCCGACGATTCCAGTTCAACGCGCCCGTCCACAATCTTCACCGCTTCACACGTTTGTTCGGGCGTGAAATTATCCAACATGATCCTATCGACCCCTCCCACCGCAAGGGCTTGGTTAAGCTCATCGAAGTTACGTACTTCAATTTCTATGTTGAGTTGTTTGTTTTTCTCCTTCAAATATTTTTGTGCTCCACGAATGGCGTTTTCTATACCGCCTGCAAAATCCACATGATTGTCCTTCAGCAAAATCATATCGAACAGACCGATACGGTGATTCTCCCCTCCGCCAATTTTTACGGCCTGCTTTTCCAGCATTCGCATCCCGGGTGTAGTCTTGCGCGTGTCAAGCACTTTGGTTTTGGTACCTTCAAGTAATTTCACATATTTCCCTGTAGTAGTGGCTATCCCGCTCATACGCTGCATAATGTTGAGTACCAACCGTTCGGTTTGCAGCAACGATTGGACTTTTCCCGATACAATGAATGCAACATCTCCGGGCTTAACGTATGTTCCGTCATTAATAAGAACCTCCACGACTAATCCTTCGTCGAAACGATGAAAAATCGTCCTGGCAACTTCCACTCCTGCCAAGATACCTTCTTCCTTAATCAAGAGCCGGGCTTTCCCGAAAGCTGTTTCGGGAATGCTGCAGAGTGTGGTATGATCGCCGTCGCCAATATCCTCGGCAAAAGCCAGATCAACGAGTTTGTCCGTCAATTTTTTTAATTCCATTCAAGCTAAATTGGGTTGCTCACTAACAATAACAAAATTCATCCCGTATTGTTAAGAAAACTTGTAAATTGTGAATGCAAAAATATAAAAATAAAAGGTTATATTTGCACTCTGGTTGCTAATTTTACGTAAAAAAAATGTATTAATAAAAGATGAAGGTTGTTTTGCTGTCCCTTGGAAAAACCGATGAGGATTTTTACGTTCAGGCGATGGATATATTCAGGAAAAGATTAAGTCATTACCTTCCTTTCGATCTGGAATTTGTCCCCGATGTGAAAAACACAAAAAACTTATCGGAAAAAGAGCAAAAGAACCTCGAAGGGGAAGCCATGCTGAGCCGGATTCAACAGGGCGATTATGTCGTTCTGCTAGATGACAAAGGGAAACAATACTCTTCTGTGGAATTTTCCCGCTATATTGAGAAGAAGTCGCATTCCGTCCCTAAACGGCTTGTTTTTGTTGTTGGGGGGCCTTATGGATTTCCGGACGAAGTGTACAGGCGTGCCAACGAAAAGTTGTCGTTATCGAGAATGACTTTTACGCACCAAATGGTTCGACTGGTGTTTGTGGAACAACTCTACAGGGCAATGACTATCTTGAATGGTGAACCGTATCATCACGAATAATGGAGAATGTTTCATGAAAAAGAAGGCAATAATCCTTTTCTTGTTTTTAGTGTCTGTTTCCGTTTCCGCGCAGGAAATTACCGGAAGCTGGAGCGGAACGCTAAACGTTATGGGAAACAAGCTGCCCGTCGTTTTCCACGTCTCTAAAACCGACAATTCTTACTCCACAACCATGGATAGCCCCGCACAGAACGCATTAGGGTTGCCCACTTCAAAGACTTCTTTTGTTGAAAATAAACTCGAGATTGTAGCAACAGGATTGGGCATTTTTTATCAGGGAACATTAGAGGGAGATTCCATATTGGGAACGTTCAATCAGGGCGGGATACCCTTCCCTTTGGTTCTCAAGTCGACTGGTAAACCGGTCCTAAACCGCCCACAGGAACCCCAACCCCCATTTCCGTACAAAACGGAAGAGGTGAAATTCATCCATAAAAAAGACAGCATTGAACTTGCCGGGACACTCTCTGTCCCCGATTCTGCAGGAACATTCCCGGCAGTGATACTGATTGCAGGCAGCGGACCACACGACAGGGACGAAACCATTTTCGGGCACAAACCGTTCTTGGTGATTGCCGATCATCTGACGCGAAAAGGATTCGTCGTACTCAGGTACGACAAACGCGGCACAGGACGGTCAACAGGTTACTACCCAATAGCCACCACGCAAGATCTTGCGACGGATGTTGCTGCTGCCGTGGAATATTTGAAGGCACGAGAAGAGGTAGATAAATCGGCCATTGGCCTTATTGGACACAGCGAAGGCGGTGTGATCGCGCCCATGGTGGCATCGAAAAACCGGGACATCAAATTTATCGTCCTTATGGCAGGAATGGGAGAACGAGGGATTGAAACCATAATGGAGCAAAACCGTATGGCACTGGAACTGCTCAATATAGAACCCGAAAACAGCGATCAGTCATTAAAGGCGATACGCCAGATGCTTGAAAGCCTTTCGGAATGGAAAGGGACAGAAGCAGACCGGGTAGCATTGCGTGACCAGCTTTCGCAACTTTGGGAACAGTACCCTATTCTCGTTAAAATGAAACTCAAAAAGGATGCTTTTGTCCGCGACCAGTTCAACGCGATCACCACCCCCTGGTACCGCCAGGTGCTGGCTCTGAATCCGGCTGAATACCTGCAAAAGGTAAAATGTCCGGTACTGGCCATTAACGGCGAAAAAGACACACAGGTGCTGGCTGAAAGAAATTTAGGAGCTATAAAATCGGCTTTGGACAAGGGGCGAAATTACCGGTACGAAACAAAAACGTATCCCGGGTTGAATCATCTTTTTCAGGAATGTGAAACCGGCCGAGCCGATGAGTATGGAAAAATCGAACAGACTCTTTCGCCGGATGTTTTGTCGGATATCACGGTTTGGATAAAAAAACAACTAAATAACTGATGTTTCGCAGTTAAAAATGAAGTTGATAATCAGAGGATAAGAGATAAAAAAAGCAGCATATTTTAGCTAATATATCATTGAAAATGATTATCTTAGCGATGGAAACCAAACCATTAAAATATGCTGCAGGACAAAGATATTAAAAAGATTCAAGAGTTGAAAGCGGACTTTACCCCCGGCAGGGTTTCCGCTGAAGATATTTTTAGCCGCTTCAAGGCGTTGAAGCTAAGCGAAGGTCTTTCTGAGTTCAAATGGTTCAAGACCCGGGGATATGATTTTAAAATGGTCCTGGCCCTGCTGGTCTCCATGGTGGTCAGTTCAGACAAGACGGTCAACTCCTATCTGAACAGCCCCACAGGTGAAGGTTCCACCATGGGCAAGGATGTGTTCTATCGCTTGAAGAACAGTTCCATCATATGCTGGCGGATGCTTATGTGGCATCTTGTGCATCGTTTTCTGACGGTGACGTCCAAAGATAGTGATGTAGATGATACCTCATCCCGTTACCTGATCTTCGATGACACCACCCTGTCTAAAACCGGGAAGCGTATAGAGAAGATCGGGAAGGTATGGGATCATGTAACCAACAGCTACGTGCTTGGATTCAAGCTGTTGGTGATGATGTACTGGGACGGTAAGTCCTCCATACCACTGGATTTCAGTCTTCACCGGGAAAAAGGGAAAAAGCAGGAACGCCCGTTTGGGATGACCAAAAAGCAGATCCGCAAGCAATACAGTTGCAAGCGTATCAAGGACTCGTACACCGCTAAACGTGTGGAAGAACTGGACACGAACAAGATTCAGATGGTCCTGCGGATGTTTTTCACGGCCATCTATCGCGGGCTTCGTGTTGATTACGTCCTGGTGGACAGCTGGTTTACTTGCGATGCGTTGATACAGGCTATCCGGAGTGTGAAGGACAAGGAAGTTCACCTGATCGGGATGTACAAGTTTGCAAAGACTAAGTTTGAGTATCAGGGTAAGAGCCTGACTCACGCCCAGATCAATAACATGCTGGGCAAACCCAGGCGCTGCCGTTCCCTGGGTTACCAGTACAAACAGGCCAGGGTGCTGTACCAAGGTGTTGAGATCTGCCTTTTCTTTAGTCGTCGGGGCAAAAATGACAAATGGAAGGTTTTGTTGACGACGGACACGAAACTGACGTTCAAGGGATTGATCGGGCATTACCAGGTAAGATGGGTTGTGGAGGTGTTCAATCGAGAATCGAAGCAATTGTTGAACCTGGGAAGATGTCAATCCAGTAACTTTGACGCCCAGGTAGCAGAAACGACCATCAGCATGATAGCCTATCTGTTATTGACACTGCGTTTCCGGTACGATAACTACGAGTCGAAAGGGGCACTTTATCGGTCAATGAACGCCGATGTGCTCAGGGAAACACTCGACAGACGGCTATGGGGGCTGTTCATCGAGTTAGTCTGCTCAGTATGCGAGGTATTGGAGATGGATGCCGATGATTTACTTGAAAAAATGTTGGCCAATCCAAAAGCAGAATCCATGATCATTGCACTGTGTTGTTCGGTGATGGTTAAGGACGATTGAGAAATTGTAAAATATAAAATGTTATAGTACAGAGATATAGATAATAATGCATTTCCCTTCTATTTCTTTGTCAATGGTTTGAGGGAAGTGCGAAACATGAGTAAATAACTAACCGAATGGCTACAAAAAAACAAATTTTCACGGCAATGTGGGCGATTATCGTTGTCATAGCGATTGCCTCCATTGTCTGCCTGATTGTGCTTCCGAAATGGAAAGGCATTTTCCTGGCAAGCGGGGGCGGCTTCCTGATCGTGAATATTTTTATATCCATGTTTTTTATCCAGAACAATTATCGTGATAAAAAATAGCGGGGATCAGTTTTTCGTCAGTTTTTCCAGGTTTATATAAGCCGACAACAGATCGTAGGCGGCTTGCAAGTATTCCTGCAAGGCATTTTGTTCACGCAATTTTTCCGATAAAAATTCACTTTCGAGCGTGTAGCCTTTTTGCAACTGTGCCTGTTTTGCCACTATATTTTGGGTTATCAATTTCATGTTCGATTGTTTCAACCGGTAAGTATTTTTACAGGTTTCCAACCGGGCCAGCTCTCTCGATAATTCTCCCAACCGGTTATTCTTTACATCCCGCAAATTTTCACGCTCAAGCTGCTCCTGTATGCGTAACCGGGAAACCTCTTTTGCCGTGCTCAGCGATCGCGAAATGGGAATCCGAAGCGAAAGAGCCACAAAACTGTTCCCGAACCACCTGTTGGTGTTTCCCAACTTCAACTCTTTCCCGAAATAATTGGCTCCATAATATCCCGATAACGACAACGACGGCGCATATTTCCATAGTGCATTTTTTGTCTTGATCTCAGACAGCGAAACCAACTCAGCCTGGCGGCGTTGTGAAAGAGGGTTTTCGCCGCTTAACACTTTGCCTGACATCATTTTGGAATAAAGCGACTGAATATCATCCGACAACCGTAGCTGATCCAACTTGTCTTCGTCCGGTTCTACTCCCAAATACATCAACAGGTTTATTCTGGAGTTGTGCTGGATATTTTTGGCCTGATGGAAGCGGGCGAGCGAAGCGTTATAATTCATTTCCGCATTGTTCTTGTCTACCAGCGAAACCTTTTCACGCCGGTAAAGATCTTCTATCTCCCGTGATAACGCGGCGTAATAAACCGTATCGGCAGTTATTGCGTCCAGCTGGGTCTGCGCAATCGCACAGTCGATATAGGCCTGTGAAACAGTGGCTCGCAACTCGTTTTCAGCAATTCTGGAATCAAGCTGACTGATTTTCAACTGCTTCTCCTGCTCTGATTTTAATCCCGCTGTTTCGGGATTAAAAATATCGAACGTAACATTTAGCCCCGTTCCCGAACTCCACGGCGTGTTGAAACGCATATACATCAACTCGTCTTCCGGTGCCGAAGGATTGATCATTGATGCAGGGATGGGTGTTGACGGAATAATAATGTTCCGCCGCAGATCGGATGTAACATAAATGTCAGGCAGGTAATCCAGTTTTACTTGCGAAAGCTTATATCCGGCCTGTTGTTCTTTCAACTGTTGCGCGATGAACGTCGGCGAATGATCGAGCGAGTACTTTACGGCCTCTTCCAGCGTCAGTGCATTTAGATTTATCTTTTTCTCCTGGCCCAAAACGGATAAAACGGATACAATCCATGCAAGAGAAAGTATATATGTTTTTTTCATTGTAATGTTTTTGTGAACTTGAAATCTTTATCTGAATACCGACGACGGCTCTACTTTTTTTAGTTTTTGGATGGAAAACATGGAGCTGGCTACCGCAATGATCAGGGTAACGAAAAATAAAAATGCTAAAAACTGAGGGGAGAGATTGATGATGAGTCCGGCTTTAGCCATTCCAAATTTTGTCCCGACCAAAAGAAGCAACGAAACCGCAAACCCCACAACTGCATAAATAAACGACTGGGTTATAACCAAAAGAGTAATGTGTCTACCGGTAGCACCAATGGCTTTCAACGTTCCGTAATCCTTGATCCGGTCGTAAGTGGCGGAATACATCGTCAGCCCGATGATAAAAAATCCACTCACGATAGCAAAAATGACCAACGTTCCGAAACTCATACCCATATTGTTCGCCGTCATTACATTTATTACGGTAGCATTTTTGAGTTCTTCCGACCGCCATGCACGCAGGTCTGGAGCAACGGTATTTATCCGTTCGATGACCTCATCGATTTTCGACTCATCCTTTACCGTCACAATAACTGCGTTGACTGCATCTTCCGAAAAGCCGGAATAGTAACGTGCCGTGGCATCGGTTGTATAAAGCATCGGGCTCGAAAAGCCTTTGGCATTTTTTGTCGTAGCCCCTACAGTAACATTTTTTCCGCTGATCTCGAAACTTGTGCCCTGTTTTACGTCATAACCGAATGTCTTGTTGTCGTAAAAATCGGTGGAAACCGTTCCCTGAAGGAACAGATTGTTCGTGGAACCGGAGTTCAACAGTGATTCCGACGGGCCTGCAGCCAGTTCGGGATACTCGCTTCCAATAATTATTGCCGGCGAACTTTCTCCGTTATCGAATCGGACACTGACATTAGCCATCACCATCCCGTGCGCATCGTCAATCCCTTCTATACTCCTCAGCTGGTTCACCCAACGCTTGTCAAACGGCGAAAGAATATTAGCATTGTTGGTAAGTTTGTTCACGACAAAGACCTGAGAATATTCGGGTTTGGCGTTGTTTATCACACCACCGATAAGTGTTGTGAGGTAAAAGAAAATGCCCAGCTCCAGCCCAATCAGGTAGATACTGATAATAATCCCCAGCAGAATCCCCGTACTTTTGGATTTCTCGAATCGAATGAATTTATAGGCTGTTGCAAACACGTCAACTCAATTTAAATGAATCATACATTCAACCTTAGTATCGATAAGCAAATTGGTGTCTTTGTCGATCGAAATTTCAATCTCGCGTACACGGCGGTCCTGCAAATCTTGTCCGCTGTCGGAAAAGAGCGATTTCTTCTTTAAATCGGGCGAGATACTGAGGATTTTCCCTTGTGCCACCGGTTGAGGATTTCCCGCAACCCTTATCTCACACGATTGCCCCAAAGCCAGGCGGTTTGAGAACATCTCGTCTATCTCAGCCTGTACGATAAGCGGGGCGTCAGGAGCCAGCATCATATACGTTTCATACCTGTTCACGGCTTCGCCTTTTTTCGGAAGAACGTCTAGTACAATTCCGTCCATGGGTGCACGCAAGGATGTCCGGCTTAACTCTTCTGACCTCATATTTTTCTGCGAAACAATTTCGCGAAGCTGAGACTCCTGCAACAAAATATCGTTTTGAAGTTTCTCCTGACCTTGTTTTTCCAAATCGTAATCGTTTTGAAGGTTACGCACATTTTCGCCGGTTACCGCCCCCGCATCAAACAGTTCACGGGCATCGTTCAGTTTTCGCTCTTTTTCCCGTAACCGGGTCAGGCCTTGCTCTTTCATCAGCTCTGCCGATTGTATGGATTTTTGCTGCGTGACTAACCGGCTGTTTATTTCGCTCAACGCCAGCGATGCATCGGTATTGTCAAGGGTAAGCAGTAAATCGCCGGATTTCACCTTGTCACCTGTCGCCACAGCTATTTCAACAACAATACCTGCAACAGGCGAAGCCAGTTTACTGACGCCGCCTTGTGGTACTATTTTCCCAATACCAACGGCCACTGTCACGGGACTCACTTCTACGGAAACCCTGTTTTCGGTTTTGTTACCGCAGCCCACGAGCAACAAAATGAGAAAACAGCCAATGAATAGTTTTTTCATTTGTATCTTGTTTTTAATTAATGATCAAATTCTTCTTCAAACGGCGTATCGCTTATTTTCCCTTCCGAAACGTAAATGGTCCGGTCTGCATATTTCTTTAAGCGTGTATCGTGGGTAACAATAATCACGGCACGGTCTTCGCGTGAAAGCGCTTTTAACATATCCATCACCAAGACGGCACTTTTGTGATCGAGTGAGGCCGTGGGCTCGTCACAAAGAATAAGTTTCGGATCGGAAACCAAGGCGCGCGCAACGGCAATTCGCTGTTGTTGTCCACCGCTGAGGTTTCGGGGCAGGTTCTTTACCCGCGACTGCATATCAAATTTCCGGATGATTGACAGCGATTTTTGCTTGGCTACCTTTCGTGATTCGCCTTTGAGGAGAAGCGGTTGCATCACATTCTCAAGAGCATTGAGCGGAGCCAGAAGATTAAAGCCTTGAAATACGAACCCGATTTCGTTTAGCCGGATTTTCGCCAGTTCTGCCTCTGATAAATGATTCACACACGTATCTCCCAGCCAGACGTTACCGGTTGTGGGATAAATGACGCATCCGAGCAACGAGAGCAAGGTTGTTTTTCCAGAACCCGAAGGACCAACAATCAGGGTTACTTCGCCTTTATTGAATACAGTAGTGGAAGGAGCCAAAGCCACTATCGTGGTGTCTCCCGTTTTGTATTCCTTACCCGCCTCTTCAATTCTTGCTGCAACTTCCATCTCTACTGAATTATTAGAGCACAAATATAATACATTTTCGTACTATATGCTATTTTAAATCAGGATATTTTGTATATTAACACAAGATTTAGTACTTTTACGTACAAATTTAGTCGTTTATGAAACGAGTATGTAAATCAGTTACACCCAAGAACATGACAATACGCGAGTTCCATACGACCTTAATGTAAAAAAAATAAATATTATCGTATGAAATCAAAAAAATTGTTGCTCGAGATAATTGAATTACTGGATCAGTTTGAGAAAACAACTCAATCAACCGAAGTAGAACTTTCGCTGAATGACTTTATTCTTTTTCTGCAACAGAGACGGACAATCAAAGAGAACAGAAACGACACGGTACGTATTGCGCAAAACATAAGTTTCCTGCACCGGTATTCCAAGTTCTACATCAAGAAAGCCCTGAAGGGATCACTGCTCCAAACAGTCGATGAATACACCTACCTGGTAGCATTGTTTAATGAAGAGAGTTTGTCCAAGACAGAGATCAACAACAGGAATGTGATTGAAAAAACTTCAGGCAATGAAGTTATGCGGCGACTTCTGAAAGCGAAGCTTATCGGTGAGCGCCGCGACGAGGAAGACAAGCGCAGGATGCGTGTTTTTATCACCGATAAAGGGAGGGCGGAACTGACGAAGGTTTTTCCCGGGTTGTGGAAGTCTGCCACGATGTTATCCGACGTACTTGCGCCACCGGAAAAAGAGTTGTTTTTGCAGGCATCCGATAAACTTTGTGATTTCCACAAAAACATTTTTATCCATTGCAAGGAGGAGGAGATTGATAGTTTAATATCCAAACTGCCTTTAGTCAATCGGGAAAATCCGTAAATTCGAAGCTCAGGCTGTCAAAGATTTCTTTTTTGGCAGCATCACCCGAAGTTTGAAGATCCTGAATCCCGTCCAAAATCTTTTTTGAAAACGACTCCGCAGTCCTGCCTAGAAAGGTCAATGCACGTTGTGCGGAGAGACGAAGGAAGTAGGACCCGGCACTCAAGTCTGAAATCATTTTTTCCATAATCTCGTTTTGGTTTGTCTTATTGACCAAACCCGACTTCACAATCAACAACCGGGCAAACAACCAGTAACCGCTGGTCCGGACTTCTTCATCTTTCGAATCTGTCCATTTTTGCACCAGCTTGTCCGCAAAGTCTAGTTTCTGGAATAAATTCATAGATACCTGTTCCCGAATTTCGTGATTGGGAATTTCTTTCACCCATTCATCGGCTTTATCCATATCGAATTCATGAACAGGATACAACATCGTTGCCAATATCTTTAACTCACGGGTTTCCTGTCTCCACAAGAGTTCAGCCAATTGAGCATCAATGGGATATCTTTTGGAAAGTTCACGCAGCCGGGGAACATCCACTCCAAAATTCAGCTTGTAATGCAGTCCCTTCTCCCGCATACTCTTAGAAGCGATACCATTCATGGAACGGCGTAAATCCGTTCTGATCTGTTGCAATATCTCATTCATATCTGCTTGTCTGATAAGAATTTTGAGTGCAAATATAGCCTTAAAACCGGATATTTTCAACAATTTTGTTATCTTTGCATCCACAAAACTTCAAAACCACAAAAAGATGAGATTATTGTTAATCAGCAACTCCACGAATCCAGGAGAAGCTTATTTGGATTATCCCAAAGAGCACATTAAGAATTTCCTGGGCGACAGAGCCAAAAACGCTATTTTTATACCTTATGCGGCCGTCACGTTCTCTTACGATGAATACGAAGAAAAGGTGAACAACAGGTTTGCCGAAATCGGACATCACGTAACCGGTATTCACCGGTTTATCAATCCCGTAGAGGCTATTGAAAATGCTGACGCAATAGTGGTCGGGGGTGGGAACACCTGGCAATTGGTGAAAATTCTTCAGGAAAAAGGATTGATGAAGGTCATTCGGAAGCGCGTAAAGAAAGGAACACCGTATATCGGGTGGAGTGCTGGCTCAAACATTGCCTGTCCCACGCTGAAAACCACTAATGACATGCCTATTGTGGAGCCGGATAAATTTAAAACGCTCAAGCTGGTTCCGTTTCAGATAAACCCGCATTACCTGGATGATCATCCGGCCAACCACGGTGGAGAAACCCGCGAGGTGCGCATCAACGAATTTATCGAAGTCAATAGAGATCTTTTTGTCGTTGGACTGCGCGAAGGAACAATGTTATTGCTGGAAGACAAGGAACTGGTTCTTGTTGGAGAACGTAACGCACGTATTTTTAAATTCGGGCAAGAGCCCAGGGAGCTGTCCCACGAAGATGATTTCAATTTCTTACTTTCATAAACAGTCCATTTATGACTCAGCATCTACACCCTACAGGAACAAAAAGCCGTAAATTTACCATAACAGATTTCCTACACGACAGTCGTGCAGTTGGCGTACTGCTCCTGCTTTGCACAACAGCATCACTCATTTTAACCAATTTACCCGGCATCGGCGAAAGCTACAACCATTTTTGGGAAACGGAAATTCCATTCTTACACTCCATACATTTACCACACAGCATCCTGCACATAATAAACGATGCCTTAATGGCGTTATTTTTCTTTCAGGTGGGCATGGAAATCAAGCGTGAAACAGTTATAGGCGAGCTCTCTACACCAAGTAGAATGATGCTACCGATGGTTGCCGCATTGTTTGGCGTTATTTTCCCGGCAATCATTTTCTTAACAGCCACCAAAGGAACGATTTATCAGTCGGGGTGGGCCATTCCCGCAGCAACAGACATTGCTTTTTCCCTGGGAATTTTAAGTTTATTGGGAAAATCTGTCCCGCACTCGATGAAAATCTTTCTTACCGCACTCGCCATCATTGATGACCTCTGTGCTATCCTGATCATTGCTTTCTTTTACGGAAGTCAACCTGAGTTTATGTGGCTATTGGGAGTTGCAGCGTGTATTATACTGATCGTACTGGTAATAAAATATTTACGAAACCCCCTATCCAGAATCTTATATCTTTCACTCGGAGTAGTGATGTGGTATTGTATGTATCAATCGGGTATTCACGCTACTTTTGCAGGGGTGATTCTATCCGCATTGCTTCCTGTAAAAAAGATTCCGGTCTATGAAAAAGTACTTTTGTTTCCTGTCAACTTCCTTATCATTCCCATTTTCGCGTTGGCCAATACCAGCATATTTATCAACGGCTCGGCTATAGCTAATTTGTTGGGCGAATTATCCATCGGGATTATTCTTGGTTTATTAATCGGAAAGCCGGCAGGTATTTCATTGGCTGTGTATTTAATGACAAAAACGCGAATCATCAAGCTGAAAACCAAACCAAACTGGATGTTATACATAGGTGTGGGTATCCTCGCCGGAATAGGTTTTACGATGTCAATTTTTGTATCGATGCTGGCATTCGACGACAAATCCCTGCAAGACACCGCTAAACTGGCAGTACTGGTAGCATCTACTTTATCGATGATAATTGGGTATACCTGGCTGAGAATAGCCCTAAAGAAAAAAAAGGAGGAAAAGCTGGAGAATCTTTCACCGGAAGAGATGATCGCCGGATAAAACGAAAAAAAAGCTGTTCGGATGAGCAGCTTTTTGTTAAATATCTGGTGTAAATTGTAGTTGAAGTAAAGCATTCGGATCAGTTACCGATCGCGATGCTATCACAGAGATACTGGCCTGCGGTTACGCAAGCTTGATTTCAATGTTCTGATCCTGCTGATTCGATTAGTCTGATATACAGCAGATCCTTTGTTGATATTTTGTTCCAAATACTTGATTTGAGACAAAATGTCTTCTTTTGTAAGGTTTTTGATGTTCATAATTTTATCCTTTCTTTAAAAGTTATGATTTATCGGCAACCGTTTACAAGAAACTTTTTTCAGAATAATGTTGATAACCTAAAATTGATTTCTAATAACTCGCTTGCCATTAAAATCAGTACAAAGATAGAGAAAAATATGTTATAAAACATATTTTCTTGATAGATTTTTCACCGCCCATCATAGATAAAGACTATAGATACGTAAGAGTTTAAAGTTCCAGACCTGTACCTTTGGCCTTTTCCTCTTCCAAAATCTGCTTCATAAATTTCACCATCAACGGATTTTCTACGGCCACATTATCGTATTCTCCTCTGTCAATGGTGATATTGTACAATTGGTCTTCAGGATTATTTCCCAACTCGGTATTGGTATGTGCAGAATATGCATTTCCCTTGTTCGGCTCTATATATTTCCAATCACGGGTCAGTAATGTCAAAGAACCGGCAGACCCAATAATATAATCCCTTCCTTTAGGGTCATTGCCCAACCAGGCGGGAAGGTGTTTCTGTGTATCGAACTGCCCGGCTTCGGCAAGATCTATTCCCGCAAGTTCGGCAAGGGTGCCCAGCATATCTATCTGGGATACCAACGCATTGGAAACTCCCGGACAGACGTTTCCTGTCCAGTGAACAATAAACGGCACGCGTGTCCCCGCTTCAAATGTGCTGTATTTTCCACCCCGGAAAGGACCCCACGGTTTATGATTTTTAAGTTTTTCGACAGCTTCATCCTGATATCCGTCATCCACCACAGGACCATTATCGCTGGTGATGATAATAAGCGTATTATCGTAAACTCCGGCTTCTTTGAGAGCACGAACCACCTCACCCACCGACCAGTCGAATTGTAAAATAGCATCGCCCCGATATCCCATATCGGTCTTCCCGCGAAAACGCCCGTGCGGATAACGAGGCACGTGAATATCGTTAGTCCCAAAATAAAGAAAGAAAGGGTTATCCTTATTACGCTCAATAAATCGAATGGCATGTACCGTGATGCTGTCGGCTATGTTTTCATCCTCCCAAAGTGCCGACTTCCCGCCTTTCATAAACCCGATACGAGAAATTCCGTTTACTACTGCCATGTCGTGTCCGTGGCTCGGTTTCAGTTTCGTCAGCAATTCGGGATTGTCTTTTCCGGTGGGTTCGCCGGGGAAGTTTTTGGTGTAACTCACTTCTATCGGGTCTTTGGGGTCTAACCCCACGGCTCGCTGGTTTTCCATGTACACGCACGGTACGCGGTCGCCCGTTGCCGCCATGATGTAGGAATAGTCAAATCCGATTTCTGCCGGCCCGGGAGATACCCTTTCGTTCCAGTTTTGTTTCCCGGTTTCGGCGCCCATTCCCAAATGCCATTTGCCCACGGCACCGGTGGCGTATCCGGCTTCCTTCATCATCTTGGGTAACGTGTATCTGTCTGGTTTAATGATAAGTGCGGCATCTCCGGCTGCAATACCCGTTCCTTTCCGGCGCCACGGGTATTCTCCCGTAAACATGCCGTACCGGGACGGCGTGCTGGTGGCTGCGGCCGAATGGGCGTTTCTGAACCGCACGCCGTTGTTGGCGAGCGCGTCCACATAAGGGGTTTGTACGCGTGTGGCCCCGTAGCACGAAAGATCGCCGTAACCGATATCGTCGGCGTAAATGAGGACAATATTGGGTTTCTGCTGAGCATATAAAGCAGAAAAGGCCGTGGCTCCAAAAGCCAATATTCTAATTTTTTTATCCATACCGGAATTAAATTTATTATTGGTCAAGACTAAAAACGAATGAACTTGACATCTTGTTTTTCAGATAATCCTCAGTAAAGATACTCATGTTTTTCCTGTTTTCACTAAACAAATCGGTTAAAACGGATCTAGTCTGCGATAGCTTTTCCTAATTACCCTTCTTCAGCCTGCTACCTGCAATTGCCAGCAACATGCCGACAGTAAAAATAACGAGTGTTCCCAGAACAATGGTTAAATAATTGTGAAAAACGGTTTGTTTGCTTAACGACATCCAAGCAATGAGCAATACGCCGCAAATCACTCCTACAAAAGCATATGACCCTTTTATCCCACGAGCTATATATCCCAGGAAGAATAACCCCAGCATGCCTCCGCTGAAAATTGCCGCCATGCTCCACCAAGCATCCAACGCGCTCTTCACAGACATCATGGCTAATCCCACACCTACTCCCAATGCTCCCAGGATGACTGATGTGGCGTGCAGGATATTCATTTTCCTCTTTTCGTCGGCTTCACTGTGAGAAGTCACATTAAAAAAATCGGTTAATACAACCGTTGCAGAGCTATTTATGCTGGTAGAGACCGTACTCATTCCTGCAGCAAATATGGCAGCGATCAACAGGCCGGTAAATCCTGCCGGCAAGCCATTCACGATAAAATAGGGAAATACCTGGTCTCCGGTAACCGTTTCCGGAAGCAAACCGGGCTGGGTTTTATAATAAACGAACAACGCCGTGCCAATAAAAAAGAACAATAAACTGACGGGTACATACAAAAGGCCGCCAAAAAGGGCCGAAAAGCGTGCGCTCTTCTCATTTCTGGCCGTCTTATACCGTTGCACATAATTCTGATCAATGCCGTAGTTCTGAAGATTAATGAACAGCCCGTATATGAGTGTTACCCAAAACGTGGGCTCATTCAAAGTCAATCCCAAACTCCCCAGGGAGAATTTATCGTACTCCATTCCGATACGCAACAGTTCGTTACCTCCTCCAGGCATGGATACCATAAGGATTACCAGACAGGCCAATGCCCCGGCAATCAGAATCAATCCTTGTATGGCATCGGTATAAACAATCGCCTTGATTCCTCCTAAAGCCGCATATAACACTACGCAGACTCCTGTCAGGATAATAATCAACGGGATGCTCCAGCCCAGCATGGCATTGAGCGGAAGCGCCAGTAGAAACAGGACAGAGCCGATACGGGCAATTTGTGTTAACAAGTAACAACTCGAAGCATACAATCGGGCCCATTTTCCAAAACGCTCTTCTAAAAAACTGTAAGCTGACGGGCTGTTGATACTCCGGTAGAAAGGGACAAAATACCTTGCAGCAAAAAAGATAGCAACCGGAATGGACAGACTGAATACAAATGAATTCCAGTTTCCTGTATATGCATTGCCGGGCAGTGCCAGAAAACTGATGCTACTTACGTACGTGGCAAAGATAGACATCCCAACCACAAATCCAGACATCCCCTTTCCTGCGGTCATAAAATCACCAGCGGTTTTATTTTTCCGCAAAAATGAACTCCCGAACAGTACAGTTCCTAGGGTAAAAACAAGAAAAATAACGATATCAATAACGGTTAACTGCATAAAGTATAATTAATCTAAAGTGTTTTCTATTGCAAAACCTGTTGCCTTTACTTCCATTTTCCAGGATCGAAAATGGTGGATGCGATGTACCGGTACGGGGTTGAATCTTCATCGTTCGCATTGTTCCAGTAGTAGATCAATACCAATTTCCCGTCTGGTCTTTGTACCATGCGCGGATAACCGGCATCGCGGTTGGCGCCGTCGCCGCTTCTGAGCACAACCTCATCGCTCCAGCTTTCTCCGTTATCCGAGCTGAAACGCACATTTACACGGGAACCGTATACGCTCCGATAAATATAGGCCAAGGCCAACCGTCCGTCTTGCAGTTTGACCAGTGCCGGCGGAGAGCCTCCGTTCCCCGTATCGTTTACAGGATTCTTTAATCTGGCCCACGACTTACCGTTATCGGAGGAACGGTAAGCGGTCAGTAAATCCTGCCTTTCGGCAGTTCTCGTACGAATGATAGTTATCAATTCCGTATCCGATAACCGCAGCGATGAAGGCATAATATCGAATCCTCCCTGCTCATCGGTAATCCACGAGACAAACTCCCAGTTTATACCCCCATCGGTTGTTTTCGCAAAAGCAACACGCCCTTCTTTTTTGTTTGTTTTTGCCGTAGTAAGAAACACGCTGAGTTCCTGATCGCTTTCCACTATGTAATCGGTACGGTTTGCTATTCCTGCCGTACCTAAATCCGGAAAGGAATAGGGGCCCGACCACACACCCCCTTTGTTCATGGAATAATAAAAATGGGTGGGCCCGTTGTTATTGTTATGGCGGACAAATGTAATGATAAAGCCGGGATCGGTAAAGTCTTCCACCGGTGTTTTTAAAGCTACCGGCGTTTCCGCCTTGTCTACAGCGATGCTGTGATCATTCCCCCAAGCCGTTTGCCCCTTTTCGTAAGCGTCCTCTATCGTCCAGGTTTCTCCTCCGTCGGTACTGCGGGCGTATTTATGGTGTGCTGATGACTGGTTATACGTATGTAAGCCGTCGGCCGGTTTATAGTCTGCCTCGACAAATCCCACTAATATCTCATTGTCCCAGATCCATATACCGTTGTTCGCAGGCCAACCGCCATACTTGTTTTCCTGGTAGTAGACAATGCCGTGTTTGATGCCTGACGTTGGCTCCGTATTGTGTTTCTCACTTGGATAGCTGCTACAGGATAGCGCCGTTACTAATAATAAAGTTACAATGGAAAATGATTTCATACGTTTTTATTGTTTAATGTTCGTGTGTCGCCGGTTCTTTTAATCTCGTTTTAAGAGCCAGATATCGCAGATTTTGGAATGTTGCCGCCAGTTCAGGTGCGATTCTTCCGGTTCATCGAAAGTTACCGTGATGCTACCGTCCCGCGTGTAACGGGGGTCTATCAGAAACTCCTTGAATGTTTCCAATTCTTTGTTGTAAAGGACAGGGGTTATCCTTTCCCCATCCACCCGGAGCAAAGCATCTCCGTATCCCGCAACACGAATCAGATAACGTCCATCAGGATCCAGGTCGGTGTACCTCAATTCCGGAAAGTTCTGAAACAGCTGTGTCGACAAGCGTTTACGGGACATACCGTTATCCCACCAGGCAAAATCGGTAGCATCATAGACCGTTGTTAGAACATGCGGGCTCTTCGCAATGTTTGAAACATTGTCGTAATAACTCCCTTTACCGGGATTTTCCCATTCACTTAGGATTTTTATACGTTCCAGCTTCTCTTCATCGGTGCTCATCTGTTCTACTTTCTGGAATTCGTCGGCCAGCCACCAGCGGTTATTCAACGGATAATCCAGAAAATCCAACGTACATCCCCTTTCCGGGCCGCTTGCCCTATACCGTTCGACGCTGGATTGCAGGGAAACAGACAAAAACAGGGAATCGGCATAACCGTAAATCTTTTGCTTTAATTCGGGAGCCACATTGAAATTATCGGCTTCATTCACTTTATCCAGCGCCTGTCTCATAGCTTGCTCGATCCCGATTGAGCCTGCGCAGGAGAGTATCCGATTTGCTTCTTTCTCCAGGTTTTTCTCGTAAAGGTTCCTCCTGCGTGTGTAGGCATCGTAATTCGCCCGGTAGAGGCACATTTGCCATCGCCAATTACGGCTGAGTTGCGGATATTCTTTTTCCAACCTGTTCCATTCGCTCAACGTCAGTTCAATTCCGGCGTTCTCGTTAACGGGGCCGTTCCAGTTCTTCTCCAAGGCTATAACCGCGTTAGTGACGGGTTCGGCGTTACCGATCCCGAAAAAGAACCAGACGTATTGATTCAGGATCTTCGCAACCTCTTCGTCCGGATTCCATCCCCTCCGTGTCCAGATGAACTTATTCACGTCGTCGTTTATTCCGTCTGAATAGGTAATGAATCCGTCGGTATGCGGGGCATATTCATTATGTACCTTAGCGTAATAAAACGGCTGCGGATTAACGGGCTCACGCCCCAAAGTCAGCGCAAAAGCCTGATCCCAGTTAAGTACGGGATATTGACACCTGACGGTATGTGTCACATCGGGGTAATGGCGGTGCATGTATTTGTCCGGCAGTCGATAGCGGGTTGCCGCCAGAGAAGGGCTTCCGGGGCCGCTAACAACTCCTTTCAGCCAATCGGGCGATTTTTCGGTCAGGTACTTGAAAAAATAATCGGTTTGTTCGTCGTTGAATCCCTGTAACGATAACCAGATTCCGGCACCGGGATGGTATTTTTGCAAATCTTTCGAAACGGTTTCCAGGAAAGGCAGTAATTCCCGCGGGTGATTATCACCGGGGTCACCTCCCGGGATAAACACATGGTCCAGTTTAGGACAACTTTTGTAAAAATCGGCATGTTTTTGATGTTCTGTTTTAAAAACAGCATCGTCGGATAGTTTTTCAACTGGAACCCACACCCAGTAATCCATGCGGTACTTTTCACACATTTGACTGATGAGGATATTCATCTCGTGAGGCGATGTTTTCATGTGAGGACTATCCGACGTGTCGAAAGGAATGTTCTCGACACTGTTTGCACCAAAGAGGGCCAATTCACGGATATACCGGTCGTATTGCGCGGGACTCCACCCGTCGTATGAATTCGCTGTGTTCCGGTAACCCAGTTGATGACCGCGTACCGGGTATGCTGGGGCAGAACAGATGGCATTACCGGAATTGAAAGTGATCGTCTGGGACTCGAAGAACATCGTTCGCAGCAGGTGGCCTACAGCGAACAACAGGCCTCGTTCATCTTTTCCTATCAACCAGAGCGTTTTTCTCTCGTTATCACTGTCCAACGCTACGGTATACGATTCATCTTCTGTTGGAAGTTCGATACCCGACGGAAAAGGCTCTCCGTAAAGTGATGCGTCAGCGGCCAGAGAAAGAGCAATGTTGGTACCTGTCCATTCCCCGCCCTGGGGTAAATGGATATGGGAAAGCCTGTAGGTTTCCTCCCGAAGAATGTCGACAATAGTTTCCCTGAAGTCAGGAACAATGTTTTCAGAAACAATCAGGGATGCGTTGGTGAAGTCATGATTTTCACCAGACACTGGAGCCACAAACAGGCTATAAAAAATGAAAAGAGGAATCAGCATATTTTTTTTTGCCATCGCATGAAAAGAGTTTGCAGTGAAAAAATATTCAATACGGCTTACCGGGTAGCTCCTTCAACAGCTGACGCAACTCTTCATACAAAAGAGGAGCTGTTTCCGGGCCGAGCGAGTTCTGTTCACCGTAATAAGGCCTGTCCCGGTATACATACGGCTTCTTAACATCCCACTGGCTCTTTGGGATGATATAACCGATCTCATCATTGGCCAGCCCGATACCAAAACGGAACGTCCCCTGCATCATATCGCGCAGGGGAGGTGCTTCCTGCGGATCGACCGGAAAATCCCGGCCGGGCAGTGCTACCACACCTCCATTCACTATTTCGGGATAGAGCTCTCCCGGAAAGGTAATGAAACTGGCCGGGCCGATGCTCCACACAGCCGCTTCGGTACGTTTTTTCATCCATCCGGTCATATCTGCATCCATAATCCCAATTGCCGCAGCGAGCCGAAACAGACGATTCCTCAGAGGAAGGTCGAACGTCTTTGCACGTAAATTGATGCCGGCCTCCCTTATCTCTACAGCCTTTTCCTCCATCGTGCGGAGTATGATCAATCCGAGGGTGTCTCCCTGTGCACGGATCTTATCGAATGACGGCTCTACATACACCGTATCGCGGAACGGATCGACAACCTCCATTGAGGCATGGGTAGTCATCAACCCGCCTACAGCGCCGTTCACATAGAGAGCAACGCCTCCGGCGCCCTTTCTGATGATGTTGTCTCCATGATAGACCCCCTTCTCGACAACTTCTCTCAGGTAGTGGGGAAAATCAGAAGAGATAAGCAGGTTCCTGCTCCACAATGTTTCGGGATGATTGCCCCATTGAATCAGTGTCCCCAACGTTTCTGAAGTCTCGGCATCGGTCACCTGCATCATCCGGAGGCCTTCGTCAAAGACATAAGGTTCGCGGGTATCTTTTATGGTTACCCTCCCTTCCGTGAGGTTTTGTGAGAAACGAAAATAGGCCGGACGCATTGCTTCAACAGCTTTCAATACAGATTGGACCACCTGTCTCTTCACGTACTCTTTCCACTCCTTGTTGACCCCGCTCCTGAAAGGTGATTCGCCCCAAAGGCCCAACAGGTCGGGCCCCTCGTGGGTATGGGTTGATGCGATCACCAGATAGGTAATGCCTGCTTCTTCCGGTACCATCTTCCGGATATCGATTACCATCGGATGGAACATGCCGATCACATCCATTGCAACCAGAGCAAGGCGGGTAGTGCCGTCATCCAACACCATTGTCCGCGCCCACAGATCGTCGTGAACACCCCGCGCGGCGACTTTATTCCCAAAACCGGCGATCCAGTGTGTATCAAACTTCCCGTTTTCGTTCAGGTCTTCATACGTATCTCCTTTATCGGGTTCAAAACGTGCATTGTTATCCACATCGCTCCATGGCTCCATATATTCCGGCGTAATGGTAACTGCGGCAAAGCCGGCGCGCACGACACCGGGGTCCCTGTTTTCTATTTTCAGGTCGACGCGATATCCCGGATGGCGGTCACGCATATGGAAGTAACTGAAAACACAGATCAGGGTTATTACAACCAGAAGTGAGATCCCGATAGTTTTTATTACTTTCATTTCTTTCTCTGAAGTTCCAACAAGGGACGGTAGCTGATAACTATAATCCCTTCCTTCTCAATCAGCTCTTTTAACTCATTGCTGGTGAAAAACTCCAGCTCTTTAATGCGTTTCGCTGCCGAATGGGTGATGGTGCGGATTTCTTCTCCTTCAGCAGATGCGTGAACGTAAATTTCCGTAACTCCGGGCTTCAGGTTTTTGATGTAGTTTGTCCAAAACCCGGCTACATTTTCCGTTGAATACTCTTCAAGCTCTTCGTGTATGAAGTAGTCGGGGTGTAAAATGCCTTCCCTGCGGCAAATCTCCCTGTAATCGGGAGCACCCAGGTTGTTAAGGGTCGTTTGGGAAGGCATGCGTAGTGGGAGATTAAACTCTTTTGCCAATTGGATGTACACCTTCATATAGTCCGGCGAATATTGATATGTACCCATGTGTGAATCAATATGGGTCACTGGTATGCCGCTGCTCAACGCTTTTTTAAGTTGGGCGCGTCCTTCAATTAACGCTTCCTCCGGACCGGAAGAGGTATATACCTCCATAACTCCTTTCCACATATACCCTTGTTCGTCATACAGTCCAGGTACCTCGTTGCGAGGTGCCACGGTTCCCCATCGATAGTTTTTCCATTCCGAGGTCAGCGTCAAATGTACCCCAAAACCTTTACGGGGATTCGCTGCGGCATACGCGGCAATTTCATTGTACCAGGGGCAGGGCGTCATTATGGTTGCCGAACTGATCAGTCCATTTTCCATTCCCTCCACCGTGGCTTTGTTGGCCGCGTGGCACATGCCGGCATCGTCGTTGTTGATGATCAGGACCCTGTCGTTTCGTGTAAATCCCAATTTTTCAGCCAGGGTTTGGCTGTACAGGTTCATGCAAGAATAGATTAGAATCAGTAAAAAAAAGGCTGTTTTTTTCATATTGCTCGGGTAATAAACGATTGATGTTCTATTTTACGAATACTTGCTTTTTATCCGCAACGAAAGTGCGCGTACTTACCGAATATTCACCTCCATTGGGGTCGGGATAAATTAAATCGAGGTAGAAAGCAGTATAGGCATCTTTTGGATATTTCAAACGGGTCTTCACGGTGGACCCATCTTTTGAATCCGGTTTTATTTCCCGGCTTGTCCAGGTAGATTGGCGAAAATCGCGGCTATCTGAAGAGGAGGACCACAACCTGGCACCAATCAACTCTCCGGGACTTGCCTTAACCTCCAGATCAATATTTCGTCCCTTTTCGTTAAGGGTCCATGAACAGGCCGGTATAGGTTTATTTGTCAGGTTCAAGGCAAAAAAAGCACTCAAGGCGGCCAGAGCCTGCTTCTTATCTCCCAGGTTATGACCGGCGTTAGCCACATAATGCAGTAGGTTATGCCCGGGTATTTCGTTGATGTAGTGCTTTACTGCATCAACAGTCCAATAAGGGTCATTGGTACCCAGAATAATCATTTTTGGCAACAGGAGCTTATTCCTGTACGAGTAGGGATCGATCATCTTTACAACAGCACTTCCAAAATCACTGTTCATCGACTGCGGTATCTCGAGGTCCACGTAATCCTGAATTTCTTCACTGTATTCTCCATACATCTCCTTTTGGTACTCCAGTGTCGCGGGCATGTTCAACATGTCAATGACCATGGGAGCAATGGCAACGATCCTTTTGTCTTCCGTCGCGGCTGACAGCCACGTGGTCCATCCCCGTTTTGAAGCTCCTGACACGACAAACCGGTTAAGTTCCTGCCCCAGGCGCTCAATCGAAAATTCCTGTACCACGTCCATCGCTTTAATGGCACTTTTTGTCATGGGGAAAAGCAGCGGCCAGGAGTAATTCTTATCTTCTTTAAACTCGTTCAATGTATAGGATATCAGGGCATCTTCCGTTAATCCGTCGTACAGGGGCTGGTTAGGCACCTGGCGTAGCAAAACGGTTACCGCCTTGTTCCTATGCGCTAAATCTGCCATAAATGACGCTGTTTCATCGTTTCTTCCCGACACACTGGGAAATCCGTCCTTTACAGATCCGCCGGTAATAAACAAAAGTGCACCGTCGTGCGCTACGGTTTGAGGCACAAAAATGATCATTTCGTGTTTCCACAGGATTTGTTGCCATTTTTGCGAGATAAACAAGACCGAATAAGCCTCCGCCTTATTGACCGGATACCTCTCACGTACTTCCCAGGCGTTTGTATTATCGTTGTTATTCAGGTAATGCATCAATGCCGTTTCAGGGGTTACACTCAATTGAGCGAAACCTACAGACGACAAGAACAATATAAAGATTACAGAGAATGTTTTTTTCATTTTTTCGTTATTGATCAATTTAAATTCAAATTTCTTACTCCAATACTCGTAAGTAACGGGCCATCCAATAGGGCAGAAGGTATTCATCTCCCGCTAAAATCCTGTTGCTTCCCCGGTCGCTGTCCAGCTGGAATTCGTTGGCATTGTGCCGGTTCATCGGACGTTCTCCCTTGGGAAGCAACTCCCTGGTGGATTGTTCCCTGAAATTTTCGGCAGAGTCTTTAGGCAAGAACTCCACGTCTTTACGGTGGGAATTTCGCACTCCGTATCTTCGGGTATCCGCAGGAAATTCACGTAAATACCAGATTACAGACTCCAGGTCAATTTCTCCCGAGGTCCCGTAAGTCAATAAATTCCATAACGCATTTCGTTCCGGTTTTTCTATTTCCCAATGATCGTTGATCATTTTTTTATACTCTCCCCTAAGGGTATCATCAAAGGCGTAATGATACAATACCCAATAGGTAAGAAACGCCATCTCGTCATCGGAGTGATTCCAGTCTTGTCCCATGGTTATTCCCTGGTGCTGAAATCCGGGTGTAAACCGAATGTTTTTCATCGGTATTTTCATGTTCTCCAGATAACCGTGTTTCTCCATCATGCGGTACGCTTCTGTTTTATAAATCTCTTTGCCGGTCAGTTTGTACGCCAATTGTAGTCCCGCGATCGTCAGCGTACTGTTTAATCTTCTGTCGAACTGCGTTTCAGCAAAAGAGTTCACATACTCGGGATTCCATCTTCCCCACAAGGTTGGCTGGCCGTCGTAATCAATGAAGTAATAATCGTTGGATACAATATGTGTCATGATGGCATCGATATAATCGGCAACCCTTTTCTTCTCTTCCGGGGTTTCCGCAATGAACTGATCGATAACGGATGCCACAAAAATATAGCCTACAAACTCGTCGGTGCTGGTCGTTCCCTTCCACCACCAATCCGGATCAATAGCAGGCCGCCAAGGGATAGTATCCCCGGCAATATATCCTGTTCGCTCAAAAGTCCTGCCTGAGAATCCCGTGATGGGATGGATAACAAGCAGGCGCTCGTAAGGTTCGAACGATTCCCATACATACCGTTTAGCTGCTTTCTCTTTGCTTACAGCATACCGGAAAGCCTGGCTTCCCAGGTAAAAAGAGGTCCACAGGCCATCGTTGTCGCTGTCTTCCAACCGGATGGTTGTGGGGTCTTCCGGGTCCAACAGCCGGGCTTCGGCAGAAAAGCCGAACCTCAAATGGTATTTCCGGAGGTTGTCCTGCAGATAGGTTGCTTTTCCGGCCAATGTTTCCTCTTTGAAATGGATTTTGTTTAACCCGGTGGGAGTAAGCAAGTAGGCATTGCCCGATCGATCCAGTGTCATGTCGATCACGTTGTTCTGGTCCAGCCAACGTTCCTCGGTAAAGTAACGGATACCTTCCCTGTCCTTGTAATATGCGCCAAAGTCTGTTGCAAACCAGTGACGGCCGTTAGCCGACAGCAACTTTCTGATCTCCGGCACGGGTAAGCGGTTGTTCTTTTCCGATATCACAGTACCTTTTTCATCGGTTTCGTAATATCCGTCAACCGTTCCTATAACGATTCTGTCTCCGGCAAGGGCCATGGCGGTTATACCTTCTCCCCGGTGGATCCTGCTCCATTGGCAGTTGTCCAACCGGTAAACGGATGTCGGAGATAACAGGTAAAACTCGCCTGCCTCTACCTGCAAATCAATAAAACGGTCTTCGGGTAGTTTAATGTCCGACAGCTTGTTGTTGCCCCGGTATACGGCGCTTGTTCTGTCCCCCAGCAGAAGAACCTCTCCCGATTTATTAACAGCCAAACGTATGTATTGATTTTCAGGAAATTGCCCGCAAATATTTCCTGCATGCATGTTAGTCAGGAACCGGTCGGCATAGAGATAATACAGGTAACCCGTTTCTTCCTGGATAGATATATCCATCGGGATCTTATCGGCAAGAGAGCTGTACATAAGGTCTTTGGAGATAATCTCCCCGGGAAAATCCCTGAACACCCCCTTGTCTGTCAATACAAATACGCTGTTGTCTCCGTTAACCACTACTTTTTTTAGTTCAGTCCCATCCCACCCGGGCGACACCCTGTATTTCACCGAAACTGGAGTAACATACGGTTCGTCTTTTACCGAACCCTTGAGCCTACCTCCTCCGGTAGGCCCGCAGGCAAGTAAAACGAGTAAAGAGATAGTTATTAGGACAGAATATATTTTCATCTGGTTTTTTTTTGAATTTCTACAGTGATATTCGTTTATCAATAAGGTTTCCCGGTTCCCTGAAGAACCCACATCTTCGACCAGGCACTATTCTTGGTCTGATCGGTACCCTGATAGGGTGTCGCTTCCAGCCTTTCAACGGCTGCTTCAACGTTGGCCCTGTTTTTCTCCACCTCATCGTTCGTGTGGTAGTACCACCGGATAGGTAATACCGGACGTATGGCCGATGGTCCCGTCTTCAGGTCAGGCAGTCCGGTCCTTCTCCAGTCGAACCAGGCCTCTTGAGCCGTTGTCCAACTGGCTATCCATTTTTGTTCAATGATGCTCTCCAGTCCACCATAAGGTACTTTTGTGATGTAATTGTCAAAATCATTCCCTACCCCCCAGGCTTTGAGAGACTCCCTGACCCCGTCGGCATAATATTCGGCAGGATCACCCGGAATCCACCCTCGATAAGCAGCCTCAGCGAGTATCAGGTTGGTTTCACAAGCTGAAATCAACCTCATCAGCACAAAAGGATCGGTTGTTTTTTTATACCTGCTGTTCAAATGGGACGCGTGCGGATTAACTGTCCCCTGGGCAGAGTTGGCATTATTCATATTAAAGATCTGTACCCTGGAGTGAGAAACAGGTACGCCTGCATATTCCGGATCGAAATCTACTTTCATCGCATTGGTCTCTTCAAAAGCACTCACGATGTCCTGCGAGACTTCGCGCTTGCCTTCAACGATCCGGTCTATTCCGCTACCCTGAACCAACACCAAAGGAATCTCAATCTTATCTGCCCATACCGCCAGCCGCGGATCATCGTATTCCCTGAGTACATCTACCAGTGTTTTTGCCAGTTTCACCCTCATATAGGCTCCGGCAGGATCGGTATCGTAGACCGTATTCAGCGGGTTGGAGACACCTTCTGAAGTCCCGGGGAAACTGATGTTTGCATCATCCTCCGCAACGGTTATCAATGGAAATTGTACAGGGTTATCCGCCATCTTCTTGATCCCTGCCTCGGCAAAAGAGGGTTCTTTCGCCTGTAGCCGCATATAATACCGCAAAGCAAGGGAGTTCGCAAATTTCCGCCATTTTGAAGCATCTCCTTTGTAAACCACGTCTTGTTTGGACACAATATTCTTATATTCACCGGCACTTTTTGAAAGCAACGTATTGGCAGTATCCAGATCAGCCAGAATACCCCGGTAGATTTCCTGCTGCGGATCAAAAGCCGGCCTGAAGTAATCAGCTCCAAGTTCCGCCTTAAGCGCGTCCTTATAAGGTGCGTCACCCCAGATATCGGTTATTAAGCCAAAAACATACGATCTCATAATACGGGCTACTCCTTCGTGAAAGGTGTAATCTCCTTTTACCGCTTTATTAAAGTACTCGTTGTTGTTCATCAAAATGCTGTAATAACCATTCCAGCTGTGTGAAAGGCTGTTCCATTCATAATTGTTGTGTCCGCCTGCCCATCCGGTATGTTGTGTATGTTGCATTACTCCGGAAAACGTACCAAAACCGATGCTATATATTGTTTGTCCCGTATTGGTTTGAATGGTAGGCAACAGAAAATTCACGTCTGCAATGGCAGGATCAACTCCATTTGGATTGATATTTAGCTCTTCGAGATCCTTGCAGGAGATAACAAAGCCAACCATCAATATTAACGCTACGGTAAAACGTTTTTTAATCTTATTCATGACATTATTCTCATTTAAAAAGAAAAACTTAATTTGAATCCTACCGGAACTACCCAGGGTTCGGCGTTGAAGCGTTCGACCCCTTGTTTAAACGTTCCATTGCCCGCAGATTGATATGCTTTCTCGGGATCTATTCCCATACCTGCATTTTTCGTCCAAATCATAATGTTTCTACTGTACACGGAAACATTCAGGTCCCTTATCCCCAATTTTTGGGAGGCTCTCTGAGGAACCCGGTAGTTCAGTGCAATCTCTCTTAACTTTACATAGTCCGTATCAAACAGGTTCGCTTCTCCAATATCCCAGGGATAACTCATGACATACGGCCTGAACTCGGTTCCTTCGTTTCCCAGATTCTCCTTTGTCAGGATAAAATTGCCGCTATCGTCGTAATATCCGTAAACGCCGGGTGCAAAAGTGCCGTCATAAGCTCCTATTCCCGTATAAAAATCGTTGTAATATCCGCCAAAATCAGGTGTTGGTCCCCCAACAGGCCTTGGATTGTTGGTAAAAATCAAGGCATCAGCGTTGGCTACTACCCAGTCGCGCAGGGCATTACTCGGATTGCCGCCCAGCCCGTCTGGCGGGATAACGAGTTGGTTGAGCCATGTATTCGAAACAACTCCTTCTGTCAGGTACCTCCAGGTTTGAGACACGTATTGTCCGCCCGATCTCCAGTCAAAGGTCATACTCAAGCTGAAGTTTTTGTATGAAAGCGTGGTCTGAAACCCCATGATAAAGCTGGGGTTATAATTTCCTACTTTGGAGTATTCGTCTTCCGACTGCCATTCGGCATCCTCGCTGTTTTCCGGCAGCAGAGGATAATTGTAGTACTTTGAATTCTTGTCGGTAACCCTCAGTATTTTCCGGCTGTAAAGATTCCCGATCAGACCGTCTCTGCCCAACTCCTCATTTTTTGCATATGCAATATTCTTAACTCTTGCCTCGCTCCAAAACTCCACAAAATCTGTCCCCTCCGACAATTCCAGTAAGTGAGTTCTGTTCTTTGTGAAATTTGCATTGATATCCCAAGTCCAGTCATTGGTCTGTATAGGCGTAAAGCCGAGCATCAGCTCGACGCCTTTGCTCTGCAATAATCCGGCGTTGATCTTTATGCTGTTGAAACCCGTTGACCCAGCCAGGGGAACACTTAAAATCTGGTTACGATTATCTTCCTTGTAGTAGGTACCTTCAAACCGCAGCCGGTTATTGAACATCCTCAAGTCCGCCCCCACTTCATACGATGTTGCTTCTTCGGGAAGGAGCACCGGGTTTAGCAGGTTTCCGGGCTTCCCCAGCCTGATGGCTTCTCCCCACTGTCCCGCATCAAAATAGGTGGCATAAAGGCTGTAGGGCGAAGTATCATTTCCTACCTGTGCAATACCTCCCCTTATTTTGAAAAGGTTTATCCGTTTTCCCAGATCGAACATGTTATTCACTATGAAACTTAAAGAAGAAGAGGGATAGAAATAGGATCTGTTTTCAGAGGGAAGCGTACTGGCCCAGTCGTTCCTCGCGGTCAGATCGAGGTAGACCATGTCTTTCCACCCCAGATTACCCATCGCATACACACTGTGGATTGCTCTTTCGTAACGGGCATTGGAATAGTTTAACGAAGTATTTTCAATGTTCTGGACCGTGTACAAATAAGGGATGATTAATCCTGAACCGGGTTTGGACGAATTGCTGATGTGTGACCAGTTGGCGTACAACACGTTTCCTCCGGCAGATGCGGTTAACGAAAAATCATTCCAGTTGTTTTTATAGGTAGCCAACACATCGGCATTTGTTTCAGCACTTTCACTGGTTACTATACCGTATGCCCCGTTGTTGGGCTCCCCTGAAAAGCCCGGATCCATTTTCGTTTCCCTGACTTCATCAGACTTATTCAATGCGTATCTTCCCATAAAACTGAGTTGCGGAGTTACCTCCCATGTAGCCGATACATTTCCGATAAGCCTGTTTCTTTTAAACCGGTTGTTGATCCCATATACGAGGAAATAAGGGTTTTCCCAACCCTCTCCGATGGTAAGAACCTCATTTCCACCAAGTTTATACGCTTTCAACTGACGAATATCAACGTTGGGTGGCGTCCAGGCAGCCCACTGTAAAGGGTTAGCCCCCCGTTCCTGGGTGGCCGGCCTGTTGTCGGCCCAGTTTTGCGTATAGTTAATATCGGTACTGACTGTAAATCCCTTCCGCATTTCGGACGTTGCAGAAAGAGTTAAATTATTTCTGTTAAGATCAGAATTGGGCACCAAACCCTTATTGGTCATATTCGATATTCCAAGCCTGTAGTTCACAAGATCCGTAACACTGGATATGGATATGCTGTTGGTGCTGGTAATTGCACTCCTGTTGATAAAATTTTTGTAGTTGTCAGGATAGGCAATCAGCTCCGTTGGTATTGCTGCTCCATTCGCGTCGAGTGGGGCAAACGGTTGTACCTGCCAATACCCCTTATTTAATTCAGGGCCTGCACCGGCCACTTCCGATACATTGTAGGGCGGTATAACTCCATTGGCAAAGGTCTTATCCGTATAACTCCGTGCTCCAAATCCAAAACGGTTCTGCACATCCAGGTACTTCGAAGGAATATCAAAAACGGTGTTCGAAACCACTTCCACTTTCATTCCTCCCCTCTGATTAGCCTTTTTTGTGGTAATGAGTACTACCCCGTTACCGGCACGTGTGCCATACAAGGCCGCTGCACTTGGGCCTTTGAGGATGGAAATGCTTTCGATACTTTCGGGATCGATATCCGAAATGGAATTCCCGTAGTCGACCAGATTGCCGCTGCCAAAACCTCCTACATTATTTACCGAGCTTGTCATGGGTACTCCGTCAATAACAAACAACGGCTGATTATCCGTACTCATGGAAGTAGCTCCCCGTATAACCATGCTTACCGTAGATCCTGTTCCACCGGTAGAGTTAATGGTTACCCCGGTTACTTTTCCTGCCATAGAAGTGAGGATATTCTCATGAACAACCTTCGATAACTCTTCAGAAGCAATTTTTCCTACTGAATAGCCCAGCGATTTCTCCTCACGCCTGATACCAAGAGCTGTAACTACCAGTTCATCCAGGGCCTCAGCACTCTCAACCATTAAAACGTTAATGGAGTTCCTGCCTCCTACAGCAATTTTCTGAGGGGCAAATCCTAAGTAGGAGAACACAAGGGTTGCATTTTCAGGTACCTCTATACTGTAAGTTCCGTCCATGTCGGTCACAGTACCTGTAGTAGTTCCTTCCACAACAATGGATACTCCGGGAAGAATCGCTCCATCGATCGCTGACGTAACTGTTCCTGTAACACGTATGGTGTTTTGCCCGGCTCCTGTTGGTTGCGCATAACAGTTCTCCACAAGAACCACAAAAAAGAATACGGACAAGAAAAACGCCAACACATTATTGCTTTTTATCTTTTGTAAAATAATTATTTTCATACGACTAAGATTATTAACTTTCAATAAAGTCAGCTATTCGCGCGCTACAGCATAACACGCTCAAGCTTGGTTTTGCTCCTTGGCTTTGCGAATAGTTTCAAAGGTATTGTAGGAAACGCGCTCTTATCACGCCCGTCTCATACCGAACCATTTAACAGGATTTAATTAACTGCTTCAAAAGTAAGTATTGCAGCAGAAGTACTCAGTGCTATCAGTGGATCCTGGCTGATTATCGCTTTAGGGTCCAGTGTCATGAACATCACCAGCCGCATGGTGCTGTTTTTTATCTCCTGAACAATAACCTTGCGGTGGAAATCCCTGATTCCTATAAAATCACCGGTTCCCGGAAAGTCAATAGTCATTACCCCCGGATAGGTAACTACGGGAACTCCGTCAGGACGGACTCCAGTGGCAAAACCCGGAACCGTAGGGACGGAAAAATCTTCACTTTCGTTGAATACAAATGTCGCATCTTCCCGGGGAGTACAGGTGGTCATTGCAAAGACATCCTGTCCAAACACGGCTTCTCCCCCCGTCTTTGTAATCTGGGCTAATCCCGACTGTTGCAAGATCATCGCATAGACAATACCCCCAAAAGAGGAACCATCTGTAGGGGTATGCCTATAACCACCGTCGTGGTAAAAGGTGTACTCATCGTTATAGGCTTCCGGAAGTCCGACAAATACACTAAAAGCTCCTGCGGGCAACGATGGAATATCTTCATCGAGCAACGAAAATGCTATGTCTGAGTTTACCAACTTATCGTTAACGGTATGCGACTGTGTCAACCTCCAGGTCTTGCCATTGTACCCTTCAGCGGTATGATCTCCCGTTAGCAGGGCATAGGGAGTGAGCGCAACCGCCAAACTCACTTGCGCGGTTACTGAATTGCCAATCTTGTCTTTTGCCGTTAATTTTGCCAGGTAATACCCCCCCTCCCCATACACATGCACGGGATCTTTTTCGTTGCTGGTATTTCCGTCTCCAAAATTCCACTCCCAGCTTACCGCACTGTGGGTGAGCGCTGTGAATGCTGCCTGTTTCCCGTCTATACTGTGGAAAATCAAGGCAGAAAGCGGTAAGTCATCCCCTGTCTCTTCACTTGAACACGATGAGGAAAAAAAGGCCGTCATGCACAGAAAGAGAGAGGTTAAGTACAAAAAACGTGTTTTCATAAAAACTTCTTTACTGATCAATTTTGATTAACTTAAATTCGTTTTAATCCATTCGCCAATAACTACAATGCCGTTTCTACAGTATCACTCTCGGATTATTGTTAATCCAGGTTTATCCATCCTTTTCGGATCACTCACAGATCCTCATAATCTTTTCCAGGGCAGTTTTAACTTGCCCGTATTGCTGCCCGCTGAATTTTTTAAAAGGGGAAGCTATAAAACCGTTGCAAATTCCCAGTATCTCCAATGAACATTTCAATCCTTTCAGGTAACTGGAACCGTTTTCACCAACAGTATAAAGGGTAGAAGAGATATTCATTATTTTGGCCTGCAGGTTTCTTACCACCTCGATGTCATTTGCTACAGCAGCATGATACAAGTCCACGTACAACCGTGGAAAAATATTTGCTCCTCCGTTAACTCCTCCGTCAGCACCCAGCAAAACCATTTCGGCTGTCATTTCTTCCGGCCCCACAAATATTGAAAAATTTTCACAGTTACGCATCTCGTGTATAACCCTCTGGAGATAAGGCGCGTTACCCGAGCTGTCCTTAAACCCTACCACACGGGGATTTTCGGCTATTCTCTTTATCGTTTTGGGGTCAAAGCTTATCTTGGTGTTTACAGGCATATTGTACAGGTATAGCGGTAGATTTAACTGGGGTACCAGCGATTCATAGTATTCTGCCAATTCCGTCTGATCCATGACAAAATAAAACGGAGGGGTGGAAACTACTGCATCTGCACTGAAACTAGCTGCTGTTTCAGCCAACCGGATACTTTCCGTAATGGAAGTATCTGAAATACCGACCAGCAGGGGCACTCTTTTTCGTATCAACCTGCTCGACTGACGAATCATTTCAATTCGGAGATTGATGGCCAGGTTTGAGGCTTCTCCTGTTGTCCCCAAAATAAAAATGCCGTGTACACCACCCGATATCACGTGTTCAATCAATCTCTCCAAACCGGCAATATCCAGGGTGTTGTTGTCGATAAGCGGAGTTACAAGTGGGGTTACTATTCCCTGAACAATTTTTCTCATATGATTTAAATTATTTATTTTCAAATTATAAGCAAGGCATCTACTCACTTCAGCATAACAGGAGTACACCAGCCTTAGGCTCCTTTCATGTATCTAAACTTTTAGTTGTGTAAAAAATTGTTCGCATGAATTTAGAAACGATTTTGTGTTCCCGGCAATCCCTCGTGGAGATTAACTGCAATAAACGACATGACCGTAATAAAAAGTATCACTGCGACAAGCACCTTGAAGAGTTTCCGGGAGTCAACCTGTAACAAAGGATGTGATGAAAAAGGACTTCCCTGTATTCGTGTCAACATCAGTATCACAATTAAATTGACAACATAGAGGTGAATATTCAATGCTGCTTTTCCGCCCATCACTCCGTTGATGATGTATCCAAAAAGAATGTATACTGAGAAGTAGACGATAAAAACAAAACGTATGTCTCCTACATTGAACCCTGTATGGACTTTTTTCAACCTATATCCGATCAAAGCTGCCGATATAACCAAGATAATCAGTGAGGATATGCTGCTTATTTTGCCGGTCAGTTCAGGTTGCACAACCTCAGCTCCCGTTCTAAACCGCTCGATAACAGGATCAAACGAAAGAGATTGCTGAAATACAACGAAAGGTATAACCAGAAACACCAGCACAAATGCCACTCTGTTTTCCCATGCTTTAACCGGAGAAACGGTTTGGGGCCACACTGAGGTAAAAATACCGTAGGCAAGGGCAATCCCTCCAAAAAATCCGATACTGTACTCCATGACATTCCACATATTAAACGGAATCTCCGCGACCATTCCAACAATTTGTAGAAAGTTTCCGAAAGCAAAGCCAAACCCTGTGCCGATACCGGTAATCAACGATATCCTGGTCGTTGCCGGAAATCCCTTTCGGGCAGTGTACCACAAAAAAGCAAGCGCAGCTCCCAGGCAAATGGCCCAGGCTTCCGAACGGGGAGGGGTCATTAACCATTCGAGTTGTTGAATCAGGAGCCCGTAAACGATTAGTCCTCCCATGCCCATTTGAGCAAAAAGGACTCCCCACTCCACCTTTCTCTCTTTCGAGGATTCCAGGGAAAGCCCCGTCAAACCTCCCCCCAATACCCCAAACAGTGTTCCGATAGCAAACAGCATCGTCAATCCGTATAAGGCATTTGGATAATTATTGCTCATACCGTAACCCACAACAAGACCGTAACTTATCATTCCGGTAATACCCCATCCGACAGATGCTGCAAGCACTGTCGGCAACATTTTGCTGTACCAGTCTTTACGCCTCGAAACCAAGATCAGGGCCAGAGTGGCTATGCCACCTGCCCATGCTGCTCCCTGCTCATGACCAAAGTGACCGCGGACAGCCCATGCAGTTCCCAGCGTCATCCCAACCATCAGTATATGCAATGCTTGATTTTTATTCATTGTTCAATTCATTGTTTTCTTCTTATTCGTTCTGTCATCCAGTGCCTCTTCTTATTATCTTTTTAATCGCAGAAATGCTAAAACGATTCAGCTATGTGGTAAAAAAACAACATGACTTCCAAACCCTTCAGGTACAAAAAAATAAAAATAATGTTACCAATCCTATACGTTTTTATTAAGAAAAAATTAAGTTTTATACGTTATCCATTTTGATGGATGAATGCTGTATAATCAGTTCCGGTTCGATAAACGTCTTGGAAAACTTACGGTTCTCCCCATATTTTATCTTATCTATCAAGGTATTAACCGCTTCCTCCGTAATCATATCAATCGGTTGCTTGATATACGTTATCGGAGAATAGTACAAGTCGAACAACTCACTACCATAGAATCCTACCACTGCCACATCGTCGGGAATCCGCTTATTCAATTTGTTTAAACTACGCAGGCCGGCTACCAACAAGGCATTTGTAATAAAAATTACGGCTTCCGCATTCTTTCTATTGACTAAATAATCAAGTGCTTTTTCAACTTCGGGAAGCGGATGATCAATATTTACGCTTTTCACGTTAACGTATTCGCCAAGCTCATGGTTATTCATGGTTTCCTTATACCCGAGAATACGGTCTCTGATGTTACTCAATCCAGATTTATAAGAGATTAACGCAATATTTCTGTACCCTTGTTCAATTAAATGCATCGTAGCCTGTTTAGTCGCGTTGAAATTGTTCAGGCACGAATAACTTACCTCCAGTTCAGGGAAATACCTGTCGATAAGTACAACAGGAATATTTTTCTTGTGTAATTCGGCGATCATGCCTTGTGATCCCTCGCACGGAACGATGATTAATCCGGCAACACCCTTGTCAAGCATGACATCGATCAGTTGCCTGGTTTTAACCAAGCTCTCATCGGAACTGCCGAAAATGACCTTGTAATTAATTTCGTTGGTTTTGTTTTCAATGATACGCGAAATCGTTGAGTAGAAAGGATTTGAAATATCCGTCACGATTAGCCCGATGAGTTGAGAGTTACCGGTACGCAATCCTTTGGCAACCATATTGGGTGAATATTGCAACTCCCTGGCCGCTTGTTTTACCAAAGTAGCCGTCTCCTCGCTTATCCTGTATTGCTTGGCTTTTCCGTTTAAAACAGCTGAAACCAACGTTTTGGATACGCCGAGGTGGTGGGCCAAATCCTTTAAGGAAACTCTATTTCTGGGCTTTTCGTCCACAACAGTTATTGTTTTACTCCACAAAAATATCTTGCTGTATCGAATCAGCAAAATATTTTAAGTTAAAAAACAACCTTTATGCTGTAAAACATATATCATCTGATTTTAGGGAAATGCCATTTACCTGGATACCTGAGTTAATCCGGAAAAATCATTGTAAATTTACTTCCACCTTTTTCCGATCTTACCACTATTTTCCCTTTGTGGCGCAACATTATTTGTCGGCAAATACTAAGACCTATGCCGGATCCGGTAGGTTTTGTAGAATAAAAGGGAATGAAAATTTTCTCCATGGCTTCGGATGAAATACCTTGACCGTTATCCGAAACCGAAATATGGATTTCGCCGCCTATCTTTTCGGCTTTTACCTCTATTTTAGATTTAGGTTGTGTAACGCAAGCTTCGTGGGCGTTTTTTAGCAGATTGAGCAGCAATTGATCCGTCATGCCCTTGTCGGCCTTTAGAATAAGCTGATCGGGATAAACAGAATAGGCAAATTGAATACCGCCGGGACCAACCAGTTGTTGCATCGATTTGAGCATCGACTGCACGTGAATAGGCTGAACGGTAGGTTGCGGCAAGCGTGTAAGTTTGCGGTAGTTTTCGATGAACGAAAGTAATCCTTTGCTACGTCGGTGGATGGTTTCCATCCCCTGTTTCATGATGCGATACGCTTCGGGATCGGTATCATCTGGCATTTTGCGTTCGTTGAGCGTTTCGGAAAGAGAAATAATGGGCGTGATACTGTTCATGATTTCGTGCGTGAGCACACTGATAAGTTTTTGCCACGCTTGTGACTCGGCTTCGTCCATCATGGCATCGTGCGTACGGGAACGAAAAATATCGAGTGCTTCGTTCATTTCTTGCGAAAGGAGATTGATCTCATCGTTAGCTCCAGAACTGACAAAGTGTGTAGAGAAGTCGGAATGACGAATACCTGCAATCAATTGTTCCATGCGACTGATCAGTTTTTTGCGATCTAAATACATTGAAACCGCAACCGCCACAATTGCAACCAATATTATTGCTGACGAGAAGATAAATCCTTTCAGGTAAATCCACGCTACAATCAACGATAACAACACAATCGTGGTGATTTTCAGGGAAAAGAGGTGCTTGGACTTGAACTTCATCGTTGTTTATATTTATCTATTTTCCGATATAAGGTAAATCTCGAAATACCCAGCAATTCTGCTGCTTGATTCATGTTTCCGTCCGCTTGTTCGAGGGCTTTTTCGATGGCTGATTGTTCCAGTTCTTCCAAATTCAGGTTCTCGGATTTCGTTTTTCGCACCGGCGCCGGTTTCAGCATAAAGTCATCGGCAGAAAGCGTATATCCCGATGCCAAAATCACAGCGCGTTCCATAGCGTGCTGCAATTCGCGCACGTTGCCCGGCCAGTTGTATGCGTTTAGTTTCCGCAACGCAGATGTAGAAATGCACCGGATGTCTTTCTTGTATTTTTTCGCGAAGCGATGTAAAAAGTGACCGGCAAGTAGTTCAATATCTTTTCCACGCTCACGCAATGGTGGAATATGCAACTCGATAGTATTGATGCGATAGAGCAAATCTTGCCGAAAATAGCTACGAGCAACCATTTCGTGAATATCGACATTTGTGGCGCAAAGCAAACGTACGTTTATGTGTATGGGAGAAGTGCCGCCAAGACGCATTATTTGTTGTTTTTCGATAGCTGTTAACAACTTCATTTGCGTTGCGGGCGTGAGATTTCCGATTTCGTCCAGAAAAAGTGTTCCGCCCGATGCAATTTCAAACCGTCCGGCTTTTTCCTTCTTAGCATCGGTAAACGCCCCTTTTTCGTATCCAAAAAGTTCGCTTTCGAACAGTGTTTCGGGAATAGCGCCTAAATCGATATGCACAAACGGCTTGCCGGCGCGTGGTGAGCAACAATAAAGCAGGTTGGCAATCAGGTCTTTCCCCGTTCCGTTTTCACCCAGGATCAGTATGTTGGCATCGGCATTTTTCAGTTTGTCGATGGTTTCAAACAAGGATTGCATTACTTGGCTTTCTCCGATAACTTCGGGAAACGAAAGGTTGCTCTCAAGAGCCGCCACTTGTTTTTTCAGTTGCGAAACTTCTGTACGTTTACGGCGTAATTCCACGCCCGAAGCCACCGTGGCCAGCAATTTGTCCTTTGCCCACGGTTTGGGAATAAAATCGGTAGCGCCGGCTTTAATTGCTTGCACCGCTTTCTCCGTATCGGAATAGGCAGTTACGAAAATCACCACCGCATCGGAATCGGTTTCCTTTATCTTTTTTAGCCAGAAAAAACCTTCATGTCCGCTATCTGCATCTTTCGTAAAGTTCATGTCGAGTAAAATCACGTCAGGAGCGAACGTTTCTATGAAATGAGCGATGCGTTCGGGTTGTGTTGTGACTTTTACCTTTTCCACGTGCGGTTGCAGCAGTAGATTAAGAGCGAAGAGAATGTCTTCGTTATCGTCAACGATGAGTATTTTTCCTTGTTTGGTTGTCATGGTTGTCGAATTAAAAAACTTATCAAACATCTGTTTCATTCCACGGCACAATTTGTGCTACGGTACGGTTTTGCCTTTCGTTTCCGCCGTAAATCAATGTTTTTGTGAGTTTCGTTTCTTTTGCGAGTGCAGCGTAATAATTTAATCCCTTAAACAAATCCGGCATAATGGTCTGTGTTGCTTTGATTTCTACAATTTCAGTTTGCTGCGACTTTTCGAGTACCATGTCCACCTCGTTGCCTTCCGAATCCCGCCAAAACCACGGCTCTATTTGTTTTTCATTTTTATGATGCAGACGCTTTACGTATTGCGAAATAATCATATTTTCAAACAATGTGCCCTTTATGGATTGATTTTCAATTTTCGATACGTCATTTATTTTTAGCAGATTACTTAATAACCCTGTGTCGTAGAAATAAAGCTTGGGAGATTTGACAATGCGTTTGCTAAAATTGTTGTAAAAGGGTCTCAGCAGAAAAATGATGTAACTGTTTTCTAATGCCGACAGCCACGCCTTTACTGTTGGCGACGAAATGCCACATTCTTTTGCCAAGTTGCTCATATTCAACATCTGCCCTGCACGAGTTGCACACAATGTCAAAAACTTTTGGAAAAGGCTCATATCCTTGATGGCAATCAATTCGCTCACATCGCGCTGAATGTAGGTTTCGATGTAGTTCGGATAAAAATCCGAAGGCTTGATATTTCGGTCGTAAATAGCAGGGTAAAAACCTTTTTTCAAATATTCCGCGTATTCTGGTTGAAGTAGTTCCGCATTTGTCAATTCTTGAAAATCGAACGGAAAAAGCCGAAAAATGGCAACTCTACCCGCCAAACTTTGCGTGATGTTTTGCATCAGATGAAAGTTTTGCGAACCCGAAAAAATAAATTGCCCCATTATTCTGCTATCGTCAACAATGGATTGAATATATGAAAACAAATGCGGTACGCGCTGCACTTCATCAAAAATAACATATTTACCATACTGGTTTAAAAAACTTTGCGGATCGGTTTCCGCAAAATTTCGCGTATCCGGATTTTCAAGGTTCACATACCTGTAATCCGAAAACATCTCATTTAGCAACGTTGTTTTGCCTGATTGTCTTGGTCCCGTAAGTGCGATAATGGGATATTTTTCTGCAAGTTGTTTCATAGCACCTGCTATTTCCCGATTAACCATCATAGTTTATTGTTTTTTAGATTGTTTTGGATGCAAAGATACTTAATATTTTAAAAATACAGGACTCTAACTTTAAATTTACAGGACTACAACTTTAAATTTGCAGAACTCCAACTTTAAATTTGCAGGATTTGTTGTTTAAATTTACACAACTTTTACCCTAAACATTCATTAGACTTTAAACATTAAACTTAATTCCCACCACAAATGTAAACAATATATCTTTACGAAACTGTGCGAAATCGAACTCAATTTGTGCGATTCCACACTTTTTGCAAAAAACATTAAAATCGTAATAATCTAATTATCTTATACATACGCCTTTGGTACAACTTTTGTTATTTGTTTTTTATATGAAACAAATCATCGTCATTCTCTCCTTGTTTGCCTTCGGGCATTTGGCAGCAGCTCAAGACACACTTCGGCTCACATTGGACGAAGCGGTGGCGCTTGCCCGGAAGCAGTCGCCGCAGGCGGTGGCGGCACGCCATCAATACCGGGCGGCTTATTGGAATTGGCGGTCGTTCAAGGCCGATTACCTGCCCAGCCTGACGTTCTCGTCCAATTCGCAGCTCAACCGGTCCATCAGTCCGGTTACGCTGCCCGATGGAACCGATAGTTTTGTACACCGCAACCAATTGCTCAACGACGGCTCAATGACCATCAATCAAAATATTGCCCCACTTGGAGGTAGCGTGTTCGTACAGAGCGGTTTGCAGCGATTGGATATTTTCTCCGAAAACCAATACTCGTTCAAATCCACGCCCGTGGTCGTCGGATATTCGCAAAATCTGTTCGGTTACAACTACCTGAAATGGAATAAGCGCATCGAGCCTGTACGATACAGCACAGCACAAAAACACTACGCCGAAACGCTCGAATTAGTGGCTTCGGAGGCGGCAATGAAATTTTTTCAGTTGGCTACGGCGCAAAGCAATTTACGTTCGGCAAACTACAATTACGCCAATGCCGATACCCTTTATACTTACGCCAAAGGACGTTACGAAATAGGCACCATAACCGAAAACGAGATGCTGCAACTGGAAATCAATTACCTTTCGGAACAAACCAACCGCCTGAATGCCCATATTGAAATGGACGACCGGATTCAGGATTTGCGCAGTTTTCTGGGAATAACGGATAATGTGGAAATTGTGGTGCAGGTAAGCGAAGCGGTACCCGAATTTATGGTGCCTGTGAACGAAGCGCTTGAACTTGCCCGCCAAAACAGTCCCGATATGGAACTGCTTGCCTTGCAAAAACTTCAAAGCGAAAGTGCGGTGGCCTATGCCAAGGCTTCGCGCGGATTTAAGGCTGATTTGTATATGCAGTTCGGCTTGTCGCAAACCGACCGCAGTTTTGCCAATGTGTATAACAACCCGCTTAACCAACAGTTGGTAAGTCTCGGCATCCGTATTCCCATCCTCGATTGGGGCGTGGGACGCGGACGGGTGGAAGTGGCAAAAAGCAACCTCGAAAAAGTGAAAATAGACATCGCCCAGGCTCGTACCGACTTTGAGGCCAACGTGATAAAACTCGTGAAACAGTTTAACCTGCAGGCCGATAAAGTGGCTATCGCGCAGAAAACATCGGTACGCGCCGCGCGCCGGAACGATGTAGCCTACCGGCTCTATCTGCTCGGGAAATCCACCGTTCTCGATCTGAATGCCGCCATTGCCGAAAAAGACCGATCGCAACGCGACTATATCCGCGAACTGCAAAACTACTGGAGCCTCTATTACGGATTGCGGAGCATCACGGGATGGGATTTTGAGAAGAATAGTCCGATTTTGAATGTGTCAGTACAGAAAATAGAGTACAGATGTCAGAAGACGGAAGACAATTTTTATAGTTTAATTAAATAAAACCGGTACAGCAAAGCGTTGCTCTACTTCAAAAATTGAAATAATAATATAAGCGAAAATTGATCAGATCAAAAGAAATCGCCGCTCCAAAGCATCGACAAGAATTGTAACACGGGATAAATCTCTACATTGTTCATCCTTCGCGGATTTTTATCCAACGAAACAATAATCAGCCGGCAATCGGGAAATTCTTCCGAAAATGCCTTTAATCCCTTTGTGTGATGCGATTGCACTTCGTCGGATGATTTTATTTCAATGGCTGTTTCGGCATTTCCGATAATGGCGTCCACTTCGTAACCCGATGTTGTGCGCCAATAGGACAAGCTGAGTTGAGGCTTGAAATAACCAAGGTAGGCTATAAGTTCTTGCATGATTAAATGTTCGAAAGCATGTCCAAATTCGGGTGAACCGGGGTTTATCTCAGTTCTTTTGAGAAGAAAATTAGCAATGCCTACATCAAAATAGTAAAACTTGGGAGATTGGATAACACGACGTTTCACGTTTCGGGTAAAAGCGGGAATGGTATAACCTATCAGCGTTTCTTCCAAAATAGAAAAATACTCTTTCACTGTAGGTGCACTCACGCCGCATTCCGAAGCAATGTTGTTGTAATTGAGAATTTCACCATTGCTCAAAGCCGCAATCTCCATAAACCGAGAAAAAGTATTCAGGTTTCGCGTAAGTGCTTCGGCTTTTATTTCCTGTTGCAAATAATCGCCCACGTAAGCGTGAAGCCGGTTTGTGGCGTTTTCCACTAAATAGTGGCGCGGCAGCATACCGTTATTGCAGGCTTTTACAAGGTCGAAATCGGGAATTTCGGCGCTGACAAACGGATACAAGTGCTTTCGAATAGCTCTGCCTCCAAGCAAATTCACACCGCTTCGGCGTAACTTGCGTGCACTGGAGCCGCTCAGGATAAAACGAAGATTATGATTGCTTATCAACCAATGCACTTCGTCAAGTAAAGCAGGGATTTTCTGAATTTCGTCGATGATAACCAACTCGTTTACGGGTAACAGGCTTAGTTCTTCGCGTAACAGTGCCGGACGGCGGTTATAACGTTCAAATTCATCCGATTTCAACAAATCGATGATTCGTTTGTCGGGAAACAGCATTTTCAGCAGCGTACTCTTACCGGTTTGCCGCGCACCCCAAAGAAAAATGCTTTCGTTCTCTATATCCTGAATTGTTATTTTTCGTGATAACATTCTGATTTGTTTTTTGTGAATAATAAGGTAAAACCGTTACAAAGATACATTATTTTTCATGAATATCTAAAGTATAGCTTTGTTTTTTCATGAATATCTAAAGTACAACTTTGTTTTTTCATACAGATTTCAGATAATAGACTTTTAACGCCAATGGCCAACATAAAAATGAACAACCCGGAACTCGAAACTCAGAACTCAAAACTTAGAACCGATAACTCTTTCCACGAATCCCGCGACAGCGCTATGGATAAACGCTTGCCCAAACGTTCGTTTTTCCAAAAATACAAATACCACCTGCTTGCCGGAGCGGCGTTTGTGGCGTTCCTCGTATTTGTTATCGTGAGCGTATCGGGCGGACGAAAACTGCGTGTGGACAACGAAAAAATCGCGATTGCCGACGTGGCGGAAGCGCCGTTTCTCGATTACGTGGATGCCGAAGGCATCGTGCAGCCCATCCAAACCATCAAGCTCAACGCGCTGGAAAGCGGAATGGTACAGGAAGTGATTGCCGAAGAAGGCGCGATGCTGAAAAAAGGCGACGTGATTCTTGTGTTGCAAAATCCCGAATTAGAGCGCATCATCGAAGAGCAGCAAGCCGAATGGGAAAAACAGCGTATCCTCTACGAGGAGAAAAAGCTGGAAATGGAGCAGAAAACCATCCTGCTCAAGCAGCAAACACTTCAGGCGCGATACGAACTGAGCCGTTTGCAAAAAGACTTCGCGCTGGGCGAAGAAGAATTTAAGATGGGTGTAAAAAGCAAGGCGCAACTCAATGTGCAACGCGAAGAATTTACCTACAAAACCCAAAGCACCGCCCTGCAATTAGACGGGCTAAGACAAGACAGCGCCGCCACACACCTGCGCCGAACGCTGATGGACAACGACCTCGAGCGGGTACGAAAAACCACCTCACACACCCGCGGACGAATGGATAATTTAATTGTGCGCGCCCCGATGGACGGACAATTGAGTTTCCTCAACGTTACGCTCGGCCTGCGGGTGGGACAATCGGAAAGCATTGGCGAAATAAAAGTGATGGACAATTTCAAGATACATACCCGATTGAGCGAGTATTACATCGACCGCGTACAGGTGGGATTGCCTGCATCGGTAACCTATCAGGGAAAGAAATATCCGCTACGCGTGTCGAAAGTCGTTCCCGAAGTGAAAGACCGGCAATTTGATGTGGATTTGGTGTTTACGGAGACCATGCCCGACAACGTACGCATTGGCAAAAGTTTCCGGGTGCAGGTGGAGCTGGGACAACCGGAAACGGCCATCGTCATTCCACGCGGCGATTTTTTCCAAACCACCGGCGGACAGTGGATTTATAAGTTGAACAAATCGGGCGACAGGGCAGTGAAAACACCCATCAGCGTTGGTCGGCAAAATCCGGTGCAGTACGAAATAGTGAGCGGACTGCAAGCCGGCGACCGCGTGGTGGTGAGTGGATACGCTAATTTTGGCGATGTGGAGGAACTGGTAATAAAATAGTTTTAAGTGCTGAGTTGGTAATTATTAGTAAGTTTAAGGTTTAAAGTTTGAAAATTTATCAAACCGCCGGCTGCAAACTTCGGTTTTCGGACTTCTAACAGTCTATTTAGTATTTGGTAATTAATAATTTGTAATTAAAAATATATGCTGTTACATTATCTAAAAATCGCGTGGAGAAATCTCCTGAAATACAAAACCCAAACCATCATCAGTGTATTGGGATTGACCATCGGCGTGGTGTTTTTCGCGTACGGATACCATTGGTATAAATACGAAACAACATACGACAACTTTTATCCTAATGCCGATAGAGTTTACAGAATGTACAGTATGTACAAAAGTTCTGGGAAACCATACGAAATGGGAACTATGCCCTATATCGCCGTAGAGAAATTACAACAAGCTTTCCCCGAAATAGAAAAAGTGGCAGTACAATATCCAAACTCTGGCTCTAATTTTAAATACAACAATAAAAATTTGGGATATCCACTGCTTGAGTTTGTGGACGAGCGTTTTTTCAATATGTTTCCACCCAACGTTATCGCCGGTAAAGTGGATGCAAATACCTTTAAAAATAGTGATGAGATTGTCCTTACTGAATCTTTCGTGCGAGAACATATCGGAACGCCGGAAGAAGCATTAGGAAAGGTACTCGTTTCGGGATACGGTAAATCTTATGTCGTAAAAGCGGTTATTTGCAACCCTCCGGCAAACAGCATTTTCAAAAGAGTGGGATACTTATCCGATTCGGATGCACTATTCTTATATACAAAAGTCGACGATGTTGTAAAATGGCACGATTTTAATGATACAAGAGCTTTTTTCCAGTTAAAAAAGAATACAGATATCAAAAAATTCAACGAAAAATTAAGGACTTTTGCCATCGACAATAATTACAATGATGATCTGTTATTTGGTATGGTTCCCCTAAAATCCGTTAGACAAACGATCAGCAATCCGTTCGATAAAGTGACATTCGATATAAAATATATCCGCACGTTTATTCTTTCGGCGCTGTTATTGATTTTTGCCGCGTTTTTCAACTACCTCAATATTCTCATCAATACAATGTTTACACGCGTAAGGGAAATGAATTTGCGCCGGGTAAACGGGGCATCCACACTCAATATTTTCGGGCAGATAGTCATAGAAATGCTTCTGTTGATTGTCGTTGTGCTGCTTTTTTCGTTTTGCGCACTGGAGTTGACTATTCCGGTTTTCGAAAAAACTTTTTCCACCATAATCATTACCGGTAAAATATATCGGATTTTGCTCGTTACTATCTGTGCAGTTAGCACAATGCTTTACCTTACTGCATTTGTGTTCTTATCCCGGTTTATCCGAAAAACTTCGTTAAGACAATCTACCCCGACAAAAAACAAATTCTCATCCAACAGAATTAGCTTGGTATTACAGCTTGCTATCAGCCTGTTTTTTATCCTAAGCGCGTTTGTTCTTTATCGTCAAGTGCATTTTATGCACAATGCCGATTGGGGATTCAACAAAAATCATCTTCTGCAAATAGAAATGAAGTTGAACGAAAGAATTCCCTTTATGGAAAATGTAAAAAAACTGCCAATGGTGAAAAACGTCATCAATACCAATTTTTTCACCATTATTCCGAATATGGAAAATATGGGAGGAACACGCGCGATGGATGTTGAATGGGAAGGCAAGCCGATGGATTATAATCCTGTTTTTCAAACTTTTGATGTGGAAATGAATTTTGTTACGGATATAGGGCTTACTTTACAAATGGGGCGGGATTTTGCCGAACAGGATTTAGTCGGCAGGTGGAAATCCGATAAAATACTCATCAATGAAACCGCTCAACGAATAATGGAAATGGAAAATCCCATAGGAAAGAAAATAACCGTCCCCGCCAATTGGTCTAACGAGCAAGGACGCGGAAAAGAAGAATTTGAGATTATAGGTTTAGTAAAAGACTTTCATACCATTGCCCTGCAAAGTGAGATTCCTCCTTTATTAATTAAAGGGATGAGTAACGCCAATGGTGGATACTTTAATTACGTGCGTGTTGTTTCCGGAACAGAAAACGATGCCATTAAAGCCATCAATGAACTTGTGTTAAAACACCAACCCGACGACGAAAACGAAGAATTAGTGAAAACAGTGGACAGTATCTTGGCCGATTTAAGCAAAACCGAACAAGATGTAATGAATTTGTTCTTCACTGTAGCCGCTTTGTGTGTGTTGATTGCCGTTTTCGGCATCTATTCCGTGTCGCAGCGCGAAACGCAACGCCGCCGCAAGGAAATTGCCATTCGCAAAACGGCGGGAGCGAAAACGCGCGAGATAATGGTGATGTTCATTCGCGAGTACCTGATGATTACGCTTGCAGCTTGCAGCGTGCGCCGTGGCGTTCCCGTTGGCCGGATTATTTATGCACCGTTGGCTGCAAGGGTTTGCCTATCGCATTTCCATTTCGTGGTGGATGTTTGCGGTGGTGAGTTTGGTTGTGGCGGTTATCGTGCTGCTTACAATTTTTAGTCAGGTAAACAGAGCGTCAAATCAAAATCCGGCGGAGGTGGTGAAATCGGAATAAAAGCCTAAAGTCTTGACTCTTAACTTTTATCATCTAAAAAACAAGTATATGTTCAAAACGGCACTTAAATTAATATTCCGAAATTGGTGGCGCAACAAAACGTTCACACTTATTTCCATCCTCAGCCTTACCGTGGGTATTGCTTGCACGGCTCTGCTGATTTCTTTCGTCAGCTACGAATACGGAATCGAGAAGAACAATCCCAACCGCAATAAACTGGTGTGGGTGATGCAGGATATGCCGTCCAACCCCGGAGAAAAAGTGGCGTATATGAGCAGCGATGTTCCCAAACAACTGCAAGAGAAGTATCCCGAAATGGAAGGGTTCCTGCAACTGAACAGTTTTGGCATGAAGTATATCGAGGTGAACAACCAACATCTTGAGCCAATGGAAATTCTCAACGTGGATGCCTCTTTTCCGGAATTCTTTCCGTTCGAACTGCTGTACGGTTCATGGAACGCTTTCCACAATCCGCAGTCGATCGTTCTTAGTGAAAAGCAGGCACAAAAGTTTTTCGGCAACGAAAACGCTCTGGGAAAACAGATTACAGTGTGTAAGGAGGACGGTTTCGGCTCGGAAAAAATAATCGTTTACACGGTTGGGGCAGTAACAAAAAGCCGCACGCAGTCGGCCATTATCTTCGACGGGCTTGTCTGCGACCCCGAAAACAACTGGGGCGGTCCCACACTGTTGATGATGCCGGTGCATACAGACCGCTCCCAATTTGAAGAAAAGGTGAAGAAAGACCGGATACCGACGCTCGCAGGAGGACAGTATTATTTTTATTCGTTCGATCAATCCATTTCATCCACTTATAACCAGCAACAACTCAATTACTGGCATTACAGAAAAAACAGCCTGTTGCTCGTCGGGCTGATTTCCGCGATCCTGGTGTTCCTCACGGCAGTGTTCAATTACGTGAACATGAGTTTTTCACGCGTCCTGCAACAGGTAAAAGCACTCCACACACAAAAATTGATGGGTGCCCGCGCATCCGATGTGCGGATACAGATTTTTGCGGACACCTTCCTTGCCGTTCTCATCTCTTTCGTATTGGCAATACTGATGATGCACGATTTGCTGCCGGTTTTCAACCAGGTGGTGTCGGTCGATTTTTCACCGGGATATTTCTACAGCAAAGATTTTTACCCGATACTGATACTGTTCATTGTTGTGCTTACGGTGATCCCGGCCTGGATAATGAGCCGGAAAATCAGCCGCCTGTCGGGAAGCGACTACCGCCTGTTTTTCGCTACCCGTAAAAACCGATGGATTGGCACGTTGATTACCGTGCAGTTTGTTGTTGCTTTCGCTTTGATCATCGCCACCCTTACGGCAAACCGGCAGGTAAGCCTGGTGAAACAAACCGGCAACCGGTACCGGAACCTGATAGAGATATCTGGGGTGATGGAGATTCAGGAACTTCAAAAACTGACATCCCGGTTAAAAAATATTCCCGGCGTATCCGGTGTTTCCATAGGAAACCTGCCCGTGATGAACTCATGGATTATGCACGGCACGTTACGAAAAGAAACCGGGGAAGAAATTGAAACGGCGGTGCTGCAACTCTCGGGAGATGAAGAATTATTAGACATACTTAATCTCCGGCAACTTTCGGGAGACGATTGGAGGTCATCATTCCAAATCAATCCATATTCGGTACTGGTGAACAAGACGTTTGTCGATATATTGGGCAAACGGGAAACGGAGTTAACGAACGAGCCCTTATCCAAGTATTTCGATGTGGGAGATTCGGTATCCGTTATCGCCGGAGTAGTGGAAGATTTTCACTTCAATTCCTTAGAAGAAAAAACAACGTCGTTTGTGATAGGGCGATATGCTTATGATCCGAGATACACCAGCACATTGCGTGTCAGGCTCGACGGCAAGAATGATTCCGAAACCTTTTCCGCCATTAAATCGGCATGGTGGCAAACCTTTCCCGATGACGGGTTCACTTACATCGACACCTATAATGAATTTATCAAACTCAACATTAAAATCTTCGAGATGTCGCGTCTGCTCAACATGTATTCGTTTATCAGCATCCTGCTTACCTGTTTCGGCTTGTTCGGTATCACATTTTATGCGGTTCGTCAACGCACCAAAGAAATCGGTATCCGAAAAATCAACGGGGCGAAAACGCCGCAACTCTTATGGTTGCTGATGAAACCGATATTTATATGGATGGCAATAGCCTTTGTGGTAGCAGTGCCGATAGCGTGGTGGTTTATAGAAAGATGGTTGCAACAGTTTGTTTGCCGGATAGATGTATCGGTAAGCTCGTTTTTACTTGCATTGTTATTAGTCGCCGTTATCACATTTTTAACCGTTAACTGGCACGTATGGCGCACGGCGCGAAGCAATCCGGTGGAGAGTTTGAAATCGGAATAAAAACAAGGAATTAACGTGCCAATATGCTAATGAGTCAGTCTATTGCTGAGAATAAAAAGGATAACATACAAATAAACAACAGCCGGCAGTCTTAATTTTTAATTCTTATTTTTTAATTTTTAATTATTGACTCCCGGCTCTAAAATCTAAAAATAATGCAAACAAAAACAATTTTTTTCGCTCTCGCAAGCTTGTTTTTACTGACAAGTTGCACCGGTAAAAACAAACAACCAGAGGACGAATCGCCTTTGAATAAAACAGAACAGACCGAAGCCGTGGACACCAACAAAGTTTACGAGGTATGGGAAGTGGACGAACCGCCTGTCATGCCTTAAACCAAATTAATTCGGTTATTGACAAAACTAATAATAAACGGAACAAGCGACTTCCAAATCGCTTCGTAACGGATAAAGCGAGCCGGAACTCGCTTCACCCACTCTAAAAATCAAAAAAAAATGTTCAAAACAACTCTAAAACTCATTTTCAGGAATTGGTGGCGTAACAAAACGTTCACACTCATTTCCATGCTCAGCCTTACGGTGGGCATCGCCTGCACGGCGCTGTTGATTTCATTCGTCAGCTACGAATACGGCATCGAAAAAAACAATCCCAACCGCGACCAATTGGTGTGGGTGATGCAGGGATCTTCTGATGACTCGGGATCCAAATGGGCATTTATGAAAAAGGAAATCGCCGGACAACTCAAGCAAAAATATCCTGAAGTGGAAGATGTTTTGCAGTTTGTTTCGCCGTTTATAAAGTATGTTGAGGTAAATAACCAAAAGTTTGATGCACCTGTCATTCTCAATGTAGATGCTTCGTTTCCGTCGTTCTTCCCGTTCGAGTTGCTTTACGGAAGTTGGAACGCTTTCAATAATCCCAACTCCATTCTCCTGAGTGAAAAACAGGCACAATTGTTTTTTGGCGATGAAAATCCGATAGGCAAACAGATACGGATTTCCGAAGTTTTCGGAAATGACAACGATTACACGGTGGAAGGTGTAATAAAAAATCGGGAACAATCGGGTATTGCTTTCGATGCTTTATTTTGTAATCCGGATACAAAAGACGGAGGAAACACGTTTTTAAAACTCGCAAAAGGAACTAATTTGCAGCAATTTGAGCAGAAAGTAAGAAAAGAGAAATTAGCAGCGAAAGACAAAGTGTATTATTTTTATGATTTCGACGATGCTCTCTCTTTCGAAAATTCGAGACACACCAAACTGCATTCCCGAAAAGATACTTTATTACTTATCGGGTTTATTTCAGCTATTTTAGTGCTTCTTATCGCTATTTTCAATTATGTGAATTTGAGTTTTTCGCGCGTGTTGCAGCAAGTAAGAACCCTGCATACGCAAAAACTGATGGGCGCAAAACCTGTTGACGTGCGGTGGCAGATTTTTTTGGATACGTTTCTCACAGTTTTCATCTCGTTTGTACTGGCGATGTTCCTGATGCACGATTTATTGCCCGTTTTCAAACAGGTAGTGGCCGTCGATTTTTCATCGAAATATTTCTATAACAAAGATTTTTTCCCGTTACTGATGCTGTTGATTTTTCTGCTGACGGTAATTCCCGCCTTAATAATAAGCCGGAAAATCAGCCGCCTGTCGGGAAGCGATTACACCCTGTTTTTCGTAACCAGGAAAAACCGTTGGATAGCCGCTATGGTGACGGTTCAATTTATCGTTGCTTTCGCGCTTATTATCGGAACACTGACGGTAAACAAACAGGTTAATCTGGTAAAAAAGAACATAGAGCGTTACAAGGATGTGATTGAGGTGGGAAGTCCGTTTGCTAAAGAATCCATCGTGCCATTCGAGTCTCGGTTGAAAAGCATTCAAGGCATCCAAAGCTACGCTTTCAGTGAAGGTGGAGTAAATACCATATTTGTTGTTGAAAACACTTTCCGGAAAAAGAACGGCGAAGAACAAAAAAGTAATGTGTTGCTGATTACCGGTAGCGATGGATTTGCCGAAGTATTGCAACTTAATCAGATTTCAGGTGTTGGTTGGGACAGTGCACACGGAAAGTATCCCCATCCGGTTTTTGTGAACAAAACATTTGCAGATGTAGCCGAAACATCGCCGGAGAATATGGTAGGTAATTCGTTGCGCAGTTATATTGACGACCATGACTCGTTGGCCGTTGTAGCCGGAGTGGTGGAAGATTTTTACATTGGTTCGGTGGAAAACAAAGCTATTCCTGCAATAATAAAATATAAAGATAAAACAAAGCAACTCATCAACATTTATATTCGAACGCAAAAAGGAGAAACCAAAAACGTGGTAAAATCGCTGAAACAAGCTTGGGCACAGGCATACCCCGATGATTTTTTTATGTATGGCGATGTGTATGCAAATATGGTTGGTGTTAACAGCAAAATCTTTGAGATGTCGCGCCTGCTCAACATGTATTCGCTGATCAGCATCCTGCTTACCTGTTTCGGGTTGTTCGGCATCACGTTTTACGCCGTGCGGCAGCGAACCAAAGAAATCGGAATCCGAAAAATAAACGGGGCGAAAACGCCGCAACTCTTATGGCTGCTGATGAAACCGATGTTCGTGTGGTTGGCGGTGGGATTTGTGGTTGCCGCGCCGTTGGCGTGGTGGCTGATGGAACGGTGGCTGCAGCAGTTTGTTTACCGGATAGATGTATCGGTAAGCTCGTTTTTACTTGCATTGTTATTAGTCGCCGTTATCACATTTTTAACCGTTGGCTGGCACGTGTGGCGCATGGCGCGGAGCAATCCGGTGGAAAGTTTGAAGGCAGAGTAAAGTCAAAGTCTATTAAATAAAACTATATTTATTAAAATATAAGATAAATAATGAAATTACTAGCATTGCCGTTTAGAGTTTTAGGCCGATTCAGACTGTATTCAATTGTCAACATGTTGGGATTGGCAATAAGTCTGGCGTCTGTTATTGTTATTGCGAGGTATATCAATCAGGAAACTACCGTAAATCATTTTGCTTCGGATCTGAAACACACTTACATCTTATCGATAGAGAATCCCGAAGACGGGCGAAAACGTTTTGGTGGAGCTACTGTACGAGCCGAAGACAACATCCCCTTTCCTCCCTTGTTGAATAATCCTTCGGTAAAAAATACAACTACATTTTTTGCATACGAAGAAGACTTTATCGTTTCAGGCAACCACCGTATCAATGTAAAAGCAATAGCTGCCGACAGCAATTTCTTTAAAATTCTACCGTTTCCAATACGTTACGGAAGCCATAAAATGATTGATCCCAGCGATGCAATCATTACCGAAAAATTCGCACAAAAGCTTTTCGGGAAAGAAAATCCAATAGGGAAAAAATTCACCCACTCTTCGGGCGACGAACTAAAAGTGGTTGGAGTTACCGGAAAGCCTTCTTCCAAATCGTTCCTCGCTTTTGATATTCTCCTTGACAAGGATCAGCGCCAATTTATGGCTATACAAGCGTTTACCCTGATCAAATTACACACAGGAGCCGATGTGAGGAAATTAAACGACAGCAATAGACAGTTAGACGAGTCGAGATCTGTCGCTCCCAATCCTGTCCGTCTTCAGTTATTTCCCTTGAAAGATTTTTACTTCGACCGTACACACGAGGTATGGAAAATAACACGTAACAATGATCTTTCGGTATTTGTGAAGGGGAACAGAAATGCCGTGAAAATACTTCTCGTTGTAGGTATACTCATCTTGTTGGTGGGGCTTTTTAACTTCATCAATATCTATACGGTCATCACATTGAAACGCGGAAAGGAGTTTGGTGTAAAAAAAATATTCGGAGCCGGTAAAGGACAAATATTTTGGCAAATCTATGGTGAAAATCTCCTGATGACGCTAATTGCGGTCTTTTTAGCCTGGTTCTTCATCGAGATAGCTCAATCGTATTTATCAACCCGGCTTAACTTTGAGGTGATACCAAACCCTGTGTTCAGTATCTTATTTTCAGTTTTAATCCTGATTTTTCTGACTTTAATAACCTCACTACATCCTTATCTCAGGTATCATTATTCAAAGCCCATCGCGTCGCTCCAATCTGTATATGTGCGAGGGGTTTCACTGGCCTCACGCAAAACGTTTCTGTTTCTGCTATATGTCATCACTTTCGGGTTGATAGTTATTGCTCTCTTTTTTATGAAACAATTGAATTATATGCTAGCCGTCAATCCCGGATACAACACCAAAGATGTAATTATGGCAAGAATGATGCACCGTGATATGAATGCTTTCAGAAGCTCCGACATGGAAGCAGCATTCCGCAAAATAAGCGAAAATGCGACTCTTGTTAGGGACAGGATGAACAAATCGCCTTTATTTTCAGACTGGGAGTTCGGGCTTCCTGTGTATAATCTGAAAGCGAAAGTTCCGATGAAACGTTCCGACAGAAGTAATTATCAACCCGTAAGTTCTGTCGGGATGTCGCCTCAATACATGAAGATGTTCGGTTTTCAGTTAAAAGAAGGCCGCTTATGGGATTCAACCGATGTGAACGGTGAATTTAAATACATCATCAATGAATCGGCTGCGAAATTATTTGAAATAACTGATATTCGAACGGTAAAACTCGAATCGCAATATAAAAGAGAAGGAGAAACAGCGCCGATTCATCAGGTAGTGGGTATAATAAAGGATTTTCATACCGGACATTTATCCAAAACGACCACACCATTAGTAATTTCTTACACTGAACGCGGTTTCCATTTCGATTACCTAATGGCACGTTTCGTTCCCGGAAAACAGAAAGAAGCTTTAGCTTATTTGGAAAATTTATACAAGGAAATTAACAACGACGCAGAATTTACGTACAGCCTACTGGAAGACGATATTGCCAAACTTTATGAAGAAGACAAACGGATAAGCCGCGTTTACCTGTTATTTTCCATCATAGCTATTCTGGTTTCCTGTATGGGATTATTTGCAATTTCGGTTTTCGATATTCGGCAACGTTACCGCGAAATTGCGTTGCGAAAAGTAAACGGTGCTACGACAAACAATATCATGCATCTGTTTCTGAATAAATACCTGATGCTATTAGCCGTATCTTTTCTAACCGCTATTCCGATCTCATATGTTGTGATAAGCAAACACCTCGAAAATTTCGCTTATAAAATTTCCGTTTCATCATGGATAGCGATGTTTTCCGTGATATCGGCAATTATTGTAATTTTCGTATCGCTGCTTACCCTCGTGTGGCAAATAAAGACTGCCATGAGAACAAATCCCGCGAATGCACTAAAGTTGGAATAATCGCAAAGACACAATTGGTAATTAATAATTTATAATTTAAAAAAACTATGATTAAAACAGAAAACTTACAAAAAATCTTCCGCACGGAAGAAGTGGAAACCTGGGCATTGTCCGAAGTAAACATCGAAATCAACGAAGGTGAGTTTGTCGCCATTATGGGGCCGTCGGGCTGCGGAAAAACCACGTTGCTCAATATATTGGGTTTGCTGGACAACCCCACATCGGGACAGTATTTCCTCAACGGAACCGACGTATCTAAATTTACTGAAAACGAACGGACAAACTTGCGGAAAGGTATTATTGGTTTCGTGTTCCAAAGTTTCAACCTCATCGAGGAACTCAACGTGTACGAAAACATCGAGCTTCCACTCTTATATATGCGAATCCCGGCCGCCGAGCGAAAACAACGGGTGAAAGAGGCAATGAACCGTATGGCCATTTCGCATCGGGAGAAACATTTTCCGCAGCAACTTTCGGGCGGTCAGCAACAACGCGTTGCCATTGCTCGTGCCGTAGTCGCCAATCCCAAGCTTATCCTTGCTGACGAACCTACCGGAAACTTGGACAGTAAGAACGGCGCAGAAGTGATGAGTTTGCTCACTGATTTGAATAGTGAAGGAACAACCATTGTGATGGTTACGCACAGCCAACACGATGCCGGTTATGCCAACCGCATAATTAAATTGTTTGATGGCAAAGTGGTACCAGAAGTGGTGTTGTAGTCATATTCCTTAAAAGAAAATCCCTTGCAAATTATTTATTTGCAAGGGATTTTCTTTCTTAGCGGAAGCGGGGGGATTCGAACCCCCGGTACAGTTACCCGTACGTCAGTTTAGCAAACTGGTGGTTTCAGCCACTCACCCACACTTCCCGGTAGGACTTCCGACCAAATTGGGTGCAAATATACAAGATTGTTTTCATCTTGTCAAAAAAAACGGGAGATTTCTATTTAAATCTTCCTACATTTGTGCAGTTTTTCAAATCACTTTTGGACGTATGGAGCAAAAACCAAAAAGAAAAGGCAGAAAAATTTTTCTATGGGCAATACTTTCCCTGTTGCTGATAGTAATTACAGGGGTAGTTGTTGTCAGAAAAACCATTTTCAAGCCATTCAGCCTGGAAGAAACGGTGTACATTTATATTGATAACGAGAAGAACTACGAAGAGGTAATCACCCAATTAAAAAAAGCGGACCTGCCGTCGGAGCAGCTCTTCAGGATCTTGTCGGAAAGGATGAACTATCCCAGCAACATAAAAACTGGAAGATATGCCGTTAAAGACGGGATGACCATGCCCGACGTGATTCGCATGCTGCGTGCCGGAATTCAAACACCGGTAAAACTCACGTTCAACAATGTCCGTACCAAGGAAGACCTGGCCGGTAGAATCTCACAGCAACTGATGATGGACAGCACCCTATTGGTAAACGCACTGAATGACCCGGAAAAAATAAAAGAGGTCGGGTTTGACGAAAACACGCTGACGGCCCTGTTTATCCCCAACACCTATGAAGTGTACTGGGACACAAGCATTGACCATTTCCTCAACCGGATGAAAAAGGAATACGATCGCTTCTGGAGCGACGCACGGAAAAGTAAAGCGGAAAAAATCGGATTATCACCGGTGCAGGTTTCTACACTGGCATCGATTGTGGAAGAAGAGGCCACCTACTCCGACGAATATCCGGTTGTGGCCGGATTGTATCTCAACCGGTTAAAAAAAGGGATGCGGCTTGAGGCTGATCCGACGGTGAAATTTGCCGTTGGCGATTTCTCGTTGCGGCGTATCTTGTTCCGTCACCTGGAAGTGGAATCACCTTATAACACCTACAGGAATACCGGATTACCACCCGGGCCAATCCGAATACCATCCATCCAGGCTATTGACGGAACCTTGTCTCCACAACAGCACAATTATCTTTTTATGTGCGCCAAAGAAGATCTGTCGGGCAGGCATAATTTTGCGGCCACTCACGCAGAGCATTCGCGCAATGCAGCGCGTTACCAGCGGGCGCTCAATGAAAGGGGTATCTTTTAAAACACCTCAGAAAGTTATCTCGTCGGGGTGGATACCCGTCCGGTAATTTCTGTCGAGAGACCGGATGAACTGCATTTCTTCCGGGGTGAGTTCAAAATCAAAGATATCCAGGTTCGCTTGCTGTCGTTCTTGGCTGGACGATTTGGGAATAGCAATCACTCCACGTTGAAGATCCCACCTCAACACGACCTGAGCGGGTGACTTTCCATACCTCTCCCCTATTTCCTGCAATACCTGCTCTTTGAGAAGAGGGACCTTATTGCTTCCCAACGGGCTCCAGGCTTCACAAATGATCCCGTTTTCCGCACAGAAACCGACTAAATCATCCAACACCACATAAGGATGCATCTCGACCTGGTTCACAGCCGGTGGGATGTTTGCCTCTTCCAGAATTGTTTCAAGATGATGTTGCAGGTGGTTGCTTAATCCAATGGCTTTCGCTTTCCCCGAAGCGTAGATTTTCTCCATTTCCCGCCAGGTGGAAACAAGCTTTCCTTTTACGGGCCAGTGGATCAGATAAAGATCGATGTAGCCAATATTCAACAGTTGCATGCTCCTGTCGAAAGCCTGCGGAACAGCTTCTTTCATCACATCATCCCCCCAAAGTTTGGTGGTAACAAAAATCTCTTCACGCGGTATTCCGCTCTCACGAATAGCTTTGCCGATCGGAGCTTCGTTGCCGTATAAAGTTGCCGTGTCAATATGTCTGTAACCTATATCCAAAGCCGTCCTTATAGCACGATAAACATCATTATCTGTTTTCCCAATTCTGTAGGTTCCTAGACCCAGCATAGGTATTTTGATACCGTTATTCAATAAAGTATATTCCATGTTTATACGTTTTTCAACCGTTTTATCACATTGTCCTTATCCCGGTATATTTGATCAATAAGCTGTTGGATACTTTCAAATTTTTCATCCCCACGGATGAAATCGATAAATTCAACCGTCAACGACTCGTTGTACAGGTCTCCGTCGAAATCGAAAATATTCACTTCAACACTGATCTCCGTTCCGTTTTGCAAGGTCGGGCGCGTACCGACATACAACATTCCCTGATGTATTTTATCCCTAAAGTGAACCAAGACGGCGTAAACCCCCAATAGAGGGACGACCTTGTATTTCTCCCACGCTTTCACATTGGCAGTCGGAAAGCCGATGGTCCGCCCCACCTGATAACCTTCCACTATTTTTCCCGACAGGGTATAATTGTAAGTCAGCAATTGATTGGCCTTCGCAATTTCGCCCTTCATCAACAAACGCCTGATCCGGGAAGAGCTCACATCTTCGCCATCTACACGCATTTCCGTAGCCTGAATAATATTCATCCCTACAGCCTTGCCATATAATACATACTCCTTGATGCCCTCTTCCCGGTTGTGTCCGAACCGGTGATCGTAACCCACCAACATAGTATGGACATGAATCTTCTCTTTCAGTACCCGGGTAATAAATTCACTGGCCGTCAACTTCGACAGCTCCACGGTAAACGGCAGACTGATGCAATAATCTACTCCTGTTGCAGTCAACTGCTCCAGTTTTTCTTCATAACCGCAAAGCAATTTAGGCTGATAATCAGCGTGCAGTACCTTTCTCGGATGTACAGGAAAAGTGACCACGGCTGATGGCAGACCTAGCCGGTCAGCTTCCGTTTTTACCTGTTCTATCAGGTGCCGGTGGCCGATGTGAACTCCATCAAAAAAGCCCAGGGTAGCGACGACCTCAGGTAGTTCCGTTTCAATTCTATGGGTTAAATCAATGACTTGCAAAATTCCTCCTTTTTGTGAGTATTCTTAACGCCTGAACGTTGCTTTTAGTTTTGGCATGTAATAAAAGACCCCGAAACAGAATTTCGAGGTCTCACAGCTGTCTGTGCTGTATGCTAGATTACGCCAAACTTCCTGAACATTTTTTCAATATGATCTATGGCGTAGTCAATTTGTTCGTATGTATGTGTTGCCATCAACGAGAAACGGAGAAGGGTTTCGTTGGGTGCAACAGCAGGCGGAACAACCGGATTCACAAAAATACCTTCTTCAAACAGTTGTTTCGTAATGGCAAATGTTTTCTCATCGCTGCGGATATAGAGCGGAATAATCGGTGTAGATGTAGGCCCTACCTCGAACCCGCGGTCTTTGAATTGTTGAATGGTGTAATGCGTCAGCTCCCACAAATTCTTTATCCTTTCGGGTTCCGCACGCAAGATATCCAGGGCCGCAGATGCAGCAGCAGTCGCAGCAGGTGTTATGCTCGCGCTAAAAATATAGGTCCGGGCATTGTGCCGCAGGTAGTTGATCGTGTGATAATCCCCGGCGATGAACCCACCGATAGAGGCCAGGGATTTGCTGAAAGTCCCCATAATAAGGTCCACATCGGGTAGTAATCCGAAATGGTCGCAAGTGCCCTTCCCGTTGTACCTCCTCCCCAAAACTCCCAGTCCGTGCGCTTCATCTACCATGATGTTGGCGTTATACTTTCTGGCCAGCTTAACGATTCCCGGCAAATCCGCCAGGTCCCCCTCCATACTGAATACGCCATCTACCACAATCAGTTTCACCTTGTTGGGATCGCAACGCTTCAGTTGCCTTTCGAGCGATACCATATCGTTGTGACGGAATTTGAACTTGGTTGAGAAAGAGACACGAATACCTTCGATAATGGAGGCGTGGTTCCGTTCATCCCATATGATGTAATCCTCTCGTCCGGTAATCGCACCCAGGACACCTTCGTTGACAGTGAATCCGGTGGAGAAAACGATAGCGTCATCTTTTCTTAAAAAATTAGCCAACTTACGCTCGAGTTCTATATGAATATCCAGTGTCCCGTTTAAAAAACGTGAACCTGCCATACCTGTTCCGTATTTTTGGGTGGCTTCAACAGCCGCTTCCTTTACTTTGGGATGATTGGTGAGCCCCAGGTAAGCGTTTGACCCAAACATCAACACTTTCTTACCGTTGATAACTACCTCCGTGTCCTGATCGCTTTCGATAACCCTGAAATATGGATAAATGCCTGCCGCTTTAAATTTCTGCGGGGCATCATATTTCATCATCTTCTCTTTTAACAGATTCATCAGATAAAAATTAAAATGAGTTTGGATATTTTATCTATTTCCAATAAAAACCAGGATACAAAGATACGAATATTTCTCATAATGCGAAGTGGGCAGGTAAAAATATACTTTCAAATCAAAACAACTGATAATATGACACTTGACCTCTTTTACCTTTTTGTTTCAGGTTATTGAAAACCCGGTCGAGTGGCACAAAAAGCAAAACCAAACGTAAACATTTTCATGAGAAAAACGTTTAACAGGGTAGGATTAACGAATTATTAAAAAAACAAACACTATGGTAAGTAAAAATTTAGAAAAAGCTATCAACGAGCAAGTTAATGCAGAGTTCTGGTCAGCCTATCTGTATCTGTCCATGTCGGCTCATTTCGCCAATGAAGGATTGATGGGATTTGCTAACTGGTTTAAAGTACAGTTTCAGGAAGAACAAGACCACGCCCTCAAATTCATGGATTACCTGATTGCCAAAGGCAACAAGGTGGAGTTGAAACCGATTGAGAAAGTAGATACCTCATGGGAATCTATATTAAAAGCTTTCGAAGACACCCTGGCACACGAAAAAGTGGTGACCGGACTGATTAACAATCTGGTAGGCTTAGCCAGGAGCGAAAACGACTATGCGACCGAAAACATGCTTCAATGGTTTGTAAACGAGCAGGTTGAAGAAGAAGAAACCGCGCAGGGAATGATCGACAGCCTGAAACTGATCGGCACCAACGGCTTCGGAATCTATACAATGGACAAAGAACTGGCACAACGCAGCTATACTCCGCTTAACACCGCTACAACTGGTGCATAGTTTTTTCAACCAGACACACTCAGGAGCCTTCTTCGCCGAAAGGCTCCTTTTTTGTTTGGTTAACTTTTTAGCGAAGAGAGTCTCTGAATAAACTTTTTAGGTTAAACTTCATCTAACATCCTGTCCTTTATCGGACTTTAGCAAGTACAAGTATAATGCATATTAAAAACTTGAAAATGGAAAGAAAATACAAAAAGCTCTTCAAATGCATGGTGCTCGACGCTATCGGTATGGCGTCAGCAGCCCTACCCGTCATCGATGTTGTGTGGGCACCCATCGCGGCATCTATCAGCTACAGGATGTTCGGGGAGAAAAGGGGAAAATACACATCCGTTATCACCTTTATTGAAGAAATACTACCCGTTACCGATGTAATTCCATCGTTTACTATTTTTTGGTTTTTATTCGATTTTCTGGGTGTCGGGAAAGAAGCCAAAACGGCCAATCCCCCTGTGGATACAGATTTTGTCGAAATCAACTGATACCGTTATAATTTTATGAATTTACGAAAACTAACCGGCTGCCTGATCCTTTTCTTTACCCTGACAGCCTGCGCGAACACAACAGGGGAGACAAACGCGCTATTGTGGAAAATCTCGGGAAACGGCCTTGAATTCCCGTCCTACCTGTTTGGAACACACCACTTGGTCCCGTTGTCGTTTTTAGACAGCATCATCGGCCTGGAAGAAGCGTTCGAAGCGACTGAACAAACAGTGGGTGAGCTCGATATGAGCAAAATGAGTGAGATGCAAATAAAGATCATGGGTGCTGCCATTATGCCCAACGAGTACGACTACCGAACACTTATAAGCGAAGCTGATTTTCAGTTGCTCGACAAAACACTGAAAGAGCTTACCGGTATCGGACTGGATCAGCTTGGCAGAATGAAACCGGCCATGCTGAGCAATTTGATTTCCGTCTCTTTATATCAGAAATATTACCCTGCTCTATCAGGGAGCACAAGCATCGATCAGCACTTCCAGGAAGAAGCGGCCAGGCGTTCCCGTCCCGTACGCTCTTTGGAAACGGCCGAAGAACAAATTCGCCTATTGTTGGGCACGCAAACCATCGAAAGGCAGGCCGAACTGCTTACTTGCATGGTGAATCATCCCGGGATACTGAAAGAGCAAATGGACAGGTTGCAAACGGCGTACATGGCTCAGGACATTAACGCGGTGAACGCTTTGTACGAAGAGGAGTTGCCCGGAGATCCCTGCCCCGGCACCCCGGAAGAAAAAGACGCGATGAACAAGGACCGGAACGAGAGGTGGTTAAAACTCCTTCCGGATATTGTGCGGGAAAAACCATCGTTCATCGCTGTCGGATGCCTTCACCTGGTGGGTAAAGACGGACTGATCGTGGGACTGCAGAAGATGGGATACCGGGTTGAGCCGGTGAAATAGGCAAAACCTAGGTCCGTCTCTCTAGCAAGACCACATTCTCCACGTGATGGGTTTGCGGAAACATATCCACCGGCTGCACGCGGGCGACCCGGTATTTACTGTCCAGCAGGTTGAGGTCACGCGCCTGGGTGGCAGGATTGCAACTTACATAAACAATCCGCTGCGGTTCGGCAAAAAGAATGGCCCCGATCACATCGTCATGCATCCCGGCTCGGGGAGGATCCGTGATAATCACATCGGGACGGCCATGCTCACGAATAAAATCTACCGTCAGGATTTTTCTCATATCTCCGGCAAAAAACGACGTGTTTTCGATATTATTGTTGCGTGAATTTTTTCGCGCATCCTCGATAGCCTCTTCCACAAATTCAATCCCGATAACTTTTCCAGCATTTCGCGCGACAAAATTGGCAATGGTTCCCGTTCCGGTATAAAGATCATACACCCGCTCACTGCCCGACAGCCCGGCAAACTCCCGCGCAACTTTATACAGGCTGTAAGCCTGACGACTATTGGTCTGGTAAAATGATTTCGGGCCTATTTTAAATTGCAGGCCTTCCATTTCTTCCACAATATACTCACGCCCTTTCCAACAGATCACTTCCTGGTCGGTAATGGTGTCATTGGCCTTCCGGTTAATGATGTAGAGCAGCGAAGTGATTTGCGGAAACTTGCCGGCTAGAAAATTCAGGAGCATCTCCCTTTTTTCAGCATCATCTTCGTAAAACACTACAATAACCATCCACTCTCCAACAGAGGTGTTGCGCAGGATAAGCGTACGCATCAGCCCGGACTGGTTGCGGAGGTCGAAAAACGAGAATTTGTTTTTCAGGCAAAAATCCCGGGCAGCATTCCGTATCTGGTTAGACAGGTCGTCCTGCAACCAGCATTTGTTTATATCAAGCACTTTATCGAACATACCGGGGATATGGAACCCCAACGCATCCATCTGCCTGGGCTCACTCCCGGAGCTAATCTCCTTCTCCGTCAGCCACCGTTTGTCTGAAAATGTGAATTCAAGTTTGTTCCGGTAAAAAGTGGTTTCCGGAGCACCCAGAATGGGTGAAATTTCCGGCAATTCTACCTTGCCGATGCGCGTCAGGTTATCCTCAACCTGTTTTTGTTTGTATTTCAACTGTTCCCCATAAGGCAGGATCTGCCACTTACAGCCCCCGCATGTTCCAAAATGTTCGCAAAAAGGGTCCGCCCTGTTTTCGGAAAACGATTCAAACCGGGTCACTTTGCCTTCAGCGTAATTACTTTTCTTTTTGGTGATCTGTATATCGGCCACATCACCGGGAACGGCATACGGGACAAAAACCGTCATTCCGTCCACCCGGGCAATTGCTTTGCCTTCTGCCGCTACACCGGTAACAGGTACCTTTTCCAATAAAGGAAGTTGCTTTCTCTTTTTTGCCATTGCCTATTTTACTAAAATCTCTATCCTGCTACTTTGCACTCCTTTTGCTTTTGCCTCCAGCACGATCGTTCCCGATTCTTCTCCGGCCTGCACCAACGCAGTAAGCTGTCCGCTGAAAAGCTTCATTCTGGGGAGTTGGAACGATTCCAGACTGGCTGCATTTCCATTGGCAACAGCTTTAAATACACCGGCACCTTTTACCGTAAAAGAAATTTCCCTGTCTTCAACCGGGCAGAAATTTCCAGCTTTATCCACAAGCTTCACGTTGACGAACGAAATGTCCTCGCCGTCAGCGTTAATCACGTTGCGATCGGCCTGCATAACAACGCGATACGGTTTTCCAGCGGTACGCACTTCTTTCTCGGCAACCGCTTTTCCGTTGTTGTCGTACGCCACCACCTTCACCGTTCCCGGTTCATAACGGGTATCCATCCACATCAACCGGTAGCGCTTCTGCCGTTCGAAACTCTTTTGCGCTTCTGTCGTATAACTTCCTTCAAGCGGGACAGACAGTTCCTTAGTACGTTTTCCCTGGCTTTTCCCGTTGATAAACAACTCTGCCGACAGATAACTGGTGTACACAAAAACGGGCGTCACTTCCCCTTCACGCCCTTCCCAATTCCAGTGGGGCAGGATGTGCAGCGTTTCTTCCTCTTTATTCCAGTGGCTGCGATAGAGATAAAAACGGTCCTTGGGAATTCCCGCCAGATCAACCGCGCCAAAAAGGGAGCTGTGACTGGGCCACGCGCTGTAGTATGGCGTCGGTTCTCCCAGGTAATCGATGCCCGTCCAGATAAACTCTCCGATGGTATACGGCAAATCTTCGTGTTGAATAAAATCATCCTCAGGAAGATTCGACCAACCGCAATGCTCTACATCGTATGAAGAGGCCTGATGATCATCGTACTGCGCCATGGATTTACGCTCCACCGGAAACTTGTATACCCCTCGGGAACTAAGCGTAGATGCCGTTTCACTGCCTAAGATTACCTGTTGCGGTAAGCGGTCGTACGCCTCCTGATAACGAAACGGACGATAATTGAATCCTGGAACCTCCATCACGGCCCCCATGTTGTTGGAAAGCACATGGTCGGGACGGTCCATTCCGTTGGTTACCGGACGAGTCGGGTCTTCGCGGTGGCAAATATCTTGCAGGAAACGTGCCACCCTTGAACCGTGCTTGTTACTTTGCTCCTCTACTTCATTGCCTATGCACCACATCACCACACTGGGATTGTTCCGATAATGATGCAGCACGTTCGTCAGGTCCTTCTCCGCCCACTCGTTAAAATAGCGGTTGTAGCCGTTTTTCACTTTCGGAATGGCCCATTCGTCAAACGTTTCCACCATCAGCATCATTCCCATTTCATCGGCAATCCGAACATATTCAGGTGCAGGCATATTGTGTGAAGTGCGGATAGCATTTACACCCATATCCTGCATCGTACGGATCTGGCGACGGATGGCAGCTTCGTTCACTGCAGCCCCCAGCGGTCCCAAATCGTGATGCAGGCATACACCCTGAAATTTTATCTTCTCGCCATTCAGGTAAAAACCGTCGTTGGGCTTAATCTCCAGGGTACGTATGCCGAAAGGCGTGGTGTACTCGTCAACCAATTGATTGTTTTCGTAGAGCCTGGACACCGCCGTATACAGGTTCGGCTGTTTAATCCCCCACAATTGGGGATTTTCCACGGCCAGGTTTTGTGAAAATTCACCCATGTCGGCTTTAGAGAGCGTATTCTCTGCGGAAGCGATTGTATTGAACGACTTGTCCCGGATCTCGGTAACCAGTTTCAGGTTGCCTTCTCCGGAGGCATGTACCCGGGTGCGGACATTCACACGCGCAACATCTTTTTCCACAACAGGCGTTGTAACGTAAGTCCCCCAGATGGGAATGTGTGTCTTGTCCGTAACGATCAGGTGAACGTTTCGGTAGAGTCCCGCACCGGGATACCAGCGCGATTGTTCTTCAAAATTTTCGAGGCGGACTGCAAGCACATTCTCCTTTCCATCGTTGTTTATAAGACCGGTAATATCAAGATAAAACGTGTTGTATCCGTTCGGCCAATATCCAGCCTCTTTCCCGTTGACGTAAACTCGGGCATTGCTCATTGCCCCGTCGAACTGAATTGTCACCCGCTTGTCACCGGTGAAATCCGGAATCGAGAATCTATTCCTGTACCATCCGACACCGGTGAAAGGAAGTCCGCCCGTTCTTCCGTAATGTTCGGTCGCTTTTGTCTGACCGTCCTGGACAATAGCCATCCGGTGGATATCGTTAGACCGGTCAAACGGGCCGTAAATAGCCCAATCGTGGGGCACCTCCACCGACTGCCAAGAGGCATCGTTGAAATTTATTCCCGAGGCAGATGCGTTGTCTTCACGCGAAAACTTCCAGCCTTTTTTTAACGTTAATTGTACACGGGTTTGCGCTTCAGCAGAAAAAGTCACTGCTAGATAAAACAGAACCATCAAAAGTTGAGCTATCCTCATAAAAAGTAATTTTATTGTATTGAGTTAGTAAAATTCAGTAAAAATGTTCAATCCAGAGGTTTGGTCATATTCCCGGGTTTCACCCATTCATCGAAGTCTTCGGCGGTAACATAACCCAACCGCACCGCCTCCTCCTTTAAGGTGGTTCCGTTTTTGTGAGCAGCTTTGGCTATCTCGGCCGCCTTGTAGTAACCGATTTTTGTATTCAAGGCCGTTACAAGCATCAAGGAATTATTCACCAATGCCTTGATTCTTCCTAAGTTCGGCCTTATTCCTGAAACGCAATGTTCATTGAAAGATACGGCGGCATCTCCAAGAAGGCGGGCGCTCTGTAAGAAGTTCGCCGCCATAACCGGTTTAAAAACATTTAATTCAAAATGGCCCTGCATGCCGGCGACACCTATCGTCACATCGTTTCCCAGGATTTGTGCGCAAACCATCGTTACAGCTTCTGCCTGAGTAGGATTCACCTTCCCCGGCATGATGGAAGAACCCGGCTCATTGGCAGGGATCGTTATCTCTCCAATTCCACTTCGTGGCCCGGATGCAAGCATACGGATATCATTGGCTATCTTGTTAAGCGAAACCGCCACCTGTCTCAATGCTCCGTGCGTTTCAACCAGGGCATCGTGTGCGGCAAGTGCTTCGAATTTATTTTTTGCAGTCACGAAAGGCAACCCTGTAAACTCCGCTATGTATTTTGCTGCGAGGACATCGTAATTTCTGGGAGCATTCAGGCCGGTCCCTACCGCGGTTCCGCCAAGAGCCAGTTCGGCCAGGTGAGTCAAGGTGGTTTCAATGGCTTTTATACCGTATTCCAGCTGAGCAGCATATCCACTGAACTCTTGTCCCAATGTCAGGGGGGTAGCATCCATAAAGTGAGTACGCCCGATCTTGACCACTTCTTCCGTTTCGATGGATTTAACAGCAAGTGTTCTTTGTAAACCACGCAATCCCGGCAAGGTAACCTCAACAATTTTTTTATAGCAGGCAATGGACATCGCCGTTGGAAACGTATCGTTGGATGACTGCGATTTATTTACATCATCGTTCGGGTGAAGGGGCTTCTCTCCATCGCCGACTTCCCTCCCGGAAATCTGATAAGCGCGGTTGGCAATCACTTCGTTTACGTTCATGTTGCTTTGCGTTCCAGAGCCGGTCTGCCAGATAACCAAAGGGAACTGATCGTCCAGCTTCCCCTCCAGTATTTCATCACACACTTGCGCAATCAGGTCCCGTTTTTCCTGCGACAACACCCCCAGCTCGCAATTGGCGTACGCAGCACTTTTTTTCAGGTACGCAAATCCATAAATAATATCCAGGGGCATGGAAGCAGGCGCTCCTATTTTAAAATTGTGGAGCGAACGTGCGGTTTGCGCACCCCAGAGTTTATCAGCAGGAACTTTTACCTCCCCCATCGTATCTTTCTCAACCCTGTATTTTATTTTGGATTTTTTAGAATTCATCCCTTTTCTGATTTTCTTTATTTAACTTTTGTACCCGTTACTGCTACGGCCAAATCTTCCAACAGACGATATATTGTGCCTCATTCCCCAAGTCAGTAAAAAGGCAGACCTGCCCTTTCCTTCAAAGCCTGATAACCAAACAGCGTCCAACCTTATTAATGCGAGTAGATAATCAGGATGGAAACATCTTCTGTATATCACTGAACCAAATAGACCGCACGCTGTAGCAAAGAAACAATTTTTTACTCAACAGACCAAATTCAAGTTTAACAGCTATACCTTTTTATTATAAAAAATAATATAAAATTATTGAACAATTTGCCGGGATTTTCGTTTATTTCTTACAAAAATAGTTCCCTTTTTTTGCGGTAAAATCCCGGTATCACTTTTTAATAACACTCACATGAAAAAAACAGCTTTATTATCCCTGTTGGCACTGATGATTATAGGTGGTGTCAACGCACAACAAATTAACAGACAATCGAATGCCGCTGACGGGCTGCTGTCGGGAGGAAAAACCATCCTAAAGGCCAATGTCCTGGGGTGGGCGACTCGGAATTTCGGGTTCTACGGAGAACAGATCATTAGCAAAAACATCAGCGCCGTACTGGGAGTGAACATTATGCCCCAGGGCGGGGTCCCTTATATCAGCCGTTTTTCAGATGATCCTCAACTCGAAGACATCCGGATTGGCACGTTCTCCTTTACACCCGAGGTGCGTTTTTACTTAAGCAGATCCGGCTACGGTAAAGGCTTCTATATTGCCCCATACTACAAATACGAACGCTTTAAAGCTTCAAACCTCTTAATAGAATTTGAAGATCAGAATAGTGTGCCGCAAGAAATTAACCTTAAGGGTAATTTGAATACCCACAGTGGGGGAGCAATTATCGGAATACAATGGTTAGCCGGGAAAAAGAAAAGGATCGCGCTTGACTGGACAATCATTGGTGCTCACTACGGCACGAATAAAGCCCTATTTAACGGAACTTCCAGCCATGAAATGTCTGCAGAAGAGCAAGCAAGCCTGAAACAGGAGATTATAAAGAACCTGAACGACATTGAAATTGGAGGGAAAAAAATTGCGGAGGTAGAGCGTGTTGATGTCTCTTCCACTTCGGCAGAAGCAAAGACCAAAGGCCCGTGGGCTTTTATCCGCTCTTCTTTCTCTATAGGATACAGGTTTTAAATGTAAGAAACATTTTTTAAATGTTAAAGTTTGAAAAATACATTGCTTTTTATTTTTTTAAACCTACATTTGCAGCAAAATAATTGGAATATGAACATTTCTCTTGCTAACGGATATTGGTGGCGCTACTTACAACTCAACCGGTCGTAAGGGAAGCAGTCGTATCTATAGCAAGAACTCAATAACAATAAACATAGAAGAGCCTGTCGCACCTGCGACAGGCTCTTTTCATTGGTATCAAACAAAAAAAACAGTATATGCAGAATTTTTCAGTAGATAAGTCCGGATTTTACGGTGAATTTGGCGGAGCCTATATTCCTGAAATCCTTCACAGATGCGTTACCGAATTGCAGGACGCCTATCTCAGAATCCTGGAAAGCGAATCGTTTAAAAAAGATTTTGACCAGCTTCTCCGGGATTACGTAGGCAGGCCTTCTCCGCTTTACCGGTCTGGGTACCTTTCCGGTAAACACGGATGCAGCATCTACCTCAAACGGGAAGACTTAAACCATACCGGGGCACACAAGATCAACAATACAATCGGCCAGATTCTTGTCGCCAAACGATTGGGGAAAACCCGGATTATTGCAGAAACGGGTGCCGGGCAGCACGGTGTGGCAACCGCTACCGTTTGTGCGTTGATGCAGATGGAATGTATTGTTTATATGGGAAAAACCGATGTGGAACGCCAAGCCGTAAACGTCAAGAAGATGCAGATGCTGGGCGCAACGGTCGTTCCGGTTACTTCGGGGAACATGACGTTGAAGGATGCTACCAACGAAGCCATCCGCGACTGGTGCTGCAACCCGACGGACACACATTATATCATCGGATCCACCGTTGGGCCTCACCCCTATCCCGATATGGTAGCCCGGTTACAATCAGTCATCAGTGAAGAGATCAGGAAGCAGCTGATGGAAAAGGAAAACCGTGCCGTTCCCGATTATCTTTTCGCCTGCGTGGGAGGGGGAAGCAACGCTGCGGGAACCATCTATCACTTCCTGAACGATGATGCGGTGAAAATCGTACTCGCCGAAGCAGGCGGCAAGGGAATCGACAGCGGAGAAACGGCAGCCACCATACAAATGGGCTCTATTGGAATTATCCACGGGTGCAAAACGTTGGTTATGCAAACGGAAGACGGACAAATCACGGAACCTTATTCCATTTCCGCCGGGCTGGACTATCCGGGTATTGGGCCCATCCACGCCCACCTGACAACTACCCGGCGGGCACAGGTAGTTGCCGTAAACGATGACGAAGCCCTAAAAGCCGCTTTCGAACTTACGCGTTATGAAGGCATTATCCCTGCATTGGAGTCGGCTCACGCACTCGCTGCGCTCGATAAAATCACTTTCAAACCGTCCGACATAGTTGTCCTGACACTTTCGGGAAGGGGGGATAAAGACCTGGAGACTTACTTTAAACAGATTGATGCAGATTGATTTAAGATTGAAAACAGGTTGTTGTATACAGTCTGGAAATCAATCTCTTTCAATCTCTTTCAATCTCTTTCAATCTAAAAAATATGACTTACAAATTCACAACAAACTGCAAAAAGGTCATGGGCGACCTGCATACACCGGTAAGCCTTTATCTGAAAATCCGGGATGCCTTTCCCCAATCGGCATTGCTCGAAAGTTCCGATTATCATGCCAACGAAAACAGCACGTCGTACATCGGGCTGAATCCCATGGCGCATATCGACATAAACCGGGGCGAGTGCATCGAAACCTATCCCGACGGGAACACCGTCAGGAACAGGATATCCGGAGAGTTTACCATTTCCGGGGCATTAAACAATTTCATCAACAACTTCTGCATAAACGGCGACAACTCCTCCCTGACGGGGCTTTTTGGCTATACTACGTTCAACTGTGTGAAATATACCGAGGGGATCAACGTCAAGGAGAGTACCGAGGACCGTAACGACGCCCCCGACATGCGGTATATCCTCTATAAATACCTGATGGTTTTTAATCATCAGAAAGACGAACTGCTGCTGATCGAACTGCTTGGCAATGGAGAGGAAAGCAAACTCTACAAGGTGGAGAGCCTTATCAATGCCCGGAATTTTGCATCGTACGACTTTTTTATTCACGGTCAGGAATCGAGCCCCATTACCGACGACCGGTTCAAGTCTTATGTCCGGCAGGGCATTGAACACTGCCACCGGGGCGATGTGTTTCAGATCGTTCTCTCGCGACGCTTCGTGCAGGAATTTTCGGGAGACGACTTTAAGGTTTACCGCGCACTGCGAACCATCAACCCGTCCCCCTATCTCTTCTACTTTGATTTCGGCGGTTTTCGCATTTTCGGTTCTTCACCCGAAACACATTGTCAGATCAAGGGTAAAACCATCAGCATAGACCCTATTGCCGGAACGGCTAAGCGAACAGGGAACCTTCAGGAGGACGCGGAAGCTACCGAACGCCTCAAAAGCGACCCGAAAGAAAATGCCGAACACGTGATGCTAGTCGATCTGGCCCGGAACGACCTGAGCCGAAACGCACACAAAGTAAAACTCGATTTTTACCGGCAAGTACAGTTTTATTCGCATGTCATTCATTTGGTCTCCCGCGTAAGCGGCACGCTCGATGAGGACGTTAATCCCGTCCAGGCGTTTTTCGATACCTTCCCGGCCGGGACATTATCGGGAGCACCCAAGGTGAGGGCCATGCAACTGATATCGGAGATCGAGGAACACAACCGCGGGGCATATGGCGGCTGCATCGGGTTTATCGGATTTAACGGCGATATCAACCAGGCCATAACCATCCGCACGTTTGTAAGCCGGAATAACCAGCTCTGGTATCAGGCAGGCGCAGGGATTGTATCGCAGAGCATCGAAGAGAACGAGCTCCAGGAAGTTAAAAACAAACTGGGGGCCTTGAAGAAAGCAATTGACCTCGCGGAGAAGTTGAATAATGTGTGAAGCTAAAACTGTCTAACTGTCTTAAAAAAATGAAAATTCTGATATTCGATAATTACGATTCCTTCACCTACAACCTGCGACACGTCGTCCGGGAGCTTGGGTACACCGATATAGACGTTATCCGGAACGATAAAATCGATCTGGACGATGTGGATAGATACGACAAAATCATTCTTTCACCCGGTCCGGGAATTCCGGAGGAAGCAGGAGACCTGTTACCGCTAATCCACCGATATGCGCCGGGCAAAAGCATGCTGGGGGTTTGCCTGGGGCATCAGGCGATCGGATTGTCCTTTGGCGCCACCCTCGAGAATACTCCCCTGGTGCACCACGGCCTGCAAACACCCATCAGGATGGTAGGCAGCGATTATATCTTCGATGCCCTCCCAACCCGGATAGAAGTGGGGCGGTACCATTCCTGGATTGTATCGGACAAAAACTTTCCCTCCCATCTGGAGATTACGGCCACAGATGAATCGGGCAACATAATGGCTTTGAAGCACAAAACATTAGACGTTCACGGCGTTCAGTTTCATCCCGAATCTGTCCTTACCCCGTTGGGCACGGAAATCATAAAAAACTTTTTAGAAAAATGAAACATATACTTGTCAAACTACTGGATTATCAGTACCTGAGCCGCGACGAATCGCGCGAATTATTGATAGCAATCGTGAGGGGAGAAGTGCCCGACACACAGGTGGCGGCACTTATCACCATATTTCTGATGCGCAGCATTTCGGTAGAAGAAGTGCTCGGTTTCCGCGAAGCGCTGGTGGAGATGCGGGTTCCCGTCGACCTAAAAGAGTACAAGGCCATTGATATTGTAGGTACTGGTGGCGATGGGAAAAACACGTTCAACATTTCCACTTCGGCCTGTTTTGTAGTTGCCGGAGCCGGATACCCCGTTGTGAAACACGGAAATTACGGTGCCACTTCGGTCAGCGGCTCGAGCAACGCCATGGAACAGCAAGGGGTCAAATTCACAACCGACATCCACGTCCTGAGAAAAAGCATCGAGGCCACTAACATCGCGTACCTTCACGCGCCTTTCTTCAGCCCTGCCCTAAAAGCGGTCGCCCCGGTGAGGAAAAGTCTGGGCGTGAGAAACTTTTTCAATGTACTCGGACCGCTCATCAACCCTTCCGATCCGGAGTATCAGTTGCTGGGCGTCTACGATTTATCGATGTCGCGGCTGTACAGCTATATTTACCAGGCAAGCCGAAAAAAATTCGGTATCGTTCACAGCCTGGACGGTTATGATGAAATTTCACTCACCGGGCAATTCAAAGTGGTGACCAACAAGGGAGAACAACTTTTTATGCCCGAAGAGCTGGGGTTTAATCGTGTGAGACAGGAAGAAATTTTCGGAGGAAACACAATCGAAGATGTGGTTTCTGTATTCAACAGGGTACTCAACTGTACGGCAACGCAACCCCAGATGGATGTGGTTATTGCCAATGCCGCATTTGCCATTCAGATCATCGAAAACAAAAAACCGATTGCGGAGTGTATTGAGATTGCCAAAAACTCGTTGTACGGGAAAAAGGCATTGAATGCGCTCAAGAAATTCGTGGAAATAAACAGATAAACCACCCATATGAAAGATATTCTAAATGAAATAATCGCCCACAAACGGAACGAAATAGCGGCACAAAAAAACAGCATACCTTATTCCCTGCTGGAACGGGAACTGGCAGACTGCCATTTACCCGTCTATTCCCTCAAGGATGCGTTGCTGCAATCCAGTACAGGAATCATTGCAGAGTTTAAACGCCGTTCGCCAAGCAAGGGATGGATAAATCAACATGCCAACGCAGGGAATGTAACTAAAGGATATGAGGTTGCCGGAGCCACTGCACTATCGGTACTGACCGATTCAACCTATTTTGGCGGCACGCTTGCCGATTTGCAGCATGCAGCCCGACAGGCAAAAATACCGGTAATACGCAAAGAATTTATCATAGACGAATACCAGATCCTGCAAGCCCGGTTATCGGGTGCAAGCGCCATCTTACTTATTGCTGCAGCACTGAGCATAGAAGAAACGCATCGGTTTATCCGGTTATCGAAACAACTGGGTTTGGAGGTTTTACTGGAGCTTCATGATGAGAAGGAAATTGAATACACTTCTCCCGAAACCACCATTATCGGCATCAACAACCGGAACCTGGGTACTTTCGTAACGGACCTGAAAAAGTCGTACAGAATGGTAGAGTTGTTGCCTCGGGATGCCGTCTGGGTATCGGAAAGCGGAATTTCAAACCCAGAAACGGTAAAAGAGTTACGCAAAGCCGGATACCGGGGATTTCTTATCGGAGAAAACTTCATGCGATCAGCTAATCCCGGTGCAAGCCTGGAAGAATTTATAAAAGGAGTGCTACAATAACAAAATATACACATGAAATTAGTTAAAGTATGCGGGATGCGCGAAGCAACCAACATCCGCGAAGTAGAACAAGCGAGAGCGGATTGGATAGGATTTATTTTTTATCCGGAATCACCGCGTTTTGTGCATGAGGTTCCGGACTATTTACCCAGGAAAGCCAAACGGGTAGGTGTCTTCGTGAACGCATCGAAAGAAAAGATCAACGAAACGGCATCGCTTTTCGGATTGGATCTGGTACAGCTTCATGGCAATGAATCGCCCGAATTTTGTGAGAATATACGCCGAAGCGGGGTAAAAGTAATCAAATCCTTCCGGGTCGGCGATGAATTCAAGGAGGAAGAGGTGGAGCCCTATCACGGCAAATGCGACTATTTTCTGTTCGATACCCAAACATCGTTGTACGGCGGTTCGGGGGAGAAATTTAACTGGGAGACTCTTTTAAATTACCGTGGTAATACGTTTTTTTTACTGAGCGGCGGCATAACACCGGGCGATGCAGAAGCATTAAAAACTTTCTCGTACCCGAAATGCATCGGAGTAGATATCAACAGTAAATTTGAAATCAGCCCCGCTGTTAAAGACGCAAAGTTGGTTAAACAGTTTATTAAAGTCATAAAAAATCCGGGAAACAAGATAGACAACAAAACATTATTAATTTAATAATTATGAACAGAATAGATGAGTTATTTCAACGAAAAAAGAACAACATTTTATCCGTCTATTTCACGGCCGGATTCCCCAACCTCAGTGACACCGTTCCGGTCATTCAATCGCTCGAAAAAAACGGTGTGGAACTGATTGAAATAGGCATCCCTTTCAGCGACCCTATGGCAGACGGTCCCGTCATCCAGGCGTCGGGGACACAGGCACTCAAGAATGGCATGAGCCTTCGGGTGCTCTTCGAGCAACTCTCGCGGGTCCGCTCGTCGGCGCAGATCCCTCTGGTATTGATGGGTTACCTGAACCCCATTCTTCAATTCGGCTTTAACACATTCTGCTCCGAAGCGCAACGCTGCGGGATCGACGGGATCATCATTCCCGATTTACCGTTTGCCGAATACATGAGGGAGTATAAAGCCGTTGCCGAAAAACACGGATTGCGTATGATTATGCTCATCACTCCGGAAACGTCGGAAGAACGCATCCGTTTAATTGACAAAAATACTGGCGGGTTTATCTATATGGTCTCGTCGGCATCGGTTACCGGAGCAAAAACCGGTTTCGGGGAAGACAACCTGCAATATTTTAAGCGCGTTAACGCTATGAACCTCAGGAACCCCAGGCTTATCGGGTTCGGCATCTCCAACAAAATCACCTTCGATGCGGCTTGTGAACATGCTTCGGGAGCCATTATCGGCAGTAAGTTCGTCTCCTTGCTCGGAAGTGAAAAATCGGTGGAGGCTGCGGTACAAAAATTGAAAAAATCTATTGCCAATTATTAATGGGAAATTCTCAATATTCACCTACCTTTGCATGATTTTTCGGACAAATACAGCCCACATTACATTTCATGCTTTTTCAATCACACATTGGCGAGATCGCTTCGATACTGACGGCAATCTGCTGGACGCTGAGCGCCCTTTTTTTTCAAAGAGCGGGAGCGAAAGTCGGTTCGCTGTCGGTAAACATCATCCGGATTTTCCTGGGAATTTTGTTTCTGGGAGTCACCACGTTCTTCACCCGCGGGATGTTCTTCCCTATGGATGCCACTCCGTACAATTGGTTCTGGCTAGGGTTATCAGGCGTGGTGGGCTTCTTTCTGGGCGACCTGTTCCTCTTTAAGTCCTACACCCTGATCGGTTCGCGCACCTCGCAGCTTATCATGAGCCTGGCGCCGATGATAACGGCAATTATCGGCTGGCTTTTTCTGTCGGAAATACTGCCAGTAAAAAGTATCCTGGGGATTATTGTCAGCATTTCGGGAATTATGATTGCCGTCGCTGGCAAAAAACTGAAACTCAATATTCCGCTCAAGGGTTTCCTCTATGCGCTTGGCGGCGCTTTAGGGCAAGCCGTCGGGTTGGTGTTGAGTAAAAAAGGGATGGGCGATTACGATGCCATTGCGGCAACGCAGATAAGGGCTATTTTCGGATTTGTTTGCTTCTTTTTGCTGGTCACTTTTTTGAAACGGTGGCGAAGGGTCTCCCTGGCCGTGAAAGACCGGACAAGCATGAAGTCCATCACCCTGGGAGCTGTTTTCGGGCCGTTCGTGGGCGTAACGCTATCGCTATATGCCGTGCAGCATACCCATACCGGCATTGCCGCTACGTTGATGGCACTGGTTCCCATTTTTATCATTGTGCCTTCGGCCATCATGTTCAACGAAAAAATCACCGCCCGCCAGGTAATCGGGGCAGTAATCAGTATTGCCGGGGCAAGCATCTTCTTTCTGTGAGAAAGCTTACCTTGGAACAGTGTTTTTACCGCCCGGATAAGGTGGTATCTGAATGCGCTTAGATGTATATGACATAGATCCTACAAACCCGATTCCGTTGTGTACGTTGGAGTAGGTAACCCTAGGTTCGGAGATAACATCAAACTCTTCGTCGTAATTCCACTTTTCAACCGATTTCAGGTACGAATAATAATCGTGAGACAGCGTGTAAATCCACACCTCGATTGGCGGATTTTTCACTTCGTGACTTAAATATTCCGGTTTCTCCCCCTCCTTTTCCGGTTTGGTGTGTTCCACCTTCACCGTGTATAGTTCTCCGGTGGAGACATTTAACGTATAGGCATTCTCTGTAAACAAGTTATCCGTAAAAACAGATGAACTATTTGTGGAGTAATTGTTATTGAACAGCTTTTCTAGAAAAAGGTTTTTAGGATCTCTCGCAAAAATGGGATCATCCTGTGTTTCGACAGGCAAGTTAAAAGGATAATCTTTATACTCCGTATTTTCCGCAATGATCCTCAAAAGAAAATAATGTGCCACATCGTTTTTTTGTTTTCGAACCCCAATATGCAAGCGCATCCTCCGATAAAACGGCTCGTAAAATATTTCCGGAACTGGAATATAATATCCGCCGTACCCCCATCCGCTGTCTGAATTCCAGGAATACTCGCCGTATGGATTCCAGTAGAATCCGAACGTATTGTTGCCTGTTGCCGGTACGAAAAACGTTGCCGTATCCACTTTTTCAATCGCAGCCGGTGTGGGAATAACGGTCTCCACCCATGCGGTCTCGAGGCCTGGTGCCGAAGCCTTAATCTTAACCCGGTCGCCGACTTTAACGTGTGACTCGGAACGGAAATAAGAATTTCCTCTTCGAGCCCGGTACTTGGCAGTATCTATGGTGAAGCGTTGCAGTTTTTCAACAAATGTATCGTTAACGTGCAATTCCACCGAAACATCTTTCAAATAAGGCGCAGTGCTGTCGGTATCGGTGAACAAGAAACTTTTGCTGACAGCAACGCTTATTGGCTTATCGGGTTCAACAACTCCATTCATCACAATAAGCGGCTTTTCATCGGAAAAATTCACTTCAAGCATACGCTCACACGACAGCAATAGAATCGTTGTTATCAGAAACGAAATATATTTTCTCTTCATTTTAGAATCTGTCTTGAATTTTATATTTCTATTTATTTCTACTTTCTTCACGTGTCGAGAGACCTATGAACCACCCGATACAGTCGGTCAAAACTTATACGTGTAAGAAAATGATGGGATAATAGGGAAAATCGACAAACTTTTTAATACCGGTTTACTCCTGTCCTGTTTCTCTTCCCGAGTAAAAAACTCGGCCTCGGTAGCGGGCACCAGAATAAACGAATTGTGATGCGAATACGCATTGTAAATACTTAAATTCCAAATTCCCAACCGCCCTTTCTTTTTGTGGCGGTAATAATTGAAACTTAAATCGAGGCGGTGATAGGAAGGCATTTTAAAGTTGTTGAGTTTATCGATATAATCTGTTTCCTCTCCCATGTCGTTAATATACTTTTGCTTTGCCAGCGTAGCCCAGTTACCGGTAGAATATATCCAAGACGTGCTCACATCGAATTTCCTCCCGAATCTGCGCATCACTACCGCATTTATTTTGTGGCGGTTATCGTATTTCGCCGGATAGACAAGTCCTCGGTTTATTTCACCGTTCGGGAAATGACGGTTCGACCACGATAGCGTATAGCCCAGCCACCCCGAAGTATTTCCGAAAGTCTTGCTCGCCATCATTTCCACTCCGTATGATTTACTTAATCCTTGAGTTATACGCTGTTCCCAATTAAGATTACCCGAAAGCAAGGACGTACCTTCCCTATATTCCACTTGATTCCTGGAAGATTTGTAATATCCTTCCAATGAAAGGTCAAACCTGCGCCAACGCCCGAAAAGTCCACCTGAAACCTGATGTGAGACCATCGGTTTTACATTTTTTGTGATGGGGACCCACAAATCGTTAGGCAAACTTATTTTACTGCTTTGCAACAAATGTACATACTGGTTCATTTTGCCATACGATACTTTCACCGACCAATCGTTATTGAGCAGGTAACGTGCCGAAAGACGTGGCTGTGCGCTGATATAAGATCTTCCCTGCACCAGGAATCCAGAAAAATGTACGCCCGCATTCACTTTCATGCGTTCGTTCAAAATCATTTCATCTTCAGCATAGAACGAAAGTTCCTTTACCAAAACTCGTTCGTTGGCAAAAGTAACGGTATCGTTTCGCTTCTCTGTATCGTTTTCTGTTATCAAGGTAATTCCGCTTTGTTCGGGGCGAAACCGGTGGTGCAACAACGATGTCCCGAAACGAATAAAATGATTGTTCACCGGTGTATAGTCAAACTCCAGGCGATAACCTATGTCCTGAATTCCGGAACGGTAATGAGTATTCTCTTTTGTTTTATCGACCCGTCTCTCAATCTTGTCCGAATTCTCTTCCGATAGAGTTAATTCTTTTTCGCTACTCGATTTCATTACAATATCCGACGAGTATCGGCTGTAAATTAATGCAACATTGCTAAACAACTTATTGTTAATAGCATAGGCCCAATTGAGCGATGCCATTCGCGTGCCCCAACCGGTGTCAAAATTGGTTTTATTCTTATTTATTTCGTGATGTGTGTTGAATGCCGGATTAGGAGAATTGTTATCCGAATCTAAATTGTAAGAACCTTCACTTTTGGCGTTCATATTTAGAAAGAGCTTGTCCTTTCCGTCGTAAACACTTAAATACAATCGACTTTGTTCTGAAAACTTATGATTGACTTTGACATTGAAATCATAAAAAAAATATCCCACATCCGATCTGTTATAATCATCGGGATTATCTTTTTCATCTTTCTTCCCTACAAAATATAATGCAGGGCGCACGATTAAATCTAAATACGTACGGCGAAGAGAAACATTGAATGAAGTCTTCTCTTTCACTAACGGACCTTGAAAATTAAATCGCGATGAAATCAACCCGATAGAGGCCGTGCCGCCAAGTTTATTCATATCGCCGTCATTCATACGCACATCTACTACCGACGAAAGACGACCGCCATAACGCGCAGGAAAGCTGCCTTTATAAAAATCCATGGTTTTCACCGCCTCAGGATTGAATGTGGAAAACATGCCACCCAGGTGATTCACGTGATAAAGCGGATTCCCATCCACCAAGTAGAGATTTTCATCTAAATTTCCACCCCGCACGTACATACCTGCCACACCTTCGGTCCCGGCGGCCACCCCCGGCAAAAGTTGCAGGGTTTTAATCACATCTTTTTCTCCCAAAAAAGAAGGCAAAGCCTGCAGCGTCTGCGTAGTAAGTGTTATCTTTCCGGTTTCGACGTTATGTAGTGGTCCGGTTTGTCTACCCTCTATCACCACTTCTTTAAGCAAAAAAGTAGGCTCTAAAAAAAAATGGATAACCGTGTCGTTATCCACAACAAAAGTTATCTCCTGCGATGTGTATCCTACGTAACTTCCCCTTAAACGGACTTCTCCAGGGGGAAGAGAAAGGCTGAAAAAACCGAAATTGTTGCTTACGGCTCCTTTTTGCGAAAGCAAGTCAAATACATTGGCGCCGATAAGTGTTTCGCGCGATCCGGATTCGTGGATAAATCCGCTTATCGTAACGTTCTTCTGACGCTCTTTCAAAATAATATAATTGTCGCGGATAATAAATTGGATATCGGTCTTGCCAAAAAGCTTTTCCAGTAAAGGCTGCAACAACATATTCTCTACCTGAAGCGTTACGGGCGGAAAATTTCTCAACAGTGCCGGATTGTATGAAAACGTATATCCTGACTGCTTCTCAATCTTTTGCAGAACGGAAGCAACCGGCTGTTTTTCAACGTTAATCGTAATGTTTTGCTGGGCTGATGCTCCTAAAAAGGAGCAAACAGCCAACAAAACAAGGATAGTATAGCGTTTCGAGAATTTCAATGTTTTTGCTCTTTATTCTTAATTCGAACCCTTCTTTATTATCAAGTGCGTATCCAGTGTTAAATTAATAATATCAACAATTTCAATACTGTTTTTTTGTGCAAATGACGAGGTAAAAGTGAGCGTGGATTCCTCTTCCGGCAATTCTACCTGCACGTTATAGAAGTGCGACAAAACCAACGCCACGTCTTTCAGCTGCGTATTATTGAAGACCAGGGAGCGGTCTTTTCCGTTGATTTCCATTGAGCTTCCGGGCGAAACAACCTTTACGGTTTCGGTTACGGAAGTGTAATGCACGGTCATACCGGCGGTGCACAATAGCGGAATAACGGGACTTTCGGGCGTAAACTGCACTGTCCCCGACACCACGCCAAGGCGGGTTTCCGCGTCGTCGGCCAGTACGGTAAATTCCGTGCCGAGCACCCGGATCTCTGCTCCGGGTGTGGAAACGACAAAGGGCAGGGCTTCGTTTCGGGCAACGGCAAACGAAATTTCTCCCGACATGGAAACACGGCGCTCTGCCTTACCGAAATTTTTACCGTATTTCAGTTTTGCTCCCTGTTGCATTCCGATGCGGGAACTGTCGGGCAACACATAGGAAGCATTATCGGCTTTGGCTACTAGTCTCGTGCCGGTATTTGACGTGAAATAAAAAACACTTACAACCAGCAATAAAGCGACAGCGGCCGCAGTGCCATAAAGCATCCTCATAGCGAGAATGTTGCGTTCGGGTGCAATGTATTTTTGTATCTTTCCCCATCCTTTCCGGGAATCAAAAACATTGGGCTTGTAATACCGGGCTACAAACCGGATACCCTCATCTATATTATGTCTTGACTGGTTTTCCATTATTTTCAGTTTTGGCAATCTACAGATTTATTCCGGCCTTCAACAATACGCCGGAACTGGATTCTCTGTTAAAATACGGCTGCATAAATGCTTTGACTCCGATGAAAAATCGATCATTTATTGAATAAGAATCTTCAACAATTAAATTAAAACCGAATGCACTGCGAATTACAGGCTGGTTAAACTTGTAAAAACTTAATCCACCCCCAATCCTGAAATCGTTTCTCCTGTTATTGCGAAAAGGAGATAAAAAAACATTCATGTTTGCTTGAAATAATTTTTCCGAATCCGACTTCCACTTATCCGCAACACTTAGCACAATGGATGGAGCAACTGTAAAATAATCTGACAGTTTAGCATCAAGTTCATACTCACTAAGCACCAAAAAAACATTTCCCTGCTTAAGTGTAGAAAATCCCAGTCCTATTCGCAGGTCTGTGTCACTATCCCGGGCTTGTGTATTTACAACGAATACAGGACAAATAATAAGGCAAAGGGACACGATAATTTTTCTACACATTTCTTCTCTTCCATTACTTTTTCTATTTATAAGATGCAAAAAAGTATAAAATCCCTCTTTCTAAAGGGAAATATTTTAAGCAAAGAAGAAAAGATAAGCCTTGATGTCTTTTGCACGTAACGACTGCATGGCACGCAGGACATGGTTCTCCACAGTTTTTACGGTTAGCCCGGTTTGTTCGGCAATGTCTTTGTAGCGCATCCCATCGCGCTTAGCCATTAAAAAGATTTCGCGGCGGCGTTCCGGAAGTTCGTCGATCATCTTCCAGATACGTGCTTCCATCTCGGCACGTTCCATTTGCTCGTCCTCCGTAAGAAACTCTTCTCCGGACAATTTATCGAGAGAGGTAGTTGGCTTGGCGTCACGTATTCGGGTAAGGCAGTTGTTTCGAACAGCAGTATAAAGATACGCTTTCACCGATTTTATCGTTTCCAGCTGTTCCCTTTTATCCCATAAGTTCACGAATGTTTCTTGCACAACATCTTCCGCCTCATCGGTGTCGCACATGAAATGCAAGGCGTGCAAGCAAAGTTGACGATAATAACTGTGGTAATATTCCGAAAACTGTTTTTTTGAAATCAGCATCAAATCTTTAGTAATAGAATAAGTTGCAAAACTAGTAAAAAAGGGGGAATATTAAAAAGAAAATCCGGTTGGACCGTACGCACGCTTAAAGTGAACGAACGGCCGGATCTTATTCATCGTAGGTTTAAAACGTTCCACAAAAACGACACATCAAATCCTATCGTACGGTAGCGATGCTATAACGTCGGAAATTTTCTCCAGTCCTTCTTTCAGTGGTTTTGAGACCATTCCCTTGATGAATGGATTGAGGTCGGCGCGAAGCGTAATTTTCATTTTGGTATCCTTCTCGGCTTTCTGCACAAGTTGGATCCACAGGAAAACATCAAACGGCAAGTTTTCGGATTTAAACTTGACCAGTTTACAGGGTTCCCGTTCTATCACGCAAAACCTTACCTCTCCAATCGGGTCGACGCGAAACGAACAGGAATCACTGTCGAACCTAAAATCCCTGATCTTATCCCCAGGTATTTGGTCCTTTATCAAATCGAGCTTGCTTAAATCCGAGAGCACACGAAAGATATCCACGTCATTGTGAGATATATTTTTCACATCGCTGATAAATTCAGTCATTTATTCATTTTTTTGGTGGTGGTTCCCCACGTTTCGGGATTTCTACGCCAATCCTGCAATGTCTTCACTTCAGATTCAGCGATATAATCAATCAAGAGCGCTTCGTCCAGAATGGCATCGTAATGAGTCAAAGTGGTCAACTCCACTCGAGCCTCTTTCATGTTGGTTTCTGCCGCAGGGAAACCGTACGTAAATATCGCTACCATTCCGAGCACATCCGATCCGCTTTGGCGAATCGCTTCTACAGCCTTCAGGCTGCTTTGTCCCGTAGAAATGAGATCTTCGATAACTACAACCTTTTGCCGGGGTTTCAAATCACCCTCGATAAGATTTTCCAACCCGTGATCTTTCGGCGCCGACCGAACGTAAACAAACGGAAGGCCCAACGCATCGGCAACAATCGCTCCTGGAGCAATCGCTCCTGTAGCTACCCCCGCAATAGCTTCAACCTGCGGATACTTTTCAAGGATGATCCGTGCAAATTCTACTTTTATAAAGTTGCGGGTGGCAGGATAGGACATCAGTTTCCTGTTATCACAATAGATGGGTGACTTCCACCCCGATGCCCAGGTAAACGGGTTGGATGGTTGTAACTTGACCGCTTTTATCTTGAGAAGCTTTTCGGCTGTTAATTTTTCTACAGTATTCATATTTTCCAAACTTAAAAATGAAATGCAAAAATAGTGTTTTTAAAGCAAAAAATGGCACAAAACATGAGTGGTAAAATAAAATATCCATTCAAAACACTTCTCCAAGTGTCGCAACACTTATCTTTATATCTGGACTTTTCAGCAAAGCGTAAGCACAAGCTTCCAGCGTTGAGCCTGTGGTAATGATATCGTCAATCAACAAAATATGTTTTCCAGCATACAGGGATGGATGCAACAAATCGAAAATACCTTTTACGTTTTCCCATCGCTGCGTTTTGGTACGTTGGGTTTGCGTGGGGTTAAAAATGGCACGCACTAAGTTACCACTGGAAACAGGAATGGAGGTAACTTCCGATAAACCGTAAGCAATCGTTTCCGCCTGATTAAAGCCCCTTTCTTTCTGTTTCTGGGGATGCAGCGGAACAGGGACTATTAAATCGATGGGTAGAATAAATTCACTACCTATCAAATCCTTGCCAAACAGTTTTCCCAACAACACTCCTATTTCTTTTTTGTTGTTGTACTTGAGTTGGTGAATAAGCGGCTGTAAAACACCTCCTCTTGAATATACGCAGAAAGTGGCAGCCCGCTCAAACGGGAATCTTCCTGCCAAAAGAGTTTCAGCAAGATTATCCGGCTCCATAAAATTGTTCGTTTTGGGAAGGGCATGTAAGCATTGTAAACAAACGCCCTGCTCGGAAGGCAAAAGTCGAATACTACAAACCGGGCAGCATTCCGGAAAAAAGAGATTCGATAATTCGTTTAACAGGCTTTTCACACTCATTCAATTCTCCTCCGGCATTTTTCCCAGGCATTCCAGAATATCCGGCATCGAAAATCCTCTGCCCAGCGCGAAACGAATAACCTTAGTCCGCTTTTCATATCCGGACTTTCCTTTTACTGATTTCAGCTTCTTCTCCAACAAAGGTTTTAACGATTGAAGGAGAACCTCATCAGAAAACGCCTCCAATGCCTGGTCAATAGTTTCCTGCGAAATTTGTTTCTGTCGCAGGGTAAAAACAATTTTAGTTTTTCCCCACTTGCTAAAACGGAGTTTATCGCTGATGAAGCTGCGAGTATATCGGGAATCGTCGATGTATTTCTGTTTCAACAAAAGAGACATAATGTTGTTGACTGCATTATCAGCAAGTTGCATCCGTAGCAATTTCTGCCGGATGTCAAACGAACAACACTCCTTCATGGAACAGAGTCTCGCCATACGCTGGTAAGCTGTTTTTTCGGAAACTGGTTTTCGTTCTACTCGTTCCATACCCTACTCTTTTACCGCTTTTATCATCCTTTCGTTACCCGAAATATCCTTTACCCGTTCGATATTTTTGAATCCTCTTTGCTGGAGCAATGCTTCAACCTGGCATCCCTTTTCCCGATTGATCTCGAAAAAAAGGACCCCTCCCTTGTTCAGGTATATCCGGGCAAAGTCCGCTATCTTTTCGTAGAAAACCAACGCATTTTCGTCCGTAACGAACAGAGCCAGGTGAGGCTCAAACCTCAAGACATTGTCCTCCATGTCCGATTTTTCAGATTCAGTCACATAAGGGGGGTTGCTCACAATAATGTCAAACATCTTATCCGAAACAGATTCCTGCAAAATATCTTTTTCCAGGAAAAACAAATGTACTCCGTTTCTTTCCGCATTTTTTCGGGCCACTTCCAGCGCATCTGGCGAAATATCCCACGCGTGTACTTCTGCATGAGGCAGTTTTTTTGCCAACGTAACGGCAATACAGCCGCTTCCGGTTCCAATGTCAAGAATTTTTGCGGATGCATTGTTTGTCGAAGTTATCACCCACTGTACCAATTCTTCCGTTTCGGGACGGGGAATTAAAACAGAACTATCGAGGTAAAAGGGTAATCCAAAAAAATCGGTTTCACCCAAAATGTATTGAATGGGTTCAGCATTCTTTAATTTATCGATAATTTCGCTCAGTTTCTTCACCGCTGCATCGGATAAATGGTTAAATTTGCATGTTAAAATATCTGCCAGTGGGATCGAAAACTCTTTTTCCAGAATCAGCCGGGTTAAGCTACTGATCTCCTCCGGCGAAAAGTGAGTTTTTAATTCATTTTTTAGGAAGTTTTTCACATCTTGCATTGTTGGATCGTTTTACTAAACAAAGATAGAAAAAATGACGACAGACGAAAAATTTATGTACCGATGCCTGCAGCTCGCTCAAAAGGGTGAAGGTTTTGCAAGACCCAATCCCATGGTGGGAGCAGTCATTGTGCATAACGGACAAATTATCGGTGAAGGTTATCACCGGCAGTTTGCCGAGGCGCATGCCGAAGTGAATGCCGTACTCTCCGTGAAAGATCAGGCATTACTTTCTTCTTCTACCTTGTACGTCTCACTCGAACCTTGCGCTCACCATGGAAAAACTCCCCCTTGTGCTGAGTTGATCATTGAAAAAAAAATTCCGAAAGTGGTCATCGCCGTTTCAGACCCGAATCCTAAAGTGTCGGGAAAGGGTATTGAGAAGATACAAAAATCTGGAATTGAAGTAACTACAGGTATTCTCCAAAAAGAAGCCGAAGAATTAAACCGGGCCTTTTTTGTGAACCAATTATATAACCGTCCCTATGTGATTCTTAAATGGGCACAGAGTTCCGACGGATTTATCGATTACCGACGGTCAACAGCAAAAGAAGCACCGGCACAGATATCTAATGATCTGACTCATAGCATTGTCCATAGGTTCCGCACTCACGTGCAGGGAATAATGGTGGGAACCGACACAGCCTTATTGGATAACCCAAAGCTGACAGCCCGGAAGTGGTTCGGTAACAATCCTACCCGGATTGTTATTGACAGGGAAGCCAAAATCCCTTCCAATGCAGCAATCTTCAGCGAAGACTCGGCCGTTATCGTTTTTACCCAATCAGGCTATCCAGTAAGAAAAAGAAACATCAAGCCCATCATCATTGATTTCAACAGAGATACCAACAGGCAGATTCTAAAACATTTATATGCGGAAAAAATCTATTCAGTCCTCGTTGAAGGTGGCACCCGCCTCTTATCAACCTTTATAGATAAAAATCTTTGGGACGAAGCGTATATTGAAATTGCTGCAACGAAACTAATTTCAGGAGTGAAAGCCCCCGAAATCTCTATGGATAACGCTATTACTAAAAAGTATTTAGACTCTACCCAACATCATTTAAAGAATAAAATAACTCAAAATTTTCTTTAAATATTTATTTTGCTATGGTTTAAGTGAAAAATCTTTCTACTTTTGCAGAACTTATACGTATTGTACAATATTTTTTTGAAACAAATGACATTAAAATATCTCCACCAGACTGCTTCTATACTATTATGGGTTCTGGTATTCTCTTCCTGTCTTAATTCATCGCAAAGCGATATCGAGTTGTCTCACGATGCTCAGATTTATTCGTTCAGCATGTCCTCCAAAAAAGACACAACCAGCGCACTTTCGGGGACGAGGTTCACTATTGACCAGATTAACAACAAGATTTTCAACCGCGACTCTCTGCCTTATCTTTTCCACGTAGACAGCGTCTACCTGAATATCGCCGGGAAATCAAGTTACACCCTTCCCAGGATTGTACTTAACCTGCAAGACAAGGACAGTTCTTACCTATGGAACGGGAAAGACTCTGTCGCTTTTAAACGGTTAAAATCCATTGAAACAACTGCTGAAGACGGTAAAACGGTGAAGTTATACGAGTTCAAAGCAAACATTCACCAACAGGACCCCTATATCTTAAACTGGGCAAAAATCACTCAGAATCAACTAATCAATCCAGTAGAACAACAAAAAACCATTCTTCACGGCGGGAAATTTATCACTTACTACAAATCGGGGGCAATGATCAAGGCTTCCTCTTCTTTATCTTCAGACGGAAAGAACTGGACCCCGGTAACTGTCTCCGGGCTGCCGGTCACTGTAAAAACCAACACTATTCTCTCAACAACAAACAACTCAGGATCAACTGCTTATGCCTTGAATACAGATAATAGCATATATACATCGACCGATGGATTGGTCTGGAGTAAAGTAACTTCCGATTATCCGGTTATCGCTATATACGGAAAACTACCTTCAGCGTCGGGAGAATTTGCGATACTTACCGCTGTTAATGATGCGGGGACACTTAAATTTGCTCTCACAAAGGATTTCACAACATTCACCGTGAAGAGTGCACTACCTTCCGACAACACATTACCAACTGTTGATTTCTCGGCGGTAAGTTTAGAGAATCCCACAGTTTTCTCTGCCAAATACATCATTCTCTCCGGAGGAAAAGACAAGAACAATATCGTGAACAATAAGCTCTGGATTATCCAGGAATTAAACGGAGATATCACGCATCTCTCAGAGGTTTCGTCCATTTCCCTCCAGTTAAGTCGGTTGTTCCTGTACGATAACAAAGTATATTTGATGACGTATGAAACAGGTAAAAACAAGTTATATTATTCAGAGAATTATGGGCTAAACTGGATTTCGGGGGGAACCAATCAAACGCTTCCCGACAATTTCACAGGGAGAATGCACGCATCGGTAATTACCGATACCAATAATTTCATCTGGATTCTCGGCGGAGAATCCGGAGCCCAGGTACCCATCGTAGATGTTTGGAGAGGAAGGCTCAACAAGTTAGCGGAATAGTTGAAAAACCGGGAATTAGAAGTTGGATAACCGGGGTATTAATTCGGCAATGAAAAAAAGTGAATTTGTCTTTTTTCTGCTTTTGATCGCTGCAGTTTTTGACACCGACGAAGTTAAAGCGCAGGAATACAAGCACGAATCCGGCGGGATGTTGGGAATATCTTTCTATTTGGGTGATGCCAACAAAACAAGACTCTATCTACATCCGGGATTTACGGGAGGCATTTTGTACCGGTACAACATTAATTTTCATTGGGCAGCAAAAGCAAACCTGCTTGCCGGTAAGGTATCGGGAAATACAAGAGATGCAAATACTGTTTTTCCGCTGGCGCAACAGACATCGTTTAACAGGACATTTATCGATTGGGGCGGACAGATTGAATTCAACTTTCTGCCTTTCAGTGATAAGTTCACCTACAAGGATGCAAAGCCATATACCCCGTATGTTTTTGCCGGTGCCGGAGTAACTTTTGCCACAGGTAGCAAGCCATTTTTCAATACAAATGTACCGGTAGGTATCGGTTTTAAATACAAGATAAAAGAAAGGCTAAACATCGGGCTCGAGTTTTCCGTACGGAAATTATTCGGAGACGGTTTCGATGCGGCGGAGAAAAATGCTGATTGGGGTTTAGATGCTCCTTACGGCATTAAAAGCAGTATTTTTAAAAACCAGGACTGGTATTCACTTACAATGATCTTTCTGACCTGGGACTTCGGAATCAGACATGATCCGTGCTGTGAATGATCAACAGAGAATTTAAAAAAACATATGTCATTACTTGACAAGATTGATAAGGAGAATATTCCGCAACACGTTGCCATCATTATGGATGGCAATGGCAGGTGGGCTAAAGCCAGAGGTTTGGACAGGACCGAAGGACACAAAGAAGGCGCTTTATCCGTACAAAAAGTGGTGAAAGCAGCTGCGAAAGCAAAGGTGAAGTTTCTTACCTTGTACGCTTTTTCTACCGAGAACTGGCTTAGACCTGAAGAAGAAATACATACATTGATGGAGTTGATGGTGTACACCATTGCCAACGAAACAGACAACTTGGTCAAAAACGGAATCCGCTTACAGTGCATTGGAAATATTCAACGGCTGCCGGAAAATACCCGAAAAGCGCTGAATCGCTGTATCGAACAAACGTCCTCTGGAGAAGACCTGACCTTGGTATTGGCCTTGAGTTATTCATCGCGATGGGAACTGGCCAATGCGGCAAAAGCTATTGCTTCCAGCGTCAAAAACGGAGAGTTGGATGAAAGTTCCATTACCGAGGAGACCATTAATGAATACCTGGCTACAAAAGGTATGCCCGAACTTGATTTACTCATCAGAACCGGAGGGGATATTCGTATCAGTAACTTTCTGTTGTGGCAGGCAGCCTACTCCGAGTTATATTTTACCGGCGTTTTCTGGCCCGACTTCGATGAAGAATGCTTTTATGAAGCCATCCTCGATTTCCAGAAGAAAGAAAGGCGCTTTGGAAAAACCAGTGAACAATTAGAAAAGGAAAACCAATAAATTTCGATATACAGTACTGAAAAGCTGAACAGTTGAAGCGAAAGAAAAAAAAATCACAATGTTGAAGAAAACATTCCATTTAGTTATACTCTTAATCCTGTTTTCCCAGGTGAGGTCGTTTGGACAAATAACCACCAACGATACTGTTAAAACTGCACCTGCTGAAGATGTTCCCGTGGTGAACTACACGGCAACACCCAAAAAATACATTATTGCCGGTATTGATGTTACCGGCATTGAAGGAACGATGTATGAAGCACAACCTTTTGTATTGGTCAGTTTTTCCGGATTGGCAAAAGGACAGGAAATTCAGATTCCCGGAGAAGAAATCACCAATGCCATACAACGGTTTTGGAAACAAGGCCTGTTCTCCGATATTAAAATCCTGCAAACCAAAATTGAGGGCGACAGCACCTGGCTCGAGATCAAACTGACGGACAGGCCACGTGTATCAGATATCCGGTATATCGGCATGAAAAAAAGCGAACGCGACGATATCGAGAAAAAGATTTCCGTGGTCAAGGGAAACCAGATTACTCCGAACCAGATAAACAGTGCAAAAACCATCATAGAAAAATACTTCGATGAGAAAGGATTTGGAGAAGCAGTCATCTCCATTATGCAACGCCCCGATGCAAGCGCAAAAAATCAGGTCATTCTCGATATCGAAGTGGATAAAAAAGAAAAAATAAAGGTCAATAGAATCAACATAGAGGGTAATGAATCCATCTCGGATCGCACGCTTAAATGGGCGATGAAAAAGACAAACGAGAAAGGCAATATTCTACACCTGTTCCGTACGAAGAAGTTTGTAGAAGACCTCTACAAAGAAGACAAGAAAAACTTCATCAACAAATACCACGAGTTCGGCTACCGCGATGCTGAAATAATCCGCGACTCCGTCTATAAGAACGATGAAAAAACAGTCAACATTGATATTGTGGTAGAGGAAGGCCCTAAATATCACGTACGCTCCATCAACTGGGTGGGAAACACGCAATACAACTCCATCGATCTGGGCAGAATGTTAAACATGAATCCAGGCGATGTCTATAACCAGAAAAAATTGCAGGAAAGGCTGACTACCGACGATGATGCAGCCATCAACCTGTATCAAAACAACGGTTACCTGTTTTCGGGCATTGACCCGATTGAAATAAACATAGAAAACGATTCCGTGGATCTGGAACTTCGGGTTACCGAAGGGCCCAAGGCAACGATCAAGAAAGTAATCATTCAGGGGAACGATCGCCTTTACGAAGATGTCATCCGCCGTGAATTACGTACTAAACCGGGAGCCGTTTTCAGCAAAGAGGACCTTATCCGCTCGGTACGTGAGATAGCTCAGACCGGACATTTCGACCCCGAAAACCTGCAGCCGGGCGTAAATCCAAATCCAGAAGACGGCACTGTAGACCTTACCTACCCGTTGACCTCCAAAGGAAACGACCAGATTGAATTTTCTGCCGGATGGGGTGTTACCGGATTGGTGGGTAAGCTGAGCCTGAAACTCAACAATTTCTCGTTGAAAAACCTGATTAACCGGGAAAACTACAGGGGCATTATCCCCCAGGGTGAAGGACAAACGCTTATTCTTAGTGCACAGACCAACGGACGTTATTACCAGTCCTACCAATTTTCGTTTATCGAACCCTGGTTTGGAGGCAAACGTCCCAACAACTTCTCGCTAAGCGCCTATTATTCAAGATATACCGGGTTAAACTCCGATTATTATACTCAGATGAATCCCTATATGTACGGTGGGGGGTATGGAGGATACGGCGGTTACGGCGGATATAGTCCTTACGGATATGGCGGGTATAGCCCGTACGGATACGGAGGATATGGCGGTTACGGCGGTTACGGCGGTTACGGTTATCAGGATATGATGGAATATTCATACGACCCCAACCAAGTATTCGAAATGATTGGCGCATCCATCGGCTACGGGAAAAGGCTGGAGTGGCCCGATGATTACTTTCAGGTCATGGCTGAACTGGGATATCAACGTTACAACCTCAAAAACTGGTCGTGGCAACAGTTCCCATTCCAGACAGGTTCAAGTAACAGCGTCACGTTCGGTATAACGTTGCAAAGAAACTCCATCGACAATCCCATCTATACACGCCTGGGATCGCAGTTTACATTGAGCGTAAGCGCAACACCTCCGTTCTCGCTCTTCAACAACACCGACTATTCCAAAATGGCATACTCCGATCCCGCAAAATACACTTGGAACGAGTACCACAAATGGAAACTGAAAATAAGGACGTACACCCCCCTGGCTCCGCTTACTGTAAAAAGAACTCCGGTAGTGGCAACCCGGGCAGAATTCGGAATTTTAGGACACTACAATAAAAATAAACTGACCCCTTTCGAAACGTTTGACGTAGGTGGTGACGGAATGAGCGGATACTCCTCTTCTTTTGCAACGGAAAATATTGCTTTGCGCGGTTATGACAACAACTCCATCGCACAGCAGGGGCGCGCTTATACCCGCTTGGGGCTGGAACTCCGTTACCCGTTAATACTTGAACCTAACTCAACCATTTACGCAGTAGGGTTCCTGGAAGCAGGGAATGCATGGCATAACCTGAAAGACTTTAATCCTTTTGACCTGAAACGCTCTGCCGGTGTTGGCGCCCGTATCTTCCTGCCCATGATCGGGTTGATGGGGATAGACTGGGCGTATGGATTCGATCCTATCCGGGGAAGCCGGTCGAACAGCGGAAGCCAGTTTCACTTTATCATCGGACAGGAATTTTAATTTAACAAAATTTATTCCTGCCGGTATAAACGAAATGCATTTTTTGTTGTCTTTACATTCACTGAACAATTAAAACGACTAACGAATATGAAAAAGACTTTATTTTTAGTTGGCTTCTTCTTAGCCCTGACAATCGGAAGTACTTACGCACAAAAATTTGCTTTCATTGATATGGAGTATATTCTCGGGAAAATCCCGGCTTACGAAAACGGCAACAAGCAGCTCGAAAATGTATCAAAGCAATGGCAGAGCGAAGTGGATAAAGCAGCCCAGGAAGTAGAAGCCATGTACAAAAAATATCAGGCAGACCTGGTTTTTCTGGCCGGTGAGGAGAAAACGAAACGCGAGAACGAAATAGTTGCCAAGGAAAACGAAATCAACACGCTACGCAACAAATATTTCGGGCAGCAGGGTGAATTGTTCAAACGCCGCGAAGCGATAATGAAACCTATCCAGGATGATATTTACAATGCTGTAAAGGAGATTGCCGCGGTCAACTCTTACCAGGCAGTTGTCGACAGAGCTTCGGCTACATCCATCATATTTGCATCGCCGGACATTGATATCAGTGATCAAGTTTTATCTCGATTAGGATATTAATAACCAAATATTTATTATCTTTGCGACGCAAAAACAGAAACTGACCAAGGCTAAACCGACATTAATTCAGTCTAAACGAAAAAAATAATAAAATTCAATACATTAATCATGACTAAAAAATTAATCATCTTATTGCTCGCGATTACCCCTATCGCTGCCTTTGCACAAAACGCAAAACTAGCACACATAAACACTTCCGAGCTTTTTAACCAAATGCCTGAAATCCCGGGCATCGAGACTCAGTTGAACACCAAACAGGAAGAGATTTCTAAAAACGGCCAGGCACTGGTTGACGAATTCAATAAAAAAGCAGAAGAATTCCAGAAATTGGCACCCACTTCATCCGAGACCGTTAAAGCCGATCAACAGAAACAGTTGGATCAGATTAATGAAAGGTATCAAATGTTTTTGCAAAACAGCCAACGGGAAATGGAAGAGTTACGCCAGAAGCTGCTGGCTCCGGTTCAACAAAAGATTGCTACCGCCATTAAAGCAGTGGGTGATGAAAAAGGATACACCTATATTTTTGACCTGGCAGCTGGAAACCCGGTTTACTTCAATGCTACAAACGCAGAGGATGCCACTCCTTTGGTTAAAACCAAACTGGGTATCAAATAATTATCTCTCGCAGAGGCATAAAAAAACTCCCGAAATTCGGGAGTTTTTTTATGCCTAGTCCTCTTTAGCACCCGTTTCCGTATCCTGTGCCATACCTGAAGCTGTGTCAGTCTCTTTTTTGAAAGCTTGTTTAACCCGCTCAAAATCCTCTTTCCACGCTTCCCCTACTTTAGAAAAGAAGTTGGAGGCACTTTCTCTAACTACATCCCATTTATTTTCAGCAATATCATCAAACTTTCCCAACTTTTCCGACAGTTCATCTTTCAAGCTTTTCAATTTTTCTATTTGCTCGGCATATTCTTCTTTGGCGTCTTCGGTAATGTTGCTGACGCCTTGCTTCATTTCTTCAATTTTGGCATCGAGCTGATCCAATATCTCCTGCGTCTTTTGCTTAAACTCCTGTTTGTTCATACGATATTTTTTTAAAAAGTTTTCTGACATTAAAACAGATATCGCCCTAATTAAGTTCAAAACGATAAATTAAAAGCAAAAAAAACCTTATCTTTGTAATCATTAAAGTAATTCAATAGATATTCAATTGTAATTTGATTGTAACGATGAAATTTTCAACGCTACAACAAATATCAATTAAATAATACGAAACAAATCATCGTTGGATATCTGTTAGTTATATCTTTATATGGATTATTACACAAACTTATCTCATAGATAATTTTTATGTTAAACATCGTGATTTTTGGCGCTCCCGGTTCTGGAAAAGGAACACAAAGTGATTTATTGATTAAAAAATACGGACTGAAGCACGTATCAACGGGAGATATATTGAGATTTGAAATAAAGGCTGGCTCAGCGTTAGGCAAAATAGCAGATCAATATATTTCGAAAGGACATTTGGTTCCCGACGAGATTATGATCGAAATGCTGGAAGATCTGATCCGGAAAAACCTGGATAAAAAAGGATTTATTTTCGATGGATTTCCCCGTACACTTCCGCAAGGAGAAGCCTTGGACAACAAAATGAAGAAAAACGGTTTGGACATCACCTCTGTACTAAGCCTGGAGGTTAAGGACGAAGAACTGATTGACAGGCTGCTGAAACGCGGGCAACTATCGGGTCGCTCCGATGACAACGGGCATACCATCAAATCGAGGCTCAACGTATACCACCAGCAAACAGAACCGTTGAAAGAGTATTATGCCAGACAGAACAAATTAGTATGCATACCCGGTGAGGGAGCTATCGAGGAGATCTTTAATTCGATAGTAGAAGTGGTTGATAATCTTACTGGCAGATAAAATGGCTGAAACAAATTTTGTTGATTATGTAAAAATCTTTTGCAGATCGGGAAAGGGAGGACGAGGGTCAACCCATTTCAGAAGAGAAAAATATATCCCAAAGGGCGGGCCTGACGGTGGAAACGGTGGCGATGGAGGACATATAATCTTACGCGGCAACAGAAACTACTGGACACTGCTCCATTTGAAATTCCAACGCCATATCTTTGCCGGACATGGTGAAAGCGGCTCAAGACGCAACAGCTCTGGCAAGAGAGGCGACAGCAAAATCATTGAAGTACCGTGCGGAACTGTGGCCTATGACGCTCATACGGGTGAATACCTGTGCGACATTACCGACGATGGACAAGAAATAGTTTTGCTGAAGGGTGGACGTGGAGGATTGGGAAACACGAACTTCAAATCGGCAACCAACCAGGCACCGCGTTATTCCCAACCGGGAGAGCCTTACGAAGAGAAATGGATTATTCTTGAATTGAAATTGCTCGCCGACGTGGGATTGGTTGGCTTTCCCAACGCCGGAAAATCAACACTCCTGTCCGTGGTGTCTGCAGCGAAGCCAAAGATTGGTAATTATCCATTCACCACATTGGAACCCAATTTGGGGATAGTAAGTTATCGCGAAGGAAAATCGTTCGTGATGGCGGATATTCCAGGCATCATAGAAGGAGCCAGCGAAGGGAAAGGACTCGGTCTGCGATTTTTACGCCATATTGAGAGGAACTCGCTACTTTTGTTTGTGGTACCTGCCGATGCCGAAAATATTCACGAAGAATACAACATTCTGTTGAACGAACTCACCAAATATAATCCCGAGTTGCTAGACAAACATCGTGTTCTCGCAATCTCTAAAGCAGATATGCTGGACGACGAATTGATACACGAGATTTCCTATGACTTACCGAAAATTCCCTATGTTTTCATATCGTCCATCACCGGATACGGAATCCCTGCGTTAAAGGATATTCTCTGGAGGGAATTAAATTCAGAAGAGACCATCCACGTTTCCACATCGGGGGAGTCGCTTGTTCACAGACGCCTGGACGTTCAATCCCTGGAGTTTGAACCCGAAGAAGAAATTGAAGAGGATTTGGACGATGAATACGGGGAGGAAGAAGAAAATTATTACGAAGAGGATTTCTAAATTATGTTTCGCCACCCCAATTATTCAAACCTGCTTTTCTTCACTATTTTCTCCAATGAACAGCGGTTGCTTCATTTCTCTACTACACGGGCAGGCGGCGTGAGCCGCGGTGAATTCCGGTCGTTAAACCTGGGAAATTACTCCGATGATAATCCGCTGAATATTTTTGAGAACAGATCCATTGTGGCCCGAAAGTTCTACAAAGAGGCCAATGATCTGATAACTCCGCATCAAACCCATGGTAATAGGGTACTGCTTATTGACGCTGAGTTTCTGAATCTCTCCAATGCAGAAAAAATTGAAAGGCTCTACGGATACGACGCATCCGTTACACAGGAGAAAGGTTACTTCTTGTGTGTCACCACGGCCGACTGTGTTCCGCTGTTGTTGTTCGACCGGAAAAACGAAGCTATCGGTGCTATTCACGCCGGATGGAAAGGGACCTCAGGGAGAATCGTTGAAAAGACACTTCTTGAAATGAAGAAAAACTTTGGAACTGAAACCCGGGACATTCTCGCAGCAATTGGTCCGGCAATCGGCATCGATAATTACGAAGTAGGGAGGGAAGTTGAGGAAGAGTTTCAAAAAAGCGGCTTCAATCTCAATAAATCCATTTCGTATCGCCATAACTTATCCCGGAAGTTGCATATTGATCTCAAGGAAATCAACCGACAGGAACTCATTAGGATGGGCGTTCCCAAGCACCAGATTGAGAAAACGCGGTACTGTACCTACGGTAATAGCCGCCTGTTTTTCTCGGCCCGGCGGCAATCGTTGCACTCTGGAAGAATGCTTTCCGGTATAATGCTTCGTTAACGGCTACCAACAAAACAGCCGCCAGGAAAGTCGGACGGCTGTAAGATTTTGTTTTTTTGGAAAACATTAATACTCATCTTCGTTAAAAAAGAAGTCTTCTTTACTGGGATAATCGAGCCATATATCTTCTATCGTTTCAAAAACTTCCGTGTCGTCCTCAATTTCCTGTAAATTCTCAATCACTTCAAGCGGGGCACCGGAACGTTGAGCAAAATCAATGAGCTCGTCTTTTGTTGCCGGCCAGGGAGCGTCTTCCAATTTAGAAGCTAATTCGAGTGTCCAATACATAATTATCTCCTTAGGGTTTGTTGTTTCATAAATTTAGCGCAAAAATATACAAAAAAATCAGATATTATCCTATTCCCAGTATATTTCTTTTCCGGTCTTGTTACTTTCGTATCGTGCGAGCACGAAAAAGTAGTCTGACAAACGATTTAAGAAAATTAGAACAAAATCGGCTACGGGAAATTCTTCAGCCACCCGATAAACGTTTCGTTCAGCTCTTCGGGAAACGGTGCGACAGATATGTGCACGTGCTGCAGCTTCATTGCCTCCGGGAAGAATAAAACGGTTCAACCGGGGTAAAGTATGGTCTATCCGATCAATTTCCTTTTCCACTTCTTCAATGTCTTCCGGGGAGATGATACTGGCAGCTTTAGGGGGAATCTGCTCTGTTTCTGTTGCCAGGTAAGAGCCTACCGTAAAAAGCTTGTGTTGTAGAAAAGAAAGGAAGAGACCGGTTTCCTCATCATCAACACCGCAGTTCAACCAACCGATAAAACTGTTCAATTCGTCGATTGTTCCGTAAGCCCCTAGCCGGACATGCGTTTTTTTTACCCGGGTGCCGCCAACCAACGATGTTTTACCCTTATCTCCCGATTTTGTATATACAGTACTTTTTTTCATTTCAAAATCCATTTTAGGCCTCAGGCACTCAGGTTGTTTTATTGTCAGGAATTTTACCTCTTATTTAATGTCTAATTGCCTTTTTAAATCAAATAACTCGCTTTGTGATACGATTTCTTTAAAACGACAACACCAATATCTTTCATGTCGAAAGTAATTCTTGCCCTTTCATCTGCGACGACAGCCTTCCAGAAACGTTTGCCATTACCCGATTTTATTCCCGCGATAACCCAGAACGTATCGTCTGAACTCATCGATAGCAGGCTCTCCATATCAACAGGAAATGAGTTTAAATAGACAAATATTCCGTCGTACAACTCGGAAAGGTCTATTTCATCGATAAACTCAACATGCCTGTTATACGTTGTATGCAAATTTCTTGCCAGCAACACATTTTTCCCTTCCGGATCAAAACAGTGACAAACGGCATCCTTAGAAGCTGCACTTAGATAGAGCGTATTAATCCCCTTTCCCGTATCCAGTTCGAGAACCCTCCCGGGTTTAAAATACCTGACAAGCTTGTATGACAAATGATGAAGCTTTTTATCGGACGTCTCTATGTTGTGTGCGCGTAACAGCTGGTCAATATCCAGAAATGCCGTGTACCCATATTCTTCGTTAATAATATGGGTGACAAAATTATAAGCAAAAGGAGAATGAATACCGAACCCTCTTGCCTGCTTTCTTCGTTTAAACCACTTGAAACACAAAACCGGGAACAATTATAATGTATAAATTAAAGCTACTGCATAGGCTGTTATGCCTTCCTGCCGGCCCACAAACCCCATCTTTTCAGAGGTGGTGGCCTTGATGGAAATAGTGTTGACATCCGTCTCCATTATTTCGCTTAACGTCTTTTGCATAGCCGGAACATGCGGGTTCATTTTGGGAGCTTCGGCACAGATGGTTGCGTCAATGTTACCTACCTCAAACCCATTTTCTCGCAACAAGGCAACGCTTTTCTTCAACAGTATTTTACTGTCGACACCCAGAAACTCGTCTGCGGTGTCAGGAAAATGAAAACCGATATCCCGCAGGTTGGCCGCACCAAGCAATGCATCACAAATGCTGTGGATCAATACATCGGCATCGGAATGACCCTGCAGGCCTTTTTCAAAGTCTATTTTTATTCCTCCCATCCAGAGGTCTCTGCCTTCTGCCAGGCGATGCATGTCATATCCAAAACCTACCCTTATCTTCATAGAAAAATTACTCGATTACCGCAACAACTGTTTTATTCCATCGATATCAAAACCGAGCGACAAGCGCAAGGTCTGATCCAACGGATTGGACTGGGCCGTTGAGACTAAATAAGCCGCATCAATTTGAAAGGCGTTCATTTTAAATCCGGCTCCAAAAGCCATATAACGGCGATTTCCCTTGTATTCGCTCTCGTGATAATACCCCGTACGGAGCGAAAACCGATTATCGTAAGAATATTCTACTCCCAGCGACCAGATCACTTCCTGCATCTCTTCCTTAAATCCCCCGGGAGCATCACCAAAAGAGTTGAAAATACCGGCAACGGGAGAAGTATCGGCATATTTCTGTACCCTTTTCGTCCTCTCCTCTTCGCTCTCCCCTTCAGCAGGCAGTTGTGGCGTCGGAACAAGCAACTTGTTGACATCAACACTGAAAGAGAAACTGTTTTTATCATCAACCGGCAGCCCCAGTGATGTACCCACCCTCAAGTTAGCAGGCAAAAACATGGATGTGTTGCCTCCGTCATAAGATATCTTTGTTCCTATATTTGAAATATTAAACCCAAACCCCAACAATGCTTCCGACTGTCCCAGGTTGAGATAGGTCTCATTGTAACCGGAAATATCGGCTGAGAAAGCGTTGCCGGGTGTCACGTCATCGCTTCCCGTGGAATAATCGGCACGTATATACCGCAAGGTGACCGCTCCTGAAAAGGTTTCGGAAAGTTTTCTTGAATACGCCACATCGAAAGCAAATTCATGGGGGGATACGGCCATCACGTAATCGGTGTTCTGATCAAATACATCAACGTCTCCCAGAGAAAAATAACGGAGTGAAGTACTGATAGCGTTCAGGTTTTCGTTCCCGAATTTCCAAAAACCGGTCAGATACACCAGATCAATGTCGTTTACCAGCTTACTTAACCAGGGAGTATACGAGATCGAAAAACCGGTACTGCCGGATATAAACGGATACTTGGCAGCATTCCAATACTGTGAATAGACATCGGGCATGGAGGCAGCACCTATATCGCCCATACCGCCGCCCCGGGCATCGGGTGCGATCTGAAGAGAAGGCATTGCCACGGGAATCGGATTATATTGTTGGGCAAAAGCCTTGTCGGAAAACAGTATAAATAGGCTCAAGAAACAAACGGTAGTGAAGAAACTTGATTTCGATTGCATAGATCTGTATATGTTGTTTAATTTCTAAACAAATATAATCTCTTTTTATTGTATTGGTGCTATTTAATTTTAAAATCGAGCAGCTTCTTATTTTCAATATAGCCCTCAAGACGATCGTTGATGGATACACCTCCAATTCCTGCCGGAGTTCCGGTAAAGACAAGATCCCCTATCTTAAGCGTAAAAAAGCGACTGATGTAAGCGATGATTTTATCGAAAGAGTAAATCAAATCACAACTATTCCCCTGCTGTACAGTTTTTCCATTGATATCGAGACGAAAGTTTATGTTGTTAATGTCCGGTATTTTCTTTATGGAAATAAATTCTCCTACGGGCGCAGAATTATCAAAACCTTTGGCTATCTCCCAAGGCAGGCCCAATTCCTTTTGTTTCCGTTGCAAATCACGGGCGGTAAAATCTATACCTACGGTAATTTCATCGTAATAACGGTGAGCAAATTTTTCGGCAATGTTCTTTCCCAACCGGTTAATTTTTAGCACCAATTCTGTTTCGTAATGAATTTCACTGGAAAAATCAGGCAGGAAAAAAGGGTTTCCGTTACGCAATAAAGCCGTATCGGGTTTCATAAAGATAACCGGTTCACTGGCCTCAAAGACCCGCTTCATCTCCCGGTTATGCGAATCGTAATTTAAGCCGACAGCAAAAATTTTCATTGGTGCTACCCCTCCTTCACAAGCCGGTTAAACATGACCGCCAGGTGCGCGTAAAGCGATGTATTCTGCAACACAATGTGCTCGGGAACGCGAATCCGGAAAGGAGTAAAATTCCATATTGCCTGAATCCCTCCCGCAATCATAAAGTCGGCAACTTCCTGAGCAATATCGGGGGGAACGGTGAGAATACCAATTTGGGCATCTATTTTTTTGTTTTTTGCCGCGAAATCATCGGAGTGAAACACGGGGATGTTGTTAATTTTCTGTCCGACGATGGATGGATTCACGTCAAATCCAGCACGTATCTTTAGGCCGTATTGCTCTAAACCCGAATCGGAAAGCAAGGCAGCCCCCAGACTTCCTACCCCGAAAAGCACGGCGGTATGCATCTTTTTGAAACCCAAAAAATCTTCCAGCACACCTATCAGCTTATCAATATCATAGCCTACCCGGGTTTTACCGCTGACATTTACATAGGAAAGATCTTTCGCAATTTGAGTGGCTGACACATTGATCTTTTTGGCGATTTGTGTAGAAGACACTTTGCTGTATCCTTGTTTTTTTAACAACTTAACGTAAGACAAATACCACGGCAGCCTTCGCAAAGCCGGTTCAGGGATTCTCGAATGATAGTTGTCGTGATTCATTGACAGATCTGTTTTAATTTGCAAAGATACTCGTTTTTTGCTAAAAATTTTTATCCCGGCAGATAATTAAAGAAAAAAGTCCGTAATTGGACAAAAAAAACTATTTTTGTGAAAACGGAATCCCAAGAGCCAATGGAACTCAATCAGAACAATCTATTATTCACCATCGCCGGAACAGCCTTGCTGGCTTCGTGCACAGGAACAGAAAAAACGGTAAATACGAAACCGTTGAACATCGTTTATATCATGACGGACGACCATACCCGGCAAATGATGAGTTGTTATGACAAGCGCCACATAGAAACACCTAACCTCGACAGAATAGCTAATAACGGAGTGAGATTTACCAATGCTTTCGTGGCAAACTCCATCTCTGCTCCCAGCCGTGCATGTCTGCTGACCGGAAAGCACAGCCACAAAAACGGAAAAATCGACAACATCACTTCGTTCGACGGCAGTCAGCAAACCGTCCAGCAACTGCTGCAACAGGCGGGATACCAAACAGCAATGATTGGAAAATGGCACCTGGACAGTCAACCCACTCATTTCGACTACTGGACAATTCTTCCCGGTCAAGGCCATTATTATCAACCCGATTTTATCACCCCTGAAGGAAGAAAAAACCACCAGGGGTACGCCACAAACCTCATTACTGACTTCGGACTGGATTGGCTCGAGAACGGACGCGACAAGAAAAAGCCTTTCTGCCTGTTCCTGCATCACAAAGCGGCACACCGTAACTGGATGTCCGATACGACTTACCTAAAAGCTTACGAAGACAAAACATTTGAGCTCCCTACCAATTTTTACGACGATTATTCAGGGAGAAAAGCAGCAAAAATGCAGGAGATGAGCATCGCTAGCGACCGCGATATGGACATTGTGAATGACCTGAAGATGCTGCGTCCGGGTGTCAGCACCCGGTTGTCGGAACAATATATCCAGGGGGAATATGCCCGGTTGGATTCTGTACAGAAAACAAAATGGGATGCTCATTACCAGCCAATCATTGATGCATTTTACGCGTCTGGCTTACAAGGCAACGAATTGGCAGAGTGGAAATATCAACGCTATATGCGTGATTACGCCAAAACCATAAAGTCGCTGGATGAAAATGTGGGGCGTATTCTCGACTACCTGGAAAAAAACGGAATGCTGGAGAACACCGTTGTCATTTACACGTCCGATCAGGGTTTTTACATGGGTGAACACGGTTGGTTCGACAAACGATTCATGTATGAAGAATCGTTCAGCACACCCCTGGTTATGTGGCTTCCCAAATCATACAAGAAACGGGGCGACATACCACAACTGGTTCAAAACATCGATTTTGCACCGACAATGCTTGAGCTTGCGGGTGCTCCTATCCCTTCAGATATACAAGGCGTCTCTCTGGTACCTTTACTCAAAAACGAAAAAGCTCCCGCTAATTGGAGAAAATCCCTGTATTATCATTACTACGAATATCCCGGTGAACATGCCGTAAGGCGTCATTATGGAGTGAGAACGGAACGGTACAAGCTCATTCGTTTCTACGGAGACATAGATGAGTGGGAACTGTTCGACCTGCAAGCCGATCCGATGGAAATGAACAACCTGTACGGAAAAACCGGATACGAAAAAATTACCGGCGAGCTTTGCGCCGAACTTAAACGCCTCCAGGAGCAATACGATGACCCGATCAGGAAGGACAACTGAATGATGCTTCCAATCGAGACTCACCCTTTGCAACCCTTTTTACCCGGCAAAACCAGGTTACTGATGCTGGGCAGCTTTCCTCCACCGAAGGCGAAGTGGAAGATGGATTTCTATTATCCCAATTTCCAAAACGATATGTGGCGGATTTTGGGGCTGGCGTTTTTCAATGAAAAAGACTATTTCCTTTCGGAAAACAAGTCCTCTTTCGATAAAGAAAAAATTATGGAATTCCTATCCTTGAAAGGTATTGCCGTATGTGATACGGCACACGAAGTGCACCGGCTGAAAGGAAATGCGTCGGATAATTTTCTGGAAATAGTTACTCCGCTCAACCTTGAAAACATTTTATCGAAAATCCCTGACTGCAAAGCGTTCGCTACAACCGGTGAAAAAGCGACTGAGACTCTTCGGTCGCTTTTTCCCGCCACAACTCCCATTCCTAAGATTGGGAACAGCGTGACCGTTGATTTCCTCAATAAGAAATACAAATTTTACCGGATGCCTTCCTCATCAAGAGCATACCCCAGGCCATTATCCGAAAAGGCCAAAATATACAGGCAACTTTTTACAGAGATGGAAATTCTTTAGAGAGCGTTAAATCTCAGCGTCACCTAACACTCCTTCGAAATTCAATGGAAATACCTTGGTTATCTTTTGGCTTTTGATGAGTGGCTTCAGTTTTTTCAGAACAATCTCTTTAAAATAAGAAGCATTGGAATGCACTTTATATGCAGCTTCACTCTCGTAGCTCTCGTAGATAAATACACGAGCAGGATCCTCTTCACTCAACAAAACATCGTAAACCAGGCAACCCTCCTCGTTTTCAAGGGTTTGCAATTGAATGTCTGATAACAACTCTATGGCCTCATCTACCCGGCTCTCATCCAACGTAAATTCAACCAAAATCACATAGGGTTCACCTGCATTTTGTGCCTGTGAATGGCGGGGATAAGCAGAAAGAAGCGTCAGAAAAAGCACACAGAAAAGAAAAAATTGCTTTTGCATAGGTTAAGAAAATTTAAAAACTGTTTTGATTATTTATGCACTGTTTGTGTCATTTTTTATGAACCTGGATTTTCGCATCATACGGCGTATGGAACAAAAGGAAACTTCAAAACAGTTTCTTAATTTCGCAGACCGGAAACATTTTTCAGCACAGCGCGTATAGCTCCAATCTTTAAATGCGTGTTGATGATAATGGGAATTCTGTTCGTATCATCGGTCAATGAAGCACTAATAGCCTCTTTCTTGTCTTTAAACGCCTTATCGTAGATGGTCAGGGAGATTTGAACCGTGTTATAGGTTTGCCCGTCATTGGCTTTAATCTTGGACAAACCGTTGTAGTTTACAGCCATGTTCACGATCTCTCTTCCGGAAATAAACTGTATTTGCTTTTGGTCACCGGGTTCCATATCCGTGTAGTCCAGGTTCCGGATCAACGCCAATACCGACAGGTAATCGTATGTACATTCATGGGTAGTAATGGTTTCCTCAAATTTCTTTTTTCCGTTAAAAACACGGTTTGTCCTTACTTTTATCCCATCCTCTACATAACTGAAAGACTGCACTTCCCGGGAATAATCCTTTCCTTCAAATGCATTTTTAGTGAAGAGCAGCGGTCGCAAATTCATGTCGATATACGACACAAGCGTATCATTAACCGTATAAACACTTCCTGCCAATCCACTCGTATTAAGCAACATGCGAACATTGAAAGCGCTGTTGCCCTTGTAGTTTACCAGATTGGTCTTTAATGATCCTGTGCCGGCTTTGGCATTCACTATGCCGTAATTGAAATACAAATCGTAAGAGATGTTCTCTCCGTCTTTAAAAGAGTTATTGATGATCTTACACTGGGCAATTGCTCCCTGAGGCAGGGAGACAACCAAGATAAATAAGAGAAACAATTGAATCGTTTTGTTCATTTTCGTTCGTTTGGATTAAGTGCGGTTATCGGGCAGGAGCAACCGGTCTCTGCATTGGAGTGGCCGGTCCGCCCATACTTCCGGCCCCGCCGGGAAAAGAAGCTCCTCCGCGTCGGTTTTGCTGCTGTTGCTGGCGTTCGCGTTCTTCGTTGAGGTTACGGCGTTTCTTTTCTTCGGGTTTATTTTTAGTGACATCAAGCGGTTTTTGCTTGTCTAACGGCAACTCCGTCACATTCCACGACTCTTCATGGTCAGTGTATGCCCTAATCTCATACGCACCCGGATAATAGTAAACTCTTTCGGGCTGTCTACCCTTCTCATAGTCACCTGTCGTCCATTCACCGTCTTCGTTGTCATCGATGAAAAGTCGGGCATACAGCGTTCCCGGATTAATATCGAAAATCAGGGCTTCGCTGTTTTTGACACGTACTTTTCGAAAAGGTTTATCCGATTTGTCCAGCAACTCTACATAAGCCGGTTTCCCTACCGGCAGTCCCGACAGCTGAAACATTAAGTTTCCGTACTGATCCAGTGCTTTTACGGCAAACGTCTGCTCTACCTTGTTGTTCCACAATCCGTAAATACTGTGAACAGTCGCTGAATCGATGGTTAATTTATACTTCCCTCCGGGTTCCCATTTGTGCCGAAGCGTATACTTTCGGGGGTTGAGCGTGTCGCCAAGCATAGTGAAAGGGACATGCGAGAAAACAGAGTCCACTTCGTATGTGAGGTGAACTTTCGATGAATCAAAATCGATTACCGGTTGTTCAAACTCCAACTGAACCGGCAAGTAAATTTCGTGTGAAGATTGGATATTGTGATTAACGGCAAGCAAACGCACTTCTTCTTCCTTCCCTTCGTTTTCTTTTTCTCTGCGGGTTTGTCGCGGTTCGCGGAAGTTAAAACTCAATGTATCCGACTGCACAAGGTCCCGGTTCAACGAATCTGTTTTCAGGTAATCCATCTTCAGTATAACGGTATCCTGCCTTAAGACCAATGAGTCGGATATCCACAGGGAAAGGGTATCGTTATCTTTGCTTTTCTCCATCACGTACCAGTTTTCATTGCCTGATACCGGTTTTAACAGTTCGAAAGCAGGCTCCTGGGTTGGAGCCGCAAAAAAGACAACAAGTTTTTCACGCTGGGTTCGTTCGTGTTTTTGAAAATATTTCCGTTGAAATCCGGATGAAAATGAGCGAAGTAAAATATTATCAGGCAGAAAACGGGTGTAATTTATCGTTTTTACGGTATCAATGGTCACACTGTCTTTGAAAACCGTATCCTGTCGTATAGCAGGCATCGATGACGGCACGACAATGGAATCAAGAAAGGCTATGGCCTCCTGCGGGTTGTCATATTTATAATCCCTGTTTTTATCGTCGAGAGCAAAAATCCTGTATTTACCTGCGGCTAATCCTCTTACTGTAAACCTTCCGCGTGAGTCAGTCCTTGAAATCCTTTCAAAAGGAGTCCTTACAAAAGCGGTGTCATCCAGGTTGGTGTGCATGCCCACATAAATACCTTGAGCAGGTTCCAGGTTTTCTGCGGATAACACTTTGCCGGAAACGGCGAGCGTATCGAGTTGATCTCCTGTAGAGAAAGAGAGGGAGAAGTTTTCGAGCGGATTCCCTTCGTTATTATCGACAATAGCATCAGTAAAATCGATCGTATAAGTAGTGTTTGGCAATAGTTCATCGTTGAATTCCACAACGGCTTTCTTTCCCACCGATTTTATCACAGGCATATTTATCTGCGGAGGCGTAATGATCACTTTCTCTGTCGGTTTTTCAACTTTTATGTTCTCGTCAAATTCAATTTCAACGATGTTGCGGGTTACGTTTAATGCGCTGTTTTGAGGATTGGAACGGACTACCCGCGGTGGTGCCTCGTCATACAGCCCGCCCGTGGGCGCTGCCATATTGGCGCATGAATTCAATACGAACAGTATTCCTCCCGGAAAAATGAGTATGAGTATATATTTCAACAACCTTATCATTATTACCTTCCTGTCATTTGCATAATTGGCGCAAAAATACAACGAATTAAGTAGTTTTTAGCGTTTTGATGTTTAAAAAAACGGAAATTCAGTAAATACAAGATGTTTTGCAGCGCTATCGGGCTAAGATTTGATTTCCGATTTTGCAGTACAGGCACTTCCGCTTATCGCAGTACTCTTTTTTCAATTGAATGAGCGCTTGCGAATCGAATGCACTGACAGGAGATATACCGGAAACTGCAAATTCAGCAACGATAGCATTTCGTTCTGGTTCTACCGTCTCCAGTATCTGCAACGCTCTGTCACAAAATTTCTCCTGGCCGGTTTTTCTTCCGTAAGCAAAGAGCATAGGAACAACCGTGTTGATAAGGATAACATGGAAAGAAGATTCCCCCAGGTACTTTCGGGATCTTTCCGACTCTTTTCCGAAAGAATAATGGGTATGCCAGTAATCGGAGGTATCAACCTGAAAATAACTCCATAACTGTCTATAGTCTTCTCTCTCGAGTATGGAAGAAAAGAGACGGTCCGACTGCTTCAGCAGAGTTGCCAGCTGTGCGATACGTACTTGTGGAAATGCGCGGGGACGGACACGCAACTTCTTGAATAAAAATCCATCGATAGGCTTAAGTTGGTATTTGTGTTTTAAGAACCCGTATTCTTTTCTGAGTTGCAGGTAGTAATCATCGGAAACAATGTCGTCATACAACAATCCGGCTTGCCCATACAGCAACGCTTCTATCTGAAAAAGGCTATCGCTGTGTCTCTGAATACAGTTGAGAGGAAGGCTCAACGCCAGTCGTTCAAATCCGTCGGAATTTAATCCGAATCCAAAGTTCCGGACAAGCAACACATAAAAGGAATGATCCCATGAATTGTTGAATCGGGCCATATGTGTAAAAATATCGTTGATCTTCCGCTCCAACCGTTGACCCCCCATCTCAACCATCCAGGCACATATTACTCTCCTTTCCACCAGCGGGAGATGATTCTTGCAAGGGATACTCGACTTGCTGTTGAGCAAATACGCTGCATTTTTTCTTACATCTTCAGGTACAATCAATTGCATTTGCGGAACCTGCACACCTTTTTGGTTCCTCACCACACCTTTCACTCTTTCCGCCACGTGCAAAATCACCGAGTTGTAGCTTTCATCGGTATGGTGTCCGTGTTTGGTCCAATCACCTGATGATGGATGAATCTCCACATCCCCTGCCCACATCTTATCCCCTATTTTGATTTTGGCATTGAAGAAATCAGCTCCGGCATCAGTGTTGTGTGTTCCCGGATCGATGATATCTACTTTTTGTCCATCCATCGTTTGGAGGTCAGCCCGGTCGAAAAGCCGGTATTTCCAAACATAATGAAGCAAATATTCGTTGTTTGTCATATCTCTTTAAGGCTGTTTGGAGTTCAAATATACAATTATATTTTAATCCTGTCAACGGTACGTCTGTTTTTCATTATTTCTCCTTTCAACCGGCTTTCTGTCGATTTTTATGTAACTTTGCCGTATACTTAAAATCATTGAACCACAAATTTTCATGTTAAACCCGCAAGAGAGAAAAAAAATCAAGCAACTGATGCAACGTGAAATAATTCCGGCTATCGGTTGCACAGAGCCTGTCGCCGTATCGCTTTGTGTCGCACAGGCAACGGAAACACTGGGACGAAAACCCAAACAGATCGAGGTAATTCTGAGTTCCAACGTCCTTAAAAACGCTATGGGTGTAGGAATTCCCGGAACAGGAATGATTGGGTTGCCTATAGCCGTTGCCTTGGGCGCACTGATCGGGAAACCGGAGTACGGCCTGGAAGTTCTCCGGGATCTCCAACCTGCGGACGTGGAACGCGCCAAACAATACATCCAAGACAAACGAATAAAAATCGATGTTGAAAAGGAAATTGAAGATAAACTGTATATAGAAGTCCGGTGCTACGCCGGAAATGAATCGTCCGTAGCTGTTATTCGCGGCAGCCATACCCAGTTCTCCTACGTCGAAAAAAACGGAACTGTGCTGCTGAAAAATAAAACGGAAACAGCAGAAGAAAAGGAAGAGGATGTACAGCTCACGTTCCGGAAAGTATACGAATATGCCGCTGAATCGCCTATAGATGAATTGGATTTCATCCTTGAAGCGGCAAGAATGAATCGGGAAGCTTCACTACAATCCCAAAAACAAAGTTACGGACACAACGTGGCCAAAAGCCTGACAGGCGATAGGGGAAAGGCCCTTTTCGGAGAAAATCCACACAGCCGCATGATCTCTGCAACGGCTGGTGCCTGCGATGCAAGGATGGACGGAGCCCTAATTCCGGTGATGAGCAACTCCGGAAGCGGAAACCAGGGTGTAGCCGCGACACTTCCCGTGTTAACCTATGCAGAGGACGCTGGCTGTGACGAAGAAAGCCTTATCAGATCACTGATTCTCAGCAACCTATCGGTTATTTACATCAAACAATACCTGGGAAGGTTATCGGCATTATGCGGTTGCGTAGTGGCGTCAGCGGGTTCCAGCTGCGGCATAACGTACCTTATGGGAGGCAATTATAGACAGGTTACGTTCGCCATAAAAAACATGATTGCCAACATAACCGGTATGATTTGCGACGGGGCAAAGCCCAGTTGTGCACTTAAAATAGCCAGCGGCACCTCCACGGCAATGCTCTCTGCCCTGATGGCCATAGAAAACCGGGTGGTAACGTCACAGGAAGGTATCGTGAATGAAGACGTGGACAAGACCATTCAAAACCTAGCCATCATTGGTAACCAGGGCATGGCAGAAACCGACAGGATTGTATTGCAAGTAATGACGCACAAAGGATAAAAATCGTTCGAACATAAACCCTGGAAATTTCGTTATAAGACGGACAGATCTTGCTGTGCCGGTAGTTACCGGAAAATTAAAATTTTAAAGCGCAATTTCACTGTGCGACAATCGATCACAGATACGGAACTTACTCTCGAAACAAAAAAAATAAGCGTTCTGGTATGGGAATATTCTATTCCCGCCATCATCGGCACCCTTGTAAATTCGCTCTACAACATCGTTGACCGAATTTTTATAGGCCAAGGGGTTGGAGCGTATGCTATTTCGGGACTGGCCATCACTTTCCCGGTTACCATACTTGCCTCTTCGCTCGGGATGTTGGTTGGTGTAGGTGCCGCAAGCCGGATTTCTATCAGTTTGGGCGAAAGGAAGAAACATACGGCAGAACAAATCCTCGGCAACTCCCTGATACTTATACTTTTGTTCAACGCAGTGATCATGACGCTTTTCTACGTTTATCTCGATCCTATCCTTCTCGCTTTCGGAGCTACCGCAAACACACTGCCCTACGCACGGGAATATTTACAAATCGTTCTTATCGGAAATGTCTTTATCAGTCTCTGTTACAGCTTTAATAACATGATGCGGGCCTCGGGATATCCCAAAAAAGCGATGATAACGATGTTAATCGGAGCTCTGTTGAACATCATCCTCGACCCGGTGTTTATTTTCGTTTTTGATCTCGGTATTGCCGGAGTGGCTTGGGCCACGGTTATTTCCATGTTTGTAGGAATGTTATTTGTGATGCATCATTTCATACAGGACAGCAGTCTTATACGCTTGCGGAAAGAGAATATCCGGCTAAATAAAAATATCGTCCTGGCTATCGTATCTATCGGTCTTTCTCCCTTTTTTATGCAGGTAGCAGCATCAGGAGTAGCCGTTTTGTTAAACACCTCACTGTTGAAACACGGAGGCGATTTAGCCGTAGGTGCCTATGGAATACTTAACTCCATGTTGTTGATCATAATTATGACTGTAGTGGGGTTAAACCAGGGTACGCAGCCGATTATCGGGTATAACTACGGTGCAGGGAACTTTTTGCGGGTCAAAGACACTTTTTTCTATACCGTAAAAGTGGCGACTATTATCACGAGTGCCGGATTTATTATCGGCATGTTCTTCCCCCGTCAATTTGCCAGTGCGTTCACCGGTGACCAGGAATTGCTTGAAATTGCTGAAAACGGTATCCGGCTTAGCTTGATTGCTTTTCCCTTAGTGGGTTTTCAAGTTGTTGCAGGGAATTTCTTTCAAAGTATCGGGCAAGCGAAAAAAGCCATTATACAAAGTTTGAGCCGGCAGATTATCTTTCTGGTCCCCGGGTTATTGATCTTCCCTGCGTTGCTTGGGTTAAACGGCGTTTGGATCGCTATGCCGGTTTCAGACTTCCTGGCATCGCTCCTGTCCCTCTATTTACTGGTGGGACAAATAAGAATTATTCGTAACATGCAAGAGAATCAACCCTTGTACCGCTGAGCCATCGTTATGTAAATAGCCCGATAAAAATTCGGAAAATTCATCCTTTTTGAGTAGTTTTGTCCCTCCAAAACGATAAACAATAATTAAATAAATTATACACAATGAAGAGAGTAGTATTAATTCGTCACGGCGAAAGCGTGTGGAACAAGGAGAACCGTTTTACGGGATGGACCGATGTGGATTTAACTGAAAAAGGTGTTGAAGAAGCACACAAAGCAGGGAAATTATTGAAAAAAGAGGGTTTTCATTTTGAAAAGGCTTACACCTCTTACCTGAAAAGAGCTGTTAAAACTCTCAACGTCGTCCTGGATGAAATGGATTTGGACTGGATTCCCGTAGAAAAAACATGGCGCCTCAATGAAAAGCACTACGGCATGCTGCAGGGACTAAATAAATCTGAAACAGCCGAGAAGTACGGCGATGAACAAGTACTTATCTGGCGCAGAAGCTACGATATTCCTCCAACAGAACTGGCCAAGGACGATCCCCGTTCTCCCTTTATGGATGTCCGCTACAAGGGGGTTGACGAAAAGGACTTACCACTTACCGAAGCGTTGAGCCACACAGTAGATCGCATTCTTCCTTACTGGAACGATACAGTTGTTCCCGAAATGAAAGAAAAATACAACGAAGTGATTATTGCCGCTCACGGAAACAGTTTACGTGGAATTATCAAACACCTGAAAGGTATTTCTGATGAAGATATCGTTAGCTTAAACCTGCCAACAGCTGTTCCCTACGTGTTCGAATTTGACGACAACATGAATCTGGTGAAAGATTATTTCCTGGGCGATCCGGAAGAAATCAAGAAACTAATGGATGCCGTGGCTAATCAAGCCAAGAAGAAATGAATAAAAAAAGTCAGGGTGCTCAGAACAGGCACCCTGACTTTTATTTTAATACATTCAAATTACTTAGATCAGTTCTTTTAATTTTTCAATCGAGAGGTCTATCGCCAAAATAACTCCGTTTTCATCGATCAAGTAATTTTTGAAACCATGCCTCAACCTGAATTCTTTATAAATCGCTGAGCTGGCTCCTGTTTCATCGCAAAACTGCGAATTTAAATCAATCTTGTCCAAGAGCGCCGTTCTTTCAGAGACGTTCCGGTTCTCGTCAAACGAGATCGATAGAAACGTAACGTCAGGGGCTGCTTCTTTTAAATAATTATACAGCTGAACGTTGCTGGCTCTTGATTGGGCATCGTAAGCCGCCCAAAAGCTTAATACTACTTTTCTGCCTTTATATTCGCTTAAGTCGAGATGTTGTCCTTCCAATCCACTGAGAACAATATTTGGAATCTGTTCGCCGGGATAATAACCTGTGGAAGTTTTTTCGGTTTTGATTGAGCTCGACATAAAGAAAAGCGAAACAATTGCTACAAGACAAAAGTTCACATACTTCATAAAAAATGTTTTAATTAATACTCAAACTTACTTGTGCTTCACGCATTTAACTAAGTTTATTTACTGTTGACTTTTCGCTAAAAGTCATCATTTCCAGGGACAAAATTACGTCCGTTTTTATTAAAAAAAAACTTTTACGCCAAAAACTTTGTTTCCAAGTGTTAAAATCAACTTAAATAAACATACGATAACCTATCTATCAGGGATATACAAACAATCACCCCGAATCGTATTGAGGTAAATTTCCACACCCAGTAACGAACATCAACAAAGTACCAAAAAACAGGAACGATCCCTTTCAATTAAAAAATAATTATACCTTTGTTCCAATTGTTAAGTAGCGGCTATAAGTGCATAAAAAAAGCAAAACATTTCTTCATGCAAATAAAAAATTCACTTTACAAGAGAACAACCCCTTATATCGTAGTAGCTTTTCTGATTGGTTTATCTGCTTGTGTTGGCAATCAAAAAAGTAAGAACGCCACTGAGACTATACCCCAACGTGTTGATTCCGGCTGGGTTCAGTTGTTTGATGGCAAATCACTGGATGGCTGGCAAATTACCAACTTTGGTACGCAAGGCACGGTTCAGGTTATTGAAGGTGAAATTGTGCTTGGAATGGGAGATGGCTGTACAGGTATTACCTGGAATGGGAATTTCCCAAAAACAGATTACGAAGTGAAGCTGGAAGCTAAAAAAATAACCGGTAACGATTTTTTTTGCGGAATGACTTTCCCTGTGAAAGATTCGTTTTGCACTTTGATCATAGGAGGATGGGGCGGTCCGGTGGTGGGTCTTAGCAACATCGACGGATCAGACGCATCGGACAACGAAAGTCACACTTTGAAAAAATTCGACCACGATACCTGGTACGCCATTCACTTAAAAGTATCCTCCGAAAAGATTGAAGCATGGATTGATGGGGAACAAGTCGTAGATTTTTCTACCTCGGGAAAGCAACTTTCCGTCCGCAGTGAAGTAAGCCTTTCAAAGCCCTTTGGCATTTGTTCGTGGAGGACAACCTCAGCTTTGCGAAATATTCACTTGAAAGAGTAAGTAAGTATTAGCTACTTTTAACAGTCACTTTTTATCATCAACCCCAATTGTCTGAAGAACAAAGCTTGGTAAAACTCAACTACCACTACAGATCTAGCTGCAGTGCAAAATATTGTTCCATATGCATAGAACCGATACCGGATGGCTCCAAAACTTGGTTCTATTTACTTATAATCGAGTTGATAAACTTGTTTTGTATTTCCTCCGGTGTTTGGATTTCACAATGGTAAGTCCGATATTTATTTGAAAATTATGGTATTTTTGTTTTTTATTCGAACGAAACATCACTTAATTTAACTTTCCATGAGTCAAACAAAATTAATCAGCTCATTTCTAAACAGATACAAACCTCTACGCAATTGAATATTTATTCGATAACAGAAAAAGATGGACAACAGAAAGTACAACAGACGCAATTTCTTAAAAATCTCCGGATTGACAACAATGGGAAGCCTACTGACCCATCGATTGCCGACAAACAATAAGCATATTTATTCCGTTTTGAACCAAGGAACAATACCCGCGGACACACCACAAAACAGGATCGCTGAAATCGTGGAAACAAAGCTTGTCTCCAAAGAGTCCGGAAAGTACCTGATTATTGGTCAGTCAATTGACGAAAACGGCCATCCAAAAGCAACCCAACCTTTTATCGAACCTAACCGCTGCCTCGGCTGGCCTTCGATCACAAAAACCGATAAGGGAAAATCAAGGAGAACCTACCTCTGTCTTCACAACACACTGGAAATTAAAACAAGGTAATTCATAAAATAAAATAATATGTCAAACATTGGATTGATCATTGAAGAACGGGCGGCCAGTATCGGTAACTTTATGGTAGGACGTCTTCTGCCTTTCCGACAGAAAAGGACGGTAGGCCCTTTCGCATTTATCGACCATATGGGGCCTGCCACGATGCAGTCCGGAGAGAACCTGGATGTACCGCCACATCCCCATATCGGCCTTTCCACCCTCACCTACCTGCTCGACGGGGCAATCATGCACCGTGACAGCATCGGCAATGAGGTGGAGATTACACCCGGGGCTGTGAACTGGATGACAGCCGGTAGAGGAGTGGTCCACTCGGAGCGAACACCCGAGCGACAGCGCGACACCAAAAAAGTGCTCCACGGTATGCAAATATGGGTGGCACTCCCCACAGCACTGGAGGAGACAGAATCTTCATTCTTCCACATCCCCGCTGAAGAGATACCCGCCTGGGAAATGCACGGGATACAAACTAAGTTGATCGCCGGTGAAGTGTTCGGGAAGAAATCACCGGTACCGGTCTACAGCCCTCTATACCTGATCGAGCTGAAAAGCGACAAGCCGCAGATGTTCAATCCGGACGGTGAACTGTATGGGGAGAGCGGACTCTATATCCTGAAAGGGAAGGTGCGAATTGAAAACTACAGTCTTGGGCCCGGAAAGTTGCTGATTGCACAAAACAGCCGTCTCTGCGCGTTCGAGATGGGCCCTGACACCAGGGTCTACCTCTTTGGCGGCGAACCTTTTCCAGAACGGCGTTATATAGACTGGAACTTCGTCTCTTCGAGAAGGGAGAGACTTCTACAGGCAAAAGAGGATTGGGTTAACCGTCGCTTCCCGAAAGTGCCGGGAGAGTCAGAATTTGTGCCTTATCCGGAATTTAAATAGAGAAAATTGATGAAAACACTGTTAATCGGTGCCACGGGTGCTACGGGCAGCGACCTGCTGCAGCTGTTGCTGAACGACGGCGAGATAGAGAGCGTAGAGATTTTCGTCAGGAGAGACCCGCAGATACGACACGCTAAACTGACAGTAAACCGGATCGATTTTGAAAGGCCGGAGCAATGGGCCCACCGGGTGAAGGGGGATATCCTCTTCTCCTGCCTGGGGACCACCCTGAAAGACGCCGGCAGTAAGGCAGCGCAATGGAAGGTGGATTTCGATTACCAGTACCGGTTTGCTAAAGTTGCCAAAGAAAACGGAATGAAATGCTTTGTCCTGGTCTCATCGATGAACGCCTCCTCGAGATCACCGTTCTTTTATGCCCGGATGAAAGGAAAACTGGAGGAAGCAGTGCGGAAACTGGAATTCCCAAAACTATTGATATTTCGGCCTCCATCACTGATACGCAAACAGAGCAATCGGACGTTGGAGCTGGCCGGGGTGAAAGCGATTCGTTTCTTCAACCGGCTGGGACTCTTCCCCTCGCTGCGACCGCTACCGACAGACCAGCTGGCCAAAGAAATGCTCCGTGCTGCCAAGGAGAGTGTCGTCGGATGATTCAGACAAAATAAAAATTTATAGTATTTTTATGTATAAAAAGTTCATATTTTGCTGGCAATTAAGTCTTGTTGTTGCCAACGCCCTAATTATTGGGTTACTCATTTCTTGCTTATCCATTAGAGATGCAAACAGATTATCCGATTATTCTCCTAATACAGTATTAAAACTACCTCCCTCAAGCAATAATCCCCGGAACAGTGAAGGCGATTTTATAACTCTTAAAGACGGCAGGGTTTTGTTTGTGTACAGCCACTACACCAGTGGATCCGGAGGAGATCATGATCCGGCCTTTCTGGCGGGCCGATATTCTGCAGATGGAGGAAGAACCTGGACTACTGAAGATGAAACCATCATTGAGAATGAAGGAGGGATGAATGTGATGTCAGTTTCGTTGCTTCGTTTACAAAACGGGAACATAGCCCTCTTTTACTTGAAGAAAAACTCAACGGAAGACTGTATTCCCATGATGCGAATTTCTAGAGATGAAGCCAAATCCTGGAGTGATGCCGTACCCTGCATCACTGATAAAAAAGGTTATTTTGTCCTCAATAACGACAGGGTCATCCAATTACAAGATGGGCGATTATTGATGGCTGTTGCATTACATCAAATTCCTGGAGGGAAATGGGAGAACCAAGCTGATTTATATTGTTACTTTTCGGATGATAATGGACAAACCTGGCAATCTAGCTCCCAAGTTCCTAATAATACCGACATTATCACTCAAGAACCCGGATTAATCGAGATGAAGGACGGTAGAATAATGATGTATATTCGCGCAAGTGGAGGGTTTCAGCGGTTGTCTTATTCATCGGACAGGGGGCAAACCTGGAGCCACATTGAAGCCAGTAATATACCGTCTCCCTTATCACCAGCGACTATCGAAAGGATTCCTGGTACTGGCGACTGGTTGCTGGTATGGAACAACAACGATGGCTCGAATCTTGAAATCAAGGATAAAAGGACACCGATAACGATTGCCGTTTCCAAAGATGAAGGAAGGACATGGGAGAAAATCAAAAATATTCATGCTGATCCAGACGGATGGTATTGCTATATAGCAATTCACTTTGTAGATAATAAAAATATTTTACTGAGTTATTGTGCTGGAAGCCAATCTCAGAAAACACACTTGGCTGTCACAGAAAATACGTTATTGCATATAAAATGGTTGTATGAATAATTTTTATAACGGAGCTTGGGAATAGCATCATTAATTTCAGTAGAGACCTATTCAATAGAAATATAACGACTTTTTATACCTTCGGAAGTTATTGTGATTATTCTCATCCCCGGCTCCGCATTACCCAAAGGTTTTCCAACGGCATTGGTGGTAATCATTGAAATGCCGTTGTGCGATGCTTCGGCATTATTATGCAAATGTCCGGCAAAAATAGCATCCACACCATACCTTTCGAATAATTGAAAGTATCTATCCCTCACCTCTACGCTTTGATTTGAATAAGTTTCTTTTTCATTAAAGTCGTAAAGAAAGAAGGGATAATGTGTAAATAAGACAATACTGCCCGATTTTTTTGCTTTGCGCAGTTGGTTTCTCAACCACCGGAATTGTTTTTTCTCCTCTTTCTTGTTTTTATTCGACTTAACAATGACCGAGTTAAGACCAATAAAAGCCAAATTTTTATGCTTAAATGAAAAACGGTCGGTTCCCCTGCCGTAGTTAGAAAAATAGAAATTAAAGTCATTCTTTGTGGGTGATTGCCCCAAATCGTGATTACCCGGACTTAGGTAAACCGGAACGTTCTGATGGATGAGAGACGTAATTCTCTTAAATTCTCCAATTTGCAAAATATTTTTTGAGTCGTTAACAAAATCGCCGGTAATAACAACAAAATCAGGCTTCAATTCATTGATTCGTCGAACTGCTTTTGTGTAAAGTTCAGTCTCTTTTTCAAAACCTGTGTTATTCTCAAAAAATCCAAACTGTGTGTCGGTAATTTGCACGATCACCGTGGAGTCTGACTGTGCAAAAGAGTGGGTACAAGACAAGATCAGCATTCCGACAAAGCTGACCAGTAGACGAAAATGTTGTTTTGAGGAAGTCATAAAAATGGGAGTTTTCATTAATTAACGCTTATTCAACAATTATTTGAGATGATCGGATATACAAATCCTTTCATAAGGTGCCGAACTTATTGCCGGATAATATTCGAAAAATATTTCATCGCTATCCTCCAGCCATATCCGGTATGAACTTTAGCAGCGGCTGTTCACTTGTGTATACTCTTTTACTTGCCGTACATCATCAGGCTTTGTTTTTAGCCAATCCATATCGTGATCTTCGATGAGGTCGTAATGAATATCTCTCAAAACGATAAAACTTTTTTCCTGAGTAACAGCAATTAGAGAAAAGAATAACAATGCAGCAAGCAAGGAAATCTTCTTCATAAAACGAATTATTTAATATTTATTGGGATTCTTCTGCATTTATACCATTATAAACATGGCAACAGTTCATATTGTTGTAAAAAAAAGTAAAACTATTTGTTACTTCACTCCTGCCTCACATCCCGGAAATGCAATAATTGTTGGTAAGTTCAATTGAATGCTTACCGTATCCCAACATGTTTATGTGAAAATTCAAGTAAATTCTTGAAGAAATGGACAAAGCGAATTAATAACTTGAGATTTATTTTAATTCAATTTTTAATTATCTTTGAAAATCAGTTTCAACTCTAAAGACAACTAAAGCATTCGCTTTATAATTACACAAATTTTGTACTGGGCTCCATTTATTAATACCCGCCCTTTATTTTTGTATTTATCAAACATGAAGAAAACTCAAACATGAATACTAAATCATTAATTCTTCCTTTACTGTTCTCGTGCGTTGCCGTCTTTTCTCAATCCGGGAAAATTGAACCTCTAAAAGCCACTTCGCGGACCGACAATATCAGCGCTGCATGGACCGATCGCGTATTGTTTTCAGGTAAAGCGTCTAAACCGGAAGGGCGCAATGTTCTCTGGTACCGTGAACCGGCCAAAGTATGGGAAGAAGCTTTACCGTTAGGCAACGGACGTTTAGGAGCGATGGTCTTTGGAGGCGTGGCTGATGAAAGAATTCAACTTAATGAAAGTTCTTTGTGGGACGGTTACTCACTCGACCCCAATAATCCCGAAGGAGTAAGGGCTTTACCTGAAGTTCAACGGCTTATTTTCGAGAACAAAAACAACGAAGCCGTACAACTGGCCGAAAAAAAAATGATGGGCATCCCGAAAGGTGTGAGACCCTACCAGTCATTGGGCGAATTATGGTTTGACACTCCTCATGAGCGGGCAGACAACTACCTTCGCAGCCTCGATTTAACAACAGCCATCGCCACAATAAAATACACGTTTGAAGGCAAAGAGTATGTCCGCGAAAACTTCGTGTCGGCAGCAGATGGGGTTATGGTAGTCCGTTTCACCTCGATAAACGGTGGAAAAATAAACGCATCATTTACCTTGCGTCGTCAGCAGGATGCAGAATGCAAAAAGCATTCGTCGGAATCGAACACATTGCTTTTAAAAGGCCGGCTTCCTATAAAAGATACAAAAGGAAATACACGCGGAATAAGTTTTGCAGCACAGGTAAAAGCCATTACCGATGGAGGAACAATCGGCTTCAACGGCAACATCATGTCGGTAGCTGAAGCCAACTCATTGACACTTTATGTTGCAGGCGCTACCGATTATCCGGGGTTAGACAATCTCGGGCAGACCTCCCTCCCGGGTAATCCCGAGCAGACCTGCCTCGAAGCGATCAACAAAGCTTCCGCTAAACCCTACGAGATGTTGAGGTCGGCTCACATAGCTGACCATCAGGCTTATTTCAACCGGGTTGCCCTCGACCTCGGCCCGGAATCGGCCCTTCCAACCGACGAACAACTAAAGGAAGCGAAGAGGACAGGACAACCCAACTCCAACCTGGTGGAAACCTATTTCCAGTTTGGCCGTTACCTGCTTATCGCCAGTTCACGGCCGGGAACCATGCCTGCAAACCTACAGGGACTGTGGGCATGGCAAATGAATCCACCCTGGAATGCCGATTATCACACCAACATAAATCTACAGATGAATTATTGGCCTGCTGAAATAACCAATCTGGCGGAAATGCACCTCCCCTTATTTGATCTTTGCGAAGCCCTTGTTCCATTTGGCCGGCGCAGCGCCAAAGTAATTTACGGAGCCAGGGGCTGGGTAGTACATCACCTTACCGATGCGTGGGGATTTTCTGCCCCGGCCGACGGGCCACAAGGCGTGTGGCCGATGGGTGCCGCCTGGCTGGCACAACATCCCTGGGAACATTACTGCCACACACTCGATAGAAGTTTTCTTGCAAAACGGGGTTATCCACTGATGAAGGGCGCAGCAGAGTTCATTCTCGACTTTTTGGTAACCGCTCCCGAAGGTACGGCTTTCGCCGGAAAACTGGTAACAAACCCTTCCTATTCTCCTGAAAACGCTTTTATATTACCCAACGGTGAACGTGCAGTTTTTACCTATGGCGCCACCATGGATCTGCAAATCATTCATGATTTGCTTACAAATTGCATTGAAGCAAGTAAAATACTGGGTGTAGATAAAAATTTCCGCAGCCGGTGTACGCAAGCATTGAAACAGCTGGCCCCAACACGTATCAGTAAAGAAACCGGACGTATAATGGAATGGGCGGAAGACTATAAAGAAGTAGAACCGCATCACCGCCATACATCACACTTATTTGCATTGCATCCCGGGAACCAGATTTCAGTCACCGGAACGCCCGACCTGGCCGAGGCTGCGCGCAAAACGCTTATTGCCCGTGGCGACAACGGAACCGGGTGGAGCCTCGCCTGGAAAATAAACATGTGGAACCGGCTTCATGACGGAAATCATGCTTACAAGCTATTGTCGGTATTGTTGGGTTCCAAAACCCTCCCGAACCTGTTCGACACACATCCTCCGTTCCAAATCGATGGGAATTTCGGTGCCACCGCCGCCATTGCAGAGATGTTGATTCAAAGCCATGTCCGCACCCCAGACGGAGGATTCGAATTGCACCTTCTCCCATCGCTCCCGTCGGCAATACCTGAAGGCTCTGTAAAAGGGCTGCGGGCACGCGGCGGTTTTGAGGTGGATATCGACTGGAAAGCCGGTAAACTTAACCACGTCAGCGTTCGCTCCGATAAAGGGGAAAAGTTGCACTTACGCTACGGGGGAAAAATCCTGACACTTGAAACCCAAAAAGGCCAGCAGTTTTTCCTGGATGAGGAGTTAAAAGTAAAGAAGAGAAAACGGGATTCTGATCAATTATTGCCAATGACAAACGAAACATCAATCAGCTTTTGAAATTTCCGTCAATCGTAAAAATGAAAGGTCCTGTCGTCGCTCATGGCGACAAATATTTTTCCGAAAAAAGATTCTCCGAAACTTAGGCAGAAACATCGTGGCATCGATGATTAAATATCGCTGCGGGAGTTCTTCTGACTTTTGTTCAGGTTGGCCCACTGTTCGTAGGTAAGCCGACGTTGCCTTATGCCTTCTTTAGCCTTATCGAAATTACAACTGCCTCAGTTATTGATTGGTTAGTGTTACGGTGGGAAAATGAGGATACAGCATAATAAAATCCTCCCCCTTATAATCAACAAAAATAAAGGGGAGGATTGTTTTAATCTTTGTAGCCCGGCCGGGAATCGAACCCGGATCTAAAGTTTAGGAAACTTCTATTCTATCCATTGAACTACCGCGCCAAATACACTGCAAAAGTAATGTTTTTTCCGATATTCTCAAACATCCGGACATATTTGCTCAAATCAATTAGCCCCCCAAACAATTTTTCATTTAAACTGTTTAGAGTGTAAACAATTTATTTCAACCCATAATTTTTCATTCATGAGCCATATTGCAATACTTTACGGCACTTCCGGCGGTAACACTGAATCCGTGGCTAAAAGCATCCGGAACCTTTTCGACGATAATGCCGACCTTTACAACGTCGATACGATTAAGATTGACGACATAAAACCTTATAAATACCTGATCCTGGGCACTTCAACTACAGGAATTGGCGATTTGCAGGACGACTGGGACAGTTTTCTTCCCGTTTTTTCGAAAGCCGACCTATCGGATAAAACCGTTGCAATCTTTACGCTGGGTGACAGCGCCTCGTTTTCGAGCAGTTTTGCCGAGGCAATGAAAGTAATTTACGATGCCATAAAGGATAAAACAAAGGTGGTTGGCTTCGTCGACGATGAGGGATACACCTACGATGACTCTACCGCTGTTGTAGACGGACGTTGGGTAGGCCTTCCCATTGATGAGGACAATGAATACGATCAAACCGACGCCCGGCTTAAGGCTTGGGTAGAGGAATTAAAAAAAGAGTTTATTTGATCAAACTGTCTTAAGGATACGGACAGGGCTGAGTTGTACAGGCGATTCAGTCCTGTTTCTTTTATGGGGTTTCCCTTGTTCAAGTTGAAGTTTTATCGTAATTTCGTTGCCAAAAATAAATTTTATGCAACGTTTCTTTTACTACAGGCCCTTTGTATTTATTACTTTGCTTACGCTCAGTCTATCGAGCTTCTCTCAGAAAAAACAACTCGATCACTCCGTTTACGACAACTGGAAAAGCCTCCAGGAAATTTCCATCAGTAATGACGGCAGGTTTATCAACGCCGTTATCAGCCCGCAGGAAGGCGACAGCACACTTTATATCTATGATTCAAAGAAAGAAAAAGAGTTACTAATTCATCGGGTAAACAAATATACGCTGTCGCCCGACGGACGATACACGGTCGCTTTGTTGAAAGCCCCTTTTTCAGAAATTCGTCAGGCAAAGATCAAGAAAAAGAAAGCCGATGATTTTCCCAAGGACTCGTTGGTTATTGTCGATAATGAAGCATTTACGCTTTACAAAATAGCCGATGTAAAATCTTATGCCACATCTACAGAGATGGCTGGACACATTGCCTATAAAAAAGCCGCACCGAAAGATACGGCAAAAAACAAACCAAACAAACCGGCAGACCTGCTAATTATCCGAAACCTAAACACCTCTGCGGAAGATACCGTTAAGAACTCCAAAGAGTTTGCTTTTAACAAGTTCGGAAATTCACTGGCCGTCTCAGTGGAGCCCGAAAAAAAAGATTCCACCGATACGCACAGGGTACTTTTTTTCGATTTAAAAAACGGGAACAAAAAGCAGATCTCCGGCGAAAAAATGGAATACAGATCCTTTTCCTTCGACGAGCCAGGAAACCAACTAGTCTATTTAGCCACAAAGGACACCTCCAAAATTGAACAAAAAGTATTCGACGTGAGGTATTTCAAAAACACCATGGATTCGGCCGTTGTGATTGCTTCCAAAACGTCAAGGGGGTTGCCGGAAAACTGGATCTTCAATGAAAACTCAAAGCCTTCTTTCAGTAAAAACGGGCAACGGATCCTTGTTGGCGCTGCTCCAAGACAAACGCCCAAAGATACTACCCTTGTTGACTTCGAAACAGCAGCCCTTGATATTTGGCACTGGAAGGATCCGGTTGTACAGCCACAACAACTCTCCCAGCTGAAAAACGAATTGCGCAGGACCTATACCGGCATTATCGACCCCAATCGTCCACGCGAGTTCATTTCTGTTGCCAACGAGCAAATGCCAAACGCATCGTTCTCCGACGAGGGAAACGGACGGTTTGTCCTGCTCACTTCCGGCTTACCGTACGAAATTGAAAGCCAATGGGACATTTCCTCCAAAATGGATACTTGGATTTACGATACGCAATCCAATCAATTGACCGTAATTGCCCAACCTGTTTCGGGAAGGCCACAGATTTCACCCTCGGGTAATTTCACCTACTGGTGGAATGCTTCGGAAAAACAGTGGTTTGCTTTCGACAACAAAACCGGAAAAACCATCGGCTTGACACAAGAAATTCCGGTCAACTTCTGGAATGAGAAAAATGATACACCAAGCGAACCGGGTGCATACGGAATTGCAGCATGGGGAGAGGGGGACAAATTCGTACTTATGTACGATGCCTTCGACATCTGGAAATTAGATCCTTCCGGAAAACAGAAACCGGTGAACATCACCAACAATGCCGGAAGGACTGATTCCATTACTTTCCGGTACATCAACACCGATCCAGATAAACGTTTCGTCGAAAACAAAGATGTGTTGCTCTTATCGGCGTTCGACAACATAAGTAAGGAGGCCGGTTTCTACACGCTAAGACTACAAGGTCGAAATCCACTGTTAAAGAGGGAACTGGATAAATATGGATACACTTCTGTTAAGAAGGCAAAAAACACCGACCTGTTTGTGTTTCAAAAAAGCAATTTCAATACGTCGCCCGATTTGTATATCACCCAGGATTTCTGGCAATCGGCAAAAAAACTCACCGACATAAATCCTCAGATGAAAGAGTATAACTGGGGTACGACAGAACTAATCAGGTGGACTGCTTTCGATGGAAAGCAGTCGCAGGGAATTTTGTATAAACCCGAGAATTTTGACCCTTCCAAAAAATATCCGGTAATGATCTATTTCTATGAAAAACATTCCGATGAACTTTATCGCTATTTTGCGCCCGCCCCAAGCCGGTCTGTTATCAACATACCGTTCTTCGTCAGTCGCGGCTACATCGTTTTCACTCCCGACATCCATTACGGAGTGGGACAACCCGGCCCTGACGCATACAACTACGTTGTTTCGGGAGCGCAGGCATTGGCAAAAAACCAATGGGTAGATTCGGAAAACATGGCCATACAGGGACAAAGCTGGGGAGGCTACCAGGTGGCCTATCTCATCACCCAGACAAACATGTTTAAAGCTGCAGGAGCCGGAGCACCCGTATCAAACATGACGAGCGCCTACGGCGGAATCCGATGGGAAACGGGTCGCAGCCGCCAGTTCCAGTACGAGCAGACACAATCGAGGATTGGAGCCACAATGAGCGATTCCCTGCAACTGTATATTGAAAACTCCCCCGTGTTCTTTGCCAATAAGGTAAACACGCCACTGCTCATTATGCACAACGATAACGACGGCGCAGTGCCCTGGTATCAGGGAATTGAATATTTCATGTCACTGCGACGCCTGGGCAAACCGGTTTGGATGCTCCAATACAACAAGGAAGCCCATAACCTGAACCAGCGTCGTAACGCAAAAGACCTTTCCATCCGGCTCCAACAATTTTTCGACCACTACCTGAAAGGAGCTCCCGCTCCTGTTTGGATGACACGTGGGTTGCCGGCTACTGAAAAAGGAAAATCGTGGGGGTATGATCTAGAGGCCGGACAACCCGGGAATTGAGCGGCAGGAAGATGGAGAAAAGTAGTCCATGACAAGTGAAGTAGAAGAACTTATCGCGTTGAAAAACGGTTCGCATAAAGCTTTCGAAGCTATTTACAACAGATATGCGGGAAAGCTTTACAACTTCATCATGACCATCTCTCATGGCGACAAGTACATGTCAGAAGAAGTCATCCAATCTGCTTTCGTTCGTTTATGGGAAACAAAAGAAAGAATAGATCCTGAAAAGTCAATATTGTTCTACTTGTCCACCATCTCGAGAAATCTATTGTTCAACAGATATCAACGTCAAACGATCGAATTTTTGTATCAAAAATTAATGATCAATGAGCAGAAGCCGTATCACCGACAAACAGAAAATGAGATAGACCGGAAGTGGCTCGAGAGCTTTGTGGATGAACTTATTGACCAGCTTCCGCCTGCGAGGAAAAAGATCTTTATATTACGCAAGAAGGAAGACCTTTCCACAAGGGAAATTGCTGAAGCAATGAACATATCCGTCAGTACGGTTGAAACGCAATTATCGCTCGCGATGAAGTTCATGAAAGCCGAATTCGCTAAAAATTACGACAAACTGTTTCTGGCGGTGTTCTTTTTGTTAATTTAATGTAATGTAAAAATTTGATTAGCGGAAAAGCAGTACCCGATTGTATCATAACAGAGAGGCTAAATAAAAAATGACCGATAAAAACTACATGGTATTGTTCGAGAAATATCTCCGGGGTGAGTCCACCGCCGAAGAGACAGAAGCATTAATCGACCTCATCGGCTCCGAAGATAAATTCAAGGAGATGTTGGAGGTCGAACTGATGAATGCAGATCCAACCATTGACGAAACGATCAAGAAAAGAATTTTCGGAAAGATCCGCCTAGAAACGACGCGAGAAAAAAGCTATTTGTCGGTTAACTGGCGAAAAGCCATGCAATGGGCAGCTATTTTTTTACTACCGGTTCTTTCAGCCTTCACCGTCTACTACTTTACTCAACGTCCGCAAAGGAATCTCCAACCCACTGTGATCACAGCACAAAAAGGGGAAAAAGCTGAAGTTGTTTTACCCGATGGAAGCAACGTCTGGATCAATTCAGGCTCCACCCTCACCTACGACAGGCATTTCAACGGAAAAGAACGCTCCGTATACTTGCAGGGAGAGGCTTACTTTGAAGTCACGGAAAACAAAAAACGCCCCTTTATCGTCCATACAAAACACATTACCGTACAAGCACTGGGAACTTCTTTCAATGTACGTTCTTACGAAACCGACTCCCTGGCTTCAGCTGTCTTGCTGGAAGGAAAAGTAAAGGTCTCCGCATCGGGGCATGAGACAATTTTATCCGTTAATGAACGAGCCACATTCGACAAGAGAAAACAGACCCTGTTGGCAGACCGGGTGGAAGCCCTCAACTTCATTGAGTGGAAAAACGGAAACATTTATTTCAGCAACCAAACGTATGATGAGATTGCCCGGGCTTTATCGCGCATCTATAACGTGGAAATTCAGTTTGCTTCTGAACAGCTTCGCCCTATGCGATTTTCAGGAACACTTGGAAGCAGCGGCATTAAGAATGCACTGGATATCTTGTCCATGACCTCTCCCATGTACTACGAAATGAAAGACACCACAATCATTCTGCATCACAAAGCCGAAATGGTTAAATAACATTAAAATATCAACCTGCGTTAGAGTAAAGAACCGACTCAACTGTATTCTGTTTATAGGAGTTCCCTTTATGTGGAACTTATTATTTATTGCGTAGAATTTTTTAATATTAACTCAATTATTTGTCTATGAATCAGAATCTATTACGAAGGAAAGGCAAAACTTTATGTTCAGCAAAGTTTCTTGTCGCATTTATTTTCATGTTGTTTTTCTTACCTTCTTTCTCGCAGATTACTGTAAACGTACAGAACAAAACCCTGCGTCAGGCCTTGAAAGAAATTGAGAAAGTAAGCAATTACCGGTTCTTCTACAACGAATCACTGGCCATCCTGGATAAAAACAGTTCTATCCAGCTAACGAACTCCAGTATCGATAAAGCCATGCAAACCTTGCTGGCCGGTACAGATGTTGCGTATGAAAAAAACAACAACATTGTTGTTTTGGTTGATAAGGGGACTGTGGGTCTGCAACCGGGAGAAACTCAACAGGATAAAGTAACGGTACGGGGCCGTGTACTTGATGAAGCCGGGGTTCCCATAATAGGGGCAAACGTGATAGAAGAAGGAATAGCCGGAAACGGTACGGTCACCGATTACAACGGTAATTTCATATTGACTGTTTCGTCAAAAGCAAAAATCAAGATCACCTACCTCGGATACGGAGACGTTGTATTGAATACAGCTGGAGGCACCTCCTTCAATGTTGTTATGCAGGAAGACACACGGACTCTTAACGAGGTGGTTGTCACCGCACTGGGCATAAAAAGAGAAGAAAAAGCTTTGGGGTACTCGGTACAGGCAGTGGAAGGCGATGGGCTACAAACCGTAAAAGGGGTGGATATGGGTACCTCCCTGACTGGAAAAATTGCAGGACTGCTGGTGCGAAACAGCACGGAATTTTCGGATGCTCCTTCTATCCAAATCCGCGGAGAAGACCCGCTGCTGGTCATTGATGGAGTTCCATACGCCAACATGACCTTACGGGATGTTCCTTCTGACGATATCGAGAGCATTAGTGTATTGAAAGGAGCTACAGCCTCGGCTCTTTACGGATACCGGGGAGGGAGTGGAGCCATCATGGTAACCACAAAAAAAGGGCTCGCCAACAAAGGGCTATCCGTTTCGGTAAACTCGGGGACCATGTTCTCTGCCGGATACTTGGCCATTCCTGAACTGCAATCAGATTTTGGACGTGTCGTTAGAAAAAATGCCGACGGAGCCCTCGAATATGTTCGTTCCGGAGACGGATCCTGGGGTGTACCACTGGACGGCCGGGAAATAATTCAGTGGGATCCAATAAGCAAAATGATGAAGCCCATGCCCTATTTACCTGTTGGAAAAGATAATTTTCAAAATTTCCTGGAACAAGGCTATATTTTAAACAATAACGTTAATCTGGCCCAGCAAGGAGAATTCGGAAGTTTCCGGACATCGCTCACATGGGTGAACAACAAAGGACAATACCCCAACTCTACGTTCGACAAATTAACCTTCAGCCTTGGAGGAGACATGAAAATCGATAAGTTCCTCCTTACAGCGTCGATGGCATACAATAAACAAGCATCCCCCAACAAGGGGTTCAGCGGTTATACCGGTTATGACCCGATGTACAACCTGTTAATCTGGTCAGCTCCCGATTACGACATCAGGGACTATAAAGATTACTGGTTAATCAAAAACGAAGTGCAAAATAGCAGTTATACCTCAACCAACAACAATCCCTACTTCGACAGATACGAAAGAACGCACAGCATCAACCGCGATATCTTTAACGGATCGGTATCGTTGGATTATGATTTTACTTCGTGGTTGAAAGGAACTGTCAGAAGTGGATTTGACATTTACAGCGACAGGCAGGATATAACGGTTTCCAAAGGTTCGTTCCAGGGTGCAGGCAGTGCTACCGTTTTAGCCGGAGGAACACAGGTCTGGGGGGAATCGCAACGAGGTTCCTACAACATTGGCCTTGGCAGAGGGTACAGCCTGAACAACGACTTGCTGTTATCCGCCGACAAATCATTTGGAGATGTCCGCATGGAAAGTTTTATCGGAGGAACTATTTATTACACACAAAATGACGGGATGGAAGCACGCACACAAGGCGGACTCACCATACCGGCTTTCTATTCGCTAAAGGCATCCGTGAATCCGGCAGCCGTAAGCTCCGTGATGTATAAACAACAGGTCAACAGTTTATACGGACGGCTCGCCTTATCGTGGAAAAGCCTACTTTACGGAGAAGCAACGCTGCGTAACGACTGGAGCTCCACGCTTTCGGAAACGACCCGCTCCTATCTCTATCCTTCACTCTCGGGAAGCTTTATCGTTTCGGAATTGCTGCCCAAGTACAATTGGTTATCGCTATGGAAGTTGAGAGGTTCATGGACAGCGTCTAAAACCCCTGCCGGTGTTTACAGCATAAATTCGGTGTATAACATCACCTCCAATGCTTGGGGAAATTTAAGTTCCGCAGCTTATCCTTCGGCAATCCGGGGTACCGACGTGCTGCCCGAATCTGCTTCCACTTTTGAAATAGGAACGGCAGTAAATGTCCTGAAAAACAGGGCATCCATCGATGTGGCTTTCTACCAGAAACGCATGTACGACTTTTTACGATGGGCACCCATCAGCCCTGCTTCGGGCTTTACATCCAACTACATCAATATCGATGAGGAGATAACAAGAAAAGGGGTTGAAGTTACCTTAAACGCTACTCCCGTAGTAACCCGGGACTGGCAATGGGATGTATCCTTGAACTGGTCAAAATATGCCCGTTACTATACGCAGCTGGATTCGGTTTATTCAACAGACAGGCCCTGGGTGAAAGTTGGCGAAAGAGCCGATCATTATGTTCTCAACGATTACCAGAAAGACCCGCAGGGCAACATTATCCACAATAACGGACTGCCACTTTATTCGAGTTACCAATCGCTGTTTGGATATTATGATCCGGACTGGTTGTGGGGTATCTCTTCCTCCCTGAAGTACAAAGATTTCACGTTCGGCATCTCACTGGACGGACGGGTAGGCGGTATCGCACAGACTACTACAGAAATGTATATGTGGAGAGCCGGATCCCATCCCCAATCAGTCGTAGCGGAACGCTTTCTCGACGCTAATCAACCCGGAACAAAAAATTACGTTGGACAGGGAGTTAAGGTTGTATCGGGGTCGGCAACATACGACACTTACGGCAACATAACAAGCGATAACAGGACGTATGCTCCAAACGATGTAGCCGTAACCTATCAAACTTACATCAACAACCTGCACAGGGGAACAGCGTGGGGAGGGTCACCCTCAACCCTGGATGCATATTCGACAACGTTCTTTAAAATCAGGGAGGTATCGCTTTCCTATACGCTTCCCAAGTCGGTGGTTGAAAAATTCAGGGCTAACAATGCTACCCTTTCGGCTGTAGGCCAGAACGTTTTCCTGTGGGCAAAACAATTCAAGTATTCCGATCCCGACGGAGGTTCGGACAATTTTAGCGATCCCTCCATCCGTTATTTGGGTTTCAACCTGAGGGTTGTTTTCTAAGCAGGTCATTTATATAAACAATTCCTTGTAAAGGAAGTATTGAACAAGCATGTAAATCAATTACAACTCAGGAAATGATAGAGGCAAGTTCTGTACAACTTTAAAGAAAAAAATAAAATATAATCGTATGAAAAAAAATTATTCCAACATAAGGAAATTCACGGTATTCGTCTTATCTGCTTTTACGTTATTGAGTTGCAATAACTTCGAGGAGATTAACACAAATCCCGACGACACCACCAGCGTAAGCGCCTCATTGCTGGCTACCAACGTTATCCTTCGCGTGACTAAGTTTGCCGGAAGAGACGGAAAATCGCTCATCGCAGATAATGCACTGCCCAAATACGTCGGGTATGCCAATGAAGGCCAGATGGACCAGCAATACAACAAAATAGGAAGCAGCGATTTCGGTGGAATGACCATTCTCCCGAATATTGAAAAGATGATTGAATACGCGGAAGGCAGCGTCATGGAAGACTCATACAGGGGCTTGGGAGCGTATGCGAAGGCGTACACTTTTTTCCGGCTTACGATGGAAATGGGCGACATACCCTACAGTGAAGCCGGGAAAGGGGCGCAGGGAGTGTATAAAGTGAAATACGATACGCAGGAATCGGTCTTAAAAGGTATCTTGGACGAACTGCAAGCTGCTGACCAATATTTTGCGAAGGGCAGAACCTTCGAAGGAGATCCTACACCCTACAAAGGTGACCCGGTGAAATGGAGAAAAGCGGTAAATTCTTTCGCACTAAAAGTACTGATGACCATAGGCAAGAAAGAATCCGTAGGAGGTATAAACGTAAAATCACGATTTGCCGAAATAGTATCGGCCGGAAACATACTTGATGGTTCTACCGGATTTCTCGGACTGGAATACTCATCGCAAAACAAACATCCGCTTTCCGGTACAAACGATTTATTTACCAGCAGAACGGTCATCAGCTCCCTGTTGATCGATAACCTGAAAAAGCTGAACGACCGCCGCATCTATTATTTTGCAGAGCCGGCAGGCGCACAAATTGCTGCGGGAAAAACAAAATCAGACCTCGAAGCGTACGTTGGAGTAGATGTAGAGATTGAATACGCAGTTATGAATTCAGGTCACAGCAATAACCTGTACTCATTGCTGAACAAAAGGTACTTACAGGAAGAGGCAACAGAGCCGTTGCGGATTGTGAGCCACGCAGAACAGCAGCTCATTCTGGCTGAAGCCGTCCTGAAAGGATGGATTTCCGGTGATGCGAAAAGCTATTATGAATCGGGTGTAAAATCTGCCTTGGCGGATGTTATGAAAGTGAACAAGAACTATGCACAGGACATGCCGATAGATCAGGCTTACATTGACGGTTACTTTACCGGGGAAGCTGCGTTTAAAACCACCCTCCAGGAGCAATTACAGCAAATCTGGATGCAACGTTACATCTTGCAGTTTATGCAGGATGCCGAAACAAGCTTCTTCGAATACAGGAGGAATGGATACCCTGTTTTTCCGATAAATGCCGCCACCAGCCTAAACGAGAACAACAAGAACGGTCTTCCAATGCGGTGGTTGTACCCCGGATCTGAAACCACCTACAACAGGGAAAACCTGATTGAGGCGTTAAACCGTCAGTACGACGGATACGATGAAATCAATAAGATCATGTGGATTTTAAAATAACATTCAATCAGATGACCAACAAAACGATTCTACTTATTTTTCTTTCCGGAATATTTTTCTTCGCCTGCCAAAGCAGCAAACAAGAAAAGCAGCCTGAACAGTTTGAAACAATGAGCACTCAAACCGGAAATTGGCAACTTATATGGAACGATGAGTTCGATTATAACGGATTGCCCGACTCCGCGAAATGGAGTTACGATACTGACGGTAATACCTGGGGATGGGGCAACAACGAAGCACAACATTACACGGCAAACGACACTGCCAACGCACACGTAAAAGACGGGCTGCTGACCATCACCGCGAAAATCGATAGTGCAGGAGGTAAAAGATATACTTCTGCCAGACTGATAACCAAGGGCAAGGGCGATTGGCTTTACGGCAGATTCGAAATAAAAGCAAAGCTTCCAACAGGATTGGGTACCTGGCCAGCCATCTGGATGCTACCTACCGACTGGGAATATGGCGGATGGCCGGATAGTGGAGAGATTGACATTATGGAAAACGTCGGCTACGATCCGGATACCATAGTAGGGTCAGCTCACACTAAAAGTTACAACCATGTGCTTGGAACGCATAAAAATGGCAAGATTTATGTCCCTGACTCCTATACAGGATTCCATGTATATACCCTCGAATGGGAAGAAAAAGAATACCGTGTGTACGTGGATGACCAGCATTATTTTACATTCGTAAATGAGGGTACCAGTTTTGCCGAATGGCCTTTCGACAAAAGGTTTCACCTCCTGCTGAACCTGGCTGTTGGTGGAAACTGGGGCGGACAAAAGGGTATTGATGATTCACTCTTTCCACATCACTTTTATATTGATTACGTAAGGGTTTATCAAAAGGCAGAGTAAAAGCCACTGAATTATCGCATTTAAGAAAAGAGCGGGAGACTTACAACGTTTATCCCGCTCTTCCTTTTTCAGTAAGATATAAAATTGTTACATTTTTGTTAAGTTTTTGATTTCAAGCATAAATTGCTCTTGATTTTTAAATCACAAAGAAAATCTTTCATTAATTTTGTGCACAAAATAAAAGGAAGAATTGAGGTTTTGCTTCAACAAGTGGCCAAAATAAAAATTTTATGGATCCCATTTACCTAATTATCGTAATCATATTGCTGGGTTTAGCAATACTCGATTTAAGTGTCGGCGTAGCCAATGATGCCGTGAATTTTCTCAATTCAAGTATCGGCTCAAAAGTTGCCCCCCTGTGGGTAATCCTTACAGTAGCATCCGTTGGCGTATTGCTTGGGACCTTGTTTTCCAGCGGAATGATGGAGATTGCCCGAAGTGGAGTCTTCCATCCGGAAATGTTTTCGTTTCCCAACATAATGGTGTTGTTTCTCGCCGTTATGCTTACGGATGTTATTCTTCTCGATGTTTTCAACTCGCTGGGCCTACCCACCTCTACCACGGTTTCGTTGGTATTCGAATTGCTGGGTTCAGCCGTGGCGGTAGCAATCTTCAGCATCTGGCAGGCAAATGCGGGCGATTTAATTGAATACATCAACACCGGCAAGGCGTTGGCCATTATCTCCGGTATTTTTGTCTCTGTAGCCGTTGCTTTCATCGTGGGTAGCTCGGTGATGTATATTACCCGGATTATTTTCTCTTTTAAATACAAAAGAACATTTAAATTTTTCGGAGCGCTTTGGGGTGGATTTGCCTTAACTGCGATGACCTACTTCATCGTATTCAAGGGATTAAAGAACAGTCCGATTGTGGCCACCGATTTCCTTAATTTAGTCGAATCCAACATGCTGAGGTCCCTGTTGGTTACTTTTGCCGGATGGTCGGTATTTATGGCGTTGTTGCAGTTCTTATTCAGGGTTAACATACTTAAAATAATCGTACTAACTGGAACCATGGCGTTAGCGCTTGCTTTCGCCAGCAACGACCTGGTAAACTTCATCGGTGTACCTCTTGCCGGATTGGATGCATTCAAAAATGCAAGTGCCACGTTAGCTTCAGGTAGTTCGATAGATACGTTATACATGGATGCCCTGAACGGTCCTGTGAAAGCAGACATTAGAATGCTTCTCGCAGCGGGCATAGTGATGGTTCTGGCCTTGTGGTTCTCCAAAAAAGCTAAAACAGTAACGGAGACCGAAGTGAATCTGGCACGTCAGGGTAGCGGACTGGAAAGGTTCTCGTCCACTCCTTTATCAAGATCGATTGTCCGTTGGGGCGTGGACACCAATCGCTTTCTCAATAAACTGACGCCTTCTTCTTTCAGGGAAAAACTCAACAATCGCTTTGTTATTCCCGAACAAATAGAAGAACAGGGGGTCTCTTTCGACCTGATCCGCGCTTCTGTAAATTTAACCATTGCAGCCCTGCTGATCTCTCTCGGCACCTCCCTGAAGTTGCCCCTGTCTACCACTTACGTGACTTTTATGGTAGCGATGGGTACTTCGCTCGCAGACAGGGCTTGGGGACGTGAAAGTGCGGTGTACAGGATTACAGGTGTACTAACCGTGATTGGCGGATGGTTTATCACAGCCATCGTGGCTTTTACCGTGGCTATGGTGGTGGCCATGTTCCTAGCCTGGGGCGGGAAGATTGCCATCTTTATCGCATTGGCCCTGGTTGGTTTTATATTGTTCAAATCTTCCAAGTTTCACCAAAAAAGGAAACTGGCTGAAAAAGCAAACGCTACATTGATTGAGGATGAAAGAGGGATAGTGAAAACTTCAACGACCGAAGTAAGGGAGGTCATCGGGAAAATGCTGGACATTTATCACCAGAACGTGAAGGGACTAACCAAGGAAAGCCGCTCCTTGTTGAGGGAGATTGCTTCCAAGGCGGATGAGTTATACCTGAACTACAAAAATAAAAGGACATACGAAGTTGTACCAACTATCCAGTCCATTACATTGAAAGAGTTGGACATAGAACAGGAATATGTTCAGATTGTGGACTACACATACGAAATAACCAAGGCATTAAGAGTAATTACTTCCGACAGTTCACTGTACATCGAGAACAACCACAAAGGATTTAACGATGAGCAGGAAGAGGATCTGGAAGACTTGAGTAAAAAAGTGACCAACATGTACAAAACGTTTATTGATATGATGGAGAGAAACGATTACTCCGGTTTTGCTACGATAATCAATATCAGGGACGAGATAATAGAACAATGCGCCAAGCTTACCAAAAAACAGATACGAAGGGTAAAAGACAAAGAATCAGGTACAAGAAACAGTATTTTGTTTATGAACATCCTCAATGAGACCAAGACCATCGTCCTTCAATCGGTTAACCTGATGAAATCTCAACGAAACATGATACTGACCGTAAAAAAAATATCTGAAGAGGAAACCGAAAAGAAGAACTAGCCCTCCCCGCGTTGCCGCATGGCTTCAAACGTGAGCACGGCAGTGGAGACCGAGACATTCAGCGAATCAATTTTTCCCCGCATCGGGATTTTGATTCGCTTTGTTGCATTTTTGAGCCAGAAGCCGGTCAGGCCTTCAGCTTCCGTGCCCATCACAATCGCAGACGGCATACGGAAATCAATGTCCTGGTAGAACTCGGCAGCCTGCAATTCGGCGGCATAGGATGAGATGTTGTTGGCTTTCAGCCACGCTGCCGCATCGGCTGATGAGCAAACGGCCGTTTGCACCGTAAAAATTCCGCCAACACTGGAACGAACCACATTGGGATTGTATAAGTCGGTCTGCGGGTCACACACAACCACAGCATCCACGGCTGCAGCATCGGCAGTACGCAGAATCGCCCCCAGATTTCCAGGTTTCTCCACTGCCTCCAAAACAATTACAAACGGATTTCCAGAGAGTTTTATGTATTCAAGTGTATGTAGCTTGGGTTTTGCAATCGCCACAACGCCGTCAGAGTTTTCCCGGTAGGCAATCTTGCCAAAAACCTCCGGTGAAATATCCAAAACATTTTTCTCCTCCATGCTGTCTAAAACACCGGGATACTTGGTTTTTTCAAACATTTCCCAACAAACGTATACCGATTCAACGATATAATCGCTTTGTAAAGCCAGTGACAACTCCCGGGCACCCTCAATTACAAAAAGCTGCTGCTCTTTGCGTTCCCTGCTTTTTGCAAGTTTTACAATGTTTTTTACCGACGGATTTTGAAGGCTTGTAATAAGCATATAACTTTATTATTTTCCCTCTTCCTTGTTCAGAAGAAGAGTATCGACAGCTTTTTTAAGCTGGCTCTTGGGTGCTGCACCCAATACCCCTTGCGGTGTTCCGGTCATAGGAACATAAAGTATTGTGGGGATACTCTGAATACCAAATGCGCGGGCAAGTTCAGTTTCTTCATCTACATTCACCTTATAAACATAGATCTCCTCTCCATATTCGGCGGCAAGTTCTTCTAAAACAGGAGCAATTTGCCGGCAAGGGCCGCACCACGCGGCCCAGAAATCGATAATGGCAGGCTTGTCTCCTTTATACTTCCATTCCTTTTCGTTGTTGTAGTCAAAAACCTTTTCCGTAAAACTCGTCGTGTTCAACGCGATGGGTTTCACTGTTTTTTTAACCTGTGGTTCTGCTGCCCATGCGGAAAGAACCAATGTAAAAACCGCCACTATTACCGTTAATTTTCTCATTTTTATTGATTGTATATACCTGTGATTTATAAAATGTTTCCTATAAACGCCTTCATACGGACAAAAGTTTATCGAAAACGTTTAATCTGTCCCTGAAGTTTAAAACTCCATTCGATCTTTATACGATATGCTTCCCGGGCGCATGATCCCGAATTCTTTCGCGCCCACACTATCCATCCTTAATTTCCAGATCTTCACGTTATTTACCGCCGGGACTGAATAGGTAAACTTTTTATCGACATACTGTCGCATAATGATATGGAGTGCTTTTTCTTTTTCGGCAAAATCATCCTCGAATTCTACCTCACCTTCGCAGATAACACTTCCCGCCTTCATCCGGTAACTGCATGCCACATCGGGATGCTGGCGGATAAGTTCGGGGTCGGAGCAGAAGGTGACACAAATCCGCGGATTTTTCTCCATAGTACGGATGGAACGACCCTCCTGTGCAGAATGCAGGTAGATAACGCCATCTTCATAACCGAAATTCATCGGCAACACATACGGACGTCCTTCTTCGTCTGCCATACCTACAAAACATACCTTGCACGAACGGATAACGGTTTCAATACGTTCCCGCTCTTCTATTGAAAATGTTTTCATGCTCTTTCACAATTCTTTCTCAGAAGTAGAGGGCCCGTCTACACTAAGGACACCCTTTTCATCCATTTTTAATTCATCGATAAAAACAACACGCTCTTCTCCCGTTTTACGGGTTCGTCCATGATAAACGGTATACATCTTCTCACTACCTTTCAAACGAAACATCATGTTATGCCCGGTTCCGGTTACATTGCCGCCACCGTCCCTGTTTTTTTCAAGTATCGGGTTATTTCCGGCTTTTACAAACGGACCCAGGGGATTGTCGGAAACGGCATATCCTACAGCATAATTTTGCCCACCAAAAAAGTTGGCAGAGTACATCATGTAGATTTTTCCACCGTGCTCAAAAGCGAACGAGCCTTCTGTCCAACGCCGGTTTACCTCACCATTCGTAACAGAACGGCTTTCCCATTCCGTTTGCAGGTCACTCATTTTAGAAGGTGGCTGCAAAAGCAAGACCGGTTCACCGATTACGGATGTGAAGTCGTTGGATATCTCCACGCCATACACCCAACTTTCTTCAATTTCATCAAACAGGTTTTGTGAGCGTGCCCATTCCGCCACTTCACTTTCGACAGGGTTTTTGTAACAGCAACGTGAATAGTAAAGGTATGTTTTTCCCTTATGCTTCAAGATATTGGCATCGATAATGGGATAACCGGGATCGAAAAGCGGCTTATCGGACAGCTCCTTGAACGGCCCTGTCGGTTTATCGGCTACTGCCACCCCAATACGGAAATTCTCCGACTCATTTGTGGGATTTACCTTCCAGTCAGCGCTGAAAAACATGTAGTATTTGCCGTCTATTTCATACACCTCAGGCGCCCAATAATTTTTCAAAGTCCACGATTCTGGAGTGTCTCCCGAATAAACTTGTCCTTCGTACTGCCAATCCGCCAAATTGTTAGAACTGTACGCGCCAAAACCTTTTTCCACCCCACCCGTTCCGTACATATAATATTTTCCGTCGGAAGCCGAAAGAATAAATGGATCGCCAAGAGCAACCGGCAATGGATTAATATACCTGACTGGCCCTGATGACTTATTATCCGGTGCAATACATCCGGGAAAAATAAGAAGAAATAAAATGACCGTCAACAGATTTTGTTGAATCGTTTTAACCTTAAATTGTTTATGCATATTTTTCGACATCCATTCTTTTTTTTAATTCTATCGCTTTCTCTCCCGACACGAACACCGAGGGTAATTTAGGATGCAGCTGGAGTTTGTAGCCGGCGGCGTTACTCTCAACCCAGGTAATTTTATTTTTATTTATAATAAACTCATCACGGCACCGGAAAAGTTGCTCGAAATGCGTATTTTCTGCTTCAAACTCCTCCAACGTAGCATTTATTGTTAGCTCTTCCACGCTTCCGTTATTGGAAACATTGACCACTAGATAATCCCCTTTTGATTCTGCCGAAATAAACGTATTGATATCAATAGGTTTAATAAATCGTTGCAGGTTGATAAATTGAGGATCTGCCTCAGCAGGCGTTTCTTTTTTATCCAGCATTAAACTGATGTTCATTGCAGTCGCCTTCCTCAAGCGTCTTTTCATAAAATAAATATGCCGGATTAATTGCGCTGTCAGACACGGAAAGAAACCTACCGATACCACTACCCACAACATCCCCAGATAACCATGTATATCTGGAGGGAAAGCACCTCTGATATAATTGATCAACCAAATTGTTGAGGCAATGGTCATCATCTGATAAACACACATGAATAGTTCCTTACCTACTATCCATCTTTCGTTTGAAAAAAAACGCGGGAAGAATTTGAGCCAGACAAAATTGATCAGCATAGTGACGTAAGAACCTCCTGCATATAACGCTGCCGTGAGAAACGGATTATCCAGAATGTTCCTGTCTCCTAAATTAAAAGGCTGTAAAAAACTCAATACTAAAAAAACACCTGCAGCAATCACAGTACAGGTAGCGATGTAAACTTTAAAATTCGCATATCCCGGGTGAGGACGGCAAAACAGGGCTAAAATCCGGTTCATAAAACAAATAAGAATCAATATTCAAGTTGTAAAAATAATGAAAAAAAACAGCTCTCTCCCTTTTCACCTTGAAATTTTATTCCTCACTGAAGAAATCTGCCCGATCTTCTTAAACCGGACGACAAATAAACAGATCCTCGCTGCGTTATAGATGTAGCAGACCACTAATTAATAAAGGGGAAAAACCGGCCGGCCTTTCCCCTTTTGTTATGTTACCTCAGAGAGTTTTTATTTCACCTTATCCACGATGGCCTTGAACGCTTCGGGATGATTCATCGCCAAATCGGCGAGCACTTTACGGTTGATATCTATTTCATTTTTGTGCAATGCTCCCATCAGACGGGAATAGGACATGCCATACTGACGTGCGGCGGCATTGATACGTTGAATCCAAAGTGCGCGGAAGTTACGCTTTTTATTCTTACGGTCACGATAGGCATAGGTCAACCCCTTTTCCCACGTGTTCTTGGCTACGGTCCACACATTTTTGCGTGCGCCGATATACCCTCTTGTTAATTTCAGAACTTTTTTTCTGCGGTTGCGTGATGCAACATGATTGACTGATCTTGGCATAATGTTACTTGTTTTTGAATGTCAGCGTTCCCCCGGGAGGGAATCTTTGGTGCATACATCCGGTTAATAAATCGTTACGTTGGAAAGCTTCGGGCTTATTTCAATCCCAATAAGTGTTTTACGCTGTTCTCATCTACTTTGTGAACAAGTCCTGTCTGCGTAAGATTTCTCTTTTGCTTTTTGGTCTTTTTCGTTAAGATGTGACTTTTGTACGCATGCTTTCTCTTGATTTTTCCTGTTCCGGTAAGGGCGAACCTCTTTTTGGCACCGGAATTAGTCTTCATTTTTGGCATTTTGCTCTTGTTTTTTGTAAATTATTTAGTTTAGATAATCAACCCGATATTGCTCTTCCCCAAGGGGTCTCGCAATATCGCCGGTTGATGTTTATGTTGAGGCTTCCTCAGCCTTTTTCATCAAAAAGTGTGCAAAGATACAACATGTTTTTGAAAAATCGATGCGACTTTTCTTTTTTTATACTTTTATTCCGAAGGTTGTTCTTTTTTAGCAGATCCCTGCTTCTTGGGTGTCAGCATTATTATCATGCGTTTTCCTTCGAGCACCGGTAGCTGTTCTACACGGGCATAGTCCTCCAGATCGTTAGCAAAACGAAGCAGCAACACTTCTCCCTGCTCCTTGAACAGAATGGAGCGTCCTTTAAAAAATACGTAAGCCTTCACTTTAGCTCCTTCTTCGAGGAAACTTTTGGCGTGTTTCAGTTTAAAGTTGTAATCGTGATCATCGGTCTGTGGGCCGAAACGAATCTCCTTGACCACGATTTTAACCGCTTTTGCTTTTTGCTCTTTTTGTTTTTTCTTTTGCTGGTACAGAAATTTCTGATAATCAGTTATCCGGCAAACAGGCGGAACGGCAGTTGGCGAAATTTCCACAAGATCCAATTCTTTCTCTTCGGCAATCCGCAAGGCTTCTCTGGTGGGGTATATCCCCTGTTCTACATTATCGCCTACAAGGCGGACTTCGGGCACACGGATACGTTCGTTGATCCGATGTTGATCTTTTGTGTCTCTAAAGTTATTCCTCATTCGGATAGTATTATTCCTTTCTTTATAAATGTTAGTACTTTTTAGATTGTCGAAAATGAATTAAATATTTACCTGTGGATTCATCATTTCATCCACCTCCTGTTTTATTCTGTGTGCAAAAGTAGTTAATTTTTCTGAACCTTGATCAATTCCGCCTTGTTTTCTTACCGAAACTTCTTCATTTTCTGCCTCTTTCTCACCCACAATCAATAGATATGGGGTGCGTCTAAGCTCGTTGTCCCGGATTTTCCTGCCCACTTTTTCATTCCGGTCATCCACTTCAGCACGGATATCCTGCATCTTTAATGTTCGAGCGACAGAATAGGCGTAATCGTTAAATTTCTCGCTCACAGGAAGGATTACCACTTGAGTCGGCGTCAACCACAGTGGGAACTTTCCGGCAGTATGCTCAATAAGTACAGCCACAAAACGCTCCATGGAACCAAACGGCGCACGGTGAATCATTACCGGGCGATGTTTCTGGTTATCCGCTCCGGTATATTCCAGTTCAAACCTGTCTGGCAGGTTATAATCCACCTGAATGGTTCCTAATTGCCAGCGCCGGCCAAGGGCATCTTTCACCATAAAATCGAGTTTTGGCCCATAGAAGGCAGCCTCTCCGAGCTCCACCCGCGCTTTCATTCCTTTTTCTTCACAAGCTTCCAGGATAGCGCGTTCCGCTTTATCCCAATTCTCGTCTGTGCCAATATATTTTTCTTTGTTTTCGGGATCCCGCAAGGAGATCTGAGCTTCAAAATCCTTGAAATCCAACGCCTTGAAGATAATGAAAATAATGTCCATCACTTTCAGGAATTCGTCTTTTACCTGTTCGGGCATACAGAAAATGTGCGCGTCATCCTGTGTAAAGCCTCGAACCCGTGTGAGCCCGTGTAATTCACCGCTTTGCTCGTAGCGATACACCGTGCCGAATTCAGCAAGGCGAAGCGGTAAATCTTTGTAAGAACGCGGGAAAGCCTTGTATATCTCACAGTGATGCGGACAGTTCATCGGTTTTAGCAGAAACTCCTCATCTTCTTCGGGGGTACGAATGGGTTGAAACGAATCCTTACCGTATTTGGCATAGTGCCCCGATGTCACGTAGAGCTGTTTTCCCCCGATATGAGGCGTGATAACCTGTTCGTATTCGAATTGTTGTTGAATTTTTTTTAGAAATTCTTCCAGTTTCAACCGGAGTTGAGTTCCTTTTGGAAGCCATAACGGCAGTCCAGCTCCGACAACTTGAGAGAAGGTGAAAAGTTCAAGTTCTTTTCCGATTTTACGGTGATCACGTTTTTTAGCCTCTTCAATCATCTCAAGATACTCGTCCAGCATCTTTTTTTTCGGGAAAGTGATTCCGTACAGACGCGTCAGTTGCGGGCGCTTTTCATCGCCACGCCAATATGCTCCTGCTACGCTCAACACTTTTACTGACTTTATGTACGAGGTATTGGGTAAATGCGGGCCACGACATAAATCGGTAAAATCCCCCTGAGTATATGTGGTTATGGTTCCGTCTTCCAGTTCACTGATAAGTTCCACTTTGTAGTTCTCATTGCGGTCGGAGAACATTTTAATGGCATCAGCTTTCGATATATTTTTTCGCCTGATCTCTTCCTTGGCCGCGATAAGTTCCATCATTTTCTTTTCGATAGCGGGAAAATCAGATTCTTTAATGGATACGCCCTCTCCCGGATCAACATCGTAATAAAATCCGTTTTCGATGGCCGGCCCGATGCCGAATTTAATGCCTGGATAAAGTGCCTGCAGCGCTTCTGCCATCAAGTGCGCCGACGAGTGCCAATAGGCATGTTTACCTTCGGTATCCTCCCACTTGAGCAATTGAATGGCAGCATCTTCACTGATGGGTCGGGTTAGATCCCACGTTTCACCGTTTACGCTTGCCGCCAGGACTTCTTGGGCCAGTCGTGAACTAATACTCTCTGCAATTTGTAATCCTGTAATTCCTTCTTCGTATTCCCGAACCGAATTATCGGGAAATGTAATTTTTATCATAGCGTGTATATCGTTTTCTTCCAATTTTTTTTTCGAACTGCAAATGTAATGATTTTGTGGATTATAGCGTACTTATTTTTTTTTATTTTACGCTTATCGTTCGCCTTTCCTCACTGCTTCGAAATGACAACTCAATAATCCTCATTACGTTGCGGGCCTCCTCGGGTTTTACGGCAATCGCTGCTTTTCCCCAAATAGCATCGCGAAGATTCATGAAATACTCCCGGTAATCACCGTGCTCACTTTCTAGTTTTCCCTGAATTTTAATGCCTTTGTATTCCGCATTCACCGTACCCCAGATTTCCTCAGGTTCGCGCCCCCAGTTTTTTCCTTCGGGAATAGCTCCCCCGTCGAGGGTTGCCTCCTGCACATCCAATCCGTATTTCACAAACGAACCGTTCGTCCCGTGGATCATGTATGTCGGCCCCGGAATTTTACAAAGCATCCCCGATTTCAACGTAGCGGTAAAAGCAGGATAATGCAACCTCACGTCAAAATGATCATCGGCTTTTGCCCAGGGGCGTTGCGAATTTATTTCAGCAGTAACTGCCTCGGGCATCCCGAAAAACCAAAGAGCCTGATCGATAAGGTGCGCACCCAAGTCGTAAAAAATTCCCGACCCGGGAAGTGGTTTTTCCCTCCAAGCTCCGAAAGGACGGGGCTCCGGGCGATAACGGTCGAAGTGTGACGCGTAATCGCGCACTTCACCCAGTAATCCGCTGTCGAGCAATTTCCTTACCGTTTTGGTGTCGCTGGTAAAACGGCGATTGTGATAGACGGTTAGCACCTTGCCCTGTTTTTTCGCCAACTCGATTAATTCGTCGGCTTCGGCGACCGTCACGGTAAACGGCTTTTCCACCAGGACATGCTTACCCACAAGCAAAGCCGCCTTTGCCCAACGGAAATGGTCGGTATTGGGCGATGTCACGATAGCCAAATCGATATCGGGATCATCGATAATATCCTGCCCATCAGGAACAATAACCGTTGATGGATACCTCTTGTTGATCATACTGATACTGTCGGGCTTACGTGTACTGATTTTGGTGAGTTCGTAACCGTCCACTACATCTACAAACGGTGCGTGGAAAACTCTTCCGGATAGTCCGTATCCGATAATGCCTGTGCGAATGATAGTTGTCATGTTTGTCGGTTTAAGTCGTTGGTTATTCAAAGGTAATTAATTAATTCGACAAAAGAAACTCCACCAGTTTGCGGGTAGCTATAGCCCTGTGGCTGATTTTGTTTTTTTCGTCATCTCCCAGCTCTGCAAATGTTTGTTTGTAACCGTCCGGGAGAAAGACCGGATCATACCCAAACCCGGCTGTCCCGCGTTTTTCTTCTATAATCTGACCTTTTATTTCGCCTTCGAAGAAATGCCTCTCCCCATTCAACAACAGGACAATAACAGTTCTGAACCGGGCATTTCTGTTTCTTTCTCCCTGCAACACACGCAAGATTTTATCCATATTATCCTGCGGGTCACAAGCTTCGCCGGCATATCGCGACGAATAAACACCGGGCGCTCCGTCCAATGCATCCACTTCCAGTCCGGTATCATCGGCAAAGCAATCGAAGCCAAACTTATCCTTTATAAACTGCGCCTTCATCAATGCATTCTCTTCGAGGGTCGCTCCTGTCTCAGGGATTTCTTCGTGACAGTTGATTTCCGACAGACTTAAAATCTCCATGCTGCCAGCGGTTATCTTTCGGATCTCATGGAGTTTGTGCTTGTTGTTGGTGGCGAATACAATTTTCATTTTTCGTTTCTTTGTTGCACGATACGTTCGCGCTCTTTTAATTTTTCTTTGCGCAACCGCTCCTGCTCTTTCAATTTTTGCTTGCGCTCACGCTCGCGTTGCTTCAGAATTTCTTTTCGGACTTTTTCCCTTTGTTTCAAATCCCGTTCACGTTGTTTTATCCACTCTTTACGAGCTTCCTCACGCTCTTTCAATATCCTCTCCCTGTCTCTTTTCGAGAAAACGTCACCGGTTTGCCGAAGCGCTTCTTCCGCCTTTCTTTCCAATTCTTCCAGGCGTTGCTCATCAGTCAGCCGTTCGGATTGTTTAGGTGTTGGCTTCTTTGAAGAAATATCTGGTTTACCGGTTTTTTCAGGTTCCAAAGGTACGTTTTTTTCTGTTTCCGTAATCGTCTGCGGTATTTTCACCGAAACAATAAGCGGAATAGAGTCAGACAGGCCATCACTTAACTCATTAGTAACGAAAGATATATAATTTCCCAACGGTTCTCCGTCCCGAAGAATTTCCATGTTTTTATCGGAAATAACTAACGGAACAATACCGGTGGTGATATTTTGCCGAAAAATGGAATCTCCTGCAAGCATGCTGGCGTATCGGCCGGCCTCTTCAAACGAACGGAACGGTTTAATCTGAAGCGCCTCGTACGGAGAGACGTAGGTATAATCCGTGTGGAAAGACCGGATCTGGAAATTGGAGAAATTGAAATCGGAAACAGCAAAGAGCAACTCATTTTTACGGAGCGAGTTTGGTGAGAACAGAAGCAATAAACTGTGGGGGAGGTTTTTCTCCTTTTCAAAACAAACGGAATCTGCGGCATTACCTGCCACAATGTGGCTTTCCCAATCGATTCCCGAAAAGGGTTGTACATTTGCAACTAGCGTTTTCCCTTCCGAAAGACCCGCCAGGATTTGTTGAGCCATTTTCGTTTCTTCGGTACCTGGATGTTTTTGAATGAGCTCGCTTAAAGCAGTATTCAACTGTTCCGGATTACCCGATTGTGCCAACGATAAAGCGTTCAGCAACATAAATTTCGGCATCAGGTGTCCGTTGAAGAACAGTTTTTGTGCCCGCTTGAAATTTCCCTGAACCGTTTCCACCTGGCCTTGCCGGTATGCCAGATACGTCTGTTGGTAAAGCGAATCCTGAACCCGGGCATAGTTACGCACGACATGTTCGTAATCCGGGTCACTCATGGCCGCAGCATATTCACTTTGGGGAAATTCAGAAATTATTTTGTCCCTTAAGCTTTTAGCCATTGCCCGGTTTCCCATTCTCAGGTAAAGCTGGTAAAGCTGGTGATAAACCTCTTTTCGCCGGATGCTTTCCGGAAAATCCGTTAAGTGGCGGTTGTAAACCTCAACGGCAAACTCAAAATCCCCCAACCTGTCTTTCGCAATACTTCCGATACGAAACAACTCTCCTTCAATAATCTTATCGGACTCATCCGGCTGGACTGCCAGTTGCCGCAAACTGTCCTGCCTTGCAAGCACCTCCATATGCGGAACTAATTCACCCAGCACATCCGTCCGAAACTCCACCCGCGCATAATTTCCGCTACTCCGGGGTAAAGCACCCAACGCCTGGGAATACCGCGGTTCCGCTTTCAAAAAATCTTTACGTTCAAAGTAAATATCGCCCAGTGTCACTTGCGTCAACGCTTTTTCAACACCGTTTCTTACACTTTTTGCCTCCGCAAGCAGGTAGTTCTCAATGGCTTTTTCGACATTGTTTCGCGACAAGTAAACGTCTCCAATAGCCGCATAGATCCGATCGAGGTAAGTACTGTTTTTCTTGTTTTCGGCCATCTTCTGCAACTCACCTATAATCTCTCCGTCTCCAGTGGCTACTTGCGACTGTGCTACGAGGGCGTTAAATACTTCATCGTAAGGTGTACTTAATTTTTTTATTTGTTCAAAAGCGTTGTACGCATTTTCGCGTTCGCCCAGATGCGCATAAACCTGTCCGAGCAAAAACTGCAGGCGTCTTTTCTGGATTCCGCTTTTTTCGCTCTTGACGGTTTGTATAAGAAACGGAATGGCATCGCGGTATTTTTCTTGGCGAATCAATAGAAAAGCATAAAACTCCGTGAATTTATCGTGCAGATCCTTGGGTAATCTTCGCACTTGCAACGTCAACGCAAGGCCTTCGGCATCCGAAAACCATCCCATTTCTGTATAAGCCCGCATCATCCAGATTTGCGCTTCGGAAACCACATCAATATCATAGGCAAAAAGCCGTACCGTATAAGACAGTACGGAAATTGCTTCGGTATAATCCTTGTTCTGCACGTGCGCCTTTCCCATCAGGAGCCATGCCCGGTCGATAAACGGGTTGAATTCGTTTTGCCGAAGCCAGTCGCGGTATTCCTGCGTGTTGGGTTGGGCGGGGTCACGTCGCGGTTTTGCCGTGATGGAATGCTCCTGGATAGCTGTCGTCATTTTTTCAACTATCCTGTCGAAAGGGCCCCCCGGTTGCTTAACCACAGTATCGTTTGGATCAGCACTATTGGGATACATGGGTAACCATGTCTGATAATTGTCAATATGACTTTCAGTGATTGATTTTAAGGCCTCGTTGTATGCTTCTTCCGCATTAAAATAGATATTGTACCGTGTGGTAAGCTCATGCCAGGCACGTGTAGCGGGCGTATTCCTTTTGGAGGAACATCCGGTACACAGAAGAACGATAAACATTCCTGCTGCAATATGTTTTAAATATGCGTGCATATTGAGAATAGGGAATAACATTTTACACCCATGCCCCTGCCTGAGAACACACATAGGCAGCTCTATCCACAGCGGTCTGATGAGCATCTGAAGCTGATTTTCCATCAAGTATGGACGATATAAACGCACCGGTAAACGAATCGCCAGCCCCTACGGTATCTACCACGTTTACTACCGGCGTCTTTATGTATGATAGGCCTTCTGGCTTGTAAATGATGCTGTAGTTGGCTCCGGCGGTAAGGATTAAAAACTTAAGATTAAACTCTTTTAAAAACCAATGACAAACCTCTTCATCTGTAAATGGCTGTTTTTTAAACAACTTTTTCAATAAAATCAGTTCTTCATCGTTCATTTTAAACACGTTAGAACTTCTCAACGAATCCGTAATGACCTTCTCCGAATAATAATGCTGGCGGATGTTAATATCAAGAATGCGGTAAGAATCTACAGGGACGCAGGAAAGCAATGCTTGTATGGTGTTGCGAGATACTTCCGACCGCTGGGCCAATGTCCCGAAACACACGGCGTCGGCACGTTTGGCCAACTGTTTCATCGCTTCGGTGAGAGGAATATAATCCCATGCGACACCTTCATTGATCGTATAGGCAGGAATACCCTCGTTGAGTTCAACCCCTACAGTTCCTGTCGGATAGTTAACCCTTTCAATGACAGGGTTGATATTAACCTTATCGATTTCCTGTATGATTTCATCACCCAGCGCATCCTTTCCCACCGCGCTGACCGCATAACCTGCCGCACCCAGGCGGGAAGCGTGGTACGCAAAGTTTACGGGTGCGCCCCCTACTTTCTTTCCTGTGGGAAGCATGTCCCACAAGAGCTCTCCTATACCGATAATAATGGGTTTATTAATCATATTTTCTGTTTGTCAAGTTATTCCCAAACGAAGATTCAACTCACTGATGCAATTTTTACTCTCCAAAAATACAAAAAAGTATCGAAGCAGCGTTTAGTATTCCATCTTTCATCAATGGTCTCTCTTCTTCATTGACAAACAAACATTCTATTGCTTCTTCAACATATCCAGGACACCGTTAATAAACGTCAGCGGATGGGCTGGATTGCCGGGCACGTAAAGATCGACAGGATATTTTGTCAGAAAATCCCTGTCAAGAGCCGGGCTGTCAGCAAAAATCCCTCCACTAATGGCATCAGTACCCACAAGAATAACAATTTTTGGATCAGGAACAGCGTTGTAGCAGATTTCCAGTGGACCGGCCATGTTTGCAGTAATTGGCCCGGTAATCACCACTCCGTCGGCATGACGGGGTGATGCAACAAAGTCAATACCAAACCGGCTCATATCAAACTGCACATTATTGCACGCATTCAGCTCCAACTCACAACTATTGTCTCCTCCCGCCGACACCTGCCTTAGTTTTAGTGATTGTCCAAATAAAGAGCGCACCCCTTTTCTCACTTTTGAAGGTTCAACCACAATACCTTTATCGTCCCCTTCTTTAACAACCAAGTGTTCTCTAACGTTTGCAGACAGCTTATAGTCACTGGTGAAAGATATCTTTTCGGGAAACCTGAAAGCACATTCGCCACAAAAAGTGCATTTACCCAAGTCAATACAAACCGGATTTCCGGTAATCGCTCCGGTAGGACACAACTCTACCAGGGCAGCCTCATCAACCCCAGATCTTGTTATAACTGGCCTTCCCCTGAATATCCCGGGTAATTTAGCATTCGTAACGTCGGGAATATACTGTTTTCCCTGATGCCACCATATTTTTATATTTTCAAACATAATTTACCGGTTTAACTTACAGATCATGTCCGCAATACGACAAATTGAAGCTCTTATTACAAATCGGAAAATCTGATATCCCATTATTCCTGACAGCCTGGGCCAGTGCCATCCAGTTGTGAAAAGAAGGGTCCTTAATCTTATACAGGCCAAGGCTCCCCTCATTATCCGTAATGGCACAGTGACAAATTTCGCCCCGCCACCCCTCAACCAGCGAAAGGATGAACATATTCCTTTGCGGGTTCAACTTAACATCGGCTACCTCTGTGAACTCGGGGATATCAGCTATCATCTTTCTGATATAGCCGATTGACTGATGTATCTCGTCTCTTCTGAGCCTGACACGGGCATAAACATCACCGTGGTGTTTGATTACCGGTTCGTGGGTAAATCCCTCTCCAAACAGGTTAAAAGGGTGCGAGGAACGGATATCTCTGTTCAAACCACTCATTCGTGCAGCCATGCCCACAGTCCCGATCTCAAGAACCTGTCCATAAGTTACAACTCCTGTTTTCTCGAGACGTGACAAGGCTGATGGCAGTTTAAAGAATTTACTCGTCATCTCATTAAAGTCCAGCTCAAATTCATCCAGTATTGAAGCTAATCTCGCACCCAATTTCCGGGAAAACGGAAAATTTGTCCTCCCAGCGCGTATCAATCCTTTTGCTAAACGATTGCCTCCCCACTCCTGCAGGAAATTAATAATTGGTGTGCGTAATCTGCCATATACGGAGTTTCCAAGTTGATAACCGATATCAGCACAAACAGCAGACATATCACCGGTATGAATAGCAATCCGCTCCAATTCCAATGCGAGTGTTCTCGAGAAATGAAGCGAGCGGCCGGGTTTATAACCACACAAACTCTCCCATAAATTCACAAACGCAATAGTATGGCCTACTGTGGTATCACCGGCAATATTCTCTGCCAGGGTGGTCAGTTCAGCCAATTTCTTTTTTTGCAGGAACAATTGTTCTATCCCCCTGTGCTGGTATCCAAGTTGGATTTCAAGATGCATAATCTGTTCACCATTACATATAAAGCGGAAATGCCCCGGTTCAATGATACCTGCATGTATGGGCCCAACCCCTACCTCATGAAGCTCATGGCTGTCTGCGCCAAAGAAGGGGTAGTTCTCAATTGTTTCAGCCTTATCGGCTCTATCGTGTGAATACCTGACCGGTTTGAGCCACGGATGATTATTGTATTGAATCCCGAAGGCTTCATGCATTTCCCTCTCATACTTCTCGAAGTTATGATTTCTGGCTGTGAATGACTCATAAACAACTTCAGGGGCAACCGTAGCTGATGATACGTAAATCTGGTGTGTCTTGTCGTCAGCGATACAACATATCAGCTTAACATTTTCGCTGTATTCTTTTCTATTTTTATTTTCATCATACTGATCTTCAACCGGCCCACCAGATGAATAAACTCCCGTCCAGAAACCAAAATAATTTACGCAATGTCTTTCAGGAGAATCAGTCAACATACCGATATTACTTTCCAGGAACTCCTCATAAGGAAGTTCCGGAATAGAATCAAGGCTGACAGCCTGATTGTTGGATATGGAAATATATTTCATAATTTTATATTCAGTTATCTGCTCATTGAGTGGATGTACCCGAAACTTAAATCATTCATAAATTTAATCATGATTACTGAACTAGTTTTACCGATTCCTGAATTAAAACAACAAATTCAGCCGGAGGATTATAGGCCAGATAAACCGACAGCGCTAACAAAACAAACTGCGGTAAAGACTCCCATGGGCTGATGTAAGGCAACTTGTCCTCGTTAATTTGTCCAGTAGGAGTAAATAAAAGTTTAAATATATTTACACCAAAACCCCAGATTATCAATGTAAGGAGTAGCAATACAACAACCAGTAAAACCACATAATGCGATTGAAACAGTGACTGAAAAATCATAAACTCGCTAACAAACAGCCCTGACGGAGGCATTGCAGTAGCGGAAAGGAATCCTAAAAGCACTACAAATGCTCCGGTTTTATAATACCTGAAATAATTTCCCAAATCATAAACACTCTTGCTTTGGTAAATGGTGTATATCTGGTTAAACTGAAAAAACAGTGTAGGTTTAATAAAAGTATGCAATATAATATGTAAAATTGCAGCGTACACGCCTACCCCTCCTGCTGCCAGCCCCAGCACAACCAATCCCATGTGTTCAATACCGGAATAAGCAAATAAACGCTTTATATTTTTTATTCGGGTCATGTAAACAGCTGCCACAAAAACCGAAAGCAAGCCTACAATAATGATAACAGAATTTGCCCATCCTTTCAACGGGGTATGGGCTACTATAGCATAAACGCGATATATGCCAACAAAGCCAACATTCATCAATACACTTGCCAACAAAGCCCCTGCAGGCGCCGGAGCTTTGTCTTTTGCATCAATGCCTGCCGTGTACATAGGCACAAGCCCCATCTTTGCTGTAAATCCCGTGAAGATAAAGAGGAATGCAAGCTTAAGCCAGAAAACATTCAGGTTGTGATGATTCTCATACAGTACTTTAAATGACATCTCCCCAACACCTGCCGATTTGAGGGACAAACTCAAAAACAAAATACCAATATAGATAAATGTGATACTGATGGCGCAAAGGAATACATATTTCCATACTCCCTCAAGCGCACGCATACTCCGGTTATGATAAATCAGCACCGAAGCGCTCAGCGTAGTAATTTCCACAAATATCCAGGTAACAGCAATGTGGTTTGATAGATATGCCATGCAACATGATGTAATCAGCATCACCATGGCAGCAAAGAATAGCCCTCTTGCATGAGGAGCATCATTACGGGTTGCTATAAAACGATATCCATAATAAAAAGCAGGGATGCTGACAATAGTCATAGCTATCAGCATTAATAGACCCAACGAATCAGAAGTAAAATAAACCAATTGGGTTATTCCCTGATTAATATACTCGTAGACTGTTGTCGTTATAAGTAATGCCAGATAACCAACAACCAATAAATAATTGACTACTGCATTCCTGTTAAGGATTAAACCGATACTTACCAATACAGCTCCGGATAAAAAAATACCTGTCATTGTTTTTAATCTTTTAAGTTAGTCAACAGGTTTACATCCGGATCACGGATTACGTCTCCAATTTTATTGAAGAAAACTCCCAGTATAAGTACACTTGCAAAAATATCAAGCATAATTCCAAGATTTAGCAACATAGGCATCTCATTTCCAATAGCCAGAGAAAGAACAAAAACCCCGTTTTCAATAACAAGGTATCCTACAACATGTGAGATAATCTTTTTCCTGGAGACAACTAAATACAGACCCGTGAATAGGGTTGATAATGCCACAACAAAGAATGTTTTATCAAGATTCTTATCCTCTATTGAACCCGAGAGAATAATTGTTGATACAATAATCAGCGTAACAATAATTAATGACACAAAATTAGGAAGATAGGGTTCTGTTACGCGGGTAATTTTATTACGTTTAATCAGGTAATTCATAAACCAGGGTACGGCAATGGCTTTAAAAACAATGGTTTCAAGCAAAACCAACAGAAGGTTTAAGGTACTTACATCGGTAAGAGTCAGGTAAGTAGTTCCAAAAAGGATCAAACCCTGCAAAACCAGTATATACAGATAGGTCTGTAACCGATCAGCAATACTCATGTAGAGCAGTGTCATGGCCAATGCAATTAATAATATATCTGTCATAATCAATCGGTTTACATAAATTTACCAAGGATCAGCAATACCCCGAAAAATATCAATAAGGATAATGAGGTCAGTATAAAAATAAATTCAGGATTATGGCTCATCCTATATCGTGCAATAAAAGATTCAATAACACCCACTGTCACGGCGAAACAAAACTGAATCAGCATAAATAATGGAATAGAAAGAATCAATGGCAAGGCTCCAATAAAGAAATTTGAGATAATGGCACCATACATAGCAAATTTTAAATTAGTAGTAAAAGTAATTACGCCCAGGTCAAATCCGCTATTATCAAGCACCATCACCTCATGTATCATCGTCAGCTCCAGGTGAGTCTTAGGGTCATCAAAAGGCATTCTGCTATTTTCAATCATAGCAATCATTACCAGCACAAATGTGGCCAATCCCCCTAACATATAAGAGATATATGAACCAAAATCAAGTGCATTAAAGATGCTACTGAATGATGTATGGCCTGTAAATAAAGCAAAAGAACCCATTAATATAAAGAACGCAGGCTCCGCAAGCATGGCGAACAGTGCTTCACGGCTTGCCCCCATTCCTTCAAAGCTACTTCCCGTATCAAGAGCCGAAACTATGATCAGAAATTTACCTAACGCCAACAGATAAGCGAACATCACAAAGTCACCGCTAAAAGAAATAACACCCGGATGAACACCATGCGGCAGCATTAATATAGCCATCAATACAGAGGCCAAGTAAACAGTTGGAGCGATCTGAAATATAAAGCTGGTTGTTTTGCTATAGACACTTCCCTTTTTCAATAGTCTAATTATATCTTTCATATTCTGCATAATACCCGGGCCCTTGCGTCCTGAAGCTATGCTCTTTGTTCGGGTTACTATCCCAACAAAAAAGATACTGGCGAATATGATTAAAATGACACTTACCATCCTATAATTGATTTAAGAAATTTACCAGTTCAATGATCTTTTCTACGATCACAGGTAACAAGATTGTGAGTCCTACAAAAACAAAGCCGTATAAAATATATGCCTGAATATGGCCGTTTTGCAGAAATGTAAAACGTTTCAGGAAACTCCTTATAAACAACAACGGTTTATCAATTAACCAATATTCTATTTTATCATATGGGTGTGTTGCCTGGCTTATTCTGTTCGGATACAACCCGGCAGCTTCGTTCTTCTTTCGTTTAATCATCAAAACAGGCTCTGCGAGTTTACGATAGGTTCTGACAAATGAAGAAGCGGTGTACTGTGTTTTTTCAGCACTTCCGGTATAACCACACCCCCAGGTAACGTCAGAAGCCTGGCTGCGTTTTGCGGTAACCAGTTTCCTTATAAAATAAAGCAACGCGGTTAACCCAATAAAACCTAACGAGTACCATCCTATCGCGGTCAGGCTCTGTAACGTATTGCTTAATTCAAGTGTCGCCTGAGTTCCTGACCCCGGGAGGAATAAGCACACTGTTTTAATAAGCATGGGTCCAAACAAAACAGGAAATACGCCAATAATAAGTATAAACAAGGCAATAAGATATAGCGGTGCGGCTTTAATGAAACTTTCATTAACCGGAGCTAAAGGCCTTGATGAACGCGGATTGCCAAGGAACACTACTCCAAATGCTTTTGTAAAGCAAATCAATGCCAAGCCACCAATCAACACCAACCCCAAAATCGCAAAAAGTATAAAAAGTATAAACAAAAAATTATTGGATATCAACCCATTGAACAGGCCATTATAAATAAAAAACTCGGATACAAATCCATTAAAAGGGGGTAATCCACATATTGCCAATGAAGCAATTAAAAATAAATATCCAGAGTGCGGCATCTTTCGGATAAGCCCACCCAAGGTATCTATTTCCAGATTGTGAGTCGCCTGGTATACATTACCTGAAACGTAAAACAACAAGGACTTAAATAACGAATGATTGAGTACATGCAATAACCCACCTCCGAACCCACTGGCTACTAATAGCGGATTATTGTATCCAATACCCAGGCAACCCAACCCTATACCTATACCAATAATCCCGATATTCTCAATACTGTGATAGGCCAGCAACCGTTTCAGGTTATGCTGCACTATAGCTAACATCACTCCATATACACCTGTCATGACTGAGATGAACAAAATAAAATAGCCTATAAAAACCATGTCACATTTTATTAACAATACCATCCTCAGTATCCCGTATATACCAATCTTGATAATTACTCCCGACATTACACCTGAAACATGTGCAGGAGCAGCCGGATGTGCTAGGGGCAACCAGGTATGAAACGGCACAAACCCCGCTTTGATAGCAAATCCACAAAAGAAAAAGATAAATAATCCAACAGCAATAGCAGCCGGTTGGGTATAGGTTGAAGAAGAGATAGCAGCGAAATCAAAAGTACCTGTATTAACCTTTACCATCATAATGGCAATGGTTAGAAACAAAATAGAAACATGTGATTGTATCAGGAAATTAATTCCAGCCTTCAAGGTCCTGATCTTATAATGTTCAAAAATTACCAGAACGAAAGAACTCAGCGCCATAACCTCCCACAAAATAAGAAACACAAGGCCGTTCTGAACCAGGCAGATATCAACCAATGCAGTATATGCCAGCAAGTAAGCAGCAGCATGAGAGGCTAAATTACCTGACTGACTCTTATAAGCCATCATGTACCTGATACCATACCAGGCTCCTGTTGCGAAAGTAAAACTGATTATCAGCACAAACCAAGCCGATAAATAATCAATCCTTACCGGTATCTCTCCCGTAACCCATGAACCGCGATAATAAAATTCAATCAATCCATTGTTAAATACAGAAATTGCTACCACAGATGCAATAATCACCTGTATTGTTATCACACTAACGGCAAGTATACCCTTTCCTTTTGTTTTAAAAAGAGGAAAACATAAAATTGCTCCTATCGCAATTAGATTTAACAACTCTACTAAGAATTTTTCCATTTATCCATTGAAAAGTATCCCTAACAACTAAACATCTATTCTATTAAATACGCGGATACTGCATAAAATCATTATACGACACCCCATATATTGTCATTTTTTGAAAAGCAACCCCTTTCGATTAAAAGCAAATCCATAAGAAGCGATTGTGTACAGAAGGCCAATCATTATTATCGAAGTACACGCTTGTTCGAATTCCACAGTAAAATTAACATGTACATTATTCGGTTGGCACACAGAAAAAATTACACATCGATGATTATACAAAATAAATGCAAGAATAGTTGAGCTAGCAATAAGTTTTTTAAAGTCATATTATAAAAAATAAATGGTTTAGACAAAAGAAATACCAGAAAAAATAAAATTGCTTGTTTTTAAGCTGAAGATTGCTTACTTGAACCGGGATTCCATATTTTCACTATTTTTCCCGCAAAAAACATCACGATCAAAACGAAAATGATAAACGCTCCCGACGGCACATTCAGGTAATATGACAATAACAATCCTACAACGCAGGCAACAAAACTGACTCCTACGGAAAGGTAAATGATCCGGGAATAATTCACAGTAAAAAGATTGGCTGTCATCTGGGGAACAGTAATGAGCGACATCAACAGCACGATGCCGACCAACCGAATGCTTAGAACAATGGTGACGGCAACAAAAAGCATCATCGCGTATTCTATAAACCGGGTATTAACCCTCCGGGTCTGGGCAAATTGCGTATCGAATGATACCGATACAATGGCATGGTAATTGACTGCGAAAAACAGAAAAAGGACAGAAGTAAGTATGGCGAGAGAAACAATATCTGTTCGGGTAATGGTGAGGATATTTCCAAAAAGATATTCAGATAAGTTGGGAGCATATCCCGGCGTGAGAAATGTAAGCATAATTCCTACCGCCATTCCCAACGACCAGAAAACAGCGATGGCAGAATCTTCCCGAACACCTTGTTTTCGCGATAACCATTGAATACCGAATGCAGAAAACACCGAGAATATCATCGCCGAAAAGATGGGATTCAGTCCGAAATAAAAACCTATACCCAGTCCGCCAAACGAAGCATGCGTGATTCCCCCGCTGATAAAAACCAACCGGCGCGTAACCACATAGGTGCCTATAATACCACACGCAATGCTTGCAAAAAAACTTCCCAGCAATGCATTCCGAAAAAAAGCATAATCCAGTAATTCAATGATATCCATGGGTGGGGTCAAGCATGCATTTTTGCTTCGCGTAAATCACTGACAACAAGCACAATTTCGTCTTTTATCTGATCGGGGACAGCGATTCCGCGTAGCTGCAGGCTGCGTACCCATCGCGGCTTCTCTTCATCCACAATAGTGTAGAATACTTCGCGAAACTCCTCCACCTCCTTATCGGAATAACTACCGGATTCCCGAAAATGAAAACGGTCGAGCTCTTCATCATCAAAATATTCGGGTTCCTCCCGGAAAGCAGCGATAAGGCTGTCTTTCTCGCAAACCTCATGCATACCGCAACATCCGCTTTCTTTTTCCTGTTTTGTCCTTACGTCTATCGACGGGAGAGGCGTTTTACGTTCCTGTGTGTTCCCCTTTTTGCGTTGTATTGTATTGGAAATATACAACGCCATGAGAAAGAACACGATAATTCCGAGTAATATATATAAACTTGTCATTTTTTAAAGATTAAAGAATTTTATAACCAAAACAGACAGACAAAAAAGTATAGAGTTATCAGTCAATCGGTATGTCAAACCTCTTCGATACGGAACCCTGCTTTTCTGAGGTCGTCCCAGAAGTTCGGGTACGACTTGCTGACAACATGCGGATCATTCATTGTTAATGACTTAAACAGAATAGCTGCCGATGACAACGACATCGCCATCCGGTGATCGTCGTACGTGTCCATAACCGCGTTCTCTTCAACAAAGCAACGTTCACCGTCCCATTCCAGCATCTCGCTGTCGGTTTCACGCAAGACAAATCCCAGTTTTTTCAATTCCGTTTTCAGCGCTTCAATACGGTCCGTTTCTTTGATACGCAAACTTTGAACACCCGAAAAAATAAACGGCACATGCAGAAAACAACAGGTTGCGGCAAAAGTTTGCGCTAAGTCCGGTTCATAGATAAAATTATGGAAAAACTTTTTGATGGGCTTTCCTGCTTTTCGGATAACAACTCCGTTTGAAACAAACTCCGTTGAAACGCCCAGGTCCTTAAAAAGGTTTACCAGGTTGGCATCTCCCTGATAGCTGTTTTCTTTCAATCCGAGCAGGGTAATCTCGGCATCAGGGCAAAGCGCTACCATTTCGTACCAGTAAGAGGCGGCCGACCAATCCGACTCTACCTTAAAACTAACGGGTTTATAAGACTGCGGCTTGATCTTTATTCTGTTCCCCTCCCATTTAAGGTGAATACCATATTCTTCCATCAGTTTAGCGGTCAGACTGATATAAGGCTTCGATATAATTTCGTCCCGGATATTGATGATCAATCCATTCTCCATAGTGGGAGCCACCATCATTAGCGCAGAAATAAACTGCGAGCTGACGCTACCGGAGACATAAACCTCTCCACCCTGTAACCTTTTTCCCCGAATTTTCAACGGAGGACAACCTTCATTTTTCAGGTATTCAATATCTGCTCCTATTGCCTTCAATGTATCCACCAACGGATAAATGGGACGTTCGTGCATTCGTTTTGAGCCCTGAACAATCCACTCTCCGTCCATTCCGGCCAGGAAAGCCGTCAGAAACCGCATAGCCGTTCCTGCACCTTTCACGTCAAACACATTTGAATCGGAGTTGAAAGCATCGATAATAACCTGTGTATCCTCGCAATCCGAAAGATTCTCCACCGGGTTGGTATTCAAGCTAAGCGCATTCAGGATGAGAACCCGGTTGCTGATGCTCTTGGATGCCGGAAGTTCGATGGTTGTTTTTAACTTTTCGGGCGGATATATTTTGTATTGCATGCTGTGCCGCTATTTTGATGCAAAAATAATAATAAATTACGGAGTCCCAAAGCAATGGGTTGTCTTTAGGATTATTTAAACCGTTTTCTTTTCATTCTCAGAAAAGTAATCTTTTCGTAAGGATTCTCCAACCCGTTTTCGTAAACGATTCCAACATCTCCGTTACGGAAAACCGTCATGTCCGAGTATGCGGAGGGTCCATCATAAACCAATACGTTGGGTTGCCACGATACCCCACCATCACGACTAATTTGTACGGTCATCTTCTCCCTCACGGTCGAACGTGGATTGGAAAAAAGCCGGGCCGGGAGCAGACCAGCTCAATCCGTCAGTATCGGAATGGATCACAAAAACGCGCCGCCGTCAGTAGAACGCCGTATCACCAAGTCTATATTGCCTGTGTCGGAACAACCGTTCTTCCGGGCTTCGGCAAACACCAAAATCGATTCTCGCTGTGTGAGAACCACTGGCTGCTCGCTTCATTGCTATCCGATTAGTCCGTATAAAAATATCAACAAGATGGCAACTGGCGCCAGAAATTTAAGAATGAAGCTGTATACTTTCAGGAATGAGATGCTGAATTTTATTTTTCCGTCGTTGGTCAGTTCCACCTGAACAATTTTCTTGTCGAGGTACCATCCTGCAAAAAGCGAGATAAACAATCCACCCACGGGAAGCATTATTTTTGCCGAAGCCATATCCAATATATTAAAGAACTGTGGGGAAAGGGCAGAAAGAGCTCCCAGCGCCAACACCCCGATGACCACAAAAAGCAAGCCTTTTTTCCGGCTTACCTTGTGCTCTTCCTGGATATAAATCGTAACGACCTCCATCAGCGAAATGGTGGAGGTAAGCGCGGCAATCGCCAAAAGGAGGAAAAACATGGCCGACCAGATCATCGATCCTCCCATTTGATTGAAAAGCCCGGGAACGGTAATAAAGAGCAATCCGGGACCGCCTGCCACCAATTCAGAAACGATAGTATCGGGATTTGCAGTCAACGCAAAAGCCGAAGGGAAAATGACCATTCCGGCAAGAAGCGCCACTGTAGAATCGAGCAGGGATACCTGTACTGCTGTTTTTGTTAAATTCGTATTGTCCTTGAAATAGGAAGCATAAGTCATCATGCATCCCATTCCCAGGGACAGCGAGAAAAATGCCTGTCCCATGGCATCGAGGAAAACAGTGGATTTTACCTCTTGAAAATCCGGCTTAAAAAGAAAATCGATGCCCCCCCTTGCCCCTTCGAGCGAAAGTGCCCTGACAACAAGGACGATTAGCAACAGAAACAAAACCGGCATCATGATTTTTGCCGACCGTTCAATTCCTTTTTGTACCCCTGAAAAAATAAAATACGCCGTAAGAAGGACAAAAAAGGCCATTAAGCCGACCTGTTTGGGACGGTTGGCGAGCAACGTGTTAAAATTGGCTGAAAAATCGCTCACCTCTTTCAAACTTCCTGTAACGGATTGAATAAAATAATCCACAGTCCAGCCACAGACCACCATATAGAACCCCAGAATGACAAATCCGGTAAGCACTCCGAGCCGCCCCACCCATTTCCACGGGGTGTTCGGCGCCAGTTTGTGAAAAGCGCCTGCAGCATTGGCTCTTGATGAACGTCCGATTAAAAACTCTGCCACCATCAGCGGGATTCCGAAAAACAGGATGCACGCTATGTAGACGATGATAAAAATGGCACCGCCCCCGTCGGCCGTTTCACTCGGGAAGCGCCAAATATTTCCCAACCCAACCGCGGAACCCGCTGCCGCTGCCACCATACCCAATTTTGATCCGAACGTGGACCTTTTTTCGTTCATACAGTTATTTTTTTATCTGACAAACACCCATTTGTTTTCAGAGGAAAGTTGCGGATAGTAGAAATAGTCCTCGTAACCGAAAGCTTTTACATCCTCAGCAACATTCAGCCGGTTCTTGATGATAAACCGGGCCATCAACCCACGGGCCTTTTTGCTGTGAACCACTATTTGCTTAAGGTCATTGCCTTCCTGCTGAAGGAAGCTTATCTCAACGATCCGCGTTTTTTCAGGTAAAAGCTTTTTAGATAAAACGCTTGAATATTCTTTGGAAGCTACATTGATGATTACCTTCTCGTCTTTTGCTAATTTTCCGGAAAGGTATTGATTTACTTCGTTTTGCCAAAATTCGTATAAATCCTTATACCCCTTGGGTTGGATTTTCCGAGCAAATTCCAACCGGTAAGGCTTTATCCGGTCGAAAGGTTTAAGAGCGCCGTAAAGTCCGGAGAGGATGTTCAGGTGTTTCTGAGCAAACAGGACCTCTTCCTTATTGAAATCATGTGCGTTCAACCCTTTGTAAGCAATACCGTCATAAGCCAGCGCAGCTGCTCGAAGCGGAATTGTCCTGGAGTTGAACGATTGAAAATATCCATACACTTGCTGAGCGATTTCGCGGTTCACCTTCATTTTCTCAGCGATATCAGTTTCCGAAAGTTTTCTGCACACTTCCAACACTTCTCCGGTTTTTCGGGAGAAGACCGGAGGGGTCGTTTTTATATTTTCTTCCTGCGCATTAAAATTCATCCGCTTGGCGGGAGACATAACGATTTGCATATTCTTTAGATTTTCGATCAGTCAAATGCCAAGCCTCAAATCCGCCATTCCACGCCATCCTTCGTATCTTTTACTTCCACACCTGCGGCTTTCAATTGATCGCGAATCTTATCGGAGGTAACCCAATCCTTGTTTTCACGGGCCGATTTGCGAATATCAAGTATCAGATCCATCAAGCCATTGATTACATCGCCCCCGGCATTCGCTTCGCTCTCGTCCGTCAATCCAAGAACATCAAAGACAAAGGTTTGCATCAAAGCGTTCAATTTGTCGATGTCGGCTGTCGTGAGGGTTTCCGTTTTATCTACTGCCGAATTGATGACCCTGACAGCCTCAAACAGCTGCGCAATAAGTACAGGACTGTTGAAGTCGTCGTTCATGGCGGAATAACAACTTGCGCGAAGCTCATCTATATTCACCGATGAGTGGGCTGCAGGCTCAATCTTTGATATTCTTTTGATGCTTTCCATCAGTTTTTTGTAGCCTTTTTCTGCAGCCTGCAGCGCTTCATTGGAAAAATCAAGTGTACTGCGATAGTGCGATTGCGCCATAAAAAAGCGTACGGTCATTGGTGAATACCCCCTGTCTAATAAGGGGTGGTCGCCCGTAAACAATTCTTTAGGCAAAAATCCGTTTCCAGCTGTTTTCGACATTCGGGCGCCGTTAACTGTCAACATATTGGTGTGAACCCAGTATTTTACCGGTTCCGCATGATGACAAGCCTGCGATTGGGCAATTTCATTGGTATGGTGCGTTGCCTGCAAATCCATCCCTCCCCCGTGGATGTCAAAGGTAGTTCCCAAATACTTGGTGCCCATGGCAGAACACTCTATGTGCCAGCCAGGAAATCCCCAACCCCACGGCGATGGCCACTTCATCAACGTCTCGGGTTTTGCCTTGATCCAGAGCGCAAAATCCAGCCTGCCTTTCTTTTCGTCTTGCCCGCTTAGTTCCCGCGTTCCTTCGAGCAGATCTTCCAGTTTACGGTTTGTGAGTATCCCGTACGAATATTTACGGCTGTATTTCTCCACATCGAAATAAACCGTTCCCGCTGTTTCGTAGGCATACCCTGCAGCAAGGATCTCTTTTATCATCTCTATTTGCTCCACGATATGTCCGGTTGCCGTGGGCTCGATGCTAGGAGGCAGCGTATTGAAAATACGCAATATCTCGTGGAAACCGAGGGTGTATTTTTGTACAATCTCCATCGGCTCCAGTTGTTCTAATTTCGCTTTTTTAGCAAACTTATCTTCACCCTCATCGTTATCGCCTTCCAGATGTCCCGCATCCGTGATGTTCCTCACGTACCTCACCTTGTATCCGATATGAATCAAGTACCTGTAAATAAGATCAAAAGAAATAAATGTACGGCAGTTCCCCAAATGCACATCGCTGTACACCGTAGGTCCGCAAACATACATTCCCACAAAAGGCGGCTTTATGGGCTCGAAAAGCTCCTTTGCACGACTGAGCGTATTGTAAATGACCAGAGGTTGCGAAATATTTTCCTGCATAATAGCTAAGCTTGAGTTTGAATTGAAGAGCAAAAATACAAATTTATCCATTAACTGAAGAAGATATCAAACAAAAGATAAAAAAGTAGCATTAACACTTAAAAGGTTTACATTTTTTTATTATTTTCGCCATTTCTTTTCAATAATCTTTAAATTTTAATTATTTATGTTGCGAAAATTATTTCTGTTTACCTTATCATTGGTGGCTTTTGCCTCGATGAATGCGCAAAACCTACAATTGCACTTCGATCCGCGCCACTCGCTCTACGGCGATAATATTAACGCCCCAATCAATTACCTGACGGCAACCTTCGAGATGTTTAAACCCGATGCCTGGGGTTCAACATTCATGTTCGTGGATTTTGATTTTAACTTTGACAAAAGAAATCCGGGATTAGCGTATGCAGAGATTGCACGTGCATTTAAGATAGGCGATTTCCCGTTGATGCCGCATTTGGAATACAACGGTGGGCTAGGTTTGGTAAGAGGCACGGGTTACAGTTTCTCCATTCCGAGTTCTTATTTAGCAGGAATGCAATATCCGTTTCAATTGGGTAATTTCTTTATGGGAACCTATTTAGCTTACAAATTAAATGCTTTCGAAACCAACAGTCACGACGTACAATGGACCTTGACGTGGAATTCAGCATTTCCAAACAGCAAAGTATCGCTGGCCGGTTTTCTGGATCTGTGGACTGAAAACAAAAATCGGGCTACCGGAGAAGGCGGCAAGAAATTGATTCTTTTAAGCGAGCCTCAGGTATGGTATAACTTCACACCGAATTTTGCTATCGGTAGCGAAATTGAATTGAGTTACAACTTTGCTCGCCTCGAAAAATTCACTGCCATACCTACTATAGCTACCAAATGGAACTTCTAATCGCTTCGCCTATGTAATTGCCTAAAGGCGAATATCATTTCGTCCTGGCTGTGAATATCAACTGAATTACAAACGAACAATCATGATAGAAAAACTATTCAAACTTAAAGAAAACAACACCAACATCCGCACAGAGATCTTGGCCGGTATCATCACCTTTTTGACCATGTCCTATATTTTGGCTGTGAACCCTCAAATATTGGGTGAGACAGGTATGGATAAAGGAGCGCTATTCACGACGACTGCCGTTGCGGCTATTGCCGGAACCATTTTTATGGCACTCATTGCCAATGTACCTATAGCCCAGGCACCTGGAATGGGGTTGAACAACTTTTTTGCTTTCAGCGTAGTTATCGCGATGGGACACTCCTGGCAATTTGCTTTGACAGGCGTTTTACTTTCGGGTTTCTGTTTCATGCTGCTGACCATTTTCAATATTCGAAAAATTATTGTAGACAATATTCCGGTGGCGCTAAAAAATGCGATTCCTATTGGTATTGGATTGTTTATCACGTTGATAGGACTTAAAAGTGCGGGGATTGTAACCCCAAACCAGTTTACGCTCGTTCAACTCGGGAACATGGCAGATCCCAATGTTTGGATTGCAGTACTCGGATTGGTGGTTATTGCAGTGCTTTTGGTTAAAAAAGTACACGGTGCTATCCTGATCGGAATTATTATTTCCACCATATTTGCCGGATTTTTGGGAATGATCCAGTTACCTCAAGGCAGCTGGATTACACTTCCGCCCAGCATAGAGCCTATCTTTTTTAAATTCGAATGGAGCAGTATCTTAACTTTCGACATGCTGATCGTTGTGTTTACTTTCCTGATGGTCAACATCTTTGACGCTATGGGCACATTGATTGGTGTCATCTCAAAAATCGGAAAATCGGAAAAAGACGGTAGTTTCCCTCAATTACAGAAAGCATTGTTTGCCGACGCATTGGGAACATTCGTAGGAGCTGTCTTGGGTACAAGTCCGAATACCTCATACGTGGAAAGTGCTTCGGGGGTCGCAGCCGGTGGAAGGACAGGACTTACCAGTGTGAGCACTACACTAATGTTTGTACTGGCCCTTTTCTTTGCCCCGATATTCTTAATGGTGCCAGCTGCAGCAACAGCTCCGGCACTGATCATTATTGGGCTATTTATGATGAGTTCGGTTGCTGATATCGACTTCAACGAAATAAGCGAAGGACTTCCGGCATTCGTCACCATCATATTTATGCCGTTCACATACAGCATTGCAAACGGAATTATTTTCGGAATGTTGAGCTTCACCCTTGTTAAACTCTTATCGGGAAAAGTAAAAGACGTAAGCATTACCATGTATGTACTGACGCTTTTTTTCCTGATTAAAATTATTCTTGACGCGTCAAATGCATTTGTTCACTAATGGCTCAAAAAACGCACTCAACCCGTTAATTTATTTGCTGTTCTGGAATAAAACCATTACTTTTGCGGCCTAATCCAAATATAACTCAGACAAATACAATTTATGGCAACAACAGCTGATTTCAGAAACGGAATGTGCATCGATTTGGAAGGACAATATTATTTCATCGTAGAATTTCTTCACGTGAAACCCGGAAAAGGTGCAGCTTTCGTACGTACAAAACTTAAAAACGTAACAACGGGACGTGTTCTCGAAAAGACTTTCAACTCGGGTGTCAGGGTGGATGAGGTTCGCATAGAACGCCGTCCGTTCCAATACCTTTATCAGGACGATATGGGATATAACTTCATGAACACCGAAACTTTCGAACAGATACCTATCCCTGCCGAACAGATTGAGGGAGTGCAGTTCCTGAAAGAAGGCGACCTGGTGGAAGTTCAAATCCATTCCGAAAGCGGTACCATCTTAACAGCAGAAATGCCTACACACGTAGTACTGCAGGTTACGTATACCGAACCCGGTATCAAGGGCGATACGGCTACTAACACATTGAAACCGGCCACCGTTGAAACCGGAGCGGAAGTCCGAGTTCCCCTGTTCATCAACGAAGGTGAAAAAATTAAGGTAGATACACGCACGGGAACATATGTTGAACGTGTGAAGGAATAACACCTGCTATTGGAGAAATTTACCAGCAAGAAGAAAGGCATCGTATTTTACGGTGTCTTTTTTTGTGTTATCTTTGCGATTGACCGAGAATTGAAAGGAATGAAAAAAATCAGCATAAAAGAGTGGGCCGAAGAGGATCGTCCGCGTGAAAAAATGATGCTGAAGGGTGTTTCGGCACTGTCGGATTCCGAGTTACTAGCTATTCTTATCGGTTCAGGCAACGACAAGGAGAGCGCAGTGGAACTATGCAAAAGAATTCTGCAGAAAGCCGGTAATAACCTCAACAAATTAGGCCGTTTCAGCGTTAACGATCTGGTGACTAATTTCCGTGGTATCGGACCGGCAAAAGCAATTACTATAATTGCAGCTCTGGAGCTGGGCAGAAGAAGGAAATCGGAAGGAGCGGTTAACAGAAAAAAAATCACCTCTTCCGATGATGCTTATGCCGTTTTCTATCCTGTGCTGGTAGATTTAAATCACGAAGAGACGTGGGCATTGCTTCTCGACCGATCCAATAAAGTGGTTGCCACTTTGCAGGTCAGCCGTGGTGGTATATCGGGAACAGTTGTTGACATACGGTTAATCCTCCGCGAAGCAATCAGTCATTATGCAAGCAGTATCGTGTTGGGGCATAACCACCCGTCGGGGAACTGTACGCCTAGCGCACAGGATACCGCAATCTCAAAAAAACTGAAGGAGGCAGCCCGATGGATGGATATTTCTTTACTTGATCATATAATCGTATGTGGTGAAACGTATTACAGTTTTGCCGATAATGGCATGATATAAGAAGATTGAAAAAGATAGATAACAGATTGAAAAAGATTGAATAAGATAAACCCGCTTCTCAATCTCGTTCAATCTTCTTCAAGCTAAATCAATCTACAATTTTAATAAACAGTTCAACGTACTTGAAAAAATAAAAAAAATGAACGACGAATTACAAAAACTTCAAGATAAAATAGTGGTTTTGCTCCGCACGGTGTACGACCCCGAAATTCCGGTAAATATCTACGACCTGGGATTAATATATGACGTGGACATTGACGATACCAACAACGTAACCATTGAAATGACCTTTACTTCTCCCAGTTGTCCCGCTGCCGACTTCATCCTGATGGATGTGCAGATGAAAATAGAGTCCATACCGGAAGTGAACAGCGTAGACCTTAACCTTACATTTGATCCGCCATGGGATAAATCGATGATGAGCGAAGAAGCTTTGCTGGAACTTGGGTTTATGTAAAAAATGAACAAAAAAGTATATTTCGTTTCCGACGCTCATTTGGGTTCAAAAATGCACGCCGATTCCGTTGAAACGGAGCGGAAATTGTGCCGTTGGCTCGATTTTGTAAAGGAAGATGCGCAAGCCATTTACCTGCTGGGCGATATCTTCGATTATTGGTTCGAATATAAAACCGTTGTACCCAGAGGATTTACGCGTCTGCTGGGTAAACTGTCGGAAATTACCGACTCAGGAGTGGTTGTGTATTTTTTCATTGGCAATCACGACATCTGGCTCACCGATTATCTCCAGAACGAATGCGGGTTAATTGTCCACCGCAAACCGTTTGTCACGGAACTTTCCGGCAAGAAATTTTTTATCGCTCACGGCGACGGATTGGCCGATAAATCGGCTTCGTTCAGGATACTTCGTAGAATTTTTCACAGTACGTTCTTGCGACGCTGTTTTGCGGCTATCCATCCTCGATGGACCGTGGGCCTGGCACACGCATGGTCGAATAAAAGCCGGGAATCAGGCGGTGTACAGGATTTTTTAGGTGAGGACAACGAATACCTTATCCAGTTTGCAAAGCAGGAAATTATCCGAACTCCGGATATTGACTATTTTGTTTTCGGACACAGGCACCTCTTATTGGATTTACCGCTGAACGAAACGTCGCGCGTTATCAATATCGGCGACTGGATACAGCATTTCTCGTACGGTGTCTTTGACGGAAAGGAAATGGAACTGAAAAAGTTTTAATTACCTGTTGCTCAACATTACCCGATACACCTGTTTTCCCGAAGTTATTCTTCCAACATACAGGTGTTCCGGCTCCTTTTTCCCTTTAGCAAAAGTAATTTTTTTACCGTCGAGAAAAACCTCTCTGACCCGTTTACCGGATTTAATCGGTAGATAGAGTTCTGCTTGGGTATTTGGCGGAATCTCTACCGACAACTCATATTCATCATTATTGATCGTCTTGTAAGTAAATAAAATGTTTCCTCTAATGGTGGGAACAGCAGATTCAACCGAAGTAAGGCTATAAACATGCGGTTTAATTTCAATGCTCTCGAACCCTGGAGCAGATGGTTTAATACCAACCACGTATCGGGCAATCGTGTTTGCAGGAACCGCTCCCCAAGCATGATTCCAGTCCAGGTTAGGTTTATATTTAATGTCCCAGGCTTCCAGCGCTACTGTTGAGCCTGATCGTATCATGTTGTACCAGCTCCTCTCACCGGTCGATGCCAGCAATTCCTCCGCGTACGCCCCATTACCACCGTTATACAAAGCATCCATCAGGAACTGAGCCCCGTAAACGCTGCACGCCATTCCTCTGGACTTGATAAAATCCTGCACTCCCTGAGAATGTTGTTGAGGAACTAACCCAAAAACAAAGGCAAACATATTGGCATGCAATGATGTATGGCTGGTGGTATCGCCATCTGTATACAGTTTCCGTTTAGGATCAAAAAAAGTGTCGTTAAATAGTTTATAAACCTCTTGATGTGCTTTGGCATAAAACAACCTGTCCTCCTGTTTATTCAATACTCGGGCAATCTGCTCCATTATTTTCAGGGCTTCGTAATAAAATGCATTTACCACCGCGTTATGGTCACAGAAAACAAACCCGTCTCTTTCTTCCCCGGGCCAATCCACAATATCCTGTATGGGTTTATTGAAATTTATAGATTGAAGAAAAGCAGATGTTTGCAGGCCTGTAGTAGTGGAAATCAACCCCTTACTGGTTTTAAGTTGCATCAACGATCTGTTTTTCAGCAACGGATAATTCTTTTCCAGGGATCGAGCATCACCCGTATACATATAGTCATACCAAGCGATAAGTATAGCCTGCAAAATCCATTCGGTAGGCCAGGTGGGTTTTTTCAAGATATACTCCAGGGATTTACGTGCAATGGAATATTCCCTATCCACACTGTAATGACTTAGCTGATTGATAAGTATGTCTGCTTCATACGGGATACGTTCTCTGTCTCCATCAACGTAAACTCCTGTGAATGAAGTTGCCTTCATCGTATACTTACTCATCTCCCAGATTTGATTTAGGGTATCATTATCGCAGCGGAAGAAGGAGGTTGAATCATCGAATGGATAATGAACAGATTCCCTTATGACATCCTCTTTATCCAACTTATTGCCGTAATGCAGCACTTCCGCATAACGGAAAGGAACTACCTCGCCTATGTAAGCAGGCATTTTTACGGCAACTTCCAATGTGTTTCGTTTATCTTTATGCACTTTTATACGGTACAGGTGAGTACCTTTCAATAACGCCAAAGAGTAGGATTGATAACGAATGGTTCCTCCTGGCCGGGAGTCCACACGCCCATCCCGGACTTTCTCTCCCAGGTTTACGATAACCGTATCATTCCCGGTTTCAGACGTCAGTCTGACAAGCAATTGCCCGAAGGATGCCTTACCAAAGTCAAAAAACCAATTGTCATCGCGGGTCGAACACAGAACCGGATGTTCGACAGACTTAACAAGAACCTCACTCGAAGATTGGTATGGCTTTAACTCATCTCCTGTTCTAAAAGATTTGATATCTGACCAATCGCTTTCTTCGCTATTGCCGGTTATCGCCTTGACTCTCCAGTAGTACACTTTTCGTGGCTGCAACGACCTGCCCCGGTACGCAACGGAGACAGACCTGCCGGAGTTTACCGTCCCGCTGTCCCACACATTCCCTTCCCCTTTTTGAATAAGGTGCAAAGAGTCCGACAGAATAATCCTGTAACCGGATTGTAGCGTATTCTTCCCTTTGTTGGGAACAATCCAACTGAACGATGGGTACTCCGAGAGGATTTTGGCTGTCTGAACAGGTTCAATGGCTGAATCGATCCCTTCATGATCCAGGGTAGAGGGATAACCATTGATAAAAACCTCCCCCGTATTTTTCAACAAATCCGTCATCAAACCCGTAGGTTTGTTTTGTGCATATGTACAGAAAATCACCAGCACAAAACACACCAGCAAGCATCCTCGTCTTCTCATTTTAAATCCTGTTCTTTCTTCTTAGAGTTTGGGTAACTTCCAGGGTTCCCTATAATGGGCTTTAGCCAGCCGGTTCGCTTCCGGGTTATCAAAAGTGCCGGTTTCGTTATCCCAGTTCAGCGCTGATCCAACTCTACAAGAAATATTGGCCATATGGCTCAGCTTGGCTACTTCCGCCCCTATCGCAATATCGGCATTGGGCAACTGGCGTGAACGCATGCATTCCAGCATGTTTCCTGCATGCAGGTACAATCCTTTCCCTCCACCCGTTTTTTTCTCTACCGCCTCCATTCTCGGGGTGTTGGGTTTTCGCTCGTTGTCGCAAGGATAACAATAAGGAAAATTGCGGCTGTTAACCCCCTGTTCGGGCATCACCTCCCATCCTTGCCGGGTTAGGACAAGCGTACCGTTCTCTCCGAAGAAGGCGACCCCTTCGCGAAGCCCGAACAATCCATTACCAATGCCACAGGCGTGATCCCAGATAATGTTGAAATCAGGGTATTTATAGGTCGCCATAAGTGTATCGGGCGTCTCCATTGCATCATCGGGATAACCGAATTTCCCTCCGGCACCGTATACATACGATGGCAATCCGACATTCATTCCCTTCATGGCATAGTCCAGCAAATGTACTCCCCAATCAGCCATCAATCCGCCGGCGTAATCCCAGAAAAAGCGAAAATTATAATGGAACCGGTTCTGATTATACGTTCGCTTCGGTGCAGGACCCAGCCACATGTCATAGTCTACTCCGGCGGGAGGTGCCGAATCAGGCACCACCGGCAACGTCCATTTGCTGGTTTGGTACGCCCAGACCTTAACGGTTCTCACACGTCCCAACTTACCACTCTGCACGTAGGCAGCCGCCTCATCCCAGTGGGGATCGCTCCGCTGCCATTGTCCCACCTGTACAATCCGGTTATATTTCCGGGTAGCACGCACCATCAGGTCACACTCCTCCATGGTATTGGCAAGCGGCTTTTCCACGTATACGTCTTTTCCGGTTTCACAGGCTGCCACTAACTGAAGACAGTGCCAATGATCCGGTGTACCGATAATCACCATGTCTATATCTTTGTTGTCAATCACCCGGCGCCAATCTTTAACCAGCTGAGGTGGTTTTTTTCCGGTTATTTTTTCTACGTCGGCAGCCCGTTGATAGAGCCACTGATCATCTACATCACACAAGGAGATACATTCGGTCCCGGGGTAGTCGAGGAAAGTTTTCAAGTTGGCCCACCCCTGGTTACGGCAGCCAATGAGTCCGATTTTGATTTTATTCCCAGGCGCCGATTGTCCGAAAACGGATGAGTAGGATTTCCCTATTAAAGGATTCAGGCTTAGGCCGGTAACCGTAACGGCTGATCTCTTGAGAAAATTTCTTCGATCCATGATATTGTTATTCAAGTTCTTTAATCTTTATGTTCTGAAACCATACTTCATCGCCGTGATCCTGCAATAAGAGCAACCCCTCTTCTGCATTTCCGAAATTTGGCCAATCCTTATACTTGCTGTAGTTTACCAACGCACCCCACATCTGGTTGTTGCGTTCATATTCAATAATTTTCACTCCGTTCAACCAGTGTTCTACGTGATTTCCCTTCACAACCACCATAGCCGTATTAAAGAAGCCGGGCCTGAAAGGTTTGTTATCGGGGGCTGCAATCAAGTCGTAAAGTGAACCAAGTGTCCTGTTTCCAGCAACACCTAATTTGGCATCGGGATGTTTTTTGTCATCCAATATTTGAAATTCGCAGCCGATGGCTGAACCTGCGCCTTTGTTCAGGTTTGTGTCCACAAAATACTTGATGCCACTGTTGGCACCTTCGGTAATCTTAAAGTCCACTTTCAACATAAAATTTTTATACGGGCGGGTGGTAACAATATCGCCACCGTTCGTAGATTCTCCTCCACCGCTTTTTTGAACTTTGAGGATTCCGTTATCGACTGACCAGCCTTTTTCGGGAAAATTATCGAGCTTTGCTCCTCGCCATCCGTTGGTAGTCTTTCCGTCCCACAACAGTTTCCATCCTTCACGTGCTTCTCGCTCGGAAATGGTATTGGCGATGGTATTTACTTGTTCTATTCCGTCTGTGTTTTCACGCGACCTGAACTTATCGAGGTCCTGAGTCAGGATACGGATGTTTCTCCAGGAGACCGTTTTGCCTTCGAGTTCTTTGTTGTTTATTGAGTGGACCTGTAAGGCAATAAAACCCGATTTTGTGACGTCGTCCAATATATCGGCACAGGGGACACCGTTTACCCACGTGCGTATGGAGTTACCGATTGCCTCTATGCGTGCTTTGTTCCACTGATTATGTTTAAAGGCTTTCTGTCCAATGGGATTGACAGTCATAGGATAAAGCCATCCTCTGCGTGCTTCATCGTAAACGCCTCCCGTCCACGATCTGTCGGAAGGGTCAATCTCGAACTGATACCCGTGCACGCGTCCGTTTTGATACTCTTTCAAGCTATTGCTTCTAAACTGAACTCCGGAGTTCAGTCCGTCGTCCACTTTAAAGTCAAATTCCAGGATAAAGTCGTCATACATCTTATTGGTAGCCAAGAATGTATTAGGCGTTCCGCTTTTTGAAATCCCGACAATGACCTTCTCCTGAATTTTATATTCGGCTGTTCCGTTTAGTTTGGTCCACCCTTTCAGGTTCCTTCCGTTGAAGAGATCCTGCCATTTGGCTTCCTGAGCCGAAGCAGAAACAATAAAAACCGTTGCAATTAATACAAGAATATTCCTTTTCATAGATTACTATTTTTTATATTTCATAAAAATGTTCCCATCCTTTTCGTGGAGGTGCCCCTGTCAGAAAAGCATCCGCAAAAACATCGTCAACAACCCGTTTTGTTTTTCGGTCAAAGACAATTCTCCGATTCAGTCGCTGCACTGCTACCCCCAGACAGAACACCTGGCTCAGCGGGCCGGCAATCTCGAAGGGCGAGCGTGTTTTCTCTTCTCCCTGACAGGCCAATAGGAAGTTGGCGAAATGGTTCGACGGGCTTTTCGGAACAACGGGAAGCTTCCTCTCCATTTCCCGGGCTTTGTCATCCGGAATAATGCTTAACGTACTCCCGTGCGAACCACCCTTAAAAATCAGGTTTTTGCTGTAAATTTCCTTCCCCGGATTCAGCTTGGCCGGTTGAATTTTTCCGCCTCCAACACTGGGAATATTCGGATCAAGTTCAGAAACCCCATAACCTTCCGGAACGGGAGGAATGTTATCTACGCCATCATACCACGTTATGACAACAGGCGGCATTTTTCCACGTTTTGGAAACTTAAATTCGATCGTGCTCGACATCGGAAAGAAGTATTCGTTGTGCTTGGAGAGTTTTACCGGATTCACCTCTTCCGGCAAACCCAGATCAAGAAACTCGTGGGCCGTATCGAGGATATGCGCTCCCCAGTCGCCCAAAGCCCCCATTCCGAAATCGTACCAGCAACGCCATTGCCCATAGTGAAAATCCTTGTTGTACTCGTGATACGACTGGGCCGACAACCAGGTGTCCCAATCCATTGTTTCCGGGATGGGCTCGGCACCAGGGAACTTCTTGATGTTCGGATCCCATCCGTGCCAGCGGCGGGCGTTGTTCATGTGCGCTGTAATGGCGGTAACATCTTTTATGATGCCGGCTTCTTTCCAGGCTTTGAACTGGAAATAATTACCTTCAGAATGTCCCTGGTTACCCATCTGCGTTACAACTTTTGGATACTTCCGGGCTGCTTTTATCATCAGTTCAACTTCGTTAAATGTGCGGCCCATAGGTTTTTCCACATAGACATGCTTTCCTTCTTTAATGGCTAGCATCACTGATGGGAAATGAGCAAAATCGGGAGTGGCGATGGCTACCGCCTCAAACTCGTTTCCGATTTTATCGAACATCTCTCTAAAATCCTTGAAACGTTTTGCGTTTGGAAATTTAGCCAGGGCTTTTTGGGTGTGCTCGGCTCCTAAATCCACATCACAGAGGGCAACAACGTTTGCCAATTTTGTTTTATCAAAATCGTTGATAATCTCCCAACCTCTGTTTCCTATCCCGATGTGTGCCAGATTTACTTTTCGATTAGCCCCTACAATACGGCTGTAGCTAGCTGCATTGGTCTTGGTATAGATACCGCTTAACGCAATTCCCGCAGAGGCTAAAGCTGTATTTCTCAAGAAATCTCTTCTTGTCGTCATAATATATATTCTAACGTATTTGTTTTTGTAGAAAAACAAAAATATAAAAAAACGCCTTTTAAAGCAAAAAAAATGCTTGGATTGCTATCTCTTTAAACGGTCTTCAATACTCAAACCGGTCCCTGTGCGCCCATAATCCCAAGGCGGGGCTTGAAATATAATATACCTCTTCCCCGTCCGGCAGGATGTTAAATCCTTCTTTCAGGTGTTGGAAATTATATTTTTGCATCGTTTCATCGATATCTCCCCACCGAAAGCCCACACTTTCAATCTCTTCCCGTGTGAGGTTTTCTGCTCCCTTACCCGGACAATAGGTGATGGAAAACCTGCCTTCCGACGACCCGTGAATAAGATGTGCCGCGGCACCCAGATTATTCCTCAACTCTTCGTTATCCTCAACTGCTTTTAATGTTTCAGGAGTTCCAAAATAACCGTATTTCCGGATCAACCGGTCTATCTCCTTATCCTCTCCGAATTCCTTTAATGCCGGCGCCAACACAACAAGCTCCCCTCCGTCGGCAATAGCCATTCGTGTTCTGTAAATGGATTTGTTTCCCAGCCAGGTGCTTTTGAACTCCGTGGGGTCTAACCAGACTACGACCTTCTTCAACGGTTTTTCAACCATTTGGAAATTAACCTCGAGAGAGAGCTTGGCAGCTACGTCAAAAACAGCGAAATCATCACCCACAAACAGTCCGTAAGTCTGTTGTTTTCCTTCTTTGTTTACACCCACTACCGTGAGCACATACACAATAGGGAGTTGTTTTGCGAAATTTTCCGAAGCATAATTGAATAGCCTGCGAACCGGGGTATCGGCACGTCCCATCATCCGCTCCATGCCATAGACCGCTCCCACATAATGGCTCTTGTTGATCGCTTCGAATCCACCGGTTCCCACAAAAACATTCTTGTTATAGTTTGCCATCCCCACTACTTCGTGCGGAACAACCTGTCCGATAGAAAGGATAAGATCGAAATTGCCCTCAACCAACAACCTATTTACTTGAACCGGCCAATCGAAGTGTACTTTATACTCAGAAACCTCTTCCACAATTTCTGCCGAAACCCTACCAAGCGTTACCACATCGTTTCGCCAGTCGTGAATTCGTACCAAATTAGCCGGAGTTTTTCCGAACATGTGTGAGATCTGATCATCGGTCATGGGTGTATGCGTCCCCAACGCCGGAAGAATATCGGTTAGCCTGTCACCATAATATTCCCAGCTTATTTCTGTCAGTTCACCCGCACGGCTGGGCAGGCGAGTATAATCGGGCGGGATAGCCAGCACTTTATGCTTTTCACCCAATTTACCGAAAGCCTCGCGAAGACCCGCCTCCAGGTCTTCGCGCGACAGGTTGTTTGTGGCAGAGCCGTTTTGATAATAAATCATCTCTTCAGATTGAATACTAAACTTGGTATGTGGACGAGGCGGTATTTCCTCCGCGACCTGTCCAGTCGGTATGGAAGAACTCACCGCGCGGTTTATCTACCCTCTCATACTGATGTGCTCCAAAATAATCACGCTGCGCCTGCAGCAGGTTAGCCGGTAAGCGGTCGTTACGGAACCCGTCGAAATAGCACAAAGCCGATGTCAGTGCAGGAACAGGAATTCCGTTTTCGAGTGCAGTAGCGCACACCCTGCGCCAACTTTCCTGAACCGATTCGATACTTTCTTTGAAGAACGGATCGAGCAACAGATTTTCCAGCTTGGGATTATTGTCGAATGCTTTTTTGATGTCACCCAGAAATACCGAACGGATGATGCATCCTCCACGCCACATCAGCGCTATTCCTCCGTAATTGAGGTTCCAGTTATATTCTTTGGCAGCCTCCATCATCAGGTCGTACCCCTGTGCATACGAAATGATTTTCGCTCCGTAAATGGCCTGTTCGAGGTCGTTAATGAATTGTTGCCTGTCTCCTTTGAATGCCGTTTTTTTTCCTGCAATCACCTTCGATGCTTTTACACGAAGGTCTTTCTGAGCCGAAAGGCAGCGCGAAAACACGGACTCGCCGATAAGCGTAAGCGGGATTCCCAGATCGAGCGCCGTTACGGCTGTCCATTTCCCGGTACCTTTCTGTCCGGCCGTATCGAGAATTTTTTCTACCAAAGGGCTCCCGTCTTCGTCTTTGTACGCCAGGATATCGGTGGTGATTTCAATAAGATACGAATCGAGTTTTCCGGCATTCCATTTTTTAAACACTTCGTGTTGTTCAAAAGCATCCATCCCCAGTAATTCCTTCATCAGATGATATGCCTCATTAATTATCTGCATGTCCCCGTATTCGATACCGTTATGTACCATTTTCACGAAATGTCCGGCACCGTCTTCGCCTACCCAGTCGCAACACGGAGATCCATCCTCTACTTTTGCCGCTACCGCCTGAAAAATTTCTTTTACGAAAGGCCATGCTTCCGGCGATCCGCCGGGCATCATCGAAGGCCCGAGCAATGCACCTTCTTCACCCCCGGAAACACCGGTACCTATGTACAGTAATCCTTTACTTTCCACCTGTTTTGTACGGCGGACGGTATCCGGGAAATGGCTGTTTCCCCCATCAATAATAATATCTCCGGGTTCAAGGAGAGGAATGAGTTGTTCAATGAAATCATCCACCGGCTTTCCGGCTTTTACCAACATCATTACCTTACGAGGGCGTTCGAGTGAATCCACCAATTCTTCAAGTGAATGTGCCCCGATAAAATTCTTGCCTTTACCTCTGCCGCTCACAAAATTATCTACTTTTTCAACCGTGCGGTTATAAACGGCTACTGTGTAACCTTTACTTTCCATGTTCAGGACGAGGTTTTCGCCCATTACTGCAAGCCCAATGAGTCCAATATCTGCTTTTTGTTTCATATTATATTTTTGATTGGTTGTTTTATCGTTTCACCCGCGCATTTCCTTTCCAGATGCTCCAGATCATTTCTTCATCGGCAGGCTGGGCATAATCGGTGAGGAAAGTGGTGGCCAAAGCGCCACTGGCCCACGCAAACTGGATCCACTTTTCAGACGGCATTTCCTTCAGAATACTATAGAGCAATCCACCCACGAAACCGTCACCCCCCCCAATACGATCCACCACGTTAATCTTGCGCAACGGGGCAACGTGCCAGTTCTCATTTTCATAAACAATTGCTCCCCAAAGATGTTCATTGGCACTGATCACCTCCCGGAGCGTATTTGCAAATACTGAAACGTTGGGAAATGCTTTTCTTGCATTCAAAATCATCCCTTTAAAGGCATCAATGGTGTCTTCAATATTCTCACCCCCGGCTTTCGGACCCTGGACACCTAAACAGAGTTGAAAATCTTCCTCGTTTCCAATTAAGATATCCGACAGGGAAGCGATTTCAGCAAACGCCTCTTTCAACTCCTTTTCCCGGCCCTTCCAGAATGTTGCCCTGTGGTTCAGGTCAAAAGAGATAAGGGTGCCGTGTCTTTTGGCATAGCGGGCTAGCTGGAGGCAGAAATCACTTGTCTCGGGCGATAAGGCAGCTATCAATCCCGACAAATGCATGATCTGAACTCCCTCTTTGGCAAAAATCCGTTCCAAATCAAAATCTTTCACGTTCAAGGTCTTTCCTACTTCCCCTGCCCTGTCGTTCTGGACACGGGGCCCACGTAATCCAAAACCACTATCGGCAATATTGAACTGGTGACGGTAACCCCACGGGCCTCCCTGCGGGATCTCCGGCCCTTCGAAGTCAATGTTTCTTGCCCTCAGGTCGGATTTGATAAAAGCCGCAATCGGGCTGTCTTTTACAAAGGTAGTCAGCACCTTGACCGGAAGTCCGAGAGAAGATGAAATCGTTGCCACATTTGTTTCGGCGCTCGTTGCCTGCATTTCGAAAATCTTGCTGCTATGTACCGGCTGGGCATTTACCGGTGTAATTCTCACTCCCATACTGGAAGCGACTATCAGTGAATACTTACATTCTCTTTTAAGTTGAAGCATAATGGTGAAGAAGTTAAGTCTGTTTAAATACTAAAGGCATCAAAACCGCCATCCACAATAGCAACGGTACCGGTAACAAACCTAGAAGCATCGCTCACCAGATAGTGTAGCGTACCAAGTAGATCTGCCGGATTGCCGAAACGTCTGAAAGGAGTATGGGCAATTATGGTATTTCCTCTATCGGAATAAGTCCCGTCAGGATTAGTAAGCAGGTTTCTGTTCTGTTCAGTAATGAAAAATCCCGGACAAAGTGCATTTACACGGAAATCTTCACCAAACTTAATAGCCAGTTCACCGGCCATGTATTTGGTAAAGTTGGTAACAGCGGCTTTTGCTGCGCCGTATCCGGCCACACGTGATAACGGACGCAACGCCGAAGCGGATGAAATATTGATGATGTTTCCCTTTTTCTCTTTCACCATATATTCGGCGAAGATAACTGTCGGAACAACAGTTCCCATCAGGTTCAGGTCTACCACCTTACGGAAATCATCCATTTTCAAATCGAAGATGGTGTTTTTCGGTCCTATAGTGGCACCGGGCATATTGCCTCCAGCTCCGTTAATAAGGGCATCTATTTTACCGTATCTGGCAATGATCGCCTCTGCGTTTTGCCTTAATACTGCCTCATCAGTCACATCGGTTTGAAGGAACAACGCATCTCCACCCTTTGATCTTACATGCTCAATCTGCTCGTCCCCCTTTTCTTTGTTCCGGGCCAATACGGCTACCTTCGCTCCGTGCAAAGCCAAGTACTCCACCATCGATGCGCCCAAAACGCCTGTTCCGCCGGTAACAACAATTACTTTGCCTTGAATGTTAAATAGTTCGTACATGATTTATTTTTGTTTATTGATTGAATTCACGCCTACTTGTGTACGTGCACAAAGTTAACACGAATAGACTTACAGCTTTCATTATAAATCATTAATTATTCTTAAATATTTTATAATTTTACTAATGTAAAAAGATGGTTGTGTATTTACACATTTGCAGAAACTTTTTCTATATTTGCATTTTAATTTGTAAATCGATAAATATCCCAAGTCCTCAATGAAAAAACGTATCAGAATCAAAGACATAGCTGCTCAGGCTGGAGTATCCTCGGGTACGGTGGACAGGATCCTGCACAACCGCGGCAATGTATCGGATAAAGCAAGGATAGCTGTGGAAAAGGTGTTGAAACAGGTGGGTTATAAACCCAATATCCACTTGTCGGGCCTTTCGTTGAAAAAAACGTATGAGATAGTGATTACCACTCCTCATGCTTCTCGCGGTGAGTACTGGGAAAGTATTCATAACGGCATTCAGGAAGCGATCGATCAGCACGAAAGCTTGCATATCAAAACCACCTACCTGACCTACGACCAATACAACATTTATTCTTGTCAGAATGTCTTTACCCAAATCCTTATCCTTGAACCTGATGCGGTTATCATTGGTCCCACTTTTAAAGACGAAACTATTGCCCTCGCAAATAAACTGACAGAAAAAAATATCCCGTTTACATTTGTCGACTCCATGGTCGAAGGGACATCACCCCTGGCATTTTATTCAGCTAACCACTACATTTGCGGCTACCTGATGTGTAAATTGTTAAAATCACTTATCCCGGAATCAAGTGATATCGGGGTACTTCAAGCCATCCGGATTGGGGACCAAAGTGCAAATACAAGTATCCTCCGACGAAAAGGCGCATACGATTATTTGACTGAAACCAACTTCTCCAACCGGATACACCATATCCAGTTTTCTGTTTATGAAGCCCAGCGGAACGAAGAAAAAATGAGGGATTTTTTCTCTTCGCATCCCAACGTAAAAGGCATAATAGTGCTGAACTCCAGGGGAAATGTAATAGCAGATTTTTTGGAAGACAACAACATAAACGACGTAAAGCTGGTTGGAGTGGATTTGACAAAACCCAATATCTGTGCTTTAAAAAATGAACGAATTATCTTTCTCATTGATCAAAATCCTGACTACCAGGGATATATGGCAATGAAAACACTGCTTGAATACTTGATTTTGCAGACCAAACCCAAGGTTGAAAATTACATGCCTTTGAATATTGTAACCAAAGAGACCATTGACCTGCAACTTGAATTTAATTTTTTGAAAAAAATTTAGAAACATTTCTCTTACTCTAACGTTAAAGTAGCGATGAAAAGAGAAAAAGTAACGTTCAAAAATTCAAGGGGGCTGATTCTTTCCGGCGCAATAGAATTGCCTGAAAACAATTCACCAAAGGCCTTTGCCATTTTTTCGCACTGTTTTACCTGCAACAAGAACCTGATAAATGTCAAATACATTTCGGAGGCGCTTAGTGAAAAAAGAATTGCTGTACTTCGCTTTGATTTTGCAGGATTGGGAGATAGCCAGGGTAATTTTGCGGAAACTGATTTCTCATCGAACATCGATGATTTATTGTACGCTGCCGAGTTTTTAACGCTCAATTACGAAGCCCCCAAACTCCTTGTCGGACACTCCTTGGGAGGTGCCGCATCTATTGTGGCTGCCGGACAACTAGCCTCTGTCAAGGCAATCTCTCTGCTGGGAACCCCGTCGACATTGGACCACATCAAACGGTTGTTCGTATCTAAAATGGACGAGATCGCCTACAACGGAAGTGCGATGATCGACGTGGCCGGAAGGGAAATTGAGATAGGCAAGGGTTTTGTGGATGATCTGGCGAATCACAACATCAAGAGGTCGCTCAACAGACTGAACAAACCCTTACTTGTCTTGCACTCTCCCGAAGACGAGATGGTTAGCATAGATCACGCCACGGAGATATTTATGGCGGCAAGGCATCCGAAAAGTTTCATCGCCCTGGACGGTATCGATCACCTCATCAAAAACATAAAAGATGCCCGATACGTGGGAAATTTAATCGGTGAGTGGGCAGTAAGGTACCTGTAAGCTTCACCTTTTCTCAAAATGATGGTCGTCGTAGTACTTTGAGAAAGAGTGTCCCCACCGGAAACCAAGTCTTCCGAACTCCTCTGCCACCACATGCCCGGGGTATAGCGTCCCGTTAACGGTCGTGTCCAGCACGGCATTTTCAGGCTGGCTGGAGCCGTTTGCGTTTTTCCACCGTAACGGATTGAAACGCGGATTTATATCAATCGCCATTCCCCGGGCGTGCTTTGAATAAGAAACATTGCGGTAACAAAAGCTGTACGTATTGTTGTCCTCCATAGACAAGCTGTCACTCCAGCGGTAATGTACAATGGGAATGGCTTTTTCGATGACGAAATCATTTTCGAGCATAAACACGAACATATCCCGAATGTCGTTTTCGATTTTTTTGTTGGTCAGTATTTGTCCTTGATGCAACCTTTGATCCGTTGATTTATACAGGACATCCATAAGAATCAATTCATCCAGAATAGATTTTGGAGCTTTCGTCCCTGCTGTTGCTTCCTGGAAAGTTAACCGGGAGTCGACAATAACGGAATCCAGGGGTTCAACGGTACCGGCCTGAGTAAGCAGGGAGCCTGTCCGGGTCTGTTCTGTTCCGTTCTTCTTACAGGACTGGACCGAACAGAGCAACACCGCAAATCCGATAAAAAAGAAAACTATGTTGTGTTGACTTTTCAAAGCAAGCGATCATTTCAGCTCAACTCCAGATCAAATTCATCGGATAACTTTTGCAACGAAGGGTTTTTCTGTACCAGTTCATCAAAAATTTCTCTCGAAGTCAGGGGTTTCTTAACCACGGTTGCTTCTGAAATTTTAATGGTCATCGTAATATCATCGTTCTGCAAACTCTCCCGTAAGTAGGCTAAGATTACGTTGCCATAATCATCCAGGTAATTCTTGTTGATTTCCGTGTTCACTTCCACCTCAAAAACAGTGTTTCCCAGCATCTTGGGCTTATAAAGCATCATCGTATTTCTCAGCAGCTTTTCCTCGACCAAATTCTCAGCAAATTCTTGCCAGGCTTTTTGCAACTCTTCTTCGGTAAAGAGCCGGTTGTTCTGCCCGGGTTCCGCCTGCAGAGAAATGCTTTTCTCTACCGGTTTTTCCGGATTCTCTTCCGTCAATGATGACAACGAAACACCCAATCCCGCAATCGTTGTTACAGCTGACTTCTTTTCACCTGGGATTACGGGCAGGGGTTTAATTTCCGGTTTTGGTTCGGAAACAGTCCCGGAAATTTGAACAGGTTGTGTTTTTGTTTTCGGATGAACTTTTTCCGATGGAGTCACGGGGTTAAGGTTTTTAGGATCTTCGGAATTTTCCGATAACTGACAAAGCTTGATAAGGGTCAGCTCGAGCAACAAGCGTTTGTTTTTACTCATGCGATAGTTCAGGTCGCAATCGTTGGCCATCTCAATGGCTTTATATAAAAACGCGTTACTGCACTGTTTTGCGGTGGCAACATACTTTTCACGAATAGATGCTCCCACTTCGAACAATGTTGCAGTTACGGGATCTTTACAAACCAGTAAATCGCGAAAATGCGACGTTATTCCGCTAATTACATACTGCCCCTCGAATCCCCGGTTCAAAATATCGTTCAGAACCAACAGGCAATCTACCACACTTCCCGCAACGATGGCATCGGTAAGCTTGAAATAGTATTCGAAGTCGAGCACGTTGAGGTTCTCAATCACCGATTTATACGTAACATTTCCCGCTGTATAACTTACTGTTTGATCAAAAATGGAAAGCGCATCACGCATCCCCCCGTCCGCTTTCTGCGCGATGATGTTTAATGCTTCGGGTTCGGCAGAAACATTTTCCTTCTGCGCAACATATTGTAAATGATTCACCATATCGGCAACGCTGATGCGGTTGAAATCATACACCTGGCAGCGTGAAAGAATGGTAGGAATAATTTTATGCTTCTCCGTAGTTGCCAAAATGAAAATAGCATGTGCAGGAGGCTCCTCCAGTGTTTTGAGAAAAGAGTTGAATGCCGATGTGGAGAGCATATGAACCTCATCTATAATATACACTTTGTATTTCCCTATCTGAGGTGGAATGCGTACCTGATCAATAAGCGAACGGATATCATCCACGGAGTTGTTGGACGCGGCATCCAGTTCGTGAATGTTGTAGGAACGTTGTTCATCGAAAGCCACACACGATTCACATTGATTGCAGGCTTCATGTTCAGGTGTCGGATTCAGGCAGTTGATGGTTTTGGCAAAAATACGGGCACACGTTGTCTTTCCCACACCCCGCGGGCCGCAAAACAGATAAGCATGAGCGAGTTTATTTCCTGTAATGGCATTTTTAAGCGTAGTGGTCAATGCCTCCTGCCCCACCACTGAGCGAAAAGTCACCGGCCTGTATTTCCTCGCCGAAACAACATAATTGTCCATTTTTTCCTGAAATTATGAAAGACAAATGTACGAAAAAAACTCAAAATCTCTATTCATTTGATGAATAGCTTGAGAACTTCAATGAAATTTTTGTACTTTTACACCAAACAAAAAGAGCTATTTCGCTAAGCGAGACAGGGCCAGACTTGCTTGAGCGAAGGCGACTCAAATAGCCTGATGAAACCGAATGAATTATGAATCAATATTCTCTAAAATCATTTTTCGTACTTACCGCTTTTCTTATGATCTATGCCTGCTCATCGAGCAAGAAAGCTCAGATCGACACTATCGGTGAAGATTCTTTGAAACGGGAACAATCCATCGTTCCCGACACCTTTGTTTTGCCATACATCCCTGAAGAGATGACCAATTCCGATGCCCGTGCCGTATATCTTGTGATGCACTACTGGGACAGGTTCGATTTTTCCGACGAAAAGCTCACACTTCGTCCTGAAATTACAGAGCAGGCTTTCGTGGATTATATCAATATTCTTTCTTATGTTCCGTTCGACAGAACCAAAGAATCGCTCAACCACACGTTAAGGAAAGCCGAAGCGAACAACACCATGTATACTTATTTTGGCACGCTGTTCGATAAATATTTCTACGGTGCCAATTCCCCATTCCGCAACGAAGAGTTTTACATTCCCGTTTTGCAGGAGTTGGTAAATTCCGAAATTCTATCCGAAACGGATAAATCCAGGTACCGGTTCCAATTCGAGATGGTAATGAAAAACCGCGTGGGAGAGACGGCCAATGACTTCGCCTACACACTGGCTTCGGGAGAATCACAAAGGATGCACTCCATCAAAAGTGAATACCTTGTTTTGATGTTTTCAAATCCCGGATGTTCTACTTGTGCCTCTGTTACCGATGTGCTAACAAAGTCAGTCACTCTTAACAAGGCTTTTTCAATGAACTCGCCTACCCGCACAATGATAACCGTATTAACCGTTTATCCCGATGCAGATATCGACGAATGGAGATCATATTTACCGCAGATGCCTGCAAACTGGATACACTCGTACGATAAAGAAACAACTATTACCAAACAGAAACTGTACGACATTAAAGCCATTCCAACGCTGTATTTGCTGGACAAAGACAAGAAGGTGATCCTTAAAGACACCTCCATTGAAGCCATTGAGTCGTTTTTTGCAAAGCCTAATTAGTCAGGAACTCCTTTTACCAATAATTTTACACTTCAAACTCCATGGAAATGAAAAAAGAGATACTTTACCTGCTGTTGTTTACGTTAACAACAACGCTGTTTGCCCAGAACTACGATGAAACCAAAGCCGGCAGCTATGTATTACCGGAACTGCTAAAGGCTCAAAACGGCAAAGAAATCGTGTCTGCGGAAGACTGGGACAGGATCCGCCGTCCAGAAATTCTAAAACTTTTTGAGGATAACGTGTACGGGCAGGTTCCCAAGGATTTCGATAAAATCGAATTCAAGGTGTTGGAACAAAACTACAAGGCATTGAACGGAAAGGCCACCTATAAGCAGGTAGCTGTTGACGTTATCCGGAACAAAAAAGTTATTACTGTTCAGGTCCACTTGTTTATCCCCAACAAAATAAAAAAGCCGGTTCCTGTATTCCTGACGATTAACCACCGCGGACTGGATACGATGCAAGCATCACCCGAAAATGAGTTCTGGCCTGCCGAAGAGATTGTGAACTCTGGCTATGCCATTGCCGGATTTGATGTAAAGGACGTCGCACCGGATCACAAAACAGACTACGTAAATCAAATTCTCACCAAACTTTATCCCGAGCAAACCCTGCAACCAAACGGAATGCGTGCATTAGGCGCCTGGGGCTGGGGCGTCAGCCGGATAATCGATTATTTTGAAACCGATAAGGATATAGATGCCAGTAAGGTAATTGTTGTTGGACATTCCCGTGGGGGCAAAGCTGCACTTTGGTGCGGAGCACAAGATAGACGGGTAGCCATTGCCGTATCGAACGAGTCGGGAAACTCGGGCGCAAAAATCTCCCGCAGGAATTTTGGAGAAACAGTGGAAGTAATTACCCGTAACTTCCCGCATTGGTTTGTTCCGGGATATGCTGCTTTCGCCAACAACGAAGGAAACCTGCCTGTTGACCAACATATGCTGCTGGCATTAATGGCTCCCCGGGCAGTCTATGTCGCCAGTGCAGCCGATGATTCGTGGGCGGACCCCAAAGGACAATACCTGGCTCTGGTTGCCGCACAACCGGTTTTCAGCCTGTTTGGCCTCAAAACAAGTTTACCCGCCAACATGCCCCCGAACAACGAACAGGTCATTCAGTTGCCGTTGGGCTTTCATAACCGAGACGGCATCCACAACATGAATCTTTTCGACTGGAAACAGTTCGTCAAGTTTGCCGACGAATATTTTAAGAACAACAACAAAAAATAGAATATAGCATGAAACAAGTATGGTCACTTTTGGGTGCCACGACCGCGGCATTCATTCTGATATCCTGCAGCCAGAAAAAAAGCAGCGATGCATCCAGCGGTTGGACTCCTCTCTTCAACGGAACCGATTTAACCGGTTGGACGGTAAAAATTAAAGGTTACGATGCGGGCGACAATTTCGGCAATACATTCCGGGTGGAAGAAGGCATGATAAAGGTACGTTACGAACAGTATGACTCGTTACGCGACCGTTTCGGCCACCTGTTTTACAACGATGAGTTTTCGCATTATAAACTGCGAGTAGAATACCGTATCGTTGGCGAGCAATGTCCGGGAGCACCCGGATGGGCGTATAAAAACTCCGGAATCATGGTACACGGGCAGACACCGGAGTCAATGGAAAAAGACCAGGATTTTCCCACTTCCATTGAGGTACAGTTGCTGGCCAGCGACTCCCTGGTGCAAAGGACCAATATGAATGTTTGCACACCCGGAACAAATATCGTCATGGACGATCAGTTGATCCTTGATCATTGCATCAACTCTTCCTCGGAAAACTTCTACGGTGAAGATTGGATAACGGCCGAAGTAGAGGTCAGGGGAAACAATGTTATTAGTCATATTATCAACGGCGATACGGTTTTACAGTACAACCGCCCACAGTTGGATGAAAGGGATGCGACCTACGCCAAACTTATCGTGATGAACGGTGGCGACAAAATGCTGAGCAAAGGGACCATCTCGCTTCAAAGCGAAGGGCACCCCATTGATTTTAGGAAAGTGGAGATAATGAAACTGGACGATTGACTTTCTTGACTGAATAAAAAATCCCGCTCTCACGAAAGGAGGCGGGATTTTTTTTTTAATCGGTTACGTTTAGTCCAATTGCGGTCCGGACGCAACTAACGCCAACGCATCGTCGTTGTCGCAATATTGCTCAAAGTTTTTGATATATTTGGCCGCAAGCGATTTGGCTTTTGCTTCCCACTCGGCAACATCAGCGTAAGTATTGCGCGGGTCAAGAATTTCAGTGTCCACATTGTTCAATGCAGTAGGAGCAACCAGATTCAAAATAGGAATGTGAATGGTTTCAGCTTCTTCAATTGAACCATCGATGATGGCGTCAATGATGGCACGTGTATTCTTCAAAGAGATGCGCTTTCCTGTTCCGTTCCAGCCTGTGTTTACCAGGTAAACTTTTGCATTGTGTTCTTGTGCTTTTCCAATCAATGTTTTTGCGTACATAGTCGGGTGCAGGGTCAGGAATGCTTCACCAAATGCGGGAGAGAACGAAGGAACTGGCTCGGTGATACCGCGTTCAGTGCCTGCTAGCTTTGAAGTAAAGCCGGAGAGGAAGTGATATTGAGCTGATTTCTCATCCAAAATAGATACCGGGGGCAATACGCCAAACGCGTCAGCCGACAGGTAAATGATTTTGCTCGCATGTCCTGCGCGAGATGGAGAAACAATTTTACTGATGTGATAGATGGGGTAAGAAACACGTGTGTTCTCTGTTTTTGAAGCGGCAGCGGAGTAATCGGGAGTTCCGTCAGGAAGGACAGTTACGTTTTCCAGCAATGCATCGCGACGAATAGCTCTCCAGATATCGGGTTCTTTGTCTTTTTCCAGATCAATAACCTTGGCGTAGCAACCACCTTCGTAGTTGAATACACCGTGATCGTCCCAGCCGTGCTCGTCGTCACCGATCAGATAACGTTTCGGGTCTGCTGAAAGAGTCGTTTTTCCCGTTCCCGAAAGCCCGAAGAAAATGGCTACGTCTCCTTCTGTACCTACGTTAGCCGAGCAGTGCATAGAAGCAATACCTTTCAATGGCAAATAATAGTTCATAAGGGCAAAAATACCTTTTTTCATTTCACCTCCGTACCAGGTACCGCCGATTACCTGCATCTTACGAGTAAGATCAAACAACGTAAATACTTCTGAATTCAGACCTTGTTCTTTCCAGTTTGGATTGCTGGTTTTGGAACCGTTTAAGCTAACAAAATCAGGCTCACCATAGTTTGCCAGCTCGTAGTGTGAAGGACGAATAAACATATTGGTCACAAAGTGTGCCTGCCAGGCTACTTCCATCACAAAACGCACTTTCATACGGGTATCTTCGTTGGTGCCGCAGAACGTATCAACAACATACAATTTTTTAGCTGTTGAAAGCTGAGTTGTCACGAGATCTTTACAGTGGTCGAACACCTCGGGAGTAGTCGGGCGGTTGATGGTACCGTCCCACCAAAGCGTGTCTCTGGTAGTGTCGTCCATTACGATGAATTTGTCTTTGGGTGAGCGGCCTGTAAATTTTCCGGTATCCACTGCTACTGCACCGGTTGAAGTCAGCACGCCTTTTTCAAAACCTTCATTGGCCGGATCAATTTCCGCCTGAAATAACTCTTCGTAAGTAGGATTGTGAAGGATCTCGAAGTTGCCTACAATTCCATACTTGCTTAAATCTAAATTTGCCATGTTAATAATAATTGTTTGTGAATATAAATGTGTGAATAAATCTCTATCTGCTCAAACCGTTTTACTTGTGAATAACATCCTAAAACATCAACGATATCCTAAAACGGCGACAAAAATAATTAATTAAGTTGAGATAATAAAGTAATTAAAGAAAAATTTCTTTAATTATTCCTGTTTTAACCCAAATTTCTTTCCTGAGAAAAAAACACTCAAGTAAATGGAACAAAAAAACGGTGAAAATGTTTATCGTTGAGACCAAAAATATTACCTTTGTTTTTCGAAAAAAGATAGTATGAACAATTTGTTATTACAACAATGAATGTAATTGATTTTTCGAAAAACAACTCACTCCTGAATTCTTTTGTCCGTGAAATAAGAGACATAACCATCCAGAACGACAGGCTCAGATTCCGTAGAAATTTAGAAAGGATCGGTGAAATAATGGCTTATGAAATCAGTAAGGATTTAAGCTACAAAACAATATCCGTAACCACCCCTCTCGACGTGGCCGAAGTTTCTGTCCCCGATGAAGAGATTGTTATCGGCACCATTTTACGGGCAGGATTACCTTATCATCATGGCGTGCTGAACTATTTTGATTGTGCCGGAAATGCGTTTGTGTCGGCTTACCGGAAATACAAGGAAACAGGGCATCAATCGTTTGATATTCATATCGAATACATTGCCTCGCCCAGTATTGATGGAAAAACGCTTATCCTTACCGATCCAATGCTGGCCACAGGAAGCAGCATGGAGCTGACGTACAGATCTTTACTAACGAAGGGAACACCTCGGAGGATTCATATTGCATCCATTATTGCCAGCCAGCAGGCTGTGGATTATTGCACCCAACATTTTCCTGAAGATAAAACCACCATATGGGTCGCAGCTATTGATCCGGAATTAAATGAATCCTCTTATATCGTACCGGGAATTGGCGATGCAGGCGATTTGGCCTACGGGGAGAAGATTTAGGTTGATAGACTACTACTCATAAAATTTTTTCTCAAAAGCGTTGAATTCTCCTTTTTTCAGGATTAATCGTTTCCAGATCGCAGAGATGAATCCTGCACCGTATCCGAAAAGTTGTGTCCAGGCAGCTGCAATACTGTAAAAGCCGACCCTCAACGAGTTGTTTCTTGCGGTTGAGTCGATCAGTACCAGCAAGCTGTATAATGCGGGAGCAAGCACAACGACCGGGTAAAAAAAGGATAAAAGCAGGGAAAGAACCATCACTGTTACGAAGAACGATGGCAGAAAGTGTACTAATCTTAATGAACCCGGGTGCGCCAGGTGCAAATTGATCCGGGCTATTCCTGAATTGTAAACTTGCTTGAAAAACTGCCTGAAGGTCGACCGGCGTTTATGATAAACATATGCTTCGGGAATAAGTGCCGTTCCAAATCCTTTTTTAAGCAGCCGGAGGCTGAAATCGATGTCTTCCCCAAAACGCATCTTACCGTACCCGCCAAGGGCTTCGAACGCTTTTTTGGAGACCCCCAGGTTGAAACTCCGGGGATGAAACTTATCCATCGATTTTTTTCCGCCGCGAATACCTCCGGTAGTAAAAAAAGAGGTCATGGAATAATTTATAGCTTTCTGTACCGTTGTAAAAGAGGGCAACGCATTATCAGGGCCACCGTAGGCATCAACAAAATTCCTTTCCAGGTAAAAAGAGACATACTCCATGTAGTGTTCGGGGATAATACAGTCGGAATCAAAAAAAATGAGGTAGTCATACTTCGCTTTTTTGGCACCAGCGTTTCGGGTCAGCCCAGGACCGGAATTAGGTTTCTCAAAATAAACAACAGGGAGTTGCGATACATATTTCTGGACTATACCATCGCACTTCTCAGACGACCCATCTTCGGCAATGATTACTTCAAAATTCTTGCCGGATTGTCGGGTTAAACTGTCTAAAAGCTCGTCAACTTCTTCCGGACGATTGTAAACAGGGATAACAACAGAAAAATTCATGTTCACGAAATTGGAATTACAGTGCAAAACTAATTAAATTAAATGATTTTATCTGTAATCCCAGCCATTTCTGTGATTTTATAAAAAGTATTAAAAATATGTGAAAATATATAGAATTCTTAAAATTAATCTTTATCTTTGTCAACTTTCAACGTTTTACTATTTCGGGAGGAACAGTTGGAAAATCAGGGAAAGGTAAAGCTGAGTTAGAAGAAACAAAAAAATCAATCGAGTGAAGTTTGTAAAGTTGTCCATATTAATCATTATCTGCACATTGTTGTTTTCCTGCAAAAACAACGAAAATGGGGTTGCGCTTAAAGGTGACATCTCCAGCCTGGAAAATCCCCAGGTTCTGGTTTCTTATTTCGCCGGCGATACCCTCGCTATCGACACCATCATGAGCGATAAACGCGGCAGATTTACGTATAAAAATACTATAGATACCCTTACTGTATTTTCGTTGTATTTCAACAACCAAAGTTCTTCAGTCATGGTTTTTGCCCATCCGAAAGATAACATATCCATCAAAGGGGATGCGCAACTGTCCGATTTAATCAAAGTAAACGGAAACGAAATAAACAACGACCTCACGTTGTTTAAAGAATCAAACAAAGAGCTGCTTCAACAACGTACGCTTTTACTTCGTAACCTGAAAGAAGAAAAAGAATCGAACTCCGCGTCCAATAATAGGATCTTAGCCAATGCTGACGAAATAGCCAAGATCAACTCTTTCAATCAGGAGTTGACATTAAATGCCGAAGAGCAGGTCAAAAAAAATCCCACAAAAATATCGAGCCTGATTCTTATCAACGAGTTTTTTGCCAACTCGGAAAATCCGAAAGGGTTTAGCCGTGTATTGGAATATATGCAGGGGGATATACTGAAATCGAAAATGGGGTTGAACCTGAAGGCTTATTCCGAAAAAATCAACCGCTCCGCAGAAGGTTCATCTATGCCTTACTTCCGGCTGGTTGATAAATCGGGCGACACCATACAATCGTACGATTACCGGGGAAAATACCTCTTGTTGTCTTTCATCTCAACTACAGGAATCGACTCCCGCGAAACGATTCAATCACTCAAGCAAACCTACAGGGATGTTAACAAAGACAGCGTGGAGTTCATTTCCGTATATATCGATTCCGATATTTATCCCATCAGTTATATTGAAAACGATTCTATCCCGTGGACCGTTGTACCGGAGAAAAAAAGCTGGGCTTCAGACATCGTGGAAGCATACAATATTGAGTTCATTCCGAACAATATCCTTATTTCCCCTGCCGGCATCATCAGCGACAGAAACGTCCCGGCCATCGCAGTGGAAAATGCACTTAAAAATTCTGTAAAAAACAATCGTTAAATGCCATGCTGGTCAAGGTTTTTGGTGCGGCAGTACAAGGTATAAATGCCACACTTATAACTATTGAGGTAAATTGCACAAAGGGGATCAAGTTCTTTCTGGTGGGTTTGCCCGATGCATCAGTGAAAGAAAGCCACAAAAGGATTGTATCCGCCATTCAGGTAAGCGGTTTTAAGTATCCCCGGCAACAAATTGTGATCAACATGTCTCCGGCGGATATCCGGAAGGAGGGATCAGCTTACGACCTACCCCTGGCGATAGGCATACTGGCCACCTCCGAAACCATTATGGCGGATAAACTGCCCGATTACCTTATCATGGGTGAGTTATCGCTCGACGGAAATATCCTGCCCATCAAAGGTGCCTTACCTATAGCTATCATGGCTAAGGAAAACGGATTCAAAGGGTTCATCCTTCCTACGGAAAATGCTAAAGAAGCAGCTGTTGTGGAAGGATTGGAGGTTTACGGGGTAGAAAATATCCGTCAGGTCGTCGGTTTTGCAAACAATGAACTTGAGCTTGAAAAAACAACCGCAGATATAGGGCAGGAGTTTTTGCAGAGCCAGTCGAATTTCGAGTTCGACTTCAGCGATGTAAAAGGACAGGAAAATGTGAAACGCGCGTTGGAAGTAGCGGCTGCAGGTAGCCACAATATAATTATGGTAGGGCCTCCCGGCGCAGGGAAATCGATGATGGCGAAACGAATGCCCTCTATCCTCCCCCCTTTCAGCCTTGAAGAGGCACTCGAAACCACAAAGATACACAGCGTTGCCGGCAAACTGGAAAAAGGCATCTCCCTTATGTCGCGCAGGCCATTCCGGTCCCCACACCATACCATCAGTAATGTAGCCATGGTCGGTGGCGGAGCCGATCCTCAACCGGGTGAAATCAGTTTGGCCCACAACGGAGTGCTGTTTTTGGATGAACTTCCGGAGTTTAATCGAAATGTTCTCGAAGTGATGCGTCAGCCATTGGAAAACCGAAAAATAACAATTTCCCGCGCCAAATATTCCGTGGAGTACCCTGCGAGCTTTATGATGGTTTCGGCCATGAATCCCTGCCCTTGTGGTTATTACAACCATCCCGATAAAGCGTGTGTCTGTCCGGGAGGAGCCGTACAGAAATATTTAAACAGAATCTCAGGACCTTTACTGGACAGGATCGATATCCATATCGAAATCGTACCGGTCGCGTTCGAAAAGCTATCCGACAGCACTCCGGCCGAACGCAGTGCAGAAATCAGTAAACGTGTGGTAAAAGCCCGCCGGATTCAGGCGGAACGGTTTAGAAAAACTCCCGGCATATATTGCAATGCGCAAATGACATCGAGAATGCTGCTCGAATATGCTACTCCCGATGCAGCGGGACTGCAATTACTCAGAACCGCCATGGACAGGCTTAGCCTATCGGCAAGGGCCTACGACAGGATACTGAAAGTTTCCCGGACCATTGCCGATCTGGAAGCCAGCCCCCATGTCTTACCGGTTCATCTGGCGGAAGCAATCAACTACCGCAATCTCGACAGGGAGGTTTGGGCGGGGTGATTTGAAACGGAAAGAAGTAAGGAGAAAGAATGAAAGAAAAAGATACAATATATGAGAACCTGTTTCGAAAAGTTGCTTTTCGGGACGATGAGCAGGCCTTCAGGGAACTTTTTCTCGAATTTTATCCGGCACTGTGTGTATTTGCCATGCGGTATATCACACAGGAAGAAACAGCCAGAGACGTTGTGCAGGATGTTTTTTTTAAAATTTGGAAAAACCGGAAAAGCATGGATATAACCGTTTCTTTTCGCAATTTTCTGATTACTTCCGTCCGCAACCATTGTACGGACTATCTACGGAAGCAGGAAGTAGAAAACCGCTATCAAGAAGAAAACATGTTGTCTGTCATTCACACTTCACCGGAAGAAGTATATACCTTAAAAGAGTTGGAAACCACTATTGGCGAAGCATTGGCAAAACTACCGCCCAACGTGCGTGAAGCGTTCGAGATGAGTCGCTTTAAGGGAATGACCTACCTTGCCATAGCCGATAAAATGGAGGTTTCCCCAAAAACCATTGAATCCTATATCAGTAGGGCATTAAAAATTTTACGCATTGAATTGCGTGATTACCTAACCTTTTTACTGCTGTTTATATAGATATTCCTTTTCACCCCACATTGTTAAATTTTTACTTTCCTTAAAAAACTTCACTTTTTTTATAGGGTAACCCGGGAGTTGTTCGTCAAGTATATATAAATGTCAAAAACGAGATGATTGAAAAGGAGAATCCCAATTCTTTGAATGCTTTACTGGAGAACTACGAGAAACAAAAAACGATAGACGCTGCAGCTGATTGGGAACAATTGCGGAAACGCATCACGTCCGATCGGAACAGGCGCTTGTTCTTCAACTACCTGAGAAATACGGCCGCGATTCTTCTTCCCCTGTTTCTGGTATACCAGTATACGCTCTATCCCATTCTCAAAAAAAGCGGGTCCATCGTAGAAACCATTACGGTCACCTCTGCTCCGGGGATGGTGACAAAAACCATACTTCCGGACGGAAGCGAAGTATGGCTGAATGCGTTAAGCTCACTTACCTATCCACAACGTTTCACAGAAAAAGAACGCAGGGTTCAACTTTCTGGAGAAGCTTATTTCAAAGTAACCTCCGACAAGAAACACCGTTTTAATGTGGAAACACCCCAGAAAATGGTCGTCAGCGCTTACGGAACGGAATTTAACGTAAATGCATATGAAAATGAAGCAACCCACGAAGTTACTTTGGCAAGCGGGCATGTAGAGGTCTCTTCTGAAATCGGCTCAAAAGCAACGGAAACGTTGGTGGTTGACGAAAAGGCGATCCTCCAGGTTAAAACCGGTAATATCCATGTGGTAACGGCAGATACCTATGTAGAAACAGCCTGGAAAGACGGGAAAATGGTGTTCCGCCGGGAAAAACTGGATAAGATTGCAACCAGGCTCTCGCGCAAATTCGGAGTAGATATACGTCTTGAGGGCAACAGGCTTAAAGGGTATGAATACACGGCCACTTTTACCGACGAGACGCTCGAGGACATCCTCGACCTGCTGAAACGGTCGGCCCCCATTACCTATTCCATATCCAAACAAAAACAGTTAAACAATAAAACATTCACACGAAGAGAAGTAATCATAAAATCGAAATAAGGAGGACCGCCTATGACAAGATAAATACCAATTGAAATACAAAAAAAACGGGAGAGTAAATACCCCTCCCGCCCATGATTTACATTGCCATCGCGGAAAATCTCACCTCACCGCCAGGCAATCAATTACTAAACCCATAAAATGAATTTAATAACAATGTAAAAGTATGAATAATAAATCAATCAACCAAAAAGCACACCTTTTTTATGCTTTATTAAAAAAAATCCCTATTGCTATGAGAATAACGCTTTTACTACTGCTCGTGCTCACTTTTCAACTGCAAGCTGAACACATCTATTCTCAAGACGCCAAAATTTCGCTGGACATGAAAAATTCAACCATCGAGAAAGTATTGCAAACCATTGAGGAGAAATCCGATTATTACTTCCTGTACAACAACCGGTTAATTAATGTTGACCGGAAGGTGAGCGTACGGGTAAGGAATGCCGCTATTTCCGCTGTACTGGAGAGGCTTTTTAAATCTGAAAATGTGGACTATGAAGTGAAAGGTTCGCAAATCATCCTTTCTCCCAAGGAAATATATAGTCAAATAAACACCGTTACCGAAGCAATACAGCAGCAGAAAAAAACCATTAGCGGAACCATTGTTGATGCAGCCGGTGTACCTATTATAGGCGCCAACATTATTGAAGCTGGAACAACCAACGGAACCGTTACAGATGTGGACGGAGGATTTTCACTAAGTGTAGAAGACAATGCTACTATTCATATTTCGTATATCGGATACTTGGAGCAAAGTATAGCCACTGCCGGAAAATCCGTTTTTAACATTACTCTTATAGAAGATACACAGGCATTAGAGGAAGTGGTTGTTGTGGGATATGGAACAATGAAGAAAGTCAATCTGACGGGAGCTGTTGCTACCGTTGACGGAAAGATCCTTGAAAATAGACCGGTTGCAAATGTTTCGCAGGCCTTACAAGGAGTAATTCCTAATCTGAACATTACTACCACATCTCGAGGCGGGGAGTTAGGCAACGACCTGAATTGGAACATCAGAGGCACAACTAGTATTTCTGGTGGAGCGCCCTATATACTGGTAGATAATATACCGGTAGATATAATGGATATTAACCCCAACGACATTGAAAGTATATCGGTATTAAAAGATGCAGCTTCTTCTGCTATTTATGGCTCGAGAGCAGCTTATGGTGTTATATTAATAACGACAAAGAAAGGCAATAAAGACGATAAGATTAAACTCAATTATTCTAATAACTTCAGTTGGGTTTCTCCAACTTCTTTACCGAAAATGTCATCTTCAATTGATTTCGCAAATTCTTGGAATTATGCCGCTGAAAATTCGGGTAGATCTCCATTATTTAATGAAGAAGGTCTGAAATTGATCAGACAATATATTGAGGATCCGGTCAATACTCCCCCCACCCAACGCTATGCTCCGAATCATGCTAAATGGAACAGATGGGGCGCCTACACCTTATCAAATGCGAATGTAGATTGGTACCCAGTCTGGTTTAAAAAGAACGCATTACATCAAACACACTCATTGAATGTAAGTGGAGGTACCCAAAAAGCGACCTATTATGCATCTATGGGTTATCTGGATCAAGAAGGTATGTTGAATTTTGGGGAAGATACTTACAAACGTTATAATATCAATGCAAATATTTCACTTGAAATAACTGATTGGTTTAAATTCAAGCTTGACTCAAAATATACCAGACGAGATAGAAAATACCCCAACACAAAACAGGAATCTTCAGATGCCAAAGGGGCTATCTATAATAATATTGCCAGGATGTGGCCAACAATGCCGGTTTATGACCCTAATGGATATATTTACGACAGAAATCAAATTCTTCCTTTACTAGATGGAGGAACAAAAGATAGTTGGAACAATTACTGGGTTACATTGGGAGCAGAGCTGCAATTCTCAAAAGACTGGCTTTATTATTTTGATTATAGTTTCAATAACACAAATTTTGAATCTTTTAATCATAAGCCTATTATTTATGGGTATAATGTTGATGAAACAACATTTATTCTAATAAGTCCCAATTCAGTTGCAAAAAGCTACAGCAATGACAATTATTCAACAATTAATACTTATACCACTTACGAAAAATCAATTCAAGACAATAATTTTAAAGTAATGGGTGGATATCAACAAGAATTGCAAACCTATGGCAGTCTTTACGGAACCAGAAAAAATTTAATCTCTGATAATGTTCCTTCAATATCAACCGCGACAGATGAAGTACCCGGTATTGACGATTCTTCGGGTCATTGGTCAACACAAGGATTTTTCGGAAGATTGAATTATGATTACAACGGTAAATATTTGGCCGAAATAAATTTTAGATATGATGGTTCATCACGATTCCAATCTGAGAGAAGATGGGGATTTTTCCCCTCTATATCCTTAGGTTACCGCATTTCTGAAGAACATTACTGGAAAAGTCTGAAAAATAATGTCACTAATTTAAAACTTCGATTTTCATATGGAGAACTGGGCAATCAAGATGTAGCGAACTATCTATATATAAGCACAATACCTGTACGAAGTAATCTGCCTTATTATATTAATAATGGAAGACCTTTATATTCAGAGTCTCCAAATTTAATTAGCGCCGATTTAACCTGGGAAACTTCATCCACAATTGATTTGGGAATCGATGCAGGTCTTTTTAATAATAAATTAAACGTAATTTTTGATTGGTATAAAAGAATTACTAAAGATATGTTCGGCCCATCGGAGGCCCTTCCTGCCGTTATTGGGACAGCTATTCCCAAGAAAAACAATGCTTCTTTGGAAACAAAAGGTTTTGAGTTAAGTATCGGATGGAATGATAAAATAAATTCCGATTTCAGTTATAATGTTGCATTTATTTTATCTGACTATAATACGGTAATTACTGAATACAACAATCCAACAAAAATACTGACAACCTATTACGAAGGAATGCAAATAGGTGAGATATGGGGTTATACCTCCGGAGGATTGTTTACTTCTGATGATGATGCAACAGACTGGACATCCAAAGTCAGCCAGCAATATTTGTATAGTAAGTGGACTGAAGGAGATATGAGGTATGTTGATATAAACAATGATGGTAAAATAGATATTGGAGAAAACACTTTTGATGATCCAGGTGACCGGTCAATAATAGGAAATTCAACACCACGGTTCTCTTATGGAATAAATATGGGACTTAATTGGAAAGGTTTAAATTTTCTTGTGTTATTCCAAGGAATTGGCAGAAGAGATTTAGCTCTTCCTGGAAATATGTTCTTCGGATTTGCTGGAGATGAATGGGGCAGCAGTTCATTTGTTCAGCATTTAGATCATTGGACTCCCGAAAACAAAGATGCTTTTTACCCAAAACCGTATATGTCGTCAGAACATAACAAGAACACACAAACTCAAACCCGATATTTGCAAGATGGAAGTTACTTACGTTTAAAAAACGCACAAATAGGTTATACTGTTCCTAAAACAATCTCACAAAAGATATTTTTAGAAAAAATACATCTCTATTTTTCTGGAGATAATTTATTTACATATACTAAATTATCAAAAATCTTTGATCCGGAAGGAATAAGTGGTGATTTTGGGACAGGAAAAATATATCCTATTAGTAAGTCTATTTCATTGGGCGCAAATATCACATTTTAAAAAAATATATTATGAAAAAAAAATATTCATTACTGATACTAATGATCATCTTTCTCTTCTCATGTGAAAATAATTTTCTGGATCGTTATCCTTTAGATCAGATTACAGTTCAGAGTTATTGGAAAAGTGTAAATGACTTGGAATTATATCTAAACCAATTCTACACTAATTTCCCCGGATTTACAATTGGCTCGCAAGATGCAGGTATTTTTGTTATTGACAATAATAGCGACAACATGATACCTGTGCAGTTTAATTCAACTTTAGGAGGTACAAGAACAGTTCCGTCAAATGGGGGTGGATGGAATTGGAATAATATCAGGGCAATAAATATTTTCCTTGAAAATTATCATAAATGCGAGGCACCTGAAGAACAATATTTGCCTTTTGTAGGGGAAGCTCAATTTTTTAAGGCTTACTTTTATTTTAATCTATTATCTACATTCGGGGATGTTCCTTGGTATACTAATTCTCTTCAAACAGATTCAGAAGAATTATACGCTCCAAGAACCCCTCGTAACATCGTTGTTGATAGCATCCTTCATCTATTGGATAAGGCTGCTGAATACCTACCGGAAAAAAAGAGGGCTACTCCATTCAGAGTAAATAAAGAAAGTGCTTTATTATTTAAGTCTAGGGTTGCTCTATTTGAGGGGACATGGGAAAAGTATCATGATAACAGTGTATTTGGAGTTTTAAATTCAGATCCAGTTAAATACCTGAAACAAGCTGAGGAAGCTGCAAATGCTTTAATCCAAATGGGAACATGTGAAGTCTATTCCAGTGGTGATCACAGTTCAGATTATATCAATCTTTTCAACAGGAACGATTATTCAACTATTTCAGAAATAATTTTATGGAAAAAATTTGACTTTAGTTTATCTATGGGTCACAGTGTCTACTTGACAACTTACAACGGACATGGTACCGGTCTATCAAAATCTCTAGTTGAAGATTACTTATGCGTAGACGGTAAACCCATTGCTTTAAGTAGCTATTATATGGGAGATGAGAGTTACATTACTGCAACACAAAATAGAGATTCAAGATTATCACAGACACTATTTATGCCTGGTGATGTTGTTACTATCAGAGATGGTGCTGTTTTAGCCACTTTTGAGAAACCGGATTTATTTGAAACAGCATTCTATGTAAATACCACAGGATATCAAATTGAAAAGGGACATAGACCGGTAAAATATACTTCAGCAGATTTCAATGACTCCGACAATGCATCTATCATTTTTCGATATGCAGAGGCATTACTTAATTATGCAGAAGCAAAATCTGAATTAGGGACAATTAATCAGCAGGACCTTGATCTTACTGTAAATTTGCTAAGAAGAAGAGTTGGAATGCCTGATATGATATTAGAACAAATTAGTAATTGGAGCGATCCAAACTGGAGTTTTCCAAGTCTTTCCCCTATTATCAATGAGATTAGGAGAGAGAGACGCATTGAGTTAGCTTGTGAAGGGTATAGAAACAATGATTTGAGAAGATGGAGAGCACATTCTTTAATAGTGGGTATAAAACCGATGGGTGCTAAATTCATACATCAAGATTATCCCGAAATTGTTATAGGAAAAGACATTTATGTAGAAGAAAATGGATATATTGATCCTTATCAAAAGTCTCTTCCAAACGGTTGGCAATTCAATCCTGAAAGAGACTACTTATCTCCGTTACCTAGTGATGAATTAACTTTGAACGAAAACCTTGAACAAAATCCGGGATGGTAAATAATTCACTCCTATACAACAATGAAATTATTGTTGTATAGGAGTGAATAAATAATAACTTACAATCATTTTCCCTTTGAAGGTATCATTTTTTTAAAATATTTGAAATGAAATTAAAAATTTTGTCATCAATCGTCTTTTTTTTAGTACTCGAAAGTCTATACTCTCAAAATGTAAATATTTATTCTGATTTTCCAACAGGTAACATTCTCATCGAAAAAATAAAAAACGACAGTATCTGGGTAAGACCTGATCTTCGAGATACTGAAGGAGATTGGTTCTATTGGTGTTTCGCCGTAGACAATGCCAAAGGTAAAACGCTCTCTTTTCTGTTACCAAACCTCAATAAGCTCACAGCAAAAGGACCTGCTGTCAGTTATGACAGCGGGTATACTTGGGAGTGGTTATTCCCGGACACATTGAGTTTTAGAAGTGAGTCATTCCAATTTTCATTTGAAAGCAATAAAGAGGTCAGATTTAGCATGGGGATGCCATATTCACAAAGTCGATTTCAAACATTTATCGAAAAATATTCGTCAAATCCATCTTTATCACTCGATACACTTACACTCACAGAGGAAAATAGACCGATTGAGAAAGTAATCATTAGGCCAAAAAATAAAGCCGAATATAAGGTATTAATCACAGCCAGGCATCATGCTTGTGAGATGATGGCCAATTATGTTATAGAAGGAATGATAGACGAAATACTAATGAATAAAAAGTTAGGAAGCAACATTGAATACTGTTTTATCCCATTCATTGATATTGATGGTGTTGAGAACGGTGATCAGGGAAAAAACAGGTTACCAAGAGATCATAATCGAGATTACAGTGGAGAAGCTGTTTATAACTCTACAATAAAACTAAAAGAATGGTTTCCCGAATGGTCGCAAAACATGACCACCATATGCATTGACATCCATTGTCCCTGGATAAGAGGTGATGGAAATGAACATATCTATTTACCCGGTTCTCAATTCTCTGAGATGGCAGAGGAGCAATCAAAATTTAGTAGACATTTAACTCAAACAAACAGTGGAGAGCTTAAAGTTTCAAATAATCTTATATATCCCTTTGGCTATGGCTGGAACACACATCAAAATAACTCGAAAGGGTTTTCTTTTTCTAAATGGGTATCAACATTTGAACATGTTAAACTTGGTACAAGTATTGAGTTTCCATATGGTGTAAATGTTAAACAAACCATAACCCAACAAAACGCCAGTAATTTCGGTAGAGACTTTATAAAGGCAGTAAATGAATACTTGTATAACGAGTAAATAAAAAATAAAATGATTAAACTAAAATTATCAATAATTGCTGTAATATTTATTCTAGGTCCTTTTGAAGCAATAAATGCTAAGGATGGTAAGATAATATTAAACCAGCCACAATTTCCCTTTATATTTGAATTAAATATTGGAGAAAAACAGACAATAGATCGTACATATAAAAATACAACACTTCAAAAGACAATAAAACTAATATCGTTTACTCCCTTTTATGAACCGAATTATTGGTTTAAAGAAACACATCCGGTAAATTTTTATCAGTTTAATGTAGAAATTGAAGTAAATGGAATACCAGTTACCCTTTTTTATAGACCTTACCAAATGCCTATAAATTTTGAAGGTCTAAGAATATACGTTGAAAATATTAAGCTGATGGATGAGAGTGCTCTTTACAATAGGAAAGATGACATGGAGAAACAGGTAAGATTATCTGTCTGTCTCAAAGATGAACCTTGGGGTCCAGAAAACATTATTTTCCCAATAAACGATTACTTATGGCACTCGTCAGTATACAACAACACTTGGGGAGCACTTGTTCCTTTTAATCAGGTATATTATCATAGAGGTGAAGATTATGGTGCAATTCCTGACAAATTTGATGTTGTATCTCCTATAGATGGAATAATAATTGAGACACCTTTACCTGATGGAGATGGGAGTTCAAATACAATCTGTATTGAAAATGAATATGGATTTACATGGCGTATGTCACATATGAACATAGAACATATAGATAACAGATATCAGGTGGGAGCAAGGGTTAGAGCAGGTACCATCGTTGCAAAAACAGGAATGACGTGGGATGGTGCAAAAAAACAACATTCCGATCCTCATTTTCATACAGATATTTCAATCAAGAAAATCAATCTGGCCTCTTTTCCTTATCTTATGGAGTCATATTTAAGAAAATATAAAGATCCAATAGTTGCGATTGCCGGAGGATATCGATTTGCTATTCCTGGACAAAAAGTGGTTTTGGATGCTTCCCGTTCGATCGTAAAAAATGGAAATATTTTTAACGTCAATTGGAAATTAAGTAACGGTAAATTAGCAGATCAGGAGCAGGTTGAGATTGTTTATGATAAACCTGGTCTGTATGCAGAAGAACTGATAGTTGAAAACGACAAAGGAGAAAAAGACCGGGATTTTTTGTATGTCAAAGTGTTTGATTATGATCATAAATATGATTTTACTTACGGCTGGGCATATTATTATCCTACCCGTAACATCAAAACAGGTGATACTGTTTTATTTTGGAACCGAATGATCAACACAGATTCTGATGTAAAAATTAATTTTGGAGATAGCTCAAATTGGGTTACAGTCAAAAATGAAATAACTCATGCTTATAAATCAAAAGGAAGATATGTTGTTACACTGCTCTCAGTGAACGAAAAAAAAGAACCTGCAACATTAAAGATGGAGGTTATTGTTGAATAGAAAGAAGGTATCCATCTCTAATACTTTCATCAATGGCGTGTTTTGAATTCACTGAAATTTTGAAATATTTCCATTTTCAAAAGAAAAAATAAAAATGAAACAGAAACAACTTTTTATTGTACTCACTGCTATATTAATGGTTTGTATGAGTTTACATGCGAAAGGCCACCGAGAAATGATGGTCAGAGAAAGAGAAATGATCGTAAAAGAAGAAGTATGTGGTTTTGGGAATCCTGCTGATAGGATCGAAAATACGCAGAATATCCATATTGATACAGATTTCTTCGGAGGAAATATTATCGTTGAAAGAACGAGCAGTACTAGTACGCAATATTATGAGATATTCTTTAATGATACCATTTCTATAAGGCCTGACCTTAGAGACACTGAGGGGGACTGGTTTTATTGGTGTTTTCGAGTTAGTGGAGCAGCTGACCAAACATTTCATTTTGAATTCCCCGGTAAATATTTAGGATCTTTCGGACCAGCTTATAGTAATGATAATGGTAAGACTTGGCACTGGCTATACAACAAAGTTCAGAAAAAACTTAATGATTTTTCTTTCACTTTTGGTGAAGATGATCATGAAGTGTACTTTTGTATCGCACCGCTTTATACACAAGCAGATTTCGATAGATTTATATCTCAATATGAAAGCAATCCCTATATTTCAAAGCATTCTTTAACAATATCTGAAAAAGGCAGAAATGTTGAAGAGATTCACATTTCTCATCCTCAAAAAAGGCCTAAATACAAGGCCGTTATTACATGCAGGCATCACGCATGTGAAATGACGGCAAGCTACGCTCTTGAAGGTTTAATAAGTGCTGTATTAGACGAACCTGATTATGAATGGCTCCGACAAAATGTTGATTTTCTGATTGTACCATTTGTCGATAAAGATGGAGTTGAAGAGGGTGATCAAGGAAAAAACAGAAGGCCGCATGACCATAATCGAGATTATTCTGGTGAGAGTATTTATAAAAGCACAAAAGCATTAAGAGAAAGAATCCTACAGTGGAGTGATGGGAAATTAAAGGTTGCTTTAGATATGCATTGTCCTGTCTTATCGGGTAGATGGCACGAAAACATTCATTTTGTTGGTTTTAACGAAAAAAAACCAGATAACGAACAGCAAAAATATGTAAACATTCTTTATAAACGGCAAAAAGGAGAATTGAGAATGAATCCTGAGAATTTCATTCTCGCTTATGGAACTGATTGGAATGTCCCAAGCACGTGGAGCAATGGAAATTTTTTTAGGGAATGGGTATCTACTGTTGAAGGAATATCTCTTGCTACTTCGCTTGAGCTTCCTTATGCAAACAATGAAGGACAAATGGTTACACCTCAAAATGCAAGATTATTTGGTAAAGACTTGGCTGATACAATTCAGTTCTATATGCAAGAATCAATGAAATGAAATGAAATGAAATAAATAAAACTTACATAATCCAACATATATATATGATTATTTCGTATCTAAAAAAACCATTATGAATTCACTAAAATTTACATATGAGATCCATGAGAATTATAAATAAAATCGGTTCAATATTTATATTCAGTACATTATTTTACTTCAGTTCTTGTATAAACCAGAGAAATGAAGGCAATAAATGGTGCCAGGTAAGTGGTATCTACCCCCATCTGGCATATTACAACAATGAGGGAGAGTGCGGCACAGGAGCTGTTGTCCCCTGGGCCGACAGGTTGTGGGTAATCACCTACGGACCGCATCTTCCCTTCGGTTCTTCCGACAAGCTCTATGAAGTAACTCCGGACCTGGAACAGATAGTCCGCCCGGAAAGCGTCGGGGGGACACCGGCCAACCGGATGATCCACAAGGAAAGCAACCAGCTTTTCATCGGTCCCTATGCGATCGACCAGGAAGGTGGCGTCCGTACAATTCCCTATGCCGTAATGCCTGGAAGACATACCGGAAATGCCCGACATTTGATCGATCCGGCAAATAAAATTTATTACGGGACGATGGAAGAGGGATTTTACGAAGTGGATGTAAACAGCCTGGAGCCAAAAATGCTTTACGAAGACGGGAATGTTAGTCGCAAAGCAGGAGAGATGGCCCAGGAGGCCGCACTCTTGCCAGGTGCCCACGGTAAAGGATTATACTCCGGCCAGGGCGTGATGGTCTATTCCAACAACGGGGAGACCGGAGAAGCGGCCCTCAGGCAATTCGACATCGAGGCGGGAGGGCTTTTTGAATGGGACGGCAAGGAATGGAAGCTCGTTCGCCGCAACCAGTTTGTTGAGGTTACAGGCCCCGGAGGAATATACGGCAACTCAAACCCGGAGACCGACCCGATATGGGCAACCGGATGGGACCATAAATCCGTCTTGCTGGCGGTGAGGAATCCGGAAACGGGGTGGGATTTTTTCAGGCTGCCAAAGGCCAGCCACAGTTACGACGGAGCCCACGGATGGAATACGGAGTGGCCCAGGATACGGGACATCGGAACCGGGGACAACCCCGATTACCTGATGACCATGCACGGCATGTTTTGGCAGTTCCCCAAATCGTTTACAGCCGGCCAGTCATCCGGTATCCGACCGCGGTCGGCCTACCTGAAAGTCATCGGCGATTTTGCCAGGTGGAACGGCCAACTGGTCTTCGGATGTGACGATTCGGCAAACAGGGAATTCCTGAATAAACGCAAACACAAAGGAGGGATCGAGGGACCCGGACAGTCGAACTCCAACCTGTGGTTCACCTCCCTCGACAAACCCGACCGGCTGGGAACAACCACGGCCGCGGGATCCGTCTGGCTGAACGACCGGGTACAGGCCGGGGACGTTTCCGAACCTTTCCTGTTCGCAGGATGGCCCGGCCGCGGAGCCTGGATTCACAACGGGGGGGAGACCCCGGCCGTATTCGTTCTCGAGGTGGACAGGGAGGGAACACGGAACTGGAGCGAGTTGAAAACCGTCTCCCTCGCCGCGGGAGAAAGCAGCTTCATCGAATTCGATCCCCGGGAACCGGGCGAATGGATCAGGGTCAAGGCCAACACTCCCGCCCTCGCCACGGTCAGCTTCAATTACTCCGGGGACGAGAAGCGCACCGCTTCCGCCTCGCCCCTGTTCAAGGGAATCGCAAAAGTAACCCGGAACAGGACAACCGGCGGACTGCTCTACGGCCTGGGCGACAACCGGCGGGCACTGGGGGTAGCGGCCGTCACATTCGAGGACGGGAAAGCCTCGGAAACCGGATATTACGAGCTGGACAGCCGGCTGAACCTGATAAAAAAGGAGGACCCGCAAACCCACGCGTTCATCAGGGAAAAATTCGCCGTCCCCGAAAAGGTGATCGACGTGCAGGAATCGTCGGTGCTGGTCGTGGACGACAAGAACCGCAGGTGGAGACTGCCCCTGGGAGACGGGCGCTACAAACAACTTACCGATGACGCGCAACTGCGTATCTGTCGGGAAGTGGCCACCGAAAGGGACCTCTTCCATTCCTGCGGCACTTTTTATGAGCTGCCGGCGGAAAACGCGGACGGGTTCGCCAAGATCAGGCCCATTTCATCACATGACTTCAGGATTCACGATTACGCATCATACCGGGGACTGCTGGTGATGACGGGCATTGAGCCCGAGGCGAAGGCGGGGGAACATGTTGTACGCTCGGACGACGGAAAGGCTGCCGTGTGGGTCGGCGTGATCGATGACTTGTGGGAGCTGGGAAAACCCGTGGGACATGGCGGACCCTGGAAAAACAGCCGCGTGAAGCCCGGAGAGCATTCCGACCCCTACCTGATCGGGTTTTACGACGAGCGCAGGCTCGAAATATCCCACGACGCCCGCGAAACGGTAACTTTCGTCATCGAGACCGAACCCGTGGGACACGGACCCTGGATGACCTACAAGAAAATAACCGTCAAGCCGGGTGAAACTTTCAACCATCAGTTCCCAACTAATTTTCAGGCCCGATGGATACGTTTTTCTGCAGACAGGGACTGTTCCGCAACCACCTGGTTAGAGTACAAATAAAAAAAGAGATGAAATTCTCCTGTAACAAATAAATTAATATTTAATGAAACAGAAATCCATAAAAGCTATCTTATTGTTTTCTTTATCTTTCCTCTGCATGGTGTCATCCCATGCTCAGTCAATTTTCATTGAAGCGGAGAGTTTTCAAAACAAAGGAGGGTGGGTTGTCGACCAACAATTTATGGATCTGATGGGGTCTTCCTACCTGATGGCACATGGCCTGGGCACTCCGGTGAGCGATGCAACCACAACGGTGAATTTCGCCAAAACCGGAGAATATACCGTTTTTGTCAGAACGTACAACTGGACATCTCCCTGGACCACTAAAGAAGGTCCCGGCAGGTTTCAATTGACAGTAAACGGAAGAGCCTTAAACAACAAAATTTTAGGTACGAAAAGCAATACCTGGGAGTGGCAGGAGGTCGGTAAAGTAAAGATAAACTCCAAGACTGTCACCATTGGATTGCGTGATCTGACAGGTTTTAACGGCCGTTGTGACGCTATATACTTTACTATGGACAACGTTTTACCTCCTAATGAACCGGAAGCGTTAACAGCCTTTAGAAAAGAGAAACTGGGGTTACCGGAAGTTGTACCCAATGCAGGAAAATTTGATTTTGTGGTCGTCGGAGGAGGAGTTGCCGGCACTGCCGCTGCGCTCACCGCTGCCCGGCAGGGCCTTAAAGTTGCCCTCATCCAAGATCGACCGGTTTTGGGAGGGAACAACAGTTCAGAAGTCAGGGTACACCTTGGAGGCAGGATCAACCTCGATCCCTACCCCAAACTTGGAGATGTGGTCAATGAAATTGCCCCTCTCAGGGGAGGCAACGCCCAGCCAGGAGATTACTACGAAGATGAGAAAAAACTGGAGATGGTCAACGCAGAGAATAACATCAGCTTGTTCCTTAATTTCAGAGCATTTAAAGTTGAAAAAGAGGGAACAACTATTCGGACAGTATTTGCCAAGCATATTGAAACAGCCGAAGAATTAAGCTTTTCCGCACCACTTTTTGCGGATTGTACCGGAGACGGGACGATTGGCTACTTAGCAGGTGCTGATTTTGCCATGGGAAGAGAAAGTAAAGCTGAATTTAATGAAGCTACCGCTCCCGAGGAAGCGGATAAAATGACCATGGGATCATCTGTCCAGTGGTACTCAAAAGAAGGGGACAAAAGTTCCGATTTTCCGGAATTTAACTACGGAATTGACTTTAATGAAACAAACGCTCAAAAAGTAACCATGGGTGAATGGACCTGGGAGACGGGCATGAACTTTGATCAAATATCCGATTTCGAGAGAGTAAGGGACTACGGTATGCTGGTAGTATACTCGAACTGGTCCTACCTGAAAAACAAAAGTTCATTCAAAGAAGAGTACAAAAATAGGTACCTGGATTGGGTAGCTTATATTGCAGGAAAAAGGGAATCACGCAGGCTAATTGGCGATATGGTGTTGACAGAACAGGACATTACCGATTTCGTAATCTATCCTGACGCCTCTGCACCAACAAGCTGGACGATTGATCTCCATTACCCCGATCCAAAAAATACAAAGCATTTTCCCGGGGCTGAGTTTAAATCGATTGCGGTTCACAAAACCATACATCCTTACCCCATACCTTACCGTTGTTTTTATTCCCGAAACGTGGATAACCTTTTTATGGCAGGAAGAAACATCAGCGTTACACACGTGGCGCTAGGTACCGTGAGGGTTATGCGTACAACCGGTATGATGGGCGAAGTGGTGGGAATGGCTGCTTCGGTTGCTGCTAAAAACAAAACAAACCCTCGCGGTGTTTATCAGAAACACCTGGATAAATTACAACGACTCATGACAGTGGGTGCCGGCAAGTACAACATCGAGAATATACAGAATTATAATTTAGGAGGAACCTTAGGGCCAAAAAAAATAAATCTTCAGATTCCACCTTATGACAAAGACTAAATTAGCGATACTCATTTTTTTTTCTTCTCTATTCTTGGGCGGATACAATTATTCTCCCGGTGATTCCTTTAAAACAGCTTTCCCTTCGGAAGATTTTCTCAATATGAAGGGAATAGCTGTTTCCCACGTTATAAAAAATTCCAGCGATAGTCTGTCTGACAATAAAATCGTAGAATTGCAGGATGAAAACGGACTTACCATCTGGTTTGGCCGCTATTTTTACAAAGATATCTGTATAACAGGAATATGCCGGATGGTCAAATTGTGGATATTTTGGGACGGTGTCGGGAATTATTTAGGCATACAACTGGATGAAAAAGAACCGTTGACAAAATCTGACCACACTCCTTTCGAACCACAGGATTATATCCGGTTGGACGAAATTCTGGGGGATACGGTTTCAATTTTAAAAGAACTTCAATACGAGGATCTCGTCATTGAAGATGGGCCTCAGCCCAACATCGATGATATACCTGAAAAGGATCTATTTGAAGTGGACGGCTACTCAAGTGCTACATTGCCATCCTTGAAAGAATATGTGATCAAGGATGCCGTGTTCACATGTTACACATTGTGGCATACGGTGTATGGTGAAACAAAAGTGAACATAGATGATATACTGAAAGGGAGGATTGATTCTAATTATCTGAACAAATTACTGAACGGAAGTGAAAATCAAAAACTGTTTGCTCTTGAGATAATTAGGCAAAACAGTTCTTTTTTCTTCGAATTTAACTCCCAATTACTCCCCCTGATTGCTTCTCAAAACAAGAATATTTCTGAAAAAGCACTATCTGTAGTAACTCCTCAGTATCTGAGTAATTCAGAGAATCAACTTAGGTTTATTGAGTTAATGGATCATTCTTTGCCGGAAACAAAATACGAAATAATTTATAAATTACAGTTGATAGACAATATATCCACTGATGCAATTATTCTTTTAATCGATAAATACGCAACTGGAAAAATAAGCGCAGGAGGGCTGAATCAAATTTTTAAAATTATTTCTAAACAGATAGTCACCAACAAAAATATCCTGAATAACAACGAGATAGAATCTCGACTGGTTCAACTGTCAAAACATTCGGATCCCTACACCGCCAATCTTACTAAAAACTTTTTAAAGAGCACCAGATGATTACATTTATTTTGTCCCTGGCCATCCTTTTAGCCGGTTACATTTTTTATTCCAGATACCTGGAACGGCTGATGGAAGCCGACTCCGGGAGGCCTACCCCGGCCATATCCATGAGTGACGGGGTCGACTTCGTTCCGATGCCCTGGTGGCGCGTTCTCCTTATTCAGTTCCTGAATATTGCCGGTCTGGGTCCCATCTTCGGTGCCATTGCCGGAGCGTTGTGGGGGCCCGTCGCGTTCGTGTGGATCGTTCTTGGAACCGTGTTTGCGGGGGCGGTGCACGACTATTTCTCGGGCATGCTCTCGGTGAGGCACAACGGGCTGAGCATAACCGAAGTCATCGGCATCTATCTGGGGAATGAGGCAAGGCAGCTGATGAGGGTGTTCACGATAGTGCTGCTGGTGCTTGTGGGAGTCGTTTTTATTTCGGGCCCCGCCGGTATCCTCGCCAGCCTGACACCCGCCACCCTCGATTTCAGGTTCTGGGTTTGGGCCATCTTCATCTATTATATCCTGGCGACCCTGTTGCCCATCGACAAGATCATCGGAAAAATCTATCCGGTTTTCGGATTTGCCCTGCTGTTCATGGCTGTAAGCCTGATGATCGCCCTGATAATCAAAGGCTATGCCATCCCGGAGCTGACCTCCGGGAACTGGCAGAACTTTCATTACGACAAGGAGAAATTCCCCATTTTCCCCATGCTGTTCATCACCATAGCCTGCGGCGCCATATCCGGTTTCCATGCCACGCAATCGCCCCTGATGGCCCGCTGCATGAAAAACGAGAAGGAGGGACGGAAAGTATTTTACGGGGCGATGGTCATCGAGGGGGTCGTGGCCCTTATCTGGGCGGCGATCAGCATGAGCTTCTTCGGCGGCATCCGGGAGCTGGGCGAGGTGATGGTGGCGCAAAAGGGGAACGCCGCCTGGGTGGTGAATGAAATCTCCAACTCCCTGCTGGGAAAAGTCGGGGCGGTACTGGCCATACTGGGAGTCGTGGCGGCGCCGATCACTTCCGGGGACACCGCTTTCAGGAGCGCCAGGCTTACCGTCGGAGACCTGTTGGGGTTCAACCAGAAGCCGGTAAGGAACAGGCTGGTCATCACGATTCCGCTCTTCGCCGTGGGATTTATGCTTACAAAGATAAACTTCGATGTGGTCTGGCGCTATTTTGCCTGGTCCAACCAGACCCTGGCAACCGTCGTTCTCTGGACCATAACGGTCTACCTGTTCCAGAAAAGAAAAACGTACTGGATAACCCTGCTCCCCGCCCTGTTCATGACTGCCGTGGTGACAACCTACATCATGCTTGCACCCGAAGGGTTTGCCCTTTCAAGACCCATCTCCTACGGAACAGGATTCGCTGTCACAGCCCTGTTTTTTTCGATGTTTCTTTTCTATACAAAAAGTCACACAAAAAGAGGATGAATATTGCTGCAACAGGAATACACATTATTTATTAACTCAAATACATCACACTGTACATTATTTTGCATAACTTTGATGCGTCAACAATATTTAAGATTCAGATGATTAATGTTAAAGAATATTTGAGAAACATGTTATAAATCAATGTTCCAATTAAGCTTATATTACACCTTAAACCATTTTGATACATTCAATCAATAACAGTATTTGGATAAAATTTAAATTATTTATGGAAAACAAAAACAAGAAGATTCAACTATCCGCCATGATGTTCTTCCAGTTCTTTATTCAAGGTTCATGGTACGTGACCATGGGAACCTATTTGGGAAGGACCCTCGACTTTTCCGGAGTTCAAATCGGCCTGGCCTACAGCACCGCCGCCATAGCAGCCATCATCTCACCGGTGATCGTGGGAATGATCGCCGACCGGTTTTTCTCGGCAAACAGGGTGCTGGCATTCCTGAACATCGTGGGGGCAGTACTGCTTTTTTCCCTGACCCGCATCGAATCGTTCTCCTTGTTTTTTCCCGTCTTGTTGCTCTACAGCGTCTGCTTTATGCCCACCATGTCGCTGACCAACTCCATCTCGTTCGCAAACCTGGGGAATCCGGCCAAGGAATTTTCCAAGATAAGGCTTTTCGGCTCGTTTGGGTGGATCTGCTCCGGGCTTCTGATCAGCGCCCTGAAGATTGAACCCTATTCCACCCCTTTCCTGATCGGGGCAGGCATCTCCCTGCTGGCCGGAGTATATGCGTTGACCCTGCCCCACAACGCTCCCGTGCGGACCGTCGAGAAAGCGGGCGTACGCCAACTGCTCGGGTTCGACGCGTTCAAACTGACCAGGGACAGGTCTTTCCTGGTCCTGCTCGTCTTCTCGGCGCTCATCTGCATCCCGCTGGCATTCTATGACTCCTTTACAAACCTTTTCATTACCGATGTGGGGATCGAAAATGCCGCCGCCGCCATGAGCCTCGGCCAGGTTGCCGAAGTGATCTTCCTGTTCACTTTCCCCATCTTCTTCCTCAAGTTACGCTACAAGGGAAGCATCCTCGCCGCCATCGCGGCATGGATCCTGATGTACGGGCTGTTCACGCTGGGGGCGCACACCGGACAAAACGGATTCATCTTCGCCGTATTGCCCCTCCACGGTTTCTGCTTCACTTTCTTTTTCGTCGCCGGCCAGCTCTTCGTGGATGAGAAAGCTCCCTCCTCGCTGCGCAACTCCGCACAGGGGCTCATCGCCTTTGCCACGTACGGGGTAGGCAAATACCTCGGCACGTTGATTGCCGGAAACGTGGTGGACCTCTATTCCGAACAGGGAAAGTACGACTGGATATCCATATGGACGGTTCCTTTCGTCATGGCAATCATTTTCCTTGCCGGGTTCCTGTTCCTGTTCAGGGAAGATGTCAGGGACCGGGTAGCGGTACAGCGGACATGACTTCCGAAGCTATTTTCAAACTAATTTCAACTACGTAAACATTGCATAATTATGAAACAGAGAAAACTGAAAATGGGCATGATCGGCGGCGGCAGCGATGCCTTTATCGGGGCCATACACCGTCGTGCTGCCTTTATGGACAACTACATTGAGCTGGTTTGTGGCTGCTTCAGCGTCAATCCTGAAATCTCCAGAAGCTCAGGCAGGGAATATTTCCTCCCGGATCACCGGATTTACGACTCCTACCGGGAGATGTTCGAGAAGGAGATGGAGCTGCCTGCCGGAGAACGGATGGATTTTGTAACCATAGTCACACCGAACAAGTGGCATTTTGAACCCGCTATGATGGCATTGCAAAGAGGGTTTCACGTGGTTATCGACAAACCGATGACTTTTTCACTGGAAGAGGCCCTCAAGCTGAAGGAGAAGGTGGAAGAGACGGGACTGGTTCTGGCGCTGACCCACGTATACTCGGGATATCCGGCAGTCAAGGAGGCAAAGGCAAGAATCGCAAGCGGAGAACTGGGTAAACTGCGCAAAGTATACGTGGAGTATACCCAGGGATGGCTGTCGCAACGCATAGAGCTGCAGGGAGGGAATAATGCCGGATGGAGAACCGATCCAAAGACCACGGGCAAGGCCGGTTGCATGGGCGACATAGGAACGCATGCCTGGCACCTGGCAGAATACGTTACCGGTCTAAAAGTGCTGGAGGTGTGTGCAGATCTGCAAACGTACGTGGAGGGACGCCCGGTGGACGACGACGGGGCATCCCTGCTGCGAATGGAAGAGGGGGTTACCGGAGTGCTGATGGCTACCCAGATAGCTACCGGTGAGGCAAACAATATCCGTCTGCGTGTGTATGGCGACAAGGGCGGACTGGAATGGAGGCAGATGGATTCGAACAGGTTGATCCTGAGGTGGGGAGACAGGCCAGCCGAGGAACTATACATGGGAAACAATGAATTTCTAAGCGACCTGGCAAAATGGAATACACGAACGCCTGCCGGGCATCCCGAAGGGTTTATAGAAGCTTTTGCCAATATTTACCGCAATTTCGCCCTGGCCGTCGTGGCCAGGGAAAACGGAGAAAAACCGAACGGACTGGTTTCCGACTTTCCATCCGTATACGACGGGGTAAGGGGAATGCAATTCGTAGAAATGATGGTACAATCGGGAGGCGATAATCATACAAAATGGCAGAAATGGATTGAATAGCGAATATTCACGAGATGGCAAAACTTGACCTTGTTAAATAAATGATGCATAACAAACAAAAAAAATATAACCATATGAAAAGAGAGAACAACTTAACGAGAAGAACATTTCTTAAAACTTCGGCTGTTGCCGGAGCAGCAGGCGTGATCGGGACCGGAACGACGGGTTTTTTAACCTCTTGCAACGGTGAGAAAAAGGATGTGACGGTTCCCCTGAAAGAACCCGGAACGTACTATGTGCCGGAGTTGGTGGACCTGGCTACAGACGGAAAAGAGTTGAAAGCTGGTGTTGTCGGTTGCGGAGGAAGAGGATCGGGCGCCGCCATGAATTTCCTGAATGCCGCTAACGGTGTTACGATCGTGGCGTTGGGCGACGTGTTCGAAGACAAGGTGAACGGCCTGGCCGACAAGCTGAAAGCGGAAAAAAGCATCGATGTGCCGGCCGACAAGCGTTTCGTGGGCCTGGATGCGTACAAGCAGGTCATTGACAGCGGGATTGATATCCTGATCGACTGCACGCCGCCGTTTTTCCGCGCGGAACATTTCAAGTATGCCGTGGAACAGGGCAAGCATTGTTTCCTGGAAAAACCGGTTTGCGTGGATTCGGTGGGATACCGCACCATCGTGGCGACAGCCAAACAGGCCCAGGCCAAGAATTTAAGCGTTGTCACCGGAACGCAGCGCCACCACCAACGCTCATACGTTGAGTCATACAAACAGATCATGGGCGGCCTTATCGGGGAGATCACCGGGGGAGCCGTCTACTGGAACCAGAGCATGTTGTGGTACCGCGACCGCCAACCCGCCTGGAGCGATTTCGAATTCATGGTCCGCGACTGGGTGAACTGGAAATGGTTGTCGGGAGACCACATCGTGGAACAGCACGTCCACAACATCGACGTGTTTACCTGGTTCAGCGGGTTGAAACCGGCGAAAGCAGTCGCCTTCGGCTCCCGCCAGCGCCGCGTGACCGGAGACCAGTACGATAATTTCAGTGTGGATTTCACCATGGAGAACGGGATCCACCTGCACAGCATGTGCCGCCAGATTGACGGATGCGCCAACAACGTGAGCGAATTCATCCAGGGAACAAAAGGTTCGTGGACAAGCCAGGGCGGGCACGTGATCAAGGATCTGGCCGGAAACGTCCTCTGGCAATACGACGGTGAGGCTGAAAAGGCGAACTTCAAGCAGACCGACCCCTACACGCTGGAACACGTGAACCTGATTAACTGTATCCGGGCAAACACCCCCATCGAACAGGCATCCGAAACGGCAGTTTCCAACCTGGCAGCCATCATGGGACGCGAGGCGGCCTACAGCGGCCAGGAGACCACCTGGGACGCCATGGCGGCGGCTCCCCTGGATTATACCCCGGCAGACCTGAACATCGGCAAGATGGACATGAAAGGCTTTACTGTCCCTGTGCCGGGAAGTGCCAAATAAAAGAATAAATACGTTATAATCATGACGATAGACTGGTCGACTAAACATCAATTCGAAAAATGATAAAAATCATCTCTGTCTTTTTTGCCTGTATTATTACCTTGTCTATCTATGCCGGAGATTCTGGTTCGATTTTCATTGAAGCGGAGAGTTTTCAAAACAAGGGAGGATGGGTGGTAGATCAACAATTCATGGACCTGATGGGATCATCCTACCTGATGGCACATGGCCTGGGTACTCCCGTGAGTGACGCAACCACAACGGTGAACTTCGCCAAGACCGGAGAATATACCGTATTTGTCAGAACGTACAACTGGACATCTCCTTGGACCACTAAAGAAGGCCCCGGCAAGTTTCAATTGACGGTAAACGGAAAAGTATTAAACAACAAAATCTTAGGTACGAAAAGCAATACTTGGGAGTGGCAGGAGGTCGGTAAAGTAAAGATAAGCTCCGGGACAGTTACCGTTGGTTTGCGTGACCTGACCGGTTTCAACGGCCGTTGCGATGCTGTATACTTTACTATGGACAACATTTTGCCTCCTAACGAACCGGAGGTTTTGACGGCCTTTAGAAAAGAAAAACTGGGATTACCTGAAGTTGTACCCAAAGCAGGAAAATTCGATCTTGTGGTTATCGGTGGAGGAGTAGCCGGCACTGCCGCCGCGCTCACCGCTGCCCGGCAGGGCCTTAAGGTAGCTCTCATCCAGGATCGGCCAGTTTTGGGAGGGAACAACAGTTCAGAAGTCAGGGTACACCTTGGGGGTAGGATTAACCTCGATCCCTACCCGAAGCTAGGGGATGTGGTCAACGAGATTGCCCCTCTCAGGGGAGGTAACGCCCAGCCGGGAGATTACTACGAAGATGAGAAAAAGCTGGAGATGGTCAATGCTGAAAAAAACATTAGTCTGTTTCTTAATTTCAGAGCATTTAAAGTTGAAAAAGAGGGAACAACCATTAAAACGGTATTTGCCAGGCATATCGAATCCTCTGAAGAATTAAGCTTTTCTGCGCCCCTTTTCGCGGATTGCACCGGAGACGGGACAATCGGCTATTTCGCAGGTGCCGATTTTGCCATGGGAAGGGAAAGTAAAGCAGAGTTTAATGAACCGACCGCTCCCGAGGAAGCGGATAAAATGACCATGGGATCATCTGTCCAGTGGTACTCAAAAGAAGGAGACAAAAGCTCCGATTTTCCGGAGTTTGACTACGGGATGGACTTTAATAAAACAAACGCTCAAAAAGTAACCATGGGTGAATGGACGTGGGAGACGGGCATGAACTTTGACCAGATTTCCGATTTCGAGAGGGTAAGGGACTACGGCATGCTGGTGGTATACTCGAATTGGTCCTATCTGAAGAACAAAAGTTCATTTAAAGAAGAGTACAAAAACAAGTATTTGGATTGGGTAGCGTATATTGCGGGAAAAAGGGAATCACGCAGGCTAATTGGCGATATGGTGTTGACAGAACAAGACATTACCGATTTCGTAATCTACCCTGACGCCTCCGCACCAACAAGCTGGACGATTGATCTCCATTATCCCGATCCAAAAAACACGGAGCATTTTCCCGGCGCTGAATTTAAATCGATTGCGGTTCACAAAACCATACATCCCTACCCCATACCTTACCGTTGTTTTTATTCCCGAAACGTGGATAACCTTTTTATGGCGGGAAGAAATATCAGCGTTACACACGTGGCGTTAGGTACCGTGAGGGTTATGCGTACAACCGGTATGATGGGCGAAGTGGTGGGAATGGCTGCCTCGGTCGCTGCAAAAAATAAAACAACACCACGCGGTGTTTATCAGAAACACCTGGATGAATTACAACGGCTCATGACAAAAGGAGCGAGCAAATATAACATCGAAAACTTACAGAATTATAATTTAGGAGGAACCTTAGGGCCAAAAAAAATAAATCTTCAGATTCCACCTTATGACAAAGACTAAAGCAATAAATACAATTAAACTATCACAACAATGAACTATTCAAGAAGAAAATTTATCAAAACTGCAGGACTGGCTACTGCCGGAACAATTATCTCTTCCAGGGTCGCCTTGGGGTCTAACTCCATCTGGACGTCCAACAGCAACACGCTGAAAGTGGGGCTGATCGGTTGTGGTGGCCGCGGGACAGGTGCCGCAGGAGAAGCATTGAATGCCGATCCGAACGTCATCTTAACCGCAATGGCGGATGCTTTTGAAGATCAGCTGCAAACATCATTCAACACCCTTAAAGAAAAGTACGGGAATAAAGTGCAGGTGCCGGAAAGCAATAAATTCGCCGGTCTCGATGCCTTCCAAAAATTGATCGACTCCGATGTGGATGTTGTCCTGCTTGCCGCGCCCCCCTGTTTCAGGCCTCAACACCTGGAAGCAGCCGTTAACGCCAACAAGCATGTCTTCTGTGAGAAACCCTTTGCCGTGGACGCTCCCGGTTTACGAAGGGTGATGGATGCCGCAAAGAAGGCCAAGGCAAAAAACCTGTCCCTGGTTTCCGGATTCTGCTGGAGGTACCATCAACCCAAAAGAGATACCTTCGGAAGGGTTCTGAACGGTCAGATCGGAGAGATCCTGGGTGGGGAGGCAACTTACAACACCGGTGAACTGTGGTTCAAGGAAAGACAACGCGGCTGGTCAGACATGGAGTACAAACTCCGTAACTGGCTTTATTACAACTGGCTTTCGGGAGACCACCTTATTGAACAGGCCATCCACAGTATCGATATGTTCTCCTGGGCAATGGGGGACAAAGCTCCGCTGAAAATCAGCGGTACCGGCGGAAGGCAAAAGAGAACCGATCCGAAGTTCGGAAATGTATACGACCATTTCGGACTGACCTACGAATATGATAACGGCGTGAAAATATATTTCTTCTGCCGTCAACAAGCGGAAACAACCCCTTCCTATGCGGTTGAATTAATTGGAAAGGACGGTAGATGCTACGTAGACTGTCGAACCGGCGAACATAAAATTACCGGAAAAAACGCGTGGAACCTGGCTGACGCGACAAAATTCACAGATGCGGAAGCTTACAAGCAGACAAAGGTAAGAGGCATGTACCAGGTGGAGCACGACGAATTGTTTGCTTCCATCCGGGCAAACAAGCCGATGAACGACGGCGAGTGGATGACACGCTCCAACCTGCTCGCTCTGGCCGGCCGCATGGCTGCCTACTCGGGACAGACCATCACCTTTGACCAGGCGCTGAACTCATCGGAGGTATTGTTCCCGGGAGATATTTCCTGGGATACAAAGTACGACCTTCCCATTGCGATACCGGGGGTTACAGCATTTAAATAAACCAACATGAACAAAAGAGATTTTATCAAATCGGCAGCGGTGATGGCGGGAGTTTCTGCCATCACCCCGTTTGCAACCGTATCGGGCAAAAATAAAACACCATCTGCTGCGGCACAGCAAAAATCCAAGGTGTCGTTAAAAAAAGCGTTGGTCTTCGGGATGATCCAGGACAAGGGTTCACTCACGGACAAGTTCAAGATTGCCCGGGATGCGGGTTTTGACGGAGTTGAGCTCAATAGTCCGACCGACCTTTCCTTAACCGATCTCCTTCAGGCAAAACGGAATGCCGGCATAGAACTGCCCAGCGTGATCAATAAGGACCATTGGTCAAAACCATTATCGGATCCGGATCAACAAATCAGGCAGCAATGCATTGAATCGGTGATCAAGTCAATGCATGAAGTGAAAGAACTGGGTGGAGACACCGTATTGGTCGTTCCAGGCGTAGTGAATGAAAAGGTATCCTATGAACAAGCTTACATAACCTCGCAAAGCGCGATCAGAGAACTGATTCCCCATGCTGAAAAAACGGGTGTGCAAATTGCCCTGGAAAACGTTTGGAACAACTTTATCCTCAGCCCCGTAGAAGCAAAGCGATTTATCGATGAACTCAACCACCCGCTGGTCGGCTGGTATTTCGATATCGGAAATGTGCTCCGGTACGGATGGCCGGAACACTGGATCCACACCTTGAAGTCCCGTATCATGCGGCTGCACATCAAGGAGTTCAGCCGTGAGAACATGAACTCGAAAGGATTAAGGGAGGGCTTTAAGGTAGAACTCCTTGAGGGAGACAACAACTGGCCGGTGGTCATGAAAGCCGTACGGGACACTGGCCATAAAGGAGGTTGGCTGACCGCTGAAGTTCCCGGTGGAGATTTAACGCATTTAAAGAAAATCTCCGCACTGATGGACAAGATTATCTCCTTTTAAAAAAGCAGAATACAACCAAGCACCTATCCCCATCCGTAATGAAGAGATAACGGAAGATCTAAAAAAAGTAGCATAAACACTGATCGATCGCGTTTTTATATCACAAGTTTTTGTAAATTTGAAGTGTAAATCGTGCAGAAAAATATACCGGCAAAACAACTTATACCTAAATTACATCATATGCAAAACAGACGCGAGTTTCTAAAAAAAATGGCCATAGGCACTGTTGCCTTGAATTCGGCCACTTCCCTGCTCCATGCAGCAGGAAGCAAACCAGCCAAAAACGTGAAATTATCGGTATCACCCAACTCTTTTATCAATATCGGCCTGATCGGCAAGGGAGGCATGGGAACCTCAGACACCCTTACCGCATTAACGGTTAAAGGCGTTAAGCTTGTTGGGGTTTGTGACTTGTACGATAAACGGTTAAAAGATGCCAAGGCGCAATGGGGAAATGAAATTTTCGTTACGAAAGATTACCGGGAAATTCTTCTGCGGAAAGATATCGACGCGGTAATTATTGCTACTCCCGACCATTGGCATCAGCCGATTGCCATTGAAGCGATGAAGGCCGGGAAACACATCTATTGCGAAAAACCAGTCATCCATAAGCTGGCAGAAGGAAAAGGCCTGATCGAAGCGCAGAAAAAAAGCGGAGTCCTTTTCCAGGTAGGCAGTCAGGGCATGGCCTCCCTGGGAAACAGAGCAGCCCGGTTGCTGATTCGGCAGGGAATTATCGGAGCGGTTAATTTTGTTGACGGGCAGTTCACTTCAGCTCCGGGCATGCTAAATGCCTTTACCGCACCCGATGATGCCTCTGAAGAAACAATCTGGTGGAGCCGTTTTCTGGGAAACGCGCCTAAAATCCCATTCAACCCCCACCATTTTTTTGAATGGAGAAACTGGAAAGATTATGGTACGGGCATAGCAGGAGACCTGTTTGTACATGTCCTCTCAAGCATTCACTATATCATGGATGCAATAGGCCCGGAAAAGGTATATACCACCGGAGGAATACATCACTATACCGACGGTTCACGAGATACGCCCGATATCATGCTGGGATATTTCGATTATCCCGACAGGAATAACACAGGAGCTTTTACGGTGCAGCTGGGAGCCAATTATGTGGATGGCGTATCCAAAAAGTGGGGAAGCATGGATTTCAGGATTGTCGGCTCAAAAGGTTCATTGGACGTGGGCTGGGATAAAATTGTACTGAAAACAACCGGGGATGTCAATACCAAAGATTTTGAAGCATTGGGGGAATTGGGACAGGAGTTTGATGCTCCCCGGAAAGTATCCTCCCGTGAGTATGTTTTCAATGCGAAGAAAGGGTACAAAGGAGGACATTATGACCATCATTTCAATTTTTTCAATGGAATCAGGAACAATACACCGTTGACGGCAGACGTCCTCTTCGCAGTCAGAACTGCAGCACCTGCACTGCTGAGTTACGAAAGCTATTTACGCAACGAAGCAATCAAATGGGATGCTCAGAAACTCAAAATAAGAAAATAGATAAGCTGCAAAAAATTATTAGCCGCAAGATTTAAGTGTTTTTGTAACACTTGTGAAGATTTAATTAATATTTTTGCACTATCAAACATAAAGAAACATAACATGAAAAGAACAATTCCTCTGATCCTGATGTCCCTGATCGTATGCGGTAGACCGACCGCCGGCATGCTATCTGCCCAGGAGCAGTCAGACCGTTATGCGGAAATCATCAACCCTAAACTGTTGCACATCAACCGCGAAGAGCCGCGGTCAACATTCTCTTCATTCACAGATCTAAAGGAAGCCCTTGCTGCCGGTTACATATCCAAAGGAAGCGATGTGGTGCTACTGAACGGGAGTTGGAAGTTTCATTACACCGACCGGTTCAGTCAACGCCCTAAAGAAGGCTTTCAGAAGGCTGATTTTGACGACAGCGGATGGAACGATATCCGGGTGCCGGGCAACTGGGAGGTGCAGGGATTTGGTGTTCCCATTTATGTGAATACCACCTACGAATTCACCTCTCCGGGCCACACACCCTACTGGGATAGGCCCAATCCCCCACTCGTTCCGGAAGAATTCAACCCCACGGGAACCTATCGGAAAACATTTACCCTTCCCGACAACTGGCAGGAAAAGGAGATCATCCTCGTTGCAGATGCAGCCAGAGGAGCAGCCTACTACTACCTCAACGGGGAGTTCGTCGGCATGAACAAGGAGGGCAAGCTACCGGCACGATTCAACGTGACCGATCAGGCAAAAGCGGGAGAAAACGTGCTGGCGGTACAGATTCACCGCTGGAGCAGTGGTTCCTACCTGGAGTGTCAGGACTTCTGGCGGCTCTCGGGGTTTGACCGCGATGTCTACCTCTATGCCCGTCCCAAGCTACACCTGGCGGATATCTTCGCTCATCCGGGCCTCGATGCCAGCTACACCAACGGACAGTTTGCGCTCGATATCACCGTAGCTTCCCCCGAAAGAAACACCCGCCCATTCACTCTCACCTACACCCTGTCGGACGAAGCCGGCAAAAAAGTGGCCGGCGGATCCCTCACTGAAAAAGTTTCCGAAAGAGCATCCGTTCGCTTTGAAGAGATGATACCCGGCGTGAAAAAGTGGAGCGCCGAGACACCCCACCTCTATACGCTAGCCGTTGAGCTGATGGATGAAAAGGGAAGCACCCTCGAAGCGACAGCCCTGAAAGTAGGTTTCCGTACAGCAGAAATTAAAAACCGCCAGTTCCTAGTGAACGGGCAGCCGATACTGTTGAAAGGGGTGAACCTGCATGAACACAACGAACATACCGGCCATTACGTCACCGAAGAGTTGATACGCAAAGATTTCGAACTGTTCCGCAAATACAACGTCAATGCCGTGCGTACCAGCCACTACCCGCAACCGGAACTCTTCTACAGGCTGGCTGACGAATACGGGATCTACGTGATCGACGAGGCCAACATCGAAAGCCATGGGATGGGATACAACCTCCGAAAAGGAGGTACGCTGGGAAACAACCCGCTCTTTCTGGAAGATCACCTGAGCCGCACCTCCGGCATGGTGGAACGGGACAAGAACCACCCCTGCGTCATCACCTGGTCACTGGGCAACGAGGCTGGTAACGGATACAATTTCTACGAGACCTATCGCTGGATCAAAAGCCGCGACACCTCCCGCCCCGTGCAGTACGAACGGGCTGTAATGGAGTGGAACAGCGATATCTTCGCACCGATGTACTCCGATCCCGATGAGATCGAGCGGTACGCCAACGATCCCGCATCCGACCGCCCCCTTATCCTCTGTGAGTACGCTCATGCCATGGGAAACAGCCTGGGCAACTTCACCGAATACTGGGACATCATCCGGAAGTATCCCCTGTTGCAGGGAGGCTTTATCTGGGACTGGGTAGACCAGGGACTGGTGAAGAACGATGAGAAAGGGAGCCGTTTCTGGGCCTACGGAGGCGACTACGGGCCAACAGGTACTCCCAGTTCGGGTGACTTCTGCATCAACGGTGTGGTCTTCCCCGACCGGAGCGTGAAACCACATACCGAAGAGATGCGCAAGGTGTACCAACATGTCTGGTTCCGCAATTTCAACCCGGTGGACGGGTCGGTAGAACTCTTCAACGAGCACTTCTTCTCCGATCTGAGTAATTACCAGATTACATACAGCATCAAAACCGAAGGAAAGGAACTGGCCCAGGGGGGGCTGCAGGCAGAAGCAGCTCCACAGGAGGCCGTAAAGGTAGCGGTACCCGGCTGGGCCCGTTACGCCGGACGCAAAGAGCAGCTGACCGTCAACTTTACGGTCACACAGCAGAAGGAGGAACGGCTGATCCCTGCCGGCTGGGTGGTAGCCCGTAACCAGTTTGTGGTCAACGATTACTCTGCCCGGATAACCGGGAAGCTGAAAGCAGCCGGAACAGAAGAGACAGAAACCTCGGTGATCGTAAGCGGCCGCCGTTTCAAGGCTGTCTTCGACAAACAGACCGGGCTGCTCACCTCCTACCGGGTGGACGGCACCGAATATATCGAAAACGGTGCTGGTCCCCGTCCCTTCTTCTGGCGGGCTCCCATCGATAACGATTACGGCGCACGGCTTCCTAAAAGGCTCTCCGCATGGAGAGAGGCCAGCTACCGGGAACTCAGGGCGGAAGGCCTGAAGATCACCCGCGGCGAGACAACAACCCTCACCTACCGCTACAGCTACCCCGAAACCGGGGCCAGCAACGAAGTGACTTATACTCTCTATGACAACGGCACCCTCCATATCTCCAACCGGTTCGATGCCACCAACTCAGATACAGAAATGATACCCCGTATCGGTATGCGGATGCAGCTCACAGGAGAGCTGGTGCAAGCGGATTATTACGGCAGGGGCCCCTGGGAGAACTACGCCGACCGAAAAAGTTCCGCCTTCCTCGACCGTTACACATCACCCATCAACGAAATGGTAACCCGCTACGTGTTGCCGCAGGAAAACGGACATCATACCGATACCCGCTGGCTGGCACTAACCCGGAAATCGGGTAATGGACTGCTCTTTGTAGCAGACGACCTGTTTGAGTTCAACGTGTCCAACTACCTGCTGGAGACGATCACCAACGGAGAATCGCTCAACAACGACGCACCGGCAGGAACTGCGCCCCGGAACAAGCATATAAGCGACTACCGTCCGTCGGATGTGGTGGACCTCTTTATCGATCACCGCATGCAGGGTGTGGGAGGGAACAACAGCTGGGGCAAGCTGCCGCTGGAAGAGTACCTGATCCGCCCGGGTGAAGCTTCGGCCACCTACGGTTTTACGCTGATCCCCATCAGGAACAGGAAAGAGGTTGAACGCCATATTTTAAGTTCTTCAACCGAAAATTAACTATCTTTGGCATTAAACTACAAAAGAGATATGAGAATCGCGAAAATAATTTCCCGGTATGCCCTCGGTGTTTTTCTAGGGTTACCGGTCCTTACAGCTGTGGCGTGTAACAACAACCGTCCGGAAAAAGAGTGCATCACCTTCGAAGAGATGAAAGACCCCACCAACGACACCCTGTCCGACTGGTCGCACGTAACTGCGGGATTGCACGCCTCGTTCATCTCTGTTGATGACAAACTGCCCAAATCCGTGGCACCGGAGATCACCCTCGTCAACAACGTGAAAATTTCCGGATGGAAAGGCGAGAAAGTGTCCGCCCAACTGCTGCTCTGGACTGCCGAGGATATCGACCAGGTAGAGTACGCGTTTAACGACTTCAAGACTGAAGGGAACAGCCTGCCCGCATCTGTAGCACAAGCCCGGTTCGTCCGTTATGTCATGACCGATGAGTTCGGCCCGGGCTGCGGGCACCGCCAACCGGGCGACTTCCCTGCTTCGCTGGCGCCGGACATGCTGGATAACCTGGAATGCTTTAACCTGGATGCAAAAACCGTCAGGCCGCTATGGATCACCTTTGACATCCCTTCCGATGCTACGGCCGGAAACTACAAGGGAGAACTTACCATCTACGCCCGGGGCCAGTCACCCCATAATTTCGAGATCGAACTGGAAATCGTTGACCGGCTGTTGCCCGAGCCGTCAGAATGGAGCTACCACCTCGACCTGTGGCAGCACCCGTCAGCCGTAGCCCGTGTACACAACCTGGAGCTGTGGAGCGACGCCCATTTCGAGAAAATGAAACCGTTGATGCAGATGCTGGCCGATGCGGGACAAAAAGTGATTACTGCTACCCTGAACAAGGACCCCTGGAACAACCAGTGCTTTGATGCGTATGCCGACATGATTGTCTGGACGAAGAACAAAGACCGGAGCTGGAGTTTCGACTATACCGTTTTCGACCGTTGGGTACAGTTCATGATGGATCTGGGCATCAATAAGATGATCAACTGCTACTCTCTCCTTACCTGGAATAACCAGCTGCACTACAACGATATGGAGAAAGGCGAGCTGGTTACCGTAGAGCTGAAGGCGCAGTCGAAAGAGTATGAAGAGCTGTGGGGAGTGTTCCTGAAAGACTTTACCCGTCACCTCCGGGAAAAGGGATGGCTGGAAAAGACCAATATCGCGATGGACGAACGTGGGCCTGCCGATATGAAGGCAGCCCTTAGAGTGTTGGAACTCTATGCACCCGAGCTGGGTGTTTCGCTTGCGGATAATCACAAGAGTTACCGCGAATATCCGTGGATAAAAGATATTTGCGTGGGTGCCAGCAACAAGGTAAGCCGTGAAGAGATCGAGGCACGAAGAGCAAAAGGGCTTACCACCACTTACTACGTCTGTTGTGCCGATAAATTTCCCAACATGTTTACTTTCTCCCCCTCGGCAGAATCGGTATACGCAGCCTGGTATGCGGCTGCCCTCGATTTAGACGGATTCCTGCGCTGGGCCTATAACTCCTGGGTAGAGAACCCGCTGACCGACTCCCGTTTCCGGACCTGGCCGGCAGGAGACACCTATTTCGTGTATCCCGATGCCCGAAGCTCCATCCGGTTTGAACGACTGGTGGAAGGGATTCAGGACGCGGAAAAAATCCGGGTACTGCGGAAAAAGTACACCGGAGAGAACACGCCCGAATCCCTGAAGAAGCTGGCGCAGCTAGAAGAGGCGATTGCCGGGTTCGGCACGCTGGAACCTTCAAGCGACTGGCAGAAGAGATTGAGCGACGCCAAGAGGTTGCTGAACACGCTTTAGAACGTGACGTAAAAATGAAAAAGTACAACACGGTAATCCGCACAACGTGGGCCGGCATCGGCTCACTGGCCCTGCTGACCGCCTGCCAAAATAAAAACGAGGAGCCCCGGCAGCCGAACATTATTTACATCATGAGCGACGACCATGCCTATCAGGCAATTAGCGCTTACGGATACGGACTCAACCGGACACCCAATATCGACCGGCTGGCGAAGGAAGGTGCCCTGTTTACCCGGTCGACCGTCACCAATTCCATCAGCGCTCCGAGCAGGGCTGTATTGTTGACAGGCAAACACAGTTTTGTCAATGGCAAGGTGGACAACGTACAGCCGTTCGACTGGGACCAGCCCAACTTCCCGAAGCTCATGCAGGCCAACGGCTACCAGACAGCCATGATCGGCAAGATACACCTCGACGGTATCCCCCAGGGATTTGACTTCTCCATGGTGTTGCCCGGACAAGGCCAGTACTACAATCCCGACTTCCTGATCAACGGAAAGAAGATCCGAAAGGAAGGGTACTGCACCGATATCATCACCGAAGCTACTCTCGACTGGCTGAAAAACAAACGGGATCCCGGGAAGCCGTTCTGCGTGCTCTATCACCAGAAAGCACCGCATCGTAACTGGCAGCCGGCACCGGAGTACCTCAACCTCTTCGACGACGTCACCTTTGAGCCCCCCTCCACTTTCTTCGACAATTACGAAGGGCGGGGAAGGGCCGCAAAGGAGCAGGAGATGCAGGTCCACGGGCATGCTACGTGGGGGCACGATTTTAAAATGATCGTGGATCCGCAGGGCGATAGCACCGGATTTCACCGTGAGCTCGAGCGGTTTACGCCGCAGCAACGCGAAAAGTGGCTGGCAGCCTATACACCCAAAAACGAAGCGTTCAAAGTCAGTTACCCCCACCTCACCGACGAACAGATTGCCCGATGGAAGTACAACCGGTACATCAAAGATTACCTGCGCACCATCCAATCGGTGGATGACGGCGTGGGCCAGCTACTCGACTACCTGGAAGAGGCCGGGTTGTCGGAAAACACTATTGTGGTGTACACCTCCGACCAGGGATTTTACCTGGGCGAACACGGGTGGTTCGACAAGCGGTTCATGTATGAAGAATCGTTCCGGACACCGTTATTGATCCGCTATCCCAAAGAGATCAGGCCCGGCACCGTTGTCGACAAACTTGTTCAGAACCTCGATTTTGCACCTACCCTCCTCGATTATGCCGGCATCACTCCACCGGAAGAGATGCAAGGGGAAACGTTCCGGGAGCTGGTTGCCGGAAAAACCGACGAGTGGCGCGACGCGGTCTATTACACCTATTACGAGTATCCTTCGGTACACATGGTGAAGCGCCATTACGGCGTGGCTACTGAACGATACAAGCTGATGCATTTCTATTACGACATCGATGAATGGGAACTGTACGACCTGCACACGGATCCGATGGAGTTGAGGAATGTCTACAACGATCCCGGTTATGCCGGTGTGCGCGAAACGATGCACAAGAAACTGGAGGAGCTGCGGAGACAGTACGGGGACAGCGATGAGCTGGACAAAAAGTTCCTGAAAGAATACCTCGAGCATCAAAATTAATGCATATGAAAACAACGATCCTTTTACTGATCTTCTTCCTCACCCTCTTTCACAGCGGGGCACAACCCGTTTCTCTGCAGGAGGGCAACCGATTTCCCCAGAGGGAAAACACCCGCAGGATCATGAGTTACAACATCCACCACGGCAGGGGAATGGACGACACAGTCGATATCGAACGCATCGGAAAACTGATCCTCGCTGTCAACCCGGAAGTGGTCGGCCTGCAGGAGGTGGACAGCATGACGAACAGGAGCGGCAACATCGATATTATCCGGCTGCTCTCCGAGCAGACCGGGATGTACGCTACCTTCGGCTACTCCATCCTGCACGACGGAGGAAAATACGGCAACGGCATGCTGACTCGGGAAAAACCGGCGGCGGTGAAGAAAATCGACCTGCCCGGAGCCACTGAAGCCCGCACAGCGCTCATCGTAGAACTTGAAAAGTATGTGGTGGTCAACACCCACCTTTCCCTCACCGGGGAAGAGCGACTGCAATCGGTAAAAATCATCACCGAAGCCGTGAGCGGTTACAACAAACCGGTCTTCCTGATCGGGGATTTGAACGCAACCCCCGACTCGGCCCCCATCGAATTCCTGAGAAAAGGATGGCAGATACTTTCCAACCCCAAACAACCCACCTCACCCTCAGTCAATCCGCTCAACACGATCGATTATATATTTGGATACACAGCCAAAGGAGAGACCTACGCCAGGTACAAGGCCGAGGTGGTGGATGAACCGGTGGCATCCGACCACCGTCCCCTGTTCGCCGATATACGCCTCAAGACACCTGCATCGGAGGTGATGCGTACCATCCCTTACCTGCAAAATCCGGGAAGCGACGAGATGACCGTTATGTGGCTTACCCATGTTCCGGCGCGAAGCTGGGTGGAATACGGTACCGACAGTACCCGCCTGCAACGGGTGCGACCCTTCCTCGAAGGAGTGATGGTAGCAAACAACAAGATCCACCGCGTACACCTGAGCGGCCTCCGCCCTGGCACGAAGTACTATTACCGGGTTGTCTCGCAGGAAATCACCCGCTATTCCAGTTACTATAAGGAGTTCGGTGATACGGTCCGGTCCGACCTGAAAACGTTTACCACCTGGAACGATAAAGCGCGGGATTTCCGGGTTATCGTCTACAACGACCTCCACAGCAACATGACGATGTTCCACAAGTTGCACGCGCTGGTAGAGGAGAAGCCGTACGATCTGGTTATCTTCAACGGCGATTGCTTCGATGACGTGGAAGTCGAGGGAGATATCGTGAACCGGTTGCTCGCCTACACGCCCCGCATTAAAAGCGATGAGGTGCCCTCCGTCTTTATTCGGGGGAACCACGAAACACGGGGCGAATACTCCCTACACCTGTGGGATTACCTCGGGAGAATGAGAGGCCGTTCCTACAGTGCTTTTTCCCTGGGGGACACCCGCTTTGTCCTTCTTGACTGCGGGGAAGACAAACCCGACAGCCACGAGGTCTATTACGGCATGAACGACTTCACGCAACACCGGATCGATCAGGCCAACTTTCTGAAAGAGGAACTGGAGTCCGGAGCCTTTACCCAAGCAACCAAACGGATACTGATCCACCACATTCCCATTTTCGGGGTGAACCCCGGCAGCTTTTCGCCCTGCTCTGACCTCTGGATACCGGTACTGAAAGGTGCACCGTTCGATATCTCCCTCAATGCCCATACTCACCGCTTCCGGGTGATCGAGAAAGGCGAAGCGGGAAATAACTTTCCCGTCATCATCGGAGGAGGGAACAAGGAGCCCGATGGCACGGTGATGGTCCTCGAGAAGAAAGGTGACAGGCTGACCGTTGAAGTGATCAATGCCTCGGGGGAGAGATTGCTGAAAAGAGTGCTCCCGGTAACCGACTAGACAGACATGACTATGAAAAATCATCAAAAACTGTTGCTGGGTGTATTGCCGGCAACCCTGGGGAGCATCCTACCTGCGGCATCCCAACCGGAAAAAGATCAAGCCGGGGCAAACCGGCCCAATATCCTGTGGATCTCTACCGAAGATTTCAGCCCCCACCTGGGGTGTTACGGCGATGAACTGGCCAGGACCCCCAACATAGACCGGCTGGCAGCAGAGGGAATACGTTATACCCATGTGTTTACAACTGCAGCAATCAGCGCTCCCTGCAGAGCCGGCATCATAACGGGCATGTATCAGACCTCCATCGGATGCATGCACATGAGAACAACGAGCTATCGCCGCTCCGTTGAGAATCCCGTTGAGTTCACAGCGGTCCCCCCGCATTACGTCAAAGCTTTTACCGAATACCTAAGGGCAGGCGGATACTATTGCACCAACAATAGCAAGACCGACTATCAGTTTGCCAAAGATCCTGTGCCGGAAAGCATCTGGGATGAGTGCGGCAATCAGGCCCACTACAAAAACCGCCCGGAAAAAGACCAACCTTTCTTCGCAGTCTTCAACTATACGGGAACCCACGAGAGCCAGAACTGGGACATTTCACGGGTGAAGACCAATCCCGACAAGGTGAAGGTTCCTCCTTACTATCCCGATACCGACATTGTCCGGCGCAACCTTGCCAGGATGTACGACAATACTGCTAGACTCGATTCGGTCGTAGGCAGGCTGCTGGACGAACTGGAGAAAGAGGGGTTGGCGGACAACACCGTAGTCTTTTTCTGGGGAGATCACGGCGACGGACTCCCCCGGGCCAAAAGGTGGTTGTACGATTCAGGGTTAAACATCCCGCTAATCATCCGTTTTCCCGGCAAGCGGGATGCGGGATCGGTCAACGACGACCTGATCTCGGCCATCGATCTCGGCCCGACGGTTCTCTCGCTTAGCGGCATCCCCGTCCCTGTTCACATGCAGGGACTGCCCTTTCTGGGGCCACAGGCCGGAGCCCCCAGGGAGTATGTCTTCGCAGCACGCGATCGGGTGGATGAGTCGTACGACATGATGCGCTCCGTCCGCAACAAGAAATACCTCTACATCCAAAACTACTACCCCAATGAGCCTTTCGCTATTTGGGTTCCCTACCTCAACCGGATGCCGATCATGCAGGAAGTGATGCGCCTCAATGCGGAAGGCAAGCTGACCGTTCACCAGAAAAAATGGATGGCAGACAGCCGGCCGCCGGAAGAGCTCTACGATGTGGAGGCTGACCCTTTCCAATTGAACAACCTGGCCGAAAACCCGGAATACAGGAGAGTGCTCGATGAGATGCGCCTCCAACAAAAGCGGTGGAGAGAGGAAACCAACGACATGGGGTTACTCAACGAGTCGGAAATGATTGAGCAGATGTGGCCTGGCGGGAAACAACCGGTAACGGATAAGCCCTACTTCGTTGTGAATGCGGAAGAGGACCGGGGATTGAAAAACTACCGGGAAGGAGGGACCTACACACTCCCGATGTCCTTGTCGTTCTATTGCCCCACACAAGGTTCTTCCATAGTGTATACTACAGAAGAAGGCGATTCTCCTCGCTGGAAGCTGTATGCCGGGAGTCTCAGGCTGACAGAGGGGACGCATACCATCCGGGTAAAGGCCGTCAGGTACGGATACAGATCCAGTGAAGAACTGACGGGAAAATTTACGATTTTACCTCGTAGAAACCCCTGAGCATCCCTTTTCACCTTTTAAGCCATCCCATGAACCCCTTCTTTATTTTTCAAATTCTTTACTAAAGTTATCTCCGATCTAAATATTTACACTAAATTTGCACGCAATGTAATCAGGATATTATGATTTAACCCTCTATATATCAGATGTCAATATTAAATCAGTCCTTGTTTAGTGCCGGTCTGGAAAGAATAAAGGGGAAAAATCAGACAGGGCCTGACAATATATATGTGTATAATTATTTATAGAGAAAACAGCAGAAATGTTCCCGATCTAATCTCTTTTTGTTAATGTATGATGAGGCGCAAATATTAGACCAGTTGAAAGAAGGAAACGAAGATGTTTTTTTGTTTGTGTTTCGTAGATATTACAAGGATCTGGTTTTGTTCGCCGGAACAATTCTTTCCAATAGAAGGGATATTTGTGAGGATATCGTACAGGATGTTTTCCTGGATCTTTGGAACCGTCGTAGTAGCATCAGTATCAAGACTTCTCTTAAAGGCTTTCTCCTGCAATCTGTCCGAAATGGATGCCTGGACGAATTACGGCACGGTAAAGTTGTCAGGGCCCACGTTGACTATGTTTCATTTTTAGGGAACGATACTGACTCTTTGACTGAACAATATATCTTGTACTCAGATTTGGAATCCCGTTTAAAAGAAGGATTGAGCGCAATGCCCGAAGAATATCGTCAAGCATTTGAGTTAAACCGGATTTACGGATTAAAGTATAAGGAGATTTCGGCCGGCTTGCATGTGTCTGAAAGAACTATTGAAGAAAGAATAGGAAAAGCGTTAAAATTCCTGCGTCATTATTTAAGAGACTTTTTTCTATGGATATCATTTTTACTTTATTTATAGTTTCATGATGTGGAAAAGAGAAGATGAAACGTCTTATCAATACAGAAAATAACCGTTGAACGGGTTCATTAAGCAAGAGCTAAGGTGATCGTTCATCCGACGGATGATTTGCCGAGCGAAAAAAATGTCGAATGAGTTTCAACGATTTTATGATAAAAAAAGAACTGAAATTGGAACGAGATATAGAAATATTAATTGTCAGGTCTTTCAACGGGACCATCACTTCTGAAGAGAAAGAGCGATTGGCTGTTTGGTGCAACGAAAGTGCAAAAAACAGACAAGCTTTTGCTCAATTAAAGAATATCTGGGATACGACACACCCTGCATTTCCCGCTCAAGATATTCGTATCGATCGGGCAGAAGCAAAAATACTGAGAGAAATAAGAAAAGGAAAGAGAGGGCAAACTCGCTTTCTTGTGTGGTGGCAACGGGCAGCGGCAGTCATCGTCATTCCGTTGTTGTTAATTTCCTTGTATCTATTTTTTAATCGTCAATCCAAGGAAGAGTTCATTGATTCACGACAAGAGATCATTGCGCCTAAAGGCACCTATACGCAAATAACCCTACCCGACGGATCCACGGTTTGGCTCAATTCCGGCAGCAAGCTATCTTATTCCATCCCTTTTGAAAAAACCAAACGGGAAACCTTCCTGGCAGGCGAAGCATTCTTTGATGTAAAGGCTAACCGGGAATCCCCCTTTATTGTTGTCGCCGATGGCATCAGTATCACGGCTACCGGAACGAAATTCAATGTGGATGCCTACCCTTCCGACACACTACGGACAATCACCCTGGAAGAAGGCCATGTTTTCATCGAATCACCTCAACAGCACAAAAAAACGGAAATGGATATTAACCGGCAATTTGTATGGAACACAAATACCAACCGGCACGATGTGTATACCGTGGATGCTTCACTGTACGGCAAATGGAAAGAAGGAATTCTTATTTTCAGGGATGAAACCCTCGAAAATATCTTTAAAAGAGTGGCCAGAACCTTTAATGTGGATATTTCCATAAAAGATCCTGCATTAGCAAAACAACGTTACAGGGCTACCTTTGAACAGGAATCGTTAGACGAAATACTTGAATTGTTGCGGATGTCTGCTCCTATCCGTTATAGTTTCAACGGGGATAAGCGGAACCCAAAAAAAATAATTGAGGTATCCCAGAATTAGTAGCGGAAAATATAAACAAATTTTATCCCATATTCGATTTTTTTCACTTTCGGATGTGGGATTTCTTTTTTGAAACGTCTTAGATACAGAAGCACGTTAATTTTACTTTAATCATTTCAAAAAAAACATGTATGATAAATTTTAAAAGAAGGAACGCATTTCGTCCTATTATTGTCTTTCTGTGTATGCTTTTTGGATCGCATTTCGCAGGATTCCAGGCACAAGCGCAGATTAGCCTTTCGTTAGATTTACAAAACGTACCGTTGGAACAAGTATTTTCGGCTATCGAGGCCAGAACAAGTTACCGCTTTTTATACAACAAAGAACTGGTAGAGGTAACCCGCAAAGTAAGTGTAAATGTACAGAACAAGGATTTGAGTGTTGTTTTATCGCAATTGTTTACCGGAACGGATATTACATACACCCTGAAAAACAAGCAGATTGTCCTGAACCGAACCTCAGAAAAACAAAGTCAACCCATTAAAACACTAAAAAAAGTTACCGGAAAAATAGTGGATGAAAAAGGAGAGCCCATTATAGGGGCAAATATCGTTGAAGCCGGAACCACCAATGGGACCGTTACAGATGTGGATGGAGAATTTTCGTTGGATATTGAAGATAACGCCCAAATTAACATTTCTTACATCGGTTATCACACAAAGGAGATGTCTGCAGAGGGAAAAAATACTTTTAACATTGTACTTATAGAAGATACCCAGGCATTGGAAGAGTTAGTCGTTGTAGGATATGGCGTACAGAAGAAGGCAAATCTAACGGGAGCCGTATCGTCTGTTCGATTTGACGAAGCATTGACGGGCCGTTCTTCGTTGAACTTGTCTTCCGCATTAACCGGCTTAAGTGCCGGGCTCAACATTTCCCAGATGTCGGCCACTCCAGGTGCGGAGGACTTAAACATCTTCGTAAGGGGTAAGGGAACTATGAACGACGCATCGCCTCTGATTATTATTGATGGGGTGCCGGGAGCATTGAATGATGTAAATCCCAGTGATGTGGAGAGTGTTTCCGTTTTAAAAGATGCATCTTCCTCTTCAATTTATGGTTCAAGGGCTGCCAACGGTGTTATCCTGGTTACCACCAAACGGGGTGTTGAAGGTAAAGTTAATGTCGTTTACAATGGATATATGGGATGGCAGAGTGCTGCAAAAGAGATCGAGTTTATCAATGATATGGCAACACATATGGAGTTAGTTAACGAATCGGAAAGACGTGAAAAATACCCTGTCAGTTTGATCGACAACTGGAGGAAAGAAGCCGAATCAGGCAACATCTTATATCCTAATACAGATTGGTATGATGAGATTTTAAACACCTCTGTTTTGACCGAGCATAACCTGACAGCAAGAGGCGGTAGTGAAAAAGGCAAATTTTACTTATCCCTCGGTTATTTGGATAATAAAGGAATTATTGACAATTCGGGTTATACCAAATATTCATTCCGGTTAAGTGCCGATTCAAAAATATCCAATGGATTGGAGCTAGGGGGAACCGCCTTTGGAACCTGGTCGGATAGGGATCCTATTGATGTAACGAGTTTCTTTAACAATATCAGGAATACCACCCCGGGCGTCATCCCCAAATATACGGACGGGCGTTATGGCGGCGAGATGTTTGAAGGGCTTCCCCAAGGGTCAAATCCGCGTGCATATATAGATAATATCCGGGGAAACTATGAAAGGCAGAAACTAGGATTAAAGTTTTATGTAAAAACAAAATTCTTACATTTCTTTGATTGGGAAAACAGTCTGGGTTTTAACTACGATAACCGCCGTAATTGGGAATATACCCGCCCATATGCTTTGTGGAATTTACAAACGGATTTTGAATACCAAAAGAAGCCGAGCATCAACAGCCTATTCAACGGAAACAGAAGGGATTACTCAATGATTTTTAACTCTCTTTTACGCTTTAACACCTCTTTTCTGGACCATCACCACCTGACGGCATTGGTCGGATTCGATCAACAATACAACCGGATGGATAAATTCGATGCAAAGAAAAACGACATATTGGGGGATGATGCCATATACATCATGGATGTAGGCGTCAATCTTGAATCGATTACCGGATCCGGGACAGACGATGCCCTTCAGTCTTATTTTGGACGTATTAATTACGATTACAAAAACAAGTACCTGCTTGAGATAAATTCCCGGTATGACGGATCATCGAGGTTTGCGAAAGAGAACCGATGGGGTTTCTTCCCATCATTCTCGGCCGGTTGGAGATTAACGGAAGAACCTTTTGCCCAATCATTAAAAACAGTTTTTGATGATATTAAATTAAGAGGATCGTGGGGGAAACTGGGGAATAACAGAATTGGAGATTATACTTATCAAGTGGTGTATGGCTCTTTTCTTTACCCGTTTGGCAACCAGCTTCAACAAGGGGTAGCCCCGATTGAAATCGCAAACAGCAAAATAAAATGGGAAACTACAACCATTACTAATGTAGGGATAGACTTGCTTCTGTTAAAGAGCAGATTATCGTTAAGTGCCGAATATTATGATAAGATCACGAGCAACATATTAACTAAAATTCCCATTCCTCTGGTAATGGGGAACTTCCTACCTCCCTGGCAAAATATAGCCGAGATGGAGAACAGGGGTTTCGAACTTCAATTAACCTACCTGGGCAATATCGGAAAGGATTTTTCTTACAATATCGGAGGAAATTTGTCAACCGTGAATAATAAGGTGATAAAGTTCAATGGCGAAAAATCAATTGACGGAACTACAATCACAACTGAAGGAAAATCACTCAATAGCTACTATTTGCTCGAATTTGACCATATCCTACAAGACCAGGCTGAAATAGACAAGTTATTAGCAGATGGATATAAATTTGGGACTTATGTCGGAGGAACTCCCTCACCCGGTGACATGCTGTATAAAGACGCCAATAATGACAAAATATTTAATGATGAGGATCGGGTTATTAAAGATTATTCTCCCCTTCCAAAAATGACGTACGGAATAGACCTCGGAGCAGCATACAAAGGTCTGGACTTTAATCTTGTGGGACAAGGCGTCAGTGGCGTAAAAGGGTATTGGGGGAATGATGGTTTTAATACTTTCAATATCAATGAAGGTTTCTTGTTGCGAAAAGAGATCTTAAACCGTTGGACTCCCGAAAAAAAATCGACAGTTTATCCCCGTTTGTTAACATCGGGATCTTCACTTAATACCGCCTATAGCGATTATTGGTTATACAATACCTCCTATTTCAGAATTAAATCCTTACAGGTAGGTTATACTTTACCAACAAAAATAACGTCCAAGCTTTTCGTCGACCGGCTAAGGATATATACAAACCTGGAAAATTATCTCACGTTTACCCGTTTTGAAGGATACAATCCGGAAAATCCGAACATGTCTTATCCTTTGATGAAGCAGTGGGTGATTGGTCTAAATATAACATTATAAAAAAAGAGTCATGAAAAATAAAAAGAATATAAAAATATTAGTTCTACTGGCTGTTTGTATTTTGTCTTCTTGCAATGATTTTCTTGATCGAAATTCATTAGTGGGATTATCTGAAGGAAACTTTTGGAAGTCGCAGGAAGATGCGATTATGGGCATTAATTCGTTGTATCACGCCAACCGTGAATTTACCAATAGCATAGTAATGTATGGCATGATGGACGATTTTACCGATATTTCTTATCAGTCATGGTCAACAGGCCTCACTACGGGAAATTTTCCGGCTAATGCTTCTTTTTATGCCAACTCGTGGGGCATATTCTATAAAGGTATTTACCGGGCAAACACAGCGATAAAGCATATACCGGAAATTGAGATGAGTGAGGACATCAAGAAACGCACCTTGGGAGAAGCGTTGTTTCTGAGGGGGTATTTCTATTTTAAGCTCTGGGACTTTTTTGGCGAAGTTCCTCTTTATGACTCCCCCATGAATGTTGACGAAGCCTATAAGGCACGTAATACAAATGAGGAGGTGTATGAATTTATTGTGCGTGATATGACGGATGCCTATTCATACCTGCCGGAAAGCTATGATCAGACAAATGTGGGACGCGCCACTAAATGGGCCGCGTTAGCTATGAGAGGGAAAGCACATTTATGGGCGAAACAATACGAAAAAGCGGCTGCCGATTTTAAGGAGGTCATGGAAAAAAGCGACCGGAAATTACTGAACAACTATCATGATTTATTTCGTGTAGCGGGGAACAACAACAGCGAAGTCATTTTCGATGTACAATATATCGCAGAAAAGGGACACGGTATCGCAACCGATCGGAACTATGGAAACGCCATGGGGGCGACAACCGGATCACAGCGTACGCGGCCGACACCTAAATTGGTCAATTCCTACGAGATGATAGACGGCACCCCCTTTGATTTTAATAAGTATACCAATGCGGAGGGAGAGACTTTTAACCCTGATAGTCCTGCTGATTGGAAAGACGAAGCCTCGGTAAGAAAATTGTTTGAAAACAGAGACCCCCGTTTGCATCAGTCAATAATAGTTCCCTGGGCAGAATTTGTGGGGAAAAACAGCATTTCACTAACTTACAGATTCCCAGTCGTTAATACCCCTGATGCCTATGTGCCTGTATGGAAAAACGGGAGTTATTCCTGGAGGAAATTTGTTGAAACAGGTTCTGTATATGGTTTGCAGGATAACATGCCTCAAAATTTTCCACTTATTCGCTTAGCTGACGTAATACTGATGTATGCGGAAGCAAAAAACGAAGCCCTCGGCGCTCCTGACCAGTCTGTTTATGATGCTATAAACTCGGTTCGTGTCCGTGCGGGCATGCCCACTATACCTGCAGGACTGGATAAAGCGCAAATGTTCGAAAAAATTCAGCACGAGAGAATGATAGAGTTTTGTGGGGAAGGGCAACGTTATTCAGATATCCGGAGATGGAAGATTGGGAAAGAGGTGGTAGATGGAATTTGGATGACGGAATTTACCGGAGTAAAAATCCGTCAAAGAGGGTTTCCCGACCATTATTACCTATGGCCCATACCCCAGACAGAAATAGATTTAAATCCTAAATTAACGCAAAATCCGGGCTGGAAATAAGGAGAGCGACGGGTCTCAGATCAATTGCTATCATGGATTTTATTGTGCTCTTTATAGTATCGGATGACACTTATTTTATGGTTCATAAATATGTTTTTTCTACTTTACTTTTGTTATTTCTCAGTGCCTCTTTGTTCTCTCAACAAAAGAGCAACAGCACTGAGTTGTCGCTGACTTCAAAAGAGGCGCGTATTAATCCTAATACCGTTAGGAGAACAAGTAATGACCAATTGTTAGAACTAAAAGATAGCATTAAAAGGGATGCGGAGGGTGAGGTTTGGAGAGAAGCCGATATAACATTTCCCCTTCGTATCCCTCAGGGAGGGAGGTATTTATTGAGCAGTCACGTGAAACGGACCCAGTTTCCCAACGGCCCCGTAAATGATCTGAATATCGAGATACAAATCGGAAATCAGCGCATTACAAAAAGAATTGTATCGGATGCAAGAAATTACACATACCATGTCTTGGGGGATTTTGTAATAACCGAATCTGATTCACTTCTAAGAGTTTGGCTTCCTAAAGGTATCCAGTTTGAAAAGATTGTAGTAAATGAATATTGTCCGGTTACAGTTCCAGAAACGGTTCAAATTTATCAACCTCCCATTGTTCCTCCTGAAGGCCATCCCCGCCTTTGGGTTAACGGAGAGTCGTTACCGGTTGTTAAAGCACGTTTGGACAAAGGTGAAAATCACCGTGTATGGCAACAAGTAAAAAAGGATGCTCTGCAAGAATTCACCTTTCACTTTTATCCGTGGAAAGAGATACCCTATTCTACCGATTTAGAAAAAACGGTGCAAACTAAAGCTTTCTACTATTTGATGACTGATGAAAAAAAGGTTGGGCGGGAAGCGATCAGCATCCTAAAAAATTATTTATCCGTATTGGAATACGGAAATATAAACTATGGAGATATAACCCGAGACATAGGACACACAATCTATGTATCGGCTCTTGTGTACGATTGGTGTAACGGTTTATTGACAAAGCAAGAAAAAAAACAGCTTTATGAACGTATGATGGATTTATCCCGAAAAATGAGTATCGGCTGGCCTCCGTTTAAAGAAAGCATTGTAAACGGACACGCTGCAGAAGCTCAGGTAAATCGTGATTTATTGTCCATGAGTATTGCCATTTATGAGCAAGACCCTATTCCGTACAAATATACATCCTACCTTATTTTAGAAGAACTGGTTCCCATGCGCCGGTTTCAATATCAATCTGCCCGCCCCAATCAAGGAGTAGACTATGGGGCATACCGACATATGTGGGAAATGAATGCGGCCTGGCTCTTTTATAGAATGTCCGGCAGGCAGGTATTCGACGATAACATAAAAAAGCTGCCGCTTTACTGGATGTATATGCGGCTACCCAACGGAAGGCTGTTCCGCGACGGCGATGTGTTCAGAGAGGTAAACCGAATGAAGCCTTATTATTGGGGGCAACCCGAAATGCTGTTGTTGGATTACTGTTATTCTGAGAATGCAATTTTGAAAGCAGAATTTCAACGCCAGGGAGGGATACCCGACAACCCGATCCTCTTTTTGTTGCTGAATAATCCGGAATTGATCCCCTCTGAAGATTACAGTCATTTCCCATTAGCTTTTTCTACGGGAAATGTTACCGGATCCCTCATTTCCCGTACCGGCTGGAATATGAAGCCGGGGAGTGATGACGTAGTGGCTGAAATTAAAGGAGGAGGATATCTTTTTGGGAACCATCAACATGCAGATGCCGGAGCCATACAAATTTATTACCATGGCCTACAGGTCTGTGATTTGGGGCTTTACATCTCATACGGATCGCCTTACGATTTTAATTTCAATAAACGATCCGCCTCCCACAGTATGATGCTCGTTGTTGATCCCGATGAGGCGTTTGGAAATAATCTGCTCAATGACGGCGGAACCCGATTTAACCAGCGGAGTCCTAAGTCGGTTTTTGATACGCTACATGATCCTTGGTTCAGTAACGGTGTTGTCCTTGCCTCAAACATAGAACATAATAACAATAGCTTTCAGTATAGCTATTTTAAGGCCGACCTTACCCATGCCTATTCATCCAAAGTTAGAAACTACACCAAAACATTCTGCTTTGTGAATACAGGGAATAAGCAGGTGCCTGCCTTTATTGTAGTATTGGACAATATCACTTCTTCAAACGCCGATTTTAAAAAATTCTGGAAAATAAATACAATAAAAGAACCTCTTATTTCCGATTCTTCCATTCTACTGCACAATAGGGAAGAGACCGGACCTACCGGATGGACTCATATTAAAACATTACTGCCTGCAAAAGCAAACCGGAAGACGGTGTATTGGAACAGCCAGGATACCGTTAATCCGATTGCACCTTTGCCTGCAATCAGCACGCATGAACCTGAAACAAAGGGGTACCAGCTTGTGATATCCCCCCAACAAGCCAATAAAAAAGATACTTTTTTGAATCTATTCCTGATGGCAGCAGACGGTGTAAGGCCCCCGTTGGTTCATTTTGATGAGACGAGCACGGAATACAGAATTAAAGTCCATGACTATCTTGTTGTACTGCCCTCAAAATCGGAGTTACTTCCCGATTCTTTTGATATCACCCTTTTGGATCATTCCGACCAAAAAGTCATATTGGCAGGATTGAAGCCGGGCCTTTGGTATGTATGTAAACAAGATAACAATACACATTTTAAATTTAAGGTTAAAGAAAATGCCAATTCATTGCAATTTTCAGGAAATCATGGAACATATAAGATTTGGCGCAACAATCCGGATTCGGAAGGAGAAACGCAATGAATAGATCGAAGCCTCAAAAGCATTTAATTGCGGAATTACTTTTCACACAACATAAACATATGAATCACAAAGATATAATACAAATAATTTACAATAAACACATTATGCCACACAACTTTTTTAAACCAACCATCACGGTCATTATCGTAGTGTTTTTTTTCATAATGCTCATTTCATGTAAAAAAAAGGATTCCATTCAATACGACAAAGTTAACCGTATTACACGTCAAGAATCAATAAAACCGGTAAGGCCTTACGAAGATCTTTTTTGGAACAAATACTCCCAACAATTTATTTATGCTCCATACTTTAAGGTTGAGCCTGCTCCTAACGCACAAAAATATGTTTTTGCAGCAAGAGGTGTCGACAATAAAGAATACACTTTTGAATCGACAAGCCCTTGTGAAAGTTTATCCCCCATATGGGCCGATTTACCTGTTGGTTTCATGAAGTTGACTGTTTCCGGGATGGATGAGGCGGGGAACGAAATCGACAAGCATGAATTTTCGTTCTATAAAGCCGCTTTTTTTAATGGGCCTTATCATCAAAAAATGTTGAACTACCGAAAAAGTGCCGAAATGGCATTGGAGTACGAGTTTAATCAACCGCACATACAAAATTGGGCATTCAACGGTACTCCAGATACCACCTCATACAATTTATACTGTTATCCGTCAAAAATAATAGGAGCAGTGATTGAAAGTATGGTTGAGTATGCAAAAATCTCAGAGCCGAATCGGGAAAAAGCGCTAAAAATAGCCATTAATGCAGCGGAATATCTTATAGGCGTAAGTGAGCCTGTAGGTAGCCCATTGGAGTTTTTCCCTCCCACTTATGCGGGAGAGCAGCGCACATCAAAAGCGTTTAAAAATCAATTCATGATAATTTATCCGGCAAAAACTGCTTCTACCTATTTAGACCTGTATGAAATCACCGGCGATAATAAATTCAAGGAAGCTGCTTTAAAAATCGCGCAAACGTATAAAAAAATTCAGGAACCATCGGGAACCTGGAAGCTGAAATTATGGATAGATGGCTCTCCCGTAACGGAAAACGACTGTATCCCCATTGGGATAATCAACTTTCTGGATCGATTAGAATCGCAGTATGCTGTAACAGAATATGTCGATACGAGAAAAAAAGCTTATGATTGGATCATCAATAATCCGTTAAAGACATACAACTGGTCCGGTCAGTTTGAGGATGTTGCACCGGTAGAACCGTATAAAAATTTATCGAAAGATGAAGCAAGCGCCTTTGCAATATACCTGTTTCAAAACATACATCAAAAGAAGGAATTTCGTTCAGTTGCTGATGATCTGTTGCGTTTTTGCGAAGATCAATTTATTATCTGGGAGAAACCAATGCCTCAGAAGCAGTACAACGTAGAAGAGTGGATAACCCCTTGTGTGTTGGAACAATATGCATGCTATGAACCCATCAATGCAAGCGTAGCCAATATGATGGAAGCCTACCTGACCGGTTATAAGGCAACAAAAAATGAGGTTTATAAAGCTAAAATGATAGAGTTGGCAAATGCCGTAACAGTGGCTCAACACGCAAACACAGGGCGGTACCCTACTTATTGGCAATTGAATGAACGCCAAAAAAAGGAAAGCGGGTATATTGATTGGCTAAACTGTACCAGCTACTGTGTAAAAGTCATGTTGCAAATTTCAGATTCACAATAATAAAATTCAATAAGAGAGGTACGTATGAAAAGAAGGGATTTTTTGATGGGGATTTCAACTGTACCCATCCTGGGTGCATATTCAATAGGGTCGACCAAAAACATACTGAAAGTGTTGGATGATCGTCGCGTCGATTCAAAACGACTGCTGGACATTGACCAGTTTGATGTGATGAGCGAGAGATTACCTGGCTCTACGGGTAATGAACAAACAAGAATAAAAATAGGACTTATCGGAAACGGCTGGCGGGGCGAATCCCTGTTAAACTCTTTCGGTTATTTTCACCCGGATTATGTGGATAAGATGAAGACTGACGGGCAATATGACCGGTGGCTGCCTTATCAGAAAAGACATGAAAACCTCTATGTGGACATCGCGGGTATCTGCGATACATTCGATATTCACGCGGAAAGAGGAATAGAAGTGGGCAGAAACAATATCCGGGAAGAGAGGAGTACCCCGGAAATCTCGTCCGGAATTAAACGGTACAAAACCTATCAGGATATGATCCACAGCAAGGATATTGATGCGGTCATTGTGGCAACACCCGACCATAGCCACGCTCAAATTACAATAGATGCAGTGAAGGCGGGAAAGCACGTATATTTAGAAAAACCGATGTGCCACAGCATAGAAGAAGCGGTCGAATTAAAAAAAGTTGTAAGCGCCTCCAACATCGTCTTTCAGATAGGCCATGAGAATCGACAACAGATGAGTTATAAACTGGGAAGGGAATTGTACCGCAAAGGAGTATTGGGCGACGTATCAATGATCCAGACATTTACCAACAGGAACTCCCTTTTCGGAGCGTGGATCCGGGAGAGAGAATTTGACCATTTGGGAAACCAGCAAACAATAGACTGGAAGGGATTTTTGTGCAATGCCCCCTGGCATGAGTTTGACAGTAAACGCTATTTTAACTGGCAAAGATATAGCGATTACGGTACGGGCATGATAGGAAATGATTTTTCGCACACTTACGATTGTGTAAATCAAGTCTTCGAAATGGGCATTCCGGAATCTGTGATGGCGATGGGTGGCCATTTCTTTTATAACGTGGGCATTGATGATTTGCCCGACGTATTCAACGCTATATTCTATTATCCGGATAGAGCATTGACGATGACCTACGATGGCACCTTAAAAAGTGGTATTTATCGACAAACCAAGGTATTGGGCTCAGAAGCGACAATGGAAATAGATCGGGCAATTATGCTCTATAAAGATCCAAACTCCCAGCGATATAAAGATATTGTGGAAGATTCGGAAGAACCGTTTTATTATTATGCGCCAAATGCCCGCGTAGGGGTAGATGGCATCACTTCTGCAACGGCGACCAGTTATTTTAAAAGCGGCTATGGCCCTACATTTATCGATGGAAAGGTGATCGATGCGACTTTCTTACACCTAAAAGAATGGATAGATGCCATCAGGGGACAGGGAAAAGTAAGTTGCGGCATTGATCAGGGGTTTGAAGAAACCGTTACTTTCTGTCTGGCCAACCTATCATATTTACACAAAAAACCTATTTTCTGGGATAAACAAAATGAACAATACCTTATTGGTTAAAAAAATGGATACAAAATATTCTTCCAGGCAAATTATAACCCTAACTGCATTAAGGGTAGTCATCGGGTGGCATTTCCTCTATGAAGGAATGTTTAAATATATCGGCGGTGTCTGGTCATCGCGCTCTTTCCTGTTAAACAGTACAGGGCCGCTGGCTTCTTTGTTTAAGATGTGGGCGCAATCCGACAAGGCAATACATTATATTGACATGTTAAATATATGGGGGTTAATTTTAATTGGATTGTGTCTGTTTTTGGGATTTTTCGAAAGGCCTGCCAAACTGCTGGGCATCATACTATTATCCCTTTATTATTTTACCTATCCTCCTTTTAGCAGTGCCGCGGCCGGACTTTATGCAGATGGAAATTACTGGATTGTCGACAGGAATCTGATTGAAATTGCATCTCTACTTGTCTTGGCATCATTTCCCACAGGCTACCGTACAGGTCTGGATCGGTTTATGGCAAATTATCCCGTTCGTAGTTTTTTTAATAAAATCACCGGTAAGCCCTTAAAAAATAAATAAATTCCTCAACTTAAGCCATCCCATGAACCCCTTCTTTTCTTTCTTTGCGGGAACAGGAGTATTGCTTATAAAGGCTTCAAACGAGCACTCTCCCCTCACGGTAGCTTGCACCGCCCCGTAGATTATTCCCCAATCGGGGAGTCCTCCTAAATTACGATCATCGATAAACAAATCTGCCTTTAATTTGCGAGGAGAGGCTTCCCGGTTTTCTTCGGGATAATTCGCGTTTGCTGCAAAAAAGTAAATGCCGTTTTGTTCGCAATAATCAATGGCTTCCTGTAACAACTGCCCTTCGCGTACCGTCCAGAGAAGGAGCCGGTGTCCGTCGTTGTGAAGCATGCGAAGGGTCTCGATGGCAAAAGGAATGGGTCTCCCTATTTTTGGATAAGCGTGCTCAACAATGGTCCCGTCAAAATCAACCGCAATAATCATGTCAACCGTTTCTTAATTTTAACGGTAAATATACACATTCTTTTTTTCCCTTCTGTTTTTTTGGCATAAAATGAAAACCTCCGGTACGTACTGGACGTTCCGGAGGAAATTTCGAGGGCTGTGGTCCCACTTGGGCTTGAACCAAGGACTCCCTGATTATGAGTCAGGTGCTCTAACCAACTGAGCTATGGGACCTTTTCGACAGTTCTTGCGTCGAAAGCGGGTGCAATATTACTACTTTTTTTGCAAATTACCAAACCGGAATGCATTAAACTGATCGGAATAAAAGAAAAATGTTTAATTGAAAAGATTAATGATTTTTTCACACTTATTATTCTTATTTTTACACCGCATAAAATGCAGAAACAAAAAAATAAGATCACAACTTCAAAAACAGAAAAAATGGAAGAATTAACATTCCGCGTAAAAGCGCACAGTGAAAATCCCACAAAAACTGTGGTAAAAGCGAGAACTTTCAAGATGATTATAGACGAACCTACCGATCTGGGAGGAACAAACGATGGCCCAAACCCGGTTGAATACGTGTTGGCCGCTTTATCCGGTTGCCTTAACGTCATGTGCCATATTGTGGCCCAGGAAATGAATATAAAACTCAAGGGAGTAGAAATAAAAATATCGGGAGCATTGAATCCGGAGAAATTGTTTGGAAAAGAGACCGAAAATCGTGCGGGTTATAAATCGATACATGTAGAAATCAAGCCCGACACCGATACCGATAAAGATACATTACAGAAATGGATACAAACGGTTGAAGCACGTTGTCCGGTTAGCGATAACCTGACTAATCCTACACCGGTACATATAGCTTTGGCATAAAGAGGCCCTTACGGCTCTATCCAGTCCCCGTTATCCTTGATCAGCTGGATTAGGTGTTCTACGGCTTCCTCCTGTGGAATATTTTTCTCCACCAGTTCTTTCTTCCTATAGAGCGATATCTTACCGTGTTCTGCCCCCACGTAACCATAATCGGCATCGGCCATCTCACCCGGACCATTCACAATGCAACCCATCACCCCGATCTTCAGGTGTCTCAGGTGAGAGAAATGTTTCTTTACCAGCGCTACAGTCGTCCGCAAGTCGAAAAGCGTGCGCCCGCAGCTGGGACAAGAGATAAACTCCGTTTTGCTGGTGCGTACACGGGCAGCCTGAAGAATGCCAAAGGCATAGGAGTCGAGTTCGGCAATATCGATTTTCCCCGTGTTGGATATCATGATCCCGTTACCGAAACCATCCAGCAGAACAGTTCCAAAATCAACTCCTCCCTTAAGTTGAATATCTTCCGCCTTGTCTTCAAAATAACTACGTTGCAACACAACCGGAATATCACAGTGTCCGTTCAGCAATTTATGGAAAAATGCTCGCTGCTCTCCCACTCCGTTCACGTGGCTGGTCTGGAGTATAACGACCAACTTTTCCGTGTTTTTCAGCACGGATAAAACTTCGTCTGTCAGTTGTGGATAGGAAAGTTGTAGAAACTTGACAGCCGCCTGGCACTCCTTGATATCCGAAATATTTCCGGCAGTAAACATCGGGAAGTTATCGATCCTGTCTTCCCAGTTTGGGAAATCTACTATTGACTTCATCCCTTTGGGAAAATTACCGGGAACGTTGTCACCCACGTATATGTAATCTGGAATGAAATGCGGATTGATCGACATGTCGGCTATTGCATTTCTGTCGGAGATAACCACCGGAACAAATCCTCCACCGATATTTCTCACGGCACGCGTTTCTCGTTTGTCCGTAGAGAAGGGGGAGAATCCGGGATAGAGTTCACCCAATATGGGCTTATGTCCTTCTCTCTTCGCCACATAGTCTACTATTTTTCGGGCTACGGGGACTTCCGCTTCGGGATCTTCGCTCAGCGACACCCGGACGGTATCGCCCAAGCCGTCGGAGAGCAACGCTCCGATACCTACAGCCGATTTCATTCTCCCGTCTTCACCATCACCTGCTTCGGTCACACCCAGGTGCAACGGAAAATGGATATTTTCCTTATCCATTCTGTCTACCAACAAACGAACGGCTTTGGTCATTAGCAATGTGTTGGACGCTTTCATCGATATAACAATATCGGTAAAACCTTCATCCAGAGCGATACGCAGGTACTCCATGCAGGATTCTACCATCCCTTCTGGGGTGTCACCAAAACGGGTCATGATCCGGTCCGATAGTGATCCGTGATTGACACCGATCCGCACCGCTGTACCGTGTTCTTTACAAACCTGTAGGAAAGGAACTACCTTGGAACGGATCTTTTCCAATTCCTGTACATACTCCTCATCGGTATATTCCACTACGGCAAACGTTTTTTGCTTGTCGACGAAGTTCCCGGGATTGATACGTACTTTTTCGGCAACGGTAGCTGCCACGTGCGCAGCACGCGGATTAAAATGAATGTCAGCCGAAAGCGGCGTACTGTATCCTTTTTCCCTTAATTGCTGATGAATAAGTCGTAAGTTTTCCGCTTCACGAACACCTTGCGTGGTTAACCGGATCAGGTCGGCTCCCGCGGCGATAATCCTTTCGCATTGAGCAACACTGCCTTCGGTGTCGAGAGTGTTGGTATTGGTCATTGTTTGCACAACAACCGGATGATTCCCGCCCATACTGATGTTTCCGATGTGTACATCGATGGTTGGACGGCGGTGATAATTGAAATAATCCATTATAAATTGTTTTACGTGAGAAATAAACGCCCGAACTGCGCAAATGTTTAGAGTATTTCGATCCAGTATCCGTCCGGATCAACGATAAAATACAATCCCATGGATTCATTTTCATAACACACACAGCCCATTTCTTTGTGATAGGCTCTTACCCGGTCGTAATCTCCCGCTACCCGTACACACAGGTGCTGCTCATTGTCGCCCATGTTGTAAGGCCTGTCCCAATCTCGTAGCCAAGTTAGTTCAAGGGTAAAACCGGTTTCACCGTCGCCCAGATAAACCAGGACAAACGATCCGTCAGAAGCTTCTTTTCTTCTCACCTCTTTCAAACCCAGAGCCTTATCATAAAACTCGATACTTCTCTGAAGATCAAACACATTGATATTGTAATGATCAAATCTGCTTTTAATTTTCATATTGTTTTTAAACTGTTTATTCTGTTGGAACCCGGAACCAATATACCGGAAACCCCGCGCCTGTTGTAAGCGCTAATGACTCCTTTTTATAATTCAAACGACTGTCCTTTTTTATACACGTTGAGATAGGTGCAGTTCTGCAATCGGGCGTACCGGCTGAATGCATTGACTTTTTCGTAATTTTCTCCAAAATGCATGGGCAGAAAATAATCAGTAGATATCCTGTTGACCAACTGTTCCGCTCCACGCATGTAGTCCCTTCCCAACCGGGGATCAACGGGAAACATCGCCAGATAAAGCTGATCTACATTTTCCGCCAGCAGTTCCAGCTGACAAAGATAACTATTTTCATAACCCGTGGACTCAAGCAGGGGAACTTCTTCATTCCAGTGCCAATTGTTGAGATCTCCGGCATGAAAAAAGCGCTTCCCCGAGACATTGACCACAAACGATCCTCCGGTATCTGTGGAACCGAATGCTTTTACTTTTATCCGGTTGTCTTCGTACTCCTCTAGTTTATCGAGAAAAACGATGTTTTGATAAACCAATATCTCCCGGCTATCCATCACCTCTTTTGAAAAAATATACTTCACGTTTGTCTTGTTTAACCCCCATTTCAATATTTCCGGATTGAAGTGATCGGGATGTGAATGGGTACAGAAAACGTATAGGTCCTCCGGCTTTTCAAGCAGGTAATCACTTATCCAAAAACGTCCGTCGTCTCTTTTTTCGTCTTTGTAAAAATCGAAAACGATTGAAAAACCATCAAATTCAAGCAGGTAACAACTGTGAAAAATATAGGTGACTGTCATAATTTACATCTTAACTTATCTTTATAACAATTCTACGGAATTTTGTTCATCTTAAGGGCTATAAAATTTGATAAAAACTGTAAAAAGCATACCTTTGTGAATGAGTGCCTAGTGAATGATGAAAAGGTAAAAAATGGGCAAAAAAACGTAAATGGGGAATTTATCACCGTTTGTTTTATTAGCTCAAGTATTCTTCTGCATAAACCTTAATTCTGCTTAATTTTGGTTTTACCTATGTTTAATTTCAACAAAAATTCATTCAAAAAGTTATGAAAAAGTATTTAGCAGAAATGATCGGTACGATGGTACTGGTGTTGATGGGCTGCGGAGCAGCCGTGTTTGCAGGTGCTGGCCAGCCTTTCGACCCGGTAGGGACATTGGGCGTAGCCTTTGCGTTCGGACTCTCTGTAGTGGCCATGGCTTACGCTATCGGCAGTATTTCGGGATGCCACATTAACCCCGCTATCACGTTGGGCGTTTTGTTGACCGGCCGGATGAGCGGGAAAGATGCGGGATTGTACATTGTATTCCAAATTATAGGCGCCATTTTAGGCTCTGCTATTCTTTGGTTTTTGGCAAAAGAATCGGGCTCAACCTCAACGCTTACGGGTGCTAACGGTTTTGCAGAAGGACAAATGGCTCAGGCTTTCGTTGCAGAAACGATATTTACCTTTATTTTTGTTCTGGTTGTGCTTGGAGTTACAGCAAAAAACGGACTGAACAAGTTTGCCGGCCTGGCGATAGGCCTTGCATTGGTGCTGGTACACATCGTTTGTATTCCCATCACGGGGACTTCCGTTAATCCAGCGCGAAGCATCGGACCGGCTATCTTCCAAGGAGGTGCTGCACTTGCTCAACTTTGGGTGTTCATCGTAGCGCCTTTTCTGGGTGCAGTTATCGCAGCCTTCGTCTGGAAAGGAATTACCGTTGAAAACGAAATGGAAACAACCTGAATCGCATGATTCACCTTGCAGAAACCTTATTTTTGAGTAAAAAGCACAAAATAAGGCGAGGGAAAGAACATATTTGATCTTTATTTGTTTAGATGTTTATAAGTTTGCACATTATTTGTACTTTTGTGCAGTTTTTTATTTCATAAACAAAAAGTCAAAATGAATCACAATTTATTAAAAGGCAAAAGAGGCATTATTTTTGGGGCGTTGAACGATCAGTCAATCGCCTGGAAAGTGGCCGAACGAGCCGTTGAAGAAGGGGCAACCATCACATTGTCGAATACTCCTGTTGCCGTGCGGATGGGAGACACAAACAAACTGGGCGAAAAGCTCAATGCCGAAATTCTTCCTGCCGATGCTACCAACGTAGAAGACCTGGAAATGGTTTTTGCTAAATCGGTAGAGATACTGGGCGGAAAAATTGATTTTGTACTTCACTCCATAGGCATGTCGCCCAATGTGCGTAAAAAGCGCACGTATGACGACCTCGATTACGATTTACTGAACAAGACACTGGATATTTCAGCCATCTCCTTCCATAAGATGTTGCAGGTAGCCCGCAAGCTGGATGCTATTCAGCGGGGAGGTTCCATCCTTGCTCTCACTTACGTTGCCGCACAGCGCGTATTTTACGGCTACAACGATATGGCGGATGCCAAAGCGTTGCTGGAATCGATAACGCGGAGTTTTGGCTATATTTACGGCCGCGACAAAGGGGTTCGGGTGAACACCATTTCACAATCGCCGACCATGACCACTGCCGGAAGTGGAGTAAAAGGGATGACCGACCTGATGGATTTCTCCGAAAGAATGGCTCCCATCGGAAATGCCGACGCGGACGATTGTGCCGATTACTGTGTAGTGATGTTTTCCGACCTCACCCGCAAGGTAACCATGCAAAACCTGTACAACGACGGAGGATTCTCCAGCATGGGGATGAGCCTCAGGGCAATGAAACAGTACAGCAATGGCCTTGATGAAAACACGACGCTTTCAGACAGTGAAAGTTGAGGCAGGCTCCCATAAATGACAATTTAATAGCTTCGGACAGTGTATCGAAGCTATTTTTTTATATTTTTGTGTTCGTTATGCTACTGAAGATATACAATGAGAATCCCAATCCGAGAGAGATTGAGAAGGTAGTGTCGGCCCTGAGGGACGGCGGCATCGTGGTCTACCCTACCGATACGCTTTACGGGATGGGTTGCGATGCGCTGAACGTGCGTGCCGTAGAAAAAATCTGTGACCTGAAAGGGATCAATCCGCAGAAAAGCAACCTCTCCATCATCTGTAACGACCTGAGCGCCATCAGTGAATACGCCCGGGTAGATACGCCTACTTTCAAGCTGATGAAGCGAAACCTGCCGGGACCTTTCACCTTTATCCTACCCACCACATCGTCACTGCCTAAGATCTACAAAAACAAGAAAACAGTAGGGATCCGTATACCCGATAATCCGGTAATCCGCGAAATTGCCCGGATGCTCGGAAACCCTGTCCTCAGCACCTCGGTAAAGGACGAAGGAGAGGAGATCGAATACACTACCGATCCCGACCTTATCCACGAGAAATGGAGCGACATTGTCGATATCGTTATTGATGGCGGATTTGGTGGGATTGAACCCTCTACCGTAGTGGACTGCACTTCCGATGAGCCGGTGATCGTGCGTCAGGGAAAAGGAGTGTTAAATCTTTAAAATATCGACTTCCCGATTAAAATCTTCGTTACTTTCGCAGTCAAATGTTCGTTACAATAAAAAAGCCAACCCTATGAAAAAACTAGTTGCACTCTTTTCGATCCTCGCCACCCTGATGATTGTGGTTTCCTCTTGCGAGACCAAAGATCCGATCGTTGAGAAAGGAACGCTGCAATCGGCAACATATAACCCCGCCACCAAGTCATTCACCCTCACTTACAGCAGCGGACAGACCGAAACGGTAAATGCGGTGGTTGATGACAAGACCGATCCTCCAACAGCCACTGCGACACTGAAGGACGGAACCGTAATTTATGCTGGGGATGCCACCGTAGCCGGAGCGGCAACCATAGCCAAAGAGATCAATATAGTAAGCCAGTTTGTTTACGACGGTATGTCGCTCTATTACTTCTGGGCGGATGAAGTGAAAAACAAAAAGCCCACCGTTGCAGATGTCAATCCTGAAAATTATTTTTACAAGATCCTCAACAGTACCGATACGCAACACGGCTGGTCATGGATCACCGACGACGTAAATGCCCTTTTAGCGGATTTCTCAGGCAAATCATTATCGTTTGGATACAATATTGGTTTTATAATTATTAATAATGTTGTTTATGCATACATTAAATATGTATATGACAATACTCCGGCTGCCAAAGCGGGTTTAAAAAGGCTGGATTTAATAGGAAAACTAAATGGGCAGCTCATTTCAACTGAACAACGAGGTGCATATACTTATGTTAGCGACAAAGACATGAATCTGCTTTATGGTAACAGTACGGTTAATTTTTCAATTTATAAATTTTTGGATAATAATATTATTCTGGACAAAGAAGTGTCCATTACTCCTGATGAGAGCGATAAAGATCCTGTTCTTTACGAGAATATCTATACCGTAGGCGATAAGAAAGTAGGCTACCTGTTTTACACAAATTTCTATGACAATTTCAACTATCGCTTATTTGAGGCTTTCAACAAATTTAAACAAGCGGGTATAACTGATTTGATATTAGATTTACGTTATAACACAGGAGGATCCGTATCATCGGCCATTTATTTAAGTTCTCTGATAGCTCCAAGAACAGCTGTGGAAAATAAATCTCCGTTTATTGTAATGGATTATAATAATTTATTAAATACCTCTTTCGATAAGTGGTATGATGAAGCTGCACCGGCAGATAAGTATAAATACGATAGAAAAGATTATTTGGGAACTTATAGTTCAAACGATAAAAATCCGTTAGACGCCAATCTAAATTTAGATAAAGTTTACATTATTGCAACAGGAAACTCCTATTCTGCATCGGAACTTGTTACACATTGTCTAAAGTCGTTTATGAATGTTGTTCATATTGGGAGTAATACCGGTGGAAAATATACTGCTTCGTGGACAATCCACGCATACGACAAAGAGTTAGGAGCAACAGTATATGATACGAACGATTTAAAGACAGATGAAAAAACTAAACTGAAAAAATGGGCAATGCAACCCATCGTAGCGATGTATGCCAATAAAGACAGCAAAAGTTTTAATATTCCTGGATATTTAAGTCCCGATTATAATTTAGAAGAAGGTTTTGGATATATTGATCGCTGGACACAGCTTGGAGACACTAAAGACGTTTTCTTGGGACAAGCCTTATATTTAATTTCAGGAAATGTCAGTTACTTACCTGTTGAACCTAGCTCAACAAGAAGTATTCAAACAATTCGTAAAGAAATTGTCAATAGGCATGATGAAGCTAAACCTGTAATTATTGATAATATAAAATTAACGGCAGACGATTTTCAAAAACTTATCCTGCTAAGGAAGTAAAGCTCTTAGCCTTATTACCGGGACAGCCCTAAAGTCAGCTACCCGAATAATAAAGACCTCATGTTTCGCACTTCCCTCAAACCATTGACAAAGAAATAGAAGGGAAATGCATTATTATCTATATCTCTGTACTATAACATTTTATATTTTACAATTTCTCAATCGTCCTTAACCATCACCGAACAACACAGTGCAATGATCATGGATTCTGCTTTTGGATTGGCCAACATTTTTTCAAGTAAATCATCGGCATCCATCTCCAATACCTCGCATACTGAGCAGACTAACTCGATGAACAGCCCCCATAGCCGTCTGTCGAGTGTTTCCCTGAGCACATCGGCGTTCATTGACCGATAAAGTGCCCCTTTCGACTCGTAGTTATCGTACCGGAAACGCAGTGTCAATAACAGATAGGCTATCATGCTGATGGTCGTTTCTGCTACCTGGGCGTCAAAGTTACTGGATTGACATCTTCCCAGGTTCAACAATTGCTTCGATTCTCGATTGAACACCTCCACAACCCATCTTACCTGGTAATGCCCGATCAATCCCTTGAACGTCAGTTTCGTGTCCGTCGTCAACAAAACCTTCCATTTGTCATTTTTGCCCCGACGACTAAAGAAAAGGCAGATCTCAACACCTTGGTACAGCACCCTGGCCTGTTTGTACTGGTAACCCAGGGAACGGCAGCGCCTGGGTTTGCCCAGCATGTTATTGATCTGGGCGTGAGTCAGGCTCTTACCCTGATACTCAAACTTAGTCTTTGCAAACTTGTACATCCCGATCAGGTGAACTTCCTTGTCCTTCACACTCCGGATAGCCTGTATCAACGCATCGCAAGTAAACCAGCTGTCCACCAGGACGTAATCAACACGAAGCCCGCGATAGATGGCCGTGAAAAACATCCGCAGGACCATCTGAATCTTGTTCGTGTCCAGTTCTTCCACACGTTTAGCGGTGTACGAGTCCTTGATACGCTTGCAACTGTATTGCTTGCGGATCTGCTTTTTGGTCATCCCAAACGGGCGTTCCTGCTTTTTCCCTTTTTCCCGGTGAAGACTGAAATCCAGTGGTATGGAGGACTTACCGTCCCAGTACATCATCACCAACAGCTTGAATCCAAGCACGTAGCTGTTGGTTACATGATCCCATACCTTCCCGATCTTCTCTATACGCTTCCCGGTTTTAGACAGGGTGGTGTCATCGAAGATCAGGTAACGGGATGAGGTATCATCTACATCACTATCTTTGGACGTCACCGTCAGAAAACGATGCACAAGATGCCACATAAGCATCCGCCAGCATATGATGGAACTGTTCTTCAAGCGATAGAACACATCCTTGCCCATGGTGGAACCTTCACCTGTGGGGCTGTTCAGATAGGAGTTGACCGTCTTGTCTGAACTGACCACCATGGAGACCAGCAGGGCCAGGACCATTTTAAAATCATATCCCCGGGTCTTGAACCATTTGAACTCAGAAAGACCTTCGCTTAGCTTCAACGCCTTGAAGCGGCTAAAAATATCTTCAGCGGAAACCCTGCCGGGGGTAAAGTCCGCTTTCAACTCTTGAATCTTTTTAATATCTTTGTCCTGCAGCATATTTTAATGGTTTGGTTTCCATCGCTAAGATAATCATTTTCAATGATATATTAGCTAAAATATGCTGCTTTTTTTATCTCTTATCCTCTGATTATCAACTTCATTTTTAACTGCGAAACATCAGTAAAGACAAATACAGACTTGAAAGCAGTAAAAAGTTCTCAATCCATGAAAATAACCGAAATGTATGACGATAAACGCCAAGAAGTAATTCGCAATATTATGAATAAATAGGAGCCTTATTTATTTGTCACCGTAATGGCCCAATCCGGAAAGAACCAATACTGTTATTTCAGACTCCTTAATTTCATAAATTAATCGATGCTTCGAGGTTATTCGGCGTGACCATTGGCCCAGACGGTCGCCCTGTAAAGGTTCAGGCTTCCCGGTTCCGGTCGTTGGATGCTTACGCAGCTCGTTAATAAGAGAATTTATCTTAATAAGAATAGCTTTTTGGCCGGATTTTTTATGAGCTTCCACATCAGCATAAAATTGCTCTGTGTACTTTATCTCGTATTCTTTATTCTCCATAAAATCTTTTTAAGATAAAAAACCACTATAAGCTAAAGAACTTACCTTGATCTTCTTTGGAGAGTTTTTTTACCTGTCCTTTTTTAGCTTGATCTATTGCATTGTTAATATGATCTATATTTCTTTTATCGGCAAAAAACAAATCACCGGATGGGCTAAGATCAAACGGATTGACTCTATATTGAGCAGGAATAGCCATAAATTCCTTTATCCAATCTTCATCTACGTATTTTTTTGCCGGGTTGTCCGAAACCAGGAGATTTATATACTTTTTACCTCTTTTAATGGAAACCCTTTCTTTTTCGGCTAGTTCAAAAAAAGCTTTCGTATCTTTTCTGATTTCTCTTGTTGTAATAATATTCATATTCATACCTGTTATCTTTTAATGAGTACACAAATGTATACACAAAGATAGAGTAAATAAATAAATATTGCAAAAAGTTCAACCGTTTTATTGCCACAATCGGAATTTCCTCATACCCTATCATTCGTCTTTCGGGGGTTTCTGTTATCGGAAAAGGCCCTCAACAGTAAATAGTTACCCATTGAAAAAGGTTGTCCTATTTATTCAGCCCATAAAGGTTGTTTCTTTATCCGCTCGTTCTCCACCGCATCGTATTGGATATACTCGTCGCGTGATAAAATTCGCTGCAATTCCTGGTCGCGTTTTTGCTTCAACCTTTCGATCCGTTTTTTCCTGTTGCACAGGCAGCAGTTCTCCGCTTTCTGCACATCGAGCAGAAACGTAAACTCCAGCTCATTGAGCTGCCTGGCCTTGTTATCGTCAAAACCGATCATCTCCTGCATCCTGGCCACTTTCTCTTCGGCGCTCTTTTTCAGCACGTCGGCAATAATTCCCGTTTTTTGTGCCGGGGCGATGGCAGCAATTGCAATCAAAGCGGTCAGCAACAATCCCAATTTTTTCATCTCGTCCTTTTTTAGTGTTAGTAATCTGACTATCCCGAAGGCTGTTTGTTTAACGTATCCCGAACTTTTCAGGAATTTCATCCATCACGGCAAACAACTCCTCCACGGTATTCGCCCGGAGCAGCGCTATGCGGGTGGGTTTAAAATCGGGGATACCCTTAAAGATGGGGGTCCCTGCCAGATGGCGGCGGATATGGAGAATACCACGCCGCTCATCCAGTCGCTGCACACTCTGCATTACCTGTTGCTTCAACACATCGAGGTACCAGGAAAAAGATTGTTTAGGAGCCAGCTCTCCCGTTTCGAGAAAATGCTTTACATCACTGAAGATCCACGGCTGCCCGTAACTCGCCCGCCCGATCATCACCGCATCCACGCCGGTTTCGTCGAAACGGCGTTTACAGTCCTGCGGCGTTACCAGATCACCGTTTCCTATGATGGGAATGTGCATACGGGGATTGTTTTTAACCTCGCCGATAAGGGTCCAGTCGGCCTCTCCGGTATATTTTTGAGAGCGTGTCCTTCCGTGAATGGTGAGTGCGGCAATTCCGCAATCCTGCAGCTGCTCTGCCAGCGTAACAATGATTCTGGAGTTCTCGTCCCACCCTAACCGGGTCTTCACAGTCACGGGCAGGCCGACAGCCTTCACCACCTTTTCTGTGATCTCAAGCATCAAACCCGGTGTTTTCATCATTCCCGAACCGGCGCCTCTCCCGGCCACCTTCTTGGCCGGACATCCGAAGTTGATATCGATGGCATCGGGGTTTGCCTCCTCGCAGATCTTCGCAGCCTCGACCATTGAATCGGGATCGTTTCCGTAAATCTGTATAGCTACGGGACGCTCTTCCTCACAGATCGTAAGCTTTTCCTTGGTTTTCCTCACGTGGCGGATAAGTGCGTCGCTCGACACAAACTCGGTATATACCATATCTGCTCCGAACTGCTTGCACAGCAACCGAAAACCAATATCGGTAACATCCTCCATCGGTGCCAGAAAAACGGGATACCGCGATGTAAATGCTATGTTTCCTATTTTCATTTTATAATCCTTAAATTGTTCATCCTCAACGGTGCCACTTTCGACTCCGCATCCGCAGCACGTATGGAAACCGATTGGTTTATCCGCGTTCCCGGGAGTTGTTGGGAGTAGATCGACCATTCTTCGAGAGGTCGCAAACTGTAATTCAGCTCTCTCTCGTATCCGTTATAGTGTTTTATAACCAATTGATTCGGGCCTTTCTGGAGGGGAAGAAGGACAATCTCCTTCCCGAATTTTACGCGCCAGGGAGATAAATGAGCAGTGAGGTATGCTCCGTTGAGCAACATATATACCCCGTTTCCACTGCCTACCTCCACCGCTATGGACTGATCTTTTTCTGATTCAATCTCTTGCAGGAACAACATGCTTTGACGCGGCGGAATTTTTTCGGAGTAGGGCTCACCGTACCGGAAATGACTGACGGGTTCCCAGCCCGAATCCTCCGCACGGACATTCACGACAGCCATACCCTCCTCTTCCACATATCCAAACACGCCGCGTCCGGGTTTTCTGTATAAACTGCCCCACTTCACCGTGTTCTTTTTCAGCTTTTCGATCCTGGGGCTGCCGCCGTTAAGCACAACGGCTTGTGTCTTTCCGTCGATCTCGATATGGAGACGACGCCCCCGTTCATTGTCCGTATACACAAGCTCCGGGCTCCCCGCTCTTTTGCCTGAGGACACCCTCCAGCCGTACCCGATCAGGCTCTTATATCCACCATAATAGTTTAAGCTGGAATGGCCGAATACGGGTGTGGCGTTTTGTGGCGAAAGCACATTACCGGTTACAACGGTTGAAGGGACAACTTTAAATCCGTTTTCAAACCGGATCTTTAAAACAGGGATAAATTCCCCGGAGATCCTTTGTGGCAAATTGATCACAACCGAGTTTCCTTTTTGGGAAAACCGGCAGGATTCGTCCGACGCCAGCAGGCGTACCTCGCTCACCTTTCCGGAAAAGCCCGATAAACGTATGCTGGACGACACAGGAATATTTTCCACAAAAGCAAACAGGTCGTTGCCCTTCGTGGTTATGCTGCCCCAGGCGAATGGCTGGTCGAACGGGTTGGCGTTCGTACCGTAAATGGCTTCGGCATTCACTTTTATCCATTTACCGATACCGAGCAGCACATCGCGCTCAAACTCCACTACCGATCCGTCACCTCTGGGGCCGATATTGAGCAGGTAATTCCCTCCACGACTGATCACCTTTACCAGGCTGGCGATCTTCTCTTTCACTTTCGGCTGAACCTCTCCCCGCTCCTGCCACGAGCGGTAGCCCCACGTTTCGGGGAAGATGGAGGCGGCGGTCTGCCACGGCACGCCGAGCTTATAATCGGGATATTCGTTATCAGCCATCACGGCAAAATCCACCCAATCGTTGCCCAACCGTCCGCTGATCATACACTGCGGCTGCAGGCGGCTGACCAGCTCGTACAATCCTTGGCTTTGCGAAAGCGTGAGTGAACCCATATCGAACCAGATTTCCGAAATATCGCCGTAGTTTGTCATGATCTCCTCCACCTGGTTCAGGTTGAACCGGTAGTGTTCTTCCGTGAGCTGGTCCGCATTGTGGCTCGAGATAGGATAAGCTTGCGGAAAGTTCCAGTCGATAAGGGAATAATAAACCGAAAAATCGATTCCTCCGCGGCGGCAGGCTTCTGCCAGCTCTTTCATCAAATCGCGCTTGTAAGGCGTGGCATCCACGATATTAAAATCGGTATGCCGGGAGTGGTACATGCAAAACCCGTCGTGATGCTTGGATGTAAAAACAATGGAGCGCATTCCGGCATCCTTGGCGAGCTTCACTATTTCATCGGGATCCCATTTTACCGGGTTAAATTCCTGAGCGGTACTCGCGTACCAGTCGCTGAAAATCCCGGCAAACGACTGGATCTGTTCGCTGTAGCCGCGCCGAACAGGCTCTCCGTTGTAAACTCCACCGTAAACGGAATACAATCCGAAGTGAATAAACATCGAAAATTTCTGGTCGATCCACCGTTGCGACGGTTTTTGTTGCGCATTCACCAGGCTTGCGGCAAACAAAAGGAAAAAAATGAGTTTCTGCTTCATGCCTCAGGATTTTCAATCACTTGTACTTCACCCACTTTATCATCTCTTTCACCGATGGTTTCTTGCCGTACATCAGGATCCCCACTCGGTAGATCTTAGCGGCAAAGAAGGAGATAAGGATAAACGTTCCGTAAAGCAGCACCAGCGAAAGCAGTTTCTCCCACAGCGGAATCCCGAACGGCAGTCGCACCATCATCACAATGGGTGATGTAAACGGAATCAAGGAACCCCAGAATGCCAACGGCCCGTCGGGATTGCCCACACTGTAAAATCCGGCAAAAAAGGCAAACATGATGATCAGGGTTACGGGCATCATGAACTGCGATGTATCTTCTTCGCTGTCGACTGCCGAAGCAAACATTGCGAAAATGGAAGCATACAGGATGTATCCCCCTACGAAGAAAAGCAAAAAGTAAACAATAATCTCAAACCAGTTGACACTCAATACGGCTTTCATGATTCCCTCCGTGTCGAAGCTGCTCATCTCGGCCGGCACGGCCCCCGGGGCTTGTTGTGGTGAAGCAATAAACAGGGAGAGCGAGGTAAACAACACCCCGGTCAGCACTCCCCAGATAATGAGCTGGGTAATCCCCACCAAACCGATCCCGGTAATTTTTCCGACCAACAGGTTGACAGGCTTCACCGACGAAACCATCACCTCCACCACACGACTTTTCTTCTCTTCCAGAACAGCCTGCATCACCATGTTTCCGTACATCAGGATAAACATGTAGATAAGAATGGTAAATACCATTCCGATAATGGTGGCAATCTCGGTGGATGATTCCGACACTGTCCCGTCGTCTCCCCATTTCATCGTTTTCACGGAAATGTCTGAACCGGCTTCAATGATGGAACGGACCTCCGAGATGGCTTCCGCGTTTACGTTGCCCTGCCGAGACAAATCGTCCAGCCGCTGTTCCATAACCTTTTCGTTCAGTGCACTTTCAACCATCGTACGCAGTTCCTGCGGCGTCTGTTTTTCAGATAATATGGTCACCGCCTGGCTATTCCTGTTCAGGTCATCGGTAATCTGCAGGATGGCAAACAGGTCTTTTCCTATTTTAGATTGGTACTCGCCTGGCTGCGCTTCGTTGATGATTTGAAACCGGTAGAGGTCGGTGGATTTCAATAACGGCGCATAGATGCCGGTATTGTCGATGACGGCGATGTTTTTCACCGCACCGTCGTTCAGGGTGGAGAGCCACAGGGGCACAAATGACAGCGCCACCATCAGCAACGGCATCAGCAGCGTCATGAGGATAAACGATCTTTTCCTTACCCGGGTAAGGTATTCGCGTTGTATAACTAATGATAAGGTATTCATAATTTTAGCTTGATACGGTTTCAATGAAAACATCATTCATCGTAGGTATTTCCTCGTCGTATGCCACAACATCGAATTTATCGAAAATAAGTTTCGCCAGTTCATTAGTGGCGACTTCGGGTTGTTTCCTGACCCGGATATCGGTAAATTCGTGGTAGGGCTCTTTTGAGACCAGCGTGAAGGAGGGATGTTCAAACGAGAAGTCGCTGTCACGAAGGCGAAAACGAAAAATGTTGGTCCGGTGTTCCCGCCGGATATCGAAGACCTTTCCCTGCAAGACGACCTGCGACCGGTGAATAAGCGCGATATTGTCGCACAACGCTTCCACCGACTCCATGTTGTGCGTGGAGAGAATAATGGTCTTCCCTTCGGCCTTCAGGCGAAGCATTTCGTTTTTTATCATCTCGGCGTTTACCGGGTCGAAGCCGCTGAACGGTTCATCGAAGATCAGCAGGTCGGGGTTGTGGATGACGGTGGAAATAAACTGCACTTTCTGCTGCATTCCTTTCGATAATTCTTCCACCTTGCGGTTGTACCAATTCGCGATATCGAACCGCCTGAACCAAACCATCAGCTCGCGATGTGCGTCGGCTTTCGATAATCCGCGCAGTTGAGCCAGGTACATGGCCTGCTCGCCTACTTTCATTTTTTTGTATAATCCACGCTCTTCGGGCAGGTATCCGATATTGAGGACGTCATCGCTCTTCGACGGGCGTCCGTTGATAAGCACCTCACCGCTGTCGGGTGCAGTGATACGCGTGATGATGCGGATAAGGGTGGTTTTCCCCGCTCCGTTCGGTCCTAGCAGCCCGAAAACTGTCCCCTTGGGAACCCGGATGCTGACTTTGTTCAGCGCCAAATGGTTGGCATACTGTTTTACAACGTTGGTGGTTTCTAAATACATTATATTCTGTAGTTATTCAGTAGATACCTAATACCTCAGTATTATCCTTTCTCCCAGATTCTTGGCCAATACTTTCTTCAAATCCTGCAATTGCCTAAGTTCGTTCATCAACTCCATTTGTTGCTGGGCATCTGCAGTTTCTATGTTTTTTTTCACTTCGTTTATCCGCTGCATCACGTGAGCATTCTTAAGCTCTGTGGTGGCACGGATAACCAACTTGTCCAGTGAATTTCGTTCGCGAAGGCGTGAGCTTTTCTCATCTTCGCTTTCTCCGATTGATTTTGCGTGGATCTTGCTCAACTGGTATTTGTCGCTGATAAGATCGGTAGCCAGTTTGCTGATTCCGGGATCGTGATGGGTAAGAAAATACCTGTCACAAACGAACGACTCGTCGCTTACCTTTCCGCAGGCTTCGTCAAAAATTGCCCGGTATAGTGTGTTGGAAAAAAAGGCTTCGCTTGAAAAAATAAATTTATCCCTCATGAGATCGAACCGGATAACTTCGATAACGGACGGTCCGTCCTCGATGGTTACCTCCACTTCAATCTCTTCGTCTTCCACTTTTTGTTTTTCTTTTTCATACCTCACAAAAATGGGTAGCGTCCCGTACCGGATGATGTACCGGATCAGTTCGCGTTCCGGTTTCTCGTAAGGGTTTCTTGCCGTTAAGATCTTACGGCTTCCGTTATCTGCAGTATCGCCGGGTAAGGATGCCGTTCCAACGGCCGTTTCCCGGGATTCCTCCTTCTCGTGCTGTTCTTTCTTCTTTTCGTAGTTCCTGATCCTGATTTTATTGACGGCAGCAATAACAACATCTTCGCGCGTGCTGAGTAATGTTGCCGTATCCTGTATGTAAACGGAGCGCTTGATGTTGTCGGGAATAAGCGCGATACTCTGGACGATGTTTGTGATAAGCCCGGCTTTTTTGATAGGATCATCCCCGACCTCATCCAACAGCAAGTGGGTTTTAAAGCGGATAAAGTCCTGCTCATGCTCTTCGATAAACCGGTTGAACTCTTCAGCACTCTGCTTGCGGGCGAACGAATCGGGATCTTCACCTTCGGGCAGCAGCACTACCCTTACGTTCATTCCGTCTTCCAACAGTAGGTCGATACCGCGCAGGGCAGCTTTAATACCGGCTGCATCGCCGTCGTACAGGACCGTGATGTTTTCGGAAAAGCGGTGAATCATCCGTATCTGTCCGTGCGTAAGCGCTGTTCCCGACGATGCAACCACGTTCTCGATACCTGCCTGGTGCATCGACAACACATCGGTATAACCTTCAACCAAAAAACACTTATCGGCTTTAACAATGGCACTTTTAGAGAAAAATATCCCGTAAAGCTCCTTGCTTTTGGAGTAGATCTCACTTTCCGGCGAATTTACGTACTTTCCTGTGTTCTCCGCCTTTTTGAGAATACGGCCGCCAAAGGCCACTACTTTCCCCGATAACGTATGTACGGGAAAAATGACCCTTCCCCGGAATCGATCGATCAGCGGGCTGTTATTTTCACCTCCGGCGGAAAGTCCGGTTTTTAGCAAATAGTCGCTTCTGTAACCGGCCCTTTGCGCTTCCGAGGAAAACGCATCGCGCTGCTCGAGGCTGTAACCAAGCTGAAATTTTTTGATTATGTCGTCCCGAAATCCGCGCTCTTTGAAATAACTCAACCCTATGGCTTTCCCCTCCGGGTCGTCGTGAAGCTTTTTCACAAAATAATCACGCGCGAACTCATTCAAGATGAACATGCTGTCGCGATCGCTCTGGGCTTGCTTTTCCTCGCTGGTCAGCTCTTTTTCAACAACTTCAATGTTGTATTTTTTTGCCAGGAATTTCAGTGCTTCGTAATAGGAAAGCTGCTCGTGCTTCATGATAAAATGCACAGAAGAACCGCCTTCACCACAAGCGAAACATTTGCAGATATTTTTGGCGGGCGACACATAAAACGACGGGGTCCGGTCGTCGTGAAACGGACACAGCCCCACAAAGTTAACACCCCTCCGGCGAAGCGTGACAAAATCAGACACCACATCAACGATCTGAGCCGTGTCTTGAATCCGTTCTATGGTTTGCGAATCTATCATTTTGGGAATACGAAAATAGTGAAATTAATCGTCAATAAGGGATAATTTGAAAATAAATGTTACTTTTGCATAGGGTATAAAACCTGACTTTATTATTTTAAACACAACAAAAATGGATACGATCAATTGGGCCGATTTATCGTTCGGCTATATGAAAACAGACTTCAATATCCGCACCTATTTCAAGGACGGAAAATGGAGTGAACCACAAGTCGATACCTCCGAGTTTTTAAACATCCACATGGCTGCCACTTGTCTGCATTACGGGCAGGAAGCATTTGAAGGACTAAAAGCCTTTAAAGGAAAAGACGGAAAAATCCGGATTTTCCGTATGCGTGAGAATGCGTTACGTCTGCAATCATCGTGCCACGGGATCATGATGGCAGAGCTTCCTGTGGAACTATTCGAAGAGATGGTTTTACTGGCCGTGAAGAAAAACGAACGGTTTGTGCCGCCTTACGAAAGCGGCGCATCATTATATATCCGCCCGCTCCTGATTGGAACCAGTGCACAGGTGGGAGTAAAACCGGCATCTGAATACACTTTTCTGATCTTTGTAACCCCCGTAGGCCCCTATTTTAAAGAAGGATTCAAGCCTACACCCATGGTGATCTTGCGCGAATATGACCGTGCTGCGCCACTCGGAACCGGGACTTTTAAAGTGGGCGGCAACTATGCTGCAAGCCTCACAGCAGGTGAAAAAGCCCACAAAATGGGTTATTCTGCGGTTCTTTACCTGGATGCCAAAGAGAAAAAATACCTGGATGAATGCGGGCCTGCCAACTTTTTCGGCATCAAAAACAACACCTATATCACGCCCGAATCAACATCCATCTTGCCTTCCATCACCAACAAAAGCCTGATGCAACTGGCAGAAGATATGGGAATGAAAGTGGAACGCCGCCGTGTTCCCGAAGAAGAACTGGCCACCTTTGAAGAAGCCGGAGCGTGCGGAACGGCCGCAGTAATCAGCCCTATCCTGCGCATCGACGACCTGGTGGAAAATAAAACCTATGCATTCTGCAAAGACGGGAAGGCCGGCCCGATCTCGGAAAAACTATATAAGAAACTTCGCGCTATCCAGTACGGTGACGAGCCGGATACGCACGGTTGGGTAACCATCGTTGAATAAAACCAAAAAGCGGCGATTGCCGCTTTTTTTTGTTACTGCTCAGCCCATTCCCTGTAGGGATGGATGGAAAGATAAGAGTTGTAATAGCGGACATTACCGGTAACCTCGTGACCCAACCATCCGGGTTTTTCGTAGGATTCCTCTTCACTCTCCAGCTCCACCTCCGCAATTTGCAGCCCTGCATTTTCTCCGCCAAACTCATCTACTTCAAAGGTATGCTTTCCCACCTTCACGAGGTAACGGGTTTTCTCAATCACGGCGTCTTCACAGAGAAGCAGCATCTCTTCCGCATCGCGGAGCGGAACCTCATATTCCCACTCACGCCGGGTGATCCCCCCTTCTCCCACAGCGCCTTTAACGGTGATATACCCTTTCTCTCCCTTCACACGTACCCGCACTACGCTAATACCCGACAGGGAGAGATAGCCCTGCTTCATGACATAATGGTCGTAAGCATGTGATTTATATTCACCGCTGACGAGGAATTTACGTTCGATTTCGTAGCCCATACCGGTTGCATTTTACGATATAACAAACGAGATCAACAAAGTGTTGGGGATAATAAGAATAAAAAAACTATGTTTTTAAGCTCCCGTAATCACTACGAAAAAAATAAAAACATAGTTAAGATTTTGGTTGGATTAAAATAAAAATCAATGCGCGTAATTCTATTGTTTATTAATGAATCCGAAACAAAGGTAATCGATAAAACAAAATCAAACCGGCTTCTTACAAAAAAACGGCAGAGTGTGTAATTTTTCCACATTTTTTTGAAAAAGAAAAAACACTTACCAACATTCATTGATAAGTGTTTCGTTTCTAACGTGATCAGGCTGGGATTCGAACCCAGGACCCACAGCTTAGAAGGCTGTTGCTCTATCCAGCTGAGCTACCCGACCCTCCTTGTGCAAATTCAGGCTGCAAAAATACGGCAATTCTGAGAATAAAAAAAATTTATGAAACTGAATTTAAGGCAAATCGATAAAATTACAAAATTCCCTGCCCCATCATCGCCTTGGCTACTTTCATAAATCCGGCAATATTAGCCCCTTTCACGTAGTTTACATAACCATCCGGTTCGGTACCGTATTTTACACAGTTTTCGTGAATATTGCCCATAATCCATTTTAGCTTTTCGTCCACTTGCTCAGCGCTCCAGCTGTAACGTTCGGAATTTTGCGTCATTTCCAGGCCCGACACCGATACTCCACCGGCATTGGCTGCCTTCCCAGGAGCATAGAGGATCTTGTGTTTCTGGAAAATCTCGATTGCCTCCGGGGTGCTCGGCATATTGGCACCTTCCGATACGGCAAAGATTCCGTTATTCACGAGTGACTGGGCATCGTCTCCGTCGATTTCGTTCTGTGTGGCAGAAGGCAGTGCAATATCGGCTTTCTCACCCCACGGGCGGGCACCAGCAACGTACTTGCAACCGTATTCCTCTGCATACTCACGGATACGGCCGCGATAGAGGTTTTTCAAATCCATCACAAATTTCAGTTTTTCCGATGTAATTCCGTCAGGATCGTAAATGTATCCGTCGGAGTCGGAAAGGGTAACCGGAATTGCACCCAGCTCGATCAGCTTCTCGCACGTATATTGAGCCACGTTCCCCGAGCCAGATACCAGGCATCTTTTTCCTTTTATATCGATATTTTTGGTTTTCAGCATTTCCAGCAGGAAATAAACGTTTCCGTAACCAGTAGCTTCCGGACGAATAAGTGACCCGCCGAACTCACGCCCTTTTCCGGTAAACGTTCCCGTGAACTCACCGGCCAGCTTTTTGTATTTCCCAAACATATAGCCCACTTCGCGGCCGCCCACACCAATATCGCCGGCCGGGACATCGGTATCGGGCCCGATAACCCGCCATAATCCTTCGGTAAAAGCTTGGCAGAAGCGCATGACTTCACCTTCCGATTTACCGCGTGGAGAAAAGTCTGACCCGCCCTTGGCACCACCCATGGGAAGTGTGGTAAGCGCGTTTTTGAAGGTTTGTTCAAAAGCCAGGAATTTCAAGATGGAAGGAGACACGGATGCGTGAAAACGAATTCCTCCTTTGTAGGGGCCAATAGCGTTGTTGTGCTGTATACGGTATCCCATGTTCGTTTGTACGTTACCCTTGTCATCTACCCAGGTGACACGAAACGTATGAATCTTGTCGGGAATAATCAACCGTTCGACCAGGTTCGCCTTTTCGAATTCAGGATGTTGGTTGTACACCTCTTCGATCGACTCAATCACTTCTTCAACAGCCTGAAGATATTCAGGCTCATTTGGAAAACGTCTTTTTACCAGACTGATAATTTCTTCGTACTTCATAAAAAAAGGATTTAATTGTGATAACTTTGTAAACAATCACTTTGAAATACAAAAATAGTATCAAAAATTTAAATGAAAGAATATTTCATCATTTTTTTATGTTTTGACAGAAAAAAGTTTATTTTCGTAGATTTCTGTAAACAGGAACAAATACAATAATCCCCGACATGATCAGGGAAATAATCGTGATAGCGTTTATCTCTGCGTTCATAAGGATATACCCGGCTAAAATCACCCAAAGTATGGCGATGAAGCCGAATTGCGTTTGTGAAAATGTTCGTTTTGCCATAATGGGAACAATGTGGTTTACAAAGATAATAAAAAATGGTGCAGATTCACATCTTCACCATTTACAAAGACCCATAGAGAGTTAATGAAAAATTGATTTTTTGCTATTTTTGAACCAAATGAATATTGTTTCAACGTTGCAAATATCGGTATCTTTTGTTACGAACCCGCTACATTTCAGTTAAGTTTTGGTTAACTTTTCCTGACATAAAAAACAAAAAGTTTGCTATGAAGCAAACTTTTCAATGTTTTCTCAACTGATCTCCTATTCCTGTATCAGCCCAATGTTGATTTCTTTATCTTTCTGCAAATCTACTTGCATTTCAGAAGGTTGATACGAAATCAATTCCACACGTACGGTATGTTTACCCGGTTTAAGATCCGAAACCGAAAAGTTTCCGTCCAAGTCCGAATAATATTTGTTACCGTCAATGAAGATAGCTGCACCAGCCAACGATTCGTTACTTTTGTTGTCGACAACGGAACCCGATATATCCACCGTATTCACTTTCCGTACAGCTTCGGTAACAGCAGTACTTTTTACATTCTTGTCGTTTTTGTTGTCTTCAGCATACACTGAAACAGACAATAAAACCGTTGCGATTAATACCAAAATTGTTTTCATCCTATGTATCTAATTTTTGAAAATTTTCCGTTTTAAACCGATACAAAGGTGAGGCATAAATGTTACAGAACGGTTAAGTTTCGGTTAAGTTTTTGTTAATATTTTTTCTCATCCAATAGATTACCCTTGTCGTCCCACATACGCCACAAGCCGATTTTATTGCCTTCGTAGTAATTCATTTCGTAACGCTGATTTCCCAATTCGTCCCAAATACGCCAGGTGCCGTGTTTTGCGCCATTCTTGTATTCAGCTTCCGAAATGAGCTGTCCCGAAATATCGTACGTACGCCACAGGCCGTGTAATTTACCTTCCTTGTAAGAACGCACTTCTTTGGGTTTACGGTTATCGAAATAAATCAGGTAAGCTCCTTCGGGTAAGCCGTTTTTAATCTGCATCTCAAGCTTGAGTGTGCCGTTATCGTAATATTCACGATAATCTCCGGTATAAAGTTCGTTTTGTTTCTTGTCTCTGTAATAGACTCCTTCATTCTGATAGATTTGAGGATTACCCTGCTGATCTTGAGCCTGAACACTTAACGTTAAAAGAAAAACACCCAGCAATAGTATTGTTTTATTTTTCATACGATTCTTGTTTTTAAGTTGTACCTCCATAGCAAAGATACAATTTCCTGGTGCATAAAAACAAAAAGGTACTCCGGTTTTTACACGAAATACCTCCTGTTTTTATAAACCGATTGTTCTGATTAAAATTTGTATCCGGTCCAAGCAAATACATCGGTTGGGCAGCCGGTATTTCCGGTTTTAATATCTATCGTTGCGGCATTTGCACCCGGTTTTATGTCTTTGCCGGTAATGGGAGAGGTTAAGCTATTTGTAAGATTTATCACTGTTCCCGCAGCGGCATCACCTTTACCGTCTGTACAGTCAACTAAATCCATAGCTGTGCCAACGCCTTTCACCAGAGCATTGGTAACGGTAGTCTTGGCTCCACGACGGATCTTGATGACATCCTGCATTTGCATTTTCACATCGCTGCTCGCATCCAGCTTAAGTTCGATAGTCATGTTTTTGACGGTGAAGTCGGACTGCCCTTTCTCATCGGGATTTAAACCGTCCAGGTTTCCATCAGCTTCAATTCCGCGAGGGTCTGATTCTGAGCTGGAGTAACCTTTTTGCCAGATTCCGTATGCGTTTTCCAGTGTTCCTGTGTACCCTTGAGTAAAGTCGAACATGTCATCGTCCGAGTCAACCACCAACAGGTTTTTCACGTTTACGCTACCGCCAAAAAATTCTATCCCATCGTCTGCCCCATAAGGGATGTAAATGTTTTCGATCTTGGTGCCATTTCCAACGCCGTTCAGCGTAAGTCCGTTGTGTTCAACGTTTGCACTCGAACGGGCGCCGGTATATTCTATCTTAACGTATGTCAATTCACCTGAGCTATCCGAAACGTTATCGCCTCCGTAACTATAGGCGCTGTTAATTTCGGTAGACCCTTTTGTCCCACCCGAAAGTGGTGCTTTACCGTTAATAATAAGCCCTCCCCAATGTCCTTGTTTAGCATTTTCAATATCGGCAGTCAGGGTAATGGGTTTTTCGGCAGTACCCCTCGCATTGATTTTTCCACCTTGCAATACGAGAATATAATTGCTGAATCCATTTTTAGCCTTGATCATTGTTCCTGCCGGAATGTTTAATACACCCCCGTCTTCAACAATAACAGGACCGGTAATGGTATAAGTAATTGCTGCATCCAGGGTTTGGGTAGTGGTTATAGAACCTTTCAGTTCCGACTCGGTTACCGGAGGTTCGGGTTTCGGATCATCGGAGCCACAAGAAGTCAGAACTGCAGGAGCTGAAATTGTGGCCATCATCATAATACTCAAAAGAAACTTTTTCATTTTAATACAGTTTAAAAATTTAGTTGATTAGTTGTTCGTATTCGTCAGTTATAAATCATAGCTTACTCCTAAGCTGAGGTTAATACCCTTTTTGTATTTATTCAGGATAATGTTTTCACCGCTTGAATTCATTCTTCTGGATAATTTAAGCGAAGGATCCAGCAAGTTTGATGCTTTAAATTTCGCGGTAAAGTTCTTGTTAAATTTGTAGGAAGACACGAAATCTATCGTGGGAACTCCTTCTTCTATGATATTGCCGTAGTTGCGTGTACCGATTGTATGTACCCTGTTACTGAAATAATTAAAAACGACCGAAGCAAGTAAATTTTTATCGCGATTTGAATAACTATAAGAAACATCGAAATTTCCTATAAACGGTGCAGCTCCTTCCAGCTGTGCTTTTCTTCTCGGTGTGTTAACGATATCAACTTCGAGATCCGTATAAATATACGAAGCATTCAATCCCAGGGATACCCGGTTTACTTTTGAAGTTGCAGTATTCACTCTGTTGATCAAGTTTTTTCTCAACTCCACCTCTATACCGGCGACAGTTGCAAACGCGCTGATGTTTGAATAGGAGAGTAATCCGGCTGAATTACCCTGATCCACTCGTCCGATAGGATTGACAATGTGTTTAAAAAATCCGGTAACGGTAAACAATTCCGAAGGGCTCAAATAATAATCCCATTTAAGATCAGCATTGTAATTATCAGACGGTTTCAGGTTAGGATTACCTTGACTGGCAAAGCCGATATTCACATATTGATAGGGTGAAATCTCTTTCGATTGCGGCAATGTGTATGTCTTACTCAAGCCCATCCGTATTGCGTTTTTATCGTTCAAATCATATTTCAGATTCAAACTGGGCAAAAAATAGGTTTTTTTGATAGATTCCCTTCCAGGGTCCACGTGTTGAACACGATGGTTAACGGTCATATCCACATTGTCTACACGTAAACCCACATTCGCGGTAAGAGGAGAAGTCAATTGATATGTAGCCTCCGCATATGCTGAATGGACATTTTTTTTAACGTTGTAGGTATTTAATTCACCAACGCTCATGGTATATTTTCCACTTTCGTAGTTGGCCTGGTTATATAAATCATCCAATTGCAGGTTATCTATGGGGAATGTTCCCGAAAGAGCGTCAAAATTGTACTCTACAGCCTCAAACTTGTCATCAACAAAGCGTCCATTGTAACCTATTTCCAGGGCAGAGTTCGTATTGTCAAATTCATCATTCAGTTTATACTGAAGATTCACTTTTGTATTTATATCATTTTCTTTCAGTTCAGAAAAGAAACGTTTTTGCCGGTTACTTCCCGTTAAAATATAGGTACCATCATCCTGTTTTGAAAGATAATTTTCGCGACGGTCAGGTTCCAGCCCTTTTATCCTGTTATACGATGCCCCGGCGTTTAGTTTCATTTTGTTCGATAATTTCCAGCTGGAAATAAGTTGATGCGTGAATAGTAAATTGTCGTTCGTTTGTTGTCTGATTGCCCTTCCCGTGTAATCGTTACTGTCTTGATGGCTTTCGGTATGTTTTCCGCTGTATTGCCCAACGTATTGATTATTGGCATGGACCATCATGAAATTATACGCCAGGTTGTGCGCTTTGTTAATCCCGAAATTGATATTTCCGAGAACAAGCTGGTTAATGTTTTGGGAATACTTGTCGCCTTGCTGGTCTTGATAAATGGTTCCGTCGGAAGTGGTGTTTCTGATCAATTCCCCGGTATAAGAATAATTTGTTCCGTGTGAGCCTACAATAAAAAATGAAAGTGGATTATTATCCGCTCCCACTTTAAATTGTTTTCCTCCGGAGATACCAAAAGTGTGGTTTACGGGTGTTTTTATGACCGTTGGATCGAGGCTGTTGGCGAAATCAACCTTGTTTTCGTTCGGTTTTTTATTGTTGGCAAATCCCAGGTAGTTTGAGCCGTCCTGACGCAGGAAATCAACTCCGATAGTCCCCCGGTTCAACCCTCCCGATATTTCGGCACCAAAAGCCCGGTCATTAATCAATTCTTTTGACGAAATGTCTATGATAGCACCCCCTGCATCTCCGGTAGAGCTACCCGAAAAAACTTTGTTTACCCCTACATTTTGAATGATATCGGTTCCGAAAAAGTCGAGTGCGATGTTTTTGTATTCGGGATCTTCCGAAGGGACAAGAAAACCGTTGAGGGTTGTCGCGTTGTATCGGTCGCCCAAGCCCCGCACAAAAACATTTTTCACGCCTTCCTGTTTGGATATTCCCGAAACTTTGGACACGGCTGCTTCCGCATTTCCAATCCCCTTGCGTGATAGCTCTCTTGCCCCTACAGCTTGCGTGGCAAGTAATGCTTTTTTTTGCTCGAGAAGCAGAATATTCTCGCTTTCGCGGTTAGCGCGTGCGACCACTTCAACCGCTTCGAGGCTGATATCGTCGGAGTTCATTTCGAAATCCACCACCGTTTCGCGGTTTGTTTCTACTGCAATCCCCGTTTTAGTTACCGGTTGATATGCCACGTAAGATGCAACGAGCGTGTGCGTTCCCGCCGATACGTTATTGATAACGAAATTGCCGTCCAGATCGGCGGCAGCCCCGTTTGTGGTTCCTTCGACCAAAACCGAAGCTCCTATTAGTGGTTCTTTGGTCTTGGCATCAACAATTGTTCCTTTGATTGTTCCCGTCTGAGCATAAATAGCGGATGCTGAAACGAAAAATAAAAGTAAAACAGATAACCTAAACAATACCTTTGCTTTACTTATCATTAATTTTGAGTCTTTTTTCATTAACGAGTATCATAATTTATCGTCACAAAGGTCAAGTATAAATGTTACAAAGCAGTTACATTCTGATTACATTATTGTTAAGTTTTCACCAATAAAAAAACCGATACTGGTGTACCGGTTTTTCCAACTTACTCATGTGCTGTTACTTCTATTGTACTATTTTCATTATAGGCTCTCCGGCCTGAACGATATCACCCGGTTTTACATATATCTTATACACTTTTCCCGAATATTCAGAAATTACGTCGTTCTCCATTTTCATAGCTTCCAGAACAAACAGGTTTTTTCCCCTTTGCACCTCATCGCCTTCTTTTACCAGAAACTTCATAACGCTGCCGGGCATAGGGCTTTCTGTAATGTATCCCTCGGGTTCCTTTACTTCCGCATCGGTAGGTACCGTTCCAGCACCGGTTACAGTTGTTTTTTGCGATTGATGCGATGCAAATTCCGTTTCACGGATTTTCCTCAGGTATTGGGTGGCCACGGCAGGGAAAAGTTCAAGTAACAACTCCTCTTTTTCGTCTTTAGCCAGCCGGACATTTTCGAACTCCGGCAAAACAGGATTCTCCTGACGTTTATACGTGCTGGTATCGTACGGAGTTTCATCACGCGTTCCGGCAATTTTCAACCTGAATTCCGGATCTACCGGAACGGGAGTTTTTCCGTATTCCCCCTTTACTAGTGCAACAAATTGATTAGAAGCATTGGCATATTTATCCCGCCCATTCTTCAGATTCAGGGCCGAACTGACCGCCTGCACTCCTACGATCTGACTTGTAGGAGTAACCAAAGGTGGCAATCCAGCATCGAGCCGGACACTTGGAATAAGTTTCATTGCATCTTCCAAGATATCCAGCGAGTTAAATTGTTTCAATTGTGCCACCATATTGGTGTACATCCCTCCGGGAATCTCGGCGTTTTTCACCCTCTTGTCGGGTTTGGGGAAATTGAAATAAGCTTCAATTTGGTGGCAGGCCTCCAGTAAAGCCGTCTCGTTGTTGATTTGAACTGCGGCAATAGCTTCGTCAAACAACTTATCAATAGCAGCAGGCAGGGTATCCGTAAGCGGGTTAAACGGATTTGGGAACTGTTTTACCGTATCGAAAGCTTCCAATTCCCGGCGGATTCCGAACAATTCGGCATTTATTTTTGCCACAGCCTCCATGTTTACATCCAGTTCAATGCCCAGTTTTTGGCAGAAAATATAAACGAGTTCAATGGCTGGAGCAGCCGGCCCGCCGGAAAAATACCAGATATTGGTGTCTACGATATCTGCCCCATTTACGATTGCTGAGAGTACGGAACCCAATCCATACCCCGGGGTGCAATGTGTGTGAAAATCGATGGGAACATTAAGTTCTTTTTTGAATAATGAGATAAGGTTTGCCACACGCGTGGGCGGAATCAGTCCACTCATATCTTTAATGGTGATCATGTCAGCACCCAACGCTAGCATTTCCTTGGCTTTCTGAAGAAAATAGCGGTCTGTAAACACATTTTCTTTTTTTATCCGTATTTCTTCTTTCTTGTTGAACAGCCCCAGAAAGCCTTTCTTTTCAACAATTTTAACCTCATCGTCGTATTTGGGATCTATCGTGTAGCAAACCGCGCAATCTGCCAAACCACCGTATTTCTTAATGTATTTTATACTCGATTTTATATTGTCAACATCGTTTAGCGCATCGAAAATACGCATAATGTTGAGTCCGCTAGAGACGGCATTTTTGAAAAATCCATCAATAATTTCATCCGGATAGGGAGCGTATCCATAGAGGTTTCGTCCACGAGAAAGCGCTGTGAGTTTTGAGGCTCCCTGCACACCGTCGCTGACTTTTTTTAACCTGTCCCATGGGTTTTCGCCTAAATAGCGCATAACGGAGTCTGGAACAGCACCTCCCCAAACTTCCATTGCATAGAAATTGGCATCTCTGTAATAAGGCAACACTCTGTCAACTTGTGATTGGTTCATTCGGGTAGCAAAAGCCGATTGCTGACCGTCCCTCAAAGTGAGATCTCTGATTAAAAGTTTACGTTTCATCTGTTTAAAAATTTAATTTCTACTTTTTATGGTGGTTTTTGACATTAGTTTCGTTGTTTTTCACTATTTATACTTACAGTTTTTAAACATTATAAATATCTCAAATACAGAAATTTAGTTTTATCTTTCGCCATACAAAGTAACAAATTAATTTCGAATTATAAGCAATTAATTAAAGATTTTTTTCTTTAATTCATGCTAAAAACAACAAAAGCAGCATTTCGTGTTTAAAATGCTGCTTCCGGGTGTGTAAACGAAAGGAAATTACACCTTAGAAACGTTTTTTCCCTTTCTTGGAGACGTTGAAATCCTGTTTTGGTTTGTCACCTTTGTATTTCTTGTTCTCCGGCATATTGTTGTCTGCTAATTCAACCACCAGTTTTCTGTCTTCCACGAAGACTCCTTTAAAGGATTTGAGAATTTGCTTGACATTTTCTTCGGGGACTTCAAAAAACGAAAAGTTCTTCATCAGATCGATACGCCCTACCCTGATCTTCCCGGGCACATAATCGTTGATAAAACCCATCAGGTTAGCCGGGTTGGCGCCGTCCATTTTTCCGATATTGATAAAAAAGCGGGCATATCCATTTTCAGCCTTTTTCGGTCCCCCTTCGTTTCTGTCAAATTTTTTTCCTTTTCCACGTTCCTCTCTTTTCGAGTTGTGTTCTTTGGGTTCTTCAATTTCATTGGCGGCTTGGTAGTAGTCAATCAGCCGGTTAAATTCCAAGGAGACCATACGTTTAATGACATCCTCCTTTTCCAGCCAATCAAGTTTCTTGAAGATGGAAGGCAGTAAACGGGCAATTTCTTCTTCATTTACCTTAACCTTTTCAATTTTATCTACAAAGTTGAACAGTTGCTTTTCGCAAATAATATCTCCTTTGGGTACCTGACGATATTCAAATTTTTTATTGATGAGTTTTTCTATCTGAGCAACTTTTCCTTTTTCTTTGGTATGGATAATGGATATGGATGTTCCGGTTTTTCCCACCCTGCCTGTACGTCCGCTACGGTGCGTGTATACTTCGTAATCATCGGGAAGCCCAAAGTTAATCACATGAGTGATATCGTCCACGTCCAGTCCTCGGGCAGCAACGTCGGTAGCAATAAGCAACTGCAGGTTCCGTAAGCGGAACTTGTTCATGACATAGTCACGTTGTGCCTGCGACAGGTCACCGTGCAACGAATCGGCATCGTAGCCATCCTGAATAAGCTTATCTGCTATTTCCTGCGTTTCTTTTCTTGTCCTGCAAAAGACAATGCCGTATATGTTGGGGTAGTAATCCACGATCCGTTTTAACGCAAGGTATTTGTCTTTTGCGTGAACCATGAAATAGGTGTGTTTCACGTTCAGCGCACCTTCGTTTTTCCGTCCAATGGTTATCTCCATGGGGTTGGACATATATTTCCGGGTAATTTTGGCTATCTCCTGGGGCATGGTGGCTGAAAAAAGCAGCATGCTGCGGTTGTCGGGAACGTGAGACAAAATTTCATCTATACTTTCCGTAAATCCCATGTGTAACATTTCATCAGCTTCATCCAGCACAACGGTATGGACATTTGCCAACGAAACGGTTTTGCGGTTTATCAAATCAATCAACCTACCCGGTGTGGCAACGATAACATGAACGCCTCGTTTTAACGTTTTAATCTGGCTTTCTATGCTTGATCCGCCGTAGACAGGAAGGATTTTTATATCATCAATATATTTGGAAAAATCGGTTAAATCACCGGCTATCTGTAAACAAAGCTCCCGTGTAGGACAAAGGATCAGTGTCTGCGGTGCATGCAGTTCGATGGCTGTTTTTTGGATGATTGGCAAACCGAAAGCAGCAGTTTTTCCAGTTCCGGTTTGCGCCAGAGCAATTATGTCACGGGTATTTGCCAGCAGTTGCGGAATCACTTCCTCCTGTACCGGCATGGGTTGTTCAAAACCCATTTCCTGAATGGCACGCCAAATCGCGGGTGCAATCCCAAGTTCTTCAAAAGTTCTCATTTTTTTCTTTAATTCTATTTTAATGGTGAAAGTATTCGCATTTTCTCGAAACCCCCACAACACGACATATATATAAAGATGTGAGAAAATTTGATATACAAAATCTGATTATTCCGGAACAAAAAAGCCCGAATTTTAAATCGGGCGCAAAGGTACGAAAAAAAAATCAATCTTATTGATTATAGAGCAGGTATTTGCGTAATAAAATCTTTTTCCCGGAAGTCAACTTAAGTTCTTTTTCCAGATAATTATCAATCGAACCGTATTTTTGGTTTATGTAATCGATGGTATAATTGATGTATGCAGGATTTACAGACATCAACGCTGTAACGGCTTCCTGGAAATATTCGGGTTTTGTTTTCACATTTTCTGCAATTTTAGATATATCTACAGTTTGGCGAGACAGAAGATAATCGTCAATAATTACATTTTGCGGAATTCCCACTGCGTAAAGTATGAAAAATGAGGCCAGCCCTACCCTGTCCTTACCCAACGATCCGCTAAGCAACACAGGATAATTGTTTTCATCGGTTAGAATATTAAACATCTCTGCAAACACGCTTTTGTAGTTCTCAATGATTCCTATGTAGGAATCCTGAACATCACGAATGGCATCGCTGCGCGTTAAATGTTCGTTATCCATCATTTCATTGATTTTTTCGTCGTCCAACGGAGTAATGGGTAACGATATCTTCCTAATGTTCGGATGAACGAGAATAGGGTATCTTTTAGCTGTTCTATCTGATCTGAAATCAATAATGGTTCTTATATTTAACCGTCTTATCCTCTCCTGATCATATAATGTTGCGCTACTCAAATCACCTGAGCGGAAAATTTTTCCCCATTTCATTTGTTGATCAGTTCGTGTGAAATATCCGCCCATATCCCTGAAATTTTTTATATTACTCATCTCAATAATCCGGTTGGCAATAATTCCCGAATATGCAGAGGTAGTTTTTAATATGTAGAATTCCCGGATATCGGGACTCGAAGGATTGATTACCGTTACCTGATCAGTAATATTGGAAGTTTTTATGGGTGTAAAAGCGGAAATATCACTGTCTGACTGAGAAGAATAAATGTTGATATTTCCTTCCTGATCGGGGCTGACTTCCCATTTGAGAAGTAAATCACCGTCTTTGTTCTTTTCTGCCACAGATGTTATTTTAACTGTTGATGCGCAACCTGCTGCAATCAACAAAAAAAAAGCCGAAATAATTTGATAACTATATATTCTCACCCGCGTTTGATTTTGGCAAGCAAATATAGCTAAAACATTTTGTAAACAAAACTCTTGCGTTTCTAACTTAACAATAAATAATCAGATTTTTGCCATTTTTTATAACTTTAAAACATAAGTAATTGTATAACTAATTTTTAAATAATACTTTTGCATTCGATGTTTTGAAAAGGTTGTTGATAAACTGTTAATTCTATGTAGAGAATTATTGCATAACTTTATTTTGTTTCGTTGATTTTTTGTTTATATGAAAAAATTAAGTTAAGGATGCAAAAAAGGCTGCTAAAAATTCTCGGGAATTTTTGCACGTCTCATCAACAGAAAAAAGAAACAAATTCGAAATATTTTATCAACAACAGAATTATAAAAAGATTGTTGATAAAGTCTCTAATAAATTATTAATAAACAACTTGATTTAATTTTAATTGTTGATAAGACAGTTTTAGGATCGTCTATATTTTAATAACTTATTTTGCAATTTTTTTTAGAATTATTTATCAACACTATCAACAGGCATTCATCATCATCATTATATTTCTTTATTTTTAAACTATAATATTAATAAATAATGTTCAATGGAAAAAAAAGAATTGATTGAAAAAATAAATACACTTCGAAAGGAAAAAAATGCGATTATATTGGCACATTACTATCAAGAATCAGATATTCAGGATATTGCTGATTTTGTAGGCGATAGTCTTGCATTGGCACAATGGGCAGCTAAGACAACGGCAGATATCATTGTGCTTTGCGGCGTTCATTTTATGGGCGAAACGGCAAAAATTCTTTCTCCGCAAAAAAGGGTTTTTATTCCCGATAGTATGGCTAGCTGTTCGTTGGCAGAAAGTTGCCCGGCCGATGAATTTGAGAAATTTACGCAGGCATATCCTGGTTATACGGTTATTTCGTATGTAAATACCACTGCGGCTGTAAAGGCGTTAACCGATATAGTGGTAACCTCTACCAATGCAAAACAAATTGTGGATTCACTTCCTGAAGATGAAAAGATTATTTTCGGACCCGATAAAAATTTAGGAGATTACATCAATAAACTTACGGGAAGGAATATGCTTTTATGGGAAGGTGCTTGTCACGTCCATGAACAATTTTCGTTGGAAAAAATTCTTGAGTTAAAAAAAGAGTATCCACAGGCATTGTTACTGGCACATCCGGAATGTAGGAAATATATCCTGGAAATCGCCGATCACGTTGGGTCGACATCGTCAATAATTGCGTTTGCCCGGAATTCAGGATATAAACAATTTATTGTAGCCACAGAATCGGGGATTTTACACCAGATGCAGAAAGATAATCCGGATAAAGAATTTATTCCGGCTCCACCGGAAGATTCTACATGCGCTTGCAACGATTGTTTTTATATGAAAATGAATACGTTGGAGAAGTTGTATTTATGTTTGAAGAACGAACGTCCAGAAATTTTTGTCGAAGAAGAGGTTCGTTTGAAAGCAGTGAAACCGATTGAAAGGATGTTGGAAATATCAGCTAAATACGGATTATAATGGCAGTACGAATTAATAAATTTATTTCCGAGAGCGGAATTTGTTCCCGGCGAGAAGCGGACAAATACATTGAAAAGGGGCAGGTATTAGTAAACGGGAAGCGTGCAGAAATAGGAACACTCGTAAGCAAAAGTGATAAAGTGTTGGTAAACGGTTTGCTTATTGAATCCAAAGCGGAGGAAGATTTTGTCTTGCTGGCTTTCAATAAGCCACGGGGAATAGTAAGTACCACCGAGAAAGGTGTGCGGGACAATATTGTTGATTATATAGGTTACCACGAGCGAATTTTCCCTATCGGACGGTTGGATAAAGATTCTCAGGGGTTGATTCTCCTTACCAATGACGGGGATATAGTGAATAAAATCCTTCGTGCAGGAAACAGTCACGAGAAAGAGTATGTTGTGACTGTAAACAGGCCGGTAACCGATGAATTCGTGCAGCGGATGTCGAGTGGAGTGCCAGTGTTAGGAGAGGTAACTCGAAAGTGTAAAGTTGAAAAAATATCGGAATTTATTTTTCGAATAATTCTTGTTCAGGGACTTAATCGCCAGATCCGCAGGATGTGCGAATATTTTGGGTATGAAGTAGAGAAACTGGAACGTGTCCGGATTATGAACATTTCACTGAAAGGTATTGGTTTAGGCGATTGGCGGTTGTTGGAAGAACAGGAAATGAAAGAATTAAAAACGACGATTGCTTATTCGTCTAACGAAAACCAACCGGCCAAATCAAAACAACCCCTTGTTTCGGGACAGGAACAGGAGAGAAAAAAGTTTCGCTCCTCCTATGAAGAGTCGTTTAATAGTTCCAAAAAGGCTCAATCCAAAAGAAACGAAGGTTTTGTCAATCCAAAAGCAAAGGAATTACGTGGAAAAGGCAAAAACAAACCTCAACCAAGGACATTTAGAAAAACCAAGTAAATTTTTGTACCTTTGCACCCGCAAAAATATTCACATACCGTTTTCGTCAAGAAGCCCTGATACTTGGCTCTAAAAGCGTAACGGTCTAACAATCTCGAAAACATGGCTCTTCAATGTGGTATCGTTGGGCTTCCTAATGTAGGGAAATCAACTCTTTTTAATTGTTTATCAAACGCTAAAGCACAGGCTGCAAACTTTCCTTTTTGCACCATTGAGCCCAATGTGGGTGTTATAACTGTTCCGGATGAAAGACTGAACCGGTTGGCAGAGTTGGTCCATCCCCAAAAAATTGTTCCCACAACCGTTGAGATCGTCGATATAGCAGGTTTGGTAAAAGGAGCAAGTAAAGGGGAAGGATTGGGAAATAAATTTCTGGCCAACATTCGGGAGACGGATGCTATTTTACATGTGTTGCGGTGTTTTGAGGACGAAAATGTGACTCACGTTGATGGAAATATTAATCCAGTTCGCGACAAAGAAATAATCGATGCTGAACTGCAGCTAAAGGATTTGGAAACTATTGAATCAAGAATTCAAAAAGTAGAAAAACAAGCCAAAACCGGCGGCGACAAAGATGCGAAGCTGGCTTTTGAAGTTTATTCAAAAATCCGTGAAGCATTGCTGCGAGGAGAATCGGCCCGAACTGTTGTTTTTGATACCAAAGATGAAAATAAAGTGGCTCGGGATTTATTTCTTTTAACGTCCAAACCGGTACTTTATGTTTGTAATGTTGACGAACAGAGTGCCGTGAGTGGAAATAAATTCGTAGAACAGGTTCGCGAGGCGGTAAAGATAGAAAATGCTGAAATTTTGATCGTGGCGGCAAAAATTGAGTCCGAAATAGCTGAATTTGATACCTACGAAGAGCGGGAAATGTTTCTCGTTGAACTCGGTTTGGAAGAGTCGGGTGTAAACCGGTTGATTAAAGCTGCCTACAAATTGTTAAACCTTCAGACATTCCTGACTGCCGGCCCGCAGGAGGTTCGTGCGTGGACATTTCAGAAAGGATGGAAAGCACCCCAATGTGCCGGTGTTATTCACACTGATTTTGAGAAAGGATTTATCCGGGCAGAAGTAATAAAATACGCAGACTACATACAATACGGTTCAGAAGCCACCGTTAAGGAAGCCGGAAAAATGAACGTGGAAGGTAAAGAGTACATCGTTCAGGACGGAGATATCATGCACTTCAGGTTTAATGTGTAATTCTGCATAGAAACAGATAATGATGAATACCACTGAAATATTCGGTTACCTTGCCATGATCTTCCTTGTTGTATCCTTTCTCCCTGAACAGGTTAAAAAAGTAAGGATGATCAATTTCGTTGCCTGTGCTTTATTTATTGTTTACGGTGTGCTACTGGGATTCAAATGGCCATTAATTATTTCAAATTCAGTAGTCTGTATAATCCAGATTTATCACCTTTTTTTCGCTAGAAAAAGAAGGTAACTGCCATACCCCTTTCCTTACTCACGTGTAAAGCAACTAGTTTTACTATTTTTGAGTATCTTCTGCGTCTGTCAGGAATTTACAGGTAATTATTGATAAACGATATGCTATATATTTTTTTGTGCTTTATTTAGTTGAAATTTAGCATGTTCATACGTTGAAATGAGTACGCAACATACAAACCTTAAATAATTAGCTGAAGCGTTAGAATTTAAATATTTTTAAATATTTTTGTAAAGCTTATTCATTAATCCTAAAAAAACAAACCGTCATGAACTCAAAAACAATTATCTCAACCCTATTTTTCGTTTCGATTGCGCTGTTCGGATTTTCACAATCCGGCCAGTTCAACGGCTTGGATATGAACATGGGTAACTTGTACAAGCTTTCAAATGCCGAAACCCGTTCCATCAGTCCCGAAAACTTTACCGGTGAAAAGGGACAGGGAGGAATGGCCACTCCCGACCCGAATGCTCTCCGCAACACGGCGAACGCTACTCATGCAGCACGCGATTTGGGACAGGGATGGAAAGTAAATCCCTACGTCCGCATCAATCCGGGAGAAACGTTCACTATGGCTGAAATTGAAGGGCCCGGCGCCATCCAACATATTTGGATGACCCCTACAGGCAACTGGCGCTTTTCAATCATCCGCATATACTGGGATGACGAGACTGAACCCTCGGTGGAGTGCCCGATCGGCCATTTTTTCGGTATGGGATGGAATGAATATGCACCCCTGAACTCGATGCCTGTTACGGTAAATCCAGGTAGCGCGTTTAACTCTTACTGGGTGATGCCTTTCCGCAGGAAATGCAGAATAACCATGACCAACATCAACGATGCCGAAGCCATGAACCTGTATTATCAGATTGACTACACATTGACTGATGTTCCGGCAGATGCCGCCTATTTTCATGCGCAGTACCGACGTACGAAAGTGAACGAAACATCCGATTATACAATCGTCGACGGCATTAAGGGAGAAGGCCATTACGTAGGTGTGTACATGGCCTGGCAAGTAAACAATAACGGTTGGTGGGGCGAAGGAGAAATTAAGTTCTTTATGGATGGAGACAAAAAATTCCCGACCATCATCGGAACGGGTACTGAAGATTATTTCTGCGGATCCTACAATTTTGACAGGCAAGGAAAGTACGTTACATTTACCACACCTTATGCGGGCCTGGTTCAGGTATTGTCTCCCGATATTACGTACAGATCGGGACAACGTTTCGGACTGTACAGGTGGCACATAATGGATCCCATCCGTTTCAAAAAAGACTTGCGCATAACCATTCAGGATTTGGGATGGCGGCACGGCGGTCGTTATTTACCGCAGCAATCGGATATTTCGTCTGTGTGTTTCTGGTACCAATCTGAACCACATGCCAAATTCCCGCAATTACCCGATTGGCAGCAATTGGAAGTTAATTAAAAACCGAGGAATAATGAGAAAGATATCGCTGAAAATTCTTCTGAGTGTCATATTAGTATCTATTTGCAGTTTAAACACATATTCGCAAACACACACATTCCGGAAAGAACTGGCGTTACTAAAACGAGTGGATTTGCTTCCCGCTTACCGTCACAATCAACTTATAGACCAAGAATCGAGTTACGATCGAACGTGGGGAAACGACGACGGTTTTTCGGGAAAATACTCCTATATCCGGAAGGAAAACGGACACCTTGTCCTTGCAGAATTTGAAGGTCCCGGTGTGGTAAACAGGATCTGGACTCCTACCCCTACCAACGACTTTCTTTCGTTTTATTTCGATGGCGAAAAAACACCGCGTTTGAAGATTCGGTTTACGGATCTCTTTTCGGGAAAAGTGTATCCGTTCGTAAAACCGGTTTGCGGAAATGAAATTGGTGGATATTACTGCTACATTCCCATCCCGTTCAAAAAATCACTGAAGGTTGTGTTTGAAGGAGAAAAGATCATGTTTCATCAGATACAAGCTCGAAAGCTGCCGGGCATGGATGTGGAAAGTTGGACAGGGAACTTCTCGGAATCCGACCGGGAGCTTTTGTCGGAAATAAGCACGTTGTGGTCCGGTATTTTTCCAACGGTACAAAATTATACGTCGGGGTTGTCGGCCGGAATTAAAACGGAACAAAAAAGCTTTACGCTGCAACCGGGAGAGGAGTTCACATTTTTCGATAAAAAAACAGCAGGACGCATTGTTGGATTCGAAATAGATGGAGGAACATCGTTCGAGGGTATTTATAAAGATATTATCCTTTCGGCGAAATGGGACGATGAAAAGGTGGAGTCCATCCATGCCCCGGTTGCAGATTTCTTTGGTTATGCTTATGGAAAACCGGCCATGCGAAGTATCTTGATGGGCAGGTACGGAACAACCAACTACTGTTATCTACCCATGCCTTATGACCGTGCAGCTTCCATGAGACTAATTTACAGAGAAAGAAAGAGCGTGCAGCAAAATCCCGTCCAGGTGAATGTGAAGGTTTATTACAACAACACGAAGCGTAGCCTAAAAGACGAAGGAAAATTTTACAGCGTTTGGAAGAGGGAAAAACCCGATATGGGTAAATTTTATACGTTTTTGAAAACAGCGGGTAAGGGTCATTATGTAGGAACCGTTCACCTGGCACAAGGACTTCGTCCGGGGATGACACTGTTCTTCGAGGGAGATGACAGCACGCGTATAGACGGAAAGGCACGCATGCATGGCACGGGGTCGGAAGACTATTATAACGGTGGCTGGTATGCTCTACTCGACCGTTGGGACAGAGGAATAAGCATGCCTGTTCACGGTTCGCTGGATTATTCTCTGCCTATGAACAGAACCGGTGCTTACCGCTTCTTCCTTTCCGACAAATTGTCTTTCGAGAAAGAGATTTATCACGGAATGGAACACGGCGAATCAGGCAATAATTTTCCGGTAGATTACACATCGGTAGCATTTTTTTATGCGTCACAACCCCTTAAGGAAAAAATGGAACCTACTGCTGAATTACGCGAGGTTTACCTGCCTTCTGCTCATGTCTATTTTCCGCAGTTAATGCAAGTTACTCCCGAAAGAGGAATCGGGGTGATTTTAGACAGAGGCCTTATGCTGACAGCCTACGGTCAGGGTGCCGCAAGGATTATGCTCACGGACGTTCCCGAAGGAAATTACAAGGTTCTGGTTACTTATCACGAACGGGTAAACGGTGCCGATTTTCAGGTTTGGCAAAGGCAAAACCAACTCTCGGAATGGATATCGACCAAAGCCGGTCAGGAAAAGTACAAGGAAAAAGTTCATGTGGGTGATATTCAACTCACTCAGCAAACGAATTCGATAACGTTTCATATCCGGAAAAACGGGAATGCCGACTTATTTGAACTGAATTTAATTACACTAGAAAGAATAGATTAGTTGGTATGCAGAAACGTTTTTTTGTGATCGGATTTGCGTGGATCGCCCTGTTTTATTGGAGTGTATTTGCTCAGGAACAAATTTCTGTCCCGCATAATTTCAGCAAAACCCTTGAGCATATGCAATACGACCGGATGGGAGATGAAAAGGGAAAAAGGTCGGTGAGAATAATAGACCGGAACACGTTGCATGTGAAACTCACCTTTTCCCTGGACCAACTGCTGCGGCAAGATGACTGGCAACTGACCCTTAAACCGGCCTTTACTCCCTCTTTCCATTGGTCGCCCCATTTGACTCCTACCGATAATCACGTGATCGATCAGCATGTTTTCCGTTCACCGGCGCTTATTATCGCCGATAAAGATCAAGTTCTTGCGCTCATTCCCGATTTAAGCGTTATGCAGAGAGGTACGCCTGTACGGTGGTACCTGGACCTGAGTGCCGAAACCAACACGCTTACGCTGGGAATGAGTGATAGCCGCGTCGCCGACCATGTTCTTTTCGAACGTACTGAAGGAGCGGAATATCCGGCCGGAAAAGTGGAAATCGGATTTTATCTGCTGCACTATACGGATGAAGGTTCTATCGTAAATCCCTTTAGAAAACCGTTGGATTTTATCTGGTCAAACTGGGGAAGAGAAGCCTACAGAGCTGGTAATCCCATAAGAGGCGATTTGGAGCCTTACATAGAACACACGTATGACTGGGCATTTAAAAACTGGAAGGAAAGCGTGTGGCAGGAGTTTGAAGTTGAAGGGCGAAAAGTGGGTGCGCCTGCCTTTATCGTTAATGTAACACAAAGCCCCAATTATCCGGGTGAGGTAAACGAGCGAGAATTCAGGTCTGTCTGGAACCAGGCGTGGTTTAGCTCTCTTCGCTCGGCAAGCGGATTGTACCGGTATGCCAGGAGGACAGGCAATGAGGAATTGATGAAAAAAGCCCGGCTTACCAAAGAGCTGGCCCTCTCTTTTCCACAGCTCAACGGTTTTTTTTACGGACTTATCGGCACCGAAATGCACGAAGTGGAAATTGACGGTAGAAAATACAACCGCAGCAAAGGTTGGGATACCCATTATTGGGGCAACTCTAATCGGAATCCATATACGTGGAACCCCCGCGAATCGCCGTTTCATATTCTGGATATGAGCTGGACGGGTTTACTGATGCTTCGTTGGTATGATGAGTTGGAAAAAGATATCCGGTTGCTTGATTTTGCCGAGAATTATGCCAAATCGCTGCTGAAAACCCAATATCCCAACGGTTTTTTTCCGGCATGGTTGTCGCTCGATAAACTTGAGCCGATGGAGCACCTGAACGATTCGCCCGAAACATCCCTGTCGGTAACCTTTCTTCTGAAACTGCATGAGATGACCGGGAAGCAGGAATATAAGGAAGCTGCGCTTAAAGCTATGGAGGCGGTGATCCGTGAGGTTATCCCTACGGGACGCTGGGAAGATTTTGAGACCTACTGGTCTTGTTCCCGGTATGGTTCACAAGATCTGGTCGGGAAAAAGGTTCTACGCAATAACATGCACAAGCAAAATAATTTTTCCATGTTTTGGACGGCAGAAGCCCTGTACGAGTGTTATCGCACGACAAGTAACAGAAAATATTTGAGATCTGGGCAGCGAACACTGGATGAATTGCTGATGACACAAGCATCGTGGCAACCGCCATATATGTTTGTAAATGTACTGGGTGGATTTGGAGTCCTTAATGCGGACGGCGAGTGGAACGATTCACGCGAAAGTTTATTTGCTGAGCTTATTTTACAATACGGAAAACTGCTGAATAACCGTGAGTATATCGAAAGAGGCTTTGCTGCACTAAAAGCATCGTTTGTGATGATGTACTGCCCCGAAAATCCGTTGACACAAGTACAGTGGGAGAAAGTTTATCCGTTTTTCGGGGAAAAAGATTACGGATTCACGATGGAGAATTACGGCCACGGGGGACGAACAAGTTCCGAAGGAGAAGGAATGGGCGAATTCACTATATACGATTGGGGAAACGGAGCTGCTGCCGAAGCCTATAATCGGATATTGGACAAATTCGGGGAAATCGAACAATAGAAAAATAAGAAGTTTATAATATAACAGTCTAAAATGAAACGTATGAAGCTGAAGAAATTAAATCTGTTTTTGCTCACAGCAGGGTCCATCCTTGTTTCCTGCACGGGTAACGCTAAAAAATCATCGGATAATATGAAAAAGGAGTATGAAAAAGGGACATTTGGATACGATCTGAATTATCTATCGAAAAAAGACAGCCTCATTGTGCTGAAGTCCGACGACGGAAAAGCACAGGTGATCGTGTCTGCCAAATATCAGGCAAAAGTCTTTACCTCAACGGCAAACGGTGAAGAAGGAAATAGTCTGGGTTTTGTGAATTACAAGTTCTTTGATGCCGGAACAGTGGATGAGCATATGAACGGATTTGGTGGGGAGAATCGGTTGTGGCTGGGCCCCGAGGGAGGACAGTATTCTATCTATTTCAAACCGGGAAAAGAACAGGTTTTCGATAATTGGCATACCCCTAAAGCCATAGACATAGAGGAGTGGAAAGTGGACCGTGCTACTCAGGAAGAAACTGTGTTAACCAAATATATGGAACTTGAAAATTATCAGGGAAGCATCTTAAATATAACCGTAGAGAGGAAAATTTCGCTTGTTACCGAAGCAGAAATGGCAAGCAAACTGGGTGTAACCCTGCCTGATGGAGTAAGCGCTGTTGGCTATGCTACCGAGAATAAAATCACCAACAAGAATGATTTTGAATGGACCAGCAAAACAGGAACCGTTTGTATATGGATGTTGGATATGTTCAATCCTTCGGATTCCGCAGTAACCGTTGTTCCATATAACGAGGGAGATGAGGGCCAGCTGGGGACATTGGCAACGACGGACTATTTCGGTGAAATTCCAGCTGACAGGCTGAAAGCCGAAAACGGAACGCTCTACCTGAAAACTGACGGAAAATTCAGAAGCAAACTGGGGATGAATGCTAAACGAACAAAAGCTATTGCGGGCAATTACGACCCGATTTCCAAGAGACTTACGGTAATTACGTTCGATGTTGATCCTTCTGCAGTGTACCTGAACCAGGAATGGAATCCGGCAAGAAATCCACTTACAGGAGATGCCCTGAATGCGTATAACGATGGCCCGCTGGAAGATGGCAGCATCATGGGGCCTTTCCTGGAACTGGAAAGCTGTTCTCCGGCAGCATTTTTAAAACCGGGAGAATCATTGTCGCATGTACACAATGTTTACCATTTTGTAGGTGACGAAGCAGTCTTGTCGCCTGTTTGCGAAAAATTGCTCGGAGTAAGTATCCATCAAGTTACAACCATTTTCTGAAAAAAACAGTATGGAACGAGCATGTAAATCAGTTGCACCCGAGCAAATGATTAAAAGCAAGTTCCATGCAACACATTTAAAATCAATAATTTTATTCGTATGAATAGCAACGTAGAAAAACATCGTTTAGTGCCTGCGGGAATTGTGTTTCCGTTTATCCTGCTTACTTCCCTATTTTTCATTTGGGCGGTTCCCAACAACATGACCGATACCATGCTGGCCGCTTTCAAGCGGATCATGAGCTTGTCGGATACGCAAACAGCTTGGATCCAGGTGGTTTGTTATTTGCTCGGTTATGGGTGCTTCGCCCTTCCGGGTGCCATTTTCATTAAAAAACACACGTACAAGTATGGTGTATTGTTGGGATTGGGATTATGTATCTTCGGAGGAGTATTGTTTTATCCGGCAATGTTGGCTAACAACATCAGCTCACCGCTTAGCTTCGCTACCTATTTGCTGGCTATTTTTGTCCTTTTTGCGGGACTGTCGGTATTGGAAACATCGGCAAATTCCTACGTGTATGCATTAGGCGATCCGCATACGGCCACGCGACGACTGAATTTCTCGCAGTCATTCAACCCTTTCGGTGCATTAACCGGAGTACTGGCAAGCCAGATCTTTGTACTCTCGCAATTAAATACGATGAGTGCAGCGGAAAGAGCAGTGTTGAACGAAGCCGAGTTGGTAAACGTTCAGAATGCAGAGTTGAATGCGGTCACCATAGCCTATCTCATACTGGGTTTGGTAATGCTTGCCCTTTTCCTGTTAATCTTTTTTACTAAAATGCCTCAGGCACAGGATGAGGACAAAACCCTGAACCTGAAAGCGACCTTCAATCGCTTGAAAAGAAATAAAAACTACGTTTGGGGTGTTGTAGCACAGTTTTTTTACGTCGGTGCGCAAATTGCAGTTTGGTCGTATATCATCCGGTACGCCATGCAGCAATTGCAGTTTGATGCTGTAATCTCGGGCTTGGGAAATAATGCATCTCAGGAATCAATTATTGCAGCTCTTCGAAGCGTTGAACCCATTGCCGGAGGATTTTATAACTTGGCGGAATCGCTGGGGATTGACGCTTTGCTGCCGAGAACTGCCGAACAGGCTGGGGCCACCTATTACGTACTTTCTCTTGTCTTGTTTGTAGTAGGACGTTTTGTGTGCACGTTCCTGATGAAATGGACCAGGCCGGTAAATTTACTTTCAGCCCTTTCAGTACTTGCGGTGGTTTGTTCATTGGTTGCTATTTACGGTCAGGGATTTATTGGTGTTTATGCCTTAATGGGAATATCGGGCTGTATGTCGCTGATGTTTCCCACCATTTATGGAATTGGGATGAAAGGACTGGGGGAAGATACCAAGATTGCAGGATCGGGGATGGTGATGGCTATTGCGGGTGCTGCACTATTGACTCAAATGCAGGGCATTCTTTCCGACCAGGCAGGAAGTATCGAATTTGCGTATTGGGTGCCCACCATCGCTTTCATCATCATTGCGTTTTACAGCTTTACGGTAGCACGAAGTAAAAAAATCAAAATTAACGGATAATGGAAAAATTAGTTATAGGAATCGATTACGGAACGGACTCCTGCCGGGCGTTAGTCGTTGATGCTGTTTCGGGAAAAGAAATGGCTGCACATGTTGCATTTTATCCCCGGTGGAAAAAAGCATTGTACTGCGATGCTTCCAAGAATCAATACCGCCAGCATCCGCAAGATTATATCGATACGCTGGAACAGGCTGTAAAAGGAGTATTGGGACAACTTCCTGCGGATGCGGCCCGGCAAGTTATCGGTATCGGCATCGATACCACTGGTAGCACACCCTGTCTGACCGACAGACAGGGAACTCCCCTGGCCCTGTTGCCTGATTATGCCGATAATCCCAACGCCATGTTTATTTTGTGGAAAGATCATACTTCCATCCAGGAGGCTGGGGAAATCAACCAACTCGCTTACCGGTGGGAGATTGATTATACTTCCCGTTCAGGAGGAATTTATTCATCGGAATGGTTCTGGGCTAAGGCATTGCACGCCTTGCGCGAAGATGAATCGATTCGTAAAGATGCCTATTCCATCGTTGAACATTGTGATTGGATGCCGGCACTCCTTACCGGGAATTTGAAACCCGAAGAACTGAAACGTAGCCGCTGTGCGGCCGGACACAAATGCATGTGGGCCGAAGAATGGGACGGTTATCCTTCCCAGGAATTCCTCTCGGAACTGGATCCGCTGCTAAACGGGTTTGCAGCCCATTTGAGCGCTTATACGTACACGAGTGACGCAAGTGCCGGCAAACTGTCCGAAGAGTGGGCAGGGCGACTCGGATTGCCCGGAGGGATTGATGTGGCTGTAGGCATCATCGATGCTCACGCCGGAGCAATCGGAGCAGAAATAAAGGCAAACACGATGGTTAAGATTCTGGGAACCTCCACGTGCGATATTGTGGTTACTCCCAAGTCCGACATAGAGGACAGGTTGATCCCCGGCATCAGTGGGCAGGTAGACGGCTCTGTCATTCCGGGCCTTGTCGGACTGGAAGCAGGGCAATCGGCATTCGGCGATGTATATGCCTGGTTACGGGATTTGCTTTCGTGGAGTTTTGCAGTTTTGCCGGCAGGGGATGTGGAGAATGCCACCGGGAAAATTCTTCAGAAACTGACCGAAGAGGCGCAGGATCTTCCGTTAACCGATGACGGGATCACCTCCAGCGATTGGTTCAACGGCCGCCGCACACCCTTTGCCGACCAGACCTTAAAGGGGGGAATTACCGGATTGACACTCGGAACAACACCAGCTCAGATTTTCAGGAGTCTGGTGGAAGCTACCGCCTTTGGTTCGAAAGCCATTATGGATCATATTGAAAAAGAAGGGGTGAAAGTGACCGAAGTGATTGGCGTGGGAGGGATTTCATTAAAATCGCCTTATGTGATGCAGGTACTTTCTGATGTAATGGGAGTGCCGATAAAAGTGGCTGCTACGGAACAAGCAGGTGCGCTGGGTGCGGCTATGTGCGCGGCGGTGGCTTCGGGAGTCTATTCCTCGTTGGAAAATGCGCAGTGTGCTATGGGACAAGGAGTACGGGCTGAATATTTGCCGAATGAAGGTCGTAAACCTCATTACGCCGGGAAATACGAAAAATACCGGAAATTGGGATTGTTCTTAACAACATAAGTCATATTGACCTCAGCGATGCTGGCATCTGTCGGGTTTGTTTTATCCTGCCACGTTTGTTCGGATTCCAAGCTCCCCTACCCTGTCAGCTATTTTCCGCAACTCTTCCAGGGAGACTTTTTCGAGCTGTTTGGCGGGTGTTTCGCGGTCGATGGTGTAAATCATTACCTCGCGGGGAGAAAGTGCTCTGACGAGCTCTAACCAGGCAGAAACTTCCTTTTCGGTGGAATTATCCAGCCGCTTCCCTTCAAACTCGCCTCTGAGAAACATCGTTTGCAAGATAAAATTACCGCGAAACTTCTTGTAAAGTTCCACTTGGCGGGCAACCGAATAATTGGGAGAATTCGGACGGTCAATGAGTTTAGCGGTTTCGTCAAAAGCAGAGTCGAGTTTGAGAATGGGGTTGTCCACTTTCCGGAGAGTATCGAAAACGGATACCTTGCCCACGTTAATTCCATTCGACAGAACGCTGATCTTTGCTTCGGGATAATACCTATCGCGCAGCGAAACGGTATCTTCAATGATGCCTGAAAATTGAGGATGCATCGTCGGTTCGCCGTTTCCGGCAAAAGTGATGACGTCGAGTTTTACGTTTTGCCCGCGCAGCGATTGCAATTTATCTTCCATAGCGGCGTAAACGTTTTCTCTATCGGGAAGCTTTGTTTTTGTTCTGAAATCCTTGTTGAATCCGCATTCGCAATAAATACAGTCGAACGAACAAAGCTTGCCGTCGTAAGGTAACAGGTTTACGCCCAGTGAAGTGCCCATCCGACGGCTGTGAACCGGGCCGTAAACTATTTCGTGAAAAAGGATGGTAGACATGTTGTTTAGCTAAAAAAATAATGTTGAAAGATCATAGCCACGATACAATTTGATCCGTCCCAAAACCGATCAACACGTACCGCAACAATTTTCCGATAGTCATCGAAACCATTACCACGGGAACGTTTGCCCGCATAAACCCTAACGCTACCAGAATGGCGTCGCCTACGGCGGGAAGAAATCCGAAAAAACCCATTATTGCACCCTTGCCGTGCAACCATCTGATCGTTTTATCGATCTTTTCCGGTTTTATTTTGAACCACCTCTCCAGCCATTCGGTTTTTCCCAGTTTTCCCACATAATAACAAGTGGCTCCTCCGGCAGCATTCCCGATGGTGGCATAAAAGACAGAAGTCCAAACATCCATTCCTGCGGCGATAAGCGCCGCAAAAACTACTTCAGAGCTGAACGGCAGTACCGTTGCTGCCAGGAACGATGCAAGCAATAGTCCCCAATACCCGTATTCTGCTAATCCGTCAAGCATAATCAATGCGCTTCCAGCCAGTTATCCCCCACTCCACAATCCGTTTTCAGAGGGACACGGAGTTTATAGGCGTTTTCCATTTCCTCGACAACAATTTTTTTCATCCTTTCCAGTTCGTTTGCCGGAACGTTGAAGTTAAGTTCGTCGTGTACCTGAAGAATCATTTTCGATTGCAGTCCTTCCTTTTCCAGCCGGTTAAAGATGCGGATCATTGCCACTTTTATAATGTCTGCCGCACTCCCCTGAATGGGTGCGTTTATCGCATTCCTTTCCGCATACCCACGAACGACGGCGTTTTTGGAATTGATGTCGGCCAAAAAACGTTTGCGTCCCAACACGGTTTCCACATAACCTTTTTCGCGTGCGTCGGCAATGCTTTCGTCCATATAGCGTTTCACGCCGGGATAGGTGGCGAAATAACCGTCGATAAGTGCTTTGGCTTCCCCACGAGGGATATTCAGCCGTTCGGAAAGTCCGAAGACCGAAATGCCGTAAATAATTCCAAAATTGGCGGTTTTTGCCTTGCGCCGCATGTCGGAAGTGGCTTCTTCAACGGGGATATGATTGATTTTGGCGGCTGTGGCGGTATGAATATCCAGTCCCTGGTTAAAGGCTTCCAGCATATTTTTATCTTCGCTCAGGTGCGCCATGATGCGGAGTTCAATTTGCGAATAGTCGGCGGAAAGAAACGTGCACCCTTCGTCCGGGATGAAAACGCGTCTCATTTCTTTACCGCGCTCATCGCGAATGGGTATGTTCTGCAGATTGGGGTTGGTGCTGCTCAGTCGTCCCGTTGCAGCGACGGTTTGGTTGAAGGAGGTGTGTACTTTTCCCGTCCGGGGATTTACCAGTAAGGGAAAAGCATCGATATAGGTTCCCAGCAGTTTCTTCAATCCCCGTTGCTCCAGTATTTTTTCGATAACGGGATGTTTGTTGCGCAACTTCTGTAATTCATCTTCGCTGGTACTGTATTGCCCGGTCCGGGTTTTTTTTGGTTTTTCGATAATTTTCATCTTTTCGAAAAGCACTTCCCCTATTTGTTTGGGTGAATTTACGTTGAACTCCTCCCCGGCCATAGCGATGATTTCCGCTTCAACTTGTTGCAGCTCGGCGGTAAATTCTTCCGAAAGTTGAGCCAACGCGTCTAGATCGAGACGAACACCCGTCCATTCCATATCGGCAAGTACATAAACGAGGGGCGACTCCACTTCGTAAAAGAGGTAATCGAAGTTGTTTTGTCTGATCTCCTCCTCCAGCATGTTCTTCAACTTCAGCGTGATATCGGCGTCTTCTGCCGCGTAATCGCAAACGACTTGTTTATCCACGTCACGCATTGATTTTTGATTTTTTCCTTTTGGACCGATTAGCTCTTCAATATGGATGGTTTTGTATTTCAGGTAGGTTTCTGCCATGTAATCCATCCCGTGCCGGAGTTCGGGATTGAGGAGATAATGCGCAATCATCGTATCGAAGAGTTTTCCTTTTACGCTAATGCCGTAATGGCGAAGGGAGAGGATATCGTATTTGAGGTTTTGTCCAATTTTTTCGATCCGGTCATTTTCGAAAAAAGGCCTGAAAATATCTACTTGCTTTTGCGCTTCTTCCCTGTTTTCGGAAATGGGCACGTAAAACGCTTCGCCCTCAGTGTATGCAAACGATAGGCCCACCAGATCGCTCAACAGCGGGTCGATTCCGGTTGTCTCGGTATCGAAGCAAACCGATTGCTGTGCGCAAAGTTGTTGATTCAACTCTGTAAGTTCCTGTTCCGTTTCCAGTAATTTATACGTATGCCTGGTGGAGTGGATGTCGGAGAAGCTGCCCGGGAGTTCAACCGGAGCCGTTTTTACTTCTTCCAAAACATCGCTGAAGCCACTGAACAAGTCGCCCTGGACGGGTTGTTTACCAATCGGTTTTTGGGGTTCAATTTTCAGTACCCTGTTTATCAATGTCCTGAATTCCAGTTCTTCGAATATCTCTTTTATAGCTGTTTCGTTCAGTTCTTTTCTTTTCAAGCTTTCGATACTGGTCTCTATAGGAACATCTGTCCTTATCGTGGCCAAAAATTTTGAAAATAAAATCTGTTCCTTGTTCTCTTCAATTTTTGTACGTAGCGTTCCTTTCAGTTTATCACTGTTTTCAAGCAGATTTTCAACGGATCCGAACTCTTCCAACAGCTTTTCCGCTGTTTTAGGTCCCACACCCGGGCAGCCGGGAATATTGTCGGACGTGTCGCCCATCAGGCCCAGCAAATCGATTACCTGTGATGGGTGGGAAACGCGGTATTTCTCCATCACTTTCTTATCGTCCAGTATCTCGAACTCATTACTGCCGTATTTGGGTTTATAGATAAATACATGCTGCTCCGTCAATTGTCCGTAATCCTTGTCCGGAGTCATCATATAAACGTCAAACTTATCTTTATCCGCCTTTTTGGCCAGGGTTCCGATTACATCGTCAGCTTCGAAGCCTTCCTTTTCAAGCACCGGTATGTTGTAGGCTTCCAGGATTTTTTTGATGAGGGGGACTGAAGCTTTTATGTCTTCGGGAGTGGCTTCGCGCTGTGCTTTGTAGGCCTCAAACTCCGTATGACGGAATGTGGGTCCCGGGGGATCGAAAGCAACGGCAATGTACGACGGGTTCTCTTTTTTCAGCACTTCTTCCAACGTATTCACAAACCCGAAAATTGCCGATGTATTCTGTCCTTTCGAATTAACGCGAGGGTTTTTAATAAATGCATAATATGCTCTGTAAATCAACGCATAAGCATCGAGTAGAAACAGTTTCTGTTTGGACATATAAACTAAATATTTCTTTTAAAGACGTAAAGTTACGAATATTTGATTGCTTTAAGGTGAATTATTTTTAAATTTGCGTTCAATAAAAACAGGAATGGACGAAAGTCAGGTTATAAAGGAGTCGTTGCGTGACGAGTTGAATCAATTCGACATTTATCTCTGGAAATCGCTGGAAAACAATAATTCCCGGATATCGGAGATTCTCCGGCATGCTTTTAAGGTTGACGGTAAACGGATAAGGCCGATGTTGGTTTTTCTGGTGGCAAAATGTTGCGGGGAGATAACGCCTGCCACGTACCACGGTGCTGTTACGGTGGAGTTGCTCCATATGGCGACGCTTATGCATGACGATGTGGTGGATGAGGCATCGACACGTCGCGGACAACCATCGTCAAATGCAGTTTTCGATAATAAACGTTCCGTTCTGGCAGGAGATTATGTGTTGTCATCGGCCCTGCGTGAGAGTGTTAAAACCAATAACCTGGAAATAATCGGGATCATTTCCGAACTTGGGCAAAACCTGGCGGAAGGAGAGCTTAACCAATACTCGTTGGTCAATGAGATAATTATTGATGAAGAAGAGTATTTTAAAGTAATTGACAAAAAAACAGCTTCCCTACTGTACGCTTGTGCAAAGATCGGTGCCATTACTGCAGGTGCAGACCGGGTAACGATAGATGAATTCGGAAAAGCGGGCCGTATATTGGGTATTGCTTTCCAGATCCGTGACGATATTTTCGATTATTACAAAGCCGATGTAGGTAAGCCTACCGGAAACGATATTCGGGAAGGCAAGATCACGCTTCCATTAATCTATGCACTCAACCATGCGCCCCAAGCACTATCGGATGAAATGATGAAGATTATCCGTTCCTGTGATTTTTCGCCCGTAAACATCGAACTCTTGCTTGAATTTGCCAAAAGTAACGGAGGTATTGAATATGCCCAGAAAACCATAGACAATTTACTGGAAGAGGCTGAACAGATTATCGAAAATGTTTCGATCGACAACGAGTTTAAAATAATCTTAAACCTGTTGGTGATGTATTTGAAGAACCGGATGGTTTAACGTTGTTCCTTCACCGGGATACTTCCCAATAGTTTGATATCTTGTAAATTGGAGTAATCATAAAGATAAAATCCGTCGTCGCCGATCGTAAACAGGAATTTGTTCAGCGGAATTACGTCGTACGTTTCTATCTCTTTAAAGTGAGCTATCAGGTTGTTGTTGATATTCAACTTATCTGCTACATTAAATACCTTTAATCCATCATCGCACAGAAAAAGCGTATTATTATCGATCCCCAACCCGTAAGGCGCTTTCATATTATACGTAGCTATCAGGTTATTCATTTTGTAATCGTCGGATAGTTTTACCACATCGAGAACGTTTACGCTTAGGTTTGCATTTCTGTTGCAGGTAACACCGGAGCGGAGGGTAATGTATGCATATCCGTCCTGCACCACTACGGGATCGCAGGTTGTTACATGCCAGAGCGAGCTTATTTGCCGTGGAGCCGATGGATTCACCAGCTCCAGAATAAGCATCCCGGTGGTTGTTCCCAAAAACATGTGATGGTCATACAGGAACATAGTTTCCACGTTCCATCCGATAGGTTGGGTAACTACTTTTACCGGATTGGACGCTTCCGAAACATTGAAGACGAATAGCTGGTACTGATCTACCGTATAAAGAAAGTTATCGTATAAGCCGAACCGGGCCATTGACCCGCCTTTGCCAAACGATGCGCTTGATATTCCTCCGACAGTGCCACCAAAGGCCGCATCCATGCTTAGATTTGAGTTTTTTCCATAGCTATCCCATCCGTAATAAATAGGGTATGTTATGTGCTCTTCCAGTTTATTGTGCTCTTTCTTTTGTTCCCAGGCAATAACAACGCCTTTATCCTTTTCCACATTGCCTATCCGCAGTTGATTGTCGGTGGGCGGAACCGCGTAAGGATAAACTTCCTTCAACCGGTTTACTTCCTTGATTTTGCTTATATCCGAAACATCGATGGCTACCAGATCTACATAGCTGTCGGCATATAAAATATGGCCTTTTACGGCAATGTCTACACAGCCGGGAACCTCAACAAAAGATGTATTCTTCGGATTTGCCGGATTGGAAACATCGATCACGTGTATTCCTTTAAATTTCTCGACAATTAACAAGTAATTGTCTTTGAAATAAATTTTTCCGGGTTTTTCCAGTTCCCTGGCGGGCAAAGCCTTGACGGAGCTTCTTAAATCGGCATAACTCATATAAACCGGCACGTTGGCCATGTAATCTTCGGTGTATGTATCCATGCAGGAGCTGAGAGCCAACACCAAAATAAAACAAAAAAATATTTTTATATATTTCATAACAAGTTAGTTAAAGATAAGACCAAGTTTTAAAGAGAGCCGGTTGTAATCTACATTTAAGTTATACTCCTTTTCTTTGTTGCGGTAAGCCAGCCTGTGAAAACGATAACCGACAGAAAAAGTGAAATTTACATCCGACCGGGTTTGCCACATAATTCCGAGCGACGGATTAAGCAAAATTCCGCCTCTGGCCTTTAATTCCATATCGTAACTTACCTGCGGGCCCGGCCAAATGTAGTCTGTATGTGCCGGCATTACGTTTACAACTTTTGTCCGGGAACCTTCTATTGGCACCTGATATCCGGCCTGAAGCATTGCAAACGGGGCAGCACGGTTGTTGTTGAACCTGTAAATCCCGTTTATCGTTACCGGCAGGTATGTCTCTTTGTAAAACTCAACACCGGCTCCCAATCCGGCAGATAGTTTTTCAAGCAGCCTGTAATTTACTGTCGTATGGAAAATAAACGGCATTTTGTTCATGTTGTCCGGATTTCCGGGTAAAATCCCTAATTCACTAAAAATAAAGTAGCTTTTAGTTTGTGAAAATTCTTCCCCGGAGTCATTCGTTTCCCCTGTTCCCGGTTTTTTCTTGGTGATCCTCACCACTTCCGATGCATCCAGGACAACAGATTCGTGAAAGGTGACGATCCTTATCTTTCCAAAATCAGGAGAATAGATGTATTTTCCTTTGAGAATGCGGCCATCTTTCAATTCGATGTATCCTCTCTCAACTCTCGGATAAAGTGCTTCATTGACGGGTTGTGCTCCAGTATATTGCAACAGGCAGATAAACAGACAAAATAAGGTAATGCGTTTGTTCATACTATTAATTTATAAAATCCAGATAATCGAGCCGCTTGTCGTTATGTATAGGGTATAGATGAAAAAAATGGAAAAACGTTGCATCAAAATGTAAAAACAATTCGATTTTAACAATTAGGCCGGATATCCCAAAAAAAATATCACCCCTGCCTGGAGTGATATTTCTTAACCTGCTTAAGGTAAATTACCTTATTGAATATCAATCTGTTTTACCTTTGATACCTTCTCTTCTTCTTTGATTGTCGGTATATCAACCGTTAATACGCCGTTTTCCACTTTAGCAGCGATTTTCTCGTTCACTACATTATCGGGCAAAATCATTTTTCGGGTGAATTGCGTGTAAGAAAACTCGCGCCTCAGGTAAGTCCCTTTCTTGTCCTTTTCTTCCGATTCATTTTTCTTTTCAAAGCAGATAACCAGGTTGTTATCTTCATCTACACTTACGTTGCAATCTTCTTTGGTCATGCCGGGAGCAGCCACCTCAACGGTAAAGCCGTCTTCATTTTGCTGAATATTGATTGCCGGCACCGACTTGTTGTTGTTCGTAACCCACTCGTTTCCAAAAAAATCGTTGAAAACACTGGGCAGCCATGTGTTTGTTCGTCTAATAATTGTCATAATTCTATCCTTTCTTTTTAGTTATTTATTCGTTTTTTTATATGCATCGCCAGCGATACATCAAAAAAACACCAAATTATGTGCCGATGGAATATTTGCGTCGTTTTGAGATTATTTACGACAAAATGGCTTGAAAAAAGATGATATTTGCTGAATACCGAAAGAAATGCTGACAAAATGGCATTGAGTCGCCAGGTTTTCACGCATATCAGGGTGCCACTATTTTGTACGTTTTTTGCCCATAATGCGCTTTCCCGAACCGGTCGGTTGCACGGACATGAATGGTATGTGCTCCGGGTTCCAGGTCCAGTTGGATTCCTCCGGTCCACAAATGTGTGCTGTTTACCGCATTCGATGGACGCCGGCCGGGAAGAAGTTTTTCTGTAAAATCCCACTCAATAAGCTTTATCATATAATTCGGGTCAACAGCTTCGAGGTACCGCATCGGGCGCCACTGGGCGTTGTCGATTTTATATTCAACCGCGTCGTTTTTGCTTCCCATAAAGAAGTTCACCACCACCTGGGAGGTAGTTCTTCCGTTGTGGGGAACTACGTTGGGGGCGTATATATTCATTTGATAATCAGGATTTCTTCCGGCTACTTTGTAATCGACGGTGTATTGGTTGCCTTTTATATGAAGGAATGCGTATCCCTGTGGAGTACCGTCGCGCATGGTGGCGTCGGGCAATCCTTTTTGGTCCAGTTTACCCGAATACCAGTCACCCGAAGTGGTACCCACGTTATATTCATGCAACGGTTTTTTCCCTTGCCACCCGTCGACTTCGGTATATTCAATCTGATCCTGAAGATGGGTGTGCGCAGACATAATCAGTACGTTCTCAAAATCTTTAAGCAGCTCAAAAATCCGTTGTTTATCCTCCAATCGGTAGGATCTGCCTGTGTTGTCTTTCATTTGAATATGTTGCGACAACACCACCAGCTTGTTCTTGGGTACCCGCTTCAGGTTGTTTTCCAGAAAACGGAGTTGATCCTCCCGGTAACCGCCCCAGTACCCTTTTCCGCCGCGGGGATCGGGATAAAGGATATTGTCAAGAATAACAAAATGGGCATCGCCGTAATTGAAGGCAAGGTTTGCCAGTCCGAAATTTTGCTGGAAAGTTTCATCCGACAGGATATCGGACGTGGCGTCGTAATTCATATCGTGATTGCCCATCACGTTGTACCAGGGCAGCTGAAGCCGTTTCATCCTTTCCTTGTAAACCGGTTGAAGATCGAGGTTGTCGCCGACAATATCGCCCAGGCTGATGCCAAACAACGTTTTCCCGGTCTTTTGCACATCGGCCACGATCTTCTGAGAGAAATAATCCAGGTCCTGAATGGAGTAGGGCTGGGGATCCCCAAAAACGACGGTTGTAAAATCGTTGGGTTCATCCTGTTTGTACAGTGCAAAATTTATTGAGCCGGGAAGTTCTCCAGTTGGCGGAACACCTTTGTACCGGAATGAACCGGGTGAGCCTTCCGGCTTATGGTGGTAATAATACCGAGGTATAAAATGCTCATCCACAGGAATTCCGTATCCGCTAGGCTTTATCACGAAAATCGTATTGTCGGTTCCCGCCGGAAGGGAGTAATGCCCTTTGTCGTTTGTAACGGTTACTTCGATTCCGTTGGAGACGGCAACATCAGGAATTCCCGCTTCACGACGGTCTTTCCTACCGTTTTTATTGGTGTCTTCAAACACATAGCCTGAAGCCATCTGCTGAGCATGAGCGGTAAAACTTGCCAGCAAGGCAAAAAGAAGTAAAATGTTCTTTCTCATTGTTGATATCTTTTGCTTGTTGAATTTTCTTACGTGTGCGTATAGCAGCTAAATGTCACTCATCAAGCTGTATACGTCAATGATAAATGCATGTTAATGCAGAATTACTTATACAGATTCAACAATAAACTTGAGGTAATGTTTCGGAATTAAGTGAAGAAAATGTGACGTTTTCCTCAAAAAAAAAACGGGAACTGTTGTTATTCAACATTCCCGTTTTCGAATATATCTGACGGATCAATACTTCAATACCGATTTGATTTGAATATCGCCCGCGTTACCGAACGGCACCAGCGTGAATCCCCACTTGTAGTTTTGATTCGCCGGTATGGAATATTCGGGCAGCGGGCGTGCACCCCAGCTGTTGTATCCGGCTACGCCCTGTTGCTTCATATCCACGCAGACTTCCACAAAATTACGTGGAGTGATGTCATTGATGTGGGTGTGTCTGGGGCGCTTATTTTTAGCATCGGCATCGTCGCGTCCGGCAATTTCTTCGCTGCTGAAATTGTTCCATTGGTAGGGGCGTTGAGTAGCTTCTTCCGAATCGAAATCTTCCACTGAATTTTTCAGTGAGTTAAAGCCGATGGTTTCGTCGGCAACAACCATCAGTCCGTTTCCAGCACCCTTAAGGGCAACCCAGCGTGTATCGGTACGATGTCCGTTCTCCTGGGGACGGACGTATGGGAAATACATTTCATCAGCGGTGGTTTTATAGAGGCCTACTTTTGAGCCTGAGGCGCGGTCGATGTAATTTTCACCGGGCCCACGGCCGAAGTATTCTACCGCATTCATGGATGCGGGCAGGCGAAAGCGTACGCCAATACGTGGAACAACCAGTTCCGATGAGGCCTTGCGCGCTGCAGTGGCCTCGGGCGATGCGGTTGCCATAAGTGTTGCTTCCGATGCTTCAAGTTGGGCGGCCTGCATGTCAGTAGAATGGAACTCTACGTCTACTTTCACTACTCCCGATGGATGAACGGTATATTTAATCGTGTAAAGGTTGCCGGCGGCCAGCAGATAGGTTGTTTCAACCACGGCATTATTGCCCTGAGCGTATCCCTTGACGTCGGTTACGTTGAAGTTGCGGCTCGATTGTTTCCATACCTGGAGGCGGTGCGGATTTCCATTTCCAAAGTCATTGTCGTTGGGTGCACGCCAGAAGTTGGGTTGAATGCCGAAGCCCTTATCGAAATATTCCTGACCGTTTACCTTGTAGGATGTCACCGTTCCGCTTTTCTTATCAAAAACAAAGTTTACTGTAGGTGATTTGACAACAATACTTTTTCCCGACGAAGTAATCTTCAATTCGGGTTTTTGGGACTTGTCGGTAAACGCTTGTTTGGGTACCGTTATCGGTAATTTAAATTGCTCTACAGCCACGATGTGATTGGCTGGAATAAGTTGGGTTGCGGTTTTCTGAACCACTTCGAAATTCAGGAAATATTCCATCCCCGGCCTTGCTTTTATTTGGCCAACAGGAACGGTTGCATGAGCGGCTTGTTGCGGTGCCAGTGTTACCGGGAGGATACCTTCGGAAATTTGCTTCCCGTTTTCTGTAATGTTGTATTTAAACGTGTAATTGTCTGTATTGGAGAAGTATTGCCGGTTAATGATGTTGACAATCCCTTTCGGTAGGTCAACGGCTTCAACAGCAAAGTTTTGATGGGTATATTTCACTTCGGCCATAGCGGGGTGGGGGGTACGGTCAGGATTTACAATACCGTTGCAGAGAAAATTTCCGTCACTGGGCATATCTGTTCCGTAATCGCCGCCATATTTATAGTAAACCCGGCCATTTTCGTCAACAGCCTCCATACCCTGGTCAACCCAATCCCAGATGTATGCGCCTTGGAGGTTAGGATACTTATAGATGGCTTGCCACTGCAGATCGAGATTTCCACTTGAATTTCCCATTGCGTGCGAGTATTCTGAAGGCACAACAGGGCGATCGCTCCCTTTTTTCCCGACTTCTTCGAGCCACGCTGCGCTTGGATATTGCGGAACGTACATGTCGGTATTGTATTCCCAAAGTCCACGCTCGTAGTTTACAGGACGGTTCATAAAATTGCGTTCCTGATCTTTCAGGTATCTATAGGTATGGAAGAAGTTGATTCCGTTACCGGCTTCATTTCCAAGTGACCATATGGCTACAGAGGGATGATTTTTGTTACGCTCAAACATGTTCACCGTTCTGTCCATATGCGCCTGTTCCCACTCGGGGTGTTTGGCCAGCGATTCCTGGCCGTAATACATGCCGTGAGACTCGATGTTGGCTTCGTCGTAAACGTATAATCCGAATTCACTGCACAGTTCGTAGAAGCGGCGTGCTTGTGGGTAGTGCGACAAACGGACGGTGTTGATGTTGTTTTGTTTCATCAGTTCGAAATCCTTGCGCATTAATTCTTCGGGCACGTAATGCCCTGTTTTGGGGTTGGTTTCGTGGATGTTGACCCCTTTTAATTTGATGGGTTGCCCGTTCACCAGAAATAAGCGGTCGGTTCTCTCACCGGTTTTTACGGCTTTGATTTCAAAACGGCGGAATCCGACGGAGTAGGGGACTACTTCTCCCGACTTCTCATCTTCTTTTCTTACGCTAATAAGAAGCTTGTAGAGGTTGGGGTGTTCCGATGTCCATGTGGCTACGTTGGGTAGCTGAGCTTCAAATTTTACGGTGTTTTCGCCTTGTCCTTGCACACTGACTGCCTGTGATCCGGAGGCTACCGTCTTTTCAGCCGCATCCAGCAACTCGTAAGAGACCTCGGCATACGACACGCCGGGACTGTAGTTGCTAACGGTGGTTTCCAGTTCGAAGATGCCGTTTTGGTAACTGTCATCAAGCGTGGATTTCACGCGGAAATCGCGGAGTGAAGTCTTGGGTTGAGACCACAAAAACACATCGCGTTCAATACCGCTGATGCGCCAAAAGTCCTGGCATTCGAGGTAAGAGCCTGTTGACCAGCGGAATATTTTCAATACAAGGGAGTTCTTCCCCGGTTTCACGTATTTGTTTATCCTGAATTCGGCACTGGTTTTTGAATCTTCGCTATAACCAACTTCTTTTCCATTGATATACACGTATACACCTGATTTGGCTCCGTCGATGCTCAGGAAAATCTCCCTATCTTTCCAGTCTTGGGGGATGTCAATTTCACGGCGGTAAACCCCTACAGGATTTTTCTCGGGGAGATAAGGGGGTGCAAATTTTGGAAAACGTGTTTTGGGATCACGCTCTACAAATTCGTAGGGATGATTGACATAGATAGGTGTACCAAAGCCCTGCAATTCCCAGTTCCCCGGTACTTTTATCTCTTTCCAGTCAGAAAGTGAAACTACGGAGTCAGTCACATTTTCGGGCAGTTGTTTGTATCCTTCTACAAAGTAAAACTTCCACGTACCATTGAGCGAAATGTAGTATTTGCTCTCTTCGAAACGGGAGTTCATCGCTTCCAGCTTGTTATCAAAGGTCATAAACTGCGTGCGCGGATATTCTTTGTTTACCTGCACTACATTTACATCTTGCCAGTACGGCGTTTTTCGCTGGGATGAGATCATTCTGCTCTCCTGAGCGTGTAGGGTTACGATTGTTGAAAGTCCAACCGTTAGCACCGATGATAAAAATTTGAATTTCATTATTTAATTTGTTATTGATTCTCTCTGGATTATTAATCCTCTTTTATTGCATTTAGCAAGTTATCGGACAGGCGGCTTGCACCGATACGGAAGAGGGTAGGGGAGCACCATTCTTCACCCAGAATTTCTTTTACAAGGGTATAATATTTTACCGCATCTTCTACAGAAGATACACCGCCGGAAACCTTAAATCCGGCTTTGTTCCCTGTTTTTTCGTAATAGGACTTAATGACGTTGCACATTACGTAGGCAGCTTCCGGAGAGGCGCCGGAATATCCCTTTCCCGTGGATGTTTTTAAGAAATCCGCACCTGAGTAGAGCGATAGGACGGAGGCCTTATGAATATTCTCTGCCGATTTCAAGGCTCCGGTTTCGAGAATGACTTTCAGAGTTGCCCCGTGGCACGCGTCCTTTATCTCCGTAAGTTCTTCACACATTTCCTCGTATTCCTTGTCCAGAAAAAGTCCAAGATTGATGACAGTGTCTATTTCGTCGGCTCCGTCTGCCACGGCAAGTGCAGTTTCCGCTATTTTCACTTCCGAAAAGGTTTGAGAGTTGGGGAACCCCCCCGATACGCAGGCGATGTTGACATCAACGGTCAATGCTTCTTTTACGGTTTTGGCGAAGTTTGGATATACACAAATAGATGCAACATTCTGTAATTCAGGGTGTATATCTTCAAAAGCGTTCACTTTCTCCGTGAATTTCCATACCTCTTCCCTGGAATCAGTAGAATTGAGTGTTGTAAGATCGATGCAGGAATAGATTTTCCGGTATACTTCCTGCGTATTGTTCCCGTTGAATCCATCAGCAATGATTTTGTTGATGGATTCTGTTATCTGAGTATCCGAAAGGGTAAACGGATATTTTTTTAGCGCATCGGTGTATTTGTTTGTAGTATTCATATTATCAATCGGTTGATGTTTATTTTTTATAATTTAGTATTTTTTTTGTGCCTGTTCTTGTCTCTTTTTGTTTTTTTCTCGATGTTTTTTTTCAAAGCATCCGTTAAATCTACTCCGGTTTGATTGGCCAGGCATAGCAATACCCACAATACATCCGCCATCTCATCGGCAAGGTTTTTCTCCATATCGGACTCTTTAAACGATTGTTCACCGTACTTACGTGCCATAATTCGCGCCAATTCCCCCACTTCTTCGGTGAGAATGGCCAAATTGGTAAGTTCGCTGAAATAACGAACCCCGTAGGTCTTGATCCACTTGTCTACTAGTTGTTGTGCTTCCTGAATGGTCATCTTATTCTCTCATTTTCGAATCTATCCAAATGGTCACGGGACCGTCGTTAATAAGCTGAACCTGCATATCCGCACCAAATTCGCCGGTTTGCACCGGTTTTCCCAGCATTTCCGACAATGTTATGCAAAATTGTCTGTACAGCGGTATGGACACATCGGGCTTGGCAGCACGAATATAGGAAGGACGATTCCCTTTCTTTGTGCTTGCGAGAAGGGTAAACTGGGAGACCACCAAAATTTCCCCATCGGTTTCTAAGATCGATTTGTTCATCACACCGTTTTCATCGTCAAATATACGTAAATAAATGGTCTTTTTACACATAAAATCGATATCTTCTTTTGTATCGGATTCTTCTATTCCTACCAGGAGCAGCAGTCCTTTTTTAATGGAGCTCTTTTTTCGGTTGTTAATCGTTACCGATGCTTCAGATACTCGTTGAATCAATAAACGCATAGGTCAAGTAAATATCTTATTTTTCTTTAAAAAAATCGGTAATGAGTTTTCCTTTACTTTTTCCGACAACTGAAGCAATTTCTTCTTCACGGGTTTCTTTTATGCGCTTCACACTTTTAAAGTGTGAAAGAAGTTTCTTTTTGGTTTCTTTTCCGACTCCTTTTATTTGATCCAGTTCGGAAGTCACCTGCGATTTACTTCTTCTGTTTCGGTGATGAGCAATGCCGAAACGATGAGCTTCGTCGCGAAGTTGCTGAATGAGTTTTAGTGTCTCAGAATTTTTGTCAATGTAGAGCGGGACGGAGTCTTCAGGGAAATAAATTTCTTCCAATCGCTTTGCAATTCCAATAATGGCGATCTTGCCGTAAAGTCCAATTTTCTGAAGCGATTCTGTTGCAGCGTGGAGTTGCCCTTTACCACCGTCAATTACAATGAGTTGAGGCAAAGAATGACCTTCGTTAACTGCACGAGAATAGCGTCTATGAATAATTTCGGCCATCGAGGCGTAATCATCGGGACCTACGACGGTTTTAATGTTGAAATGGCGGTAATCTTTTTTCGATGGCTTTGCTTTTTTGAAAACCACACAAGCTGCCACGGGATTTGTACCTTGAATGTTTGAATTGTCAAAACATTCGATGTGCCATGGAATCTCTTTCAGATGCAGATCTTTCTGAACCGTCTTTAAAATGCGTGTGGTTCGCTGCTCCGGATTCAGCATCTCTGACTTTTTCAGTTTGTCTACTTTAAACTGCTTGACGTTCTTCTCGGAAAGGTCCAGGAGTTTTCGCTTGTCTCCCCGTATAGGAACGATAAATTCAACTCCGGAAAGAATAAGATCAGGAATGAAGGGGACCATGATCTCTTTCGATTCACTACCGAAGCGTTGACGCATTTCCACAATTCCTAACCCCAGCAGTTCTTCGGGTGTTTCATCCAGTTTTTTCTTGTATTCAAAAGTGTACGCTTGGATTATACCGCCATTCACCACGTGGAGATAGTTGATGTAAGCCGCATTTTCGTCTTCCGCAAATCCATAGACATCCAAGTTATAATGAACATTGCTTACCACTTGCGATTTCTCCCTGAAATTCCGGATCAGCAGAAGTTTCTCCTTGAGCCGCTGTGCTTCTTCAAAACGGAGCTCATCGGAGTAGTGCTGCATTTCAATCGTTATTTGTTTCTCAATAAGGGAGATGTTTCCTTTCAGAATTTCGGTAATCTCTGCAATGTTTTTGTTGTAATTTTCCAGTGATTGATATCCAACGCAGGGAGCATCGCATCGTTTAATGTGATATTCGAGGCAAACCTTGAATTTCCCGGCAGAGATGTTTTCGGGAGTTAAATTGAGCCTGCAGGTTCTTACTTTGTAAATTTTTCGAAAAACCTCAATCAGGGCGTCGACCGCAGCAACGGAAGTGTACGGGCCAAAGTATTTTGAGCCATCCTTTACGATATTTCTTGTTTTAAAAACCCGTGGGAAAAATTCGTTTTTTATAACGATTGAAGGGTAGGATTTATCGTCCTTCAGCATCACATTGTAGCGTGGCTTCAGCTCTTTGATAAGATTGTTCTCGAGAAGAAATGTGTCTTCTTCCGTATTAACCACAATATATTTTATCTGTCGGATATTCCGGACGAGAACGCGGGTTTTAGGGTTTTCCTGGTGTTTATTGAAATACGAGGATACTCTTTTCTTCAGGTTCTTGGCTTTGCCCACATAGATTATTCTGCCTTTTTCGTCTAAAAATTGGTAGCAGCCTGGTCCCTGAGGAAGTATTTTTAGTGTATCCCGTATCTCTTGTGTCATATTTCAAATCTAAGAATCGTATCCAACTCCACCTCATCGGGGAACAGGGAGCGCCCGTGGAGTGCTTCTAGTTCTATCAGAAAATTGATGTAAATTTTCTTAACGTCCATTTTTTTCACCAGTTTATGGGCAGCTACCATTGTCCCTCCGGTAGCCAACAAATCGTCGTGAATCAAAACAACGTCCTCTTTTGTTAGTGCATCTTCGTGAATCTGGATGGTGTCTTCTCCGTACTCCTTGGTATACTTTTCTTCAATAACCTTGTAAGGAAGTTTACCCGGTTTACGAATTGGAACAAATCCTGCGTTTAACCGTACTGCCAATTGAGGCCCCATGAAAAAACCCCTGGATTCAATACCTACCACCTTGGTAATGCCTTTTTCTTTATACCTTTCGTAAAGAATGTCGGACAGTTCTTTTAAATGCGATGGCGACTGGAACAGCGTAGTGATGTCCTTGAATTGTATTCCTTTAGTAGGAAAGTCAGGGATATTCCTGACGGCAGCGGTTAATGTTTCAATACTCATTTTTGTATAATTATAAATGTGTGTATAATTTGGGATTGTTCCACGTGGAACATTTGTATTCTATCTTCCCAGAAGCACAAGTAAAACCGATATGTCGTTCGGGGATACTCCGGGGATTCGGCTGGCCTGGGCAATGGTTTCGGGGTTGATAGACGTTAATTTTTGCCGTGCTTCGGTTGATAAGGATTGAATCTCGTTGTAGTTGAACTTGTCTTTGATCCGGATATCTTCCAGCCTGTTTATCTTATCGGCCATCAACTTTTCACGTTTGATATAGCCCTCGTACTTTATTTTTATATCGGCAGATTCAATAATTTCTTCCTTTCGGTTTTTGATGTTCGACAACAGCTCCTTTAAAGGGGTAATCTCCCTGGACATTGTTTCCAGGTCGATATGCGGGCGGGTAAGCAGATCGATAAGCTTCACGCCATGCTTTAACGGTGCCGTATTCAAGGTCTCCAGGTATGGGTTTATACGGTCTGCCTTGATGGAGAAATTGCGTGCGAAATCGATAATCCTGTCCACTTCTTCTCGTTTTTCTGCCAGTAAAATCATTCTTTCTGAAGAAGCAAGCCCAAGGTCATAAGCTCGCTGTGTGAGTCGCTCGTCGGCATTGTCCTGGCGAAGCAGGATGCGGTATTCGGCGCGCGACGTAAACATTCTGTACGGTTCATCCACTCCTTTTGTGATGAGGTCGTCAATGAGTACACCGATATAGGCCTCATCCCTGCGCAGTGTGAACGGGTTTCCGCCATGGCAATTGATATGGGCGTTTATTCCGGCTACAATGCCTTGTCCCCCCGCTTCTTCATAGCCGGTAGTGCCGTTGATCTGTCCGGCAAAAAACAGGTTCTTCACCCGTTTTGTTTCAAGTGTCGGATTGAGCTGGCGAGGATCGAAGAAATCGTACTCGATAGCATATCCCGGCCGGAAAATATGTACGTTCTTGAAAGCGGGAACAGCTTGAAGTGCGTTTAGCTGAATTTGCAGGGGTAGGGAAGAGGAGAATCCATTGAGGTAGTATTCGTGGGTGGTTTCGCCTTCCGGTTCAAGAAAGAGCTGATGGCTCGTTTTGTCTGAAAACGTGACGATCTTGGTCTCGATGCTTGGACAATAGCGCGGTCCGATACTTTGGATCTGGCCGTTATAGAGCGGTGAATCATTCAAGCCTTCCCGAAGCAGGTTGTGCACGGCTTCCGAGGTATACGTTATCCAGCAACTGCGTTGGGTGAGTTCACGCTGAATGTTATCCAAATAGGAGAATTTGTGAAAATCATCGTCCCCCTTTTGTTCTTCCAGCAGTGAAAAATCAACGCTTCTACCGTCTATGCGTACAGGCGTACCCGTTTTCATCCTGTCGGTTTTAAATCCGATTGCTTGCAATTGTTCCGTCATCCCGAAAGAGGCCGGTTCCGACATGCGTCCGCCGCCTATTTGTACGCTGCCGATGTGAATCAGCCCGTTAAGGAATGTTCCGTTGGTCAGAACAACCGATTTGGCGGTAAACTCAACCCCCATACGGGTTTTTACGCCAGCTACCTCACCGTCTTGGAAAAAAAGCTGCGTAACGGTGTCCTGCCATACATGCAGATGAGGCGTATTTTCGATGATCGAACGCCATTCCTGGATGAATTTTGCCCGGTCGCTTTGTACACGAGGACTCCACATGGCAGGCCCTTTGGAACGATTAAGCATACGGAACTGGATAGCTGTTCTGTCGCTTACAATACCCATCTGTCCGCCCAACGCATCAATTTCACGCACAATCTGTCCTTTTGCAATACCTCCAACCGCAGGGTTGCAGCTCATTTGGGCGATTTTATTCATATCCATTGTTATCAACAACGTTTTTGAGCCCAAATTTGCGGCGGCGGCAGCGGCTTCGCATCCGGCGTGTCCGGCGCCCACCACAATTATGTCGTACTTGAAATCCATTTTTTTGTTTTGCGGCTGCAAATATACGAAAAAAGAAGCTGCTAATGCGCTTATAAGATGTTAATTGAGTGAAATTAAACTTACTTCACATAGATCTTCAGGTAGATAGGCAGGTGATCGCTAAAGCCACCGGTATAATGATTCCGGTAGGTCCGATTGGTGTTGGGTCGCCCTTTTTTATCAAAATGGAGCAGGTACTTGGGATTGAAAACGTCGGCGTTCTCTGGCTTGCAGTCAAACTTGTCGGACAGAAGCACATGTCCCGAAACGATAAACTGGTCAAACAGCAGCCAGCCTTTGTGATAGGTTGATCCGATACCTTTTTTGTGCCTAGGGTATGTAAGGTTATAGAGTTTGGTGTTGCTTATGTTGTCGAATGATTTTTGCGCCCCGAGCACCTCGTCAACGCTGTTGTCGTCCGGAGTGTCGTTGAAATCGCCCATAATAAGTATGTTCTCATCGGGGTTTTCACTTAATACCTTGTAAACGGCACTGTGCAGCTCGCTTGCCACGAAATAGCGCCTGCGCTCCGATCTGTCTGTCCCCTCCCTTCGCGAAGGGAAATGCACAATAAAGATGTGGAAGATCTCGTCAAATGTAGTTTTGCCTTTCACGTGGAGAATATCGCGGGTACGATCCTCAATACCCGGTAGGTGAACAAGAACCGGACTTGATTCGAGTACGATGAATGATTGTGTATTGTAGATCATGGCTACGTCGCTGCCGCGTTCGTCGGGACTGTCGTAATGAACAAAGCTGTAGTGCTTCATTCCTTTTCTGTGTAAATCGTCCAGAATACTCATCATCACGTTTTTGTTCTCGATTTCGGCCAGTCCGATAATATCGGGAATTTCCGGTTTTACAATGTCTTGAATTACAAATGTTAACTTGGTTACCTTGTCGTTAAATCTTTTCTCATCCCATCTTAATCTTCCCCCTGGAGTGAATTCGCTGTCCATTACTCCAGGGTCATCTGAAGTATCGTAAAAATTCTCGGTATTATAAAACATAAAAGAAAACGGGGTTGTCATTACGGTTTATTTTAGGTGATTAACATTTGTATGTTTCCAAAAGTAAATTGCTGATAAAGAGAACTGTAATTATTGGGGGTTTATTTGTTCCAAAGCCTGGTTTTCCGCCTTCCTCATATTGAGGGAAGCCGTTTCGCTTTTATCATCAATCCCGCACATGTGGAGGATTCCGTGAATAATAACACGATGTAGTTCTTCCGTAAAATCGGTGCTATACTTTTGTGAATTAGTGCGGACCGTCTCTAAGCTGATAATGATATCGCCCGATATTTTATCTCCTTCCGAATAGTCGAACGTGATAATGTCGGTGTAAAAATCGTGGGAAAGATATTGGGTGTTTACCTCGAGAATTTTATCATCCGTACAAAACAGATAATTGACCTCGCCGATTGTTTTGCCGTAGCTGGCGGCAACACGTTTGATCCAATTTTTAATATTGCCTTTCCTTATCTTCGGAAAATTGATTTTGTCAGCCTGAAATGTAATTGCCATATTTTTTAACTTTTATTTACGCAGAGAAGAGCTTGTTTTTATCCGAAGAAAAGGTAGGCAACAAAAACCGCAGTCAAAACACCTGCCAAATCTGCCAAAAGCGCATAGGGAACGGTATAGCGGCTGTTTTTGATGTTCACGGCTCCGTAATAAACAGCAACAATGTAAAACGTAGTGTCTGTCGCTCCCTGCAGGACGGATGAGAGCCTTCCGGTAAATGAATCGGCTCCGAAAGTCTTCATCGCATCAATCATCATCCCGCGGGCACCACTTCCGCTGAGCGGCTTCATAATCGCCGTGGGCATTCCGTCTACCCAACGGGTATCCATTCCGGTAAGTGCTACTAAATTCCGCAGGCCATCCATCAGGAAGTCCATGGCGCCAGATGCTCGAAAAACACCAATTCCAACCAGGATAGCAATGAGGTAAGGGATGATGGTAACGGCTGTTTTAAACCCGTCCTTGGCACCATCGATAAATGATTCAAAGATGTTGACCCTCTTCCGCAACGCCACCACGATAAAAAGGACTATGACAGAGAGCAGAATAATGTTAGCCGCAAGTCCCGAAACGATGTTTGCTTTCTCCTGCGGCATAGAGTTAAAAGCAAAAATGGTTCCTCCAATTATTACCAGCATACCGAGGAAAAATCCCATTATGGCCTTATTAAAGATGTTTATCCGTTGTTTGAGACAAACGGCAATAACCCCCACGAGGGTGGCAGCAAATGTTGCTATCATTATCGGGATAAACACGTCTGCCGGATTAACTGCACCCATTTGTGCACGATAAACCATCACAGTGACAGGAATCAGGGTCAGTCCCGAGGCGTTCATCACCAGAAACATGATCATTGGATTGGATGCCTTGCCTTTGTCAGGATTTATCTCCTGAAGCTCCTGCATTGCTTTCAGCCCGAATGGGGTGGCCGCATTATCGAGCCCGAGCATATTGGCAGAGATGTTCATAAGCATAGAGCCCGACGCCGGATGTCCTTTAGGAATATCCGGGAAGAGTTTGGAGAATAACGGTGCCACACCACGCGAAAAAAGATCGATCATTCCACCACGTTCGCCGATCTTCATCACGCCCAACCAAAGCGAAAGAATGCCTGTCAGACCCAGTGAAATCTCGAATCCAGTTTTGGCAGAGTCGTACGTGGAATTCATTATTTCTGTAAATACATTTACATCGCCGAAGAAAACAAGTCTGGCCAGAGCAACTACAAAAGCGATGAGAAAAAAGGCAATCCATATGTAATTCAGGACCATAGCAAAAGCATTTCACAATTATTCCATCAAAGGTAATACTTTCGGGGAAATAATTTTTATCTTTACCCCTTAGAAGTGCTGCCGTCTATGCATTGGAAGGATTTTCTATATTATCGGAAAAGCGAGAAATTAGCGGTAATTCTGCTGCTTATCCTGATTGTGCTGACGCTGATTTTAAACCTGATACTCTCGCAACGCAACAGCCGGGGCGTCATTTTCACGCAAAACGATTCGCTGGTGAAAGTATTTGAAGAATTTCAGCGGAACCTTAGTTTGCGTGAAGGTATAGACGTTCTGGACTCAGCGCATGTTGTGCCGCAAAATGAAGGAAGGAGTAACGACGGGTTGCGATCCAAAAAACTTTCCGAAGAGAACAGTCCGGATCGCGATGCTCCCTTTCCTACAGCAGAAAAATTAGACGCAGGAGAAACGATCCTTTTGAATGCTGCTGATACGGCTGAATGGAAAAAGATCCCGGGAATAGGCAGTACCTTCGCTTCGCGGATTGTGAAGTATCGGAATCTGCTGGGGGGATTTGTTTCGGTAGAGCAACTCAGGGAGGTTTATGGGATTGACAACGAACTGTTTTCCAGGATCTCGCCGTATATCCAAGCTGACGAAAACTTCAGAAAGCTTCGGATTAACGAGTTGGAATTTAAGGAACTATTAAGGCATCCTTACCTCAATTACAAACAGGTACGAGCCATTATGAACCTGCGGAAAAAGAAAGGAAATATTGCTTCCATCCATGAATTGGTTATATTGGATGAATTTACCTCGGAAGATATTTTTCGGATTGAACCCTATCTGGCATTTTGACTTTCCTCATACTTTCACGACAGCCTGCTCATAAAATAACTCGGTTAAAAAAATCTTCAGAAAAAACAATCGATATGAAAAAACAACCTCTTCTTTATATTTACGTTGCATTTATTTGCACGATAATCTTCTTCTCGTTTGTTTCCTGCAAACAGAAAACAACGCAGATCGACCCCGAATTTGCCCGATATATAGCGGCATTCACTTACGGCAATATTTCGCCCGATTCGTACATCGAAATCGAGCTTGCACAGGAACTACCTTCCGTGGAATTAAATACCGAGGTGCAAGAGAAGTTTTTCTCGTTCTCGCCTTTCATCAAAGGGAAAACATATTGGATCAATTCGAGAACCATACGATTCGTTCCCGAATACGGACAATTAAAACCCGGAAAAGAATATACGGCGAAATTTTATTTGGATAAAGCGTTGAAAGTGGAGCCGAAGTTTAAGACTTTCAATTTCTATTTCAGGGTAAACGAGCAAAACTTCTCGTTCGATCTGTTACCCTATTCTCCTATGAGTATCAATGATTTGAAATGGAACTCCGTAACGGGAGCATTACGATTGGCCAATAACGAATCACCCGAGAAAATCGTTGGTATCTTTGAACTGAAAGGGGCTAATCGTGAAGCAAAAGTTAATGTGAAAACGGTTTCAGACGGAATGTATCAGATTTCGATAGATAGTTTGCTTCGGACAAATAATGCGGAAAGCTATGAACTTACGGTGAACGGAAACGCTATCGGAGCCAAAAAAAGGGAGAACTTTAGCATTCAGCTCCCTTCATTGCCCGAAACCGAATTTCAGGTGATTGATGTGCGGATGATAAGTGAAACCGCTTCTCACATTCGTATCGCTTTCAGTAGCCCTTTGTCACATGACCAGGATATTCAGGGATTGGTCGTTCCTTCAGGAATCAGTAATTTCACGTATCAAATCGATAAAAACGTACTGAAAATATTTCCCGAAGCTTACCCGCGGGAAGAAATTACATTGCAAATTCATCAAGGGTTACGGAGTTTCGAAAATCGGGCACTCGCAAGAGATTATACCTATCAACTTCGTGCCGAAAGCGAAAAACCACAGGTGAAAATGGGAAAAAGCGGAAATATCCTGCCCAATTCCTCACAATTAGTCCTTCCGTTTAGTGCTGTGAATTTGTGGGCCGTGGATGTGAAAGTGATAAAAATTTATCAGAATAATATTCTTTACTTCTTGCAATCGAATTCAATGAACAGCAATTCGAATGGCGAAGTACGTCGTTTCGGACGGTTAATCAAAAAGAAACAAATTCGTTTAGATACTGATAAAACACTGGATTTAACCCGCTGGAACAATTTTTCTATCGACTTGGCACCGATGATTAACGAAGACCCGGGAGCTATCTATATAGTGCAACTCTCTATGAAATCCGATTATTCGCTTTTCAATTGTGGAGGTATAACGCCACAGATTCCCCAAAGCTCATCGATGCGTAATTTTGAAGACGAAAACATCAGCGAAGAAGATGAAGCGGTTTGGGACGAAACGAACCCGTATTATTACGAACCCATCGACTGGGCAGAATACAATTGGGAAGAGCGTGACGACCCGTGCAAATCCACCTATTATATGAACCGCGACCGCATTATCGAAACCACGGTTATGGCATCCAACATGGGGATTATTGCCAAAGGCGGAGACGAGAATAAAATCCTGATCGCTGTTACCGATATTCTTTCCACATCACCTATTTCCGGTGCTGATGTAACGGTTTATAACTATCAGATGCAGGCAATAGGAAAAGGGAAAACCGATGGACAGGGTTTTGCCGAAATTGATTATAAAAACGGGAAACCGTTTGTGGTTACTGCCACCAACGGAAAAGATATAGGCTATCTGGAAGTGAAGGAAGAACTTTCGCTTTCGCTGAGTAATTTTGATGTAAGCGGAAAAGAGATCCAGAAAGGTTTAAAAGGTTCTGTATATGGCGAACGAGGTGTTTGGCGTCCCGGCGACACTATCTACTTGTCGTTTATCCTAGAGGACAGGGCAAAGAAACTGCCCGAAGGACATCCCGTTGCGCTCGAAGTGTACACACCCACGCGTCAGTTTTATCACCGCCAAGTGAAAACCAACGGTGAAAACGGATTTTACACGTTTCAAATCGTTACCGACCCGTCAGCACCCACCGGTGTTTGGCAGTCTTATGTGAAAGTGGGCGGCACTTCGTTCTACAAACCATTGCGGATAGAAACCGTTAAGCCGAACCGGTTGAAAGTGCGTTTGGAAACCGATTCCATTATCGATGCAAGTAAAGGTGTTTTTTCGGGAACGCTCACGTCGCAGTGGCTGCACGGTGCGCCGGCATCTAACTTGAAATCGGAAGTGGAAATCACACTTTCGCGTACGGAAAATCCGTTTTCGGGATACAATAAATATGTTTTCAACAATCCGCTTTTCAAGTTTGAAACCAACAGCTACAAGTTGTTTGAAGGAACGCTTAATGCATCGGGTGTGGCGGGTGTGAATTCGAGGATTCCGGTTGCTGAAAGTGCACCGGGCATGTTGCGGGGCAATATTGTGTCACGCGTTTTCGAAACCGGCGGCGACATGAGTTTTTACGCGCAAACCGCTTATTACTCGCCTTATGGCGTGTACGCCGGAGTGAAAACACCGGAGACAGAAGCATCGGGCTTTCTGGAGACAGACAAACCCATCGTTTTTGATGTTGTTACCTTGGATCCTTATGGGAAAAAGGTTTCGCGCGACAATGTAGAATATAAAATCTACAAGCTTAACTGGTCGTGGTGGTGGAACAGCTCCGAAGAAGATTTGGGCTCGTACGTGAACAACACGGCGGTCTCGCCCGTTGCCAACGGAGTTATTTCGACATCGGGCGGAAGCGGAAAAGTTAAATTTCAGGTTGATTATCCCGATTGGGGTCGTTACCTGATCTTGGTGAAAGATGCCGGGAGCGGACACACGGCGGGAACAATCTTTTATGTGGACTGGGCATCGACATATGGACGTTCCAATAAGACCGATCCGAACGGCTTGACCATGTTGTCATTCTCTACCGATAAAGAAACCTACGCTGTGGGCGAAACGGCTACGGTTATCATTCCGAAAAGCTCATCGGGACGTGCTTTGATAAGTATTGAAAACGGTTCGAGCATTATCTGGAAAGAATGGATAAAAACGTCGGAAACCGAAGACACCGAATATCGATTCAAAATTACCGAAGATATGAACCCCAATTTCTATCTTTTCATCACGTTACTTCAACCGCACGCGCAAACCGAAAACGATTTACCCATCCGCTTGTATGGTGTGAGAAATATAAACGTTGAAGATAAAAATAGCAAGTTACAACCCATTATACAAATGCCCAATGAGTTAAGTCCGGAAAAGGAATTTTCGGTTTTGATTTCGGAGAAAACCAAAAAGTCGATGACTTACACGCTTGCCATTGTGGACGAAGGTTTACTGGATCTTACGTCTTTTAAGACTCCCAACGCGTGGAATGAGTTTTATGCCCGCGAGGCGCTTGGCGTGCGTACTTGGGACTTGTTCGACCGTGTATTGGGAGCGAATACGGGAATGATTGGCCCGTTGCTGAGCATCGGAGGCGACGAGGCGCTGAAAGCATCGAGCGATAAGGTAAACCGTTTCAAGCCTGTAGTTAAATTTTTGGGACCATTTACGATTAAAAATGGAGAGACCAAAACACACAAGATAAAACTTCCGCCATACGTAGGCTCTGTCCGCGTGATGGTAGTTGCCGGAGGAAACGGGGCATACGGAAGCGCCGAGAAAACAGTTGCGGTGAAAAATGCGCTGATGACACTCAGTACGCTCCCGCGCGTACTGGGCCCGGGTGAAGAGGTTTGGCTTCCGGTGAATGTGTTTGCGATGGACAGAAAAGTGAAAAACGTGCAAGTTTCCGTCCAGACAGGCGGGTTGCTGAAACTACTGGATGGAGCGTCTAAGTCGGTTTCGTTTAACGCCACAGGCGATACGATCGTTTACTTTGCGCTGAAAGCCGGGAACAGCACAGGAGCGGAGCAGGTAAGAATCAAGGCGTCGGGTGGAGGAGAATCGGTATCGGAGACCATCGATATCGGCATCCGGAATCCAAATCCTCCTGTTGTCATCAGCCAATCGGTGCTTATCGACCCGAACGGGAATGCGCAACTTGCGCTCAATCCCGGAAACGTGAACCCTACCGATTGGGCAAAACTGGAGCTGTCGCGCATTCCGAGTGTCAATCTAAACAAAAATCTGTCTTATTTGGCAGAATATCCGCACGGATGCACCGAACAGGTTACATCACAAGGGTTTCCCTTGTTGTATCTGGGTAATTTTGTTTCGTTATCGGATGGGGAAAAAGAGCTGACGAACAAAAAAATAGCGTCGGTAATTCAGGTTTTGTCCTCCAGGCAGTTGCCGGACGGAGGATTCGTCTATTGGCCCGGACAAGGCTTTGCCTCGGAATGGGCTTCTACGTACGCCGGACATTTCCTGGTGGAAGCCAAAAACAAGGGTTTCGATGTATCGCAGAGCGTGATCGGCCGGTGGGTAGGCTTTCAGCAGAAGCTAGCCCGAAACTGGACACGTATCGATTCTCATCGGGGTTATTACGGGATTTCGATGACTGAATTGCAGCAGGCTTATCGGTTGTATGCCTTGGCATTGAGTGGAAATACGGAGTTGGGCGCTATGAACCGGATGCGCGAAATCGCTGACTTGAACTTGCAGGCGAAATGGCGGCTTGCGGCGGCTTATGCGTTGGCCGGAAAGCCTGATGTTGCTAACTCTCTTGTTTTCAATGCTTCGGATGCAGTGGAAGATTATCGTTCCAATAACGATACGTACGGTTCTCCGGCACGTGATAAGGCGATGATCATGCAGACGTATCTGCTGCTGGGGAATATAGAGAAAGCGTTGCAATTGGCTCCGGATGTGTCACGGGCGCTTTCGTCCGATTATATCTCCACGCAAACCGTCGCGTTCGGATTGATGGCAATGGCGCAGTTAGCAGAAAAAATGGGTTCGGGAAATATTGATGTGGATTGGACATTGAACGGAAAGAAAATGGCTGCCGTGAATACGCCGCATGCTTTTCATCAGGTGGATTTGAAAACGGCGCCCAATCAATCGGTACAGATTTCCAACAAAGGCAAGGGCAAAGTGTATGCCCGGCTTACCGCCTTCATGCAACCGTTGGTGGACACACTTCGTGCCGCGGAGGGTTCGTTGCGGTTGTCGGTTAATTACCTTGATGCCGCAGGTAAACCGCTGGACGTGAAATCGCTGAAACAGGGAACGGAATTTACGGCCGTGGTTACTGTCCGGAATTCGGTGGAGCAGTCGTTTACAGATCTGGCGTTGCTGCAGGTATTTCCGTCGGGTTGGGAGATTTTTAACGAACGCCTGACGGGAACCCAATCGGCTGCCGAAGCCTATAACTACCGGGATATCCGGGACGACCGGGTATTGACCTATTTCAACCTGGGAGCCGGTCAATCGGCCACGTTCCGTGCAAGGCTCCAGGCGGCGTATCGGGGTAACTATTACCTGCCTGCCGTATCGTGCCAGGCGATGTATGAACCGCGTGAACAGGCCCGAACGAGCGGGATATGGGTAGAGGTAAGATGATTGACAAATTTCTATCTTTAAAACGATGGGAAAAAGCAACCTTGATTATCGGTTTTATACTGATGATGGGGTATGCTTTTTCCCTTCCCGATCCCTTGTTCGATGCATCATACAGTACGTTAGTCTCTGACCGGAACGGTGAATTATTGGGTGCACGCATTGCGTCGGACGGGCAGTGGCGGTTTCCGCCAACCGATAGTATTCCCGATAAATACAAAACCTGTCTGATGGCGTTTGAAGACCGCTATTTTCGGTATCATCCGGGAGTGAATCCGTTGTCGTTGGGGCGTGCGATGGTGCAAAATATCAAAGCGGGCAGGGTAGTGAGCGGCGGAAGTACCCTCACGATGCAAACCGTACGATTAATGCGGAAAAACAAACGCACCTACTTCGAGAAATTTATTGAAATTATTCTCGCCACGCGATTGGAACTGTCGTACTCCAAAAAACGAATTATCGCGCTATACGCTTCCCACGCACCGATGGGGGGAAATGTGGTGGGAATTGATGCCGCCGCGTGGCGGTATTTCGGTCACGGCGCGCGGTCGTTGTCGTGGGCCGAATCGGCCACTCTAGCTGTTTTGCCTAATTCACCGTCGTTAATGCATTTCGGCAGGAACAGGGATGCGTTACTCACGAAACGAAATCGTTTGCTGCAAAAATTGCTTGACAACGGCACGATTTCCGAAACCGATTATCGATTAGCCACCGCCGAGCCGCTACCCGAAAACCCACATTCGTTGCCACAAATCGCCCCTCATTTGGTCACACGGCTTTATTTGTCTCAACCCGGAACGCATGTGCAATCCACTATCGACAAAAGCTTGCAACTCCAAGCCGATAATGTGCTGGAGCGATGGAACACCGAGTTTTCGCAGAACCATATTCTGAACCTCGCGGCGCTGATTGTCGATTTGGAAAAAAACGAAGTCATTTCGTATATCGGTAACGTAAACTTCGGCAAACAACAATCAGGAAATCAAGTGGATATTATTCAATCGTCGCGAAGTACGGGCAGTATCCTCAAACCTTTTCTTTACTGTGCCATGTTACAGGAGGGCGCACTGTTACCCGGTGAGTTGTTGCCCGATATACCGATAAATGTTGGCGGTTTTTCGCCCAAAAACTTCAGTTTGCAATACGACGGAGCAGTTCATGCAAATGAGGCGCTGGCACGCTCGTTGAACGTTCCGTCTGTAGTCTCGCTGCGCCGGTATGGAGTGCCGAAATTTTACGATTTTCTGAAAAAAGCCGGATTGACAACGCTTAACCGCCCGGCCGACTATTACGGACTTTCGCTTATTCTGGGCGGTGCTGAAGGGACACTTTGGGAAGTGGCAAACGCGTATGCGGATATGGCGAACGCCGTAAGGACGGTTGCTCCCCGTAAGGAGGAATTTTCACTGGTGCATGAAGGTCAGGATTATAGGGGAGGACGGGTAAACGCCTTTACGGATGCTGGAGCGGCGTGGTTGACATTGGAAGCGCTGACCAACGTCAACCGCCCCGAAGAGATCGACTGGCAGTTTATCCCTTCGATGCGGAGGGTAGCGTGGAAAACAGGAACGAGTTTCGGCTTCCGCGATGCCTGGGCAGTGGGTGTTACACCGAAATATCTTGTGGCGGTATGGACAGGGAATGCGAGTGGCGAAGGCCGTCCCGGACTGACTGGTGCGCGTACATCGGCGCGGGTGATGTTTGATTTGTTCAACTTGTTGCCGCCCACTTCCTGGTTCGAGACACCTTATAATCATCTGACCGAGGTTGTTGTCTGCCGGGAGAGCGGATGCCTCGTGGGATTGCATTGTCCGCCTTCATCGGCAGATACTGTTTTTGCTCCGGCAAAAGCGGTGCAGGGAAGCGTCTGCAATTATCACCAACGGGTGCATGTTTCGGAAGATGAGCGTTACCGGGTTTATGAACATTGTGCTGTAGGCAGGGGAATTCGCCCGGTTTCGTGGTTTGTGTTGCCTCCGTCGTGGGAGTGGTATTACAAACAACAACACCCTACATACCGGTCGCTTCCGCTTTTTTCGCCTGAATGTAGCGATGGCGCATCGGGAGAGGTGATGCAGTTTATCTACCCTTATCCCAACTCAGTCATCAAAATAACCAGGCAACTGGATGGTTCGCGTGGAAAAGCGGTTTTCGAACTTGCTCACCGAAACCCTTCGGCACGGGTGTTCTGGCACTTGGACAATGAATACCTCGGTGAAACAGCGGATGTTCATCAGATGGAGCTTTCACCCGAATCGGGTGCACATGGGTTGACGGTGGTGGATGAAATGGGAAATTCGTTGACAATCAGGTTTAAGGTGGAATGAGTCCGTTAAAAATACCTTTGCAAAATAGAGTTAACAGAAGAATAATATCCGCTTCCGAAGAGGTTTAAATGCACCAGCAGGTAGTATAACTGATAGAGTTCGATCTGTTGGCCGTCACTCCCTGATTTGGGAATGATCTCGTGATAGGCGTCGTAGAATGATGAGGTGAAACCGCCGAAAAGTTTGCTCATGGCTATATCTACCAGTGAGTGTCCGTAATAGGCGGCAGGATCGATAAGGTAAGGGGTTCCGTCGGTGGAGATGAGGTAATTTCCAGCCCACAAGTCTCCGTGCAAGAGTGACGGCTTTACAACTCCAAAAATTTCACGAAAAACCGGAAGTGCGTTTTCAAGCGAGGGAATCTCCTTTTTATGGAGTAACTGGTGGTCGTAAGCCAGCTTTAATTGCTGGGAAATACGCTCGTGCCAGTAAAATTCTGCCCAGTCGGGATGGAGGCGGTTGCTTTGCGGCAAGCTTCCGATAAAGTTATCCGACAAAAAACCAAAGTCTTTTTGAGTACACCGATGCAATTGGGCGAGTTGCGTGCCAAACTGCCTGAAATCGTTTGCGTCAGGACGTTTGGCTTCCACGAAATCCATCAGCAGAAATGATTTTCCTTCAAGCGACCCCACTACATACACGTGCGGTATGGCAATAGTCTTTGTTTTTTCAATCGTCTGCAACCCTTTTTGTTCCGCATGGAACATTGCCAACGCAAACGGGTTGGTGTTTACTTTGAGAAAATACTTTTTGGTTTCGGTTTGCAGTTGATATGCTGAAGAAATATCGCCTCCGGGAATGGAGCGGTATGAGGCAATGCCTTCTCCGATTTCCTGGGAAATATGAGATAGGATTGTTTGCATTATTGGTTATTGCTCCAACGCCTTAATACTTTCTTCGAGCAACGCAATTTTACTTTCCGCATCGGCCTGTTTTTTGCGTTCGTTTTCCACGATCTCGGGTTTGGCATTTTGTACAAACCGTTCGTTACCCAGCTTTTTCATCACCGATTGCAAGAAGCCTGCGTAGTACTCCCGTTCGGCTTTCATCTTTTTTAATTCGGCTTCCACGTCCATCTTATCGCTCATCGGGACGATGAACTCGGTGGTACCCACCAAAAAACCGATGGTGACGGCAGGCTTCTCCGATAGGTTCTCGATCGATGAGAGGTTTGCCATTTTGGCAACAGCCGTATCGAACCGGCTATCGTGATTCCCGATCACCTGCAGTGTCAATTCATCTTTATTGGGAATATTCTTCTGCAAACGGATAGTACGGATGCCGGCAATAATTTGTTTGGTAATTTCGAAATCGGCGATCAGTTTTTCATCCACCCGATTAGCCTTTGGCTGTTGAGCGATCGTGATGCTTTCACCCGGTTTCCTTTCGTTCAGGGCCTGCCACAATTCTTCGGTGATGAAGGGCATAAACGGGTGTAACAGGCGCAGTAGGCTGTCGAAGAACGCTAGTGTCGCCTGATAGGTTGCCCGGTCTATGGGTTGTCGGTAAGCCGGTTTTACCAATTCGAGGTACCACGATGAAAACTCGTCCCAGAATAGTTTATAGACCATCATCAATGCCTCCGAAAGCCTGTACTTACTGAATAAATCATCCAGCTCGACAATGGTTTTCGACAATACGTTCCCGAACCAGTTGATGGCAATTTTTGCCGTTTCTGGCTGTTCATTTGTGTCGTTTACTTCCCAGCCTTTTACCAGCCGGAAAGCGTTCCAGATTTTGTTGTTGAAGTTTCTGCCCTGTTCACAGAGTGATTCATCGAACAGCAAATCGTTTCCCGCTGATGAGGCCAGCAACATACCCATTCGGACGCCGTCGGCGCCGTGTCTTGCCATCAATTCAATGGGATCGGGTGAATTTCCAAGCTGTTTCGACATCTTTCGGCCTTGAATGTCGCGAACGATTCCCGTGAAGTATACGTTGCTGAAACAGAGAGACTGGCGGTATTCATATCCCGCCATAATCATTCGGGCCACCCAGAAGAAAATGATGTCGGGCCCGGTAACCAAATCGTTTGTAGGATAATAGTAACTGATATCCGGATTGTCGGGCTGGTTAATTCCGTCGAAAACCGAGATGGGCCATAGCCACGATGAAAACCAGGTGTCGAGGCAATCTTCGTCCTGACGCAAGTCGTCTATGGTGAGTGGGTAATCCACCGTTTGAAGCGCCTTTTGGTAAGCCTCCTCTTTTGTCACGGCTACCACCACTCCGCCTTTGGGAAGATAATATGCTGGAATCTGATGTCCCCACCACAATTGTCTGCTGATGCACCAATCCTTGATATTTTCCATCCAGTGGCGATAGGTATTTTTGTATTTCACCGGATGAAATTTAATGGTATCGTTTTCAACCGCATCAAGGGCAGGTTTAGCAATGTCTTCCATTTTTAGGAACCACTGCATGGAGAGTTTGGGTTCAATGGCGACGTTGGTTCGTTCAGAAAAACCGACTTTATTGGTATAGGGTTCGGTTTTCTCAATCAGGCCCGCATTTTCCAGGTCTTTTTCGATGAGTTTCCGAACTTCGAACCGGTCTTTTCCAGCATACATCGCTCCGTTTTCGTTGAGCGTACCGTTATCGTTAAAAATGTCGATGGACGGCAGGTTGTATTTTTCTCCCAGCACATAATCGTTGACATCGTGGGCCGGCGTAACTTTCAGACATCCCGTTCCAAACTCCATATCCACGTATTCATCTTCGATAACGGGGATAACGCGGCCGATGAGCGGGACAATAACTTTTTTCCCTTTCAAATGTGCCGTTTTAGGATTATCCGGATGGATACACATCGCCGTGTCGCCCATAATGGTCTCCGGACGGGTCGTGGCTACAACCGCATAGGTCTCTTCTCCTTCGATTTTATAACGCAAGTAATAAAGTTTCCCGTTCACCTCCTTGTGCACCACCTCTTCATCCGAGAGTGCGGTAAGTGCCTGCGGATCCCAGTTTACCATACGGACACCGCGATAAACGAGCCCTTTGTTGTACAGATCCACGAAAACGTTGATTACACTTTCGGAACGTTTTTCGTCCATGGTAAAGCAGGTTCTGTCCCAGTCGCACGATGCACCCAGCTTTTTCAACTGTTCCAGAATCATTCCGCCATGCTTGTGTGTCCACTCCCAGGCATGGGACAGGAATTCTTCGCGCGTAAGGTCGGATTTTTTTATTCCTTCCGCAGCAAGCTTGGCAACCACTTTCGCTTCGGTAGCAATGGAGGCATGATCGGTTCCGGGAACCCAACAGGCATTTTTTCCCTCCATCCGTGCACGTCGTATCAGGATATCCTGAATGGTGTTGTTGAGCATATGCCCCATGTGCAGGATACCGGTGACGTTCGGGGGTGGAATGACAATTGTATAAGGTTCACGTTCATCGGGCTTGGAACGAAACAGTTTGTGTTCCATCCAGTATGAATACCATTTGTCTTCTACCTCCGCAGGGTTGTACTTACTTGAGATTTCCATTACGCTTCTGAATTAAAGTGCAAAAATACAAAAAAAGGATTTCGTAATGAAATCCTTTTCGTGCTGTTTTGCGATTGTTGTGACCCCGGAGGGGCTCGAACCCTCGACCCATTGATTAAGAGTCAATTGCTCTACCAGCTGAGCTACGGAGTCTGAAAAACCGCACAAAGTTACGGATTATTTTTCTTATAAAAACAAAAATAAGGAGCAAAGTTATTGGACTTTGCTCCTTATTTAGATCGTTTGACTAAATTATTAGAGGTTGGACAAGGCTGCGCCTGCTTTAAATTTAGCTGCTTTCTTAGCCGGGATGTTGATTGCCTTTTTCGTGCGGGGATTAATACCTTTTCGTGCGCTTCTTTGTGTTAAAGAGAAAGTTCCAAAGCCTACCAATACAACTTTGCCACCTTTTTTCACTTCACCCGAGATTGCATCGAGGGTTGCGTCCAATGCTTTTTTCGCATCAACTTTGCTGAGGCCTGATTTTTCAGCAATAGCACTAACTAGTTCTGATTTATTCATAAGAAAACGTTAATAAAAAATTAAACAAACATTAATGTTAAGGTTTTCACCTATTTTAGCGCCAAATATAATTGATTATTTAAAAACAATCAAGAAAAAAGATAAAAAGTATTTGATTTTATTTAAAAAAAAGGAATTATGCCCCAAAATCTCGACATAATACGAAAATATACGTATTTTTGCTTTTCATTTCCATAAAGCAATTATGAACAATTTTAGATCGGGATTTGGCGCTGCATTACCGCCGGTGACACTGAATATAATAATAATAAATGTTATTTTGTGGCTCGCTCAGGTGGTTTTTTTGAGGCAGGGAATCAGCTTGGCCGAACTGTTCGGGCTGCATTATATAGCGTCCGAAGGCTTCCGGGTTTATCAGCTAGTGACATATATGTTTCTTCACGATAGCGGTTCGTTTATGCACGTTTTCTCTAATATGTTTGCCGTTTTTATGTTTGGGCGTACGTTAGAGCATGTGTGGGGATCGAAACGGTTTCTCAGTTTTTACCTGGTAACGGGTGTTGGAGCAGGGCTGGTACAACTGGTTGTTGCCTTTTTACGTATTCAGTCCGTCAAGAACGGTATGTCTGTTGAAGCTATAGAGGAGGTTTACTCCCAGGGATATCAGCTTTTGCAGCAGAATATGAATTACATCAATAGTGCACAGGGTAGCTTGAACATTGCACTGAATTCGGTTACGGTAGGGGCTTCCGGAGCTGTTTTTGGGATACTGCTAGCTTTTGGGATGTTGTTTCCCAATGCGGAACTTTTTATCATTCCGTTTCCGTTTCCCATCAAAGCAAAATGGTTTGTTCTCGGATACGGTGTTTTTGAACTTATCTTCGGTATCAGTAACTTTTCCTGGGATAATGTTGCCCATTTTGCACACCTGGGAGGTATGTTATTCGGTATATTCATGATATTATATTGGAGGAAAAAAGACAGGGTGCATGGCAACTATTATTGATCGGTTAAAATACAGGTACAAAAACGGAGATGTTTTGGTGAAGTTTCTTTTCATCAATGTGGCAGTTTTTCTCATACTTAAGGTGATTGGCGTCTTTTTTGTCTTGTTCAATGTCAGCGCGATAGACTTGATTTCTTTTTTGGGTGTTCCTTCCGAGTTGTCTCAGCTGCTAAACCGCTTCTGGACCCTCCTTAGTTATATGTTTGTCCACGAACAATTCTGGCACCTGCTTTTCAATATGCTTTGGCTTTATTGGTTTGGACGCATTTTTCTGCAATACTTCAGCGGAAGGACGTTAGGCAGTTTGTACGTTTTGGGAGGTTTTGCCGGCGCATTTCTCTATATCGTAGCGTTTAATACAGTTCCCTATTTTGTTGGAATGGGTCACAGTTGGATGATTGGAGCATCTGCCGCCGTCATGGCTGTCGTGATGGGTGCCGCTTTTTACCGCCCCAATGTTCAGTTAAACCTGTTGCTGATAGGTCAGGTGAGGATTGTTTATATTGCTGTTGGCGTTTTCTTGATAGACTTCCTCTCCTTGGGTAATGGGATAAACGAAGGCGGACATGTTGCCCATATCGGCGGAGCTATTGCGGGTTATATCTTTGCGCGACAGTACCGGAACGGACGTGATATTACCGGTTGGGTGAGTAAACTGCTTGACGGTTTGGCCAACCTGTCGAAGCCGAGAAGAAAAAAAACAAAAATGAAAGTTGAGTACCGTCGAAGAGAAACAGATAGGGAATATAATGAGCGCAAGCATAATGAACAGGCAGAGATCGATGCTATCCTGGATAAATTGAAAAAGTCGGGATATAGTAATTTATCGTCGGAAGAGAAAAAGAAGTTGTTCGATGCCAGTAAAAAATAAAATAGCCTTGTTCCGGGGAATAGTAAGAAACATAATATTCGCTACGAATATTATAGCTATACTGTTGCTTTTCAGTTCATTTTTATCCTGGCGTGTCTCGCCGCTCAAAACCAACCTGTTCTCCTACATCGGAATCGCGTTCGGGTTTGTTTTCTTCCTGAATATCAGCTATCTTTTTTTATGGATAGCTTTTAAAAAATGGAAATTGGCATTCTTCTCTCTTGTCTCTCTGCTGTTGTGTTACCATCCGATAGCTACTTTTTTCCCGATGAACATCTTTCCGGAGAAAGTCCCGGGGAACAGCTTGAGAATTCTTACTTATAACGTGGAGGGTTTTGTCAACGAGAACAAAAAAGAGGACAAAGAGCATCCTATCCTCGATTATATTGTAGAAACGGATGCTGATATTGTTTGCCTGCAGGAGTACCTCGTAAGTAAAACAGGGCAATCGATAAAATCGCAGCGCGATGTGAACCGTATCCTCAATAAATATCCGTATCACTCTTCTACGGCACTGGAAGCGTCGGGGAAATACCATATTTACGGGTTGGCTTGTTTCTCCAAATACCCCATTGAAAAAACCCATGAAGTCGTTTTTAATTCGTCGTTTAACGGTGCTGCGGTTTATACCATTGATGTAAACGGGAAAAAACTTGCTGTTGCCAATGTACATCTTGAGTCGAACAGTATCTCTGCAGAAGATAAGAAACTTTATGGCGATTTCATTCAGAACAGTGATGAGGTAAACCTGGAAGATGTAACATCCAATATTCGTTCCCGTTTAGGGAGAGCTTATCGCATGCGTGCGGAACAGGTACGGAAAGTAAAAGATCATCTCTCGGAATTAAATGTTGATGGAACCCTGATTTGCGGCGATTTTAACGATACACCCATTTCTTACGTTTACGCACAGATGAAGGAAGGAATGGATGACGCGTTTGCATCCACCGGTTTCGGTCCGGGGATCACCTATCATAAGGATTTCTTCTGGTTCCGGATCGACAATATTATGCACAGCCCCAACCTGAAATCCTACAAGGCGAAGGTAGACAAAGTGCCCTATTCCGATCATTATCCGTTAACTACCTTTTTGAACGTGGGCGACTAATTATTCCCTTGGCTTTATCTGTTTCGCAGAAAGCGATGCTGAGAGTCTGGTGAAATAGAACACTAAAAAATGATAAAAATTTATGTATAAGATAAGTAAACAGTTTGCATTTTCCGCTGCGCATTCGCTTGACGGATTGCCCGGCGATCATCCGTGTACCCGTTTACACGGGCATAATTATGTGATTACGGTGCACCTTCGGTCCAAAGAGCTGAACGATACGGGATTTGTGAAAGACTACAACGAGTTGAAGGTAGTAAAGCAATATATTGATGAACATATAGATCACCGAAACCTGAATGACATCATGTATCCGTTGAACTCCTCAGCCGAAAACCTGGCTCGGATGTTTTTCGATATTTTTAAACCGATGCTTCCCGAGTTGTATGCTGTTGAAGTGAGTGAAACACCAAAAACTTCTGCTATATATGAGCCTGATGATCAATGAGATATTTTATTCATTACAGGGAGAAGGAGGCCGTACTGGCGAAGCTTCCGTATTTATCAGGTTGTCCAAATGCAATTTAGCGTGTAGTTTTTGTGATACCGATTTCAAGTCTGGGAAGAGCATGGCGCTCGACGAGATCTACGCTGAAATTTCATCCTATCCTTGCCGGTGGATTATCTGGACGGGAGGTGAACCTACGCTTCAACTTAACGAGGAGATCGTTGCTTTTTTCAAAGACAAGGGATACAGGCAAGCCATTGAAACCAATGGGACGCGCCGGGTTCCTTCGGGGATCGACTACATCACGTGCAGTCCCAAACAGCAGTTCGGGAAGATTCGCATACTTATTCCTGAGGTGGATGAATTGCGCTTTCCCATGGCCAAGGGCGATCCCTTGCCCGATGTCTCTGTCCTCCCCAAAACAAAACGTTATTTGTTAAGCCCTATCTTTGATGGGTTGAACGTAATACAGGAAAATGTGGATTACTGCGTGGAACTTATCAAGCAAAATCCGCAATGGGGGTTGAGTTTACAAGTTCATAAGCTCATTGGAATCAGGTAACTGTAGGATTATCCGTTTAAAATTTTATGACTCGCTTTGAAATAACGATTTTAGGTTGTGGTTCGGCAATGCCAACCACGCTGCATAACCCTTCTTCGCAACTGGTCAATGTAAACGAAAAACTCTTTATGATCGATTGCGGTGAAGGTACCCAGCTTCAGTTGCGGAAGTATAAAACCCGGATAAACAAGCTGCACAGCATTTTCATATCCCATTTGCACGGCGACCATGTTTTCGGGCTTCCCGGATTGCTGGCTACACTGAGTTTATTGGGAAGGACCGGCGATTTGAATATCTACGCGCACAAGGATATGGAGTTGTTTCTCGACCCTTTCATCAAACATTTCGGCAACCAGTTTCCGTACAAAATAAACCTCACTCCTTTGGATCCTTATCAACATCAACTGATCTTCGAAAACAACTCCATACGCGTTTTTTCGTTTCCTTTGAAGCACCGGATACCCACCAGCGGATTTTTATTCGAAGAGAAAGACCGGCCCCGTCACATCAAGCGGGAGATGATTGACTTTTACAACATTCCCGTCTGCAAGATAAATGAGATCAAAAAAGGGGGTGACTACCTGACTGATGATGGAAAATGGATTAAAAATGAAATTCTCACTACTCCGGCCATTCCACCCAGGACCTATGCTTATTGTTCGGATACTGCCTATTCTCCCGAAATTATTCCATACATTCAACATTCCGATGTGCTGTATCACGAAGCTACCTTTGCTGAAGCCGAGAACCTGAGAGCGCAGGAGACGTACCATTCCACTGCACGACAGGCGGCCGAAATCGCCAGGTCGGCAAACGTGAGAAAACTTATTATCGGTCATTTTTCGTCACGGTACCATGAATTGGGCGAATTGCTTGACGAAGCCCAGGCCGTTTTTCCTGAAACAGAACTGGCTGATGAAGGGATGACGATTAATCTTTAAGAGAAACAGTTACAACAACGTAATTTTTTCCTACTTTTGCAGGGTATTGAACACAAAACAGTTTGTGAGGTTTTCAACCCCGGAGGTTCGACACTCAAAAGGGTTAAGTATGAAGAGATTTTACTGGACAACGCTATGTATATTGCTTTTTTTATGCGGTTTTGGGATTGACGGAATTTACGCACAAGATCAAAACAGGAAAGAGGTTATGGAAGAGGTCGTCCCTGAAACAAAAATCAAGGTAACGGAAAACCGGCTGGTCATCGAAAATCTTCCGAAAGATGGAGTGTTGGAAATTTTCAGCATCATGGGTGTAAAAGTGTATACCCGGAAAATAAAAGCCGGAACGAACGAATACCAACTCGACCTTCCTAAGGGGTATTACATCATCCGGATTGGAGATTTAGTCAAAAAGATATTATTAAAGTGAAAAAAGTATATTTTAGCGCATAAAGTTATAAAAGCACTTGCTTTTTGAAGGCGATGTTGCGTGTAATGGTAGTTTTTTTATACCTTTGTTGTTTCATTTATTTATCATCATTAAAACAGTTACTAAAATGAAAATTGCGATTGTTGGAACAAGCGGAGCGGTAGGTCAGGAATTGCTTCGTGTACTTGATGCAAGAAATTTCCCTGTGGATGAATTGTTTCTTTTCGGTTCTTCCAGAAGTGCAGGATCAACATATACTTTTCGCGGTAAAGAAATTACCGTGAAAGAACTCAAGCATAACGACGATTTTAAAGGGATTGATATTGCTTTTGTCTCGGCAGGAGGCGGAACATCGTTGGAATTTGCAGAAACGATTACCCGGTACGGAACCATCATGATAGACAATTCAAGTGCCTTCCGGATGGACGACGATGTTCCGTTAGTGGTGCCCGAGGTGAATGCGGAAGATGCGCTGAAGCGTCCCAGAAACATCATTGCCAATCCTAATTGTACTACTATTCAGATGGTTGTGGCGTTGAAAGCCATCGAAGATATTTCACACATTAAGCGCGTACACGTGTCTACCTACCAGGCAGCTTCGGGAGCGGGCGCCTCAGCGATGGCCGAGTTGCAGGAACAGCACAGGCAACTGGTGAACAACGAAAATCCGACGATCTCTAAATTTGCGTATCAATTGGCATACAACCTGATACCACAGGTAGACGTGTTTACTGAAAACGGATACACTAAGGAAGAGATGAAGATGTTCAACGAAACTCGCAAGATAATGCACAGCAATATCGAAGTGAGTGCTACCTGCATACGTGTTCCTGTATTACGTGCACATTCGGAAGCTATCTGGATCGAGACGGAAAGGCCGGTGTCGGTGGAGGAAGCTCGTGAAGCGTTTGCCAAAGCCGAAGGCGTTGTATTACTCGATAGCCCGGAGAAAAAAGTATACCCGATGCCGTTGGATGCTGCCGGACAAGATCCGGTCTATGTGGGAAGGATTCGAAAAGACCTTACTAACCCCAACGGATTGACGTTCTGGACAGCAGCCGATCAAATCTGTAAGGGTGCCGCCTTAAATGCGGTGCAAATTGCAGAGTATTTGATGAAACAGTAAAACAGTAAAGGTTTTATACCAACGTCATCACAAAAAAGAAAACGATCAACCCCACAGTGATCAGCTTAATAATGAGTCCGGCAATGTAGCCGAAAAATGCGCCTGACGCGTGTTTTACGGCGGGTTTTATTTTATTCCCGACGATTAATCCACTCACGAGCGCTCCGGCAAAAGGGCCGAAAATAATCCCCCACGGACCCAGGAAAAAACCGATCAGTAAACCGATGGTTGCTCCCCAGACCACTTTTTTGTTTCCGCCCATCTTCCGGGTTCCCCACAGCGGCAAAATATTGTCGAGGATAGTGACGCCGATGGTGATAATTCCCAGAAGCACGATTACGGTCCACGAAACGTTATCTTTTACCGAAGGTACGAATTTCAGCGCCAGCAATCCTGCCCAACAAAGCGGAACACCCGGTAATACCGGTACAACCGTACCGACGGCTCCTACAATAACGCAGATTACGGCCAGGGAGATTAGTAACGGCTCGGGCAACATGAGTTATTCTTTTTCATCGTGATCGTGGTCATGCTGCAAAAGCACCCGGTGCGGCAGGGAACCGTGGCCAAGTATTTCGATGGGACACGAATCGTAAGCCCCCATGAGCCACTCCTGCGAAATATTGCTTCCACAATGGTAGTGAAGGTTTTGATTGATGCAGGCGATGTTTTTCACCTGCGAAATAATGGTCCCCACGTCGTGGGAGACCAGCACGATAGCTATCTCTTTATTTATTTCGTCGAGCAATTTGTAAAAATTAGTTTCGAAGAGTTTGTCGACATATGAGCTTGGCTCGTCGAGAATGATAAGCTTGGGGTTGTCGATGATGGCTCGCCCCAGCAACACGCGTTGCAGTTGTCCGCCCGAAAGTTCGCCGATAGCCCTGTGCAGTAGGTTTTCAATGCCCATTTTTACGGCAATTGGTTCTACCTTTTGTTTGTCTTCTGCCGTGTATCTTTTGATAAACTTCCCCCGTAGCGTTAAGCCGGAGAGAATAACTTCGTGTACGCTGATGGGGAATTTTTTATCGATCTGGTTGATCTGTGGCAGGTAACCGATGTTAAGGTGGCTAACTTTTTTTCCGGCATCGAGAAACGTGATATTGCCGGAAGACGGTTGTATTAACCCTAAAATAGCTTTCAGCAGGGTGGTTTTTCCTCCGCCGTTAGGCCCGATAATACCCAGAAAATCATTTTCGAAAACGGTGAGCGAAACGTTTTTCAGTACATCGGGCTTGTTTTCGTAGCCGGCGTTCAGGTTATGTATTTCAATGATCGGGTTCATTTTTCCTGGCTGGCTAACAGTTGGGCAATGCGAATCAATTCTTCGTCCCATTCATAAGCCAATGGGTTGATGGTATGTGATGTGGCCCCGATTTCCCGGGCAATAACCTCGCTGTTTTTTATATCGAATTCCTGCTGAACGAAAACGATCTTGATGTTTTCAGCCTTTGCCAGATCCACCAGTTCTTTCATTTGAGCGGGTGACGGGTTCTTCCCTTCAAACTCAATACTGTGCTGCGTCAGGTTGTAGTCGCGGGCAAGATAAGCCAACGCCGGATGGTAAACAATAAAACTCCGGGTAGGAATATCTTTCAGCAAGCGGGTTAACGCGGAATCGGTTTCGGCGATCTTTTGTGTCAGTTTTTCGAAGTTGGCCCGGTAGAGACCGGCGTTTTCAACGTCCAGTTCCACTACTGCGTTCAACATATTTTGCGAAAAAAGAACCGCATTCTTGGCAGAGCTCCATACATGCGGATCAGCAGCATCTGTCTGGTTATGACCGTGGTCTGCGGCCTCGTGCGAATGATCGTGATGCCCGTGTCCGCCATAAACAGGTTCAATTCCTACTGAACAATCCACGATTTTCAGGTCAGGATTGTTTTCGGCAAGTTTTCCCGTCCACACGTTTTCGTAACCCAGAAAACCTACTTTAAAATAGGCGCGACTGTTTCCCAGCTTTATCATGGCCGAGGGCGACGGTTCATAGGTTTCCGGGCTTGAACCCGGAGGGACAAGCGTGTTTACCTGAAATTTATCGCCCACGATTTGTTCCAGAAAATACCGCTGCGGCTCAATAGTTACCGTGAGTACGTTTGCTTCCTTTTCGCGGTTGGAATGGCAGGCAAGAAGTAAGAATGGAAATAAGAGCGTGAAAATATATTTTCTCATCCTGTTGGGTTGATTGTTTTGTTAGAATCTGTTGCAAAATTAAGATAAATAGCGCAACAGGAAAGTTATAAACAAAGATTTTCTATTTTTGTTTGTTGTTAAAGACGGACATGAACATCAAATTTGAAATTACCGAAGACGGTTCGCACACCCTTTTTGTTCCTGAACGGAACGAACATTACCATTCCACGCATGGAGCCATACAGGAATCGATGCACGTGTATATTGATGCCGGATTACGACATTGCGTGAAAAGCGAAGTAAAGGTGCTGGAAATCGGTTTCGGAACCGGGTTAAATGCATTTCTGACCTTGTTGGAAGCCGAAAAAAACAGCAGGAAAATAGATTTCACTTCACTTGAACTCTATCCTGTTTCAATAACCGATGCTGAAAAGTTAAATTATGCCGAGTTGATTGATCCCACCCGAAAGGAAGTTTTTAATGAGTTGCACAAAACAGGCTGGGGAAAATGGAATCAGGTAGCGCTCTATTTTTCGCTGCTGAAAATGCGGCTCGATTTCAGCAACCCATCTAATTTCCATCCAGAGAACAAGTTTGATGTCGTCTTTTTCGATGCTTTTGCTCCTGAAAAACAACCCGAAATGTGGACACCGGCAATTTTCGATAAAATATATTCTGTTTCTTCCGAAAATGCGATATTGACCACTTATTGCGCCAAAGGGTCCGTGAGGAGAATGTTACAGGCTGCGGGTTTCTTTGTTGAGAGGCTGCCGGGGCCGCCCGGAAAAAGGGAAATGTTGCGGGCAGTCAAAAAATAGGCCGCGTGCTCATTTGGATATCACCCGAACGTTTATCTTGTGATTGAATTGCTGTTCAGTGGGTGAAAAAAGTTCGAGTAAAGTTGTCATATCCCTTGTTTCCCAGATATTTACTTCCGATGTGCCGAGTTGCCGCCCGCTGGCATCGCTCACAATCACTCCTTTTCGGTTTTCGTGCTTCTTGTTCATGATTTTATCCAATCCGTTGGTCGAGATTCTAAAGTCGTTGAGCAGGTCAAGCATCATTTTTTCATTCACGTATTCAAATTCATAAAGAATATCTCCCAGATTGGCTTCAACGTTACTCGGTTTTTCCCCGATAGTTTTCTGAACGTAATTCAATACCTGGTCTTCTTTCGATTTGGCGCATGAGACCAAAAAAGTCAATGCCAGAAGCAAATAAGCAACCTTTTTCATGGGTTAAATCTTTTTGAGTTGATAGCGTGAGGCAAATGGTCCTTGAAAGAACCTTGTTTTTTGTCCTGATATTCACGGGTGAGGATAAAAGTTTCATCGGAATTAATGGTAAGATGGATTGCAATACCAGCGGTGTTTGCTGCCGGGATAACACCTTGGTAGGTTCCATAGATATCTGTTAAGGGGCTGGCAATCTGTTCATTTTCCGTTTTTGAAGTCAGGTCGTTTTGGTTTTCGTCAGCGGGCTGTCCGTTGCCGCAGCTTGCTAGTAATGCGATAAGCGCGGCCAGTGCAATGATTTTTATAGCCTTCATCTTTTTTGTTGTTGATAATCTTACAATCTTAATTAATAGATTAATAACGACAAAATTACTTTAATTGTTTCAATTAATTGTAAATGAGGGATAAAACGTGGAAAATATACACAACTTTTGTGTGTGCAAAAATCGTCTGTCTATTCGCCCCTTACTTGTAAAATATCCCGTATATCGGTGGTATATCTTCCGGAGAGATGTTCCTGGTGCATTTTAAACATACGGGCATCTTGTGAAGCCAGCCTTATGCCTCCCGACGATGAAAAGTGATTGATCGCATCTATGGCATTCATCAGTCCTTTGTGGCGGGGATTGGCATTCATTTCAGGGAAAAGAGCGGGCTGATGGTGCTTTTCATCGGTGAAATTATAAAGTGTAACCCCCGCTCTTTTGTAGTGGAGATCTTTTTCATAGATTTTTTTTAGTCCGGATACGACAAAGTCCACTATCTCCAGCGTGGACGATGTGGAAAAGGGTAATCGCACTTCAACGCTCCTTGAAAGCACTTCCTCCGTATCCTTAAAATAATTGGTCTGTAAAAATACCTGTATCCGGCTGCACAGCGATTGTTGTTTGCGTATTTTTGCGGCAGCCATTGCTGTGAACGTAACCACACGCTCTTTTATCTCGTCCCACGTTCCGTATTCTTTTTCGAACGTGCGGGTGACGGAAAAACTCTTGCTTTTCTCTTCTTCCACAAACTCAATACAGCGAATCCCGTTTAATTCCCTTTGCAGGTTAATTCCTGTAACGGTCATGTTTCTGCGCACCCACGACTCGGACATCTCCGCAAAGTCGACGGCCTTGAACACTCCTTCCGTCTGAAGCTTCACGGCATTGCGCCTGCCGATGCCCCACACATCTTCTACCGACAGCCACCTTAAGGCTTTCACCCGCTTTTCTTCCGTATCCATTACGTAGCATCCTCCCGTTTGTGAAGGATACTTTTTGGCAATACGGTTAGCTACTTTTGCCAACGCCTTGGTGGGGGCAATACCCACACTAATGGGGATTCCTGTCCATCTCCCCACGTGCTCCTTCATTCGTAGGCCGTACTCTTTCGGGGTTGCCGTTTCCGCCAGGTCGAGAAAGCATTCATCCACGGAATATACTTCCTGCAGAGGGGAGTAACCCGATAGAATACTCATTACCCTACGGCTCATATCACCATATAGGGCAAAGTTGGCTGAATAGACAGCCACGTTATTTCTCCTGAACAATTCCTGTACTTTAAAGGCCGGAATTCCCATTTCGATGCCTATCTTTTTAGCTTCGTTGCTGCGTGCGATAACACACCCATCGTTGTTGGAAAGCACAACTACCGGCTTGTCGTTAAGGGAAGGATTGAACACCCGTTCGCACGAAGCGTAAAAATTATTGCAATCGATAAGAGCAATCATGGATGTTTGCGGATTGAGTAGGTGACAATACCCCACACAATGAGTGTATTTTCCGATGTGACGACAATAGGCTTATAACTTGTATTGGAGGGCATAAGCATACAAACACCGTTTTCCAGGTGTATACGTTTCACGGTAAATTCACCCTCCAGATAACACAGGGCAATCCTGCCGTGCGACCATTCCTCTCCCTTGTCCACAACCAGCAGGTCTCCATCGTTAAAATCTCCCAGCATGGAATTCCCCCGGACACGGGCATAAAATGTGGCTTCCGGATGCCGGATAAGCAATTTGTTTATATCGATCCGTTCGCTTGCAAAATCGTCCACATTCGAGAATGGGCCCGCCGCTACGCTGCCCCCCAATGAAATTTCCACTTCCGAAAACTCCGGTTTGTAAATTTCTATTTGTGTCGATGCATACACTTTTCTCATACTGCAAATGTAAGTGAAAATAGAAAATCGACAATAAAAAATCCCACATATTCCGGAAATACGTGGGATATCATTGTTGTGTTACCTCCGCGGAAAGAAAGGGATTCGAACCCTTGGTACCCGTAAGAGTACAACGGTTTTCGAGACCGCCCCGATCGACCACTCCGGCATCTTTCCTTTTAAAGCCTATTCGCTATTGGCTTTATGTCAAGTCTTACCTTACTTTTGTAAGAACGTAAAAAGGAGCCAATTCTCCTTCAATCATTTTTTTATCGGCATTCAACTGAGCCAGACTTCCTTCTTGCAGTTTAAAATATTTTTGATCTCCGTCTTCGTCCTGAATAACTAAAATTTCTCCACTTTCGATAAAATAGGAGCCTTTATCTTCAAACTTAGCTTCCTTTTCACCCAGGTAATCGCTGACGAGAGTGAATGTGTTGTCGTCGTGGATTGTCAGTTGGGTTTTAATGCCCTCACAATCAGCACAAGGAAGTATGCCTTCGTAAACGCCAAGATAGTCTAAAGCCATTTCAGATGTATGCATATCGGGAGTCTCGGCATTTTTTTGTTTTGCGTTATTGCAGCTGATGAAGACAATTGCAACAAAAGCAAATAATAAAATACTTAACTTTTTCATCATTAAAATATGGTTTTAAAAAACGATACAAAGGTACAATATTTTTGGATATTTGCATGTTGTGGCCCCTGAAAGTTATTTCTTTAAAGCATATAACGCTGCTTTTGTGGATGCCAGAAGCGGCTCAATAGATATGCCGGAGCCAACAGCGCTCTTCATCCACAGCTGTGGGATGATTCTACCCTGGGTGTACATCCGGTCCATTTCGTCGGCAAGATTTTTTCCGCGCACCTGTTGGCCGATTTGAAAATCAATGAGGTGTCCCATCGGATAGTTCGGTAGATAAAGCGGGTAGTCGATCATGTGCGAGTAAATCCCGAGAAGCGTCTCTCCCTTCCCTCCCAAAATATCGGCATAATAGGTGTCCCACACATCTCTTGCAGCCGTTATAACCGCTTCTTTCAATTGATCGGGAGTGGCATCCGGATGGTTGTAAAGCCATTCCCAAACGCGGATATCCACCAGGGAAACTCCCATGATCTCGTAACTCGACCAGAAGTTGTCCAAAGCCAGGTAGTGCTCGTCTTCAGGATTTGGATTTTTGAGGCCCAGCAGTTCCAAGTCTCTTTTCTGGAAAAGGAAAGCCACTGCTTCGGTAAATGCTGTGTTGGGTACACCGTTGAGAACATAGTAGTCTACATCATTCATCGTAATGGTTTGCTCCACCGTATGACCGAACTCGTGTACGGCAATATTATAGCCTTTATAATCCATTCCGCCAGCACCGATTCTTGTACGCAGATGAGCTATGTCGTTACGCATCGTTGCCCCCCAGGCATGCCCGGCGCCACGTGACGGGTCAACCACAATGAGTGATGAAATTTCCCGGGCCCTGTCTGGCTTCCATCCCAGTTTAACCAGGATATTGGGGAGATCGGTCTCCAATGCTTTTGGGTTCGGGTATTTTTTAGAGGTGATGGCTGTAAGCTGTTCCTCGGGTATTCCCCCGCGGGCTTTAAATCCGTTGTACCAAATATCGAACGGCTCCAATTTCCGTCCTAAGCGCGACTCGATAAATGCGGCTACTTCTTTTACTTCGGATGAAGAGAGCAACCCTTTAAAAAGGGTTTCCACGTCTTTTTGCGGAATCTCCATGGTCGCATCAAAGGCTCGCGAGAGTTGAGTGGGATAATGCGGAAAATAGGTGTCGAGCTGGCGCATAGCGTGGAAATTCGCGAGGAAAGTCTTGTACCGGGTATCGGGTTCGGGAGAAGCTGATGCCTCGGCATTGTTTTCAAACAGTTGGTTCGTACCCGGGTTCCACGTGAATTTGTCGCTGTTGATGGTTTGCTGAGGAATAGTCTGGTCGATGATACGTTTCATCACCGTGTATATCATGCGTTGTTTTTCCAGCCCCCTGGCCGTGTCGGCATAATTCGATTTCAGTTCATCGCGTAACCCCCAATGGGAGATCAGTTTCATATCATCCGGGAAAAGCTGTTCCCCGTTATCGTTGCGAAGTTTTCCCATAAAAAGATTGTAGTCGGAAATGTATGCGTCGGCCTCGGTAATTGTTTTCGATATGTTTTGCTGAACAGCTGCCGGCACACGCGCGGTGAAACGGTCGCCCATGCGGGCGTAAGCCCATTCTTTTCTTGACCATTTCTCCCCCAGCCCTGTCTTCTCCTGTAACGAATAGAACGGGAAGTTCAATGCTGTAATAAAGGCAACTTTATTGGCATACAGGTCATCGTTCAGATGTGCTGTGACATCGTAGCTTCCAAACATCATGTCCACGGGGGTGATTTCTTCACCTTCCAGTTGTAGCGGCTCTTTCAACAGGACATCGATTTTGTGGAAGTATCCGTCGAATACTTCAAAGTTTCGCTCCAGTGTATGAAAAAGTTGATCGAGTCGAGCTTCATCAGCAACAAAACTCCGCTTGCAGAACTCGGCAAATTCTCCTGCCGTTCCGTCCGGTTCCCGCCAAAGGTCAGCAACCTGCCGGACACCGCGTTCAATACGGAAATAGGCCGGTTCTCCCAACGAATCCTTCAACATTGAAATTACTTCGTTGCGCTGCGCTTCTGCAATAAAACGGCTTTCTGACATATCATTCTCTTTTTTTGATGGGTGGGTATTACAAGAAACAAGTAATGCCAACAGTAGTGAAACGGATAGTAGTGGCTTCATCTTTTTCATGTTTAAACTTTAACATTATGTTGCAAAGGTAATTAAAAAGCGTTTCATCCGCTTCTGGATGCAATTTTTTTTGTAGTTTTACGCCCAAACCCTAAAACTAAATTAATTATGCAGGAGATTAACAACTACGTGGAAACCCACAAGCAACGATTTTTAGACGAGCTCTTCGAACTGATCCGAATCCCATCCATCTCATCACTTCCCGAGCACAAACCGGACATGTACCGCGCCGCCGAAAAATGGAAAGAAATTCTGCTCGCTGCCGGTGCCGATAAGGCGGAGGTATATGAAACCGATGGAAATCCGGTGACATATGGCGAGAAGATAATCGACCCCAAGGCACCCACCGTAATGGTTTACGCTCATATGGACGTTATGCCGGTTGATCCGGTCGGCTTATGGAAAACCGACCCCTTTGAACCGGTGGTGAAAGAGGGGAAGATCTGGGCGCGTGGCGCCGATGACGATAAAGGCCAGGGATTTATGCACGCCAAAGCGTTTGAATACCTCGTGAAGTCGGAAAAATTGAATTGTAACGTGAAATTCCTGATTGAAGGTGAGGAAGAGGTTGGGTCGCCCAGTTTGCCCAAGTTTTGCAAAAAACACAAAAAAATGCTGCAGGCCGATGTTATTCTGGTCTCAGATACCTCAATGATAGCCCCGGATGTTCCTTCCATTACCACCGGGTTGCGCGGATTGGCATACTGGCAGGTGGAAGTTACCGGCCCGGACAAAGATCTTCATTCGGGCCTCTTTGGCGGTGCAGTAGCCAATCCCATCAATGTGCTGGCCAAAATGATTGCACAGGTTACGGACGATAACGGACGTATTTTGATTCCCGGATTTTACGACGATGTTGTAGAGGTTTCCCGAAAGGAACGGAACATGATGGCGAAAGCTCCGTTTTCGCTTGAGGAATACAAAAAATCGCTTGACGTGAAGGAAGTTTTCGGCGAGAAAGGGTACACCACCAATGAACGCACCGGCATCCGGCCTACTTTCGACGTATGCGGTATCTGGGGCGGCTACACGGGTGAAGGCGCCAAAACAGTGCTTCCCTCCAGGGCATATGCTAAAATCAGTACCCGGCTGGTGCCCAACCAGGACCACAACAAAATAGCCAAATTGTTTGTGAAGTTTTTTGAAAGCATTGCTCCGAAATCGGTAAAGGTAAAAGTGGAATACCTGCACGGAGGGCCGTCGTATGTCTGCCCTATTGATTTGCCGGCATACAAAGCCGCCGCAAAGGCTTACACGGAGGTATACGGAAAAACTCCGATTCCTGTCCGTTCGGGAGGAAGTATTCCGATTATCGCCACTTTTGAAGAGATCCTCGGTATTAAGTCGGTGCTAATGGGTTTTGGGTTAGGATCTGATGCCATTCACTCACCCAATGAAAATTACCCTTTGGAACAGTTTTACAACGGAATCCGTACTATTCCGCTGTTTTACCGGTATTTTGCAGAAGAGATGGGGAGGTAACAAACACATAAGCCAGATATTGTGTTTGTTCGGAAACCGGTGTTAAAGCTAAAAATCCCGAAATAATTTTCCCGTTTTCAACGATGAGAGGAAAATCTGTTGACATTTTCTGTTGGAAGGTTAACGCTCCGCCCGTTTTTTTGAAAAAATCGACCGTAAATTTTCCGGTAGACCCGGGTTTTACAAAACGGTCGTAGAGAATGTAGGCGACAATCCCCATATTCATTCGAAGGTTAATCTCAACGCAAGGTTGGATTTGATACCCTCTGTTGGTTTTGCAAACCATCATGTCCACTCCCAGACAACCGGAATGGGATGGGTACTGGCGGCAGAGTTTTTCGGCAAGAGATTTCCGGAGTTGCGGCAGCAACTCCGGACCGGTGTATTCACCCAACCTTTCTTCAATATCGGTTTGTGGCATCAGGAAGTTGCCCATGTAGGCACCTGAAGATGTGGATTGGAACAGGGAGTACCCGATAAATTCAGCTTTGTTATCGGAAAGGCAGAATTCCATGGCAAAATCTCGAATCTTGTTCAGAACAGGCTCCGCAATAAGGCCTCCCTGTTCGTGAATTACCCGCCGGCACCAATCGGCTTGTTTGTCGGTTATTTTCCCTTTGATCCAGCTTAATCCCTTGCCGCTGCCGGAATTGGGCATTTTCAATACGTGATCCCCGTTTCGCGAATGTAAAAAGTGCAAAACATCATCAACAGCGGAGAAAAAATAGGATTCTCCACAAAACGCGTTATTCTCCGCCCTGAGTTCGTTCAGAATATGTATGGCGTTCTTCCTGCCCGAGTCGCTTCGAAGCTGTTTTAACTCCTCCATCGAAGGCAGGCTCTCTTCCATTGCACCGGCGTCCAGCAACTTTTTTCTCAATGCGGGGTTCCATCCCCACGGGATAATTTTCTCTTTCGGAAAAAGGGAAATGCCCGAAAAAGGGATGAGGGAAACCTCGAGAGCGAAAAACTCTTTCAATCGGGAAAGGAACTGTTCGTTTTGAGCAGTGGCGGCAATCACCTTAGCACCTTCCGGAGCATACCACATCGGCAAAATGGCCAGATCGTCCGCAATTTTCACTGCAGATGCCGGAGGCGTGTAGTTAATACCGAAGTTCGCCAGGGCCAGATCGTTCTCGGGATTGAAGAGATGCATACGCTTGGGTTACACGTACTCTTTCGGTTCAATCTCTCCGCTTAGGATCAGTGCACCGTTTTCAGCCAGGGCTTTCATTTCATCCTCACCCGGATAAACGTATACCGGTGCGATTTTATGGATACGTTCGATGATCAGGTTGCAGAACCATTTGCTGTTAGCCATTCCTCCGGTGATCAGGATGGCATCCACATCGCCTTTCAGTACGGTTGAGAATGCGCCGATTTCTTTTGCCGTCTGATAAGCCATGGCTTCCATCACATCGTAGCATTTTTTATCTCCGGCCTGAGCGGCTTTTTCCACTTCGTAGGCATTGTTGAGGCCCGTATAGGCATACAGTCCTCCTTTGCCGACCACCATCGATTTCATTTCTTCGTAAGTGTACTTGCCGCTGAAAGCCATCTTCAGAAGTTCGCCTACGGGGAGTGTTCCGGACCGTTCCGGTGAGATGGGCCCGTCACCGTCAAGCGCCTGGTTAACGTCAACGACCCGTCCTTTGTGATGTACGCCTACCGATATTCCTCCCCCTAAGTGCACTACAATAAGGTCCATGTCTTCATATTTTCTCATGAGAGACTTGGCGTGAGCGCGGGCAATGGCTTTTTGGTTGAGCGCATGGAAAAGAGAGACTCTTTCGAAAAGGGGATGTCCGGAATACCGGGCAATGGGTTCAAGTTCGTCCACTACCACCGGGTCAGCAATAAAGGCTTCTGCTGAAGGGAGTTGTTTGGCAATGTCATCGGCAATAAGTGCTCCTAGGTTGCTGGCGTGTTCTCCTCTTTTTGCCTCGATAAGGTCTCTCTTCATTGTTTCGTTTACCCTGTAAACTCCCGACGCAATAGGTTTCACTATGCCTCCACGTCCGACGACGATCCGGATAAGGTCCAACCTGATCTCGGCGTTTTTTAATTCATTGTAAATAATATTTTTACGAAACTCATACTGATCGCTTATTCTTTTAAATTGGCTTAATTCTTCAGCCGAATGACGGATTGTTTTTAAAAAAACCACATCTCCGTTTTTATAGACGGCAATTTTTGTTGATGTTGAACCCGGGTTAATCACCAGGATCCGCGGATGATTGTCCATAAGGGTAGTGTTTAGTGTATAGCTGCTGCCAAAGCGATGGAAAGCATCTTACTGGTTTCTGAATCAGAACGCGAAGTGAGTACAATAGGAACCGCTGCGCCCGTAATGACGGCTGCACAGACGGCCCCTCCCAAGAAGTTCAATGCCTTGTAGAAAATATTTCCGGCTTCGATGTCGGGCACGAGAATAATGTCGCTATCTCCGGCAACCTCACTGACGATGCCTTTGTGTGCGGCAGCCTCCTTGTCGACAGCGATATCGATGGCGAAGGGCCCGTCCACGATGCATCCCTGCAATTGTTTTTTGATGTTCATCTCTTTTAGCAGAGCAGCATGAACGGTGGCTTCCATTTTAGGGTTAACAATTTCCACGGCTGCGACAACAGCTACTTTCGGTTCAGTTATCCCGAGTTTGTGACACGCCTCTACGGCATTGTTGAGAATGTGTACTTTGGTGTCGAAATCGGGAGCGATGTTCATGGCTGCATCCGTTACACATAAGAGTTTGTGGTAGTAGGGAGACTCGAAAAAAGCCATATGGCTGAGGATAGCTGCTTTTCGCAGGCCGTTTTCTTTATCAAGAACAGCTTTTAACAGGTCGCCTGTGCTGACAAGTCCCTTCATGAGGATATCGGCACCGCCTTTCTTTATCACGGAGACGGCTATTTTCGCCGATTCATGGGCTCCGTTATCGTTGTGGATAATTTCTACCTGGCTCAGATCAAAATCGACGAGCTCTGCGAGTTTTTCAATTTCACTTTTGTGCCCAATCAGTATGGGGCTAACAAGTCCGTCCTGCATAGCGGCTTTGAGAGACTTCAGTACCGATTCGTCCTCTGCCGCTGCGACAGCAATTCTTCGTTGGGGTTTCTGCTTGGCTTTTTCTGTAAGCTCAGCTAATTTGTGAATCATAAAAAGTATTATTAAGGAGATTTACACGCAAAATAACAAAAAAAAAAGAAGATAATCTCCTGAAACAAGTTTTTTATTGGAATTATGTCAGAAATCTGTTTCTTTTGGCAGGAAACTTTTCTCCTAAGCTAATCATATATATAAAACTATTCATGAATATTTTCATAAAAAGGTAAAGCTATAAAAGTAATTCGAAGTAGTTTTCAAGATGTAATATATGGACTTGCAAACTTAATTGAGACAAAAAGTTAAGCGACATTTTTAATTGATTCTTTTTTAATATTATACTGATTCCAAAATTCATCAATGGTTAAGTTTCCCAATGCTGAGAATCTTCTTTTATGATTATACCAGGATTCAATATATTCAAATACATACAAGCGCATTTGCTCTCTTGTTTTGAGTTTGGTACCATAGACCAATTCAGATTTGAAAGTTTTGAAAAAGCTTTCAGCCACGGCATTATCCCAACAATTTCCCTTTCCACTCATACTTTGTTCCAGCTTCAAGGATTTCAACAGATTGACAGTCTGTTTGCAAGCATATTGTATGCCCCGGTCAGAATGAAATATCATTCCTTCTCCAAAAGGTCTGTTCCTATTGGCCATCCTGATGGCCGGAACTACGGTATGGGATGCATTCATATGATCGCTTATGGACCATCCGATCAGTTTGCGGTCAAAAAGATCCAGCACACAGGTCAGATAAAGAAATCCATCCTTACACGGAATATACGTCAGGTCAGAGACACACGCTTTCACAGGCTCATTCTGATTAAATTCGCGATTCAACAGATTTGGAGCAACCTTATAGTTGTGAGAGGCATCCGTCGTCACTTTGAATCGTCTCGAGAGTTTGCTGCGCAAGCCCATTTTCCTCATGTGGCATGCTACAGTGGTTCTCGAGACAGGAGTTCCGGATACCTGCAAATCCTTTGCCAGCCGGGGGCTTCCATTGCGTCCCCTGGCTGCAAAATATGCATCCCTGATCTTTTCGTCCAGCTCCATATATTTGCGCTTACGTTGGCCCTCCGGATCTTTAAGCCAGCGGTAATAACTGCTCCTGGGGACTTTCAGTACTCTGCACATCACCTCGACCGTCCATTGTTTCGAGTTATATTCCTTTATAAAGAGATAGATCAACGATCTCTCTTGGAGATGATGCTCAAAGCTTTTTTTAATATGTCCCGCTCCGTTTCAGCCTCGCCAAGGCGTTTTTCCAGTTCAGCAATCCTTTTGGTATCTTCACTTAATGACTGGACACCGTGTCCGGGGAAACTGGCTTCTCCTTTCTGCTGGTATTCTTTCCGCCAACGATATAAAAGAAAGGGGGCAATACCCAATTCCTGTGCAAGCTCGGAAATATTCTTGCGTTCTAAACTGAGTTTGACCGCATTCTCTTTGAATGCCTTGTCAAAATGGGTTCTTTGTTTTCTCATATTACACAAAAATAAGCGTTTATGCTTAACTCTGTGTCCCGGCTAAGTTAGTAATTCCAATAAGTAATAATTACAATAAGGTTATTTTTATATATGTATTTTTTACTTTATATAAATTGCTGATAATAATGTTTTAAAACATATAAAAATTTTACATGTATTGTGATTAATCTGTATAATTTTGTATTCTTATTAAGAATATGTCATGAAAAATAGCACTCATGTTTACAACCCTCACGTTTCGGTGGACTGCGTTGTTTTTGGGTTTGACGGTGAAAAACTGAAAGTATTGCTTATCGAACGGACGATAGAAGAACAAAACTTCAGCGATAAAAAATTACCGGGAAGCATTATTTTCGAAGATGAAGACCTGGATGAGGCAGCTATACGTATCCTTAACGAACTGACGGGATTAAAAAACATTTACCTGAGCCAGTTTCATAGCTTTGGCAATCCCCAAAGGACAAAGAATATGAGGGACAAAAATTGGCTGGAGAAACTGACAAACATGAAAATCGGCAGAATCGTTACAGTAGGGTATGTGGCACTGATTAAAATAAGTAGAAAAATTATTTTTGAGTCGGAGAATACTGCAGCAAACTGGTACGACGTAAGTTCATTAAAATCTTTACGGCTAGCTTTCGATCACAATGAAATTGCGGATACTGCGTTAGAGCATATCCGCCACAAAGTGAAGTCGGAGCCCTCCATGTTATTCGAACTGCTGCCTCAGAAGTTCACCATGACACAACTTAGAAACCTGTATGATATCATAATGGGCACAACGTCTGATGTCCGTAACTTCAAGAAAAAAATAATGCAGATTGAAGGCCTGGAACAATTGGACGAAGTGCAGAAAGATGTACCTTACAGAGCTCCCAGGCTTTACAGGTTCGATAAAAAAGTACACAAAAAAAATACACGAAAACTATATAGTTAGCCGTTCATGTTAAACTCAAAATACAGTTTGCGATGAAAAAGACTTCTGGTTACTACCTGTTTCTTTTGTGGATCGCAGGATTTCTCTTTTTTTCCTGCAAAGAGGTACAGCCTTATTTAAACACAAAACTCTCTTTCGAAGAAAGAGCGGACGACCTGCTCTCACGGTTGACAATCGAAGAGAAGGCTGAGCTGATGCGATACGATTCACCGGCCATTGATCGGCTGGGCATACCTGCATATAATTGGTGGAACGAATGCTTGCACGGTGTCGGGCGCTCCGGTTTGGCTACGGTTTTTCCACAAGCTATCGGAATGGCGGCTATGTGGGACAGTCAGCAAATGTCAGAAATTGCAACAGCCATTTCTGACGAAGCGCGCGCCAAGCATCACGATTATGTCTCAAAAGGGAAAAGAGGTATTTACCAGGGATTGACTTTCTGGACACCCAACATCAATATTTTCCGTGATCCGCGGTGGGGCAGGGGGATGGAAACCTATGGAGAGGATCCGTTCCTGACGGCAGAACTTGCCATCCCTTTCATTAAAGGATTACAGGGCGATGATTCAAAGTACCTGAAGTTAGTGGCAACCGTCAAACATTTTGCTGTTCACAGCGGTCCGGAATCCACCCGGCATTCGTTCGACGTATATCCTTCAGATTATGATCTGGCAGAAACTTATCTGCCTCATTTTAGGCGTGCTGTCCAGGAGGCGGGTGCCTATTCCGTCATGTGTGCCTATAACCGGTTACGGGGTGAGCCGTGCTGTGGCGATAAATACCTGGAAGATCTGTTGCGGAACAAATGGGGGTTCAACGGATATATTGTTTCCGATTGTGGGGCCATCAGTGATTTTTACAGGGAAAATGCCCACCACATAGTCAACACACCCGAAGAAGCATCGGCTAAAGCGGTAAAAGCCGGAACCGACCTTAATTGTGGCGATACATATGCCAAAGGTTTGATTGAAGCCGTGAAGCAAAATCTAATCACGGAAGCGGAGCTGGATGTTTCGGTAAAGCGGCTTTTGCTTGCCAGATTCAAGCTCGGAATGTTTGACCCGGATAGCGAAGTGAAATATGCGCAAATCCCTATTGAGGTCGTGGACAGTGAGAATCATCGGGTGCTGGCATTACAAGCTGCACGAAAATCGATGGTTTTATTGAAGAACGACAACAACCTCTTGCCTTTTAGCAAGGAAGTAAAAAAGGTAGCCGTTATTGGTCCAAATGCGGACGATAACGAGGTTCTGTTGGGCAACTACAACGGATACCCTTCGAAAGGAATCACGCCGTTAAAAGGGATTATCGAAAAATTACCCCATGCTGAAGTTGCTTTTGCTCAGGGATGCACACTGGCGGAAAAGCTTCCCTACTTTACCGTTATTCCGGCTGATTATTTTTATACCGATAAAACGCTTCAAACGAAAGGACTTAATGTTGAATATTTCGATAACAACAAGCTGGAAGGTATCGCAAAGCGCACGCGCGTTGATGACAATATCGATTTCGTGTGGTGGAATAAAGCACCCTTCGATGATTTAAACCCTGAAGAATTCTCGATCTGCTGGAGAGGAGTTCTTGTGCCACCTGTTACAGGTGAATATGCCATTGGAGGCGAAGCTTTCACCGGATACAAACTGTCGGTGGACGGTAAGGTGGTAACACAAGGCAGGGACCAGCATCACGCGAGAAAAAGGTATGAGTATGTGCAGTTTGAAGCCGGAAAACCGTATGAAATAGAGGTGGAATACGTTCAGGATAAAACAGAATATGCTCATGTGAAGATACTTTGGGATGTGCCTAATCCTAATTTGAAACAAGAAGCCATTGATTTGGCCAGGAACTCCGATCTGGTGATTCTGTGTATGGGACTGAGCCCCTTATTGGAAGGCGAAGAGATGAAAGTCAATGTAGAAGGTTTTGCGGGTGGAGACCGTCTCGACATCAAACTACCCGCTGTTCAAACCGAGCTCATGAAAGAAATTCAGAAACTCGGGAAACCCACTGTTCTGGTCCTTCTCAATGGAAGCGCCTTAGCCTTTAACTGGGAAGCTGAAAATATTTCTGCCATTCTGGAGGCATGGTATCCCGGGCAGTCGGGCGGAACAGCCATTGCCGACGTTATTTTTGGCGATTACAATCCGGCAGGCCGCCTTCCGGTTACCTTTTATAAAGATGTGAACCAGATTCCTGCTTTTGATAATTATGACATGCAGGGTAAAACTTACCGGTATTTTGAAGGAAAACCTCTGTACGAGTTTGGTTATGGGTTAAGTTATACCACCTTTCAGTATAAACTGCGCACTGTTCCCGAAAGCGTGAAGAACGGAGAGGATATTTCGGTTTCTGTCGATGTGACCAATACCGGCAATATGGATGGAGATGAAGTTGTTCAACTTTACGTGTCTCTACCCGACAGTAAATTGCAAAAACCGATTCGTGCTTTGCAGGGATTTAAACGGGTACATTTGAAAAAAGGTGAAACACAAACCGTGAAGTTTACGTTGAAACCGCATCAGATTGCTGCAAGGAACAAAGCGAACATACCGGTTGTTGAGACCGGAAAAGTGCAGGTGTCGATCGGAGGTAAGCAACCCGATGCCGGTTCGCTGGCTACCGGAAACGTAGTAGAGGTTTTTATCGAGACAGAGGGGGATAATTATTTTATTAACGAATAAAAAGAGAACATCATGTATTTGTTGGGATACGATATAGGCAGTTCATCGGTAAAAGCTTGCCTGGTGAATGCAGAAACGGGGCAGGTGGTAGCATCCGATTTTTTCCCGAAGACCGAGATGCCGATCTATGCTGCACAACCGGGTTGGGCGGAACAAGACCCCGACATGTGGTGGGAAAACCTGAAGCTGGCAAACCAATCGGTAATTAAAAAGTCGGGTATAGATGTTGCCGAAATCAAAGGCATCGGGATATCGTGGCAGATGCACGGATTGGTCGCCATCGATAAGAACGGAAAAGTGCTTCGCCCGTCCATCATTTGGTGCGACAGTCGCGCTGTACCCTACGGTGAAAAAGCATTCGAGGCGATAGGGGCAGAGAATGCCCTGGCTGCACTGTTGAACTCGCCGGGTAACTTCACCGCATCAAAACTGGCTTGGGTAAAAGAAAATGAACCCTACCTTTATGGACAAATCGATAAGATCATGCTCCCCGGTGATTATATTGCCATGAAGCTGACGGGTGGTGTTTGCACTACGATTGAAGGATTATCGGAAGGTGTTTTCTGGGATTTTCAGAGAAATACTGTCTCGACAGAGGTAATGAGTTATTTTGGCTTTAGTAACGATATCATCCCTCCGATCGTCCCGACGTTTGGTTTTCAGGGAACAGTTTGTGCGAAAGCCGCCATAGAACTTGGTTTGAAAGAGGGTACACCGCTGGGATACCGGGCAGGGGACCAGCCCAACAATGCCGTTTCGCTCAACGTGTTCAACCCAGGAGAAATAGCCTCTACCGCAGGAACATCGGGAGTGGTTTACGGCGTGCTGGGCGAAGTGAATTACGATCCGCTTTCGCGTGTTAACACCTTTGCACACGTGAACCACACATCCGGGAAGCCGAGGCTGGGTGTCTTATTGTGCATCAACGGAACCGGTATTCTGAATTCGTGGATAAAAAGGAACATGATACAGCCGGGATTGAGTTACAACGACATGAACGGGCTGGCTGAAAAGTCTCCTGTCGGTTCAAGGGGGGTCTCGGTGATCCCCTTCGGCAACGGAGCAGAGCGGGTGCTGGAAAACAAGAATCCGGGATGTTCTTTTCACGGCATCAACTTCAATATCCATACCCTTTCTGATATTGTTCGTGCTTCGCAGGAGGGCATTGTCTTCTCCTTCAGGTACGGAATGGAAATCATGGAAGAGATGGGGATGGAAATCAATGTTATCAGGGCCGGAAATGCCAATATGTTCTTAAGCTCTGTATTCCGGGAAACACTGGCTGGTGTTACCGGAGCAACCATTGAACTGTTCGATACCGACGGAGCGGCGGGCGCGGCAAAAGCTGCCGGCATGGGTGTAGGAATTTATTCTTCCAACGAAGAGGCATTTGCTTCGCTGAAGAAGATCATGACCATCGGGTCCGGTGAAAGGGACAAAGAGAGGTATGAGGAGGCTTACCAACGTTGGAAAACATACATAACTCAATAGCAAACAACACACAATAAATAATTATGGAAACAAAAAAAGAATTTTTTCCCGGAATCGGCAAGATCCGGTTTGAAGGAAAAGAAAGCAGAAACCCGCTTGCATTTCGTTACTACGATGCTGAAAAAGTGGTTTACGGACGAAAGATGAAAGATTGGTTCAAATTCTCCATGGCTTACTGGCATACCCTTTGTGCGGAATCGAGCGACCCTTTTGGAGAAGAAACCAAAGATTTTGAATGGAACAATGGCAATGGTGCTTTGGAAAGAGCTCGGAAGAAGCTAGATGCCGGCTTTGAGTTTATGCAGAAGATTGGAATCGAATATTTCTGTTTTCACGATATCGATCTGATCGACGAAGGAAAAAGCATAAGGGAGTATGAAGCTAACCTCAGGTCCATCGTTGCATACGCTAAAAAAAGAATGGAAGAGACAGGCATCAAACTGCTCTGGGGCACAGCCAATGTTTTTAGTCACAAGCGTTACATGAACGGGGCAGCCACCAACCCCAACTTCGACAGTGTTGCCTACGCTGCCACACAGATCAAAAACGCACTTGATGCCACCATCGAGCTTGGAGGGGAAAATTATGTTTTCTGGGGCGGGCGCGAAGGGTATATGAGCCTCCTGAACACCGATATGAAGCGAGAAAAGGAACACCTGGCCATGATGCTGGCCAAGGCACGCGATTATGCTCGCTCAAAAGGATTCAAAGGTACATTTCTCATTGAACCCAAGCCGATGGAGCCGACCAAACACCAGTACGATACGGATGCAGAAACCGTGATTGGATTTCTTCGCGCACACAACCTCGACAAGGATTTCAAACTGAACATTGAGGTGAACCATGCCACATTGGCCGGACACACCTTTGAACACGACCTGCAATGTGCTGTCGACGCTGGTTTGTTGGGATCCATTGATGCCAACCGGGGTGATTACCAGAATGGCTGGGATACAGACCAGTTTCCCATCGATCTCTATGAGCTGACACAGGCCATGCTGGTTATCCTGAAAGGCGGCGGACTGCAGGGCGGTGGTACAAACTTCGACGCCAAAACCCGGAGAAATTCCACGGACTTGGAAGATATCTTTATTGCACATATTGCCGGCATGGATGCTTTTGCACGTGCTCTGGAAGCTGCCGCCGGGATTCTGGAGGAATCGCCCTACATGCAGATGCTGACGGAGAGATATGCCTCTTTCGATAGCGGTAAAGGAAAAGAGTTTGAAGAAGGCAGCCTTTCGTTGGAAGATATGCGTGAATACGCCCTCTCGCTGGGTAAAGAGCCGGGTCAGATCAGTGGCAAGCAGGAACTTTATGAGGCGATTGTTAACATGTATATTTGACGGAACCAAGACGATAGAGCCAGAAATCAGAATCTTTGTTTCAACTCTCAATACAACGGTCTGTGAACTTATCGGATACGACGTTGAACAATTTAACAAAAAAGCCTATCGGGTCTGGCAATATTTTGTCTGTCCTGGTTCTTATGTCTTATAATCTAAGGAAAAATGAAATATAACAAAACATACATATTCGGCATCACCCTGGTAGCGACCCTGGGTGGCTTACTCTTCGGCTACGACACGGCTGTGATTTCCGGTGCGGAGAAATCGATAGAGGCTTATCTGATCAGGCCGTTGGGCTTAAATTCGTTAATCCATGGAGCCACCGTATCGAGTGCCTTGATCGGCTGTATTATCGGGGGAGTTATTTCGGGAGTGTTTTCAAACCGGTTTGGCAGAAGAAAAACGCTGCTTATAGCTGCTGTTTTATTTTTTGTGTCGGCATTGGGATCTGGATTTCCCGAATTTATTTTTTTCTCCAAAGGGCACCCTTCCATCGGGTTGCTGTTGACATTCAATTTTTACCGTATAATCGGAGGTGTCGGAGTGGGACTGGCATCTGCCGTTTCGCCCATGTATATCAGTGAGATAGCTCCTGCAGATATTCGGGGAAGGCTGGTTTCCTTTAACCAGTTCGCCATTATTTTTGGAATGCTGGTGGTGTATTTTGTTAATTGGGGCATCGCCTTTGGACAGAGTATCGACTGGATCAACGATGTGGGATGGCGGTATATGTTCGCATCGGAAGCCATTCCTGCAGCCTTGTTTGGGATGCTGCTGTTTCTGGTTCCCGAAACGCCGAGATACCTGGTATTGTCGAATCGCGATGAAAAAGCACGGTCTGTTTTAAGCCGGATTAACGCCGATAAATTAAGGGCTGAAGCCATTTTCTCCGAAATTAAGCAGTCCATCGGACGCACAACAGAACGTTCCCGTATTTTTTCTTACGGGAAAATTGTCATTCTTATCGGTATTTTGTTGTCGGTGTTTCAGCAGTTTGTGGGAATCAATGTTGCGTTGTATTATGCTCCGCGTATTTTCGAGAGTATGGGGGCCGCGAAAGATGCCTCCATGCTACAAACCATCATCATGGGGTTTGTCAATGTCGTGTTTACGGTTGTGGCCATCCTGACAGTGGATAAGTGGGGAAGAAAACCGTTGTTGATTACCGGCTCCATTGGCATGGCTATCGGTATGTTTGCCATATCCTGGTTGTCCTATAATGAGATTATCGGAATAAGCACGCTGGTATTTATCATTATCTACACGGCGTCGTTTATGATGTCGTGGGGACCGATCTGTTGGGTGCTCATCTCTGAAATTTTTCCAAACAAAATCCGGGGTCAGGCGGTCGCCGTGGCGGTTGGCGCACAATGGGCTGCCAATTACCTGATTTCGTCTACCTATCCGGCAATGATGGAATATAGTGGAGCTTTGACCTACGGTTTTTACGGGCTGATGGCTGTACTTTCGGCTCTTTTCGTTTGGAAAATGGTCCCCGAAACCAAAGGAAAATCACTGGAAGAGATGGAAAGCCTGTGGAAAGAGTGAGCTTGAATTACTTATTGAGATTGCCAGGTCATATCCAAATCTAAAGGATATACGGGTCTGGTTACACGTTTAAAGGGTAATGTTCGCATATCCAGATTGCAGAACCCCGATGTTAATGCTATTAGATGTACAGGAGCGATATCCCTTAATTCAGGATAAAGATATCCCAACTTGACAACTACAATATTGAAGTCTAATGGGTTAATATCTAACTCTTCGAAATCTCTCAGCGTTACGAATGAGCGTCGGGAATTCATGATAACAACTTTAATACCGTTGACATCAAGTATGGCGGATTCATGATTGGTACCTATTAATGAATCCGATGGTAAATAAATGACTTTCCCTTTTATGGCAAAAGGTTTACCAAAGACATTATCCACTTTTCCTCCGACAACTAAATCTATTTCGTTGTTAATGCCTGTATTTTTACATTGCTTCAAGGCTTCCTCATCAACTATTCCGGCAAATAAAGTGTTCTTGACATTGTGCCTGATTAAAGCTTCTAGTACTTGTGGATTATCCCCTGGAGCTCCGGCGGTAGTATTGTCTCCTGAGTCGGAGATGAAAACTGTATTGTCATACTCTGAAGCTTTTACAATCATCTCATCAATAGAACCTGAAGGGACATCGAGTATTAGACTTTCGCGTTTTTCCCATATTTGTTGAGCCAATAGAGCTGCTTCACGATTCGCTTTGTCGGCAAATTTTTTATCGGATGCAACTACAAAGACCCGCATGGCTGAGCGATTGAGATCGGCCTAGCAGTATCCTGCAAAAATTGAAACATCCATTAATCCTTCTTTCCCACTAACTTCGGGTATCTGTGAATAGATCGACTTCAACGGCTCAACCTCTGTAATACTCATTTCTCCAGGAACTAAAATAGGTATCTCAACACTGGCTATGTAAGGCTTGAGCCGTTTATTCATAGCCTCAGAAAGCATCCGTATGGCACGTACCTTTGTCTCGGTACCGTCTCTGTGAGGGGCGGTCCTATAAGCTGTCAGGAGATTAATATGCTTTAGGAAGTCCTTTGATAAATTTCCGTGTAAATCAAAACTGCCGGAAATCAATACATCATTTCCAACTATTTCCCTTATTTCTCTGATCAACTCTGCTTGTGCATCTTCATAGCCTTCAACGTGAAGGGCTCCGTGCATATCCATATAAATTCCGTCTAATGAACCGGCTTTACGTATTCGTTCCAATATTTCTGACTTGAACGAATCAAATATTCTTTTTTCAACAACTCCGCCTGGCCAGGCATAGGCATGTAGAGTTGGGATAAACTCCATACCTAAATCCTTTCCCGCTTCAGCCCATGGTTCATCTTTTAAAACATCCTTATCCCGCAACACCTTAAAGTCTGACTCTTTGGTGGGTAAAGTGGAGAATGTGTTCGACTCGTGACGAATACCGAGTGTTAAAACTTTTTTAGTTGTGGGTCTTGAACGGTTAACACAGCTAACCAAAAAGAACATTCCACATATAAAAATTAAAATACGTGTTACTCCTTGTTTCATGCTTCAGTTTTTCTCTTTGATAAAATGCCTATTAATTCAACTAAATGATTCATGAGCGATCTTCTTGCTTAAAAGATATTGTAATAACTGTTGTTATAAGGAACAGTTTTATATATTCCTATCTTTTATCAATCAAGGTTTTAAACTTAATACTTTTTTGTGATTAAGAAAAAATGGGGGGACTAAAGAGGGTATATTGGAAAGAGGCAGAACTTCTTCGGGCAAATTTATACCCAGTACATCAATCATAAAGGAACGTCGTTTCATACACCTCTCATACACTTCGGGATATTCTTCTTTTACCTTGTTTCGGAGATGATTGTCTGCAATTACAACCCCGTCCTCCATTCTTGAGGTTGAATATTTCTTTGACCGGGGTATAATATCAACCTGCATGTACATGCCTGAATGAATCTCTTCTTCAGAGTTAGGATAAATGGGAGAACTTAACCATTCTTCATAATGAATCAAATGACCCGGGTTCAGAAAAACTCCAAAGTCTTCAAAAGGTAAATGTTCATCAATCAATTGGCGCAGAACACCCCCTTTTGTCCCAATTTTCAAATTTTCCAACCATTTAGTGCAGGCATAGAAATAGGGCCCTGCAAAATTCGAAACATAGTCTTGTGCATCTTCCGGAAGATCATGCTCGCTTTCAGCAACCCATCCAGCCCTGCAAATATTACTTCCCCAATAGGAAATTCCTGTAGAAAAGGGCAATCCTTTTTCAATCAATGCTCCAACTGGACTGGATAACCCAATACTTTGATTTCCATTACTTTTCATGCCAATATGACATCCTAACGGGTAGCCTGTGTACCGGTATTCCTTTGCCAAATCAAAATCGGTTATATCTGACTTAAAATTGGTTATTAAGGATTTCATTCCTTCTGATGCCATTACATTAACAAATTCAAAATGTGCAATTTCGAAAGATGAAAGGAAAGACTTTAATCCGTAGGAGGGGGCCATTAACATATCAGTTACATTGATTACGTTTTCGTAACTGCTCAAAGAACGGAGCATATCTACTATAAACGAAGGTATTTCAATAACGTGCTGATGATGTTCAAACTCCAGTCTTGAGTAATATTTCCAACCGATGCACCCGATTCTCGATTCTTTGTCTATTCCTTCTTCTGAAAGGATTTCAGCGAGTGAGCGACTTTCATCTCTGGGTTGATCCAGTAGAGAGAATGGCTGGTACCTTTCGTACCTTAAAGAACCGTTGTTGTATAATGGAGATACGCTTAAATGACTCACGCACTCATTACCAACTAGAATCAATGGATTATTTTCTTTGGTTATTAACAACAATGCTTCTTCAAAACGAGGATCAAAATGAGTCAGGTACATTATATTGCCAAAATGTTCTCTATCACCATACACAACCAGGTGTGTAAGCGCTCTTTCCTCCATCACTTGCCGGCATTTTTCAATTCTTTCTGTTAACTCCGTTGCTGATGGATAAATAATCGGGTCAGCTTCACCAAAACTGGGCCAATCGATTTCTTTTAAATATACCTTATTTTTTATCATGGCAGTATTTTTTATAAGTTGTTGATTTTAAGAGTATTGGCTGAACTGTAACGATTTGCTCTTACACTGTTTTCCCCAAAGAAAAAGCACCTACCGGAATAAACCGATAAGTGCTTGTTGTTGAGGGAGCGGCAAACGAGATTCGAACTCGCGACCCTCAGCTTGGGAAGCTTTTAAACAGTTATTTCTGTATTTTTTCTCTATTTTCAAATAATTCATAAATACCTGTTTAACAGCATATATAATAAATTATTAACTCTTTCCTATTTCTTCTATTTGTATATTTTTGCTACTTTTGTTTGTTATTTGTTTGTTATGATTGTTTGTTATATATCGAATACAATCTAAAAATATACTGATATGAAATTCTACTATTCCAATAACGGTATAACCGTTAAACTTGTTCGAGATATAAGGAATAAAAATCCCGAAAATGAATGCCCACTACGGTGGCGTGTAACATATAAAAGAGATAGCGACTACTACTCTACAGGAAAAGTATTAGATCGTGAGGACTGGGAATTATTTGAAGCTTCAGAGGAAGCTGATTTTAATTTTAAGACTAAAGCGGCACATCTAAGAGAGCATAAAGACGACATACAAAAATATTTTGATGATATTCTTAAACCCGCAGTTAAAGAGACTGCAGACAATTTCTCTTTTGCAGCACTCGATCACAAATTAGGCAAGTCGGATATCTTAACCGTAAATGATGCGTTTACGGCCAAAATAAACACTTTAAACAACACCTTCAAGGTCGGGAATGCAACAATATACAGAACCACATTAAACGCTCTTATACGTTTTCAGTATTACAGAAAAATCAAAAGTAAAATAGCCAAACAACTATTTATTGAAGAATGTGTAAGTAAAAAGCATAAGACAAAAGGTAAGGATGTTTTAAACGTCATCGCTGATATTAAATTTGACGATATCACGGTGAAATTTTTATCTGACTGCGAAGACTTTTGGAGTGCGACCGGTATAGAATACGCTACTATCGGGATTTATATGAGAACACTTAGGGCAATAATAAACAATGGAGAAGACCCTTATTTAAGCGGAACTCGCTATCCATTTGGAGAGGGCAAGAATAAATATTCTATTCCGGAAGGTGGGAGAAAATCTATCGCTTTAGACATTGAGGACATTTGGAAAATAGAGGATTTTGAGACTGACAATCAAGGATTGATGGTTGCAAGGGATATTTTCATATTCATGTTCTATTGTAACGGACTAAATTTCGGTGATCTATGCAGGTTGCAATACAAAGACATCGACGGAGCATCCCAAGAGATTGTATTTCATCGTAAGAAAACCAGAGATACAAAAAAGAAAAAAAATCCAGAGCCTATTTGCGCTCCGCTACTACCTCCAATGGTAGAAATAATTAACCGACACGGCAATAAAGAACAGAATGGATATATCTTTCCATTTCTTAACGGCATCGAACGAGTAGATCAAAACGAAAGAAAGATAAAAGACGCTATTCAACTGGCATTAAACCCAATAAATAATTCATTAAAAGTAATAGCAGCACAATTAGGGATAGACCGGAATTTATCGACCGCCTATACCCGTAACAGCTACGTAACTCATCTTACAAGCGAAATGTATATTAGTGAGATTTTCGTTAAACAAATGGTTGGCCATAGTACTGGAAAGAATGTAACCGCCGGCTATAATAATCCATCCCCCAAAAAAAGGAGAGAGGTGAATTCTAAACTATTAAACCCAAACAAAAAATACTCATGTTTCGCACTTCCCTCAAACCATTGACAAAGAAATAGAAGGGAAATGCATTATTATCTATATCTCTGTACTATAACATTTTATATTTTACAATTTCTCAATCGTCCTTAACCATCACCGAACAACACAGTGCAATGATCATGGATTCTGCTTTTGGATTGGCCAACATTTTTTCAAGTAAATCATCGGCATCCATCTCCAATACCTCGCATACTGAGCAGACTAACTCGATGAACAGCCCCCATAGCCGTCTGTCGAGTGTTTCCCTGAGCACATCGGCGTTCATTGACCGATAAAGTGCCCCTTTCGACTCGTAGTTATCGTACCGGAAACGCAGTGTCAATAACAGATAGGCTATCATGCTGATGGTCGTTTCTGCTACCTGGGCGTCAAAGTTACTGGATTGACATCTTCCCAGGTTCAACAATTGCTTCGATTCTCGATTGAACACCTCCACAACCCATCTTACCTGGTAATGCCCGATCAATCCCTTGAACGTCAGTTTCGTGTCCGTCGTCAACAAAACCTTCCATTTGTCATTTTTGCCCCGACGACTAAAGAAAAGGCAGATCTCAACACCTTGGTACAGCACCCTGGCCTGTTTGTACTGGTAACCCAGGGAACGGCAGCGCCTGGGTTTGCCCAGCATGTTATTGATCTGGGCGTGAGTCAGGCTCTTACCCTGATACTCAAACTTAGTCTTTGCAAACTTGTACATCCCGATCAGGTGAACTTCCTTGTCCTTCACACTCCGGATAGCCTGTATCAACGCATCGCAAGTAAACCAGCTGTCCACCAGGACGTAATCAACACGAAGCCCGCGATAGATGGCCGTGAAAAACATCCGCAGGACCATCTGAATCTTGTTCGTGTCCAGTTCTTCCACACGTTTAGCGGTGTACGAGTCCTTGATACGCTTGCAACTGTATTGCTTGCGGATCTGCTTTTTGGTCATCCCAAACGGGCGTTCCTGCTTTTTCCCTTTTTCCCGGTGAAGACTGAAATCCAGTGGTATGGAGGACTTACCGTCCCAGTACATCATCACCAACAGCTTGAATCCAAGCACGTAGCTGTTGGTTACATGATCCCATACCTTCCCGATCTTCTCTATACGCTTCCCGGTTTTAGACAGGGTGGTGTCATCGAAGATCAGGTAACGGGATGAGGTATCATCTACATCACTATCTTTGGACGTCACCGTCAGAAAACGATGCACAAGATGCCACATAAGCATCCGCCAGCATATGATGGAACTGTTCTTCAAGCGATAGAACACATCCTTGCCCATGGTGGAACCTTCACCTGTGGGGCTGTTCAGATAGGAGTTGACCGTCTTGTCTGAACTGACCACCATGGAGACCAGCAGGGCCAGGACCATTTTAAAATCATATCCCCGGGTCTTGAACCATTTGAACTCAGAAAGACCTTCGCTTAGCTTCAACGCCTTGAAGCGGCTAAAAATATCTTCAGCGGAAACCCTGCCGGGGGTAAAGTCCGCTTTCAACTCTTGAATCTTTTTAATATCTTTGTCCTGCAGCATATTTTAATGGTTTGGTTTCCATCGCTAAGATAATCATTTTCAATGATATATTAGCTAAAATATGCTGCTTTTTTTATCTCTTATCCTCTGATTATCAACTTCATTTTTAACTGCGAAACATCAGAAAATATAATACGATAAGTCTATTGTCTGTAACCGGATGATCGTTTCCCGAAATATGACAGACTGTGTCTGTTAATTTCAAAGATAAGGAAACCAATTCCTGTATAACACCGAACTGGTTGTAAAATGTGATATTTTAGGCACCTTCGCTAAATGAAAACATTATCCCAACTATTTGTTTAATGAAAATATGGTATGAGCGCGTTAGAATTTAGAAAGTGTAATTACATTTATTTTTAAGTCATTAATCGTCTAAAGTCCAATTAACTTTAGACTTATCCTTTTATAAAGATTATTATTAGGAATATATGTCGATATTCTTTGTCCATCAATAATAGCTCTATTATAACCGGCATACATATCATACCAGCCATAACCAAACCCGAGGGATAGCCTTAATCCATTATTATCTCTATTTAAATATTGAACTAAGCCCATTTCTAAAAATGTACCGGGTGAAAATCCAGTAAATTGGTATTTACCTACATTCTCGGATAGTATATCATTGTTCATCCGTTTCTCTAATGATATATACTCATATGGAATTGGTTCGAATGAAACCGACCAATTCGTGTAAACACCTGTAGATTGGAAAAGTGGTCGTGAATAAAAAGTAGAAAAAAACAGATTGAAACGTTTAATATTATCTTCATCAAAATAATAGCTGCTATTTCTTGAACTATCCGACCATCCAGCAATATCCAATGGAACGGAAAGGAACATAGTTCCAGCAGAAATTCCAAAATACTGATTGAATTGAAGGCTATAAGTCAACGAAAAATGATATGCTATGTTACTGGAATTAAAGTAAAAACCGCCATCCATACCTAAAGTTTTTTGGATTTGCGCATTCAAATAAACTGAATTAAGAAAAAACATAACCAAAACCAAAGTACAAAATATTATACGTTTCATGCCGATATTTGTATCATTATTTGTTCTTCTATTTTTGCAGAAAGAAACAATTAGTAAAATAATAGTCCCTCATACTAATTATAATTGTGAAAACATTAATTTATTAGCTAAGAGACTATTTAGTATTTTGTTTGCTATAGTTAAATTTTAATTGCTTCTTCCGTAGGGCAATACATAGGCAAATTTGAGATCGAAAGCCGGATAGAATAAACCATACGGTTCATCGAGGTTGTAGCCGTATCCTGCTCCTAACGAATAACTGAAAATCCAATGTCTTCCAATATTTCGCTGTCCTCCCCAATTCAGATTTGTTAGCAATGTATTGGTCAAATAATGTATCTCATCAGTTAATGGTTTTGATACATATTTCACTTTTAAACCGATAAAGTTTCCCGAATTGAATAATTTCGGTTCACTTTTATGGTTATAAATAAACTTGCCATTTACTCCTAAATGTACGCTCGGATTCAATAATGTCCAATGCCAATCCATCCTGAACGTAAGGGCTTCACCTTCACCGAAATCATAACTTGGCCCAAGACCAATGCTCGGTTCAATGGTTATTTTTTTCGCTATGGGTAACTCAACCGCCAGATCAAGTCCATTTATTCCCAATCCTATTCTGGATACTGTTTGCAACTCTTGTGAATACAAAGTGTTTGTAATAAAAAGGGAGCAAAATAAAAAGTATCTAAAAAGTAGTTTCTTCGTTTCCATTTATATATTCGTATTATTTTGATTATTTTACTTTTAATCCGGCGCAAGCAAATAAACACTCACGCCGGATATAAAATTTAAATATAATATTTTACTATGATTCTATTACTTGTCTTTTGTCTTTTTAAGAATCATACCTTTTACTTCACCGCCGGAATCAGTTGTTGTATATGCGTAAACAAATGCAGATTCCACATTAGGAGCTTTATTCTTGACATTTTTTGCTAAAGTTTTAAGGGCACTTCCAACCAGTCCTAAATTTGAATTGTATTCAACTTCAAATACAACACCACTATCAAAAACTTTCACTTGGCTTGGCCCGGGTTTCCAAATTTTATCGGAACCAATAAAAACATGCATCTGCTTTTTCTTCAAATCTATAATATGTATTGAAATACCCGGAATCGGTACTTTTTGAAAAGGATTTGTATTCCATATACTCTTGTTAATCGCCGCTTCTCTTTGCTCAAGAGCTTGAGTAAGATAGGGGTCTCCTAATTTTTTCAGATAATCTAATCCTGCTTTTGTCATTAAGTCTATACCTGCATTTGCAATATCAAGTGAATTAACTTCAATCTCTTTTCCTAAAATAATAGGTATGGTAATAATATTACCATCCGAGACTTTCTTGTCAAATTTATACAATGTAGAGACTTTAGCTAAATTTCCCATGAATTTGCCGTAGGTCATTCTCTTAGTCTGATCATGTAAATCAGGCATGTCAGGTATATCTAACTTATCATATACAAAATGAATATGTTCCCATCCCATAACTGTTCCAGGCCCCCAACTTGCTTCTTTAGTCCAGTTATGAAGCAACGATCGTCTTCTTATTACAGCCGCTTTTAATCCTGTTTCACTATAGACCAAATAATTATAACTATATAAAGAAGCACTCAATCTTCTTTTATGTTGAATATCTATTTTGTGAGCACTGTTATTTCCGAATAAACCTGCAAGTCCTTTCCCAACCAAAGTATACGGTTCTGTTGACATAACAGGAAAATTCTTTATATCTACAGGATCTCTTTGTAGATTATATGCGGTTGCACGTGTAGAGATAGATGAAATATCCTCTTCATCTCCATCCGGTTCTTCATAAAAATCTTCTTCTGACAAATCTTTGAAAGTATCAAAAAGAAATATTTCATTGAATTTTTTTAAATCGGTAGAAACTTGCTCAAAAACTGAAAAATCAGAAAGCGTGTCAACAACTGTTTGATTTGACATATGGGTAAATAGTGTACCCTGTCTTGTAATCATATATAAGGTATCATCTACGATAATTTGTCCTTTTTCATTCAATAATTTTCTGAAATTTTCATTTGGAACGAGTACCTCGGAAATATCAGAGTCAAATGCTGAAACAGAAGATGCCGATCGAGTATAACCTGTATTGTTTATCGCATTTTTTAATTCTTCCTTACTACTAAAAGCATTGATCTCAGAAACAGATTCTGTCTGTTTAACCAAAATTTCATTCTCAAAATTATCTTCACTTTTATTGCATGAAGACAAAAACTGAAAAACAACAAAACATGCTACAAGCATGAATACATTAAACTTTTTCATTTTGTAAAATTGTGTTATGTCCCTACGCATTCACGACGAAATTAATAATTGCTTTTATTGCTTGTCTTATTTCAGCCACAAGCTTGCTGCCATTGAGAAGAGGATAGAGTATTTATCCAATATTGTCATTTAGAGTTTACAAAGAAACTTTAGTTAAAGTCTCAACTCTACCTTATCAATTAATTTCAAATTCCCCCCACATAGTGCCGTGATCATTGTTGAATGTAAGAACAAAACTCCTGCGGGTAATTCTGAAAGAGAAATTGGCTTGGAATCAAATATATTCTAAAAGTAATATTTGACCCCAAACTTACTAGCAGGGACAATATAGCTGTCAAATAAAAGTACTTAATCAATTTCATTTCCATAAAATTTTTAAAAGGCAGCATGCTGAAATGATAGTGCTACTATTTCAATAGACATTTGTCTTAAAAAAGAATATCGACGTTTAATCCTACGGAGGAATTGTCTTGCAACCGGCTATATTCTCATGGATGCTCCAGGTATCTATTTGTTAACCGCTGATAATGATAAGAAACAGCTAACAATATACGAGCTTCTCCCGCAAGTGGATAAGAGAATCCCATGTCCTACCCGGCCTTTGACGTAAGGAGCGATCTTACCACGTGAGGAGAACGTATATTTCACATTCATATGGCTCATGCTCATCCATGCGATACAATCGCAGGAGACTAAAAAATAACACCTACATTAAATCCAATGGAAGATATGTTTTTCCTTACAGAGTTCGACATATATTTATATGTTACAGGCTGAAAAAGATAAAACACGGATACAGTTAATGCCTCTCCAAAATGATTTGAATGTTTTAAAATGCCTAAATTGATAGTAGAGTTAATCCCCCCCTTTATATCAAACGGTATAGTAACATAATCGTTTTCAATTTCATCTACATAAGAAAGTTTTTTCTTATGGGAAAAGAATGCATAGCCAATGTCAACCTTAATGAAGGGGTTTACCCGATGATTTGACGAAATACTATATTTTCCATGTAGATAAGGCTTCCACGCATTATGCCAGCCTGTTTGAAAATAATGATTATCTATTAATTCATTTTTTAAATCCGTTCTATTATTATAGTCTACAAATCCAATTCCTACTCCTAATGTGAAATTTTCTGTTAATTTATATCCTGGAGAAAACTGGAAGTTATAACTAAAAACGTCATTTATCCCCTTTGCGGAACCTGCTTCAAAAAAAAATTCCATCTTTTCTAAGTTCTGGCCGTTCATGTATGTGCATGCGAAAACAAATAACACAAATAATGATGTCCTTAAAATCGAAAACATAATCCTTTTTTTTATATTTATAATAAAATAATGGTTACTGCTACAGGTATTAACCACAGGCCCCAATTAACCAAAAAACTTGCAAGGTCTTCCCCAAAACCCGTACCGTTATCTAGTGACATTAAATGATTTATATCTACAGTATAAATTCCTGTAAAAGAGTATTTAGGATAATCTTCTCCGCATGCGAATTCCAATTTAATTTTATCAACTTCTGATGGCTTTATAGTTTGATAATACCTGGATGCAGAAACATAATATTTATGGGGGGAATATTCAAGTTCTTTTAGACCTTGACTTGTTATGGGGGTTCGAACGCCATTTGTTGAATACCAATAACCCCTTGATGTCATTTTCCCATTATACCAATGAACAGCCCCTTTCTTCCTAAAACATAAATCAACTCTTCCTAGTTTAACTTTAGACCCGTCTTTTGAATTTTTATCACTAACCTCAATTCCTCTCAAAGTAATCCAAGCTTTTCTTTTTTTATTCATATTTTCTTTATCCAAGGTAAGATACTTTATATCTGTAAATGCGCGAGTATTGGGATTTTCCTCTACATCAACATTTACATTTTCGGGCATACCTAATCCTAATTCTTGAATTTTTTCATAAGAAAAAACATCACGCATATCTATCTCTTTTCCAGCTATTATAACTTTACCTTGCTGATTTAATAGCTTTGCAATAGCCTCGTCACTTACTGGCAGGAACGCTGCATAATCTTCTTCGTATTCAGGATAATACAGATTGGGGAATTTCACCTTAAATTCTTCATATCCTCCCTCACGTTGGTAATAATCGTCTGCTTCAGTCATAGCCTGATCAAATTCTCTAAATAAAGAAATAAATTCTTCCCCGGAAGCAGAACGGGTAAAAGAGGCAGTTCCAACTTCATTATTTCTCACTTTTTCGACAGCTTCTAAAAATGCTGCTTCATTATCAAACATAAGAATTCCATCCGATTGCCTAAAAACTGTATTAGTTTCATCGGTGATCGCTACTTGTTGTTCATCCAACTCATTATTACAAGAGGATAGTAGCATGCATGTTAATGCCAGCAATGTAAAAAGAATTGTTCTCATAATTGTAATTTTTTTGTCCCCATACCGTACATATTGTATTCAAGTACTCAGGGTATGAATAAATATTTGTCAATGAACTATCTTAACAACCTTCTTTCCATATTGCGCACTATAAAAATCTGTTGATTAATTCATTTTTTTGCTTTACTGATGCAAAATTATACCCTTGTTTTTCCATTTACTATACACAAAAGTGTGTTTTTGGCATACACTATCGAAATACACACTTTTGTGTGTTTTTTCCTTTGGGCAAAAAACATTTGGTTTTACGGAATATTTTTCAATTCTGATCCAAAAAAGCCGTCGTAATGACACTTGGTTGTTCCTTACAATTGTATTTCAAGCAACTACACTGGCTTGATTGATACCGTAGAAAGATTGGTTCTCACGAAAAAAACCGACAAGGTCATCATATGTGGAATAAACGGGGATCGTTTCCGAACCGAGGTATTCGATCCCATTGCCAAGGCTATGCACCCGAATACCCATTAGTTTCATTGTTCGCAGCAGTTTGCTATCACATTCTGCAAACACAATCCCTTTCTTTCTGTTGCAAATCGGGTACATGGCATAGAGCAACAGCGATTTGAACAGTAACAATCCATGACGGCCGATATCGGTATTGACTGCCAATCGTCCTATATGCCAAATTGCAGAACAACTATCATCGGGTGAAATATCGTTTAGGCATTGAATGCCGAATAAAGACTGTATGGGCAGTGTTTCTCTCCCATCCCACAGCATCAGGCGGATGGCTCCTATAATGTTATTCTCACTATTTTTTGCTACAAATATCCGTGAATGGTTAAAATAACGCACTTCTTCCCGATATACTGCTTCGACTTCTGCATCGAAATGAATATTGGGCCGGCTATTGGAATGATGCTTGTAGTTTTCCCGCACCACAAATCCGGCAAGTTCATGCAAACTATCCTCCGACAATTGCCAGATGGTATATTTGTCGTAAAATGTAATGAATTTATCCATTATTTAGATTTATTTTTTTATATTTACGGACACAAAAGTACAGTTGTCGGGGCAAAAGGGAATGACACAAAAGTGTGTTTCTTAAGTTCCGGATGTAAGATCCGTCTGTTTTTATTAAAAGGAGTGTTGTATGGCTAAAAAAGAGGATTTTTTCATTCAGGAGAATGAAATTCTTTTTGTCCCTGATGAGGACTATGCACCCATGGAAAGGTATATTCAGTTTTTGGATGCGTTCTCACGAACTACTTATGTAAGTATTTACGTCATTGACTATTTCAGGAAAAACTTCCTGTATGTGTCTGAAAACCCTTTATTCCTTTGTGGTATGCCTGCCGGAAAGGTCAGGGATATGGGATACGATTTTTATCTTGAACGTGTGACGGATGCAGACCTGCCACTTCTACTGGAAATCAACCGGGCAGGTTTTTTGTTCTCGGAGTCTGTTCCGCCTGTGAACCGGCTGGAATATACGCTTGTTTACGATTTCCATATGAAACAACCGTCAGGCAAGGCTATGCTTGTCCACCATGAAATCACACCGCTACATTTGACAAGGGACGGCAGGATATGGTTGGCGTTATGCTCGGTATCCCTCTCCTCACAGACGAAAGCCGGTAATATCGAGATTTCCCGTCAGGGTTGTAATTCGCGCTGGAGGTATCATCCGGAAAATAAAAAATGGGTCAAATATGCGGGTGTAGAACTGAAGGATTATGAAAAAGAGGTGCTCCGGTTATCCGCACAAGGCTGCACGATGAACGAAATTTCTGAACAGATCCATAAGTCGGTCGATACCATCAAGGGGTATAAACGGTTACTGTTTGAGAAATTAAACGTGGGTAACATAACCGAAGCCCTTGGTTTTGCCATTCACCACAGGCTGATATAGTATAATTCAAAGTGGAGCTCGAAGCTTTACAATACCTTTACTTGTCTCCCCTGTTTAATTCCTGTCATCTATAATGGATGACAGATAAAATTTTGGATAGCGTTTTGTCTTTTGCCCCGTGGCAATGCAAAACAACAGGTTGGTGCACAATCCGGCGGCTATCCACGAAGCGATAGGAAGTTGCGGTGGCGGAAGTATACTTTTTTCATTTTTGTATTGGGTGATGATTTTTTCAATCCACGGCTTGGGTTGTACCCAGAGTTTAAAGTAATTCACAATGCGCTCTATAAGCTGTACTTCAAAGTTCTCCCATTTATCGGTAAAGTCTTTCAGTTGCGGGCCTGTAGGCTCCACCACAAATGCCAATCCGCCCCAACCGAGATTATAGGGGTGTATGACCGGGACATTATACTTCTGGCACCATTCATCAAAAACAAACGGGATATCCGACTGGAAATCCAATGCGTTTATGGCAACATCTTGTTCTTTAACCAGTTCTTCCACATTGCCGGCATCGATGAATGTATTTATTGCCGTAATGTCAGCATTTGGATTGATACTCAATAAATGCTCTTTCAAAGCTTCGGCTTTGGGTTTACCTATATCCTGCATCCGGTAATTCTGGCGGTTGAGGTTTGATTCTTCCACCACGTCGCCATCCACGATGGTAATGGTTTCAAATCCGAACCGCAATGCGCACTCGGCTATAATACTGCCGATACCTGCACCCCCCAACAGGATACGGAAATGTTTGAGAAGCTGTTGCTCTTCCGGGCGGACATAAATCCGGTTCCTACTGTATCTTTCTTCCATTTTGTCTTATTTTTGCAACAAAGATCGTGAGAAAAAATAGTCAACACAACACACAAAAGTGTGTTTTTTGATCGCTGTGAAAGTTATTTTTTGTATTCGAAATTTTCTGCATCCTCTCTCAATCGCTCCGCTTCCAGTTCTTTCAGCCTTGCCCTTTCCAACCTTCTGGTTTTTTCGATAACTGCTTTTTCGTGCTGTTTCACCAGTTTACGGATCATTCTCACGCTATCCCTCCGGTTCTCGAAAATACTGTCGAGATCGTTTACACCTGCAGGGGTGATTTCTCCCTGCATCTGGACGTAACGGTACTTTAAATCGTTGTCCTTGCAGGTAGTGATTTCTTTCTGCTGGTAGAATACGATGAAAAATAAAATTAGGCACATGATACATAACCCGATCATCCCGTAAAATACCTTACTGGAAGCGATACTGAAAATATGGTGGTATTCAGTCCTAACCGGTTTGCGGATTTCTCTGATGGCTTCATCCAGTTTACCGGATAACTCGTCGATGGCCGACAAGCCGAGTATTTCGGGTTGGGTGGGAGCGCTATTACTGTTCCCTGCCTTTACAATCTCCCTGATTTCCTCGAAAAGCGTGTATATCTCGTTTATTTCTATATTCTTCATTTTTTATTATGTTAATGTGTTGTTGCCTTAATGCTTTATTGCATACTTGTATTCATGCATTGGTGTACCGGTGTAATGAGATCATGATGTCAGGACTTATTGGGATACTGACTTAATGCATTATGCAGACTACATCTGCCGCCCATACCTGCGTTTCTTCTTTTTCTTCGGTTGCCGGTAAAGGTATTCCTGATTGTCGTCCTGACCGCTTGCTGGCCGGATGTCAAACAGTCCTCCCAATCCCGACACGACGGGTTCTGTTCCGTTGTGTACAGTTGCCGATCTGGATTGTATCTGCTCCTGCTGCATGGATTGTCTGGCATTCTGCTTCAGTCGGTAGTCGATCTTCGAGTAGCTGAACATCCTGTCCACTTTCGAGCCGTTGAATGTGTACGCTCCCTTTCTGAATTTAACTCCCTCCACGGCGGAGGTATTGCCTTTGGTCTTGAATTCTGTCTTAATTCCAACCTTGTCGAGTTCCCGTGCCAGCTGTTTCCAATTTTGACATTTGGGTATTACCATTTTAAGTGCCTCGTATATCTCGTATCTACTCTTGTCCGGTTCTTTCAGGCGGTGCTGTTTCACATTCTCCTTGCCGGTGGAATAGTACAATCCGTATTTGTGCGTCAATTCCTTGCAGATCTTCTCGCTCCGGTAGCGGTCGTTACTGTCGGATATGGTCTTTCCATTGTTGACAACCCGATTGAATACAAGGTGGATGTGCGGGTGTTCCTTGTCGAAATGCCTGGCAATGATGTATTGTGTACCGGTGATCCCCATCCGCTGCATGTAATCATGGGCGATTCTTACCATCACCTTGTCGGATAGCTTTTCCTTGTCCTGTGCCGAAAAATCGAGCGAGACATGCCCGACCGGTTTCGATACCCTGCCGTTCATCCCTGCCTGCGTTACAAAGCCGTCGATGACGGTATTCAGGTTTTTCAGGCGTAACCCGTCCGCTGCGAGTATCTGCATATCTTTCCTTTCATCGATGACGTATTTCACCACACCTTTAAAAGAACTTCCCTGTGTGATCTTAGCCATCATTGCGTAAAGCTTCTATCAGGTCGTCGATCTTGACTGCCAGACGGAGGTATTCTCCCCTTGCATTGGCGTACCCCTCGGCATTCGCTCTCCTCGCGATCTGGTTCAGGTTATTTCCCATCCCTGACAGTTTGCGGATATGGTCGTTCATTTCGGGTGTCATCCGTGGACGGATCATGCTCCCAGATATGGACTGCCGGATAAATTCACTCGTGCTGATCCCCGCACTGTTTGCCTTTGTCCTTAGCGAGAAATACTCCCTCGTGTCGAGTTTCACGCTGACGGTGTACCTGCGTTTCTCTCCCAGTTTCTTGGCGGGTCTCCCTCCCCTTTTTATCGTGTTCATACTTTAGTTTTCAATGTCATTTTTCATTATGATTTCATTCCAGACCATCGGGATTTCTTCTCCCTTTTCGGGGAGCAAGCGGGTTTTGGTACTACCAAAACATAAACTTGCTACTCCCGGAAACATAAGGTATCCCATTTTTTGCCGCATTAAATTCCTAATCCCCTTTTTGGTTTTTGGACTGGCTGCTTAGGGGATCGGCTGTGTTTCAAATGTGCCCCTGCGCACAAGTATTCATTCAAGTCCTTGTACCCCGAATAATGGTGCGAGGAATTCCGCACACGGCAACCCAGTTCCTTTTGCAGTTTCCTGAAAACGGTCATCCCTGCCTTGTCATTGTCAAAGAAACAATGTATCTGTTGGTAGTCCGCTAATAGCGGTAATGCTTTCTGCTGGTTTGCCGTCGAGTTGAGAATGATACTGTCATGCCGGTTCGAACTTGGATATTCGGGATTGAGCTGCTTGCGTATGGTAAGTAGGGAAAGGTAGTCCATAAATCCCTCGAAAACGAAACAGCTTTCCTTTCCGCTTTCCTGCCGGATACGGGTGATATCCTTGGGGGCGATGCATCCCTTGAATGCCGGGTTGCGTAGTTCATAGCCTCCGGCATCGTTGGCAAAGCCGATGGCATAGTAGATGTTTCCTGCTGCGCTGTAGTGTATCTCCCTGCATTGTTCCAGTGCGATATCCGCATTGATCTTCCGGATTTGCAGGTACTCCAACAGCCGGGGATGTTCCAGCGGTTTATCTTCCATCAGGGTGATCCCGCTGTTCCTTTCAGGATTCCGGTGAAAGGAAAGGGATAGTTGCTCCTCCATGGGTATGAGCGGCTGTTCCCTCAGATGTTCGATGGCGTCATTGAAAGTGCATCCCTCCAGTTTCATCACCAGGTCGATGATGCTTCCTCCCTCGTCGCTTCCGAAGTCGTACCACAGATTTTTGGAATAATCGATTTTGAGGCTTGGCGTGCTGTCATCCCTGAACGGGCTCCTGTACATCCCGTAGCCGGAATATTCCCTTGCAGGGTAAAATCCCCGACTTTTCAGGTAATCCCTTATCTGTATGTTTTTTATATTGTCTCTATTCATTTTTCTGTTGTTTTGTTGCGGTTTATCCAATACTTGCTGTATTACAATACATTACACTGACAACACTTCCACAACAAGTATTATTTCCGTTGCCGCCCGTTCCCGACAATCCCGGTTTTGTTGTACGGTTGTTGTGCTTTTGTTGTTATTTTTCTTTCATTGATTATTAACCAATTAACGATGAAAGAAAAACATCACAACAGGATTTTATCGATCACCTCTTTCCCTACCTCCAGATACCGTCCTTTCCTGTCCAGTGGACTTATCTCCCCGTTAGGGCCTATACTGTAAAATGTATAATCGCTGTTGTGATCCGAACGGAGCTTCCAGTTATCCTTTAGAATGTTCCGGATTTGAGGAAGGTTTGCTTTCAATCCTGCATTCCGTACCACGTCAAGTAAATCTTTCGGGCAGCAATGGATTCCGGTCAGGTTGAGCCGTTCCATGACCTCGGCACAATAGGAAGCCATTTCAATCTCGACCTTGCTCGAATTGTATTTCTTTATCTTGTTCAGCGCAGGGGTTTCAAGCAGCGAGGGTTTGAACCACATGCGGGATTCGTTTTGCGTGGATAGCTTCCGGTTCTTCAGAAAATGCAGGAAAAAGGGTATTTCCTTTGTCATCAATTCCTTTAGGGAAGTTATATCCTTTTCGACCGGTTTGATTTTACGAACCCAGAAACGGATTTCTTCCCTCGGGATGATAATCGGGTTCTTTTCATTATTGGAACAGAGTACGAACTTGGCAAAGAACTCGATCTCACGACGGTCTTTCCCCTTGGCTTCAATCTTGTAGTCTCCGGCTGTTGACAGGTTCTTGATCTTCTCGGTATCCTCCATCCTGTTCAACAGCAACTCATCGACCAGGATCAACAGCCGGTTTGCCCAGTCGGCATTGAACTGGCTTTTAAAATCCTCGTTCGTGTTGAATGTGGCATTCTTCCCGAATAATGCTTTCAGGAATTTCAGGAACGTTGTCTTGCCCGTTTCTCTTTCATTGGATACAAGCAGGAGAATGGGCAGCATTTGTGTCGGACGGACATACAGTAGTTGGATATAATCCAGTCCCAGCTCTATCTGTTCCTCGAAAATATGTTCCAGAAATAGCCGGATATAAGGAAAATCACCCTCGCAGGGTGCATGGCCAACAGGTTCGTACTGGTTGAGGAAAGTTCCATAGGCCTGCTGATAGTCTATATGGCTGGGTATGATACAAAATCCGTCGTATTTCCCGATTTCGGGGAGACTGTTTTTCCCGTAATCCTGCCGTAACGCTTCATAGCTCCAGACAATCTTTTCCTCGATAAAATCACCACTGATCAGTGGTCGCCTGACATTCTTGTACAGGGTTGTCCCGACACGGAAATATTCTCTTTTATCTTCCATGGCTTCATTTCATTTTCCTCCGTGCGCTACGGGCAACGGTTCGGGTGATTTCACTATAGTCATGACGGTTTCGTGTCTGGCTTGCAGCCCATTTCAGTACCTCTTTCCGTGAAAAGACAAGTTTGCCATTATAAATCCGGTGCGGGATATCTCCTGCGGAAGTGAGCTTGTACATCTTTCCTCTGGATGTGGGATAACCGTTTTCTTTCAGGAAGGCAAGTATCTCCACAAGGTTGGCTGCATCCGTATCGTTCTTTTGCTCTGCCGGTGCCGGCAGTAACCCGTGTACCGCATCCTTTACCAGTGCTTTCAATTCGTCGGGTGTAGTGATAATAATTTTCTCCATTACGTTTTCTTTTAAATTATAAATAGAAATCCATCGCACAAAGTAAAGTCGTATATTACTGAAAATCAAATCACAAAATCGGTTTACAGATGTCTGTATTATGAAGCCACTCGATGCCACTCACAGACAAACGTAAAGTAATGGCAGAGATTAAACTTTACATTTTAACAATACCATATGTCAATCCGGAGACAGTCGAAGCCACTCGATGCCAAACGTAAAGTGGTAATTATTTTCGGTTAAATAAATATAAATAGAAAGGGGGAGTATCTGGAAATGAGAGGTGGCAACAGTTATAAGATACTGTATAACTATAATTTATCTACCAACTTTTTCAATCCCTGCAATATGGATCGGGTAGTAAAGATATGCGGATAATACTGAATGCTGCTGAACTTGTCACTTGCAGTTTCAGGGATTTCTGCCTTGATAATCTCCGCATCGATCCACTTATCAACGGTCGGACGGGAAATGCATAATATATCGCTCATTTCACGCTTGCTCAACTCGACCGGTTCGGTGATACCGTTTCGGGAAATATATCGTTCAAGTGATACAAGGGCTCTTTTAAGGTTTTCAGGCTGTGCGGTATATGACTGCTTACGTTGCTTCAGGGTTATAACTGCGTTTTCAATATCAAGACCATCAAGTTCAGGGTTGGATTTAAGTTCCAGCCTTACATCTTCAAATCCTCTCAGATCGGAAAGGGGAAAGGTATATTTGCGGGGACGTGCCATAATCCATGATTTTGAATAGCAAACATACTATTTATTATTCGATTTCAGTAGATAACGTTGTTTTTCTTTTCATTGTTTTTCTGGGCGCATGTTTGTTATTTGTTTGTTATAAGAAAAAAGCACCTACCGGAATAAACCGATAAGTGCTTGATGATGAACGAGCGGCAAACGAGACTCGAACTCGCGACCCTCAGCTTGGGAAGCTAATGCTCTACCGACTGAGCTATTGCCGCAAATAGTTATGCAAATGTAACATTTTTTTCGATCGATTTATTCATTGGGCAAGAGTTTTTTTCACTTTTGTTCCGAACGAACAAAAAAATATTGTACCTTTGCATACGTAAAAATCGGGATGTAGCACAGTTGGCTAGCGCGCCACGTTCGGGACGTGGAGGTCGGGTGTTCGAGTCACCTCATCCCGACAAAGATAAAAAGACGAAAGTTTCAGGCTTTCGTCTTTTTTAGAAGTTATATTCTCTTTCCGTTGTCTTTCCCTTATAGCTTCAAATAGCTTTTTAGAGATTCCACATAATCTTCAAAAGCTTTCACGCCAACCGGCGTTATTTTACAAACGGTACGCGTGCGTTTTCCCGCAAATCCCCTCTCCACTTCAATGTATCCAGCTTCGTTCAGCTTGTCGATCTGCACACTCAGGTTGCCGGAGGTCGCTTTTGTTTGTTCTTTCAGGTAAACAAAATCGGCTTCATCTACCGACAACAGTATTGACATAACTGCCAGTCGAAGTTCGGAATGAAGGAGCGGATCTAGTTCCTTAAACATGGTTTTTTCGGTTTTTATAATTCAAAATATGTCCGGGAATGACTTGGACTAACAAGAAAAGAGCAGCAAAGACAAGGATTGAATCTAGCGATTCGCGAAGGATCAAGCACAGAATCGACAAAAGCATCCCTCCAAAACCGGAAATAACCAATGGCTTAAACTTGATAACAAGTCCCGTCATAGCCGTCCCGGCACTAATAAGCAAGACTACCAAAAACAGTACCGGGAAATTGTGTATTACGGCTGCAGCCATCGAAGGGATCAACGCCGAAACCCCCATGACAATCCATACATAGCTGATTACTTTGTCGATATACGTTTTGGGAAGAGTTGTTTTCCTCTTCAGGGCGAGCAGCATTACGGGAAATCCGATAACTGGAATGGCAAACCAGAGGAAATTCCAGTTCTGATTTCCGGTTTTACCGAGTAAATACCACACTGTTAATGAAACGGCTATGGTGACATAGCCCCAAATCAGGAACGGAATACCGCTCCCTTTTTCCATTTTCTTTTGCGTGTTGCGGATCATCTGAGTGATAAGTTCCAGACTTTCTTTTTCATTTAATTGTTTGTCTTCCATTTTGTTTAATATTTTAATGAATAGTTATTTCAAGTTTATAATCAAAATACGACGCAAATATAAATCGATTTATAATATAAACCTTGTTTATGCACGAAAAAAGCCGTCTGTTTAACTTTATTTAATGTTTTTGGTTATTCGCGTGGAGATTCTTTTAAGATAGGAATTTCTCTTTTTACGCTCTGGCTCAGCGAAATCATGGTTTCGGTGGCTACAACACCGGGAATCTCCTGAATTTTGTTGTTTAGCAAGTCCATTAGGTGCTCGTTGTCTTTAGCATAAAGCTTTATAAGAAGAGTGTATGGCCCAGTAGTAAAATGACACTCGGTTACTTCGGGAATCTTTTCAAACTCGGGAATCACGTTCTTGTACATCGATCCTTTTTCGAGTTTCACACCGATATAAGCGCTTGCAGCATATCCGAGTATTTTGGGATTGACATGATAACCTGATCCTGTTATGACATTGTTTTCCACCATACGCTGAACACGTTGATGAATGGCAGCGCGTGAAACTCCGCATTGATCCGCAACATCTCTGAATGGGATGCGGGCATTTTGTGAAATAATTTCAAGTATTTGCCTGTCTAGTTTGTCGATTTTTTCCATGGGAACTCGTTTTAAAATATTAGGGCAAAGATAGAGAAAAAGTCACAATAAAATAGCATTTTGAGAAGTTTATTTCAATAAAATAGTGCTTTTAGTACAAAATAGGGGTTAATAACCGCTTAATTGTTTACAAAAAGTTACTCAAACAAGGTTGTTCCGACATAAATAATCTGCAAATTTCAGATCGAGTGGGGTGGTAATCTTTATATTTCTTTCATCGCCTTTCACCAATTTTATCTGAATTCCACTGTCTTCAGCCACTGAAGCGTCATCGGTAAATTCTTCGCGGTAAGGTGTTTCGTAGGCATTTTTTAGCAAATCGGCCGGAAAGACCTGCGGAGTTTGCACCACACGGATTTTTTTACGGTCAAGAGCTTTACTCTCGTATGCAGTAAGAATACGGACACTATTCTTTTCCTCGATAACCGGAATGACTCCGCAACGAAAATCAAAAGCTTCCCGGTAACATCTCCCGATCACTTCTTTAGGGATGAACGGTCGGGCGGCATCGTGAATCCCTACAATCTCGTCTTTCTGGATTTCTTCCAGTCCGTTTTTCACGGAGTGGAAGCGTGTTTCTCCCCCGCTGACAATGCTGTGTGGTATCCGGAAACCGTGCTTTTCACAAAGTTCTTCCCAGAAGAAGCGAAACTCCTCTGGCAGAACAATAACAATTCGCATCCGGTAATCGAAATTGTAAAAGGCTTCTGCCGTACGCATCAATATGGGTTTCCCGCCAATGGGCTGGAACTGCTTCGGGATTTCTCCGCCTGCCCTCAATCCTTTGCCGCCGGCAACGATAACTACGCTGAAGTGTTGTTCCGGGATCATAAACTCTTAATTGATTTCATCCAATATTTTCTGTAACTCCTCATCGGTTTTTGTGAGTCTTTCTTTACAGAATGCGATGAGTTCCGATGCGCGTTTCACTTTTTCGGTCAACGCGTCCACATCCAATTCCCCCGATTCAATCGCCGAAACAATCTCTTCGAGTTCCTGTTTGGCCTGTGAGTAGGTAAGAGCTGATTCTTTCATTTATCTGACTGTTTTTCTGAATCTTTTTTTATGATAAACCGAGCAATAGCCGAGTAATTCGTTATCATCAGATAACCGACTATCAAACTTAAAATTTTTATTCCCCAAGAGATATAATCGGTCAGGAGCGCGCTTTCCACATGGTCCGTTATTTCGTTCCGGTTCTTTACTACTAGCTTTAAAAGAAAAAGGAGGTGAGTTAAAAAGGTTGGCAAGTGGCTGATGATTAGAAATAACCCCGTGGCTATAATAGCTATTTTTAATAAGTTGACGAATTCTATGCGCTTTGCAGACAGCGCATCATCGTCGAATCCTTTGTCTAACTTGAAAATTCTAATAACTGGATCAGGCTTCAAAATAAGCAGTAAAAAAATGTATGCGAACAGCGAAACCACAACTATGGCCAGAATTAGGCTAAGAAGGGGCAGACTGTGAAAAAAGACCACTATGCTGGGAAGGTAGTTAAAAACCACCATGGCCAAGAAATAGAGTCCGAGAATTCTTAGCACGATTCTGAAGAAATCTTTTTTTGTCATGACAGTATTACTTTTTAGTGATTATTGATTCTGCTTTTCCATCTGTAAAAAGGGTCTCGATAATATCATCCTCCGAAAGCTCCGTTGCCGATTTAATGATTTTTCCATTTTTCAATGTCAATGTATACCCCCGTTTCAGGATATTTTCGGGTGACGCCATGTGGATGTATTGACTTTTTTCGGCCACAAAGTGATTTTCTGCTTGCAGCAAACGTTTGGCCTGGTGATTGAGAATAATCGATAACTGCTGCACTACAGAAAGTTCTTCCCGGACAAAAAAACGGGAGGAATGGATCATTCGACGCGATAATTCGCCCAGCTTATCCTGCAAACTTTGCAAGATAAGGCCGCTCTTTTCTACCAGACGCTGCTGTAAATCCATCAACTCGACGGCCGTTTTGGAGGCGTGAGAAATCAGGAACTCGGCTACTGCTGTCGGAGTTTTTGCCCGTGTGTGAGCAACGATATCAATCACGGTGATGTCTCGTTCGTGGCCGATTCCGCTGATTACAGGAAGCGGGAACTGCGCACAGTTGGTTGCCAGATAGTAAGAATCAAAACAACTTAAATCGGACGAAGAACCGCCGCCGCGAATAATGGTAACGGCATCGAAGTGTTCTTTGTGGGCGTAAATTTTTTCCAGGGCAGCGATTACCGACGGTTCACTCCGCTCCCCTTGCATGATTGCCGGAAACAACCGGGTATAAAACACAAACCCGTACGGGTTTTTTGCCAATTGATCGCAGAAATCTTCGTACCCGGCGGCTGTTGGCGATGAAATTACCGCAATCCGGTTCGTCAGTTCGGGAAACGTAAGCTCTTTGTTAAGCGTTAAGACGCCTTCTTCCTCCAACTTCCTGAGAACGAGTTGCCGGTTTCGGGCAATTTCGCCGATAGTGAACGAAGGATCTATATCCACCACCGAGAGAGAGAAGCCGTACAGTTCGTGAAAATCCACCGAGACCCGTACCAAAATACTTAATCCCGATACAAATGGCTGTCCTGTCTCCGTCTCGAAATAGGATGAAAGCATTTCATACACATTGTTCCAAATAACTCCACGCGCGCGCGCAACAATGTTTTGCCCCCTGGCATCTTTTTCAATAAACTCTAAATAACAATGCCCGTTCCGGTTGAGGCGCACATCACTGGTTTCGGCACGTACCCAATAGGTGTCGGGCAGGTGGTCGCGGATGGCGTCACTCACCTGACCGTTGAGTTCCGATAACGAAAGTGAATTTTCGGGCATACCGTTATTTTTGGTTTGTTTTATCAGTCCCGGATCACAATTTGAACCGGACCGTTTTCTGTGTAAAAGGTGATTTGAAGACGAAATGTATGAATTGATTAGCTTTTTTGACCTCCTGTTGAACAGGAACAATGAGCTTTTCGTTTTCAAACTCGTGTTTTGCTATCAGGTTACCCGATTCATCCAACACATTTACCGTGTAGGCATCGAATGAAAAATCGGGCTCGGTAATGGTTATCTCGAAACTGTTTTTCGCAGTACGCGATATGGAAAAACAGTCTTCGGCAACCAGCTTTTCGTGGGTTTCCAGTTTGCTTAAAACGACCCTTACCGCTTTCCTGAAATCGGGGATACCGTACCCGTAAACAGAATCGGGACGGTTATACCGGTCGGACGATCGTTTCACAATATCCAGCACTTCCGCCCGGTTCATGCTAGGATTTACCGACCACAACGAAGCCACAAGTCCGGCTACAAAAGGCGATGAAAGCGATGTTCCGTTCGTGAAATCTAATAAGCCGTTGTTACTTATAGTTACCGTATTTTTTCCTGCGGAAACAATATCAGGTTTCAAGCGGTTGTCGGCCGTAAAACCTTTTGAACTGAACAAAGCAATTAGGCTGTCTGTTCCAACTGCTCCCACGGTCAGGGCATGTTGCGCATCGCCTGGAGCCGATATTTTCTGCCACGGTTTATTGCCTTCATTCCCCGCACTTGTGACCAGGATCATTCCCTTTTCGTAAGCTCTATTGGCAGCGAGGGTCATAAAAGATGTCTTTCCGTCTAAACTTTCGGGTTTATAATTCAGGGTAGTATCGTCGAAGGCGGTGTATCCCAGCGATGAATTTATCAGGTCGATCCCGATGCTGTCGGCATATTCAACGGCCCGTACCCAGTAATCCTCTTCCACGGGAAACTCACTCACAACGTCTTCGGAACGAAGCAAATAATACCTCGCAGAAGGAGCCGATCCCACCATTACCCCGGGCAGGTTTGCCGCCATGGTCGAAAAGACTTTGGTGCCGTGGTCGCTAGATGCAAAAATATCGCCTTCGGGAACAAAACTCCTGAACCCTGCCAAGTTAACATCCCCGAATTGCGGGATAACATCGGCGTTGGTAAATCCGGCATCGATAACGGCTACGTTTATGCCTTTTCCGGTGAATCCGCTCAACACCATCTGTTGGGCATTGTGGAGCGCAAATTGTTTTTCTGTAAGTCCGAATCCATTTTCCTCTCCGCTTTCTTCCGGGCAATCGGGCCACCCGAGTCGGGGGCGAACAGGGTTGCGGTAATTCCGTTCGATACCCCGCCAAACATATCTGGCAGAATCCACAAACGGGAGTTGTAGAATAGCGTTGATCTGAGAGCTGTCTCTTAATTGAATCACGATGGTTTTAAACCATTTGCTGTACGAAACCGGCTTCCCGCCCGCATTTTTCAATTGATTGAAATAGTCGGGAGAAATAGGGAGGTCCGATTGATCTATTTTTACCTGTTGTTGCTTTTTACGCTCAATAGCTTTCGGGGTGAGGAACTTTTCAGGCTCGGAAACCGGGAATACCGGATTTCCCTTATCTTTCAGGTAAACCCTGAATCGATACTGCAACTGCGTGTTTTGAGCGGACAAGGCAATGCTGAAAAACAAGAAAAGTGAGATGCCGTAGAATTTCATTTTATCTCGATACATGATGGAGGGACAAATATACGCAAAAAATCCGTCAAGCAATTACCTTGCTTAACGGATTTGATCTTGTCGGAAGGGACGGTTATTTATTGAACCCTTCTGTCATTTTCTGAATATCGTCGAGTGTGAAATTTCCCAAAAACTGCATCACCACGTTTTCACCGTCATTTCCGGCAACAATCATAATCAGCTCACGGATATCCTCGGGCTTACCTTTCATAAAGAAATTGACGTTATCGTTATCGTCCGACTTCACGCGCATCAACAGTTCGTAATCACGTCCTTTCACGCGGTTGTTAGCCATGGAAAGCATTTGCGGGGCAATTTTCTGATCCTCGGATGTAAGGATGAGGATCGATGACAATTTGTTTAAAAAGCTTCCCACGTTTACTCCTCCGTAATTCATTTTAGAATTTTTGGGAATCATGGACAACATCGTCTTTGATATGTAAACCGATGTTACACCGTCCATTTCGGAGAACTGTTCAAACGGGTTTTTTTGTGCAAAAGTAAATGTGAAACCTGCCAGTAACAGTATGGATAAGATTGTTTTTTTCATTTTTCTATGCCTTGTTTAAGTGATTGATTGATTATCTCTTGTGCTTTTTCCAGATGCATGTTGGCTTTTTCAACCGATTCGGTTCCCTTGGAGAAATTATCCGAAAAGAGTTGTAAGGCCTCTACGGTTGCCCGATAAGCATCGTCAGGATTTTTGTAAGTGTCGGTAAAAAGTGTAGACTCAGCCTGCTGACTTTTTTGAAACTGTCTTACTCCTAAGATAAGCGCGAACGATGCTGCAACGCCAATGGCCCAATACTTTGCGTGGGACATCTTTATTTTTTTATCCGACGGTTGTTCCTCTTTAAACGAGTCGATGAGAGATTCTATTGCTTGGATTGATTCATTGGGGACCTCCATTGAATGCGTGTTCAATGCATAAAACAGTTTGCTGTCTGGGAAAAACTCGTCCGGCACGTTATCCCGTAGAAGAAAATCAGCCAGTGTTCTCTCCTCTTCCAACGAAGTTTTTCCTTCGTAGAATTTTTCTACTAATTTTCTGATATCATTGCTGTTCATTTCCGTTTCTGTTTAATTTTTCTTTCATTGTACGTCTGGCTCTCGATAATAGTTGCCGGATATTGGTTTCCGTTTGACGAGTGGCTTCGGCTATCTCTCTGATCGACAGATCAGCGAAGTGCCTGAGCCTGATTACTTCCTGTTGTGTTTTGGGTAAAGCGCTCATACATTTCATCAAATTGGATAATTCGTCCCGGGCATCCATTCTTTCCTCTTCCCTGTTTTCACACCTTATGTCTTTGTTGTCAATAACGGATGTCGTTTTGCGGTGATTTTTCCTGAGCCAGTCAATGGACAGGTTTTTTGTCAGGGTTACCACAAAGGCTTCATCGTTACGGACGTTTCCAAGATTATTCCTCTGTTCCCAAAGTTTTATATACACTTCCTGCGTAATATCATCAGCGTCATCTCCGTTTTCGAGAATACGGCACGAAATTCGATAAATCAACGAATGAAAGGATAAAAAACGCTTTTTAAATTCCTCATTGCTCATTGTCGTCCGGGTTGACTAATTTTTGTACATCTTCGGGTTTAATTTTTCCCTTGATGCGTACGAGAGTCGGTTCATTACCCATGGAAACGATGACCAGCTCCCGGATTGCGTCGTTTTGAAATCGTGCGAGTATTCTTGTTTTTTCTTCTTTATCGTTTGCTTTCAGCAGAACCTCATATTTGTCATCATTCAGTTTTTCAGCCAACGTATTGAACCTGAGTTTTACATCCTGCGAACATTCATCCAGAGCGAGAACATGAACGCTCGAAATATTTAAACCGTCAGCGTATTTCGCTACAAGGGGCTTGGTCAGAAACATCAGCAATCCGCCCACTTTAACTTTTTCTGCGTTCTTCTCCTGCGCAAACCTGTTGTACAGGTGTTCGAACGATACTTTCGACTGGCTATAGGCGGAGAATGCCAATAATCCGCACAACAATATGACTGATAGACGTTTGTTCATAAAATTGAGTTTTTGGTAGTTTCAAAACGAAATTTATCTTCCTTTTTAAAAGAAGACGAAAAGGGATTAGATTTGTGACAAAAAAGAATTATTTGTTGAATTTTTCCCGGTTTTTTTCTCTTCGTTTCAAAACGAAATGGAGTAAAACTGCCAAAATGAGGCATGCACCGATAATCATCCAGAACTCGTTGAGGTTACCCGACTGTTTGTAGTTGGGATATCCGATAACAGCCATCACGATAGCATAAGCAGCTAAAGCCAGCGGTAGAAATATGTACCTTTTACTCTTGAGAGGCATGGGACGGGTTCATTTTTTTGGCAAATTTTTTAATTTTTTCCCGGGAGGCAGGGATTGACGGTTTTCTTGATCCGGACAGCCGGTACGTTATTATTTTTTCCAGGATGGACAGCCTGGAAGGATCGATCTCTCCACCGAAGTAGTCCCTGGCAATGGCACTGTTAAAAAGCTCGGGTGGATAAGCTTCCTGCAATTCTTTTTCTGCCCTTTCGCCGGAATCCGGACATATGATGAAAAGCCCGAGACGCTTCCGGGTAAGTATGTCGAGGTTTATCCGGCAAAAATTAGAGACCAACTCCAAAACTTTTCCGTGATAAACGGAACTGCCTATAATGACAGTATCATACGTTGACGCATCGGGAAAAGATTCTCTGTTACTCAGGTCGCAGATATCTACTTTACCGTCGATCAAATTGAAAATCTCCCGCGCGCACTTCTCCTCGTCTCCGCGCCGGGAAGCATAAACAATGAGTGTGTTGTTTGCTGCCATCTGATGGTTGTTTTGGGAAGAAGTGCGTGCAGAATAGAAATTTATTTCATTTGTTCCAAAATAGCTAACAGGTAGTCGTAGGATTTTCCGACGGCTGCGATATGAACGGCTTCATCGGGCGAATGTGCACCGGTGATGGTGGGGCCGAATGAAACGATATCAAGTTTGTGTCCGGCATTTGCCTGAATGATTCCGCATTCCAGTCCGGCGTGAATAACATTTACGTTGGGACGTTGACCGTACTTCTCCATGTATATTTTCGTCATCGTGGTCAGTAGTTCTGAGTTGGCATCGGGTTGCCAGCCGGGATAAGCACCGTCGAATTCCACTTTTGCTCCGGCAAGCATAAACACGCTTTCCACCGATGAACAAACCCATTCTTTCCGGCTTTCCGAGGAGCTTCGGACCAGCAGTTTCACCTCAATCTGTCCTTCCGTCGACTGAACCAGGGCCAGGTTGAGCGAGCTTTCTACTACACCCGGAAATTCTGCAAGCATACTGATTACTCCGTTTGGACAACCTTCTACGGCATTGATCAGATCATCCTGAACCTCAATCGGTAACAACGATTCCGGCACGTCGGTTTTTTCGGCTTTAAAAGAGATGGAGCTTTCAATTCCTGAAAATTCTTCCCGGAAAAGCGATTCGTATTCATTCACCAAATCAACCAGGTCCTCCGAAAGTTGTTCGGGGATGGTGACAACGGCAAATGATTCGCGTGGAATGGCGTTTCTCAGTGATCCTCCGTGAATGTTTGCGAGACGGGCTTCGTAGTTTCTCACAACGTCTTTGAGAAACCGGTTCATCAGTTTGTTGGCATTCGCATGTCCCAGATGGATCTGTGTTCCCGAGTGTCCGCCTTTGAGCCCGGTAAGGCTTATCTTAAAAGCCACGTCGCCTTTCTCAATTTCTTCATCGGGCTTAAACTGGAAAGAGACATTCACGTCTGTCCCTCCGGCACAACCAACACAGAGATCGCCGTCTTCTTCGGTATCTAAATTCAACATGACCGTGCCGCTCAGAAAGCCTTTCTGCAGACCAAAGGCACCGTCCATTCCCACTTCTTCATCCACAGTGAAAAGAGCTTCTATAGGCGGGTGATTCAGCAGGTTGTCTTCAAGCACGGCCATCATCATGGCACATCCGATACCGTTGTCTGCTCCCAGCGTTGTGGAGCGAGCTTTCACCCACTCACCGTCGATATACGTTTGAATGGGGTCTCTGGAGAAATCGTGGGTAACATCAGCGTTTTTTTGGGGAACCATATCCAGGTGCGATTGAATGATAATGGTTTTTCCGCTTTCGTACCCTTTTGATGCCGGCTTTTTTATGAGCACATTCCCTGCTTTATCCTGCCTGGTTTCCAGGTTGAGTGATTTGCCAAAATTCATTACAAATTTCGTGACCTCTTCCATTTGTCCGGTAGGTCGTGGAATTTGATTGAGTTCGTGAAAATATTTCCAGACCCCTTGGGGATTTAAGTTTAAAATTTCTGATGTTGCCATAATTATATATTTATTGTTTCTGATTTTCGATAACAGGTAATCCTAAATTTTCTTTTTCTCTTTTTACATACGGAAGAGCCAGAATTCCCATCACTCCCAAAAGGATGATCCAAACCGATTGAACGGTGAAGATTGCCCCTGCAAATGCGCTGGCCTCTTCATAACCTATCCCGAAGATAACCAGGGAGGAGATTACCATGAAATGCCACGTCCCGACGCCTCCCTGAACGGGTACTGCCACGCCGACGTTACTCATGGCGTATACAATCCACCCGATTATCGGACCCAGGTTTTTGGTGAAATCAAAGGCATAAAAGCAAATGTAAAAATACACATAAAAACTCAACCAGGCGAGAACGGTGTAAATAATTATTTTCCCTTTCGATTTCATCTTGGCAATCAGTACCATGTCGTACTGGACGACCTGTAGGAACTTGTTGACTTTTTTTACCAGAGGGTTTTCTTTAAAGTAGAAAAACATGACAAAGATTCCGCCGCTAATCAGTATGAGAAGCAGGTACAGCCAAACGGACGTAAATAATTTCGTGAAGTTTTCTGCAAAGCCGGGGTTTTGATGAAAATAAGATACAAAGAAGTCGACATAAAGCGCCAGGCTGATGATAACGAGAACAACACCCGCCAGGATATCGAGGATTTTATCTACAAAAAAAGTTTCGAAAGTTTTGGAGAAAGGGATCTGATCGTATTTGGTTACTATCCCACATCGCCACAGGTCTCCAGCGCGGGGCAAAAGAAAATTTACGGCATAATTTCCAAAGGTGGCGAACACGATGCTCTCCCGCTTGGGGCGGTATCCCAGGGAATTCAGGAAAAGTTCCCAGCGTAATGCGCGAAAATAGTTGCCCAAAAGCCCGAACACGAGCGATGAAGCGATAATCCCGAAATGAGCGGAGCTTGCAATCTCCCACACTTCCCTTAAATTGGTTTTGCGATAGAGCAGCCAGATTATAGCTACGCCAAGTGCAAGTGATAATGCTGTTTTTAGAATATCCTGTATGCGCTTTGAGTTCATCTTAACTGAATAGGGTCTTTCTAGAGTAGGTGCGAAAGGCATAAAAAGAAAGCTAAAAAGCACTATTTTAACTTATTGTTCTATCCTTTTTTGACCGTTGATTGCCAAAATTTTTAAATTATTCCTTACCTTTGCGACCGTAAAGATAGCTAATAATCGCTAATTGACAATGATATCGGTAAAACCTAAAAAAAACCTCGGGCAGCATTTTCTGAAAGATTCAGCAATTGCCAGTCGGATTGCCGACACGCTCGACGCTTTTGCTCCGCTTCCCATTCTCGAGGTAGGGCCGGGTACCGGTATGCTCACGCAATTTCTGCTGTCAAAAGGCAGAAACCTTACGGTTGTGGAAATCGACCGGGAGTCCATTGCTTACCTGAAGGAGTATTTTCCTTCGTTGAACGGAAATATTTTGCAGCAAAATTTCCTGACCCTGGATGTTGCGGAATATTACGACGGACCATTCTGTGTTATTGGTAACTATCCTTACAATATATCCACGCAAATTTTCTTTAAAGTGCTCGAAAACAAGGACCTGATTCCCTGTTGTGCGGGTATGATACAGAAGGAGGTGGCTGAGCGCATGATTGCTTCACCCGGTAGTAAAGCTTACGGCATACTCAGTGTTTTGCTGCAGGCCTGGTACGATATCGAGTACCTCTTCACGGTGAGCGAACAGGCGTTTATTCCTCCGCCCAAGGTCAAATCGGCAGTTGTGCGGCTTACACGTAATAAACGAAAGCAGCTCAACTGCAATGAAAAACTGTTCAAGTCGGTAGTGAAAACAAGTTTCAACCAGCGAAGGAAAATGCTGAGAAACTCCATCAGATCGCTGCTGCCCGAAGAAAGTCCTTTGCCCGACGACCCGATGCTCACAAAACGTCCCGAGCAGCTGTCGATCGAACAATTCGAACAGCTAACGAACCTGCTCGAACCCTTAGCCGGCAAAAATTTCTTGCAAGAAAACAAGAACTGATTATTCATCGATTAAAAACCGAAACATCATGGCGGAAATCAAACTCTTTTACCACAAAGACGGCGTGGTTAGACTCAGCCGCAGCCTTGATTTTCTCAAATCAAACCCTATCCAGAGCTTTCTATGGATAGACCTTAATGACGTTGACGAAGAGGTGGAAAACGAACTCGAAGACTTTCTGAAGATTTACATTCAGGAAGAAGAGGAAATGATCGAGATCGAGATGTCGTCGCGTTACATCGAGACGCAGGATACACTGGTGGTTAACTCGAACTTCCTTTTGTCGAACTTCGAAAGCGACCCGGTGTCGTTTATACTCAAAAACAATATATTGGTTACGGTTCGCAGCGAGGAACTTATTTCGTTTCATGAAACGGTGAAGAAAATATCGGCAAACCCCAAAGGATACAATACCGGTGCGGATGTTCTGGTGGCATTGCTCGAAACCCGGGTGGAGTTTGATGCCGATATGATTGAAAACATGACACACAAGATCACCCAGCTCAGTAACAGCTTGAGTCTGCAGGAAGCCGACAAGGAGTTGCTGGGCGAGATCAAGAACTTACAGGAAAAGACCATGATGCTCCGCGAGAACATTATCGATAAGCAACGCACGGTTTCGAGCATGTTACGCAGTGATTTTATTCCCAAGGAACTACAGCCGAAACTATCGATGGTGATCCGAGATATCAACTCGCTGGTGGAGCACATCAAGTTCAGTTTCGACCGGTTGGACTACTTGCAGGACACGTTTTTAGGTTATGTTAATATCGAACAGAACAAAATCATCAAGATCTTTACCATTGTGTCGGTGATTTTTATGCCGCCCACGCTTATCGCCAGTATTTACGGGATGAATTTTACAGCCATGCCAGAGCTGAACATGAAATGGGGATATCCCGTATCGATAGGGTTGATGGTGCTTTCATCGCTGGCCATCCTGTTGTATTTCAAGAAAAGGAAGTGGTTGTAAAGTTATTACCGGCTATTTGACATATATCCGGTATTCCCAGGGGGCCAGTTCTATTTTTTTTACAGGCGTTACTGTTTTGGCAGAAGGAAAAGCGGTAAAGCCTATACCCGGCACTTCTTCGTTGAAAACAGTTTTCACACTGTATTTGCTGAGATTAAAAACACAAACGATCTCGTTTCCTTCATGGGCGCGTTTGAAAGAGAAAACGCTTGCCGGACTGTCGTTCACGATTTCAGTCATCTTTCCCCCTCTCTCCGGTGAAAGCAACGCTTTATTGGTTTTTTTTAATGCGTTAAGCGATGTGTATAAACCGGTAAATCCGCTCCTGTCGGTCCAATTGATACTGTCTTTTTCAAAAAACTGCAGCCTGCGGTTTAATCCGGCCTCTTGTCCGCTGTAAATCAGAGGCATGCCGGGAAGCATATAGGTGAGTACGGCAAAGGTTCCGGCGGCCTCGCCCATTCGTTCAAACTCCGTTCCGTTCCACGAGTTTTCATCGTGGTTCGAGGTGAAATACATCGGTATGGCATGGGAGGAAAAACGTTCGTTCATTCGCTTGAGCGATAGCCGTAGAGAATCCACGTTTTCTTTTCCCTGAGCCACCATATTCATTTTGTGGTGGAGATCCCACGCATAATAGGCATCAAAAATTGATTCGTTGAGTTCCGGTTTTTCAGCTTCGGCAAGCATGAAAATATCCGGTTTCAGCGTTATGAGTGAATCCTTTGCCGTTTCCCAAAAATCAATCGGGACTTCATAGGCTACATCACAGCGGAAACCGTCGATATCGGCCTCACGCACCCAAAACGCCATGGCGTCAATCATCGCCTTGCGCATTTCGTTCTTGCCGTAATCCAGTGGCGCGATATCTGTCCAGTCGTACATGATAATCGGACTTCCCAAACTGTCCCTCTTGTACCAGTCGGAGTGCTCCGTTATCCACGTGTGATCGCGTGAGGTATGGTTGGGTACCCAGTCCAGAATTACTTTCATACCCATGTCGTGTGCTTCTTTTACCACGGTTATAAAATCGTCCATGGTGCCGAATTCAGGGTTCACCTCCGTATAGTTTCTGATGGAGTAATAACTCCCCAATGTTCCTTTCCTGTCTTTTTCTCCGATAGGTTGAACAGGCATGAACCACAACAGGTCCACGCCCAGTTCTTTCAGCCGGGGTAAATGAGCGGCAAAGGTATTGAACGTACCCTCTGGCGTGAATTGTCGCGTGTTTACCTCGTAGATAGTGGCATCGTAAACCCATTCGGGGTGTACACTTGTTGCCGCTTCCTGCTTTTTGTTTCCGCACGAAAACAGAAGCGACACAATCCATAAAAGGAAAATTGTTTTTTTCATTGCTGTGTTATTTATTCAAGCTCCTTAGCAACACATGCGAAACTTAAATTGTTATTTTTGTTCTTGTGCATTTTTTTTAAATTTATACGCATCGTCCCGATCTTGAACGAAAAAAACCGATAAAGCTCCGAGAACAAGTGAACATCCGGCAAGAACCATCGTGAAAATTACTTGTCCTCCAAAAATATCTTTCGTGACGAATCCCAGGATGCTGGCAGCCAGGATTTGCGGAATAACGATAAAAAAATTGAAAATCCCCATATATGTTCCCATTTTATCTGCCGGAAGTGAGCCCGTGAGAATGGCATACGGCATGGATAGGATGCTTCCCCAGGTGAAACCGATACCAATCATAGGCAATAGAAGAATTTGGGGATTCTGAATAAAGAAGAACGAGATAAATGAGATCCCGCCCAATGCCAGTGCAATGGAATGGGTTGCCTTCCGTCCGATCTGACGGGCAAGAACCGGAAGCAGAAACGCCGACAGGGCCGACACGGCATTGTAAACGGCAAAAAGGACCCCTACCCAGTCGGCACCCTGATTGTAGAGCTCGGAAGCTGTGTCATTCGTCCCAAAGACATGTTGGGTTACGGCCGGCGTAGTATAAATCCACATGGCGTAAAACGACAACCACGAGAAAAACTGGACCACGGCCAGTTGCCCCATGGTTCTTGGCATATGAAGCAAGTCGTTCATGATGCCCACCATGCCGTTTTGGGTCCTTCCCTTTTTAGTCAGCATGCCCGATACCAGTAAAATAATTCCAAAGGTCAATACCAACCCCGAAACAATATAGAGTTGAGCTTCGAGCTTCAATAAAACAATTATTGCAGTTGCAATGATTCCTGCAGTTGTCCAGACGGAACCGTTTTTAAGAAATTGAACCGGAGTGACCGGTGGCTTTATCTCGGTTTTAATGCCGGATATTTTTTCCTTTTCCTGTTCAAAAGCGGCCAATTCTTCAGGAGAATATTCTTTGGAAGTAAAAACGGTGTACAGGACCGATGCCAGTAGAACAACCCCTCCGATATAGAACGAGAGTTTAACCGACTGGGGTATTATGCCCTCACCGGCAGTATTGGGGATACCAAACCAGTTGGTTAAGATGTATGGCAATGCCGAAGCAACAACGGCACCCAAACCGATAAAAAAGCTCTGCATGGCAAACCCCATTGTCCGCTGTTCAGAAGGAAGATTGTCTCCTACAAAAGCACGGAACGGCTCCATGGAGATATTGATGGAAGCATCCATAATCCATAACATGCCGGCTGCAATCCACAGTGCCGGAGAATTAGGCATGACGAACAACGCCAGCGTAGTAAAAATGGCACCGATGGTAAAATAAGGGCGGCGCCGGCCGAACCGGTTCCAGGTTTTATCGCTCAGGTGCCCGATGATGGGCTGAACGATGAGCCCGGTAAGCGGGGCGGCAATCCAGAGTATGGGGATATCTTCCACCCGTGCGCCCAGTGTCTCGAAAATGCGGCTGACATTTGCGTTCTGAAGTGCAAAACCGAATTGAATTCCCAGAAATCCGAAACTCATGTTCCAGATTTCCCAAAAAGAGAGGTGTCTTTTCTTCATGTTGTGATGTTTTTCTTCTGTTAAGAAACAAATTTATAATGCTTTGGACATCAGAAAGCTGTATTTAAAGTAAAAAAGTGAAAAAACGTATGCAATCGAATGCATTGGAGCCAGTGACGCAATGACTGAGGGGCGATTCGGTATCAATTTCTTGTGGAGTTCCTGACCACCAGCTTAGTTTTAATGACTTTGCTCACGATGCCTGTCTTCTTCTCGATACCTTTTATGCGGTTTATAAGCAGGCGTGCTGCAGTTTTTCCCATCTCGAAGCCGTGCTGGTCTACGCTGGTAAGTGTAGGATCGGTCACTTCAGTAATGTATGAATTGGTAAATCCACAAACCGATATGTCCTGTGGAATCTTGTATCCTGCTGACTTGCAGATCTGAAGACAATAAGACGCCACCTCGTCGTTGATACAGAAAAAAGCATCGGGAACAGGAGTAATCTTCAGCATGACAGGCACTGTTTCACGGGCAAGCTCAATGGTGTCGCATACCTGCATAAGGGATTTATCCACGGGGATATTATGATTCCGCAACGCATCTTCGTAACCCATCCTTCTGTTGTTGGCAATGGGCAGGTGTGGGTTGGAGCCAAGAAAAGCAATGCGTGTGCATCCGCTTCCGATTAGATAATCAACGGCATTATAAGCGCCGGCGTAGTCGTCTATAACCACCTTGTCGGTATTGATCCCGGTACAGATACGGTCGAAAAATACCAGATGTGTCCCGTTGTCTATAATGTCCTGGAAGTGAGAAAACTCTTCGGTCGATTTGGATTGAGATGCCAGAATGCCCCGTACCCTCGCATCAAGAAGGGTTTCCACGCTCTTTACTTCCCGGCCGTAATTTTCGTTGGACTGGCATATGATCAGGTTATAATTCTCTTTTTCCGCTTCATCCTGAATACCGGCTATTACCGTAGAAAAAAAATAGTGCACAATTTCAGGAACAATAACGCCAATGGTATTGTTCCGATTCGTACGAAGTTGAAGCGCAAGCGTGTTAGGCTTGTATTTGTGTTTCACGGCATAGTCCCGTACAAGCTCTTTGGTTTCCTTGCTGATGGCCGGATGATTCCTTAGTGCCCTGGATACGGTTGAGGGTGATAATTTTAACTCCTTGGCAATGTCTTTCAGGGTAATTTGTCGCTTGTCCATATTGTTGAGGTTTTTAAATGTCTCAAATATATGAAAAAAAGGGACCTAAACAACAAAACCCGGGAGTTTTTTCCGGCTTATGGTAAATATTGCAACATTGTTTCCATCGCCATCTTTAACCCATCGGCATTTTTACCTCCGGCAGTCGCAAAGTGTGGTTGGCCTCCTCCTCCTCCCTGAATATGTTTGGCTGCTTCACGTACAATGGTTCCTGCATTAAGCCCTCCTGACACTAAGTCGTCGCTCAGCATTACTGTCAGGCTTGGTTTGTTGTTGCCACCGGTTGCCGCCATAAAGGCCATGTATTCCGGAAACTCTCCTCTCAGCTGAAAGGCAATATCCTTAACAATTTCGGGGGTAACCACCATACCTTCAAGCTTAAACACCGTGACACCGTTAACGATCTCTTTTTTCTGGATAATGAGGTTCTTTAACTGTACGGTGCGCTCTTTTGTAAACGCTTCAATTTTTTGCCGCATCTCCTCGTTTTCGCTCATCAGTTTGCGTAAGCCCACCATGATTTCGGGAGCGTTACCCGACAATGCTTCTTTTATGTTTCGGAGCATGTCTTCCATCGTGTACAAATAATCTTCGCAGCCTTTGGCAGTAACGGCTTCTATGCGGCGGACACCGGCAGCGATGGCGCTTTCACTTACGATACGGAATGTGCCGATACGCCCGGTGGAAGAGATATGTGTTCCTCCGCAAAGTTCAATGGACGACCCAAAACGGACCGTGCGAACATCGTCGCCGTATTTCTCGCCGAAAAGGGCCATGGCACCTTGTGCTCTCGCCTCATCGATGGGTACGTGGCGGTGTTCCTCAATGGAGAAATTGCTGCGGATTTTTTCGGTGACGTTCTGTTCCACGGCACGAATTTCTTCCGGGGTCATTTTCTGAAAGTGCGAGAAGTCGAACCGCAGGATTTCAGGAGAGACATACGATCCTTTTTGCTCTACATGCGTTCCCAGTACCTCGCGCAGCGCCTCGTGCATCAGGTGTGTCCCGGTGTGATTGCATTCGGTTGCCGTACGCCGGGCGGTGTTTATTTTTGCTCGAAAAGAGCCTTCGATATGATGCGGCAGCTTGTTCGCCAAATGAACGGGAAGATTGTTCTCACGCTTGGTGTCGAAGATGTCGGTCCCCTCTCCATTTTCGTCGATAAGCCAGCCGCTGTCGCCTACCTGGCCCCCCATTTCGGCATAAAACGGCGACTTGGTAAGCACAATCTGGTAATATTCCTTGTTTTTCTGTTTCACTTTCCGGTAACGGATCACCTGCGTTTCGCATTCGGTCTCGTCGTAACCTACAAATTCGGCTTCGCCGTCCCGTATTTTAATCCAATCTCCCGTTTCCACGGCAGCTGCATTCCGTGCACGTTCTTTCTGTTTTTGCATTTCGGCATCAAAGCCTTTGTGGTCGACCGACATATCGTGTTCACGAAGAATAAGTTCAGTCAGGTCGAGCGGGAAGCCAAAAGTGTCGTATAGCTGAAAAGCGATCTCTCCCTCCAGTTCATTCCTGCCCGATCTCTTGTGCTCAGCAATTTCCTTGTCAAGCAAACGGATTCCGGTTTCGAGCGTTCTTAAGAACGCATTCTCTTCTTCTTTAATCACCTTTCCTAGCAGTGTCTTTTGCGTCTCCAATTCGGGATAGGCATCTCCCATAACTTCAATGAGCGTAGGCACAAGCTTATACATAAACGCTTCATGCATGTTGAGAAACGTGTATCCGTAACGGACGGCGCGGCGCAAAATACGGCGGATAACGTATCCGGCTTTGGCATTCGATGGCAATTGGCCGTCGGTTATCGAGAAAGAAATGGTGCGAATGTGGTCGGCAATAACACGCATGGCGATGTCTTTCCGGGCATCTTTTCCATACGTCACACTTGTGATTTCTCCGATTTCAGCGATGATTGGCTGAAAAACATCGGTGTCGTAGTTCGATATTTTTCCTTGTACTGCCATTGTAAGACGCTCAAACCCCATGCCGGTGTCGATCACTTTGGCAGGAAGCGGTTCCAGCGAACCATCGGCCTTGCGGTTGTATTGCATGAACACGAGGTTCCAGATCTCAATAACTTGAGGGTGGCTTTGGTTCACGAGCAGAAGCCCGTCTACCTTGGCTCGCTCCTCCTCGGATCGGATATCGATATGAATTTCGGAACAAGGCCCGCAAGGCCCTGTATCGCCCATTTCCCAGAAGTTATCTTTTTTGTTTCCGTCAATGATACGTTCTTTAGGCAGATATTGCAGCCAGTAACCGGCGGCCTCATTGTCGCGCTCCAGATTCTCTCCGGGGCTTCCTTCAAAAACGGTTGCGTAGAGCCGGTCCGGATCGAGTTTCAGTACCCCCACAAGATATTCCCATGCCCAGGCGATGGCTTCTTTTTTGAAATAATCGCCGAACGACCAGTTTCCCAGCATTTCAAACATCGTGTGGTGATAAGTGTCGTGTCCTACCTCTTCCAGATCGTTGTGCTTGCCGCTCACGCGCAAACATTTTTGAGAATCTGCCACCCGCGGATATTTAACAGGGGCGTTACCCAGAATAATATCTTTAAACTGATTCATGCCGGCATTGGTAAACATCAGCGTAGGGTCGTCCTTAATCACCATCGGAGCCGAAGGCACAACCTGGTGGTTCTTGGATGCAAAAAAATCTTTAAACGATTGGCGAATTTCTTTTGAAGTCATATACGGGTTTCGAGTTTTTTGAATTTCGAGCGGGAAATTCGAAGTTTTGTTTTTGAGGTGCAAAGATACAATTTTCTTGCGTCAAAACATGAGCAAAAATCATTGTCTTTTGATTCTAATTTGTATCTTTGTCAAGGTTCAAAACTTTGGTAAAGAAATGGGCAAGCGAAGGAAACCAATCCAGTTCAACGATAAACGGCTTTACTATTCCATTCAGGAGGTGGCGGATCATTTTGCTGTAAATGTGTCGCTGTTAAGGTTCTGGGAGAAAGAGTTCGAAAATATTAACCCGAAAAAGACGGCCGGAGGAACACGCCAATACACCCGGGAGGACATTCAACAGGTGGAGATTGTGCATCACCTGGTAAAAGAGAAGGGATTGACGCTGGAAGGTGCGCGCCAGTCGCTGAAGTCGAAAAAAGACGATGAGGTTAAGCGTGTGGAAGCGTTGGAAAAACTTAAGGAAATAAAGAAGGATCTGCTCTCGCTGGAAGAAGAGTTTGACCGGCTTCACGAGCAGCAAAAATACAGCAAAACGGAAATAGAATGAGGGTAAAGAAAGTACTTTTTATTGCGGCATTACTCTTTTTCTCCTTTAATCTACCGGCACAAACCGTTAAAGCAGGGGCCGAATTGACCGGAGCATATCTCCCGCTCATCCAGGGAAAACGGGTGGCGGTTATGACCAATCAAACCGGAAGGGTAGGGGACGAACATCTGGTGGATTTACTTATCCGGAATAAAGTTGACCTGGTTGGAATTTTCTCCCCCGAACACGGATTTCGTGGAACGGCCGATGCGGGGGAGCACGTGGCAAGCTCGATGGATGAGAAAACGGGAGTTCCTGTATGGTCGCTATACGGTGGTGGAGGCGGTAAGCCTTCTGCCGATAAGATGAGAACATTCGATGTGCTTCTTTTCGACCTTCAGGATGTCGGATTGCGGTTTTACACCTACTATGCCAGTATGGCTCGTTTAATGGATGCCTGTGCTGAACACAATAAGAAAATGATCGTACTCGACCGTCCCAACCCAAATGGATTTTATGTGGATGGGCCGATTTTGGATATGAAACACAAGTCGGGTGTAGGGTGGTTGCCCATCCCCGTGGTTCACGGAATGACGCTGGGTGAGCTCGCCCTGATGATTAACGGCGAAAAATGGTTGCCCCAAGGCCGGATTTGCGATGTGACTGTTATCCCTTGTGAAAATTATACGCATCAGACAAAATACGAATTACCCGTAGCCCCTTCTCCCAACCTGCCAAATACCCAGTCCATTTATCTTTATCCTTCCACATGCCTTTTCGAAGGCACAGTCATGAGCCTGGGCCGCGGGACCTCTTTTCCATTCCAGGCCTACGGGCATCCGAACTTCAAAGGCTCTGGTTTTTCCTTTACTCCCCGCAGCGTTCCGGGAGCTAAGAACCCGCCGTTGCTCAACAGAAAATGTTACGGTGTGGACCTCCGGAATGTTTCGTACGAACAGATCTGGGAATACGGTTTCGATCTCTCCTACGTTATCGATGCCTATAAAAACCTGAAAATGGGCGATAAATTTTTCACCAACTTTTTTGAAAAATTAGTGGGAGTGGATTATATCCGTCAGGATATTATTGCCGGAAAATCCGCTCGGGAAATAAAAGAGAAATGGTTTTGTGACGTATTGAGGTTTAAGCAGCAACGGCGCCCTTATCTGTTATACGATGAATGATGGGTTTTTTGAGGATTTAGGTAGAAATTGGCTTTAGCTCTGAAAACCCTGCCCCGAGATCTCAAATTCGAAATAGTTTTTGTACTTTTGTAAATAAAAGATAATTTATGGTTGATAAACTTTCAGACCCGATTGGCAGGTTGATGGGATTACGTTACAAATCTCATCCGTGGCACGGCATTTCTATCGGTGATCATGCTCCCGAAGAGGTGACGGCATTTATTGAGGTGGTTCCTACCGATACGGTAAAATACGAAATAGATAAAATAAGCGGATACCTGCGGGTGGATCGTCCACAAAAATTTTCAAATGTAGTTCCCGCTCTGTACGGATTTATTCCGCAAACCTATTGTGGAAAACGAGTTGGCGACTTCTGCAATAAAAAAACCGGAAGGACAGACATCTTGGGTGATGGAGACCCTATGGATATTTGCGTGTTAACGGAAAAAGACCTCTCGCACGGTGACTTGTTGGTAAATGCTATCCCTATCGGAGGTTTTCGGATGATCGACGGTAATCAGGCAGACGATAAGATAATCGCCATCCTGAAGAACGATACCGTTTATGGACATTACGACAATATCGATGATGTTCCTAAAATTGTTATTCAACGCCTGGAACACTATTTCCTTACTTACAAGGATATGCCTGGCGAAGACCGCAACACCGAGATCACCCATGTTTATGGACACGATGAGGCCCTTGAAGTTATCCGCTACGCTGTTCAGGACTATAACGAGCGGTTCGAAAATATAGGACTGATTTTGTCTTGATCTACCGCATTTTGCGCTTTCTATTAACTCCCGTCTTTCTGTGGGAGTACTGTTCTTCCGATTACCGGGATGCTTAGGAATACCATGAATCATGCTAAACGGGCTCTTTGCCGGTATTCAGCCTGACAGATAGCCCGGGAAGAGGTGTCTGAACGACCTTGTATTGCTATACCAAGTGAGAAATGAACGTAACTTTTTAAAACTTATTCTATGAAATCATTAACAACTTTTAATTTATTGTTAGTTATTGTGTTGGGATGCTTCTGGGGCTCGTGCAGTGAAAGAAAACAGGACTCCGGAATTGCTGTTCCTCAAAACGATGTTTCTTCCTACCTGGGACAATGGACTTTCGATTTTGGTCAGCGATCCGTGGGGTGGCTGCAGGTGAGGCAGGAAGTAGGTTATTTGGATGCGGACCTGATGTGGGGTGGTGGAGGTGTTTTTTATGGGTTGCCTTATGTTTATGTTGCAGGAGGAGACCTCTACCTGGGACGAAATTCCCGAAGCACAGTTCTGACCAGGGATGGTGGCGGCCAACCGCTGTTATCGAGAAGCTATCCTGCCTGGATTGAGCTGACAAGGGAAGGGGACAGTATTTCGGGCTACTATTTAAGCCCGAAGGTTGATGGAACCGGACTTGATTCGATTTACATAAGAGGAGCTAAATTACCCGAGATGCAGCCTGCGCCGGACCTGAGCAAGTTGAGTTTCGGAGAGCCTGTACGGTTAATCAGGAACAACGACGACCTGACCGGATGGAGGCTGATAGAAGAAGATCTGAAGAACGGCTGGACAATGAATGACGGTGTGCTTACGAATAATCCGGTTCAAACAGAAGGAGAGGAACATATCCGTTACGGAAATCTCCGTACGGAGGATGTGTATGAGGATTTTAACCTTAAGCTTGAGGTTAATGCCCCTCGGGGAAGCAACAGCGGGGTATACCTCCGCGGGATGTACGAGGTGCAGGTGGCAGACTCCTACGATAGGCCTCTCGACTGGGGCGGCAGTATGGGTGCTATATTTACCAGAATCACTCCTACGGTTAAGGCTGAAAAACCGGCCGGAGAATGGCAGGATCTAGACATTACGCTATACAAGCGTCACATTACCGTTAAATTAAACGGAGTAACCATTATCGAAAATCAACCCGTGTATGGGGCAACCGGCGGGGCTATCCAATCGGATATTACCGCTCCGGGCCCGATCTATCTTCAGGGAGATCATACAGCTATTTCTTACAGGAACATAGTGTTGACTCCCATAATCAATTGATCGTTAATAAATATCTTTTGTCATGAAATCAGAAAACTCAAAAAGAATCAGTCGGAGAGAGTTTATTGGAACCTCTGCCTTGGCCATTGGCGGACTGACCCTTGTTCCGGCTCATGCTGTCACCGGACTGGGGCATGTGGCCCCGAGCGATAAGCTGAACGTTGCAGGAATTGGAATTGGTGGAATGGGAAGCGGCGACCTGGAGGATGTAGCCAAAACAGAAAATATTGTGGCACTCTGCGACGTGGATTGGAGTAGTCAGGTGGAAAATGTATTTAAGCTCTACCCGAAAGCCCAAAGATACAAGGACTATCGTGTAATGCTGGACCGGGAAAAGGATATCGACGCAGTTATCGTTGCCACACCCGACCACACACACGCTGTTATCAGCATGGAAGCCATCAGGAGGGGTAAGCACGTTTACACGGAGAAGCCCTTGACACATACGGTGTATGAGGCAAGAATGCTGACAGAGGCAGCTCGCAAGCATAACGTGGCTACTCAGATGGGAAATCAGGGGCAAGCCGGTGACGGCCCGCGAAGATTGCAGGAGATGATTCACGATGGAGCCATCGGGGCTATTGAGGAGGTCCACGTGTGGACCGATCGGCCCAACCGGGGATTATCCGATACATACTGGCCGCAAGGAGTAAAACGCCCGGAAGATATGCCTCCGGTACCTGAAACCCTTGACTGGGATTTGTTTACAGGACCGGCGCCGTTACGTCCGTATCATCCTTCTTATCATCCTTTCAGGTGGCGCGGATGGCTCGATTACGGCACCGGAGCGCTTGGGGATATCGGCTGTCACTCCTTCGATTCGATATTCAGGATACTGAAGCTGAAATACCCCATAAGCATTCAAGGCACTTCCACACTGGTTAACGGAGACTCTTTCCCGCTAGGATCCATGGTTACCTATGATTTTCCCGCTCGGGGAGATATGCCTCCGCTACGCCTGAGCTGGTACGACGGAGGATTACGCCCTCCCCGCCTGGCCGAAATAGTGCCCGGTGTCGAAATGGGAGCGGGAGGGGTGCTCTATGTAGGCACTAAAGGAGTGATACTGGGTGACCGCCTCTTGCCTCAGTCATTGGATGATACCTACAAAAGACCGGAGCCGTATCTTAAATCTTCGCCCGGTCATCGTCAGGAGTGGATCCTTGCGTGTAAAGGGGGTGATCCTGCCGGATCGAATTTTGACTGGGCAGGGCCGCTGACCGAAACCGTGTTGCTGGGAAATATCGCATTAAGGCCTGAATTGAGAGAGAAGATGAGCTATCAGAGCCTGAATTTCGATCCAGAAACACTTTCGTTCCCCAACATGCCGGAGGCAGATCAGTTCCTGCATTATGAATACAGGAGCGGGTGGACACTCTGAACGTTGTTATGGCCTTCAATTTTCTGTATTTAACACCGGTTTGCGCCGGTGTTTTGTTCCTTGTTCGAAGGCAAATGCCATTTCAATAAGCGTTGGCTCCCGCGGCTTTTTCCTTGCCTTAACTCTTCATCGAGGCTTGCAGCGATTTCCAGTGCATCGGGATTGACCCTGATTACCGCATTCAACGCCGGTCCGTTCTTGTCAATGGCTTCAATCCGGTCGAGGTACGCTTGCGTAATTCCCACGATGGTAAATTTTCCGGTCTTGTATCCTTGCTGAAGATCGGCAATGGTTATTTCTTCCAAATCAATTTTTGGATCCTTTTCTGCCAGACTGTTACAGCCCATCAGCCCCATCAGCAGAAAACTAAAAAATACGTTTTTCAAGCCGGAACGAAGTGTTTTCATAACGGATTCCCTTTCTTTTTTCAAAGGTAGTTTGTTTACGCATAATGAACAAACCCGTAGGATGTATGTTTTTATTGTTGCTGTAAACAATTTTAATCGCCGGGGTATGAGGGAAGAGTGAGCATCCTCTGCAAAGAATGTTTTTCTTATATGCCGGAGTTGTATTATGCCTGAAGAAGTAACAACACAAAGAAAGATTTTTGGATTTTCTTCCAATGTATTTTACGCGGGGATAGTCAGTTTTTTAACGGATACATCCACGAAAATGGTCTATTCCGTCGTACCGATGTTTTTAATGTCCATCGGCGTGTCCAAAACAAGCCTTTCGCTGATCGAAGGAGTGGCGGAGAGCACGGCTTCCCTGTTGAAAGCGTTTTCAGGATACTGGAGCGATAAGATAGGTAGAAACAAGCCTTTCATGGTAATCGGCTATGGATTGTCTTCACTCATCTTGCCGCTTTACGCTACCGTTGTCACCCCATTGCAGATGTTGCTTTTTCGGTTTGCCGAGCGTGTAGGAAAAGGAATTCGATCTGCTCCGCGGGATAGCCTTGTAGCGGGGTCGACAGAAAAAAACGAAACGGGGAAAAGTTTCGGTTTACACAAAGCCATGGACAACAGTGGAGCGATTCTTGGGCCTTTGCTGGCTTTTTTACTTCTTTCCCTTAAGCCCGACAGCTACCGGTTTATTTTTTTACTTGCAGCCTTACCGGGATTCTTGGGCATGGTGGTACTGATTTTAGGAATCAAAGAAGCGGGAAAAAAGAAAGAGAGCTTGATACAAAGATTTAAGTTCAGGGACTTTCCTAAACGTTTTTATCTGTTCCTTGCTATAATTTTTATTTTCACGTTGGGAAATTCCACCGATGCACTTCTCATGGTAAAAGCCAATGAGGTGGGTGTTAAAGTTACTTTCATCCCGTTGGTCTACCTGATTTCAAGTGTTGTGTCAGTGGTACTGGCCATTCCGTTCGGTGTACTGTCGGATAGAATCGGCCGAGAAAAACTGCTTGTCGCAGGTTTTCTGATTTATGCCGGGGTCTATTTTGGATTTGGATTTACCCGAAACATAGACACCATTGTTATCCTGTTTGCTCTTTATGGAGTTTATTCGGCTTCAACCGACGGAGTGCAGAAAGCACTTATTTCGGACCTGACAGCTAAAAATAAAAAAGGCACAGGATTGGGAATATACCATGCTTTGATCGGAATAACGTTGTTGCCGGCAAGTCTGATTGCAGGAACACTATACGACAAAATCAACTCGAGCATACCGTTTTATTTTGGATCGGCCACCGCTGTTTTGTCTGCCTTGTTGATGATGGTATTTGTGATCACAGGGCCAAAGAAACGGGAAGGGCAGGAACTTTGTCCTCTTCCCGCTTCATAAAGACTCCTTTTATTTTTGGTAATCGTAAAAACCGGTTCCGGTTTTTCTTCCCAGTAGGTTGGCGCGGACCATTTTGCGCAACAACGGATGCGGGCGGTATTTGTCGTCGCCAAACTCGTGGTGTAATACCTCCAGGATGGCCAGACAAACATCCAACCCGATTAAATCGGCCCGTGCCAGCGATGCCCGATACACTGTCGAAAACGCAGTCTGCCGTGAGCTGTCCCCGGATCACTTCCACGAGCTTAAGGAGAATGCGGATTTTCTTACACTTTATTGCTACACGCAAAGAAGTTGTGTCAATTTTTATCGGTAGAGGCTTCTGCCTGATAAATTAGACAAACGAATTTTCGAAATTCAGGAGTTTTTCCAGGAAAAAATTTCTTTCCTTCTCGGTGATAAACGATGCCAGGAAGGAGTTTTTGGCTAACGTATAAATGTCGTTTCTCGACAATTGGAGTGCTTCTGCCGTTTGCAGGTAGTTGTCGTTAATGTATCCTCCGAAATAGGAAGGGTCATCGGAATTGAGGGTGACGAGGATTCCTTTCTCGAGGAAGGACCTGACCGGAACATTTTTCAGGTCTTCCACTACCCTTAGTTTGAGGTTTGATAATGGGCATACGGTCAGGGGGATTTCCCGTTCACGCAGTTCTTCCATTAAATCAGGATCATCCACAGAGCTGACCCCGTGATCGATCCGTTCTGCCTCCAGCAGGTCGATGGCCTCCCAGACATATTCTGCAGGACCTTCTTCTCCGGCATGGGCAACCACAAAAAAGCCTTCCTCGCGTACCCGGTTGAAAACATGGAAAAACTTTCCCGGCGGATGTCCGTTCTCCGAAGAATCGAGCCCTACGGCAATGATTTTTTCTTTATGCAACAAGGCGGATTCCAGGGTCTCTTCGGCGGATTTTTCGCTTAAATGGCGCAGGAAACACATGATCAGTTTCGTTGAAATCCCCCATTCGGTTTTGGCGTCACCCATTGCCCGGGTAATTCCGTTGATAACCGTTGCAAAGCTTACGCCGCGGGTGGTATGCGTTTGCGGATCGAAAAAGATTTCGGTATGGACGACATTGTCGGCATGTGCCTTCCGCAAGTAGCTTGCGGTGAGGTCGTAAAAATCCTGTTCGTACAAAAGTACGCTGGCTGCTCCGTAGTAGATATCCAGAAAATCTTGCAGGTTATTGAAATTGTATGCTTTACGCAACTCTTCCACGGAGTTGTACTGTAGGGGGACATTATTCCTTTGAGCGATTTCGAAAATCAGCTCAGGTTCGAACGTACCTTCGATATGTACGTGCAGTTCTGCCTTGGGAATTAACTCAATGTATCTTTTTAGATTTTCGTCCATACTCTTTGTTGTTGCTGATTATTTTTGCAAAAATACACGAAGCTTTCGGTTTCAAAAATTATTTGCAAAAGAATTTAGGTTGTGTTGGACGATTATGGTTATTTTTGCACGAAATATAGGTAGAAGTTGAATCAATCATTTATCGTATGCGATCCGGACTGTTTTTTATTCTTTTTCTTGTGATTTCTTCGAATTTTTTCGGTCAAGACCTTACCGGTTTTGTCAACCCCTTTATCGGTACGACCAACTACGGCACCACCAATCCCGGGGCGGTACTGCCCAACGGAATGATGTCGGTGGCCCCGTTTAACGTGATGGGGTCGGATGAAAACAAGTTCGATAAGGACAAGCAATGGTGGTCTACACCCTACTCGTACGAAAATAAGTTCTTTACCGGATTCTCGCACGTTAACCTGAGCGGAGTGGGGTGCCCCGAGGCCGGCTCTCTTTTGCTGATGCCCACATCGGGAGAATTGAATGTCAATTACGAGGAGTATGGCAGTGGGTATGCCGGTGAGCAGGCGTCGCCCGGCTATTATACCAACCGGTTGACCAAATACGGCATATTAACCGAAGTTTCGGCCACTACACGCACGAGTATCGCCCGTTTTACCTTTCCGAAAGGGCACGCAAATATATTGCTGAACCTGGGGGAAGGGCTTACCAACGAAAGTGGTGCCTGGATGCGTCGCATCAGTAATACCGAAATTGAGGGGATGAAAGTGCTGGGGACTTTTTGTTACAACCCTCAGGCGGTTTTTCCCATTTATTTTGTGATGCGTGTCAGCAAACCACCGGTGACTGCCGGATATTGGAAGAAACAACGCGAAATGACTGCAGAGGCTGCCTGGGACAGCACGGCAGGCACACGGAAAATTTACACCCGTTATGGGCGGGATATTGCCGGAGACGATATCGGAGCCTACTTTTCTTACGATGTTAAAGCGGGTGAAACCATCGAAGTACAGATCGGGGTTTCCTTCGTAAGCACTGCCAATGCCCGCGAAAACCTGGAGGCCGAGCAAAACGGCTTTCAGTTTGATAAGGTCAGGACTGCTGCCCGCGAAAGCTGGGAGAAAGAGCTTGCCCGTGTAGGGATTGAAGGAGGTACCGCCGACCAGAAAGTGGTTTTCTATACCGCACTTTATCATGCGCTCATCCATCCCAACCTGTTTAATGACGTGAACGGCCAGTATCCGGCAATGGGAAGTGATAAGATCCTTACCTCCGGAGCAGGGCGATACACGGTTTTTTCGCTTTGGGACACGTACAGGAATGTGCATCAGATGCTTTCACTGCTTTATCCCGAAAAACAATTGGACATGGTCCGTTCGATGGTGGATATGTACAAAGAAAGCGGATGGCTGCCTAAATGGGAATTGTATGGCCGCGAGACTCTTACGATGGAGGGAGACCCGGCTATTCCGGTTATCGTGGACAGTTGGATGAAAGGGTTGCGCGACTTCGACGTGGAAACGGCTTACGAAGCCATGTATAAATCGGCCACTACGAAAGGCAAAGACAACCTTCTTCGCCCGGATAACGATGATTACCTTAGACTGGGTTATGTGCCGCTTCGTGAAAAATACGACAATTCCGTTTCTCACGCGCTCGAATATTACATCGCCGATAACGCCTTGTCAAAATTTGCTGCTGCCCTAGGAAAAAAAGAAGATGCTGCCCGCTTTCGCGCCCAGTCGCTGAATTATTCCCGCTATTACTCGCCCGAATACGGGGTGTTCCGCCCGCTATTGCCCGACGGAACTTTCCTGTCGCCTTTCAACCCCAAGCAGGGCGAAAACTTTGAAGACGTACCCGGATTTCACGAAGGCAGTTCATGGAATTATTCATTTATGGTACCGCATGATGTGCCGGGATTGATTAAACTGCACGGCGGTAACAGAAAATTTACAAACAAGCTTCAGGAGGTGTTTGACGATGAGCATTACGACCCCACCAACGAGCCGAATATCGGTTATCCCTATCTTTTCAGTTATGTGAAAGGGGAGGAGTGGCGTACGCAACAACTTACGCAGCAGCTTTTGACCCGGTATTTTAAGAATTCTCCTAACGGACTTCCGGGAAATGATGATACGGGCACCATGTCTGCCTGGGCCGTATTCTCGATGATGGGTTTTTATCCCGACAACGCCACAGAGCCTTTTTACACTTTTACAACTCCGATTTTCGATAGAATAACGTTGCGGTTAAATCCGGACTACTACGATAACAAGGTTTTGGAGATGGAAATTGTTCGCCCCGGAAAAAATGCCCGGTTTATCGATAAAATTGTGATCGACGGAAAAAAATTCAACGGCTACCGTATTTCACACGAACAGCTGTCGAAAGCCCAAAAAATAGTTTTTTACCTGAAAGAAAGGAATCATTAACGTTGAGTCAGCTGTGGTTGATTTTAATCAGCTCCGTTAACTCTCTCCAACTGTCGGGGAACTTCTTCACAAATCGGTTAACGCACCATTTTCTGGCAAGAGATTTTGCCCATTTACGCCACCAGCATGCAAAATAGAACGTTGCAGGCATTAGAAAAGAATAGGCGAACGCCCACCATCCGTTGAAAACCAGGCCAACGATTAGGGATTGAATAACAACGAAAGCGGGGACGATAAACATACCGGAAACGACACGGACCGTCGGTATAAACTGATCGTCTTTAAAAAGCCCGAGTAGTTTCCTGTAGCCAATTATGGGAAAGATTCCGTTGACAAACCCGAAAACGGCCAGGGGCAGCGAAACGATCAGGAGCAACAGGTGCAAGACGATTAAAACCGTTGAGGCCGGTTTTAAGACATTGTCCCTGGATGTTAACCGGTGTTTTTTGAGTATGCTCTCTGCCCTGCGGAAATTTTCAATGTGCGTATCGAAGGAGGGCCTGTCCCGGTGGAACATCTCATCCAGCGTGTGGACAACCTCCTGCGAAGCCAGCAGATAATCTTCTTGCTTCCCGGCATATTTTCCCCTTACCAGTTGGGGTGCGTTCCAATCGATGGCCCAAACGTATTCATCGTAAAACGCATCGTTCCATATGTTCACGATCAGTCTCTTCATGCTGTTTTCCAGATCGTGCCTCAAAGAGTTGGCTGCCATGTTGGGGTTTTCTTCGTATTGTTTGCGGTAATCCGCCACTTGGATGGGTTTCCCGAAAACTACGTACGCATCGGAAAGGAATCCGAAAATATCCGGGTAATATACCCCTACGGGAATAACTTCGCTGTTCAAGGTGAAATCCTCGCTTGCTTCTATGGGCAATACAATTCGGGAAATGGCCTTCTGAACAGGCAGTAATGACATTTTGGGATTATGCCTCCCTTCTGGATATAGCGCCATCGGAATTCTCTTTTTCAGCAGCTCTCCGCTCAACCGAAACGATTCGTTGTTGTTCCCCAGGTTTTCCACCCCATCCCGGATGCGATATACCGGCATAATATGAAGCCACTTCATGATAGCGGCAACGGTAGGTTTCCTGAATACATCCGCACGGGCCAGGAAAACCGGTTCCTTTTTACAAGCGTTCAACAACAAAAAAGGATCGATAACGGCGTTGCGGTGGTTCGATGCAAAAATTACCGGATGATCTTCGTTGATGTTTTCAGTCCCCTTGTATACAATTTTCCTGTAATGCAGGTTGAGGGTGATCCGTTCGAAAAAACGGACAATTTCGTATCCTTTACTGTATTCGTACTTCATGATGTTACAGCAATGTGTTTAATGGATTCTCTCCGCCAGTAAAAAGCCAGCATCAGACCGGCAACAATGTGCCAGATTCCCCACCAGGCAGCAATAAATGCCATTCCCCCAAGCTCCAGTTCCGGAGGAAAAACCCGGGGATTAAAAATTAAGGCCAGTCCCAGCCCCGAGTTCTGTATTCCCGTTTCGATAGAGATAGTCCGGGAGTTAAGTTTATTTATCTTGAGGGCCCTGGGGAACAGGTATCCGCCTAAGAAGGCGATCCCATTATGCAGTAAAACAATCAAAAAAACCAGGTGGATGTATTTCAGAAAAAGGGAGAAATTTCCCGCCAATGCTCCTGCCAGGAAAGCGATAAAAAATAAAACCGATGCAATCTGTACGTGTTTTTCCACTTTTTTTACGAATACCGGAAATTTCATCCCGACGATCATTCCCATTATCACAGGTATTCCCAGAATGATGAAAACAGTGCGGAACATTTCCACGGGATCGATGGTGATTGGAACCAGAAGTGGGGATTTGCTAGCGTAAAGCCCGCCCCAGTAAGCAAAATTGAGAGGCGTCATAAACAAACTCAATACGGTGGTGGTTGCCGTCAGGCTTACAGACAAAGCCACATTCGACTTCGACAATGCCGAAATCATGTTTGAGACATTCCCGCCGGGACAGGAAGCTACCAGGATCATTCCCATTGCTACCGGGACGCTCGGTTTGATAACGAGGACCAGCAGGTAAGTTAAAGCCGGCAGCAGGATATATTGCGAGATAACCCCCACTATAGCCGGCTTGGGATTCAATGCGATGTCCCTAAAATGTTTGGGTCTTATGCCCAGCGCCACACCAAACATAATAAACGCGATGGCTATATTCATCATGTTTAACGAGTTTTGGTTGAAGTTGAGTTGTACCGTGTTCAGCTGTTCCAGGTTTCCGAATAGTGACAAAAGCGGTAAATGTTGCATAGGGAGTACTTTATGATTTCCAGCCGCAAAGGTAACTTTTTTGAAAAGAAACGCAAAGCCAGATTTCGATAAATCTGTTTTAAATTCATTTAATAAAATATCCAATCAAAATTAATTGCTATTTTTGCAAAGGATAATCGTTACCTATGTTTTACGTATATTAATTACCAACATACATATAAAGAGGTTAAATAAATTACTTCCGCGAAAACATGAAAGAAGAAAAGTTAGTCCGTTGCCGTCCTTGCGGTTATGTAATGAAAGAGAGCGAACTGGGTGATGTTTGTCCTGCTTGTGGTTTACCGAGAGATGTATTTGAGCCCTACCGGGAAAAGGTCTCTTCCGGACGTTTGCGGTTTTTAGCCCTGGATATCCATCCCATAGCTATTCACCTTTCGCAGACATTTGTTGCCCTTGTGCCGTTTCTCATCATCTTCCATTATCTCTTCCCGGACTTTGAGCCGACGATCATCCATTCGGTGATTGCCTTTTCGGTATACTTGTTTCCGCTCACCCTTATATTGTCTGCATTATCCGGGTATGCAGACGGACTTGTACGTTTTAAAACGATAAACACCCCTTTGTTGTTAAAGAAGATTATTCTCAGTGTCATCGTGATTGCACTTGCCGTTATTCAGGCAATAGTTTTTAGGCGTGATATTTACCCCTGGTACTTTCTGCTTCTTTCTCTCGGATCGCTTGCTACCGCCGTGCAACTGGGTATGTTGGGAAAACACCTAATCAACGTAATTCTTCCGGGCACACTGGTGCTCCGCGGTGTGAAAAAACAAGCGTCATCCGCTGAGCCGGTAAAAAGTCCGAGAATGAGTCCGGAAGAAATTGCCCGGCGGGTACAGGAAAAGCAAGCAGCAAAAGCGCTTGCGCAGAAAGAAAACGGAACGAACAACACAGAATAATTCCTAAGAAATACAGTTATCAGTTTATCAAATAAAAACAATAAAATGAAAGACAAAGAGATTTTTACAGAAAGGCTTTCAAGAAGAGGTTTTCTGGGTGCTGCTGCCGCTGTGACAGCTGCTTCAGTAATTCCGTTTTCTACATCGTACGGGAGTACTCAGTCATCGGCTTCGGGGAAGGGTATTCCAAATTCGAAATTCGGCGGAGTTCAGGTCGGTGCCATTACCTACAGTTTCCGTGACTTGACCGGTGGCCTTGAAGCAGTTTTAAAGGCTTGCGTTGATGCAGGCTTAAGCTCCGTTGAGCTGATGGGTACAGGCGTGGAGGATTACCTTGGAGCTCCCAAAAATCCGTTGCAACGTCCTCCCGGTGCTCCGCGTCAGCTTTCCGATGCAGAAAGGAAGACGCTGGATCAGTACAACCGCGACTTGAAAGAATGGCGAAAAGTAAACGGAACGCTGGATAAATATGCCCAACTCCGAAAAAAATTCAACGATGCGGGTGTGAAAATCCATATCTATAAATGGGTGGCCGGAAATACGGAAGAGGAACTCGATTATTCATTCAAAGTGGCCAAAACACTTGGGGCAATAGGAATCAGTGCTGAACTGAACGATGAAAATGCCCGGCTGATGGGGCCCGTTGCCGCCAGAAACGGGATGTACGCCATTTTACACAACCATTATCAGTTTGGAGAGCCCGGTTTTGATGTAGACGGGTTGTTGGCATACTCACCGGCCAACATGCTGAACTTCGATATAGGGCATTACCTGGGGTCAACCGGGTTGAACCCTGCCGATTTTATTCGGAAATATTACAACCGGATTGCAAGTATTCACGTAAAGGATAAGACGAGCGCAACGAATGCCACGCAAAAGAATACTAACCAGGTATTCGGGCAGGGAGAAACCCCCATTGCCGAAGTGTTGCGCTTAATCCAGAAAGAGAAGTGGCCAATTTATTGCGATATCGAATTGGAGTATCCGGTTGTACCCTGGTCAACTTCGGTAAAGGAGGTAAGAACCTGTATGGAGTATTGCCGGCAGATATTGATTTGATCCGTGAGAAAGTGATGAGTGCACCTTTGGCAGAACGGTTGCGTCCGCGGAGCCTGGACGAATTTATCGGGCAAACACATTTGGTCGGTAAAGGGGCTGTTTTGCGCAAGATGATCGATTCGGGCCGGATCCCTTCCATCATTTTCTGGGGACCGCCGGGTGTCGGCAAAACTACGCTGGCAAACATCATTGCCAACACGTTGCACGCTCCGTTTTATAAGTTAAGCGCCATTAATTCGGGAGTAAAGGATGTGCGGGACGTGATTGAGAAGGCCAAGAACAACCGTTTTTTTGAAGCTGCTGCCCCCATTCTATTTATTGATGAGATTCACCGGTTCAGCAAGTCGCAACAGGATTCCCTGTTACATGCCGTAGAAACCGGAATCATTACGCTCATCGGTGCAACAACGGAGAATCCATCGTTTGAAGTTATCCGCCCGTTGCTTTCGCGTTGTCAGGTTTACGTTTTGAAATCCATGGAGGTAAAAGACCTGCAGGTGTTGATGGATCGTGCGCTGACCGAAGATGATATCCTGAAAGGAAAAGAGATCGAAGTTGAGGAAACCGATGCTCTTTTCCGTTTTTCGGGAGGTGATGCGCGTAAGCTGCTGAATATTATGGAGCTGGTTATAGCTGCAGAAGAGACCGGAGAAAAAATCGTTATCACGGATAAGGGTGTTACGGAGCGCTTACAGGAAAATCCGGCGGCGTACGATAAGGGTGGCGAGATGCACTACGACATCATTTCGGCGTTTATAAAATCCATTCGCGGGAGTGACCCCGATGCTGCGGTTTACTGGCTGGCGCGGATGGTTGCGGGAGGGGAAGATCCTAAATTTATCGCGCGCAGACTGGTTATCTCGGCTGCTGAAGATATCGGGTTGGCCAACCCCAACGCCCTGCTGCTGGCCAATGCCTGTTTTGATACCCTTCAGAAAATCGGATGGCCAGAAGGGCGCATCGTATTGGCGCAAACAGCCATATACCTGGCTACCTCCCCGAAGAGTAATTCCGCTTACCTGGCTATCGACAGCGCCATTTCGAAAGTGGAGCAAACGGGAAACCTCCCTGTACCGCTGCATTTGCGCAACGCTCCCACTTCGTTGATGAAGGAGCTTGATTATGGGAAGGCTTACAAATATTCCCACGATTACGAGAATAACTTTGTCAAACAGGAATACCTGCCCCGGGAGTTGAAAAGCAGTAAGTTCTGGCAGGCTCAGCCCAATCCTTCGGAGGCGAAAATGAAGGAATTGATGAAAAAATTGTGGGGAAAATAAATGCTTAATACCAATTGCTTACGTTGTCGTACGGTGATGAACGCTGATCGTATTTCAAGTCTTGCAGCATGGAAGCGTTGGCTCGGATGGTAAAATTGTACGATTTATACGGCCCGATGGGGATAAAACTGGCCGACATGCTCCAGCAGTGCAGGTTCCGGGTCAGTGAGCAGTTGATGCTTGTGAATTTTTTATAATCAAAATTATAGTCGGTATTGAACGTCAAGTTCCAGTTTTTGGTCGGTTGGATGGAACCGCTGAAACCTAGGCTGTGCGTCAACTTTCCCGGATATTCCATCCGGTCAAAATCGAAATTCTGCATATCGTACCCATACCTTACCGAATAGTTAAACGAGAGATTCCACTGAATCTGATTTTTCAGGTAGCCGTCATCGTCAAATTCTCCTATGGACTGGCTTCCGGTATCAAAAACACTTTTCTTTGCGGCGGTTTCGTTTGGATTCCGTCCCATCGTGCCGTCATCAGGAAGGTTGGCGTTGGAGTCTTCTCCGCCCTCCTTGTCCTCGTTGCTAGCGTCTTCTTTGCCGAACAGTTTCTTAAAGGTATCCTGGTTGACAGAGTAGGAGAACGAGGTGCCGGTACTTTGCAGTTTTCCGATTCCTTTGCCGTTAAAAACACGTAGCTTGTCCACTGCAACCGGCCTTCCGTTCTTGTCCAGCTCATAGACGTACGGGTCCCAAGTAGCGTTAAGGCTCAGGGTGTAGGATTTTGACAATTTCAAACGGACATTGGTGTTGATCATGCTCCATTTCATGGAGTCTGCCATCATGTTGTAGCTGAAGTTTACACCCAGGTCATCGATCAGGCTCATCTTCTTGAATCCGGTACTGTCGCTTTCGCTTTTCACTTTCATCTCGAGGTTGTTCTTAAAATCGAATCCGATACTCCCGCTTTGTCCTGCAGGAGCGGTTCCGAACATCATTCGGGAATAAGGCGAATAAGAATATTCCACATCCTCCCCGAATTCATTGCGGTAAGAGTATTTTTCGTAGAAACCGTACTTTGGATCTCCAAAATCGGGTTTGTAACTCAGGCTGATGCTGGGTGAAAAGACGTGACGGATGGCTTGAACTTTATCTCCGAAAATCTTCCAGGGAACGTACATTCCGTACAGTTTTGTATTGGCACTGATGGAGGCGCCATAGTCGTACACCCTTTTGAATCCGTTTACGGTATCCACAACCACGTTTCTCTTTTCCACCGGGTCCCAGGCCTCTTTTATTCCGCCGGTGTACCACCGTTCGGTGTAGTTCACCGACGGAGATATCTGGATCACGTCGAACAGCGAAAAGGTGGCACTCACCGGGATGCTGTGGCGCATGCCGTTTTGCCAGTCTTTGATAAGGTTTGATTTGAAGAACCTGTTCTCCTTGATCGCGTTTACCGAGTTGCGGAATTCACCCGAATAGCTCATGGATATTTTTTCGTACCACCTCTCGGCGCCTACCGCCTTTTTGCGCTTGAAGGGGTAGATGCGGTTCATGGTGATGGAGATGTTGGGCAACGTCGCGGAGACGGTGGAGTCGCGCGAGACCTGATTGATATTCATCGATGCCGATAAACTCCAGGGCGAATCGGGGAAGCGCTGCGTGATGTTTACACTCGAACTTTTGGTGTTGTTGGATGCCTCGCGGGAGTAGAGCCGGGATAAGTCGTTCAGGTTGGCACGGCTTGTTGAGAAGTTCACACTGGCGGAAAACGTCCGGTACATGTTGGCTTTCGGGTCTTGCGAGTGGGTCCAGTTAATCCTGAAATCTTTGGAGACCGAATAGGCACCGGGAATATTCAGGTCTTTTAATCCCTTATCTCCGATGACGGTATTCAGGTAGCTTCCGTTTACACTACCGGAAAACTTGTACCTCTTGCGGTAATTAGACCGTGCACTAAGCCCCCAGGTCCCTTTGGTATATATCTCGCCGGTCAGCGCTAAATCAACATAATCGTTAATGGCAAAGTAATATCCGCCGTTCTGAAGATAAAATCCGCGTTCCATCTCATCACCATACGATGGCATAATTATTCCCGAAGAATAGGTTTCGGTGAAAGGGAAAAAAGCAAAGGGCAGGACAATAGGGAAAAGCGGGACATCGGCAACCACCAGCCAGGCCGGGCCTGTGACAACATCTTTTTCGGGACGTACCTTGGCTTTCGACAAGTTCAGGTAAAAATGCGGATGATCGTGCAGGTCGCAGGTGGTGTATTTGGCATTCACCATATAGAAGGAATTGTCGGCATTCTTTTTCGCCGTGTTGGCGACGATGTTCCCTTCTCCCTGTTGCGTTATAACGTTGGATATAAATGCCTTGCCAGTGTCGAAATTGTAGCGGACCTTTTTCATTTCGTATTCGGTACCTCCCTGCGTAAATACGGGAAACCCGAACTCCTTTCCGACTGAATCGAGCCCGAAGGTGGATGAGATGAGATTGCTATCCAGGTTCATGGTGATCTGTTCCCCCTTGATGCCCAGGTCGCCGTATTTTACATCGGCGTCACCGTAAAGGTAACCCAAATTGCCTTTGGTGAAAACCATGGAATCCTGGGCTGTATAGAATACCGGGGCCGTGAGCTTCTCTTTTGTCGATAGTGAGTCTGCAGTAACTGAGTCTGTGGGCTGTTGACGCAATGAATCACTGCTCAGCGTTCTTGTTTGGGAAAAAGAAAGTTGAGGAAGAAACGTGGTTACGGTTAGAAAATATAAAACGGTTATGAGTTGTTTCATCAACGAAAAGCCCCAATCTGATTCTAAGCGCAAAACTAATCAATTTAGGTTTAATAGCGTTAAAAAATATCCAAAATAAAACTTAAGACAAGTTTATTAACGCTTTTTTAAACGCAGCGAAATTCCGGGGGAGCGGATACGATTGTTTTTTTTGTTTCATGAATGCCCCTAATCCTTTGGGAATTTCAATTTCCTTTGCGATACAACTCTCCACGGTTTCCTTAAATTTGGCAGGGTGTGCAGTGGCGAGGAAAATACCTGCCTCACTGGCTTTCCGGCCTTTCTTCAGGGCCAGATAAGCACAGGCGCCGTGTGGGTCAAGGAGATAGCTTGATCCTTTGTATACCCCTTTGATAGCCGATTGTATCTCTTCGTCGGAAAACCGGTATCCGGAAATATCTTTTGAAATGGCTTCGTGAGAGTGTCCGTAAAGGTTGAGGATGCGCTCGAAGTTGCTGGGTGAACCTACGTCCATGGCGTTGGCTATGGTTTGTACAGAGGGCCGGGGAGTATATTTCCCCGACTGTAGGTATTCCCGAAATACATCGTTGCGGTTGTTAGCGGCAATAAACCGTTTTACCGGTAATCCCATCCGTTTGGCGAAAAGCCCCGCGGTAAGGTTGCCCAGGTTCCCGCTGGGCACAGACAGGATCACATCCGTAGAAATCCCTTGCCTGGCCAGTTGTGCATAAGCGTAAAAATAATAAAACGACTGAGGCAGGAAGCGCGCCACATTGATGGAGTTGGCTGAGGTGAGATTCATCTGCAGGTTTAGTTCTTCATCCATAAACGCCGATTTCACCAGGGCCTGGCAATCGTCGAACGTCCCGTCAATTTCGAGTGCAACAATATTTTTTCCCAAGGTAGTGAACTGAGCTTCCTGAATATCGCTTACCTTTCCCGATGGGTACAAAACGAAAACGCGGATGCCCTTTACTCCCAAAAATCCGTTGGCAACCGCGCTTCCCGTGTCGCCCGAAGTGGCGACCAGTACTTTTACCTCTTCCTGCCTCTGTTCCTGCACGAAATAGGATACTATTCGTGCCATGAACCGGGCCCCCACATCCTTGAAGGCAAAGGTTGGCCCGTGAAAAAGCTCCAGCGCATAAATTCCGTCTTCCACCTTTACAAGAGGAATGTCAAAATTGAGCGTGTCGGCAACGATCTCATCCAGTTTTGTTTGTGGGATATCTTCCCCAAAGAAAGCCCGGGCTACTGTTCTAGCGATGGTTATCAATCCAAAACGGCCGATTTCATCGAAAAAAACCTCCGGAAGATGGGGGATACTTTCGGGCATATAAAGCCCCTTGTCGGGAGCAAGTCCTTTTACCACGGCTTCCCGGAGCGATACAACGGGTGCGGACTGGTTGGTGCTGTAATAGTTCATGTTCTACAAAATCAGATTCTTCATAAATTCATCCCCGCGAAGAAGGCCAAAAACACCTTTTTTCGCAGCAAACTCATCGTATGTTTTTACGCTGTCGGGTTCAATTCCTTTGTGATAGACAACAAAAGGAACGGCATCACGGGTGTGTGTGCGGATAGCACAGGGAGTGGGATGGTCGGGCAAGACGGCAATAGTGACGGGTTCGTCCCACGTTGAGGTTTCTTCGAAAATGGGTTTTACGATGCGCGAATCGAGGTATTCGATGGTTCTCACTTTCAAATCCACATCCCCTTCGTGTCCGGCTTCGTCGCTGGCTTCAATATGCAGGAAAACAAAATCGTTCTCTTTCAGTGCATCCAGGGCGGCACGGGCCTTCCCTTCGTAGTTGGTGTCGTACAACCCGGTGGCACCTTCCACCTGGATAACCTCCAATCCTGCATATACACCGATCCCCCTGATGAGGTCAACGGCCGAGATTACCGCTCCTTTTTGAATAGGATATTTCTTGTTCAGCGGCTGCATGCCGGGGCGATACCCGGGCGACCACAGCCAGATGCTGTTGGCCGGATCTTTTCCCAGGGCAATCCTCTTTTGATTTACGGGATGAGCCGGCAGTATTTCTTGCGAGGCAAGGATCAGTCTGTTCAGTTCGTCAGCAGTGCTTTGGGCGGGCTCTTCGGCCGGTTTGATCAGTAAGGGGTAAAAAGGCTTGTCGGGAACATCGTGGGGCGGGGTACAAACGATGTTTTTGTTTCCACCTTTCATTTTTAATAAATGGCGGTACGAAACACCGGGATAAAAGCGAAACCGGTCATTCCCGAGCCTGTCGTCCAGAAAATGAATCAGTTCGGCAGCTTCTGCTGTGGGAATGTGTCCGGCAGAGTGATTCTTCAGCACATCGTTGTCGATAGTCACTAAATTACACCGCATCGCCATTTCGTCCGGCAGAATATCTACACCCATGCTGGCGGCTTCCAACACACCCCGGCCTTCGTACACCCGGGGAACATCGTATCCCAACACGGAAAGATTAGCAATTTCGCTTCCCGGAGACATGCCTTCGGGAATGGTGTCGAGCATGCCGCTGCGTCCTTTTTGTGCCAGCCTATCCATATACGGTGTTTTGGCTGCCTGTAGGGGCGTCCTGTTGCCGAGTTTTGCAACGGGTTCGTCTGCCATGCCGTCTCCGAGGATGATGATGTATTTCATTTTTCTTTCTTTATCGTATGTTCGCAATAGAAATAATGTCGGAAAAAACGCCAGCAGCGGTAACGCTTGCCCCTGCGCCATAGCCTTTGATGACCATCGGATACTCATTGTAGCGTTCGGTGGTGATCATAATGATGTTGTTGCTACCTTCCAGGTCGTAGAAAGGGTGTCCCTTTTCTACCTCGTGTAAGCCGACTTCGCACAGGCCGTTGTCGTACGTAGCAATAAAGCGGAGCTTTTTCCCTTCTTTATCGAGTTTTTTTCTCCGGTTTTCAAAAGCTTCATCCATTTCGGGGATGGTTGACCAGAACTCATCAAGGGTGCTTTCGAAATACTTTTGCGGGATGAACAGGTGCTTTTGCACATTTTCCTGTTCCACTTGAGCGCCGGCTTCCCGGGAAAGGATTACCAATTTGCGGGTAACATCCAATCCGCTCAGGTCGATACGGGGGTCGGGCTCGGCAAACTGAGCGTCCACCGCCATTTTTATGGCTTTGCTAAAAGGAACATCCTCGCTCAGGGTATTGAAAATAAAGTTCAGTGTCCCCGATAGTACTGCTTGGAGCTTGACGATTTTATCTCCCGAGTTGGTGAGGGAGTTCATCGTGTTGATAATGGGCAATCCCGCCCCTACATTGGTTTCGAAAAGAAATTTTGTTCCGGTTTTTCGGGCGGTCTCCTTCAGGTGATGGTAGTTCTTGTAGTCGGACGAGGCTGCAATTTTGTTTGCCGTCACCACTGATATATTTCTGGATATCAGACTTTCATACAATTCTGAAATGGCCTGGCTGGCAGTACAATCCACAAAGACGGAATTGAAGATATTCATTTTGAGTATTTCATCCCGGATCAGTTGAGGTGAACTTTTGACGCCCCTGGACATCAGGTTTTCGAAGTAATTCTCGAGGGAAATCCCGTCGCGCGAGAACAAGGCTTTTCGTCCGTTGGCAATTCCTACAATGTTTATTTTCAGCTTGTTCTGTTCCTCTAAAATGTGCTTTTGCTGCTTAATCTGTGCCAGCAGTTTGCTCCCGACCGTTCCGGTTCCGATAACGAAAAGGTTTAATTCCTGGTAAGGCGACAAGAAGAACGAATCGTGGATGATGTTGAGTGCTTTTTTCAGGTTGGTTTTGGCGATCACGCAGGAAATATTGGTTTCCGATGCACCCTGAGCTAGCGCGACAACGCTGATACCACCCCTTCCCAACGTTCCGAAAAATTTGCCGGCAACCCCCGGCACGTGTTTCATGTTTTGTCCCACTACGGCAATGGTTGCCAGGTCGTATTCGACAATAATCTCGTTGATGCTTCCCCTCTCTATCTCTTTCGCAAATTCTTTGCTGAGTACTTTTTGGGAAAGCGGGGCATCTTGGGTGCGGACTCCGATGGATGTGCTGTTTTCGGAGGATGCTTGGGAGACCAGAAAAACGCTGATGCCGTTATCCGCCAATGCCGTGAAGATCCGTTTGTTTACGCCGATAACTCCTACCATGCCGAGTCCCTGTATGGTAATCAGGGCGGTATCGTTGATCGACGAGATGCCTTTGATTATTTTTCCGTTAGGGGTCGGCTTTATATTGCGGATAAGTGTGCCCTCCGAAGCAGGTTTGAAAGTATTCTTTACGCGGATAGGTATGCTTTTGTGGTAGACGGGGAAGATGGTTGGGGGATAGATCACTTTTGCCCCGAAGTTGGAAAGCTCAATGGCCTCCGTAAACGAGAGTTCTTCAATGACGTAAGCCGAGTTGATGATTTTGGGGTCGGCCGTCATGAAGCCATCCACATCCGTCCATATTTCCAGCACAGAAGCGTTAAGTGCAGCAGCGATAATGGCGGCGGTATAGTCCGATCCACCCCGGCCCAGGTTAGTGATATCGTCCGCCTCCTTGCTCGACGAGATAAATCCAGGAACTATGGCCACTTTGGGAAGCGGATCACTTAAAAATGCCTGCTTGATCAGTTCGTTGGAATACGCGATGTCGGGGATGTGATGGCTGAATTGTTTTGTGGTCTTGATAAACTGAGTGGAATCATAAACTCTAGCCCCGTCGATTATTTTGCTTACGATTAGCGAGGAGAAACGTTCGCCGTAGCTGACGATCTTGTCCGATGTCTTCTGCGACAGGTCTCCGATCAGGTAAACACCCCGCAATATGTTGCGCAGGTCTTCAAACATCGGGTCGATTTTCTGCCTCAGTTCCTTTTGATCGACAGCGGAAACTACCATTTTCCTGATCATCTCCTCGTGTCGGAAGATGATTTCTTCCAATATCGATTGGTAACCCGGGTTTGCATTTAACGCAAAATCTGCTGCCAGTAGAAGACGGTCGGTCACGCCTCCAAGAGCGGAGACCACAACAATCACAGGCTCTTTTTCAGCTTCTATGATGTTTTTAACCAAAAGCATACTTTCGGGAGTCCCTGCGGATGTCCCTCCAAATTTCATAACTTTCATGTGTATGAATATATTTTTACCGTTGTGAACGGTTTTTTTAATGAAACAAAAAAAAGTAGGATGGCATGTGGCAAACCGGTTGATTTGCATGTGGCAAACAGCGTTGCCGTGTGGATGTAAAATATTATATAACCCCCCAGGGGGTCATAGTCATAGTGAAGGGAGTCGTGTATGTTGAATGTGAAAAAATCATCGCAACGTCTAAATATATTGCAAAGATAAAGGAATAATTTAAGAAAATGATAAAAATGCTGAAAAAATGGAGGTTAAACAATAAAAATAAAACCGGCTACCAGGAAGACCAAGAAAATCAGAAAAGTAATCGTTTTTTACGGATAGAGATGTAAGCTGTTATGAAAGTTATTATTCAATTTCAAGTATTAGCTTGTCGTTCAGTAATTTTTCTTTTAACAGTGTGTAATCAATATCCTGTACCGCTTTTTTTTGATCTATTGCTTGGCATGCAGCCGTTGCTGCGGATTGCCCCAGTACCATAAATACGGGTTCCATACGAATAGACCCAAACGCAATATGGGTTGCGCTTAAGCACACGGGCACCAGTAGGTTTTCGCATTCATCTTTTTTAGGAACGATTGATCGATAGCTTATCGGATAAGGATTAGGGACATGAGCTTCCACGTTCCCTTCGTTCTGCACAAAACCGTTGGCATCGACATATCGTTTTACGTGGTGCGAATCCATACCGTAAGCTCCCATACCCACAGGATCTTCAACGACCTCTATTCGTTCGCAATTTTTCTGCGTCATAACATATTCGCTTTTCATGCGGCGGGCCTCCCGGATATAAAGCTGTTCTTGCCAGCCGTTGCTTCTCTTTTCATATTCATCCTTACAGGTACCCCACTTTGATACCGCATCCCTTACTTTTTGAGGAATCCGGGGATGATAAGCCAATGTCCACATTAATCCCTGCTGATAGTTGCGATGAGCCTGAACGATTTTTTCCCTCTCTTCATAACTTGCTTCGGGATAATCGTAGTTCTGCCCGATAAAATCGGTGGAAAATCCTTTTTGATTGTTTGTGTCCGTTTTCCTGTTCGGCATGGGTGAATTTATCCAGGGAACCAGTTTATCGCCGTAAGTATACATTTCTTCAATCGGACCGATGGCCGCTTCGTAATTTCTGAAAAGGAGTTCATAATTTATCTCCTTGTAGTTGTCCGGTTTTTTGAAAGGAATCCTGTTCTCGGGGTGATCCGTCAGTGTCATTCGGAAACAGTATGCCTGGATACCTTTGTCTCCGTGTCCATCAATCCCCGGTTTTCCTCCTTCAACGATGTAGGGTAACAAACCACTGCTTGGGTCGCCTTTAACCACGTAAGGATCTACTGCATCGATAAAATTATGGTTATGGGCGTTTCTGGAAAGCGTCCATTTTAAAGTCCTGTTTATTCTGTTTGCCTGAATACCGTTCAACGTTTCTCCATATTCGTTATTTGATTCTCGGCCAACGCTGTACGATACTTTGGCTGCTGCCATTAAGTCGCCCTCATAGGTTGCGTCGATAAACATTTTCCCGGTATACCTTTTGCCATTCTCCATTTCAATGGAGACAATTCGGCCTTCTTTCTTGATTACTCCGGTTTCCCTGTTTAATCTTTCTCCGTACACAATATCGACTTTTTCATGAGAGAGCATTTGATGATACACCTTCAAGGCTGCGGAAGGTTCAAATGTCCACATGGCATCTTCACCTTTTTCGGTTCTTGTTTGCCCTTCGTCTACATAATCACTTCTTTCTTGCCATTTCCAGTTTTCAGGAATTTGGTAGTACTTGCCAATATTTTGGTAAAACTCTCTGGAGATTCCGCCCACCACGTGCTTGTTTCCGATATCCGTTTGACCCAGTCCTCCTGTAGTCAGCCCTCCGAGTCTTTTACCCGGTTCGATAAGTACGACCGATTTGCCCATTCTTGAAGATTGAATAGCGGAGGCTATGCCTGCGGATGTGCCGCCATAAACAACAACATCGTAACTTTTTGTTTTTTGGCCAAAAGAGGTTACAATAAAAAAAGCGAGAATAATGTTTGTCAATAATAATCTCATAGTCTGTTTTTTTGAAGTTATTCTCATCCAAGATGATTGTGTTAATCCTGGGGTTATCTGTTTTTCAATTCCCGAATATAATTTTCAGTGAAATGACGGAGCGTTATGTGATCGGTTATGTCGTTTTGCGAGCATAGTTTTTCGCAGGATTTATAGTTCAAATATATATAAATTTATAGATATGGTCAAAGAAAAATAAAATTTACTTTTGCGGTGGAATTACTAACTTAGCCGGGACACAGAGTTAAGCATAAACGCTTATTTTTGTGTAATATGAGAAAACAAAGAACCCATTTTGACAAGGCATTCAAAGAGAATGCGGTCAAACTCAGTTTAGAACGCAAGAATATTTCCGAGCTTGCACAGGAATTGGGTATTGCCCCCTTTCTTTTATATCGTTGGCGGAAAGAATACCAGCAGAAAGGAGAAGCCAGTTTCCCCGGACACGGTGTCCAGTCATTAAGTGAAGATACCAAAAGGATTGCTGAACTGGAAAAACGCCTTGGCGAGGCTGAAACGGAGCGGGACATATTAAAAAAAGCTTTGAGCATCATCTCCAAGAGAGATCGTTGATCTATCTCTTTATAAAGGAATATAACTCGAAACAATGGACGGTCGAGGTGATGTGCAGAGTACTGAAAGTCCCCAGGAGCAGTTATTACCGCTGGCTTAAAGATCCGGAGGGCCAACGTAAGCGCAAATATATGGAGCTGGACGAAAAGATCAGGGATGCATATTTTGCAGCCAGGGGACGCAATGGAAGCCCCCGGCTGGCAAAGGATTTGCAGGTATCCGGAACTCCTGTCTCGAGAACCACTGTAGCATGCCACATGAGGAAAATGGGCTTGCGCAGCAAACTCTCGAGACGATTCAAAGTGACGACGGATGCCTCTCACAACTATAAGGTTGCTCCAAATCTGTTGAATCGCGAATTTAATCAGAATGAGCCTGTGAAAGCGTGTGTCTCTGACCTGACGTATATTCCGTGTAAGGATGGATTTCTTTATCTGACCTGTGTGCTGGATCTTTTTGACCGCAAACTGATCGGATGGTCCATAAGCGATCATATGAATGCATCCCATACCGTAGTTCCGGCCATCAGGATGGCCAATAGGAACAGACCTTTTGGAGAAGGAATGATATTTCATTCTGACCGGGGCATACAATATGCTTGCAAACAGACTGTCAATCTGTTGAAATCCTTGAAGCTGGAACAAAGTATGAGTGGAAAGGGAAATTGTTGGGATAATGCCGTGGCTGAAAGCTTTTTCAAAACTTTCAAATCTGAATTGGTCTATGGTACCAAACTCAAAACAAGAGAGCAAATGCGCTTGTATGTATTTGAATATATTGAATCCTGGTATAATCATAAAAGAAGATTCTCAGCATTGGGAAACTTAACCATTGATGAATTTTGGAATCAGTATAATATTAAAAAAGAATCAATTAAAAATGTCGCTTAACTTTTTGTCTCAATTAAGTTTGCAAGTCCACGGTGTTGTTGAAAAATAAATGGCTTTAAAGAACTATTATTATTCAAGAAATGACAATTCTGAAGATACCCCACGTATCATCCCCGAAAACTCCAAACTTTGCGGATTGCTAGATTAGGTTGAAATATTTAAGTCATCCGAATTAATTCGTTTTTCTAATAGATATCAAGTAAGGAGATCCTTTACTGTTCATTTGTGAATGCATAGAGTCCAAGCAACTATTTTTGAAAGGACACTCCCAAAAATCTCATCCGATAATGCTTTAAAGAATACCCTAAATTTGAAAATTAACAGTTGCTTGGAACTCTTGTATGATTTAATCAAATGCTTGGATGACGTGGTAAATTAACTAAGCCTCTTTCCATTGTTTTCTCAACAGGTCGAGCGCAGCCGGGACAACTACCTTTCGGTCGCCCTGGCAACCGCATTCAAAGCTGACGTACTTATCGTAACCGATCATTTTCAATCCGCGGAAACCGTTCACGTAGTTGTCGGCTTCTCCGTCTTCTCCCGGCATGCTGCGGCGCTTACGGCTGGCCATATGCACGTGTTGCAGGTATTTTCCCGCTGAAACGAAAGCCGCCATGTCACACGTTTCTTCCCACGTCATGTGCCAGAAGTCTCCCAGACAGGTAACTCCGGGGTTGTTGATGTCGCGGCATATGGATGCAGCATCCGCCACCTGGCGGAGGTAAAAGGCTTCCTTTCGGTTCAGAGGCTCCAGGATAACCGTTGTGCCATACTTTTGAGCCGTGTTGCCCATTTCGTTGAACTGCTCACACAGGAAATCGCGCGTTTCTTGTGTATGTGGCATCACCGGCACCTGCGAATTGAACGCCGGAACGATGATCACTCCCGTTGAGCCAAGTTCACCGCCCAGGATGATCAGTTCTTCCATCGTGTCACGGCATTTCTTGCGGATAGCGGGATCGGTAGAAAGAATGAATCCTTCGAAGCCGGCGCAAACGGCGCTAACTTTGATGTTACGCCCTTTTAACGCATCCTTGAACTCTTGCATCCTGCCTTTCATCCCCCTGCCGTGGGGCTCGAACCCCACCACGCCGTGTTCTTCCATAAAGTCGAACTTTTCGTTCAGGTTTGCACCGGGAGCTGTCCCTTCCTGAAACGATATTCTGAGCTCTGCCTTGATCGGAAAGGCGGGAGGAGTACCGGCCGGGGTTTCACCCGCGAAAGCGCTCAGGGACTTTCCAAGGCCGGCTACAGCGGCACCGGCAAGTGATGATTTGATGAATTTTCTTCTGTCTATCGTCATGATTATAACGTATTTATTCTTTTATTTGGCACTTCCCGGCACAGGGACAGTAAAGCCTTTCATGTCCATCTTGCCGATGTTCAGGTCTGCCGGGGTATAATCCAGGGGAGCCGCCGCCATGGCGTCCCAGGTGGTCTCCTGGCCGCTGTAGGCCGCCTCGCGTCCCATGATGGCTGCCAGGTTGGAAACTGCCGTTTCGGATGCCTGTTCGATGGGGGTGTTTGCCCGGATACAGTTAATCAGGTTCACGTGTTCCAGCGTGTAGGGGTCGGTCTGCTTGAAGTTCGCCTTTTCAGCCTCACCGTCGTATTGCCAGAGGACGTTTCCGGCCAGATCCTTGATCACGTGCCCGCCCTGGCTTGTCCACGAACCTTTTGTTCCCTGGATGAATTCGCTCACGTTGTTGGCGCATCCGTCAATCTGGCGGCACATGCTGTGCAGGTGGATCCCGTTCTCCATGGTGAAATCCACACTGAAATTATCGTACTGGTCTCCGGTCACGCGGCGCTGGCGGGAGCCGAAGGCGACTGCTTTCGCCGGTTTCAACCCGCTGAACCAGGTAAACACGTCGATGTTGTGGACGTGCTGTTCCACGATGTGGTCTCCCGACAACCATTTCCAGTTCACCCAGTCGCGGACCATGAATTCGAAATCGCTCCAGGCGGGTTGGCGGTCGCGGTACCACAACATGCTCTGGTTCCAGTAGACGGCTCCCCCGGTGATCTCCCCGATAAGGCCGCCCATGATCTGTTTGTATGACTCAACGTATGAGCGTTGGTGGTGGCGCTGCGTTCCGGTGACAACGCTTAAATTCTTGGCCTGGGCCTGTTTGGCTGTCGCCACGATGGTGCGGTATCCCACCGAATCCACGCAAACCGGTTTTTCCAGGAAACAATGCTTGCCCTGTTCCACGGCATACTTGAAATGTTCCGCGCGGAAAAACGGCGGCGTGCAGTCGATCAGGATATCAATCCCGCTGTCAATGACCTGCTTGTACGCATCCAGGCCCACGAAACGCTTGTCGGCCGGCACATCGATGCTTTTTTCCGCTTTCAGCTTGTCGGCCAGGCCGTTCACCTTGTCTTCGAACACGTCGCCCAACGCCACGATCGTAACACCGTTAGCGGCATTCAGGAAATTCATGGCGGCGCCCGATCCTCTTCCTCCGCAACCGACAACACCAGCTTTCAACTCTTTTCCGTCTGTAGCCAGGTCCACCAACTCCGGCACATAGTACGTTCCGGGTTCTTTCAGGGGAACCGTCACATCCTTTTTCTCACCGTTGCAAGAGGTTAAAAAACCCGTCGTTCCGGTCCCGATCACGCCTGCTGCTCCGGCAACAGCCGAAGTTTTAAGAAATGTTCTTCTCGTTAAGTTGTTCTCTCTTTTCATATGGTTATATTTTTTTTGTTTGTTATGCATCATTTATTTAACAAGGTCAAGTTTTGCCATCTCGTGAATATTCGCTATTCAATCCATTTCTGCCATTTTGTATGATTATCGCCTCCCGATTGTACCATCATTTCTACGAATTGCATTCCCCTTACCCCGTCGTATACGGTAGGAAAGTCGGTAATCAGTTCACCCGGATTGTCTCCGCTTTCTCTGGCCATGACGGCCAGGGCAAAATTGCGGTAAATATTGGCAAAGGCTTCGATGAATCCTTCGGGATGGCCGGCAGGCGTTCTTGTATTCCATTTTGCCAGGTCGCTTAGAAATTCATTGTTTCCCATGTAAAGCTCTTCAGCGGGCCTGTCCCCCCACCTGAGGGTCAACCTGTTCGAATCCATCTGTCTCCACTCCAATCCGCCTTTATCACCATACACACGCAGACGGATATTGTTTGCCTCACCGGTAGCTATCTGGGTAGCCATCAGCACTCCGGTAACCCCCTCTTCCATTCGCAGCAGGGATGCCCCGTCGTCGTCCACCGGGCGTCCCTCCACGTACGTTTGCAGATCTGCACACACCTCCAGCACTTTTAGACCGGTAACGTATTCTGCCAGGTGCCAGGCATGCGTTCCTATGTCGCCCATGCAACCGGCCTTGCCCGTGGTCTTTGGATCGGTTCTCCATCCGGCATTATTCCCTCCCTGCAGCTCTATGCGTTGCGACAGCCATCCCTGGGTATACTCCACGTATACTTTGCGCAGTTTACCCAGTTCTCCGCTTGCGATTCTTGCCTTTGCCTCCTTGACTGCCGGATATCCCGAGTATACGTGGGTCAGCGCCAGAACCAGTCCCGTCTCTTCCACCTTCTCCTTCAGCTTGAGGGCCTCTTCCAGTGAAAAAGTCATCGGTTTGTCGATAACCACGTGAAACCCTCTTTGCAATGCCATCATAGCGGGTTCAAAATGCCACTTGTTCGGTGTGACTATGGTTACAAAATCCATCCGTTCTCCGGCAGGCAGCTCCATCTCCTTCTCGAACATCTCCCGGTAGGAGTCGTAAATCCGGTGATCCGGGAGGAAATATTCCCTGCCTGAGCTTCTGGAGATTTCAGGATTGACGCTGAAGCAGCCACAAACCAGCTCAATGTAGTTGTCCATAAAGGCAGCACGACGGTGTATGGCCCCGATAAAGGCATCGCTGCCGCCGCCGATCATGCCCATTTTCAGTTTTCTCTGTTTCATAATTATGCAATGTTTACGTAGTTGAAATTAGTTTGAAAATAGCTTCGGAAGTCATGTCCGCTGTACCGCTACCCGGTCCCTGACATCTTCCCTGAACAGGAACAGGAACCCGGCAAGGAAAATGATTGCCATGACGAAAGGAACCGTCCATATGGATATCCAGTCGTACTTTCCCTGTTCGGAATAGAGGTCCACCACGTTTCCGGCAATCAACGTGCCGAGGTATTTGCCTACCCCGTACGTGGCAAAGGCGATGAGCCCCTGTGCGGAGTTGCGCAGCGAGGAGGGAGCTTTCTCATCCACGAAGAGCTGGCCGGCGACGAAAAAGAAAGTGAAGCAGAAACCGTGGAGGGGCAATACGGCGAAGATGAATCCGTTTTGTCCGGTGTGCGCCCCCAGCGTGAACAGCCCGTACATCAGGATCCATGCCGCGATGGCGGCGAGGATGCTTCCCTTGTAGCGTAACTTGAGGAAGAAGATGGGGAAAGTGAACAGGAAGATCACTTCGGCAACCTGGCCGAGGCTCATGGCGGCGGCGGCATTTTCGATCCCCACATCGGTAATGAAAAGGTTTGTAAAGGAGTCATAGAATGCCAGCGGGATGCAGATGAGCGCCGAGAAGACGAGCAGGACCAGGAAAGACCTGTCCCTGGTCAGTTTGAACGCGTCGAACCCGAGCAGTTGGCGTACGCCCGCTTTCTCGACGGTCCGCACGGGAGCGTTGTGGGGCAGGGTCAACGCATATACTCCGGCCAGCAGGGAGATGCCTGCCCCGATCAGGAAAGGGGTGGAATAGGGTTCAATCTTCAGGGCGCTGATCAGAAGCCCGGAGCAGATCCACCCAAACGAGCCGAAAAGCCTTATCTTGGAAAATTCCTTGGCCGGATTCCCCAGGTTTGCGAACGAGATGGAGTTGGTCAGCGACATGGTGGGCATAAAGCAGACGCTGTAGAGCAACAAGACGGGAAAAAACAAGGAGAACGATTCGATGCGGGTCAGGGAAAAAAGCAGTACTGCCCCCACGATGTTCAGGAATGCCAGCACCCTGTTTGCCGAGAAAAACCGGTCGGCGATCATTCCCACGATCACCGGTGAGATGATGGCTGCTATGGCGGCGGTGCTGTAGGCCAGGCCGATTTGAACTCCGGAAAAGTCGAGGGTCCTTCCCAAATAGGTTCCCATGGTCACGTACCATGAACCTTGAATAAAGAACTGGAAGAACATCATGGCGGATAGTTGAATCTTCTTGTTTTTGTTTTCCATAAATAATTTAAATTTTATCCAAATACTGTTATTGATTGAATGTATCAAAATGGTTTAAGGTGTAATATAAGCTTAATTGGAACATTGATTTATAACATGTTTCTCAAATATTCTTTAACATTAATCATCTGAATCTTAAATATTGTTGACGCATCAAAGTTATGCAAAATAATGTACAGTGTGATGTATTTGAGTTAATAAATAATGTGTATTCCTGTTGCAGCAATATTCATCCTCTTTTTGTGTGACTTTTTGTATAGAAAAGAAACATCGAAAAAAACAGGGCTGTGACAGCGAATCCTGTTCCGTAGGAGATGGGTCTTGAAAGGGCAAACCCTTCGGGTGCAAGCATGATGTAGGTTGTCACCACGGCAGTCATGAACAGGGCGGGGAGCAGGGTTATCCAGTACGTTTTTCTTTTCTGGAACAGGTAGACCGTTATGGTCCAGAGAACGACGGTTGCCAGGGTCTGGTTGGACCAGGCAAAATAGCGCCAGACCACATCGAAGTTTATCTTTGTAAGCATAAATCCCACGGCGAAGAGCGGAATCGTGATGACCAGCCTGTTCCTTACCGGCTTCTGGTTGAACCCCAACAGGTCTCCGACGGTAAGCCTGGCGCTCCTGAAAGCGGTGTCCCCGGAAGTGATCGGCGCCGCCACGACTCCCAGTATGGCCAGTACCGCCCCGACTTTTCCCAGCAGGGAGTTGGAGATTTCATTCACCACCCAGGCGGCGTTCTGTATCGTCCCTGATTTTTGTTTACAGTTTTGTTAGTTATTTAATTTATTATTCTCTATAAATTTATAGAGAATAATTTTCATTCAGATAGGAAACTTACTTCTCTATTTTTATAGTAAGTTTTCCAGTGTTTTCTAAATTCCCCTGTATGTTTAGCAGCCTCACTTGGAGTTCTCATATCCAGGCTGGCATGAGGCCTGTGGCAATTATAAATCATAATTATGCGTTTGAGTTGCCTTTTTGCATCATTCAGCGACATCAAAAGCATCATAACTTCTCCCTCTGGTAGTACGCTTGCCTTGTTTTGCCAAACAACTCACAAAAATCACACAGGCTGACAGTTTGGTAATATGTGCGCAGCGTGTTTATTGTTTGGCACCACGCTTTTTTTTATATCTATCTGCAAGTCCCACTCTGCAATATCAATTAATGTGCTTAGAGCAGATGTTTTAAGCTTTTCTTTATTAAACTCATCCTCTAATAGACGAATTTTATGCTCTAACTCAAGCTCTCTGGAACTCTTTGAGCTTGTTGAAGCCAAAACTCTATCATGCTTTATTTGTTCAATAGTCGTTAATTAAATACAAATGTATACCTATTATTTGGAAAGCAACATAGAAGTGTCCGGTTAAGGACATGCTAATTGTTTTATATTGCATATATTGAGTTTGTTACGATCATTTTTTCATCCCTCCTCATTCGATTCATTTGTAGTCTGTTACGCTTTGTGGCCTGAAATACAGTAGACGTCGTCGAGGTGACTGTCTTTGCAGACAAAGAGAATGTATTTCATATCGGCAACGAATTTTTACCTGAATCTTCCAGAGGGAGAAAAATTCCCGCCCGAAGGCCTGTTATAAGCAATTCGGGTGGGGAAAAAGTATGAGAGAGAACTGAAAAATTAATGTAAACGGCTTCACAGCCTAATGTGAGATGAGTTCACACGGTAATATGAAGCGATCTCATACGTTGAGGACATATTCAAACTCACAATAACCAGTGTAGTCGCCGTGGTCAATGTCATTAAAGAGAATCATACTTTTGGGAATTGCCAAGGGCTTCTGTACGTTTTTGATAGATATTTATCGGCTTCGGGATTATCCACAAACTGCCGTGTATTTGGGTCATATACGACTCGTGAGCCAGTTCGATGCGAGATATTAGCACAATGCGCTATAATCGTAGAGAATGCGCCTTTCTCAATTGGGCAGTGTGTGTCTGTTGACTTGTTCAGAATACATTTGCACCAATTGGTCATGTGTTCATGAATGCCGCCATCTTCAGATTTGCCGGTGAGTTGAATCTTATCGACTAAAGGCTTTCCGTCGGCATCATGTTCAGGGATGACTTCATAGCCATTTCTGTCGCAGACCAATGTTGCTTTACTGCCAATCCATGCGATCCCTTTGTCTCGATTATAAAGGTGAGCAACTTGCTGAGTCCACTCAATATGGAACTTCTTGTATTGAATGATGGTAGTCAGGCAACTCGGAGTCTCATTGAACGATGTCGGGTCTTTATATGCTGTCGAAAATACTGCTTCGGGATATTCTCGATCGCATAGGCCTAATGCTTTTAGACCGTCGTAAGCCGAATCAATCCAATGTACGCCCCAATCGGTCTGCTGCCCACCGCCGTAATCCCAATAAGCGCGCCATCTGCGGAAGCGATATTCATTGAATGGCCTTTCGGGAGCCGGACCAAGCCACATATTATAGTCGAGGGTTGATGGTGCTTCCGAATCTTCAACTACAGAGGACGGATTTGTCGTCTGGCACAGCCAAGTTTGTACTTTATACACATCGCCGAGGATACCAGACTTTAATATTTCGTTGGCTGCTACAAAATAACGCTGGCTTGTCTGCCACAATCCGCATGAGGTAATACCTTTATATTTATTCTTGATATCTACCATTGCGTTGCATTCTGCGATTGAATTGCCAACCGGTTTTTCGACATAAACTGCTTTTCCAGCCTTCAAGACTTCAGCAAAGATATATGCGTGCCAATGATCGGGCGTTCCAACAATAACCCCATCAATCTCTTTGACTTTAAGCAACTCGCGAAAGTCTGTAAATGCTTTCATAGAAGTAGTTCGTTCAGGAAAATTTTTCTGAAACGTTTTCATCTGTGCATCAAGACGCTCTTTGTTTACATCGCACAAGCCAAGACAATGTACCCAAGGGTTACCTGACATTGCAGCCCACAGATCGGCGCATCCCATTCCAAGTCCAACTACGCCCAGATTGACGCGGCCAATGATATCCTCTTCTTTCCTGTTTGTTGCAGCCGAGGATATCATTGGCGAAAGGCCAAAACCAGCAGCAAGCATTGTCGAATTCTTTAGAAAATTTCTTCTTGTTGTCATAATTGTTCTGTTTATAGTTTTCTAATCCAAATATTTCTGAAACTGATAGGTTTACTTGCATCTCCGTGACTTTGAAGACGAATTGGCCCCGCTCCATGTTTGACGACCTTAGGGAAGCCAATATATGTGGTAGTTCCAAGAATTGTTGTGTTGTTTTGAATAAGAACGCCGTTGTGCAAAACTGTTATGTGCGGTGGCATTCTATAGGATCCGTCGTCTTTGAAAATAGGAGCGGTGTATATGACATCATAAACGTTCCATTCTCCAGGCGGGCGCATGGCATTCACCAAAGGACGAGTCTGCTTATAAATACTTCCGGCCTGACCGTTTGAGTATGTTTTATTGTTGTAATTGTCGAGTATCTGAAGTTCATATTTGTTTTGAAGAAAGATGCCGCTATTACCACGAGACTGACTCGATCCAGCAATATCTTTTGGAATACACCATTCAATATGCAACTGAAAATTCTCAAACGATTCTTTCGTCTGTATGTCTCCGACATCTTTCTTGACTGTGAATGTACCGTTGTTATTGACAGTCCAACCAGCTGATCTGCCGTCTTTAGAGTTCACCCACGCCGAAAGATCTTTACCATCGAAAAGAACGATAGCATCAGACGGAGCAGAATTGGTCATGATGTTACCCGGTGTTACTATCTCGGGTTGGGGAAGCCAGAATTCTGACATGTTTGGCTCCATTTTCCCCGACTCGGGATAAGTATCTTGTGCATTAACTATGCCTCCAGACAAGAACAAGACAAGTAGCACGAATAGATTGAATAATTTTTTTTTCATAAAAATTGACTTTTAATTGTAAAGATATAGTTTAATAACCGGGATTTTGATTCAAAGCTCCTTTGTATTCAAGAATATACCTGTTGGGTATTGGGAATACGACCTTATAATCGTCTGTCTGACTGTTGGGAATATTACGTGCAAACTCAATAAATTTGCCAAAACGAATCAGGTCTGTCCGGCGATGTCCCTCACAATACAATTCGTGGCCTCGTTCGAGTAGAAGCATATCGAAATAATTGTCAGTATTTGTATAGTCTGAGAGATTCAAACTCTCCAACCCAACACGATTACGCACTTGATTGATCAAATCCATACATTCTTGTGTAACTCCATCCTGATTTGCGATGCATTCAGCCAAACTCAAAAGGACATCCGAATAACGGAAAACAGGAACATCAATGCCGGATCGATCGCCTTTCTGATTGGGATCAACAGTATATTTCAAGGGCATAGCCCCCTTTCTCATAGCAGTTCCCGGATTTGCTTGATTAATAAGTTTACCATCAGCAGTTGAAACATATTCGCCTATTATATTTTCCAAACGTTTGTCATTCTTTTCGAATGTATTATAAAAATCCCAAGGCATTCTATAACCACCCCACATTTGAATGTCAGAATTTGAATATGGGACACCTGCAGCAATGGTGTGGGTTACCCATCCGTTTACGTAATTCTCGTTGTCACAAGGAATAGACCAGATGTTCTCGTCGTTGATTTCTGTTTCTAATGAAAAGCAGTCATAATAATTGTCGAGCAGACGATAGCCGTATTTCGCATTTGTTAATTCACGGGCAACAGTTTCTGCTTCACTCCACCTTTTCTGATGCATATACAACTTAAGCAACATCATATTAGCAGCGCCTGCATCGACACGCCCCCATTCAGATGCTTTAGTTGGTAACATCGAAATAGCATCCTTCAGTTCATTTTCAATCATCGCAACATATTCTGCTTCAGTCGGACGTTCCAATATTATGTTGCTCTGGAGATTTGCTAAATCCTCATCAGAAGCTACCGGTACAGGACCATAATAATCCAATAGCAGATACATTAGCCAGCCTCTTAATGCTTTTAATTCCCCTTTATAATTTTGCTTAAATGCTTCTGATACATCAGCTGCATCTAATTGCAAAATAATATTCCTAATCTGACTGACATTTTTATACCTTCCAAATAAATTGCCCAATTGATCAATATTGCTGGCTGTCCATGAGTGAGTGTGCATCATTTCCCATGTCCCTCCGTCGCCCCATTGGCAATCCAATATATCCGTAGTTACTTCCGATTGGATATTTATGCCAGCGCGGCCATGGGAATAGATGCCGCCTCCACCGTATGTATTAATATGGAACAGATGATATGCTGCTGTAACAGCTGCCTTCAAGTCGGATTCGTTCTTGTAGAAGTTCTCCGGCATAATTTGGTCGTAATCTTCCCGCTCCAAACTGCATCCGCCAAATAAAAACAATAGAGCTGCAGAAAATATACTGGTTTTTAATATGGTATTTATCATTTTATTATAATTTTTTGAGTTAGAACTTAATATCAACACCTAACGTGAATGTCCGTTGATTCGGATAGGCAGCCATAGAGTCTGTCTCTGGATCAGTACCGGAATAAGGGGTGATAATGAACGGATTTTGAGCGTCAACAAAAAATCGGACACTAGAAGCGATTTTCCCAATCACAGCCTGTGGAAGTGAATAGCCCAACGTAATGCGACCACGAATAAACCACGCATTTTCGAGGAAGAAGTCACCGGTACCATATTTTGAATTGGCCTGGAAAATGGATGGAACATTGGAATTCATATTTTTGTACGACCATCTGTCATTTACTTCAGAATACATTTTTTTGCCTTCTCTGACTCTGAAGGATTCTGACAAAAAATATGCTCTTGTATCGTTTATTTTCCAGCGATTAAACATCCCATAGGTATAAATATTCAAGTCAAAACCTTTATATGTCAAACTGTTATTCAGACCTACACTAACGGGTGTATTTACTCCGACTTTAACCAAATCGGCATTATCGATTTTACCATCTGGAGAACCTGAATATTGAGGTTTTCCGTCCTCATCGAGCTCTCTGTTACCATCACTGTCAACTTTATATCCGTTGACATCCAATATTTTTACTGTACCTGGAATCGCTCCGAATTGTTTGATATATTCTGTATCGTCAACACTAACCAATCCATCCGATTTGTAATACCACAATTCACGGAACTGAGCGTTGTAGCTGTTGTATATATCCGGTTTCCAACTTGCATCGCGCTTTTTCCATCGGTCACGGTAGTAAGTAACAATTAAATCAGTTGTCCATGTCATATCTCTATGATTTAAATTGTTGCTGCGTAAGCTAAATTCAATACCTTTGCTTTGCTTTTCTGCATCCAGATTGGCAGCAATAGTATTTACTTCTTGATACGACATTAAACTTTTTGTTCCGAGAATATCATAGACTGTCCTATCAAAATATTCGATGCTTCCGGTTATTTGTTGCTGCAAGAAGCCGAAATCAAGTCCAACGTTGAAGTCAGTTTGCTTCTCCCATGTTAGATCGGGATTTCCTATTGAAGCAAGTCCAATGCCAGTTTGGTACTTGTTCCCTAATATGTAATTCCAACCTGACGTATAATAGGTGTTGATTCCTGTTATGTTATCATTTCCTGTTCTCCCGTAGCCTACGCGCAACTTAAGTTCAGAAAGCCAATCACGCGTATTTACCATAAAGTTCTCTTCATGGATTTTCCAAGCTACCGCTATGCCAGAAAAGAATCCCCAACGATTATTCTCGGCGAAATTTGATGATCCATCTGCTCGTCCGTTCAACGTTAAAAGATACTTATTTTTATATGAATAATTTATGCGAGAGATATAAGACGCCATTTCGGACGAACCTCCATAAGAGCCAACTCCAGGCTTTGCTCGTTTCCCTGCATTTAAATTGTGCCACAAAATGCCGTCGTAAGGAAATTCAGAATTATAAGCATCCATACCGTTCCATGTAAACTTTTGATATTCAAAGCCACCCAAAACAGCAAGACTATGATCATTCCATTCTTTCATCCAATTGGCAATGGTATTGAAGGAATAATCCGTCTTCTCGTTATTGGCAATTGAGGCATAACCTCCTTCCCTTTGACCGAAAATCACTGATCTTGGCAGATAATAGTTCCTTTTTCCTTGGTTCCTGTCAACACCTAACAATGCACGTACATTGAATCCTTTAAATGGGTCTATTTGAATATATGACGACATCAACAGCCTTTCTGTTCTCGATTTATCTGTGATTTCAAGCATAGAAGCCGGATTTACAGAAGTCGCACGCAACGGGTCTGTATTATAATTCCCATTTTCATCTTTTACTTTAATGGTAGGATTGAATTCCATGGCAGCTCTAATGATTCCGGAATTTTCGTTTGCGCCTGTTCCTAAAGGAACATTGCCTGTGTTTATATGACTTACATTTGCTGATAATCCACCACTCACGTACTTTGAAAACTTTTGATCCAAATTAAATCGGAGGGTGAATCTATTCATATCACTATTTTTGATAATGCCTTTTTGGTTGTAATAGCCTATTGATGACATATATCTTGTCTTATCAGTTCCACCAATTACTGATATATTTTGCTCGTTAATTAATCCATTTCTTGTAATAATGTCGTACCAATCGGTTCCTGTCACAGGATTTGCTATATCGCTATCAGTATATTGTGGCTCCCAGAGAGCCTTTCCTGCAGCTTGAGATTCGGCAATGGCTTGATCCAATGTTTTGGCACCGTAAGGATAAACAAGATTCTCCCGCATCCATGTTTCTTTAAGAGCTTCATTGGCTTCTGTCATGAATTCAGTAATATTCATCATTTTAGGTAAACCATAGTAGTTTTGCGTGGATATGCTTCCTTTATAGCTCACAACAGCCTTGCCTTCTTTTCCACGCTTGGTAGTAATTATAATTACACCACCTGCGGCTCTTGCGCCATAAATAGCTGTTGCAGAAGCGTCTTTTAGTACTTCTACCGATTCTATATCGTTGGGATTGATGGCATTCAAGCTGGTTTCAATATTTCCTATTGACCCAATGTAAGCGGAGCCGACTTGTGAAAACCCTGTTTGCGCAATGCCATCAATTACTATCAATGGGGATCGCCCTGAAGCTTCGCCTCGGATCTGCATGCTTACACTGCCACCAGGCTGTGCACTCACCTGCATGCTTGTCAAACCTGCAGCACGGCCTGCTAACATTTGAGAAATGGAAGTATTTGCAGCAGGTGGTAAATCCTTGGTGCGGACACTTGAAACTGCCCCTGTTAAGTCGACTTTTTTCTGTGTTCCATATCCCACAACCACTAATTCATCCAGTAATTCCATATCAGCTTCCATTATGACATCGATTGTGCTTCTTCCTGCCGTACTTATTTCCTGAGGTTTCATTCCCACATAAGTGATTTGCAATACAGCGTTTTCCGGCAAATTAGATAAAATGAAATTACCATCTATATCGGTTACTGTACCTTTTGTCGCATCTCCTTGAACAACAATTGTCGCTCCAATAACGGGCTCACCGTTTGAATCGGTAACGGTACCCCTCACGGTTTTTCCTTGCTGTTGAACAGTTTGAGTTAAATTTGTAAGAATACTAGCGGTTTCTTCAGCCTTTTTCGAGAGAACAATATAGTTTTTCTCAAAATCGTAACCGATATCTGTGCCGCTGAAGGTTTGGTTCAGGTATTCGGATACTTTGTCCGATTTGTTTTTCAAGCTTACTGTGCGCGAGGTGTTTACTTCGCGGTTGCTGTAAACGACCAGATAGTCCGTCTGTTTTTCAATTTCACTGATCAGCTGACTAACGGTTACAGAGTTAGATTTCAGTTCAATTATTGCATCCTGTGCGTTTGTATTTGTTGCCATCAGTTGAAGAGTGAAGGCAAACAATAGAAATAAGCAGATTTTCATGATGTTAAATAAATCTTTAAAGTCACTTTTTTTTATTAAAAAGTGATCGGATGAAGTGTTTATTTTCATATATTTGTGTGTTTAAAGTGAATAACTTAGACTTGTTGTTGAGTGTTTGCTTTATTATAAGCGATAGGTGTTGGCGCACTTATCGCTTTTTCTATCTTACGTTTTTTCTCATAGGCACATTTGTTTTTAAGGAATTAATAAATTTATTTTGTAATTGTGATAACGTTGTTTTCTGTATCTTTTTGAACATTGAACCTCTGTATTTTCTGAATTATCCTTAAGATCTCGTCGATACCATCGCGTTGGCGAAATTTTCCGGTGTAATGCACGTTGAATATTTCGGGGTCTTTTACCACGATCTTTACATCGTAGTAAAGTTGAAGTTTTTCGATAATGTCCAACAGCCGTTCATTTTCAAAGGTATAAATCCCGTCTTTCCAGAGGAAATAATCGGAGTTCTGAATTTTCCGGAGAGACATTTTTCCGTTTTTTACAACAATCTGTTCGTCGGGTTTTAGTGTAACGCTTGTATTTGGTGACTCTTTGCTGTAAACCATCAGCGAACCTTCTATGAGGTCGGTTTTGATATAGCCGGCTCCGGGATAGCTGTATACATTGAATTGGGTCCCGAGCACTTTCATTTCCATGCTCTGCGTAGAGACTATAAAGGGTTTCCTTGAATTCTCTGCCACATCGAAATATGCTTCTCCGGAGACAGTCACCCGCCTCGATCTCCCGGAAAAACGGGCCGGATAAGTGAGTGTGGATTGTGCGTTCAGCCACACTGAAGTGCCGTCTTGAAGCGTCAGGTGTGCCCGTTGTCCGGCAGGGACAACCAACGTGTTTATCTCCCTGTCGCTACCGTTATCTGTGAGAAGATATCGGGTGGCGAAAAAAGTGGAGGCAATGAGTATCAGCGCTGCTGCTGCATATTGCACGGCCAGTCGAACAACTTTTTGTCGCTTTTTTGTCTTTAATTGCTGTAGGAATTGTTGATAGCTCCTCCTGCCTTCCGATTCATTGGTTGAAAATTTGGATAAGTGCGTAAGCGCATATGTGTTTTGCATACGTACAAACTCCTCCCGCAAGAGTTCATTCTTTTCTAACTCATTGAACAATTCGGCGGTGTCGGATTGTCCCAGTTCTCCCGAGAAATATTTAAAGAGTTTTTCCTCCATTCTTTATCTGCTTTATTCATTAACGATCGAACGTGAAAAAACCACTAAGAAAAAACAAAAAAGATTAAACAAGTAAAAAGATAAGTAAAGGAATGTGATCTTTTAGTATCTCTTTTAGTTTTTTGTAGGCTATTGCCATTTGGCTTTCCACGGTATTGATAGAGATATTCAGTTCCTGTGCGATGGTTTTTTGTTTTTTTCCCTCAATTTTATTTAAAACAAAAATTTCCCGGCACTTTTCAGGCAGGCTTTCTATAGCGTTTTGAATGATGGTTTCAATATCGGGTTCAGAAAAAAGCTGCTCATCGAAAGCTTCCAGGGATTGAAACTTAATCTGCAGGGCTTTTGTATAGTCGTCCTGTAATTTTTGTGCTGTATTCTGCACAATTGTCTTGTGCCTTAAAAAATCGATACACCTGTTCTTTAGCGTCGTAAACAGATAAGCGAAAAGATTGGTGTGCGTCAGCAAAAGAAAGTTCTGCTCCCACAAATCGAGAAAGACATCCTGCACAATATTCTCTGCATCCTCTTCGCGAATAACGTATTCCTGTGCAAAACGTTTCATCCTCGAGTAGTGGGCAACATAGATATTCTCGAATTCAATCCTGTTTTTAATGGTATTGCTCATTCTTGTCTGCTAAAGCTCAAAATGAAATTACAAACTCAAAAAACCAAAAAAACAACATAAAGGAAGTGAAAACCTTCCCAAAATAGAAACACTACTCCCTGAAATCTGAAACTTTAATTACCCACGCATGTTGGGAAGGTAGTTCATCAACAGTTAAGGAGGGGGGGAAGGTGATCGTCAGTTTTCCCTGTTGTTGTTTTGTATTCAAAGTTCCCTTGTATCCCAATAATTCAACTTTTCCCGCACCTTTCAGGCCGGTAAGGATGACAGGTGTCTTTGGCCACTTCTTTAAAAGGATATACAAATTCCCTCCTTTCCGGGTGAAGAGCAGGTTTTCGTTTTTTGGCCTGTTGGGACTTTTCCACGGCTGCGAAAAATAGATGGCATCTCCGTTCACTTTCAGCCATTTCCCTATATCCAATAACCTTTCCTGCATAACGACAGGGATCATGCCGGTTGCATCGGGGCCTATGTTCAGTAGGAAATTACCGCCATTCGCCACTTTATCGATAAGGATATCGATCAGCTGTTTTGAAGAAAGGTAATGTTCCGTTGTTTCGAAACGGTTGTATCCGTAGGATGTTCCTATACCGCGGCTTTCTTCCCACGGGTGATCCGCGTTGTCTCCAATACCCTGCTGACTGTGCACCAGATCGTATTCCGTGGTATAGTAGCCCCCGTGCTTGCTTCTGGTCTCCTTTCCCCACCTGTCGTTTACTACTACCGAGTTTTTTACGGGAGATTCGTTGTACAACCAGGCTAGGAACTCTTCGCTTTTCAAGGTTTTGCTGTCGTAATCCCATTCTCCATCGGAGAAAATGATTTCGGGCTTGTAATTGTTGACCAGCTCCTTCATCTGCGGAATCATGTGCCTGTCCACCCATTTTTCAATGGTGGGCTGGGAGTACAACGGATGAGCCCATTCCAACAGGGAATAATACAACCCGAAACGGAGACCGGTATTGCGGACTGAGGTGGATAACTTACCGATTAAATCGGTATGCGGCCCCATCACCACGCTATTCCAATGAGGGGATTGTGTACTGGGCCATAAACAAAAACCATCGTGGTGCTTGGATGTCAGCACGACGTATTTCGCACCCGCTTCCCTGAAAAGTTCTGCCCACTCGTCGGAATTAAAATATTCGGCTTTAAAGAGGGGTGCAAAATCAGCGTATTTGAAGTGTTCACCGTATTGTTTTGCGTGAAAATCCTGAAAAAACTTGTTGCCGGTTAAGAGCCGGTTGTAATAATGTTCGGCATACTTTTCGTAAATACCATCTACTTCATTGACAGGAGCGTAGGCGGGAACGGAATACAGTCCCCAGTGAATAAAAATACCGAACTTGGCATCCTGCCACCATTGGGGTACTTCCCTTTTATCCAACGAATCCCAGTGGGGTTGGTATTGAGCAGACAGTGATGCAAAGGAAAGTAATACGAATAGCAGGCTGATCCCTTTTTTCTTCAATTTTACCGACATAATTAGTTCTATTTGAAATTTTACTAAATATAATAATCTCCCAACCGATTTTGATGGAGATTCCGAAGACTGGAGCAATTCCGGGAATTACTCATTCCTCAAACTTTCGAGCCCAAATATACAAATAAAACATTAAAATCAGCTTGTAAAGAAAAAAAAAGTTAAAAAGCCTATTCTAAAAAACCGGCTGCCTGGGAAAAGACATTCATAAAAGAACGGTCAACGGATGAAACATCTTTGAGGTTCACGGGAAAAGGATTTTCGTGGGAATAAGGATATGGAAAATCCAGTAATTCAATTCTTACTTCCGTATTCTTTATCCCCAGCGCTTCTTGTACTCCATGGTATGGAATTACCACATCTTGCGCAAGAACAATGCCTCTGATTTTTTCCCCGATCCGTTCAAAAAAGCTTTCGCGCTGTGTTTGAAACCTCTCGGGTAAAATCATCTGGAAAAATGCGTCGAAAGCTTTGTCCCGAAACCATTTAGCAATTGGTTCCATGCCGAAAGTATAAACGTAGTAGTTATACAGCTTTTCAAAGGCGGCTCTATCCATAATGCTTCGGGAAACGCCATGCATGGAACGGAATATACTCCCTCCACAAAACATAAACAGGCGCGTATCGGCGAAGAGCCCTTTTGGGTTTGCCATGAGTGCCACCTGCGAAAGGAATGCTCCTATGGAATAGGCAAAAATGTCGATATGCGTGCCTTCCGTGAAAAGGGGATGTTTTCCTGTTTTTATTTCTTCGTATAAAGAAGTCAAGTCGGCACAGGTTTGCCTGCCCGATAAATAAAAGCGTTCCGGGTTCTGGCTGATGCGTTCGCTCAACGCTACGTTGGCAAAACTTATGGAGCGGTCGTCTGTGTATTTATTTCGTCTGCAGTTCAACAGGGAAGACAAGGCACGCGGAGTTGACCACGACAGGGGCGAGCGGTTTATGTGGAACGCGATAGGAAACAGGATGACGGGTTTTCCCGTGTTGCTGCACAGGTATTCGGCCCAGGTGAGGTATTTAGTCCAGTTCCTTTCGTTTAACCCGTGCAAAAGCAAGATAGCTTTATCCTGTTTTTGTTTTCCGCAGGGGGTAAATACGGGATATTCAAAGGAATAATTTTCCTCAATGTGGCAGTCGGCGGGTAATGTTTCGCCAGAGCATAAGGTGCTTCCGAACGAAAAAAAACGGATGCTCGTTTTTGTTTCGGGTAAGCGGCAGTCGGCCCCTTGTTTAAAAAGATTTCCCAGCTCGGTAAATCGTTGGCAATAATTCATTTTTTCTTGTAAAGAAATATCCTTTTTCAGGTATCCGCAAATCAAAGGGAAAAAGGATGCCTGCATGTGGCAGGAGCACCTATGTGGGGTGGAAATCGCTATAGCGGGGTGAAATTTTTTAGGGCAGCGTGCAATTCATTTGGTTAATCCTTAATAAAAAACTATTTTTGCATCGGGTCGGTAACTGACGCTATTAACATGAATGGGAAAATACCCGCATACTTATACGAGAAAGGCAACACGGTAAAAATGATTGTGTTCACAGCGGTTTTTGCATTACTGTTCATCAATATCTTCCAACCTTTCGGCTCAAGGGCATGGTATCCCGCTATTTCCGATTTTAAGTATTTTACTTTTTCCAGCCTGATCATTCTTACCGGAATGTTGGTGGTGGTTGTCAGCCGTGTTATTCTTGCGGTCTATTCGAAAAAAAACGATATCCTTTATTGGCAATATGGTTTCTGGATCTTGTGTGAGGTACTGGCCATGGCGGTGTTTTATTCGCTTTTTTCGAAATTTGTGCCCAAGGAGAGTGCCGACAGGGATTTTATGGATATCTTTCGTCAAAGTGCTGTAAACACAGCCTTGGTGCTGTTGTTGCCCTATGCTATTTCGTGGCTTTACTTCTCGTGGAAGGAAAAAAGTTTGCTTTTAGCAAACATGGAACAGGAAAAAACGGCGGACTCGCATACAAGAACCCTGGTAGCGTTTCCGGACGAAAAGGGTGACCTGAAGATTTCGATCACCCTGGAAAACTTGCTCTATATTGAATCCGCTGATAATTACGCCACCATTTTTTATTTGAACAAATCCAGGCAATCCCGCTTCCTGCTTCGCAATTCGCTAAAATGGATGGAGGAGAATCTGACAAAAGATACTCCGTTAGTACGTTGTCACCGTTCTTATATTGTGAACATGGACAAGGTGAAGATACTGAAAAAAGTAAAAGGAGGGATTGTGCTTGAACTGGATGCCGAAAACACTCCCGAGCTCCCTGTATCAAAAACGTATTACGAGTCGTTTATGCACAAGTTTTCACGGTATTCGGTTAACTAAACCTTTTGTTGGTGTGTCATTCACAATCACCTTTCCGGTGATAATCACCTTTTCCTGTACAAAAAGCCACCTTACGATGCCTGTTGTAAAGGACGGTGCGACCTGGACGGCTAATTGTAGCCGGTAGATGGACACAATTCGTAATATGCTTCGTGAGTTGTAAAAAATCAGGTATAATTACGCTAAATCGTTAATTTAGTATTACTTTTGCAGTCGCAGCAGGCCGGTTTGTCGCTTCGGTCCCGATATTTGTCGGGATTCGGGGAGGAAAGTCCGGGCAACGTAGAGCACCATACTTCCTAACGGGAAGCTGTTCGTGAGGGCAGAGTAGCGTAACAGAAAACAACCGCTTCGTTTTCTCGGGAGATTACGATGCAAGGGTGAAAAGGTAAGGTAAGAGCTTACCGGGTGCCGTGGCAACACGGCATGCCGTACGTCTTATGGGTTGCAAGACCATGTATATCGGATAGGTAGGGTTGCTCGCCCGATGCCGAGGGGTAGGTCGCTAAAGAGCGATGGAGACATCGTCTCGCAGATAAATGACAAACATCCCGACTTGTCGGGATACAGAACCCGGCTTACAGGCCCGCTGCTTTTTTATTTTGAGGTATGCTGAAAAGGAAAAAAAGAGTTTCGAAACAGGAGGAGGAAGACAAGCCTGGGTTGTTTGAAAGGATCAGGCTCCAAATAAAGGAATGGGTTCACTTTCTTACTTACGAAATCTGGCGGCTAAATCCTGAAAATTTCTCCAATAAAAAGAATGTTTTGCACAATGTTCTTAAAGTCACCATGCTCACCGTTAGAGGTGTGCAGGAGCAAAACCTCGGAGCCAGTTCCCGGTCGTTGACATACCGTACAATCCTTTCTCTTGTCCCCATGTTGGCCGTGTTGTTTGCCATTGCCCGCGGCTTCGGGTTCGAGAAAATCCTGGAAAGCCAGATTTTCGACTTTTTCAACAATAGCGATACGGAAATAACGGCTGCTTTGCCTGAGTCAAAAATGGCGACCGATACCCTTATCGATGTGTCGGAATCCATAGGTGTCAATCAGGAAATAAATATTGTGAGTACGGTCCAAAAGCCGGACTCTTTAGACGTCGACAGTTCGATTACGGAGACGACCTCCTTCACCATTGAGACAATCATCAAGCTGGTTAACAACTCCCTGGAGCATGCTAAGGGAGGGGTTTTTGCCGGAATCGGGGTTATCTTGCTGTTATATACCGTCATCTTACTGTTTTCCGATATAGAGAACAGCTTTAACCGTATTTGGGGAGTGAAAAAAGGACGATCTATCCAACGGAGGGCGGTCGACTACTTCGCGCTCATTCTACTATTGCCTATTTTTGCTGTCCTTAATTACAGTTTGACAGCTCTTATACAAGCATCTACGGGCCCGTTTGATAAGTTCAGTTATATCCTTGACCCTGTGGTAACCCAGGTGTTGAATTTTCTTCCTTTTTTAGTAATGATCATCACCTTGACACTTCTGTACAGGTTTATGCCCAATACAAAAGTGAAATGGGCAAGTGCATTGATCGGAGGGATTGTCGGCGGTGTTGCTATTCAGCTTTTTCAGATGATCTATTTAAACGGGCAGCTGTGGATAGCAAAATACAATGCCATATACGGGGCTTTTGCCGCCATACCGCTGTTGCTTTTGTGGGTACAGATGTCTTGGTTTATTGTACTAATAGGTGCAGAGTTGTCGTATTCGGCACAAAATGTCCGAAAATTTTCTTTCGATAGGGAAACTAAAAACATCAGCCGCCGTTTTCGGGATTTCTTTACCATCATGATTGCATCGGTAGTTGTAAGGCGGTTCGCAGAAGGTGAAACCCCACTTACCGCCGACCAGATATCGATGAAGTGCAAAATACCCATTAAGTTAACCAACGATATTATTGATGAACTGCACAAGCTTCAGGTGATTTTACCGACCCCCACACCGGATGATGACCGCGTTATGGCCTACCAACCCGCTTTGGATATTAATTTGCTGACTGTTAATGACCTGATAGAGCAGATAGACAAGGAGGGCTCAGAAGATTTTCTGATTGATGTAGAAGGGGATTTCGCTCGGCACTGGAATGCCTTGATGCATACACGAATGTCTGTTTATGAATCTCCCAGTGACATAATGCTGAAAGATTTATAAATCAAGGCCTCAACAGTTGATAGGCTTTTGATGGGTACTTTCTGAGCGACCGGCTGATGGTTTTGGCGTCCTCACCGCAAAAACGATTGAGCAAGTTCCAGAATTTTTCACTGTGATTCAGTTCGACCGTATGAGCCAGCTCATGAAGAATCACATAATCAATCTGTTTTTCGGATAGCAACATCGTGTAATAAGAGAAATTGATGGTTTTCCGGCGGGAACAACTCCCCCAGCGCGACACACTTTTGTTGATTTTTATATCGTTTACCTGCAGGTGGAGTACTTGTGCAAATTTTCGTGTTTTTTCCGGTAAAATTCTCTTGGCTTCGTGCCGCAAAGCCTGCCTGATCATTTCTTTAACAATATGTTGAGAAGTGGAGTTCTCCAAATCAAAATTCCCGGGGACAAAAATGGTTAAATTGCCATCTTTCAACCTCATTTTCACATTTTCTACCAGGTGTGTCCTCGACAGCCTCGCGGTAAACGAGAACGTCTCTAATACGGAGCCTTCCGTAATAAGTTGATCTCTAGCAGTAAACAGCTTTGTTAACCGATGACGCATATCGTCAAGCAGGGAGGGTAACCTTTTTGGGGTAAATCCGAACGGAACGGTCAACTGGATATATTCCCCTTTTCTTCGGGCGATAATCCTCTTTGCCCGAGTGTCGGGTTTCACGATTATCTTTCCCAGTTCTTTATCGTTGTATTCGTACATTTAACAAAGATAATGCAATTATTTCTCCCAATTGTTTTACCCCGCCAATCATCAAAATAAAAAACATTGCCTATCTTTGTGCACGTTAGGAATTGTAAACAAATAAACTATTCGTTCTGGCTTGTGAACTGTTGCATACTTATTTGTTTACAATTCCTTAATTTCCGATGAAATGAGCATTATAAGTTCTTTAGAGAGTGTCGGCGAGTATGTCGAGCTGATGAGAAGAGTGATAGCTCCGCCCGACCGAGCTCGAGAATTTTTTAAAGAATTCTCGAAGGAAGTATATAAACTGGGGGTCAACTCCATTTGGCTGGTTATAATTATCTCCTTCTTTATAGGAGCGGTTATTGTTATGCAGATTGCTATAAATGTTGCATCTCCTTTACTGCCCCGCTTCACGGTTGGAGTGGTTTCGCGCGAAATAATTTTGTTGGAATTTTCTTCCACCATCATGTGTTTGATCCTTTCGGGAAAGGTGGGCTCTAACATTGCTTCGGAAATTGGTACGATGCGTGTTACAGAACAGATTGATGCATTGGATATTATGGGTGTGAATTCGGCGAATTACCTGATTATGCCCAAAGTTTCGGCGTTTGTGTTTTTTATGCCTGTGTTGGTGGGATTGAGTATGTTTCTGGGTATGTTTGGCGGGTACGTCATCTGTCTTTTCACAGGTACTCCCCCGGTGTCCACGTATATATACGGGATTCAGTTTTTTTTCCGGGAGAGTTTTGTCTGGACTTCCATCCTGAAATCGATGATTTACGGGTTTATAATCGCTTCGGTTTCCGCATACTTTGGTTATCACGTTAAAGGCGGATCACTTGAGGTGGGAAAAGCAAGTACCGACTCGGTTGTGATCAACAATATCCTGATACTGGCTGCCGATTTGGTTTTCACGCAATTGGTCATGGGTTGAAAAAGATAAGTCTTGATATATGATTCAGGTAAGAAATTTAATCAAAGAATTCGAAGGACGTCTCGTTCTCGACGATATTACGACTTCCTTTAAAAAAGGAGCCGTGAATATGATCATCGGAAAGAGCGGTTCGGGCAAAACGGTTTTTTTGAAATGTCTTATCGGCTTGATACAGCCCAGTTCTGGTGAGATCAGGTATAACGGTCGTGACATTACCGAGATGCGAGCAAGAGAAATGAAACGTTTGCGCCGTGACATGGGGATGCTGTTTCAGGGATCGGCCCTGTTCGACTCCAAGACTGTGCTTGAAAATGTGATGTTCCCGTTGGACATGTTTTCCCGGATGAACCTTCGTGAAAGAAAAAAACGTGCCGAATTCTGTCTGGAAAGGGTAAACCTCTCACATGCGGCAGATCTTTATCCGTCGGAGATATCGGGCGGTATGATGAAGCGGGCTGCTATTGCCCGTGCCATTGCGTTGAATCCCAGGTACCTGTTTTGCGACGAACCAAACTCCGGACTCGACCCGAAAACAGCACAGCTTATTGACGAACTTATTTCGGATATAACGGAAGATTTTGGGATTACTTCTATCGTGGTCTCACACGATATGAACTCGGTAATGAACATCGGCGATAATATTATCTTCCTGAACGAGGGAATCCTGGAGTGGCAGGGATCGAAAGACAAAATAATGGACGCCAACAATGAAAAGCTGAACGAATTTGTTTTTGCATCTGAACTTTTTAAAAAGATAAAAGCGGCTGACACCATTATCACAGAAAACAATGCTTCGGGACAAGAGGCTGGCTAGAACAAAACAATTGATGAAAAAAATTGTTATTCACATAGAACGTGTGTATAGAAATAGAAACCACAAGTAAGAATAAGTAGCGAGTAATATGACTAATTTATTGAGAATAAAAAATCTACATGCAGTAGTAGAGAATAAAGAAATCCTGAAAGGTATTCATCTGGAAGTAAACGAAGGCGAGATTCATGCTATTATGGGCCCTAACGGGTCGGGAAAAAGTACGTTGGCTTCTGTACTTGCCGGAAATCCAAAATATGAAGTGACACGCGGTAGCGTAATTTTCAAAGAAAAGGAACTGCTCGATATGGAGCCTGCCGACCGGGCCAAGGAGGGAATTTTCCTCAGCTTTCAGTACCCCATTGAAATTCCGGGTGTAAGCATGGTTAATTTTATGCGTGCTGCGTTAAATGAACAACGTAAATACAGGGGCGAAGAGCAAATATCGGCATCAAACTTCTTGAAACTGATGCGTGACAAGCGCGAATTGCTGGGTATCGACAGTCAACTGGTAAGCCGTTCGGTGAACGAGGGTTTCTCGGGAGGGGAGAAGAAGAGGAACGAGATCTTTCAGATGGCCATGCTCGATCCTACGTTGGCTATACTTGACGAAACCGATTCGGGATTGGATATCGATGCATTACGGATTGTTGCTGCCGGGGTAAATGCGTTGCACAGTCCCGAAAAAGCTGCCATTGTAATTACCCATTATCAGCGACTTCTCGATTATATTCAACCTGATGTGGTTCACGTGCTTTACGACGGAAAAATCATTAAAACCGGAGGGCCGGATCTGGCTCTCGAACTTGAAGAAAAAGGATATGACTGGCTTGTGAACCCCTAACCCGTAACAAAAATGATTGAACAACAATATATCGATTTATTCAACGACTACAGAGACGAGATCGATGCGAATTCCGTTGCCGGACTCAATCGTCATCGCGACGCTGCTTTTGAAGCGTTCAATAGATCGGGATTCCCCACCTCAAAATCAGAAGATTATAAACATACGGATGTGTCCCGCGTGTTCGACTGTGATTTAGGGTTGAACCTGCGGAACGTCCCTGTTCCTGTTGATCCGTACGAAGCATTCAAATGTGACGTGCCTAACCTCAACACCAATGTATATTTCCTGATAAACGACCGGTTTTACACCAACGGACATCATCAGGGACCCCTGCCGAAAGGAGTTTTTGTGGGTAGTTTACAGCTGTTTTCAGAAACTCATCCCGATATTTTCGAAAGGTATTACGCGAAAATAGGCGATTATTCCGGCAATGGCGTAGTGGCATACAACACTATGTTTGCCCAGGACGGTTTTGTGATTTATGTCCCCGAGAATGTGGTCATCGAAAAACCGCTTCAATTGATCAATATCCTCCGGGGAGGGGTTGACCTGAACGTGAACCGCCGCATTCTTATTGTAGCTGAAAAAAATGCACAGGTTAAACTGCTTGTTTGCGACCATACGGTCGATGATGTTCAGTTTATCGTGACACAGGTAGCGGAGATTGTCGCCGACAGAGATGCTCAAGTGGATTTTTACGAACTGGAAGAGAATTCGGTAAAGGTCAAATTATTGAACAATGTTTTCGCCGAGCAGGCCGAAAATTCAAACGTAACGGTCTCTACGATCACACTGCATAATGGGTTCACCCGGAATAACTATCGCTTCCGCCTGCTGGGTGAATACGCTGAGGCCCATATCGGGGGGCTGGCCATTTGCGACAAGGAGCAGCATGTTGATAATTATGCATTTTTAGAGCACGCTACTCCCAACTGCCACAGTAACGAGTTGTTTAAATATGCACTTCAGGAAAGATCAACGGGGGTTTTCTGTGGAAGGATACTGGTGGATAAGGGTGCGCAAAAAACACTGGCCTATCAGAACAACAAGAACCTTGTCACCTCGGATGAAGCCAAGATGTTCTCGAAGCCGCAGCTTGAGATTTATGCCGATGATGTAAAATGCTCGCACGGGTTAACTACCGGACAGCTCGATCAGGATGCCCTGTTTTATCTGCAGGCGCGCGGAATTCCTGAAGAAGAAGCCCGCATGCTCCTGATGGTGGCATTTACGCAAGATGTAGTAGACCTAGTCCGTATCGATTCGCTTCAGGACAGGCTTGTACAACTGATCAACAAGCGCTTCAGGGGCGAACTGATGCGTTGCGGAAATTGCCACGTGTGTAAATGATTAATGTAAACGACATACGCGCTGACTTTCCCATTCTATCGCTTCAGGTACACGGTAAACCGCTTGTTTACCTGGACAATGGTGCGACAACACAAAAACCGCTTTGTGTGATAGATAAAATCCGGGAGATGTATTGTTCCGTGAATGCCAACGTGCACCGCGGTGTGCATTTTTTGAGCCAGGCCGCCACCGACGAGCACGAAGCATCGAGAAGAACGGTGCAGGAGTTTATCGGTGCCGCTTCTTCAAACGAGATTGTCTTTACACGCGGTACCACGGAAGCCATTAACCTGATCTCCTCTTCGTTCTGCCGTGAGTTCTGCAAACCCGGTGACGAGGTCATAATTTCCGCTATGGAACATCATTCCAACATTGTTCCTTGGCAGCTGCAGGAGGCAATCTCCGGAATTAAACTGCGGATATTGCCTATCTCGGATGAGGGAGAAATTCTTTTGGAAGAGCTGGAAAAATTAATCTCTTCCCGCACAAAGCTGATTGCCGTCACTCATGTCTCCAACGTTCTCGGTACGATCACTCCGATAGAGAAAATTATTGAAACGGCACACCGGTACGATATCCCTGTTTTGGTTGATGCCGCGCAATCGGTTCAACACATACCGGTTGATGTTCAACGGATGGATTGCGATTTTCTCGTGTTTTCGTCACACAAAATCTATGGGCCAACCGGTATGGGAGTGCTGTACGGGAAAGAAAAGTGGCTCGATAAACTTCCTCCCTACCAGGGCGGCGGTGAGATGATTGCGACAGTATCGTTCGAAAAAACCACTTTCGCCGGGTTGCCGTTCAAGTTCGAAGCAGGCACCCCCGACTATGTGGGGTCCACAGCGCTGGCCACAGCACTGAAATATATATCACGTATCGGCATAGAAAATATCGCGAAGCATGAACAGGGAGTGCTTGCGTATGCCACAGAGCAGTTGTTGTCTATCGATAAACTCAAAATATACGGAACCTCAAAAAACAAATGCAGTGTAATCTCTTTCCTTGTGGACGGAGTTCATCATTACGATATGGGTGTATTGCTTGACACGATGGGGATTGCTGTCCGTACTGGCCACCATTGCGCTGAGCCGCTGATGCGCCGGTTGGGTGTAGAGGGAACTGTCCGGGCATCGTTTGCGGTGTACAACACCAGGGAAGAGGTGGATGTCCTGGTGAACGGAATCCGACGGATAGTTAAGATGTTTTGACCGTTTGGGAGAATACCTACGGCAGGGCCTATCCTTTATTTTTTCTTTTCCTTTGCTTTTTATCCTCCTTAAACTGAATCATACGCGATTCAATTCCGTAAGCCGCGATATAGTTCTGGATTAGCTCCAGAAACTTCGCACCGAAGCGTTCTGTTTTAACTTTTCCGAAACCGTGGATCCTCAGTAACTCCTTTTCCGTCTCCGGTAGGTAATCCGCCATTTGTACCAATGTTTTTACTGAAGCCACAATATAGACCGGCAGATTTTCCTCTTTGCTGATGCGGTTACGGAGCTGTACCAACTCGCTTAGTAGTTCGGGGTGGATCGATTTCAACTGTATCCCCGTGCTGTCACGGCTGTAGGAAGTGAGGGAGAAAGGAGGTTGCCTGAACTGGCGTCGCGCATTGTAATACGACTCTATGCAGAAGTTATCTGAAGTCGCAGAGATCAGGTGCGCCTTCAGGGCTGCCGCTACAAATAGGGAAACGATGTCCTCGTCGTATTCCTGCGCATTTGCCTTGCTATCCGTGGTTGCGGTCGATTCCTGCAATGTCCGCAGCAATGTTTCTATTTTTTCGGTGAAATAGGATGAGGATGCTCGGAGGCGTTCTGCAAAAAAAACCTTGTTGACGGGTGTTTGCCCGGTAATATGTTGTAACTGTATCCTGAATTTGCCGGCTACCTGCTCCAATTCCGTCAACTGATTACAGACCTCACTTACGAAAGGAACAGTTCCCTCGCTGAAAGAAGATTCGTTTTCCTGAGTATTGGAGTACCAGGAACGTGCTGCCTGGAGAAGCGGGTCGAAGTCATACAGTTGCAGTAGCAGGTTGATGCTGAACTGCTTCTTTGCCAACTGCAACTCTCCGGCAACCTGGTTTTCTTCTGGTTTAGAGGAGGAGAACCGGACAACCTGTTCGTCTACCCCTATGCTATAACGGTTAATCGGACTTTTCAATACCAGGCTGTCGAGCGACCGGCAACGACTCAGTGCCACATACACCTGTCCCGGTGAAAAGGCTTTCCCCGCGTCGATGATGGCCTTATCGAAAGTAAGTCCCTGGCTTTTGTGGATGGTGATGGCCCAGGCGAGCCGCAGGGGAATTTGTTTGTATGTGCCGATTATTTCCTCTTCCACCGTATTGGTCTCCGAATGGGTGGTGTATCGGATATTCTCCCAGAGTACAGGAGAAACGGTGATTTCTTCCGTGTCGTCCGGACACTGTACGGTGACACCCTCTTCCAGGATGTGTGTGACCGTGCCAATTTTACCGTTGAAATAACGTCGCGGTACTTCCGTATCGTTTTTCACGAACATTACCTTGGCGCCTTCCTTCAGGATGAGAACCCGGTCCACGGGAAAAGCATTGTCGGGGAATTCCCCTTTCACCACCGCATGGAACGAATGAGCGGTTGTGTTAATTTTTTCCAGCTCGGCACTATTGATCGCATCGGCGCTGAAATTATGCGTGGTGAGCGTGATGTAATTTTCTTCAGGCGTCGGGTTAAAGTGCGGGTCGTAACGGCTTTGCAAGAGCTCGAGCCCTTCAGTTGAAAGTGAGTCGTTCCTCACCTGGTTCAACACATCGATAAAAAGGTTGTCGGACTGCCGGAAGATCTTGTCGAACTCCACATAGACCGGTGGGTGTTCCTGGATGACGCGACTGTGAAAAAAATAAATTCCCCGGTAGTAGTCCGACAGGATCCGCCACTCATCGGCCTTGGCCACGGGCGACAGTTGGTATACATCCCCGATAAAAACTACTTGCACACCGCCGAAGGGTTCAGAACGCCTGTGGCGCACACTGCGAAGCACCGTGTCGATGGCATCCAGCACATCAGCTCGCACCATGCTGACTTCATCGATCACCAGCACTTCCAGTTCACGAATCACACGACGCCGGGAGCTGTTCATTTTCATACGGGCAATCAACGCTTCACATCCGGCAGGTGTTGGCGTAAAAGGGGTAAACGGCAACTGAAAAAAAGAATGGATGGTTGCCCCACCCGCATTAATGGCCGCTACACCCGTTGGTGCTACCACGGCTACCTGTTTCGTGGTTTCCGTACGAAACTGGTGCAGAAAAGTCGTTTTTCCCGTGCCGGCCTTTCCGGTGATAAATATATTCCTGCCGGTATAGGTGACAAATTCCTTCGCACATTCATATGGAGAGAGGTAGGACATTTTTTCCATTACCTGTAAAAACAGGGATATTTGTTATTGAACCGGTACCCGATACCCAACATCAGGTAATTCGGCGTTTGGAAGTTCTGAAGATTATAGCCGATATGGATAAACGAATTTCTGGTAACTTCCACTTTAAGCGCCAACATCTGGTATAGTCCGGCCAGGTCGCCACCTCCGTGGACGATATTCGAACCGATACCCACACCCACCGTAAAGTAAGGCATCACATACTCCGCCCGTGCAGAAATACCTAAAGCCAATTGTTTGTTAACCGGTGGATTATGAAACGTGTATCCGGGATTTTTACCACCAGGCTCAACAATATAGTCTTCGGTATACACGTTTGCACTGCTGTCGTAAATACCGTCCAGCGATAAACCGGCACGCAGCTTGTAACCAAAGTTATACATGGGGTTGATGTTGAAGCCGCCTACCGGATATTCGTGCGGTGAGGCTATTCCTTTGCCTTCAAGATAAACACCTTTTCGCCGCCACGAACCGAACAAAACAATATCGTAACTCACATGGCGGGAAAAATCTGCCACTGCTCCCCGGTATGGGGACTGCCGGGACATTATACTAGGATTAAGCGTGTACATCAGCCCCAGCTTGACTCCTGCCGTATTTAATCCTGCATTGGGAAACTGTGTGTTCCCGTTGGAAAAGTGTGCGATGCTGATACCCCCAATCAGGTTGAAGTATTGTGAAAGTGTTTGGTTGAGATAAAATCCGGTGTTCATATATGCGTTTATTTTCGAGCCGATGACGCGGCTATCCGGATTTGTTTTGGGATGGTAAGGTTTCCATCCGCCCGATAACCCGAAGTTCCACTCGTAATGAAGCGACAACTTGGAGGTCATTTGTGCTAAACGAGCACCTTGAAACAAATACACGGCAAGGGGGGCTCCCAATTGCTGAGGCTCGCCAAACGTAAAATATGCAACTCCAATCCCTTGGTGCGGTATACCGTAAATGCTCCCTGCAGGGGAGCCGGGCTTAAATTGAAAGGAGTACTTCAGGTGGGTGGAAAACGAATTCCGAATGGGTTTGGAGCGGGCATTCTCGCCTTTCAGAAAATTATGGGTAGGAATAATGTATCCCGGCCGGGCTTCGAATTCCAATCTGTTCCGGAACCTATCCGGTTGGAGCACAGAATCTGAACGTGTTTGAGCGGACGAGGGTTTCGTGGCGAAAAACAGGAAAACAGTAGCAAAAATTAATAATTTGTATGTGATTTGTTTGTTCATAAAAATCTAATCCCCGATTCCCAACTCCGCAATCCGTTTACATCCTTTCCGGCACTTCAATCCCAAACAATACCATTCCCTTTTTGATGGTTATGGCTACGTTCTTCGAAAGCAGCAGGCGGAACGCACGCAGGGCTTCGTCCTTTTCACGCAGCATGGGGAAATCGTGATAGAACTGGTTGAATTCTTTGGCCAGATCGTACACGTAATTTCCGATTAGCGAGACGTTGTATTCGTCTCCGGCCTGTTTGACGATATCCGGAAATTCAGCCAGCAACTGCACCAACCCTTCTTCTTTTTCAGAAAGAACAATGTCTGCCTGCATTGATTCAGGAACAGGAATCCCTTGTTCCTCGGCTTTGCGCAAAACTGATTTGATGCGGGCGTGGGTGTATTGGATAAACGGACCGGTATTCCCGTTAAAATCAATGGATTCTTTCGGATTGAAGGTCATGTTTTTTTTCGGATCTACTTTCAGAATGAAATATTTCAGGGCCCCCATTCCAATCATGGTTACAACACGATCGGCTTCCTCTGGTGTTACACCGTCCAGCTTTCCCAGTTCTTCCGAAGTTTCGCGGGCGGTCTGAATCATCTCGGCCATCAAATCATCGGCATCCACTACGGTCCCTTCACGCGATTTCATCTTGCCTTCGGGCAGTTCCACCATCCCGTAAGAGAAATGGACCAATCCTTTTCCGAATTCAAAACCCAGCTTATCGAGCAGTATGGAGAGCACCTGGAAATGGTAGTTTTGTTCATTTCCAACCACGTAAATCATGGTGTCTATGGGATAGTCATCGAACCGGAGCTTCGCTGTGCCGATATCTTGCGTCATGTACACTGAAGTTCCGTCGGAGCGAAGAAGGATTTTTTCATCAAGCCCTTCATGGGTTAAATCGGCCCATACCGACCCGTCTTCACGCTGGTAGAAAACACCCTCTTTCAATCCTCGCAGCACCTCGTCTTTTCCAGCCAGGTAGGTTTGCGACTCGTAATAGATCTTATCGAACGAGACCCCCAGCTTTTCGTACGTCTCATCGAAACCGGCATACACCCATCCGTTCATCATTTTCCATAAATTCACAGTTTGGGCATCGTTTGCTTCCCATTGACGAAGCATCTCGCGCGCTTCCTCCATCAAAACCGATTGGGCTTCGGCTTGCTCCCTTGATAGTCCGGCAGCCTGCAGGTCGGCTAGTTCGGCTTTGTATTTTTTATCGAAAAGCACATAATACTTGCCGATGAGGTGGTCGCCTTTCTTGCCCGATGATGCGGGTGTTTCCCCATCTCCCCATTTCTGCCAGGCCAGCATCGATTTGCAGATATGGATACCCCGGTCGTTCACGATATTGGTTTTTACCACCCGTTTACCGTTGGCTTTCAGTATTTCACAGAGCGAATGTCCCAGGAGATTGTTACGGATGTGTCCCAGATGAAGCGGTTTGTTGGTGTTGGGCGACGAATATTCCACCATAAACAAGGGTGCGTCATTAGCAACAGGTGTGAAGCCGAATTCGGGATTTTTATCGATGTTCTCGAGCAGATCAAGCCATACTTTCGAGGCAATCGTCAGGTTTAGAAAACCTTTTATCACGTTAAACTCCGAAACAACGGGTGATTTATCGGCCAGGTACATACCGATTTCCTGTGCCGTTTGTTCGGGATTCTTCTTCGAAATCTTTAACAAAGGAAAGGTTACGAGGGTGAAATGTCCTTTAAATTCTTTCTTTGTTTTCTGAAGTGTGATTTGCGATGCATTTACATCTACGCTGTACAATTCTTTTATTGCGCTTATAATTGCAGTCTGAAGTATATTCTCGATGTTCATAATGTGAATTTGCTGATTGAGTGTGCAAAGATACAAACAATCTACGAAAGAAACTTCCTCTCCGAAGCCCTATCCACCAGATATACCAGCGATTTATACGTTACACCGCTGTTTATCGACAAGCCGATTTCGCAGGTGCGACTGTTGGAATACCCTTCGGTAGCATCGCCGATACCGTGCTTAAGGGATGCGAGCGCCGAACGGTTCAACTCGGGATAGAAAAAGCCGCGATCGCCTGCCCATCCGCAACACGAAACGTTTTCGGGGACGATGACTTTGTCGGCACAAAGGGCAGCGACAGTATATAGTTTTTCTTCGAGGTGCATTTTCGTTGAACTGCATGTGGTATGAATGGCGATGGACACAGGTTGCTTTTCGAAGGTCAGTTTGTCTAACAGAAAATCATGAATAAACTCTACCTGGTCGTACAGTCTCAGGCGGGAGTCGAGCGTTTCACGCATGTGCAGCAGACAGGGACTCATGTCGCACACGATGGGTAGTTCGCCGTTCCGGCTCGCTTTGAGCAATGCACCGTTCAACTCCGACTCTTTCTGCCGCGCTTGCTTCCGAAACCCTTTACTGCTGAATGCCATTCCACAGCACAACTTATCCTTTCCTTCCGGGATTATAACGGTATAACCTGCTTTTCGCAACAGCGAAAGCATTTTCGAAGGGATATCCTCTTTTTCTGCGTAGCCGAAAGAAGGGCCGCTCATGGAGCGCGTGATGCACGATGGGAAATAAACCACTACGGGCGCATCGGCACTGTGGCCCGGAAAAATGTTACGAACAATTTTCCGGCTCCCCGACGGCGTATATCTTGTCCATAAGGGAAAGAGGCCGTCGCCCATTTTGTATACCCCTTTCGTTATATCTTCCATTGGGTTGTAACCTATAATTTTTGCGATGAAATGGGGGATTTTTAACAAACCACGTATCAGTGATGTGGCCGATGCCATATTATTAGCCATACTGCTTGCAACTCTGTTCGCGAATTTTCCGTTTTCTTTCCAGCGAAGTTCTTTCACCAGCGACCCCGTATCGATGTTTACAGGGCAGGCAATGGCGCAAAGTCCGTCGGTAGCGCAAGTTTCGTTAAACTCATATGCCATCTCTCCTGCCCATCTTTCGCGCAACTTTTTATCAAAACGACTATCGGCTAATTCCGTTAACCGACGATACGCTACAATACGCTGACGTGGTGTAAAGGTTAACTCTTTTGACGGACAAGTTACTTCGCAAAACCCGCATTCGATGCATTTGTCAATCAATGGATTGGCATCGGGGATATTTTTTAGGTTCTTGATGAAAACGTCTTTATCGTCGTTGATAATTACTCCCGGATTCAATATGTGATTTGGGTCGAAAGCCGATTTTATGCGTTTCATTAACCCATAAATCTCCGTGCCCCATTCCTTTTCCACGAAGGGAGCCATGTTTCGCCCCGTTCCGTGCTCGGCTTTCAGGCTGCCGTTATGTTTCACAGCCACCAGATTGGCCAGTTCATGCATAAAACGGGCGTACTTGTCAACACCGTCCGGTGAATTTATGTCTGGAAAAACTGTAAAATGAACGTTCCCATCCAGCAAGTGTCCCCACATTACGGCATCGGCATAACCGGTCCGCACCAACAGTTCACGCACGTCGGTCAGCGCGTCGCCTAAAATTTCACCGCTAAAGGCAATGTCTTCAATAATGCTTGCCGTGTGTGGTGGGCGTGATGCCGCTGCCGAAGTAAACAACCCATTACGTACGTTCCAGTAAAGGTTATACAGATGAATGTCGGTTGTAAACCGTATGGGATAAAGTGTTTGAATGTGCGCCAGTTTTGCTTCAATGTCACGCATCTGGACAAGCAGCGTTTCTTCGTCGTCGGCAGAGGTGTCTATAAGCAATGCCGCTGCCCCTTCCGGAAGTGACTTCAGTTCGGCAGGCATCCCTTCCTGATTTTCCACAGCACGTAAAGCGTTCCTGTCCATCAATTCGGCGGCGCTTACCGAACACGAACGCAACGGTAGAATGGTTTCGCACACATCGCGCAAGTTATGGAAATAGAGCATGGCTGTAGCTTTGAGAGGCGCATCATGTACGGTTTCGAACGTGGCTTGCGATACAAACCCCAGTGTACCTTCTGAGCCGATCATCAGGTGTTGCAGAATATCTACAGGGTCGGAGAAATCGATTAACGAATTTACGCCGTATCCGCATGTGTTTTTGAGTTGGAACTTCTGTTGTATCCGGTTTTTAACCCCTTCGTTACCAGAAGCCTCGTTGTGCAAGCGTTCAATCTGAGCAATAAATTCGGGATGAGATGCGATAAACGACTGACAACTGGTTGTATCGGCGGTATCGAGCAATGAGCCGTCGGCAAAAATAATCCGCATCGATTTTACGGTATGGTAACTGTTGTGCTTAATGCCGTAACTCGAACCGCTGGCGTTGTTGGCAATAATGCCTCCAATTTTCGCCGAGTTGATGGATGCTGGTTTGGGGCCTAATTTGCGACGGTAGCGCTGCAACATACGGTTGGCTGCTGTTCCGGTAATGCCAGCGCCGAAAGTAGCCATTTTCCCGTTTTCCGTTATGGTCGAAAACTCGAACCCCCGCCCGGTTTCCATCAGGATAGAATCGGATACGGTTTGTCCGCTCAGGCTAGTGCCTGCCGCCTTGAAAGTTACGGGTATGCTTTCTTTGCTGCAAAACTGCAGTAATCGGATAACTTCGTCTTCCGTGTTGACTTTTACCACTGCCTTGGGAACAAGCCGATACAGTCCGGCATCGGTGCCTTTGACGAGGCGCGAGAGTTCGTCGGTGAAAACCTGTTCTTTGGGAAAAAGTTTTGTTAAGCGAGAATGTAGTTGTTTATTTTCCATAAAATCCACTCACTGTTTCATCCAATTGTTCATAAAACGTTTCAAGTTCAGATGCTTGCGGCAGCATGCTTCTCCACGAGGTCAATTTCTCGTCCGTCCATGCAAAAATATATTTTTCCAATTGTTCGATACGTTGAATATAGCCGTTGTTTTGGGAGTTGACGAGCACGGGCACTTTTAAATAGTGATACCCGTCGGAACGACCGATGGGGTAAGCCTCTTTCTTCCACAGGGAGGCGAAGTAATTGAGTGGGCTGTTTTTAATGGATTCTTCGTATTGTACCAGTTGTGGAAGATTTTTTCCGCCGCGTACCCAGAGTGGAATTGCTATACATGTTCCGGGAAATCCCACTTGCGCCCAGATGGTTGACATATCGGGCGATTCGCCTTTCTTTATGCTTTGTACAATTATGGATGATGAGGAACTATGGCGGGTAAGGAGATCGTCGGATGCGATAAAGACGGTTTCTGGTGTGGAGGTTTCGTATTTTTCCCGATAATCCAACCCGAAAACCGGATGATAGAAACACCGCGTAAATTCTTGAACAATGGTTTGATAATTCAACCGATTCATCCGTTTCGCTTCTGCGAAAATTTTCTCTGCCGTTTGTCTGCGTATAAAACCGTATCCTGAATCAGGAGTGCCGGTTTCGGAATAATTGGTGCGGATCACGTAACCTTCGGAAGCGGCATTGGCATCAAATTTTGTCCAGGTGTAATTGTTCACCTCGTAAAAGACCGCTCCGCCCCTGGCATCTATAACGCCGAAGTGTGCCGCCAATCCTCGCGGCTTTGGGTATTCATTGAGCAGTTTTTCGAAATCCTGCAGCGATGCACATGTTTGCAAAGCGAGTTTCATGAAAATACCTTCCCTGTCTTTCATGGAGGTGGTATCGTTTTCGTTCACGTTATACGATGCACTGTTCATAATGGCAAATCCAGCACTATTGGATCCGCCCCACACGTTTTCACCTTTCATATCCCCGGAGTTTACCAGACCGATATAACTGTATTCTCCGTCATTGAAATAGCGGAAACAGTTTTCCAGGTCATCCGTATCACGCAGTTTCCATATCATGCTTCGCCCATCAGGCGTGGCTTTCCCGGAAATAACAGCCGTTGTGCAGGGAATGGATTTTTCGGAGAGGGTGAGAAATATCCATAAAAGAAGGATGGCCAACTTTCTCATTCGCTTATTTTTTAGTAAAGATAGCGGATAAAAACAGATCGTCGAAAAAAATGGATACAAAAAAGCCGTCTTTAAAGACGGCTTTTACTTTATTTTTTCTTAAATCGTTGGTTGTGTGCTTTTTATATCAGCGAAACGAATAATTCTTTTCCGTCTTCCACCAACGCTACTTTTCCTTCTCTGGCTAACCAGCCAAGAGCAGCATAAAGATCTTTATCCGTCAATTTTGAAGACTTCTTCAGATCTTTTACGTTTTGTGTTCCGGCCTCGTCCAGCAATGTCCAGACTTTACCGGCATTGGTCCCAATTTTTTCTATCATTTTTTTAATTTTAAATAAGTAAATTACATTTCGCATGTATTTATAACGAATACGTTCAGTGCGAAAGTCCACTAGATAACCTAAATCCGATACAAAAGTAGTGAATTTATGTTTAATGTCTTTTATTGATAGTATAAAAATACTTAATTAAGTGGTTGATTAGTACGTTTTTCTACAGGCAGCCCTCCCTGAAGCCCTGTATTAATAAAGGGTTGAAATATCTTGTAGGATTTGGGCAACCTGTTCCAAAAGGGAATGCCGTCCATCGTTACGAATGATAAAATCGGCCAGTCCTGCTTTTTCTTCGTCATTCATTTGACTGTTGGCCCGTGCCGTTATTTGTTCTTTGGAGAGACGGTCCCTTTTTGCCGCTCTTTCAATGCGTGTTTCCAAAGGAGCCATTACGACAATGGTCTTATCCAGCAACGATTGGAATCCTGCTTCGTACAAAACGGCTGCATCAATGGCAATAACAGCATGGTGTTTTCGTTGATCCACCCATTTTTCGAAATATTTTGCCAGCTCGGGATGTATAATAGCGTTTGTTATACGAAGATTTTCTGCATTATTGAAAATAAGGTTTGCCAGTTTTTTGCGGTCGAGCTTGTTACCCTGGTAAAGGTCCGGGCCGAAGTTGTTGATCAGTTTTTCACGGATTACGGGAGAGGTGTCGTTCAGCTTTTTGGCTTCCCGGTCGGCATCAAAAACAGGGATATCGTGAAGTCGGAACACATCGCAGACAACCGATTTTCCACTTCCGATCCCACCAGTAACTCCTAGTTTTATCATCTTATCTGCTTTCTAAAAGGAACTCTACCGACGAGGGCGATAGCTTGACGTTACGTATGGGCGAAGGGCTTGCCGATAATTCCAGGTCTACGCGTCCATCCTCGTTTTTGAAGAATTTTTTGTAATCCAGTTCAACCTCAAAATCCTCTGGGGCAATTTTCTTGTATTCTTCCAGAGTTACCGAGAACGATACTTCTGTTTGCGATGGGAAAAACTTCACGTCGATATTATCAGGAACATTTCTTGCCGTGACGGGAACTTCAAATTTTCTTTCCGTATACTCCAAAACGGGGATATAAAGTTCTACCTCGTCGGGTATGAACTTGACTCCGCTCACAGGCATAATTTTTACTTTCAGTTGCGAGGTAGCTTTCAGGTTGTTGAACAGGGTATACTCGGTTACAGCTGACGAAATTTCAGCTAACTGGCTTTGAGAACCGTAAGCTATTACGGTTCCGGGCAGAAATGTAGCGCTGTCTGCCACCAGATTACTGCGGCTGGTAGCGATAACCCCGTCGAAAACTACCTTCAGTTCTTTCTTTTGAAGCTTAGAGGTAACCAGCGATATGTTTATGGGGTAGTAGGCTTTGAGGTTTGTGCTCTGGGATAATTTTTTCCGGATGAGTTGCATTAGTTCAGTCCCCTGCAGGTTATTGATCCGTTCCTCTTTGTACTTGGCGATATTAATTTCAATAGAATCCTTCAAGGTAAAGGTGTATCGGAATATTTCCGAACCTTTGTCGGCAACTCGTATTTCAATATCGTCAGGCAATACAGCATCAAAAACCACATCGTCAGGGATATTTGTGTACTTCAGCGGTATTTTATAGGTAGCCTCAATGTCGCGTTGGAAAAACAACATCAACCAAAAAATAAAAGCCAGTATGAAGAATCCGAAAAAAAGTAGAATGTTCTTCCAGTTTAATCTGGAAAAGAACGATCGTATCCTCGCAATCCATCTATTCTTGGTTGATGCCAAATCCATAGTTAAACAAACGGTTTCTTAAGGTGTAGTCACATCGGATGAAGAGGCAAAAACCGATGTTTTTTCGAATTTTAGTCTAACACCATCGGCCACCTCTACCAAAAACCAGGTTTCGCCAATTTCTTTTATGCGTCCGTGAATACCGCCGGCAGTCACCACCTTGTCGCCCACCTTCATGGCTTCGCGGGCCTTTTGCACGTCTTTTTGTTTTTTCTGTTGCGGGCGGATCATGAAGAAATAAAATACGGCAATAATAGCCACCATCATCAATAGCGATGTTCCCATTCCTCCGCCTGCGCCTGTAGCTGCTTGTAATAAAATATCCATACGAATAACGTTTTAGAGTGTTTGAAATTAATGTTTAAAAATAATATTATTTTTTCGAAGATCGGCAACAATTGCGTCTAAAATTCCGTTGACAAAGGTGCCGCTCTTGGGAGTGCTGTAAGATTTTGCAATTTCGATATATTCGTTGAGCGATACGCTGGTGGGGATCGTTTCAAAGGTATGGATCTCTGCCAATGCAATTTGCATGATAATCATATCCATAAATGCAATACGGTCGAAATCCCACTTCTCACTGTGGGTTTCAATCAGTTGACGGTACTTCTGTTCATTAAGGATGGTATCGTGAAGCAACTTCAGTGCAAATTGACGGTCTTCATCGTCTTTAAACATCGGCAGCAGACGTTGATTTTCTCCGTTTTCCTCCGAAAATTGCCGGATGGATTTCATTACGAAAGTCTGTACAATTTCAATATCATCGTTCCAGAAAATACTTTCATCTTCCAGAATTTCTTCCAGTTTTTCGTTGTCGAGGATAAACTGCTTAAAGATTTTTCGCCAAAACTCCCTGTCGTCGTTGTAATCCGTTTTTGTTTCGTTGGCATATTCAGCATAAATATCGGATGCGATGATTTCGTCGAGCAGGTTCTTTACAAACGCATCATGTTCTCTCCAAGACATGGGGCGCTCATTTAGGTACTTGTTGAACTGATGGTTTTGCGAAAGTTGCCCTATAAACTTGTTTTCGATCAACCGGGTGTTGGGATTTAAATCCTCATCCGTAGGAAGATACTTGTTCCGCTTGGCTTCTACGCGGGCGTCGTAAGCTTTTGTCAGCTCAACCATTAACAAAAGGAGGTAGTAATAAAGATCGTAGGATTTTTGTAATCCGAACAGAAGTTCTTTTTCGGCTGTACGTAAATCTTTATTCGTATTCTGATACCAGGCGTAAACAATCTGTACTATCCGGGTACGAATTAAAATTCGATTAATCATTTTTTAAATGAGCATTTTAAGAATGCAAAATTAGCCATTTTTTTGGATATACAAGTAAAATGGTTTTGAAAACTATTTGATTAAAGACAAAACAACTTATATACAAATAGATATAAACACCCGGGTAGAGATATTGTTTTTTCTGAAATCATGTTTCAAACATTCTCTAAAATTCATTATCTTTGCCGTTTATAGTATTTTGAGAAAATTAAACGGTCAATTATACATATACGCGAAAATTATAAAGAGTATGTCATTAGAAATCAGACAAGTAAAAGACAAAGATACGCTGAGACAGTTTGTTCAGTTCAGTATCGATATATACGAAGGAAACGATTTTTTTGTTCCGCCGCTCGTTTATGATGAAATTGCTACGTTGAGCCGGGATAAAAATCCGGCCTTCGAGCATTGCGATGCTGCTTATTTCTTGGCTTATCGGGAAGAAAAAATAGTTGGCAGGATTGCAGTAATGATCAATCATAAAGCGAATAATGTCTGGAGCGAAAAGAACGCCCGTTTTGGTTTTGTCGATTTCATTGATGACCCGGAAGTGGCAGATGTGCTTTTCTATGAAGCTGAAAACTGGGCTCGTTTTCGCGGTATGGAAAAGATGCACGGACCTATGGGATTTACCGATTTCGATTACGAGGGTCTGCTGGTAGATGGCTTTGATCAGATTGGTACCATGCAAACCATTTATAACTACCCCTACTATGTAGATCATATAGAAAGATTGGGCTACAAAAAGGATCAGGACTGGTATGAGTTTCTGATCAAGATACCCAAGGAAATTCCCGAACGGTTTGTGCGTGTTGCTGAAATCGTAAAAAAACGTTTTCGACTAAATGTTGTCAAGCTTGAAAGTAAAAAGGATGTCTGGCCTTATGCGCATGAGATATTTGAGTTGTTGAACCGTTCCTATAAAGATTTATACGGTTTCGTTCCGTTGTCCAAAGCGCAGATAGACTATTACGTGAACATGTATATTCCTATGTTGCGTTTGAACTTCCTGTCGCTCGTGCTGCGTGAAGAAGACAATCGGCTTGTGGGAGTGGGAATCGGATTACCCAGTCTGGCAAAAGCACTGCAGAAATCGGGCGGAAAGTTCCTCCCTACCGGGTGGTATCATTTATACAGGGCTTTGAAAGGGAACGACAATAAAGTTCTTGACCTGCTGCTGATCGGCGTTGATCCTGAGTATCAGGGCAAAGGTGTGAATGCCCTTATCTTTAGTCAGTTTATCCCCGAAGCTATTCGGCTGGGATTTGAATATGCGGAAAGCAACCCCGAGTTGGCAGTAAACAATAAAGTGCAATCCATGTGGGATGATCTGGAGGCGAGACATCATAAAACGCGCCGTGCTTTTATAAAAGATTTATAATTATCGGAAGAAGGAACAAATTTTGACTTTAAGAAGTGCAGAAAGGTTTTAAAACAGGCCCTGCACCTGAAAAATTATAGGAGAAAGAGAACAAGTGACTGAGTTAGAAAGAGAACAAGCAATACTGAATTATAGCGAAGAGAACATTGTAACCCTGGAGTGGCGTGAACATATCCGCCGACGTCCCGGGATGTATATTGGGAAATTGGGAGACGGTTCTTCGTCAGACGACGGTATATATGTCCTGCTGAAAGAAGTAATGGATAATTCCATCGACGAATACCGGATGGGTTTTGGGAAGAACATAGACATCTGTATTGATTCCGGGAATGTAAGTGTGCGTGATTATGGACGGGGTGTGCCGTTGGGAAAGGTGTTGGATGTCTCCTCGCGGATGAACACCGGAGCCAAGTACGACTCCAAGGCGTTTAAAAAATCCGTGGGATTAAACGGTGTTGGGATCAAAGCGGTAAACGCCTTGTCTTCGAGGTTCCTGATCGAAAGTTATAGGGAAGGTGAATCAAAGAGTGTTGAATATGAGCGCGGACATGTAGTAAACGATAGCCCGCAGCAATCTTCTTCGCAAAGCAACGGAACCGTTATCGAGTTTACTCCCGACACCGAAATTTTTGGGGATTATGCTTATCGTGACGAACATATCGAACCTCTGCTTAAAAATTATGTTTTCCTGAATACGGGGCTGACCATTACGTTTAACGGAAAGAAGTTTTATTCAAAAAACGGGCTCGAAGACCTGCTCAACGACAACCTGACAACTGAGATTCTTTATCCCATCATCCATCTTCACGGTGATGACATTGAAGTGGCGATTACTCATTCCAACCAGTATGGCGAAGAATACTACTCTTTCGTCAACGGCCAGCATACCACACAAGGCGGGACGCATCTTTCCGCTTTTCGTGAGGCAACTGCCCGGGTTATCAAAGAATATTTCACCAAAAATTTCGAATATTCCGATATCCGGAACGGGATGGTGGCTGCCATCAGCGTGAAGATCGAAGAGCCGGTTTTTGAGTCGCAGACAAAAACAAAACTCGGATCAAAGGACATGACCCCCGATGGAGTTTCGATCAATAAATACGTAAGCGACTTCCTGAAGAAGGAGCTGGATAACTACCTGCACAAACACCTGGAGACGGCCGATATCCTTCAGAAGAAGATTCTCGATTCTGAAAAAGAACGAAAAGCCATTGCCGGGGTAACAAAATTAGCCCGGGAACGGGCGAAAAAAGCAAACTTGCACAACCGGAAACTGCGGGACTGCCGCATCCATTATAACGATTCAAAAGGGAATAATCTCGATGATTCCTGTATCTTCATCACGGAAGGTGACTCAGCCAGCGGTTCCATCACCAAAAGTAGAGACCCTAATTTGCAAGCTGTTTTCAGCCTTCGGGGCAAGCCGTTAAACTCTTTTGGGTTGACAAAAAAAATTGTTTATGAAAATGAGGAGTTTAACTTATTGCAAGCTGCCCTTAATATCGAGGACGGGATGGATGGATTGCGCTACAACAAGGTTATCATTGCTACCGATGCCGATACTGACGGTATGCACATTCGCCTGTTGTTGCTCACGTTTTTCCTGCAATTTTTCCCCGATCTGGTAAAAAAAGGACACGTTTATATCCTTCAAACTCCCCTTTTTCGCGTTCGTAACAAAAAGAAAACCTTGTATTGCTATACGGAGGAGGAACGGCTTGCCGCCATCGAAGAGCTCGGTCCTAATCCGGAGATTACCCGGTTCAAGGGTCTTGGTGAAATTTCTCCCGACGAGTTCAAGAATTTTATCGGAAAAGATATGCGGCTTGACAGGGTATCCATGCGAAAAGAAGATCTTATCAAAGAGCTTCTTGAGTTCTATATGGGTAAAAATACTCCCGACCGGCAGACTTTTATCATAGAAAACCTGGTTGTTGAAGATGAGTCGTAGCTTGTGGAATAATTGTAAATATGATAAATAACCCCGGAAAATGGACAATTTAGAATCAATACCCTCTCCCCGTCTATCTGTCACCCCGTCGAGAAGTAGCCGGATTGCATTATTCCCGGGCACTTTTGATCCGTTCACTATCGGGCACGAGTCGCTGGTACGGCGCGGATTGGAGTTGGTAGACGAAATTGTAATTTCCATTGGTGTGAACGAAGCAAAAAAGGCTTACTTCGAGTTAGAAAAGCGGATGGAGATGATTAGAAGCTTATACAAGGATGAACCCCGGGTGAAAGTTGGGAGCTACGATTCTCTCACCATCGAGTTTGCCCGGAAAATGGATGCAAAGTTCATATTACGGGGAATACGCTCGGTTAATGATTTCGAGTACGAGAAAACCATAGCCGATATGAACCGGATGATTTCGGGAATAGAAACATTTGTATTATTTACCGAGCCTGAACTTACGCACATCAGTTCCTCCCACGTACGTGAATTATTGCGTTACGGACACGATGTGAGCGCTTTTGTTCCGAAAGGGATGATACTTGGATAACAATTGAATAACAATGTCTAAAACAACTTTTTTTCTTGCAACACTTTTACTGGTATCCTCCTTGTCGTTTGGCCAATCTCGTTTATCCCCTGATGGAGTAAAGCTGGAGAGGACGCTCCAGATGATAAACGGTTTATACGTCGATGACGTTGAAACCTCTCATCTGACAGAAGCGGCCATCCGTGCCATGTTGCTTGAACTCGACCCACACTCCACTTACCTCAACAAGGATGAGGTGAAAGCGATGAACGAACCGTTACAAGGCAATTTTGACGGTATTGGAATCTCGTTCAATATGCTTACCGATACACTTTACGTAATGGAAGTCATTTCAGGCGGACCTTCACAAAAGGTGGGTCTCCTGCCCGGCGATAAAATTATTTACGTAAATGATTCGCTTATTGCCGGTATAAAAAAGGATAACCAGGATGTTATAAAGATGCTCCGAGGTCCCAAAGGCACAACCGTGAACGTGAGGGTTTTGCGTCGTGGAACTCCGCAGTTGCTGGACTTCAGAATCGTTCGCGACAAGATCCCCATTTACAGTATCGATGCCAAATACATGGTGGATCATCATACCGGATACATTCGTTTAAGCCGCTTTGGGGTCAGTTCATCCGAAGAATTTCTGGCAGCAGAGAAAGAACTGAAAGCAAAAGGAATGAAAAACCTTATTCTCGACCTGACCGGAAACGGAGGAGGTATTTTGCAAACGGCATCGGATATTGTGGATGAATTCCTGGGTGCCGGGAAATTGGTGGTATATACCGAAGGGAAGAACCAGCCTCGGTATGATTTACGCACAACGTCGGCAGGAAGCTTTGAACAGGGGAGCCTGGTTGTTCTCGTGGATGAAGGTTCGGCGTCGGCAAGTGAAATAGTGGCCGGGGCCGTTCAGGATTGGGATCGGGGTGTGGTGGTTGGCCGCCGGACTTTCGGAAAGGGGTTGGTGCAACGTCAACTTCCGCTTCCCGACGGAACGATGATCCGGTTGACCGTTGCCCGGTATTACACACCTACGGGCAGAAGCATCCAGAAGCCTTACGAAGAAGGCAATATCGACGCATACAACCGTGATTTCTTCAACCGGGTACAACACGGTGAAATGTGGCACGCCGACAGTATCCGTTTCCCTGATTCGTTAAGGTTCAAGACGCTTGTCAACAAGCGCACTGTTTACGGTGGAGGCGGGATCATGCCCGACTATTTTGTACCTGTGGACACGAACTCGGTAACGGATTTACACCGTAACCTTATTGGCCGGGGAATAGTCAACAAACTCGCTATTGCCGAAGTGGACAAAAACCGGGCAAAATTGTTAAAATCATATTCCCACGTCGAAAAATTCAAGTCGGATTACCGGATTCCCGAATCCATGATAACCCGGATGAAGGAAATGGCAAAAGGAGAAAAAATGGAATGGGACGATGAGCAATTCCGGAAGTCGGAACAATTTTTGAAAATACAGCTCAAGGCACTGATGGCTAGGGATCTGTTTGATTCATCCGCCTATTTTGTTATCATCAATGACGAAAATGATCTTTTCAGGGAAGGCTTGCGTATCATCAGCAATCCCGGCGTTTATGATGAACTCTTAAACGGATCGTTCTCTGTAGCCCGAAAGTAACCGGCGACGGGAACAGTTGTATAATTTTCATAAAATAGATACTTTTGTTTTCCTAACGTTTAATTATAAAATCAGAAAAAATGAAATCAAGATTTTTTTTATTGTGCACAACACTGCTTATGACAATGGTATTTGCCTCTTGTGAACCTTCCGCGAAACACAATGTATTGACGGAAGCTGAGAAAGCCGAAGGCTGGCAGCTCCTTTTCGATGGAGAAACCCTGAACGGTTGGCGCGATTACAACGGTGATTCATTAACCGCTCCGTGGTTTGCCGAAGACGGAATGATTCAGGCAAAAGGCGAGGGCGCTGATGAACACGGTTATATTGTAACGGATAAATTGTATGAAAACTTTGAATTGGTGTGGGACTGGAAAGTCGCCGACGGTGGAAACAGTGGGGTGCTGTACCACGTGGTTGAAAATCCAAAATTTACAGTACCGTACGTTACGGGACCGGAATATCAGTTGATTGATAATCTTGGATTTCCCGACCCGCTGGAAGAATGGCAGAAAACGGCTGCTGATTATGCCATGTATGTTCCCGATACGGCGAAACTTATTATTAAACCGGCCGGAGAATGGAACACATCGAAAATCGTCTTCGATAACGGACATGTTGAGCATTGGCTGAACGGTGAAAAGGTGATCGAATTCGAAGCATGGACAGAAGATTGGTTTGCACGCAAAAACAGCGGAAAATGGGAAAATGCACCCGAATACGGCCTGGCTCGTAAAGGTGTTATCTGTTTGCAAGACCACGGATCGGCAGCCTGGTTCCGCAACGTGAAAATCAAAGAACTTCCCCGTAAAACCCAGGAAGTAAATCTTTTCAACGGTGTTGACCTGACTGGATGGGAGGCTTACGGAACCGAAAAATGGTATGTTCAGGACGGATTGTTGGTTTGTGAAAGCGGGCCTGATAAACAATATGGCTATCTGGCTACTCGTGAGTATTACGACAATTTCGACCTTTCAGTAGAATTTAAACAGGAAGCCGATGGAAACTCGGGAGTTTTCATTCGTTCATTTATTGAACCGGGGGCTATTGTGAATGGCTGGCAAGTTGAAGTTGCTCCCAAAGGAAATGATACAGGAGGCATTTATGAGTCTTACGGAAGGGGTTGGCTCGTACAGATCCCTGACGAAAAAGAGGAGATCCTGAAAGTGGGCGATTGGAACACCTTGCGTATTGTTATTAATGGTAATAACGTGAAAACTTATCTCAACGGTGAGGAAATGGTGGATCTGACCGACGAGAAAATCGGAAAGGCTCAGGGCCGTATTGCCTTGCAAATCCACGATGGCGGTGGTATCAAAGTGCTTTGGAGAAATTTGAAGTTGCAGACGCTGTAATCCGACCTGTAATCCGGCCTTACGTCTTGTTACGCTGGAAATAAACAAAACCCACTGAGCCCTTTTCGCTTAGTGGGTTTTGTAATATGAATACAGGGGATTATTGAAAATTTCCGAAAATAGTTTCCGAAGTCAGCATCAAATCAACATATTGCGCCCTTTTATAAACCAGTGAATGTTCGTTTTTGTCTAAATTGACATTGGCCAGTTTGCCCCTGAACTCATCAAGGTTGTTGTATCCCTTCTGTTGCATCCACTCTGTTATGCCGTTCTTTATGGAGGCAATTCTTTCTACGCCGTGTTTATATACCGAGCTGACAACCTGCACTGTTGTTGCACCCGACAGGATCAGCTTCACCACATCTTCTCCGGTGAAAACTCCCCGGCTACTGCAAATATCAGCTTTAATATTGCCGTACAACATTCCAGTATACCTCAGCGTTTTTTTGTAATCGCCTTTTTGGGTAAGGTTAAAAACCTTTTTATGCTTTTCCTTCTGAATATCAATATCGGGTTGGAAAAATGCATTAAAAAGGACTAAGGAACCTACCTTTGCTTCGTCCAACCTTTTCGCGAAATGAAGGATGTTCGTATAATCCGAACTCAACTTCACGCTTACGGGAACGGACACGGCTTTCTTTACCTCTTCAACGATAGCTATTTGATTGTTTTCAACACTTTCACTGCTGCTACTAAAATCGACGGGGGTCTGGTAAAGATTTACTTCAATCCCGTCAATCCCGGTTTGTTCTAACATCCTGGCATAGCTTATCCACGATTCTCTATTCACAGCATTAAGGCTGGCAAACACAGGTACGGATAAACTTTCCTTCGCTTTACGAAGTCTTGACAAGTGATAATCGATATCGGAAAAATTTACATCGGGATGAATACTGGTCATTTCTGCGTGAATGTGTGCGTACTGGCTTAACCTTTCATCCAATTGCAGGTTTTCCAACTGTACCTGCTCTTCAAACAAGGTTTTATAAACCACAGCTCCAATGCCTTGCTGTTCAGCCTTTTTTAGCTGGTCGAGGTGTGACGACATATTGCTGGCGCCCAATATAACCGGATTGTCCAGTTTTATTCCCATAAAGGTAGTTTCAAGATTTTTCATAGATTCTTTAAATTTTATGTTGTGATTTTAGGCCAGGCATCCACTACTGGTCAAGGGACTCCGGTCACCTCTTAACCTTTAATGTCCGGCTCCTGTCCGCATATGAATATATAACATTTTTTCGCTCGAATAGTTTTGCCCTTACAATATTACGGTTTAATTTGCTTTTTACCGTTACCTGAGAGGGGAAATGAGCGGCTAGCTACAATTAAAATCGGGGTGGATAGTTGTATTTCTGTGCAATATAACTATATTTGCCAAAGAGTCTGTTTTCAGTCAAACTCAATCAGTTTTATATATGATTTGCACTTCTCTTCAGCTCCACCGGACAACAATATGAATAATAAAACATAAACGGATGAAGGTTGTAACAGGATTGGTTTTATTGATCTGTTGTAGTTCTGTTTACGGACAGAAAAACAGTATCATTTCGAAAAATGCGAAAATTGAAAAAGTGGGGACCGGTTATTCTTTTACCGAGGGTCCGGCCGTTTCGGGAGAGGGTAGAGTCTATTTTACTGATCAGCCGAACGATCGCATTTATGTCTGGGATGAAGGAAAAGGCATTTCTCTGTGGGCTGAAGAGACCGGTAGATCCAACGGATTGTATGTTGATGCTGACGGTCAATTGGTCTCCTGTGCTGATTTACACAACCAGATCGTGCGTTTCGGGAAAGATAAAAAAATGCAGGTTGTATATGAAAAGTACGACGGAAAACAGTTGAACGGTCCCAACGACTTATGGATTACCCCCAAAGGGGGCATCTATTTCACCGATCCTTATTATCATCGGAACTATTGGAGAGAAGGGCATGCTGAAGTTCAGGATGTGCGGGGAGTCTATTACCTAAGCCCCGATGGAGAGGTCATCCGGGTTATCGCCGATTATAAACAACCCAACGGATTAGTCGGTACGCCCGACGGAAAAACGTTGTATGTTGCCGATATCAATGACGGGAAGATATGGAAGTACGACATCCAGCCGGATGGAACCCTGGCCAACAAGACTTTTTTTGCACCCCATGGATCCGACGGAATGACCATGGACAACAAAGGAAATGTATACCTGACCATGGGAAAAGTTTGGGTATACTCCCCCAAAGGTGAACTTATCCAGGAAATAGAAGTTCCCGAAAGCCCTTCAAATGTTTGTTTTGGCGGAAAAAAAAGAAACATCCTGTTTATCACCGCCCGGACTTCGGTATATACCTTGAAAATGAGTGTGAAAGGGGTTGATCTTAACTCTTTACCATAAAAATAAAATTATAAATAAGATAATTTATGAATACAGTTTTAGTTGGTTTCGGGTTCATGGGAATGACCCACACGTTGAATATTTTGAAAAATCCGCGTATTCATTTGAAAGCCATTGTTGATAAAGTTCCCGGGAACATCTTCACAAAGCTTACAGAACAGTCGGGTAATTTCGCCACCGGTAATGTCGATGCAAAAGATCTTTCGGGCGTGAACATTTATTCTGATTTTGCAGAATGTCTGAAAGTGGAGAAGCCCGATGCCTGTGTTATTGCAGTTCATACAGCATTGCATTATGAGATGGCTGAAATGGCGCTTCAGTCAGGAGCAAATGTCTTTCTTGAAAAACCTTTTTGCATTGATGCAGGGGAGGGGGAAAGGCTGATTAACCTTGCCCGTTCCAAAAACAAGGTGTTGATGGTTGGTCATGTAGTACGTTTTATGCCGGCTTACGAAACATTGAAAAAATGGATAGATTCGGGTGAATACGGTCGCCTGGAGTTCTTAGCGTTGTCGCGTTTCTCGGGTGTACCTATCTGGGGGCAATGGAAAGAGAGACAAAAAGAGTTTGGATCGTCGGGTGGTGCTTTGTTCGATTTGGTTATTCACGATATCGATTTTGCTCAATGGGTTTGCGGTGTTCCCGATCAGATAGAGGCCCGGTGCTTGCCGGGAAAATTAAGCACCCATGACTACGTGAGCGCATTGTGGAAGTATAATGATTCGGATGTCGTTGTCAAAATTGACGGAGGCAATACGTTTCATGCCAGTTATCCGTTTCATGCGGGGTTTAGTGCCCGGTTCGAGAATGCCAGTGTTTTCTTTTCCTCGCAAGACCCGCACAACATACAAGTAGCTACGGACACTGAAACTATGCTGTTTTCAGGAGGTGATTCAAACGATGGTTTTTCGAACGAACTTTATTATTTCGCCGAATGTGTTTTACAAGGTGCTCAACCTGTCAAGTGTACTCCAGAATCGGCGTTGGATTCCATTCGGATTTGCCATAGGCATACTCTTTAAACGGCCTGAAACCAGAAATCTTCCATACCGGTAAATATGTCAACACTCTTTTTAACTTTTATCGTCGTCTCCGCAGTAGCAATACTGTTATTCCTGGTTTTAAAACTCAAGGTCAGTGCGTTTATCGCTTTGTTGCTCACATCCATATACGTAGGCGTCCTTACCGGAATGCCTCTCAGCAGTATCACCAAGTCCATTCAGGAAGGAATGGCGGGAACGCTCGGTTTTGTGGCTACCGTTGTAGGATTGGGGGCCATTTTCGGGCAAATGCTGGAAAGTTCCGGAGGAGCGGAATCATTAGCACACCACCTGGTGAAAAAGTTTGGCAAGGAACGGGCTCCCTGGGCAATGGTAACAACGGGCTTCTTGGTGGCTATCCCTATTTTTCTGGATGTGGCCTTTATTATTCTGGTTCCCATCGTGTATGCACTGTCCCGGGATACCAAACTCTCGTTATTGTATTACGCCATCCCGCTTCTGGCAGGATTAGCGGTAACGCATAGCTTTATTCCCCCAACGCCCGGGCCGATTGCGGTGGCAGATATCATCAGTGTGCCGTTGGGCTGGGTAATTTTTATGGGATTTATTCTGGGTATCCCTACTGCGATAATTGCGGGGCCAATCTTCGGGAAGTATATTTCTAAAAAGATTTACCTGGAATCGCCGTATTCATCCGGCGATGTTTCACCGGAATTCGATCCGGAAAACTACCCGTCGTTCCGGTCGATCGCGGTGATTATCTCTATTCCGTTGCTGTTGATTCTACTGAACACGATCACAGCGGTGGCGGTTTCTAAAGGCGTTGTCACTAAATCCGTTTTTACAGACATTGTTGAGTTTATTGGGCACCCTTTTTCAGCATTGATTATTGCCACATTGATTGCCACGTACTTTTTATGTATCCGAAGGGGCATGGACAAGCAAAAGGTACTTCAATTAAGCACCAAGGCACTTGGCCCTGCCGGAATCATCATTCTGATAACCGGTGCCGGCGGTGTTCTGAAACAGGTATTGATCGATAGTGGTATTGGCCAGATGATGGCGGAGTCCATGGCAAATTCTGCACTGCCGCCTATTCTACTGGCATGGATTCTTTCGGCGTTGGTGCGGGTGACGCAAGGGTCTGCCACTGTAGCCATGATCACTGCTGCCAGCATTATTGCCCCAATTATCGCTGAGTTTGGCTTGAATGATCCGCAACGGGCGTTGGTTGTGATCTCCATAGCTTCGGGAGCTACGTTGCTGTCGCATGTCAACGACAGTGGATTCTGGTTAGTAGGAAAATACCTGGGAATGAACGAGAAGCAAACACTCCAAAGCTGGACAGTAATGGAGACCATTATCGCTTTTTGCGGATTGGGATTTACGTTGTTGGCGAGTTTGTTTTTTTGATTTATTTTTTGGCACTCTTCTTGCTGTTATTTTTGTGTATGAAAGATAAGGTGATTGTGAAAAAGCGACTATCTTTGTATACGTAACTCATTAAAACAGCGAATGAAAGAAAATAACAAGTTATTACAAAGCATCATTGAAGGGATACAAGAGAAAAAAGGGAAGAACATCACTCAAATTCAATTGAAAGGAATTCCGGGAGCAATTTGCGACTATTTTGTCATTTGTGAGGGAAATACCCCTACTCAGGTTTCTGCATTGGCAGAATCGGTAGAAGAGGTGGTGAAAAGAAATACCTGGGAAAGCCCTATCAGAGTCCAGGGAAAACAACGTGCCGAATGGATAGGTATGGATTACGGTACAATAATCGTACATATTTTTGTGCCCGAATTACGGCACTATTACAACCTCGATCATCTGTGGGAAGACGCTTCATTGGAGCAAGTTCCGGCATTGGATTAAAACTTATTTTCATCTGAAGTGTTACATATATTCATCAAAAATTTCATAGGAGACGTTAATGGAAAATAACAACCAAAATCAACAAGATAACAATAAACCAAAAAAGCCGGTCCGTCCCGGAGGATTGGGAAACACAAATCCCAATCAACCCTTTAATGTTTACTGGATATACGCCATTTTGTCGATGGGGCTTATCGGAATGTTATTTTTCGGACAAAACAAAACCATAAAAAAGGTAGATTGGTCGGATTTTCAGGAATACGTAAACGATAACCGTATTGAAAGCATCGTTGTCTACAGCAATAAAGACATTGCCGAAGCCAAAGTGCGTTCCGAGTCCGTTAATTATGTTTTTGGAGAAGAGGCTGGCCGGTTTGGCGCCAACCCGTTTATACAGGTAAATATCCCCTCTACCCAGGGAACTTCGGAGTTCCTTGATACCGTTAAAAAAGAAAAGGCATACGACATAAAAGTCCGTTTCGATACTACGTCAGAGATTTGGGGCATGTTGCTAACCTTTGCGCCTTTTCTGCTGATCATTGTTTTTTGGATATGGATGATGAGACGCATGCAAGGCGGTCCCGGAGGCGGTGGCGGTGGTATCTTCAGTGTGGGAAAATCCAAAGCACAGCTTTTCGATAAGGATGCTGGGCCCAAGGTTACTTTTAAAGATGTGGCAGGGCTTTCTGAAGCCAAGGAGGAGGTTCAGGAAATTGTTGAGTTCCTCAAGCATCCGGGTAATTACACCAACCTGGGGGGGAAAATTCCTAAAGGTGCCTTGCTGGTAGGCCCTCCGGGAACAGGGAAGACACTTCTGGCAAAAGCGGTTGCCGGCGAAGCCAACGTGCCGTTCTTTTCCATATCCGGTTCCGATTTTGTGGAAATGTTTGTTGGGGTAGGGGCATCCCGTGTTCGCGACCTGTTTCGTCAGGCTAAGGAAAAATCGCCGTGTATTGTGTTTATTGATGAGATAGATGCTGTTGGGCGTGCCCGTGGAAAGAACGTCAACTTTGGATCGAACGATGAGCGTGAAAATACGCTGAACCAACTTCTTACGGAGATGGACGGCTTTGGTTCAAACAGCGGAGTGATCATTCTCGCAGCTACCAACCGGGTGGATATTTTGGATAAAGCCTTACTTCGGGCCGGCCGTTTCGACCGGCAGATTTACGTGGAGTTGCCGGATTTGAACGATAGAAAAGAGATTTTCAAGGTTCACCTGCGCCCCATTAAAATTGACGAATCGGTGGATGTGGAGTTTCTGGCGCGCCAAACACCCGGATTCTCCGGTGCGGATATTGCCAATGTTTGTAACGAAGCCGCTCTTATAGCTGCCCGAAACAAAAAGAAATTTGTTGAAAGGGAAGACTTTATCAGTGCTGTTGACCGGATTATTGGCGGTCTGGAGAAGAAAAACAAAATCATCACGCAGGATGAAAAAAAATCAATTGCTATCCACGAAGCCGGACACGCTACATTAAGCTGGTTCCTGGAGCAAGCCAATCCGTTGGTTAAAGTCACTATTGTGCCGCGTGGAAAAGCGTTGGGTGCAGCGTGGTATCTCCCGGAAGAGCGGCAGATTACCACCAAGGATCAAATGCTAGATGAGATCTGCGCTCTGCTTGGCGGAAGGGCTGCAGAAGAGATTTTTATCGGCAAGATATCATCGGGCGCTATGAATGACCTGGAACGTGTGACCAAACAGGCATACGGCATGATAACATATTTGGGTATGAGCGACAAGATGCCGAACCTGAGCTATTACGATTCGTCAGGACAGGACTATACTTTTCAGAAGCCCTTTAGCGAAAATACAGCGGAACTGATTGATGCCGAAGTCAAAGTCATGATCGCTGAACAATATGAAAGAGCCAAGGAAATGCTGCTCAAACATGCCGATGGACACCATCAACTGGCTCAGATCTTGCTTGAAAAGGAAATCATTTACGCGGAGAACCTGGAGCAGATTTTCGGAAAACGTCCCTGGATTTCCCGTTCGCAGGAAATATTGCAGAGCGAAGACAAGTCTAAGAACGTTAACGACGATCTTTCACTGCCGCCCATTCCTACAGCGTAAGTTTTATTGGAGCAGTGATCTTATTTCTCAGTCCGGGTTTCGGTGCCCGGACTGTTTTTTTATTGTTTTTTCATCCTGATTATTAAGTTTCATTCTAAATAGCGTGAACATTTTTACGGCTGTTTCGTTAATAGGATACGAACAATCAAATTTTCAATTATGAAAGCAATGAAGTATTCCGTGTTAGCAATAATTTTTGCAGCGTCAGTAGCCACGTGCAACAATTCAAAAGCAACCAACAACGAAAATAATAATTTTAAAAATAAAGAAACTATGAAATTTGAAAAAGTAGCATTACCCTATGCAACCGATGCCTTAGAGCCGGTAATCAGTAAAACAACCGTTGAACTCCATTATGGCAAACACCATCAGGCTTATGTGGACAACCTTAACAAGTTGATTGTGGGAACAAAATTTGAAGATGCAGATTTGGAAACCATCGTAAAGAAGAGCGACGGAGCAATTTTTAACAATGCGGGGCAAACCCTTAACCACAACATTTACTTTACATCGTTCAAACCGAATGGTGGCGGCGAACCCAAGGGGAAGTTAGCTGAAGCCATCAACTCACAGTTTGGATCGTTCGATAAATTTAAAGAGGAGTTCAACGCTGCCGGAGCTACGGTTTTCGGATCAGGATGGGTTTGGTTAGCGAAAGATGCCGGTGGCAAGCTGTCAATCGAAAAGGAAGCTAATGCCGGAAATCCGTTGACAAAAGGTCTAACACCGATTTTGGGTTTCGACGTCTGGGAACATTCTTACTACCTCGATTATCAGAATCGAAGAGCCGATCACTTGAAAGAGCTCTGGAAGATTATCGATTGGGATGTAGTGAGCAACCGCTATTGATAAGCTGTTGGTATACAGAATATAGTATGAGTGTCATATCCGAAAAGGATATGGCGCTTTTTTTGATATCTACACCCTATAAAAAAAAATCACGAAGCACCATAAGGGAGCTCCGTGAGTGGATGTTTTAAAATGGGGAGAGTAGCATCAAAGATTCTTCTCTATTTTTTCGGAGAAAAGAGTTTTGGCACCGGCACCCACTACCTTATCCACTACCTCGCCGTTTTTGATGAAAAGAACGGTGGGAATATTGCGGATACCGTATTTTGAAGTGGCTTCATCGTTGTTGTCAACATCTATTTTTCCCACCACTACACGGTCTTTATATTCTTCACTCAGCTGATCGATGATGGGACCAACCATCTTGCAGGGTCCGCACCATTCAGCCCAAAAATCGATAACCACTAACTTGTCTGTTGCTAACACTTCGTTAAGTGTTGCATCTGTAATTTGTAATGCCATAGTTATTTTTTTGAATTAATTAATTTTGAAGTCGATGTTCAAATTGTTCTTTAAGTTGTCTATCAGGTGTTTGTTTACCTGAATTTTAGACGGACGCGAAAAAAGTTGTACATTCATGTTGTACGCTTCGCCGATAATGTTGAAATATAACAACGAATGGCCCGAATTGTTTTTCATCAGAGCCGATAATTCCGAAACCAACGTGTCGTCCAGTTCGGTAATCGGGAGCTGAAGTGTTATTTTGGTAACCAGTTTGTCTTTCACCTCCGAAAGCAGGTTGATGGAGCTTACCTTTATTTCCAGCTCTTCCTGGCGGAATCGCTTGGGTTGGATTTTGGCCGTGACATAAATAGAAAGTCCGAGGCGCGCAAACCTCCCGAAATTTACACTGTCATCTCCGAAAAACGCCAGCTCACAGCTGCCAGTATAATCTTCTATAGCCATGATCGTGTAGGGGCTGCCGCGTTTTGTCTGTCCCTCCCTTACGGTGGTAACCAGGCCGCCAAAGCTGACATCCTTGCCGTTAAGGGGATTCAGATCCTGTAGCAATGCGCAACTGGAAGTGCAAACATAGTTCAATATGAATTCATAATCATCCAGCGGATGTGCCGACAGATAAATTCCGATAAGTTCCCGTTCTTTATTCAATCGTACCAGGTCGGATAATTTCTCCACTTTCGGCAGTTCGGGGCGGCTGATCATAAACGATGTATCGTCTCCAAAAAGTGAATTCATGGATAGATACTTGTCCTGCTGAAACTTGTTCCCGTACCGGATAAGCGTTTCCAAAAAGTCCTCCCCTTTGCTGTTTACCGATAGAAAATGTTCCCGTTTTACTCCGGGAAGCGAATCGAAAGCTCCAGCCAATGCCAGTGATTCAATGTTTTTCTTGTTACACGAAGATAGATTCACCCGCTCCACAAAATCAAACACATCTTTAAACGGGCCATTGTTCGTCCTTTCTTCCAGTATGCCTTCCACGGCTCCGTGGCCGACACTTTTTATGGCAGCCAGCCCGAAGCGGATATGGCCGGATTTGTTCACCGAGAACTTGAGTACCGATTCGTTGATGTCCGGCGAAAGAACATTGATGCCCATGGCTTTGCACTCGTCCATAAACTTGGTGATTTCAGTGATGTTATTCAGGTTGTTAGACAACACCGACGCCATATATTCCGATGGGTAGTTTGCTTTCAGCCAGGCGGTCTGGTAGGCAACCCACGAATAACAGGTGGAATGCGATTTATTGAAGGCGTATTGAGCAAATTTTTCCCAGTCCGTCCAAATCTTTTGCAGGTCTTTTTCTTTGTAGCCGTTGGATTTCCCTCCGGAAATAAATTTTTCTTTCAAGGCCGCCATTTTGTCCGCCAATTTCTTGCCCATGGCCTTGCGCAACTCATCCGATTGTCCCCGGGTGAAATTGGCCAGCAGTCGCGACAAAAGCATCACCTGCTCCTGGTAAACCGTGATTCCATAGGTCTCGTCCAGAAATTTCTCCATTACCGGAATATCGTATACGATCTTCTCTTTTCCTTGCTTGCGGGCGATAAAAGAAGGGATATAATCCATCGGGCCGGGACGGTACAGGGCATTCATTGCAATCAGGTCTTCAAACTTGCTGGGGTGAAGCTCTTTCAGGTACTTCTGCATCCCGGTTGACTCAAACTGGAATGTACCGGTGGTTTGGCCGTTACTGTACAGTTCGTATGTTTTTGGATCATCCAGCGGAATGGTGTTGATGTCTATCTTGATGCCGTGTGTTGTTTCGATGTTTATGAGCGCATCCTTTATGATGGTCAAGGTTTTAAGTCCCAGAAAGTCCATTTTTATCAACCCCGTCTCTTCGATGACGGAGCCTTCGTATTGCGTCACAAGCAGCTTTTCCTTTGTTTCCTTGTCGTCAGCAGTGCTTATAGGGACAATGTCGGATATATCGGTTTGTCCGATAATAACGCCACAGGCGTGTACTCCGGTACTGCGAACGTTCCCCTCGAGCATCTCAGCATATTTGAGCGTATCCCGGACCAGCGGGTCGGGGTTGTTGGCGGCTTCTTTGAGTTCCGGAACGTGTTCAATGGCTTCCCGAAGATTTATTTTTTTTACGTTGGGAATTCTGTCGGGAACCAGTTTTGCCAGCCGGTCTGCTTCTGCCAGAGGCAGTTTATGCACGCGGGCCACATCACGGATAGACGATTTTGTAGCCATAGTCCCGTAGGTGATGATGCGGGCGACCTTTTCGAATCCGTATTTTTCAGTAACCCATTGGAGTACTTTGTCGCGGCCTTCGTCGTCGAAATCAATGTCTATATCAGGCATGGAGATACGGTCCGGGTTGAGGAACCGCTCGAACAGCAGATCGTATTTCAGCGGATCGATATCCGTGATTCCCAGGCAGTATGCCACAGCCGATCCGGCTGCCGATCCACGGCCCGGACCAACCGCAACGTCCATTTGGCGTGCCGCGTTAATAAAGTCCTGGACGATCAGGAAATACCCGGGAAATCCCATGTTGGTAATGGTATCGATTTCAAACTTCAACCGTGAGGTAACCTCTTCGCTGAGTTCTTCCCCGTATTTTTTGCGTGCCCCGATTTTGGTAAGGTGCCTAAGATAGTCCGACTCGAGCTGGATACGGATTGCTTTGTCGTATCCTCCCAACCGCTTAAAATTGGTTTCACCAAACTTTTCGATCAATGTTGCTTCCGGGTACCTGGTTTTATACTCTTCTTCGGTTCCAAACGAACTGTCGATGGGGTAAAAAGGCATCAATGCCGGATTATCAATGGAATAAATTTCTACCTTGTCGGCAATCTCCATCGTGTTGGCGAGCGCTTCAGGCACATCACTAAAAATTCGATTCATCTCAGCCGTGGTTTTTATCCACTCCTGTTTGGTATAGCGCATCCGGTCGGGGTCATCGAAATCCTTCCCCATGCTCAGGCAGATAAGCCGGTCGTGAGCTTCGGCATCCTCTTCGTTTACGAAGTGAGCGTCGTTGGTAGCAATCACCTTCACACCGTATTTCTTGCCGATTTTGATAATCTCTTCGTTGACACGTTGCTGTTTCGGAAAAGTCGTTTGGTCGGCATCGGGGCGGTCGGTTTTGTGGCGTTGAATTTCGAGGTAAAAATCGTCGCCGAAAATGTTTTTAAACCATTCAACCGCTTCTTCTGCTCCGTCCACGTTGCCATCGTCTATTTTCCGCGGTATCTCACCCCCCAGGCAAGCCGTGGAGACGATGAGTCCTTCGTGATATTGCTCAAGCAGTTCCTTGTCGATGCGCGGACGGTAATAAAACCCTTCGGTCCAGCTTTTAGATACCATCTTGATGAGGTTTTTGTATCCGGTCAGGTTTTTGGCAAGCACAACAAGATGCCAGCCACTGCCGTCAATTTTTTCCGTTTGTGAAAAACGGTTGCGGCGCGCACAGTAACATTCGCAGCCAATAATGGGCTTGAAATTGAGTTTGGCGGTTTTGGCAGCAATCTCCTCTTTTAGTTTTTGGCTGGCAGGATTGCTTTCCAGTTCCTTGCTCAATTGTTTTATTTCGTTTTTTGTTTTCGATTTGACACTGTTGATATAATTCACGAACTCCTTGATCCCGTACATCGCTCCGTGGTCAGTCAGTGCGATTCCGGCCATCCCGTCGTTCATGGCTTTATCAACAATCCGGTTGATACTGGCTTGTCCGTCGAGCAAGGAATATTGGGAGTGGACGTGTAAATGTACAAATGGCTGCATAAGAGAAAAATAAATGGATTTTCCGTTTTAACAGCAACAAATTTAGCCAAAAAAACAGCCGGCCCGAGAAGAAATAGATAGAAGTTATCAACATTGGGAACAAACAAAAACCGGTGAGCATTGCCCACCGGTTCAGTTCAACGTTTTCGAAAAAGTTGATCCTATTCTATTTCGCCACCCGTTCGAGCCATTTCAGCATATACAACATGGTGAACATAGAGATAAGGCACGCGCCCACAAATACCAGCCAGGTTGTCCACAACGGTAAGCTTTCGTAGAAAATGGTGCCGAAGATCAGCAGCTGGTTCCCGAGAGCCGTAGCTCCAAGCCATGCTCCTTGCATAATTCCCTGATATTGGGGTGGAGCCACTTTTGACACAAAAGATAATCCGAGAGGGCTGATAAACAGCTCAGCAACAGTTAAAATAAAGTAGGTGCCAATAAGCAAAAATGGAGTCACGCGTTGCGCATCGGTCAGTCCGCCCATAGCCCTTGCCGTATCCGTGTCTGGCAGCCCTTGTGAACCAATGGACATAACCAGGAAGGCAGTGGCTGCAATCCCCATCCCGATAGCTATCTTCTTTGGAGTGGAAGGCTCTTTTCCCCTTGCTCTAAGCCAGCCAAAGAGTCCGATAATTACAGGAGTAAGAAATACCACAAAGAAAGGGTTGAAGAACTGGAATATTTCAGCACCTTTTATACTTGTAAATCCCAGGTCGATATTGATTGTGCTCAAATCCGTGTATTCATTGGCGAAGAAGGTGAGGGTCACGCCGTTTTGGTGAAACGAGAACCAGAAGAAGATTACTACAGCAAACACCGAGAACAGGGCATACAGGCGCTGACGAACTTCTTTTGAATCCATTTGATTTTCATTCGGTTGAGCATCGGTGCTTTCTTTGGATCTCGCAGCTTTCAGGGCCGGGTCGGGGAATTTTCTTTTGTTTATAATGAATACTGTCAGAGAGATCAGCATGGCGAAAATGGCTACGCCAAAAGCATAATGAAAACCGGTGTTGAATACATTCAGGTATTCGTTGGCAAAAGCGGTGAGGTCGGCCGGTGGTGTTTTGCTCACAGATGCAGAAAGTTCTGTGAAACGTTGTGTGGCCTCCGGCGTTATGGTTCCTCTTAGAAACTGGTGGCTAAGGGCCGGAAGATCGGAGTTGTATTCAAAGCCATTGTGTTGAACCCACCAGTTACGGATGCCCACGGCAATAAGCGGAGCAAAAAGGGCACCGATATTGATAAACATGTAGAAAATCTGAAATCCGGTATCTCTCTTATCGGAATACTTGGGGTCGTCGTACATTTGTCCTACCACCGCTTGTAGATTGCCCTTAAACAGTCCGTTTCCAAAAGCAATAACAAACAGTCCGAAGCAGGTCATGGCCAGGAACAACGCAAAATTCGGAACGGGAGTAGGTGTTGGAATGGCAATCAGGAAGTAACCTATTGTCATAAGTATCAAGCCCCACAAGATGGTTCCCTTGTACTTTTTTGTTTTGTCGGCAATGAAGCCGCCGGCAAGTGCAAGCAAATAGATCAGAGCATAAAAAATCGAATAAATGACAGTGGCCTGTGTCTTGTCCAGTCCGAATTTAGATAAAAGGAATAACGATAGTATCGCCATCATGATGTAGAAACCAAAACGCTCGCCCATGTTGGAAAGGGCGGCGCCAATAAGTCCTTTAGGATGATTTTTGAACATAAATTGTTTTTTAGATGGTTTGGAATTTTTTTAATTTGCAAATATACATAAATAAATGAAATATTTAACTTGGGCAAGTTGTAGATTCAGCCACTAACGGGAATAACATGCGGTACTTGAATGGAATATAAAAATATCGACAAACGGGGTAGTTATTCCTGTTTTGAAAAAAATGAACAAAATATTTCTTCCTTTTGTTGTATTATTTAATTTTTGTTGTAATTTTGCAACCGATATTCGCAAATAACGAATAAAATGAAACAGAACCATTTTGCCTATTCTTTCTATTTTTACTTTTACTTTAGTAAGTAGAACAGGATTTGATGTGCAAAATGAAGAAATAAAAAATAACTTTTTTGAATAGAAAATCCTGTCGATAGCACGACGGGATTTTTTTATTTTAATAGATTTAGCTCTCAAAACAGATGAAAAAAGTTGCCATACAAGGCGGATTAGGCGCCTACCACGACATTGCTGCCCGCAATTACTTCGGGGAGGAGATAGAGATTGTACCTTGCCTTACGTTTAAAGAGATTTTTTTAAAAGCTCAAAAAGATGAACATCTAATTGGAATTATGGCGATCGAGAACACGATTGCCGGGGGGCTGTTGCTCAATCACGACCTGCTTAAGCTCAACGACATGAAGATTGCGGGGGAGCATAAATTGCGTATCTCCCATACGTTATCGGCGCTGCCCGGACAACGTTTGCAAGACATAAGGGAAATTGTTTCGCACCCGATGGCACTGATGCAATGTTCCGATTTTATCGAAAGCCTGCCCCAGGTGAAGGTCGTTGAGCACGAGGATACTGCTTTGGCTGCCCGGGAAATAATGGAAGGAAACACCCCGGGGATAGCGGCCATTTGCAGCAAGCTTGCCGCCGAGGTATATCACCTGGAAGTTATAAGGGAAGGAATAGAAACCAACAAACGTAACTTTACCCGGTTTCTGGTATTGGCTCACGAAGAAATGGTCGGTGAAATACGGAAGTCATCCGATATAGACAAGGCTTCGCTTGTTTTCGTTCTGCCACACAGTGAAGGGAGCCTTTCCCGGGTGTTGTCGGTGCTCTCGTTCTACGACATCAACCTTACGCGGATTCAGTCGCTGCCGATTATCGGTCGGGAGTGGGAATATCAGTTTTACATCGACCTGACTTTTTCCAATTTCGAACGGTACCGTCAGTCTATCAAGGCCATACTGCCTTTGGTGGGAAACCTCAAGGTGCTGGGTGAGTATGTCGAAGACAAACACATTGTTGCCGACTGAATAACAACCGAATAACTATTTAACAACTATCGAACAAAATGGATAAAGTACTTAACATAGAACCTGCCGGGCACATAAAACGCATTTCGGAATATTACTTTTCGGTTAAGCTTGCCGAAGTTGCCAAAATGAATGCGGAAGGCAAAAACATCATCAGCCTGGGGGTGGGAGCACCCGATAAAATGCCGTCGCAGGAAACGATTGAAACTTTGTGTGATACGGCATGTCGCCCCGATGTACATGCTTATCAGCCCTACTCCGGGATACCGGAATTGAGAAAGGCTTATGCCGGATGGTATAAGAAGTTTTACAACGTCGACTTGTCGACGGACGAAGTATTGCCGCTTATCGGCTCAAAAGAAGGAATTTTACACGTTTCGATGACATTTCTTAACTTTGGTGACTCGGTATTGGTTCCCAATCCGGGGTACCCAACCTACAGATCGGTTTCGGAACTTCTTCGTGCGAACGTCATCGAGTACGATTTGCTGGAGAAAAATGAGTGGCTGCCCGATTTTGATGCCCTGGAAAAGCTGGACTTGACCCGGGTAAAGCTAATGTGGGTAAATTATCCCAATATGCCTACCGGTAAAAATGCATCCTTGGCGTTGTTTGAAAAATTGGTGGCCTTTGGTAAAAAACACGGTATTGTCATTTGTCATGATAATCCATACAGTTTTATCCTGAATGATCGTCCGATGAGTATCTTGTCGGTGCAGGGTGCAAAAGACATTTGCATTGAGCTTAACTCGTTGAGCAAATCACACAATATGTCGGGTTGGCGTATGGGGCTGCTGGCATCCAATCCAGAGTTCGTAAGATGGGTATTAAAAGCCAAGAGCAATATCGACAGCGGCCAGTTTAAACCCATGCAGCTGGCAACCGTCGCCGCTTTGCTGAACACCCGGGAGTGGCACGACGAGATGAACCGTATTTATGCCGAACGCCGTTTGTGGGCGGAGAAAATTATGGATCTGCTGAACTGCAAGTACGATAAAAGCCAGGTTGGCCTTTTTGTTTGGGGAAAATTGCCGGAATCTGTGGTGTCGAGCAAAGACTTTATCGATGATATCCTGTACAACGCCCGCGTTTTTATTACCCCCGGTGTAATCTTCGGAAGCAATGGCGAAGGGTATATCCGGATTTCTCTCGGCGCATCCGTTGAAAAAATGGAGGAAGCCTACAATCGAATTTTAACTTACAACACATGACAAAGAAAAATATGGAATTTGAATCAATTTTATTACCCGGGGTCGAGGACAAGCGCCCGATCATTATTTCCGGCCCATGTAGCGCGGAAACGGAAGAGCAGGTCATGGAGACGGCAAAAAAACTTGCTGAAAAAGGGGTGAAGATCTTCAGGGCGGGTGTGTGGAAGCCACGCACAAAGCCCGGTGGATTTGAAGGGGTCGGCACCCCGGCATTAAAATGGCTCCAGCAGGTACGCAAAGAGACCGGTATGTATGTGGCGACCGAGGTGGCCACGGAAAAACATGTGTATGAATCTCTGAAATACAACATGGATATGTTGTGGATCGGAGCCCGCACCACAGCAAATCCTTTTGCCGTACAGGAAATAGCAGATACATTAAGGGGTGTGGACATCCCGGTTCTGATAAAAAATCCGGTGAATCCCGACCTGGAGCTATGGATCGGTGCCATTGAACGTTTATACAACGCAGGCATTAAGAAGATCGGGGTCATTCACCGCGGGTTCAGTACCAACGACAAGACCGTTTATCGCAACATTCCTCAATGGCACATCCCCATCGAATTGAAACGCCGTTACCCTGACCTTCCCGTCATTTGTGATCCAAGCCATATTGGTGGAAAACGCTCCATGATTAAAACGATTTCCCAACAGGCCATGGACCTGAATTACTACGGGTTGATCATCGAGTCTCACCGTAACCCCGATGATGCCTGGAGCGACAGTTCCCAGCAAATCTCTCCCGAAACGCTGGCTGAAATTCTGAATGAACTGGTTATTCGCGACAAGGTGCAATCGACGGAGGACTTATCCGACCTGCGCCGGCAAATAGATGACCTGGACAATGAAATCCTGCAACTCTTATCGAAACGTATGCGCGTATCCCGCGAAATAGGGCTCTACAAGCTGGAGCACGATATGCCCGTACTCCAGACCGGACGCTACGATCATATCCGCAAGGACCGCGTGGAGCAAGCCGAGAAAATGGAGATGGCGGGTGAATTTGCCTTGAAAATCCTGGAAGCCATTCACACGGAATCCGTTCGTCAGCAGTTTGAAGTAATGGAAAGAGCAAAAAAATGAAAATACTCATCTTAGGAGCTGGCAAAATGGGATCGTTCTTTGCCGATGTGCTCAGTTTCGATCACGAAGTAGCCGTATTGGATACCGATCCCCAAAAACTACGGTTCATATACAACACACTCCGGATGACAAAGCCGGAGGAGGTGCGGGATTTTGCCCCCGAACTAGTGATCAATGCCGCTACGCTGAAATACACCGTCGAGGCGTTTCACAGTGTGCTGCCTTATTTGCCGCAAACGTGTATCCTGAGTGATATTGCATCGGTAAAAACCGGATTGGAAGAATTTTACCGGGAACGTACCCGCCCGTATGTTTCCACTCACCCGATGTTCGGGCCTACGTTTGCCAGCCTGAGCGACCTCAGCACGCAAAGTGCCATTATCATATCGGAGTCGTCGCACCTGGGAAAGGTTTTTTTTCGCGATCTGTACCGCCGGCTCAAGCTAAACGTGTTTGAATACACTTTCCGGGAGCACGACGAAACCATCGCTTACTCGCTTTCCATCCCGTTTGCATCCACATTGGTGTTTGCATCGGTAATGAAGCATCAGGATGCGCCGGGAACCACGTTCAAAAAGCATATGAACATAGCACAGGGGCTGCTTTCGGAAGATGATTTTCTCCTTACGGAGATCTTGTTCAACCCTTATACTCCCGATCAATTGGTGAAAATCAGGGAGAAGCTGAAAGAACTATTGGCTATTATCGAAGTTAGGGACAGCGAAGCCATGAAGGTATTTTTGACGCAGGTAAGAAAGAATATTGAGTAGGGTGGCTATTTAGACTCCACATAAATCCTCACAATCTTCGCATCTGATCTAGGGCGGCTGTTGCTGTCGACAGGCAGGGCGGCAATCTTGTCAATAACCTCCAGCCCTTCGGTGACTTCGCCAAAAACGGTGTATTCACCGTCCAGATGACGTGCTCCGCCAATCGTGGAATAGGTTTCTTTGAGTTCTTCAGGAAGAAAAAACTTGCCGGGAGCGGCTTCATACAACGAATCCACCACGTGGAGGACCGAATCCAGCATAGCGTTAAAGGCACTGGCATCAGTGGCTTTTAATTTAGCCAGATCGTCTTTATGCGGTAAGTAATGGTCGCGGATAATCTTGTTTTTGATGGGCACGTTTACCGCCATTTCCATGGAATCCAGCCGTCCCGGTGAATATACCTTCCCGTGCACGATATAGAACTGGGAGGCGTCTGATTTTTTCTGCGGGTTTTCGTTATCTCCCCTTCTCGGAGCAGCCAGAGCTCCTTTTTTATGAAAATGATTGTCCCTGAACTCGGGCATAATATCCATATCGGTACGTCCGCCGCCGATCTGTGCTCCGGCAGGAGCATTCTTCGAATCCTGTGCTCCTCCCTGAATCATAAATTCCCTAACTACCCGGTGAAACAACGTTCCGTTAAAGTATCCCTGTTTTACTAATTTCAGGAAATGGTTGCTGTGGTTGGGGGTGTCGTCGTACAAAACGGCTTTCATTGTACCGTAATTGGTTTCGATAATGATAACCGGGTATTCCGTTTGAGCATTGGCGAGCAATGAAAATGCGAACAGAACGGTGGAAAGGATATATTTTTTCATGTCTCAACTGATTTTTTGAATTACAGATCGCAGGCATGCCTGCTGCAACGGATTGTAAATCCTAATTTGGCGCCTTCTTGTAAAGGAAGAACGCGATGCCGATAAAAACAATATTGGGTATCCATGCCGCCACAAAAGGACTCATGCTCCCTTTTACGGCGAAAGATGAACTGATGGTCATGAACAGAATATAAGCCATACTCAAAGCCAGTCCGATTCCAATGTTCAGCCCCATGCCCCCCTTCACCTTCCGTGCTGAGAGGGAAGCTCCGATAATGGTCAAGATAAAAGCAGAAAATATAGAAGCGTAGCGCGAATGGTATTCAATCTGAAACGCTTGAATATTACCTAATCCCCTTCTCTTCTGGCTTCTGACGTGGCGGAGCAATTGCGGGGTAGTCATCATCTGCTGGTCTGTTTTGGCCACGATAAAATCGTTGGGGACGATTTGTATGATGGTATCAGTGGTGGTTCCGTGGGTGATTTTCTCTTCCAGCCCGTCGAAATCCCTTATCTGGTAATTGCTAATTGTCCAGTGATACAACGAATCGTACTTAATGGATTGGGCGGTCAGCCGGGAGACCAGCTTCAGGCTGTCGAAATGATCAATGGAAAAATTATAGCCCGTTTTAGACTCCATATCGAAATTACCGAAATAGACAATCGTCCCTTCGGCTACCTTAAACTGTATATCCCTGTCACCCGTTTTCCGTTTGCGCGGGTCGATGTATTTTTGTTCAAAATCAATACGCGTTTTGTTGGCGGGGGGGATAATAAAGCTGCCCATCACGAAGGAAAAAACAGCAATAATGGCTGCTGAAACCATGTAGGGTTTGAGCAACCGTTTAAAACTGACTCCGTTGGATAAAAGAGCAATTATCTCCGAACTGGAAGCCATTTTGGAGGTGAAAAAGATTACTGCCAGAAAGATAAAAAGCGGACTGAAAAGATTGGCGTAGTACGGAACGAAATTGATGTAATAATTAAAAATTATTTCTTTCAGTGGAGCGCTGTTGCTCATAAACTTATCAATCTTCTCATTGATATCGAACACTACCGAGATCGACAAGATAAGCGTAATCATGAAGATGTATGTCCCCAGGAATTTCCTGATGATATACTTGTCTATACGTAACAGGTTGAGTTTGTTTTTCATACTCAATAGGTATTCAACCACAATCCTACAGACGTTGCATGGTCCTTTCCACCATAGTTCGTTTCCAGGAAGGGAAATCGCCTTCAATAATATGTTTACGGGCTTCCTGCATGATCCAGGTGTAAAACGCAAGGTTATGCACCGATGCAATCTGTAACCCTAAAATTTCATTCGTGTTAATAAGGTGCCGCAGGTACGCTTTGCTGTAGAGGGTGTCTACGTATGAGGCACCTGCCTCTTCGATGGGAGAAAAATCCTTTTTCCACCGTTCGTTCCGCATGTTCAGAATGCCGTTTTTGGTGAAAATCTGTCCGTTTCGGCCGTTTCGCGTAGGCATGATACAATCAAACATGTCTACACCTCGCTCTATACCCTCCAGAAGATTGGCCGGAGTACCTACTCCCATCAGATAGCGTGGTTTGTCCTTAGGCAGGATCTCGTTGACCAGTTCCACCATTTCGTACATTTTTTCCGTGGGCTCGCCCACGGCCAGTCCGCCAATGGCATTTCCATCCGCTTCAAACGAAGCCACATTTTCTGCTGCGCGGCGACGAAGGTCGGGATACACACATCCTTGCACAATGGGAAACAGCGTTTGCTTGTGTCCGTACAGGCCTTCGGTTTCGTTGAACCTGTCCATGCATCTTTTCAGCCAGCGCTCCGTGAGCTCGAGCGACTTTTTCGCATAGTCGTAATCGGCATCGCCGGGTGTGCATTCGTCAAAAGCCATCATGATGTCCGCTCCGATTATACGCTGGATGTCTACCACCTTCTCCGGAGAGAAAAAGTGTTTTGAACCGTCGATATGCGAGCGAAATTCAGCCCCCTCTTCTGTCAACTTCCGGTTTTCAGCCAGTGAAAATACCTGAAAGCCACCGCTATCTGTCAGAATGGGCCTCTCCCAGCTGTTGAACTTATGCAATCCTCCGGCAAGTTGCATAATATCCAATCCCGGCCGCAGGTAAAGGTGGTACGTGTTTCCCAGAATAATTTGCGCTTTGATGTCGTCTTTCAACTCAGTTATTTGCACGGCCTTCACGCTTCCCACGGTACCTACGGGCATAAATACGGGTGTTTTAATCTGTCCGTGGTCAGTTGTAATCAATCCTGCCCGCGCTTGCGAGGAGGAATCGGTATGTTGCAGTTCAAATTTCAAAACGATACAATTCTTTTGGTCCAACCGGGTTTTGTGTGAAAACCGTGCTTACTACTGCCGGACGCTGACAGCGAATAAGTCCTTAATCACAGAATACCCCTGGTCTCTTTTTATTACTGGTCTCTTTTTATTAATTGAACGCAAAGATAAGAATTCTGCTCTCACAATCTTAGCAGTTGTGGATTAAAAATAGTTAGAGAGCATTTTGGATGAGTCTTCATCCGATGGCAAGATCTAAATTTTTCTGCCTTATTCTTGCAAATTCGGGCAAAAATGTTATCTTTGTAACCACCTGGACCGAATCTTTCTTCTGCAGCGCGTTTTTATTTACAACAACAAAACCTGATGGAAATCTATTCTCCATTTAGAAATTAGTACCGGGTTGTCAAAAGATAGACATCCTGGTAATTGCTTCTTCGATTCTCCGTAAATGAGCAAATTCAATCAATCGTAACAATTAATAAAACAACAAAAAGATGAAAATTGCATACATTGGAACATACCCGCCCAGACAATGCGGAATAGGTACATTCACAGAGAACCTGTGTAAATCCATAGCTTTGAATGTGCGGCAGAATACAAAAACTCACGCCAGCGTAATAGCTATTAACGATTCTAGCTCGTTGCAGGAATATGATTATCCGCCTGAAGTTAAGTTTGTTGTCCGTCAGAACTACCGTGAAGACTATATCAATGCAGCGGAACAGATCAACTTAAGCAATTCCCGGGCTTGTATCCTTAATCACGAATTTGGAATCTTTGGAGGGGAGTCGGGGTTGTATATCCTTTCCCTTACTGACCGGTTGAAAATTCCACTTACCGTAGTTTTTCATACTGTCCTGAAAGAACCCTCTTTTCTGCAAAAAAACATCATCCGGAAAATCAATGAAACAGCTGCCAAAATAGTGGTGATGAGCAATAAGGCGGTAGAGTTGCTGATCGGTATTTACGATATACCTCCACACAAAATTGAAGTTATTGAACATGGTGTCCCTGACTATCAGGATGTTTCGCACGATGCGATTAAAAAAGAGTACAATTTGAGCGACAGGAACGTGTTGCTTACGTTTGGTTTTTTAGGACGGAACAAAGGGATAGAGACCGTGATTGACGCGTTGCCCGCAGTAGTGCAAAAACATCCGTCATTGCTTTACATTGTTCTGGGAGCCACCCATCCCAACATCTTGAAGTATTCGGGCGAAGAGTACCGGAATTACTTAAACAAATTGGTGAGGGATCGTAAATTGCAGGATAACGTGATTTTTCTTAAATCCTTCGTTACGGAAGATGTTCTTTTTGAATACCTGAGGGCATGTGATATATACATAACTCCGTACAACAACAAAGAACAGATTACCAGCGGGACACTGGCTTACGCCGTAGGAGCTGGGGCTGCTGTATTGTCTACTCCATACTGGCATGCCGAGGAATTGTTGGCGGATGGGCGCGGACGCTTGTTTGATTTCAAAAAGCCGGAACAGTTGTCGGATATTTTGAACGAGTTGCTTGATCATCCCGAAAAGATGAACGCGTTGAGGGAGAAAGCGTATAATTACGGAATACAATTACGCTGGCCAACGATCGGGAAACGTTATCTCAAACTGCTTAACGCAGTGAAAGATACTCCCTTGGTGGCAAAGAAACCCCGAAAATCCTTCATCGAAGTTGAGCTTTTACCAGAATTTACCTTAGACCACGTGAAAAGGCTGACCGACGATACAGGCATCGTACAACATGCCCGTTATGGTATTCCTAATCTAAAAGAGGGCTATTGCCTGGACGACAACGCCCGTGCACTATTGATGTCGCTGATGGCTTACGGACAAAACAAAGATCCGTTCGCGTTGGATTGTATGCGTATTTATCTCAGCTATATACAATACATGCAGACAGAGCAGGGTACATTCCGTAACTTCCTCAGTTTTAGGCGGGATTTTCTGGATAAAGAGGGTAGCGAAGATTCTTTCGGAAGAACGATCTGGGCGCTCGGATATCTTCTGTACGCTTCTCCAAACATCGCTTACAGGGAGTTTGGCAAAGAATTGTTTGACAATTCGCGAAAGCACTTTTCTAGACTCGAACATTTGCGTGGTATTGCAGATACCGTCATAGGAATTAGCTATTATCTGAGGAGCTTCCCGGGCGATGAATCCCTGCTGCAATTGATGAAAGAATTGGCCACCAAGCTTGCCGATTCTTATTTCGAGAACCGGGACGGGCAATGGCAATGGTTTGAGCCGGCTCTTACCTATGACAATGCCGTGTTACCGTTAAGCCTTTTCCATGCGGCAGAGATTTCTGATGATGATGTTTTTAAGGAGATTGCCGTGAAAACAGCTGCGTTTTTAGAGGAAGCCACGTTGAGTAAAGGATATCTTTCGCCCATAGGGAGTTACGGCTGGTACACGAAAGGTGGGGAACGGGCGAGGTTCGATCAGCAGGCCATCGATGTTATGGCAAATGTACAGTTGTATTTTCAGGCATTTAACGTTACCAGGAACCCGGATTATATTCAAAAAATGTTTCAATCTTTCCTGTGGTTTTTGGGTGAAAACGACTTACGTGTGCCGCTTTATGATTACGAAACGGGAGGATGTTGCGACGGGCTCAAAAAAGATGGCGTGAATAGGAATCAAGGTGCAGAGAGCACATTAGCCTATCTTATTTCTCACCTGACCGTTCTTAAGGCATGGGAGTGCGAATCATGAAAATAGCCGTTCTTGCCCCTATTGCCTGGAGGACACCTCCTCGCAAATATGGACCCTGGGAGCTGGTCGCTTCAACCATTACCGAAGAACTGGTGAGAAGAGGATTCGATGTGACGCTTTTCGCAACCGGTGATTCCATTACCGGAGGGAAATTGTCGTATGCCTGCTCTCAAGGCTACGAGGAAGACAAAAATGTCGATCCGAAAGTAGCTGAATGCCTGCACATCAGCTCCCTGATGGAGCGGGCCGGTGAGTTTGATATCATTCACAATCACTTTGATTTTCTCCCCCTGACCTATTCAAGGTTGATTGAAACTCCAATGATAACCACCGTACACGGTTTTTCATCACCCAAGATTGTTCCCGTATACCAACGGTACAACGACATAAATCACTATGTATCCATCAGCTACTCCAATAGAAATGAACACCTGAGCTATATTGCCAATGTGTATAATGGAATCAATCCCCGAGATTTTACGTTCTGTCCTGCTGTGGGAGATTATCTGCTGTATTTCGGCCGCATTCATCCCGACAAGGGTACGCGAGAAGCGATAGACATTGCTCTAAAAGCAAAAATGAAACTGATCATTGCAGGGTACATCCAGGATAACGATTACTACAAAAGGGAGGTGCATCCTTTTGTTGACGGCCGGCAGATAGCCTATGTGGGAAATGCCGATCCCGTTCAACGGGATAAATTATTGGGCCAAGCCTATGCGTTGCTTCATCCGATTAACTTTGAAGAACCTTTTGGGTTAAGCGTTGCCGAAAGTATGTTCTGCGGTACACCGGTTATCGCTTTTAATAAAGGATCGATGGAGGAACTGATCGAGCACGGGAAAAGTGGTTTTCTGGTCCGCAATGTGGATGAAGCCCTGGCGGTCTTACCCCGGATTGCGGAATTAGACCGCAGCGACTGTCGGCAACATGCCCAGTCAAGATTCTCGATAGAAAGATCCGTCGACGATTATGTGGAAGTGTACAAGAAGGTGCTATCGTTGCAGCGGGGTTGCACCTCTTAATTATTCAAAATCTTATTTAATAATTTACGGACATTAACCGTCATGAACCCCGAGCCGGTATCTGACAATCCGTAGGGAACAATAAGCTCATCATTATGGATGATGGACCCGCAGGAATAAACTACGTTGGGTACATATCCCTCTCTTTCTTCGTCGTTAGGGACAAGAAGGGGGTCCCTGAGCCTTCCGATTTCTTTTGTGGGGTCATCCAAATCGAGCAGAGTCGCTCCTAGGGAATACTGACGCATCGGCCCTACGCCATGCGTAATTACCAGCCAGCCTTCGGAGGTTTCAATCGGGGCGCCGCAGTTCCCGATCTGAATAAACTCCCAGGAGTATTTCGGTTCCTGTATTTTGACAGGTGCCGGCCACACGTTTATGTTGTCTGAGAAGGCGATATAGCTGCTTATTCCGTCGATTCTGGACAACATAGCGTATTTGCCCTTGATTTTTCGGGGGAACAGCGCCAGGTTTTTATTCTGTGTCCCGTCGCCGTGAAGTGGTTTTATTTCAAACGTATAAAAATCTTTGGTCACGATTAGTTTCTGTAAAGCCGCATAGCCATCGTAGGCACTGTACGTGGCATAATAGGTTGTTTCACCGTCATCATCGGTAAACTTCACAAAGCGGGCATCCTCAATACCTTTCCGCTCGGTATAGGACGTGGGAAAAATTACGCGTTCCGATATGTGCGTATCGCGCGAGAAATGTATGGTGTAGTGCGAATCCGCCAACCAAATTATTTGCTTGACGGAACGCTGTACCTCCTCTTCCAGGTTGCTGTTGTTTGCCAGATATTCATATACCGATTTCAATAACTCTCCATAGATAAACTTGTCTGTCAAGGAATCCATTACCGGTTTTATGACGAGTTCATCAACTCCCATCTCATGAAGCTTAGCGTGAAAGCTTTTTTTATCGTAGATGTGTCTTTTTGTTACTTCGGCACTGTCAACATGGTATCCCGCTTTTTCAAACTCCAGTTCTCCCCGGTGATTTATCACCCCTGTTTGGAACACAATACTTGATATGTGTCCTTCGCCGGTTGCGCGAAAACTGACTATAATTCGTTTTGATCCTTCACTCAGGCCGGTTTGATCTGGAGATTCAACAATTGAGGGATTGAAAAAAGCCGCAGAGCTGATAGAATATTCCATGGAAAAATAGGAGCCGATCAGCAATTTCTTCACCATGCTGATCTGCTCGGGTTCAGTGAGTGTGTTAGTGACAATTTCCATCGCTTTGCTATAGTGCTTTATGAATTTGTGTGTCAGGTTACGGTGCCGTTTTGAGAACTCTCTCAACGTGTACATCAATGTTTTGTCCGCATCGCTTTCATCCATTTCCAATACCTTTGTTATCAAAGCGCTTGTCCGCTCCTCACCCAAATCCAGAAAACGGATGATTACTTGTTTGTAATTGGAATAAAACTTATTGGGTAAGCGGTTGATAATAATTTTCATACGATGTAGTATTTAAAAGAATTGGCAGGGGTTATTCTTCGGAATAGGACCCTGAAACAAACTTACATCAATAAAAAGACATATTCAAATATCAACGCATAAAAATTCTCCAACCTTGTTAAGAAAAAGGGAGGATAATTGTCAAATTTCCGTTTTAGATGAAACGGTATGGTGCATCTGAAAATAATATGCTATTTTTGTGGCACACTTTATTATTAATCACAGCAAAGAAAAATGTTACATCATGATGCAAAGAAAACCCGACTGGCTTAAAATTGAGCTCCCTCAAGGGAAGCAATACCTCGATATAAAGGAAGTTATCGCAAGAAATAAACTCCACACCATTTGTGTGAGCGGCAAGTGTCCTAATCTGGCGGAATGCTGGGGAAACGGAACGGCAACATTTATGATTCTGGGAGAAATATGTACCCGTTCCTGTGGCTTCTGTGCTACGAAAACCGGCAAACCCTTACCGGTAGACTGGGATGAACTGGACAGGCTGGCCGACACAATTTCCAAAATGAACCTGAAACATTGTGTAATAACCAGTGTTGACAGAGATGACCTGAGGGATTATGGCGCGGAGTTCTGGGCGGAAACCATCAGGTACGTAAAGAAAAAGAATCCGGGAATTACCCTGGAAACACTGATTCCTGATTTTCTGGGAAAAGCAGAGCTTATTCATAAAGTAATCGATGCCGGCCCGGAGATAATCTCGCACAATATGGAAACTGTACGTAGGCTCACACCGCTGGTGCGTAGTCGCGCTAAATATGACATAAGCCTGAAAACCATTGAAACCGTGGCAAAAAGTAACAAAAGCAAACCAAAATCGGGAATGATGGTTGGTTTGGGAGAGACACCTGAGGAGGTAGTGCAAACTATGGATGACCTGAGGGCTGTTGGATGCAAGGTGCTGACGATCGGGCAATACCTTCAGCCTACACGCAAGCATCTTCCGGTGAGTGAGTTTATATCCCCCGACCAGTTCAAGGAATACAAGAGGATAGGACTGGAAAAAGGATTCGAGTTTGTGGAAAGTGGCCCGTTGGTGCGTTCTTCCTACCGGGCAGAAAGGCACGTATAAACGTTGAACTTTTCTACGTATGGACAACAAAAAAGTAAGCTTTCAAAATCTTGGCCGCATTCGTTACAAAAAGGCCTGGGATTTGCAGGAAGAACTGTTTCAATCGGTGGTGGATGCAAAGGTTCATCACACCCTGCCCAAACCGCAATACCTGCTTTTTTGCGAACACGAGCCGGTGTATACCCTGGGAAAGAGTGGCAACAGGCAGAATCTTCTTATTGCCGAACAGGTGTGTAGAAGCAAAAATATCGATTATTACCCCATCGACCGGGGTGGAGACATTACTTACCACGGTCCGGGACAACTGGTAGCGTACCCCATCATAGATATGGAAGAGTTTCATGTCGGGGTAAAGGCATATGTTCATAAACTGGAGGAGGTGGTCATTCAAACTCTTCGGCCGTACGGAATTGCTGCGGAGAAGGACGAGAAAGCCATGGGGGTCTGGATCGATGCGCAACGTCCTGCCAAAGCCCGTAAGATCTGTGCCATCGGTGTGCGTACCAGCCGGTTTGTAACCATGCACGGCCTGGCGCTCAATGTAAACTCCGATCTGGCATACTTCAACTACATCAATCCCTGCGGGTTTACCGACAGAGGAGTAACGTCCATGCAGAAGGAACTGGGTAGGGAAGTGGATTTTGAGGAAGTTACGTACAGGATGAAAGCAGCATTCTCGGATGTGTTTGGAATGAAGGTGGTTGAGGAACTATGTAGTCCTACGCCGTCTTTTTGATGGCTAGTCACTCTGCGGGATATGCCCGCCTGGTGGCGAGTATCGGGTAAAAAAACGGCATGATGTTCGAAAACATCATGCCGAAAACATATGTAGATCTGTTTAATTATACCATCAGCTCTTTTTCACTACTTTTACGGTAATGGTACCTTTTACTTTGTTCTTGTCCGTAACCGCAATCGTGGTTTGACCTTCCTTCACTCCCGTAACTTTCACATCACTGTTCGTTACCGTGGCAGTGGCGATGGTTTTGTCAGCTTCTACAACTGTAAATGGAGCGGTGCCGCCGCTTACCTTGACGGTTGCATCCTCAGTAACTTTCACTTCAACCGTTGAAGGAGTTAATGTCAGTTTTGGATCGGGCTGATCTTTTTTGTCACAAGCCACAAAAAAGAGCGATACAAGAAGTATGCTCATTATAGAACTTAGTCTTTTCATACTTAAAACATTTAAAATTTGAAATTAATTTAATGATTGTTCAAAAACGGCCAAAATTTTAGGCTGCCAAAATTCGAATTTATTTCGGTCGTTTTAAACATAGATGCGGAAAACTGAAAAACGCTGCATGGAAATGCTGTATTTAACCATGATTAACGTTGAAATGTGATTGTGGAAAAGGGATTTGAAACTATAAAGCCGAGAGTACGCTCCTATTTGGCAAACAGATAACCCGTTTGAAAATGATAAACAAGGGACGAAAAAGAAAGAACCCTCAATTTCAAAGCATAACCTTAAACATTTTTAACTGCGAAATCAACCGTAACGATTTAACATTTCCTATTTTTGTGTTTCGAAAGCCGAAAGGCTCGTTTGGGGTTAACGGATGTTGTGAAAATAGGACCTGACTTGTTCTGCTTTTGGCTGACAGCTACACGATATTTTCAGACATTTCCTTCAGCACCGTAAATTTAAATAGATTACAATATGAATCAAGTAGTTGATATCAAGGAATTAAACGAGAGAATTGAGCGGAAAAGCGCCTTTACCCAAACCCTGTTTACCGGAATGGATAAAGTGATTGTGGGACAGAAACATTTGGTGGAGTCGCTTTTAATCGGATTGTTGTCCGACGGACATATCCTGCTTGAAGGGGTGCCCGGGCTGGCAAAGACATTGGCCATAAAATCCCTGGCCCAACTGATCGAGGCAAAGTACAACCGTGTCCAGTTTACGCCCGACCTGTTGCCGGCCGACGTCGTTGGAACCATGATATACAGTCCCCGCAACGAAGAGTTTCAGGTCAAACACGGTCCGGTTTTTGCGAATTTTGTGTTGGCGGACGAAATAAACCGTGCGCCTGCCAAAGTGCAGAGTGCGTTGCTTGAGGCCATGCAGGAACGTCAGGTCACTATCGGCGAAAAAACCTATAAGCTGCCCAATCCTTTTCTGGTGATGGCCACGCAAAACCCGATTGAGCAAGAAGGGACCTATCCGTTGCCCGAAGCTCAAGTCGACCGTTTCATGCTGAAGGTGGTTATCGGTTATCCAACCAAGGAGGAAGAGAAACGCATCATTCGTCAGAATATTTTTGAGCCGGTAGCCATTGACAAGCCGGTAGTCTCTACCGAAGAGATTCTGGAAGCACGTAAAGTAGTGCGCGATGTTTATATCGATGAAAAGATCGAACGTTACATAATCGATATTGTGTTCGCTACCCGTTTTCCCGACCAGTTCGGCTTAAAGGGCATGAAAGAGATGATCGGATTCGGTGCATCGCCGCGTGCGTCCATCAACCTGGCGCTGGCTGCCCGCACATTTGCCTTCATCAAGCGCCGCGGTTATGTGATCCCCGAAGATATCCGTGCCGTTTGCCACGATGTTCTCCGACACCGCATCGGACTCACTTACGAGGCAGAGGCTAACAACCTGACATCGGAAGAAATTGTCAGCGAAATCTTGAACAAGGTAGAGGTGCCCTAATAATAACGGCCGGGAGGCCTGAAGAATGGGAGAGAGGACGATGTTGACAGGTGGCGCTTGCGTCTCAAAAAATGGGAGTAAATGGAAACCAGCGAATTACTAAAGAAAGTACGGCATATTGAAATAAAAGCACGGGGGTTGTCGCGGAATATTTTCGCGGGGCAATACCACTCAGCCTTTAAAGGACGCGGTATGGCGTTTTCCGAAGTTCGCGAGTACCAGTACGGCGACGATATGCGTGATATTGACTGGAACGTTACTGCCCGGTACAACCGTCCGTACGTGAAAATTTTCGAAGAAGAGCGTGAGCTTACCGTGATGCTGCTTATTGATGTGTCGGAAAGCCTGGGTTTTGGATCGTCGGAGAAGATCAAGCGTGATACGGTGGCCGAAATCGCCGCAACCTTGGCGTTTTCAGCCATCCAGAACAACGATAAGATTGGTGTCATCTTTTTTTCCGACAAGGTGGAAAAATTTATCCCGCCCAAGAAGGGAAGAAAACACATTCTTTTTATTATCCGTGAGATTCTGGGCTTTGAACCCGAAAGTGCCGGAACCGATATCAACCTGGCGTTGCGTTACATGACCAATGCCATAAAGAAACGTTGTACCACATTTTTAATCTCCGATTTTATTGACACGGGCGACTACAAGCCTGCGCTGCGTATTGCCAACCGCAAACACGACATAGTCGCTATCCAGGTATACGATAAACTCAGCACACGGTTGCCGTCAGTGGGGTTAATGAAGGTGAAAGATCCCGAATCCGGGGGCGAAATGTGGATAGATACCTCATCCGGAAACGTAAGGAACCATTATGCGAAATGGTGGCTGGACCGTCAGGCTGAGATGATGCTCACATTCAAGCAGAGCAGCGTGGATAACGTTTCCGTTTCAACGGAAGACGATTATGCGAAAGCGTTATTGCTGTTGTTTCAAAGAAGGAGATAGGGGAAGAAGTTGGAATTTAGAAGAAATCAAGAAGTGGGAAAAAAGGTTCTGCATATATTACTGCCGTTATTTTTGCTGATAAGCATTACGCACCGTTCTTTTGCGCAACGTGCTTCGGTGCAGGCAAGTGTTCAGCCCGCCGAAATTCAGATCGGTGAGCAGGCGCTTATCAACCTGAAGGTTATCGCCCCCAAGGACAAGACCATCCAGTTTCCCGTTTATCAGAAAGAAATCATACCCGGACTGGAAGTGTTAACCATGCTCCCGCCCGATACCGTTATTGAGAACAACGTGGCCACCATGAATTTCAAATACGTGGTCACGTCGTTCGACTCCACGCTGTATTACGTTCCCCATATGCCCGTTTTCGACGGGACCGACACCATCTATTCCAACTCTTTCGGGCTGAAGGTGACATCGCCTGTGCTGAAGGATTCCACAGTAGCATACCTGGAAAAAATGAATACGGGACAAACCGATTCCATTGATTTCCGCCAACTTCAGCTTAATGACATAAAGCCGGTTCAAAAGCCGGCATTTGTATGGACGGATTATCTCTGGATACTGTGGATAGTGCTGGGTCTCATTTTGCTTCTGCTGCTGATCGGCCTGATTATTGTCCTTGTACTCCGGAAAAAGAACAAGGGCTATTTCTTCACCCCGCCGCAAGTGCTGCCGCCGCACGTCCGTGCCCTTCAGGAGCTGGATAAGCTCAGGGCCGGGAAAATCTGGCAACAGGGCCGTGAAAAAGAGTTTTACACGAAGATTACCGATATCCTGCGGGTGTATATGTTTGAACGCTACAGGATAAATGCCATGGAGATGACTTCAGGCGAAATTCTCGTGGAAATAAGAAAAAGGTCGGAAGAAGATTCCATTTACAACAACCTGGTTCAGATTCTTTCGGTAGCAGATATGGTGAAGTTCGCGAAGCATAAACCCTACATGGATGAGAACGACTTAAGTTTGATGAACGCCTATTTCTTTGTCAACCAAACGCGCGAACCCGATCCGCTTCCCGATAAAAAAGAACAGGAAAAGCTAAAAGACGAGATTGATAAAGAAAAATAGACAAAAAAGACGAAAAGTCTGAAACATAAAGGTCTTACAAGAATATGCAATTTGCCAACCCTACATATCTTTATTTGCTGCTGATACTGGCTCCGCTGATCGCGTGGTACATCGTGCGCATGTCTAAAACACAGGCGTCCTTCAAACTGGCTTCCACCCATGCCTTCAACAGTAAGAACAGGGGAGTTAAAACGTACCTGCGCCACCTGCCGTTCGCGCTAAGGATGATGGCAGTTGCGCTGATAATAGTGGTCGTGGCACGCCCGCAGGCGGTGGATAGCTGGGAAGAGTCTGAAACGCAGGGAATTGATATAGTGCTGGCTCTTGACGTGTCGGGGTCGATGCTGGCGCAGGATTTGCAACCCAACCGGCTGGAAGCCGCTAAAAAAGTGGCTGCCGAATTTATCACCGACCGGAAGAATGATAACATCGGATTGGTGATTTTTGCCGGGGAAAGCTTTACACAATGCCCCATGACCACCGACCACAAGGTTCTGTTGAACCTGCTGAACGGTATCGATTTCGGGCTTATCGAAGACGGAACGGCTATCGGGTTGGGGCTGGCAAATGCCGTGAACCGGTTGAAAGACAGTGAGTCCAAATCGAAAGTGGTGATTTTGCTGACGGACGGCTCAAACAACCGCGGGCAGATTGCACCGCTCACCGCGGCCGACCTGGCTCAGTCTTACGGCATCCGCGTATATACCGTCGGCGCCGGAACGAAAGGAATGGCGCCAACACCGGTGCAAACACCTTTCGGAATGCGGTTACAGAACATGCCGGTGGATATCGACGAAAAAACGCTGACCGAAATTGCATCCCTGACCGGAGGAAAATATTTCCGGGCCGAGGACAACGAAAGTCTAAGCAATATATACAGCGAGATTGATGAATTGGAAAAATACCTCATCAGCGTGCAGAATGTTACGCGAAAACAGGAATTGTTCCTTCCGTTTGCACTGCTTGCCCTGGGATTGATTCTGATGGAGTTGGTGTTGAGAAGGACGTGGTTGAGGAATATACCGTAGATGGGGTGTGTTAAGAGAATAAAAAAAAGAAATGTTTAGATTCGAAAATCCGGAATACCTGTACTTGTTTATCGCCATGCCTTTTTTGGTGGCGCTTTACATTTACCTGAACATTAGAAAGCGAAACGATGTGAAGAAACTCGGCGTTCTTTCTACTGTAAAAAAAATGATGCCTGAACTGTCACTCAAGCGCTCCTACTTGAAGTTCTGGCTGATTTTTGCAGCGCTTTGCACGGGAATTATCATGATTGCCCGTCCACAATTTGGGACTAAGGTGGAAAACGTTGAAAAGGAGGGGATTGAGCTGGTAATTGCCATAGACGTTTCCAATTCCATGCTGGCGCGCGATGTTTCTCCCGACAGGTTGTCACGGGCAAAACAGATCTTGTCGAGGATCATCGATGTTCGCAAAAACGATAAGGTAGCCCTCATCGTCTTTGCAGGAGAGGCATATGTCCAGATGCCGCTGACTTCCGATACGCAGTCGGCAAAACTGTTTCTCAATACCATTGATCCGAGTTTGGTGCCCGTTCAAGGGACGGCTATTGCTGAAGCCATAACATTGGGAGTAAGTTCCTTTTCAGGAGACCAGGACGTAGACAAAGCAATGATTCTTATCACCGATGGTGAAGATCACGAAGGGAATGCCAACGAAGCTGCCAGGCAAGCCTCCGATGCCGGAATTATGATAAATGTTATCGGGATAGGGTCGGTGGAAGGAACGCCTGTGCCTGAGTCGGAATACAGCAACAATTACAGGACAGACAGCGGAGGACAGGTGGTTGTCTCGCGGCTGAATGAACAAATGGCTCAGGAGATTGCTCAAAACGGAAAAGGGCTGTATGTGCAGGCCGATAATTCCAATACCGCCGTACGGGCTCTGGAGACGGAATTGAATGAACTGGAGACCAAAAAAACAACCAGCCTTTCTTATTCGGAATATGACGAGAAATTTCCGTTCTTTGCCTGGATATTATTGATTATCTTAATTGTCGAATTCCTGATATACGACAAGAAAAATCCGCTGTTTAAAAATATTCGCTTATTCAGATGAGGTTAAACATATTGAAATACAGTTTGTTGTTGATGATGATGGCTTTGACTCTGCCGCTATCGGCTCAGAAAGAGGTGCGAAAGAATGTACGCAAGGGTAATAAAGCGTACCAGCAGCAAAAATTCTCGGAGGCGTTTACGTTTTACAACGATGCCCTGGCAGAGAACCCGTCGTCGCCCGAAGCCAATTACAATGCAGGCAATACGCTGTACCGCCAAAAAGAATGGGACAAATCCATGGAGAGCTATCAACAATACCTGGCGTTGGAAAAGGAAAATCCGAAAAAAATGTCGGCTGCCTGGCACAATATCGGAAATTCATTGCTGCAAAAGAAAGAACTGGAAAAATCGATGGAGGCTTACAAGATGGCTCTTCGGATGAATCCCGAAGACGAGGAAACACGGTATAACCTGGCGGTAGTTCAAAAGATGATACAGGATCAACAGCAAGACCAACAACAGGAGCAGCAGCAACAGCAAAATCAGGACCAACAGCAACAGGAGCCGCAAAACAACCAGGATCAACCGAAAAAGCCGGAAGAGCAGCAAGAGCCCGAACAAATGTCGCGCGACAATGCCCGTCAGCTATTGCAGGCTATTGAGCAGGACGAAAAAGAAACGCAGGAAAAAGTAAATAAAATAAAGGCGGAGGAGCGAAAACAAAAGGCGGACGAAAACAGGCGAAGAAACAGGGACTGGTAAAACGGATAAAATTACAAATGACGATTTTAGATTTACAATTTTAATGAAATATTTTTTAGAAAAATATAGAGTTACATTCCTTTTTCTGGTCTTACTCTTGACCGGGACAACAACCCTTCAGGCGCAGGTGACTTTTCGCGCATCGGCCCCCAACGGAGTGGTGAAGGGGGAGCAGTTTCGTTTGAGTTACACGCTCAACCAGGAAGGGAAAGACCTTCGTTTGCCTGATTTGAAAGGGTTTGATGTCCTTTTCGGGCCATCTACATCGCGGAGTTTTAGCCAGAGTACGGTCAACGGAAAAACCACCTCTGAAAGTTCGGTAACGTACACGTATATCCTGGTGGCTCCTGAGGAAGGTACCTTCACCATAGAGCCGGCCGCCATTACCGTGAACGGGAGCAGTTACCGCTCTAACGCGCTGACTGTGAAAGTTCTTCCTCCCGATAAGACAGCCGAGAATCGTCAAGGCGGAAATTCAGGTAGTGCCGGTTCAGGTTCTTCATCTGCAGCGCCTGCCACAACCGTAAGTGCCAACGATGCCTTTATCCGTGCTATTGTCTCGAAAAACAGCATGTACGAGCAAGAGGGGTTTACCGTCACTTTCCGGCTCTATACTACACTGAATATTACCGATTTGGGCAAAATAGAGTTTCCCGAGTTTGAAGGGTTCATGGTTGAAGAGGTGACGATAGCATCGAACCAGCAACTCCAGATGGAGCGGTACAACGGACGAAACTATTATACGGCTGATTTAAAGAAAACACTTTTGTTCCCGCAACGGTCCGGTAAAATTACTATTCCGTCGGGACGGTTGGAGATGGTGTTCTCCGTTCCTTCCGGAAAAAAAGTTTCCACCTTCTTTGGAACCCAGGAGGTGATGGCTGATGTGAAAAAAGTCTTGGTTACTAATCCGTTGACAATAAATGTGAAGCCGTTGCCCGAAGGAAAACCGTTGAACTTTTCCAACGCTGTGGGAACCTTTGCCTTTGCTCCCTCTATCAGCACGCAACAAACCCGGGCAAACGAACCGGTTACCGTTTCGGTCGAAATATCGGGAACAGGAAATATGAAACTTATTCAGAACCCTGAGATTAAATTTCCTTCTAATTTCGAGATCTACGATCCGACCGTGACCAATAATTTTCAGGTCACCACCAACGGATTAACCGGCTCCCGGAAAATAGAATACCTTGCTATCCCCCGGTACGAAGGAGATTACGATATTCCGTCCATTGAGTTTTCCTATTTCGATTTGAATACCCATTCCTATAAAACCCTAAAATCGCCCGATTATAATTTACAAATAGCCAAAGGTGACCCTGGAAAAGCCTCGGCAAGCAGCTACGTGAATCAGCAGAACGTCCGCGTGGAACAGGATATCCGTTTTCTGAAAACCGAAGGACCGCAATATCAATACCAGAACAACTTCTTTGCCGGATCCACCGGATACTGGTTGTGGTACTTGATCCCGCTTATTGCACTGATTGTTTTTTACCTGTTTAACCGGAAAATGGCTAGGGAAAATGCCGATGTGGCGAGAATGAGGACCAGAAAAGCGAACAAGATGGCTATCCGAAGGTTGAAGGTTGCGGAAAAATTCCTGAAGGAGCATAACAAAGAAAAATTTTACGACGAAGTACTGCGTGCCCTTTGGGGATATTTCAGCGATAAGTTGTCTATGCCCGTGGCAAACTTAACCAAGGATAATATAGAAAAAGAGCTGTCCGACTACGGAATGGACAATGAGTTAACCGGTAAGTTTATGCAGATACTTAATACTTGCGAGTTTGCGCGTTACGCACCGGCAGAGAGTGATGCGGCTATGGATAAGTTGTACAACGAAACGGTTGATGCCATCGGTAAAATGGAAAGCAAACTAAAAAGAAAGTGATATGCAAACAATCAAAAATACATTGACCCTGGTTCTGCTTTTTTTTGCCACCGTATCTTCTGCACAAAGCACTGTGGAAACAGCTTCCGAAGCGTATCGGAGTGAAGATTACAAAAGAAGTATCCAGCTGTACGAACAGGTGGTGGCCCAACAATTATCGGAGGGGAAAGAGTCCGCAGAAATTTACTACAACCTCGGAAATGCCTATTTCAGGAACGGAGAAACCGCAAAAGCAATCCTGAACTATGAACGTGCTTTGCTCCTTAACCCGGGAGATAGCGACATACGCCACAACCTCCGGTTTGCCCGTACGCGTATCGAAGACAAGATCGATACTTCTGAAAGCTTTTTCCTGACAACCTGGGTAAACAGCTTTAAAAACCTGTTCAACTCCAACACGTGGGCAACCATAGCCATAGCACTCTTTATCGCTTTTCTCTCTTGCATCGCGACGTTTCTTTTTGTAAGAAAAGTGTGGATTAAAAAAACGGCTTTTTACACCGGTATTGTTATTTTTGCCCTGCTTCTTTTGTCCAACGTGTTTGCGTTCAGTCAGAAAAACAACCGCATTCACCGCAACACCGGTATCGTGATGGCTGCGTCTGCATCTATCATGGCTTCGCCCGATGCCAACAGCCAGGAACTTTTCCGTCTGCACGAAGGGACTAAGGTGAAGCTTAATAAGACCGATGGGAACTGGATTGAAATAGAAATTGCCAACGGTAGTGTGGGCTGGACATCGAAAGAGAATGTGGAGGTAATATGAAAGAAGCGGTTGAAAACTTTTTGCCGGTTGAACGGGACCTTTTTTTTGCTTTGAACGGTAGCGATTCGATCTTTCTGGATAATCTCTTCTGGACTTTCACCGGCAGATACGTTTGGGTGCCGTTGCTGTTGTTTCTCGTGGTCGTGTTTTTCTACAAATCGCCGCGCCGGGAAGGTATCCTGGCGACTGTTTTTCTTATTTTGCTGTTTGCCTTGTGCGACCAGGTTTCTTCGGGGTTGTTCAAACCCTTTTTTGAACGATTTCGTCCCACGCACCATCCTGACTTCAAAGAGTTGGTAGATACCGTTAACAACTACCGGGGCGGACGATTTGGATTTATATCCGGGCATGCCACCAACAGTTTCGGCTTGGCTGTCTTCTTTTCGCTTGTTTTTAGAAATCGGTGGGTTACCCTACCTGTCTTCACCTGGGCGATCCTCAACAGCTATTCGCGAATTTACCTGGGCGTACATTTTGTTTCGGATATTGTTGCCGGAGCCATCATCGGATCGTTGCTCGCCTGGATGCTTTATGAACTTTATGCCTGGATAAGGATCCGCTACTTTCATGTTCCGGCTCGGGAAGGCCGATTATCGGTTTACCCGGCTAAAAGCGGCAAGATAACAGGCGTGGTATTTACAGTCTATATACTTTTAATACTATTTTTTAGCCCTTTTTTAGCAACTTTACCACATTGAAGTTTGTTTAGAGGATACAAAGTAACATTTTCGTCATTTTTTTGACGAAAATAATTGGCGTTATCTGAAATATTGTGTAAGTTTAGGGCATAATTCACTAACGAGATTTATCAATCATAAAAATTAAGCAACCATGGCAAGAACTCTCACTTTTAACGAATTAAGAGCATTGAAAGACAAGCTCCCTGACGGTAGTATCCACCGGATAGCTGAAGAATTGGGCCTAAAACCCGAAACGGTAAGAAACTATTTTGGTGGATACAATTACAAAGAAGGCAAAAGTATCGGTGTTCATATCGAGCCCGGCCCCGACGGAGGTATAGTTGTTTTAGATGACTCTACTATATTCGATAAAGCGTTGTCCATATTGGGACTTGAAGATTATCCTGTTTATCAGGAAGAACCTGTTGAGGAAGAGGATAATATCTGATCCATCCTGAGAGATGAAGCCCAATATTTGATGGATTACAGGCAAATATTGGGTTTTTTCTTTTGATAGCTATAAACCATTTTAACGATAAGAACATGGAAAAAGACGATAGAAAACCAGGCAATCCCGAACAGAAGCTGGTGACCGTAGCGATTCACTCCTACGAGAAAGCGGTCATCCTCAAGTCGATCCTCGAGTCGGAAGGAATTCCCGCAGTCATTCACGGTGTGAGTATCATTCAACCTACTGTTCCCGGAAACGTGCGTGTGAGGATAAACGAAAGTGATCTGCCCAGGGCGCTTACCATCATAGAGCAGGTTGATTTTACTTCTAACGTTGAGTCTGAGGATGATCTCGAAAAAGTGAAAGTTAAAAACGAAGTGTTGATACCGGTAGATTTTTCGAACTATACGTTGAAAACCTGTGAATTCGGATTTAATCTCGCTTTTGACATCGGCTGTGAAGTAAAATTGGTCCATTCTTTCTTCACCCCTTATTATCCGATGGCCATACCTTTTGGAGATTCTTTCTCAGTCCAGACATCCGATAAGGATCTTTATAAAGACATTAGAAACAAGATGGAATCGGAAATGAACACGTTGGTCAAAAATATCAGTGAGAGGATTGCCAACAACGAATTTCCCGATGTCAAGTTTTCATACTTGCTGATGGAGGGCCTTCCCGAAGAAGAGATCATCTCCTATTCCAAAAAACAACGTCCACGGGCTATTGTGATGGGTACCCGGGGAAGCAACGCAAAAGATCTTGACCTGATCGGCAGTGTTACCGCAGAAGTGATTGACGGCTGTAAGACGCCAATCTTCGCCATTCCCGAGAACTCCAAGGACCAGGATATTTCTCAAATGAAGAACATTCTTTTCCTGACCAACTTCAGGGAACGTGAATTTAAGGCTTTCGATATCATGATGGGTTTCATAAAGCCTTATCCTGTGAAAGTGTATTTAGCACATATGGCCAGGAAAGAGGATATGTGGGACGAAATCAAGTTGTCGGGAACCCAAAAGTACCTGGAGGAACAATATCCCGATCTCGATATTGATTATGAGGTGATTGACCGTGACAAGCAACTCGAGGTCGTACTCGAAGAATTTGTGAAGGAACATGAGATAGATATGATCGCCATGTCGAGCTCGAGAAGAGGACTGTTTGCCCGTATCTTTAACCCGGGAATCGCGCGAAGGATGCTTTTCCATTCCGATACACCGTTATTGGTGATCAAGGGATTATAAAAAACGAAAAGAGGCCGTCCCGCAGAAATAATTTCCTTTTTGAGACGGCCTCTTTTTTGAGGTACCTGGCGGAGTCGAACCGCCGTAGACGGTTTTGCAGACCGCTACCTAGCCACTCGGTCAAGGTACCGATTTTGCATAAAGTGAATGCAAAGATAATGTATTTATTTTTGTGAACAAAACTCTTCCCTACAATTTATGAAAATAATGACCGAAATGCGTCGCTCACTTTCTTCACCTGCACAATTTCAATTTTTACTTTCGACTTAAAACCTTTCAGGTTGTTGGCCGGAACGATAATGCGTGAGAAGCCCAGTTTTTCGGCTTCGGTAATCCGCTGTTCGATGCGGTTTACCGGGCGGATTTCCCCCGATAGTCCAACTTCTCCGGTGAGGCAGGTATCTCTGTCGACAGCCATATCCAGACTCGACGAAAGGACCGAGCTGATTACCGCCAGATCCATCCCCGGGTCGTTCACACGCAACCCTCCGGCAATATTCAGGAAAACATCCTTTTGTGCCAGTTTAAACCCGGCCCGTTTCTCCAGAACCGCCAGCAGCATGTTCATCCGCCGGATGTCGAATCCCGTTGCCGAGCGCTGCGGATTCCCGCCGTAAGCTGCCGTGCTCACCAGGGCCTGTGTCTCGATAAGAAAAGGTCGGATGCCCTCGATTACCGCTGAGATGGCCACGCCGCTTAGTCCTTCGTGGTTCTGGGTAAGTAAAAGTTCGGACGGGTTATTCACTTCGCGAAGCCCCGATTGGTTCATCTCGTAGATACCCAGTTCTGATGTGCTGCCGAACCGGTTCTTGATACTTCGTAATATGCGGTACATGTAGTGTTGGTCGCCTTCAAACTGCAACACAGTATCCACAATATGTTCCAGTACCTTGGGGCCGGCAATGTTACCCTCTTTGGTGATGTGCCCGATAAGAACGACGGGTGTTCCCGATTGTTTGGCATACTTGAGGATGGATGCGGCACATTCGCGCACCTGAGAAATACTTCCGGGCGATGACTCCATGGCGTCGCTGTAAACGGTTTGGATGGAGTCGACAATTACGAGTTGCGGGGAGATGTTTTTAATATGTTTGAATATTTCGTCGAGATTGGTCTCGCAAACAATCAGGCAATTGTCGTTTTCAATACCGATGCGGTCGGCCCTCAGTTTCAATTGCCTCGCGCTCTCTTCACCGGAAACGTAGAGGGTTCTGATCTCTCCCAGCTTCAGCATGGTTTGCAGTACGAGGGTGGATTTACCGATTCCCGGCTCTCCCCCAATCAGTACCAGGGATGCAGGTACCAGTCCGCCACCCAGTACACGGTTTAATTCCTCGTCGTTCATGTCGATTCTAGGCTCTTGTTCCGCCCTTATCTCGCGAAGCGGTAAAGGTTGGCTCTTCACGCTTTCGAACGAACGTGTATCGGTAACTCTTGAAGGAGCATCTTTTCGCACCAGCTCCTCCACCAGCGATCCCCATTCGCCACAGGCAGGGCATTTCCCCATCCATTTGGGCGATTCGTTGCCGCAGTTGGTACAAAAGTAGGTTGATTTTAGTTTGGCCATGCGTTGAGTTTGTTTACAAAGATAGCGATATTTTTACCCTTCTGAACATTTTTGTATTTTTGTATCCTAAAAAACAAATTCGAAATGAACAGTCCCGTCATCCCTTCACTTATTTCCAACGCTTTAAACATCCGCCTCAATAATGTGGAAAATACCATTAAACTGTTGGAAGGCGGTGCTACCATCCCTTTTATCAGCCGATACCGGAAAGAAGCAACCGGATCGTTGGATGAAGTACAGGTTTCAGAAATTAAATCACTGAATGATAAATTCATTGAGCTCGAAAAACGGAAGAAAACCGTTCTGTCGTCCATCGAAGAACAGGAAAGACTGACACCGGAACTGCAAGAGAGGATCGAAAATTGCTGGGATGCCGTTGCGTTGGAGGATATTTACCTGCCTTACAAACCCAAACGGCAGACGCGCGCGGAGATGGCCAGGAAAAGGGGATTGGAGCCTTTGGCGAAATGGCTGATGCTGCAACAGTATGGGCCGGTTGAAGCGAAAGCCGGGCAGTTTGCCGGAGAAGAACTTGATGATGCCGTTTCGGCGTTAAAAGGGGCGTGTGACATTATTGCCGAATGGGTAAACGAAGATGAAAAAGCCCGTCAGCTCATACGAAACATTTTTGCCCGTGAAGCGGTCATAACCGCCAAAGTGGTGAAAGGCAAAGAACAGGAAGGCGAAAAGTACAGGGATTATTTTGACTTTTCTACTCTTCTTTCCCGGTGTCCCTCGCATCGTCTTCTTGCCATCCGCCGGGGAGAATCGGAAGGGTTTCTTCGGGTATCCATCTCTCCCGACGATGAAAAATGCTTGGATAAGCTAGTGCCCCGATACGCCAAGAACGATAGTGAGGCTGCGGATTACGTTGAAAAAGCGGTGGAGGATGCCTATAAACGCTTGCTCAAACCTTCCATTGAGACTGAGTTTGCCAACCTCTCCAAGGAAAAAGCCGACGAGGCCGCTATAGCTGTTTTTGCCGAGAATCTGCGTCAGCTTCTGCTTTCACCTCCACTGGGGCAGAAGCGGATACTGGCAGTCGACCCGGGATACCGGACGGGATGCAAGCTTGTTTGTCTGGACGAGCAAGGCAATTTACTGCACAACGAAACCATTTATCCGCATCCGCCGCAAAACGAATTTTCGAAGTCGGCGGGTAAGGTTTCCAAGCTGGTTTCCACTTACCGTATCGATGCGATTGCCATCGGCAACGGTACGGCAAGCCGGGAGACCGAGCGCTTCATTGCGAACCTGAGGTACGACCGGGAGGTGAAGGTTTTTGTAGTGAGTGAGAACGGTGCCTCCGTATATTCGGCCTCAAAGACGGCACGTGAAGAGTTCCCGGAGTATGATGTTACAGTGCGCGGGGCAATCTCTATCGGCAGGAGGTTAAGTGATCCGCTCGCGGAACTGGTGAAAATTGATCCGAAATCCATAGGGGTGGGGCAGTATCAGCACGATGTGGACCAGGCAAAACTGAAACGTTCCCTGGATCAAACCGTGGAAAGTTGCGTGAACCTTGTGGGGGTAAACCTTAACACGGCGAGCAAACATTTGCTGATGTATGTTTCGGGTCTAGGTGAGTCCCTGGCACAGAATATCGTGAATTACCGGGCCGAGAACGGTCCTTTCCGCGCACGCGCAGGATTAAGGAAAGTACCCCGTCTGGGTGAAAAAGCTTTCGAGCAATGTGCCGGTTTCCTTCGGATTCCCGACGCCGAAAACCCGCTCGATAACTCTGCCGTCCATCCGGAAAGTTATCCGGTGGTTGAAAGGATGGCCAAGGACCTTAAATGTTCCGTCAAGGAGGTGATCAGTAATAAAGCGCTTGTCGGTACTATCGATATCAACCGCTACAAAACAGATACCATCGGTACCGAAACGCTGACCGATATCCTCCAGGAGCTGGAAAAGCCCGGCCGCGATCCACGCACGAAAGTGCAGGTGTTGGAGTTTGACCCCTCTATCCGTACCATCGCAGACGTGAAAGAAGGAATGGTGGTAAATGGAATCATTACCAATATCACTAACTTCGGTTGTTTCGTGGATTTCGGCATCAAGGAGAACGGCTTGGTCCATATCTCGGAACTGGCCGGCCGCTTCGTATCAAACCCCACCGATGTTGTTTCGTTGCACCAGCACGTGAAAGTAAAAGTGTTGTCGGTAGATTTGGAACGGAAGCGGATCCAGTTGAGCATGAAGGATGCATGAAGCGTAACTTTTATCTGTTCCCCAGAACCGAAACGGCCTTTTAAGCGTTTACTGTTTTAATTCACCCAAAAAATGGAAACGTATGTCGGAAAAGTCCACCCCCATCGATTATAACCGTTTGTTTGAAGGGATCCGCGGTTTTAAAGCGAATGAATTTATTCCGCACCAGCGATTTTTTGAAGAACTGGGTCAGCAACAAAATCCACATACGCTGTTTATCGGATGTTCCGATTCGCGGGTTGTTCCGCATCTGGTAACCCAGACCTTTCCCGGCGAATTGTTTGTTGTAAGGAACATTGCCAATCTAGTCCCTTACTACAAAAAATATTCCGATACCTTCCTGGCCACCTCTGCGGTTATAGAATATGCGGTTAATCAGATGAATGTCAGTAATATTGTGGTGTGTGGACACTCCAACTGCGGGGGCTGTGCGGCCTTATATCAGGATAAAGAGCTCAAAAACCTTCCACATACAAAAAAATGGCTCGAACTGGCATCGCCGGTGAAAAAGATCGTGGAGGAAAAAATCGCCAAAAACAAGATCAGCCTTGAAGAGCGCAGTTCATTTACCGAAAAAATGAATGTGGTGGAGCAGGTCAATCACCTGATGAAATATCCTTATATCCGAAAACGGGTAAGGGAGGGGCGTTTAATCGTCATGGGCTGGTACTACCACATAGACAAGGGGGAGATTTACAATTACGACAAGAAACGACGGAGATTTATCCGGGTTGAGTAATGAATCTTTTGTTTACCACTCGAATTTCAGTTGTTTTTCAATCAAGTGAAAAGTCTGCCGGTGGTGGATCGTTATCCCGTGCTGTTTAATCGCTTCGCGATGCGCACGTGTAGGGTATCCTTTGTTGTGCATCCATCCGTAAACGGGAAATTGATTGTGTAGGTTTTGCATATACTCATCCCGGTATGTTTTTGCCAGCACCGATGCTGCCGCAATCGACAAGTACTTTCCGTCACCCTTTATCACACATGTGTGTGGAATCTGTTGGAACGGATGAAACCGGTTCCCGTCTATCAGGATATGTTCAGGCGTCACGGTCAGCCTGCCCAGGGCTTTGTGCATGGCTTTAACCGATGCCCAGAGGATATTTAACTCGTCAATTTCATCCGGGGTGCACATTTCAACGGCGTAGCACATCGCACTCTGCTCAATGATAGGTCGGAGACGGTTCAGTTCCCTTTCCGATAATTGCTTGGAATCGTTGAGCTCTTCACACCGGAATCCGGGCTTGAGGACAACTGCAGCTGCGAAGACAGGGCCGGCAAGGCATCCGCGTCCCGCTTCGTCGCAACCGGCTTCGATGCAACCGGGGTGAAGGCAGCTCTCCAACGGTTTGTGTTGCTTCATTTAAGATTAATTTTCAGTTTGTTGTCTGCCGGGGGGAAATCGAGCTGAAAAGAATTTATGTCGAAATTCTCATCATCCATTACTTCAGCAAATTGTTGGATTGAGCGGAGCATGCCCTCATCAAGAACTTCATCGCCCTTCAGGTGCAATACATTTAAGCCAGTGAGCAGTTCGACCAACGCTTCCCGGGCATCATCCGCGAAAGGTATTCCCGTTTGTTGAAGTCGTGCCCGGACGCCTCGACGAATGATCGATTCCGTTGTTTTGCGGTATTTATCCTGCAAACCGGCTGTCCCGGGAACAGATTCGATAAAGCGGGTATCGATGGAGAGAGACGTGGAGTCGAGTGTTATCAGTCGATAAGGGAACGGATACTGTGACAGGCTTCCGGTTTCCACATCGTACAAGATGTTTCCTGCAGAACCCGTGAACTGTGTAATATCGTTGGAGTGGAAGTGTCCGGTAAATACGATTTTCAAGCCGGCAGCGGCAAGGATTCCTGCGGCAGACTCCCAGTTTTCCAGTATATGGCCCGGAAAAAACGTGGCCTGATAAGGCATGTGTTCTACAATGCCGTGATGCATCATACCCAGGACAGTAACGTTTTTTGCTTTTGCCTGGCGAAGGATATCAAGTGCCCAATTCATCGTTGAGGGGAGAATCCGCCCACCCGAAACTGACGTGGTTTTATGTTCTGCATATCGATTGGTATCGAAACAAAGCAACCACGTGTTTTCGTTAATTTCCGCCAGATAACTTAATGAGGCAGTGTCGAGTTTTAGCGCGCCGTTATAGCCGAAGGGCCCATAAATTTCAGGAAACTCTTTAGCCGAAATACTTTGTACTAGAGTAAGGGTGTCACCGATATATGCCCTGGAGTCGGGGATGTTGATGTCGTGGTTCCCGGGGATGACCAGGATTCGCATTCCACGCTGTTGTAAAGGATAGAGCTTTTTGGTAAAGTCGACATGGCTTTGTTTCTCGCCATGGTTCGTTATGTCTCCTGTGATGAGCAATATGTCTGTTCCCGCAGCTTCTATCTCCGCGAGAGTCTTGTCGAGAACGGCGTGTAAATCGGAAATGTTTCTACCCGTGGCTGTTTCATACTTTTCCAGAGCTGCTCCCGGTTGAGCTATCTCTGGGCTCAAGTAATGTATGTCGCTGAGAATGGCGATTCTCACCGGTTGCGAAACAACATTAGTCGATGGAAAAAGGAATAAGAGCAGCAAAAAAAAGCTGTATTTCTTCATGGCGATGTTCTACTTCAGATTAAAAGGTTGATTCTTCTTATTTCCCCATACATGCTCTGCCAGTTCGGGATGGTCGATAAACGGATTTCGGTTTTTCTGGATGCCAAAGACGGCTTGGTTGCGGTCCCGTTCCTTGGTGCTGACCGGATCTTCGCGATGCCACCGCAGAAACATTTCAAGTGCCCAGTTTTTAATGGCCGGATAGGTGTTTCCTCCAACCTGTGGCGATTCCCAGCTGGCAACGTTGCTCTCATAAGCCGTAACCATATAGAAATAGGTTCGGGCAAAATCGCCCTTGTACTCATCTATTGGCTCAAAAACGGTTTGAGTGAAATTACCGGATGTATTTTGTCCGATTCTCGAACCGTTTGCCGACTTCCAAGAAAAAATACCAACTTCACCCAGTGGCAAATTTCCCCGCCGGTTGTTCACGTATCCGTCGGTTGGGTAAATGTGGAAAAGGTCGGAATACATGGGTGATGCTCCCTTAAACCAGCTTTGAGGAATGGTGTGTTCGCGGTTATAGCAATCACCTTCGCGGCGGTAAGTGCCACATTTCTTATGATGAAACGAGAAGGAGTAAATTATTTCCCCGCCGGGATTATCGGAATACATATCCCAGACAGAACCGTCGGCCTTAACGTCGGTTTTTTCAAAAGCCGACCAGATCTCAGCGTACGAAACGATATCTGGATTGCCGATTATACCGAAAAGTGCTGTTTTTAGTTCCGCCTCTTTTTTCCCCGTAGCCGTGCTGTAATATTCCCGGTAAGTGTTTGTAGACAGGTTTGTGCCGGAGTCCGACGGCTTTTGTTTGCATGCCAGACAGAGGGCAAACAGAGACAGATACAGAAGAAAACGAAAAAGTCTCATTGTATGCTGTGGGTGAGATACCCGTAATGTTAAGATTGCAGCAGACGCTCTATCTCCTCAATGTCGGCGCGAAAGCCTTTGTCTACTTCAGACAGGTCCCTGATGGTGTTGCAAGCGTGTAGGACAGTAGCGTGATTTCGGTTTCCCACCTGAATTCCGATCTGAGAAAGCGACAGTTCGGTGTGTTTCTTGATGAAAAACATGGTTACCTGACGTGCCTGTACAATTTCTCTTTTTCGGGAGGCTGATTGAATCAAATCTCTCTTTACATTGTAGAAATCACTGACCGTTTCCTGGATCTTTTGCACGGTAATCTTTTTCTTCTCGAAACGGATATTTTGCTCCATAACGCGGCGTGCCAGACTAATGTCAATTTCACGGTTGTTGATGATGGAGTGAGCCATTAGCGAAACAATGATGCCTTCCAGGTCGCGCACATTTTCCGTCACGTTTTCAGCAATAAATTCGATTACCTGATCGGAGATAGTCAGTCCGTCGGTTAAGATCTTATGCTTCAGTATTTTTTTGCGAAGTTCTTTGTCCGGACGCTCCAGTTTGGTGGAAAGCCCCCAACGGAAACGAGTTAATAAACGTTCTTCCATTCCCTGCATTTCGGTGGGCGAACAATCCGATGTCATGACCAGTTGCTTGTTGTTCTGATGCAAATGGTTGAAGATGTGAAAAAAAGTGTTTTGGGTTTTTTCCAATCCGGATAATTCCTGAATATCATCAATAATGAGGACATCAATGCTTTGGTAAAAGTTGATGAAATCGTTTATCGTGTTGAAACGCCGGGCATCGGTGTATTGTACCTTAAACAGGTGTGCCGTAATATAAAGAACTTTCTTGTCCGGATATAGTTCAAGCACTTTCGATCCAACAGCGTGACAAAGGTGCGTTTTTCCAACTCCCGATTTTCCGTACACGAAAAGCGGATTAAAAGCGGTTTTTGCCGGATTTAAACCCACGGCTTCGGCTGCGGTGCGCGCCAGGCGGTTGCTTTCGCCTTCGAAGAAGTTGTTAAACGTGTATTTGGAATTTATCTGGGAATCGAACTCAGCCGGTTCAACCCTGTCGAAAGGACTAGGTACCTTTACAGAAACCGGATTTTGATTTTTCTTGTCTGAAACAGTGAATTTGGGCTCCCCGCGCATCTCCACCATAGTATTGCTTTCCGCCTCCACCAGGATGCGGTAGTTGAGAATAGTTCCTTCTCCTATTTTGCGGTAGAGGGTCTGCTGGATAAGATCAATGTATTTGTCCTCAAGATATTCGTAAAAAAACTGACTGGGTACTTGAATGGTGAGAACATTGTCTTCATATTTCAACGGGACAATTGGACTAAACCACGTGTTGAATGCAGCTTCGGGGATAATATCACGAATTACATCAAGACAGTTCTTCCATAAAATTTTGTAGTCAGTGTTCATTCGAATAAATTAACGATTTTCCTCTCTTCTATTGGTTGTGTTTAATTAATTTGGGGAATACAAATTTTCAAAAAAAAATCGAGAAAAAAAAATCCTGTTTCCTTTGTTTTTCCTGAAATAAAAACACTCGCTTAATTATCAATTGGATAGGCGTATGCTGCTGTTTATAAGCGGGTTGGTCCTGAATTCATTGTCGTAATCAATTGATATATAGAGCTCTGTGATAAGTGTATAGTCTTTACCCGTTTGTACAAAATAAGCATGTGTTTTATGTCTTAAACTCAATTACCCAAAGGGTTTATCATACTACGAAAAACAGGGCTGATATTTAGAATCATTCTATATAAAGTTTGATCGGCAAATTTATTCCATATTTAGGAAACTTAGAACAGGCGCACCCTTATGCTCAAATATCGCTCGGGATTTTCACGAATATCTTCCAGCAGTTTTGTTGCAGTTTGTATGGTGTTTGTCAAACTATCGTGTAACTGGGTGTCGTTAGTTAATTTCCCCAATGAATTGTCGGTACTGGTCAGTTTTGATGACAGTATCTTCAGGTTTTCTACCGTATTGTCGATTGAGTTGAACGTCTTTTGGAGTTCCAGCGAATTAAGTTCTGCCGTAACCTCTTTTAAATCGTTGGAAACGGCTGTGAGGTTTTGGGTTACTGTTGGTAAATCTTTTCGGATCGATGCCATTACAGCGTTCACGCTTTTGCTGGATTCATCCAGTTGGGCAACTGTAGATCCGATACCTGCTATCGATTGTTCCCACATTGGATTAGACATCAGTTTGTTCAGTGTCAGGACTACAGAGTCTATGTGTGTCAGAATGGAGTCAGCCTTGGGGGCAACGTTGGCAACGCTGTTCATCATCCCTTGTTTCTGCCGGCCGTGCAGCGTGTCTCCGGGAGAAAGAAGCTTTGAAGCCTCTTTATTTGCAACCAGGCTTACCGTAGAGGCTCCCAGTAGATCCGATCCAAATTCGAAATAACTCCCCTGCGGAATCCGATAATCGCCTTCGAGGTTGATGTCCACAGCGAACTGGATCGGGTCTGTACTGTGCATTTTGATGGCGTTGACCAGTCCGATCTGGTATCCGTTTACATAAACCGGTGATGAGGGGTAAAGTCCGGTAACATCATCGAACATGACAACGTAGGTGTTTTGCTTTTTCAAAATATTTGTTCCCTTCAGAAAGTTCACTCCAAAATAAAGGAGAACCAGGGCTATAAGAAAGGAAACTCCGATGATGAAATTTCTGCTGAACTTGCCTTGAGCTTGCATAAATTATTCTTATTTTACTCTTTTGCCGTCCCTGAATTCAACAATGAAAGCGTCTTTGAATTTTCTTTGAACGGTTTTGAGTGTTTTGTTTGCTTCATTAAGATCGGATGACCGGCCGTACGTGTATTTATATGTTTTGCCGTCTAAATAAAAATCTACCGGATTCAACCCTTTCAGTTGCGAAGAATTATCGGCCAGTTTTCGGGGAGCTGTAAGGAACTGTATCCTGTATTCGCTTGTTCCGGTTACATCCATCCCGGTAGAGGGAGGGTTGGCTGCAATTGTCTTTCGTTGTTCCGGATTGGTAAATACATGACTTTTTTTGTCGTATTCGTGTTTGTATTCCTTAAAAGCCAAATAAACGGAGTTTGCCAATGATCTTTGTCCGCTTTCGGTTTTCATATACTTTTCGTCGGAAGGATTTGAAATGTACCCCAGCTCCACAAGGATACTCGGCATAGCCACTTCCCGGAGCACCAGAAAACCGGCCTGCCTGACATCCCGGTTAGTCCTTTTCGAGTTGTTTACCAGCCTGTTTTGTACCAACGATGCAAAGTAAACGCTTTGCTGAAGGTACTGGTCGGTCATAAACTCAAACATGATGTATGACTCTGGCTCGTTAGGGTCAAATCCCTGGTACTTGGTGGAATAATCATCTTCATAGAGAATTACCGAGTTTTCCGCTTTGGCAACATCCAGGTTGTCCTTGCTCCGGTGCAGCCCCAACACAAATGTCTCCACGCCTTGCGGAGACCTTTTTCTCCTGTCAAGCGCATTACAGTGTAGCGAAATATACAGGTCGGCCTTAGCTTTGTTGGCTATCTCGGCCCTTTTGTTTAATTCTACGAACCTATCGGTATCTCTTGTGTATAAAACTTTTACGTCCGGATGGTTATTCTTGATGAGTTCGCCTAGCTTTTTCCCGACAACAAGAACGATGTCCTTTTCTTTTGAGCTTGATCCGATCGCACCTGGATCGCGGCCTCCGTGGCCGGGGTCAATAACAACCGTGAATCCGTTTTTTTGAGCAAAAGCACTTTCTGCCGGAATCAGAAATAAAACTCCTAAACCGTAAATAATAAGTTTTTTCAGTCGTAACAGCATCTTTCTGTCAGTTTTATTTCATACAAAAATAGATAATTATTTTGTACTAAAGCGCAGTAAGCCGTGATTACACTATTTTTAACAAAAAAAAGCCGCACCAACGGCGCAGCCCTTTAAATAGGTAAAATAAAGGAATTTTATTCTCCCAACAATTCATTCAGTTTATTGTGAAGTTCTGCTCCACGCAGGTCTTTGGCAATAATGATCCCCTCCTTGTCCAAAAGGACGGTGTGCGGAATACCGCGGAAAGCGTACAGCTCTACCACCGGGGTATCCCAGAACTTAAGTTCAGACATCTGGGGCCAGGTCATGTTCAACTCTTTTATGCCGCTCAGCCACCTTTCTCTTTCCCGGTCGAGAGAAACTCCCACAACTTCAAAACCTTTGTTTTTGTAATTGTTGTAAGCTGCAACCACATTGGGCATTTCGTCGCGGCAAGGACCACACCAGGCTGCCCAGAAGTCGATCAGGACAACCTTTCCTTTTCCTGCGTAATCCGATAATGAAATGTCGTTTCCTTCCGGATCTTTCATTGTAAAATCGATGAATTTCTGGCCGATAGCTACTCTTTCGGCATTTTCAAGACGTTTAACGATGCGTTGAATACTTTCTTGCGATTTATAAGCTTCATCCGTTAACGCAAGGATTTCGCGCTGGGTTTCCGGTTCAAACATCTCTGCGGAAGTCATAAAGAGGAATTTACCCAGCGGATTGGCTATGTTGGCTTTGATGAAATCAGCTGTTTTGCTAGATATATCGCCGGATAACTTTTCGTATTGCGCGGTAAGTGCGGCATCCAGTGAGTCTGTCATTGCACCCGTCGATGCAGCTTCCTGGTATTGTTGAGAGAGTGCGCGAATTTCTTTCGTTATATTTTCCTGTTCTGTCCTGAACGTATTGTAGGCGTCGTTTAGCTGTGAACCTGAAACCGTAACGGTGGAATCGAACTGCACGCGGATGGTTCCCGGCTCTAAAATGGCAAGCACCCTTGATGGTTTCTGAGGGTTAACCGTTTCGTCCAGAGCGATAAAGCGTAATACGGTTGAGTCGGCAGATCCTTCGAATTTGAACGAGCCGTTTGTTACAACGGCAGTGTCAACCGACACCATCTCGTTGGTTGTCATTTCCTGAATATATACGTTTTTGCCTTCATAGGCAGGATCAGTAACGGTTCCGTTAATTTTATAAGTTTTGTTGTTTTGACAAGAGATCAAAACGAAAGCTGTGATTAATAGGAGTGAAAATTTTTTCATACGATTTTTCTTTTATTCTTTAAACGGTGCAAATATACATAAAAAAAGAGAGTTAGCCCATTCTTTGCTGTTTTTTTGTTGCCTTGATAATAAATGAATGATAAAGCCGTTTTAAAATAAAAGAGACAGAAATGGCTAATCCTGATTTTATCCGACGATTCTCCTTGTCCCACGAATCCGATGCAAAAGTTCCGGACCGTTTAAGCATATGTATTGTTCTTCAATATGCAAGATCGCTGCGTATAGAGAAAAAACTGCCTACCCATTTAGGTTTGTTCATCATCAATTGATTTTTTTATTATCTTTGACACTCAAAATGGATAACGATATGAATCATCTGGTTGCGCCGTCATTGCTCTCGGCGAATTTCCTAAATCTTGAAAAAGATATCGAAATGCTGAATCGGAGTGAAGCCGATTGGATACACCTTGATATCATGGACGGTGTTTTTGTTCCCAATATTTCTTTTGGGTTCCCGGTTCTGGACCTGTTGAAAGAAAGGACGAGCAAGTCTCTGGATGTGCACTTGATGATTGTTCAACCCGAGAAATTCGTAGACGAAATTGCCGCTGCGGGTACGGAATACATGAATGTCCATTACGAGGCATGTACACATTTGCATCGTGTGGTTAGCGAGATCAAGAAGCGCGGAATGAAAGCCGGGGTTACTCTTAATCCGCACACTCCGGTTTTGTTGCTCGAAGACATTATCCGAGATTTAGATATGGTTTTACTCATGTCGGTTAATCCTGGTTTTGGCGGTCAAAAATTCATCGAACATTCGCTGGAGAAAGTTAAGGTGTTGAAAGAATTGATTCTTCGGAAAAATGCCCGGGCACTTATCGAGGTTGACGGAGGAGTGAATCTTGAAACCGGAAAAAGGCTGGTAGAGGCTGGAGCTGATGTGTTGGTTGCCGGAAATTTTGTTTTCTCTTCTCAAGATCCCATACATACTATTCATCAACTGAAATCGTTGTAATTCTCTGAAAAACACTCCCTCATAAGCGTGACAGTTATGAGCGATCTTGTGGCTAAAATACCCTTTATCAGGTTGTTGCTTCCGGCAGTAGCCTCTATATCCATATCGGCTTTTCTGATTGAACTGACTTATTCCTGGGTAATCTGCATGGCAGGAGTGGGAATAATGGCAGTCTCTTTTTTTATTTCGGAGAGAAAACAGTTCACCTGTCGCTGGCTTTTTGGAGCAGGTTTGTTTATTTTTGTTTTTGGCTTGTTTTCTCTTTTGTTCCAGCAGAAAATAGAGGAATCCCAATGGCGTTTTGCAGACAAACCGACGGTCTGTATAGGTACAGTTGTTGATGTTCCGCGGGAAAAACCGCGGTCATTTGCCTGTAATGTGAAAATCAGCTATCCGGTAAGCCATAAAATCGTGGCTTACCTGCAAAAGGAGGATAGGGTGAGGAACATTACCCCCGGGGATGAAATAGTTTTCGTTGCCCAGATCCGGACTTTTAAGAACTTCGGAAATCCAGATGATTTCGACTACGTCCGATTTATGCGAAACAACGGTTTTTCAGGCACCACCTATTTGTCTTCATCAAATTGGTATTCCACTGGAAAAGAGCATACATCGCTGTACGTTTCGGCACAGAAAGTTCGAAAAAAGGCGTTGGAGTTTTACCGTATGTTTGAGTTGGATAACGACGCTTATTCATTTATTTCCGCTCTTACGCTGGGTTACAAGCACGATTTGACAAACGAACTGCTGGAGGCTTTTCGTGCGTCAGGAACAGCTCATGTCTTGGCCGTTAGTGGGTTGCATGTGGGGGTTATTTACGGTATCTTCGCATTCCTTTTTTCTTTTTTAGGAAAAACGGGCGGGAGGTTCGTGATAAAACAAATTATGACTATTGCCGCTTTGTGGCTTTACGCTTTTCTTACAGGGCTTTCCCCATCGGTTCTCCGGGCAACTTTGATGCTCACGATTGCTTCTGTGGGATGGATGGGGGGAAGAAGAGGTTTTACGCTAAACGCGTTGGCTGCAGCCGCTTTTTTTATTCTTGCTTTCAATCCGATGAGCCTTTTCAACGTTGGGTTTCAAATGAGCTTCATAGCTGTTCTGGCTATCTTATCCTTTAGTCCGGTACTGGATAGCCTGTATCAGCCTAAGAACAAGATAATAAAAAAAAGCTGGGGTTTATTTTCTGTTTCCATATCCGCTCAAGCAGGTATTTTCCCCATTGCTTTGCATTATTTCGGTACTTTCCCAACCTTTTTCTTTATCGCCAATATGTTGATAGTGCCGTTAATAGGTGTGATTATCTATGCTTGTATTCCTGTGATTCTCCTTACAGGATTGAAACCCTTCCAGTTTGTAATTGTCGACTGGCTTTATCCGGTTTTTGGATGGATTTTGAAAGGGTTAATCTTCGTTGTATTGAAGGTCGTCTGCTTTATCGAAACCCTTCCATACGCACAATTGTCAGATAAGCCTATTTCTACACTACAGATGATGATGTTGCTCTTTATCGTTGTTACTGTTTTTAAATTTTTCACACATAAGAGAGTTGCTAGCCTGATTGCTGGTTTAACTTGCTCCCTGTTCTTTATCTTGACATTCACGTACGCTGAACTATCCCGGAAGCCTGTTCAATTAGCCGTATTTAATAAACCCGGCTTTAGCGATATCGGTCTTTACGTGGATGAAAAACGGGTTTACTTCGACGTAAAAGAAAACGGTTTTATTCCGCATCCATCAAAGTCGATACTGCGTTTGTCAGGGAGTAGTTATTCGCATGTGGAAACATCCCGGCCGTTGGAAATCGATGTGTTGATCCTGTCGCATGACCCGGCCTTCTCAATGATGCAACTGACGAATATTTTCCGTACCGGACAAATCGTGCTAGACAGTTCAATTCCTCTGTACGGCAGAATACGGTTAATGAGGGAGTGTGAAAAGCTGGGGATTTCCTGTCACGATGTGGGAGAAGATGGGGCATATCTCATAAATTTGTAGTAATTTTGATCTTTTCTATAAAAAATGAACTATTTCGAACCCTTATCGGAGATTATTGACAAGTCATCCGTACAACAGGTGCAAGAGCTGATCGAAAACAGCAGCCAGATATTGATTACCACACACCTCTCTCCCGATGGCGATGCATTGGGGGCCTCCCTAGGGCTGTATCATTTTCTGAAGTTGAAAAAGAAAGATGTCAAGCTGATGGTTCCCAATTCGTTTCCTTATTTTTTGAAATGGATGACCGGATCCGGTGAAATTCTTGTTTACGAATATAATCCGAAAGCAGCACAGGTTATTTTCGATCACGCTGATCTGATTTTCAGTCTCGATTACAACATACCCAAACGAGTAGGGAATATGGCATCTCTTTTGGAAAAATCCAGTGCCCGTAAAGTGCTTGTTGATCATCATCTTTTTCCCGGGGATAATTACGATGTGGTTATCTCTTATCCTGGAATTTCATCGACTAGTGAGCTGATTTTCCGTTTGCTGTACCAGGCAGACCGGTACGAAGAAATCGACAAAACGGTTGCAGAGTGCATTTATTGTGGAATGATGACCGATACCGGTGGTTTTACGTTTAACTCCAATAATCCGGAAGTTTACCTGATAATCAGTTTGTTGCTTAGGAAGGGAATTGATAAGGACCGGATTTATTCACTGGTTTATAACAACCTTACGGAAGACCGGTTCCGGTTGCTGGGCTTCACCTTGTCGCAGCGAATGAAAGTTTATCCCGAACTTCACACTGCGCTCATATGGCTCTCGCTTGAAGACCAGAAACAATTCAGCTACAACAAAGGAGATACCGAAGGATTCGTGAACTATCCGCTCAGCATTAAGGATATTATTTTTTCCGCATTTATTCGCGAAGACGAGGAGATGGTGAAGCTCTCGTTCCGCTCTCAAAGCACGTTTCCCACCAACGAATTTGCGGCTCAATTTTTTCACGGCGGAGGACATTTAAATGCCTCTGGTGGAGAGCTTTATGGTACACTGAGCGAGGCTATTTCCCGGTTTGAAGACGGTATAGGATTGTATGCTGAAAAATTGAGAAATACGCCGAAATAAGTTGTATCTCTCGTTTTTTTTAAAGAGCATATCAATTCACTTTAAACTCAACGGATGTTGTTGTCTGTCCGTTTTCCGCTTAATTGTGGTTTCATAATTTTTTGTTCCCTTTTTTTGTATGATTTCCTACTTTCACCCCACAGGTCTTTCCTTATATCAATCTAGAGCCTGGCTACTGCAACATACATATTTTTACAAGTCATCTTGAATACGTAAGATTCAATTTCTACATGAGTGGGTTAATTAATGCTGGCTTTATCTATCATTACAGCTTCAGCGTATATAAGCTAGATTAATCCGTTCCAATTTGAAAATGCTTTACCTTTTCATTATAATATAGGATGAGTCTTTTTAATTTATTCACACTATTTCTTTTAATTTAAAAAAATTATGCTATGACAACAATTCGCGTAAAATTAAGAACATCAACCGTATCGGATAAAGCAGGATCGATTTATTATCAGGTGATTCATTGTAGGAAACATGTTCAGTTGACTTCTTCCGTAAAGCTGTATCCTCATGAGTGGGATGCACACAACGCACGTGTTCGTGCCAACGGAGAGAGAACTTCTTTCCTGTTAGCGGCGCAACGGACAATAAATGCCGATCTGGCTGTTCTCCATGACATCATTTCCCGGAAAATGGCAATGGGCACTCCTTATGATGCTGCCGATATCGCTTTATCGTTCCGGATGCTTACGCCTGTAGAAGCAGATTTCTTCTCATACATGGAAAAACGTATACGTAAGCTGGAAGAGAAAAACGCTCATGGAACGAAACTCAATTACTGGCGGGCATATCGCAGTTTTGCGACGTTCTTGGGCCAGCAGTATCTACCGTTTCCTGCATGCACCGAAATGCTCATCGGTGAATATGAAAAATGGTTGCGGCAGCGCAAAATAAAACGAAACAGCAGCTCATTTTATATGCGTATTCTGCGTGCGGTTTATAATTCGGCGGTGTCTGACGAATTGGCCTCTACAGAAAATCCTTTCCGAAAAGTATATACAGGTATAGACACTTCCCGTAAACGTGCGGTGGACAAACATGTCATCAGGCAGTTAAAAACTCTGGACCTGACAGAAAAACCGACTTTAGCTTATGCCCGCGATCTCTTTCTTTTCAGCCTCTATTTGCGAGGAATGGCATTTGTGGACATGGCTTATTTACAAAAATGCGACATACGGCGCGGGGATGTGACTTATATCCGCAGAAAAACCGGGGTACGTCTATGTGTTAAAATGGAACCCTGTTCACAGGAGATTTTAGAACGCTACGAAGAAAAAACAGCCCATACGCCCTATGTTTTGCCCATTATTACGAGCGTCGACGAAAAACAGGCGTACCGTGAGTACCAGAATGCTTTGAGTTATTACAACAAGCAGCTTAAACGGTTGTCGGAAATGTTGGGATACAACATTCCGCTTTCGTCATATACGCCGCGCCATACCTGGGCAACAACAGCGCGAGACACCAATATCCCCCTATCGGTTATCAGCGCGGGTATGGGACATTCGTCCGAAAATGTAACACGGATTTATCTCTCATCCTTAGATAATTCGATCATAGACAAAGCAAATTATAAAATATTGTCGGTGTTCGATTAAGCTGCTTTAGGCGGCTAAAAAACCTTATTCTGCTCCAGAAACAGGAAAGAAAGGATAAACAAACTTGATATTCTGATTAACAATAAACTAAATAAGAACTATCGTTTCGTTTTATATAACAAAACCCATTATTTTTAGAATAATTCTTTTCTCTAAAAAAATATTACGAAGTATAAAAAAACCATTTGTAAAAGATCATTAACGCTCAGCCCTTGAATTAACATTATTTATCGACACTCTTTTATAAATATAAACTACTGGTTATCAGATGTAAGCGCTCAAAACCAACTTTTCTTTACATAAAAAATGTAATATTTTGTAACGTAAGTTCAGATTTCTTTCATATCTTTGTGGGAGATAAAGTCCTGTTTCTGGAGCAGAAATAGTACTTTATCTTTTGAGTGGATATAAATAATCTATAAATCAGTGTTTTATAAATATTGGTGTCCCCGGAAAATGTCTTTATACGAAATGAAAACATGAAAGCCAGTGATACTTCATATTGGTATGCATTACGGGTTACCTATAGCAGGGAGATGATGGTCAAAAAGCATTGTGATGCTAACAACATCATTAACTTTATACCGTTGGAATATAGAATGTGTGAACGTGACGGTGTTATAATCAAAAAGTTGCAGCCTGTGATACGAAATTTGATCTTTGTGAAAACCAGCATGTCTTGCATCAACGAATTAAAAAGGAAATATCCGATACGTTACATTATGAATAGAGGTACCGGCGATCCGGTGATTGTTCCTGAAAAGCAAATGCTCGATTTTATTGCCGTTGCCGGCAATTACGATCAACAGGTCGTTTTTTTAGCTCCCTGCGAATTAAGGACAAAGACAGGCAGCAGGGTGCGCATAAGGGACGGTATATTCAAAGGAGTTGAGGGAGTGTTGGTAAGAGTCAGGAACGATAAACGTGTAGTTGTGCAAATAGAAGGACTGGTAATGGTGGCCACGCATTATATACATCCTTCTTTGCTGGAATATTTGGAATAATAGAGCATCGATACGCTGTTTTAATGTCGCCTATAAAGCATATAATACCTAAAAGATGGAATTATTTGTTAATTTTTTCTCTGTATCCGTTGTCAGTGCATTTTTTTCATGGATACTCCTTCCCAAGATTCTGCAAATCTGTATGAAAAAGGCATTGTTCGATTCACACGACGAGAGGAAAATACATTCTGGAGTTGTTCCGAGGTTAGGAGGGGTCGCTTTTTTCCCCGCCCTGTTATTTCCCTTTCTTGTGATTCTCAGTATCAACCTCCTACTGCAAACATCCTTGGTTGTTTCGGTTAACATAACGTTATACATCGAACTGATGCTGGCTTTGTCTGCCATGCTGCTTATCTATTTTACGGGAGTGGGGGACGACCTGATGAATATCCGCTACCGGATAAAACTGATGATCCAGATTATGACAGGGATATTATTTACCTCCTCCGGAGTATGGATCAATAACTTTTACGGTCTTTTCGGATTAAATGAAATAAATGCTGTTATCGGTATTCCCCTTACCATCTTTGTCATCGTTTTCATTATTAATTCCATCAACTTTATCGACGGTGTTGACGGTCTGGCAGCAGGAATAGGCATGTTTGCCTTTCTATATTATGGACTTATCTTCCTGTATATGCAGTCGTATATTTATAGTTTATTGGCATTCAGTTCTTTTGGGGTGCTAATCCCATTTTTCTATTATAATGTATTCGGAAAGGCGAACAGGGGAACTAAAATATTCATGGGAGATTCAGGATCGCTTACGATCGGTATGCTTCACTCAGTTTTTGCCGTTAAGGTATGTCATTATAACCCGGGGAGCCTTTTTCAGTCGTCGCAATCGATTGTATTGGCCTTCTCCATATTGCTCGTCCCGATGTTCGACGCGCTGAGGGTGATCTTATTGAGGATCTGTACCGGCAAAAGTCCTTTCAAGCCCGACAAAAGGCATTTACATCATCAGTTTCTGCAGTTGGGGTTTTCCCATAGGGGTATTATGTTGATGATCCTGACGATCGCTGCTTTTTTCGGAACGGGGAGTATGCTGCTGGCTCCATATGTCGATATTAACCTGCTATTGGGATTGATTATCCTATTATGGACCAGTATGGATATCTTTTTGAGAATAAGAATAAAACACGCGGTTCAATCGATTCCTGCCAAAAGTAAAAAAACAATGAAACAGGCGTATCGGGCCGGAATTTCAAAATCAGTGGATGAATGGGTGTGATCTTTTTCAATCTCATTCAATCTTTTTCAATCTTATAAAAATGAAACAAACAAAAGCTCACAACATTTTCGCACTGATGGTAGCAATTGCATCATTCTTCTGGTCGTGCACGTCCGTAAAGAATATCGGCTATTTTCAGGACCTGGAACCCGGGGTTGCGGAACAAATGGCTGCTCCTCCGGAAATAAAGGTGCGTCCCAACGACAAGATATCCATTGTGGTGAACAGTAAGGACGCACAGTTGTCGAATCTGTTCAACCTCCCTATTGTTTCGCACCGTATAGGTGTAGCTTCCGACCAGTCGCTGAACCGCAATGCCCAGCAAGTATCCGGTTATACGGTTGATACGTATGGTGAGATCGATTTTCCGGTAGTGGGCAAAGTGCGTGTAGCGGGGCTTACCCGCTCGGAGATTGCTGTCCATATAAAGCATACACTTATCACCGAAGATCTGGTAAAGGATCCGGTAGTCACCGTCGAGTTTATGAACCTTAGCTTTTCAGTGTTGGGTGAGGTGAATAACCCGGGAAGGTTCTATATCGACCACGACAGGATAACGCTGCTGGAAGCGATCGGTATGGCGGGCGATCTCACTATCTACGGGAAACGCAACGCCGTATATCTCCTTCGCGAAGAGGGGAGCGTACAGGTTCCGTACCGGGTGGATCTTACTTCCGCCAGGGAGCTTTATGCTTCACCGGCATTTTATCTGCAACAAAACGACGTGGTGTATGTGGAACCGAATACTGTTCGGGCGCGCCACTCCACCGTCAACGGCAACAATGTGCGTTCCACCTCATTCTGGCTATCGCTGGCGTCCCTCGCCGCCACCATCACCATGTTATTCGTAAGGTTAAAGTAATTATTCTACACTTCACTTTTAGTTTAATTGTATGGATTTCGAAAAACAAAAAACAACGGACGATTTTATCAGGATCCAGGATCTGCTCCATATATTGATTTCCAAATGGTACTGGTTTGTCCTGAGTTTATTTATCACTATAGCACTGGTGATCCTTTATTTATTAATAACTCCGCCCATATACACCCGCACCGCTTCCATCCTGATCAAAGATAACTCCAAGAGCGGGGCATCCGCCGGAAGCATGGCGGAGTTCGATGATCTGGGTATTTTCAGATCCAACACCAACGTCAATAATGAGTTGATCACATTGAAATCGCCTTCATTGATGGAAGAGGTGGTAACCCGGCTCGATCTGGATAAAAGGTATATTTCCCGACGTGGTTTGAGAAAAATCGATCTGTATAAAAGCGCGCCGGTGCTGGTGACGCTTAAAAATCCCGACGGGCAAGCCCTGCAGTTTGATATAGAATTACAGCCTCACGGGCAAGTCAGATTATTTGATTTTATCCATTCCGGGGAAGCTCTTTCCGGTGAAATAGAAGGCGCTTTGTCCGATACTATTGCTACTCCTTTTGGAGTGGTGATGATCATCCCTACACCCTATTACAATGAGGAAGGGGGTAATCCACATGTCCGATTTGTTAAAAGCAATCGTCAAAGTGTGGTTAACGGCTATTCATCGGCATTGCAAGCTGTACTGGGAAGTAAAGACGCTACTGTGGTCAACCTGAGCATCAAGGATCAATCCCCCCAGCGGGCTGTCGATGTTCTCAATACACTGATCGCCGTGTATAATGAAAATTGGATGAAAGACAAAAACCAGATCGCCATCAGCACTTCCCGGTTTATCAGTGAAAGGCTCAATGTGATCGAGAGCGAACTGGGCAATGTAGATGAGGATATTTCGAGTTATAAAAGCGAACATATACTTCCGGATGTAGATGCGGTTTCCGGTATGTATCTGACCCAATATGCGGAGAGCAGGAGAGAATTGCTGGAGTTGAATAACCGGCTTTCCATCGTGGAATATATCCGCGGTAATCTGACCGATAGATCCGGTGACCAATTGCTGCCCGTCAATACGGGCCTCGACAATGCAAACCTCGAAAGGCAGATCAGCGAATACAACGCCTTGTTGTTACAGCGCAACAGCCTGCTATCCAATAGCAGCGAGAGAAATCCGTTAGTTATCGATATGAACCAGTCGCTAGCTGAGATGAGCCAGGTGATTATCCGTTCCGTCGACAACCTGATCGCGTCGTTAAACACGCAGATCGACAATGTAAAGAGGCAGGAAGCGCGTGTTATGGGGCAGATCGCCTCCAATCCTAATCAGGCGAGATACCTACTTTCGGTGGAACGCCAGCAGAAAGTAAAGGAAGCGTTATATCTATACCTGCTGCAGAAGCGGGAAGAGAACGAACTTTCACAGGCTTTTACGGCGTATAATACCCGTATCGTTACCCCACCGCACGGATCGCTCAGCCCGACGGAACCCCGGAGGGCTTTTCTCCTGTTGATCGCGTTGCTCGCCGGCACATTGCTTCCGCTCGTCTTTTTTGTGGTGAAAGAGAGGACGGATACCACGGTGCGGGGGCGTAAAGACCTGGAAGGAATGACCATCCCGTTTATAGGGGAAATACCGTTGTATCGCAAGCGAAAAAGTAAGTTCCCGCAGAAAAAAGAGGACACACCGGTCATTGTGGTCAGGGAAAAGAACCGGAATGTCATCAATGAAGCTTTCCGGGTAGTACGTACCAACCTTGAATTTATGGTAAAAAAGGAAAGCCAGTCCAATGTGGTCATGCTTACTTCCATAAATCCTTACAGCGGGAAAACGTTTGTTACCATGAATCTTGCCGCCGGCTTTGCCATAAAGGGGAAAAAGGTACTGGCCATCGATCTTGATATGCGCAGGGCGTTGCTCAGTAAGTACATCGAGTCTCCCAAGCCCGGTATTGCCGACTATCTGGGGCATCAGACCGAAGAGTGGAAGCCTGCCATTGTAAAAGGAAAAAACAGTGGCGAACCGGATCTGCTTCCGGTGGGCACTATCCCTCCCAATCCCGCCGAGTTGTTGTTCGACAAGCGGTTGGAACAGATGCTGGCGGAATTACGTACGGAGTACGACTATATTTTTATCGATTGTCCGCCGGTAGAAATCGTAGCCGATACATCCATCATCAATAAACTGGTGGATATGACCCTCTTTATTGTCCGGGCGGGATTGCTCGACCGCAACCTGCTGCCCGAGATAGAGCACTTTTATACGTCTCGGAAATTAAAAAATATGTCGTTGATACTGAACGGAACCATGCCGGCGAATACCCGGTACGGTCATTACCGGTACGGCTATCGTTACGGGTATGCCTATGGGAACGATTATATCGATGAAGATTAGTGAAATTTATGTGGCCCTTTTCAAAACGTTCTTTATTGGCCGATAGCCATATTCTGTACGGACTTACCGACTATCATGCCCATTTGCTTCCCGGCGTGGATGATGGTATTTCCAGTATGGGAGAGGCATTGGAAGCGCTGTCCGGCTTAGAGCGGCATGGCGTGAAACGTGTGTGGCTTACGCCCCATATCATGGAAGATATGCCCAATACCACTCTGTATCTGCAGGCCCGGTTCCGGGAGTTGAAAGCTGCCTACAGGGGCGCGATAGAACTTCACCTGGCCGCGGAGTATATGCTGGATAACCTTTTCTGGGAAAGGTTGGCCGGGAACGACCTGCTCCCGCTGGAGGGAAACCTGCTGTTGGTAGAAACCTCCTGTTTTAATCCTCCGATAGATATGGAGGGTGTTTTTGAATCCATTCTGTCGTGTGGATATTTTCCTGTACTGGCGCATCCCGAACGATACAGCTACATGACGATGGACGATCTTTACCGGTTAAAAACTGCCGGGGTGCAATTTCAGTTAAATCTTCCTTCCATAACAGGCCTTTACGGAAAGACCATCCGGATCACGGCCGGGAAACTCCTTCAAAAGAACCTATATGACTTTATCGGCACTGATATGCACTCGTTGAGCCATTTCCGGCATGTGAAAAATACAAAGATCAGTATAAAGCGTATCCAGCGCCTGAGGGTATTGGCCGTACTCCAACAATACAACCAATTCGGCATTCAAAGACCTGCTGATATATAAAATATTGGTGACTTGTAGAGATTGTATTAAATAAACAAACATGGTAAGAGATAAGACCATTTTAGTAACCGGGGGAGCCGGTTTTATCGGTTCCAATCTGGTAGAGGAACTGCTGGCATCAGGAAACAGGGTGGTATGCCTTGATAACTTTTCTACGGGAAAACAGGAGAATATCCAATCTTATCTGTCACATCCTTATTTTTCATTGATAGAAGGCGATATACGCGATTTCGAAACCTGCCGCAAGGCGACAGAAGGAACGGAATATGTGTTCCATCAGGCGGCTTTGGGCTCTGTACCCCGTTCTGTCAAAGACCCGGTCACAACCAATGAAGTCAATGTGTCGGGTTTTCTGAACATGTTGGTAGCCGCCCGCGATGCCAAGGTGAAACGCTTTATTTATGCAGCAAGTTCATCCACTTACGGAGATTCGGAATCATTGCCTAAAGTGGAGGAGGTAATCGGCAGGCCGTTGTCTCCCTATGCCGTAACAAAATATGTGAATGAACTCTATGCCGGTGTGTTTGCGCGCACCTATGGGTTAGAATGCATCGGCCTGCGCTACTTCAATGTGTTCGGCCGCCGGCAGGATCCCGACAGCGCATATGCGGCAGTGATTCCCCTGTTCGTGAAAAAACTGATAAATAATGAATCCCCTGTTATCAATGGTGACGGCGAATATAGCCGTGATTTCACCTATATCGATAATGTGATATGGATGAATCTCCTTGCCTTGGAGACGGAAAATCCCGATACCCTGAATCAGGTATATAATACAGCCTGTGGTGAGCAAACCACACTTAATCAATTAGTGGCTTACCTGAAAGAATATCTCGGTGAGTCCGATCCTATAATCCGGCATATTGAACCTATTTACGGTCCCAACCGGCCTGGAGATATCCCTCACTCTTTGGCGAATATCGATAAAGCAAAACGGCTGTTAGGCTATAGTCCGCTATACAACGTGCGCGACGGGCTAAAAGAAGCCGTAAAATGGTATCGGGAACGTTTTCGATAAGCCAAATGAGCAGAACCAAGCTTGCTTGAGTTATGCCACGGCGAGAAAACGCCTAATGGAATTGAAAACTTATAAAATTTCACATATTAATGGATCAGGAAACAAAAATCGCCGTGATCGGCCTCGGGTATGTAGGATTGCCTTTGGCCAGATTGTTTGCCACTAAGTATCCCGTTGTGGGATTTGATATTCACAAAAAACGCGTGGATGGACTGAGAGAAGGGCGCGACCATACATTGGAAGTGGAAGATGACGTGCTTCAATCTGTTTTGGTAAAAGAGAACCCCTTTGCCAACCACCGGACACCATCCGTCGGTCTCTATTGCTCTGCCGATCCCAGCGATATTAAAGACGCCAATATATACATCGTTACCGTGCCTACGCCGGTAGATAAGAACAATCGCCCCGATCTTACCCCATTGGTGAAAGCGAGTGAAACGGTGGGAAGGGTCATCGGGAAAGGTGATATCGTTATATATGAATCCACCGTTTATCCCGGTGCTACGGAAGAAGACTGTATTCCTGTAGTGGAACGGATATCCGGGTTACAATTCAACAAAGATTTCTTTGCCGGTTACTCTCCGGAACGTATCAATCCCGGTGACAAGGAGCACACGGTCGAAAAAATCAAAAAGGTGACTTCCGGCTCCACGCCCGAAACCGGGAAGAAGGTCGATGATCTGTACAGATCCGTAATTGCTGCCGGAACCCATTTGGCTCCCACGATCAAGGTAGCCGAAGCTGCCAAGGTGATCGAGAACTCGCAGCGTGATATCAATATCGCCTTTGTCAATGAGTTGGCAAAGATCTTCAACCGGATGGGTATCGATACGCACGATGTATTGGAAGCTGCCGGTACCAAGTGGAACTTCCTCCCGTTTAAACCCGGATTGGTGGGTGGACATTGTATTGGTGTGGATCCCTATTACCTGGCACAAAAGGCACAGGAGTACGGGTATCATCCCGAGATCATTCTGGCCGGTCGCCGGATGAACGATACGATGGGGGAGTACGTAGCTTCGCAAGTGGTAAAGTGCATGATAAAAAAGGGAATTTGCATTAAAGGGGCCGATATCCTGGTATTGGGTATTACCTTCAAGGAAAACTGCCCGGATGTACGGAATACCAAGGTAGTAAATGTCATACATGCCTTGCAGGGATATGGGGCGAACGTTATTGTTCATGATCCCTGGGCAGATCCGGGAGAAGTAGAGCGAGAATATGGCATCATCAGTTATCCATCCCTATGCTCCAACTTCCATCCCCCAATCCCTTATTTCCAATACGACGCTATTGTCTTGGCTGTGGGGCACAAAGAGTTTTTGGATATAGAGTGGGTGCAATTCCTGAAACCGGACGGTGTGACATATGATGTGAAAGGAATACTGGAGGGAGTTGTGAACGGAAGGTTGTAATGCAAATTTCAGAAAAAAGAACTATGAGGCTAACTATTATAGCGGGGGCAAGGCCTAACTTTATGAAAATCGCTCCTGTCATCCAAGCCATTGAAAAGTTTAACGGAAACGGGAAACGGATGGAATACCGTCTTATCCATACGGGGCAGCACTACGACAAGAACATGAGCGAGACTTTCTTTAAGGAACTGAATATTCCCAAACCGGATGTAAACCTGGGTGTAGGGGGCGGAACCCAGGCGGAACAAACGGCCGGCATCATGATCGCGTTTGAGAAAGAGTTGACTGAACATCCTGCCGATCTGGTAATCGTGGTGGGTGATGTGACTTCCACCATGGCGTGTTCCATTGTAGCAAAGAAATTAAATACAAAGGTCGCTCATATCGAAGCGGGTATCCGCTCATGGGATCTGACTATGCCGGAAGAGATCAACCGGATGGTTACCGACTGCTTAGCCGATTATTATTTTACCACCACCGAACTTGCCGGTCAGAACCTGAAAAAGGCGGGAGCGGAAGACAAACAGATATTTTTTGTAGGCAATGTGATGATAGATACCTTGCTTGCCAATATGCACCGGTTGGTGAAACCGACACTATTTGACGCTCTTTCGTTGAAAGAAAAGGAATACATCGTACTCACCCTGCACCGCCCCGCCAATGTGGATGAAGCCGAGAAGCTAAAGGCCCTCATGGCGGAAATTGTCGACAATGTGCAAGGCCTTCCGGTTATTTTTCCTATTCATCCGCGGACGGTGAAGATATTTTCCGAGTTGAATATCAAAGCCGATAACCTTCATATTGTCGACCCGATGGGTTATCTGGAATTTAACTATTTGGTAAAATATGCAAAAGCCGTTATTACCGACTCTGGCGGAATTACGGAAGAGACTACCGTGATGGGTATTCCCTGTATTACACTACGGGATAATACTGAGCGGCCAGAGACTTGTACTATCGGTACCAATGAATTGATCGGCACTAATCCAAAGGCCATAAAACCTACGTTAGATAAACTTTTTTCCGGCAATTGGAAGGAAGGTGATGTTCCTGATCGATGGGATGGTAAAACGGCGGAACGAATTATACAAGTGATATCAGAGCTGAGAATAGAAATAGTGTAATTTATACGTAAGATTTATTTAGTCATAAATTGAGTAAGAATTTAAGGAGTAGAACTGTTTCAGGTCTTTTCTGGAGTTTTATAGACAGTTTCGCAGTTCAGGGAATAGGATTTGTTGTAGGCATCGTTCTGGCAAGAATACTGGACCCGAGCGATTTTGGATTAGTAGGAATGATAACTATATTCATTTCTATCTCACAATGGTTTGTAAGTAGCGGATTTGGACAAGCTTTAATCCGAAAACAGGATTGTACGCAGGATGACTATTCGACGGTATTCCTTTTTAATATAATATCCGGTGGAATCTTGTATATTGTATTGTTTGCATCTGCTTCTTCGATTGCTCATTTTTTCAATGAACCTCAATTAATTCCTTTAATTAAAATACTAGGATTTAGTATTCTTATTACAGCATTAACTATTGTCCAAAGAACACAACTCACGAAAAGATTAGCATTTAAATTACAAACAAGAATTTCTGTTGTTGCTTCTGTTACTGCTGGTGTTGTGGCTATAATAATGGCATATTATAACTGGGGTGTATGGAGTTTAATCGTTAAGACTTTAATTGAAAATGGAATAAATTCTGTCTTATTATGGTTGTATAGCAAATGGAGGCCATCATTAATTTTCTCAAAAAGGGCTTTTGATGAATTATTTGGTTTTGGATATAAACTAATGTTAAGAGGCTTGATATATACGATATTTAATAATATCTATTATGCAATTATTGGTAAATACTTTTCGGCTGCTCAATTGGGGTATTATACGCGTGCCGAACAATTTTCCAATCTTCCTTCGACTAAAATTAATAAAATTGTCAATAGGGTAAGTTATCCTGCATTAAGTGAACTTCAAGAAGATACTGTTAGATTAAAACATGTTTATAGGAAAATACTGATATCTTTAGTCTATATTACATCCATATGTATGATTATACTGGCAGCACTGGCTGAACCAGTTGTAATTATATTAGTTGGAGAGAAATGGAGACCTTCAATCGAGTATCTTCAGCTGTTGAGTATTATAGGATTATTATATCCTCTATGCGATTATAATCTAACTATCCTTAAGATAGTAAATCAACCTTCCATAATTCTCAAACTGGAAATTTTTAAAAGACTTTTTTCAATTCCTATTATTGTGATAGGAGTTATATTAGGAATTAAAGAATTACTAGTCGGAATAATAATTTTAACCTGGGTTGAGTTTTTTGTGAATAGTTATTTTTCAGGAAAATATATTGCATATAGCATCCTAGAGTTATTAAAAGATGTTTTGCCCAATATCTTTTTAGCTGTGGTCGTGGGGATAGGTGTTTGGGGTTATGTTCAGTTTTCTGTCGTGGATAATTTGTATTATTTACTATTAGGTTTAATAATTTCTATCAGTTTAACAATTACATTGTCTGAATTATTTAAAATAAAAGGATATTATTATATTAAAGAAATTTTAGTAGGAGAATTTATCAGAAGAAAGAACTAAAAACAAATGATAGTTATGAAAATAACCGCTATAATACCGGCTTATAATGTAGAAAAGTATATTCAACGCAGTATTGACAGTGTGTTGAATCAAACATATAAACCATTTGAGATACTTGTTATAGATGATGGATCTACTGACAATACGACAAATCTTATTCAAGCATACGGTAACAAAGTAACCTATTTATTTAAAGAAAATGGAGGAGCAAGTAGTGCAAGGAATCTTGGAATTATAGAAGCACAAGGAGATTGGATAGCTTTTTTAGATTCAGACGATGAATGGATTGAAACGCATTTGGAGAACTTTGTACAGACGATTGCAAAAAAGAAGGATTTAATGTGGTATGGTGCTCCAGTAAGACATATAGACCAAGAAACTGGGAAAAAGCTCCTTGATTATAATATTAAGTTCAAAAAAAGGTTCAAGAATAAACCGTACTTTGAAGATTATCTCTCAGCAATTCCCCCATTGGGTTTTTTCTCTACACCAACAATGATTATTAAAAAAGAAGTGTTTTGTAAAGTACGATTGTTTGATATCAACAAAAAGAATGGGCAAGATCGTGACATGTGGTTCCGGATTGGGTTACACTATCCCTCAATTGGTTATATGGGTGTGATAGGTGCAATTGTGTATAAAAGACGAAACTCTTTATCAAAGAATAAGAGTTTTGATGTAGAGAACTCTATTAAAAGATATTTGGAATACGAGAACCTTGCAAAATCATTAGGTGATGATTATTTGAAAAGAGCAGAACCACGTTTAAAGAATTGGATTACAAGAATGTTAAAATCGTGTATATCACGAGGTGATTATAATTCAATAATGAGAATAAAAGAAGAGATGGGATTTTATCTCTCACTTAGGTATAACCTTTTAATTAAGATACTCTTAAAATTTCCAATCACATTAAGAATTATTGCTGAAAACTGATTTTTTTAAAATGATAAATGATGATAATTTTTCAATAAGAATATTTAATTCATTCAATGACGATAATTTAAAAGAGGCATGGATAAAATTAGAAATCGGGTCAAATGCATTTCCTCAAATGTATTATGAGTGGATAGAGCCATGGTGGAAACGAAAGGGGATTGATAATAAACTTCATATAATAACCGTTGTTAATAACGATGGCATTATCGCAATTGCACCTTTTTGTATTAGAAATATTTTTGGAATAAGATTATTGGAAACTATTCCTAAGCATTTTGGTGATTTTTTTGATTTTATTTCAGTAAATGACTATTCATCATTGTGTTACAGAAGAATTTTAGATTATTGCTATACTTTTAAGAATTGGAATTTAGTTCGACTAAATCAAATTAATTCAACAACAACATTGTTTGCCCAACTATGTAAAGCTTCAAATGCGGTATTTATCAAATCTTCCGACTTAGTTTATACAAATACCATCTACAAAGATATTGATCAATTTTTGAATGCTATACCTAAAAAACAACGAAATGAATATAAGAGAAGATTAAAACGGTTTAAAGAATTAGGAAATATAGAACTTAAAACGATTCAGACATTCAACGATTATAATAGATATGAATCAGCAATGAAAAATATTTACATTAAACGTTGGGGAACAATGTCGAAGAAGAATGATTTAGTGTTCGAGTATAGAAAAGAATCCTACGGTAAATGTTTAGATAAAAAGAAAGCATTAGGCTTTATTTTAACTTTGGATGATGTTCCAGTAGCTTATCGTTTGGGATTCTTACATAATGATATCTTCGTAAGTTGGAAACTTGTATATAATCCGGAATATTCTAAATTTTCTTTAGGAAATCTTATTTCTTTGATGAGTATTGAATATGCGATAAAGTTTAGGATCAGAGCTATTAACAATGGTGTAGGTGATTATGCTTATAAAAGAGACTGGTTTAATAATTTAATTAGAGACTCTAATTATTCTATTTACATTAGGAAAAAAACAAGCCTTGTATCACTAATATATATATTTATCCAACTTAAACTTAAGCCTCTTCTAAAAAAAATGCTTTATAAAGTTCGAAAATGAAAAGTGTAGATTATATTTTAAATATATTTAAGCAATATGGCATTTATAAAGGCTTGATACGCATTTTATATGCAATTTTGAGGCCTATATTCAAAAAAAAGGAGAATATTGTTCTTGCTATCCAAAATCATCAGCCAAAAGACTTTGATAGTAGAGTGAGAGAGTTGACTAGTGATTCTGTTCAAAGTTTATTTGATAGCAATATCATCAATCTTCAAAAGAAAGAAAGTATACAGAGTATTCTTAAAAATCATTCCAAAGGATACTATATCCTGGAAAATGAACTGTTGGTCGCTTCGGCTTTTGTGCAGATGAGTGGAAAATACAAATGTGGCACTTATTATTACAATATACCCAGTTTTACATGCGTTTTGAAAAATCTATATGTGGAAGCACCGTTCAGAGGAAAATCTTATGGTAAATATTTAAATAAAGCTCGGATAAATAATATTCCAATAGAGTATTTACCTGTTGCTTTTGTGATTCCTGATAACAGATATGCCTTACGTAATTTGAAAATATTTGGATTTGAGGAAATCTTATATGTGAAACACATCACATGGTTCAGCAAGTGGACAAAAATGAAATTAAAAATATTGAAGGCAGGGAAATTAGCAGATCATTTAGTTACAGGTTTTTACAATTAAATATTGTAAGTAATCAAAATTAAGCGATAATATGAGAGTAGTTAATGAACAGTCTTTTTCCCACCGTTTCCAACGTCCTGTTGGTAATGTAGAAAAGAGCGTCTGTATTCACATAGCTCTGTGGCCTGATCCATTTCCCCTTCAATATTCTCCAGAGTGTTTCCGCAATATTCAGGTGCGGGGAATACGGGGCAGATAGAAAAGGAAAAGACCTCTTTTCTCCCAAATAGGTCGCAACTCCCGTATTTTATGATTGCGGTAGACGCTAGCATTGTCCAGTATGACTGTCCTGTTCGATGGCTGCACGCACGGCTTCCTGGTCTAGGCAGTTCATGATAGGTTTGCGACCACAGCCAGGGTGGATTTGCAGGCTTGTAATTCCTTCCGAAAGGAAGCGTTTACCCATGCGTTCACGGAGACTAGGCTCATATCCAATCTGCTTCCCTGCTTTTGTGGAAGACAGTCCATCGATCTTGAGAAGAACTGCACGGCAACGCATACGGAAACAGTGGCTCGTACCATTGCGGAAGCCGTTCTTGAGTTGCCCACGTTGGTTTCCGTTAATTCCAGTTTTTTATATTTCCCATTGATCGTATCTACTATAATAGAACACAAAGAACGACTAAATATTTTATACACACTAATTATGAACATTTACTTAGATTATGAAAATTATTATTGGTGGGGATATATGTCCAATGGGATCAATAGAACCTGCATTTGTTAATGGAAATAAGAGGATGATATTTAATGATTTGCTTCCTGTTATTCAGTTGGCCGATTTTACTGTTGTCAACCTAGAATGTCCATTAATCAAAGAAGATTCTCCAATTGAAAAGGATGGACCTGTGCTTGGTGCTCCTGTTTTTTGTATTAATGGAATTAAAGAAGCGGGGATTAATGCTGTAAATTTAGCTAATAACCATATACTTGATCATGGAGAAAAAGGGATGAGAAGTACTATAAACATCTTAACTCAACAAGGAATTGAATGGTTCGGTGGAGGCAAAAATTTATATGATGCAGGACGCATTTTAATCAAATCGATCAAAGGGAAAAGAATAGGATTTTTAGGAATTGCGGAGCAAGAATTCAGTATTGCTGGGATCAATTCATATGGTGCAAATCCAATAGATTTGATTAATATTGTGAGAACAATTCGTAATAATAGGAATAATATTGACCATTTAATAGTTCTTGTACATGCGGGTAAAGAGTATTTTCATTTCCCTACCCCCAATTTACAGAAAACTTGTAGATTCTTAATCGAAGAAGGAGCTGATGTCGTGGTTTGTCAACATTCTCATTGTGCAGGTACTTTTGAATATTATCAGGATAAACTGATTGTATATGGTCAAGGTAACTTTTTGTTTGAACCACTAGGTGAAAAAAATATATCTTGGTTTGAAGGTTTTTTAATTTCATTAGAGTTTAATAAAAATTCTATGAGAGCTACTTTTATACCCTATTTTCAATCTAAAGGTTTTTTAGGTGTAAGGCGAATGAAGGTTGAACAAGAAACATTGTTCTTGAATACTATAATTGAACGTTCTCAAGAAATCACGAATGTGGAGTTTATAGAACAAACGTGGAGAGAGTTATGTGAAAAGGAAAAATATCTTTATAGTAGTAGATTGCGTGGACATAATAGATGGCTTCGCTTTCTTAATAAAAAAATTCATTTTACTGACTGGTTTTATTTCAAGAAATCCGAAATGATAGTTAGGAATGTGGTCGAATGTGAAACCCATAGAGAGGGGCTTTCTACTTTATGGAGATATAATAAATGAGTTATGATGGTTGATATTAGTAAAAAAAATATATTATCTTTTAGAGCAAGAATGCTGCTTTATGCATATGCTTGGAAATCCAAGCAAAAAATAGTTGTAATTGAAAGCGATGATTGGGGGTCTATTCGAACTTCCTCCGAGGTAGCATTTGACTATCTGGTTTCTAATGGGTATAATATGGAGAATTCCGTATACTCCTATGATTCTTTAGAAACGAATGAAGACTTGGAATATTTGTATGAAATATTAAGTGCACATGTTGATTCAGAAGGGAATCCAGCTTGTTTTACTGCTAACGTAATATTGGCCAATCCTGATTTTGATAAAATTAAAAGATCTGATTTTCAGGAATACTATTATGAAACAGTTCAAGAAACAGCATCAACATTTAAAAAAAGTAACAGAATAATTGAACTTTGGAAAAATGGCTATAATAACAACTTGTTCTATCCACAAGTGCATGCACGTGAACATGTAAAATATTGGACGTGGCTAAGCGATTTGAAAAATGGTATTCCCGAAGCCGTACAAACATTTCAGTTGGGAATGTGTGGTGTACCCCAAAAAGTATCTAAAACTGGGACGAGTTATTATAGCCCATTATATTCCGATGAAAAGATATTACGCAAGAATGATGTTCATCAAACAATACTAGTAACAGAAGCCTTTCAATTATTTGAAAGCTTATTTGGTTTTCCATCTAAATCTACAATAGCTCCTAACTGCGGTTGGACTGATGAAACTGAAAAAATATGGAAGCAGAACGGTGTGAAGTATATACAAGGTGGATTTTTGCAAGAACATCATAAAGAATCGCATATCCAATATATTCCTCGATATTTAGGAGAAAAATCGACAAATACGAATTTAATATACTTAGTCAGAAATTGTACTTTCGAACCGTCAAAATCCAAAAATAATAATTATTGGCAGAAAACTTTAAGACAAGTTGAGAGATCTTTTAAATTAAATACACCTGCAATTATTTCAACTCACAGAATTAATTATACTGGATCAATTAATGAGAATATCAGGAGTAATAGTTTAAAACAGCTTGACACTTTATTAAGAGTAATAAAAGAGAAGTGGCCAGATATTTTATTTTATAATAGTGTGCAATTAGGAGATGCAATATCGCAATGAGTGCAAAGCAAAATAATCATCAAATTTATATAGGTAATAATTTGCTAGATATAGTGGTATTTATGATACCTGTAACTATAATGGCAGATTGGTTACATGATTTTGAAATCTTGAGTATTCCGTTGGGATTGTATTTAAAAGGTTTATCAATTGCCCTATATATTTACATCTTCTCTACAAATTCTATTAGAGGTTTTTATTTTAAAAATGTTCTTCTCTATATTTTACTTTTATTTGTCATTTATTCTCTCTTTTCAGATAATATTCTTCTAAATCTCTATTTCTCTATACGAGTAGCTTATTGGATTTTTGCTTCAATAGTTTTTTATTTTCTTTTTCAGAATGAACTGATATCTGTTCCCAAATTTAAAATAATGTTGATTCTCTCTGCATCAATAGCTGCAATTTTTACTATTAGGTATATTAGCGGGTTGGATGAAGAAAATTATGCCAATGCAAGTGGATATTTACTTTTATGGATTTTGCCATTATTGCTAGTATTCAGGAAAGAGATAATTGTGAAATTAATAATATTAATTTCAATTGTTGCTATCCTGATAACAATTAAAAGAGGTGTAATGCTTGCACTTTTGCTTTCTTTTTTAGGATATATGTTAGCCTTGTTATTTATTTCCCGCGATTTTATAAGCAAAATGAAAATTTTCCTTGGTGGAATTCTAATCGCTGGGGTGTCTTTAATTGTATTAATACCTAACTGGGAGATTGTATCGAATAGATTTGAAGATAAAAGTGGGTCGGGTAGAGATAATCTTTATGAAACTATTATAACTAGTTATGCGAATAGTGACCTTATACATCAATTTTTTGGTTATGGAATTAATTCTGTTCAGAAATTAACAGCTATAGTACTTGCTGGACACCAAGATAGTGTGGGAGTCGCTGCACATAGCGATTGGCTCCAATATTTATATGATTTTGGTGTATTAGGTCTCTTTTTTATGATTGTTATGCACTATAAAATGTTATCTTTTATAGCTTTTTACTTTAGAGCAAGGAGCAATTTGTTTCCGTCACTTCTTATGTTTTATATGATTTTTTTTCTGACTACAGTATATTCCTTTATTTTAAATACTCCTAATGCTATTTTTTTAGGAATTGGACTTGCATTTTTTTCTGCGTATAAAAATCATTTAGGTGCAAAAATGAAAACTATTGGATAAAATGAAATTCTCAATACAATATCTTATCAGAAATTTAAACGTAATAAGCACAAACTTAGAATTAATGATTATCCCATCTATTTCATATTGCCATTTACACCGTAGAAATAAACAATCATACTTATGCTTGAAACTTCAAAACATTTATATCAATCACCTCTTTACCATTCAGAGAATGGAGACTGGTCTACATCTTACGAAGAGGTTATAAGTCAAAGCAAAAAACTAACAATTGACAATACTTCTATAACTTCCATGTTGTCTTTTGGACAAATATCTCACAATAGGACATTATTTCAGGAAGTCAAACGTTTACCTTGGCTTTCAAAAATTAATGATGCTGGAGAGATAGTTTTGGAGGATATTCCTAAACACGATTATTATATAGGAGAGAATGATTTGCTAGCTAAAATGCTATTTGAAAGATTGACCAATGAAGCTCGTTCGGTGGCAAAGCTTTACTCAAAAATTTATATATTGCTTACAGGAGGATTAGACAGTCGAATTGTTGCAGGTATTTTTAAAAACTTATATGATAATGGAGAGATAAAAGAAAAACCGATCTGCCTTACTTGGGGACAGGATAATTCTAGAGATGTTGTATATGCAAGTAAAATGGCCAATTCTCTGGATTTAGAATGGCAACATATTCCTTTGACTGCTGAAACGGTTTTAGAAAATATAAAAAAATGTGGAGAGTATCTTGGTCTGCTTCATTCTCCTGAAATGCTTCATAGTATGTTGTGGTTTAAGAATATTCCAAAGGATAGTGTTGTTATAGCCGGAAGTTTTGGAGATTCTATTGGTAGAGCTGAATTTGCAGGATTGCATTTACTTATGTTGTCAAAAAAGGTGCCTTCGAATACATATAATCTATTAAATGAGTCTGTTTTTCAATCTGCATACCTAGAATTGTCAACTGATTTAAATGAAATATACTCAAGAGGGGGGGAAGGCACTCTAAACTATATGCAGTGTGAATATTGGATGCAAGGTTATCGAATGAGAAATGGTCTATGCCATGCGTTATCAATAATTAATAAATATGCAAGAGTTTATCAGATGTTTACTTCCCCTGAAGTTTATTCATTTATGTGGAGTTTACATCCTTCTCGTAGAGACGATAACATGTACTTCACTCTATTGAGAAATTATTTTCCAATACTGGCACGTATTCCATGGGCAAGGACAAATAAACCTATAATAGGCAATTATGCAGATAAGGGGCTTAAAAGTCATTATCATGATTATACTAAATGGTCTCAAAGTGTTTTATATAACGATGTGAAAAAATTAGTTGATCCCGAATGGTTCGCGGCTAAACAGCTTTTTAATCCCAAAAGTATAGAAAAAATGAATATATGGGTCTCAAATAGTACAGAACGGGTTGGGAGATTAAATGACATTTGGCTATGGTTGGCTGGTTTTAGGTATTACATAGATCAACTTGAGGAAAGAGGAGTAAATATTCATTTCGAAGTTCAAGATTCAAACAAAGAAGGAGTAATAAAAAAAGAGTTGCATACAAATAATTTGAAATCTACTGTAATCCATTTAGTTAGCAATTCATTGATACTTAATGAAAAATTAAAATATGTGCGCTCTAAATATCGAATATATATACTAAATAGACTCAAAAAATCAATGATTGTAAAATATCCACCAAAGCAGTTACAATGAAAAATAAAGTTTTAATAGTTTCTAACCCGCTCAATCACGAGGGTGGTATTGTGAATTATTACAATTTATATTTTAAATATTTCGCGTCAAACGACTTTGAATTAAAACATTTCACAATAGGTTCACGTGCATTTCTATTTTACCGTCCGTTTTTAAAAAAGATATTATATCCGGTATATTATTTTTTCGACTATTTTCGGTTTGTTATTACACTTCTCCTTGATACTCAGATCAAGATAATTCAGCTGAATCCATCTTTAATTCCTGTTCCTTTAATTCGAGACGGATTATTGCTGTTTACGGCCAAATTATTTGGAAAAAAAGTGATTGTTTTTTACAGAGGATGGAAACTTCAGGTTTTCAGCAAATTACACTCGAATGAATTCTTGAAAAAAATGTTTAACTGGCTTTATCAGAAAGGGACACAGCAAATTGTGCTCGCTTCGTCATTCAAAAGTGATTTATTAAAACTCGGAGAACCAACTCTTCCAATAATAATTACGACAACAGCTATAGATAAAAGCGAAATAGTAATTAAAGAAAAAGGGACAGATAAAAGATTAAATATCTTATTCTTAGGTAGAATTCAAAATTTGAAAGGGATTGAAGAAATTGTAGATGCTATCATACAATTAAAAGATGAAAATAAATTAAAGTACTTCCGTTTTACATTTGTTGGACACGAAAGTAGAGTTGGCTATATTCAATCTTTGCAAGAAAAATTGTCGCAAAATCAGATCTATGACGATCAGGTTTCTTTTAAGGGTAGGATAACCGGACAAGAAAAATATGAAATATATGCTCTACACGATATTTACTTGTTACCATCTTATACGGAAGGTTGTCCTAATAGTGTCCTTGAGGCGCTTGCTTCTGGTTTGTTTTGTATAACTACAAATGTCGGAGCTTTAAATGATATAATCAAAAATGGAAAAAATGGTGTTTTGATTCAAAAAAAATCAAATGCTGATATTGTGAATGCATTATTATATTGCCAATCTAATAAGGAAGTATTGAATTCCAGAATTGAAAATGCAACTTTGTATTCTAATGAGTTCGATATAAGAAAAATAATATTTGATTTTAATAATATTTATTCTCAACTCACGTATGCAAAATAAAATATATCTAATAGGGCCGACTGAGTCTATATTAACAAAAAGAGGTAATAGATTTCCAAATATTGCCGATTTTCTGGTAACTCAAGGTTTTGAAATAATATATTATACATCTAACTATTATCATGCTGAGAAGAGATTCTTTACAGATGATGAGATTTCTGAAGCTAAATCCAAATGTAAGTATAATTTAAATATAATCAGTGCGCTTGGGTATAAAAATAATATTTCATCTAAACGTGTTGTTTCAAACTTCTTATTTTCATTAGCTTTGTTCTTCAAATTGATATGTAGAGTTAACAAATTTGATATTATTCTTATTCCATCAAGACCTGTTGAACTAATTTATTTTGTTTCATTATTGAAAAGAATAAAAAATACGAAAATAATTATAGATATTCAGGATATTTGGCCTGATGCTTTAAAAATTAGCAATAAAATAAAGAAGCAAATATTCACTAGTTACTGTAATATTTTTTTATATCCTTCTCTTAAGCATTATACAAATTCGTTTCATGTAGCTCCCTCTTTTCTAACATGGCTGCATCGATATTCTTCTAAAACCCCTTCTGTCTTTATTCCACTTGGTTGGGAAAATGAAAGATGGCAAAATATCGATTTCAAGGAGAACATAGAAAATAAAGGTCTTCATTTGGTATGTATTGCACAATTACAATATCAGATAGATATCATGCCTGTAATTGAGACTATTAAGTATAAGGAAGACGTGTTTTTAACAATTATTGGAGAGGATGGTACCGGGGAAAGGTACAACGAGGTTTTTACTTACATTGAAGAGAATAATTTAACGAATATTAATATTGTTGGAAAAGTGGATCGATGCGGTATTATTGACTATTTGAAAACTATGGATATAGGGATACTACCAATGATAACTTCGTCTATTCCAAATAAAATATTTGATTATATTGCAGCTTATTTACCAATCATTGTTTTAGGTGATAATGATAGTTCTAGATTTGTTTTGGAAAATAATATCGGGTGGTCGTGTAATTATAATTCTAAATCTTTTTCTCATCTTATCGATAATATTACGATAGACGAAATTATTATTAAGAGACATAGTTTACAAAGAATAAGAAAACAATACTCTAGAAATGAACTCCATAAAGAAATCTTAAAAACTATAGGATAAATAATGCTGCAACTAACTCAAAAACTCTCTGATGGTGAAATGCTTGTACAGGAAGTTCCGGCTCCTGTGTTAGGAAAAGGGATGGTATTGGTGAAGAACCATTATTCACTTATAAGTGCAGGTACGGAAGGAAGCACCGCTAATACTGCAAGGAAAGGTTTGATTGGAAAAGCAAAAGAAAGACCGCAACAGGTAAAACAGGTGTTAGATGTTCTCATTGAACAGGGTCCAGTTCAAACTTATAGGGCTGTAACAAAAAAACTTGAAGCATATTCGCCGATGGGATACTCTTCGGCAGGTGAAGTGATTGCCGTTGGTGATGGTGTTAGTCAATTTAGTATTGGCGACTATGTGGCTTGTGCTGGTGTAGGTTATGCCAGTCATGCAGAGATAGTAGCTATACCTGTTAATTTATGCGTTCGATTATCTTCTCAGGCTAATTTAAAATATGCTGCTTATAATACGCTGGGAGCTATTGCTATGCAATCTATCCGTCAGGCTGATTTGCGACTCGGAGAGACCTGTGCAGTAATTGGGTTAGGGTTGTTGGGGCAACTTACGGGTTTGATTCTGAATGCATCTGGTGTGAATGTGATTGGGATTGATATTCATCAATCTCCCGTACTTCTTGCAAAGGATCATTTTGCTGCATTAGCTTTGCAGCGTAATACACCGGGTATTGAAAAACGAATTGAAGAGTATACCGGTGAACTGGGGGTGGATGCGGTTATAATTGCTGCGGCGACAAATAGCATTGATCCGGTGAATTTTGCCGGTGCCATTGCCCGTAAAAAAGGGAAAGTCATTATATTGGGTGCAGTTCCAACCGGTTTCGAGCGTGATCCTTACTGGTATAAAAAAGAACTGGAACTTAAAATGTCCTGTTCATACGGTCCCGGCCGTTATGATTTAAACTATGAGGAGAAAGGGATAGATTATCCCGCTGCTTATGTTCGCTGGACGGAAAAACGTAATATGGAAGCGTTTCAGCAATTGTTGGTAGACAACCGTATAAATATTGATTACCTTACTACCCACGAATTCGATTTGGAGGATGCGCCAAAGGCTTATGACATGATTGTCAACAAAACGGAACCTTATATGGGCATTGTGCTAAAATACAATAAGGAAAAGCAGATCCGGTTACAAAACAAGATCATGATCAGCGGATCCAGACCTTCTTCAAAAATAAATATAGGTTTTATTGGCGCAGGAAGTTATGCACAAGGGAATCTGCTTCCCAATATTCCGAAAAGTAATAGTGATGTTGTTTGTAGAGGTGTGTTAACCAATTCTGGTACCACATCAAAAAGGGTCGCTGAACGGTTTCAATTTGAGTTTTGTACATCGAACGAGAAAGATATTCTTGAAAATAAAGATATTAATACTCTATTTATTGCAACCCGCCACGATTCTCATGCAGAGTATGTTTTAAAAGGTCTTGAATTCGGTAAACATATTTTCGTAGAAAAGCCGCTTTGCCTGATAGCAGAAGAACTAGAACAAATTATCACCGCTTACACAAGAGTGGAAACAAATTCTGCACAATTTCTACGGACACAACTAATGGTCGGTTTTAACCGTCGTTTTAGTTCGCTTTCAACCGAACTGAAAAAGCAAATAGGCAGTGGCACTATGAGTATTCTTTACCGGATAAATGCCGGACATATTCCGGGGGATACCTGGGTTCAGGATATGGAAATAGGAGGAGGGCGTATTATCGGTGAAGCTTGCCATTTTATCGACTATCTGACATGGTTGAATGGTAGTCTTCCTGTATCTGTCTTTGCCTCTGCCTTACCTGATTCAGGTGGTCGCAACGACACAGTAAATATCAATATCGCTTTTGAGAACGGCTCAACCGGTGTGATCGCTTATTATGCCAACGGTCCCAGGTCGATGCCTAAAGAATACATCGAGGTATTTCATAACGGTTCTTCGGGTGTGATCAATAATTTTAAAGAGTTATCCTTGTTCGGAAAATCTAAACGAAAGAGAAAATTACTCAATCTCGATAAAGGACAAAAAACTATGGTAGAGCAGTTTTTGAACAGTATCCAAACCGGTACGCCGCTAATTCCGTTTGAAGAGATTGTAAGCGTAACTAAAGCGACTTTTGCTGTATTAGAATCAATCAAAACAGGACAAGTTATAAAATTATAAAATGACGATTGTTGAGTCTTTTATCAGGTTAAAGAATTACAGTGAAACCGAGAATTTTGCCGGTTGGGATCCATACGATGGGCTGAATTCGAAGGTGTTTCAGAGGTTACCGTTTTTTAAGCGTTCAGCTCTTTGTCGTCTAGTTGTTATTCAGGGATTTAAACGGAGTCCGATAAATTTACGGCGGATTGCTCTGGTTCCAAAAGAACATAACGCCAAAGGTATCGCCTTGTTCCTTAACGGCTATTGTAACCTGTATCATGCTCTCCAAAAAGGTGTGAACAGTGGGATATCCGGAGAAGAATGTTTGGAAAAAATACACTATCTGGCCAATCTTTTGCTGTCCCTTCAAAATAAAGGATATAGCGGAGCTTGTTGGGGTTATAATTTCGATTGGCAGGCCCGGCGTATATTCCTGTTTCCTAAAAATACCCCGACTGTGGTCGCCACTTCCTTTGCCGTGGCTGCTTTGTGTGAAGCTTACGAAATTACCCGCAATAAAACCTATCTGAGCGAAGCTTTATCCGCAGCGGATTTTGTGATCAATGATCTGCATAGAACCGAGTGTGGTAACGGTTTCCTTTTTTCTTATAGCCCGTTATCCGGAAACAATACCGTCTTCAATGCTTCTTTATTGGGAAGTAAAATATTGAGTGTCTGTTATCATTATACAAAAAACGAAGAATATAAACGGTTGGCCCGGGCATCGGTAGAAGCATGTTGTGAAGCCCAAAATAAAGATGGTTCGTGGATTTATGGCATGTTGCCCGTACAATCATGGATAGACAGTTTTCATACCGGATATAATTTAGAGGCTTTGCAAACTTTTCAGAATTTAACCGGGGATTACTCCTTTCAGAAAAATATCATCAAAGGATTCGATTTTTATATACGCAATTTTTTTCTGGCTGGTGGTACTCCAAAATATTATCATGATCGAATTTACCCGATTGATATCCATTGTCCTGGACAACTGTTCGTTGTATTATCGAGACTGGATAAGTTTGGCGATTGGCAACAACTGGCTGAAAAGGTAATGGGTTGGACATTAAAAAATATGCAGGACAAGAAAGGATATTTCTATTATCAGATAAAACCGCACTTCAGTTCCAGAATTTCTTATATGCGTTGGAGCAATGCGTTTATGTTCAATGCAATGTCATACTATCTAAATAGTTGATTTCTTCATCGTGACACACAAAAAAGTATCATTAAACGGAGTTGAGTTGCATCCTTTCAATTCCGAAGGGGAGTTACTGGATTATGTAAACTTGTATAAGGGTATCCTCGTGGCTATTAATGCCGAAAAGATCCTTCATGCGACGGACGAGACAAGGGCAATCATTAACCGGAATATCGGTTATTGCGACGGAGCAGGTGTCCAATTAGTCTTACAGCAAAAAGGATACAAGGATGCTTGTAAAATACCTGGGTGTGAATTATGGCTGAAAATCGTACAACGGTTTTATCATGAAAAATCGTTCTACTTAGTGGGGACTACACAGCAAATAATCGAAGAAACGGTTACAAAACTGAAGAAGGACTTTCCAGCGATTCAGATTAAAGGGTTCCGGAACGGGTATATTAAGACGGAAGAGGAAAAAGTGATCCTGATAGAGGATATTATGGTAAAAAAGCCGGATGTGGTATTTGTTGCGATGGGATCTCCCAAACAGGAACTTTTGATGGAAGAGATGCAAAAACAACATCTAGCCATTTATCAGGGTTTGGGAGGTAGTCTCGATGTTTATACCGGACATGTAGAACGGGCACCCCGCTGGTGGCTCGACCACAACCTGGAATTTGCTTACCGGCTCATAAAGCAACCGAAGCGCATAGGACGTCAGATCCATTTGATCAGGTATGCGTATTGGTTGGTAACCAGAAGATTATAGTAAACGTTCTGTCAACTAACAACACTTGGCTGGAAAGTGATGGGTTAAACATTGAAAAACATGCAGGACAAGGATGGATATTCCTTTTATCAGGTAAGGGCACATTCCAGTTCCAGGATTCCTTATATGAGTTGGAGTAATGCGTTCATGTTCCATGGGTTAAGCTGTTTCCTTTTAAATGGTTACCGATAATGAGCCTCGTGTAATTAAAATCCTTTTAAACAAAGAACTGTATGGAGGGCACCCAATCAAAAAATAACAAAGAAAAGAACGCAAGCAAATATCTTACGGATGTAGCATCATGCACGTTTACATTCTCAGACGGATTGTCAAGCAAAGTGAAGCCGTCTCCCGGTAATGAAATTGTGTTGGTGAAACTGATATCACACACTGCAAAATCGAAAGTATTTGAAAAGAACGTATTGAGAAACTATATATATGTGAAGACTATGAATGAACTGGCGAAACTTTGCGGTTACGGTTGCACCAAAACTTTTACGCGCCATTTCAAGAAATATTTCGGACAAACACCGTATCAATGGATGTTGGACCGGAAAATGGAGGAGATAGACTTCTTGGTTAAAAATACGGAGTTGACCATTACGGAAATAGCCGAAATGTACGGTTTTAAAAGCCTCTCGCATTTGGTGAATTTTTTCAGCAAGCGGAACGGTATTCCACCCCATAAAAGCAGATCAACAGAGGATACCTGATTTCTGTTTTTTACAACAAACACCCACTTCAAACATTCCAGTTCGGATTTGGTGGAGAAAATAAACCTGCACAAAGGCATCCTCATGGTAATGAATGTTGAAAAGATCTTTCTGGGGACGGCCAAGCAAAGACCATAAGAATGTTTGCAAGAAACCCTCTTCTCAGAGAATTCATCTTTAATGTTTAGACAGTGGAGATGAAAGACAGGACCTAATCTTTACCATGGTTAAGCAAAGATACGGGACCCTATACGTAGAGGCCGTATCGTTGCTGTTTTTTGATCCCAGTACGATTTATCCGGTAATCGTCTGGGATCATTTTTTTAAGTATATGTTACTTTATCATCGAATTATTGATTAACATTTTCTCCCAAAAAGTTTTTTAAGGACATAAGAGATTAAATAAAATCAACGGTTTATAGTTTATTTTGTGTGAAATAACATTTTTTTTAAAGGGGATTGCTTACATTTGTAGCCAATTTCTAATTTTTCGTAATTCAAAAAATGAAAAAAACACATTACATAATATTCTGTTTACTGGGGCTTGCACTAGTCAGTACTTCTTGCAACAAAAGAAAAACGTATGCGGAGATCCTGAAGGATGAAACCCGTGCCATCGAAAAATTTATCCTGGAAAATAAACTGGTTGTACTGGATGAATTTCCCACAAGTTTGGTCTTCAAAACCAACGAGTTTTACCGTGATCCGGCTACAGGAGTTTATTTCAATATCATCGAGCCGGGAGATACTGCCAGCAAAGTAAAAGAAGGTGAGGAGGTTTATGTCAGGTTTATCGGATTGCGATACTTCACCTCTTCGAACGACACCACCGAATACTCTAATCTCGATCCGATACGTAGCCCGTTTCCTGAATCGCTCACATACAGGGGGCCTGTAACGGTAATGAACCGATCCCTGTATTCCGGAACAACACCTGGATGGGCTGTCCCGCTTACTTATGTGGGGCACGCCGGAAGAGTAAAAATGATTATCCCTTTCAATATGGGTTCACAAAGTGACCAGCAGTCCTATTCAACAACCTATTACGATAACGTTCAATACCGATTCGAATCGCAATTATAACGTATTATGACACTTATTAAATCCATATCCGGTATCAGAGGCACAATTGGAGGACGGGTGGGTGATAACCTTACTCCGGTTGATATCGTGAAATTTGCATCGGCCTATGCCCTGTTTATCAAAAAAATTACCGGAGATGCGAAGCCGAAAATAGTGGTTGGCAGAGATGCGCGGATGTCGGGTAATATGGTACATAGCCTTATTACCGGAACCTTGATGGGTATGGGTTGTGATGTGGTGGATGTGGGTATGGCAACAACGCCCACCACAGAAATAGCCGTTGTGAAAGAATCGGCATCAGGAGGAATTATAATTACTGCTAGTCACAATCCTAAACAATGGAATGCTCTTAAATTGCTGAACAGCCGGGGCGAATTTCTGAATGCCGACCAAGGCAAAGAAATACTGGAGATGGCTGAGGCAGAAAGCTTCGAATATGCTTCTGTGGATGAATTGGGAAAAGTTAGTCACAAACAATACCTGCACGCTCATATTCAGAGTATTCTTCAATTGGACCTGGTGGATTTAGATGCCATAAAGTCTGCCCGCTTCAGGGTGGCTGTGGATGCGGTCAACTCTGTTGGCGGAAACGCCGTCCCGGAGTTGTTGTATGCCTTGGGAGTGAAGGAGGTTTTTAAATTGCATTGTGCCATTCACGGTAACTTTTCGCATAACCCGGAACCGTTGCCGCAAAACCTGACGGAGCTTTCGTCGCTGATGAAAAGCTCCCGGGCTGATGTGGGTTTTGCCGTTGATCCGGATGTAGACCGGTTGGTCATTTACGCCGAAAACGGAGAGCCGTTCGGCGAAGAGTATACGTTAGTAGCTGTTTCAGATTATATATTGCAACATACCCCCGGAAATACAGTTTCTAACCTGAGTTCTACCCGGGCTTTGCGGGACATTACCCAACGACGGGGCGGTGATTATTTTGCTGCTGCAGTAGGCGAAGTGAATGTGGTGGCAAAGATGAAAGAAGTAGGGGCTGTAATTGGCGGCGAAGGTAACGGCGGAGTTATTTATCCGGCCTCGCATTACGGGCGTGATGCATTAGTAGGCATCGCTTTGTTTTTGACGCAACTGGCGAAATCAGGAAAAAAGGTGAGCGAGCTCAGGGCGGAGTACCCCGGTTATTTTATGTCGAAACAAAAAATTGAACTTACTCCCGATATCGACACCGATGCCATCCTGCAAAAAGTGAAAGAGCGTTTCAACGGAGAACAGGTGACGGATATCGATGGTGTTAAAATTGATTTTCCCGATAAATGGGTGCATTTACGTAAATCGAACACAGAACCTATTATTCGGATTTATTCGGAAGCAAAAACTCAGGAAGAAGCGGAAGAGGTTGGAAAACAGATTATTGATATTATCAAAGAACTCAAATAAAAGAAAGGTTAATTTCAACAATTACCGTATATTAAGACACCTTCTGTTTTAGTTGCGGTAATTTTTTGTTGAAAAACAGACGATTGTATAGCATGAAAGAACGCTTGATCAGTGATGATGACATAAGAAAGTTTCACCCGGTCTTCCGGGGGAAAAATGGAGATAGGAACATTAAATGGGGAATGAAATTATCGGGGCTCAACAACGCCTGCGAGGTCTACGATAAATCCAAACACCTGACGGGCGTGGCTTTCTGCTCCGATTTGCTAGACAAGTTGGGACTTAAGCGTACCGTTGTTAACGATCAGGTTTTGGAACCCTTCAAGGATAAGCCGTTCATTGTGGTGGCCAATCATCCCAACGGCCATGTCGACGGGATTGCGCTTATTGAAACCGTTGCATCGAGAGTGAAAAACTTTAAGGTAATGGTTAACTTTATTTTGGGGCTGGTGGATACGATGGAAGAAAACTTCATAAAAGTGAATCCATACAAACATACAGACAAAATGAAGCACATTTCGCTTTCGGGGATAAAAGAGTGTATCGACCATATCCGGAAAGGGAACTCTATGGGGTTTTTCCCTGCAGGATCGGTCTCCAGGCTAAAGTTCCGCAACGGTAGATTTATGATTCACGACCGTCACTGGCAGCCGTCGGTCATAAAGCTCATACAAAAGGCCAGAGTTCCTGTGATTCCGCTATACATCGATTGTAGGAACAGGTATCTGTTCTACGCTACCCGGTTTCTCAACTGGCAGTTACAGAGCCTGGTTCTGTGTCACGAACTGTATAACAAGAAAGGGAAAGAAATGACATTAACATTTGGTGAACCGGTTATGCCCGACGTGATCAGATCGATCAGCGATGCCGATGAGTTAGGTGATTTTTTACGCGATAAAACCTATGCATTAGCAAAAAAGAGGTAAATTTGTGAGTAAGAACATGGCCAAACAAAATATACAACAAGTTAAACAACGTTTCGGCATTATTGGTGTTTCTTCCGAATTGGATAGGGCCATCGATATAGCTTTACAGGTTGCACCTACCGACCTGTCGGTGCTTATTACGGGTGAGAGTGGTGTTGGGAAGGAAAACTTCCCGCAGATCATTCATCAGTACAGTCGCCGTAAGCACGGACCCTATTTTGCCATTAATTGCGGGTCTATCCCCGAAGGAACGATCGACTCCGAGCTTTTCGGACACGAGAAAGGATCGTTTACGGGTGCTACGGCAACCCGCAAGGGATATTTTGAAGTGGCTAACGGAGGGACCCTTTTCCTTGATGAAGTAGGGGAGTTGCCGTTGTCCACGCAGGCCCGTTTATTACGCGTGCTGGAAACCGGAGAGTTTATAAAAGTAGGTTCTTCTCAGGTGGAAAAGAGTGATGTTCGGGTAGTTGCAGCTACCAACCTGAATATTGCCCAGGCCATTGAAAGGGGAAAGTTCAGGGAAGATCTGTTTTACCGGTTAAATTCGGTTCCTATCCGCATCTCTCCGCTGCGTGACAGAAAAGAAGATATCGCGTTGTTGTTCCGGAAATTTGCTAGTGATTGCGCCGAGAAATACATGATGCCATCCATCACATTGACCGAGGATGCCCGGGAAATGCTTACAAATTTTCGTTGGCCCGGTAACGTCAGGCAACTGAAGAATGTAACGGAGCAAATATCGGTGATTGAACACGAACGCGTGATTACCAGCGAGATTTTGCAGAAATACCTGCCCAAAGCAGACGCTGCATTGCCTGTGTTGGCTTCGCAATCAAGAGATTCGGATCAGAAAATCTTTTCGTCGGAACGGGAGATTTTATACCAGGTCCTTTTCGATATGAAAAAAGACATCAACGATTTGAAAAATGTGGTGAAAACTATTCTGGAAGATGCGGCAACTTCGGTTCCCCAGGATGAGAATCCCATTTTCCATTCACCAGCTGCCCCTCAGGACAAGACCCCGGTGACGCTGCCGTTGAAATATGAAGAGCTGATGCCTAAAAAAAATCATCTGGCGGAGGTTCATGACCGATCCGATTTTCAGGAGGCGACCGAAGTTGAAATTACCAATTTGTCACTCGAAGATGCTGAAAAGGAGATGATCGCGTTGGCCTTGGAGAAGCATGACGGGAAGCGTAAATTGGCCGCCAGTGAACTGGGCATTTCGGAGCGTACGTTGTACAGAAAGATTAAGGAGTACAATTTAGAGAAGTTATGAGAAAAATAAGAAATACAGCGGTGCTGTTTATCCTGTTGACTTCCTGTTCCATTTCTTATAAGTTCAGTGGGGCCTCCATCGATTATAACCTGACCAAAACCTTGCAGCTGGGTACTTTCGTGAATCAGGCGCCGTTGGTTTATCCGCCATTGGAGTCGCGCTTCAACGAAGCATTGAAAGATATGTTTACCCGGAATACCCGGTTGCAGTTTGTGAATCAGAACGGCGATATGGAGATAGAAGGTGAAATTGTGGGTTACGAACTAACACCGCTTGCCGTGCAAGAAGATGCGTTTGCTGCAGAGACCCGCTTAACGATGAATGTTCGTATGCGTTTTCGTAACAATAAAATCCCGGGACAAGATAAAGAGGAGACAATCTCTGCCAACCGCACCTTCTCCAGTAACGTTAACCTGACAGACGTACAGGATCAATTGATTAAAGAGCTTACCGATGAAATTGTAGATCAGATTTTCAACACGACTATGGCAAACTGGTGAGATGGATAAATCGGATTTTTTTAGTTATATCACGGATAACAGGAAGTTGGATGAAAGAAGCCTGAGCGGGTTGGAGAACCTGGTTGAAGAGTATCCTTATTTTCAAACTGCCCATTTGCTGTTGGCTAAGAACCGGTATTTAACCCGCCGGGAAGAATTTGAAAAGAACCTGGCAAAAACTGCTGTTTTCTGTGCCGACAGAAGCCGATTCTTTTATTTTATCAACAACGATAAATATGCCCGGTTTTTTCCGAAAGAAACGGTATCAAGCCCTGTCGACAGAACTCAAGCCTTGTTGAACGCTTACCTGGATACTTTTTCCGAAGAACCCCGGGAAATTCCGGAAATTGAAACAAGCATCGTTTCCACGGATTATTTCACTTATCTGCAGAGCCTGGAGGAAGAGCCGGACGGAGAAATTGCAGAAGCCCGTCAAAACGAATTTAAGCATCAAGACATCATTGATAGTTTTTTGGAAAAAGCTGCAGCTAACGAGATTACAATCACTTCGTTGGAAAGAGAACCGACCGAAACTCAAGAGGTAGATGCAGAGCCGGGTAACGATGGATTTTTAACGGAAACGCTTGCGAAAATTTACATTAAACAAAAAAAATATGAACAAGCATTGACAATTATTCGGCAATTAAGTTTGAATTTTCCAAAAAAAAGTGTTTACTTTGCCGACCAAATTCGATTTTTGGAACTTTTGATACTCAACGAGAAAAATAAAAAAGAATAAACATGTATATTTTTATTACCATCCTTATTTTAATTGCCGCCATCCTGATGATCCTCATCGTGTTGGTGCAAAACTCCAAAGGCGGTGGACTGGCAGCAGGCTTTTCATCATCGAACCAAATAATGGGTGTACGCAAAACTACCGACTTTCTGGAAAAAGCAACTTGGACTTTGGCTGCTACTATCCTTGTTTTAAGTATACTAACGGCAAAGTTTACCACTTCAAGATCAACGGTTCCCCAATCTCAGGTTGAAGTTCAACAGCCGGCGCCGCTCAATCCGACCACAGCGCCCGACGTTACTCCGGTGATGCCCATACAGCCTGACCAGCAACAGGCTACCCCACCCACAGAATAATCGTTTCGATTCGAACAATACAGGAAAGAGAGAAGCTTCACGGTTTCTCTTTTTTCGTATGCGGACCTTCTAAAAGTAAAAAAGTTATTTTCATTTAAACTTTGTGGATATGTTTTAAAGCATTAATTTTGCATTGTACTATTAATGAAAAATACTGTATGAATGAAAAAACTATTGTAACCGGAGTGATTGGCGCTGATGTACATGCCGTAGGCAATAAGATTCTCGCTTTTGCTCTGGAACAGGCTGGATTCAAAGTGGTTAACCTGGGCGTTATGGTTGCACAGGAAGAATACATCGAAGCCGCACTGGAAACTAACGCCGATGCTATTCTGGTATCTTCGCTTTACGGACATGGCGAAATTGATTGCCAGGGCTTGCGCGAAAAATGCGACGAAGCCGGGCTCAAAGAGATTCCGCTTTTGGCAGGTGGAAACCTGGTGGTAGGAAAACAAAACTTCGAAGAGGTAGAAAAGCGTTTCCTGGCTATGGGATTTACCCGGGTTTATCCACCGGGTACGGCAGTGGAAACGAGTATTGCCGATTTAAAAGAAATTCTCAATATCTGATTCGACGTTTCGTAACTATTTCCTCGCAGCTACCCATTACTATTGAATAACGCGCAGCATCACCATGAACATTCTCACTGCAGATATCGGCAGCACCTATACCAAACTGACAGCGATTGATACCGCCAAGAAGGAGATTGTTGCAACCTCCTCAGCCTTTACCACCATCGATACCAATGTGGAGGAGGGTTTTACGGCTGCTTATAATAAATTGAAGCGACAGGCCGGAGCGTTCCGCTACGACGAACTGCTTTGTTGCAGCAGTGCTGCCGGAGGGTTGAAAATGGTTTCGCTGGGGCTGGTTCCCGAACTTACCGCTAAGGCGGCAAAACTTGCCGCAGCCAGTGCGGGAGCCAAAGTGGTCAAAACATATGCTTTTGAAATATCGCAGGCGGAACAGGCAGAAATTTTTGATATCCGTCCCGACCTGGTGTTACTCTGCGGCGGAACCGATGGCGGAAATAAGGAAGTTATTCTTGCCAATGCGCGCCGGTTGTGTCAGGTCGGGTGTCCGTTCACCGTGGTTGTAGCTGGTAACAAATGCGCATCGTTTGAGCTGGAAGAGATTTTCAGGGCATCGGGTAAACCGTTTGTGATAACCGAAAATGTTATGCCTGAGTTCAACCGGTTAAACATTGAACCTGCGCGGAGAAAAATAAAAGAATTGTTTATCAGCCGCATCATTGAAGCCAAAGGGCTTAGCCGCATTCAGGAAATGTGCAAAACCGATATAATCCCCACGCCGTTAGCGGTGTTAAATGCTTGTGAACTGCTGAGCAAAGGGACTAAAAACATGCCAGGATTAGGGGATTTGCTAGCTGTGGATATAGGAGGGGCGACCACGGACGTTTACTCCATCTCCGATGGCAGGCCCACCCTCGAAAACGTTACCGTGAAAGGACTTCCGGAACCCATTAGCAAACGTACCGTTGAGGGCGATCTGGGGATGCGCTACAGCCTTCCGTCGTTGGTGGACGAACTGGACTTGGATGCTTTTTCGAAGGAGTTAAGCATCGACAGGTCGGAGGTGATTGGCTGGGTAAGCACCTGCACGCAGCATCCCGGTTTGTTGGCGGAAGCTGAGTCCCGGGAACAAAAGATCGAGGAGCTGATAGCGCGTAATGCCGTGAAAATAGCCGTGGAAAGGCACGCTGGTACCTATCAGCCAGTGTACACTCCTTTCGGACAGGTGTATACCCTTACAGGAAAAGACCTTGCCGCAATACCGTTTGTTATCGGTATCGGAGGGGTTGTTATCAATGCCCGTCGGCCTCACGCTATTCTGGAAGGCGCTAAGCGGCAACCGGACGATCACGTGTTTGCCAAACCCGAACAGCCCGGTTATTTAATCGATAAAAAATATATTTTTGCGTCTATGGGATTGCTTGGCTCAGCTTATCCCGATCTGGCGTTAGAATTGATGAAAAAAGAAACAATAAATCTGACTCATTATGGAAATTTCCAATAAAAAACTTTCAACTGATGCTTTTTTTGCCGAACGTAAAGAAGTTCTCGGACACTGGCACACCGGAAAAGGTGTCGATTTCGACGAAGCCGTGGCCTATCAACGGTCTATCCCCCGGGAGAAACGTTTTGGCTTAAAGCTGGCCCAAGCTGCCGAACAAAACGTAACCCTTATCCAGCCGCGTGCGGGAGTGGCGCTTTATGAGGAACATATTGAACTGCTCCGGTTTCTTGAGTCTGAAGGCGAAGCTGACCTGCTGCCCACCACCGTGGATAGCTACACACGCTTAAACCGTTACAACGAAGCTGAAACGGGAATTGAGAAAAGCAAAGAAACCGGGCGTTCCATGTTGAACGGCTTCCCTATCGTGAACTACGGAGTTGATATATGTCGCAAGGTAACCTCATCACTCCAAAATCCGGTTCAGGTCCGCCACGGCACTCCCGATGCCCGGTTGCTCACGGAAATCAGTATTGCCGGCGGATTCACCTCATACGAAGGCGGCGGAATTTCCTACAACATACCCTATTCAAAGAATCATTCGCTTGAAAAAACCATTGCGCACTGGCAATATACCGACAGGCTGGTCGGGCTTTACGAGGAAGCCGGTGTGTCTATCAACCGCGAGCCGTTCGGGCCCCTTACGGGAACATTGATATCTCCTTGTATCTCCAACTCGGTGGCCATCATCGAGTCGTTACTTGCTGCTACTCAGGGGGTGAAAGACATTACGGTAGGTTACGGGCAGTGTGGAAACCTTATTCAGGACGTTGCTGCCATCCGTTCGCTGAATATCCTCACACGCGAGTACCTCGATAAATTCGGATTCAATGATGTGCGCGTCACCACCGTTTTCCATCAATGGATGGGCGGGTTCCCGCAGGATGAAGCCAAGGCTTTCGGGGTAATTTCGTGGGGTGCTGCCGCTGCAGTGTTGGCCAAAGCGACCAAAGTGATCGTGAAGACACCGCACGAAGCCATGGGCGTGCCCACCAAGGAAGCCAATGCTGCCGGATTACGCGCTACCAAACAGTTGGTGTCGATGCTGAAAGACCAGGACTTTCGCTCTATTCCCGCAGTTGTAGCCGAAAGCGATATCATCATGAAGGAGATGCGTTGCATCCTGGAAAAAGTGGAGGAACTGGGGAAAGGCGACTTTGCTGTGGGTACGGTGGCCGCATTCGAAGCCGGAGTGCTGGATGTCCCGTTTGCTCCAAGCCGGTACAATGCCGGAAAAGTGATGCCCGCCCGCGATAACGTGGGAGCGGTTCGTTTTCTCGAAACCGGTAATATGCCGTTTACGCAGGATCTGATCGATTTTCACCGTCAGAAACTCGAAGAACGCGCACGGTACGAAAAACGGGCCGTCAGCTTCCAGATGGTTATCGACGACGTATATGCCATCGGCAAGGGGTTTCTCGTTGGAAGGCCGAAATAAAATGAATGTCTATCAATCTAACAGAATATGAAAATTACAAAACTTATCTGCGCTCCCGGGAAAACAGGTTTCTTCTTCGATGACCAGAAAGCCATCAAGCAGGGAGCAAAAAACGACGGGGCATTTTATGAAGGTGCGCCCGTAACGCAAGGGTTCACCGCGGTGCGTCAGGCCGGAGAGTCCGTCTCGGTTATTTTTATCCTCGAAAACGGAGCTTTCGCCCACGGCGACTGTGCTGCTGTCCAGTATTCGGGAGCCGGTGGCCGTGATCCGCTTTTTCTGGCCGGAAACTTCATTCCCATTATCGAAAAAGAAATTGCACCGCTTTATGTAGGCAAAGAGATCACTACTTTCCGTGAAATGGCAGATCGCGTGGATAAAGTCAATTACCATACAGCTATCCGCTATGGGGTTACACAGGCCTGTTTGGATGCCGTAGCAAAAAGCAAGGGGAAACTAATGGCGCAGGTGATTGCCGATGAATACGGAACGGAAATATCGAAAACCCTTATTCCTGTTTTTTCACAGTCGGGAGACGACCGTTACCTCAATGCCGATAAAATGATTATGAAAGCTGCCGACGTCTTGCCTCATGCGCTTTTCAACCATGTAGAGACCAAAGTGGGACTGAAGGGAGAAAAAATCAAAGCGTATATCCAGTGGCTCCGGGAGCGAATCCTGAAGCTGAAGCCTTTCGACAGCTATAATCCGGTTATCCACATAGACGTTTACGGAACATTGGGTATTGTCTTCGATAACAATTTCGAAGCCATTGCCCGTTATGTGGGCGAGCTGGCAGAGATAGCAAAACCGTTTCACCTGCGCGTCGAAGGCCCGGTGGATATGGGAGAGAAAGCGGCTCAGATCGACGCGCTCCGCATTATCCGCCAAACGATGGAAAAAATGGAAATTACGGCAGAAATTGTTGCCGACGAGTGGTGTAATACGCTCCAGGATGTCATCGACTTCTCCGAAAACAAGGCTGGACACATGGCGCAAATCAAAACACCCGATCTGGGAGGAATCAACAACAGCATAGAGGCTGTGCTGTACTGCAAGCAACACCATATGGGCGCCTACCTGGGCGGAACCTGCAACGAGACCAACCGTTCCGCCGAAATTGGAGCACACATTGCCATGGCTACTTCCCCCGTTCAATACCTTGCCAAACCCGGTATGGGCGTGGATGAAGGGTATATGATCGTTTACAACGAAATGAGCCGGATACTGGCACTTAACCCTTAATTCACCCAAAAATTACTAAAAGCTGAAAAAATGAAAGAACTGAGAATACTTTCGCCCACAGCCATCCTCGGATACGGATTTCCGATGGAATCGTTTGAGGAAGGAATGAAACGCAAACCGCACGTTATTGCGGTAGATGCCGGGTCAACCGACCCGGGTCCCTATTACCTGGGTGCAGGGAAATCGTTTACCGACCGGAATTCGGTGAAACGCGACCTTGAGATTATGATACCTGCCGCACTGGAAGCCGGAATTCCGGTTATCGTAGGTACGGCCGGCGGTTCGGGTGCGCGTCCGCACGTGGAGTTTGCGGTGGATATCGTGAAGGAGATCGCCCGAGAGAAAAGGCTGTCGTTTAAACTGGCTATTATACAATCGGAGTTCGATAAGGAATTGGTAAAAGAGAACCTGCGCAAAGGGGACATTTCGCCGCTTTATCCGGCTCCCGAAATAACCGAAGCCGATGTGGACGAATCGGTGCATATCGTCGCCCAGATGGGCGAAGAACCGTTCATTGAAGCCTTGGAGAACGGAGCCAATGTTATACTTGCCGGACGGAGCTACGACCCGTCGGTTTTTTCGGCGCTCGCCATTAAAAACGGTTTCAACAAAGGATTGGCCATTCATCTGGGTAAAATCTTGGAGTGCGCCGCCATTGCCGCCCTGCCCGGTAGCGGGAGTGATTGTATGTTCGGCTATTTGCACGAAGACAATTTTGTTCTCGAACCGCTCTCGCCCCTGCGTAAATGCACCACGCTCTCGGTAGCTGCACACACGCTGTACGAAAAAACCAATCCCTATATTCTACCCGGGCCGGGGGGAGCCATCAATTTGCACGAATCAAAATTCGAGCAGATAGACGACAATAAAGTACGCGTAAGCGGAAGCCGTTTTGTGCCGACCGAGGAGTATTTTGTGAAACTGGAAGGGGTTAAGCGTGTGGGATACAGAACCATTTCGTGCGCCGGAGTGAAGGACCCGATCATGATTACGAAAATCGACAGCATTACCCAAAGCGTAAAAGAACGTGTGCAAAACAACTTTGAAACGTACGGAATTACCGACTTCTTCCTCGATTTCAAGATTTACGGGCGAAACGGGGTCATGGGCATGTTCCCCGACGCGACACAACGTACCGGCGACGAGCTCCTGATCATCATCGAAGCTGTCGCACCCACACAAGAGCAAGCCGATACCATTTGCGGGTTCGCACGCAGTACTATGCTGCACTTTGGTTACGAAGGCCGGATAGCCACTGCCGGAAACCTGGCATTTCCGTTTTCTCCGTCCGATTGCAAGATGGGTGAGGTGTACGAGTTCAATGTGTACCATTTGATGAAAGTGGAAGACCCCAAAAAACTTTTCCCGATAGAATATATTCACTTCTAATAGATTGATTAAGATTGAAAACGGTCAGCCAACTATCAATCTCAGTCAATCTCATTCGATCTCAATTAAACTTCAAACGAAATGAAATACAACCTAACCGACGTAGCTTCCGTTATCCGGAGCAAAAATTCAGGGCCTTACGAACTCACGTTCGACATTATTTTCAAGGAGATGGACATGTATCAGCAAGTTAAATCGGCAAAAGTGTTTACCGCGCAAATGTTTGCTCTTCTTTACCACATTCCCGAATCGCAAATCATCAGCCTGGTACACTTCGATCCGGCCAAGGCGGTGAAAATTACGGTTGTGCGCCCCATCCCCTCCGGGGCATTGGGTGAGACCGATGTGTACGGAGCGCAACAGCATGCGCCGTTGATGAGGATGACATTCGAATTATGAGGGCACTGATTCAGGAATACATGGTGTCGTCGCAATATTTTGCGCCGCGCGGAAAAGAACGGTTGATGTTTCTGGGCGAACAGATTGCTCAACGGCACCTTTCCTACAACGATCGGCTGATAGGCATCGTGGGTGATGCCGGCTCTGGAAAATCATCGCTGATCAAGGGAATGTTTCCCGGCTTGGAACTAGCGAACGACGATGACGTTATCCATTCCCGGAAAATAATGCAGGTGCGCTCGCTTTCCGACGATTGGCACGATTCCACTACCTTTCATATCGATATGCGTTTCCAAACCGCTTTTACCCAGATGTTTGAAATCGTGGCGTGGGTACAAGACCTGTTGACTCACCGGCGCAGGGTTATCGTGGAACATTTTAATCTCCTCTATCCAGCACTGGGTAGAAATGCCGATATTATCCTGGGGATTGGGGAGGAGATTATTGTGTCGCGCCCTAGTGTTTTTGGGCCGCTTCCCGAAAGTATTTACCAAATTGTGCATACTTCGCTCAAATTCCGCAAGATGGCCCATACAGCCGAAGACGTAACCATGCAGACATTGGAAGAGGACTACGGAATTACTGAAAATCGTTATTTCTCATCCGACGTTCGCAATGGCTTTGTTCTGAAATTCAAGGAGAAACCCGAAATCAACCTCGACGAGCTGGAGCAGAAAGTAAAAGAACGCCTGGCCAGGCATCTCGATGTATCTTATTTTGACGAAGCCCACATTAAACTGGGAGATAAAGTTATCCCCTGCGACGGCTCCCGATTTCATGTGAGAAATACATCGGAGATTACCGATTTTTCGTTGGCCAGGCATTTCATCTTTGATGCAAAGACCAATACCCACTGCCTGGTTGGATTGATTGACAAGTACACCGAGAACCTCGACAACCGCAATACACAATATTTCCTTACCCGGAAATGTGGCGGTGACAATAGTGAACAATAGCATGACAAGAAAAATATCCGCATCTGCAATTACCCTTCTGGTTGAACAGCTTTGCATTGAAGCTTGCTGTGTGCTTGCCGGAGATATAAACAACAAGCTTAAAAGCTGCTTGCAAACCGAAACATCGCCGCTCGGGAAAGAAATTCTGGGCACGCTTATTGAAAATGCCCGTGTTGCCCGGGAAGAGAGCAGCCCGATGTGCCAGGACACGGGAATGACCGTCGTTTTTGTACGCATGGGGCAAAACGTGCAGGTTACGGGTGGATTCATCGAAGATGCCATTAACCAGGGTGTACGGCAGGGATACGAAAAAGGATACCTGCGCAAATCGGTCGTGAAAGACCCGCTCCACCGAGAAAACACCCGGGACAATACACCGGCCGTTATTCATTACGAAATCGTCCCCGGTGATGTTTTTCATATAACTGTTTCTCCCAAAGGGTTTGGCAGCGAAAACAAAAGTGCATTAAAAATGCTCACACCCAGCGAAGGCGTTGAAGGCGTGAAGCGATTTGTACTGGAGACTGTTTCGGCTGCCGGAGGGAATCCCTGCCCGCCCATTATCGTGGGTGTGGGCATTGGCGGGACGATGGAACGGGCGGCTTATTTAAGCAAGAAAGCGTTGCTGCGGCCGCTGGATACACAAAACCCCGATTCCGCACTTGCCGCTTTGGAAGCAGAATTGCTTTCAGAAATCAATAAGATGGGAATAGGCCCTGCCGGTTTCGGAGGAACCACAACCGCACTCGGGGTAAATATACTGACCTATGCTACCCATATCGCCGGGCTTCCGGTTTCGGTAAATATCGGCTGCCACGCCACCCGGCATGCGGAGGGGAGTTTGTGAACAGAAGCCAACAAAAACGTATTATGGATAAAAAAATTCTTTGTGCCCCCTTTTCCGACGAAACCATCCGTTCGTTGAAAACGGGCGATATGGTCTACATTTCGGGAACTGTTTATACAGCCCGCGATGAGGCCCATAGACGATTGTGCGAGATGATCCGCCGGGGCGAGCCGATGCCTTTTGATATTGAAGGGCAGGCCGTTTACTATGCCGGCCCGGCTCCTGCCAAACCGGGCAAGCCCATAGGATCGGTAGGCCCCACTACCGGTGGGCGGATGGACGCTTATTCGCCCTCCCTCATTGCCCGCGGCCTCAAGGTGATGATCGGTAAAGGAACACGCAGCGCCCAAGTGGTAGATGCCATGAAACAATACACGGGCGTTTATTTTGCTGCAATCGGTGGCGCCGCCGCCCTTATGGCAAAATGCGTGGAAAGTGCAGAGGTTATCGCTTTTGAAGAGTTGGGCACGGAGGCTGTTCGCCGCTTAACTGTGAAAGAACTTCCCGTGGTTGTTGCGATAGACTGTCGGGGAAACGATGTGTATAAACTGGCCCGGGAGATATACGAACAATCAATTTAAAATACCGGGAATAAAATAAGTTGCGTATATTTGTTCTTCGGAGAGATCCGAACAGTAAATCCGAAACTTATATATGGACATCAAAAACAATATAACCGCTGTAGTTAAACGGATTGAAAACGCTTGCCTGAGTTGCGCCAGAGATCCAAAAGAAGTGAAGTTGCTGTTGGCAACAAAGACTGTAATTCCGGATAAGATAAAAATAGCCTTTGAAGCCGGACAAACATTAATCGGTGAAAACAAAGTGCAGGAGATTAAATCGAAATTCAATGAATTAGCCGGTTTTCCGCATCAAAAACACTTTATCGGACACCTGCAAACCAACAAAATCAAGGACATTCTCAACCACAATGTTACCTGCATTCAGTCGTTAGACCGGTTGGATTTGGCAGAAAAATTGCACCAACGGTTAACTTTTGAGAAAAAGGAAATAGATGTCCTTATTCAGGTAAACACTTCTGCCGAAGAAAGTAAATTCGGAATCAATCCTGAAGACACCGTTGAGTTTATTAAACAAGTTTCTCTATTCGAAAATATTCACATCAAGGGATTAATGACCATTGGTTTGTTCAGCGCCGAAACCGAAAAGGTAAGAAAATGCTTCAGGCTATTGAAGCAGTTACAGCAGGAAACCATTCGTCAGAATATCCCGAACGTGAAAATGAATGAACTGTCCATGGGAATGAGCGGAGACTTGGAAACCGCCATTGAGGAGGGAGCGACCATCGTGAGGGTGGGCACCGCCATTTTCGGCCACAGAACTTATTCCGATAGCTATTATTGGAATGAAAATAAACGGAATTAAAACCAAAAACTCTATGAGAAAGATATGCCTCTTTTTGTTGATCATTCTTCCGGTAATGATGCCGGCTCAGGTGATTACTTACGACACAATCCGCGTTTCACCGGATGACGAGCGGAATATTTACAAGACACAGCGTCAGCAACAAACCGCCCAAAGCCCCATAGCCCGACAGCCGGTACTTTTGGATCGGGAATCGGCTCCGGGGTTCCGGTTCGATAAAAGCAAACTCCGTTACGGGGCCAATATCGGACTGTCTTTCAGCCGGAATTATTCGGCTTTTAATTTCGGGCCACAGGTTGGGTATCAGCTGAGCAGCCGGTTCATGGCAGGGGTAGGGATAAAGTACTACTACAATAAAGTGCGGGCATTTCAATTCAACGAAGAGTACCTATACAAGAATAATCTGCTCGGCGCTAATCTGTTCGGATATTTTTATCCGGCTAGGTTTCTGGCTCTGTTTGTCCAGCCTGAAATAAATCGTTTGTGGGCGAACCTGACCGACGAAATGACGGGTGAAGTGACTAAAAGCAGCGGTTTTGTGCCTTCATTGCTGGTAGGAGGAGGCCTGAGGTTAGGGCATTCCCACATTACGCTGAACTACGATCTGGCACAACACACCAACTCTCCCTATCCGAGGGGCTGGTTCCTGGGATTTTCAACCTTTTTTTAACGAAAAACAATATCCTTCACAATCTCCATTCCGGCGTGCTCGTTCAACTTGTCAATCAGGTTTCGTTTGTTCATAATCAATTCGGCACGCAACACCGATGAGGAAAGCTGGACGTGTAGGACGTTCCGCCGGAAATAGACGTTTTTGGTGTAGTGGGAAACCCCTTCGCCCAGCAATTCCCTCCATGCCGAGACGGCACGGTGTTCAGCCACCGATGTCTTCAATTCCGGGTTCTCATCGAAGAATTCCGAAAGGATGGTTGCTATAGGTTGGGCGTTTTTTTTAAGCATAAACTGTTATTTCCCCGTCTTTCACCGAATAGATGTGGTGGCTGTTGTTGATCCGTTCCAGTATTTTATCGAACGACCCCCGGTTGGTATCGGAGATAAAAATCTGGCCAAATTCATTGCTCGAAACCAGTTTGACAATTTCTTCCACCCGGTAGGCATCCAGCCTGTCGAAGATATCGTCCAGCAGCAAAATGGGTGTCCGTTTCCCGGTTTTAAGCAGGTAATGAAATTGTGCCAGCTTCATCGATACGAAGTAGGTTTTGTTTTGCCCTTGCGAACCCACTTTCTTTATGGGAAATCCGTCGAGCAACATCTCCAGTTCATCGCGGTGAATACCGGTGGTGGTGTGTCCCACCGCGATGTCGCGACGGCGGGTTTGTCGCAGCGCTTCCCTGAAATTGTTTTCGCGAAGTTGCGAAACGTAGTCGAAAGTCGCCTTTTCGTTGGATAAACTTATTCGTTTGTAAAACTCGTCAAAAACGGGAATAAACTCTTTTACAAACGCTTGTCGTTTTTCAAAAATGAGCTCCCCTTCTCCCGCCATCTGGTCTTCCCAAAGCTCCAGCAAGGTGAAATCGATTTCGTTGTCGTCCATTTTCAATGTTGCGTTGCGTTGTTGCAAGGCATTGTTGTACCGGATCAAGGCGTGCATATACGCTTTGTCGAACTGAGAAATAGCCATGTCCATAAACTTCCGTCGTTCTTCGCTACCCCCCTGGATTATCTCGATATCGGCAGGAGAAATCATCACCAGTGGAATAAATCCAATGTGGTCGGAGAGTTTTTCGTACTCCTTTTTGTTTCTCTTGAACTGTTTTTTCTGCCGCCGGCGTAATCCGCAATAGATTTCTTCCTCGCCTTCCTGTCCCTCCAGCTCATACCTTCCCTGAAGCATGCAAACATCTGCGTCGTGTTTTATGATCTGACTATCGACGGGGTTGGTGTAACTCCGGCAGAACGACAGGTAGTAAACGGCGTCCAGCAAATTGGTTTTACCCATGCCGTTATTTCCCACAAAACAGTTTATTTTGGGCGATAACTCCAACTCAACCTGAGCCAGGTTTTTGAAATTTATGATGGATAAATGCTTTAATGTCATTGTAGTTATTCCTTCAGGATCAGTTGTTGCAGCTCTTCGGGATTAACGTTGATTTTCAACCGCCCTTCCTCGGCAAATGTTATTTTTCCGGTTTCTTCCGAAACGACAATCACTTTGGCATCGGTTTCCTGCGTGATCCCTAATCCGGCACGATGCCGTAACCCCATGTGTTTGGGTATGTTCGGGTTCTGCGATATGGGAAGAATACAGCCTGCAGCTTTTATTTTTTTCCCCACAACGATCATGGCTCCATCGTGCAAGGGACTGTTCTTGAAGAAAATATTTTCAATCAGCCGGGAGGAGATATCGGCGTTGATGATTTCGCCCGTCTGCTCGTATAAGCTGAGTTGTAGGTCGCCTTGGACGACGATGAGCGCGCCAATCCTGGCTTTCGACATGTTCATGCAGGCCAGTACGATCGAAGTGATGTGCGATGTGTCTTTTTGCTGCTTGTCGACCGGGATAAAGAGTTTCGATACAAACTTCCACCCTTTCTTCGATCCCAGAGACATAAGGAACCTACGTATTTCATCCTGAAAAAGAATGACCAGCAATATCAAGCCGATATTCACGAACTGGTCAAGAATAGAGCCCAGCAGCACCATATCGAATACCTGTGATACAAGCACCCAGATAATCATAAAGACAACGATCCCGATGAAAAGCGGGCGCATCCCCGATATTTTCACCATTTTAAACAGGTAGTACAACAGGGCTGCTACCAGTAAAATGTCAATAAAATCTTTTATTCCAAAGTGTTCGAGCATACAACGTTATTTGCTTATTTTTTCCACAATCTTTACACATTCCACGGCTTCTTTCACGTCGTGAACGCGTAAGATGTTTGCTCCCGACAACAAGGCAAATGTATTTAAAGCCGATGTACCGTTCAGGCTTTCCTGTGGGGTACACTCCAGCAGCTTGTAAATCATCGATTTCCGAGAGATGCCAACCAGAATTGGTACATCAAAGATATTGAAATATTTTAAATAAGCCATCAATTGGTAGTTTTGATCAGTCGTTTTACTGAATCCAAACCCCGGGTCAATGATGATGTCGTTTACGCCCAACAGGTTCAATTTCGATAATTTTTCGGAAAAATAGTACAGGATATCCTGAATAAAATTGTCGTAACGGGTGTGTTGTTGCATGGTTTGCGGTGTACCACGCATATGCATCAGGATATAAGGAACATTGAGCCGGGCAACTGTTTCGAACATGTTATCATCGATCTGCCCGCCCGAAATATCGTTGATGATGTTTACCCCGTATTTTTCCACGGCAGGCCCGGCTACTTCGGAATAAAACGTATCGATGGAAAGGATAGTATTGGGAAATTCTTTTCGAACGAGCCGAAGTGTCGGCTCTAAGCGTTTCAGCTCTTCCTTTGCCGGTATTAAAGTGGAAGTCGGTGTTGTGGATTGACCGCCAATATCGACAATTTTCCCACCTTCCTCCAGAATTTGGCAGACGCGGCCGACAATCTCTTCTTCAGATTGTTTACGACTGCCCGAATAAAAGGAATCGGGAGTAACATTTAAAATTCCCATCACCAGCGGAGTGGAAAAATCGAGCAATTCGCCGTTTATGTTAATGGATTTTATCATACCTTGTGTTGTGTATTACGGCTATAACGTTGAGTCCGGATCCTTGTCCGGATAGTCAATGGTATAGTGCAGGCCGCGGCTTTCTTTGCGTGCCATGGCTTGCTTAATGACCATATAGCCTACCTTGATGATATTGCGGAGTTCACAAATCTCGCGCGAGACAACCGACCGCTGAAAAAGGTTCTCGGTTTCCCGAAAAAGAATGTTCAGCCTGTCCATTGCCCGCTGCAGGCGAATATCGGAACGGACAATCCCCACGTAGGACGACATGATCTGCCCCACCTCCTTGTAACTCTGTGTGATCAGCACCATCTCTTCGGTGGAGGTGGTCCCTTCGGCATTCCAATCGGGAATATCTTCCTGAAAGGAAAACTTTTTGAATAGGGGTACAGAGTGCTTGGCAGCCGAATCGGCAAAAACCACTGCTTCGATGAGTGAGTTAGATGCCAGCCGGTTGGCTCCGTGCAAGCCTGTACAGGCACATTCGCCGTTGGCGTAAAGGCGGTTTATGCTTGTTTCTCCGTCAATACTTACGAAAATTCCACCGCACAAATAATGGGCAGCCGGGGCTACCGGAATCATCTCTTTAGTAATATCGATACCGTAGGTAAGGCATTTCTCGTAAATGGTGGGGAAATGTTTTTTGGTCTCTTCAGCGTCCTTGTGCGTTACATCCAGAAAAACATGATCGTCACCCCGGTTTTTCATCTCCGTATCGATGGCACGGGCAACGATATCGCGCGGCGCAAGAGAAAGCCGTTCGTCGTACTTCTGCATAAACTCTTTACCGTCTTTTGTCTTTAATACCCCGCCGTATCCCCGCATGGCTTCGGTAATGAGAAACGACGGACGCACGCCGGGATGATACAACGCCGTGGGATGAAACTGTACGAACTCCATCCCCTTTATTTCGCCTTTGGCGCGTGCTACCATGGCTATGCCATCGCCGGTTGCGACAAGTGGATTGGTTGTTGTTTGATAGATACAACCGATACCGCCGGTCGCCATCATGGTTATGCGCGAAAGAAACGTCAGCACTTCCCGGGTCTGTAAATCCAGAATGTAGGCACCGTAACATTCTATTCCCGGGGTATGCCGGGTGACAACCTGGCCCAGGTGGTGCTGGGTAAGGATTTCGATGGTGAAATGATTGTCATAGACATCAATATTGGGGTGATTCCGGATGGTTTCTATCAGACTTGTTTGTATTTCTGCACCTGTGCTGTCCTTGTAGTGTAGGATCCGAAATTCGGAATGTCCGCCCTCCCGGTGCAGGTCAAAATTTCCTTTTTCGTCTTTGTCAAAATTTACACCCCAGCTGATCAGTTCATTGATTTGTGCCGGGGCCTCTTGTACAACGCGTTCCACTACGCTGACATCACACAACCCTGCCCCCGCATCGAGCGTGTCTGTAATGTGTTTTTCAAAATTGTCCCAGGGATTTGTTACCGAAGCAATGCCGCCCTGTGCATAGTAAGTGTTGGCATCTTCTAGCGTTGTTTTAGCTATTATAGCCACTTTGCCGTGTTTGGCCACTTTCAGGGCGTAACTCATCCCCGCAATGCCCGATCCGATAATTAGAAAATCGTATTTATGCGTCATGCTCTTTTTCAGATTTTTTCACCACAAATTTAGGTATTAAAGTTTAGAATTTGTTTTATATCATCATTTAAATAATTGAACTTCCGTTACGGCATCAGTTAAATCTTGCGAATGACAATGTATTGTGACCTTATAAAATAATCATTAAAACTCTGTGGTTTAGTTTGATTGTTTAAGTAAAAAACGTTTACTTTGTGTAGCGTATGTAACCCGATGGATAAACAATTTAAAACTTTCCAAACCAATGAAAAATTATAGGATTATTAACTTATTGCTGTTGCTGCTCTTTAGTTTTCAGCTCTTTGGGGATGACGTGTTGCAGGCACAATCGTATACGCTGCGGGGTAGGGTATTGGCAAGTGACACCCGCGATCCGCTTTCCAATGCGAGTGTAACTGTAGGAAACCTGAATATATCGAGTGTCACCAACCAGGATGGATACTTTACGCTCAGGGTTCCTGCATCGGCAAAAAACTCCAGACTGATTATACGGTATCTGGGGTATGAGAACCTGGAGGTTCCGGTGGTTACGCTCATCGACAAGCCCAACAACCACATTATGTTAATACCTTCTTTCATTGAACTGGGGCCGCTTGAAGTAGTTTCTGGTGATGGAAGTGAGTTGATAAGGGAAGCGTTGAGCCGTATACCGCAAAACTATTCTACCGATCCCAATATGATGGTGGCGTTTTACCGGGAATCGATAAAGAAAAATGCAAACTATATTTCTTTGGTCGAAACCGTATTGGATGTGTATAAATCTTCGTATCGTTCGTACGAGAGTGACCAGGCAAAAATCTACATAGGCCGGAAAGCAACCGATATTTCGCCGCGCGATACTGTTTTGTTGAAGTTTCAGGGCGGAATCAGTACAGCACTTATGTTGGATGTGGCGAAGAATCCCGAGATCGTTTTTGGTGAAAAAGGGGATGAATATATTTTCACCATTGAAAGAATGATAAGCATCAACAACAAGCCGCACTATGAGATTAATTTCCTGCCGAAGAACGGTATAAAAGATATTCTGTTCCGGGGAAAGGTTTACCTGGATGTTGAATCCCTGGCTATTGTCAGAATAGAATTTAACATGAATGTGGAGGGCCGGAAAGATGCTTCCAATATTTTTATCCGGCGTAAACCTTCAAAGATGAAAGTGGATGTGGAAGAAGCCCGCTATATTGCCGATTTTATCGAAAATAACGGTAAATGGTTTTTCAATTACAGCAGCACTGAAGTCCGGTTCCGGGTAAGGTGGACTAACCGGTTCTTCGGGCTTTTTGCAACAAACTACACGATCGGTTCCGAGATGGCCATTACGGACAGGTATCAGGAAAGTGTCAATAAATTTCCGAGGGATGAACGAATCCGTTCTACCGATGTGATTGCGGAAAAGGTGGAACACTTCCAGGATCCTGAGTTCTGGGGCGAATACAACGTGATTGAACCCGACATAGAGATAAATAATGCCATAAAAAGATTGAGTGGGAGATTGATGCGCCGTGGAGAATAAATAGTTGTAAAATATTTGTAATCTGAAAATTTAGCTGTATCTTTGCCTCCCAAAAACTTTTTAAATAAATTTTTACAAACAAGTTTTATGTATTTAGATTCTGAAAAAAAGAAAGAAATCTTTGCCAAGCACGGAAAGTCTAACACTGATACTGGCTCGCCTGAAGCGCAGATAGCATTGTTTTCATACCGTATTTCGCATTTGACTGAGCATTTGAAGTCAAACAAAAAAGATTATAACACGGAACGTTCATTGAAAATTTTAGTGGGTAAACGTCGTCGTTTACTGGATTACCTGGTAGAAAAAGATATCAATAGGTACAGGGCTATCGTTAAAGAATTAGGCCTGAGAAAGTAAAATTTTCCGGAAAAACGAAAAAAAGAGAGTCGACGCTATTCAGCATTACTCTCTTTTTTGTTTTACATCCGCGCGGTCAGAAATCATACAGAATTCCAGCAGAAAAAATGGATGGCAAATTAAAAAATATGTTATAAAACATGTAAATATATTTTGCAGGTATGAAAAAAGAGGCTTATCTTTGTATCGATAACCTAAAACAATCTTTTTTACCTTATTGACAATAACAGGATAAACCGAAGACAAAAGAGGTCATCTCGATCGAGGTGACCTTTTTTTTATTCCATCATAAAGCCAATCAATGGCTGTTTTTCAGGAAAAACAAGGCGGTAATCATTTGAAAATTCTGAAGTTTTATAACCAAGAAGTAGCTGGGTCAGTGCATCTATCTCTACATAGAAATGCGTTGTTTCTTTTTTGCTGCTTTTGGAGACACTCCCGTTTTTTATCACAAAAACAGCATTGTTTTTCCCGATAATGGGGTCTGAAACTTTTACAGAAACTTTTATTTGGGGATATTTTTTTGCGAAAATTATCAACAGCTTTTCTGCATCTGTGATGCGCGACATGGCCATCAGGCCTTTTTTGACTGGAAAATCAAACAATGCGGCTTCTTCCACAATTGCACGAAAATCATCCGGCGTTTTTTGCACTGTCATGTCGCGTTGACGAAAAAAAGAATCGAATATCTCGTAAGCATTATGGAGGTTTTCCGATTCAACCATAATTTTTTGTAAGTCGGGAAGAGGGGCACCTGCATCAAATGTTTGGGTAAATCCAAATTGCCTGTAGAACTTCATTACTGTTTTGTCCTGCGGAACCAGAATGGCAAGCGGGATTCCTTTTTCATCCATTTCACCGAAAGATTTTTTGATAAGAGCCCCCATAAATCCTTTTTTCCTGGCTTCTGGTAGCGTGCATAGCCCGGAAAAATAAGCTACTGGAATTTCTGAACCGTGAAATGAAAAATCAAACGGGAGCATCTGCAAGGAAGAGACTGCCTTCCCGCTCTCGAAATAGATCAGTGTATTTTCGTTCCTGTATTTCTCCCGGAAATAAATCTCCATGTATTCGTCGGAATCGCCGAACACGGTTTTCCACATGTCGTAAACCTGCTGTCTGGTCGTATTGTCGGCGTAGTGTATCATGGTGATTAATTCTTAAGGCGTGCGTTGTATTTCTCGAGGAGAATATCGGGCTGATAAGACAGCTTGGCATTACGCAGGTTTTCAATACCCATGTCTTCTTCCCGGTTAACATAAGTAAAATCCGCTGCTTCATTCTCGATAAATTGCTGGTTGATGATGTTGTAGGCGCCGTGTATAGTGGTGAATGCCTTTTCTACGTGAACAATAAAGGTGTCTTTTGTAAGGGGCTCACCGATTGTGAATGCGGCGATTTCGTTGTTCACACATATTAACCCGCCCTTCAGCTCCAGGTATTCAAAATTCTCAAGCATCAGCGTAGTAGCAAAATCGTCGTAAACCAGCGAAGGGTCCTTCTCTTCCAGGTTTATCTGCATCCACTGGTCGAGCATTTCTTTACATTCCTTTACCAGTGCCGGATTCCCGGTCAACGATTTGTATTTCCACTCGTTTTCGCGCTTAAACCTGTTGATATGATTCCTTTTGCTTTGTAACTTTTTCCCGGTAAGGTTGATCATTTTTTCTGTTGTGTAGATATAGTCCGATACGCTGCGGTTGAACTTGTAATCGAAAGCACCGGGCATTGCCGTTTCAATTTCATTGATCATCTCCTGAGTCAACCCCCTGATCTGAAAAGTCGTATCAAACTGCTGATGGTCGTCTATGATCGTTTCAATGGCTCTCTTTATATTGTCGCCTCCCACCGGTTTCAGGTAGGAGTTCCGGTTGTTGTTGTCCCTGAACCGGATAAAAAGCCATTCGCCCTCCGTTGCATATTGGGTGTCGAATTTTTTCCCCCAGCTGTACAGATTGGTGAAACAGAGGTCCGATGCCCTGTAATTTTGTTTGCAGAGGTGCGAATTGATAATGTCTTTGTCTTTTAATTCTATGGATTTAAACGGTAGCATAAAATCGTTGCATTGTAGTTATTGAGTGTGAACAATCTTTTATGCGAAAAGTTTAACAAAAAAAGGAATGACACTGTCATTCCGTCAAAAATCAGGGGCCTGTTGGTTTAAAATTTTTTGAACCCTACAATCTCCCGGACTGCGGCAATGGTTTTTGATGCGCTTTCGCGTGCCTTTTCTGCCCCTTCCCGGGTGACCTTTCGCAAATAGGCATCGTCTTTTTCAATTTCCAGGATTCGTTCGCGAATGGGTGAAGTCACGTTGATAATGTCTTCGGCCAGCTGTTTTTTCAGATCGCCGTAACGGATCTCACACCCGTTCCACTTGTCTTCGTAATGTTGAACTACCTCCGGGGCCGAAACCACGCGCATAATGGTAAACAGGTTCTCTATGTAATCCGGCTTCACGGAATTCGGCCGGGTGGGTCCGGAATCGGTCAGGGCGCGTTTTACTTTCTTTTCGATCTCTTTGGGCGAATCTGCCAGGTAAATGGCGTTTCCTTCCGATTTTCCCATCTTCCCGCTTCCGTCCAGCCCGGGAATTTTCACCAGTTCCTCTCCAAAGTTGTATGCGACAGGCTCTTTAAAAAATTCCACACCGTAGAAATTGTTGAACCGGCGGGCAAACTTACGGGTCATCTCCAAGTGCTGTTCCTGATCTTTTCCCACAGGCACCTTGTCGGCGTTGTGAATCAGGATGTCGGCAGCCATCAGCGTGGGATAGGTAAGTAATCCCGCATTCACGTTCTCGGGTTGTTTTCTCGCTTTCTCCTTGAACGATGTGGTTTTGGCAAGTTCACCCATGTAAGCGTGCATGTTCAGGTAGAGATACAGCTCGATCGTTTCCGGCACGTCACTTTGTATATAGATGACCGATTTACCGGGATCAATGCCCGCGGCCAGGTAATCGACCAATACATTTTTAACGTTCCCGTGTAAATCTTTCGGGTCGGGGTGTGTGGTGAGTGAGTGAATATCGGCAATAAAAAAGAAACACCGGTTTTCGTCCTGCATCCGGATGAAGTTGCGTAACGCACCGAAGTAATTTCCTAAATGCAGGTTTCCTGTCGACCGGATTCCACTGAGTACTGTATCCATATTGAAATTGACTGTTATTTGAAGTGCAAAGGTAATAAATATTTACGATTTAGAATTTGATGTGTCCGGTTGTTTGATGAGGCAGAATCACGAAACTCATCCTTTTTTTCGTAAATTTGCAAATCACAAATCAATCAAACAACAAAATCAATAGTTTTACGATGAAGAGATTTATTCTATTGTTTTCCTTGTCCTTTTTCGGATTACTGGCTTTTGGCCAGCAAGTTGAACGGGAAATTTCCATTATTCCCGAACCTGTCTCCGTGGTGAAAAAAGGAGGGCATTACCTGCTTCCCGACAACATAGTGATTTCCGCTCCTTCAGGAGATGAGGTGAACTTTATAAGCGAACACCTGGCGAAAAAACTTTCTACTGCGCCGGATAAAAAAGTGACCGTGCACAACGACGTGTCTGACGGGGACATTATTTTGACGATCAATGCGAAGACAGACGCTAAAATTGGCAACGAAGGGTATACTTTGTCGGTTACCTCGGGTAAGGTGAGCATTAATGCCAATAAGCCGGCCGGGTTGCTGTACGGTATTCAAACATTTTTACAGCTTTTGCCGCCTCAGGTTGAAAGTGATAAGCCCGAAAGGAGCGTTTCCTGGCAGGCTCCCCAGGTTGAGATTACCGATTATCCCCGGGTAGGCTGGCGCGGGTTAATGTTGGATGTTTCCCGTCATTTTTTTACCGTTGACGAGGTTAAACAATACCTGGATAATATGGTGAAATATAAGTACAACCTGTTCCATTGGCACCTCACTGACGACGAAGGGTGGCGGATCGAAATCAAAAGCCTGCCCAAACTTACTGAAGTTGGGGCCTGGCGTCAGGAACAGATCGGGTGGTTTGGCGGCTTTTCTCAACCCGATCCCGATGCCCCAAAAAATTACGGTGGCTTTTATACGCAAGAGCAGATAAGGGAAATTGTTCAATACGCCAAAGAACGCAATATTCAGGTGATGCCTGAAATCGATGTCCCCGGACACAGTTCGGCTATTCTTGCGGCTTATCCTGAACTGGCTTGTTTTCCTGAAAGCGAAACACACGCCGTGCGTACGGGTGCGCCTTTTCTGGACTGGAATACGGGTGGCCGGCCGGCAGCCATATACGAAAATACGCTTTGCCCATCCAACGAAAAAGTGTATGAGTTTTTGGACAAGCTGATGACTGAAGTGGCTTCGCTTTTCCCCTTTGAATATATTCATACGGGTGGCGATGAAGCGCCGTACACGTTTTGGGAAAAAAGCCCCGATGTGAAAAAGCTTATGCAGCGCGAAAGCATTAAGGATATGGCCGGAGTGCAATCCTATTTTGGTAAACGGTTGGAGCGGATTATCTTATCAAAAGGCAAAAAAATGATGGGATGGGACGAAATTCTGGAAGGCGGTATTACGCCAACCACTGCGTTGATGTGCTGGCGCGGCGTTAATTACGGAATTGAAGCGTCCAAATCGGGGCATTATGTAGTGATGAGCCCAACCAATTACGTGTATATCGATTATATGCAGGGCGATATCAGCACGGAGCCCCGTGTTTATGCTTCGTTGCGGTTGAACCAAACCTATAAATTCGACCCGATTCCCGAAGGGGCTGATGCTAACTATATTTTAGGAGGCCAGGCCAATCTGTGGACAGAACAGGTTTACAACATCCGTCAGGCGGAATACATGACCTGGCCGCGCGGATTTGCTGTTTCCGAATCGCTTTGGTCTCCAAAAGAAAAAAAAGATTGGGATAAGTTTGTATCGAAAACGGAAAATCATTTTGTGCGTTTTGATTATGCGAAGACGAAGTATTCACCAGCCATATACGATCCTATTGTGCATGTTACGCGTAAAAACGAACAGTATTTTGTGGAGCTTGCACCTGAAATCGGAGGATTGGACATTTACATCAGTTTCGACAGTTCAACACCGGATAACTTCTATCCCAGGTATACCAAACCGCAACCTATTCCCAAGGATGCCGTTATGATGCGTATAATCACGTATCGCGGCGACAAGCCCATGGGACGGTTGTTAAGCATTCCGGTAGAAGATTTGAAGAAAAGAGTCCGGTGATGGGTTGCATAATAAAAAGATTATCACTATCTTTGCGCCGCTTTTGAAAGCTCCCTCGTGTGATGGGAAATAAAGAAGCAAAAACAGGCTTTATTTTGAGTAACACAAACAAAAATTAAAAAATGAAAACGTACGAATTAAAAGGCGAAGTCAGAGAAGATTTCGGAAAAAAAGCAGCGAGAAGCTACCGCAGCGAAGGACTTATCCCCTGTGTGGTTTATGGCGGAAGTAACGAAAAAAACATCAATTTTGTGGTGAAAAACAGCGATGTCCGCAACCTCATCTATACACCCGAAGTTTATTTGATCAATCTTGTTCTGGACGGAAAATCCATGATGGCTACTTTGAAAGAGATACAGTTCCATCCTGTCAAAGACAATATTCTTCACATTGATTTTCTACATGTATTCCCCGATGTCCCGGTAGTGATTGAACTCCCGGTTCGTCTGGAAGGGTTGGCCGCTGGTGTTAAATCGGGAGGTAAGCTGTCGCTCGACTTGCGCAAACTGAAAGTGAAAGCATTGGCTGAAAAGCTTCCCCAGGAGTTGGTTGTCAACGTCGAAGAACTCGAGTTGGGAAAATCCATTCAAGTGGGTGAGTTGAACTTCGAAGGACTGGAGTTGCTGACACCGAAAAATGCCGTTGTTTGCCGCGTTCAGCTGACACGTGCTGCTCGAGGTGCCGCCGCAAAAGCACAGTAAGGGTAAAGAGAAAACGTTAAAATGAAGTATTTGATTGTGGGGTTGGGGAACATCGGACCTGATTACGAGAATACCCGCCACAACATAGGATTTAGGGTATTGGACGCTTTTGCAAAAGCGTCCAATACTGTTTTTCAGGATAAGCGATACGGTTTTGTCGCCGAGACCCGGTTGAAAAATAAATCACTCGTGCTGCTGAAACCTTCCACCTTTATGAACCTAAGCGGGAATGCTGTCCGGTATTGGTTGCAAAAAGAAAGGATTGAAGACAGGAATCTCCTCGTTGTGGTAGATGACCTGGCTTTGCCGTTCGGCACACTTCGGTTGAAATCGAAAGGCAGCGATGCCGGACATAACGGATTGAAGCACATTGAGCAGGTCCTGGGTACTCAGCAATACGCCCGGTTGAGGTTTGGGATCGGAAATGATTTTCCCCGCGGAGCACAGGTGGATTATGTGTTGGACGAGTTTTCCGGTGAAGAGAAGCAGTTTCTTCCCGAACGATTGGAGAAGGCTGCGGAAATTATACGCAGTTTTTGCCTGGCCGGCGTAAATATTACGATGAATCAGTATAATAATAAGTAAGTGAGGTTGTATCAAAAAGGATGAACGAAGTTCGGATCGATAAATGGATGTGGGCTGTGCGGATTTTTAAAACCCGAACGGTTGCGTTGGATGCATGCAAGAAAGGGCGTGTGTTGATCGATAACGTATCGGTGAAACCGTCGAGGATGATTCGTGTCGGAGATGTCGTTCAGGTACGTAAGCCGCCGGTTACTTTTTCGTTTAAAGTGCTGGGTTTATCCGATAAACGGATGGGGGCAAAACTTGTCCCGCAATTTATGGAAAATGTTACCCCTCCTGAGCAATACGAAATACTGGAATTGAACAAGATAAGCGGATTCGTGGACAGGCAGCGCGGAACCGGGCGCCCCACCAAAAAAGAACGCCGCGATCTGGACCAGTTTACCGATAAATTCGATTTTGATGAGTTTGACTGGGATGAATAAAAGCTATTGCAACACTGTAAGCTTTTTACTTTCCCTGTTGTAATACGGCACCACCGAGACCGTATTCCGCTGGAGGCAATAGGCCGCATCGCCCTCTGCGCCGTTGGCGATGAGGCGGTGGTAATGGTCGGCGTTTTTCAGATAATCCATCGGGGAGTTTCTGGCTTTTTCCCATAACTCCATTGCTATCCGCACAGCGTCTGATCCAAAAACAATTTCCGCCCTTTCCGACAATTTTTTCACAAAGGCTCCGCCAAACAACGTGTCTTCCATACTTACGCAGTTGTTCCAGCCGGCACATAAGACCACAATTCTTTCACCCGACGACAAGCAGGTGTCGGCCAGGTTGTCTATGTTGGAAAACGCGCCGATAAAAAGCCGTCCGCAATCTTTTGCAGCCTCTATAGCCCTCGTGCCATTGGTTGTGGTGAAAACAATATCCCGTCCCGACACTTTATCCGGCGTATATTCAAACGGGGAGTTTCCAAAATCGGCAAACTCCACGCGACGGGTTTTTCTTTCAGCCCCTACCAGGAATCCCTCTGATTTGTACCTCTTTGCCCGTTCGATGTCGGCAACGGGAATTATAGAGGCAGCTCCGTTATTGAAAGCAGCACACATCGTGGTGGTGGCCCGGAATATATCGACTACCACAACCACATCGTTCTCCTTCTGATAATAGGGGTAAAGGGCGGGAGAGAGGCAAATATCAACAATCATAGACAATGAGTTTCGTGCAAATTTACAAAAAACAAACTTTGTTTTGTAACTTTGTTGAAAATTTAGGGAATGGCCATTGCAAATTATCACCTTATCCTCGCCTCCAACTCTCCCCGGCGAAAAGAACTGCTTACCGGTATCGACATTGAGTACGAAATAAGAACGTTGCCCGATATCGAAGAAACATACACCAACGATACTCCCCCGGAGAAGGTGGCGGAATACCTTGCCCTTAAAAAAACAACCGCTTACCTGCCACAGCTTAAAGACAATGAACTCCTGATTACGGCCGATACCGTTGTCCTGCTGAACAATAAAGTCTACGGGAAACCGATGGATAATGCCGAAGCAAAGCGGATGCTCCGAGAACTTTCGGGCCAGACACACCGGGTCATCACGGGGGTTTGTCTTACATCCACGAAAAAACAAGTGGCTTTTTCCGACACTACCCGGGTTACTTTTACCGAATTATCGGAAGAGGAGATTGAATACTACGTGGAAAGATACAGCCCGTTGGACAAAGCCGGCGCTTACGGAGTGCAGGAATGGATCGGCTACGTGGCGGTAAAACATATTGAAGGCTCTTATTTTAACGTTATGGGGTTACCGATTCACCGTGTGTATGAAGAATTGAAATCGAGTTTCGGGTTTGCCAGGAAATGACTAAAGGATTTGTTACTTTAATTTAAGGATTTCAAAACATCCAAAATTATTATCATCGATGAAATTATCAATATCTTTTGAGTAGTTTCTCAGAATATCCGCAATTTCCATGGTTTTTAGATTTCCCGTACGAATCCAAATTATTTTTGGCGGGAACCCATAGCCCTTCATGCTTAACCGTTGTCGAGCAATTAATTAAATAGTTTCATACCGCTATTAGATAGGTCTTATTCTCTCTGTTTGCCGCGAAACTTAATGCCGCATAGATATCTGTCTCTGTCAATTCATCAAAATCGGACAAGATTTCTGGGATTGTCATTCCGGAAGCAAGCCATCCGAGAATATCCCCTACGGTTATCCGCATTCCCCTTATGACGGGCTTTCCCCCGCGTTTACCAGGTTCTATGGTGATAATTTCTTTATAATTAATCATAACTGAAAATTTTTACGCAAATTACGTCATTTTTTCTAATCTGCAAAAAAAATCCCTACATTTGCACGTCATAAAACTTCTCCGTCCCTGACGGATTTAAAATTGCAAACAAAACGATGCTTACAGTAGAAAAAATCGGCGGAACATCCATGTCTCAGTTTCAGGATGTGCTTCAAAACATCATAAAAGGCCATCGCAAAGGTGATGAGTATTACAACCGTATATTTGTAGTTTCGGCATACAACAACGTGACCAATTGGTTGCTGGAACATAAAAAGACGGGTGAGCCCGGGATTTACAACAAGTTTTTGAACGGGGAAGATTACAGCAGTGCACTGGACTCGTTCTGTCAACGGCTCTTACTGATCAACGATGGATTTGCCGACATTGGCCTGGACTTGAAAGAAGCGCGTGATTTTATCCGGTTTCGAGTGGACCAGGCAAAAACCCTGCTCTACAGCTTGGGAAAAGTACTTGCGTCGGGATACGTAAACATGACTGACATCCACCTGGCGGCCAGGGAAATCCTGGCTTCCCTTGGAGAAGCCCATTCGGGATGGAATTCGGTCAACATATTGAACAATAACGGTATAAATGCCCGGTTTATCGACCTTTGCGGTTTCAACGACAATGAGCCGCTGACCATTGACCAGCGTATCCATCGCGAATTTGCAGGAGTCGATTTTAGCAATATCGTCTGTGTGGCAACAGGATATACGAAAGGAACAGAAGGTATTATGCGCGCATTTGACCGCGGATATTCAGAAGTAACCTTCAGTAAGATCGCCGTTGAAGTGAAAGCAGATGAAGCGGTTATACACAAAGAATACCACCTTTCCAGCGCCGATCCTAAAATTGTTGGGGTAGAAAACAGTGTTCCTGTTGGACAAACCAATTATATTATTGCCGACCAGCTGGCAGACATCGGCATGGAGGCTATTCACCCGAAAGCTGCGAAGCCCCTGGAGTTGGCTGGAATCAACATACGCATTAAAAACACTTTCGAACCGGAACATCCGGGAACATTGATTTCACGGGATTATATTTCGCCCGAGGCGCGTGTTGAAATCGTTTCGGGGTCACGCAAAGTGATCGCTTTGGAGATCCACGATCCGATGATGGTAGGCGAAGTGGGTTACGATGCGCGAATCATGCAGTATTTCCAAAAATACAATGTGAGCTACATCCTGAAATCTACCAACGCCAATTCTATCACTATGGTGGTCTGGGATGAAGAGAGGGCTCACGAACTTATCCGGGTACTCAAGGAGGTATTTTACCAGGTAACGGTGTTGCCGGCTGCCATTGTCTGTGCCATGGGAACGAACATTGCTATGCCTGGATTCCTTTATCGGGCGGCAAAGGCGTTGCACGAAAAGGGTATAAACGTAGAGAGTTTTGCCCAATCACTGATGCAGGTGAATATGCAGTTTGTCATTTCCCGCGAGCAATACGAAGAGGGAGTGATCGCCCTGAACGAAGCGTTGTGTAAAAGATAGTTTGCCGTAATGAAAGCATATCTGTCGCGCCGGAAAGAACGATTTTTCTTTTTCTTTCTTTACAGCATGTCCCTATTCTTTTTCTTTTCTTGTTTGAATCCACAGGAAAAAAAAGAATCGGAGAATGGCCTGTTAAGTGAAGAGGCGTTTAAAACGCCAGACAGGGAGTATTACCCCGAAACGTGGTATCATTTTATCGGTGGAAACGTTTCCAAACCGGGAATAACCGCCGACCTGGAAGCTATAGCTAAAGCGGGAATCTCTGGCATTCAGTTGTTCCATGGCCAGTTCGGAGGAGAATGGCCCGGTGTTTCGCCTCAGATTCAGACCTTAAGTGAAGATTGGGACGAACTTGTACAATGGACGGCTGAAGAGTGCAAAAGGTTGAATCTGCGGTTTACCATGCAAAATTGTCCCGGCTGGTCGTATGCCGGTGGGCCGTGGATTGAACCGGAGAATTGCATGCGGCACCTGGTATATTCGCGGACAGACCTGGCCGGAGGTGTCGCGTCGGAGATAACCCTGGCAAAGCCCGGGAACATAGAGGAAGAGTGGCGCGATTACCGGGATTTGTTTGTGATCGCGTTCCCAACACCCGAAGGTGATACTGGCGCACGGTTGATCCCTTCCAGAATCACAAGCAATCGCTCCGGCTTGTCTTGGCGCGATTGCCTGGTAGACCGGAAGACCCTCACGATCCCTCCTTCGGTGGATGAACCTACTGTCGTGGATATCACGTTTCCGGAAATAACTACCTTGCGAACGGTTGAATTTCCTCCCATAAATTCCTATTCGCATGCCCGGGTTTATTCACCGGGAGTAAAGGTAGCCGTTTACGCCAACTTGCCCGGTGAAAGGCGCCGGGTGGCATTTATTGACATGCCGGCTGCAAACTGGCAGGACGACCAACCCCTATCGATTGCCTGTGCAGAGACACCTTCCGATTCTTACCGGATTGAGATTTCCAACCTGCATGAAATGACTTTGCCGTACATCCATTTTTATTCTGCTGCCCGTCAGCAGAACTGGGAGTCAGAAGCCGCGTGGACGTTGAGAAGGATTGTCAGGGAGGAATATCCACAACAGGATCCCCGCTCCTGGGTTGATCCCTCCACGATTGTGGACATATCCAATCATATGGATTCTTCAGGAAAACTTAACTGGACTGTTCCTGCGGGGAACTGGACCGTTCTTCGTATAGGACATGTCAATACGGGCCAGAAAAACGGACCGGCCCCTCCCGAAGCAACGGGCTGGGAGGCAACCAAACTCCACCCTAGCGGTATAAGAGCGAACTTTGATGGGTACGTCGGGCGTTTGATTAAAGGAGATGGAGCGCTGAAAGACGGATTGCTGCAAGGCGTCCTGCTGGATAGTTGGGAATGCAAGACGCAGACCTGGACGACCGATCTCGATAAAATATTTGATAATCAATGGAGTTACGCCCTTCGCTCCAGGTTGCCTGCCTTGTTCGGGTATGTGGTGGATAATCCGGAGAATACAGCGCGGTTTCTTCGTGACTGGCGCGTGACCCTCAACGATCTGCTGGTGGAAAACTTTTTTGGGGAGATAAAAAAGCTGGCCGATGAAAACGGATTGACGGTCTCTTTTGAGACGGCATCGGGTGATGTTTTTCCCGGAGATATTCTGGAATACTACAAACATGCCGATGTTCCCATGTGTGAATTCTGGCAGCCACGCTCGGATTCGTTTGTGGGGAGCATTGAATTCAAGCCGGTCAGACCGGCCGTCTCTGCCGCGCGGGGTTACGGAAAAAAGAGGGTGGCGGCAGAAGCGTTCACCTCTTTCAACCTTACTTGGGATGAACATCCCCGTTTCTTAAAAGACATTGCCGATGACCATTTTGCCAAAGGGGTGACCCATCTGGTTTTCCATACTTATACTCATAACCCGCGTACGGATTTCCTGCCTCCCGGCACATCGTTCGGAACAAAGATCGGTACGCCGTTCCTGCGCTTACAGACCTGGTGGCAGCACATGCCCCTGTTCACGGATTACCTGGCGAGGTGTAATTACATGCTGGAAACGGGAAACCCGGTATCGGACGTATTGATGTATCTGGGAGACGAACAAAATCATAAGCCGCCCCAGTTACTTCCTTTCCCCGAAGGATATTCCTACGATTATTGCAATCCCGATATTTTGTTGAACCGCTTGTCGGTTAAGAATGGCAAGCTGGTCACTCCTGAAGGAATCCAGTACCGAGTGTTGTGGTTGTACGATTGCAGGAGGATGCTGCCGGAAACGTTAGAAAAGATCGCTTCGTTCGTGGAAGCGGGGGTGATTCTTGCCGGAGATGCCCCGTCGGGTATAGCTACCTTAAGCGGTGGGGATGAAACAAAACTGAGGTTCGACAAAGCCGTCGGAAAACTGTGGGGAGACGGCTCGAAAAACATGCTTACCCTGGGGAAAGGGAAAGTTTACAATACATCAGATATAGCTACCGTTCTGACAGCGGAAAATATCCCGCCGGACATTCTTGCCCATTCCCCCGACCTGCGCTGGCTGCACCGCCAAACTGGTGAGTCCGGCATCTATTTCCTCTCAACCTCTCCTGAAAAGGGGTACCGGGGCTTGGCTTCTTTTCGTATCCGGGGAAATGCGGAACTTTGGGATCCGTTATCCGGGGAAATCGTTGCGGTAAATTCCAACGTAAAGGATAATTACACGGAGGTTGAACTGGATATTCCGGCCGGAAGCTCCTGTTTTCTCGTTTTTAAAAATAGAAAATCGAATAAGCCGCTTAGACAGCCGCAACCAACGGAAAAGTTGGACTTAAGCCAGGCATCCTGGCAAGTTTATTTTCCCGGAGGGTGGGGAGTGGAAAACTCACCGGTGGTTACCCAAAAACTGATTGCCTGGAAAGATTTCCCGGTATCGGAAGAAGGGAAATCTTTCTCCGGGACGGCTACCTATGAGACCACCTTTACGTTAGACCGTAAGTCTGGAACAACGGCGTACCACTTGAATTTGGGCCGGGTGGAGGTTATCGCCAGAATAAGGATAAACGGCCAGGAAGTTGGTACTTGCTGGACCTCACCGTACGTGCTGGATGTTACCCGGTATCTGCAGGAAGGAGAGAATAATTTGCAGGTGGAGGTAACCAGTACCTGGTTCAACCGGTTGGTGTACGATGCCGGGTTGCCTGAAGAAAGCAGGAGAACATGGACCATTGCGGGGCCCGAAGCCAAAGCCCCGCTAAAGGAGTATGGGCTTATGGGACCGGTTTCAATCGAGTTGGTCAGCCGCTAGAAAAACAATTAAAATAAGTTAAAGTCGGTCTGTTTTGTGCCGGCTTTAATTTTTTATCCTTTACTTTGTAGTTCAAAGTACTTTTTATTATGAAAAATATTGAAGCAATAGAAACTGTAAAAGAGATCAGGGCGATGATGGAGAAGTCGTCGAGGTTCATCTCTTTCAGCGGCACTTCCGCCATCCTTATCGGTTTGTACGCGTTGGGGGGGTCATGGATTGCCCGGAGTGTCCTGGCTTCGGTTGTCTCCGGGCCGGACGGTTATTCCGCTCCGCCGTGGCTTGCCGTTGTGCCGCAACTTATTGTTACGGCACTATTCGTGTTTGTCCTGGCGTTGGGGACAATCCTGTTTTTCTCGGTGCGGAAAGCAAAAAAAAGGCAGCACTCTTTTTTCAACAAACCGGCTTACCGGACATTTTTCAACTTTTTCCTGCCGCTTACCGCCGGGGGTATTTTTTGCCTGGCCCTGCTTCTCAATGGATACGTCGGGATTGTTGCACCAGTCATGTTGCTGTTCTACGGTGTTTCGTTGATCAACGCTTCTAAATACACCTACGGGAATATTTTCTGGCTGGGTTGTGCAGAGATGGCTTTGGGCCTGTTGTGTGCGTTCTTTCCCGGAAAAGGCCTGCTGTTCTGGTCGGCCGGTTTCGGAGTCTTGCACATCCTTTACGGAATTTATTTCTACGTAAGCATCGAAAGAAAAGAAAGGTTATCGTGAAGGAATTTCTCGAAGATATTAACAAGGCTTTCGAAAGCAAGGTACGCCTGGGCATAATGTCGATGCTGATGGTGAATAATGAGGTGGATTTCAATACGTTCAAGGAAATGCTGGGCCTCACCGATGGCAATCTGGCAAGCCACCTCAAAACGCTTGAAGGATTGGGGTACATTGAAGTGAAAAAGGAATTTATCGAACGGAAACCCCGGACAACATATTCCAGGACCTGTGAAGGCGAACAAGCCTTCAAGGAGCATCTGCAAGCATTGGAAGCATTTATTAAACAGGCAACCGATTAAAAAAGCTTTATCTAACAAGTAAAAATTATGGAAACAGAAAAACGAAACCTTATCGAGCGGTATTCTACAACCATCAAGGCCTTTTCCGTGGCAATACTTACAGTGATGTTGCTTATTCCGCTGGCCATGATCCAGTCGCTGATCCGCGAGCGGCAGAACACCCGGCAGGGAGCAGTGCAGGAGATTACATCGAAATGGGGAGGGGAACAGACTGTTACCGGGCCCTGCCTTGTGGTTCCCTATGAGGAAATCAGGGTTGAGGACAAAAAGGAAATCACGGTAAATAGAAACTTGCTGGTGTTGCCCGAAACATTGGATGTAAAAATCTCCACACGGGTAGAAAAAAGGAAAAGAGGCATTTACGACGCATCGGTTTATGGCTCCGATATTGTTTTGTCGGGACAGTTTGATGGGTCGGTAATCACCCGGCAGAATGTACAACTTTCACAGGTTAAATGGGACGATGTGCGGATTATTATCGGACTTTCCGACCTGAAAGGCATAAAAGACAATGTTTCGTTACAGAGCAATGGGCAGACCACAACCTTCGACCCCGGAATTCCTGTTGAAAACCTGGAAACCGGCAGGGGAGAAGCGGGTAAAAATGCCAACATCGCATACGAGTTGTTCCGTGTGGGGTTGAACGCGAAAATGGATTCCCTCAATCCCGATTCCGCCTTACAGGAAACGTTCCCTTTTACCGTTTCGTTAAAATTGAACGGTTCGCATGGGCTATACATCGTTCCCACGGGAAAAACTACCACTGCCGCCATACGGTCGGATTGGGCAACACCCAGTTTCGACGGTGAATTCCTTCCCCAAACTCGGGATATAGATAAGGCGGGCTTTTCGGCAGAATGGAGGGTGCTTGATCTTAACCGTAGTTTCGGACAGGCTATACGTTCCGACGACAGCAATGCCATTAATCAAATGGCATCGTCACGATTCGGGGTGCGGTTTATTCAGGCGGTCGACCAATACCAGCAAAACATGCGCAGTGTCAAATACGGCATCCTCATTGTCTTGCTCACCTTTGTGGTGGTTTTCTTTATAGAGCTGTTGCAAAAGAAGCCGGTAAACCCGTTCCAATATATACTTGTCGGGTTGGCTTTAGTGCTGTTTTATACCCTGTTGCTTTCCATGTCCGAATTGCTTGGGTTTAATCTCGCGTACCTTGCGGCGGCGGTCATGACCACCCTTTTGATCATGTTCCACATGGGAAGCATCCTGAAAAGCCGTAAGAACGGTTTTTTGGTAGGCACATTGCTTGCTTTCCTTTACCTCTTTATATTCATTCTTATACAAATGGAGAGCTATGCCCTGCTTGTCGGCAGCCTGGGATTGTTTGCCATCCTGGCCGTGATCATGTATTATTCGAAGAAAGTAACCTCTTCGCTGTTTTCATTCTGACCGCTCCAGCTCAACTGTAAAATGGCGCATGATGGGTTCTTCGTACGCAATGGAATAACCTTTTGTAATTTTGTCCCGCCGGTCGTACACGTTTTTGAGTGCTACTGCTACTACATCCATATGGTTGTTGGTATACGTCCGGCGGGGTATGGCCAACCGGAGAAGTTCCAGGGCCGGGTAACGGTTTTTGCGGGTTGTCGGATCGCGGTCGGCTAGTAAAGCTCCTACTTCCACGCCTCGGATTCCCGCTTCCATATACAGCTCGATACCCAGTGTCTGGGCGATAAATTCTTCCCTCGGTACATTATAGCAGGGATAAGGTTCAATTATGCATTGAAGTAAGGGTAGCCGTCCCGGCGTTTGATATGGATATATTGCAGTTTAGATCTCCGTTTCTTCATCATAAGTCTGGTACAAGAAATCGTTGTATGGGAATCGTTGTATGTGAATTTCCCTGGCTCTTTCGTAGATGAGTGACTTAAGCTCTTCGATGTTGGTTTTTTCTTTTGCTGAAATAAAAATGGCGTTCTCGTTGAGTTTGCTCATCCACGACTGTTTCAGTTCTTCGAGCGATGTGTTTTGCCGGGTTTTGGGCGTTAGGTCATCTTCCTCTTTTTCAACGTGCGAGAAAGCGTCTATTTTGTTGAAAACCAAAATCGTTGGCTTCTTGGTTTTGTCAATATCGTAAAGTGTTTTTTCTACCACATCGATCTGTTCTTCAAACGCAGGGTGTGAAATATCCACGACGTGGACGAGAATATCGGCTTCGCGCACTTCATCGAGGGTAGATTTAAACGACTCAATGAGGTTTGTGGGCAATTTACGGATAAATCCTACCGTATCCGTCAACAGGAGAGGCAGATTTTCGATAGTGACTTTCCGTACAGTAGTGTCGAGCGTGGCAAACAGTTTATTTTCGGCAAATACTTCCGATTTGCTCAGCAGGTTCATCAGCGTGGATTTGCCTACATTGGTGTAGCCGACAAGAGCTGCGCGCACGAGTTTTCCCCTGTTTTTTCGCTGGACGGTCTTCTGTTTATCTATGTCTTTGAGTTCGTTTTTAAGGCGTGCAATGCGATCGAGAACAATTCGCCGGTCGGTTTCCAGCTGAGTTTCTCCGGGACCGCGCATAATGACACCTCCTCCTCCTCGCTGACGCTCCAGATGGGTCCACATTCTTGTTAAACGGGGAAGCAAGTATTGGTATTGTGCCAGTTCTACCTGTGCTTTCGCATGCGACGTCTGTGCACGCATGGCAAAGATATCGAGGATAAGGCTTGTCCGGTCGAGTATCCTGATTTTCAGTTCTTTTTCAATGTTCCGGATCTGTTTTGCCGATAGTTCATCGTCGAAAATAACCACGCCCACTTGGTTGTCTTCATCCAACACATACTCCGATATTTCCTGCAGTTTCCCCGTACCAACGAAAGTGACCGCGTTAGGCATATCCAATCGCTGAACGTAACGTTTGCCGGGAACAAGCCCGGCTGTTTCGGCCAGGAAAGCCAGCTCGTCCAGGTACTCGTTTACTTTCTCCTCGCTTTGTTCGGGCGTGATAAGCCCTACTAGAACAGCGTTTTCGTTTTTTATCTCACTTGTTATAAAATCTTTCATTTTTCTCGCAGATTTTTTAGGCTATTAGGCTAGCCAGTTATATCCAAAACCCGATTCCGGCCGTGAAAGACGATTGCGAAAAGTCTTTGATAAACCGGTATTTGTATTCGACACTGATCCTCGTCTTGTATCCGAAGTCATACTGAATGCCCAGTCCCAGGTTAGCGCCAATACGGTGTTTCGTCCAGTCCTGCAACCCCGTGTCGTTTGTTTTTGATGCGTCGAACTTCCGGTTTGAATAATTCAATCCTGCCACCGGATAAAAAGAAAACAACCACGACAAGGGAACTATGTAGTGCGCGTCGGCATCGGCTTCCCACATACTGTTCCCTTTTGACGGTAAATAACAGCTGAAAGAAGGAGCAAACCGCAGTTGATTGGTGTGATAATAATGCAGGTGTATGCCTGCTCCAACATTTTTTGCCTTGTTGCTATAGCCGGCGTGGACTCCCAGCCCCACAGTCCCTTCGTACTGTGCGAATGATTTCGACGGGAACAGGGCCAAAAGCAGGATGGATAAACCGATGAGTCTTTTCATGTCGTACCCCATTTATAATTTGTTTTTTTCTCCTTTTAAGATCGGCAGATGCCATTGGAATTTTACAGCCAATATCCGGGTGAGTATTACAATGGATGCCGTTGCCACCTCGTTGACCACTATGTTCAGATCGAGTGCGTATCCCATTGTGAAGAAAATGGCCCCCGCAACACATGCCAGGGCATAAATCTCTTTTCTGAAGATAAGCGGGATCTGGGTGATCAGGATGTCGCGAAGCATCCCGCCGAAAGAACCGGTAATCGTGCCCATAATAACTGCCACCCACGGAGCAAAACCCATTGCCAGCGTTTTCTCGGCCCCCACTACCACAAACAGCCCCAAGCCAATACTGTCGAAAAGAAAGAAAGTGTATTGAAGCCTGACCACCTTGTTTTTGAACAACAGGACAAACAGAAGGGCCAGCAGCGTTGCCCAAAGATAGACCGGGTTCAGCATCCAGAAAGGGGTTACGCCAATGAATAAATCGCGGAGCGTTCCGCCTCCGATAGCTGTGACAAACCCGATGGTGAATGCGCCGAACAGATCGAAATTCTTGGTCGATGCCATCCGCACCCCGCTGATGGCAAAGGCGAAGGTCCCAAGAAATTCGATAATGTTTACAAACTGGATGTTTTCTATCAATTCCATTAAATTATCATCCCGCTTCCCAGGCACAAGTGACTTTCCGTGTCATACACCACTCCGAACTGGCCTGCGGCGATACCCTGGATAGGCAAGCCGGAGGAAATGCTGTACAGATCGCCGGTTTTAGAAATGCGCCCCCGGGTAAATTCCGGAGTATGACGGATCTTAAACGTAACTTCTTTTTCACCGTCGAAGTCGCCCCAGATATCTTTGGTTATAAACGAAAATCCCTGAAGGTTAACCACATTGCCATACTGATGCCTGGTGTTGTATCCTTTTGATACGTAAACGATGTTGCGGTTCACGTCTTTTTTTATTACAAACCAGGGTCCGCCGCTTAAGCCGAGGCCTTTTCGCTGGCCGATGGTGTGAAACCAGAATCCCTGATGCCTGCCGATAATGTTTCCCGTTTCCAACTCTACGATCAGGCCCTCCTTTTTGCCGAGGTAGCGTTCGATAAAGTGGTTGTAATTGACTTTGCCGAGGAAGCAGATCCCCTGGCTGTCTTTTCGTTGAGCCGAGGGGAGTTTATTGTCCGCAGCAATTTTCCTGACTTCCGATTTCAACAGGTTCCCGATAGGAAACATCAGTTTTGCAACTTGCACGTAACTCACCTGCCCTAAAAAATAGGTCTGGTCTTTTACGTGATCTTTAGCGGTGGAAAGCCACGTCAGGCCTTCTGATTCGGTGGTTGTAGCGTAATGTCCCGTGGCAATCTTATCGAAATGATGTCCCCATTTTTGTTCGAAGGTTCCGAACTTGATCAGTTTGTTGCACATCATATCCGGATTGGGAGTCAATCCCCGCTTCACCGAATCGATGGTGTATTGAACCACGCTGTTCCAGTACTCTTCGTGCAACGAAACAATTTCGAAGCGACAGCCGTACTTTTTGGCGATAAAGGTCACGATCTCGATATCCTCTTCCGAGGGGCAATCGATATAGCCCTGTTCATCCTCCATGCCGATCTTGATATAGAAAATGGTGGGATCGTAGCCCATCTCTTTCAACTGATGAACCACAACAGAACTATCCACGCCTCCCGACACCAATGCTGCAATTTCCATTATTTTGTTCTTTTTCGGATGCAAAGTTACGAAATAGATAGTAGTTGGGCGTTACGTTTCGGCTAAAAGTTATAATTTTGAGGTCTCAAAGAAAAGAACGTTATGTCTGCTGCACACTCCTCTCACCCCAAAGGGCTGTACTTTATTTTTATTACCGGAATGTCGGAACGCTTCAGTTACTACGGAATGCGTGCTATTTTCACCCTGTACCTTATCAATGCGCTGATGCTCGATAAAGAGTTTGCGTCCGCCATTTACGGAAACTATACCGGGCTGGTTTACCTGACCCCGCTTATTGGAGGCTACGTTGCTGACAGGTATCTGGGCATGCGCCGCTCCATATTCTGGGGGGCGCTTCTGATGGTGATGGGGCAGTTCCTGATGTTTTTCAGTGCTCTCCATTTCGAAAACACCGAACTGGCCAAATGGCTGATGTACGGCGGATTGGGCGGCCTTATTTTCGGCAATGGTTTTTTTAAGCCCAACTTATCGTCAATTGTCGGCAGGCTCTATGAACCCGGAGACAAAAGGCTCGATTCAGCCTACACCATTTTCTATATGGGAGTGAATATGGGTGCTTTTATGGCTCCTCTGCTGTGCGGATACCTGGGTGACACCGGGAATCCGGCCGACTTCAGGTGGGGTTTCCTCGCAGCTGCAATAACTATGGTGTTAAGCCTGGTGTTCTATGTTGCCAGAAACAGCCGTTACCTGGTAGGCCCCAACGGTGAGGCCATCGGAATAGTTCCTGCCCAAAAGGCCGGGCGTGAAAGTGCAGGAGAGTTGGGTGTTGATCTGGGTAAAAAACTGAATGTGTGGCAGCTGGCCCTGTGGGTGACCGGCGGTGTCCTTTTGTTTTTCCTTTTCCTGAAAGGGTTCGACGGAGACATCATCGGTGCTGTTATCTATTCGGCTTGTATCGTTGTTCCCGGCTTTGTCATTTCTGATCCCACGCTGACAAAAATTGAACGGCAACGGATCCTGGTAATTTACATCATTGCATTTTTCGTTATTTTCTTTTGGGCCGCTTTTGAACAAGCGGGAATCTCTTTAACCTACTTCGCCGAAGAACAAACCAACCGCCATGTTTTCGGATGGACAATGCCTGCGAGCTGGTTTCAATCGTTCAACGCGGTATTTGTCGTGCTGCTGGCTCCGCTTTTTTCCGCGCTCTGGATTAAGTTGGGTCAAAAAAACAGGGAACCGGCTTCCCCGACCAAGCAGGCTATCGGGTTGTTTTTACTTTCGCTGGGGTACTTGCTCATTGCTATCGGTGTGAAAAATGTGGCACCGGATGCGAAAGTGAGCATGCTCTGGCTTACCGGTTTGTATTTTATCCATACCATGGGCGAGCTAACCCTCTCTCCCATCGGGTTGTCGATGGTTAATAAATTGTCTCCTGTACGCTTTGCCTCGTTGCTGATGGGCGTATGGTATTTGTCGATGGCTACAGCCAACAAATTCGCCGGAACGTTAAGTTCTCTCTATCCCGAAGTAGGAAAGACTAAAATATTTCTTGGTTTTGAAGTTGCTACATTGTTCGATTTTTTCATGATTTTTGTGGTTATGTCGGTCTTGGCGTCGATAGTGTTGTTTGTCTTATCAAAAACACTGCAAAAACTGATGCACGGAATCCGGTAAGGAGAAAAAGCTGTTTACTAAGTTCAAGATAGAAGTGCAAAAGATTTGATTACATTACACTTCTTATCTTAATTGTTTTTTTCCAAAATCCCCTTTCAAAAGTGCTTAAGGGGTTTTGAAAAAAACAATTAGTCAATCAGCAACATAAAAAAATAAAAAAGGAGACCGAAGTCTCCCTAAAATTAACTATTATGTTGCTTATGAAAAAATACAAACAGTTAACTTCAGAACAAAGATATGCTATTTATTTAGGCTTACAAAACGGAACAAGCAAGTCTGAAATAGCCAAGCAGATAAAGGTAAATATTTCTACGGTTTATAGGGAATTAAGCCGTAACAAAAACAAAACTGGAGGCTACTCATGGCGTTTGGCACAAGAGATGGCCCAAGAGCGCAAAGAACGTTTACCGGGCAATAGATCGACATCGGAGTGGATTAAACAGAAAATAATCCGTCTCATTCGCAAAGATTGGTCGCCCAAACAAATCAGCGGATATCTCGCAAAATATGATCAAATATCTATCTCTCACGAGACTATTTATCAATGGATCAGGCAAGATAAGAAATCGGGAGGAAACCTTTACAAGCACTGCCGCCACAAGCTCAAATACAGAAAAAGACCCGTAGGTTCTGCCACTAACATACCCAACAGAAAAAGTATTCGCCAAAGGCCAAAAGAGGCCGACGGAAGCCGGTTTGGAGATTTTGAAATGGACACCATAATAGGAAACGGACAAAAGGAAATAATACTGACAATGACAGAAAGAAATACAAACTTTATAATGATGAGAAAACTGCCTATGGGCAAAGACTCTAAGCAGGTTTGCAAGGAAGTCATTGCTATGTTGCTGCCTTATAAGGACAAACTGAAAACCATTACAACAGATAACGGATCCGAGTTTGCAGCACACGAACTGATAACAAAAAAGTTGAAAGTACCGGTATATTTCACTGATCCTTATTCATCGTGGCAAAAAGGAGCTGTTGAAAATGCCAATAAATTAATCCGGCAATACATCCCAAAAGGAGCAACATTTAAAGATTATTCCGATGAGAAAGTAAAAGAAATACAGCATAAACTAAACAGAAGACCAAGAGAAAAATTAGACTTTAGCAATCCTAAAATAGAGTTTTACAAAAATTATTACTAAATTGCACTTGCTGGTTGACTCTAGGTTTTTTTATTCCGGTCAAATTATATCGATATTTCAAAAGTTTTTTTCTAACTTTACAAATTAATATTTTGCGATAACTATAAATAGATACAATTTCGCACGGCAACAAAGCTTCAAGTGTGAATGGATGGTTGCCTTTCACCGGACAATGTCCGGTTTCCGAGAGAAAGAAAAAAACTATATAAATGACCTACAAATGGAATTATCTTACCCTGACAACCGACCAAAAAAATAAAAAAAATGAACTGACGAAAGAAATACAAATTGATCCCGTACTGACAGAATTGTTGCTGAAACGAGGCATTTCAAGCGTGGAAGAAGCCCAAAAATTTTTGTATCCGAGCCTCAGCGATTTGCACGACCCATTCTTGCTGCCCGATATGGAGGAGGCAATAAGACGTATAGAACAGGCAATCGGGAACAAGGAGCGAATTCTTATATACGGAGATTATGATGTAGACGTCACTACCGCCGTTTCGTTGGTTTATAAGTTTTTACGGAAGATAACCAATAACATTGATTATTATATACCGGACAGGTACGACGAAGGGTATGGCATTTCGATTCAGGGAATCGATTATGCCGTTGAGACAGACGTTAAACTTATTATCTCCCTCGATTGCGGCATAAAGGCAATAAAAAAAGTAGCTTACGCTAAAGAGCACGGAATCGATTTTATTATTTGTGACCACCACATGCCCGATGAGGAACTGCCAGATGCTGTGGCAGTCGTAGACGCCAAACGGGCAGACTCCATCTATCCTTACAACGAGCTTTCCGGCTGCGGAGTCGGATTCAAGCTGATTCACGCTTTTTCCATACGTAACGGCTTGGCATTTTCAGATATCGAGCCGTTGCTCGATTTGGTGGCGATAAGTATTGCTGCCGATATCGTGCCCATTACGGGAGAGAACCGGGTGATGATGCATTTTGGGTTGAAACGGTTGAATGCCAATCCCAGTTTTGGATTACGGGGAATTATTGAGATTTGCGGATTAAGTAAAAAGCCCATTACAGTTAATGACATTGCCTTTAAAATCGGTCCGAGGATCAATGCTTCGGGGAGGATGATGAACGGCAAGGAGGCTGTTGATCTGATGCTGGCCGGTGATATGTCGCAGGCCAGAGAGAAAGCAGTCAACATCGATAAATACAACGAAGATCGCCGCGAGTTGGACAAACGGATTACCGACGAGGCCGTTGATTTTGTGGATAACCGTTTTAATATTGCTGAACATAAGAGCATCGTTTTGTACAACGAAACATGGCACAAAGGCATCATTGGCATTGTTGCTTCGAGGTTGACGGAGAAATATTATCGTCCGGCAATCGTTCTTACCAAATCGGGTGGAATGATATCCGGATCGGCGCGGTCTGTCAACAATTTTGACGTTTACAAAGCCATCGAGGCCTGTAAAGATATCCTGGAAAATTTCGGAGGGCACACATACGCCGCCGGTCTGACCCTCAAGGAAGAGAACCTATCGGAGTTCAAGCGCAGGTTTGACGAGATTTCCTTTGAAGAAATCGAAAGTAAAATGATGCAACCTCAAATAACGGTGGATGCGGAAATCTCCCTGAATGCCATTACGCCCAGATTTGTTCAGGAATTAGCGTTGTTCAACCCTTTTGGGCCGGAAAACGAGAACCCTGTCTTTGTTACCCGGGGAGTTTTGGATGCCGGAGGCAGCAAGCTGGTGGGTCGGGGATTTCATCATATCAAGCTTGAGCTTGTGGATAGAACCGTTTCCGAACCCGTACAAGCCATCGCATTCAGTTCCGATGAACATTTCAAGAAAATCAAGGAAAAGCAGCCCGTGGATGTTTGTTATACCATCGAAGAGAACCGTCACGGTGGAAGTACGTATACTCAGTTATTGGTAAGGGATATTAAGGGATAGGTTTGGAGTTTGAATAACAATTGAATAATGGAGTCGGCATTGTTTCACGGTATCCTGAAAGAATACTGGGGTTACGATTCGTTTCGCCCGCTTCAGGAAGAGATTATTCAGTCGGTTTGGGAACGAAAAGATACGCTCGGGCTGATGCCTACAGGAGGTGGAAAGTCACTCACCTTCCAGGTTCCCGCGCTGGCCATGGACGGATTGTGTTTGGTTGTAACGCCGCTAATTGCGTTAATGAAGGATCAGGTAGACAACCTACGTGAGAAAGGCATTAAAGCCACGGCCGTTTATTCGGGAATGTCTCGCGATGAGATTATTACCGCTCTTGAGAATTGCATCTTCGGCGATTATAAATTCTTGTATGTCTCCCCCGAAAGGCTCTCTTCCGATATTTTTCTGACAAAACTCCGTGCCATGAACATTTGCCTGCTTGTGGTGGATGAGTCCCATTGTATCTCGCAATGGGGGTATGATTTTCGCCCTTCGTACCTGAATATTGCAGATGTCCGCGATCGCCTGGTGAATGTGCCCGTACTGGCGCTTACGGCAACGGCTACATGCGAAGTAGCCGACGATATCCAGGAAAAGTTGCATTTCGGGAAAAAGAATGTATTCCGGACAGGCTTTGAGCGGGATAACCTTTCGTATGTGGTTCGCATGGCCGAAAACAAAATGGCCGAACTTATACATATCTTAAAATCGGTAAAGGGTTCTGGCATTGTTTATGTGCGCAGCCGGCGGGAAACGAAAGAGATTGCGGTGGCTTTACAAAAGACAAAAATTTCGGCCGATTTTTTTCATGCGGGCTTATCGCATGAAGAAAAAGTGTATAAGCAAAATGCCTGGAAAACGGGTGAATGCCGCGTTATTGTTTCAACCAATGCCTTTGGAATGGGTATCGATAAGCCCGATGTGAGGTTGGTTATCCACATGGACTTGCCCAATTCACTGGAAGAGTATTATCAGGAGGCCGGACGAGCCGGACGCGACGGTGAACGTTCATACGCCATTGTTTTATATACGAAAGCGGATAGTGTCAAGCTTAAGAAACGGGTTCCCGACTCCTTCCCCCGGAAGGAATTCATCATAAGGGTTTACGAAGCGCTGGGCAATTACTTCCAGGTTGCCGTCGGTTCGGGGGGCAGTAACGTTTATGATTTTAACTTACATGAATTTTGCCACGTTTTTAAATTCTCCCACCTCCAGACGCATCACGCGTTAAAAATTCTTGAGCTGGCCGGGTACATTGAGTATACCGAAGAGGTGGATTCACGTTCCCGCTTGAGGTTTTTGGCTTTCCGGGATGAGCTTTATTCGTTGAACTTATCGAAAGACAATGATGAACTGGTTCATACCATTCTCAGAAACTATACCGGTGTTTTTTCGGATGATGTATATATCGACGAAGCTATGCTGGCCATCCGGTTGGGAAGAACGCGTGAAGAAGTTTATCAGGCACTTATTCACCTGGCCAGACTCCGCTACATTTATTACGTGCCGCACAAGAAAACACCTTTTATTGTTTATACCTCTTCGCGTGAGGATACGCAGTTTGTTGCCATTCCCAAATCAGTTTACGAAGAACGTAAGAAGCGGTTCGAAAAAAGGATTGCTTCAATGGCTGATTATGCTGAAAACGAACGGATTTGCCGCAGCAGGATGTTGCTGATTTATTTTGACGAAAAAAATCCGAAAGATTGTGGCAGCTGCGATGTCTGTTTGCGAAAAACGGAAACCGGATTGACCAATTATGAGTTCAACAAGATTGAAACACTGCTTGCCGAGTCTTTAGAAGCAACTTCTCCGCAGCGGTTAGACAACTTGCTGCAGTCAATTCCGGGTTTTCCTGCCGAGAAAGTGATAAAGGTAATCCGTTTTTTAGTGGATAGGGGTAGATTGTCTTTGAATGACGATGAAATCGCTTTATCTGTCCACCGCCCAGGTTAATACCGCATCCGGCAGTACCTCGTAGTGAATTTGAAACGTTTTTTGCTGGGGTGTTTTGGATTCGTTGGCTTGAAAAACGCCCTTTCTCTCGGGATTAAAAGGGTGAATATGAAGGTGTTCCTTGAAGTCTATTTCACTCTCCTCCATCATCTTAAACATGGTTTCTTTCGCCGACCAGTGCAGGAGTTGATGGATTACCTGTTGCGAGTGATCGATATACTCGTTTTCTGAAATAAATTTATCCGCCAGTTTGCTCACCCGTCCCGAAATGGTTTCCACATCAATCCCAACGGAATGTTGCTTATGCAGCAAAACAGCCGCATAGTCTTTCGTGTGGGAAATGCTTATCTTGTAGGATCCATCGATTAAGAATGGCCTCCCGTCAGGACGGTTGTCGATCATTTTTTCTTCACCCAAAAGCTCAAACAATAAAACCCGGGTGGTAAGCCATTCAATAACTCTCCTTTCCGAACGCATTTTTGAAACATACTCCTCCGCAGCTCTCTGCTGCGATTGAGGCAACGAAAGAAGTAAAGCCTGGTGATTGTCGGTTATTTTTCCTATGCCGATAAGACCGTCCCCGTCGATATGTTCCTTGCGAAGCAACATTGTTTTAGTCGCTGTCTCCTTTCGGAGGAATAAACCGGACTTTCATTATCCGGCGTTTACTCATCTCTTCAGCCTGAAATCCGTATTTCTTGTATTCCACCAGCTCCTTACGTTTAGGGAAATCCCCTTTTAGCTCCAACATCAATCCTGCAATGGTGTCGGCATCTTCCAGCAGTTTTTCGAAATCTTTTTCCGGAACACCGGTAACTTCGATGAAATCTTCAAGGGAGGTCTTCCCTTCAAAAATATAAGATCCGTCCTGGGCAATGGTATAGAAAGGTTTTGCTTCTTCGTCGTACTCATCACTGATGTCTCCAACGATCTCTTCCAGAATGTCTTCCATGGTGACAATCCCGGTGGTGCCTCCATACTCGTCCACCACAATCGCCATGTGGTTTTTGTTGGCACGAAACTCTTCCAGCAGATCGTCAATCCGTTTTGTGCCGGGCACAAAATAGGCTGGACGGATTAGGGATTGCCAGCGGAAATTTTCTGTCTTAATAAGATGTGGCAACAGATCCTTAACATATAAAATGCCCCTGATATTATCAGGGTTCTCTTCGAAAACGGGAATTCGCGAAAACCCGGCTTCTACAATAAAATGGATGACATCCCTAAATGAGGTGTTGATATCGATAGCCACCATATCGCTTCGTGATACCAGGATATCCTCCACCGTTTTGTCCTTGAAACGGATAATGCCCTCGAGCATATCTTTTTCCTGCTCCTGCGTGATTTCACCCGATGTAATTTCAAGTGCCTTGGATAGATCGTCCATTGATATTTCGTATCTTTTCCGAATAACGCTTTTGCTAAAGATATGGCTTGTTCTTACCAGGAACGAAGAAAAAGGATTCATCAATTTATTCAGGATTTGAATAAACCGGGAATGGCTACGGGCGAAAGCCAGCGATCGTTGAGAAGCATATGTTTTTGGAATAATTTCCACAAAAAGGAGTATGAAAGCGATGATAAACAGGAACTCGAGAATAATTTTATTGTTGCTGCCCGAAAAGTAGGGGATAAGGTTCAGCAGGTAGAAAAGCAACGTGACGATCGTTATGTTTAGGGCATTGTATGAAATAACAATAGCGCTCAGTAGTCTTTCCGGGTTCTGGAGCAAGTGAGAAACACGTACGGATGCCGGATCTGCATCGGTATTAATTCCTTCGGTCTCTTCCTGATTGAGGGAGAAGAATGCAATTTCAGCACCGGAAATAATCGAATTGATGAATGTTAGTGTCAGGGTAAGTACAATCAACAAATAATCAGCCGCCGACAGCGCGGCTGCTTGTACTTCAGGATATATAAGCGAAAGAGGATCAGGATCCAATGGGGGAAAATTTAGTGAAACAAAAGAGAATGTTCCAATCCGGAAAAAGGGATTAAAACATTCTCTGCAAAATTACGATGTTTTTTTAAAACGGCAAATCATCTGCTTCAGAATTATCGTTCAAATCTACCGGATCGTTGTAAGAAGTGTCGTGTTTATCGTTCTGAAAACCTGCACCTTCTCCCGCTCCGGCTCTGCGGTTAAGCATTTCTACGTTATCGGCATAGATTTCGGTAATATATCTTTTTACACCGTTTTGATCGTCATACGAACGTGAACGGATCTTTCCCTCGATATACAATTGTGTGCCTTTTTTCACAAATTTTTCTACAATCTGTGCCAATCCTCTCCAACAAACAATATTGTGCCATTCCGTACGTTCGGGAACCTGCGTCCCGTTTGCTGCCGTGTATCCTCTCTCGCTGGTTGCCAAAGGGAAATTCGCTTTAACGTTGTCATTGTCAAAATACTTGATCTCCGGGTCTTTCCCTACATTTCCTACTAAAATAACTTTATTTACCGACATAGCTTAAAAAAAATTTGGTTTAAGTAAATCAATTCAAAACAAAATTAGTGATTATTTTGGATTCAGCAAGTTTTACCGGTAAATTGTTTCGAGATACTTATGGATAAGCCGCGATACAGGATATTCGGATATGGATGTAGCTGGTATTTTGATAAATTTCTTCTCCAAACCGCTCATTTCTTGTTTGCTGAATTCAACCCGATAAAAATCAGCAAGGATAATCTGATGCGACAACACGTGCCTGAGCCGGAGTTTGTGTTGAAGAAAAATTTCGTCAGCAGCTTGGAAAAGAGTAGATAATCCAGGGTGGTCCTGTAGCATAAACAAATCGCTTTGTTTCTCTGTCTCGATAAGCGGGAACTCGTATAGATTTTTCCAGATATCTGAATGCTCCCTTTTCTGAATATACGTATATCCGTTTTGTTCGATATGAAAATAATTAAAATAGCGTATTTTAGGGATTGTTTTTCCTTTTTTGACGGGAAAATCGGACATGTTTTTTCTTTCGAAAGCCAGGCAAACACTCTGTAAAGGACAGTCCTGACATTTGGGAAGCCTGGGGGTGCAAATCAGTGCGCCCAGTTCCATAATGGCCTGATTGTGATTACCCGGATCTTGTTGGTCTAGAATGGATGTAGCCGTTTCGGTAAAGAGTTTCTTCCCGCTTGTGGAATCTATAGGTTCTTCAATGGCAAACAGCCGCGATAACACCCGGTAAACATTTCCGTCAACAACGGGGTAGGGTAGCCCAAAAACGATGGATGCAACAGCTGCGGCCGTATATTCTCCAACACCCTTGAGCAAAAGGATGTCGTTGTGTGATGAGGGAAAAACTCCGTCAAACTTTTCCATAACCTGCCGGGCTGCTGCGTGCAGGTTTCTTGCCCGTGAGTAGTACCCCAATCCCTGCCACGCTTTCAATACGTCATCTTCCTGCGCCCGGGCTAGCGATTTTATGTCCGGGAATTTTTCCATAAACCGTAGGAAGTAGTCATATCCCTGACTTACTCGGGTTTGTTGCAAAATAACTTCTGAAACCCACACGACGTACGGGTCTTTTGAATCTCTCCAGGGCAGAATTCGTCGATGACATTCGTACCACTCTTGTAAAATATTGCTGATCAGCTTGTCGCTCTCTTTTTTACGCATTGTGCTTATAGAATATGGTGCAAAACTACGTTAAAAACACGTGCATTCAAGAAAATGCGTGAAAAAAATAAAATTAAATCGTATTTATTTTTTGGGATGAAAAAAAAGCTATATATTCCCGTGTTTGACACTTTGATTTTGTCAGACTGGTGATAGATCAAGGCCACAGGCCGCTTCAGGGGCGATTTGTGGCCTTGCTGTTTTTTCTGACTTTGTAGCAATATGGCAGGTGTGGGACGGTGAGGGATACAGGGGAAGGGGGCCTGTGGGGCCTCCGCCCCATGGATGAGGTTGCCTGCCCGGCGGCGTTGCCGCCGGCAGGCCCCTTCTCCTGTATTCTACCTACTCCTCATCCTTCTCCCTTTTCCTGGTTTGGGCAATGATACTCCTCATCTTCTGTTTGGTGACTATCTGGGTATCCGTCCTGAAGCCCGCGCTGCCATGGAGATGATTGGTCAAGTCCGTCCTGGTGTAAGTGGGGATATATCCTTCACCGGGTATGCCTAGGAAGTCCATCCCCCTGAGCGTATCCACTATCTCATCTGTTGTGAAGTGCTTCCCGCCACGGTTCACTTTCTTCTCCAGATACTTGTATACCAGCAGTGCCAGGAAGCATGTGAGGAAGTGGGCCTTGATGCGGTCATCCCTTCTCACGTATACCGGCCGGGCATCGAAATCGGTTTTCATGATACGGAAGCCGTTCTCGATGATCCAACGGCCGCCGTTGAGTTCGATGATGGCCGGGGCCGGGTCTTCGAGGTCCGTACACAGGGCATAGAAGCCGTCGAAGCGCGCCTCCTGGTCTATCATATCCTGATTGAGCGAGAAGTTCTCTATCTGGGCCAGCTCACCGTCCGCGGTGACGTGCTCGGCCTTGATGAAGCGCTTGGCATCGCCCGGGCTCTTCTTCTTTGAGGTGGCACCCCAGCCCTTGGCAAGCAAAGCTTTGGCACGAGCTATCTGACGTTCGCGGACATGGCGGAGGTACTCCTGATACTTGAACGAGAAGGTCACGATGACGCGCTGCTCCAACGTCTCTCCAGTTGACATCAGCGTGGGGTCCCAGCGTTCCTTGAAAAAGAGAGTCTCATGGTACTCCTTTGCGTCCAGGATGCTGATGTCATACTCCTCCTTGCCCTGCGAACCGGCAATACGCCAACCCTTGCTGTCCAGGGCCCATTCCTGCAGGTGCTTTTTCAACTTCTTCAGTGACTGCACGGTAATGAATGACCTGTCTCCCACGCTGTCATTCTTGCGGTTCTCATAGCTTGAAAGGCCTCCATCGGTGCAGACCACCAGCCTGGACAGGCCGAACTTGTCCCTCAGTATCTGCTCCATCGGCTTCAGGGTGGTGGTCTCCGCCGTATTGCCCGGCTCGACGCACATTGCCAGCGGGAAGCCGTCGCGGTCCATGAACAGCCCCATCTGCACGATGGGCAGCGGACGGTTCTCCTTGCTGTGGCCATACTGGCGCAAGCCGCTTTCCTCTTCACACTCGAAGAAGTAGTTCGTCAGATCATAATACACCACCCGCGTATTGCGCTTCCCGAGTTTGAGACTGCGTTTGTACACGCCGGCCTGTATCTCGTTGAACTCACCGGCCAGCAGCGAAAGCGCCCTGTACACCTGCTCCAGCGCGCACTCCGGCTGCTCGAGGAACTTCCTTGCATCTTCCAACGAGGACCGCTTGGATCCCGGATACAGTATCCGGGTGTATACCAACATCGAAAGAATGCCGTTCAGGTCATACTTCAGCAGCTTGTGCTTCTTCGCTATCTTCTTGCAGATGTAGTCCAGGCCCAGTTCGTAATATATTTTCTGAAGGAACAGGTAGCCGCCGTTGTACGAGCGCTGCTCGCCTTTGGGGATAAGCGCCATGGGGTTGCAGTCAATAATGACGTGCTTGTTCTCTTCTTTTTCAAGTGCGGTCATCCCGGCAACTTGAGTCCTTGCCCATTCAATCGGGTCTTCACCATTCAACTTCTCGCGCAGTTCTTCAACGGTCCCTAGACGCTTGACCACTTTGGACGTGCTTTTGCCGCTTTCGCTCCTGTAAGAACGTGCCGCGTAGAGAATAGTACAGTTCTTGGACTTGACAATATTCAATTTCATATCTGTAACAATGCTATATAATGCTACAAATATAGAAAAAATATTTGACAAAAAAAAGACCTCCGGAGGTCTTTTATCAAAAAAATCGAAAATTTATTGTGTCAAACTACCGTAAAATATTGCTGATCAGCTTGTCGCTCTCTTTTTTACGCATTGTGCTTATAGAATATGGTGCAAAACTACGTTAAAAACACGTGCATTCAAGAAAATGCGTGAAAAAAATAAAATTAAATCGTATTTATTTTTTGGGATGAAAAAAAAGCTATATATTTGCAGTCCAAAATTTTAAGAATTAACTATATTATCACTAACATTAAAAAAAAATAAAATGACTAAGGCAGACATTGTAAACGAAATTGCGAAGAATACGGGTGTGGATAAGGCATCTGTTTTGGCAACAGTAGAATCTTTTATGGAGGTTGTAAAGGATTCGTTAGCAAATAAAGAGAACGTTTATCTGAGAGGTTTCGGTAGCTTTATCGTGAAAAAAAGAGCCGAAAAAACTGCTCGCAATATTTCTAAAAATACGACCATCATTATCCCTGCACACAATATACCTGCTTTTAAACCGGCAAAAACGTTTGTTGCTCAAGTAAAGGATAACACAAATAAATAACAGGATTACGTAAATTTTAAAAACTAAAGAAGATGCCAAGCGGAAAAAAAAGAAAAAGGCATAAAATGGCTGTTCATAAACGGAAAAAAAGACTGAGAAAAAACAGGCATAAAAAGAAGAAATAGTCTTTTTGAAAGTTTTTTGACACACTTTATATACGGGAACAAACTTAAAAGATTATATCAAAAGAGTTTGTTCTTTGTGTATAAACATTTCAAAAGTGTTCGTGAGAACACTGCTTTCTGCTCAGAGGAGCAGAAAGCCTGATTAATCAAACATTTAAAAACAAAAAAAATTGTGGCAAGCGAACTTGTAGTGGATGTTCAGCCTAAGGAGATTACGCTGGCGGTTCTCGATAACAAAAAACTCGTAGAGTTACAACAAGAGAGCCAGAGTGAATCTTACGCGGTGGGAAACATCTATTTAGGCAGGGTCAAAAAATTGATGCCTGCGCTAAATGCTGCATTTGTAGATGTAGGACACAAAAAGGACGCTTTTCTTCACTATTTGGATTTAGGGGTAGAATTTAACTCTGTTTCGAGTTTTCTGAAAACGATTGAAGACAAGAAAAAGATTCCGTTGTTGCAGAAAATGAAATTGCAGCCCGAAATCGAGAAAGACGGTTCCATATCGGACAAATTAAAGGTGGGACAGGAGGTACTGGTGCAGGTCGCCAAAGAACCTATTTCGACCAAAGGCCCGAGGTTGACAGCCGAAATTTCTTTTGCCGGAAGATTCATGGTGCTGATACCGTTTATCGATCGCGTTTCGGTTTCGCAAAAAATTAAATCGCGTGAGGAACGCGCACGCCTTCGACAACTCGTGCAAAGCATTAAGCCCAAGAACTTTGGCGTAATCATTCGTACTAACGCCGAAGAGAAAAGAGTCGCAGAACTTGATGCAGAGTTAAAAGTATTGGTTAAACGTTGGGAAGATACTGCAGAGAAATTGCCAAAAGCAAAAGCACCGTCGCTGGTTTTTGAAGAAACGGGACGGACGGTCGGATTGCTTCGCGATATTTTCAGCCCATCGTTTGAACAGATCCACATCAATGATCAGGATGTGGCAAAACAGATTGCCGAGTATGTCGGTTTAATTGCTCCCGACCGGAAAAATGTAGTCAAACATTACAACGGAGCAGCACCAATATTGGACAACTTTGGCATCACCAAACAGATTAAATCGCTCTTTGGCAAAACCGTTACGTTTAAGAACGGCGCTTATCTCATTATAGAGCACACCGAGGCATTACACGTTATTGACGTGAACAGCGGAAACCGCAATAAACAATCGCTCGGTCAGGAAGACAGTGCTTTTGAGGTGAATGTTGCTGCCGCTGAGGAAATTGCCCGCCAGCTGCGTCTGCGTGATATGGGTGGCATCATTGTAGTCGATTTTATCGACATGAGTTCGGGCGATCATCGCAACAAGCTGTTCAATAAGATGAACGAGTTTCTGGCATCGGACAGAGCGAAACACAAAATTCTCCCGCTGAGCAAATTCGGGTTGATGCAAATCACGCGTCAGCGCGTGCGCCCCGAAATGGAATTAGCCACAAGCGAGGTGTGCCCCACTTGCTTTGGAAAAGGGAAGATTAAATCGTCGATTTTATTTACCGACACGTTGGAGGGTAAAATCGATTATTTAGTAAACAAGCTAAAAGTGAAGAAATTCAGTCTGCATATACATCCTTATGTTGCAGCTTATATTCAACAAGGTTTATTCTCGTTGAAATACAAATGGAAAAAGAAATACAATGTTGCTTTGAAAGTAATACCCAATCAGAGTTTGGGATTCCTGCAATATGTGTTTTACGACAAAGAAAATAACGAAATAGACCTGAAAGAAGAAATTGAAATGAAATAAAGTTACGCGTCAGCGAAACGTCAAGTAAAAACCGAATTGCGGAGGCAGTTCGGTTTTTTGCGTTAACCCATCACATCCACATCAAAATACAACACCAAATATTTAAAATCCTGTTTTTCGCGAAAGCGGGATTCAACGGATTTAATGAATTGTCGGGTTTTGGCAGGGGACAAATGGTTGTCGAGCTTGAGCAGAATCTGGCGGAGATGATATTGTTGAATACGGCTGATAAACGGTTTGTTTGGACCGAGCACCATTTCACCAAGCGATTGTTGTAATAACCGGGCGAAAAATGCAGACCCCGATTCCACTTTGTGTTCGTCTTTGTGTTTAAATACAATGGAAATTAACCGCTTGTAAGGGGGATAGTTGAATAACTTTCGTTCCTCTAGCTGGGAGTGGTAGAAACCTTCGTAATCGTTTGTCTCCAGGTATCGGTAAATCGGTTGCCCCGGATCGGCGGTCTGAATGACAACTTCACCTTGCCGGTTTTTTCTGCCGGCACGTCCGGCGGCCTGTAACATCAGCTGAAAGCCGCGTTCGTGCGAACGGAAATCGGGTCGATTGAGCAATCCGTCTGCTGAGACAATCCCTACAAGACTCACATTCTCGAAATCCAACCCTTTCGAGAGCATTTGAGTACCTACTAAAATTTGCACTTTATTTTTCTGAAAATCGGAGATTATCTTCTCGTAAGCGTATTTCCCTTGTGTGGTATCGGTGTCCATCCGTGCGACAGTGGCACTGGGGAAAAGTTGTATCACTTCTTCTTCCAGCTTCTCGGTACCCATGCCGACAGGCTCTATGCTTTTTTCGTGACAAACAGGACATTCACCGACCGGTTTATACGTCTTGTTGCAGTAATGACATTTCAGCTCCCCGCGATTCTTGTGGTAGGTAAGTGATACGTCACAGTGGTTGCATTTTGGGATCCAGCCGCAAAGCTTGCATTCCAGCATAGGAGCAAACCCGCGCCGGTTGCGAAACAGAATCACCTGCTCGCCCGATCCCAGGGCCGTGTTTATCTTTTCGATCAGTCCAGGGGCAAGTAGCGTTTTCATTTTCTTTGTTCGGCGGAGCTCCCGGGTGTTCTCCAGTGTGATGCGGGGAAGTTCGATATTTTCAAATCGTTTTTCGAGGGTTACAAGTCCGTATTTCCCGGTTTTAGCGTTGTAATACGTTTCGATGGACGGTGTAGCCGATCCTAGCAATGTCTTTGCACCAAAAGTTTGAGCCAGTACTATGGCTGTATCACGCGCGTGATACCGGGGCGCTGGTTCCTGTTGCTTGTAACTGGTTTCGTGCTCCTCATCCACGATTACCAGCCCCAGTTGGCGGAAAGGCACGAATAGCGACGACCTTACGCCGATAACGATTTCATAAGGCGAATCCGATAGCATTTTTTGCCAGATCTCAGTACGTTCATTATCGTTTATTTTGGAGTGATAGATTCCGAGTTTATCTCCAAAAACCGCCTGAAGCCGTGAAGTCAGTTGTGTGGTGAGGGCGATTTCGGGAACCAGATAAAGCGTTTGTTTCCCTTGATTCAGCTGCTCTTCGATGAGGTGGATGTAAATTTCGGTTTTCCCGCTCGATGTAACCCCGTGTAAAAGACAAACATTTTTTTCTTCAAATGAACGGTTTATCTCTTCCAGTGCCTTTTGCTGATGGTCATTTAAGTTAAACGCCTTACGCGATGATACAAAATGCGTATCGATCCGGCTCACCTCTTCCGGGTACTGGATCACTATGTTTTTCTCCGTCAACCCCTTTAAAACAGTATTGCTGTAGCCGGTTTTTGCAGTAATTTCCTTTTTCGGAATGCTCTCCCTGCCTTCTTCCAAAAATAATTGCCTAAGTGCTTGATAAAGTTCAGCTTGTTTTTTAGACCGCCCGGTAAGCCGGTCAATATCATGGATGCCTGTGTTGAGCCGGATATAGGTTTCCGTTCTGGATCTATACCTTTCCTCCAGATCCTGTGGCTTCATTATCGATGGCAAGGCTGCCTTATAAACATCCCCCAGCGGTGACAAATAATAAAAAGAGATCCATTCCCACAAACGAATCTGATGTTCGTTTACAACCGGATGTGAATCGGTGAGGGAATGGATTTCTTTTATTTCAACTCCTTTTGGCGGCTTATGGTGTAGCCTTAGGACCACCGCTGTGTAATACTTCCGTTTCCCGAAAGGAACAACCACCCTGAATCCGGTACCTATCTTTTCCTGCATCTCTGCAGGAACAACGTAGGTAAAAGATTCGGCTAAGGGAAGTGGCAGGATTACATCAGCAAACAACATGTTTCATTTAGAAAAACAGGGTAGCGGTAATGGACCAAAATCCATCCTTCTGATTAAAAATATCTTCAAAGGCGGGTTCATATACAGAGTAGTCATCGGTTAATTTCATCCTGTAATTAAAGCCTACAGCTACGTGGTTGATCACTTCCAGGCCGGCTCCCAGATTAACGCCTGCTTGAAATTTTTTTGCCTCTACCTTGTCCATAAAGACTTCAGATTTAAAATCATCCCCCGCTAGCCAGAAATTAGCGTAAGGACCGGCAGCCAGAAAAATTTTTACCGGGGAGATAAGCCCGATTTTGTATTTTAAGTTTACAGGAACGTCGATGGAATGATTGGAGATATCTTCAGCTACAGTTTTGATTCCCTGATCATTTACGGTTTTTATATTCATTTTCTCGTTGCTGTATAAAACCGATCCTTCAATTCCAAAATCAACAACAGGGAGCATAAATTCCAATGTAGGGCCCACCTTGAAGTCATTCATGTTTTCTACTGAATATACGTCCTTGGTAAAGGAAGGTTTGTTGATACCTACTTCTCCTCTTATTCCAAACCGTAATTGAGCACTTACCGTACCTCCCATCAATAGAAAGGCCAGGAGGATCATCCATAATTTCTTTGTTTTCATAACTAATGTGTTTTAGTAAATAATCAAACCGTTTGCAAATGCAAATCTATATAGTAAGACAGTTAAAACGGAAAAAAGTTAAATCCAGAATGTTAATTAATCCTATTTACGGATTAGCTCACAAAAGAAAAGCGTTCTGTTCCGCACAAGAACAAAACGCTTTGTAAATCGATTTAGAGCAGATTAGTCCTTTATTTTTGCTTTCAGAAACTCGCGGTTCAAGCGGGCGATATGGCTGATGGATATATTCTTGGGACATTCCTGTTCACAAGCACCCGTATTGGTACAGTTACCGAAGCCGAGTTCGTCCATTTTTGCTACCATCGCCTTGGCGCGTTTAACACGCTCTACTTGTCCTTGCGGGAGCAAAGCCAACTGGCTCACTTTTGCCGAAACGAAAAGCATGGCCGATCCGTTTTTGCAGGTTGCCACACAGGCTCCACATCCGATACAGGCGGCAGCATCCATGGCTTCATCTGCGGCATGTTTGGGAATTGGAATTGCATTTCCGTCGGGAACGCCACCGGTGTTTACCGAAACATAGCCACCAGCCTGGATAATTTTATCGAAAGCTGTTCTGTCGACCATCAGGTCCCGGATTACGGGAAATCCCGCTGAACGCCAAGGCTCAACCGTAATGGTGTCTCCATCGTTGAATTTGCGCATGTGGAGCTGGCAGGTGGTAATGTCTTCATCGGGTCCGTGCGGATGGCCGTTGATATACAAACTGCACATTCCGCAAATCCCTTCGCGGCAATCGTGATCGAAAACAACCGGATCCTTCCCTTCGTTGATGAGTTGTTCGTTCAGAATGTCCATCATTTCGAGGAATGAACTGCCCTGCGAGATCTCTTTCAATGCGTAGGTCTCAAAATTTCCTTTGGCTTTCGGGCCTTTTTGACGCCAGACTTTTACGTTGATATTTATATTTTTGTCCATAGGATGATACGATTTTTAAATTACGACTTATAATTGCGTTGTTGTCTCACGATAAATTCATAGTCGAGAGGTTCTTTGTACATAATGGGAGCTTTTTCTTCGCCCTGATATTCCCAACAGGAAACATAGGAGAACCGGTCGTCGTGACGTAAGGCTTCCCCTTCTTCTGTCTGATGTTCCAAACGGAAATGTCCTCCGCAGGATTCTTCTCTGTCTAACGCATCGTGAGCCATAAGTTCGCCTATTTCGATAAAATCGGCAAGACGAAGTGCTTTTTCCAACTCAATATTCAACGAGCTCTTTTCGCCCGGTATCCGTACATCTGCCCAGAACTCCTTTTTCAATACCTTCAACTCTTCGATAGCTTTCTTTAAGCCATCTGCTTCACGTCCCATTCCGACTAAATCCCACATGATGTGTCCGAGTTTCTTATGGAAGTGGTCCACGGAATGGTTGCCTTTTATGCTCATGAGCCTTTCCATACGTGCATCAATATCTTTTTCTGCTTTTTCAAACTCGGGGCTGTCGGTGCTGAACCTGGGTACCCTGATCTGGTCGGACAGATAACTTTGTATGGTGTAGGGCAGAACAAAATATCCGTCGGCTAATCCCTGCATCAATGCGGAGGCGCCCAGGCGGTTCGCGCCGTGATCGGAGAAGTTGGCTTCGCCAATGGCAAAGAGTCCGGGTATGGAGGTCATCAGTTCGTAATCAACCCAAATTCCACCCATGGTATAGTGGATGGCGGGATAGATCATCATCGGGGTTTCATATGGGTTGTCGTCGACGATCTTTTCATACATCTGGAAAAGGTTCCCGTAACGGGCTTCCACCACATCTTTTCCCAGACGTTTGATGGCATCGGCGAAATCAAGATAAACGGCCAACCCGGTTGTTCCGACTCCGTAGCCTGCGTCGCAGCGTTCCTTGGCTGCGCGTGATGCCACGTCGCGGGGGACAAGGTTCCCGAAAGCGGGGTAGCGGCGTTCCAGGTAGTAATCGCGATCTTCTTCCTTTATTTCTGTAGGCCTTAGTTTTCCTTCACGGATAGCCTGAGCATCCTCAAGCTTTCTGGGAACCCATATCCTGCCGTCATTGCGCAACGACTCCGACATAAGCGTCAGTTTCGATTGGAATTCACCGTGAACAGGAATACACGTCGGGTGAATCTGCGCCATGCAGGGATTGGCAAAATAAGCCCCTTTTTTGTAGCACTGCCAGGCAGCTGATCCGTTGGAGGTCATGGCATTGGTGGAGAGGAAGAAGGTATTTCCGTATCCGCCGGTAGCGATCACAACCGCGTGAGCAGCAAATCTTTCCAACTTTCCGGTCACGAGATTACGGGCTATGATACCGCGGGCACGCCCGTCGATGATCACAAGGTCAACCATCTCGTAACGCGTATATAGTTTTACTTGTTTCTTATTTACGGCACGGCTCAACGCACTGTAAGCACCCAGGAGCAATTGCTGGCCGGTTTGTCCGCGGGCATAAAAAGTCCGGGATACCTGCGCACCCCCGAAGGAGCGGTTGTCGAGCAAGCCCCCGTATTCGCGGGCAAAAGGAACACCCTGGGCCACGCACTGGTCGATGATGTTGTTGGAAACTTCGGCTAGGCGGTAAACATTGGCTTCGCGTGCGCGGTAGTCACCTCCTTTAATCGTGTCGTAGAACAAGCGGTATACTGAGTCACCATCGTTTTGATAGTTTTTTGCAGCATTGATCCCTCCCTGTGCAGCAATGGAGTGGGCGCGGCGAGGTGAATCCTGGATGCAGAAATTCAACACATTGAATCCCAACTCGCCCAGTGATGCTGCTGCCGATGCTCCGGCAAGTCCCGTCCCTACGACAATTATATCGAGTCGGCGCTTGTTGGCAGGGTTTACCAGTTTTTGGTTCGCCTTGTAAGATGACCATTTTTCGGCCAAAGGACCTTTTGGAATTTTAGAATCCAACTTTATTTTGTTGTCTGTCAGAGTAGTTTTGTTTTCTACTTTTGCAGTTTCGTCTTCTTTGTTTATCATAATGTTTTTAAATTTTTATACGTAAAATTAGGCGCCAAAGCCGAGCAGATAATAAACCGGAACTGAAATGAACAACAGGCAAATAACGGTTGCAACCACATAGGATATTTTCTTCAGACGGGGCAGCCAGATCTGGTTGTTCCATCCCAGGGTTTGCATGGCACTCCAGAAGCCGTGAGTGAGGTGGTACCATAGCGCAACAAGCCATACGATATATACAATACTGTAAAGAGGTTGAGTGAACAGTTCACGGATAAAATAAGCACCATCCGTCGGATCGTGGTAGCCTGCAGCAGCATAGTTGTGCCCGTGCATCAACTCTACCAATTGCATTTTAGACCAGAAATGGATTAAGTGAAGCACCAAAAATCCCAGGATGATTGTACCCAGAACGAACATGTTTTTCGATGCCCACGAGACATTTTTTTGCGGTTGTGAAACAGCGTATTTGTTTGATCCTCTCGCTTTCTGGTTCTGAAGCGTTAAGATGGACGCATAGATAATGTGGATAATAAAACCCAACGCCAGAATTCCGGTTGCAATAAGTGCGTACCAGTTAGCTCCCAGCAACGATGCAATGGTGTTGTATGCATCGGCCGAAAGGATAACTACGAAATTCATCAAACTGTGAAACATCAAAAACAGGACGAGAAACAAACCGGAAATACTCATAATCAGCTTCCGTCCAATAGAAGATTTAATTAGCCAGCTCATAAAGTTTTTGTTTAAAATTTTATTTAGTAATTATATTGATTTTCAGTTACCGTGATCAAGAAATGAAAAATTTGCTTTAATAGGAATGTGGAAATTCAATTGAGAGCACAAAAATAGCATTTTATAACATCAAAAAAGAATAAATTAAGGAATAATTTTCCCGGCTCTCTTATTTAGAAGCATTCTTTTTAGCGGTCTTCGGGCCTTGAATATTCGGTATTTATTTTACGATACTTTTCGTAAATATAGTAATTAAATGTAATTTTGAGGGATTAAAAAACCGTTTTGAATTTTCATTTTTTCAAAATAGCCCGCTATTATGTGCGAACTGAAAATCCAAATTCATCCCAAAGTAGGCATAAAACAGGAGATGAAAAAATTCAAAACGGTTTCTAAAATTCGATCATAATAATTAAAACATATTCAGATGAAACGATTACCGTTCTTTTTTCTGCTGTTTTTCAGCATAATTTTAATAGGATGTTCAACAACCAAAAAAAGCCTCACGATGAATATTGCTACGTTTAACGTCCTGATGGACACCAAAAAAGATCATCCGAATGCTTGGAAGTATCGCAAGGAGATGGTGACGGGGCTGGTTCGTTTTCACGATTTTGATATTGTGGGTACACAGGAGGCGTTTAAGCATCAGCTGACGGATGTTCTTGAGCTTGGAAATTATGCTTACACCGGTTCAGGGCGCGACGATGGAAAGGATGCTGGTGAACACTCAGCCATTGTTTATAAAAAAGAGAGGTTCGATCTGTTGGAGAACGGAGATTTCTGGTTTGCTGAAAACCCTGACGTGCCGGGTAAAGGCTGGGATGCTACCTGTTGCAACAGGATCTGTTCATGGGCAAAGTTTAAAGACAAAGAAACAGGGAAAGTGTTTTTTGTTTTCAACTCACATTACGATCATGAGGGGCGTGAAGCTCGAAGAAATTCGTCGTTGTTGCTCTTAAAGAAAATAGAAGAGATTGCCGGAGACAATACCGTTTTCTGCACCGGGGATTTTAACGCTACGCCCGATGATGAACCCATACAAATCCTGAGGAATGACGGAAGGCTGAAAGATTCCTACTTGATTTCGGTGCAGCCGCCTTACGGGACGGAAGGAACGTTTAATGCATTGAACTTGAATTCTCCCATGAAGGGACGAATTGATTATATATGGGTTACGGAAGGGGTGAAAGTGAATAAATACGGCGTGCTGAATGAATTGCCATACGCCCGTTTTCCGTCCGATCATTTTCCGGTGATGATCAACGTCACGTTCTAAAGAAACAGGCGGCATTGCTGCCGCCTGTTTTTAGCTAATAAATTGCGATAACGCACTCTCGTGTAGGAACTGCGAAACGCTTTATCTCAGTTTTTCCAGTGCACCCTTTACCCTGGAAACGGCTTTTTCTATATTCTCATCCGATGTGGCATAAGAGAAGCGGATGTGGCCCGGTGCGCCGAAAGCATCGCCGCCCACGCAGGCAACGTGTCCCTGTTCCAGAAGATACATGGCCAAATCAGTTGCTGTGTCAATTCTCTTTTCGTCAAATTGTTTCCCCAGGTAACTGCTGCATTCAACAAAAACGTAGAACGCGCCCTTGGGGTCATTGACTTTCAATGCCGGAATTTCTTTCAGGAGCTTTGTGATCAGGTTTTTTCTCCTTTCAAATGCAACACGCATTTCTTCAACACAATCCTGATTCCCGGTGTAGGCAGCCTCGGCTGCTTTTTGTGAGATCGACGATGCTCCCGATGTGTATTGTCCCTGCAGTAACCCACAGGCGGAAGCAATCCATTTTGGCGCAGCAATCCATCCGATGCGCCAGCCTGTCATGGCGTATCCTTTGGAAACTCCGTTGACTACGATTACCCGCTCACGGACTTCTTCGAACCGAGCGATGCTCTCGTGTCTTCCTACGTAGTTGATGTGTTCGTAGATCTCGTCGGAAATAACATAGATACCGGGGTGTTTTGCCAAAACAGCGGCCAGTGATTTCAATTCATCGCGCGTGTAGACACTTCCTGTCGGGTTAGACGGAGAGCATAAAATCAATGCCCTTGTTTTGGGGGTAATGGACTTCTCCAGTTGTTCTGCGGTGATTTTGAAATCCTGTTCGATACCGGCATACACGAAGACCGGCTTCCCTTCGGCAATTTTTACCATCTCCGGATAGCTCACCCAGTAGGGGGCGGGAATGATTACCTCTTCCCCTTTATCTACAATGGATAAGATGACATTGCAGAGCGATTGTTTGGCTCCACTCGAAACCACTATTTGTGTCGGATCAACATCCAGGTTGTTCTCGTTTTTCAGTTTCGCGCAAATGGCTTTCCTTAGCTCGGGAAATCCTGGAACAGGTGAATAGAAGGAAAAATTATTGTCTATCGCCTTCTTGGCGGCTTCTTTTATGTGGTCGGGTGTGGAAAAATCGGGTTCGCCGACACTCATATTAATTACGTCAATTCCCTGAGCTTTTAGCTCGTTGCTTTTTTGTGCCATCGCGAATGTTTCGGATGGAGAGAGTGATTGCAGTCGTGCTGATAGAGGATTCATATATGTGAGAAGTTTGATGGTTGAAGCCAGAAGTCCGCTACCGGACGTCTGAGGTAAATCGATTGCAAAAGTAATTAAAAAACCGGATATTATTATCTATTTTCTCAAAAACAACACAATAAAGTCTCAAAAACACACATTTTTTTAGCCTATTGCAGCATATTTTCCAAATGCAGAAAACAGCAGAGCCCTTAAAAACGGGAACAATGCTGTTTTAAAACGATCGGACAAGGCAATGTCTTGTTCAAAAAGTTCCGGACTCCGTGTGGAGTTACTTTTCGGAAAGATACGAAGCAATCCCGTCCTGAGTTGCGGTAAGGCCTTTGTCCCCCTTGTGCCAATCGGCGGGGCACACTTCACCGTGCTCCTCGGTAAACTGGAGTGCGTCGATCACCCTTAGTACCTCGTCAACGCTTCTTCCTAAAGGCATATCGTTCACAACCTGATGACGGACTATGCCGGCTTTGTCGATCAGGAACAATCCCCGGTATGCTTCAGGGGCACCTACGAAAATCGGATTATCCGATGAATCGGTATCGTATTCTCCTGCAAGTACATCGTAAGCCATGGAGATTGTCAACGCATGATCAGCTACAATGGGATAGGTGACACCCTGAATCCCCCCATCTGATTTTGGCGTTTGCAGCCATTTCCAGTGTGAAACTGCAGAGTCGGTAGAACAAGCCACAACTACTGTGTCGCGATTTTCAAACGCTGCTATTTTTTCTTGAAAGGCGTGCAATTCAGTTGGGCAGACAAATGTAAAATCTGCGGGATAAAAGAAAAAAACCACATATTTTTTTCCTAAATAATTGTCCAATGAGAAATTATCCTCAATGATGTTCCCGTCAAGAACTGCGGGTGCCCAAAAAACAGGCGCTCTTTTTCCTACTAATACTGACATATTTGTAAATTATATTTTTGTTAATTATGAATGACCGGCCAAAGATATAAAAATTAACCGTCAACCCTGTTTTTTTGTTCGCTTATCAGCTATTGAATATTTCTATAACAGTGGTTTAGCCGTTTTAAAAAAACAACGGTATGAAATAAAATTAACGTTTTAAAATCGTTGCATTCAATAAAAAGAGTTACTTTTGCATGCAATAAAATTTAAACATACAGATTATGTCATTTATTGCAGATAAAATTACAATGGAAGGGTTGACTTTCGACGATTTGTTGTTGGTCCCCGGTTATTCCGAAGTTCTTCCCCGAAACGTAGATCTCTCCACCCATTTTTCCAGAAATATCCCGCTTAACATCCCGATGGTGTCGGCAGCTATGGATACCGTTACGGAAACGACTATGGCCATAGCTATTGCCCGTGAAGGGGGTATGGGGGTCATACATAAAAACATGACCGTTGACGATCAGGCAAAACAGGTGCGTGCGGTAAAACGTGCGGAAAACGGCATGATTCTGAATCCCATCAGTATCCATCCTGAGAAAACAGTTGCCGATGCACTTGAAATGATGGCTGAGTATAAGATCGGTGGAATCCCGGTCGTTATTGAGGACAATACGCTGGTTGGGATAGTGACCAACCGTGACTTGCGTTTTGAACGCAACATGGATAAGCTTATTCGTGAAGTGATGACCCGGGAAAACTTGATCACGACCCGTCAGACAACCGACCTGGAAGCTGCCGCCGAAATTCTTCAGCAGCACAAAATTGAAAAACTTCCTGTGGTCGATTCCAATTATCGGCTGGTGGGGCTTATCACTTACAAAGATATTACCAAAGCCAAAGACAAGCCTTATGCATCGAAGGATGAGCAAGGTAGGTTGCGGGTTGCTGCGGGGATCGGAGTGACTTTCGACTCTGTGGAAAGGGCTGCCGCTCTTATCGATGCCGGTGTTGATGCCATTGTTATAGACACAGCTCACGGACATTCGAAAGGTGTTGGTGATATGCTAAAACTTATTAAAAAAACTTTTCCTGAAATAGACGTTGTGGTAGGAAATGTTGCTACGGCCGAAGCCGCAAAATTTCTGGTAAAGGCGGGAGCCGACGGAGTGAAGGTAGGTATTGGCCCCGGGTCGATCTGTACTACGCGGGTAATAGCTGGTGTGGGCGTTCCACAACTTTCGGCTATCTACGATGTGGCACAGGCGTTGAAGGGATCAGGGGTGCCGCTCATCGCTGATGGCGGATTGCGTTATTCGGGGGATATCGTGAAAGCGCTGGCAGCCGGCGGTTCATCCGTAATGATGGGTTCGTTGTTGGCAGGGACAGAGGAGTCACCTGGAGAAACAATCATCTTCAACGGAAGGAAATTCAAAACCTACCGGGGGATGGGCTCGCTTTCTGCAATGCAGAAAGGTTCGAAGGACCGCTACTTCCAGGACGTGGAAGACGACATAAAAAAATTGGTTCCCGAGGGGATTGAAGCCCGGGTGCCTTTCAAGGGAACGCTGCAAGAGGTTATTTATCAGATGGTCGGCGGACTTCGCGCCGGAATGGGTTACTGCGGAGCTTCAACCATCGAGAAACTGCACGAAGCCAAATTCACCCGCATCACTTCTGCCGGATATGCTGAAAGCCATCCGCACGGTGTAATGATCACGCGTGAAGCACCTAATTACAGCCGGGATAAGGAATAATACGATTTAGGAATTTAATTTCCAGGTTTACGACTCTCAACCCTGCACGACAAGCTGTGTGGGGTTGTTTGCTATTTTCTAATTTTCAGCTTTCTAATTTCTGTAAAAAATCACTACCTTTGCAGACAATTTTTTTAAGTGGTATAAAAACGTTGACAATGAGCAAGAAATTCACCGAATACAGTCAGTTAAATTTATCGGAGATCAATAAGGAAATGTTGCGGCAATGGGATGAGCAGGACGTGTTTCGTAAAAGTCTGGAGATACGTGAAGGCCATCCGGAGTTTGTGTTTTATGAAGGTCCACCTTCTGCAAACGGGATGCCGGGTATTCACCATGTAATTGCACGTTCCATTAAAGATATTTTCTGCCGTTACAAAACGATGAAAGGTTTTTTGGTAAACCGGAAGGCCGGCTGGGATACTCACGGACTTCCCGTGGAACTGGGTGTAGAGAAAACGCTTGGCATTACCAAGGAGGATATCGGTAAAACCATTTCGGTAGAAGAATACAACAATGCTTGCCGTACAGAGGTGATGAAATATACCAAAGAATGGGAAGACCTCACGCGGAAAATGGGCTATTGGGTGGATATGAACGATCCGTACATAACCTATGATAATCGTTACATAGAGACGTTGTGGTATCTGCTTAAAGAAATTTACAAAAAAGGATATCTCTACAAAGGTTATACCATTCAACCATATTCGCCTGCAGCGGGAACAGGGCTGAGTACGCACGAGCTGAATCAGCCCGGTTGTTACCGCGACGTTAAAGATACCACCTGTACAGCGCAGTTTAAAGTAATCCATCCGCTACCCGAGTGGAAACAGTTTGGTGAAGTTTTTTTTCTGGCCTGGACAACCACACCTTGGACACTGCCGTCGAATATGTTGCTGGCGGTGGGCCCTAATATCGAATATGTTGCTGTACAGACGTTTAATCAATATACGGGTAACCCGGTGACTGTGGTATTGGCGAAAAATCTTCTCGATTCTTATTTCCCTGCGAAGAACGCTCAACTAAAACTGGAGGATTATCAGGAAGGGGGTAAAAATATACCGTTCCGAGTGTTGGAAAAAACATGGAAAGGCACGGAATTGGCTGGCCTGGAATATGAACAGCTTTTCCCCTGGGTAAAGGTGACGGAAAAAGCGTTTAAAGTTGTTTGTGGCGATTTTGTAACGACTGAAGACGGTACGGGTATTGTACACATTGCGCCTACTTTTGGAGCCGATGACGCAAAGGTAGGTAAAGAAAATGATATTCCCGGACTAACCTTTGTTGATAAAGACGGAAACACCCGGCCGATGGTTGACCTGACCGGGAAATTCTTCCGCCTGGAAGACCTGGACGGTGATTTTGTAAAAAACAATATAAATGTTGCTTTATACAAGGAGTTTGCCGGAAGATATGTAAAAAATGAATACGATCAAGCGTTGTCTGCTGATGAAGGAACACTGGATATTGACCTGTCCGTTTCTCTCAAACTTCGGAACCGCGCTTTCCGCATCGAAAAATTTGTTCACAGCTACCCGCACTGCTGGAGAACAGATAAGCCCGTGTTGTATTATCCGCTCGACAGCTGGTTTATCCGCTCGACAGCTTGTCGTGAAAAGATGATGGAACTCAACGACACCATCAACTGGAAGCCCCAGTCCACCGGAACGGGCCGTTTTGGAAAGTGGCTCGAAAACCTGCAGGACTGGAACCTGAGCCGCAGCCGTTACTGGGGAACACCACTTCCGATCTGGCGTACAGAAGACGGCCGGGAGGAGAAATGTATCGGTTCGGTAAAAGAGCTGTGCAACGAAATGCAAAAAGCACTCGATGCCGGTGTGATGAGCGAACTGCCCTGGAAGGATTTTGACCTGAAGGAGTACAGGGATCTGGAATACGGAAAAATCGACCTTCACCGTCCCTATGTGGACAATATTGTGCTGGTCTCCGAAACCGGAAAGCCGATGCACCGAGAACTCGATCTGATTGATGTCTGGTTCGATAGCGGCGCCATGCCTTTTGCCCAGTTCTTCTATCCACACATAGCGGAAGAGGAATTTGCAAAAGTTTATCCTGCCGATTTTATAGCAGAGGGAGTTGATCAGACCCGGGGATGGTTTTTTACGCTGCACGCTATCAGTACGATGGTTAAAGGCAGTGTGGCTTTTAAGAATGTGATCTCAAACGGGTTGGTCCTCGACAAGAACGGCAATAAGATGTCGAAACGATTGGGAAATGCGGTTGACCCGTTTGAAGCTATAGAGAAGTTCGGTTCCGACCCGCTCCGCTGGTACATGGTTACCAATGCCGCACCCTGGGATAACCTGAAATTCGATATTGACGGCGTGGAAGAGGCCCGCCGCAAATTTTTCGGAACGTTGTACAATACCTATTCCTTCTTTGCCCTTTATGCGAACGTGGACGATTTTCACAATCAATATCCCCCGATTGCACTGGCGAAACGCCCCGAGATTGACCGGTGGATCCTGTCGCTCCTGAACTCCCTGGTTAAAGAGGTGGACGGGGACTATGCCAGCTACGAGCCTACCAAAGCAGGAAGAGCAATAAACGACTTTGTAAACGACAACCTCAGCAATTGGTTTGTCCGTTTAAACCGCAAACGTTTTTGGGGAGGCGAGATGACCGAGGATAAAATGTCAGCCTATCAAACCCTTTATCAATGCTTGGTTACGGTAGCGAAGCTGATGGCTCCCATCGCTCCGTTCTATGCCGACAGGCTTTACCTGGATTTGGTGAAAGTAACCGGTAGCGAACGTTTTGAGTCGGTGCATCTGGCTGATTTCCCCGCCGTCGATGAATCGGCTGTCGATGTTGCCCTCGAAGAGCAAATGTACCTGGCACAAACAGCATCATCTATTGTGTTGGCGTTGCGGCGAAAAGTGAATTTAAAAGTCCGCCAGCCGTTGACGAAAATCATGATCCCCGTCGCAGATGAAAAGCAGCGCAGAAACATTGAAGCGGTTCAGGCTCTTATTCTTAGTGAAGTGAACGTGAAAGAACTGGAGTTCGTAGATTCGGCAAACGATATGCTAGTGAAGCGGGTGAAACCCGATTTCAAGAAACTTGGGCCTAAATACGGGAAAATAATGAAGCAACTTGCTGCACGTATCCAGGAAATGCAGCGGGATGAGATAAATAAGTTGGAGAAAAACGGTTGTTTTGCATTTCGGATAGAAGGACAAGAAGTCGTAATCGATCTGGCTGACGTGGAAGTTATTTCGGAAGATATCCCAGGCTGGCTGGTGGCCAACGAGGGACAGTTGACCGTTGCGTTGGATATCACCGTAACTGATGAACTGCGCAAAGAAGGGATTGCCCGCGAGTTGGTAAACCGTATTCAGAATTTACGCAAGTCGAAAGATTTTGATATTACCGACCGCATCGCTGTCCGGTTTTCGTCAAATCCGTTGTTCGACAGTGCCGTAAGGGAATTCAGCGAATATATCAAGACTCAGGTGCTTGCCGACTCTATAGAAATAGAAACACTGGTTTTTGAAGATGAAATAGAGATTGATGATGAGAAATTAACTATTGATGTACGTAAACAATAGTCGGACTATTTGCGTTTATGATTGATATATCGGTAACTAATTTTTGTTATCTTTGCGAAAACAACTACAGGTAAGATTATTTTGACATAAAACAACACCGTTGCCGATTATTAATTGATCGATACTAAACGTTAGGAAAAACAATTGAAATAAATTATAAAATATTTACTGTTATGAGTGAAAAGACGAGATACTCTGATGAGGAATTGGAAGAATTCCGGGCCATCATTAATGAAAAACTTGAGGTAGCCAGGCAGGAGTACGAAAACTACCGGGCAGCGGTCACCAATGCGGATGGTAACGATACGGTGGATACGTCACCTACTTACAAGGTGTTGGAAGAGGGCGCTTCAACGTTATCGAAAGAGGAGGCCGGACGGTTGGCTCAACGTCAGATGAAGTTCATTCAAAACTTACAGGCAGCATTAATACGTATAGAAAACAAAACCTACGGTGTGTGTCGTGAGACCGGTAAACTAATCCCTAAAGAACGTCTTCGTGCAGTGCCCCACGCAACATTAAGCATCGAAGCTAAACAAGGAAAAAGAAAATAGCCACTAGCTAATGATTTCAATGACAACACGAATGATCACTGGACAGGAAAGAAGTATTTCTGTCCCCGGTGTAATTACGTACAAATGGCTACCCGAATGAACAGCTCCACAAAAAAAAGACTTATTGCCGTTTCAGTTATCTTCTTGGTTTTACTCGTCGACCAAGTTAGTAAAATCTGGGTGAAAACCCACATGGCTCTCTACGATATGATTCATATAACCGATTGGTTTAAAATATATTTCGTGGAAAACAACGGCATGGCATTCGGTATAGAAGCCATAGGCAAATTGTTTCTTTCCCTTTTCAGAATAATAGCCGTAGGAGCAATTTTTGTTTATTTACTCCGGATTGTTCGAGAAAATTACAAGATTGGCTTTATTGCCTGCATCGCACTGGTGTTGGCCGGCGCATCGGGAAACATTATCGACAGCGTTTTCTACGGAGTATTCTTCCAGGCAAGTTACCCGGGACATGTTGCCTCTGTAGTGCCTTTTGGTGAAGGATATGCTTCCCTGCTCCACGGGAAAGTGGTGGATATGTTTTATTTCCCACTTATTGAGGGGACATATCCCGATTGGTTTCCGGTGATGGGCGGCAAAGACTTCTTGTTTTTTCGCTTTATCTTTAACGTTGCCGACTCAGCCATATCCGTAGGCGTTGTATTGTTGTTGGTTTTTTATCGAAAAACACTTTCCTATTCACTTCTCTCGAAAAAAGATAAAGAGAAGTTTGATCGTGAAAGGCAGGAACAATTGGAAAAAAAAGCTGTTTGTGAATCGTAAAGTTGCTGCATATCTCCTGACTTCGGTAATTCTGAGCATTTTGTTCTCTTTTTGCAACAGGCCGAAAGAAGTGCTGAACAGGAAAGATATGGAAAAACTGATGTACGATATTTACGTTGCCGAAGCAATGATTGAAAATGATTATCAGGGCTTTGACACACCGGAAAAAAAGGAGGCGCTTATCCGCGATGTTTTCAGGAAACACCAAACAACGCAGGCGCAGTGGGATACCTCCCTTTCCTGGTATTCAGACAGAATAGATATCTACCTGAAAATGAATGATTCCGTTAAGGCGCGCCTGCAACGCCGCCAGAGAGCGAGCGAACAGGTCATGAATCGTCAGCTCCAACAAGAGCAATCACTTACCGCCCGTTCTTATTCGCCTTCCTACATTCCTGAAAACTACTCTTTTGATGAAACAAATCCGAAAAACGGTTTCCGTTTCCGGATGGACACAACTGACATTGCTCAAAAGATAAATAGCAGCGGTTTCGATTTCGGTTTCGACGTTATCGGTATCCCCGCTCGTTCGAAACCAGATTTGCGGGCAGTATTGATGCTCGAATACAACGATACGGTTATTTATCACTCCGAGTTCATTGTTGAGAACAGGAGCTACTTGTTGCACGGACAAAAGTATATCCCCGGTGATACAATTAGGGGAATAACTGGGTTTGTAAGGTTGCAAGACACCATCGGTATGTTTAGAAATATTCGGCTGAATAATATCTTTTTGGGACATCCAAACGATTCTGTCCAACCCGCCCAACGCAACGTGTCGGCACCTCAGGAGAGAATACTCATGGATGAGGAAACGGGGACGCAGTAATCCCGAATTCCTACACGATCTAATATTAAATTTTTTACTACATTTGCAGAAAATTACAGCACAGAATCCAACATTTAATGATTAACAAATAAATTTTTCGAAAGATGAAGAAGAAGAGAGTTTACACCTTTGGCAACGGACAGGCCGAGGGTCGTGCAGATATGAAGAATCTGCTTGGAGGGAAAGGCGCTAATCTTGCCGAAATGAACCTGATCGGTGTGCCCGTCCCCCCGGGATTTACCATTACCACCGAAGTGTGTACCGAATACAACCAGCTTGGCAAAGATTATGTGGTAGATGTGTTGAAGCCCGAGGTTGAAAAAGCAATTAAAAACATCGAAAAGCTGATGGGAGCTAAGTTCGGTGACAGGGAAAATCCTTGTTTGGTTTCTGTGCGCTCCGGTGCCCGGGTTTCAATGCCCGGCATGATGGACACGGTCCTGAATCTTGGATTAAATGACGATGCCGTGGAAGGAATAGCCAAAAAATCGGGGAACGAACGTTTTGCGTGGGATTCTTATCGTCGTTTTGTGCAGATGTATGGCGACGTGGTGTTGGGAATGAAGCCACAAAGCAAAGAGGATATCGATCCGTTCGAAGAAATAATGGAAGAGATGAAACAAGCCAAAGGAGTGGAGCTCGACAACGAACTGACTGTCGATGACCTGAAAGAATTGGTAAAACGTTTCAAATCTGCCGTGAAAAAACGTACAGGAAATGATTTTCCCGAAAGTGCATGGGAGCAGCTTTGGGGGGCCGTCTGCGCCGTTTTTGACAGTTGGATGAACGAACGCGCCATCCTTTATCGGAAAATGAATAATTTCCCGGAAGAGTGGGGAACCGCTGTTAATGTGCAGGCCATGGTTTACGGAAATATGGGTAAGACATCCGGAACAGGAGTGGCTTTCACCCGCGATGCTGCAACCGGTGAAGATATTTTTAACGGTGAGTACCTGATAGACGCACAAGGAGAAGATGTGGTGGCAGGTGTGCGCACACCGCAGGAAATAACACTCGAAGGTTCACGCCGTTGGGCAAAACTGCAAGGGGTATCGGAAGAAGAACGTGCCGCTAAGTACCCTTCACTCGAAGAGGCATTGCCCGAATGTGCCAAAGAACTGATTGAAACGCAGCAGAAACTTGAAGACTACTTCAAAGACATGCAGGACCTCGAGTTTACCATACAAGACGGTAAGCTGTGGTTGTTGCAGACCCGCAGCGGTAAACGTACCGGGGCTGCCATGATCAAAATAGCCATCGATATGCTTCATCAGGGTTATATCGATGAAAAAACGGCACTGAAACGCTGCGATCCCGAAAAATTAGACGAGTTGCTACACCCTGTTTTCGATAAAAAAGCATTGGCAGCGGCCAAACCGGTAACCAACGGGCTCCCCGCATCGCCAGGGGCTGCCGCAGGACAAGTTGTCTTCCATGCCGACGAAGCTGAAGAATGGGCTAAAGAAGGAAAAAAAGTGATCCTCTGCCGCATCGAAACGTCGCCCGAAGACTTGCGCGGTATGGCCACAGCACAGGGGATTTTAACCGCCCGCGGAGGAATGACTTCTCACGCTGCCGTTGTGGCACGCGGTATGGGGAAATGTTGCGTGTCGGCAGCAAACGGTGTGGTTATCAACTACAAGGAAAGGAAAATGACCATTAACGGGAAAGTGTTTAATGAAGGGGATTGGATTTCGTTAAACGGTACTACTGGAAATGTTTACGAAGGAAAAATACAGACGCAGGATGCTGAGTTGGGTCCCGATTTTCTCGAACTGATGAAGATTGCAGACAAGTATACCCGTATGAACGTAAGGACCAATGCCGACACACCTCGGGATGCGAAAGTAGCACGTAATTTCGGGGCTACCGGAATCGGTTTGTGCCGCACCGAACACATGTTCTTCGAAGAAGACAAGATTATTCCCATGCGTGAAATGATTCTGGCCAAAAATGAAGAGGGCCGTCGTAAAGCGCTGGAAAAACTGCTCCCCCTGCAGAAAAAAGATTTCAAAGGAATTTTTGAAGCTATGGACGGATATCCCGTGACTGTCCGTTTGTTGGATCCTCCTTTGCACGAATTTGTTCCCCACGATGAAAAAGGGCAAATGGAAATGGCGAGGGTAATGGATATTTCTTACAGCGATATACACGAACGTGTGGAAAGCCTGATGGAATCGAATCCTATGCTTGGGCTGCGCGGTTGCCGCCTTGGAAACTTGTATCCCGAAATCACGGAAATGCAAACCCGGGCTATCATTGAAGCTGCGCTTGAACTGAAAAGGGAAGGCATCAAGGCCATTCCGGAAATCATGGTTCCGCTGACAGGTATCGTGTATGAGTTCCAGGCACAGAAAGAGATTATTGAAAAAACTATCCAACAGGTATTCAGCGAAAACAGTGATTCCATCGAATACAAGATTGGGACAATGATCGAGATCCCCCGTGCTGCACTCACCGCTCACAAGATCGCCAAGGAAGCCGACTTCTTCTCGTTTGGTACGAACGACCTGACACAGATGACTTTCGGCTATAGCCGTGATGATGTGGCTAAATTCCTGCCGTTATATATTGATAAAGGGATCCTGAAACAAGACCCGTTTGCTGTTCTCGATCAAAACGGGGTAGGACAACTGGTAAGTATGGCCGTACAGAATGGCCGTGCAGTGAAACCCTCACTTAAATGCGGTATTTGTGGTGAGCACGGGGGTGAACCTTCATCGGTGAAGTTCTGTCACCGTGTAGGGCTCAACTATGTCTCCTGTTCTCCGTTCCGGGTGCCTATCGCACGTTTGGCAGCAGCCCAGGCCGCGATTGAGTAAAATCTCCGGTAAGATAAATTTTGTAAAGACGCGATAAGTCGCGTCTTTACTTTTTAATGCTTGCCCACCAAATTCAGTCCGATAACCGACAAAACCAGTGTGCAAAGAAAAAAAATCCGCCAGAAGGCCGTGGATTCTCCCAGGAAAAGAATTCCTGCCAATACCGTAAACACTGCACCTATTCCACCCCACACGGCGTAACCTGTTCCAACGGCAACGGCATTTTCACCGCTAATGGCTTTGAAAAGTAGAAACATACTGATGGAGACGCTAATCAGAAAGGACAAAAACCACATAACGGCCGTTTTGCCTGTACTTGCCGACATCCTTTCAAGACTGAAAGCAAAAATGGCCTCAAACAATCCACCAACAATAAGAAAAATCCAATTCATCATAGTTGTAAAATGTAAAGGGTGCAAATATACACCTTTTATGTTTTTTCTGGATAAAGCCTTGCTCTATTTAGCAATAAATACTAATTTTGGACAACTATTCAACCCGTTAGACAAACACTCCCCATTTAAATGAAAGTATTGTTGTTCGTTTTTTCTTGTTTGGCTTTGTCCGTTTCCTGTCAAAAAAAAATGGAGTATTACAAAAGTAGTGATTTTAAATCCGTGAAAAAGGTAGATGCACATCTCCACATCAATACGGACGATGGACGGTACCTGGAATTTGCCACACTGCAAAACTTCAGCATACTTTCTCCAAACGTTGATGCCGGAACACCTGTCGAAAAACAGCTAAGTATTGCAGCCGTACACCGGCAAAATTATCCTGGAAACTTTGCTTTTCTGGGGACATTCACCGTAGATAGTTTTGGTACTTCCGGTTTTGTCCGGAGCGTGATCGGACAGATTGACCGTGCCATTGAGCAGGGCGCTTCCGGAGTTAAAATATGGAAGAACATCGGGATGAGCCTGAAAGACAGCAACGGCAGGTATGTCATGGCGGATGATCCGATCTTTGACCCCATATTTCAATACCTGACAGACAAGAAGATTCCTTTGATGGCTCACCTCGGCGAACCGCGCAACTGCTGGCTCCCGCTAGAACAGATGACCGATTCCGGCGATTACCGTTATTTCAAGAATCACCCTGAGTATCATATGTTGTTACACCCCGAAGCTCCCTCATATGAAGATCAGATCAACGCCCGCGATAATGTACTGAAGAAGTTTCCGGGCCTCACTTTTGTGGCGTCTCATATCGCCAGCTTGGAGTGGAACCTGGATGAAGTTGCCGAAAGGCTTGATCGCTATCCGTCGATGAGCATCGATTTATCGGCACGAATGGGACACGTTCAGCGTCAATCGGTTGCCGACTATGAAAAAGTACGCGATTTTTTTATCCGGTACCAGGATCGGATTTTATACGGCATTGATATAACGATTAGCGAAGGCGGTGACCGTTTCGATACTGTTTCGTCGGAAATGCTCCGGAAATGGGAATCAGACTGGGCTTACCTGGCAACGGATTCCATACAGGTTATAGAGAACATTAGTGGCGATATCCGAGGGCTTCACTTGCCCAAAACCGTAATCGATAAGGTATATTATGAAAATGTGAACCGGTATTTCAGTGCTTTTGAGAAATAAGCCGGATAACAGCTGTCGGCCGGCCCGTGAGTAAGTAATCCCGCACGGAGGGTGTTACTTTGCCTTGCAGATTTCCTGAGACAGCCGTCGACAGATGATTTTGTATCTTTTAATAATTGATTTGTTGCCCGATAATTTTATTATAATTACTTTTACATTCAACTTTTCAAAAAACCTGTAAAAAATGAAATTTTCTGCAAAAATACTATTATCGCTTGTCGTTTTTACGTTGATGGCGAATAGTGCTGCTTCTCAAAATAACATTGTCGATGAGATCGTTTGGGTGGTGGGCGATGAAGCCATACTTAAATCCGAGGTGGAGGAATACCGGAAGGACATTCAGATGCAGAACCAGCGTATCGAGGGCGATCCATATTGTTTCATCCCTGAGCAGATGGCTATAAACAAGTTGTTTCTCGACCAGGCAAAGCTCGACAGTATCGAGGTGAATGAGGCCAACGTGAACCGTATGCTGGAATATTACATGAACGAGTACATTTCATCAACGGGATCGGCAGAAAAGCTCCAAGAGTATTTTGGTAAGAGCCTGAGGAAAATCCGCGAAGACCTTCGGACCCAGTTACGCGAGCAACAGCTGATACAGGGTGTGCAGCAAAAACACTTTGAGAATGTATCGCTGACCCCTTCTGAAATCCGGAAGTTTTACAACACGATTCCGCAGGACAGCTTGCCGTTTATCCCTACCACCATGGAAGTACAGATAATCACCGTTGAACCCGAAGTGCCTTTGAAAGAGATAGACGCAGTGAAGAACAGGCTGCGTGAATATACCGAGCAGATCAACTCGGGAAAAAGCTCTTTTTCCACACTGGCCTTGTTGCACTCCGAAGACCCGGGGACGGCACTCAAGGGAGGGGAAATGGATTTCCAGACAAGGGCGCAACTTGTTCCCGAGTTTTCGAATGTAGCATTTGCTCTCAACGATCCGACAAAAGTTTCGAATATAGTTGAAACGGAATATGGATATCACATCATACAACTTATCGAACGAAGAGGGGATATGGGTAAATTCCGCCACATTTTGCTGAAGCCGAAAATTCCACAGGAACAATTGGACACTGCTCTTGTCCGGCTCGACTCCATCCGAAACGGAATTGTCAATAAAAAAATCACGTTTGACGAAGCTGCTACTTTCTTTTCGGCGGATAAAGATACTCGGAACAACAAGGGAATTATGGTCAACAACCGGTCCAATTCACAAAACACGGGAACTCCCCGTTTCCAGTTGAGTGAGCTTAATCAGGACATTGCCAAGGTGGTAGGGGAAATGAAAGTAGGGGAAATGTCTAAACCCTTTGTTATGGTTACCGATAAGGGCAAGCAAGTAGCAGCCGTGGTGAAAGTCACCAACCGGAACGACGGGCACAAAGCCAACATCAACAACGACTACCAAATCATTAAGCAAATGGCTGAAAATGACCGTCGCCAGGAACTGATGGACGACTGGTTGCAGAAGAAAATAGAAACCATCTACGTTAGAATTGATCCCAACTGGAAAGGGTGTGATTTTAAGTATAAAGGCTGGCTGAAGTAATAGGCTTAATTCGTCGTGGCGGTGAAATATTCAACGCAACAATCGAACAACGTTTTTCGGATGAAAAAGCAAACGTGCCCCAATATTACCATCAAAAGCATACTCTTCGCGGGTGTGCTTTTTGTGCTTATGTTACCCGCCCGTCCGCAACAACCGCCACCAACCAACCCAAACGTGAAGATTGTCGAACTGAAGCAAGCCGATTTGCTTTATAAACGGGAAAGTTCCGAAGCTCAAATCTTGAAGGATAACGTGGTCTTGTATCACGAAGGTGCTTTTATGTATTGCGACAGCGCCTACCTGTTCGAAAAAACGAACACGTTCGAAGCTTTCAGCAATGTCCGGATGGAACAGGGCGATACCATTTTCGTGTACGGTGATTACCTGCATTACGACGGGAATACCCGCCTGGCACGCCTTCGGGACAATATCCGTATGGAGGACCGTCAGGTTACGCTCTTTACAGATAGCCTGAACTACGACCGTGAGGCAAACCTGGGGTATTACTTTGACGGGGGAATGCTGGTGGACGAAAAGAATGAGCTTACCTCCTTTTGGGGACAGTATGATCCGGTAAGCAAGGACGCCCTGTTCAGCGACAGCGTAAAACTGGTCAATGAGGATTATACCATATTTGCCGATACACTGAAGTACAATACGGAGAGTAAGGTCGCTGATATCCTGGGTCCTTCAACCATTGTTTCGGACAGTGGATTTATCAAAACATCACACGGGTGGTACAACACCGGGACTGACGACGCACGGTTGTTTGACCGATCGGAGATTTACAGCAGCGACAGCACAAAGATGCTTGTGGGAGACACCGTTTTTTACAACCGGGCAACCGGTCTGGGAGAGGTTTTTGGCAAGATGTACCTTGAGGATTTTAAGCAGAAAGCTATTCTGCGCGGGAACTACGGAACGTATAACGAGAAAACTGAGTACGGAATGGCCACCGACTCGGCTTACGCTATTGATTATTCACAGAGCGACAGCCTTTTTCTTCATGGAGACACGCTGAAAATGTTTACCGATTCCATTTACAAGGAGATCAAAGCGTATTACAACGTCCGGTTTTACCGGGAAGATATTCAGGGAGTTTGCGATTCCATGAACTACGTTCAAAAAGACTCCGTGTTGTACCTACTCGGCAATCCGGTCATTTGGAACAAAAGCAATCAGATTCTCGGTAATCGTATCGATATTTATCTGAATGACAGCACTATTGATAAAGCACACGTGAGGGATTATGCCCTTGCCATCCAGGACAGAGAAATGACGGGACAATATAACCAGATAAGCGGAAGGGATTTGAAAGCCTTTTTTGCAGAAGGGGAACTCAGGCACGTTTTGGTGGAGGGGAATGCCGAATCGCTTTATTACCTGGTGGAAGAAGATAGTGCGCACACCGTTATAGGATTGAACAAAACCGAAAGCGCCTACCTGTCCATGGACTTCCTGGACGATGAGTTGCAGAAACTAAAACTATGGTCATCCACTAAGGCTGTAACTACCCCGTTGAGCCAACTGAAACAGGAGGAATCGAAATTAAAAGGGTTTATTTGGCTCGATTACTTGAGACCGCTCCACAAAATGGATATCTTCCGTCGCAACGAACGACAGGGCTCCGATAGCGAAGTGCAGGCTCCGAGAAGATTCTCACGGGACGATGCTGTTGAATAAATGGCTTTTGTTTATTACTATTCTTTTTTTAATTTTGTGTAACGATAAAATTGACAGCTATGGGAATGTTCTTTTTTTACAACAATAAAAAACCTCGAAAATTTAATTATACACCCATACTTTACGATCCAGACAAGGAGGAGCGAAAAGAACAGATGGAAAAAAGAATCCGGAGGATCCGGGAAGAGGTCGCCCGAGAAGAGGGCAAAACAGTCGAAACACCGCGGGAGGCTGTCAACACTGACTTTGGTGAAGCGTTCCTCTCCCAGACCAAGTATTTGAAACGCAGAAAAGAAAAAGAAAAAGAGGGAAGCAAGCCTTTTTTTACCAGCAACCTTACTGTCGTCTTGCTGATTATTGCGTTGCTTGTAATCTTCTATTTTGTGTTCCTGCGCTAAACGCTACAACAAAAACATGACGGATATAATTCATCTGTTACCGGACTCCATAGCCAATCAGATCGCAGCCGGTGAGGTTATTCAACGGCCTGCATCTGTAGTGAAAGAACTGATGGAAAACTCGCTCGATGCCAACGCCAAACATATCCACATCATTATTAAAGATGCCGGGAGAACACTCGTTCAGGTCATTGATGATGGCAAAGGTATGAGTATGACCGATGCACGGATGGCATTTGAACGTCACGCCACATCAAAGATTAAAACCTCCGAAGATCTCTTTGCCTTGTACACCCGGGGTTTTCGTGGTGAAGCACTCGCATCCGTAGCGGCTATAGCGCACGTAGAACTTAAAACCCGGCGTGCGGAGGATGAAATGGGGACATGGTTGAAGATTGCCGGATCGAAGGTGGAAAGCCAGGAAACCATCTTTTGCGCTGTGGGAACTACAATCTCTGTAAAAAACATATTCTTTAATGTGCCGGCCCGTCGCAAGTTCCTGAAATCGAACGAGACCGAACGACGGAATATCTTCACGGAAATTGAACGTATTGCCCTTGTGAACCCGGACATTGAGTTTACGGTTATCGAGAACGATGTGCAGACGATGCACCTCCCTCCGGCAAACCTGCGCCAACGCATCGTGCAGATGCAGGGAAAGGGCATCAATCAGCAGCTTATAGAAATAAACGAAGAAACCACCCTGGCTAAAATTCACGGATATGTTTCAACGCCGCAGTTCGCCAGAAAGGGGAGAGCCAATCAGTTTTTCTTCGTCAATAACCGTTATATCCGTCATCCTTTTTTTCATAAAGCGGTCATGACCGCTTACGAGCCGTTGATTTCGGCTACCGAGAATCCCAATTATTTCATTTATTTCGAAGTGGAGCCGGATACGATAGATGTGAATATCCATCCCACGAAAACCGAAGTGAAATTTGAGAACGAGCGTGCCTTATGGCAAATCCTGATGGTAACGGTAAAGGAATCACTCGGAAAATTCAATGCTATCCCCAGCATAGATTTTGATACGGCAGATGCACCCGACATTCCTATTTTTGACCCGTCGAAGTCTACTTCGATGCCAAAAGTGAATATCAATCCTGATTACAATCCTTTTCAACCTTCATACGGAGAGAGTACCCGGATTTCGAAACCCAGGCTCGACTGGGAACAGATGTACCGGGGATTTGAAAATGAAGGAAAGCCAATGTCCGGTTCACCCGATGCGGACGCAACCCTTTTTCAGTCCAACGAATCGTTAGTTTCACCCAAACATTACCAGTACAAGGAGAAATATATCCTTACGTCGGTAAAATCGGGGTTGATGATTATTGACCAGCATCGCTCACATGTTCGTATTCTTTTTGAAAAGTACCTTTCCCAGATAACCAACAGAAAGGGTATTTCTCAGCGGGTGCTGTTTCCCGAAAGAATCGAACTGACCTCTTCCGAAGCTTCTTCTCTTTCAGAAATTCAGGAAGATATGGAGGCACTGGGCTTTGAAATGAGTGACTTGGGCAATAATTCTTTTGCCATTCAAGGTATTCCGTCGGAATTACAAAACGTTGATGCTGTGGCATTGGTGCGTTCCATGATCGATAAAAACATGGAGACCGGCAGCAACATCCAGGAGCAGATGCATGAAAAACTGGCGTTGTCGATGGCAGATTTCACGGCTATTCCCGCAGGAAAATCACTTACGGAAGAAGAAATGCTGCGGATGGTCGATCAGCTGTTCGCCTGCCAGTCACCCAATCACACACCCGACGGAAAATCAATAATAACCGTCATTTCTGATGACGAGATGGAAAATAAACTGAAATAATTTAAATTCTTTGACTTATGGAATACGCATTTTGTGGAACGAGCGGCTTGCAGTTGCCCCGGATTTCGCTCGGATTGTGGCACAACTTCGGTTATACCGACGATTTTGAAGAAGCGCGAAACATGATTGTCCACGCCTTTGATCAGGGAGTGACCCATTTTGATATTGCCAACAATTACGGTCCACCTCCGGGTTCGGCCGAATCCAATTTTGGAAAGATACTGAAAGAAAACCTGGCCTCGCACCGCGATGAAATGATCATTTCGTCCAAAGCCGGATATCTGATGTGGAACGGCCCCTACGGTAACGGATCCTCCAGGAAATACCTGATGGCGAGCCTGAACCAGAGTTTAAAACGTACGGGATTGGAATATTTTGATATCTTCTATTCCCACCGGTACGATTCAACTACGCCCATAGAGGAGACCATGCAGGCGCTGATCGACATAGTGAAACAGGGGAAAGCCTTATACGTGGGCTTGTCGAACTATCCGGCCGACAAGGCCCGTGAAGCCATGATCTATTTGAACGCTCAGCATGTCCCGAGCCTGATTTATCAAGGTAAATACAGCATGTTCAACCGGCAGCCCGAGGAAGAGATCCTGCCAGTTACCAGTGAGTTCGGTTCCGGATTTATCGCCTTTTCTCCATTGGCTCAAGGAGTTCTAACCGATAAATACCTGAACGGTATTCCCGATCAAAGCCGTGCTGCCGACCCTACAGGGTTTCTGAGAAAGGAGCAGGTTACGGAAGAGTTAGTCGCCAAAGTGAGAAAATTGAACGAGATCGCTCGTGACCGCGGACAGACTATGGCTGAAATGGCGGTTGCCTGGACGTTGCGCGACGAGCGTGTGACCTCGGTGATCGTAGGAACGCGGAACGTAAAACAGTTGCAGGACAATCTGGGATCGTTGAACAATCTTCGTTTCACATCGGAAGAATTAGCATTGATCGACAATATTTTAGGCGGAGCAACGTTATAACTTAAACGTTGTTCCTGAATTGAAATGAGAAGATCTGCACCTGTTCTTTTTATCACCCTTCTGCTTTCGGTTGTTTCCTGTGTAGATGAAGCATCCCGGTTTACGGTTCCCTATTCCCGGGTGTTTTTCCGGATCGATGTCAACGGGTTGGATTCCGATTTGACGTTTTTTGGCCACAAGACATTTGTTCAGGGAAGAACCGTTGGAGAACAAACCGGGTATGGAGGGTTGCTGGTTTTCAGAACAGCTGAAGGATCGATCTTCGCCTACGATCTTAGTTGTCCCCATGAAGATAACCGTGAGGTCAAGGTGCAGCCTGCCGACAACGGCAAGGCCGTCTGTCCCAAATGCGGCAGTGTGTTTGTTACAATGTACGGGTTAGGTTCGGTTGAGTCGGGGCCGTCCGCCGAACCGTTACAACGTTACACGGTGAGAAAGGATTTCGGGCGTGAAGGAGTTTTTGTGATCACAAATTGATCCTGTGGGTGCAAATTTTTGGCGGATTCTCTTGTATTAATCAAGAAACATTTCTACATTTGCAGTCGCTTTTAAAAATTGACAATTCATTGCGGAAATAGCTCAGTTGGTAGAGCATAACCTTGCCCCGGAAGGAAAAGATACCCCTAACCTTGGCAAGGAGCCGGTGAAGAGTTGCCGGAGTTTTTTTAACAGAGAATAAATAATTGCGGAAATAGCTCAGTTGGTAGAGCATAACCTTGCCCCGGAAGGAAAAGATACCCCTAACCTTGGCAAGGAGTCGGTGAAGAGTTGCCGGAGTTTTTTTAACAGAGAATAAATAATTGCGGAAATAGCTCAGTTGGTAGAGCATAACCTTGCCAAGGTTAGGGTCGCGAGTTCGAGTCTCGTTTTCCGCTCAAGGTCTGCTCGGATGGTGGAATGGTAGACACGCAAGACTTAAAATCTTGTGACCATTACGGTTGTGCGGGTTCAAGTCCCGCTCCGAGTACAAGAATCCGCTGATAATCGACTGATTGTCAGCGGATTCTTTTTCGGAGCGCCCAAAGGACGGCAAAGAAATCAAGAGATATGATTTAAATAGCTTTAAATCAATCGCATACCCATATCTTTCCTTTTATCCTTATTTTAGCCTTTAATCATTTCAATAATTATGCTATGGAAGCAATCATTACTCGCCTACAAAATTTCATTAATGAGTTTACATCATATAGATTAAAAAAATCAATCGATCTTTTTGACTTGAAATATAGATATTGGGACGATAAAATTTTGCATTTACATATACCAAATCCTTTCCGATATGGATTCAGATATTGAATTGTTGGAAAAGCGTTTGCAAAAAACAGAACTCATCAAACAAGGAATGATGCAGGAACTGCTTACCGGAAGAATACGGCTGGTAGCAGAATATGAATCGTATAGTACGGTAGCAGAAGATACACCAAAGTATACTAACATCCAGCTTATTTTACTTTTTATGAAAAATATAAAATAAATTTTGTCACTATTATACTTTTTGTCTACTTTTGTATAATAAGAGGGATTCTAATTATACATTTTATTTTATGAAAGACTTTGTTTCCGGCAAATATATCAATCAGGGATATTATAAAAGTTTTCAACCCGGCTTTATTAACAGGCGCTGGCAGGTTGACGATATGCATCTGCTCAGCCTGCTTAGTCAGGCAGACAGGCATCTTGGGAGGTTGGATATGTATTCTCAGTACGTCAATATAGACCTGTTCATTCAGATGCATATTGCCAAAGAAGCTATTCAATCGTCAAAAATCGAAGGTACGCAAACCAATATGGAGGAGATTTTTTTAGATAAAGATGAGATAAAAAAAGAAAAACGCGACGACTGGGAAGAAGTGCAAAATTATATTCTTGCCATGAACGAAGCAGTTTTGCAGCTGCACAGATTACCTTTTTCGAGCCGTCTTATCAAGCAAACGCACAAAGTATTGCTTCAGGGTGTTCGTGGTGAACAGAAACAACCGGGAGAATACCGCACCAGTCAAAATTGGATAGGCGGAGCTACTATAAATGATGCCGTATTTGTACCGCCCGTACATACTTCTGTTGCTGAATTGATGTCGGATATAGAAAAATTTGCCCACGACGAACTGAATCATTTGCCGGATTTGCTCAAAGCCGCCATTATTCACTATCAGTTTGAAACCATCCATCCCTTTTTGGATGGCAATGGACGTGTTGGCAGATTACTTATCACGCTTTATTTGGTGGACAAAGGGATATTAAAACGACCGATTTTGTATTTATCCGATTTTTTTGAGCGTAATAGAATGTTGTATTACGATAATTTAATGCGGGTACGCACGCATAACGATATGAATCAATGGTTGAAGTTTTTCCTGACCGGAATCATCGAAACTGCGAAAAAAGGAGTGACTACTTTTGACGGTATCATGATGCTGCAAAAAGAGATTGACCGCAAACTGAAAGAATTTGGAAACCGAAGCGGCGATGCCTACAAAGTGATAGACTATCTCTACAACCGCCCGACCATCGACGCACAAAAAGTGGCAAAAGTAATTGACAAATCACCACGAACAGCCTACAAACTGATAGAAACGCTGGAACAAGCCGAGGTAATCAAAGAGATTACTGGCGCTGAAAGAGGAAGGATTTACCTGTTTGAAGATTATATAAACTTATTTGAAGATTAAAAATAAATCCAACCATGAGCAAAGTAGGAGAAATTGAAAGGAAACAGTATCAAAATTCCGATAGTATCAATTTTAGCTTTGACAACCGCAGTCTGGTTATACGAAACAGGCAATCGGTTATAAATAAAAACCGCCTGTTTCTATCATCTGGTAAGGACAAACTTCTCAAACAGTCAGATTTATCTTTTTCCGTCGAGTTTTGCCGTTACATTCTTTTTTTTATTTACTTTGTGGATATTGAATAAAAACCGAAGTCTCCGGGTATCCGGTAGGCGCTAATACTGCCCAAAAAATGGATTTTGATTACGGTAAATTTAAGGTAAAGCCCGGTTCAAAAGTGAACCTGAAGAATTTTGCCACCTCCGAGGATGGCGGGTTCGATAAGAAATCTGCCAGAAAAGAGATTGAAAGCAACATCAAGCAACTGAAAGACCTGCAGGAGATGTTTTACGCCGACGACCGATACTCGTTGTTAATCATTTTACAGGCGCGGGATGCAGCGGGAAAGGACGGAGTCATCCGTCACGTGATGTCGGGCATCAATCCCCAGGGGTGCAGGGTGCACAGCTTCAAGACTCCCACGAAGAACGAGCTGGAGCACGATTACATGTGGCGCCACTACCGGGCGCTTCCCGAGCGGGGAATGATTGAAATCTTCAACCGTTCACATTACGAGAACGTGCTGGCCACCAAAGTGAACCCCCAGTGGATACTCAACGAGCGTATCCCCGGATACGGCTCGGTAGACGATATCGACCAGCAGTTCTGGGAAAACCGTTACGCGGCCATCAACGCTATTGAAAAGCACTGGTACGACAACGGCATGCGCATTCTAAAATTTTTCCTCAACGTATCGAAAGAGGAACAAAAGGAGCGATTCCTTGCACGGCTCGACGAGCCGGATAAAAACTGGAAATTCAGTTCTGCCGACTTGCAGGCCCGCTCGCAATGGAATAAGTACGATGAAGCGTTTGAAGAGATGTTGGGGAAAACGTCGAAACCCTATGCTCCGTGGTACGTGATTCCGGCCGACAAGAAATTTTTTGCCCGTGTTGCTGTCGGCGATATAATTCTGGAATTGTTTAAGTCGCTTGACCTTCACTATCCTCCTGCAGAGTCACCCGATGTGATAGCCAGGGCACGGGAACAATTAATGAGCGAATAGATCGGACCGGCCTCTTCCTATTTTGAAGGGATGTGCTTCTCTTTTCTCCTGTCACTCAGTCGTTCGTCCACCCGTGTCATCAGCCAGAAGAAGCTGAAAACAAAAGCAACAAGAATAACCGTCCAGAGAAATCCGGAAGAGAGGGCAAACTCTTTTCCCTTGAGTAGGTAAGCCCCACCGATTAGAGCAGCCAGAACGGCATACATCAGTCCGAAAATGCCAACGAAATCTTTAAGTACTTTCCGTTCGCTTAGTCTCACCGGTGTTTGTTGGGGTTTGAGGGCGTTTTCGGTTTCAATCTGATGCATAATTCTGTATTTCAGGTTTTCAGGTGCTTTCATTCTTGCCTCCTGCATCATTCCGCGGATAAACTCCTCATCGTCGTGCACTATGTTGTTCTTTTCGTTCATGATCGGTTTCGTTTTTATTGTAAATCGGGTATGACCCGTTCATATCTTGCATATAACTCTTTGAATGACTGCCTGGCCCTGAACAGTTTCACCTTCACGTTGGATTCATTCAGTCCGGTGATCCGGGCAATCTCTTTTACCGGATTGTCTTCCAGGTAGTACAACGTAAGCAGCAGCGCTTCGCCTTTCGACATCTTGTTCAACACATTGGCGACGGCTTCGGTTCGTTCGGAATCGATGATTTGCGTTTCGGTATCGAAATCCGAGATCTCCTGAACGTTCGAAAGTGACGTCTCCTGGTCGTACAACCATAATTTTGATTTGGAGTGCGTTATTGCCGTGTTGTATACAATGCGGTAAAGCCACGAAGAGAATTTACTTTCGTTCCTGAACGTGTGCAGGTTGCGGTATACCTTTACGAAACTTTCCTGCACAACGTCTTCCGCATCCTGTACATTGCCGCAAACCCGGTGGGCGATGGTAAACGCCATGTCCTGGTAGGTTTCGACAAAGTACGTGAACGCGGAAGTTTTGCCCGAAAGCACCTGTTGTACACGCTCATTCTCGTTCATCGCGGTAAATTATTCCTGTTCGGGTTCTTCTCTTGGTTGGGCTATCGCCATTTTTTGCGTCACGAGGAAATAGGTCAAGTATCCCAAACCGAGGAAGAAGACAATGCTTGCTCCAATGATCCAGAATTCATTATCATGATCGCTAGTCAGGTTTTCCGAACATAGAAACCCTACGATTACTCCAATACCCAGTGCAATAAGTACGATCCCGTTTCTGAGAGATACCAGCCGGTTGGGATTGGCTTTCTTTTTCATTCGCTCCGGGGGGATTATCCCCTGGCGAATAAGGTCCATTCGTTCTTTGTGCTCTGCCCTGATGGAGGTTAACCCCAAATACATCCCGAAACCAACCGGTAACCCGATTGTACAGAGAATAGCTATGATTGGCACCCATAATTCTTCCATAATTACAATTTTTTAAAAGTGAATAATTTGTTTACATCTATAAGACAGAGGAAAACAACATTCGGTTACAAAAATAGAAAAATATTTTTAATAAGATTAATTTTTGTTTGAAAATCAGGTTGTTGAAATATTTATCAACAAGACAAATATTTTTATGATTTTGAATTCGCAGGATTCATTTCTATTTATTTTCTTTGTAAAGCATAATCCGCAACCCCGACATGAACGAAAAAACGCTCGATAAATTGAAGATCCTTGCCGATGCCGCCAAGTACGATGTGTCGTGTGCATCGAGCGGAACTTCCCGCGGAAGCGTGAAGAATGGGATAGGCACAGCCGCCGGCTGGGGCATTTGTCACAGCTTCACCCCCGACGGGCGGTGCATCTCGTTGTTTAAGATACTCCTGACCAATCACTGTATTTATGACTGCGCATACTGTTCCAACCGGCGCAGTAACGATGTCGTGCGCTCTGCTTTTACAGCCGAGGAATTGACTGAACTGACTATTGAGTTTTACCGGAGAAATTACATCGAAGGCCTTTTTTTGAGTTCGGGCGTTATGCGTAACCCCGATTATACGATGGAACAGATGCTTCGTGTGGTGATGTTGTTGCGCGAAACGCACCGTTTCAACGGATATATCCACATGAAGAGTATTCCGGGTGCAAGCCGGGAACTCATTGCCCGGGCGGGAACGTATGTAGACCGGATGAGCGTGAACCTCGAGATTCCATCGGAACAGAATCTGAAATTGCTTGCGCCTGAGAAAGATTACGAAAGTGTTTTTGCGCCCATGCGCTTTATTCAGCAGGGGATGCTTGAAAGCGCGGAAGACCGCAGGAAGTTTCGTTCTGCTCCTAAGTTTGTGCCTGCTGGGCAGAGTACACAAGTCATCATTGGTGCTACGCCGGACTCCGATAAGCAGATCCTCACGCTGGCTTCTGCCCTGTATAAGCGCCCTTCGTTCAAACGCGTCTATTATTCAGGGTATATTCCTGTAAATAAAAACGACAACCGGCTGCCGATCATCGCGACACCGCCTTTGGTTCGTGAAAACCGTCTCTACCAGGCGGATTGGTTGATGCGTTTTTACCAGTTCAAGGCCAGTGAAATCGTAGATGACGCACATCCGGACCTAGAGTTGGACATCGACCCAAAAATGGGTTGGGCGTTGCGTAATCCCGCTTTTTTTCCTGTTGATATAAATACGGCTCCCTACGAGATGATCCTTCGTGTGCCGGGAATCGGGGTCAAATCAGCGAAACTCATTGTCGCCTCTCGAAGATACGGGCGGTTAAACTCGGTTCAGCTGAAAAAAATGGGAGTAGTGATGAAACGGGCACAGTATTTCATCGTGTGCCGCGAACTGCCAATGCGCACCGTGAACGAACTCACACCTCAGTATGTCCGTCGACAGGTTTCCCAAAAACAGAAAAAACAGGCTGCAGATTTGTTGCAGTATTCGATTAACTGGGGAGAGTGATAGCACAATGATAATTTTCACCTACGATAAAACTTTCGACGGCCTTCTCTCCTGCGTGTTCTTCGCATACGAGCAGAAGAAATTTCCCGATTTTATCCTTTCGGAATCCGATCAAAAGCCATTGTTCGTAGACGAGCAGTATCGTATAATTACAGAAAAGGAAAAATCGCTACGTGTATGGAAAGCGCTGGAAAAAAAACTTTCGAAAATTGCGCGGAACATGATGTTAAGCGTTTGGCTGTCGGAATTACCTGAAACCGAAATGTTGCTTTTCCGCTACATTCGTAAGAACATCGACCATCCGGAGGGTGTCGAAATGAATTTTGGCGACGACGATGTGCTTCGTATTAAAGAAATTGCGCAAAAAGTAGCTAAAGAAGCCGAACAGCTTCGGCAATTCGTTCGGTTTCAGGAAACGGCCGACGGGATTTATTTCGCTCCTGTATCACCGCGTTACGATGTGCTCTCGTTGATCGTTTCGCATTTTCAATCCCGGTATGCCGGCCAGCCTTGGATTATCTACGACACAAACCGCAACACCGGCTTGTATTACGATACACGGTCCGTTGTTGAGGTTTCCTTTTCGCAGAAGGATCTCTCGGATTTAAGACTCGGGGTTCTCGACGAAGAAAAACTTTCTAGCGATGAAACATTTTTTCAGCAAATGTGGAAAGAATATTTTAAAAGCACGACTATCAAGGAGCGCATCAATCTGAAACTGCAACGGCAGCACATGCCCCGCCGTTATTGGAGGTACTTGACGGAGATGCAATGAAAAACCGCCTGGCCAATAGACGGCCCGACGGTTCAAAAAGATTGTCCGGATCTTATCTTACTTGTTTTTCAATAGATCGCGGATTTCGGTCAGCAACGTTTCCTCCTTGGTGGGTTCCGGAGCTGGTTCCGGAGCTGGGGCTTCTTCTTTTTTACGCTTCATTGAGTTCATGGCTTTGATCACCAGGAAGATAGCTGTGCCCACAATCACAAAGTCAACAACCGCCTGGATGAACGCGCCGTAATTCCACGTTATGGCCGGAGCAACAACGTCTGCTCCGCTCATGACCGCTTCTTTAAGAACCACTTTCAGCTCGGCAAACTTGCTGTCACCGACCAACATGGCGATGGGCGGCATCAGGATGTCGTTAACAAAAGAGGTGACAATCTTGCCGAAAGCAGCTCCGATAACAATACCCACGGCCATATCCACTACGTTGCCGCGCATTAAAAATTCCTTAAGCTCTGTTCTGAATGACATAATACTCGTTTATTAAAAGGTTAATTTTCCATTTCATCACAAAGAAAACAAAAAAATGTGAATATATGGTTTTTATCGATAAATTTCACTCCTTATCAGTGGAATAGTTCCGCAATCATACACCGGGCAGAGCCACCGCCGTTGGTTTCGATAGTGGTAAGTTCAGGCGAAAGAATTTTATTATAGGTCGAAATAGTCTTTTCCTGCTGCATCGTCAGCGACTTCCGGGCAGTAGCCGACATGATCATCAGGGGAGCTCCGTTCCTGCTCTTTAACTCCAGCATGTTCCCTGCAAAATGTTCCACTTGGTTCGGGGAGATCTCCACGATAACTTTTCCCGTTGCACTCAGTCTCGATTCCACTTTCTGGCGTTCCTCCCCGTTCCTTATTGATTCAAGGCATACAACGGCAACCTGAGTACCTACCTCCATCATTACGTTCGTATGGTAGATAAGGTTTCCGTTTTTGTCGACGGCATCAAAAACCACCGCATCGAAATTCATTCGTGAACAAAAATCAGCCAGCACTTTTTCCGACGACCGCGGGGAGCGGCAGCAATAGGCGATCCGTTTGTTGCGGTCAAGGACCATGCTCCCCGTACCTTCCAGAAACTCGCCTTTCTCCTCCCACGGTGTGAGATCGATAAGTTTAGTGTGGTTCATCTTCCGGCGCAGGAAATCCAGCACGTGTGGCTTCCTTTCCCGGCGGCGGTTTTCTGCAAACAGGGGGTAAAGAACCAGCTCCCCCGAAAGGTGAGAGGAGAACCAGTTGTTGGGAAACAGGGAGTCGGGCGTCCAGGGTTCTTCCGTATCCTGCATGACAATTACCTCCACGTCGTTTCTCCGGAGTAGATTCACGAAGGCATCAAACTCCTCCACCGCTTTTTCCGACACTCCTTCCTGTCCTGTCTTTTGCTGGAAATAGTTGTTTTTTGCCGTTTCTTCGTTAAAATCGAACCGGGCCGGACGGACCATCAATATCCTTGACGTTGTTTGCATAACAATAATAAGATTGAATTAGGTTGAAGCAGATTGACTGAGATTGATTAAGGACGGTTTCAATCTTTTTCAATCTTTTTCAATCTTTCTCAATCTTTCTCAATCTTTCTCAATCTATCTCAATCTATTTACTCCAACATTTTAATTGATTCCTTAATAATTTCAATTGCTTCCCTGATTTCTTCTTCCGTGATTACCAACGGGGGGGCAAAGCGGATGATGTGTTGGTGTGTGGGTTTTGCCAACAAACCGTTTTCGGCCATTTTCAGACAGACATCCCAGGCTTCTTTACCGTTGTGAGGTTCTATAACAATGGCATTGAGCAATCCCTTTCCGCGGACCTGGTGTACAAACGGACTGTCAATCTTCCTCATTTCGTTGCGGAAGATCTCTCCCAGGTACTCGGCTTTTTCCGCCAGCCTTTCCTCTTTTACCACTTCCAGCGCAGCAGTAGCTACTTTACAGGCAATCGGGAATCCTCCAAAAGTAGATCCGTGCTGGCCGGGTTTAATGGTCATCATGATCTCGTCGTCGGCAAGCACGGCAGAAACCGGCATAACGCCACCGGAGATGGCTTTACCCAGAATAACGATGTCGGGACGAATTCCCTCGTGGTCACAACACAAAAGCTTGCCTGTGCGGGCGATTCCGGTTTGCACTTCATCAGCGATGAACAGTATGTTGTGCTGTTCACAGAGGTGTTTACAAGCTTTCAGGTATCCGTCATCGGGAACGAAAACACCGGCTTCACCCTGAATGGGTTCAACGAGGAGTCCGGCTATCTTATCTCCTTTCACTTCAAAAATCTGTTGGAGAGCATCCACATCGTTGTAGGGGATGACCTCAATTCCCGGCGTGTACGGGCCGTATTCGGCACGGGCTTCCCCATCGGTGGAAAGGGAAACGATTGTAATGGTACGTCCGTGAAAATTTCCTTCGCAAGCGACAATAATGGCCTCATTTTCGGGGATTCCTTTTTTCAGGTAACCCCATTTTCGGGCGAGCTTCAATCCGGTTTCAACGGCTTCTGCTCCCGAATTCATGGGCAACATCTTGTCGTAACCGAAGTAACGGTGGACAAACTCTTCGTACGGGCCCAGGCAGTCGTTGTAAAATGCGCGCGAAGTAAGGCACAATGTTTCCGCTTGTTCGGTCAGTGCCCTCACGATCTTCGGGTGACAATGTCCCTGATTCACGGCAGAATAGGCGGAAAGGAAGTCGAAGTATTTTTTGCCATCAACATCCCAGACATATACACCTTTCCCCCTTGACAGTACCACGGGCAGCGGGTGATAATTGTGCGCCCCGAATCTGTCCTCCTGATCGATAAATTGTTGTGCTTTTTCTGTGATTAACATGTGATTAACATAAATAGTGATTTTGATTACTTCACATCTTGGTCAGGACCAGGTTCCGGAACAGAATCTCTTTTCCTTCACTCTGCAACCCGATGTTTCCTTCTTTAACCAGTCCGGTTCCCGTGTTTTGATGCACGTCGTTCACATAAACGTCTACCACTCCATCCTGAACGGTAATTTTTACTTTATTCCATTCGCCGGCGGGATTTTCGCTTGAAGGTTGTTTTTTCTGGATGACTGGGAATTTCGGACGTTCCGTCACACCTTCCGGGAGCGTATACTCCTTCATGTCGGATCCGGCGAGCAATACAAAGTCGCCGGCCTTGCCTGCTGCCAGTTGTATTTCAACACCTGTGGCGAACGGGTTTTTAGGATCCTCGATCAGCACAAAAATCCCACTGTTACTGGCCTCTTCAGCCCAACGGTATTCCAGTTCCAGGGTGTAGTTGACGTATTTTTCTTTCGTGTACATATAACCCAACGGCTCCCCTTTTATAGAGATTTGTCCGTCTTTTACCGCGTACACCTGGTCTCCCGGAACAGCATCGTTCTCAACGACAAAGTTCCAGTTCGATAAATCTTTTCCGTTGAAAATTTTTCCGTTGTCTTGCGCACAGCCTGAAGCAAGAACAATTAACACTGCAAATACAAGTAGATTTGTCTTTTTCATTTGTTGTATAAATAGATGGTTGATATCTTGTTAACAAAGTTAAGTAAAATTGCTGAGAATATAGACAGGTTTGGGTAATAAAAGACGGACGATACGGGATATAGTCCTAAAAAAGCAAAAAATGATTGTGAGATAGGCAATAAATGCATATTTTTGCTCAATTTTCTGCAGGTAAATCATTAAAGGAAAAATGAAAAAAGCGCACATCCTATGGGCGGACGACGAAATTGACCTACTCAGACCTTATGTCCTTTTTTTGGAAGAAAAGGGGTACGGGGTGGATACCGTGAATAGCGGTCGTGATGCCATTGAGATGTGCCGGAGCTCGGTTTACGATATCATTTTCCTGGATGAACACATGCCCGGATTGACAGGCTTGGAGACACTCTCCGAGATTGCTGCTTCTCATCCGGAACTGCCGGTAGTGATGATCACGAAAAGTGAGGATGAAGGTATTATGGACAAGGCCATCGGCAAGAAAATTGCTGATTACCTGATAAAGCCGGTCAATCCCAATCAGATCCTGATGACCATCAAAAAAAAACTGGAGAAAAACGAAATAATCAGTGAAACAAACACTATTCATTACCGGGAGGAGTTTGGCCGGCTAAGCAGTGAAATGAATAATTGCCGTTCGGCAGAAGGTTGGACCGCATTGTATAAAAAACTTGTTTCCTGGGAGGTTGAATTAGCTCTTTTGCAACATCCGCTGCAGGAACTGCTGACCGTGCAAAAAACGGAAGCAAACGCCGGATTTGGAAAGTTCGTGAAACGAAATTACGAAAACTGGCTGTTGAATGCCGGATCAGGCCCATTGCTAAGTAATGAAGTTTTTCAACAACGGGTTTTTCCGGTGTTGGATAAGGGTGAAAAACTCTTTTTTATCCTGATCGATAACTTCCGGTTCGATCAATGGCTGGTGATCAAAGACCTGGTGTCGGATTATTTTACATATACCGAAGATACTTATTTCAGTATTTTGCCCACCGCAACCCAATACGCCCGTAATGCCATTTTTTCGGGGTTAATGCCGTTGCAGCTGTCGAAAAAGTTTGCCGGACTGTGGGTGGATGAAGTTGAGGACGAGGGTAAGAATTTGTCGGAAGAACTGCTGGTTCGTTCACAACTGGAAAGATTCAGGCGAAAGGAGCGGTTTTCATACAACAAGATCAATTCAAATACTGAAGGGGAAAGGCTTGTGCAAAATTTTACCGGACTGGAACACAACGAACTGAATGTGGTAGTTTTTAATTTTATAGATATGCTTTCTCATGCACGGACCGAATCGAAAATGATCCGTGAGTTGGCACCCGACGAGCCGGCCTACCGGTCGCTAACGCGTTCGTGGTTTCGCCATTCGCCTTTGTTTGGGTTGTTGAGAAAGATATCGGAAAAAAAATACCGGGTAATGCTTACCACTGATCACGGGACTATCCGTGTGCGTCATGCGCAAAAAGTGGAAGGTGAAAAAAATACCAATACCAGTTTGCGTTACAAAGTGGGTCGGAACCTGTCATACGATCCCAAAAAAGTGTTTAGCGTTACCCATCCCGAAAAAGTAGGCTTACCCTCACGAAACATCAGTACAAGGTATATTTTTGCTCTTGGCGACGATTTTTTCGTGTATCCGAATCAATTCAACCACTATGTTTCGTATTACGAAAATACGTTTCAACATGGTGGAATTTCCATGGAAGAGATGATTGTTCCGCTGGTAACGTTGCAAGCCAAGTAAATAAAAAATAAAAGGAAAAGAGTATGCAATTGAAAATAAGTGATATATCCGAGATACATAAGGCAGCTGGACAATTTATTGCCGGAATGGGGAACGATAAGGTTTTTGCTTTCTATGGAGCAATGGGTGCCGGTAAAACCACTTTTATCAAAGCCGTTTGTGAAGGATTGGGCGTGCAGGAAACGATTACCAGTCCCACATTCGCCATTATCAATGAGTACAGGGATAACGAAGGAAATTCCATTTATCATTTCGATTTTTACCGCATCCATAAACTGGAAGAAGCTTTCGATTTCGGTTACGAAGATTATTTTTACAGCGGAAATCTTTGTTTTATCGAATGGCCGGAATTGGTAGAGCCGCTTCTCCCCGGCAATACCGTAAAAGTTTATATTACCGGAACTGATGCCGGCACGCGGACAATCGAAACAAAAAAGCCCGATTAAACGAATGGAGATTTAAATGATCCAATAGTCAGTTCAGTAAAAAGAATTACCATATACATGAGAAAAATAGCTATATCCGTTTGTATGTTTCTGTCCGCACTTTTTGTCTCTTCGCAGGTGAATACCGACCGGGTGATGACAATTGGGAAGAACGCCCTTTACTTCGAAGACTATGTGTTGGCTATACAGTATTTCAATCAGGTGATTGGCGCCAAGCCTTACCTGGCTGACCCGTATTACTTCAGGGCTATGTCGAAATTTATGCTCGACGATTTTAAAGGTGCCGAAGAAGATGCGAACCTCTGTATCGAACGGAACCCCTATTATACGTCGGCTTATCAGCTGCGTGGGGCGGCAAGGCAGAACCAGGAGAAATACGAACTGGCGGCTACCGATTATCAGCGAAGCCTGGAGTTTTTTCCAGAAGACCGGCTTACGTTGGTGAACATGGCCATTGTGAACGTTGAATTGAAGCATTACGACGTGGCGGAAAAGTTTTTCGAAGTGCTGCTGCGCCGTTTTCCCGATTATGTTCCCGGATACCTTACCCGCGGACAGATGCACCTGGAGAGGAAAGACACGCTGAAAGCGCTGGCCGATTACGATAAGGCCATTGAGATTGATCCCTATACGGCACAGTCTTTTTCTGCACGCGGGCTGTTGCAATTTCAGATGAAGGATTACAACAAGGCGCTGGCCGACCTGGATGAGGCTATCCGGTTAGATCCTTTTTTTACCGGAAATTACATCAACCGGGGATTGGTAAAATATAACCTGAACGATCTGCGTGGGGCGATGGCCGATTACGACCGGGTGATCGAGATGGATGAGAATAACCTGATAGCACTGTTTAACCGGGGGCTGCTGCGTGCACAGGTTGCCGATAACAACCGGGCGATCAGGGATTTTGATAAAGTTATTGAAATTGAACCCGATAACACAATGGCGTACATCAACCGGGCTATGTTGCACGCAGAAATTGGAGACAATGCGAGTGCCATAGAGGATTTAAACGTCGTGCTCAACGACTATCCCGATTTTTTCACCGGATATTACATGCGAGCGGAAATGAAGCGCCAGTTGAACGACTTGCGCGGAGCGGAGCGCGACTACCTGGCTGCCCGGGATGAGGAGGCTAAGGCCAAAAAACGTGCCACAACGGATGCGGAGGACGGCAGGAAGCTGGCTTCAGAATCGAAAGATACCCGCGAAGAAACAGATAAGGATATTGATAAATTTAACCTGCTGGTGGTTGCCGACAAGGAAGCATCGCAAAAAAACCAAAGCAAATACCAGCGTGAATCGCGCGGGCGTGTGCAGGACCTGAACACAAAGGTGGCGCTGGAGCCTAAGTTTGTGCTGACCTATTACGATAAAGGGTTTGAAGTGAGCCGGCCGGTCTATTTCTCCGAATCAATGGAAAGAGCCAACGATCTGCTGAATCTTAATTGGAAGCTCAAGGCGGTAAACAACGAAGCTGCACTGAACGAGTTACAGGTGCAAACGCATTTCCGCTCTATCGATAATTTTTCGCGGCTGTTGGTGCAACAGCCAAACGATGCCAGGCTCTACTTTGGCCGAGGGATGGATTTCATGCTGGTTCAGGATTACGAAAATGCATTGAAAGATATCAACCGGGCTATTGAGCTGCAGCCCGATTTCCTGCAGCCCTACTTTGTACGTGCGGTCATTATGACCAAGCAACTTGAGCTTGACCCGTTGCTTCCCCCCGAGGCGCTTGCGCAGGAAGCTCCCGCGGGCGTAAACCCGGTCGACAGGCTGAAAGAGTTGCCTCAGATTGCCCGGCCGAAAGTGCCCGAAGTCTCCACGAAGTCGTTTCGGTACGATGCAATTTTAAAGGATTATGAAACGATCCTGCGACTTGATCCCAATTTTATTTTTGCCTACTACAACATGGCCGAAATATACAGCCTCGAAAAAGATTATCGTGCTGCGATAGACAGTTACACCAAAGCGTTAAAGATTGAACCGCAGTTTGCCGAAGCCTATTTCAACCGGGGGTTGTCACGGCTGTCGATCGGCGAAACTGCGGTCGGGTTGGACGATCTCCGCAAGGCTGGAGAGTTGGGTATCGTGGAATCGTACAGCATCATTAAACGGATGCAGTAAGCGCTATGGGATAAATTCCAGTTTAGCCTCTTGTCCTGCTTTCAACACTACCGATACATACCCGTTTTCGGCTGTTAATTCTTTTCCGTTCTGTTTTACCGTTGTCGCATAACCGGGAATTTTTACCTTGAATGTATTGTCGTTTAGCGCCTTAATGGTTGCAGACGACAATCGGTTGTCGCTCCAGCTTGCAGCCGCTTCGGCACCGCCACGGACACGTAGGCCTTTGAAACTTCCCGTTGGCCACTTGTCTGGCAGGGCAGGCAACAGTTGTATATAGCCGTCTTGACTTTGAATCAGCATTTCAGCAATTCCAGCAGTACCTCCCAGATTACCGTCGATCTGGAACGGCGGATGCGCGCAGAATAGGTTAGCGTACGTTCCAGACCCGCGGTGCATGTTTACTTCACTTCCGGAAGTGGGCTCCAGCAGGCTTTTAAGTAGCTTGAAAGCACGGTTCCCGTCGTACAAGCGTGCCCAGAAATTGATTTTCCATGCACGGGACCATCCGGTTCCGGCATCACCACGGCGTTCCAACGTTTCGCGAGCTGCTGCGGCCAGTTCGGGGGTAGTGTTAGGCGATATCTGATTCGACGGATACAATCCGTAGAGGTGTGAGACATGGCGGTGCTTGGGATCAACCTCCTTATAGTCCTCGAGCCACTCTTGCAAATAACCTTCGGGGCTGATCTGCATGGGAGGAAGTTTCGGCAGTGTTTCGCGGATATTGGTGGTTGTCTCGTCTTCGATACCGAGAATTGCTGCCGCCGACAACACGTTGGTAAACAGTTCGTTCACGATCTGAACGTCCATGGTCGGGCCCATGCATACAAAAATGCGATCGTCGCTCCCGGGCATGTAAAATGCATTCTCTGGCGATGATGACGGGGCGGTGACGAGCCATCCGTTCCTGGGTTCGGAAATCATGCTGCTGAGGAAGAACTGCGCTGCCCCGGCGAGCGTCGGGTAAACAGTGCGCAGGTATTCCTTATCCTGGGTAAAGGCATAATGCTCCCAAAGGTGTTCACAAAGCCACGCTCCTCCCGTGTTGGTCGCTCCCCATGAAGCATGTTCGCCGGGAGCCGTGAACTTCCACGGGTTGCTCATCATGTGAGCCAGCCAGCCGTTGGCCCCGTAAAACGTTTGGGCGGTAGCTTCTCCCGAAGGTACAATCGATTGGGTGAAATCGATCAGGGGTTTATGCAGTTCAGAAAGATTACATACTTCTACCGGCCAGTAGTTCATCTGTACATTGATATTCAGGTGGTAATCGCCGTTCCAGGGCGTCTGCACCTGGTTGGCCCACAAGCCCTGAAGGTTGAGGGGAAGCGAGTTCTCATCGGTTCCGCTGATCATCAGGTAACGGCCATACTGAAAATAGAGTGCGGCAAATGCGGGATCATCGTCTGTCTGGAAACCGGCAAGGCGCTCGTTGGTAGGTGTGGTGTTGTCTTGTTCGCCTAACCAGAGCTCTACACGGTCGAACTTTTCTTTGTAAGCTGCTATATGCGCCTGTTTCATTTTTCCGAACGAACGTTTTTTTGCTTGTTCAAGCAAGCTGTCTACCGTCGACGTGTACTCTTTGTCGAGCATGTCGGTGGAGGTGGAAATGAGGATGACTGCCTCATCGGCATCAGCGATAGCCAGGGTATTGGAGCCCGCGGTCAGTTCCCCGCCTTTGTTCACGATTTGTACCTTGGTAAGGTAGCGGACACCCTTGTTGGTATCGTATCCATCGTTGAGCTGTCCTTCCATGATAAGGGTATTCTCTTGCACCGAAAGGGTTGCCCGTTCAGGACGGCTCAGGCTTACTTCAAATGAGACTGACCCTTTCTTATCGGCAGCCACGCGGACAGCCAGCACATCGTCGGCGTGGGACGAGATATACTCGCGCGTATAGGTGGTTTCACCTTTGGTAAACACGGTGGATGCCACTGCATCGTTGAGCGAAAGTGTCCTCACGTAATTACCCGCATCTTCCGTTTGTGGGTAGGAGTAGTTTATGTGCAGGTCCCCCAGCATTTGAAAACAGCCGTAGGGCGCATCTTTGCTTTTTCCGCCGGAAGAACCGAGCCCGCCGCACTGGAAATGATCGTACATCATGCGTTGTGCTTCCCCGTTCTTTCCTGTAAGCAGTAACTCCCGGATTTTCGGCAGATAATTGAGTGCTTCGGGGTTCAGCGCTTCAGGGTCTTCGCTGCCCGACCACATAGTAATGTCGTTGAGCACGATAAGTTCTTTGTCAATACCGCCATCCGGCATCATACCGATACGTCCGTTGCCGAGAGGCAGGGTCTCTTCCCACGCCGCGGCAGGCGTGTTAAACCGCAGGGCGAGTTCTTGGGCCGTTTCAGCAGGTGCCGTACAGGAAAGCAATGCCGCAGCTGCAAGGAGGGAGAATAAAATTTTCATCGGATTGTTCATTTAAGTGGTGGATTATTTTACGGTGACTGCATCTTCTGCCGAGTGTTCTGTCCGTATATCTTTCTCCGCATCCCATCCGTTTTCGAAGCGGTTGTTTTCGATAAGAACGTTGCTGACCCGTTCAAAGAAGAACGGATGTTTGTTCCAGTGGAACGGTTCAAACTCGGTGTTGTAACTGACGGTGTTATTCCTAAAAACCAGCCCGTCTGTCGATTTGGCATAAACGAGTGGACGGTCGAACGTTTCGAATGTATTGTTTTCGATAACAATACCCGAGTGGAAAAACTGCTGTTGATCCTTGAGGTTGGGTATTTCGGGATAGATGGAAATGACGGCGTTTGTAAACTGGTAGGTTGCCGTAAGGGCGTTGATAAACCGGTTGTTTCTAATGATCACCTCCTTGCAGGCTCCGGTTTCGTACCAGCCGTTGCAGTCTCCGCAAAGCAAGATGGCCGTCCCGTGGGTATGGTCGAAAAGGTTGTTTTCGCAGATTACCCGTTTGGGTGTGCTGAAGAGTGCACCGCGTGCACGATTGTTGCGGATGATGTTGTCGGAAAACACTACTTCGGGAGTCCACGTCAGGTTTTCAATCCCGAATTTTCCGGTTTCGGAAATTTCCTGCGGAAGTGTGGCAGCAAAGGTTATTTCAAACTCTTTTGCTCCAAATTCGGTAGGTTTATCGACAGCTTTGATCGATGTAATCGTGTTGAAGTGACTGCCTACCCGTTCCATCTTTTCCGATTCCACAAACTGTACGCTGTCTCCCGTTTCACCCCACTTGAACCCCCATGCTTGTGGATGCATATATCTGGCCTGTAGTGTGGTGTCGTTTAATCGTATGGTGACTCTCAGGTAAGTCCCGTGTACATTTATGGCATCATCGGCCATTCCTTCATAGAGCCCGTTTTTCGAAACAATCACCCCTTTACACGCCGAAAAGTGGGTTGCATCTGCTTGTGTGGTGAAAAACCGGGAGTCATCTTCCCCTTTCAGGCAAACGGAGAACCGGTCTAAAGTGATATTTTCACTCATCTGTGCCAGCAGGCCCATCCCTTCGGCATAATGTACCTTAACATTCTCCAGTACGGTGTTGGTGCATTCGCTGATGAAGACGCCGGGTGTGGGACGTTTCCACGAACGCAGGACATAGCGTTCACCCGGCGTTGTTAACTTTATCTGCTCCCATCCCTTGATGCGTAAAACATCCGGCGAAGCTTCTGTAACCGACAGCGGGTTAAAATTTACGTCACGACGTATGTAGGTCAGGCGTTTGTCGGGCCGGAATGCCATTGAGCCCTGTGGGGTTACTTCGTAGCCTTCTCCGAGAAGGACAAGCTTTTCGGTATCGATGCGGTAATTTCCGCCGGGATAAATTTTGGCCAGCAGTTCATCTTTGCCGGGATCCACTTCAAGAATGTTGAGCTGACGTAAGGCAGGAAGTTCAAAGTCGACGGAGAAATTTTTCAAGGTAATGTTTTGCCCTTTCAGGATGGCAAAAGGGATCATGCGTCCGTGAAAAACAAACTCCGAACCTTGTCCGTCGATGGTTACATTCTGCAGGTTTTCGAGTGCGAACCCCACCTTTTTGGGATTATCCTGGTCGTGGTTCGAGATATAGTATTCGCGTGTGAAAGCACTGTCTGGATAAAAGTCGTACCGCCCTTTCGGAATTTTAACGGTAATGTGCACGGTATCTTTCCGCGCTTGCAGTTGTCCGATCAGTTTAACGGCCGCACCCGACGCGTCTTCTTTCGTATCGGGTTTCACACCGAATGTATATTCCGGTTGTTTTGTAGAGCATCCTGTGCAGATTATCAAGGAGATAAAGAGTAAATAGATGTTTTTTAGCATAATTATTATGACGGTTTGTAACTGAGTACACTGTATATTGTGACGGTTTATCAGAATTGATTTTTGAACGAAAGAGACTGAATGAAAGTTATTTCATAACAGTCTCTTTCAAAAGTTAGCAGAACAAAGATAGGTTTATTTACTGAAAGATTCAATAATTAACTTCCATGTTTTTTTTGTTGTCTTGTCGGCTGCAATTACTTCGTAGCTCATGTTGGGCTGACTGAAGTCTGCGGGTTTTCCCAGTGCAGGAGATGTCCCTATCGGAGCGATTGTTGCTGCTGTGGAAATTGTGCAAAAACCCACAATGTTGTTCAGAGACACGTTGTTCCGAACTGCTTCAGTGAATCCCTGAGAATCTGCCTGCGGGACTGTGATTTTACAAACAATTTCTTGTTTTTCCTTGTTTATCGCTAAATTTACGGTGAGGGGTTTCACCTTGAGTAAATCACTTGTTCCTTCTTTTTCCGACCAACGGTATTCAAATTTGAAATTTGTAATTTCAGCGTCTTTGTATACGGGCAACTCTTCGAGCCCTGTCGTCAGACACGAGGTGAAGAAAGGGAAGAGTATTAATAAGAATAAAAATCTATATGCTTTCATTTTTTTTGCTTTATGTATGTTCTTTATTCCCAACCGGGATTTTGAGTTAAGTTTGGATTCTCTACCGTTTCTGTTCTGGGAACGGGAAGCAAATATCTTTTCGATGTAAAACGACGTGCGTTGGCTCCTGCCACAACAGGTACAGTAATAATTTCAAAACTCTTGCCGTCTTCAGAAATTGAAATGGCTTTTGGCGTTGAATCCAATTCGGGGATTACATCCAATCCTTCTTCTTTTCCCCAACGCAGGAGTGACCAATATCGATCGTTCTCCTGAAGAAGATCTGCGCGACGTTCTATTTTGTAATATTTCCACGTGTCAGCCAAAGATGTGCTGGGACTTAGAGCCGGCAATCCACCGTGAGTCACCCTGGTTTTGTTGATGTAATCAATGGCGGTTGCTTTAGAGCCTTCACCATTCATCCGGAGTAGCAGTTCGGCGTAATTGAGGTATGAACGGCCTAACCTCAGCATTACATAGTGATAATTGGTTGGGACATTGTAATATAGCCATTTATCTTCGTAGATGTTTTTACGGAACAGGTACCCGCTTTTGGTCATGTGACGGTCTTGCTGTACGTTGGAAGCATAGTTTACATTACCCCCTAATCTTGTTGTAATGAGTGAGGTGAAATACATGGTGCTGTCGCATACAATGTTCGCATGAAACCTTTTATCCCGGTTGGTGTACAGCACATTAAAAACACTGCTTTTTCCGGGTTCAAACGATTGGTAGTAAGATGTCTCACTCCAAGGTTTAGCATTTCCGTCCGAGTCAATCACCAGATAGGCATCGGTGGCTTCCTGAGAAGGTGTTTTCTCTAACCAGCCTTCAAGCGGTTTGTCGAGCGGCCATTTTTCTAAAACACCCTCTTTTGCTTTGTCCCCCCCCATATTCGGAGTCAGATTTTGCATCCATGTGTTCATCATTTGGGTGTTGGTTTCAAGCCTGTAAGATGCTAAGATGATTTCGGGAGAATTCATGCCACCCGAGTAAGTATTGAACATGCTTTTATAATCATTGTCCAATGCATATGTACCCAATGCGAACAGGTCCTCGCTGGCTTTTTTACCTTGTTGATAATACCCTGCTTTGTCTGAGTTGTTTTCAAGATAAGCAGCACCTTGTAAACAAGCTTCCGCTTTTAATGCATAGGCAGCGCCTTTGCTTACTCTTCCTTTTGACACGTTGGAGGGAAGCAGGTTTGCAGCCTGGTCAAGATCTTTCAAAATGAAATCATACGTCTCTTTGATGGTTGCCGTGCGCGAAAGATTCAAATCATCCTGCGGAGTAAGCACTTTGTCAACAATCATTATTTTACCGAACTTACGTGCTGCGGTAAAGTTTGTTACGGCGCGCAGAAAATAGGCTTCACCCAACATAACGTTTTTATCGCTTTCGAGATAAGAAGAGTTGGTAACCCTTTCAATGATCATGTTGCATTTTCTTATGTCTTCGAATATGTTCCAGCCAAAACCTGTTTCGTTGGTGATGTTTTCCTGTACCATGTTGCTGGCAGCGCCCTGTGACGGGTTCAGAACCATGTTGTCAGACCATTCATCATCCTGAATCAACCTGTTGTTGATGGAGTATGCATCGTTTACAAATGAGCGTGCAGTAACGGCATCAGCCCATACCAAATCCCCGGAGAACTTATCCAGAGGTTTTGTGTCCAACGCATCCTGGCAAGAGCCAAGAAGTACGGCAGACGTTATAACAATAATTTGTAAAATATTTCTTAGTTTCATAATTCCTATGTTTTTAGAATGTAACATTTACTACAACAGAATAAGACTTTTGGGTAGGATAGGCATATCCTGTTTCAGCAGAAATTTCCGGGTCATAAAACTTGTTTACTTTAGAGAACGTAAGTACATTCGTTCCTGTTAAGGATACTTTCAGGGACGAAATTGACTTGCTATTTTTCAAAAAGTCTTTAAAGTCATACCCTACCTGTATTGTCTTAAGCCTTAAATAGGCTGCGTTGTGGTACCAGAAATCGGATGAAACCGTGTAGTTTTGACCGGCGTTCAGGTTCTGATAGGTCGATAAACGGGGGAAAAGGGCATCTTTGTTGTCCGGCCTCCATGAATCGAGTTGAAATGCATAGGTCAGGTACTCCGAATTCGTAGCTCTCATAAACTCGGACAACTGTTTATACCTAGTTCCTGTTCCCTGTAATAATCCAAACAGAAAGAAATTCTTGTACTCCAAATTAAAGTCGAACCCGTAAGAAAATGACGGGAAGGTGGGTTTTCCGATGCGCTGGAAGTCTTCACCGTCAATTTTTCCATCGCCGTTCAAATCCGCGAAAAACAGGTCTCCGGGTTTCAAGGCATTCGCGGTTTCGCGTCTTGGATTGTTGATGATCTCATCGATTGTCTGATACATCCCGTTTGTTTTGTAAGCACTACCGTAGTAGTTCTTCACATGTGTCACCCGTGAATTCGGATTCATTAAACTCGACAGGGATTCATCTTCTTTTTTCTCCCACAACTCATCATAGCTGGTGAGGTTGACTCCCAAGTCATACGTGAAATCCTGAATTTTGTCTTTCCAGCGGATGTTGGCTTCCAGCCCGGCTCTTCTGTGGGCGCTTTCACTTTTAACAAAAGGAAGACTTTTACCCAGCGGGGTTGTGTAGCGGTTCTGCGGTGCAATCAAGTATCCTTTTGTTCTGTAGTAATAATAATCAATAGATGCAAAAAGTCTGTCATCCAGGAAAGATAGGTCGGCGCCAACGTCAAACACCTGTCTCGTGTACCAGCTTAAGTCGTTGGATACGAGCGGCCCTTCCCGGAAGCCAGTGGTGAACTTTCCGTCAATGATTGTTGACTGTGCTTCCATGTCGTATACCGGCAGGTATCCGAACCTTACGCCGTCTTCCAGCCCTACAACACCATACGAAGCCCTGAACTTAAGGAAGTTTATCAAATTGTCTTCCCTGAGCTTATCCATGAATGATTCTTCCGAAACTACCCAGGCGAGTGCTCCTGAAGGGAAGAAACCGGTTCTCTTTCCCGAAGGAAAGTTGTCGGACTGGTCAACCCTGAAGTTTCCTTCAAACATATAACGTCTGTTCCAGTCGTATTTCACACGCCCAACATATCCCAAGCGCGCTCTCTCTTCAGCCGATCCTGAGTTTTTTTGAGTCGAAGCGTCCCCTGCAAACAGTTGGTCGAACTGGGATGACAGGTAACGTTCCCGTTGTGCCCAGAAGTTTTCACTGTAGGCCTTGAAGAAGCTGTATACACCCTGCAACTCAAAATTGTGCAAATCCACGGTTTTTTTGTACTGGACATTGACGTCAAACGAAGTGTCGGTTCCTCTTGAATTTGACATTCTGAGGTAGTTGCTCGTGTAAGGGACGGCTTGGCCATCGGGTTGATATTGAGGAGCTTTGGATTGAAATATTTTTTGGTTCCAATCTCCATAGCGTACATTACCCAACACGCCGAATCGTAATCCTTGTACAGTGGGAACATCCCAGTTGGCGTAAATTTGTGTGTTGAGGTATTTGTCATTTTCATTATTGTATCCGGCACGTTTGTCCAGGATTACCAGGGGGTGTATGGAAATTGACGTGTAGGTCCCGTCGGGATTGAACGCCGCATAGTTTGGCTTCACGTTTTGCAACTGCGACCACACACTGTAATCCCCCCAAACGGTCGGATTTCTTCTTTCTAATGCAGCATCAATATTAACGCCTACCTCCAGGCCAATTTCTTTGAAGGTAGTGGAGACATTACTGCGAAGGTTTAACCGGTCGTACTTGTTGTTGTGAGATTCTTTAAAAAGCGAGTTTTGTTTCAGGTAACCGATGGCAGTGTAAAAATTGATACCGTTGGAGCTGACTCCCGATAAGGAAAGGTTGTGCCTATTGCCAAATGCATATTTGTTCAAAGCCAATCCCATCCAATCCGTATTTGCTGTAATGCTTCCGTAAGGATCGGAGTTTTCCCGAATCTTCTTTATGTCTTCTTCAGTATAAGGCAGCGAAGTTCTTCCGTCGTACTCTGCAGCTTGGTTTACGGCTAACACATAATCCAGTGAGTTCAATTTTTCGGGAAGAACAACGGGTCTGCTGAAATCAAATCCACCGCTATACTGAATGGAAATTTTTTCTTGTTTTCCTCTTTTGGTCTGAACAAGCACAATCCCATCGCCAGCCCTTGACCCGTAAACGGCAGTTGCACTTGCGTCTTTCAAAATACTCAATTTTTCAATGTCCGATGAGTTGAGTGAGTTAAAGTCATTTTCGCTTCTAATAACGCCATCAATAACGTATAAAGGTGTTTTACCTCCGCGAATGGATAAACGCGGCTTAGAGCCGGGTGCGCCACCGCCCGCCTCAATTACCAACCCGGGGGTACGTCCCTGTAGGGCTGATGCAGTGTTCGTAAAGGGCAGATCTTCTATCTTATCTGTTTTTAACGAAGTTACGGCACCAACAGCCATACGGGTTGACGTTGTTCCGTATCCCACCACTACTACCTCATCCAGAAGTTCGGTGTCGGAGACCATTAAGACATTTATAGTCGAACGTCCATTCACCGCTACGGTTTGCGGTTTCATGCCTACGTAACTGAACACCAGTTTCCCGTTTGAAGGTACGTTATTCAGAACGTAGTTCCCGTCAATATCGGTAGTGGTACCGGTGGTAGCATTACCTTCCACGATAATAGTCGCTCCAATCACTTCAAGCCCGGCATCGTCTTTCACGTTGCCGTTAACTGTAATGGTTTGAGCAAACATTCCCAAGGATATTGTCCACAGCATGGCAAACAACAGGCCTTTCCATTTAGTAATTGAATGTCTTTTTTTCATTCTGTTCTCATTTTAAAAATTAATACACATTTCATTAGTCTCATTTGGTTGATTCGATATCATTTAAGCAATCTGGTCGTTGTACATAGTATTTCCTGTCAGACAGTAAAGCGGATACATGTTAGTTGTATGTGTGCAATAGTTCAAAAAATAGCAACCTTACCCTATACGTGCAAGACTGTGAATCAAATCGTAATAGAATTTTTAATCAGAAAAATTTTGGGTGTCATCCTGAACTGTACTGTGATGATGCAAAGGTAAATTGTTTTTTTGATATATTAGCAAAAATAAATATGTTTTACAGCATAAATAATGCTGAATTTAATATATAACCCCTGTTTTAATTAAATATACGTCGTCAATGAATTTTTAAGTTAAAAATATTTACTAAATATCGGCTAATTCTTCACGGTCAATTACTTCCCTACTTTTCAAACACATTCTGTTCCTATTGAATTCCGTTAACGCGGCGAAAAATAATTTGCTTTCCGTTGTTGATTGATTTTTTAAAAAGAACGTTTTCAAATTATAAAAAAATGAAATGCTTTACCGGTGTCTTTTCCCAAAACAGTAAAATATTCTTAACTTTACAAAAACAGATCTTTTAACACAAATGACACACTATTTTTTTACCGTGATGCCCCTGTTCGTTGTTTTCTTTTGGTTGATTCTCTTTTTGCTGGATTTCCGAAGAAACGATACTGCAAAGCGATTTCTCACACTCTTTTTAGGAGTCGCTTTGGTAAATTATCTTGCACACTGGTTTTATTTCAACCACAATTACCCGGTTTATCGGTTGCTCGACAGCGTATGGGTCTTTACTTCCCTAGCGGTTTATCCGTTGTATTACTACTATATTCGTCTGTTGACCGAGGATTTGAAGCTTGACTGGAAGTGGGGATGGATATTGATCCCTGCAATTCTGCTCTCCTCCTTTTCCACTGTACTCTACCTGCTGATGAGTCCGGCTGAGCTTGATGTGTTCACACATGAGGTACTGTATCATAACCGGGAGTACCGGGTCGGTTACCCGTTGCTTGTCCGTCTTCAAGCAATGAGGCTCGTTCTATTCAAGGTGATCTTTGCCATGGAAGTTTTGCTGACCCTCTATTTCGGGCTTCGCCTGATCAGGGGGTTCAACCAGAAGGTACACGCTTTCTATTCAAACGTGGAAAACAGGGAGATCTCCAGTGTCAGGACGTTGTTGTTTTTTCTGGTTTTGACTGCCCTGATTTCTTTGCTATCCAATGTGGTGGGGAAACATTTTTTTTCAGATCATCCCTCGCTTCTGGCCCTTCCCTCCCTTGCTCACTCGATGGCCCTTTTCGGTATCAGCTGTGTGGGTTACCGGCAACATTTTTCTATCCGTGACCTGTGTCAGGATCAGCAGGATGGGGAGTGCTGTTGTGGCGTTGGGTCGGAGAGTGAGGCAATGACCGGGATGGAGTATGACCTGCTCTTCTCGAAACTGGAAACCCTTTTCGAAGAGGATCAGATCTTTAAAAACCCCGAGCTACGGTTGAACGATGTGGCTCAGGAGTTGGGAACCAACCGCACTTACCTGTCCAGGTTGATCCGCCACAGGCGGGACATGACCTTTTGCGATTTTGTGAACGATTACCGCGTTCGCTACGCCGAGGTTGTACTCTCTTCACCGGAGCAGTTCCGCCTGACTATCGATGAGGTTGCTTTCAACTCCGGTTTTTCCGGGAGCAGCTCGTTCTACCGCGCTTTTGTCAAGAAGAACGGAATCCCACCCGGCAAATTCAGGAAACAGGTTTAGGGGTGCAAAAGCAACATTAATCGGCCGGGAGCTTATTTCCCCGAAAGGTGAAATACCTGAGTCCATAGTAGTCCGTGCTGTTTACCGCCATGTCCCCAAAAAGTCCACTGCCAACAGTTCCTATAGCCGGCAGGATGCCGTAATAACCACCCGGCTCGGGCGTGAAGGGAAAGGTATGTTCAAATAGCTCGAAATCATCGTACACAACCCTGTTGTCCTCCCGCCGCGACATGCCCGATCCAATGTAACTTCGTCCGAAATCAACCTCCATGATCCTTTCTGTGGGTTTGAAGCCATACGGCATCCCGTCTTCAAAATAGTCGTATGGTACACCGCTGTATAGGATGGCCCCGATCTGCACCGGCTGCAACAGGTGGCGCATCACCTTGAACTTGCAATGAACCTGTGTGCTGTCGGCCGACAAGTTGACATCACTGGCATGGGGATCGCACAGGGGAGAGAAGTACCGCTCCCAGATGGGATCTCCTTCCAGCGTCAGCTCATCGGTCTCGTAATTGAAGACACCTCCCAGCGTGGTGAGCGATCCCTTGATCTTGCTCTCGGTGTTAAGTGACATCTTCTGGGTCTGTTCAAAGACGTCCCAGTAGTATCCCATCTTCATGCGTGCATCGGCACTGCAAAGTGCTTCCATCACGCCCCATACCTTGATGCCCGCATCTACCCTTACGCCTGCTGTGGTGTGCACGCTGCTCGACAGTTCTCCACCCGTGAAGGAGAGGCCATTCTCGCTGAACTTGGACGCCCGGGTGGTGCTGCGGGTTCTGAATCCCTCGTTGCTGTTGTAGGAGAATCCGAGATCCATCGCGGCACTGTAGCTCATACCTGCCCTGATCTCTACTTCTCCCCCCACACCGGCAACACCGTAAAAATGGATCACCGGTACAATGGTGAGCGGCGGCACGGGGATGGGGGCGAAATAGGCGGTTAGCAGGTGGAACGATTTGTCCACTGCATCGGCTTCCACCTGAACGGTCATATCGGCCGAAAGCTGGATGTCGGGCGATATGCTGGCATGGAAATAGTGCAGTTTCTTGTCGAAGATGCCTACCAGCAGCCGCATGCTGAGATCCATGCTGGCCGAAACCTCAATTTCGGAGTTGTCGCCAGGCTCCAGCGTAAAGCTCATGTTGCCGGAGGAATAGTTGTAGTTTTTTCTTCCACTGGCCCGTGTTGCAGGCATAGAAAGTTCAATTTGTGAACCGTTCCGGGTGAAGCTCACCGCTTCCCCGTCGGGCGTCTCCACCCGGCTGAGATAGGCCCCTAGTTCCAACTCAACACCACCCTCTCCATTGAGGGAGCCATCCTCGTTCCAGATCGGTTCTCCCAGCGAGAGCTCCTCAAATACCTCGGTGATATCGTTCACCGGTTCAGCCACCACGGCGATGTATTCGCTTTCCGGGTTGCCCACCGAGACGATTCTGCCGATATATCCTTCCGGGAACAATTTGGAGGGAGTATTGAAAAGCAATATCTCACCCATCCTGGGCTCAAATTCTTTTTTCACAGTCATAAAGAGGGTATGGGTCTCGAACTTCACCTCACCAACCCACTTGTCGTAGCTCGCCACCCGGGCATCTACGATATATTCCATTCTTTCCGCATCGACCAGGGTAGCATCCTCCTGCAGTTTGTATTCCGCCTCGTCCGATGCGGTGACTGTCTCGCCCACCGGGTAGACCCTGCTGCGTTCAATCTTTTTTCCAGATGTCGTACCGATCGTCTTTATCACTTCCCTGCCGTCATCCATCACGAATTTCACCTCAAACCCTTTGGTATAATCGCGGGGAGGGATAAAGAGATAGAAATGGTGTAGGGTGCCATCGAGCTCTAGCCCTTCACCACAGTCTACGGTAAGGATGAGTGCCGGGCCGCTGCCGCTCTCCGGGAAGCGTGCTTCCGGGAGATCCTCGTTCCAGGCCACCGTGAAAGAACCACTAACCGGTCTCCCCGAGAGATCCCGGAAATGTACCTTGCGCAGACGGTCACCCTCAGTACCGCTGTAACCCACCTTGAGCAGCGCAAAGAGGTTGCGGAAGCCGATGCCCGACGCACTGCCCTTGCCGGCCATGAAGTTGGCCGGCCCGTAGGGTTGCGACACCCGCTCCTTGAGGGTATAAGGCTGTATGGCCGGGAAGGTGAGCGTCAACTCGCTGTTGTTGCCAATAGAAGTTCCCTCCCGATAGGGGTAATAGGCCGTCACCTCGCCCGTGGGCATGCTGTCTTCCGTCCTGAACCGGGCTTTTTTACCGTTTTCCAGGATGTCATCCACACCGGCAGTGAAGAGCAGGTTGCTTCCCCCTCTCTTGCCGAAGACGCCGATCCGGTCGTTCACCTCCCAACGGACCTCTGCCTTGATGCCGGGTTGATCAATCACTGCGGTTCGGGTCGTTTCTTCACCGTCAATGATGGTAGCTGTCAATACTCTGTCGCCGGGAGCTGCTCCCTGTTCAAAAGGCTCGTTGGTACATCCCAGTAGTGCGAGGCCAATCACCAGCAGGGATGATTTTATCAGGTTGTTTGTTTTATCTGTTCTCTTCATGATGCGGTGCTGTTTGTGGTTAATCCCATCCCGTGGGGTCATTGTAATCGTAATCATCATTGTCGGAAGCCTCTTCCGCCTCTTCTTCGTATACCCATAGTTTTCGAGTCAGCGTGCTGGCATAGACAATGATCTCCTGCTCCGGTCTCATCTGGGTGCTGTTGTTGGGCGTTGAGGTGATGGTGAACTGCGTATCGTTGATCTTATTCACCTGCAACCACTCTCCAACATATCCCAGGGTGAACTCGGTCACGTTGGTCATCACCGTGACCACGATGGTGCCGCCGTATGAAGGGAGGGGTATGTTGGTGTTCCCATGAGAGGAGAAGAGGTCGAGCTCCGGCAAAGGATCCTGGTAAACCGTGATGGAGGCGAGCGAGTCGCCCTCATTCCCATAGAGGGTGACCAAGGCTTGTCGGGGAATGTTGCCCGTCCAACTTTCATCAACGGTGATGTTAATGCCTTCGTCCGAAATTTTTTCAAGCCGGCACCAGGACTGATCGGAACGGCAACTCCACCCGGTTACGTTGGATTCTATACCAATTCCGTTTACACCCCCCTGATAATTCATGATTACCTTATCGGTAACCGGTTTGATGTAAGCTTTCGCCGGCTCAACGGCCGCATCCTGCGTCACCTCGATGGTCACCTTTTTGGTAGTCCCTTCTGCTGTGACGGTTAACATGGCATTCTCCGGAGGAGCGAAAGCCTTGTTTTCAGTTGCAGTTACCGTGAAGTTGGAGGCTCCCTTGCTGACCGTGCACCAGGTCTTGCTGGACGTGACGTTCCAACTTTTAGCATTGGTCGTGACTGTGATCTCCTTGCTCCCCCCCTCAGCAGGAAAGTGGATGGGTGTGTCGGTTACCTCCAGGGTGATTGTTTTATTTCCATTCCCGTTTCCCCCTCCACCGGGGACCTCTTCCTTACCGCAGCCTGACAGGAAGAATAGAATCAAGGCTATGACAGATAGTGCGAGTGTTGATGATTGCATGATATTTCTCAAGTGTTGATGCTTCATTTATCTAACGGCTGGCGCCGTGGCGTGGCAGCAAAAATAGTGTTAACCGGCAGGAGTTTTTTCCCAAATAGACAAAAAAATCTTTTGGATTCACAAAAAATGGACAAAACCGACAAAAATAGGGGCAAAAAAACAAGGCCGGCTCAGTTGAGCGGCCTTGTTAAACAATATAAAAACAGTGATCAATTAATAGCCTAATTTGCAAACGCGTGCCTGAATCCTTTTACATCATTCCAGTGCCCCCGCGTGAAGTCGGGAACCGCTACCGGGGCAGAGTTGTTTTCGAGCGATAAAGCCGTAAGAGGGGCTAGGCTGCACCATTCTGCCAGGTCGTATACGTCCATGTCCAGTGGAAGTCCGTTTTGCAGGCAGTAGACCAGGCGATAATCCATGATAAAGTCCATTCCTCCGTGTCCGCCTACTTTTTTGGCAGTCTCTTCGAGTTCGATGTGAATCGGATGTTTGTACTTATCCATCAGTACTTTTTTAACTTCATCCGACACATAAGAGTGAGCGGACAGGTTTTCGTGGTTGGGGACAGTGCCGGCTTCAACAGCATCGGCTTTCAGGGCATAACCTTCATTCGGATATTTATTCGCAAATCCGTTGGTCCCCTGTACCTGATACATACGGCTGTATGGACGAGGAGAGGCAACATCGTGTTGAATATGGATGGTTTTCCCGTTTTCGGTACGAATCATAGTCATGGTGTGTTGTCCGTTTTTGAAATCGGGTGCTTCCTCACCTCGCTTTTCTTTCAGGTAGGCGGGGATGCTTACCGGCTTGCTGTCCATAGCCACCAAGTAGTTCATTTTATCGCCTCGGTGGATGTCGAGAACCTGACAGGCAGGGCCCATTCCGTGCGTGGCGTAAATGTCTCCCCGGTGCGTTTTGTTGTATTCCATGCGCCAGTCGTTTTCGTAAGAATCCCAAAAGTCTTCCAGTTGATGGATATAAGCGCCTTCAGCGTAGAGGATATCGCCAAGAACACCTTGTTGTGCCATGTTGAGTGTGGTCAATTCAAAGAAATCATACACGCAGTTTTCCAATTGCATGCAATGTTTCTGGGTACGCTCTGCCGTGTTGACAACGTCCCAGATTTCCTCCAGGGTCATGGCAGCCGGTACTTCACAAGCTACGTGTTTCCCTTGCTCCATAGCGTAGATCATCATCTGAGCGTGACGTTTCCAGTCCGTCGCTATGTAAACCAGATCGATGTCGTCTCTTTGACAAAGCTCTTTCCAGGCTTCTTCGTTTCCACTGTATGCCGCAGCTCGAGGCATACCGGCCTTGTCGAGAATCTGTTGGGATTTTTCAACCCTGTTGGGGTGAAGGTCGCACAGCGCGACAATTTTTGCTCCCGGTATGTGGGTGAATCGCTGTACGGCGCTTGGTCCGCGCATTCCTAACCCAATGAATCCTACTCGGACAGTGTCTAATTTGGGCGCGGTCAACCCCAATACATGCTTTTGTCCGGAAAGGCGGGCCGGAACGGTTGTTTCGATGGGTTGAAAAGTCGCTGCCGTTTTTTCTTTTTGCGGGCCTGCGTTACAGGACGCTAGAAGAACGGTTGTGATGATGGATAAATAGAACAGTTTCTTCATTATTTAAATATATTAATTAATTCAGGGAATATCTTGTAAAATCTGGCCAATAGTTGGTCGATAGTTCAAAAGCTTAGGAATGCGGAGCTTGAAGCATGCAAAAATAGTGTATATTTACCACTTATTAATAATCCTTTAATGTGTTTTATAACATATTCTCTTTTAGCCCATAATTCTTCTTCTGTTTGTCCGTAAACCGTAAATGCAGATAACGGTGAAGCAGATAAATGGCAAAACAAACGATGCGTTCACGGCGGGCAGCCAGGCTACGGTGCCCAAATCAATTATGGCTCCCTGCAGGGGAGGCATCAATGCTCCGCCGACGATAGCCATAACAAGGCCCGCCGCTCCCAGTGTTGAGTCGTCGCCCAATCCTTTGAGTGCGATCCCGTAAATGGTTGGGAACATCAGCGACATGAAAACGGAGGTGGCGACCAGGCAATACAAACCGGTCATTCCGCCGATGAAGATAACTCCCAGGGTGGTAGCCATGGCCCCCGCTGCAAACAGGGTCAGCATAAGTGATGGCCTGAGGTACTTCATCAGGTAAGTGCTGATAAAGCGGCTCGTCAGGAACAGGGACATGGCGAGGATGTTCCAGCGCTGGCCTACGGCTTTCGGTATGCCGATGTTCTCGGCGTATTGAATAATAAATGTCCAGCACATGATTTGTGCCGCTACATAGAAGAATTGTGTGAGAACCCCCTCGCGGTAATTGTGGTTCCGGAGTAATCTCCTGGCTGAATCTATGGCACGGATATTTTTCGCCTCTGCCGATTGGGTCCTGGGCATTTTAGTCAAAGCGATAATGACGAAGACCAGCAAAACGACCCCGCCGATGATCACATACGGATTGCGGATGATTTCCAGGTCGTGCGTCCGGATAACTGCCTTTTCAGCTTCACCTAATGAATGGAAGATAAGGTTGCCTGCCGCATCGCGTTTCTCCGAGTCAAGGGACGTAAGCACGTAATTCGATGCTACAGTCATGCCTAACAATGAGCCCATCGGGTTAAACGATTGGGCAAAGTTCAGCCTGCGTGTAGAAGTAGCTTCATCACCCATCGAAATGATGTACGGATTGGCGGTTGTTTCCAAAAAAGCCAGTCCGAAAGTCAGGATATAGAGCGACAGCAGGAAAAACGTGAATTGTTCGAACTGGGCCGCTGGAATAAATAAAAATGCCCCAATGGCATACAGGGCCAATCCCAGAAGTATGCCTTTCTTGTAACTGAACCGCCTGACGAATAATGCTGCAGGGATGGCCATGGTGCCGTAGCCGCCGTAAAACGCAAATTGCACCAATGCCGCTTCCGAAACCGGAATCTCCATAATGGTTTGAAAAGCAGCCACCATGGGATTGGTGATGTCGTTGGCAAACCCCCACAGGGCAAATAAACTGGTGATAAGTATAAAGGGGACGAGGTATTTTTTCTCAATAACCGCCGGTTTGGAAGGTGACGTACTGTGTTTCATCTGACCACTCCTTTTTTTAAGATGATATTGGCATAAAGCGCCTCTTCGCCGGAAGCGATTACGGCAAAAGTTGTTTTTGCCCTGTCGTAAAAAGCAAACCGTTCCAGGTGGCCGATAGAGAAAGGTTCACCCGATGCACTCAAAATCTCTTTGTACTCTTCCCATATATCCGGTTTGTAATCGTCGCCGGGAGTTACTTCCATCAGAAAAACCGAATGTTCGGAATAGGTGTCTAAAGGAAAAAGCTCAAGAATGGCTTTCAGTAAGACAGCACCGGAGAGCCCGTCAGCCCTGATGACGTTGGTTGAAAGGCTGCAACCCGGAAAATTGGCGTCACCAAGAACGATCTCATCGCCATGCCCCATCTCCATGAGGGCTTTTACCAGCTGAGGCGATAGCACTTTGGGTATTTTTTTGAGCATAGTTATTGCAAATCTTATTTGTAAATGGGGCCAAAGGTGGCGCAGGCGCGGTAGTCGGCACCTTCCTTATCCATTCCCAATGCATTCCATGCTGCGGGGCGGAATATCTCGTCTTCTTCCACGTTGTGCATACACACCGGAATGCGAAGAATGGAGGCCAGCGTGATCAGGTCCTGTCCGATGTGTCCGTAGCTGATGGCCCCGTGGTTTGCTCCCCAGTTGTTCATTACCGAGTAGACATCCTTGAAGGCCGGTTTGCTGGTCAGCCTGGGGACGAACCAGGTGGTGGGCCAGGTCTGGTCGGTGCGTTCGTTGAGCGTTTTATGAATCTCCGGATCGATCTCCACGGTCCATCCTTCGGCTATTTGCAACACCGGACCGACACCTTTTACCAGGTTTAAGCGTGACATGGTAACGGGCATCCCGCCTTCCGAGAGGAAATTGGAAGAGTAGCCTCCGCCGCGGAAATAATCGCGGTTTGCTGGACACCAGCGCGTGGCCGCCAGACAGTCCTCTACCTCTTTTTCGTTGATTTCCCAGAACGGTTTCATGGCCGGTTTGCCCTCTTTCCGTTGTTTCCCGGTCGCGTCGAGCGTGGTGGCGCCGGAGTTGATGAGGTGAATGATTCCGTCTTTGGCTTTTCCGGTAAGCTCTTTTCCCGTAACCCGTTTCACTGCCGCAGGACTCCAGTACGTGCGTACATCGGAGAAGATCTGGGAAGTGTTGGTCAGAAGATGTCCAAACAACATGGCCACGCCGTTACAGGCATCGTTTTCGGTAGCTACCACATAGGCTTCACGAATTCCGTTCCAGTCAAAAGATGAACAGAGCAGGGCTTCGGAGAAGTCGCCGTTCGGTTTATAGTCGGTCCACTGGCGTTGTCCTTGAAAACCGGCGGCAATAGCGTTGTGTCCGATGGCCTCTTCTTTGAATCCCATCTCCTTGAGACTGGGGTTTCCGGTCATCAAGTCGCGGATGATAAGGGTCATCTTTACCACAAATTCCCAATCAGCATCTTTCTCGGCACGGTTCTTTACTTTTTCAGCCCGGTTGAGGTCTTCGGCTTCGTTCGGGACACAATATTTTCTTGTCCATGCCATTGCTTTGGCATACTCTTCCTGGTCGTAAATTCCTTCTTCCATGCGACGAAGAATTTCGATGGATTCCACTTGTTCGTTTCTCATCCCCAGGTATTCCTGGAAGAAATCGGGATTGACAATGGAACCGGCAATACCCATAGATACATTTCCTATCGATAGGTAGGATTTTCCGCGCATGGTGGCGACAGCCTGCGCTCCGCGGGCAAAGCGCAGCAGCTTTTCAGCCACGTCATCGGGAATGGAATTGTCGTCCAGGTCTTGCACGTCGCGCCCGTAAATACCAAAGGCAGGCAACCCTTTTTGGGCGTGAGCCGCCAGAACGGCTGCCAGGTACACCGCTCCCGGACGTTCAGTTCCGTTGAAACCCCATACTGCCTTGGGGTAATGCGGGTTCATGTCCATGGTTTCGGATCCGTAGCACCAGCACGATGTAACAGTTATGGTGGATCCTACGCCCTCACGTTCAAATTTTTCGGCACAGGCAGCACTTTCGCCCACCCGTCCAATAGTTGTGTCGGCGATTACACATTCAACGGGACTTCCATCACCGTTTTTTAAGGTTGAACTTATCAGGTTGGCAACAGCCTTTGCCAGGTTCATTGTTTTTTCCTCGAGGCTCTCTCTGACGCCTCCTTGTCTCCCGTCGATGGCGGGACGAATACCGATTTTTGGATAAGTTTTCATAGCGTTTTTATTTTTTTAATGATTCGTTTGTGCAAATTTAAGTTGTAGTATGAACAGTGCTGATGTTGCAGGAAAAAAATTAATAGGACCCTCTCTTGATGATTTTTGTCGGAAGATAACGGGTAATGGGATTGCCGGTTATCACGAAATCGGCAGCTAGGTTGCCCATCTCCTCCCAGTCGATGCTGATGGCCGCAATTCCGTTTTCAATCACTTCGTAAAAAGGGTTGTTGTTATAACCGATAATCCCGAACTGTCTGCCCACGGTCAGCTTGTCGGCTTTGCTCCTTTTGATGACCTCTACCACATCGGTCTGCTTGATAATGATGTATAATGTGCCCTCCACAACAGGCGTTTGAGGTGTGAAAGATTCGATGATTTCAAATTCGAAATTGTTGTCCGTACAGAACCGGATAAAATAGTCTTTGCTGCTTTGCGGATGCTTGTGTCGTTTATCGAACAGGAAAACAATTTTTTTGTATTTTTTGAAATCATGCTTTGCTTGATCCAAGGCATCGTAAAAAGCCCGGTCAAAGTCCTGGCAGACGTACGACAGTCCTTCCTTGTTAAAACTGCCGAAATCGAGCAGCAGTAATTTTTTGGGATTGATTTTTGACAACGACTCTGCCAGCACATCGTTGCTATAATTCATAATCAGGTATTTGTTGTACATGCCGTAAGATTCCCGAACAATGTTGTTGAAAAGGTTCTCGTTGTATTGATGGAACCAGAGGTCGATTTTATGGTTTGAAGGCAGCTTGGATACCAGCGCATTATACAACACGTCTTTGAACGGTGTGTATTCATCAAGGATGAGCAGCACGTTTTTTACCCGGTAGCTTACGTAGTAGTTTTTCCCGTGGATGGATTCGATCAGCCCACGTGCTCTCAGGTCATTGAAGGCTTTGAAAACGGTATCGCGGGATATGTTGTGCTGTCGGCTTAACGTGTTGATCGAGGATAGTTTATCTCCGGGCTTCAATTCATTCATCGATATAGCCCTCTGGATATAGTCGGCTAATTGCTTTACTTTCGTATTCTTGTTGTTGAATTCCAATTCCATGATAAACTAGTGTGCTGTTCTGTTCTGATCACAAAGGTATTTTTTATTTATTGATTTTCGCTTTAAGCTCATATGTTTTATAACATAAATAGTTAATCACCTGTTTTCAAACGAAAGATTCAGCTGCAATAAAAAAACCGGCAAGGCTCTTCACAGAGTCTTACCGGCCATGGAAAATCAAAAAGTCATATAAGAAATAGAACTAATTAAGTTATGGTTATTTAATAGTATTCGTTCGATGCAACAACCGGTATGGGTGTTTCAGCGATTTTGTTTTGCAACGCAGCCTGGTTGTACCTGTACACCACGTTGTAGGTTTTCACTTCATCCCCGTTTCTTGCTTTAACCGCTAATTGAACAGAGTCGGTATTTGCTCTTTGGAGCGGTTTCAGGTCGAAACACACAAATCCTTCGTAAAACCTCGGGCTTGAACTGCCATAAGCGTTGTGTCGGAATTCCAGTTCAAGAGTGTCGGGGACACTATTCGGATACAGCGAGTCGGCCACCAGGTTGATAGCGTGAGGCCTGATCCCTCCGTAATTGAACATGAAATCGATATTCAGGTAGTCGTTTCCTACCCATACTTCGTTTATTTTTATCGGGTCATATCCTAAGCTATCGGTGTTTTGCGACGTTTGTTCGATGATGTTTTTAGTAAGGATGTTCCAGATGTCATTTATCTTCACATAATGATCATATCCGCCCTGTTCATCCGATAAGGTGGTGTAATTCACAAATACCCTCTGGTTCCCGGCAGGCAGGTAGTACACGTCCGTTGCAGCCGGCCAGAGTTGTTTGCCGTTGTCGAGCACTAGCATATATCCGCTCTCTCCCATGGGAATGACCGTAGCAATGTCAATATGAAATTCGCCCAGCGAATGTTCGTCTTTCTTGTTGCACGATGCAACTGTAAGTAAAACGATAAAAAAAACAAATCCCCACGCGGTATCTTTCATATAATTCCTTACTTCTATATACATAGATGCAAAAAAGAAAAAAACGCTGCATGAAAACCTTGGATTTTCTTGTATTTAACTCTATTTAACTTTTTGGTAAAGTTTGTCAATAAGATCGGCGCGATTAAGCCGTTTCAACTCTGCTATTAATTTCTTCCGGTTGTTCTTGTCGTACCAGAAAAAAAATTGTCGTTGACTTTCTTTTTGTGAAGAGGATTTTGCGGTGTAAACCTTTTCGAGCGAATAAGGGTGGTAGCCTGTGTAATAGATCTCTGTAGCCAGTGTCATGGGCGAGGGTGTGAAGTCCTGTATTTGCTCCAGTTTGAAATTCAGGTTTTTAGTAATAGCGGCAAGTTCTGCCATATCTTCTTCTGTGCAACCCGGGTGTGAGGAAATGAAATAAGGGATCAATTGCTGATTCAGGTTCTGCTTGTTGTTTTCAGCATCGAAAATCTTTTTGAATTGATAAAACAGGCCGAACGAAGGCTTACGCATCACGTTGAGCGTCCGGTCTGCCGTATGTTCGGGAGCGACTTTGAGCCTGCCGGATACGTGGTTTACAATCAACTCTTTTGTGTATTCTTCGGCGGCCTTGTTGGCACTTTCGTCTTTTCCCCTATGCAGCAGCATGTCGTAACGGATCCCGCTTCCGATAAACGATTTTTTCACCATCGGCAGGTTGTCCACAGAGCGATAGATGTCGAGCAGTGGAGCGTGATTGGTATTGAGATTTGGGCAAATACCGGGATGGATGCACGACGGGCGTCTGCACTTTTCACAAACCGACAGGTCTTTGCCCTGCATCTTGTACATGTTTGCCGATGGTCCTCCCAAATCGCTTATGTATCCTTTGAATCCGGGCATTTCGGTGATTTTCCCGACTTCCCGGAGAATCGATTTTTTTGATCGCGACGCGATAAACTTTCCCTGGTGTGCCGAAATGGTACAAAAAGCACATCCTCCAAAACAACCCCGGTGCAGGTTTACTGAAAACTTGATCATTTCGTAAGCCGCAATGTGTTTGTTTTTGTACTTGGGATGAGGCAAGCGGGTGTATGGTAAATCAAAAGATGCATCAATTTCCTCTTCCGTCATCGGGGGAAAAGGTGGATTCACGACCAGCGTCTTATCGTCCACGTCCTGTAAGATACGTGATGCGTGCAACGCGTTAGACTGCTCTTCCACAATACGAAAGTTTTTTGCCTGTTTCAGCCTGTCTTCCAGGCATTCTTCATGAGAGAATAACCGGATCTCGTCTTTAAATGAATTTTCAGGAACATTGTCTTTTCCCGCAAGGAAAGCTGTCTGGGGCACATGCCGCATTTCGGCAATCGTTTTTCCGTTTTGCATTTCCCGGACCACGCGCGTAATCGGCAGTTCGCCCATGCCGTAAACCAGCAAATCGGCGTTGGTGCCTGCCAGTATCGTTTTATGCAGAGAATCACTCCAGTAATCGTAATGCGAAACCCGGCGGAGGGAAGCTTCCACACCTCCGATAATCAGCGGAATGTCGGGATAGAGTTCTTTCAGGATGTTGGAATAGATCGTTACGGCCCGGTCGGGGCGCATATCCGACCTCCCGTCGGGTGTGTAGGCATCCTGCGATCGTAAGCGTTTATTGGCGGTGTATCGGTTGATCATCGAGTCCATAACACCGGCGGTTACGGCAAAAAACATTCGGGGAAGCCCCAGTTTTTTAAAATCCCGCAAATCGTCCCTCCAGTTTGGTTGAGGAACAATGGCTACGCGCAACCCCAACCTTTCCAGCAGTCGTCCAATCACCGCAGTCCCAAACGAAGGATGATCGATGTAGGCATCTCCCGAAAAGAGGATCACGTCCGCCTGGTCCCACCCGAGAAGATCCATCTCTTTTTTGGTGGTGGGTAGGAAGTGTGCCGATGGATAGGGTTGGCTTTCCATCCGTTAAAAGGGTTTGTGTTTCCTGGGTCTCTCTTCTCCCATCTTCTCGCTCAGCACGGTTGCCCTGTCCACCGCGAGGTGGATGTTTGAACAGATGTTCTCTTTTCCGATAATATCCGGTATTTTGGAGTTTTCGACTTTTGCCCTGACATTGCCATTCACTCCCGAAAGAATAACCTGAATTTTTTCTCTCCGGGAGTTTTTGCAGAGATTTTGGAGGTTGTTCAGCCCCGTAGCATCGATAAACGGCACCTTGCGCATCCGGATAATCCGGATCTGTGCCCTTTCTCCGATTTCGCGCATAACATCGTCAAACTTATTGGCTACCCCAAAGAAAAAAGGCCCGTCAATTTCATACACTTCCACGCCTTTAGGCAGGTGCAAGACTTCGTCCTGCAAGTTCCCGGAATGGGACTCAATCTCTTTTGAGATATCAATTTTTCCCGTCGTTACCGACACTTGCGTGCTTGCGTTCATCCGCTTCAGGAACAGGAAGATGGCAAGCAATAGTCCTACTTCGATGGCGATGGTCAGGTCGAATACTACCGTTAGAATAAACGTCGTCAGTAAAACGGCCAGCGTTCCTCCAGACTGTTTGACAAGTGAGCGGAACGTGCGCCATTCGCTCATGTTGTATGCCACCACAACCAGCACCCCGGCAAGGCAGGCCATCGGGATATGTTTGGTGAGGTCGCCTAAAAACAACAGGATCAGCAACAGGACTGCGGCATGAATGATTCCTGCCACCGGCGAACGCCCACCGTTGTTGATGTTGGTCATTGTCCGGGCAATGGCGCCGGTAGCCGGGATCCCGCCAAAGAACGGAGTCACGATGTTGGCTACTCCCTGTGCAACCAGTTCCATGTTCGAGTTATGCCGTTTACCGATCACGCCATCTGCAACGGTTGCAGACAACAGGGATTCAATAGCCCCCAGTATGGCAATGGTAAATGCTGAAGGAAACAGCATGCGGATACTTTCGAGATTGAACCCGATAGGATTCGGCTGAGGCAGTTGGCTGTTTATCTGAAACCTGTCGCCGATAGTTTCAATTCCGGTAATTCCAAAATAGTGCTTCATCACGAACACGATAACAGTCATCAAAACAATCGCTATCAGCGATCCGGGTATTTTCCTGGAAATTTTTGGAGTGAGAAAGATGATGGTCACACTCAACACGCCAATGCCTGTTGCCCACCAATTGATGGTTCCCAAATGTTGAAAATATACTTCCCATTTGGTAAAGAAATCGGAAGGGACCTTGGCTATGCTCAATCCAAACAAGTCTTTTATCTGCGTGGAGAAAATAGTAAGGGCAATACCACTGGTGAATCCAACGACAATGGGGTAGGGAATGAACTTGATGACAGTCCCGAGCTTGAGAACACCCATTAAAACCAGCATGGCTCCGGCAAGAACAGTAGCTATTGCCAGCCCGGTCACGCCAAACTGTTCCACAATTCCGTAAACAATAACAATAAATGCTCCTGTCGGGCCGCCAATTTGTACATGGCTTCCGCCGAGGAACGAAATAATAAATCCGGCAATGATTGCCGTTACGATACCTTTTTCCGGTGTGACACCGGAGGAGATTCCAAAAGCAATGGCCAGCGGCAATGCCACGATTCCTACGATAAGGCCTGCCATTAAATCGGAAATAAATTTCTCCCTGTTGTAGTTTTTTAACGATAAGAAAAGGATGGGTTTAAATTCTTTCAGAAAGATTTTTTGCATCTGTATATTCAATAATTGGCTGCAAAATTAACCATTTAAAGAATAAAAATGAAATAGTACGTGCGAAAAGTTAGAATGCACCCTGTTCCACAAGCACGCAGGCACGTTCCGTTAAGCGATCTTCGGCATAGGGGTTATACCTCTTTTTAAGGCTATTGCCGAACATGCTTGCAAACGCATTGTAAAAAAAAGCCTTGGCGCTTCCCATGTAGGCATCAATAATGTGGTACGACGATGAGTTGGTCTCCCGATCAACCAGCTTCATCAAAAGTTGTCCTTGAGAACGGGTGAGTTTTTTCATTTTAGGGGTATAGGCCTCCATCAGGTACTTTTCCATCTGGTTCAGGTGACTCTGCCGTGCCTTGTCATCGGGCAGGGTTTCCATATACTCGTACGTTTCGGTAATGATTACGGCTATCTCCTTGGCATAGGGCAGGGTTTTCTTTACGTCGCGGATCAGTTTTGTATATTGTAGCTGCTCCCTGTTGCTGCCGAAACGCAGGGGGGAATACTTGATGAAATCGTGTAAGCTCATGCAGGCAACCGTGTCGCCGTCAATCACCACTGCCGGATACACATTGGGCAACAGGTAGAGGGTCGTCCTTTGTTTTGCCGGAGAAGCGTTGTCGGCAAAGAAATCCTGCGCCTTGGCCTGGAAGGCAAGGGGCACGGTCAGGAGCAGCCATATTTGAACAAATCTTATCATAAATCCGGGACAAAAATAACATTATTGTTTTATTCGAGTACTTAAAATCACGTTAAGTGTAGTTAATTAACAATCCTGTTTATAGATTGTTAAGTAAATAATTTGGAAAAAACAGCTTAACCAGGGCCTTCTCGGGCAAAAAAGAGATCGCTTTTTACTCGATTTCCTTCAATTTGAATTACCTTTGAAGAACTAAAATCAGAAATTATGGCTTATTATCATTTGGGGGAGCTGGTTCACCATCAGGCGCAGAAATACAAAAACAGAACCTCGTTGAAGTTTTTATTATCAGATGGGCGATGGACACAAATGTCGTGGGAAGAGTTTTCGGAAAAAATAATGAAAACCGCTCAGGCAATGGCAGAGTTGCAGATCCAACCCGAAGATAATGTGGGGATTTATTCCCAGAATATGGCAAAATACCTTATTACCGACTTTGCCGCCTACGCCAACTGCGCGGTTATGGTACCCATGTATGCCACCTCATCGCCATCGCAGGTAGAATATATCGTAAACGACGCTCAGCTAAAGGTGATTTTTGTAGGTGAGCAGTTCCAGTACAACAACGCATATAAAGTACAGCAGGAAAGTCCGGTCCTGAAAAAGATCATTGTCTTTGACAGGAATGTAGTGTTGAAACCCGAAGATAAAACGTCCATCTATTTTGATGATTTTATCACTACCGGAGATAATTCCGAATCGTTGGCGCTTGTTAATGCCCGGTTGCGTCAACTTAAAGGTTCCGATCTGGCAACCATCATTTATACGTCGGGAACAACCGGTGAGCCCAAGGGAGTTATGCTCACCCATGATAATTATATCCAGGCGTTCAAGATCCACGATGCACGGCTAACCCAGTGTTCGGAGAAAGATGTTTCGATGTGTTTCCTGCCGTTGACGCATATCTTTGAAAAAGCGTGGACCTATTATTGCCTCCACAAAGGAATACTTGTTGCCGTAAACAGGGATCCCACCCGGATTCAGCAGACTCTTAGACAGATACGTCCCACTCTGATGAGCAACGTTCCCCGCTTTTGGGAAAAAGTGTACGATGGCATTCAGCAAAAGATCGAAACTTCAAGCGGTGTCTTGAAATGGTTGTTTGAAGACAGTGTCAGGACGGGTAGAAAGCACAATCTCGTATATAAAAATCAGGGGAAAAGGGCACCGTTTGGTGTTGCGCTCAAATTCTTCCTCTATAAACTCACCATTTTTTACCTGATCAAGAAGGTGGTGGGTATCGACCGGGGAAACTTTTTCCCCGTGGCAGGAGCTCCTCTATCGGACAAGATTAACGAGTTCATGCAATCGATCGATGTGCATCTGATATACGGCTACGGCCTCTCCGAGACGACCGCGACGGTTAGTTGTTTTCTGGAAAAAGGGTTCACGATTGGAACTGTTGGCAAGGTCATGCCCGAGGTGGAGGTGAAGATCGGGACAAACGACGAGATCCTGGTGAAAGGCAAGACGGTGATGAAGGGGTATTACAAAAAACCCGTTGAGACGGCCGCGATATTCACGGAAGACGGTTTTTTCAGGACCGGTGATGCGGGAAGGCTGACCGGGAACAACGAGATTATCCTGACCGAAAGAATAAAAGACCTTTACAAAACCTCAAACGGGAAATATATTGCTCCACAGATGATTGAGACCCGGATGACCGAGGATAAGTTTATCGATCAGATTGCCGTAATTGGCGACGAACGAAAATTTGTAAGCGCGTTGATTGTTCCGGACTTCGGACATCTGAAACAATACGCCCTCGAGCATCAGATTCCCTGCGGGTCAAACGAAGAGCTGGTGGAAAATAAAGAGATTCACGATTATATGTTTGGCCGGATCGAACTACTACAGGCTCAGTTCACCTCCTATGAAAAAATCAAAAAAATAACGTTGCTGCCCCATCCTTTTACGATGGAATCGGGCGAACTGACCAATACGTTAAAGCTGAGAAGAAAAATTGTACTCCAGCGTTATGCCGCTGAGATTGAGAAAATGTACGCAGAATAGCTTTTAGGCGGGAAAATCATTATCTTTGCACCGTTTTTTAAAAGTGAAAAAATGGAATATAATTTTGGGGAAATAGAAAAACGGTGGCAGCAGTATTGGGCCGACCGTGAGGTATACCGGGTAACAGAAGATACAACCAAACCCAAGTTTTATGTGCTGGATATGTTCCCGTACCCCTCGGGAGCCGGGTTGCACGTGGGGCATCCGCTAGGTTATATCGCTTCCGATATTTATTCGAGGTATAAACGGCTGCAGGGATTCAACGTGCTTCACCCTATGGGTTACGACGCATATGGCCTTCCTGCGGAACAATATGCTATCCAAACCGGCCAGCATCCGGCCATCACTACCAAAAACAACATTGCCCGCTACCGCGAGCAGTTGGACAAAATAGGATTTTCTTACGATTGGAGCCGCGAGGTGCAAACCTGCGATCCTGAATATTATAAATGGACGCAATGGGCATTTGTAAAAATGTTCCGTTCCTACTACTGCAACCAGGCACAACAAGCAAGGCCGTTGGATGAACTGATCGAGGTCTTTTCACAACAAGGCACTACCGGGTTGGACCTGGCTTGTACAGAGCCGATGAGCTTCACCGCTGATGAGTGGAATGCCAAAACCGAAAAAGAGCAACAGGAAATCCTGATGAATTACCGCATCGCCTACCTGGGCGATACCCTGGTAAACTGGTGCCCGCAGTTGGGAACGGTGCTGGCCAATGATGAAGTGAGCGAAGGGCTGTCTATCCGCGGAGGATATCCGGTTGAGCAGAAGAAGATGCGTCAGTGGTGTCTGCGTGTATCCGCCTACGCGCAACGGTTACTGGACGGGCTCGATGATGTGGATTGGACGGACTCGTTGAAAGAAACACAGCGGAACTGGATTGGGCGTTCTGTTGGAGCAGTCATGAAATTTAAAACACCCGGCGGTGTCTCCTTCGATATTTTTACCACCCGGGCCGATACTATTTTCGGAGTCACCTTCATGGTGCTTGCACCGGAAAGTGAACTGGTTGAACAACTCACCACCCCCGAACAGCGCAACGCTGTAGATGCATACATACTAAAAACAAAAAAACGCACGGAGCGGGAGCGCATTGCCGACAAATCGGTCAGCGGTGTTTTTTCCGGATCCTATGCATTACATCCGTTTACCGGAGATCTTTTACCAATCTGGATTTCGGATTACGTGTTGGCCGGTTACGGAACCGGAGCGATTATGGCTGTTCCCGCTCACGACAGCCGCGACTACGCTTTCGCCAAACATTTTAACTTGTCCATTGTTCCCTTGATCGAGGGCTGCGATATATCGGAAGAGAGTTTCGATGCCAAGGAAGGTATCCTGATGAATTCCGGTTTTTTAAACGGGCTTCCGGTAAAAGAGGCGATTGTTAAAGCCATTGAGGAGGTGGAAGATCGCAACCTGGGTTTCCGGAAAGTGAACTTCCGGTTGAGGGATGCCATTTTCTCGCGTCAACGTTATTGGGGCGAACCGTTCCCTGTTTATTACAAAGACGGGATGCCCTACACGCTGGATGAGGGCGAGCTCCCGCTCGAACTGCCCGAAGTGGATAAATACCTCCCAACAGAATCGGGCGAACCCCCGCTTGGCCGTGCCAGGAACTGGCAGACAAGGGAAGGGTATCCGTTGGAGTTGAGTACGATGCCCGGATTTGCAGGCTCATCGGCCTACTACCTGCGGTACATGGATCCGCGAAACAGCCAGGCTTTGGTGTCGAAGGAAGCCAATAGCTATTGGCGAAGCGTAGACCTTTATATCGGTGGAACGGAGCATGCGACGGGACACTTGATTTATAGCCGGTTCTGGAATAAATTCCTGTTCGACCTGGGCGTCTCTTGCGAGCAGGAGCCGTTCCGGAAACTTGTTAATCAGGGTATGATCCAGGGACGAAGCAATTTTGTGTACCGGATTAAGGAGACCAACACATTTGTCTCGCTGAACCTTAAAGATCAGTACGATGTTACGCCCATACACGTGGATGTAAACATTGTTCATAACGATGTTCTGGACGTGGAGGCTTTTCGCAACTGGAACCCCGAGTATAAGAACGCTGAATTTATTTTGGAAGACGGGAAGTACATTTGCGGGTGGGCCGTCGAAAAGATGTCGAAATCGATGTTTAACGTGGTGAATCCCGATGTGATTGTGGAAAACTACGGTGCAGATACGCTTCGGTTGTACGAGATGTTCCTGGGGCCTCTGGAGCTTTCCAAACCGTGGGATACGAACGGCATCGACGGTGTACACCGTTTTTTGCGCAGGCTTTGGAACTTGTTTCACACCAACGGGGAGTTTTTGGTTTCTGACGAAGACCCAACAAAAGAGGAATTGAAATCGTTGCATAAACTCATCAAGAAAGTGTCGTTTGATATTGAGAATTTCTCGTTCAACACATCCGTGTCGGCGTTTATGATTTGCGTCAACGAACTGTCTCAGCTAAAATGTAATAAAAAAGCCATCCTCAGCGATTTATTGGTCTGTCTGGCTCCTTTCGCTCCGCACATTGCCGAAGAGTTGTGGCACAAGTTGGGAAATGAACAGACCATTTGCGACGCAAAATATCCCGAACTTAACGAAGAATATTTAAAGGAGAACGTGTTCTCTTACGCCATCTCATTTAACGGAAAGTCACGCTTTGTGCTGGAATTTCCGGCCGATGCATCCAACGCTGAAATTGAAAAAACGGTGCTGGAACATCCTTATTCACAGAAATGGCTGGACGGAAAATCACCGAGAAAAGTGATCATTGTGCCGCGGAAAATTGTAAATATCGTTGTCTGACGCTTATAGCCATTTATAAATTCAGGACTAAAACATTGAATGTCAATGAACCTTCCTGCAAAAAAATACCTTAAAGCATTTGAATGGCGCGATTACCTGTTGGTCGTAATCGGGCTGGTTCTCTACGCCATCGGACTGGCCGGTTTCCTGATTCCCAACAAGATCGTTACCGGTGGACTGGCTGGTGTCTCTTTGCTCATCAACTACTCAACCGGCGTCCCCGTGTGGTTTTCCATTCTGGTTATCAATTGTATCTTGTTGATCATCGCGTGGTTTATATTGGGGCGTGGTTTTGTGTTTAAAACACTTTTCGGCGCATTCGGGCTGACCTTCATTATCGGTATCGCTGAGAAATACCTGACACATTCGCTGCTCCCCAGCGCAGATCCACTCATGGCGAGTATCATAGGCGCAATCTGCTGCGGTGCCGGGCTTGGACTGGTCTATTCGATGAACAGTACAACGGGCGGTACGGATATCGTGGGCGCCATTATCACCAAATACCGTTATATCAGTATGGGCCGCGGATTGATGTATGTGGACGTGGTGATCATTCTCAGCTCGTGGTTCCTGTTTCAGAGCCTCGAGAAAATTATCTACGGGCTTATCATCATTGCCGTCCTTTACTACGTGGTGGATATGGTTATCAGTGGAGCAAGGCAGTCGGTGCAGTTCCTGATCTTCTCTTCAAAATACGAGGAAATTGCTTCGCACATCAACGCCGAGCTCCACAGGGGATGCACCGTTATCGACGGAACGGGATGGTATTCGAAACAGCCGCAAAAAGTACTCGTCGTCTTGGCCCGGAAAACGGAATCGACACCTATTTTCCGGTTGGTAAAACGTATCGATAAAGATGCTTTTATCTCGCAAAGCAATGTGGTCGGGGTATACGGAAAAGGGTTCGATCAGATAAAATGATTTCTTTTTAGTCTATACACCCACGTTATCCTCTCTTTTTATAACTGAATACTGCCCATCCATTCAATACTACGGCTATTGCTCCCAATGCCAGCAGGGTCCCGGAGACATCAGCCAGGCTGCTGCCGTTCAGGTAAAGCATCCGGAAGGCTGTCGTCAGGTAGTTGAAAGGGTTGATGGCCGCGATTGCCTGAGCCCATGCGGGCATGCTTGAGACCGGGGTGAACATGCCTCCCAGCAGGACCAGGATCAGGATAAAGAACATCACCAGGAAACTGGCTTGTTGCATGGTCTCCGAATAGTTGGAAATAATGATTCCCAGGCCCGACACGGAGAGGATAAAGACAATGGCCGAAATAAGCACTGCAACCACTCCTCCGCCGGGCCATAGGCCGTAGATCAGAAACGACAGGGTAATGGAAATGATCATCACAACGAGGCCGACGGCCCAGTAAGGTATCAGTTTGGCAAGGATGAAGTTCATCTTGCTTATCGGCGTTACATTGATCTGGTTAATGGTGCCGTTCTCTTTTTCCATTACAATATTGAGTGCCGGCAAAATGCCACACAGAATCGTAAGCAACAGTACCATGAAGCCCGGAATCATAAATTTTTTGTAATCCAGTGCGGGGTTGTACTTGTACTGCGGGACAATATTCATCTTCTTTAGGCGCATGACGGACACCCGTGTTTGGGGCGGCAGTGTCTGCGTCAATTCCCCGCGCAGCTCCGACGAAAAATCGTTCACGATTTGCATGACATAATTGCTGCCCAACAGCCCTTGAGTCCCGTTTACCGAGTTCACAGCAACCCCTACGCCCGACTCTCTTCTTTTCACCAGATCCACATCAAACGAAGCGGGTATCTCCAGGATCATATCGGTTTCGTCGTTTTCCATATTCAGCATCGCCGCATTGTAATCGGGTGGGGTGTCGTGCAAAATAAAGTACTGTGAAGCAGCTATTTTGTCGGTTAGTCTTTTGGAATAGACGCTTTTGCTGTGATCAACCACATCCACACGGATATTTTTTATCTCAAAACTTACTGCCCACGGGAAAACCAGCAACACCATGGTGGGAAACAACACGATTAGCCTTGGAATCAACGGATTCCTGAACATCTGTTTAAATTCTTTTTCGATGAGGAATTTTAATGTCTTCATAAGGATTCTATTTTTTACTCCAGCCTCTTTTTAGTCTTCATAATGGTAATTCCCAGCAGGAACAGCGTCATTCCGGCTAATACGAGTATTTCTTTCCAGGCTATGGTCATCCCAAGTCCCTGGATCATCACTTTTCTCACGACTTCAATAAACCAACGTGCTGGTACTATGGCCGACAGTGCCTGCAATGTCCCGGGCATGTTATCTACCGGGAAGATCATCCCTGAGAGCATAAGCACGGGAATCATGGCGGTGATAGCCGAGAAGATGACCGCATTGACCTGTTTGTCTACCAGTGTGGAAACGGTCAATCCATATGACAAAGTTAGGGTTATGTAGAGGATAGCAACGAAAAACAGCAACAGGAGGCTGCCGTTGACAGGCACGTCCAGCACAAAATAGCTCAGAAGCAGAATAATGACAAAGTCGATAAAAGAGATCACCATATAGGGAATGGTCTTTGCGAAGATCATGGTTCCCTGTTTCAACGGCGATGCGAGGAGTACCTCCATGGTCCCTCTCTCTTTTTCACGGACGATTGACACCGAGGTCATGATGGTGCAAATGATCATCAGTACCAACCCCATGATGCCTGGTACAAACATATAGGATGATTTCATCAGGGGATTGTAGATCATCCGGTTCTCAGTCTGGATCTGAAACGGTATTTGTATCAAGTCGGTTTGTTCCCGTTGAAATCCCGCTATGATAGCCGTGGCATAGGTTGCCGCGATGGAGCCCCGGTTTGGGTCGGAACTGTTGGAAAGCAGTTGTACGTCAGCTTCTCCCGAGTGAACCAACTCCTCCTGGAAGTTTTGCTGAAAGACCACTGCCAGATCGAGCTCACCTTTCCGCATCGACTCTTCCATTTCATCCATGGTTTGAACGCTTCCCCGATAATTGAAGTAGGAGTTCTGCCGTATCCGTTCCGCGATGCCCGTGGTGAAAGCATCGGGAGTGGGGTCGTAGACGGCTACACGAATGTTCTGTACCTCCATGTTTACGGCAAAGCCGAACAACAGAACTTCCACTACAGGCATCCCCAGGATTATCAGCAAGGTCCTGTTGTCCCGGATGATATGCCGGAACTCTTTTTTTACAAATGCTATAAATTGTTTCATTGGTCCCCCCTCTTTGCTTTACGTGCCAATTGTCGAAATACCTCATCCATGGAGTCGGCGCTGAACCTGCGGCGCAACTCGGCCGGTGTGTCCAAGGCGTCGATACGGCCATCCACCATGATCGATACCCTGTTGCAGTATTCAGCTTCGTCCATGTAGTGCGTGGTTACAAAAACGGTGATCCCCCGGTCGGCCGCATCGTAGATCATCTCCCAGAACTGCCGACGCATGGCCGGGTCAACTCCGCCCGTAGGTTCATCCAGAAAGACAATCCTGGGCTCATGAAAGATGGCCACGGAAAAAGCTAGTTTTTGTTTCCATCCCAACGGGAGGTATTTCACCAGGGTGTTGCGCTCCTGTTCAAAATCCAATTGCTTCAACAACTCGTTCGTCTTTTCCGCAATTGTTTTATCAGACAACCCGTAGATACCCCCGAACAGGCGGATATTCTCCCAAACTTTCAGGTCTTCGTACAGGGAGAATTTCTGGCTCATGTATCCTATATTCCGTTTAATCCGTTCATTTTCTTTAATGATATCATAACCAGCCACGGTTCCTTCTCCTGCCGTCGGCATGCTGATACCGCAAAGCATTTGCATGGCAGTGGTTTTACCCGCGCCGTTGGCACCCAGAAAACCAAAAATCTCACCTTCCTTCACATCAAAAGAGATGCGGTCCACGGCCGTGAAATTGCCAAACTTTTTTGTCAGGTTGAATACCTCGATAACTTTTTTGCTCATGTCCTAACTTGTCAATGCCATAAAACAATCCTCCACAGTGGGCGCTATGGGAGCGATACGTACGTCGTTGAATTTTTTGTTCGCCAGGTATCGCTTCAACTCTTCCGTCTGCAGGCTTTTTTCTACGGTGATGTGAATCTTGTCGCCAAACGCGAAACTGCTCTTTACCTTATCGTGGGCGCGCAGCTCACCGAGCAGTGCCGACATGCCGGTTCCTTCCACTGCCCAGAGTATCTCCGGATAATCATCAATGATTCCTTGTGGGGTATCGCTTGCAATAAATTCCCCTTCACGGATCAGCGCTATCCTGTCGCAACGGCTCGCTTCATCCATATATGCTGTCGACACCAGAATGGTGATCCCCTGCTCCTTCAGCCGCCCCAGCATATCCCAGAACTCCTTTCTCGAGACCGGGTCTACCCCTGTGGTAGGCTCGTCCAGGATCAGGATCTCCGGTTTATGGATCAGTGCGCAGCTAAGGGCCAGCTTCTGTTTCATTCCGCCCGAGAGCGCTCCGGCACGCCGTTTTTTAAAGGGCTCGATTTGTTGGTAAATATCTTTGATCAGGTGGTAGTTCTCTTCTACGGTTGTATTGAAGAGCGTGGCGAAAAATACCAGGTTCTCCTCCACGCTCAGATCCTGATAGAGTGAGAACCGGCCCGGCATGTAACCGATAATCTGTCGTATCTTCCGGTAATCCTTCACCACGTCGTGCCCATTCATTATTGCCGAACCGCTATCGGGCAGGATCAGTGATGCCAGGATCCGGAAGAGCGACGATTTCCCGGCACCGTCCGGACCAATCACACCGAATATCTCCCCGTCATCTACTGTGAAAGAGATGCTGTTCAGGGCATTCACCTTACCCTGCCTGCCGTAACTTTTATGTAAATCCTTTACTTCAATCATTTTTGTTGCAAATTAAAGCTTAACCTCTCCATACATGCCGATCTTCAGGAAACCATCGTTCGGGACGGCAATTTTCAGCGCATACACTAAGTTAGCCCGTTCATTCTTGGTCTGAATGGTCTTGGGAGTAAACTCCGATTTATCGGATATCCAGTTGATCCGGCCCTTGTATGACTTCATTCCGCCGTGCCCGTCGTCAACCCGTACCGTCACCTCACCGTTCAGTTTGATTTGTGCCAGCTGATCATTTGTCACGTAGGCCCTCAGGAATAGGATTCCGGTATCGGCAATTTTGAATAGGGGAGTACCTATGGTAGCCAGCTCACCTGCCTCTGCATATCTGTTGAGTACGGTCCCCGAAATAGGGCTGACGATACGGGTCTTGTCCAGTTGATCTTCCAGTTGTGCGACCTGAATATCGAGCGTGGAGCTTTGTGCGGAAATATTATCACTGCTTTTTTGTAATGTGGATGTCAGCGCCGATAGCTGCCTCCTCACAACCTCCAATTGGGAGTCAATGTCGTCCAGCTGTTTCTGATTGGCGGCATTGGCGGTAACCAATCTCCCTAACCGTGCTTTTTCCCGCTCCAATGATTTGATTTGCTCCTGTAATGCTGCCGTCTGCGCTTTTATATCGGGCTGCTGGGCACGGACACCTTTCGCGTTGGAGAGCAAGGACATTTTTTGCAGATAGAGCTGGGTGCTGTCGATGAGTCCCACTTCTTGCCCTTGTTCCAGCTGATCTCCCTCATTCAGCCCCAGCTCTAAAATGCGTCCATTCGCCTGTGATGAGACGATAATTTCCGTTGCTTCAAACGATCCGGTAGCGTCATAGTCGCCTTTGCCGTTGCTGCATGAAAAGAGCAGGAACAAGGCGGATAATGTTGTTATTAATCTAAATAGTTTCATCGTTTAATGTTGTTTTATTGAATTTTAGTAGATATCCTCAGATAGCTTATGCGACTAAAACAGAGACCTTTTAGCTATTTACGGGATACCCATAGCTCGCGATAAACGTAAAAAAGAGTAGTTGTTTGAGCGAAGCGAGTTTCTACTCTTTTAGTTGACACGAGCGAGAATGGGTCGCAAAATATCGTCAGACGATGATTTAGTCACATATAGACAGCCTCCATTTTATTGATTTATTGTATGTTTCAGTGAATAGATCGACATGAGGTATTGAACTTCATGCAATGTTTTCGCTTGTTTGACTGCCTCCTCGGCATTGATTTCCTTCATCAGGTCGGATACCGTCAGGGTGCCGTTTTCCACTTTCACCTCGGCAGCTTCACGGATCAGCGTTTGATGGCGTATGATCTCGTCATCGTCCAGCATGGTCTTTTTATATTTTTCAATCTCCAACTGCTGCTGCGGTATCTGTACTTTCAGATTATACAGGAAAGTCTCCTTTTGCGTGTTCACCGACTGTTTTTGCAGATCGATCTTCTTCTTGTCGTTACCGTATGTATATAGATTGCCAATGTTCCATGAGAGGCGGATCCCTCCCAAAAAGTAGGGGGAAAATTTGGTGTCGAACATGTTGAGTCCCGGTTTTCCGTAACCTCCCTGTGCAAAGGCGGACAACTTTGGCATGTTTTTGGCTTTCAGGAGCGATTTTTGCGATTCAGCGGCCTCCTCCTGTGCGGTGAACATCTTTAACTCGGGACGATTGATGATGGGAGATATCAATTCTACTTCGGGATTTGGTTTTACAAATGTCGTATTCTTTTCGAGCGGTTCTCCGGTGAGCACGGATAACATCCGTATATAAGTATCTAACGTAGATTCCAACTGAATCCGCTGTTGTCCTGCTTTCAGCTGTTCTACCTTTACTGTGCTCAAGTCAACGTCGTTAGCTACGCCGTTTTGCACATAGGTTTGCACGTTATCGTAGTTGCGCTGCAGTTCATTTTCCAGGATCTCATGTTGCTGCAGGTTTCCCTTCATCAGCAGAATGCCGAAATAGAGATTGTTCACACGCTCCCTCAAGGCGTAAATCTCTGTCTCCAATTGTTTTTTCTCCAATTCCGCAACGGCTTTCAGACTTTTTTTCTGTGCTGAGATATTGCCTCCGTCCCATATAAGCTGGTTCAGTTCTGCCACCACGCGGTACTGGTCCTGGTCGGGCACTGGAAAATAGAGGGGCGGTATCCCTTCCGGCATCTCCATATCTATCCAAGTCACATCGGACTGCCAGGTAGCCTGGGCACTCACTGTGCCCTGCGGCAGAAACCCCCGGTTAGCATTCGCGATGCTGAAATCCTTTGTTTTCTCAATGATGTCGTATCGCGCTATGGCCGGGTAATTTGCTTCCGCCATCTTTTGAATCTCACTCAGTGTGATGACCTGGGCAGGTACAAGCATGCTGTTTAGTCCAATCAATCCTACCAATAAGAGAAATGTTTTTAAATTCATATTTTTATCTGTTTTATTTGGTTATTGTAATGAGCGTATTACTGTTCTGGACGTCTCTTCAGAAGTTCCAGCAGTGAGCCGGACAAGGATTCAATGTTCTGTGTTATGTCCGATTCAAAATTGCTTATCTTCCACCTGAACAGTTGATGCCTGAAGGCAGGAATGATAATCTCCACGATCTGCTCCGACGTCAGCGAACGGGTTATCAGATCCTTCTCCTGACCTTCCTTTATAATTGCCTGGGCATGTTTTGTCAGGCTATTCATTAATTGTATAATCTTTTCACCTATCTGGGCGCTCTCATTTACAAGACCTTCTGAGAATACTACGACAACATAGAACGGATTCTCTTTAAAGTAGTACGTCAGTTCCTTGAAGAGAGCAGTAAAATCTTTTTCAAAAACACCCGATATTGAAGATTCTTTAAAGATTGTGTTTACATTTTCATTTAAATATTTCAACAGAGTGACAATGATCTCTTCTTTGCTGGAAAAATGCCTGTAAATAGCGCTCTCCGAGAAATTCATTTCTGAGGCCAGGTTTTTTATCGTCAGGCCGTTTATGCCGGAGGTTGTAAGCAGCTTTCCGGTTGCTTCAATAATTTCCAGCTGCCTAGGTTTAATGTTCATGGGTACTATCATCATTCCTTCTTTTAGCGTACGTATAAAAATTATCTAAATTCCTGTCCGGCAAAAGTTCCACAATCAAGGCGCTTCCTTTTTTGCCGCTTCAAGGAATTTTTCCATATTATCGAAAGATTTTTTGGGAAATGCCTTTTTCAACATCATAGACGGTACTTTGAATCCCGGCGAAACCGTAGTTTTGATGGTTATTTCTACTTTACCCTCCTCCGTCTCTTTAAACAGATAGATTTCTTTTGCATAGGTCAGGCGGGAGGTATTCGTTTTCTCAATCAATGTAGGGTCAGCAGTAATGGTGAAGGTTACGGTTTTGCTCTGTCGGTCTTCTTCAAAAATCATCAGGTATGAACCATCTACTGCCGGCGTAATCAACGTCTTGTCATTGTAATAATAGATGGACCATTCATTTTCTGAGATTTTATTGATGAGTTTACTCGATTTTTCTCCGCGGAAATCTTTATGCTTTGCAATATTTTTCATTAATGCGATACAGTTGTCAATGCCGATACTTTCAGTGCTGGTGGTGACCGTTTTCACTACGGGGACTTTGTCCCCTTCTTCGTTGATGCGCGTGGAGAAATTGTACCTTGCGGTTATTTTGGCGTCTTTGCTAAGTGCGGTCCTCCACTCATGGGTTTGGGCAGATAGCTGCGTACCGGATAAAAAGATGCTTAACAGAAATATACTTTGTCGAATTTTGATGTCCATTGCATTTTATTTTACATACGTTCAAAGATACCCTCCGGCTATATTCAGTATTCAACGGTTTTCAGAAAACCGGAGGGGAGAAATACAGCGAATCGAATAGCCTGTCATTTTTTAGCGCCACGGCCGTTTTTACGGCCACCCCAACAACCCTGTCGTGGCTCATGTCAAAAATTACCACGGTTTTTTTTTGATGTTCAATACGGGTGAGGTTCTCCCCGGAGATAAAGAATGCTTTCCTTTCAATCATATACCTTTTTTTAATCTTCGAAATTCCAACACAAGATGGACTTGAAAATAACATTCAAATAATTCACACTCTAAAAGTAAGTGAATGATCACTTACAAAGATAGTGTTGAAATTAAAAAACACAACAGGTTTTTAATTGTTTAACACAACTTTTCGGTTTATTAACACAATGTGCGGGCCTTTCAACTACGCGGTCAGAAGTAATGTCCGAAACTAAGATAAGGGTGAAACCTCCTGGAGAGGCTGGAATACCCCAGTTCAACCCGCAATGGTCCGGCTACCGAAAGGTAGGAATAGCCTAAGTTTGCCCCCAGGTAAGATTTTCCTTCAAGCAGGTGATGCAGGTGATGGCTGTCTGCGGTGAAATTGATGTTGGCGTAGAGGTAATTTTTCGGGGTGAAATTATAATACAATGTCACATCCGTCGACAGCACCATGTTGTTTAAAAACTCCATGCCGGCAGAGCCCTGCACGGATATCTGCTGAGGCAGGTAATGTCCGTCGAACCTGCCTCCCGCTAAGTTGCGGTACATGTGCGGTACACTGTCGTTCATAACATACCTGGCGTTGATGCGGGGAGTGATGCAGATTTTTTGCGTTAACGGTAACGGTTTGTAGAAATTCATTTTCAGGACGCTTAACGGGATTTCGTTTTTCAGTTGAACGAAATTGTCGGTATGCAGTGAGTACTGAAAAGAGAAATATTGCCCCGATGTGGGGAAGTCGATGCGGTTGAGGTTGTCGTACACTCCGTTTATCAGGTAGTTGATATACAGCTGATCGTTTGGCTCTGTATGGCGGGGGTCGAACTCGCTTCGCAACGCTTTATAAAAGTGAAAATGTTCCATTGCTGCCTTTAGCTGCAGCATGATGTTGCCAAAATAGAATTCGGAAAAGACCAGGTTCAGTGCGTTCCGTGTAACGCCCAGGTTGTACGATAAGCTACCCCTTTCGTAAATGCTCAGATCATTGCTGCTGATCTTGTAACTGATCCCCCCCTTGTAGAAAATCCCTTTGTTGATGGAGTAATCGATCATCAGGTAGGGATCGCGGCTCAACCTGGCAGTGATATCAAACAGTGAATTGAGTGAAGTGTTCAACCGGATGGTTGTGTTGGCAAGTATTGCTGCCATATCGTTGCTGTCGAAATGTATGCCCAGGTTCAGGGTGTTTGACTCTTTCACTTCAACAGTGAAAACAAGGTCAAACGGATGTTCCCCCTCGAGCCGGTAGTAAACCCTGGAGAACCATCCGCTACTGTATATGCGTGCCGTCATCTCATCCAGCTCCTCCCTTGTAACGCTGTTCTTGTCGATGTCGATCCACCGGGCAATCTGACTTGTCTCCCGTGGTGAGACACCTTCGATCCGTATGGAATTAATGACCAGCGTGTCGAGTCCGATGTAGGGGTTTTTACCCGATGTAACGGCCGGAGCAGCCTCTTCTGTGCCCAACGATTGTTTCAAGGCAATCAGCTCGTCCCGCTTAGCGACTGCTGCCTCCTTGCCCCGGGAGATAATGGTATCGATGGCGGGACGTTGAAAATCCATCATTCCGAACGAGTGCACCTCGGGAGTGATCAGCAGGTCGGTGTCCGCTATGTTTCTCCTGCGTTTTCCCTGGCCGATAAAGTTCCAGAGCTGCTCCGTCACTTCGGTAATGCTTCCCCGGCTCTTTTCTATGGCCTCTTCGTCGGGAGGAAAGATAACTCCGATTACCCTGTCGGCACCCATGCTGCGTACCAGATCCACCGGGAAATTATTGATCACCCCTCCGTCAATCAGCAACATGCTGTCTTTCTCAACCGGTGTGAACATGCCGGGTATTGCCATGCTTGCCCGTATCGCTTCTGGCAAGCTTCCCTCCCTCAGGACGACTTCCTTGCCACTGCGGACATCAGCTGCCACACACCCGAAAGGGATGGGAAGATCATCAAAATCAAGATCGTGCTGATATCCGGCAGTCAGCTTCAGAAAAAGGGTGTAGATATTCTGCCCGGCGTATACTCCCGGAGGTAGGGTCACCTTTCCTCTTTTCTCCCTGAATTTCAGCTGGTAGGGTAGGGAGATAATGTATCTTTTCTGGTGATCTCTTCGGGAGGCATGCTGGTGTTTCCGGTAAATATCATCACGCATCAGGTAGCTCCAATCCTGAATCTTTATCAGTGAATCGATCAGATCGCTGGAATAGCCCGCTGCATAGAGCCCGCCAACAACGGCTCCCATGCTCGTGCCTGCAATATAATCGATGGGGATTCCGGCCTCCTCCAGCACCTTGAGCACTCCCACGTGCGCAAATCCCTTAGCGCCCCCCCCGCTGAGCACCACCCCCACTTTTTTTCGTTGCAGCTCCTGTCCCGGCAGGGTCAAAGTAATACCGCAGATTATCAGTAATATGGAAAGAATTTTTTTCATTTCTTACAAAGAATCGGCGCACCTGCAAAGATACTGATTTTCTGGAAGTACGGTTTTTTTTTCACTAAAAACTACAGGCCTGTAAAAATATAGGAAGGTTTTTATTCGCGAAGAATAAAAAATTCTTATACATTTGTCGTATATAATCACAGCTGTCTGCCTCTGTTGGGATTTCTGTTCATTGAACCGGAGATCTCAATTGTATCCCGGACAATAAATTAATGTATAGTACAATGATCGACAATCAATTATACCGTTATTTCTTCATCAGCGCCTTAGTTACGATATTCACATTGGGTTGTATGTGGGGAGCCGTCAATCTGCTTCTGATCGGGCTTGGGGAAAGCTTTCACAGTATCGACTACTCCTGGGTACTGGCTCACGGCCATGCAATGATCTTTGGCTTCGTGGGGCTTTTTATTATGGGTTTTTCCTTTCAGGCAATGCCCCGGTTTGCGGGAGTGACGCTTCGGAACCCCCGTTTAGCCTTTTCGACGTTACCGCTCCTGATTACGGGGATCCTGCTGCAGGCGTTGGCCCACGTAATGGCTCCCCAACCGCCCTACCTTCCGCTCGGGATTTTCGCCGGGTTGCTACAGTTTATCGCAGTGACTATTTTTGTGTGGATCATGGTTCATACTCTCCGTGGCGCACCGACCAAAGGATATTACAACGACTTTGTCTATGCGGCGCTTGGTTGGTTCCTCGCGGCTGCAATCATCAATCCGATAATATTCTACCTGTTTGAAGCGGCAACAACCCCGGAGGAATTTCTCTTCAACGTCTCCTCGTTCAACATCCCCTATCGCGACATCCAAACGTTAGGAATCGCCGTCGTGATGATCCTGGGGGTATCCCTGCATATCCTTCCGCATGCCTATGGATTTCGTACACCTTCAAGGCGCTGGAGAAGATTTTTATTGTGGGGCGTGAACGGGGCCGTTCTTTTTGGCATCATCTCGTTCACGGCCGGCATGACTACCGGTGTGCACTGGTGGCACGCCGCAAACGGTATCTCCTACATCATTTTCCTGGTGGCAGCCATCGGTACACCCATCCAGTTCCGCTTGTTCAGGCCTCTGCAGGCAGGCAGTAGCGACCGCAGCCTGAAATTTATCCGGGCAGCCTTTCTCTGGTTTATTGTAGCTACGCTGTTGCTGGCGTTTGGCCCCTATTACATGTTCGGCATCTATCTTCCCATGACGGGAGGAGAGAATCCATTCTCGCACGCTTACTTCGGTGCCTACCGCCATGCATTGACAGTCGGCTTTATCATGATGATGATTGTCGGTGTTTCCGCTAAGGTCGTGCCCGGTTTTTCGGGTATCGACATTCGGAAGACAAGCTCGCTTTGGCTGGTTTTCATCCTGCTCAATGTGGGCAACACCTGGCGTATTGTCTCGCAGATTACGACTGATTTTTACCCCGAAGCTTTTCGGTTTATCGGCATCTCCGGTTTTATTGAGCTCACGGCGCTGGGCTTATGGGGGTACGAACTGATCCGGAATATCCGGGCAGGTATTCGTCTTAAACACTCACCACAGCAGCAGGACTGCTGATTCGCATTACGCTTCTTCTTCCTCTTCCGTCAGGTCTAACCTTACGTCGTCTTTTCCGCGGTCGAAGAACATTTTACGCAACGGGTTTTCGCCCGCTTCATCGTAATCGCGGCGGTTGTTAAAAATATCTATAGCCATATAAATCGCTTGCCGGAAAGATTCTTCCGATGCTTTGTTTTGCCCTGCAATGTCGTACGCCGTTCCGTGATCGGGAGATGTCCGCACGATAGGCAGGCCGGCAGTAAAATTTACCCCCGAATCCATGGCGATGGTCTTAAACGGAACCAGCCCCTGATCGTGATACATGGCTAACACAGCATCAAATTCCCTGTACCTTCCGGTTCCGAAGAAGCCGTCTGCGGCGAAAGGCCCGGCACACAGTATTCCTGCATCCTGCGCCTCTTTTACGGCCGGAGCAATGATCCGGAGTTCTTCTTGTCCCAGCAGTCCGTTTTCCCCTGCATGAGGGTTTAATCCGAGTACGGCAATGCGTGGTGTTTCGATACGGAAATCGCGCTTCAGGGAGAAGTTGAGTGTGGACAGTTTTTCGGTGATAAGATCTTTCGATATTTTTTCCGATACTTCCGCCAGAGGAATATGGGTGGTGACCAACGCAATTCGTAATGAATTACTGGCCAGGATCATCAACGCCTTATTGTTTTCGGCAAAACGGTCCTGCAAAAATTCGGTATGGCCGGGGAAATGGAATTTATCGTTTTGTATGGTATCTTTATTGATGGGGAGAGTGACCAGCACGTCGATTTTTTTTGCGGCAAGGTCCCTGGCCGCATTGTCGAGAGCGATGAAGGCCGACTCACCCGCTTCGGCCGTTGCCGTTCCCAACTCAATCCTCACCTCTTCCTTAACGCAGTTGAGCAGGTTGATCTTCCCCGGGCTGCACTCATCAACATGATTGATAATGTGGAAGCTGACGGGGCTGTGATCGAGTACTTTACGGTGATAAGAGGCCGATTTGGAAGAGCCGTAGATGACCGGGATGAAAAGTTCCTGCATGCGCTCATCGGCAAAGGTCTTCAGCAATATTTCGTATCCTACCCCGTTAATATCTCCGTGAGTGATACCCACTTTTATTTGTTCTGACATTGTTCAAATTTATTTAGCTGTTATTGCAATGAGTCGTCTACTTCTTCGCTTTGGGAAAACTTATGGTATAAAGTGCTCCTTCCATGCTGCGGATCAGGTTGCGCTTGTCGGCTTCCGGAGCGAAAACAAAGACCTCTACCACCACTACCATGTTGGTCTCTTCATTCACAAAGGCATGCGAAACGAATGGACCTCCCATCATATCACTGGTCATTTCCCACAATCCACGCAGCTCGGCACGGAAGATGCCGTTGTACTCCATCTTCCGGTAGTCGGGATTATAAGCCTGTGTGGCGGTGGTCATGTGCGAGTCGAAAGAGCCAGTAATGTATTGTCCCAGCACCCGGTTACGGATACCGATGAGGGAATCTTTTTCGAAAACAGACTCGGACGTATAGGGAAACTGATAGATCACGATGTCTTTTCTGGCCCTGCCAGCACTGTTGGTTGCCCAGTAAAAATTAGGATGTTCGGTAATGTTGGATAATCCTTTTGGATAGTAAATGTTAAAGCCAAACACCTGTTTAATATGCGATTGCGGCGTACCGGAATCCTTGATAAGCCATTGGGCCGTACGCTCCATTTCCTTGTTTAGGATATAGTTGACAATACCTTCCTTGTTCTCTTTTAGAAAATTGATAAACGCTGCGGTATCCGGAGCCCTGACGGTCATGATTACCTGTCCCGATGCGTACTTGTCGAGTTCGGAAGAAAGTTTGGCAACGCTGTAAATGGATGATATTTCCGGCATAATGATGTTCCGGGAAACTTTGAATGTACTGGTAAAGTTTTCCGGTGTGAGTTGTATGATCCTGAAATTCGGCTCAAATTGGGGCAGTCCCTTGGCGGGGGAGTTCAGCACGTCGAAGAGTGCACGCCCTGTTTCGCCTTCCCATTCGTCTTCATCCATAATGACCAACACCTCGCTCGACATTGCAGAGGCCGACAGAAATCCGCTGCCGTCGCACGATGTGAGCAGGAGTACTGCCAAAACCGGCAACAAGAGTAAATGAATTCGTTTCATACTGTTTTCTTTAGAATTTATTTTCAACAAAATTACAATTATTCGATTGTAAATGAAATAAATCGTGTTGATTTAGGATTATTTATTATTTACATGTAGTTGTTAAGACGATGAATATCCCATGACGGGCACCTATAAGTCTTGTATCCCGGTTCTTGGTTCTTTTGTCGTTGACAGCATGCCGCAGGCGGCAAAAATATCTTCGCCACGCGATGCGCGAATCGTACAGGTGAACCCTTTGGCCGTGAGGAAATCGCGGAACGCGATCATCGTCTCTTCCGTGGACGGTGAGAGGTCGCTGCCGGGAATTTTGTGAAAGCGGATCAGGTTGACTCGGCAATCCAATCCCGACAAAAACTTACTCAGCTCGCGGGCATACACCGGGGCGTCGTTCACCCCGTCAAACATGATGTATTCGAACGATAAACGGCGCTGATGGCTCCAGTCGTACTCCCGGAGCAGCTCGATTATATCGGCTGCCTTAAACGTCTTCTCTATCGGCATCAGCTTTTCGCGCTGTACAGAGAGCGGGCTGTGAAGGCTCACCGCCAGGTGGCACCTGCTTTCTTCGAGAAACCTTTTCAGGTTGGGGATCACCCCGATGGTGGATAGTGTGATGCGTTTGGGGCTCCACGCCAGTGCGTAATCCGCAGTGAGCACCTCAATGGCCTTCATGACGTTGTCGAAATTGTTCAACGGTTCACCCATGCCCATAAAGACCAGGTTGGTGAGTGCTTCAGCATTGGGGACTGAATAAACCTGATTCAATATCTCATTCACCGAAAGGCTCCCCAGAAACCCCATTTTCCCCGTCATGCAGAAGCTGCAATCCATCTTGCAGCCCACCTGCGATGAAACACAGATTGTCAGGCGTTCCTCCTCCGGTATGTTCACCGATTCGATGAACTTGCCGTTTTTTACGGGGAACAGCATCTTCTGCGTCCCGTCAACGGATGTTTTTACGTCAACAGGCTCAACGCGGCCCACGTCGAAACGCTTTTTCAGGATGTCCCGGTTCCGTACGGAAATATTGGTCATTTCGTCGATACTCTTCACGCGTTTTACATAAACCCAGTCGGTAATTTGTTTGGCGGTAAATCTCGGCAGGCCGAGCTCCAAAATGATGTTTTGGATTTCGGAAAGCGTCATACCCAGCAGGTGTTCTTGATTCATTGCTTCTTTATTTTTAGCGTTACAAAGATAAGTAGAAATTACGGATTTACGTATTTCGTAAAAAATCACTACTTTTGGAAACTCAACAAAAAACCAGGGCTCTATGAAACACGTTATTGTAACCGGAGGTGCTCAGGGCATCGGGCGCATCATCGCGCAGTCACTGCTTAAAGTGGGGTACGCTGTCTCCATTTTCGATATGGATAATGAAGCGATGGAGGAGATAAAACCGCAATTCGATAAAAAACGATCCGCTTTTTTTATTACCGACGTATCCAGTGAGGTGAGCGTGAGGTCTTCGGTAAGGGCATCCCTGAAAAAGTTCGGAGGAATTTACGGATTGGTAAACAACGCGGTTTACGAGGTCTTCAAGCCCATGAGTGAACTGACGCTGGAGGAGTGGAACCGTGCCATCGGCACCAACCTGACAGGAACGTTCCTCTGCGCCAAGTTCTCTTCTCCCCACCTGATTGAATCGCGCGGAAGCATGGTGAACATGTGTTCTACGCGTGCCTTTCAGTCCGAACCGGATACCGAGTCCTACTCCGCCAGTAAAGGCGGAATCTATTCGCTCACCCATGCCCTGGCCATGAGCCTGGCTCCCAACGTTCGGGTAAACAGCATCAGCCCGGGATGGATAGATGTTTCGGCCGTGAAGAAAAAAGCGAAAGCCCGGCAGGTAGAATTGTCGGAATCCGATCATGCACAGCACCCGGCAGGACGTGTGGGGAACGCTTTTGATATCGCACAGATGGTGATGTTCCTGCTCGATTCGGCCAACGGGTTCATCACCGGGCAGAACTTCGTGATCGACGGAGGAATGACGAAGAAGATGATCTACCTACCTTCTCCTCACCTGGATTAACCCCAATCCAAACAGGGTCCAGAAAAGTTCGCGAATACGGATGCATAAGCTCACGTAAACCGCATGTGCAGCGGGAAACGACAAGATGCCGAAAACCAGGATGAATCCCCCTTCCCGGGCACCTAGCTGCATCGGCATGAAAAAGAAGAGGTTTCCCACCATCGACTGGATCGATTCAACGATCACGCTTTGCGTGAAGGTGACGGGAAACCGGATAGCATGCATCATGAAAATTATTTCCGTGCAGAGTACAAAGCGGGAAAGGAGTTCCAGCGAGAGCGACGTAACAAAATCCTTTTTCCGGTTTTTGTACAGGTTGGCAATCAGGAAATCCATCTGTTCGATCTTCTCCAGGTGTTTTTCTTTGTAAACCTTTACTCTTTTTCCGGCGAACGGCAGTTTCCCGGCAATGGACAGGGCCTTACTCACAAATCCTTTGGAGTAGACCGTGAACGACCACCAGAGCAGTAGCAGCGATGCGATGCCGGCTATGGCAAGGATTATTCTGACGGAAACAGCCACATTGGGCACGATGATAAACAGCAAGGGTATGGAGACCATCCAGAAAATAAAGTGCGATACAAAATGCATCATCATGTAAAGGAGTACCGTGGATGTGGCTTTCTGAATACCCAGTGCCGGCTGTAATTCGATGATTTTATAAGGCTCCCCGCCCATCAGTCCGAAAGGCGTGATGAGGTTAATGGCGTACCCGCTGATGGTCAGCTTCAGTGTGCGGAGGAAACCGACGGACCGGGCTTCCGGACTTCCGTCGCGAATAATGGTGTGAAAGGCGATGGCATTTAAAAAATAGACCACCGCCCAGATACCGATAATTGCCGCAAACCACCAATTGGTCAGTTTTATGTTGTTCCAGATAACCCCTATCCCGGTTTTATATAGCATGAAACCCAGGATGATGAGTCCCAGCAGGAAAAACAGGTTGGTGGCGATCTTCGTTTTACTCATGAGAGTGTGCTATTTCCTGAAAGGTAGTTGAGTGACTTCGGCTTTCAGGTTCTTGTTGCGTACCTTGATGTAAATTGTAGTTCCGGCTTTTGCATATTCGGGTTTCACGTAACCCAGCCCGATGCCCGCTTTCAATACGGGGGATATGGTTCCCGATGTTACGGTTCCGATGGGTTCATCCCCGGCGTTCACAATTTCGTAACCGTGGCGCGGTATTCCCTTGTCCGACAACGTAAATCCACACAATTTGCGCGTAACGCCTTCCGCTTTTTGCTTTTCGAGCAGCTCTCTTGCAATAAAGGAGTTCCCTTCTGTAAACTTGGTGATCCAGCCCAGCCCCGCTTCCAGGGGGGTGGTCGTTTCGTCGAGGTCATTCCCGTAAAGGCAGAAGCCCATCTCAAGGCGCAGGGTGTCGCGTGCACCCAGTCCGACGGGTTTGATGCCGAATTCCGCTCCGGCTTCAAACAGTGCTTCCCAGATCTTTAATCCGTCCTCCGGATAAAAATAGAGTTCGAATCCGCCCGCACCGGTGTAGCCGGTGTTGGAGATAATCACCCGGTCTACTCCGCCGACTTTTCCGTTGGCAAACGTGTAGTAGGGGATGGATGACAAGTCCGTATCGGTAATTTTTTGCAGCGTATCTTTGGCTTTCGGACCTTGCACGGCCAGCAAAGCAGTGTGGGCAGATGCATCTTCGATCACTGCACCCATCGTGTTTTGCTTTTGACACCACTCCCAGTCCTTTTCGATGTTGGCAGCGTTTACCACCATCATGTATTTTTCGGGTTCGAAGTGGTAAAGCAGGAAGTCATCCTTTATGCCGCCCTGCTCGTTCGGAAAACAGGTGTATTGTATCTTTCCCACCTCCAGCTTCGAAGCGTCGTTGGTGGTTACCTTTTGAACAAATTCCAGCGCTTTGGGGCCTTTCACCCAAAATTCTCCCATGTGTGAAACGTCGAAAACGCCCGCGGCATTTACGACTGTCAGGTGTTCATCGATAATTCCCGAATACTCGATGGGCATGTTGTACCCTGCAAATTCATGCATTTTTGCGCCCAGTGCGATGTGTGTGTCTGTAAAAGGTGTTTTTTTCATATCATATTGCGTGTTAAAACTTATGCTTCTTTAGCTACCAGTCCGGCAATCTTCACGATGACCTCCGTTGCTTTTTCCATCGCCCGGATAGGTATAAACTCGTGACGGCCGTGAAAATTCATGCCTCCGGCAAAAATATTCGGGCAAGGCAGGCCCATAAAAGAGAGTCTGGCTCCGTCCGTTCCTCCACGGATAGGCTTTACAATCGGCGTTATGTTTGCTTCTTCCATAGCCCTGAAAGCGTAATCCACCACATACTTTACCGGCTCCACTTTTTCACGCATGTTGTAATACTGGTCGCGCATCTCCAGCTTCAATCGGTTGTTGTAACGGGCGTTTAGGAACGCTACGGCCTGCTCCATCTCTTTCTTCCGATTTTCAAAAATCTGCCTGTCGTGATCGCGGATAATATAGGATACCGCCGCTTCGTCCACCGTTCCGTTGATTGCGATCAAGTGGAAGAACCCTTCGTATTTTTCCGTGTATTCGGGGCGGCCATTGACGGGCAGCATCTGCACGAGTTCGTTGGCCACATGCAGTGCGTTTATCATTTTGTTTTTGGCATATCCGGGATGAACATTTCTTCCCTGGATCGATATTTTTGCCGATGCAGCGTTGAAGTTTTCATATTCCAGCTCGCCTATCTCGCTGCCATCCATCGTATAGGCCCATTCTGCACCAAATTTATCCACGTTGAATTTATCCGCTCCGCGGCCGATCTCTTCGTCGGGCGTGAATCCTACACGTATCTTTCCGTGCTTGATCTCGGGATGATCAATCAGGTATTCCATAGCGGTCATGATCTCGGCAATACCTGCCTTGTCGTCTGCGCCGAGCAAGGTTGTCCCGTCGGTTACGATCAGGTCATCCCCGATAAATTTTAACAACTCGGGAAAGTCGGCAGGCGAGGAGATAATCTGCTGTGCTTCGTTCAGTACGATCTCTTTTCCGTCGTAGTTTTTGACGATACGCGGATTTACGTTTTCCCCGCTCATGTCGGGACTTGTATCAAAGTGTGCGATGAATCCGATAGTGGGCACTGTTTTATCGGTATTGGACGGCAAAGTGCCCATCAGGTAGCAGTTGTTGTCGAGAGAAACGTCTGTTAAGCCCATCTCAAGCATTTCGCGTTCCACCTCTTTAGCCAGGTTAAATTGTTTCTGTGTACTGGGGGTTTGCGAACTATTTTCGTCAGACTGGGTATCAATCTTTACGTACTTAATAAATCGTTCAACAATGTTCATTGTTTTTTCTTTTAGTAACCGCAAAGATAACAAAAGCCTTTTATTTCAGAAAATCAAATCAACCGTTTTGTAACTAAAAAAAAAACCGTATCTTTGCAGTTGGGTAAGTCCTATACGGCCAGCTCCCATTGAATCCCCCAGGTCTTGACCGAAGCAAGGGTATTTGGTTGTAGCGGCGCGATATAGTAAGCTTACCCTTTTTTTATTCTGCTCGGTACACGGGACAGAGGGCCTTAAGCAATGCGAGGGATATATTTTGCATCGAAGGAATATTTTCCGGGGCCCGTGAGCAAAGCCGCTGCAAAAACAATCAGCAAGTCGAGTGCATGCCCGTATTTCATAAAATCATCGCCCTGTGAAAAGTGCATAACCAGCGCCACAGTCATGGTTCCGATAAGCAAGAGGGCTGCCGGACGGAAAAACAGTCCCAGGGCAAACAAAATTCCCCCGATAGTCTCGGCAAAGGCCGCCATAAATCCCCAGAACGTGGGAGCAAAGTTTATGCCCAGGTTCGACATGGTGCCGCCGATGGCCGTCCACGTCTCCGGGCCTCCCGTAATTTTGGGTAAACCGTGGAAAAATATCGAAACGCCAATACCTACTCGCAGGAGGAGCAATCCGGCCTGCAATAAATTTTTATCTTTTCTCATGTTGTCATTATTTTAAATTATATTCAAGGCCTAAACTCCAAAACCCTACAAATTGTTTATATTTGTCCAATAAATAAAATTGATATGTCTGTTTTTGCTCCCTTTGCCAAACCGTTATATGTGATGCTCAAACCCGTAGGGTCGCGTTGTAACCTCGATTGTGATTATTGCTATTACCTCGAGAAGGCAAACCTGTATGCAGAGAAGAAGAACCACGTGATGAGTGAAGAACTGCTCGAAAAGTTCATCAAAGAATACATAGAGTCGCAGACCATGCCGCAGGTGCTGTTTACCTGGCACGGCGGTGAAACGTTGATGCGCCCGTTGAGTTTCTACAAGAAGGCAGTTGAGCTGCAGAAAAAATATGCCGGAGGACGGCAGATTGATAATTCCATTCAAACCAACGGAACGTTGCTTACCGATGACTGGTGCCGCTTTTTCAAGGAGAACAATTTCCTGGTGGGTATCTCCATTGATGGGCCGCAGGAGTTTCACGATGAGTACCGGAGGGATAAGATGGGCCGCCCGTCGTTTCATAAGGTAATGCGCGGGATGGAGCTTCTTAATAAGCACGGAGTGGAATATAACTGTATGGCTGTGGTGAACGATTACAACGCGGATTTCCCGTTGGAGTTTTATCGTTTTTTCAAAACTACCGGCAGCCGCTTCATTCAGTTTACCCCTATCGTCGAACGAATACGAAAAAAGAATTCTCCGTTAAAGCTGGCCACGGCAGAAGATAGGGAGGATGCGGTGGAGTTGGCGCCGTTCAGTGTTTCTCCGGAGAAGTGGGGCAGATTCCTCTGCGCTATTTTCGACGAATGGGTGAAAGAAGATGTGGGGCAGGTTTTTGTTCAGCTTTTCGACTCCACGCTGGCTAACTGGGTGGGAGAGCAACCCGGGCTTTGTACAATGGCCAAGACTTGCGGACATGCCGGGGTGATGGAGTTCAACGGGGATGTCTATTCGTGCGACCATTTTGTTTTCCCGGAATACCGTTTGGGCAATATTTACGCCAAGCCGCTCGCTTCAATGATGTATTCCAACGAGCAGCTCACCTTTGGTAACGACAAGTTCGATAAACTTCCCCGGCAATGCAGGGAGTGTGATTTTCTTTTTGCCTGTTACGGAGAATGTCCCAAAAATAGATTTGTGAGAGATAAGTATGGGATTCCCGGATTAAATTACCTTTGTAAAGGTTACTATACATTCTTTAACCACGTTGCACCCTACATGGATTTTATGAAGCGTGAACTCCTGGCTGAGCGGCCACCGGCCAATGTGATGGAATGGATCAAAAAAACCGGATCACGATAGTGACCCGGTTTTTCTATTGTAGAAACATGCTCCTTAGTTTTCAGCTTTTCGTGCCGAATAACTGATCTTCAAAGCATATGCTTTACGGAGTGCCTGTTTAACATCGCTGATGTAGCGCATCCTTGTTTGTTCGTCCGCCTTGATGGATACCGTCATCAATTGCTGGTCCGCCTCATTCATACTCGCTTTTTCCTGGGCGATATAATCCTGGATGTCTTCCACTTCGGCAAACTTGTCGTTCAACTGCATCTGGGTTCCCGTACCGAATCTTGGGTCCATTGCAGGCCCGATATTGATGTAGGTTACCAGCGATTTTTTCTCCAGTTTCTGAATTTCAGTGGCAGAAGGCAATTTCAACCTTACCATTAACTCCTCAGAGCGCATGGTGGTTGTAACCATAAAGAAGAATAAGATGGCAAATACCAGGTCAGGCATTGAAGCTGTGTTCAATTCGGGCATCTCACGCCCGCCGCTTTTACTAAATTTTCCCATATTAATTTCCTCCCATAAAGTTTTTAGGTTCGGCCTCAGAAATTCTCTGCGGATACAATTTATTTATCTGTTCCTTTTGATCGTCGGTCAGATTTTCGTAGTCTGAGTTGAAATACTTCTTCGATCCTTCCTGCCGCAACTCGTTATACGCTTTTACCAGTTCGTTCTGAACCGCGATATAGGTTTTGTAACTGGTGGTAGCGTCATTTTGTAACGACACAACGTGGTCGGCGGTCACCGGTACAGTCCCGATGGGCGTACCAAAGTCTTCCTCCACCAATTCCGGCAATAAAGGATTGTTACTCGTATTCAATACAAACTCTTTTACTTTATCTTTCAAGCTTGGCTTGTCTCCACGACCGAGCAATTCAGCATCGTTTTGATACCAGTCCGTCTCTGCCTGAGAAGCAACCATGGTCTCGTCTTTGGAGTTTACCAGTACGACCAGCAGGTTCCGCCGTTGAACATCAACCGTTTGTTGCTGATCTTCGTTTTGTGGCGGTGGTGGCAAACGTCTTGCCAGCCCGCTGTCGGTGTCCATACTCGAAACAAGCAGGAAGAAAGTAAGCAAAAGAAACGAAATGTCCGCCATTGAACTTGCATTCAGAGCTGGAACTTTTCTTTTTTTCTTTGACATAGATTTTTTCTTTTGTTATTTTCTTTTACCTAATAGTGGGGATATGATCATTGCTGCAATGCTGAGCACCAGCATGATGTACATGCTGAATATCCACATGTCTGTCATTTTCAATGTTGCCGGATTATTGTCCGGGCCATCATAACCCGGGATATTCAATAATTCTCCGCTTCCAAGGGCGTAAGATACTCCCAGAATTACAACCATTGCTACAAGGACCAACAATCCACCCAAAGCGCTTTTTGGGTGTGTTTTCAAGCTATTGAAAAATCCAAAGACAGCAAAAAGGATCAATACAACAACCGTTACTGCCAATAAGATATAAGCCCAATACAACATTATATCAGTAAATGCTGGCTGAGACATATCGGCAACAAGTTTTTGTTCAGGCGCTACTTGTCCTCCAAATAAGAATAGTGCTATTACTGCCAACGTTACAAGAATCGCGACAAGAAACACTAAACTGGAGGTTCTTCGTATTTTAGTTACAGCCATATCAATTATAATTTTTTGTATTTAACGTTGTATTTTACCACCTGGTCGAGAAGGGTGATGGAGGCATCTTCCATTCTGTTCAAAATATTTTCCAGTTTGGAGAGGATGTAGTTGTAAAAAATTTGAAGGATAAGGGCCACGATAAGACCTCCTACTGTTGTGATCAAAGCCACTTTCATACCACCGGCAACAATTGTCGGGCTCATATCACCTGCACGTTGGATATCGTCGAAAGCCTGTACCATACCGATAACTGTTCCCAAGAATCCGAGAGACGGAGCAAGAGCGATAAACAGGGTAATCCAGGAGAGGTTTTTTTCGAGCAAACCGCTTTGTACTCCTCCGTAAGAGACGATGGCGCGCTCTACGGCGTCGGGTCCCTGGTCCAGACGAAGTAATCCCTGGTATGCAATTGATGCGATCGGGCCGCGGGTATTGCGGGCAATATCCTTGGCTGCATCGATATCTCCTCTGTCGAGTGCTTCACCAACCCCGTTCAACAATGCCTTTGGATTAACATCTGCCAAGCTCAGGTAGATAATTCTTTCGAGAGCAAAAGCCAGACCGAGTATCAAACAGATAGCGATCAAAGCCATAAATCCGGCACCACCTTCAATAAATTTGGTTTTAAGTGCTTGGTGAAATCCACCTCCATCAGTTTCGGCAACCGATATTGCTGCTGGAGCTGTTTCTTCTACTGCCGGTGCAGCGGGAGCATCTTGAGCGGAAAGAATTGTCGGCAATCCTACAGACATAAGGCCGAAGATTGCTAAAATTGCAAATAACTTTTTCATTGTGTGTTCAATTTTTGTTTGGATTAATGAATTTAATTTTGTTTTTTAAATTGATTTTTTTTGATTTATTTAAACGTTTAGTTCGTTGCCTTATATGTTATTTGTCAGCTTGTTGACGCGGAGAGAGCGGGATTCGAACCCGCGATACACTTTTGGCGTATACACGCTTTCCAGGCGTGCCTCTTCAACCACTCGAGCATCTCTCCATTAGGAGACAGTTTCAGAAAACGGGCGCAAATTACAAAAAAAAAATTACTTACCCTTCTTTTATCCGGCAAAATTACTGAAATTATCGATTAATTGCTATTTCAAGTGCAAATTATTTCAAAAAAAACGGTTTTCCGTGAAAAAATGTTTTATTCCTTATTTTTAGTAAGCTATATTAAATAAACGATATGCATTTTCCGTTGTTACTGCGGTAATTTCCTCTTCCGTTTTGCAATAAATTATTGAAAGCTTTTTTACGATCTCCTTTAAATACGCCGGTTCGTTACGCTTGCCCCTGTACGGAACCGGTGCTAGATAGGGGGAGTCGGTTTCAAGGATGATATTCTCCAACACACAATTTTCCAGTGTTTCCATCAATCCCGATCTTTTGAAGGTGACCACTCCGTTTATCCCGATGTAAAAATTCCCAAGTTCCAGGATCTCTTTCAACTCGCCTATGCTTCCCCCAAAACTGTGGAAGACTCCGAAAAGGTCTTTTTCACCGGTTTTTTTTATCGATTCTATCACTTCGGGGATAGCCTCTCTTGAATGAATGGCTACCGGCAGTTTTTTTTCAATGCTCCAGGCGAGCTGCCTTTCAAAAGCGGCTACCTGTCTTTCTTTTGAGCTTTTATCCCAATACAAGTCGATACCTATCTCACCGATGGCTATATACCCCGTTCGGTTTAGCTCGTCGTAAATGATTTCCAGCTGTTGTTCCCAGTCCTCCCGCACGTTTGTAGGATGCAACCCCATCATCGGTATAAAAAACGACGGGTATTTATCGACGGTTTGCTTTAAATCAGAAACGGTTGTTTCGTCTATGTTGGGAAGCAGCACTTTCTCTACTCCTATCGACCTGGCTCTGGCAACTACATCGTCCAGGTCTTTTTCAAAATCTTCCAGATACAGGTGGGCGTGCGTATCAACGATTCTCATCCAATGGTTTCTCCTTTGCGGTAATAATAGATCAGACCGTATTCCCTGTTTTTATCCAGCCGCTCGTTTCCCGGAAGTTCAGCATTAAATCTCTCCACCTCTTCCCAGATATCAAAAATAACACCGTCCACCTCACTTCTGAACTCGGAAACTTCATCCAGGGTTCTTGCGGTGGCTTTCTGATGGATTTGCTGGGTTTGGTAACCCTCTTTAAACAGAATATACATGACACTCACTTTGGCAATGCCCGGATTGTATATCGGCACACCACCCCGCGCCACCCGCTTGTTCTCTCCGGCAATGATTCTCTGGCCCCATTGCAGCAGTTGTTCGTTTGAGCTCAGGTCGGGAACGACAAAGTTTGTGTCCTGCAAACCGTAAAGCTCCAGGTGTTCCGGTTTTATCTCGGAGCGCATGACGCTCATGTACAAGACCTGAATGAAATGGGAGAGGTACATCCTCGCATTCTTCACCTTGCTTTGAAAGGCAATGTTCGCTTTTACCTGGGTATCCAGGGTCTGCTGGTATTTCAGGGAAAGACGTTCGAATTTTTCCACCACGCTTCTTGCCCTCGACAGTGTTTTCATGGATATGGCGACATCTTGAAAATCAGTACCGGCTGCTTTCTCGATAGCTGTTTTCAACGCTTTAATCCGAGACAGGTCTGTATTGGGTAATCTGCGATAGGGCATTTACGGAAATTATTTTTCTCTGTACATCAGGTTTTCCGACAAGGAAATGAGTTCTTTTTTCCTTTCGTCAGCCACATGCACCAACGAAAGAGAATCCAACGCTGCAAGATAATACTTTTCGATGAGATTTTCCGAAATCGACTTTAAATTTAAATCATTGTAAATATTTTTAACGGATTCAATTTTTTCGTTTTTGTCGAATTTTTCTGCGGTAATCCATTTTAGTAACTCCGTGCGTTGCCTTTCGCCGGATGTTTTCAGCGCTTTTATCAGCAGGTAGGTTTTTTTATTGCTGACAATGTCTCCGCCGATATTTTTCCCAAACGTTTTAACATCTCCGTAAACATCCAACAAATCATCTTTCAGTTGAAAAGCCAGTCCGATGTTTATGCCAAAGGTGTAGAGCAGTTCCGCATCACGCGGGGAGGCTCCGGCCAGCAGGGCTCCCATCTTGAGCGAACAGGCTAGAAGTACCGCCGTCTTTAGCACGATCATCTCCAGGTACTCCGACTCTGTGACATCTGTTCTTTTCTCGAAATCCATATCCAGCTGTTGCCCCTGACACACCTCCATGGCCGTTTTTGAAAAGAGGGCAAGGATCTCCGGCAGGATGGCGGGTGGTACGGAACTTACGTGTTTATACGATTCTATCAGCATGGCGTCACCCGAGAGAATGGCGGTGTTGGCGTCCCACTTCTTGTGGACCGCCGGCATGCCTCTCCGCATATCCGAATTGTCCATCAGGTCGTCGTGCAACAGGGTGAAGTTGTGAAAAATCTCTATCCCTATGGCCGGCTTCAACGATTGGTCCACCTCCTTGCCAAACATATCCGTGGCTAGCAAGGCCAACAATGGGCGTACCCTCTTTCCACCAACGGAGAGGGAATAGCTGATAGGTTCGAAAAGGCTCGCTGGTTTTAAATCGAAAGAGATATTTTGGATGGCTTCCTCAATTTTCTTGCTTAAGGTGTCGGCGCTGTGTAAAATCATGTTGGTGAAATTTAATTTAGAACAAAAAGCTGCCTTTGGGACAAAGGCAGCTTTCGATATTTCAAGAATTACTGTAGTTGATTATTGTTGCAGGCGGAACACCACAGGAAGGGTGAATCGTACGCGCACTGCAGAGCCACGTTGCCTTCCGGCTTTCCATTTGGGCATCGACTGGATAACGCGGATAGCCTCTTTATCGAGCGATGGGTCAACTCCGCGAACTACCTGAACGTCACTAATGCTGCCGTCTCTCTCTACCACAAAATTGGTGATGACACGTCCCTGGATGCCGTTTTCCTGGGCAATAACCGGGTATTTAATGTTGTCGCTTAAGAACTTCATCATGGCTGTATTTCCTCCCGGGAATTCCGGTTGTTCTTCTACCACAACGAAAATTTCTTCGGTTACTTCTTCTACTATAGGTTTGGGTGGTGGTGGCGGAACAAAAGCTTCCATCTGCCTCTTACTTGCATCATCCTCCGTGTTGATCTCGATTCTTGTTTCCACTTTTTCTTCCACTACCTGAATGATTTCCGGAGTTTCCGGTGCCGGTGGCGGTGGTGGCGGTGGCGGAGTCGGATCGCGACGAGTGATTTCAATTTCTTCTTCTGCCAAAACGTCCTGAACAATAATGCTCTCGTCCAGCTTTTTGGTTTGGGAAGACCATTCAAAAGCGAAGAACAGCACCGACACAGCAACCACTACCCCCATCAGGATAGAAGTGAGCTTGAGCGTTTCAATATTCGCTTTGGGTGATTTTTTTACTTCATCATTCATTTTGATTCTACTTTTTTATGTGTTTTACTGACTGAATATACCCACGACATCGGGTGCAAAAATAGGCAAATTTTTTTATACTGTCGTATTTCGCCGATAAAATTCTCAAAAAAATGTCATTTTCTCGCTAGATTGACCAAATCCCGTTACAAATATCGTTTTAATTAGCGTATTTGAATTCACCTCAAATGTACAAATTAGACAGCAAAATCGGAATTTTGTTTAGCTAATAATTATCAAAATGCCTCCCCGTTTTTGGTGTTACCATTAAATTGATATAAAAGGAGACGGCAAACGATTAATATATTTCAATTTTAACGTTTTATCGGGAAATTTTTGAATCAGGTTGTGACGACTGATGCGGTATTGTCAGGGCCTAATCTTGTAAATATCTTTCAAATTCCTGCCGTAACCGTCGTAGTCCAGGCCATAGCCCACGATAAAATCGTTGGGGATTTCCAGTGCTACGTAATCGAGTTGTATCTCCTGTTTCAGCGCGTCCGGCTTCAGTAGCAGGGTGGCAATCTTTATCTCTTTGGGGTTGAGCTTGTTGAGTTCTTCTTTGAGCGCCACCATCGTATTTCCCGAATCCACGATGTCTTCCACAATCACAACCGTACGGTTCTCGATGCTTTCGTTCAAACCCAGCACTTCCTGTACTTTATTGGTGGTGGTTGTTCCCTGATAGGAAGCCAATCGTACAAAAGTTATCTCGCAGGGGACGCTCACTTCTTTCATCAGCTCTCCGGCAAACATAAAAGCGCCGTTGAGTACGGCAATAAAAACAGGGTTTTTATCGCGTAGATCACGGTCCATTTTTTCTGCAATCCGATTGATAGCGGCTTGAATCTGCTCGAATTCGATGAATTTTTCAAACTGCTTGTCCTTGATGGTTACTATTTCATTCATGTGTTGTGGATTTTAAAACCACAAAAGTAGCGCTTTTTTTCTTTTTCTGTAACAAAATCCAACACTTTCTGTAATCCGGCCTGAGTTCCGGGGGCGGACAACCTGGATGTCCCAGCAGAACAATAAAATTGAACATTCTTCCAAAATTGACGAAAAATTGTTAAGTTTGCGCCCTGAAATTCTTACGCAATTTTTGATATGAAAAAATACGTTTCTTTGTTACCCGCAGTGTTGTTAACAGCTGCTGTCCTGCTGTCCTGTCAGTCGGAGAAAACCTTTGAGGTAAAAGGAGAACTCTCTGCTGCCGGCGATCAGACCTTATACCTGGAGCACCGTGGCCTGGGTGGTGTTGAACTGCTCGATTCGGTTAAGCTGAAAGAGAACGGGAAGTTTGCATTTAAAGAAAAGGCCCCCGTAAATCCCGAATTTTACCAGTTGAGGGTAGGGAGCCAGGTGGCTGTTTTTGCCATCGACTCGATAGAGACTTTGCAGGTCAGGGGCGATGCGAAAGACCTGGCGAGTACGTTGTCCATCGAAAACTCGCCCGTGAACGAGCAGATCAGGCAGATCGATTCCCAGACCCGTCAAGTCAACATCCGGATCAGTGAAGCGGAAAAAAAACATACAGCCAAGGCTATTGACGACGTGGCTTACCTGGCCGAGCTCGACTCCGTCCTGACAGCGTACAAGGCGGAAATCACCAAACTGATACTGGGCAATCCTTCGGGTGCGGCGGCATACTATGCGGTTTTTCAGAAGGTGGACGGCTACCTGATATTTGATCCTTACAACAAGCAGGATTACGCCATGTTTGGAGCGGTGGCCACGTCGTGGGACCGGTACTATCCCGGCACCCCCCGATCGAAGCACCTGTACGACTTCACGATGAATGCCCTGAAAACAAGGAAACAGCAGGAGCAACAGGCTGCCCTGCTCGAGAATGTTCCGGTTGTTTCCGGGTTATCGCTGCCGGATATCGTTCTGACGGAAGTTAACGGGGAAAAAATAACCCTCTCCTCGCAAAAGGGAAAAGTGGTTGTACTGGACTTCACCGTGTATAAATCGGACTTCTCCCCTGCTCACAACATGGAGTTGAACAAAATCTATTCGCAGCACAAGGCTAAAGGGTTGGAGATCTATCAGATCTCTTTCGATTCAGACGAGCATTTCTGGAAGAACGCGGCGAGCAACCTGCCCTGGATTACCGTTCGTGATCCGCAAAACGTATATTCCCGCCTGCTCTCCACGTATAATGTCCGCGATATACCTACGGCATTTGTTATCAACAGGGATGGTGATGTGGTGGCACGTGTTGAAAATTACGCAACCCTTCCCGGCGAAGTGGGGAAAGTATTGTAAAATTTGGCAAAAAGTTTTTTTAATTTCGGAGAAAGGAGTATCTTTGCAGTAAACGTAAAAGATTGAATAAAGGGGATTCCGGTCTGTAAAGCAGCCGGAATTCTTTTTCTTTAATCTATATCTGTGTCAAACATTTAAAAAATAGGAGAGTTAAAAAAATGGCAATTACTTATATGACCGAAGAAGGTCTTCGAAAGCTGAAAGAGGAACTTGTGCATATGGAATCCGTACAAAGGCCGGAGATTTCGCGTCAGATTGCTGAAGCACGGGACAAGGGCGATTTATCGGAAAATGCGGAATACGATGCCGCCAAAGAAGCCCAGGGATTACTGGAGGGAAAAATCGCACAGCTGAAAGGGCTGATTGCCACTGCCCGTATTATTGATGAGAGTGCTATCAGCACCGATGAGATTCAGATCATGAACAAGGTGACCATCAAGAACCTGAAAACGAAAAAAGACATGACCTATATGCTAGTGTCGGAAAGCGAAGCAGACCTGAAAAGCGGCAAGATCGCTGTGAATACGCCCATTGCACAAGGCCTGCTGGGTAAAAAGGTAGGAGATAAGGTAGATATCCAGGTGCCGTCGGGTACGCTGAGTTTTGAAGTGTTGGATATTTCGATTTAATCATATGGCAACTATTTTCAGCAGGATCATAGCGGGAGAGATTCCCTCATACAAGATAGCCGAGGACGACCGTTTTTTCGCTTTTCTGGATATCAATCCCATGGCGAAGGGGCATGCATTGGTGGTGCCGAAACAGGAGATCGATTATATTTTTGACCTGGACGACAGCCTGTTGGCTGGGATGGCCCTTTTTGCCAAAAAAGTGGCTGCAGCTATCCAGGCGGTGATCCCTTGCAGCCGCGTGGGGATGATGGTTATCGGGCTGGAGGTCCCGCATGCGCACATACACCTGATCCCCATTCAGAAGGAGGGAGACATGAGCCTGGCCAATCCGCGGATCCGGCTTTCGAAAGAAGAGTTTGCGGAGATTGCCGAAAAAATAAGCAGCCGGATTAACTGATTCCCCGCCCCGCCGGCCTTATATCTTCCTAATCCTTACTCCCCTCACGAAGTGGTGCTCGCTCTTTTCCAATATCAGGTCGGCACGGAAACGGGTGGGGAGAATGTTTTGCTCCAGGTTGGGCAGGTTTATCTCCTCCCACACTTCGTTGGCAAACTTCATCAACTCTTCTTCCCGGTACGAGGCATATTGATGAAAATAGGATTCGGGATTGGTAAATGCTGTTTTTTGTAGTGTCTTGAACCGTTCGAGGTACCATTGCCGGATATCTTTTTCAGCCGCATCCACATAAATGGAGAAATCAAAAAAATCGGAGACGAACAGCCGCCTTCGGGGTTTCTTATTGAGAGATACCTGCAAGACGTTGATGCCTTCCACGATCAGGATATCAGGCTTACCGATCTGCTGAATCTCGTTGGGAATAATATCGTAATACAGGTGCGAATAGACGGGAGCCTCCAGCGTTTCCCTTCCCGACTTCACCCCGGCCAGAAAAGCAAGGAGGTTTTTAGCATCGTAACTTTCGGGAAATCCCTTTTTGTTTAAAATCCCCCGCTTCTCAAGTTCCGCGTTCGGGTATAGGAACCCGTCGGTGGTGATCAACTCTACTTTCGGTTTTTCGGGGAGTATCGACAGGAGTTTCTGTAGCACCCGGGCGGTGGTGCTTTTGCCCACGGCCACGCTTCCCGCTATGCCGATGATGTAGGGAATGGTCTGGCTCGAATTCCTGAAAAACTCTTCCCGTTCGTGGTGCAGGTTCCGGTAATGCGTGATGTGGATTTGCAGCAACCGGATAAGCGGGATATAGATCTCTTCCACTTCCTCCACGGTAAGCGGTTCGTTCAGTGCCTGCAACTGTGTCAGGTCGATACCCGCAATCGGGAACTCGGGGTGGTCTTCAAGCATGCTCCATTCCTGGCGTGTAAAGCTCCGGAACGGCGAGTAAGTCACTTCGTAAGGTTTAAAAATCATAAGGATGCCATTTTCTCGTTGCAAAGATAAGACGGTTTTCTTTTACGGGCATTTTTTTGCCTAAAAAATCCGGATGTAGTTTTTTGTGTGCTGTTTAAACTTTATTCGGTTTCAATTGTCTTTAACCTATAACTAAAACCAAACATGATTATGAAAAAGTTTTTCTTTACCTTAGCATTAACCGTAGCCTCCCTAACACTGTTTGCGCAGAACTTCGATGTTTTCGTTACCCACATGAACGAATACACAAGGCGTTACGGCAACACCGAAATCGCCGGCCTGTACAACAATTACTACGGTGTTCCGGAGTCCACGCTGAACCTGTATTACAGCGATTTTGGGAACAATTGGGGGAATGTGGCTTTGGGCCTTGAATTGAGCGGGATCTTCGGTATCCCGATGCCCGATGTTTTTGGCATTTACCGCGAAGGGGTTTCCAACGGACAAGGCTGGGGAGTGATGGCCAAACGATACGGCATCAAACCCGGGTCGGCCGCGTTCCACAGGATGAAGAACACCCTGGGTAAATCGCACCGCGATTGGGGCGGTATATTTGGGGACTACGGTAAAACCAAAAATCCACGGGTTGCCGGAAGAGGGGGATATATTTTTGATACGGGTGTGGTGAAATTCAAAGGCGGAAAGGCAGATAAGCGGTTCGAAAAACAGGTCAGGAAGATGAATAAAAACAACAATAAGAGGGGAAAAAGATAATAATCCTTTCCCCCCTGCGTTGTTTTCGTGATTACAGAAGCTCCACGCTTCTTTTGATGAAGTTGCTCAAGGCTTCCCCCCTGAGCATCCCGTTGGAGAGCAGCGCCAGGTCGATAACCTGTTTCAGTCTGGCGTTTTCCGACGCAAATGCCGTTGTCTCTTCCTTCGATTTATCTTTGACCTCACCGAGAAGTTGTTTGGCAATCGGATGGTCCATGTTTACAATTACCTGGAACATGTCGGGCATCTCTCCGTAGAAAGCCATCCCCGGCTGCATGGCCGACATCTCCTTCATCCTTCGTGAAAATTCGTTTTGGGTGATCTGAACCGGCCGTGTGGTTTCGCCCAGCGATTTGAAGTCGACGTTGAACTCTGTCTTGTCGATGTTGGGAAGCAGTGATTGGATGGCTTCCGTCAGGTTCTCCTTCTCCTTGTCGGACAATTCCACGGAGGTTTTTTCGTCTTTCTCGATGATGTGCTCCACCGTGTCGCTGTCAACGCGTACGAAACGGGTTTTCTCCAGCTTCTGTTCGAGAAGTCCCAGCCAATGCACATCCAGCTGCCCGTCCATCATCAGCACGTCGTACCCTTTCCCTTTGGCGGCATCGATAAAGGTGTACTGGTCTTCCTTGTTGTTGGCATACAGGTACACCAGGGTGCTGTTCTTGTCGGTCTGGCTGCTTTCGATCAGGGCCTTGTACTCGTCCAGCGTGAAGTACTTGTTGTCGGTGTTCTTGAGCAGTGCAAACTTGGAAGCCCTGTCGTAAAAACGCTCTTCGGTAAGCATTCCGTATTCAACGAAAATTTTCAGGCTATCCCATTTCTCTTCGAGCTGCGTACGTTCCTTTTTGAAAATCTCCTCCAGCTTGTCGGCCACCTTCTTGGTGATGTGGTTCGAGATCTTCTTCACGTTGTTATCGCTTTGCAGGTATGAGCGCGACACGTTGAGCGGGATATCGGGCGAGTCGAGGACACCGTGAAGCAACGTCAGAAACTCGGGGACAATCCCTTCCACCGAATCGGTCACGAAAACCTGGTTGCTGTATAGCTGTATCTTGTTCCGTTGCAACTCTATGTTGCTTTTGACCTTCGGGAAATAAAGGATTCCCGTGAGGTTAAACGGATAATCCACGTTCAGGTGGATCCAGAAGAGCGGTTCGTCCATGCTCATCGGATAGAGCTTGCGGTAAAAATCGCGGTAATCCTCGTCTTTTAAACCAACAGGTTTTTGTTTCCAGAGCGGATTCACATCGTTGATAACGTTATCTTCTTCGGTATCCACGTACTTTCCGTCTTTCCACTCCTGTTTCTTCCCAAAAACGATAGGAACCGGTAAAAACTTACAGTACTTGTCCAGCAACGATTCAATCTTGCTCTTTTCCAGGAACGCCTCGTTCTCTTCGTCAATGTAGAGTATAATGTCCGTGCCGCGGCCGGTTTTGTCCGCCTCCTCCATCTTGTAGGCCGGATCGCCTTCGCACGACCATTTCACCGCAGGTTCCTCCTTGTAGGATTTGGTGACGATCTCCACCTTCTTAGACACCATGAACGAGGAATAAAAACCCAGCCCGAAATGCCCGATAATGGCATTGGCATTGTCCTTGTACTGATCGAGGAAATCGTTGGCCGAGGAAAGCGCTATCTGGTTGATGTACTTGTCCACTTCGTCAGCCGTCATTCCGATCCCGCGATCGGAGATGGTCAGCGTTTTGGTATCCTTATCGATAACTACCCTGACGGATAAATCGCCCGGGTCACCTTTGAATTCTCCTACATCCGACAATGTTTTCAGCTTTTGCGTAGCATCCACTGCGTTGGAGATAACTTCACGAAGAAAAATTTCGTGGTCACTGTAAAGAAATTTCTTGATGATGGGGAAAATATTTCCGGTTGTTACCCCAATTTGTCCTTCTTTTATCATACTATAATACTATATGGTGTTAATTTTAATCTTTCAAATTATTTGCAAATAGTATGCCATAAAAATGCCGGCTAACCTGCCTTCATCCGGCTTATTTAGACGTGATCTAAAATCACCGTTCTGCTGGAAATATTGCGTTTTTAGATTATCCAAATCACGATATAAATATTATTTATCGATCATGTGTGGAGAAAATCCCCACATGAAATATGTGTAACGTGCTGAATAACAAATCGCAAAATGATTTGGGCTGATTTGTTAACACTAATTAATTGTTTTTGAAATAAAAAAATGTTCACGGAGTAAATTATGTTATTATATTTGCAAAAGACAACACAATCAAAAATTAAAGCTATGAAGTCAAAAAGTTCTTTCGAAAACAGATTGCTGGGCTTGCAGGATAATATGTTTAACTTCGCATTAACTTTAACAGCAGATCGGGAAGATGCAAAAGATCTTTTGCAGGAAACAACTCTCCGGGTTTTGGACAACCGGGAAAAGTATTACGAGAACGTCAATTTTAAAGGATGGGTTTTCACCATCATGCACAATATATTTGTGAATAACTACCGCAAAATTGTCAGAAGCCAGACAATTATCGACAAAACAGAGAATTTGTATCACCTGAACCTGCCGCAAGATTCCGGGTTCAATACTCCCGACGGAGCCTACACCATCAAGGAGATCAACAAGGCCATTGCCAGCTTCACCGATGAATACAAAGTTCCCTTCTCCATGCACGTTTCCGGATATAAGTACGAAGAAATTGCGCAACACCTGGGGCTTCCCATCGGCACGGTTAAAAGCCGGATCTTTTTCGCCCGCAAACGCTTGCAGGAGATGCTGAAGGATTTCCGGTTCTATACGGAATAAAACGAAACCCTTATAAAAAAACCCCTTTGGCCATTTGAACCATAGGGGTTTTTTGTTGTTATAGGTACCTGTACGGCTTTGTGCCCTCCTTACTCATAAAACTAGTTGTTAATGGAAGTTGTTTGGTTATTGGTTTCACTCGTCATACTTTATTTCGGAGCTGAATGGCTCGTGTCAGGTGCATCGTCCTTTGCTGCCCGGTTGGGTGTCAGCCCGTTGATTATCGGGCTGACCATTGTTTCCATGGGGACGAGCGCTCCCGAGCTGGTGGTTAGCGTAAAAGCCGCGATGAACGGGCAAAGCGCCTTGTCGATTGGAAATGTACTGGGTTCCAACCTGTTTAATGTCGGAATCATTTTGGGCATTTCGGCGCTTATCTATCCGCTGGCCATTAAAAGGCAGCTGTTGAAGTTCGACGCTCCGGTTATGGTACTCACAGCGGTACTGTTCTTCGTGTTGTTTCTCGACGGTAGGATTTCGTCTGTCGAAGCTTTTCTCTTCGTGTTCCTCTTTGTGGCCTACATGGCCTATCTTTTTGTTACTTCGCTGAAAAACAAGAACCGGGCCAGCGAGGGAGACGAAGTCATCAAACAATTCAAACATTGGGCGATAGACGTACTGCTGATCGCACTGGGGTTTGCGGGACTGGTCTACGGTTCAAACCTGTTGGTGGACAATGCCATTATCATCGCCCAGAAATTAGGTATGTCGGAAGCCTTGATCGGGCTGACCATTGTTGCTGTTGGTACCAGCATGCCGGAACTGGCCACGTCTGTGGTGGCCGCCCTGAAAAAACGTTCCGATATTGCTATCGGGAACGTGGTGGGGTCCAATATCTTCAACCTCCTGTTGATTTTGGGTGTTGCCGGCGTTATTTATCCGATCGAGACCCCAGACATCAACATTATGGACAGCCTGTTCGTTGTCGGCATCAGCGCGCTGCTGTGGTTTTTCATGAAGATAGGTACCCGCGTAAGGCGCTGGCAGGGAACTATTTTCCTGGGTGTTTATCTGGTCTATTTCCTGATTAAGTTTGCTACGCTGTAGCGGTTTCAATATCACTGACGGATATGTTCAACCCCGGCCGTATCTTATTTGTCTTTATCCTGCTCCTCCTGTCTTGCAACAGGTCCAAGGAAGCAGGCTATGATTTTCCGCAGATCGCCGCGAAGGATACGCTCCGGGTGATCACGCTCAACACCTCCACCTCCTATTTTATTTACCGCGACCAGGAGATGGGGTATCACTACGAGATGATTAAAAGTTTTGCCGATGAGCATGGGCTGGAACTGCAGGTCGTAGTGGCCCAAAATACTTCGGCGCTTATTCGGTTGCTTCTCAACAACAGCGGCGACGTGGTTGCTTACAGCGTACCGGTAGAAAATGCATTGAAAGACTCGGTGCTGTATTGTGGGTTGTCGGAGATTTCCCACCAGGTAGTGGTGCAGCGTGCCGAACGCGATGATACCGTATTACAGGATGTGACGGAATTGATTGGCAGGGATATCTATGTGCTGCGCGGTTCCAAGTACGAGCAGCGGATGAACAACCTGAACCAGGAACTGGGAGGCGGGTTACGCCTCCGGTATGCGGACAGGGATACGCTGGTGGAGGAAGACCTGATCCGCATGGTATCGGGAGGTGAGATCCGGTACACCGTTGCCGACGAGTATGTGGCGCGGCTCAACCATACCTACTTCCGGAACATCGATGTAGGGCTGAAGGTCAGTTTCGATCAGCGGACCTCGTGGGCAGTCCGGAAAGACACCCCTGTCCTTGCCGATTCGCTGACTGCCTGGTTCGGCAGGGTCAACCGGGCACCCCATTACCTGCGGCTGACGAAGCGTTATTTCGAGGAAGCCAAGGGTTTCCATGCCGATAATCAATCCACTTTTGTCGCGATGCTGGCTCCCGGGCAAATTTCCCCGTGGGACGCCTACTTCAAGCAGTACGGCAAGCAGTACGGCGTGGACTGGCGGTTGCTGGCCTCCGTGTCGTACCACGAGTCCACGTTCGATCCCGACGGCCAGTCGTGGGCCGGAGCCGGCGGGTTGATGGGGTTGATGCCGGCCACGGCGGCAGCCTTGGGTATAGCCGGAAACGATCTGTATATACCCGAGACGAACATCCGTGCGGGAGCCGAATACCTGAAAATGCTGATCGATACGTTCTCCTCCGTTGGAAACGAGACGGAGCAGGTGAAGATGGCGTTAGCGTCCTACAACGGCGGGATCGGGCATGTCGCCGATGCCCGTGCGCTGGCCGAGAAGTACGCTGCCGACAAGAACGTGTGGGACGGGAACGTGGAGCGGTTCATCCAGTTAAAACGGCTGGAACAATATTACAACGACCCGGTTTGCAAAGCCGGTTATTTTCGCGGCGATGAAACCGTGGATTACGTGCGCGACGTGATCAGTCGCTGGCAGGCGTATAAATCATTATCTTCATTATAATCATAAAATTTTGATTTTTCCGAACTTTATTGTATTTTTGACCGAAAATACAACAACTCGTCTTTACATGTGATCGAAGAACATTTCGTAAGTAACGAGGCCATGTCCGAAGCTCTTCATGCCGTTGCGTTGGATTATTACCGTCAATATATGATTGTCGGAGGAATGCCAGCCGCGGTGACTTCGTTTGTTGATACACAAAGTTTTCATGATGTGCAATTGATCCAAAACGGTATCATTCAGCAGTACATTGCGGATATGTCAAAATATGCCACTGCGGCAACAAGTGTCAAGATCAGGGCTTGTTATAATTCCATTCCGGCGCAGTTGGCAAAAGAGAACAACAAGTTTCAATATAAGATTGTACAACGCGGAGGCACTGCCACAATTTTCGGAGAATCGATAGAGTGGCTTCAATTTGCGGGAATTGTGCTCAAATGTCAAAAGTTGGAACATGGGTTTATACCGGTCAGTGCTTATGCCGACTTATCCAATTTCAAATTATACATGGGCGATATCGGAATGCTCACGTTGCACTCCAGGATACCGTTACAGGTCTTGTTATCGCCTGTTGAAGCGGATAATATTTTTCTCGGTTCCATGGCCGAGAATTATGTAGCACAGGCATTGGCCGCCAAAGGGGTTGATCTGTTCTATTGGCAAAGCGAGGGCAAGGCAGAAATCGATTTTGTTTTACAAAACGATGACGGTGTTGTTCCGGTAGAAGTAAAAAAAGGATACCGGAACCGTTCCCGAAGCCTATCACTTTTTGCAAAGAGATACCATTCGCCATACGCTATTCGGATCAGTAAAAAGAATTTTGGTTTTGAGAACGATGTGAAATCTGTTCCTCTCTATGCAGCATTTTGCATATGACAATAGGTGAGGTTATTTTTTTCGGGTCAGTTTCTTCCAGACCGTTTCTTTCTGTGCATTCACAAAAGTGGCTTCGTCCGCTAGAGTGATTCTGCCGCTCACAATTGTTCCGGTTATCACGCTTTCTTCCGCATTTTCCGGTGTCAGTATAACCGTTGGATAGGTGAAGCTGTAGGTATATTTGGTAGTGATCTTGGTGCTGGCAGCATTTTCCTGATAAGTGTACGTACACTCCTGTCTGTCGAAACTGAGTTTCATGGTAATTCCAAAGGTGTTGGCCCATTCCCACTCGGTCAGGTATAAACCGATATCGCCTTTCGACAGGTCCGACAACATGTTGTAAATAGGCCTGGACGCTCCCAGCGGATCTTCTTCGTTGTCCTTGTCACATCCGCTAAAGCATACTCCTCCCATCACCAGGATTAACATTGTTAAGAATTGCGCGCTTTTCTTTCTCATGATACCTCTGTTTATTCCGTAAAAGTATACATTTTTAACAAAACAGGCAATTTTTCAAACCTAAATTTAAACTTATAAAAAGCTAATTCAGCATATTATTTGGACAAATCAGCATTAAACGATGTTGCCATGCTCAATGGAGAGAACGAATTTAAGAAGCTGAATGAGCGAAAAATTACTATGTCCGCTGGCGGCTTTTCGCCCTTTCGGTAATCAACAAGAGCTCACTTTTGCAAAGACAGTAAAAATCAATCGGTTGAAAGTAAATGTCAACTTCAATTCTTTTATTTAGAAATCATTAACCTTTAATTTTGCCCCTAATTTATAAATCTTGTCTCATCGTTGAGCCCATTCGCCTGTTGTCATTCGGCTAAATTAACATTTGATGGGCCATTATTAAATCATTAGACACTCATGAAAAAAATTATTTTTAAAAAACTCCTGTTAATCACTGCATGTGAGTTGCCCGAATCATTTAATTTTTTTGTATGGTTGTTAGTCATATGCATGACAGTAGCCATTACTGCTACGGGATGTAGCCAGCAAGGCGGGTACGAAGGGCCCAAAAGTGTGACACCCCCTGATCCTTCCAGGCCGGTGCTCTTTTCCGGGTTTTCTCCGAAGGAGGGAGCCGTACGTACGCTTCTCTTTTTTGAAGGAAGCAACTTCGGTACGGATGTATCGAAAATTGAAGTATTCATTGGTGGTGTAGCAGCCCCCGTAATTGGTTCATCGGGAACAAAGATCTGTGCGATGGTACCCCGGCGGTCTGGCAGGGGCGATGTGGTGATACGTATCAAGGACCAGGACGGAAAAATGATCAAGGAACATACCTTCGAAGATCTGTTTACACTTCAAGCTGCCTTGCAGGTGAATACGCTGACCGGGAAAGTAGACCCTCAAACCAACTCGTCGAGCATAATCAACGGATCGTTTGAGGAGGCCGAGTTTCAACACCCCTGGTGGCTGGAATTCGACATTGACGATGAGGGCAATAAAATCATCTATTGTATCGATGAGGAGAACTTGGCAGCCCTGCGGAAGATCAACCTCACGACAAAAGAGGTCTCTTCCGTCTTCATGAAAGGACAGGCAGGCGTGCATCAAGTAAAATCGATGTTGTTCGACACACCGACGAGAGATACCCTCTTTTTCGTGGATGACAACGGCCGTGGAAATTGGAATGATCGTCATCAGATGCCAAATATGTTTTATTCGCTGCGTAACGAGGGATTCCGTAAAGTATATCCCTATTTGTACGCTCAATGCTCCTATTCCGCCGTATCCATGAGCGACGGATCCATCTTCTACAACACCTGGCAATCGTCCGAGGTGTACAAAGCCCGTCAGGTCTTTGACGAGAGTAGCGGGATGTGGGACGGAAAAGCATTGTTCAGCGTCAGGGCCAACTCCAGCGATCATGTATTCATGTTCCGGCACCCCGATGATCTGTATGTGTACATGACCGGATTCAATGGTGTTTACCGTTGTGCTTACGATAAAACAAAAAAAGAACTGGTTTCATCCGTACTTCATGTAGGTGATATCGGTGGCGGAGGGGGGTATGTAGATGCTCCGGGAAGCTCCGCCCGGTTCAGTCGCCCGCGACAGGGAGTGTTCGTGAAGAATAAAGAGTACGAAGCACAGGGTAAGGAGGATGTATATGACTTTTATGTGTGCGATCATAATAACAATGCCATCAGGAAAGTAACCCCTGACGGCGAAGTCAGTACGTTTGCGGGACGGGGAAGCGTGGGGGTTGACGGGAAAGTATGGGGTTGGATCGACGGCGATGCCCGTGAGACAGCTCGCTTTCGGGAACCTACCGGCATCTGTTACGACGAGGAAGAGGAGATCTTTTACGTGGCCGACCGCGAAAATAAACGGATACGCACCATCTCCGTAGAATGAACCAAAGGAATAAAACGCGAAGAAAATGAAGAAATTTATACTATCCACTATATGTACCATGATCTGTGCATCGAGCATTTTTGCTCAACGAAAGAGTGTGGAAGTCACCGGAACCATTGTCGATGCAGAAGGAGTCCCGTTAATCGGTGCCACGGTTATCGTAAAAGAAAAACCGGGACTGGGAGTAGCTTCCGACATTGACGGGAATTACAAGATAAAGATTGAACCTTTTCAATATCTTGTTTTCTCATACATCGGTTACGAAACGCAGGAGCACCTGGTAAAGGATAAAGATACGATACTTGATATCACGATGCAGGAATCAAAAGCGACCGCCCTCGATGAGGTGACCATCACCGGAATGGGCCCGCAGAAGAAAGTGACCGTCACGGGAGCTATCACTACCGTAGAAGTGGGTACACTGAGGACACCCGTGTCGAGCCTCACTAACGCTCTTGCCGGGAACGTGGCGGGAGTGATGGCCATGCAACGTTCGGGCCAGCCGGGATCCAACACATCCGAATTCTGGATCCGCGGTATTTCAACCTTCGGGGGCAGTTCCAGTGCCCTTATCCTGGTCGATGGGTTTGAGCGTAGCATGGATGAACTCAACATCGAGGATATAGAGTCGTTCTCCGTATTGAAGGATGCCTCCGCCACCGCTATTTACGGGTCACGCGGCGCTAACGGGGTTATTCTTATCAATACAAAAAGAGGAGGTGAGGGAAAAGTGGAGGTGAACGCCAAATCGGAATATACCTGGACAACCCGTACCCGCACGCCCAGATTCGTGGATGGGCTCACTTATGCTTCCATGGCTAACGAAGCCCGTACCACTCGTAATCAGAAAGCGGTTTATACCGATCAGGAGTTGATGATGATCGGTGAACAGCTCGATCCGGACATCTATCCCAATGTGGACTGGATGGACCTTTTGTTGAAAGACGGTGCTCCGATGTATCGTTCCTCAGTCAGTGTGAAAGGTGGGGGAGCCAAGGCAAGGTATTATCTCTCCGGCAGCTTTCTCGACGAGGGAGGCATGTATCATGTGGATAGGACGATGAAGGAATACGATACCAATGCCAATTATCAGCGTTATAACTATCGTTTGAACATGGATATGAACCTGACTACCTCCACCCTTATTCAGGTAGGTATCGGAGGGGCCCTGGAAAAATCGAATCGTTCCGGGGCAATCAGTACTGACGACATCTGGTATTCGGTGTTCGGCTATAACCCCATTACCATGCCGGTGATGTATTCCAACGGATATGTGCCGATCATGCAGGGCGAAGATGCTGAGTCGTGGGAGAGAAAATACAACCCGTGGATTGCCGCTACGCAGACAGGATACTCCGAGATATGGCAAAATACCATCAATTCCAATGTGACGTTAGAACAGAAACTGGATTTCATTACCGAAGGGTTAAAATTTTCAGGCCGATTCGGGTATGATACCTATAATTACAACTACATACAGCGCCGAAAAAATCCGGAGATGTGGAGAGCCGAACGGCAAAGGGACTCTAACGGAGAGATTGTTTTTAACCGGTTGGTTCCGGAGCGGTTGATGTCTCAGGGATCTTCTGCATCAGGCGACAGAAAGGAGTTCGTGGAGGCAGAGATATCCTACGGGAGAAACTTCAATGACCACAACGTGGGCAGTGTGCTTAAGTACACACACGATAACTACGTGAACACTTCCGGCATAGGGGGAAATATCATGGAGGGTATCGCACGCCGTCATCAGGGATTGGCCGGAAACCTCTCTTACGGATATAAGAACCGCTACCTCTTCAATTTCAATTTTGGGTATAACGGTTCGGAGAACTTTGCCAAGGGGCATCAGTTCGGATTCTTCCCCGCTTATTCTGCAGCGTGGAACATCGCGGAGGAGCCGTTTGTGAAAGACCGTATGGATTGGTTGGGAATGCTCAAGATCCGGTATTCTTACGGTGAAGTGGGAACCGATAACTCCTCATCCCGTTTTCCCTACCTGGCCGATTTCGGAAACTACAGCAGGAACACACCGGCAGGCGATCAGGATGTTTATTACAATTGGGGCGACCTGAACAGTGCTTTCGGTTATCCGGGGCTGTCTTATACCCGGGTATCCTCCAATAACGTCACTTGGGAGATTGCCAAAAAGCACGACCTGGGAGTAGACCTTTACTTGTGGGGAGACAAGTTTGGACTGACAGTCGACTACTTCGACGAAAAGCGGGACGGCATCTATATGGTCCGATCCTATCTTTCCGATATGGTGGGTATCCAGGGCTCCAACCCCTCCGCCAACGTGGGCAGTGTGAAGACCAACGGGTTCGATGGGAACTTTAAGCTGGATCAGAAAGTGGCCGATGTGGCGCTGCAGATCCGCGGCAACTTCACCTACAGCAAGAACGAGATCACCGAAGCCGATGAGATGGTGAACCGTTATCCCTACCTCCGTCGCACCGGCTATCGTGTGGATCAAGCAAAGGGTTTGATCGCCCTGGGCCTGTTCAAGGATTATGAAGATATCCGCAACAGCCCCCGCCAGGACTTCAGTGATCGCAGGGACGTCATGCCCGGCGACATCAAGTATAAGGATATCAATGGAGACGGCATCATCAACAACGATGATATAGTACCCATCGGCTCTACCACACGGCCCAACCTTATTTACGGCCTCGGCCTTTCTGCCACATGGAGGGGTTTTGACTTTAACCTCCATTTCCAGGGGGCGGGCAAATCCCACTTCTTCATCAACGGGTTTACCGTTTATCCTTTTGTCAATGGAGAGTGGGGCAACATCCTCGAAGAGATGGCCAACTCCAACCGCTGGATACTGGGTGTCAACGAAGACCCCGATGCCGAATATCCCCGGTTGAGTTACGGCGGCAACGCCAACAACTACCGTGCCTCTACCTACTGGTTGCGCGACGGCTCCTACCTGCGGTTGAAAACGCTGGAGATGGGTTACACCCTGCCCAAGGCATTGACTACCCGGATGTTTATGGACAAGGTGCGGATACATATTATTGGGCAGAACCTGCTGACTTTTTCGAAATTCAAATTATGGGATCCGGAGATGGGAAGCTCCAACGGCATGAAATATCCGTTGGGGAAAACAATTACATTCGGGTTAACAGTCAATATTTAAATAGAAAAAAAGATGAGAAAAAATATACTATTCAGCGTAATAATCTGCATCGGGACCTTTGTATTGTCCTGCTCCGATTACCTCGATGTGGAGCGTTATTTTAACGACCGGCAGGACCTGGAACGCATCTTCAACAGCAGGGACTATACCGAGCAATGGCTGGCCAACGCCTACTACCAGCTTCTTTCCTATAACCTGGAGATCGGACACGTACGATTTACCCTCACCAATTACTCCGATGACATGATCTTCACGGAAGGCGGTGCCGGCATCTCTTATTCCAACTATAAATTCGGGCAGTACGGCCCCCAATACGGAGGAAATGTCAATGCCCTGATTGCCCGTCCCTGGGATCAGTCGTACGAAGGTATCCGCCAGGCCTCCATCTTCCTGCAACATGTCCACCCGGGTGCAGAGATCAGCGCAGAGATGTGCGACGATCTGAAGGGGCAGGCCTACTTTATCCGCGGTTACCTCTACTGGCTGTTGTTGAGGAAATACGGGCCGGTGCCCATTCTACCCGACGAGGGACTCGACTATGAAGCGCCCTACAGCGATCTGGCCTATCCCAGAAGCACGTACGACGAATGCGCCGAGTATATTGCTGAACAGATGCTACTGGCGGCACAGTTTCTGGAAAGTGACCGCAGTTCTCGCAATGCATCACGCCCCACCAAAGGGGCAGCACTGGCCGTTCGTGCCAAAGCCTATCTCTACGCTGCCAGTCCGTTGATGAATGGTAATCCCGATATGTCCTCTTTCACCGATGATACAGGCAAAGAACTTATTTCCGGGGAGTACGACGAGGAGAAATGGGCAAAAGCCGCTGCAGCAGCCCTCGATGTGATCAGACTGAACAAATATGAGATTTATGTGGCACCCAAACGCAGCAGCGGAGGACTTTGGGGAGCCTATCCCAAAACAATTGAACCGCCTTACCATCCGGTATATTCGGAGCGCGGATGGAAGGATGGGGGATGGAAGGATATCGATCCGCTCGATTCTTACCGTGCCCTGTTCAACGGCGACCTCTACGTATCGGAAAACCCCGAACTTATCTTCTCGCGTGGGGATAATCAGTTACACGACGAATATGGCATTCAGTCCATGTCTCGCCACCAGATGCCTGTCAGCAAGGCAGGCGGATGGAACTGCCACGGCATCACGGGTAAACAGTGCGATGCCTATGCAATGAACGACGGAAAACCGTTCGACCGTGCTACCAGCTTGAAAGGCTTCACGCAGGCCGACGGCGAATACCCCTATTTAAGGAAAGATGTCTGGCTCGAATATGCCAACCGGGAGCCCCGCTTTTACGCTTCGGTAGCCTTCAATGGTGCGCATTGGGCCTGTACCAGCGCCAAGGATGCCAATAATCGCGACTTCCAGACGTTTTACTATTACGGGGAAGACGACGGCCGGAAGATTGTGAGTACTGACGACCGGTGGATACCCACCGGCATAGGCATGATGAAGTATGTAAACCCCAAGGAAAGTTACAAGGACGGAACGGTATATCCGAAGGTGGATCCGGCTATCCGTTATGCCGATATCCTGCTTATGTATGCCGAAGCACTCAATGAATTAACGTCTACTTATCAGGTAGCATCCTGGGACGGTAGCGAGACATATACCGTGTCCCGCGATATTGCAGCTATGAAGGCGGCTGTTCTCCCTGTACGACTACGGGCTGGTCTACCCAACTTCGATGAGATTGGAACGGGCGATCCGTATCAAAATCCCGATGAATTAAGAAATGCCATCAAACGTGAACGGCAGGTTGAGTTTCTGGGAGAAAACCAGCGCTATTACGACCTTCGTCGCTGGAAAGACGCACCCGAGGAAGAAAGTCAGATGATCTACGGCTGCAATACCACCGTTCCGAGAGAATACCGCGACTTCTTCCATGAACAGGTTGTTGTGCCCAGTGTGCAAACCTCATGGTCCACGAAGAAATATTTCTGGCCCGTTCCTTACGATGAACTGAAACGGAATGCCCGCCTTACACAAGCTCCGGGATGGCCATCTTTTGATTAATTCAATATAAACAGTAAATAAATAATGAGACACATATCTATTTATAAGATCTTGTTGCTGGGAGCTCTCTTTGTGGTGAGCGGCTGCAATAACGAGTGGGAAGAAGAGTTGTACACCCGGATGGTATCCCTGAAAGCGCCAATCAACAGGGATGACGTATCTGTCATTTATCTAAGGTATCAGCCCGATAACCTGCAAGTCACCTATAAGCTGCCGGTGATCGTGAGCGGCTCAAAAAACAACGACCGCGATTATTCCGTCCATATCGACGTGGATAACGATACGTTGAACCTGTTGAACTTCGGTAGATATGCTGCCCGGAGCGATCTGTATTACAAGCAACTACCGGAAGAGTTCTTTGAATTGCCTTCGAAAACCTGCCGGATTCCCTCCGGTGTTGATGTGGCGTTCTTTCCCATACACTTCAACTTTTCGGGGCTCGACCTGGTGGAGAAATGGGTCTTGCCCCTGACTATCCTGCCCGATCCGTCCTATACGCTTAACACCTATAAAGGCCGGCAGAAAGCGTTACTCTGGATCATGCCCTTTAACGATTACTCGGGAATCTACAATGCCGCCAGCATGTACGTTTACTTTGGGGACAACACCACCAAGTACATGACGGCTAGCACTCGGGAAGCCCGGGTTGTGGATGAAAACACCGTATTTTTTTATGCCGGCATCACGGAGGAGCTGGCGGAGAACAGGGGCGATTTTAAGGTGAAGTGCGAATTTCTGGAACCGGATGAGGTGACGGAAGTTGAAGCCACGGGCCTCTATCTGAAGAAAGGGAGGTTGGTATTGACAGCCGAGAATCCCGCGCTGGAATTTGAAGTGATTGGCGAGCCGACGTATGAAATAAAGGAAGAGCTGGATATCGACCGTCCGCACATCATCAAGCGTTTCTTCACGTTAACGATGGAGTACCGCTACAAAGATCCCGTTTCCAGTGAAAACATGGTCTTCCCCTACAGGTGCAAGGGCACCATGCTGATGCAGCGCAACGTTAGCACACTGGTTCCGGACGAAGACCAGGCAATTTTCTGGTAAGGAAAGTTATGATACCGGTGTCACGATATCCTCCTGTTGCAGGGGGGCATAGGGGCCGTCCTTCACTTCGAAGATCACGGTCCCATTCTCCCGTACTTCCAGCAACCGGTCTATTTTCGTTCTCAGGTATAGGATTTCTTCTTTCAGCCAGGTGATTTCCCGGTCTTTGGCAGCGGTCAGTTCATCCGCTGCTTTTTTTGGAATATAATGGTTGGAGAAGACCTGCAGGATATTGAGCAGTTCTATTCTTTCTCTTTTTTTAAAGATTCGAACTTTTTCCTTTCAATTTTTATCAGTTCTTCGAAAAGCTTGATGGCCTGTTCCATTGAGAAGTGGTTAATATTTTCAATACTGGAAACTGTTCCGATATTTGTCGCGGTTGCGTTTGAGTTTTCGTAAAAATTATTCGTATAATATAAAACTGTTTCTTCAGTAAATTTTTTCAATCCTTCCTCAGTGACGCCCAAAGCTTCAGCAACCTGCTTTATTCTCTCATCTTCCATTTGTTCAGTCTGCTCCATTTTAGAGACTGCCTGCTTGGTTACACCCAAAATATCCCCCAAATCAGCCTGTGTCATTCCCCGTAGGCGGCGTACTCTCTCAATTTTTCTGCCTATATGTAAAGTATTGGTATAGTTCTCCATTTCCATATTAAATAGATCAATTTAATGTAATTACAGACGGTAAAATTTATTTGTTTTTCAATAAGTCAACTTTTTCTCTTTCACTTTGTAACAAGCGTTCGTATAGTTCAATTATTTTTTCTATAGGATTGAACTGTTGGGCAATGGATGTCGCTCCCTGCTCAAACGTATTGTCTCTGATATTGTTGATATTGTAAATAGCCCTTTCCACGTCAAAATCCCGGATTACTTCTGAGGAGACTCCCAGCACATTGGCAATCTGCGATAACACTTCTTCTTCAATTTCTTCCTGCTGTTCAATCTTCGACACTTCCTGCTGGGTTATGCCCAGGTCTGCAGCCAAAGCCTCTTGTTTCACACCAAAATACATCCGGACTCTCTGCACGTTCCGTCCGGTATGTCTTTTCCTTAATTTATCTGTCGTTTCAGCAACCATCTTATTATTTTTTGATATGTTAGATACAAAGTCGGCAAGAATCAAAAAAACCGTCTATTGCAAAGATAGTAAAAATCAATTGGTTCCGAGTATAAATCAACTCTGTTTTTTTATGTAAAAGCACATAAGGGCTTTGACTAGGGTTTAAACTTCTAAGTCTGATTAAGTCTTTGGCTCCAGGATATCCTCCGGTTGCAAGGGAGCATAAGGGCCGTCCTTCACTTCAAAGATTACGGTTCCGCTTTCCAGTACTTCCAGCGTATGCCACTGTCCGGCAGGGATATGGATGCCGTATTCCTTCTCATTGGGATCAATCAGGAATTCTGCTGTAAGCACTTTGTCGTCATTATAAAACAAGACCTTAATACTGCCCCTCAGCACGATATAGGTTTCCGCCGTTTCCCTGTGACGGTGTACGGGCAACACTGTTCCAGGTTCCAACGCGTTCAGTAGCCGCTGCGCTTTCGCATCCAGCGAATCGTGCAGGTTGAAATTCATGCGGAGTCGGGAACTGGCTTTTGCCTGTTCCGTAACTTTATCGAGTAAATCATCGTCAATCAGCATACATCACACTTTTTTGCGTTCATCATCGGGAACTTGATCATGTAAAGTCCCATCAAAACCAGCAATAGGATTACAAAGATACCCCATCCCAGCACAGGATAAAACAGGATGATAAGCGCCGAGCAGAGCAGCTGAACCGTGAAATAGATCAGCGATACCAATCGATGAGGTATTTTCTTTTCATTCGCCAGTATCTGGTAGAAATGGAGCCGGTGCGCCTCCATGATATTTTGTTTCAAGTAGATACGATGCAGAATAGTCATTACTGCATCTACTCCGTAAACCATCAGAAAGCCAATCCATATCAGGTTCTCCGTTTTTATGATCAATATTAGCAGTAGTGTCACAATCCAGAAAGCGATGGCCACGCTTCCCACATCCCCGGCAAAGCACCGGGCTCTCTTCCGGAAATTGAAGAAAAGGAATACTAGAGAAGCAATCATCGGGTACCAGATCAGGTCCGGTGGCACAAAATTTCCGTACGACAGGTTAACATACTGCCGCGAAGCCAGTACTGCTATACTATAGAGTCCTGTGATCCCGTTGATGCCATCCATAAAATTGTACGCGTTGACGATGCCAATAAACACTACGTAGCCGATAACTATAGCCCACCAAGGATAGCTCCCGAAGACACCTGCCAGGTAGAATGCACAGCTCATTGCCAGAAGGTGAAAGAGCAAGCGCATTTTCTGTCCCAGCCCTTTTACGTCATCCACAAAGCTTACACCTGCAATTAACGTGATTCCAGCCAAAAACCACCCGGCCGTTACGGATAGGTTAAACAACAGGTAGAGTAGGGCGGCTACCCACCAGATGACCCCTCCACCTCGGATGGTGATATAGTTGTGCGAGCTCCGCTCGTTCGGTTTGTCGATGATGTTAAATCGATCTGCTATCCGGAAATAAAAAAGTTCTGCCGCAAGCAGCAAAACAAATAATAGAATGTAAATCATTATTTAATCATGAAATTCTCGAGAACGTTTAATGGCTGCCAGTTTAATTCCTGTTTTGCCTTTTCATTAGAGAAAGTGAGTGACTCAGTTATTTTGGAAAGCTTAAGCGAATTTATAGGAGCATTCTTGCCCAAAAAATCACCTGCAGAAGCTAAGAACTTTGCAAAGCTGTAAGAGATGGAAATAGGACTCCTTTTGCCGAGTTGTTTTGCAATTAACAACTCTAGCTCTCTAAAGGTAGGTTGTGAGTCATCACAAATGTTGTAAATACCTCCCTTTTCTATTAGGGCAGGAAGCAGCCGAGCAATGTCCTGCACCATCAATATACTTTTTCTTGCTTTTCCTCCTGCAATAGATAAATATGCACCAGATTTAATACCATCAATCATTGCACCAAGATTACCAAGAGGATTAGGACCTGCAATTAGTGAAGGTCTAATAATACCCAGAGTAACGTTATTACGAACGCACCAATCGGTTAAAAACTCTTCTGCTTTAATCTTGCTCAATGCATAAGGAGAATCACCATTAAGCGGATATTCTTCCGTTATGTTTTCACCCGCTTCCAAACCATAAACGGCTACGGTACTGACAAAAATAAAAGCTTTAGGAAGACCTGACTTCTCTAAAGCTCTGCATAAATTTGCTGTTCCTTGAAAATTTATATCAAAAAAAGACTTCTTCTCCTCTTCAGTCTTAGGAATTGAATGGGCTTTACCCGCAGCGTGCAAAACAACGTCAAACAATATATCTATTTCAGGAACAGTTATTGCAATGTTAACTTTATAATCATCGTCATCAGTCAAACCTAAAGTCTTTATCTCGAAGTTATTTTTCAACAATGGTTTCAGATTAGAGCCTAAAAATCCAGAGGCACCTGTGAATAATAATTTCATAAATAAATCAAATAGCGTTTAAGTATTTATTAAGTATAGCATCTTCACTATATTTATTTTCGACAAGAGATCTTGCTCTTTTTCCCATTTCCTCAAGTTGTGTAAGTAAGTTTAAATTAAAATTGTCGAGAAAATCAATAATTCCCTCTTTATCATTTGGTGAAAAGCAGTATCCAATCGATTCTTCGTTTACCATCAAAGCAATTTCACTGTTCAAGTCGCCAATAAATAAGATCGGTTTTCCTGCTGAAAGAATATTGTATGTTTTTGAAGGAACACCTAATCCGTACATGCCATCTGAGAGAGTAACCAATGCAATATCAGTAGAGTTTAATACTTTATTCTGTTCATCTCTAGAATAATGACCATAGAAGTTAACTCTATGGTTCAAGCTCATTGTTGACGTCGACTTTTTTAAAGATTCAGTTATAGCGCCATCGCCCCATAAATCAAAAACTAATTGTTTATTTATTGACTCAAAAAATAATTCCAGAAATGAATCCAATCCTTGTACTCGACCAATATTACCTGCATATTGGATAGTTAACGATCCATTTTGATGTCTTTCTTCAAGAATACTTGGCTTAATCGTGAAGGGAGTTATATTGTTTACATCACCCCAATTTTCAATAATGCTTATCTTCGGTTTATTATTACTTCTAAAAACTTTCTGCTCCACTATATATTTCATGTCCCGACCTAATACAATTAATCTGTCAGCCATTCCATATGCATTATTGAATCTAGATGAAAGGAACTTGAACAAAATAGATTTTCTGGACTTTATTATACCTGCGGGAATAGTGTTTTCGGGAAAAACATCATGGATTAAAATATTAAGGTTGATATTTTTCTTTTTCTTAAGCTTGGCACATTTCAGCAATAACGGTGCAGGATTTGTTACTATAAAGATCTTTTCATTTTCGGAGACTCTTTTATTAAGTTCGTCAAATAGAAAATTAGAAAGTTTGAAAAGTCTTAAGGTTCGTTGAACCAAATTATTTTTGTTAAGATTACCCGACTTAGTCCTAATCACTTTAATAGATTCATCCAATCTGAAATAGTTTTCAGAAATTTCACTGTTTTGCTGATATAATGCATCGGTAGTAATTACATGGACTTCATATTTTTCCATCATCTTATTTGCAATTTTCGATAGAATATATGCAGTTGATGTTTGATCGGGATAGAAAAGTTCCGTTACTATCCACAGATTTGGTTTTACTATTTCCAATTTTTTTGCTTTATTCATTCCATACTACTCTTTTAATGTAATCGGTATATGAAATGATGATTCGTACGACCTTATCGCTCACATTGGGCATACTGTAGTCGGCAATGGGACGGAAATTGCGCTCATCGCCAATTTGCTGATATTGTAGCTGCACAAGTCCCTGCATCACACGCTCGGGGTTCAGTCCCACCATCATCACAGAGGCCTCTTCCATTGCTTCGGGACGCTCATGTGCTTCACGAATATTAAGTGCCCTGAAGTTAAGTATCGACGACTCTTCAGAGATTGTGCCACTATCAGACAACACAGCAAAAGCATTCATCTGTAACTTATTGTAGTCGCTCAACGCCATTGGTTTCATCAGCTGCACATTCCCATGAAATTTCACACCCTTTTTCTCAATCATGTTACGGGTACGTGGATGGGTAGAAACAATCACCGGATAATCATATTTCTCAGCGATCCCGTTCAATATATCAACCAGGTTGAAGAAGTTCTTTTCAGAAGAGATGTTCTCTTCTCTGTGGGCTGATACCACGAAGAATTTTCCCTTTTCCAGGTTCAATGTGTCAAGTATAGTCGATGACTGAATCTTGGGCAAGTATTGTGTCAACACTTCGAACATAGGGCTACCCGTCTTGATTATTCTGTCAGGGCGTAAGCCTTCGGCTAAAAGGTATTCACGGGCAATATCACTATAGGTAAGGTTGATGTCCGCTGTATGGTCTACAATCTTGCGATTGCTTTCTTCCGGCACACGCTGATCGAAACACCTGTTCCCCGCCTCCATATGGAAGATTGGAATATGACGTTTCTTGGCAGCAATGGCACACAGGCATGAATTAGTATCACCCAACACAAGGAAAGCATCCGGCAGTTCTCTTTCCAAAACAGGATCGATATTGATCAGTATCTGTCCTGCTGTCTCGGTCGCATTCTTGCCAGCCGCGTTCAGAAAATAATCCGGTTTACGTAACCCGAGATCCTCAAAGAATACTTCGTTAAGCTCGTAATCGTAGTTCTGCCCGGTATGCACCAATATGTGCTCAATAGCATCCGATGCATCAAGCTTCTGCAGAACACATGCCAGGCGAATAATCTCGGGACGAGTACCAACCACCGTCAACACTTTTAACTTCTTCACTATAATCTATTTTTGTTTTATACTAAAAGATGATTTTAAACAGGCAGGAAAAAGGTATCGGGATGCTCAGGATCAAAAACCTCATTTACCCACATCACCGTTACCATATCTGTTTTGCCCAGATTCTCAATGTTATGTGTGTATCCCACAGGAATGTCCACTACTTCCAGTTTATCACCTGAAACAAAATATTCGTGCACTTTTTCTTCATTGATCTTCCGGAAGCGAATCACCCCTTTACCGCTTACCACTAAAAACTTTTCGTTTTTGGAATGATGCCAGTGTTGCCCTTTGGTGATACCTGGTTTGGAAATGTTGATCGATACTTGTCCTCTATCCGGTGATCTCAGAAACTCCGTAAAGGAGCCCCTTTCATCTGTATTCATCTTTAATTGATAAGAAAAATGATTTTCAGGAAGGTAACTTAGGTAGGTTGAATAAAGCTTTTTTGTAAAAGCATCAGACAGATCGGGTACGAGTAAGTTTTTCCGGCTTTCTTTAAACGAATAGATCAGATCAACGATCTCTCCCAGAGTACACTGATGTTCTATGGACACTTTGCAAAAAGTATCCTCTTTGTAGGGATTCCCCTCCAGTGCCGATATTAATTCTTTTACTACATCGTCAATATAGACCAGTGTCATTACTATACTGCGGTCGTTTACCTGAATGGGAAGGTCATGCGCTATATTGTGGCAGAAAGTAGCCACCGCGCTGTTGTAATTAGGTCGACACCACTTTCCAAACACATTGGGAAAGCGGTAGATCAATACCTCTGCCCCTGTCTCTTTTCCGTAGTTAAGCAGCAACTCCTCACCTGCTTTCTTTGAGACGCCATAGGGATTATCCAGTTCCGCCTGAATGGAAGAGGCTAGCATAACAGGACAGTTGTTCCCGTGTTTCTTCAATGTGTCCAACAATAACGAAGTGAACCCGAAATTCCCTTCCATAAATTCAGCCTGATCTTTGGGTCGGTTCACCCCGGCGAGATGAAACACAAAACTGGCCTCCTTTGAATAACCATCCAACAATGCCGGATCAGTGTCTGTATCAAATTCAAAAAGAGTCAGATCCGTCATCAGGCTGTATGTTTTTGCCTTACCCTCTTTGATGTTATTCAGTTCGACTATCAGGTTTTTCCCGATAAACCCCTTTGCGCCGGTAATTAGTATGTTCATTGCGCTCAATTTAGTACATCTTCTCTCACTTCCGGAAGTTTAAGTAACAGTTGCTTCATATCCTCTATGTTCAGGCGGAGAGTATTGTGGGAATGATAATCTTCTACTTTTGATATATCCACTTGCCCTTCCACAAAAAACTTGTCGTAGTTCAGGTCCCGTGCATCGGCAGGAATTCGAAAATAATTACCCATGTCCTCGGAGCGGAACATTTCCTCACGGGTTACTAGAGTTTCGTACAACTTTTCGCCGTGTCGGGTTCCGATGATTTTTATTTCCGTATCGGTCTGGTACAATTCTTTCAGCGATTCAGCCAGCACTTCCAGCGTGGCAGCAGGAGCTTTTTGCACAAAAAGGTCTCCATTGTTACCGTGCTCAAAAGCATAAAGAACCAAATCAACCGCATCATCCAGCGTCATCATGTACCGTGTCATATTGGGATCGGTTATGGTAATCGGATTTCCGGACTTTATCTGGCCTATCCATAGAGGAATTACCGAACCGCGACTGGCCATCACGTTTCCGTAGCGGGTGCAGCAGATTGTAGTTGTGGCGTCATTGTCCAACGAACGAGCCTTTGCAATTGCCACCTTCTCCATCATCGCCTTACTGATTCCCATTGCATTGATAGGGTAAGCGGCTTTATCGGTACTAAGCACTACCACGTTCTTCACACCGTGTTCCACTGCAGAATCTAGTACGTTCTCCGTGCCAATAACATTGGTACGCACTGCCTGCATGGGAAAGAATTCGCACGAAGGTACTTGTTTCAATGCAGCAGCATGGAAAACGTAATCAACGCCTCGCATTGCTGTGTCCACCGAACGTTTATCCCGTACATCACCAATATAAAATTTTACTTTTGGATTCTGTATCTGGTGACGCATATCGTCCTGCTTTTTTTCGTCGCGGCTGAAAATGCGTATTTCTTTGATATCCGAATTCAAGAACCGTTTTAATACTGCATTTCCAAAAGAACCTGTGCCACCGGTGATTAATAGGATTTTGTCTCTGAATAAAGACATATTAATAATATATTATGTAAGTTATTAAAAATTCAAAGGTAAGAATTTTCAAAGTATAAGAAAAAGATAAAAAGGCTACTTTTCTCTACTAGCTTAAAATTTCTTCATATAATTGGATATACTCTGCGTATCGATCTTCTTTGTTAAACATGTGTATAGCCTTTTTTCTACAAGCATTTCTATAAAAGGCTTTGACATTTTTTCTTATAGAATCAATGGCTTTTCTTACTTCTTCGAGATTACCTTTCTCTACAATAAAACCTGTTTCAGAGGAAATTGCTTCAGGACTTCCTCCTGTGTTATAGGTTATAACTGGTGTCCCACATGAGATAGCTTCCAGATTGGTTGTTGGATAATTGTCTTCCCAAGTAGGGTTTATAAAAACATTTCCTGCAGAGTACAGTTCAGTTAATTCTTGAACATTCTCTGTATGTGTAATGCCAATAATGTTATGTGGTAAACAGTTTATTTGTTTTTTTGTTAAACCAACCAAAATAATGACCTCATCTTCTTTCAAATGATTTCCTAACTTAATAAAGTCTTCTAGTCCTTTTCTTCTATCCCACACATTTGCTACACCTAATAAGACAAATTTATCATTCAAATTGTATTTCATTTTAACTTTATCAATGTTCATCGGCCTAAAAGTATTTAAATCTATACCATTATTGATAACCTTTGTGGGATATTTGTTAAGAAAAGAATTTTTAATTATCTCAGCTAACCAATTAGATACAGGGATAATGGTCATATTTTCAACGGAAGTAAATATCTTTTGTTTAAATTTAAAATTGTTATATGAATTGTCAACCCAATAACTACTAGGATATTCCTTCTTCTGAGGGCATTTTTCACAATGAGTTTTCCATTTATTACATTCAATAAATGAGAAATATGTGCAATGTCCTGTTATAGGCCAACAATCATGTAGTGTCCATACAACAGGAATTTTAGCCGATTTTAAATAATTAAATAAGATCTCGAAATTTAGATAATATCCGTGTATATTATGCAGGTGAATAATATTGGGTTTTATAATCTGAATTTGCTCAACAAGTTTACGAGTGGCATCTTTCGATGCAAAACCATGACGATCGAGAATACGTGTTTCTACCCCATGCCATGTAACATCCCAATTATTTCCTATTTTTATCTTGTATGATTTACTTGGTCGATTATTCCTGCCATAAGCAATGTAACTCTTCCATCCATCACTTATTGCCTTTAATCCTATTTCTTCAGCAATACGTCCAGTGGAACCAGAGTTAATAACAGTATTTATTTGTAGTAATTGTTTTTCAATCATAAATTACATATTGTTGATAATAAGGAGGTATATATCTAGTCTCAATTATTTTCTTTTTATTAAATACAGAGACATAAGGATAATTATAGAAATTAATCTGAGCGTAATAGGGACCTTGATCTATTATAGAGCTTATATTTTTTACATAAAGGACACTCATAATAGAAAAAATATAAACATAACTTATTAGTTTATTAGACGTCCTTTTAAATACATATACCAAAAAGTCTACAAGTAATATTATCTCGAAATAACGCATAAAAACATTAATACGTGATGATATAAGTGAACTAGCCATGAAAAGAAAATATAAAAAGAAACCGAAGATATAGATTTTGAGAAATAGATCTCTTAAAGAATTTCTCTCATATAATTTATAATTCAGTATTATAGGAATAAAAATAATAGTTCTCAATAATAAACTTAAGATATCTAGAGAATTGTTAGTAGTATAAGCTTCTACTTTACTCCCAATTATATCCAGAGCTGAAAAGAATGAAAACAGAAATTTATAAACTAAAATTCCTATAACAAAAGTAATAAATGAAACAAGAAACACTTGAGAAAGATTGTATTTCTTTACGAGAGTGACAAGTGGAATTATAAAAAGAATAATACTAGAATAATGTATTGTGAATAAAAGTAGACTTAGCAAATAATATTTTATATATTTTTTGTTTTGTAGTAAGGGAATTAGATAATAAATAAATATTGCTAAGCAAACACCTTGTCTAATAGCGCTGAAAGGGTAAATCAGAAAAAAAGTACAATAAAAAAAGAATAAACTAGTTATTGGTTTTGCACTGTATTTCTTAATAAATAGCCATACGAAAAAAAAAGAGACTGATGAGAATAGAGCTGAAAGCGTTTCAGGCGATAGGTGTAATATTTTTATCCAGAAATAAGATATCGCCGAAAATCCGATTTCTTGAGTAATGTAGCTTAAATCATGAGTTTTAATATATGTTTCAAAAGTATCTGCTGAACTAGTGAATAAATAAATATAACTGAAGTAATCCGACCCTTGCCCGTATCTTAGCGTTACAAACGCTAGTAAAAGCAAAAATAAGATAACTCCCAACCTATTCTTGGATTTGGAAAAAAATTCGTATGTTGAGGAAAAAAGTAATATAAAGAAAAACACATGATACATGAAGCAAATTCTTGAAAAAATAATTTGATTATTTTATATTGTACTTATTTATAAATTTTAGAGTTTCCTGAAACCATGGCATATCCTTGTTGAATTTTATGTTTTTATTGTTTTCATCCATATAATGTGACCATATTATTACTCCATCACATAAGGGATAAAGTGTTTCTAATTGAAGTCTCCAAAAATCTGGTTCTACAAATTTGTATCCTAAATCATGTTTGCTGGGGATAGGATTGTATTGAGGCCAAATGAAGACATAGATAGGCATTTTTTTATTTCTCTTTTTTATTTCTGTAATTCCATTCTTGACCATTGCTATCCACTCGTTGCGATTTGTGCCATGTGTATAGTAACACGGATATACAACATTGGAAGAATTATATATTCTCTCAGAAATAGCTCCATAATGAAAAACCGACACCAATGAATTTGGATCGTTTGCTCTGTATGAACTGATCAACTGGAGAAACACCTCCTCGGCTTCTTTTTTTGTTTTACGAGCATATAATAAATGACCCCAATATTCAACGTCTAGTACTGTGGGAATATCTGAATTTTTTCTTGATCTGCTTGATTGTTTGAGGATTTTTTGAGGATCTACAAATCTCCACGTAAACTCACCTTTCTTTTTGTGATAATTAGTAGAGATCACCCCATCCTCATAAATCATATTTATTTTAGAAAAACCATATTCAGTTAAATCTGGTGTTTCTTTGAACAATAATGCATTAAAAACTTTAAAATCCTTAAGATCTTTTTCTTGTGCAGACACAGATAATATTGTCACAGAAAACACAACAAAAATTATTTTCCAGTTTTTTTTCATAATGTAAATTTTATAAAGTTGACAAAGAAAAAGACATTTAGTTTAAAATCAATTAAAGAGTTGCCTATTTGCTACTTAGGTTCATATGATTAGTCAATCTTTTTTAAAAGCGATATAAAGTATCAGTAAACATTATTTATTCGGAGAAACTATTATTAAAGTTATATCTAATTTACAACCAGTATACTAATAAGATGATGACTCTGTTTGATCAATATAATAATGTAGTTTGGCTCTCTAGCATTTAAATCTGTTTCATTTTTTTGTAAAATACTATCTTATTATATTTTGTCTAGTACTAAAAAAGAATTTTATCAAAGAGAAAGAATTTTTTTGAATTAAAAACTTTAAGATCTTTTCTTTGACAGAAATTGCGGGATAGTATTTTACCCATTCTTTAACTAGAGGGTGATTCAACATTGAATCAATGTATTCTTTTTTTTGCTTATTACATAAAGAATTTTTAAAAACTAATATATTATTAAAACAATAGATTAAACCATTTGTTAGACTAATAGATAAAGCTTTCTTCATTATTGCATTTGGCATATTCCAAGAGCTGACAAGACTCTCAAGTGCTTTTGTTTTCATTAGGATTAGTTCAAAAGGATCATTTCTAAATGTTGTCATTAACGTTTTAATGGGTTTAATTCGATAATGATAATATGCTTTATCCAAGAAAAAAATAAAATTAACTTTTTGAAATACTGTAAAATTAAAAATGGCATCTTCAACCAAAGTTATTCCTTGAGGAAATTTTAAATTATCTCTCTTAAGTAGATTGTTTCTGTATAGTTTATTAACTGAATACCCCATCAAATCTATCAGATGAGAGTCTATATTCAAATTTTTTTCTCGAACAGAAAATATATTCTTTTCAGGAAGAACATTTATTGATCTTATAACGGTCCCAGATATGTCCTCATAGTCTTTTATATATCCCATTATAATTAAATCGAGTTCAGTATTATTATCTAATATCTCAACACAATCTTTCAGTAAGTCTGCCTCAACCCAATCATCACTATCTACAAAAAGAATATACTTACCTGAAGCTCTTTCCAAACCATAGTTTCTTGCGTCAGATAGTCCTCCGTTATCCTTCCTTAAAATTATAATCCTGCTATCCTCATATTTTTTTATTTTTTCAATACTTTTATCAGGGGACCCATCGTCAACTACCAATATTTCAAAATCAGTAAAAGTCTGATTAATAATACTGTCGATACACGTGGAAATATATTTTTCAACATTATAAACAGGAACAATTATTGAAACTTTAGGCATGTCGGATTAATTTTGACAATGAGTAGTTGGTTAATAGGTTAGTAATCCGGTAGTGTTTTATCGATTTTTTCATAAAAACGCACCCAGTCAACGTGCATTTCAGGTTGCAGTTCCTTTATGCTTGGGGCCCTCCCTTCCATTGTATGTCCTAATTGCATACTCAGAATTAAAAATTTAGGATCTCCATAGGGATATTGTCCGTCTTCCTCAGTGCTTGTTTTAGGATATGTAAATGTGATTTTGTTATTCACATAAAATAAAACCTCTTTCTCATTGATGATAACTCCGTAAATATTGTATTCGGATTTGTCATTAACCATATTAACCCCTGTGTGGTTAGGGCTGCTCTTAAGACCTAAATTAATTGTATAATGCGAGTGTACAGTTTGGCTAATAAGATTCTCCTTGTCATAATTGTCAAATGTTTCCATAATATCTATTTCTCCGAGCCAGGTTCTATCTTCTGTTTTCATCCAAATTGCCGGCCAAGCTGTATCTACTTTGTTCATTTTTGCTTTTATTTCAACTTTACCATATGTAATATTTTTCTTTTTTATAGTTTCAATACCACCAGTCAAGTAGGGAGATGGGTCATTCTTTATAAAATTATTTACAACCCCTCGTAATATTAATATACCATCTTTAACCTCATAACAAGTGTCGTTATTAGTCATGTGTTTGGCCCAGAGTGCTTTACTTCGTGGAGTTTTTGACCAAAAATTGTAATCGATGGTATCTTTATCGAAATTGTCTTCCCAAATAATTTTCCAGTTCGTATTATCACTAATATTAATTATTTTTTCTTCAGGAAATTCGAAGATGGAACCACAGGAATAAAGACTAGTCGTTAAGATAAATATCAACATAATTCTTAAGATTGTTTTTTTCATATAAAATTACTTTTTTATTTTATGTTTTAGAATTTCAAAAAAATCAAGTGTAATATTAATTAACCCCATTTCATGATATGCATTTATAAAAGAATCTTTAAGAGAGGTCCAGTTGTTTAGCTTTCTTATCATATTAATAGAGTTAAATATATTCATTCGATATTTTTCCTTTTTTATTTTTTTGAGAAAAACAAAATGATTTAAAGCAATTTCAAAACGTGTCCAAACATATGCGTCGATATTTGTTAAATCTAGTGATCCTTGCCTAACTGTTGAACAATATAAATAGGATAAATCAATAATTATTTTTTTTGCTGCAAACCCACATTTAGTAGAAAACATAACATCGTTAGCTACTAAAACTTCATCAAACTTTATGCCATGCTCCCTTACAAGGTTCGTTGAATAAAATTTACTCCACGGAGGATTAATTTTGTATCTAACTTCATCTAATACAATATCTCTTTTTTTTGATTCCTGAAGCCAGGCATTGTATTCTTTACCCCGGCTTTCTATTCTATTCATTGTATCAGACACAACAGAGTTCGATTGAAAAAAAATAATATCAGCAGTTGAGTTTAAGTACTCATTCATTTTCTGATTCAAACAATCATTGAAAAAATCGTCCGAATCTGCAAATATTAACCATCGTCCTCTAGCTTTCATTAAACCAAAGTTTCGGGCAAAGCCAGCCCCTCTATTTTCTTTTGTAAAGTAAACTTCTGTAAGTGGATGTTCCTGACCTGGAAAGTTAGAAAAATCAACAATAGAAGCATCGCTATTGTCATCAACTATTATTATCTGTACATCGTCTCTTTTAGGTATAGAATCTATACAACGTTTAAGTAATTCAGGTGTATTTTTATGAGGAACTATGATCGAATAAGAAATATACCCCTTTTTATTCATCTCAAATAACTACAGCTATGTTAATTAATTCCATTATTCAGAGTTGCAAAGGTATTAAATTAATATGACAATTTCCCTCTCATTCAAGGATTGAAATGTATATTTGCTTAATCTGTCTTGCTATTTCCTTCGTGTTTAAATACTTTTTAGCATATTCTTTATTCCTTGTCCCTTGTCCGGAATTTACTTTCTCCATGCTTCTTTCCATTGCATCTACAATTGATGAAAAATCTGATGGATTGAATACTATATTATCGCTTTTTTTTAATAATTCTCCTACATTACCTGTGTTTGCTCCAATGACAGTCTTACAAAAATGAAAAGCCATAGGTATGTTGCCGGAATTTAAAATTTGACATCTTTGGATAAAAATAACATCGGCAGATGAGAAATAATACGGTAGCATTTGATTATCAATAAATTTAGCTGATAGGCTCTTGTCATTAGATAAACTGAAATAATTTAAACGCTCTATTATCCCTTTAATTAAGGCCCGAGGATGCTTTATATTTATTTTATATTTGAAAAATCTAGGAGCAACTAGGAGTTTCTTCGGGTATTTTAGTTTAGAAAAACTTTTATATACCATTTTCCTCTCTTCTTTATTCCTAAAAGCACCGAAACAAAGAAAAACAAATTTATCATTTTTGATTTTAAGTCTTTTCCGTGCAGATTCCTTATCAATTATTGAAGTATAAATCTCGTCATATGTATGATGAGGCACAATGAAATGCCTTGTATCTCTATCTGTTATTTGGGATTTTAGTTGAGTTAAACTATATACTCCCATGTGCAAAATGACATCACTTTCTCGTTCAAGTAGTTTATAGAGTTTTTCTTTATATTCATTGGTTGAATAATGTGGTACGATATTATGGCGAGTATAAACAATTTTCTTTTTTTTATTTAGTAACCTTGATAAATGAATAGCTAGCTTTTCAACATCTTCATTTGTGACAGGTTCCCAATTGAAAATCGACTCCGGCCATTGAAAATGAAAAATGTCATACTCATCATAATTACTCCAGAATTGCTCTAAACTACAATCTATAGTGCAACCTTGACTCTTAAGTCCTTTTACGAGAGAATAGACATAAGGATTATCTCTAAGATAGTCTGGTTCTGAATGAACAAATAATATTCTCATTAGATTTTATAAAGATTAATCATTATACTATATATTTTTCCCAGTAATAATATTTTTTGTTCCATGCATGACAGCCAAATGGTAGCTTATTATTATTTAACCTGATTCCTATATCGGCTCCTAGATCCAAAGAGAATTTACAGGCTTCTTTAAAATGAGGTTTTTTTATTTTTTTTGCAATAAAGCTCCAAAACACATCTTCATTAAACAGCGATTTAGGATCATTACTTTCAGTGAATTTTTTAATATAGGTGTCATCTGTTTCATTTAGAACTGAAATGAACTTATCTGTTTTTCTTAAAGAGAATCCTCCATTACCTACGTTGTTGGTTAATATACTTTTATCATTTAACAGATTTTTTGATAGAATTCTTTTTATCTTTCTTTTTACAAAATAGAATAGTTTGCGAAATATATTTAAATTGTGAATAGAAGTGTCAATCCAGGGAGCTCCAATATAGTCGTAATTTAATTCACACCAGTCATTAAGCTCATCTCTGAATACATAACAATCTAGTTGATATATCAGTAAATACTTAAAGGCCGAGAAACGTAGGTAAAAGTCCTTCGTTAGCATTAATTTATTGTAACCTGATATGCCAATAAAGTAATATTCATCAAAGAACTCAACTATAATATCATTACCTAATATTTTTTTGTACTCAGTAAGATTTAGGCCATTAGGTGCTACTAGAAAGATTGGGTGTTCTCTCAAAATTTTAAAACATTGTAGTAAAGAAATTCTCTCGGATGATGTAAGTGTTGATTTATAAACAGGGATCACAATACAGTTTGTCATAGAACTATTCAGATAGAATTTGATAATCAATAGAAATTTTTATAGGCTTGGTTAGGAAAATTTATTTTTTAGCTCTACAAATGTACTAACTGCTATTTGATGAGCTTTAGCTTGTATTTCTCTAGCGTTTGAGTATGGGGTTTCTAATATATTTTTTAATTCATTCAACTTATTTTCTTCATTAAAGTTCTCAGTTCCAATACCAGACAAAATAATTTCTCGTACTTCTAAATCAAACAGATTCAATAATCCTGTCATCTTGTGTTCATAAGATAGTGAAACAAAGGGAACACTATTGTTAATTGCGAAAACAATTGAGTGATATCTTGCCCCAACAACACAATTCGCCATCGAAATAATTTTTTGTTGAATATCAGAGCTATAAATATCTTTGATAATTGAAACGTTAGAGAGATTTGTTTTCGATAACAAGTTTTTGAAATATTGGTAATCAGAGTTACTTGTCAAGGAAAGCTGCGGAAGCATGATTACTTGGGGGTAACTTTTTGATAAAAAATTAAGAACTTTGAGGTAAAAAGAATCAATTTTTAATTGATTGATGGTCTTGTATGTAGGATGCCAAGTGAGAGAGTTGGGTACAAAAACAACAAACTTATTACAACCTATAGTTTGTAGAATCTCAGGAGGTATTTCGGCATTGGGGTTATCTAAAAATGCTGTATCAATCGATGGTAAATATGACACACCTAATTGATCAGCTAACGTCATAGTTTTTTTATCTCGAATAGACAAAAAATCAAAATTATCCAACAACTTGTAGCTTATTTTTTGGAAAACTCTATTCCATTTGGTCTTAATAGGAAATGGTCCAAATGAGCGAGAATAATAGACCAGTGGTTTTCTAAAATACTTTGCTAGAGAAAGATTAAAAATATGATTCCAATTTTGGAAACTTCCCATACAAATTCCTCCCGGAGCACAAATTACAAGATCAGATTTTTTTATAATACGTGCATATTCTCTAATTGTAGGGTGTAGCTGAGATAAAAATATGCAGCCGATCCTTAGTGACCAGCGTTTTACAATGTCGTTATAACTGGAACAGGATATGTTTTTATATGAAATCCTATCAGATTTAACTATGAATTCATTAATAGCATATGGGTCTTCACACGAAAATAAAACGGAAAAATATGTGTTAGGAAAATAGTTAATTAGTGTACGCATTAAACTACGATGTGCAGCCTCATCGCCACGATTTCGCAATGGCTGATTGATAATTACCACATTTAACATTCTGAAAATTATTTAATGATTCTTTTTAGTAAATTTATATTTTTCTCTCCTAGAACATCTTTTGTTTTTTGTTTCATTTTCATTTTGAAAGAAGTTGGGGGTAGTTCTAAATTTGTTAATTCTTCAATGGCAGTATTTTCATCGACGCTATCTGTAAAGACCTCAAAAATAATAGACTTTTCTTGAATATTTGGATTCACAAACTTGTCAATTACTTTCGCAAACTCATCTTTATTTGCTGCAGTCATATATGTGAAATTTAAATCTTCAGCATAATTTCTCAACAAAGTCCTTGATTTATTACCAAAGTGTCCAGCTGCAGATATATATTTATCAGCTTTTTCCTCAAATTGTGCTGTGCCTTTACGATGCAGAAATAATCTAAACTCGGTTCCTTTTCCATTATTGATGATCAATAATCTAAGATTATTTCCTATATGTCTATTTCCAAGAGCATTCATGTCATAGAAGAACGCCAAGTCTCCAATTACACAGTAAAAGAGTTTGGTTTTGTTTGTAAGAGAAGCTCCGATAATGCTTGAAAGGGATCCATCTATTCCGAATCCTCCCACATTAGAATTTGAAATTACAGATTCAGGTAAACTAAAAAAATTCCAAGATCGAAGACTATTCAATATTGCAAAGTGAATAGTGGAATGCTTAGGGATGCGGTACGCTATTTCTTGGGCAATCCATATATTGGAGAATGGAAGATTTGGGATCTTTTCAGATAATTCTTTTTCTTTTTTGTTCCAAGCATCAAAATATGAGAGATCAATTTGATGGTTTTTTTTATGTTCGGTGGTATATTTATTAAAAAAATGCTCTTCAGGCATCTCAAAGACATATTCGAGTTTTCTAAAAGTATCTCTTATTTCTCCATCTTCACTGAGTCGCCATACACTTTTCATTCGATTCATTAAATAACCTGAGATACTTGAAATTTCCCCGATATGAATTAACAATCCAATCTTCAAATCCTCTTGAAAGATACTTTGGTAAGCTATGATTGGCAATAAAATTTTATATTTCCCATAATAATTACTTGTGTGATCACAAAGCACAACTGCATTGTGAGTCTCACAAAAAAACTCTAATGCATTTGTGAGTTTTTTGTCGAAAAATTTGTGGGATCCTACAAAAACAGCAATTTTCTCGTTATTAGGAATTATTGGAAACTCATCATTCTCAGTAATACGTTTTATAATTCTAACGAAAGGAAGTTCTATAGTATTATAGGTACCTAAATAATTTGTTGGTAGGTTAATGTGTGCAGGTCCACCTCCATGACGGGTTAATGCAAGAATAGCTGAGTTCACTTTTATTTCACATTCCCATATGTCGTTTTCATCTTTGATAATAGGTAAAGTAACACTAATTTGTGCAATATCATTTGGTATAATACTTCTGTCGATAACCTGATCTGTTAAACTACCTATTAAAGCAACATTTCGTGTAGATGTTATTGCAAGAATAGGTAGTTTACGATAATAAGCTTCAGTAAGTCCAGGCATATAATTCCGTGAAGCAGTAGCTCCTGTACTACTAATAACTACAGGTTCTTTTGATTCAGCAGCTAAACCACATGCTATATAGGCGGCAGAGCGTTCATCTACAGAGGAGTAAATCTCAAAATAAGAGTCATGTTGAAGACTTGCCACTAAAGGAGAATTTGCACTTCCTGGGGAAGCAATAACTTTTCTAATACCATGCTTTTTAAGCAATGCTACAATTATTTGAACATTTTTCTCGTCGGAGTAATATTTTGACATAATATAATCATATTATTTGATAAATAACCTGTAAAGTAAGTATTTAATTTTTTGTTTAATACCTCTAATTTCAACTAAATTTGTAAAGTCTTTTGTTTTACGATCTCTTAGCGCTTCTGCACGCCAATCGATGCTTTTAAATATTGGACGTTTCAAAAACTCTTCTAAACATTTTTTTAACCCTTCCTCGGCTGTAAGGAAATCTTCAATATTAACATATTTGGATATTTTTGAGTTATCGAAACTACGGTCAAAGAGCCTATCGTACTTTGTCTGATATTCTGCAAGATGAGAAGTGTGCAAGTTGTTTATGTTGTCCAGCATGACCTTCGGTCTAAATCCTAAATACTCTTCTAAACCATTTAAATAAATCTCTAGAACATCACTCCATCTCAAAGATTTGTCAGAAGTAATATGAAATATTTCTCCTAAAGCATCATAATTACCAATGATGGAGACTATTCCTTTAGCTACATTTAATCCATAGGTCATTGTCGTTAATCTTGAATTAATATCTTTAGAAAATACAATTGTTCTGTGATTTAATGCTCTATATAGCCAACTTTCTTTTTCCATAACACCTAGTTGAAGCCTTTGTGAGCTGTAGGTTATGTATGGCCTGATTATCGTCCAATTCCTTTTTCCTGTACTTTTCAGTATATTCTCTTGTCTAGCTTTAGCTAAAGAGTATTCATCAGTAGATAGAAATTCTTCGTCCATTGAGGTATCGAGAAGTCTAGGTGAGGTTTCTTTGATAGGCTCCTTTGAATCGGCATAGACACGGGCAGAACTTAAAAAGATGTATTGCGAGGCAAAATCTAAAAAAAACTTTACTCTTTCTGTAAATTCTCTGGTCGTATATAACATGAAATCAATTATTACGTCCCAATGTTCTTGTAAAATCTCTTTAAGTAAAACATCATCCTTTGCATTGCCTACTAGATATTTAATATTTTTTGAAGATTGCCGCTTGATACGTGAAGTAACAACAATTTCATTATCTGTATTCCCTAACAAATTAAGTAAATGGGTTCCCATAGCACCTGTACCACCCAATACTAGGATTTTCATTTTTTGACAGTTTTAAAAAAATACTAAGTCTTGATTTTTAAATAATAGCGGATTTTTTTCCGCCAATTCTTGTCTAACCCAATATAATACATAGCAATTGAACTAATTATTATACTAAATATTATTATAATGATGGAATAAATCAGTCCTTCTGGTAATAATTCCTGAAGTAAAAAAGACGGTATTCCAGATAAAAGTATAATTCCCATGGAAGGGAAAAAAACTTTTAACATGAAAAGCCTTTTTGATAAATTTATTAGTTTACTTACTATAAATAATCGAACAAATAGCATCACGATGTTTGCTATTATAGCTACCAAAAATACTGAATAAGCAGGGTAACCCATTTTTAATATTATCCAAGATACAAAGAAAATAGACAATTGAATTATTCCCAAAATTAATTCATAGGTTTTCATTTTTCCTGGGGCACGTGCAGCAGTTGCAATTGGTAAACTAAAAGAAACAATTAAAGATTCAATAATACTTAGTTGAGTAAACAGGATTGCCTCGGGGGGTACATCTTTTAACCAGATATTTAGAATCATTTCCAATTCTATAAGCAATGGTAGAGCAGTTATCCACATTAGAAAAAAAGTCAGTTTTGACCCGTTAAAGATGAGAGAAAACATTTCTTTTTTGTTATTACCCGAATATGATTTAATGATAGGCGGATAAAGGCTAGTATTGAAATTATTGGCGAAAACACCAATATGATTGCTAATACTCATTGCTATCACACGCGAGGCAACTACTATAGGATTAAAAACTTGGTTTATAAGGATGGTTACTGTTTGATTTCTTGCCACTGTTGTGAGTTGTCCGAAAAGTGTCCAACCTGTAAAACCTACAATCTCTTGCATTAAATGTTTATCCCAATAAAACTTCCTAAATTGACACTCGTCATATTTACGCAATGCTATAGAAATATAAATGCCTGCATTAATTATCGAAACAAAAAAAAGTAAAACTCCGTATAATTTTAATTTATCTACATCAATATAAATTAGCAAAATAACGGCGCCTAGTTTTAAAATAGCTTCTATAATTGATACATATGCGTAGATTTGCATGTCTTCTTGAGCAATAATTATCGCCATGAATGGAGAAGTGAGAATTGATAAAGTAAACGAGAGTACTGCAAAGTGATATATAAAACGAGCTGCTTCAAATCTATCAGCAGGAACCACTAGTTTTTCACTTACAAACCATAATCCAATAGTTTCCAATAGAAGTAAAGCAGTTATAGCGATACCAGCATAAATAACAATATTTACAGAAAATATCTTTTTTAATTGCTCTGTATCCTTCTGACCTAAAGCAAACGAAAAGAAACGTTGTGTAGCTGAAGCCATTGTTCCACTCATAAATGAAAATAGTGTAACTATACCAGCAACAACGTTGAAGATTCCATAATCTTCAACACCTAAGACGTCCAGAACAACACGAACAGTGTAAAGGCTCACCAATAAAATCAGTATCTGCCTAAAATAGAGCATTAGCGTATTCTTTGCTATTCGCTTGCTATTCTGCAATGAGGTCGATGTAGGGGCTGTTTCTTTCAAGAATATTGTTTAATTAATTAGGTGATTTATCATGTCTTTAACTCTTCGACTAATTTTATCCAGAGCCACTAGCTACCTGTTTTAATATAATAGTATGAATTTTTTTAATATACAAATTTACAATAAAAAACTATATACCTACCTTATTGGAACATTGAAAAGTAAAACTGAGGAGACTTGTATTTTACCTTGGTTTACTCCAAGGCGTAATCTAACTTATTGATATAAATTAAAATATTGACATTATCTTTATTCTTCAATTCTCCTTAAATCCTTTCATAACGTATGCTTTTTCAATAGATCGAAGATGAGAGGCATCAAATGATATGAGCAGATTGGAGAAATCAGCTATAAAACAGAAGTGAATATTTTTTCTGTGAGAATACGTTTATCCTTTTAACACCATGTAAAAAAGAGTATTGAAGATTGTGTGACGTGTGCACTATTTATCGATATTTACATGACTAAATGTCATCATGGGGATAAGTACGTGCTTCATAGGTGGATTTTTATCTACACAAAAAGAAGTTTTTAATCTCTCCTTCTGTTTTGTCAATTATCTACATATCCGCTTTTCGTAGTGTATCTTTACATAGGTAACCTCATCTTTTATAAGTTATCCTGCCCTTTATCATCAGAAGTTTTATTCGCCTCCTTCTGGATATTTTTAATAAAAGGTTTAACCAATATCCAACCTGTGGAAACAGTAAGTCCTAATAAGAAAAAGATAACCAGGATTTTCGTTTTGTTAGGGGCGCTCTTTTTTAAAGGAACAATAACAGGGTTTATTACCGTTAAAATAGGTTTTTCCTCTTTCATACTTAGTTGAACCTGTTCAAGTTGTTTGGATAGTTCATTATAAATAGTAAAGGCTATGTCATACTCGCTTCTTAGGCGGGTCTCGGTTGTTCTTCCGGTTGCAGTTATTAATCCCCTATTGGCATCTTGGAAAGCGGCAAGGTTGGCTTGTTTATTTAAAAAGTCTTTTCGGGCTTCTGCATAACTTTGTTCAACAAAAGCTAGGTTTTCCTGTACTTTTTCTGTTTTGTAGTTTATTACGTATTTTTCAAGCGACTTATGCAATTGTTCGCTTACCTGAGCCGCAGCAAACGGTTCGGGGAAAGTATAACCCAACTTGATAACCCCCTCTTTTGCGTTGTATTCATACTGAATGGAACCTCTTATGACATTGAACACTGCCTGTTCTTGATGAGTGATTTGTACAATACCAGTGCTGTCAGGAGTTATGTCTTTATTAATATTTGTTTCTTGTGAATTCTTCGATGCCGGAAAAGTCGATACAAGGGTACCTAGTAATCCGATGGTGTATTTTTTTACAACGCCTAAAATATTGGTCTCTTTATATTCTTTATGGGTATAATATTCATACAATGTTATTTCTTTACCGTTAGATTTTTCTACTACGATAGGTGTTCTCATAATTTCCCGTACAAAAGGCAAGCTGTTAAGTATTTGGGGATAAATTGCCGTGGAAATACTCCCTTCCGTCATAACTGTAGTCCCCATGTTTACACCAACAATAGAGGCTAGACTTCCTAGATTCCCTATAGAGTTTTGTCTGTTACTTTGCGGAAGAATAACACTCTCTGCGGTATATTTCACTGGCGAAGTAAAAGCGATAAAAATCCCTAACAGCAAAAACACTCCGGTTATCATCAATATAAATTTGCGTTTCTTCCAGAGTCGAATGGTGATGTCTCTTAAATCAATCTCATCCGAAGCGCTATTTGGGAGGGTTTGTGACGTTATTTTTTCTTCCATAAATCATGCACTATTTTACCAGATTTGAAATAAGCAAGGCTATGGAGGCGACACTGGTTGAAATTCCCAGTATGCCTTGCAGCGACAGAGGTTCCCGCTCCGGCCTTTCCGGCACCACTATCTCGCATCCGGGCTCTATCCTGGCCCATCGGCCGGTAGCCACCTTCCCGTTCATATAAACGACGAACGGCCTGCTTTTCATGGCCAGGCGTGAATATCCTCCTGCCTGGCGAATGTAACTGTCCAGGCTCATTCGTTTGTTGTAGGTAACCGTGTTTGGATAAAGAACTCCTCCCGAAATCTTCACGGTGCCTTCGTATTGCGGAATCGAAATCACGTCGCCTGCTCTCAGCACTATATCGTCGTCCCCGCCGGGTTTTTTCATGGCCTTTTCCAGATTAATACCCACATACTGGTTGCGTAAATCCAGTTCGTTGATATTCAACGAGTCGGTATTTATCTTGTCCATCTGGGCTTTTGTTTTTAGGGCGGTAATCAAGCGGTTAACTTCTTCATCGCTTAACTTTCGCAGGAGTCTTGCCCCTTTAGGGTATGCGTAATCGGTAAGCCCGCCTGCCCGTTGGATAACTGATGACAGGCGTTCGTCCTTGGTTACTTTGGCATATTGCCCCTCAAACAGCACCTCTCCGCTAACCGTTATGTTCTGCTGGACCTCATAACCGGGTGAACGACGCGCGATAATCTGATCAAAAGGCTGCAGGGTGAACGGCCTGTCGCCCGAGACAATCAGACCGTCTTTAAGGGCGAATGAGAATGTTTCTCCGGAGAGATTCGTCTGAACTGTACTTGTGGGATCCTTAATCCTCCTGAAGACATCCACGCGTGCTACGGAAGCGGATTCCTTAAGCCCTCCGGCCTGAAGGATGACATCTTCTATTTCCATATTGGAAGCAAATGGATAATCGCCGGGCAGGCGTACTTCTCCTCCGACGAATACGGTTAAACTGTCACTGATGCTAAATTGAGACGGCACGTATAGCAGGTCGTTTTTCTGTAAAAGGATATCTTGTGCCTGATTTTGCAACAAGGCATTCAGGTCAATGGACTCTACAGTACGTGTAAGGTCCTCCTTGTCGCGATACAACAAGGCACGGTTGAGAAACGCGTCTCCCTTAGGGCCCTGAGCGATATTTATCAGGTCTTTCACCGTCTTAAGCTGGTCACCGATGGCGTATTGTCCCGGACGGTTAACGGCACCGTCTATTTCCACCATGTTGGAGAACCGGTTGAGTATGGTGGATACGGTTATGGAGTCGCCATCGTGTACCGTAAAGGAACCAAAACCGGTTTGATTTACCGTGAAGGTTTCTTTTTCGTAATCGCCCTTCCGGTCTACCTGGATGTTGTTCTTATAGGCTTCGCCTGTGAAACCGCCGGCAAAACCAAGAACATCCTGAAGCGTTTCATCGGGGCGCATCTCGTATTTCATGGGACGTTTCACTTCTCCGGCGATCTGGGCTAGCCCTACGTATGGGTCAACCATCACGATATCCCCGTCCTGCAAGGAAATATCGTTCATGTTGTTCCCTTTGAGAAGGTATTCGTACAAATCGACCGTGGCCGCCACCCGGCCTCCCCGGAATACGCGGATGTTGCGCAAACTTCCGATGGGTGTTATGCCGCCGGCGGCGTACAGCGCATGGAAAGCCGATGAGAAGGATGTAAGCGTATACGTTCCGGGGGTGGTTACCTCACCCATCACATTGACTTTTATGGTACGGGTATTTCCCACGGAGAGGGCGAAAAAAGTCCGGGGTTGGCTCGAATTGAGGTCGGAGTAGATATCCGAAAACTCATTGCGGATACGGACGGTTGCCTGATCGACGTTCATTCCGCTGAGTTGGATCCGCCCCAGCCCCGGCACAGTGATGTACCCGTCGGGGGTAATGGTGTAACGTACGTTCAGCTCCGAGTCTCCCCACACGTCGATAATGACCTCGTCGCCCGGCCCCAACACATAATTAGCGGGGGTAGGCATGTTCACGTTGGGAGCAAATGTCAGGTTTTCCCGGGAGAAAAAATCCTGCCCGAAAATACGTTTTCCGGGGGGGATGGTGTCGTTGGGGTTTATTCTTTCCGCAGGTTGCATATCGGGTAAAGCCCTGTTCAGGTTTTGCTGTGCATCGTAATTCGATTCTAACGGGCTCGTCGGGGTGTTTTCCTGATTGTACCGTTCCCGGATCCGCTGCAGCTGGGTGGCCGTAACGCCTTTCTTGCTCAGTTCAAGGAATATCTGTTGCTGAGACATTCCCTGGTTGTTGTATTTCATGACTTCCTGCATCACCTGCTGATCGCTCATTTGCGCGAACAGTGCGGTAGAGACGAACAAAAAAAAGAGGGTTAACAGTGTAGTAAACGTATATTTCCGTTGCATAGAAGTTGCTTTTTTGAGTACATATAACGTGCAAAAGTAATGGTTTTCGCTGAATCTGTCCTATATACGGCAGGTTTTAGGGAAAATTTACACAATTCGCCGGCCGTTTGCACAGTGCTCAGTTCCCGTACATTTTTTGGTAATACTGTTGATAATCACCGCTGGTGACGTTGTCCAGCCATTCCTGGTTCTCGAGGTACCAGCGCACGGTTTTTTCGATTCCTTCCTCGAACTGCAGCGACGGCTCCCAGCCGAGTTCGTTTTTCAGCTTCGTGGAGTCGATGGCATAGCGCAGGTCGTGGCCGGCACGGTCGGTAACGTACGTAATCAGCCTCTCCGATTCACCTTCCTGGCGCCCCAGTAACCGGTCGACCGTCTTGATCATTACCCGGATCAGGTCGATGTTTTTCCACTCGTTGAACCCGCCGATGTTGTAGGTATCACCCGTTTTCCCCCGGTGAAAAATCAGGTCGATGGCGCGGGCATGGTCTTCCACATAAAGCCAGTCGCGCACGTTCTCGCCTTTCCCGTAAACCGGAAGGGGTTTGTTGTGGCGGATGTTGTTGATGAACAACGGTATCAGTTTCTCGGGGAACTGGTAGGGCCCGTAATTGTTGGAGCAGTTGGATAGGATAACGGGCAGTCCGTAGGTGTCGTGGTAGGCCCGCACGAAGTGGTCGGAAGCCGCTTTGGAGGCAGAGTAGGGTGAATGTGGGTCGTAGCGGGTCTCTTCGGTGAAAAGGGTGTTGTCGAAAGACAGCGCACCGTACACCTCGTCGGTGGAAACATGGTAGAAGAGGTGTGGGGTTTGGGGTAGCCACGTCCGACGGGCTGCTTCCAATAGGTTGAGGGTGCCCATTACGTTCGTTTGAGCAAACGAAAACGGATCGGTAATGGATCGGTCGACATGACTCTCGGCAGCCAGGTGGATGACGCTGTCGATTTGATACGCTTCAAACACGCGCAGCACGGCATCGAAGTCGCAGATATCGGCTTTGACGAACCGGTAATTGGGTTTGTCCCGGACATCGAGCAGGTTGGCGAGGTTGCCGGCATAGGTGAGCTTGTCGAGGTTCACGATGCGGTAATGGGGATAGTTAGTTGCCATTAACCTCACCACGTGCGACCCGATAAATCCGGCTCCGCCGGTGATCAGTATATTTCTTTTGAATTGGCCTTCCATCACTATAATTTTAACTCGTTTAATAACACATTTTTTTTGTCTTTCTCCGACAAAATTACATCTTCTTCCGGTAATTTCCAATCGATCCCCAACGCGGGGTCGTTCCAGAGGATACCGCCTTCGGAATGGGGAACGTAGTAATTGTCGCATTTGTACTGAAAAACAACCTCATCGCTCAGCACCGCGAAACCGTGGGCAAAGCCCCGGGGAATGAAGAGCTGACGCTTGTTCTCACCGGATAATTCTATCGAAACGTGATGCCCAAATGTTGGCGACCCTTTCCGGATATCCACGGCAATGTCCAGCACTTTCCCTTTTACCACACGCACCAGCTTGGCCTGCGCGTGGGGCGGTTTCTGGAAATGCAATCCCCGCAGGACACCGTAGCGGGAGCTGGACTCGTTGTCCTGGACAAAGGTGGTCTTGCATACTTTTTCTTCGAACTCCCGTTGGGAAAACGATTCGAAGAAATAGCCCCGCTCGTCGCCGAACACTTTTGGCTCGAGAATAACAACGCCTTCAATGGCTGTGGTGGTGATCTTCATCATGCCCTCTCGATTAGTTTCAGCAGATACCGGCCGTATTCGTTTTTTTTCATCGGTTCCGCCAGGTGCCGGAGCTTTTCGTCGTTGATCCAGCCGTTGCGCCAGGCAATCTCTTCGAGGCAGGATATCTTCAGCCCCTGCCGTTTCTCCAGCACTTCGATAAATGTGGACGCTTCAGACAAGGAGCCGAAAGTGCCGGTGTCGAGCCAGGCGAAGCCGCGGCCAAAGAGTTGGACCTTAAGCTGTCGATCCTTCAGAAACTGCTGGTTCACGGCGGTTATCTCCAACTCTCCTCGTGCGGAGGGACGAATGCTTTTGGCCACTTCCACCACCTTGTTCGGGTAGAAATAGAGGCCCACAATCGCGTAATTCGATTTGGGCTGTTGGGGTTTCTCCTCGATGCTCAGCACGTTGCCCTCCGGATCAAATTCGGCCACCCCGTACCTTTCAGGGTCGTTCACCCAGTATCCGAAGACAGTGGCGTTGTTGCCCGATTCCGCATCCTTGACGGCCTGCCTCAACAGATTGGGGAAACCCTGCCCGTAAAAAATATTGTCGCCCAGCACCAGGCAGGCGCAATCGTCGCCAATGAACTCCTCGCCGATGATGAACGCCTGGGCCAGCCCGTCGGGGCTGGGTTGCTCCGCGTAGGAAAAGGTGACGCCGTAGTCCGACCCGTCGCCCAGCAACCGTTCAAACCCGGGAAGGTCGTGCGGCGTGGAGATGATGAGGATCTCCTTGATCCCGGCAAGCATCAGGGCCGAAATGGGGTAATAGACCATCGGCTTGTCGTAGACCGGGATAAGTTGCTTGGAGATTCCTTTCGTGATCGGGTAAAGCCGGGTACCGGATCCTCCGGCAAGTACGATTCCTTTCATATATCTTGTTTAAGAAAATTACTTTCGTTTCGCTTCGCTCTTAATAAAAGCTAAAGATTGTCAGTCGAAGATTTAGCTGCAATTAAAGCACATGCAAATTATTAATGAACATAACAATTACAAAAATAACAAAATTAAACGACAAATGTTGTAATTTTTTTAAATTCTACCCGTCGCATTTTTCTCTCATGGGCGGTATTTCAACAATTCTTTTTATCTTTGCTTTTAAAACAAAAAAAGAATGTCGAATAATACAATTATGAAACAGATTGGTTTGTTTCTCATTTTTTTGATCGCACCGTTTATCCTGCCGAAAGCCGTTGCCCAGGAAGCCGACAGCCTGAAGCTTTTTGAAAGCATCACCGATATAGAGAAGTTGATTCAGCAGAGGCAGGTTCAGGATAAGCCCCTGCAGGTTGTGCCGGCTGTTCCTCAACTGAGGGATACCGCTAAATTCACCACAGTAACAACCGTCGCCGTACCGCTGGACTCCCTGTATCCCAGAAAAGAGAACGGGACGCTGCAATTGCCCGATAACTTGTATAACCTGGGATCCTTGAGCGGATTGACCTTCAGGGATACCATTTTCTATAATCCGCTCTTTCTCCCGATGATCTTCACGGGAAAGATGCTGCCGCCCGATTTGTCTTTTTACCCGCCCAAAGAGGAGAGCCTGTATAAGGGACTGCTGATCCCGCAGGAGAAGACATTTGCTCCAAACCTGGTGCATGCGGCGTTTGTAAGCAAAACACGCAAGAACTTCTACCGGGAGTATCCCGACCGCGTGAAGCTTTCGGCGTTTCACCTGGACTCGCTGCCGTCATCCAGCAAAGACAACGAAGTGATTGAAACATTTAATCCTTTCAAGGAGCTGATTTCTACCGAAACGAGCTATTCCCTGAATGCTCCCCAGGTGGAGGGGGTAGCGATAAAGCGGAAATACTGGATCTACAACGGCGAACATTCCTTCCAGTTGTCCCAGAGCTATTTTTCTCCGAACTGGCACAAGGGGGGGACAAGCAACGTCAATATCGTCAACAACCACATCCTCAGGATGAACTACCGGAAGAATAAGGTACGCTTTAACAATTCGTTTGAATGGAGGCTTTCTGTTTTTACGGCTCCCGACGATACCATCCGTAAATTCCGGATCGGGGACGACCTGTTGCGTTATTACGGGGACTTTGGCGTGGATGCGTTCAACAAACACTGGTCTTATTCGACCAACCTGGATGTGAGGTCGCAGCTCTTCAACAATTACCCGACGAATTCCAACGACCTCCGTTCGGCATTCCTGGCTCCGTTGTATGTTAACGGCGGTGTGGGGTTGAAGTACAACCTCGACAACCGGTCCGAGAAGGTAAGGCACCGCAGGGTGAGGCTGGACCTGCACCTGGCACCTTTAAGTTTTAACTTCAGGTATATCGGAAACGAGAAGGTGAGTGTGGCCCGCTACGGGATTGAGGAAGGAAAGAAACACACCATGGACCTGGGTTCCACGGTGACGGCCAACCTGATCTATGACTTCAACCGGTACATCTCGTGGAATTCGAGGCTGAAGTATTTCACCAGTTACGATAAGGTGGAGGCGGAGTTCGAGAATACGTTGAACATGGCTTTAACCAATGCCTTATCTACCCGGTTCTTCATGAACCTGCGGTTCGACGATAGTGTTCCGCCCGATCCGAAGTTCAACCATTTGCAGGTTACTCAACTGCTCAGTTTCGGGCTGAACTACAAGTGGTAGGTGGCTTACGGGTTTAAAACGAAAACCCGTTGAGGAAGTCACCGGTTTTCATCCGTCTCTTCCCCGATAACTGAATGTCAAGGATATCGATAAAACCATCCTGTGCGGCAACCCGCAGGGTGGTTTTGTTGTCTGTAACAATCTCTCCCGGCCGCAGTTGATGTGCCTCAGGACTGGCTTTGGTGGTGAATATCCTGAAATTCATTTTCTCGCCACCCACTTCGAATTCGGTCCAGGCGGCCGGGTAGGGCGACAGCCCGCGGACGAAGTTGTGGATCTCCTGTACGGGCCTGTCCCAGTTGATCCGGCAGGTCTCTTTGTGGATTTTGGGAGCCGGCCTTAATTCCTTTTCTTCTTTTATCAATTCACTTTGTGGCAGGGATTGGACGGTTCCGGTTATCACGGCATCGATGGTCTTTACCACCAGCCGGGCACCCACCATCATCAAATGATCGTGCAGGGTTCCCGCATTGTCGTCCTCCCCGATTGCCAACTTTTCCTGAAAAATTATCTCTCCGGTATCTATCTCGTGCTTGAGGAAGAAGGTGGTGACGCCCGTCTCCTTCTCGCCGTTGATAAGGGCCCAGTTGATGGGAGCGGCACCCCGGTACTGGGGCAGCAGCGATGCATGCAGGTTAAACGTCCCCATGGGAGGCATGCTCCAGACAACCTCGGGCAGCATCCGGAAGGCCACAACCACCTGGATGTCCGCTTGTAGGCGCTTCAGCTCGCTCAGGAAAACTTCGTTCTTCAGGTTTTCGGGTTGCAGGACAGGTAATCCTGCCGACAGGGCATACTCTTTCACCGCCGGGGGCTGAAACTTGTACCCTCTCCCGGCAGGTTTGTCGGGTGCGGTGATGACGCCAACCACGTTGTAACCGTTTTCGACCAGTGCCCGCAATGATTCCACGGCGAAGGAGGGTGTGCCCATAAAAACGATGCGTAACTCTTTTTTATTCATATCCACGCGTTTTTCTTATTTTATATGCAAAAATAAGGGAAAAAGATCGAATTCGGTTAATTTTGCAGGATGATTACCTCGTGCGACACTATAAAACGAAGCATGAACGAAGCGGGGCGGACAAAAACGCCTTTTTTGTTTGGCCTCGATTTTGAACTGAACGAAGGCTTTTTTATTGAAAATCCTTTGCAACAGTCGGAAATCCTTTTCGATATGGACGGGACGGGAAACGTTACGGAGACAACGGAAGGGAATCCTTTTGCTTTTGTATCCTTTCCCGAAAACTACCGCCGATACGCGCGTAGGTTTTCGCACGTGATGGAGGGACTGCGTTACGGGAACTCGTTCCTGACGAACCTGACGATAAAAACGCCGGTTGAGACCGGATTGTCGCTGAAGGAGATATTCCTGCGCAGCCGGGCGAAATACCGGTTATACGTTCCCGGCAGGTTTGTATGCTTCTCTCCCGAACGGTTTGTGCGGATCGGAAAAGGGAAGATATTCTCCCATCCCATGAAAGGGACCATTGACGCTTCGGTGGAAAATGCGGAGGAAACGATCCTGAACGATTACAAGGAGAAAGCAGAGCATTGCACCATAGTCGACCTGATCCGCAACGACATTAGCCGGATAGCCACCCGGGTGAAGGTGAACCGTTTCCGCTACATCGACAGGGTGGAGACCAATGAAGGTGCTATCTTACAGGTCAGCTCCGAGATTGAAGGGACACTGCCCGGCGATTATCTCGAAAACCTGGGGACGCTTTTTTTTGAACTGTTGCCTGCGGGATCGGTTTCCGGAGCGCCCAAGGAAGCAACGGTCGCCATTATCCGCGAAGCGGAACAGGAGCCGCGCGGCTTTTACACCGGAGTGGCCGGGTATTTCGACGGAACGGGCCTCGACTCGTGCGTGCTGATCCGGTATATCGAACAGACGGAGGGAGGCTTTTATTTCCGGAGCGGAGGCGGTATCACGGTCAACAGCGAATGTGAAAAAGAGTATGCGGAAGCTGTCCGGAAAATTTATTTGCCCTTTACCTAAAATGACGATGTTTCTCGAAACCATTTGCATAAAGAACGGCACCGCTGTGAACCTGGAGGCTCACGTTGAGCGGATGCGGCAGTCAGCAAACCGTTTCGGTTTTGCCGCCCCGGTATTGCCCTGCCTCGAATCGTTACTCCCCGAAACGCTTCGCGAAAAGAAAGTGAAATGCAGTATAGAGTACAGGGAAGCGATCCGTACGGTCCGGTTTGTGGCATACACCCCGAAACGGATCCGTTCGCTGGTGCTGGTGGAGGCGGATGAGGTGGACTACTCGTTCAAGTATTCCGACAGGGTGCAGCTGGAGGTGCTGAATAAACAGAGAGGGGTGGGTGATGAAGTGCTGATCGTGCAAAACGGCTGCATCACCGATACTACCTACAGCAACGTGGTTTTCCGGAAGAACGGGGAGTTCTTCACGCCCCATACTTATCTGTTAAACGGGACAAAACGGCAGAGGTTATTGCGGGAATCCATCATCAAGGAAGCGGCCATCACTGTTGATAACCTGCATGAGTTCGAGCACGTTTACCTGATCAACGCCATGCTCGACATAGAAGACGGGGTGGGCTGTCCGGTGCAGAGTATTCTAAATTCTATAATTATTTAGTCTTTCCGACAAAAACTTATAAAGAGATAAGTGTCTTATCAATTGACACTTTTTTGTCTTTATCCACACCTGCCTTGTCTGCATAATAATTCCAGTTGTGTACCGTATCGTTAACCTGATCAATAATTTCCTCCGCCTTTTTATTGCGGATGGAACGTCCTATCACGATCAGATCTTCCCGTGTAATATTTTCCCGCTTCCCGTTAACACTCAACGCGTGACGGCTTACCCATTCGCTTCCGGGACGATAAGCATGACAGAGGTCGTATGCCGGGGCCAATCTCCACCGGTCTCCCTGTTTAAGAATAAAAGAGAAGTTCTTGCTATGGTCATCACAGTTGCGGGCTATCACATTAAACACCATACGGCGGAACATCTGTTCGGCTTCGGCATAAGTCAGCTTCAACTCCCGCATGGTTTGAAATAATTGTTCATAACTGTAACTGTTTACCCGGTTATAATCAAAATGTTTCATGGCGCAAAAAGTCTGTATATGATGTTTTGTATAGCTTCCTTCCCTGTCAAAGCGCCGGGTCATGAAATGGGCGCGCCCGTTCTCTTCCAATAACCGGCATGGCATCATTTCTATTCCGCAATCCAAAGCCATCAGGTAGTACGCGTATTCAACACGTCCGTATCCATGGGTCGCTCCCAATTGCACTTCACTCACCCCGTCAAGTTTAAGCAACCAGTGTTCAAACCCTTCGGGAGCACGCGTTTGCCCGGAACGGACTTCTCCCGTTTTTTCATTGTAGGCAATCACAGCTTTGGGGTGTGCGCCCCCGGCAGATGTTCCGATTTTCAGTATTTCCCGCATGGCCTTTTCTTCCTCGGATTTTAAATTGGCTACAAAAGCCTCTTTCTTCGAAAGCATCTTGCTCGCAATTTCCACCAGGCTATCTATTTCCACCGAAAAGGTATTTACATTTTGTTTTAAAATAGCCGGTTCAATCTCCAATGCTCCCATTCCCCGTTTACCTATAAAACAAAGCATTTCTACGGGATTCATACTGTTTTCCGGCCGTCCTTGCTGCGCCAGCCACAAATTGATCAATTCATTCCCGTAACGGTCGGGCAGCATGTCCGCAAGCAATCCGGGCAACCCTTTAAAAGTATCGAAAGAAGAACCGGTTTCTTTGCGTAATTCAGGGAAGGAGTAAATTCGTTGTTCCGTGGACAACGGCATCTTTAAGGGAGACAGTTCCCATCCAAGTCTTTTAAAAGCAGGATCGTATTCAAAAGAAGCCCATCCGGATTTTTCATCCCAGGCAACGGCTCCTGCCATTTTGCCCCATATATTCACGATGGCGGTATTCATCATTTACCAATTTTACCAATCAATATTCTCATTATCTGATTTATCTGTTTTCCTCCTTTTAGGAAAAGAAACCCGCTGTTTTTTTTTTCTCTCGGCTTGAGCCAGGGCTAACGGACTTTGCCGGCGGACAACCACAAAAACATCCATGATATGTAATTGATCCAATACCCGCAATACCCGAATGAGTGTTGCGACCGTTACTGTGTCACCTCTTTCCAGCAAACTGAGTGTGGAGCGGCTTATTCCTGCATCTTCAGCAAGCATCGCCTGGGTTTTATTTTGCTCCATACGGTGATGTTTTACAAATTCTCCGATTTGACTGAGAATGTGATCATCACTCATTGCATTCCAATCGTTGCGTGATATATCATTCATAACAGAAGTTTTTTATGTATAGTGAATGAAAAACAACACAAAGATATCATTTTTTAATCAATAAAACTAGGACACTAGTGATTACGTATAATAAAAAAAAGGGTGTATCACAAAATGTGTGATTTTACCCTCTTTTTATTCGGATACTTATTACTTATCTGATTTGATCTGAGAACAAATTCAAATATTCATTTCTCAAAAGGTAAATTTTTATTTTGAGACAACCTTCTTTATAAAAATAATAGAACCCTTAGTTGTTCTCCGGACGTAATTTTCTTACTACGGCTCCGGTCTGCCACATCTCGCTTTCGCGGAGGGCTTTGAGCTCTTTTTCCAAACCTTCACGATAGTTGGCTTTGGAGTTGGTGTCGATGGAGCGTTGCGCTTCATTCCCGCTGGCCACTTCTTTGTAAAGTTTTTCGAAGACGGGCTTTGTTGCATCGTGGAATGGTGTCATCCAGTCCAACGCACCGCGCTGAGCAGTTGTTGAGCAGTTGGCATACATCCAGTCCATCCCTTTTGCGGCAAAAAGCGGCATCAACGACTGTGTGAGCTCTTCTACCGTTTCGTTGAACGCTTCCGACGGGGTGTGTCCGTTTTCGCGGAGTACTTCGTACTGAGCCAGTAAGAGTCCCTGGATGGCACCCATTAATGTTCCGCGTTCACCGGTGAGGTCTGAGTATACTTCGCGTTTAAATGTTGTTTCGAACAGATAACCCGATCCAACACCAATTCCCAATGCAACAACACGGTCGAAAGCGCGTCCGGTAGCGTCCTGGAAAATGGCGTAAGAAGAGTTCAACCCGCGTCCTTCCAGGAACATTGTTCTCAACGAAGTTCCCGATCCTTTTGGTGCTACAAGGATTACATCCACATCGGCGGGCGGAATAATTCCCGTGCGTTCTTTGTAAGTAATTCCAAATCCGTGTGAGAAGTACAATGCTTTACCGGGAGTAAGATGCTTTTTCACCGTTGGCCAAACTTCAATTTGTGCTGCATCTGAAAGCAAATATTGAATAATGGTTGCTTTCTCACACGCCTCTTCAATTTCGAAAAGCGTTTCACCCGGAACCCAGCCATCAGCAACAGCTTTGTCCCAGGTTTTTCCTCCTTTGCGTTGTCCGACGATTACGTTGAAACCATTGTCACGCAGGTTTAACGATTGTCCCGGACCTTGGACACCGTAGCCGATTACTGCTATTGTTTCGTTTTTAAGAACTTCCTGTGCTTTACTTAATGGAAATTCTTCGCGGGTAACTACATTTTCTTCTACCCCGCCAAAATTCATTTTTGCCATATTTTTTATTGATTTTAAAACCGGGAACAAAGACACATCCGGCCCTTGCTTCCCCGGTCTGATTATTTACATTTTTATTGTTTTCGAATACAATTGATTACGAAATGTTTAGATGTTTTATGGGGTACCCGTCGATAAAGCAGGCGTAATCTGATATGTTGTTTGAGCGAAGCGAGTTATTTATCAGATAGCCTGTGAATCGGTAACGGGTCACAAAACATTGTCAATTGAGTAATTAGTTGTATTCATATTTTTATATTATTTATAGATGTGATAGTTGTTCCTGCTTCATCTCTTCCCGCTGCGCCAGCATGTCGCTCAGGCGTTCCACCTTCGACTTGGTGATGGCGATTCTTCCGGAGCGGATGAACTGCAGGACGCCGATCTTCTCGGCCAGCTCGTTGAAAAGCCCCTGCGTTTCGGCGTAATGCCCGGCCTTGAGGAACACCACGCAGTCGTTGTTGACCTCGAGCACCCGGATGTTGTATTTCCGGATGAGGTATTCGATGGACCCGTGTTCCATAATCTTATCGGTAGCCAGTTTGTACAGGGCCAGCTCCTGGTGGATCAGTTCGTCGTCCACATTGAAGTAGGCTTTGAGCACATCGATGCGTTTGTCGATCTGGCGCACCAGCTTTTTCATCGCTTCTTCGGATTCCGAGAAGACGGTGATGGTGAACTTATGGATGCCTGCCAGGGCCGAGGGCGAGACCGAGAGGGTTTCGATGTTCAGTTGCCGGCGCGTGAAGATGGTGGTGATCTGGTTGAGCACCCCTACCGTATTTTCTGAGAAAATGGTGACGGTATATAATGTTTTTCCTTCCATAATTTGTTGAGTTTAGAGTTTGTGTCCGTTTCCAATCAGTATATCGGTAACGCTTCCGCCGGCAGGTACCATGGGATAAACCATTCCTTTGGTTTCCACCACTGCTTCGAGCAGGTAGGCACCCTTGTGCGACAGCATCTCCTCGATGGCGCTGTCCAGCTCTTTCCGGTCGGTCACTTTCCTTCCCCGGATGCCGTAGGCTTCGGCAATCTTTACGAAGTCGGGATTCTTGAGGTGTGTCTCGGAGTATCGTTCATCGAAGAAGAGCTCCTGCCACTGCCGGACCATGCCCAGGTAGTTGTTGTTCAGCAGGATAATCTTGACGTCGATGTTGTACTCCAGGATGGTTCCGAGCTCCTGGATGGACATCTGCAGGCCACCGTCCCCGACGAAGATGCAGACGGTGCGGTCGGGAGCCCCGTATTTCGCCCCGATCCCGGCGGGAAGCCCGAACCCCATGGTGCCCAGTCCGCCCGAAGTGACCATGCTGCGTGTCTGTGTGGATTTGAAATAGCGGGTGGCCATCATCTGGTGTTGCCCTACGTCGGTCACGCATACTGCCTTATGTCCCGTAGCTTCCGATACCTTGTTCACCACTTCACCCATCTTCAGTTCTCCTCCGTTTTCGGGATACAGTTCGGCCTTGATGACGCAATCGAACTCCGTCTTTTTGTACTGTCCGAATTTCTCCATCCACTCCGAATGTTTACGTTCCTCGATCAGGGCCGTGACGAGCGGCAGTGTGTCTTTGGCATTACCCAGCACCTTTACGGTGGTTTTCACGTTCTTGTCCATCTCTGCCAGGTCGATATCGAAATGAATGATTTTTGCCTGACGGGCATAGGTGTTGAGGTTGCCGGTGACACGGTCGTCGAAACGCATGCCGATGGCGATCAGCACGTCGCACTCGTTGGTATTCATGTTGGGAGCGATATTACCGTGCATCCCCAGCATCCCTGCGTTGAGCGGGTGGTCGGAGGGGATGGCGGAAAGCCCGAGGATGGTGGAGCCGAACGGAATGCCGCCTTTCTCCAGGAAAGCCAGCAGCTCCTGCTCCGCATTTCCGAGGATCACGCCTTGTCCTACTAGCGCCAGGGGTTTTTGTGCCCGGTTAATCAGCTCAGCAGCCGCTTTGATATTTTCTGTTTCCGGCTCAGGAAAAGGGATGTAGCTTCTCAGGAACGATGTCCTGCTGTAGGTATAGTCGAGTTTGTTGATCTGCGCATCCTTCGTTATGTCGAGGACCACCGGGCCGGGCCGGCCGCTTTTGGCAATGTAAAAGGCACGGGAAACGGCCCAGGGAATCTCTTCCGCCCGCCTTACCTGATAGGCCCACTTGGTGATGGGTTGGGTGATACCGATCACATCGGCTTCCTGAAAGGCATCGGAGCCCAGCAAGCCCGATATAACCTGTCCCGAGATCACCACCAGTGGGGTGCTGTCCATCATGGCGTCGGTGATTCCGGTTACGGCGTTGGTGGCTCCGGGGCCGGAGGTGACCAGGGCAACACCGGTTTTCCTGGATACGCGTGCGTAGCCTTGTGCTGCGTGGACGGCCCCTTGTTCGTGACGGACCAGGATATGTTTTATGTCGTTCTTATGATCGTACAGCGCGTCGAAAACGGGCATGATGGCGCCGCCGGGATAGCCGAACATGGTATCTACGCCTTCGGCCAGTAACGAGCGGATAAGGGCCTCACTTCCCGAAATGTTTACCTTGGCCTCCTCTGTGGAGGGTTGGGTGGATTGTGAATGATTACTCCTGTTCATATTTGTAGATTTATAGACTGTTATAGTATTCTCACACCGCCTAAATCGGCTGAACTGACGAAATGGGCGTAGAGTTTCAGTGCGTTGGATACTTTCCGGTCCCTGACCGGCTTAAAGGCGGCTTTCCCTTTCGCCTCCTCCTGTTTTCTCCGTTCCGCCAGCTCGGCGTCGGACAGTTGGACCCGGATGATCCGGTTGGGAATATCGATTTCGATAACATCACCGTCTTTCACAAGCCCGATGTTGCCCCCGGCAGCCGCTTCAGGAGATATATGCCCGATGGACAGGCCCGAGGTGCCTCCCGAGAACCGTCCGTCGGTAATCAGGGCGCAGGCTTTTCCCAAATGTTTTGCTTTGATGTAGGAAGTGGGGTAGAGCATCTCCTGCATCCCCGGCCCTCCCTTAGGCCCTTCGTACACGATGACGACCACGTCGCCGGCTTCAATCTCTCCGTTCAGGATCCCGGTGCACGCTTCGTCCTGGGAATGGTACACCTTGGCTTTTCCCGAGAATTTCCAGATATTCTCATCTACCCCTGCCGTTTTCACCACGCAGCCGTTCTGTGCGATGTTCCCTTTCAGGACGGCGAGTCCGCCGTCGAGGGTATAGGCATTTGCGATGTTCCGGATACAACCGTCTTCCCGGTCGGCATCGAGGGTTTTGTAAACGGCGTTTTGCGAGCCCATGACCAGGTTAAACCTGTTTCCCGGTGCCGAGCTGTAGATCGCTTGCGCCTCGGGATGGATATTTTCTGTTGTGATGTCGTACTTTTCTATCGCCTGTTTCAGCGTCAGTCCGTCGGCACGGTGGACCGATGTGTCGATCAGCCCACCTTTTGCCAGTTCGCCCACGATACCCAGAATGCCTCCGGCGCGGTTCACATCCTGGACGTGGTACTTCTTGGTGTTGGGCGCTACTTTGCATACGCAAGGCACCTTACGCGAGAGGGCGTCGATATCGTCCATCGTGAAATCCACTTCCGCCTCACGGGCAATGGCCAGCAGGTGAAGGATGGTGTTGGTGGAGCCGCCCATGGCAATGTCGAGCGACATGGCGTTGAGGAACGCCGCGCGTGTGGCGATGTTTCTCGGCAGCACGCTTTCGTCGCCGTCGAAATAGTAGCGGTAGGCGTTTTCCACGATCTGCCCTGCTGCTTTGCGGAAGAGTCCGATCCGGTTGGCGTGTGTGGCCACGATCGTCCCGTTGCCGGGCAGTGCCAGGCCGATGGCTTCGTTGAGGCAGTTCATGGAGTTGGCGGTAAACATTCCCGAGCATGAGCCGCAGGTGGGGCAAGCCAGCTTCTCGAGCTGCGAGATGCGGTCGTCCGGCACGGCATCGTCGGCCGATTCGATCATCGCATCGATCAGGTCGATGGATTCGTCGCCAATTTTTCCCGCCTCCATGGGCCCGCCCGAAACAAAGATGGCGGGGATGTTCAGCCGCATGGCTGCCATGAGCATGCCCGGCGTTATCTTGTCGCAGTTGCTGATGCACACCATCGCATCCACCTTGTGCGCGTTAATCATATATTCTATGGAGTCGGCAATCAGGTCGCGCGACGGTAACGAGTAGAGCATCCCGTCGTGGCCCATGGCGATGCCGTCGTCCACGGCGATGGTGTTGAATTCGGCGGCAAAGCACCCCAACTTTTCGATTTCGGCTTTCACCATCTGCCCGATATCGTGCAGGTGTGCGTGCCCGGGCACAAACTGGGTGAATGAATTCACCACGGCGATGATGGGTTTTCCCATCTGCTCGTCTTTCATTCCGTTAGCCCTCCACAGCGCGCGTGCGCCGGCCATCAGGCGGCCCTGAGTGGAGGTGTAGCTCCGGAGGTATTTATTGTCTTTACGGTTCATTCCTGTATGTTCCTATTTTATTGTTTTCTTTTATTTCAATCTCTATTTCAATCTCTATTTCAATCTTAATCTCAATCTCTATCTCTATTTCTTATAAAGTAACTAAAATGGAGCTTTTAATATACTCCGCAATCCAGTCCCCCACCTCACTTGTCCCGTAGGCTTTTCCCCCTTCGGCAATATCTTCGGTGACGACGCCCGCTTCGAGGCTTGCGTTGACGGCCCGGCGGATGGCTGCTCCTTCTTCCTGCAGGTTGAAAGCGTATTCAAACATCAGTGCGGTGGAGAGGATCATGGCGGCGGGATTGGCAATGTTTTTTCCGGTTGCCTGCGGGTAGGAGCCGTGGATCGGTTCGAACAGGGAGGTGTGTATGCCTATCGAAGCGGAGGGGAGCATCCCCAGCGATCCGGTGATGACCGATGCTTCGTCGGTGAGGATGTCGCCGAAGAGGTTTTCGGTTACCAGCACATCGAAGCTCTTGGGCCACTGGATGATGCGCATGGCTGCATTGTCCACGAACAGGTAATCGGTCTCGATGTCGGGGTATTGCGGGGCGATCTCCTGCGCGATCTGGCGCCACAGGCGGGAGGTGGCAATCACGTTTGCCTTGTCCACCACGGTAAGCTTCTTGCGGCGTTGCCCGGCAAACTTGTAGGCCAGGTGCAGGATCCGTTCGATCTCTTCGCGCGTGTAGACACAGGTGTCGTAAGCCGTGTCTCCGTCTTCGCTCCGTCCTTGCGGCCGTCCGAAGTACATGCCTCCCGTCAGTTCGCGGATGCAGACGAAGTCGGCTCCTTCCACCAGGTCGGCACGGAGGGGTGATTTGTGGATCAGCGAGGGGAACGTCATTACGGGACGGATGTTCCCGTACAGTCCCAGTTGCTTGCGCATCCGGAGCAGCCCCTGCTCGGGGCGTACCCTGGCGTTGGGGTCGTTGTCGAACTTGGGGTGTCCGATGGCGCCGAACAACACCGCGTCTGCCTGCATGCACACTTCGTGCGTCTCCGGCGGATAAGGGTCGCCGACGGCATCGATGGCGCAAGCGCCGACAATGGCTTCCGTGAACGTTGCCTCATGGTTAAATTTCTCGCATACGGCGCGTGTCACGTTTAACGCCTGTTCCATAATCTCGGGGCCGATGCCGTCACCGGGTAATACTGCTATCTTCAATTTCATAGGTTTTCTTTTCTTTTTATTTTTACGGTAGCTCCATGTGACGGATCACCGGTATATTTCCTTTTTCTATCATGTTCAGCATTTTTATCGTAGCCTTGATGGCTGCAGCTGTCTGGTCGACATCCAGTCCCCGGGTTTTGAAGACCTTCCCGTCGAACCTCCACGTGATGATGGTCTGCACGTAAGCATTGGTTTTTCCGCCGGGCGGAATGACCACCACGTAGTCGAGCAGTTCGGGCGTGGGTTTGTTGAGGCTCTTGTAGATCTTGTACATGGCCTTCGAGAAGGCGTGGTACTGCCCGTCTCCCGCGGCTGACTGCTGATACACCTCCCCCCGGATGGATATCTTTACGGTGGCTGTCGGGCGCATGCCGTCGGTGAGGTTCAGCGAGTAGTTCAGTATCTGTATCTCCTGGTTGTCGATCCCGTTCTTCAGGATGTCGGAAACGATGTAGGGAAGTTCATCGGGGCTGACCAGCTCTTTCTTGTCGCCCAGCTCGATGATGCGGGCCGTCACTTTTTTGGCGACTTCATCGTCTACTTCGATTCCCAGCGCCTCCAGATTCTTCAGGATGTTGGCCTTGCCGGAGTTCTTCCCCAGGGCGTACTCCCGCGAACGTCCGAACCGCTCGGGCACGAGGTCGTTGTGGTAGAGGTTCTTCTTCTTGTCACCGTCGGCATGGACTCCCGCCACCTGTGTGAACACGTTGTCACCGATAACGGGTTTGTTGTTGGGGATACGTACGCCGGAGTAACTTTCCACGATCTTGCTGACGCTGTAGAGCTTGTCCTCGGCAACGTTGGTGCTGAGCTTCAGCTGGTCGTGGATCAGGGCGACGATGCTGGTGACGGGCGCGTTACCGGCTCGTTCCCCCAGGCCGTTCACGGTGACGTGGACGCCTTTTACTCCCGCTTTCACCGCTTCGAAAACGTTGGCTACCGCCAGGTCGTAATCGTTGTGCGCGTGGAAGTCGAAGTGCAGGCCGGGGTACCTGCCGATCATCTTCTCACAGAACATCCGGGTCTCGGAGGGGTTCAGTATGCCCAAGGTGTCGGGCAGCATGTAGCGGGTGATGGGCTGGTGTTGCAGCTCATCCATCATCTCGAACACGTACGCCTCTGAATCGCGCATCCCGTTGGACCAGTCTTCGAGGTAGACGTTCACGTCCATTCCCCGTTTTTTGGCTTCGGCGATGACCGACTTTATGTCGGCGAGGTGCTCCCGGGCCGTTTTTCTGAGTTGATGGGTGCAATGTTTCTCCGAACCTTTGCAAAGGAGGTTGACCACCCGGCATCCCGCGGCGGTGATCCAGTCGAGCGATGCGTTTCCATCCACAAATCCCAGGATCTCTATCTTGTTGATATGCCCGTGACTGTTTGCCCATTGTGCAATCTTCTGCACCGACTTAAATTCTCCTTCCGATACCCGCGCGGACGCGATCTCTACCCGGTCGACATTTAACTCTTCAATGAGCAAGCGGACAATGCTTACTTTTTCTTCCGCTGCGAACGAAACGCCCGAGGTCTGTTCCCCGTCGCGCAACGTGGTGTCCATTATTTCTATTTTCCGCTTTACCATGTGTTGATGAACTGAAACGTGTGATACATTCAATAGACGTAAGGGCGATTCTTCTCGTACGCTTCGATCTTCTCTTTGTTCGAAAGGAGGAAGTCGATGTCGTCGAGCCCTTTCAGGAGGCATTCTTTTTTATAGGGATTGATGTCGAACGGCTCCCTGTTTCCGGTCTGGTTGTTCCTGATGAACTGCTCCTCGAGGTTCACCGTAACCGTTGCCTGCGGGTCCTGGCCGACCGATGTGAACAGTTCTCCGAGGAACTTCTCGCTGACCACCACGGGCAGGATGCCGTTGTTAAGCGCATTGTTGCGGAAGATATCGGCAAAGAAGCTCGATACCACCACCTTGAAGCCGTATCCGGCAATTGCCCAGGCGGCATGCTCGCGGCTTGACCCGCTGCCGAAGTTTTTCCCTGCCACCAGGACTTCGCCGCTGTAGGCGGGGTTGTTGAGGACGAAATCGGCTTTCGGCTCGCCCGATTTTTCGTACCGCCAGTCGGCAAACAAGTTGTCTCCGAACCCTTCGCGGGTAGTGGCTTTCAGGAAGCGGGCGGGAATGATCTGGTCGGTGTCCACGTTCTCTATCGGAAGGGGGACGTATGTGGATGTGATTGTTTTGAATTTTTCCATATTTGTTTGATGTACTGATGTGCTGATCGAATAGTGGTTACGGTGCCGTTATCTTTCCCGTTACGGCAGCAGCGGCGGCTACCAGCGGGCTTGCCAGGATGGTGCGTGCGCCGGGCCCTTGTCTCCCCTCGAAGTTACGGTTGGATGTGGAGACGGCATATTTTCCGGCCGGTACTTTATCGTCGTTCATGGCCAGGCAGGCGGAGCATCCCGGCTGACGGAGCTCAAAGCCAGCTTCTTCCAGGATCTTGTCCAGCCCTTCAGCTTCAATCTGCTGGCGGACCTGCCAGCTTCCGGGTACCAGCCATGCTGTCACGTTGCCGGCTTTCTTTTTCCCTTTCACGTAGTGGGTGAACACGCGGAAGTCCTCGATACGCCCGTTGGTGCAACTGCCCAGGAAGACGTAGTCGATCGGTTTCCCTTCCAGTTTTTGTCCGGGTTCGAAACCCATGTATTTCAACGATTTCTCAAACGAGATCTTTCCGGCTTCGTCGATGGCCGAAAGTTCGGGAATGGCTCCGTCGATGGGCATGCCCATTCCGGGATTGGTTCCGTAGGTTATCATCGGTTTTATTTGGGAGGCATCGAACGTGACCTCTTTATCGAAGGCAGCGCCTTCGTCGGACTTCAACGTTTTCCAGTAGGCCATCGCTTCGTCCCACCTTTCCCCCTTGGGAGCAAACTCGCGCCCCTGGATGTAGTTGTAGGTTGTTTCGTCGGGGGCGATCAATCCTCCTCGGGCACCCATCTCGATGCTCAGGTTGCAAAGCGTCATCCGCTGTTCCATGGTCAGGTTGCGGACCGCTTCCCCCGCATACTCCACGAAGTAGCCCGTGGCACCGCCTGTGGTGAGTTGCCAGATCATGTACAACGCCATGTCCTTTGCACTTACGCCGTCGTTGAGCTTCCCTTCGAAGTTCACGCGCATGGTTTTCGGGCGTGTTTGCAGGATACATTGCGACGATAACACCATCTCCACCTCGCTGGTCCCTATGCCGAAAGCGATTGCGCCGAACGCTCCGTGGGTGGAGGTATGGCTGTCGCCGCAGACGATGGTCATTCCCGGCTGAGTGAAGCCGTTCTCCGGGCCGATCACGTGAACGATCCCGTTTTTGGAATGGCGAAGGCCGTAGTAGGTGAGTCCGAACTCCCGGGCATTTTTGGCCAGGGTGTCCACCTGGTACCGGGAAACCTCATCGCGGATGGGCTTGTCTTGTTCCACGGTAGGGATGTTGTGGTCGGCCGTAAGTAGGGTCTGTCCGGGACGAAAGACCTTCAGCCCCCGTTCCCGCAGCCCCGAGAAAGCTTGCGGGCTGGTTACCTCGTGGCACAAATGCCTGTCGATGTACAGTTGCGAAGGGCCGTCTTTCACTGTGGTAACCACGTGCGCGTCCCATATCTTATCAAAAAGCGTCTTATTCATATAATTTTGTCTGTTGTATGTTATCTGTTAGCTTTGTTCATTCTACAAATTTATTCACCGCATCTATAAATGCTTCCACGGATGCCGAAACGATATCGGTGTTTGCCGAGAAGCCGTAGTAGAGCATCCCGTTGTGTTCCACCTGCATGTGGACCTTGCCCACGTCGTCGCTTCCGCGGTTGATGGCCTGGATCAGGAACTCCTGAATGACCGTTTCGCGGCTGATGATTTTCTTTACCGCCTTTATCGCCGCGTCCACCGGACCGTTTCCGGTTGCCGATGCCTCAAAATGCTCCCCGGCTATGTTCAGGCCGATGCTGGCCACGTTGCGCAGCCCCACGCCGCAGGTAACCTGCAGGTAATCGATCTGGATGCGGTTCATGCGGGACTCTTTCCCGACCAGGGCGAGTATATCGTCGTCCTTGATGTCTTTTTTCCTGTCGGCGAGAGAAAGGAATTTCTGGTAAACGTCATCCAGCTCGCCGTTGTCGAGATCCACTCCCAGCAGGGTCAACCGGTTTTTCAGTGCGGCGCGGCCGCTCCGTGCTGTCAGCACGATGGAGTTCTCGTCGATCCCCACGTCTTTCGGGTCGATGATCTCGTACGTTTCCACGTTCTTCAGCACGCCGTCCTGGTGAATGCCCGAGGAGTGTGCAAAGGCGTTTCGGCCGACGATGGCCTTGTTGGGCTGGACGGGCATGTTCATCAATGTGGAAACCAACCGGCTGGTGGAATATATCTTGGTGGTGTTGATGTTGGTGTCGAACCCGAGGTCCTTGTGGCTCTTCAGCGCCATCACCACTTCCTCGAGCGAAGTGTTCCCCGCGCGTTCCCCAATACCGTTGACGGTTACTTCAACCTGGCGGGCGCCGTTGAGGACTCCCGAGAGGGTGTTGGCTGTAGCCATCCCCAAATCCTGGTGGCAATGCGTCGAGAGGATCGCATTTTTCAGGTCTACATGATCCACCAGGTATTTTATTTTTGCACCGTAAGCGTTTGGAAAACAGTAACCGGTGGTGTCGGGGATATTGACCACGGTGGCTCCGGCGTTTACGACGGCCTGCACCACACGTGCGAGGTATTCGTTGTCGGTGCGGCCTGCATCTTCGGCGTAGAACTCCACATCATCCACAAACCGGCGGGCATACTTCACGGCTTTTACGGCACGCTCGATGATCTCTTCGCGGTTGGAGTTAAACTTGTGTTTGATGTGCATATCCGATGTGCCGATACCTGTATGGATCCGTTTGCGTTTGGCGTATTTCAGCGATTCGGCAGCCACTTCGATGTCTTTTTCCACCGCGCGTGTGAGCGCACATATAACGGGCCAGGTGACGGCTTTGGAGATCTCAACCACAGAGTTGAAGTCGCCGGGGCTGGATACCGGAAATCCGGCTTCGATAACATCTACCCCCAGCAATTCCAGGGCTTTGGCCACCTGGATTTTTTCGATGGTGTTTAACTGACACCCGGGAACCTGTTCCCCGTCGCGCAACGTCGTGTCAAAAACATAAATTCTTTCCATTATAACCTGTATTATTCGTTTTTTTACAAGAAAAAAACCTTTCCCACACGGTGAGAAAGGTTTTCTTTATTTTATTGTTCTTTATTTCAATATCGATATACCGGTCTCACCCTCTGAAGTCCTCCAGAAGTAGAATAGAAATGACTAGAATAGCGATAGAATGAGTGTTCATTGATAAAATGAAAAAACTTGTTCGTTAATTGTCTGCAAAGAAAAAGCAAAAAAACGGAATAACAAAATATTTTCCAGTTTTTATTCAAAAAAAATTACAAATTGAAATAAAAAGAGAGTTATCGATTACAAAATATATTCCCTGTAAAATGAAATAAACTGTGTTTCAGTTGATTAGTGTTTTTGATTCACTCGCTGGTTTTCACCGGATAAAAAGTGTCGGAACGGAAAGAAATTATCACTATTTTTGCGTGCCGGATTATTCGGGTTGCTTCGAATGAAAGAAAACAATAAAGCACTTTTGTTTACTGTTATTGCTGTTGCCAGCTGGTCGACAGTTGCTTCTGCTTTCAAGATCGGGCTGCGTCACTACGGCTACTTTGAGCTGATCCTGGTTTCGGCCGTCACGGCGATGCTGATCTTTGCGGGGGTTATCACGGTCCAGAAAAAATGGCCTCTGTTGCGGAGGCTGACCCTTAAGGAGACGGGGAGCTATGCTTTTACCGGCTTGTTGAATCCTGCCATTTATTACCTGATCCTTTTCAAGTCGTACGATTTGTTGCCGGCGCAGATTGCGCAGCCCATCAATTATTTCTGGCCCATCCTGTTGGCCCTGTTGTTAGCGGTGATCGAGAAAAAACCTGTTCCCTTGTTCAAGTTTATCGGGATGACAATCTCGTTTGGCGGCGTGGTGCTGATCTCGGTGGGAACCGAAGGGATCGCCGGAGTGGAGCTCTCAAAACCGGGAGTTTTACTGGCTTTCTTCAGTGCGTTCCTGTGGGCTTCCTTCTGGATAGTGAACCGACGGAACAAAAACGTGGACGGTATCCTGGGTTTGTTCCTGAGTTTTATGTTCGGTTCCGTCTATCTGTCGCTGGCCACACTCTTTGTCCCGGTCAGCCTGGGTTCCCTGCAGGGGTTTTTGTCGGCCGTTTACGTGGGGTTGTTTGAAATGGCGGTGCCGTTTATCTTTTTCGGGCTGGCGTTACAGAAGACCACCAATCCAGCACTTACCAATCAGTTGTGTTACCTTTCTCCCTTCATTTCCCTTTTTCTTATCCATGCGGTTTTGGGTGAAACCATCTATTTTACCACCTACATGGGCTTGTTCCTGATCGTTTTCGGCATTCTGCTAAACGAATATTTAAGCAAGCGCAGGATTGCCGTTTAAGCTGAAAATATCAACCGTTGTGAGGCAAGCTCGCTTGGATCCATGCTGGACGGTGGCGAAATCTGCGAGGCGAATTCTTTAAGGCTATTAGGATTAAGAAAAAATAACATTTTCTCGTGCAAGGTTTCTGCTTTTGCCGGATTTATAGGGTAACTGTACAAACACGAATGCAAAAATTAAAAACAATGAAAACTATGAAGATTACTCCTTTTCTTTTAACAGCGGGAATGCTGTTGGGCTTTCTGCTTTTACCGTCCTGCCTGGACGACGACAATGATGTGAACCGCTTATATCCGAATGCGCTGGTGACCGTTAAGCATGCGGGGGATAAAACTGTTTTTCTGCAGTTGGACGACAAGACGACACTGCTTCCCGTGAACCTGACAACCTCACCCTTTGGGGAAAAAGAAGTGCGGGCGCTGGTAAACTACGAAGAAGTGGACAAGCCAGGCAGCGGATACGACCAGGCGGTACACGTGAACTGGATAGACAGTATCCGTACGAAACCGATGGCGCCTAATCTGGGGACTGAAAACGATACGAAGTACGGTATCGACCCCGTTGAGATTGTGGGCGACTGGGTGACCGTTGCCGAAGACGGCTATCTCACGCTGCGATTCAGGACGCAGTGGGGCTATCCGCGGGTTGTCCACTCCGTGAACCTTATCCCGGCCAACAATCCCGAAAACCCGTATGAGGTGGAATTCCGTCACAACTCCAACGGAGATATAGGAGAACGGTTTGGCGACGGCCTCGTGGCTTTCCGGCTCAACAGCCTGCCCGACACGGAAGGGAATACGGTAAAGCTGAAGTTGAAATGGAAATCGTTTAGCGGCGAGAAATCGGTTGAGTTCGACTATAAAACGCGTGCCGCGACGCCCGCCAGCTCTGCCATCGCTGCTGAGCGCAGCGTGATCCCATTGCAATAACCGCTTGCCGGGAGCATCCGCTTCGGCAACCGTGCCACAAAGGGTTGTTTCAAAAATCGACAAAAGGCTGTACCTTTGCGTGATAAAGGTACACCTTTTTCGTAAAGGGAGAGCGTGTATTTTAGTGTTGGTTCGAACAAAATCCGTTAATGATCAGAGACGAAAACAAAGAGCAGGCCCTTCTTCAGCAGATTGTACGCGGTAATACGATGGCCATGAAGAAGTTTTACGACACCTATTCGGGGTATCTTACCGCGGTATGCTCTCGTTACATCGCTGACAAAGAGGATGTAAAAGATATCTTACAAGAAAGCTTCATCAAAATTTTCAAAGCAGTAGATAAGTTCGAATATAAAGGGGCGGGATCGTTAAAAGCGTGGTCGGCACGCATTGTAGTCAATGAAGCGTTGAGACATATCCGGGAAAGCAATAAGCTGAAGGTTATAAACCTCCCCGGTGAGGAGCTGCCCGACATGGCCGATGACCGTGAGCCTGATTTCAATGAGATACCCACGCAGGTTATCCTGGAAATGATCCGGAAGTTACCTGTGGGCTACCGGACCGTATTTAACCTGTATGTTTTTGAGGAAAAGAGTCACAAGGAAATTGCTTCGATACTGAGCATTTCTGAAAGTACTTCTGCCTCGCAGTTACACAGAGCCAAAGGCTTGTTGATGCAAGAGATAGATTTGTATCGGTTTAAAAAAATGGCACTATGAATAATCAATGGCAGGATAACCTGCGCAATCGGATGGAGCATCACGAAGAGCCTGTTCCCGAAGGTTTGTGGGAGAGCGTCGAGCAGGTGATGAGCGCCGGGAGCTCCGTGGGGACAAAGCCGGCGGGACAACGGATCCGGTTGTGGGACAAGCGTATCGGGGCAGTAGCAGCAGTGGGGATTGTTTTGTTTTTTATCGGGTTGTACACGTTGAAGGAAAATCAAAAAAACATACAGCTCGTAGAACAGAGACAGCCAGAACTGCCTGCTCCCGTTGCGCATCCCGACAAAGAACCGCTCTTGGCGCACCGTACTGAAAATGAAAAACCGGAAACGGAAAAAAAGTTGCGTGGAGCTAAAGGAGAGGAAACAGCTAAAACAGCGGAAACAGTGAGGACAGCGGATGTTGTTGAAGCGGCTGAACGGCAAAGCGAAGAAATCCCGCGTCAGGGAGAGCCCGAAAATTCTCCTTCTCCCCGTGTTGACCGGAAATACAGTCCGGAAACTAACGACGGGCAGGCGTTTCGCTTGCCGGCACGGCGACGTAACGGCAGGCCCGCAAAATGGCAGACGGACCTTTATGCGTCGAACATCCCGTCGGGTTCCTCCAAACATTACGACGGATACCGCAGCTTTACCCCTTTTGGGTTAAAATCGGAGGAAGAGGAGCATGTGCTGGCCGCAGGTTCGGGTTTGCCCGGCGATTTTATTGTGGGGAAGGAGTACCGGCACGTCTATACCGACGTCAAGCATTTTCAGCCGGTCACGCTGGGTGTTTCGCTGAAGTACAACCTCAGCGACAGCTGGAGCATCACGAGCGGCCTCAACTATACCGTTCTCTCCTCGCAGCTAAGCACGGGAAGCTACAATCATTACTACAACAGCCGGCAGACGCTGCACTACCTGGGCCTTCCGGTAACTGTCAACTACACCGTCTGGCGCTCCGGCCAATTATCAACGTATATCTCCGGCGGTGGGATGGTGGAGAAGAACGTCGCGGGCGCACTGTCCACCGATTATATTGTGGACAATAAAATTGAGGAGCGTAGCCAGGAAGGGTTGTCCGTAAAACCGTTGCAATGGTCTGTAAGTTCTGCCGCCGGCATCGAGTACCGGTTGTGGAAAAGTATCGGATTGTATGCAGAGCCGGGCGTGACCTACCATTTCAAGAACAGCAGCGGAGTGGAAACGATATACCGGGAAAAGCCGTTGAACTTCAACATCAGGCTGGGACTGCGCTTCTCCTTTTTTTAGGTTTATCCAAAATCGTCGAACATGATCATTTCCGGCGGGACGCCGAGGCTGTCGAGCATCCGCTGTACGGCTGCCGCCATTGGCCCGGGGCCACACATGTAGTATTCAATATCTTCAGGGGCATCGTGATCCTTCAAGTACGTGTCGTGAATCACCTGATGTACGAACCCGGCGGTGTACTTCACGCCTGCGGCATCGGCTGCCGGATCGGGACGGTCCAGCGCCAGGTGGAACGAGAAGTTGGGAAACTCGCGTTCCAGCTCGTAGAAATCTTCCAGGTAAAAAGCCTCCATCAATGCACGTGCACCGTAGAAGTAGGACATTTTGCGGTCGGTGGTCTTCAGCGTCTTCATCATGTGCATGATTTGCGCGCGTAAGGGGGCCATCCCGGCGCCACCGCCCACCCAAAGCATTTCGCGCTTGCTGTTGTAGATGGGGTGGAAATCGCCGTAGGGGCCGGACATGGTTACTTTATCACCCGGCTTCAGGTTGAATATATAGGAAGATACGATACCCGGGTTCACGTTCATCCATGTGTTTTTTGCCCGGTCGAACGGCGGGGTGGCCACACGCACGTTCAACTTGATAATATCGCCTTCGGCAGGATAGTTTGCCATGGAGTAAGCACGAATGGTCTCTTCATCATTCTTGACGGTCAGGTCCCACATTTTAAACTTGTCCCACTCGGGTTTATACTGTTCATCGATCGCGAAATCGGTATATTTCAACTCGTATTTGGGCACTTTTATCTGGCTGTAGGAGCCGGGGATAAAATCCAAATGCTCGCCGTCGGGCAGCCTCACCACAAATTCCTTGATGAAGGTAGCCACGTTGTTGTTGGAAACGACCTCGCATTCCCATTCCTTAACGCCAAATACCTCTTCCGGCACGACGATATTCATGTCTTCTTTCACCTTTACCTGGCAACTGAGGCGCCAATTGGCCATCTGCTCCTTGCGGCTGAAGTGTCCGGTTTCGGTCGGGAGGATTTCTCCGCCTCCGTCCAGCACCTGGCAGCGGCATTGTCCGCATGTCCCTCCGCCGCCACACGCGGACGAGAGGAATATGTTCTGTGATTGCAGCGTATTAAGCAGGGTTGACCCCATGGGAACTTCTAGATTTTTCTCTTTATTGACGGTAATCTTCACATTTCCGGAAGGCATCAGCTTTGCTTTGGCCACCAGAATGACAATTACCAAGATCAGAATTATCAACAAGAAAACCACTACACTGGTTAAGATGGTTATTCCGCCTGAACTCATTAACAACACATTCATTGTATATCCTGTTTTTTTATTTTGAAAACTTTGTTTATTTTAATTGGCGTTGAGCTTACTGTTAAATATTGATTCCCGAGAAACTCATGAATCCAATGGCCATCAAGGCCGTGATGATAAATGTTATGCCCAACCCTTTCAGCGGTTTGGGAACGTGGGAATATTCCAGTTTCTCCCGGATGGCGGCCATTCCAAGAATGGCCAGCAGCCAACCGATACCGGAGCCGAACCCGTAGGCGGTGGCCATGCCCACATTGGCAAATTCGCGTTGCTGCATGAACAATGAACCTCCGAGGATGGCACAGTTTACGGCAATCAATGGCAGAAAGATACCCAACGAGGCGTAAAGCGACGGGCTGAATTTCTCCACTACCATTTCAACCAACTGAACGAAAGATGCAATAACGGCGATAAAAATGAGCAGGCTGAACACACTCAGGTCGATCGTTGCAAATTGCGGGCCCAACCACGCTAAAGCGCCTGCCTTAAGTACGTAGTTTTCGAGCATATAGTTGATGGGCAGGGTGAGCACGAGCACGAAAGTGACCGCAATGCCCAGCCCGAAAGCTGTCTTAACGTTTTTTGATACAGCAAGATAGGAGCACATACCCAGAAAGTATGCGAATATCATATTGTCTACAAATATCGATCTTACAATTAGACTAATAGCATCCATATTTATTTTTTTATTTTTGTTTTACGATAATTTTTCGATAAATACTCGATAGTTATCCGGTTAACACGCGTAGCGCACTAATTGGTCCCTTCCTGTAAATCCTTGTTTTTCGACCGGTGTACCCAGATGATGACCGCGACAAGGATCAACGCCATGGGGGCCAGCATCATAAGGCCGTTATTTTCGTAGCCGGCACTGTATGCTGCCTGCGGGATGACCTTGTATCCGAGTAGCGTGCCGGATCCCAGCAGTTCGCGGAAGAAGCCCACCGTTACCAGTATCCATCCGTATCCCAGTCCGTTACCGATCCCGTCGAGGAACGAAGGCCACGGCCCGTTACCCAGGGCAAACGCTTCCAGGCGCCCCATCAGTATACAGTTCGTAACGATCAGTCCCACAAAAACCGACAGCTGCTTGTTCACGTCGTAAGCAAATGCTTTGAGTACTTCGCTCACGATGGTCACCAATGCGGCCACCACCACCAGTTGGACGATGATGCGGATACGGTTGGGGATGGTTTTTCTCAACAGCGAGATAATAACGTTTCCGAAAGCGGTGACAATGGTTACGGCGATGGCCATTACCAATGACGGTTCCAGCTTGGACGTTACAGCCAGTGCCGAACAGATGCCGAGCACCTGTACCAGGATAGGGTTATTTTTATTGAGAGGCCCTAACAGAGCCTGTTTTGCTTTTGCTGATAATGCCATATTCTTATCGTTTTATAATGAATGCGGATCTATTTTCCGTCATTTAATTGCAGTAAAAAATTCTTGTATTCTCCCACGCTTTCCAGCAACATCGCGTCAACTCCTTTACTGGTGATGGTGCCACCCGATATTCCGTCGACATAGTCTCTTTCGGAGTTGGTTTGCCCGGGTTTAACCACGGCTATGGATTTAAATTCGCCGTTTTTTATCAGCTCTTTCCCGTTGAATTGATTCCGGAAATGTGGGTATACTATTTCTGCCCCCAGCCCCGGAGTTTCACCCGCGTGTCCAAATTCGGAACCGTAAACGGTACTGCCGTTGCCTTCTACGGAGAGGTATCCCCAGATAGGCCCCCACAGGCCGGTGCCGTTCATGGGGATAATGTATTTTTTGGAACCTTCCACTTCCGCTTCATAGACAGCAAGCCCTTCCCCTTCGCCCGAAAAAGCGGGATCGGTAGGCTCAATTCCTTCCGTGCCGTCGATCTTTACTCCTTCGGGAGTAATGAGGTAGGCCGATTTAACCAGGGTTCTGTAGATGCCGTCGGCTTCGGCCGGGGAGGCATCAACGCGTAGCGACCGGAGGATCTGCTGCATCTTGTCGGTATTCACGTTTGCAGTTTGTCTGTCGCTCAACACCTGGTGGGTGAAGGCCAGACCTATGGCAACGATAATCACCATTACCGATGCGTATATTATTGTATATGTGCTATTTTCTCTGTTCATAGTTCAATTGTATTCAGTAGTTATTCAGAAACGCGAATCCCTATTTTTTCACGGCAGCTCGTTTTAAGCGGCGTTTGATGTTGGCATCCACCACATAGAAATCGATCAGCGGAGCGAAAGCGTTCATAAACAGGATGGCAAGCATCATGCCTTCGGGATACCCCGGGTTGAAGATACGGATCAGGATGGCCACCACACCAATCAGAAAACCATATATCCATTTCCCCTTTTCCGTACGTGCCGATGTCACCGGATCGGTTGCCATGAATACAGCCCCGAAAGCGAAACCGCCAAGCAGGAAGTGATACACCGGCGGCATTTCCATAGCGGCATTTTGTGCGAGCAAATTAAGCAGGGCAACGGTGAACAGCCCTCCCAGGAAGACGGAAGTCATCGTTTTCCAGCTTCCTACGCCCGTGATGATCAGCAGGATGGCTCCCAGCAGGATGGCCAGGGTGGATACCTCACCGACCGACCCGGGAATTAATCCGATAAACATATCCCACAACGACAAAGGATTACCTGTGATTCCCAGGAAAGAGAAGTCTCCGAAACGTGAAGCGTCCGATACGGCAAGTTGTCCGAGCGGTGTTGCGCCGGAAAAGCCGTCTACAACATTTCCTCCACCCAGGCCGAACGTGTCGGCAGTGCGTACCCATACCTGATCGCCCGACATTTTAGAGGGATAGGCAAAGAACAAGAATGCGCGGGCGATCAACGCCACGTTAAAAATATTGTATCCGGTTCCGCCAAAAACTTCCTTCGCAAAAATGACGGAGAACGCAGTGGCTACGGCAATCATCCAGAGCGGGGTGTCCACGGGTAAAATCATCGGGATAAGCAATCCCGAGACCAAAAAACCTTCGGCCACTTCTTCCTTCTTCATCTGAATCTGAGCCATGGCAAATTCGATGCCCAGGCCCACCACGTAGGAAACAACGATCTGTGGAAGCATGGCTAAAAGTCCGTAGAGGAAAGTTCCCACAAAGCCTGCCTGAACGTTTATGGCCAGATAATGCTGGTAACCCACATTATACATCCCCATGAGCAATGCCGGAATAAGTGCGAGTATCACGATAACCATCGTACGTTTTGAGTCTCTGGCATCGTGGATATGTACTCCCGATTTCGACGTCTTGTTGGGTACGTACAGGAAGGTTTCAAAGGCATCGTATGTAGAATTCAACCAATGAAATTTACCTCCTTCTTCGAAATTCGGTTTTATTTTATCGAGAAATTTTCTTAACGACATTTATTTTATCTGTTTTAATTTATTGTTATTCTATATTTGTCAATGCGTAGAGCGGAGAGCCGTACCGGTTATTCCATCTCTTTTCTCAGCATATCCAATCCTGTGCGTACAATACGCTGCAACTCCAGCTTGGAGGTGTCCACAAACTCGCAAAGTGCAAAATCCTCGGGCGCCACTTCGTAGATCCCGAGCTGTTCCATCTTATCGATGTTGAATGCCAGGGTGGATTTTATCAGCTGTTCGGGGAAAATATCCAGGGGGAATACCTTGTCGTATTCGTTGGAGACGATGATGGCTCTGGGGCCGCCCAGCAGGCGTGCATCCAGGCGATAGGCCTTTTTCAGTTTCAGGTAGGTGGCGCCGGCGCTGTAGCGTTTGGGCGACAGGGATGCCCATCCGAAAGCTTCGTGAACATCGTCACCTTCCGGTATTACGGTCAGTTGCGAATGGGTGGCGCGAAGCGCGCCTTCTGCCTCTATCCGGGTTCCGGTAAGCACGTTCCCGCTGATGTACCTCAGGTTGCCTTTTCCGTTGACATTGTCAGCAAAGAGCTTGCCCAGCTCCGTGCCGACAAGCATGTTGTAATAGCCGGTTTGTTTGACTTCCGATCCGGTAAGAGCTACGGTGCGGGTAAGGTCTACCACGCCTTTGTTGAAAAGCCTTCCGATGAACAACACATCCAGGGCATTTAATGTCCAGACTACTTCGCCCCTGTTCACGGGTGCCAGGTAGTTGATGTGAGTGCCGGTGTTTCCGGCGGGGTGTGGCCCTTCAAACTCAGTTATCGTTACGTTTGCGGCTTTCCTCAGCCCTTCGTTTTTCGTAGCGGGGCTTATGGAGAGGAACACCTTTCCTTTGGTGAGCCTGGCTAATGCGTTCAACCCGGTTTGCAGGTCGGCCTCCTGGCCTTTCAGGATGAAATCGTATGAGGGGGCCAGCGGAGCCGTGTCGAATCCGGTAACGAAAATGTCGCGCGGTTCTTTTCCGGGATCGGCAACGACGTCGTAAGGGCGTTGTTTGATGACAAACCAGATGCCGGCGTCGAGCAGTCTCTTTTTGATTTCTTCGGGAGGCAACGTACCGATCTCACTTTTGCCGTACTCTACGTAAGTGTTTTCTTTGTCGGCTTTGACAGTAACGTTCAGTATACGTCTTTTTTCTCCGCGGTTGATGGCTGTGACTGTTCCGCTGACGGGAGATGCAATCATCATGTCCGGGTGCATTTTAGAGAAAAATAACGCTTGTCCGGCTTTCACGGTATCACCCACCTTAACTTTGAGTTTAGGCGTGATTCCCTGAAAATCTTCCGGGCACACCTGTACATATTCACTTGTTATACTGCCGAGAAGTGTTTCTTCGGGTTTCCCTAACAAAGGAATCTGCAAGCCTTTCTTGATTTTAATTCGATTAGCCATATGTAATTGATAAAAATAACTGTTGGTTTTCTCAGGATAAACAACTATCAATCAGAGTTCTATTTAAAATAAGCTGTGAGGAGGGATAGCTATTTTCCGTTTAAGGTGCAAAGATAACTGTTTTATATTCAAAAAAGGAAGAATAGTGAAAAAAATCTTTATTCTGAACATAAGTTAACCCACGGTTTTGCTGAATCACAGCCTTCCGGTCGTAATGCCCGGGCTCCATCCCAATGTTAAGTTTTTCCGCATTGTCCTGGGGGAGAGAGCACGATCCTTATTTCAAGAAAGTTAAGATAACATGCATCTGGGAGATATTGAAAAGATCGGCGGAGAAATACCCCTCCCTTCCGATAAAATTGCAGAGATTTACCGGAAAACGCGAAAAGGATTACAGGCTGAAATCAATTTGCCTGGGGACGTAAACGGATCTTTTGTCTGGAAAGGGAAGAGCTACGCGTTGAAGGGAGGATCCAACAAGCTGGATATCTCTACAGCTCCCTGATCCAGATATTCCGGAAACTAATGGGCTGGCTGGGGTCGCCGTGATCCTGCAGCTTGATGGGCCCGGGACCGTGTTCTTTCACTTCCGGAAATCCTACATAAGGGGTGGTACCCCGGATGATCGTATTGTTTTGCAGCAGGATGCCGTTTTGTAAAAGGGTTACGGTAGGAGGGGTCCGGTAAGTCCCGTCTTTTTTGAATGTGGGTGCGGTGTAAATGATGTCGTAGGTATTCCACTCGCCGGGTTTTCGCATCGCGTTTACCAGGGGCGGTGTTTGTTTATAAATACTTCCGGTCTGACCGTTCACGTACGTTTCATTCCGGTAGTTGTCGAGGATCTGAATCTCGTAGATACCTTGCAGAAAAAGACCGCTGTTGCCCCGTGCCTGGCTTTCCCCTTTAATGCCTTCGGGTATGCGCCACTCCAGGTGCAGTTGAAAGTCGCTGAATTTCTGTTTCGTCTGAATATCCCCGGTACCTTTTTTTACGGTGAAAACGCCGTTGTGTACCGTCCATTCCGCCGGGGCACCTTTTGAATTCTCCCATTGAGAAAGATTTTTGCCGTCGAACAGGACAATGGCATCGGATGGGACGGGATCGGGGGTAACCACCGGAGGTTGGGGTTGCCAGTATTCGGTCATGGCCGGTGTCATGGGTGCGCGTTCGGGATATTTTTTTTCCTGTGCGTTTAGCGGAAGCAGGACGATTAATCCTGTCAAAATGATCAGATTTTGCCGTTTCATGTTGTCTTTTCTTTAATGTTGTGAGTTGACCTTTTGTTTATGCGTTATGCTTTTGGAAATTTCCAGGGCTCGCGGTAATCGGGTTTGATTAACCTGTCGGCCGTATCGTTGTTGAACGATTTTTTATTGTCATCATACATAAGCGTCGCTCCTGTACGTGCCGAAATATTGCCCAGATGAGCATATTTAGCACACAAGCTACCGTTTTCGATGGTACAGGCTGTCTGAAAATCGCGTTTTTTCACACATTCGATAAACCTTGCCACGTGCTTTTTGTGGTCCTGATAATCGGGTTCGCCTTTTACCGGTTCAGCCTTGTTCTTCTCCGGAATAACTTCCCATCCTTCGCGGTTGATGACCAATGTTCCGTTTGTGCCTTTAAAGGCAAGGCCGTAGTTTCTCCCGTAAGGCCCGGTCTCCGTGCCTGCAATGTTGTTCCACTGGATGGTGAAGTCATTGAAGTCGTATATTACGGAAAGGGTATCGAACGTTTCAGCGTAGTTCCCGGGATAAGCGAAATTTCCTCCCGAGCCTATGACCCGGTTGGGCATCTCCGTTACGTTCATCCCCCAAAGAGCCATGTCGAGCAGGTGTACTCCCCAGTCGGTCATCAGCCCTCCGCCGTAATCCCAGAACATGCGCCACGAGCCGTGAAAACGTTTCTCATTGAATGTCCTCACGGGTGCCGGGCCCAGCCAGAAATTAAAATCGACGCCCGCAGGGACAGGGCTGTCGGGGACCGGGTTGAGGATGGCCGCGTAATTGAAGTTAGCCCATACATTTACCTGGGCGATCTTGCCCAGCTTGCCGCTGTCGATATAGCGTTTCATTTCATGCCAGTGGTTGCCGCTTCGTTGTTGCTGTCCCACTTGTACTACCCGGTTGTGTCTCTTTGCCGCGGCAACCATTGCATCGCACTCGGCAATGGAATTGGCTATGGGCTTTTCCACATAAACGTCTTTCCCGGCTGCGCAGGCGTCGGTCATCTGCAGGCAGTGCCAGTGGTCGGGCGTTCCAATGATGATCACATCGATCTCCTTTCTCTCCAGCATTTTCCGGTAATCGCCATACAATTCAGGCTTTTTGTTCCTGAGCTTAACGAGATCTGCAGCCCTTCCGCTGAGTACATGCTGATCGACGTCACACAGGGCGATGCAATCTATTTCGGGATGGATCAGGAAGTCGGACAGGTTGGCCCATCCCATGCTGCGGCATCCGATCAGTCCGACATTGATCTTGTCGTTTGCCCCTGTACGGTTAGCAAACAAGCTGCTGCTTTGCAAAAATGACGGGGCAAGCAGCCCGGCCAGGACTGACGAGGCAGAATTACGTATAAATTTTCTTCTTTTCATTGTGATAAAAGATTAAGCAGGTTTCAGGTATGTTTTCAGTAAATTTTTTGCCTTTCTACAGAGGGACCAATTCAAATGTATAGCCCTCCTTCAACAACCACTCAATAGCCCTGGGTAGCGCGTATCGCAGGTTTTTTTCAGCTTTTAGCGAGTCGTGAAAAACAAGGATCGATCCGTTCCGGGTATAGCGCTTAACGTTTTGCAAAACCTGTCCGGGCGACATGAACCTGCTGTAATCACGTGTAACAACGTCCCACATAATGATCCGGTAGCCCGCGTCCTGCAGTTTCCGGCACTGATTCATCCCGAGGTGGCCGTGCGGAGGACGAAACAGCGATGAGTCGATCAGTTCTCTTGCCTGACCGGCGTTGTCAAGGAATTTTCCTAAGCTGTGCTTCCACCCTTGCAAATGGTGGAAGGTGTGATTTCCCGTACGATGTCCTTTTTCAATTACTTGCCGGTATACCTCGGGGTGTTTGCGTACATTGTCTCCCACGCAGAAAAAAGTGGCCTGAACGCCATATCTGTCCAACAAGTCGAGTACCCAGGGCGTCACTTCGGGAATAGGCCCGTCGTCGAACGTGAGATAAACTGTTTTCCGTACAGGGTTTTCAATTCTCCAGACTGCATTCGGAAACAGCATCCTGTATAAATGGGGAGGTTGCTCAATCAACATAGAAGATGCTTCGGATAACTGTTTACTGTTGTTTATTGTATTGCTCCAGTAGCCGGGGGCTGAACTGCTGCATCAGCTTTAAAGCCTGTTGCATGGTTGCCTCTTCCGAAGCCCGTTGAGCAGTATCGTTTTCCGAACGGTAATATCCGCGAATGGAACTGTCTGTTATGTCTTTTAAAATCACATCGCCTACATATCCCGCCCCTTGCATGTAATACGTCTGGGCCCGTTGCAGTAAATCGTCCGTATAGGTTTTGTACTTCTGCTTGTCGAACTCCTGGTAAACCGATGCTATCAGCAGCAGCGAGTTGACGTTGTAGTAGATATCAACCATCGTATTGCTTATTTGTCTTGGGGTCAGCCGGTCATACCAACTCAGGTTCTTCTGTAGCCTTTCCTCGATTTCGTCCATCAGCCGCTGCGCTTTTTCCGTTTCGCCTAACCGGTAATAAGCCCGGGCGAACATAATGCCGTCGTTGCCATAGGCTACCGCTTTTCCCGGCATGACCGTTGTTACTTTATCCAGCGCGGCAATGGCTTTGTCGTTTTTGCCTTCTTCGGTCAGGGCTTCGATCAGTTGATTGAAGTAGAGCCTGAACGTGGAAATCATTCGTCGGCCGGTTTCGTCGAGGTAGATGTCCGGATTTTCTTCCAGTCCGCCCCAGCGGAATTTGTTCATCAGGTTGTCGTAAGCCTTTTCAGTGTTCACGCCACCGCTTTGCGGAATTCCCGGAACAATCTGATAGGCTAATCCCGTCAGGGAGAAATTGCTGTTTTGCAGGTTCATATACAGGTTCCGGTCGACCGTGGTGGCATAGTAGATCGGGCGTTTCCAATTATCGTCATTGATATTGGTCAGCATTTCCATAATCATCATTTCCTGTCGGTAAAGAGCCGATTTCTCACCCAGGTTGAGGAACATTTTGTCTGCCGGCCTTGAGTTGAATGCCTTCCAATCCGTTGTTGCCGAATCAACGTTTAAGTAGAGCCTGTTGGAAGGGATAATCTGAGTATCTCCCGTGCTGAACGGATTTGCCGGTTTGTATTGGCCCGTACGCAGGTTTTCCATTATTTCCTTGAGGGGAATGCTGTCCCGGTAGGCGTTTACGTCGTAATACTGTCCGTAAGAAATGCTGGGTATGTTGTTCTGTTTAAGTACGTTCTGGATTTCGTTTTTCGTAACTACGAAAGCTGCACTTGCCGCATCGCCCCAGTATTTCTCCCTGTCCCATTTGATGGGTAGCGGTGCGGATTCGTATGCTTGACGGAGCATTTGATCCACGTACCATTCGGTTTGCAGGAAGCTTAAGTTGGTGACGCGGACATCGGTGCGGAAGCCTTCTGTCTCCTGAGCGTACCAAAGCGGGTAGGTGTCGTTGTCGCCATTGGTAAAGAGAATGGCATCCGGTTCTACGCTGCTGAGGTAGTTCATGCCGGTATCGCGGGCCAGGGTTCGCCCGGAACGGTCGTGGTCGTCCCAGTTCTGTCCCGCCATTTGAAGGGGGACGAGCAGGCAGGCCGCGCTGACCAGCGTAGCTGACAGCGTGGTATTCTTGATGTAGTTGCGGAGATATCGACTGATTCCGGCAACGCCTATACCCACCCAGATGGCGTAGGCATAGAATGATCCGGCATAAGCGTAATCCCGTTCGCGGGGTTCGTAAGGCGTTTGGTTGAGGTACAGCACGATGGCTAATCCTGTCATAAAGAACAACAGAAAGACGATGGAGAAACTTTGCTTCCCTTTCCGTTTCAGGTTCAGCTGGTAAATTATGCCGATAACCCCCAACAGGAAAGGCAACAGGTAGTATTTATTGTGCCCTTTGCTGTCGGCGACCTCGGGTGCAATGTTGTCCTGCGGCCCCAGGCCAAGGATAGGCCCGTCTATAAATTTGATTCCGGTGATCCAGTTCCCTTTGGTAATTCCGCCATCTCCCTGGATATCGTTTTGCCTGCCGGAGAAATTCCACATGAAATAACGCCAGTACATAAAATTAATCTGGTAGTTAAACAGGAATTTCAGGTTGTCGAACAGCGTGGGTTTTTTACTTCTATCGGTAATGCCGCCCCAAATCTCATACCCTTGAATGTGGTTGCCGTATCCCGGTTCCGACGGGTGGGTATGCATGCGCGGAAAGAGCATGGTGTTGGTGTACTTGTATGTGGGTATCTTGGATTCTACGTACCGGTCTTTCTGGTTTTCAGTCGTTTGCAATACCCTGCTGTACGATTTTTTCTCTTTTGAAATTTCAGCGCGCCCTTGATTGTCCCTGACAATTTGCGAAGCGTAGGTAGTCCCGTAAATGATGGGCGTTTGTCCGTACTGTTCTCGGTTGAGGTAACTGCCGAGGGAGAACACATCCTCCGGTGAGTTCAGGTCGAGCGGGGTGTTGGCCGATGACCGGATCGGAATGATGGCATATGCTGAAAATCCGATAAGGATAACCAGCAGGCTCGACATGGAGAGGTTCAGAAACTTGATGTTTAGCTTGTTTTTGGAGAAAACGAAATAGATGGCTGTGGCAATAAGAACGAGCCACAACCAGATACTGCCTCCAATAAATAAAATACCGGAAAGGCCGATGCTCAACAAAAAGGCAATTCTAGCCCTTTTTATATCGCCCCTGTCGGAGATGCTCTCGAACAGGGCCCAGACGATACTTGCCACCAGCAGGATCAGGTAAACGGCAACGCCCGTGTTGTAGGACATGCCCAGTGTGTTCACAAAGAAAAGTTCGAACCATCCACCCACTTTGGTAAATCCCGGAATAATTCCGTACATCAAAATAAGGATCAACCCGAAAGAAAGGAACAACGAAAATAATCCGCCTTTCCAGGTGGGGTTTTCGGTTTTTTTGTAGTAATAAACCATCACAATAGCGGGGATACACAACAGGTTAAGCAGGTGAACGCCTATAGAGAGTCCCATGATGTAGGCAATCAGTACGATCCATTTGTCGGAATCGGGTTTTTCCGCATTTTCTTCCCATTTCAGTATCAGCCAGAAAACCAGTGCGGTGAGCATCGATGAAAAGGCATATACCTCACCCTCTACAGCTGAGAACCAGAACGTGTCGGAAAATGTGTAGACCAGCGCACCTACCAGGCCGCTGCCGATCACGGCGATAGTTTGCCCAAGACTGAACGCATCGTTTTTCTCCCCCATCACCAGTTTGCGGGTCAGGTGTGTGATGGTCCAAAACAGGAAAAGGATGGTGAAAGCGCTTAGAAGGGCCGACATGCTGTTAACCATTTTTGCCACCTGTCCGGGATCGTTGGTGAATTGTGTGAACAAGTTCCCGAGAAGCATAAAAATGGGTGCGCCGGGAGGATGCCCTACCTCCAGTTTGTAGGCCGATGAGATAAATTCGCCGCAGTCCCAGAAACTGGCCGTTGGTTCAATGGTCATCAGATAAACAACAGCGGCAATTACAAAAACAACCCAACCTGAAATTGTATTGATAAGTTTGTATTTTTTCATTATTTCGTGATAAAAATGATACTCAACCGAAAATTTGGACAAAGGTAAGAAAAACAATTAGCAGATCTTATTAAAAAAAGAAAAAAAGCGATGCAGTGTCAATGAGTTGCTTACCAAAAAAACAGTGGAGGGTGGGCGAAAAGTTATCCTTGTCGTAAATAATCAATTGCACTCAAACGAATGTTAACTGAACTATGCAAAAGTTAAAAGCGGCGATTTATGTTTTAAAACATGTTTCATTTTAAATAACAGCTAATGAGATATTTGCATCATTTTGTTAACAAAAATTTAACTTTGTTAGGGTTTGAGTGCCAAAATTTATTGAAAGATAATTTGGTCAAAAAAAAGGAAACAATTTACTTTGGTAAGGATTAAGGAAAAAAATCGTTATTCAAAGGTCATTTTCTTTTTTTATTGTCAGATTTAATGGAGAAAACATTAGTAATTCTTAAGCCTTCGGCGGTACAACGGAGCATTGTAGGTGAAGTTGTTTCGCGGTTTGAAAAAAAAGGGCTTCAAATTGTGGGAATGAAGATGGTGTCTTTGTCTGACTCAATATTGGAAGAACATTATGCTCACTTAAAGGAAAAGCCATTCTTCAAACGCATCAAAGATTCAATGCAGGTAAGTCCGGTCATTGTTATGGCGTTGGAAGGTTTAGAAGCGGTTGAAGTGGTGAGGATGATGGCAGGGCCGACAAACGGAAGAAAAGCTCAGCCAGGAACCATTCGGGGAGACTACAGCGTCAGTGTGCAGGAGAATATTATTCATGCATCTGATTCTCCGGAGACGGCAGAGGCAGAATTGAAACGCTTTTTTTCGGAAAACGAGATTTTTAACTATCCATCACCGGCTTTCGTTAATCTTTATGCTAACGATGAAGTCTGACATCAGTAAATTAATTAAGTTGTAACTAAAGGCCATTCTCAGCTATATCTTATTATGGAGAGAGATAAGAATTTATCTAAGGTAAAAGTATTGTTTTCCGCCTCTTTGGTATTTTTTACGTTGAGCGCGTTCGCTCAATCAAAAGTGGAGTTATCCGCACAATCCAGACCGGAAGTTAATTACAAACAATTACACAGTGCAAGTTTAGGAAATCAGGAAGGATTATTTGCCGACGGTATAAAGCTCAAAATGGACTTGTCTGTCCTTGAGGAAGCCGAAGCGGCTCGTGAAGCATTCGATGTAAACGAAATTCCGTGTGACGATATTTACGGGGGAGTATGGAAAAATGCCCATGTGGATATTTACGGTGCTTTAAAAAATGCTCCCGATTCTTTTATCGTCAACCTGACTAACTTTTCCATGCCTCACGTGGGAAGAATGACTTCAAACTTCGGAAGAAGGGGGAGCCGCCGCTACCATTACGGTATCGATTTGAAATTGCAGGTGGGCGACACCATCTACGCTGCTTTCGACGGAAAGGTCAGGGTGCAGCAATATGAACGGAGAGGGTATGGATATTATGCGGTAATACGTCACGTAAACGGATTGGAAACGGTTTACGGACATTTATCGAAGTTTTTGGTGAAGGAAAACGACTTTGTCAAGTCGGGGCAACCCATCGCTTTGGGCGGGAACACCGGAAGGTCTACCGGTCCGCACCTGCACTTCGAGACCCGGTTCCTGGGAAAACCCATCAATCCGAATTACCTGATCGACTTCAACAACAAGGTGTGCCATCGCGACGAGTACCTGGTTACCAATTCGAGCTACAGAAAAACATCCCAAAGCAGCAGGGTGCTTACCAATGCCAGCAATTATAAAGAACCCACCTCTACCGCCAACAACAAATATGTTTCGGGAACAGTGAAATATCACCGGATTAAAAGCGGAGATACGCTGGGAGCTATCGCCAGAAGACACGGCTTATCCGTATCGAGGTTGTGCAGCATGAACAACATTACCCCGAAGACCACGCTGCGGATAGGGAAATCGTTAAGAGTTTCATAAAGTAGAATTTCTAATTAAGAGGGAAAGGTGCAGGAGGTTGAGCTTGTACCTTTTTCTTTTTTTGTTTAACTTTGTGGCTTCATTAAAGATAAAAAAACAGTGCTATTCCTATGAGTGAAACAAACCGGCAATTCGATGAGGTGATCGCCATTTGCAGAAACATGTTTGAGAAGAAGTCGAGTGATTACGGGCCTACATGGCGGATTTTACGTCCTGAATCGGTAACGGATCAGTTGTTGATTAAAGCCAACCGGATTCGTTCACTGGAGATCAAGAAGGAAAGCAAGGTGGGCGAGGGTATCTTTCCGGAATTCATCGGAATAGTTAATTACGGCATTATGGGGTTGATACAGCTCGAGCTGGGGTATGCCGACAGTGTGGACATTACCAACGAAACAGCACTGCAGCTTTTCGATAAATACATCACCGCAGCTAAGGAGTTGATGTACGCCAAGAACTACGATTACGATGAAGCGTGGCGCAGTATGCGTGTCAGCTCATACACCGACTTGATACTGGCGAAACTGTTCCGGATCAAAGAGATGGAGAACAAGCAAGGGAAAACCATTGTGTCTGAAGGTATTGATGCTAACTATACGGATATCGTTAACTATGCCTTGTTTGGATTGATAAAACTCCATTTCGGGGAAGAATAGTTTTTTATAATTATCATTAATCAGTACAGAGGCTCAACGATGAATTCCCGCGAAAAGCTTGTGAAATTTCTGACGGAATTGTCCCGGATTATTCTTGGGATTACCTTTGCTTTTTCGGGATTTGTGAAAGCCGTTGACCCGTTGGGTTTCACCTATAAGATTCAGGATTATCTTGTTTCTTTTGACCTCCCGGGCCTATTTCCCCTGGCGCTGCCGGCAGCCGTTACCTTGGTTGTCCTTGAGTTTTCGCTGGGTGTTTTTTTGCTGCTGGGGATCTATCGCAAGCCCACTGTCCGGCTCGCGGCTGTTTTTATGGCTATCTTCCTTCCGCTCACGCTCTGGATTGCGTTGAAAAATCCGGTCAAGGATTGCGGTTGTTTTGGCGATGCGCTAATCATCAGTAATTGGGAGACGTTTTATAAAAATATCGTTTTAGGAGTTTGTGCGGTCGTTTTGCTACGCTATTACCCGAGAATCATGCCGTTGTTTTCTGTCGGATCCGCCTGGAAGGCAGGTGCCTATACGGTTGTTTTTGGGTTTGCCTTTTCCGTTTACAACGTGGTTAAACTGCCTGTTTTCGATTTTCGTCCGTATCATATCGGGGCCAATATTCCGGAAAACATGTATATCGATCCTGCAAAGGCCGATGTTGTGGAAAATATTTTTATTTACAGCAAGGGTGGGGTTGAACAGGAATTTACAGAGGAGGACTATCCGTGGAACGACTCTACGTGGACGTTTGTGGAGATGAAGACCAAGCTGATTCAAGAGGGTGAGAAACCCAGGATAGAGGATTTTCAGGTCTCGGCATTGGCTTACGACAGTCTGTTGCAGGGTTTTGTTGCCGGAGACGATATTACACAGCAACTCTTGTCGGACACGGGCTATCAGTTTCTGATGGTTTCGCATTCGTTGGAGGAGATGAACAAAAGACATCTGGACGATTTCAGGAGAGCAGCCGGGTTCGCGCAAAAAAAGGGTTACGGTTTTTATTGCCTTACTTCGTCGCCGGTCGATTCTATCGAGGCGTGGAGTGCACGGCACCCCGCCGGTTTCCGCTTTGCTCATGCAGACGAAAGAGTGCTGAAAACGATGATCCGTTCCAACCCGGGATTGTTGTTACTGTCGGGCGGCAACGTCATCAATAAGTGGGACGACAGTGAAGTTCCCGATTTCGAATCGGAGCGGGGAGAAGAGTTGCTGAAAGCCAAGGGATGGAAAATGAACTTTTGGGGTAAACTGATGGTTATACTCCTGATATTTATTGTTCCGCTTTTACTGGTAAAACTGGAAGAATTTAAGGGAAAGCGGTCGGGGCTCCCGGCTATAAAAAAGGGCTATACTAAAAAAATATAGTTTCATATATATTCGTAGCTAATATATATAGTTAAAAATGAGGTATGTAAGTCGAGGGTTTAGCTCCCAATGCGATGATTTGCAAATTAAATAAACAATACGCACATTTATATATTATAAAAACAACAATTATGAGAAAAAAGATTGTAGCAGGCAACTGGAAAATGAACAAGAACTTGCAGGAAGGGTTGACATTGGCACAAGAGCTGGATGCGGCCTTAAAAGGGAAACAGGTGAATTGCGAGGTGGTTATCGGAACTCCGTTTATTCATCTGGCAAGCGTGGCTAATGCCATTGATACGGAAAAAATTGGCGTGGCAGCGCAAAACTGTGCCGACAAGGCATCGGGAGCATACACCGGTGAGGTTTCGGCTGAGATGGTGGCCAGCACGGGAGCGAAATACGTGATTTTAGGGCACAGCGAACGCCGGGCATATTACCACGAGACAGTAGGTATACTGAAAGAGAAAGTATTGTTAGCGCTGGAAAACAACCTTACCCCCATTTTCTGTATCGGAGAAGTGTTGGAAGAACGTGAAGCCAACCGTCATTTCGATGTGGTTAAATCGCAGATTACATCGTCGTTGTTCGACTTGTCGAAAGAGGATTTCTCCAAGATCGTACTGGCTTATGAACCTGTTTGGGCCATCGGTACCGGAAAGACAGCAACGGCTGCCCAGGCACAGGAAATGCATGCGTTTATCCGCAAAACTCTGGCCGAAAAGTATGAGGAAGAGGTGGCTGAAAATACGTCCATCCTTTACGGAGGAAGCTGTAACGCGTCAAATGCGAAAGAATTATTTTCCAATCCCGATGTTGACGGCGGGTTAATTGGTGGAGCATCCTTGGGGGTTGATAAGTTCATGCCCATTATAGAGGCTTTTTAATGCATTAAAGAATTTTACCACAGATTTGAACTCAGGTCTGTGGTATTTCTCTATCTTTGCAGAAATTTTTTCACTATGAAGTTTTCATACAACCTATTGCTTTTGCCGTTGTTGCTGGTATTTTGTCTTAACGCAACAGCACAATCGCAAAAACAACACAAAGAGATCATAGCGGACCTGAATGCCGTAAAACCCGGTCAGGGCCGGGTGATGGTTTTTGAGGATAAAGCCATTGCGGAGGTGTTGGGACGGAGTATGGCACCGGCGAGAACGGTTTACGCTACCGGTGACGGATCGGTTCAGTATGTGAAAATGCGGGGATTTAAGATTCAGGCATTCTCCGGAAACAACCAGCGGACTTCAAAAAATGAGGCATATTATAAACAGGGGCTCATAAATACGTCCTTTCCCGGACAGGAGACCGTTGTTACTTTTGATTCTCCTTTCTGGCGGCTGCGAGTTGGAAACTTTAAAACCCGCGAAGACGCTACCGCGGTTTTGAACGATATGCGGAAGACTTTTCCTGCTTTCGGCAAGGAGATGTACATTGTCATAGATGAGGTGAAAATACCTGTCGATCAACTTCAAGAATAATTTAGCCCATGTCGCCGGAAGAAACAGAGGATAGAAAGTCAATCATAGCGGATCACATGAAAGAGGTGATCACCCTGCTGGGTGAAGACGTAGCCCGTGATGGGCTGATCAAGACGCCCGACCGGGTAGCCAAAGCGATGCAACACCTGACAAGGGGGTATTACCAGGACCCCGAAGAGATATTGCGTTCGGCACTGTTCCGGGAGAATTACCGGCAGATGGTTATCGTAAAGGATATCGACCTGTTCTCGTTATGTGAACATCACCTGTTGCCGTTTTTCGGGAAAGCCCATGTGGCATATATCCCTGACGGATACATTACAGGATTAAGTAAAATTGCCCGGGTGGTGGATGTGTTTGCCCGGCGTTTGCAGGTTCAGGAACGGCTGACCACCCAGATCAAGGAGTGTATTCAGAAAACACTTAACCCGATGGGCGTGATGGTGGTGATTGAAGCCCAACATATGTGTATGCAGATGCGTGGTGTTGAAAAACAAAATTCCATCACCACTACTTCGGATTTTACCGGAGTTTTTAAAGAGCAAAAAACCCGGGAAGAGTTTATTGCCCTGATCAAATAAGCGGAGACGCTTCTAGACTTTCTTTGCCACCCTTTTCCGGTCGTTTTCGTCCAAAAGGATCTTTCGTATCCGGATGGCTTTGGGCGTAACTTCCACGTACTCATCTTCCTTGATGTATTCCAGTGCTTCCTCGAGGCTGAAAATTATCGGCGGAGCCAGTTGGGCTTTGTCATCGGTTCCCGATGCGCGTACGTTCGTCAGTTTTTTCGATTTGGTGACGTTTACCACTAAATCGCCTTCTTTGCTGTGCTCGCCGACCACCTGTCCTTCGTACACATCGGTCTGGGGTTCGATGAAGAAATGTCCCCGGTCCTGGAGCTTGTCCAGTGCATAGGCAAAGGCATTGCCCGATTCTCCGGCAATAATGGATCCGTTCTGGCGCTTTTCGATGTTACCTTTCCAGGGTTGGAATTCCAGAAACCGGTGTGCCATGATGGCTTCCCCGGCAGAGAGCGTGAGAACGATATTGTTTAATCCGATAATGCCGCGCGAGGGGATGGTAAACTCAATGTGCATGCGGTCGTTCTTGCTTTCCATGCTTTTCATTTCGCCTTTCCGCCGGGAGATAATATCGATGATTTTGCTTGCCGATTCTTCGGGAAGGTTTACAGTGAGTTGTTCTACCGGTTCGTATTTTTCCCCGGCGATCTCTTTGATGATCACCTGGGGCTGCCCCACCTGTAGTTCATAGCCTTCACGCCGCATGGTCTCGATCAGTACAGACAGATGGAGGACACCCCGTCCGAACACCGTCCATGAATCGGAGCTGCCGGTTTCTTCCACACGCAACGCTAAGTTTTTATCCAACTCACGCATCAGCCTTTCGTAAATGTGGCGTGACGTCACGTACTTGCCGTCCTGTCCGAAAAAAGGAGAATTGTTGATGGTAAAGAGCATCGACATGGTGGGCTCGTCGATAGCAATCGGATCGAGCGGTTCCGGTTTCTCCAGATTCGTGATCGTATCGCCGATATCAAACCCATCGATACCGATCAACGCGCAAATATCGCCCGACAAAACAGCATCGGTTTTGACCCTTCCCAATCCCTCGAACACATCTACTTCCTTTATCCGGATCTTGTTGATACTGCCATCGCGTTTACAAAGCGCATAATCCTTGTTGGGTTCAAGAGTACCCCGGTGTACCCGGCCCACTGCGATCCTGCCCACGTAATTGGAATAATCGAGTGAGGTGATGAGCATTTGCGGTGTCCCTTCCCGCGATTTGGGTGCGGGGATATATTTGACGATGGCGTCGAGCAGAGGAATAATGTTGGTTGACGGTTTTTTCCAATCGTCGGACATCCATCCCTGTTTGGCCGAGCCGTAAACAGTAGGGAAGTCGAGCTGGTCTTCGGTAGCATCAAGGCTGAACATCAGGTCGAAAACGTTTTCCTGTACCTCTTCGGGGCGACAGTTAGGCTTGTCGATCTTGTTGATAACCAGGATCGGTTTTAATCCTATCTCTAACGCTTTTTGCAAAACAAAACGGGTTTGGGGCATGGGGCCTTCAAAAGCATCTACTACCAGCAGGCAGCCGTCGGCCATGTTCAGCACCCTTTCCACTTCACCGCCAAAATCGGCGTGTCCGGGTGTATCGATAATGTTTATTTTTACGTCTTTGTATTGAATGGAAACATTTTTGGATAAAATGGTGATGCCCCGCTCACGTTCCAGGTCGTTGCTATCAAGTATTAAATCTTCGGTGTGCTGATTTTCCCTGAACAGGTTTCCGGCCAGGAGCATTTTGTCCACCAGGGTAGTTTTACCATGATCAACGTGGGCGATAATGGCTATATTGCGTATTTTTTGCATAAAACAATCTTTTTCTGGGATGCAAAGGTACGTTTTTTCATTGAAAAATTTGTAAGTTATTGAAAAACTGTTTTAAATTTTTTGGTTGATCCGCAAAAGTTATGGATGCTCAGAAAAACAGTTCCGGTTATTGAGCATATTCAAGGGCGTAAATGATATCTAATTTTTCTTTAACCGTTTACAACTATTAAAACAGTATGTAAAACTGTTATATATAGTTATATTATTAATTTTTATAGTTGTTTTTTTAGGAAGTATGTTTACATTTGTATGAGAATCGTATAAAACAAAGCCTTATGATGAGATTAACCGAAAAAGAAGAAGAGGTGATGCAGATTTTATGGGATAAAGGACCTTTGTTTGTCCGCGAAATCCTTGAGGTTTATCCGGAACCTAAACCTCATTACAATACCGTTTCTACCGTTATCCGGGTGCTTGAAGAAAAGAATTTTGTAAGCCATAAAGCGTATGGAAATACGTATCAGTATTTTCCCGTTGTGTCGCAGGATGAGTATAAAGGCAGGGCACTGAAGAAAGTGATTTCCCAATACTTTGATGACTCTTATACCCATGTGGTCTCTACATTGATCGAAGAGGAGCGGTTGTCGATCAGTGAATTGAAAGACCTGATAAGGAAAATTGAAAGAGGTAAAAAATAATTCTTCCGAAGATGGAAAACCTTATGGTATACCTGGCCAAGGCAACCATTTGCCTGATTGCTTTCTCCGTATTCTTCCGGTTGTTGTTGATGAGAGAGACTTTCTTTCGTTTTACGCGTTTCACGTTGATTTCAGGATTAATCGTCTGCACAATCTTACCTTTTGTAAAACTGAAACTGAGTCAGTCGCATGCTCTTCAGCAAACTGTTTTTCAGTTTGAAGAGTTGCTGTTACCGGAAAAACTTAAAAGCCCTGAGGCTCGATACGTATTGCCGGAAGATGAGCGGGTTGAGCGTGCCAACCCTGAAGCGGCTGTTTCGCAGCACACGACCGGTGTAAGCATTGGAAGGCCGGTCTCCCCGGTTACGGCATTGACTGTGATTTATTGGCTGGGTGTAGGAATAATGCTGTTGCGCTTGGGAGCCTCTTTTATCAGTTTGTATCGTCTGCTTGGAAAGAGCAGAAGGATCGAGAAAGAAGGCTATAAATTGATTGTCAGTTCCGGGAGTATCGTTCCGTTTAGTTTTTTCCGTTATATCGTATTGTCCGAGAAAGATTATCTGGAGAATCCCGACGAAATTATCCTGCACGAAAAAATGCATATCCACCAGAAACACAATATCGATGTCTTTTTTTCGGAACTTTTTCTTGCTGTCCACTGGTTTAATCCAATGGTCTGGCTGTTGTGCCGCGATTTACGCGAGATCCATGAATACGAAGCCGATAATGCGGTGATTGAAGCTGGCATTGAAGCTCAAAAGTATCAATTGTTACTGGTAAAAAAAGCCGTTGGCGAAAGGCGCTTCACTTCTGTAGTCAACGGGTTTAATCAATCAAAAATTAAAAACAGGATTGCTATGATGTTAAAAACAGAATCATCGAGATGGGCGCGGCTCAAAGTGTTGGTTGCCGTGCCGTTGGTTGTCGTTGCTTTATTGGCGTTTTCTCAGCCTGAAAGTGTGAAAGATCAGTTTGTAAGTTATCTGGAACGAAAAGCGGCCGTGGATTATTTTCTTTCGGTGAGAAGGGTGCAGAAAGAAAATTACCTGGCTTACCTGTATCTGGATGCAAAGGGGCAGTTGTTCCTTATGAGTGAAAATGCGGATACTGCTTTGATACAAGTAGCTGATGTGAACGAAAGGATGGATTTAGTAGAAGCTTTCAGCGGGCTAATCACTGGGAAGCTTAATGAAAACACCCCGGCACCTGTCGATTTTATTCTGGGAGCCGAAAATGATACCCCTATGCGGAGTGTTTCACTGGTGAAAGAGGCTGTGCGTGAGGTGTACGGCAGATCGTGCGGAGCTGTTTCGAAGGAAAAGAATGCTTCTCCGAAAGAAGTAGCGGAAAAGTTTCCCTTGTCGATTACTTTTACTTCTCTTCAGGCGAATGATCCTGAAGGAATTGTGCAACAGGTGCAGTCTAATCCCTATTTTTATTGGGAGCAGGTGTGGAAGTACTGTAAAGAGAAAGGTATTGAACCGAAAGATATTGATTTCAGGGCGGCTGACAATCGAAACCTGATCCTTGTTTTAATTAATTCGGTCAATGCGGTAATGTATACAAATTACGGCGGTTCCGAGTGGTTCAAAACCCAAGAGGAGGGGATGAGCGCTACGTCGGTCGGGGTGTTGAAGAAGATGATTGTGGAGACGATGAAAAAAAACAGCGACAACCCTTTTTATATCTCGCTGCAGCATGATAAGGCCTCTTCAACCGCTTTTATCATCACGTTTATACGGGAGGTTTTGCCCCAGGCTTACGAAGAAGCGTTGAAGGAAGTCTCTGCCCGAAAAGGTGTTTCTTTCGACGAGCTCAGGGAGAGCAAACCGTTGTTGCTTTTTTATGCCGTACCGCGGGTTTTTGCTGCCCCGGCAAAAGTTGGAAACGACCGGGTAAGCGAAAAAGGGGCCAGGTTTCAGGTGCGTACCACAACGAGGAAGCACGATACGGAAGAGATGATGTTTATTGTAGAAAATGGTCTGGTCATCGTTGATGAAAAAATGGACCAATCGGATGTGACCGGTATTCAAAAGATGTTGAGCAAAGAGGGTAAGCAGGCCGCTAAAAAAACCTACTTTGTCCTTGGAACGGGATTTTGAAGATCCTGTGGAAGCCAGTCCAGGCTGTTTATCAACGGATGGTTCTTCCTCCACTGTTCAAGTTCTTCATAACTGCTTACATCTCCCTCAAAAACAGCGTGATAAATTTCTATTCCGGGAATCACGATACCCTCCGGAATCTCCTGTTTCAGTTGAAGGATTGTCTTGCGGATTTCTGGTGTCAGGCGTTCGGTGATGGCATCTGTAACTCTCTCTACCGTACCGTCATATCTTGATCCCTTTCGGATATGAATCATGTCAAATTTCCAGGTGTCCCGGTTGTTGTGTTCATATAAAACGTGCCACTCGAAACATTCCTCTTCGGTGTCAATCAGGTTTTTATAATGAATTTCCTTCAAAGATAACCTTTCTGCCAATTCCTGGATAACGGAGAAGCTTTCGGATACACTGAGTTTGTCCGTGTAGATGTGCATATCAATATCCCTGTTTTTCATCAACAGGCCCGACTTGAGTGAGCCTACCAGGTTCACGGTCGCTCCTGCCTTTTCCCAGGTTTGAACAATCCCTGTCTCTTTCAGTATTTGCCAGGCCGTTTGTTGATTCTCTGCGGCAAGTGTAAGTATATCCATACAGCTGATTTTATCGGGACAAAGATACGCATATACTTTTTGTCAACCGGGTTTGTTGAAAAAAAATTGGTCATTTGGTCTTTTAAACCGAAAACGTATGACACCTTCCGAACTGCTCCATATCCGCCTTTACAATCAGTTGCTCGCTATGCATGCTCTGACGGAGCCCCGGGAGGTGGTAGCCTGGATGGGTGCGATGCAGGCGCAGGCGCTGGAGATGCCCAAAAAGACCCTCTCTCTTTTTCATCCGGAAGTGGAACGGCTGGAAAAGTTTTATACTTCGTGATACTTATTGAAGGCTTTTCTTGAAACCGACAACGGTAAACAGGTCGGCAAGTTGTTCCTTGCAGCTGATATCAATTGTCAGGGGGAATAACTTCCCTATCGGTTTCATCGCGGCGAACTCCTCTTTTTTGGTTTTCGAAATATCCAGTTCGGCAAAGGATTTTAGATGCTTTTCGGTGAAATAGAAACTCGTCTTGAAGAATCCTTCCCAGATGGAAAGCCAGAGAATGGTTTTTTTCTTTTGTGTTATTTTTCCGAGCCATGCTTTCCCGTCGTTGTAATACCTCCACTCGATGTTCAGCCCATACTCCGGGCTTGTAATCCTTCCGAGGAACGATGCCAGGACGCTGTAGACTGAATTGCCCAATACGTCATTCAGTACCCTTTCTGTGGGAATTATTTCCGGGTCTCTCAGTTGCATTTTTGGTTCCATAGCTAAAGTCCATAAGTCGTTACCGGTTAAAATTTGCTCTTACATGAGTCGCATTAAAAAAGAGGGTAACCCTTGATAGGGTTTACCCTCCGTCAAATGATGTCAGATCTTCTTCCCGATATAGAAGACATATCCGTAGTACTCCTTGTATTTGTCATACAGCGATTTCTCGCGACGTTGCTCCCGGACGAGCATCTCGGCCGTGGGGTTGCCCGCATGCTGCTGCAGGAACATCTCCTGCACAGCAACCTGCGGAGCATAGAAATGGTCGGTCCAGCAGTTTTCCGGCAGGATAAAGGTAGCTACGGGAACATAGCCTGCTTTCTCCATCTGTGCCACCTTGTGGGAGATGGTGTCGATCTCCGGATAGGCATCCATCCAGAAATCGTGGATCTCGGCAGGACGTTCCACAGTGAACCAGGAGGCTTCCGATATGGCAATATACCCGCCTCTCTTCAGCAGTTTTCGCCATTCGTTCAATCCTTTTTCAAAACCAATATTGTAAATCGACCCTTCCGACCAGATCAGGTCCAGCTCCTCCTCCTTGAATGGAAGTGAAGCCATATCTCCAGTAATCCCTTTCACCCGGTCTTGCAGGTTGTGTTTGGCCGCATTCCGGTTAAAGAGATCGATAAAGAGGGGGAAGAGGTCGATGCCGGTAATCTGCCCCGGGCAGTGTTGTGCCAGCGTCATGGTCTGCCCCCCGGTGCCGCAGCCGATGTCGGCGATGCGGGCAGTATCGGTGAGGGGTTCGATGAAGCTGAGTGCCTTCAGCGTTACTTCGGGACTTCCCGGTCCCTGTCGTTCAAGGTTGGTGAAATATTCACAGATCAGGTTGAAGTCGAAGTCGTGTATGGAAATGTTTTCGTTGCTCATGATGTTTTTGAATAATATGGTGATATAACAAATACTACTCCGGCAGGAATCTGCCTGAGGAAAAACTGATGGATAACCTTTGGCTGCTTGCGCAAAGGTTATTTACTTCACCCGATCCGTACTGTTCTTAAACATGCAAACTTGTTAGCAGTGACAAAGATAACAGGTTTTTTATCAAAAATAATCAAGTGAATCGTTTTTTTGAGTAGGACGCAATACCTGTAAAATGCACGCTGTGGTATTCAAAAAATGGGAGCAACTTCTGTTTTAAAGCCAGCACGGTAAGTTTTCCTTTTCTTCATGACAACAAAATTAATATTATTTTTTAACGATACTTGTTGTCTAAGATTCAGGGGTAATTATAGAAATTCTTTATATCCAATCATTAGGCGATTATGTGAGAAATTACCTTGAACACCCTAACAAGCCTATTGTTATACTTTATAGTTTGAAGAATTTGGAAGAAACATTGCCGAATGATTTCTTTGAAAAAAATTCATCGCTCTTATATCGTAGCAATATCGCGTATAAAGGCCATAGAGTACAAAAAAGCTATAATTGGAGATATAATATACGCTTGTCTATCTGCAATTCTTATTATCAAGAATTATATGAAAGTTTGGTTACGGGACATATCGTGAAATCAATAAGTATTCATTGATAAACAACAATATATAAAGTTCTTAATGAAACAAATCTCAATGTTTTCTCTCCGTGTCCCCCTTGTGTAAATTCTCCAAAAAGCAAAAAACCGAACTACAAATTAAAATGCAGATTTGAAATTGAATTACAAAATCAATTCACTATCCTAAACTCATTCGGCGTTATTCCTGTCCGTTGTTTAAACAATCGGGTAAAATGTTGCGGGTACCTAAATCCCAGTTCATATGCTATCTCACTTATGGATTTATCGGCATCAAGGAGCCTTTTTTTAGCTACTTCAATTACTTTGGTCTGTATGTACTCCTGAGGTGAAATCCCTGTTTCCTTTTTGATCAGGTCTCCAAAATAATTAGCAGAGAGGCTTAGTTCTTCCGCGCACCAGGTAACTGAAGGCAACCCTAAATTTTGCGGTTTATCCGAAAAGAAGTATTTATTTAATTTGGCTTCAAATCGTTCTAAAATACCTTTGTTACTATTGTCTCTTGTAATAAATTGACGATCGTAAAAACGCGTGCAATAATTCAAGAAAAGCTCAATATTTGAGATAATCAGCTGTTTACTGTGCTTGTCAATGGCGTGATGCAACTCATATTCGATTTTTGAGAAACAATCTAAAATGATTTTTCTTTCCTGTTCCGATAAATGTAATGCTTCATTTACGGCATACGAGAAAAAATGATATTCGTGGATTTTGTTTCCGAGGGAAGTACCGGATATGAAGTCGGGATGAAAAACCAAAGCAATTCCTTGCGGTTGGTAAAATTCTTCCCCATATTGACCAATAACCTGGCCGGGAGCAAGAAATATCAATGTTCCTTCTTCGTAGTCATAATTGCTCAATCCATACCGTAAATCGCCACACTTTATTTTCTTTAAAAAAACAGTATAAAAAGAATATCGTAAACGTCTGAGTTGTCTTGGGGCTGCTTTTTCGAGATGAACTACGCCGACCATCGGGTGCAAGGTCTCATTATTATTAAACTCGTTATACTCGCGTATACTATTGAAATTTATAATCGTATCCATATTTTTATCGATTTTTCACATGCAAATGTAGCAAAATTATATCGTTCCGGAATGGATAATCCTGAAGATAAGTAATTTTGGTAGGTAATCAGTAATTGGTATAAACATATCTTGGTTTATACTCTCTATTTTTGCAATGTGAAATTTATAACATTAAATATAATAAGTATGCTACCGAAAAAAAATGTCGCAACTGTAATCTTTTGGACGTTCAGTTTTATTTTTCTGTTATCGGGATGTACGCAAAAGTACAATGATAAGAGTAATGAATTGCTTATCATAAAAGAACAGGGCAGTTTTGCAGTGGGGGGCAGTGTAATTACGTCTCCGGGAGAATTTAATCCTTACACGAGAACACCTGAAGGGCAGACCTTTCATGGTGATCATGCCTATATTTTTTATCAAATTCCGGATAAAGCCCGAAAACTTCCTTTGGCCCTTTGGCATGGATTTGGGCAGTTCTCAAAAACCTGGGAAACGACTCCCGACGGACGGGATGGATTTCAAAACATATTTCTCAAACGCAAATTCGGGGTATATCTCATCGATCAGCCACGAAGAGGAAATGCGGGACGCAGTATGGCAGAAGCAACTATCCTACCCACAACTGACGAGCAAGAATGGTTTAGCACATTCAGGTTGGGGGTTTGGCCCGATTTTTTCGAAGGTGTGCAGTTTGATAAAAGCGATGAGACACTTAATCAGTATTTCCGTCAGATGACACCCAACATTGGTGCTTTCGATGTGGAAGTAATAACGTCTGCTGTTTCTGAGCTTTTCAATAAAATTGGGGAAGGAATCCTTGTAACCCACTCTCAAGCGGGCGGATTCGGGTGGTTAACTGCCATTAAGAACAACAATATAAGAGCCATTGCCTCGTATGAACCGGGAAGTGGTTTCTTATTTCCCGAAGGTGAGGTACCCGCTCCAATACAAAGTTCAGCAGGGCCATTATCTGCAAATGGTGTGCCCATGGGTGAATTTATGAAACTTACCAAAATCCCCATCATCATTTATTACGGAGATTTTATTCCTGAACAACCCTCCGATAACCCGGGTATCGACGGCTGGCGTGCACGGCTCGAAATGGCAAAGTTATGGAGAGATACCGTTAATAAATATGGTGGAGATGTAACCCTGATCCATCTGCCCGAAATAGGAATAAAAGGCAATACACATTTCCCGTTTTCGGATTTAAATAATGTGGAAATTGCCGATTTATTGTCTGAATGGTTAACGAAAAAGGGATTGGACAAATAAAACAACAACTTAGTGAGATGAAAACAAAGATTAAAATTTTTTTATTGACAATTATGTTTATTTCAGCAAGCGTTGCAGCTCAAAACCCATCCAAACCCGCAAATCCATTCGGGTTGGTTTATGGCGGAGCCATTACGGAAAATGTAAATGGCAAGGTTAATATACATCCGGTTACATACAAACTAAACGGCATCGATATTTCCGCCAATATATACACACCGGCTAATTATGATCCTTCGAAAAAACACCCCGCTATCGTTGTCGCTCATCCTAATGGCGGTGTAAAAGAACAGGTCGCAGGGTTGTATGCACAGCGGCTAGCTGAATCTGGGTACGTTGCCATTGTTGCGGACGCATCGTATCAGGGTGCCAGCGGCGGACAACCCCGTAACGTGGACAAACCTGCGAATCGTATCGAGGACATCCGGGGAATGGCCGATTTCATCACTCACTATCAAGGTGTCAATGCCAATCAACTGGGATTACTTGGTATTTGCGGAGGAGGAGGTTACTCTTTAAAGGCCGCGCAAACCGATAAACGTTTCAAAGCAGTAGTTACACTTAGCATGTTCAATTCGGGGGAAGTACGGCGCAACGGATTTATGAATTCCGGTTTATCAACCATTCAGGAACGGCTGAAAGAGGCCACAGAAGCCCGCGCTTTAGAAGCAGCCGGAGGAAAAATCCTTTATGCTTCCGATACGGAAATAACCGACGAAATGGCCGATAAAATGCCTTTCGATTTGTATCGCGAAGGTCATTACTATTACCATAGAACTCATGCTCATCCGAATTCAACTTTCCGCTTTACCATGAGCAGTCTGCTCGATTTGATGGAATTTGACGTTACTACCAATATGGATTTGATAAATCAGCCTTTGTTGATGATGGCAGGAAGCAAAGCTGACACCTATTACATGACCGACAGCGCATTCAAACTTGCCACCGGAACAAAAGAAAAAGAGTTGTTTTTAATTCCGGGAGCCACACATATTCAAACTTACTATGTTCCCGAATATGTTAACAGGGCTGTCGGTAAACTCAACGAATTTTTTGGGAAATATTTGTAAAAACAAAAATTACAGAAATTATGAAAACAACAATCATCGGAATTATTCTATTCGTTTTTAGTGTGCAGGGATTATTTGCACAAACCGTAACGGAAAACTTCTCTGATGCTGAGAAGGAAATCATCCGGCTTTCTAAAGATAAATGGCAGTGGATGGCAGACAAAGATGTGGATAAGTTGTCAGCACTTTTTCACGAGAAAGCCGAATTCGTACATATGGGTGGAAACTGGAATACTGAAAGGGAACTTCAAATCATCAAAAGCGGGGGCATTTGGTATAAAAAAGCTGACGTTCACAACGTATCCGTAAATATCATTGACAACACGGCCATCCTTTTAAACCGGATAGACTTGTTGGCCGTTGTTGGTGGAAATGAAGTAACCAATCCGTTTATAGTTACAGAAGTATACATTCAACAAAACGGAAAATGGAAACTGGGGTCTCTTTCGTTTACCAGAGTGATGACTCGCAGTAACAACTAAATGATTACAAACGACCATTACTATACAAGTATGAAGGCAACCGTATTTTTTTTAGTTTTTGTACTGTTTTGCAGTTTCTCACCAAGAACTAACAATAATATTCCTGCGACTGTGCATGAACCAACTGTACGGATTCAATCAGGAGTACTGCGCGGTATATCCGAAGATGGGGTTGACAGTTATAAAGGAGTTCCGTACGCAGCTCCCCCTGTTGGCGAATTCCGATGGAGACCGCCTCAACCCGTAACACCATGGGAAGGAATAAGGGATGCAAGCAAATTTGGTCCCAATTGTGCACAAGCAGGATGGGAAACACCTCCGGGTACCATTGCGGAAGGCTCATCCGAAGATTGTCTATACCTGAATGTATGGGTACCTTCAGGTACTAAATCCGGTACAAAACTCCCTGTGATGGTTTGGATACACGGAGGTGGCTTTGTAGGAGGCAGCGGTTCGGAAACCACCGGAAATCAGTTCGCAAAGCAGGGCGTTATCCTTATGACTTTCAATTACCGCCTCGGGCGTTTGGGGCATTTCGCATTCCCCGCATTAAGTGCCGAACATCCTGAAGAACCAAAAGGCAGCTATGCCTACATGGATCAGATTGCAGCGCTTAAATGGATTCAGGATAATATTGCAGCTTTTGGTGGTGATCCTGAAAATGTTACGATTTTCGGTTTTTCTGCCGGTGGCGTGTCAGTACATTCACTCCTGACTATTCCTGCCGCACGGGGACTTTTCCATAAGGCCATCAGTGAGTCCGGTGGCGGTAGAGACGGCGTTCTTACCGGCAGGCCTATAAATCAAGAAAATGTAGACCCTTTTTATACCGTTTCAGCAGAAACAATCGGAATAAATTTTGCCCGAAAGCACGGGATTGAAGGAACAGATACCGCTGCATTAGCTAAACTTCGGGCACTTAAGGTGGAAGATATTGTTGACGGAGGTCAAGAAACAGACGGTCAAGGAGGCCCGCGGACATATTCGGGTCCGATTCTCGATGGCAAACTGGTTGTTGAAACAGCTGAAAGTGCTTACAATGCAGGAAGGCAGGCAAAAGTTCCGCTCATCATTGGAAATTGCAGTGCAGAAATCGGTGGTAGCTTTGTAAATAATAGCCACTCAAAGGAGGAACTATTTTCTCTGTTTGGAGAATTAAAGAACGAAGCTGAAGCTGCCTTTGATCCTAATGGTAACAAGGAATTTGGAGAGATTATAACAAGGTTTAATACCGACTGGGTATGGGGTGAACCTGCCAGGATGGTTGCAAGGAAATTTGTTACTGAAAACGAGCCGGTTTACGTTTATCATTTTGATTACGTACCTCCTGTTATGAGAGAGCGAACTCGATTTGGTGCCGGACACGGCTCAGAGGTCGGTTATGTATTCAACACACTGAATGAACGCAGAGGAGGCGCTGAACCCTCTACGGAAGAAAAAGAGTTAGCAAGAATGATGAATACTTATTGGACAAATTTTGCCAAAACAGGTAACCCGAATGGTGAAAATCTTCCGGTTTGGCCTCTTTATAATACACAGAATGAAGAAATTCTGGATATTGAACCGGATGGAAAACCGATAGGAAAGTCTGATCCACGTAAAGCGAGATTAGATGTGATTGAAAAAACGAGTAAAATAAGGAAGCAGTTACAATCTCGAGCTATTTAACAAATGATTTTTTTAAAATGAAGAAAAAATGACAGTCAATAAATTGATGGGATTAATCCTGTTTTTTATCCTTACATATTTTAATATAAATGCTCAAAATGAAGTGAGTTACGGAAAATTGTTAACTGAAAAACAACAAAACCTTATTTCAATCGGTGCTATGACGGCTAATGGCGATCTGCAAGCACTTAAACCTATTTTAAGTAAAGGTTTGGATAATGGATTATCGATAAATCAAATAAAAGAGGCAATCGTACATTCGTATGCTTATTGTGGTTTTCCAAGAAGCATACGAGGGTTGCAAACATTTATGGAGGTTTTGAATGATCGCAAAGCCAGAGGCATAAACGATACTGTAGGTTCAGAGACAACTCCAATCAACGATGAACGAAGCAAGTACGAGAGGGGAAAAGAAATTTTGGCAAAACTGACCGGAGTACCTCAGGACAGCTTGAGAACCGGTTATTCGGCATTCGCACCCGAAATAGAAATATTTCTCAAGGAGCACTTGTTTGCTGACATTTTTGAACGTGACGTGCTGACATACGTCGAGAGAGAATTGGTTACTATTTCCGTAATAAGCAGCATCGGTAAAGCAGAACCCATGCTTCGATCACATATGAACATTTGCCTGAATCTGGGAGTAACAAAGGAACAACTGCAACAATTCGTTACTGTTATAAAAACGACATTAGGTAAAAAAGAAGCAAAAGCTGCTCAGAAGGTGCTAAATGAAGTGTTATCCGTTTCGTAAAAAAATAATCAAAATTTAAGTTCTGAAAATGAGAAAAATAATAATTATTCTAACACTTGCGTCATTTATATTCATCGGGTGCAATAACGAATCGAAAAAAGAGAATAATTCGGGTGCTGAAGTCATGAATGAGGTATTTCCCAAAGGTAATCTGATTACGAACAATTATTTTACGGGAAAAGCCTGGCTGAATATGTTGGTTACAGACAAAGAAAATTTTGATCTGACAGCAGGAAAGGTTCTATTTGAACCGGGCGCGAGAACAAATTGGCATTCACATCCGGGTGGTCAGATACTGTTGTGCACAAAAGGAAACGGATATTATCAGGAAAAAGGAAAATCAATTCGGTCGTTGAAAGCCGGAGATGTTGTAGAAATATACTCCGATATTATACATTGGCATGGAGCTTCACAAAATAGCGAGTTTGAACATATTGCCATTTCCACCCAACAAAACAAAGGAAGTGTTGTGTGGATGGAGCCTGTGACAGAAGAGGAGTACAACAGTTATTGAAAACAAATAGGATTGATCCGAGAAAGATGTGTAATGTAAATGCTGTTTGGGAGCAATTTGGGAACAAATTAAGAATTAAAAAATCCTAATTGACGGATAATCAATTAGGATTTGTCTTTTCGAGTACCCAGAGCCGGGATCGAACCGGCATGGAAGTGAATCCACTGGTGTTTGAGACCAGCGCGTCTACCAATTCCGCCATCTGGGCATTTTGTAGAAAAGCGATTGCAAAAGTACACAAAAATTTCAAAAATAAAAACGGTTAGCCTCTTTTTATTTTAAATTATTCCAAAAGAGATGCGGTATGAAATTAATTGAGGAATTGTTAAAACAATCACCCGACGGAAAGCGTTATACCGGGAAAGAAGATAATACAATCGAAAAAGTGTATCCATCACCCAGAGTGTAAGATTATGTTATGAAGAACAACAATTTTTGTGTTATTATGGGAGGCGGGATCGGCAGCCGGTTCTGGCCTTTTAGTAAAGAAGACAGACCCAAGCAGTTCCTCGATTTTTTTGGTACGGGCCGTTCGCTCTTGCAGAGCACGTTTGACCGGTTTAAAAAAATCATTCCCATCGAAAATATTTTCGTAGTGACCAACGACGCATATGCTGAGCTGACGCTTAAGCAACTGCCTGAATTATCAAAAAAACAGGTGCTTCTTGAGCCGCTGAGAAGAAATACCGCACCCGCGATTGCCTATTCCCTGTTTCATATTCAGGCAATCAATCCGGATGCCAATATCGTAGTCGCTCCTTCCGATCATCTTATCTTGAAAGAAGATGTTTTTCTGTCAGAGATTGAACGTGGATTGCAATTTGTGGAAAAGAACCCGTTCCTGCTGACGCTGGGTATTAAGCCCAGCCGCCCTGAGACAGGTTACGGGTATATTCAGGAGAGTCACGAGGAGGTCGACGGTATTCGAAAAGTGAAGACTTTCACGGAAAAACCCAATTTAGAACTGGCTAAGATGTTCTGCGAAAGCGGTGAGTTCGTTTGGAATTCGGGTATCTTCATTTGGAACGTGAAGACTATTTTAGAGTCGTTCAGGATGTATTTACCCGATATCGTGAATAAGTTCAACGAAGGCAGGGCGTTTTTTAACACTCCCCGGGAGAAAGAGTTTATCGACCAGGCATTTCCGTTTTGCTCCAACATCTCCATCGATTACGGGATAATGGAAAAGGCGGACAACGTGTACGTTATTGGCTCCGACTTCGGGTGGTCTGATCTGGGTACCTGGGGTTCGCTCCATGAAATAACCCCGAAAGACGAGAACAACAATGCCAGCCTGCATTGCAAAACGTTGTACATTGAAAGTAACGACAACGTGGTAACCATGAGTGATGACAAACTTGTTGTGATACAGGGGCTTGATGGATATATTGTTGCCGAATCGGACAAGGCGTTGCTGATCTGCAAAAAGGAAGAAGAGCAACGCATCAAACACTTTGTGACCGATGTGAAGTTCCGTTACGGGGACGAGTATATCTAGGATTAGCTTATAAATAGCAATTCCCGGTATTTGGGCAGGGGCCACATCTGGTTGTCGACCATCAGTTCCAGTTTGTCGATATGGTAACGGATGACGGAAAGGAACGGTTCCACCGTATCGTGGTAAGCAATGGCCTTCTCGCGTGCGTCTTCGAGCTTATTGGCCGATTTGCGGGCCTCTACCATGTCGTCTACGTTGGTCTTTATGGCGGAGATATGTGTCGCGATCTCCTCGATCAGCGCGGCATCCTCCCTGGAGAGCCGGGTTGCCTTCTCTTCATCGAAAACCACACGCATCTTGTACAGGTTATCCAGCAACATCGACTGGTACTGCGTTGCCACGGGGATGATGTGGTTCATGCTTAGGTCGCCCAGTACCCGGGCTTCTATCTGAATTTTTTTAGTATACGTTTCCCACTTCACTTCGTTTCGGGCGTGAAGTTCGCGTTCGTTCAGCACGCCGATGCTTTCGTACATTTTTACACTCCGTTCAGAAAGATATGCGTCAAAAATTAACGGCACGCTCGTTTCGCAATCGAGCCCGCGTTTCCGGGCTTCTTCCTTCCACTCTTCGCTGTATCCGTTTCCGTCGAACCGGATAGGCTTGCATGCTTTGATGTAAAGGCGGATAGTATCGAAAATGGCTTGCTCTTTCTTCATGCCGTCTTTCATTTTCTTGTCGATCTCCTTTTTGAATTCGATCAACTGGCTGGCCACAACAGCATTGAGGACACTCATGGCCGATGAGCAGTTGGCCGACGATCCTACGGCACGGAATTCAAACCGGTTTCCGGTGAATGCAAAGGGTGAGGTGCGGTTCCGGTCGGTATTGTCAATCAACACTTCTGGAATATGGGAAATACCCAGTTTCATCTTGCGGAGTTCGTCCATCGTGATGTCATCATCGTCGGAGCTTTCTTCAATTTTGTCGAGCACGGATGAGAGCTGCGAACCGAGGAATACCGAAATTATGGCCGGGGGAGCTTCATTGGCTCCCAGACGATGCGCATTCTGTGCCGACATGATGGATGCCTTGAGCAAGCTGTTGTGTTTGTATACCGCCATGAGCGTGTTGATGAGAAACGTCACAAACCGGAGGTTTTCATTCGCTGTTTTGCCAGGAGTGAAAAGTCCCACACCGGTATCGGTCCCCAGCGACCAGTTGTTGTGTTTGCCCGATCCGTTTACGCCGGCGAACGGCTTTTCGTGCAACAACAACTTGAAGTTGTGTTTGGTGGCGATCTTGTGCATCAGCGACATGATTAACAGGTTCTGGTCAACGGCCAGGTTTGTCTCACCGTAAATGGGCGCCAGCTCAAATTGATTGGGTGCTACTTCGTTGTGACGGGTTTTCAGCGGAATGCCGTATTTGTATGCTTCGTATTCCACTTCACGCATGAACGCCACCACGCGCGGCGGAACCGCGCCGAAATAGTGGTCTTCCAGCTGCTGGTTTTTAGCGCTTTCATGCCCCATGAGCGTTCTTTCGGTCAGGTTCAAGTCGGGGCGGGCAACATACAATGCCTGGTCTACCAGAAAGTATTCCTGTTCCCAGCCCAAATAGGAATACACTTTTTTTACATTCGGATCGAAGAGCTTACAAACCTCTACAGCAGCCTTGTCTATAGCCGAAAGCGATTTTAATAAAGGCGTTTTATAATCAAGCGCTTCACCTGTGTATGAGATAAAGACGGTGGGGATACAGAGTGTGTCTTCGATAATGAATGCCGGTGACGACGGGTCCCACGCGGTATAACCCCGGGCTTCGAACGTATTCCGGATACCGCCGCTGGGAAAACTGGATGCATCCGGTTCTTGTTGTGCAAGGAGCTTGCCGGAGAATCTTTCGATGATGTTTCCTCCGGGACCGTTCACGTAATCGACAAAAGAGTCGTGTTTTTCCGCAGTTCCTTCCGTGAGCGGCTGGAACCAGTGTGTGTAGTGAGTGGCCCCCATCTCTATAGCCCACATCTTCATGCCTGCTGCTACGTGGTCGGCAATTTCCCGCTGCAGTGTTATCCCCTGGTCTATGGCGTCGAGAACGGTGTTCATTGTTTCTTTGGAAAGGTATTTCGACATTTGTGTCCGGTTGAACACGTACTTGCCGAAATATTCCGACGGGAGCTGATCGGGAACTGAAATTTCAACGGGAACTCTTTTTGACGCTTCCTCTACCGCTTTGAACCTGAGTGTTGACATAAAATTGATGTTTTTTTAGTGTACGTATTCCGATAACCTTGTCGTTTGATTAGAAACACGGTGCAAAATTAATCATTTATCTCTTTTAATTGACCGATAAAAGAGAAATCATTATCTTCGCCACACGGAAATAAGTGATGAATTATTTGCTGAACTTGAAATAATTTACCCTATCAAACAAAAAACTGAAGATGAAAAAATCATTTCTGTCCCTGATCCTGATTTTTACCCTGACTACTTTCTCACTTTCTGCTGATGAAGGAATGTGGATGTTGCACCTGTTGAAGCAACAAAAATATCCCGAAATGAAAAAACTGGGATTGAAATTGAGAGATTATGATATTTACAATCCGAATGGCACATCGATAAAAGACGCGGTTGTTCAGTTTGGTGGCGGATGCACCGGTGAGGTGATTTCTTCCCAGGGACTGGTGTTGACCAATCATCATTGCGGCTACGGACAGATACAGAACCACAGTACGCTGGAACATAATTACCTGGAAAACGGATTCTGGGCCATGACGAAGACTGAAGAACTTCCCAATCCCGGACTGACGGTTACTTTTATAGATAAGGTGGAGGAGGTAACCGATTACGTGAAGAATTGTCTTGAACGGGATAAGGCGCTGGACAAAGACGGTATCCTGTTCCTTTCTCCCGCCTATTTGAAAAGCATTGCCAAAGAGAGGGTGGGGAAAGAGTTTCTGGAAAATAACGCTGGTGCCGATGTTGAGATTAAGCCATTCTTCGACGGGAACCAATATTTTATGTTCATCAAAAAGATATACTCCGATATTCGTCTGGTGGGGGCGCCGCCCAGTTCGATCGGAAAGTTTGGTGCCGATACCGATAACTGGATGTGGCCACGTCACACAGGCGACTTTTCCCTTTTCCGCATTTATGCTGATAAAAACGGAAACCCCGCTCCTTATTCTCCCGATAATGTTCCACTGAAACCCAAGCGCTGGCTTACCGTTTCTACCCAGGGCGCAAATGAAAATGATTTTGTTATGATCCTGGGGTTTCCCGGTACAACCTATAAGTTTTATACCTCGTGGGAAGTTGCCGAGCGGCGCGATATCGATAATAGAGTGCGTATCAACATGCGCAGGGTCCGCCAGGAAGCCCTGTTGAATGAAATGCTTGCCGATCCGCAGGTAAATATACAGTATGCTTCGAAATACACAGGCTCTACGAACGCCTACAAGAGCGCTATCGGCTCGAATTGGGCCATTGACAAGCGTAATTTTGTCATGGCAAAAAAACGACAACAGGAAAGACTTGTCGGTTGGGCAAAGAAAAAGAACAAAACGCAGTTCCTGGCCGCTCTTGATACCCTACAACATATTGTTGAGCAACGCAGTGACCTCCGTTTCAGGGACCGGATGCTGAACGAAGGGATTGTCAGAGGGATTGAGTTTGCTAATGTGCCGGTCCGGAATGCTGACTCATTGATCCGGGCACTTCGGAACAAGGACGAAAAGAAGATCGAGAATTTCACGTTACTGCTTCTTAATGATTACCGGAATTTTGCCAACAAGAACTACAGCGTAGAAGTGGATAAAAAAGTAGCCAAAGCCATGATTGCTGAATACATACGGTTGGTTCCCAAAGATAAGCATCCTGATGTTTTTACCGTTTTACACACTGAGTTTGAGGGAGACATAAACAAATACGTAGATAATATTTTTGAAAATTCTGTTTTCGGGAGTGAAGCTAACCTGGAAAAATTCCTTTCTCATCTTACTCCCGAAACACTTGTCCATGATCCGATGTTTAGCTTTGCCCGGTCGGTAAAGAAAGAAGAAACAATGTTAAAAGATCAGCAAGATGCTTTTACCCGCGCCTATTTGATCGCCCGCCGTTCATACCTGGACGGAGTGCTGGAGATGGATGGAGCAACGGCATATGCTCCCGATGCCAATCTTACACTCAGGCTTGCATACGGACAGTTGAAAGGTTATGCACCCCGTGATGCTGTTTACTATGAACCCCAAACAACGGTGGAAGGAATTATGGAAAAAGAAGATCCCGGGAATTGGGAGTTCGTTGTGCCTGAAAAGCTGAAAGAGCTCTATAACAAAGGTGACTACGGACGTTATGCTTTACCCGGCGGTAAAATGCCGGTGGCATTTATGGCCTCAACGCACACTACCGGAGGAAACTCGGGCAGCCCGGTTATGAACGCCGGGGGAGAATTGATTGGTATAAACTTTGACCGTAACTGGGAGGGAGTTGGCGGAGATATTCAGTACCTTCCGGATTATCAGCGAAGCATTATAGTGGATATCCGTTATGTGTTATTCATTATTGATAAATTTGCTGGTGCTACACACTTGATTGAGGAGATGGATATCCAGTAAAAAAGAGGTTGCAGCAACCTTGTTTTTTTAAGAAAAAAAGCTGCAAAAAATAATATTAATACCTAGAAAGATCATATATTTGTATGGGGTAAATTCTATTAAATACAAGTAATCATGAAAACGAAATTATTTTACTCTGTATTTGTTTGCGTGATTGCATTACTGGCCGGATGTGGGACAGCGCAAAAAGGATTGAAAAGCGAAACAGCTAAGCGCTTGTTTGGATTGTGGGAGGTGAAAGCCATTCACAACAGCAATGAGGGAGGTTACAAAAAAATGCCTCACGGGATGTTTAAGATGATTATCGATGACGGCAGGTTTGTTAACTTCATGACAACCGCAGGTGGCGCTATGATCACCGTTGACGGAACGTACAGGTTGGTTGGAGATTCCCTTTACATCGAAGAGATTAATCATTCTTTCAACAGAACACAGGTTGGGAAAGACAATCCCTTGAATTTGAAACTTTCCGGGCCTAAGTTTATGTACCTGAGGTGGTTTCAGGCAGTGGATGAGTTTGGTGAGAACCAGAATCAATGGATTGAGGAAATCTGGCAACGGGTAGAGCTTGAAGATATGGAAGTGAGCCGTATCGATTTGGAGCAGGAACTCCGGGCGTTAGTGAAAGATCCTGAGGTGATAAAGAAAGTTATGGATTAACCTCTCTTGCGGAACGAATTGAAAAGAGCGTGTGATATTCTGACCGCACGCTCTTTTACTGTGTATACCTTAATTTTTATAACTTCGACAACGCTTCGTCCAGCTCATATTTGATATCATCGATATGCTCCAGCCCAAGTGACAACCGCAACATATTCGGATAAACCCCAGACGCAAGCTGAGCTTCTTTCGAAAGCTGTTCGTGTGTGGTAGTCGCCGGATGAATGATCAGTGTCCTTGTATCCCCCACATTAGCTACGTGGCTGATCAGGGACAGGTTGTCTATGACCGTGGCGGCCTGTTTTTCATTGCCTTTGATAAAAAAGGACAAAACTCCGCCAAAACCGTTGTCTTTTAAATATTTCTTGGCTAAGGCGTTGTATTTGCTGCTTTCCAGTCCCGGATAATTGACTTTTTCTACTTTCGGATGTTTTTCGAGCCAACGGGCAATCTCCAATGTGCTTGCATTTATTCGTTCTGCACGAAGTGAAAGTGTTTCCAGGCCCTGAAGCATCATAAAGGAGTTGAATGGGCTAATGGCAGGCCCAAAGTCGCGCAGCCCCTCGACGCGGCAGCGTATGGCGAAAGCGATGTTCCCGAAAGGAGATTGATCACCGAAAACCTCCCAGAAATTTAATCCGTGATATCCTTCAGAAGGCTCACTGAGAGTGGGGTATTTCCCGTTGTTCCAGTTGAAATTTCCTCCGTCGATAATGATTCCACCCATGGATGTGCCGTGTCCTCCAATCCACTTTGTGGCGGAATGAAGCACAATGTTTACTCCCCAGTCGATGGGATTGAACAAGTATCCACCTTGCGCAAACGTATTATCCATTATCACCGGCAGGTCTTTTTTGCGTGCCAGATCAACAATTTTTTCTACATCGGGGATGTTGTACTCCGGGTTTCCAATCATTTCGAGGTAGATGGCTTTTGTCTTTTCGTCGATCAGGCTTTCTATGCTGTCTACATCATCCCCTTTGGCGAAACGGAACTCAACTCCCAACCGGGCAAAAGAAACCTTAAAAAGATTGTATGTGCCACCGTATAAGAATGATGTGCTGACTATGTTGTCGCCGGCGCTGGCCAAGCTGTTGATGGTGATAAACTCTGCAGACTGTCCTGAGGCTGTGGCTACAGCTGCTGTCCCTTTTTCCAGGGCGGCCATCCGTTTTTCGAAAACATCCGTGGTAGGGTTTTGCAGCCGGGTATAAATATTCCCAAACTCCCTTAAGCCGAATAGGTCGGCTCCGTGCTCCGCATTCTTAAAAACGAAAGCTGTTGTCTGATGAATGGGTGCGACTCTTGAGCCTTCAATCTGATCTGGCTGTTGTCCTGCGTGAATCTGCAGGGTTTCGAAATGTAAATTTCTCATTTTCTTTAATTGTTATTGAAGTTTTTAAAATAACCTAAATGCAGCAAAATTGTTCGTTTGACGACTATTTAAAATCAACAATCCGTTTTGTGTGACAAAATGCTATAGTGCAAAAGTAAAAGAAAATACGGGATCTTGGCACAAATAAGTGTTAAATGTGCAATTTATGGCTGATTACAGGATGTTTCGCAGGAGAAAAGTTATGTTAGTTGTCAAATAACCGGCTTCGGGCAATCATGCATGCACCAACGACTCCGGCTTTGTTTTTTAATTTCGAAGGGATAATCTGCGTATCTTTATTAACCAGGCCCAACGAATGTTTTCTGACGGCACTTCTTATCGGAAGCATAATAAATCCTTCTGTTTCTGCTACCTGACCGCCTATAACCACCAGCTCCGGATTGAAAATATTAATCAGTCCGGCGACGTATTTACCCAGTTTGAACCCTACCTCTTCCATTATCTCAATGCAAAGCGGGTCTTCCATGTTGGTGGCTTTTACGATGTCTGTAAGGGTAAGTTTATTTAAGTCTTTTACCTGTTGGGTGAGAATGGAACTTTCTCCCTTGTTGATCCGCTCAAGTACCATCCGGTGTATAGCCAGCCCGGAGGCTTCTGTTTCGAGGCATCCCTTTTTGCCGCAATGGCAAATGATTTCGTTATCGAAAATGGGGAAATGGCCAAATTCTCCTGAAAATCCCGATTTCCCGTAGTATAGCTTCTTATCGATAATGATTCCAATGCCGAGGCCCCAGCTTACATTTACAAAAATCACGTTACTTTCACTCTGTACCGCTCCCTTCATAAATTCACCGTAAGCCATGGAGCGCGTGTCATTGTCCACAGTTACTTTATAGTTCAACCGGTTTGATAAGATATTGCTGATCGGCTCTTCACTAAAATAGAAGCTGCTGTAGCTGTATCCGGATTCGGGGTTTACGCGGCCCGAGATATTCAGGCAGATGTTGTATATTTTTTGCTTCAGTTCACCCGTTTCACGGATGAATTTTTGTATGTGCTCACAAAGGACATCGAACGAGTCTGTGGTGTTTTCATACATATACGAAATTCCCATTTCGTACTTCACAATATCGCCTTTAAAATCCATCAACGCAATGTTTAAATGGTGTCTTGTCATGTCTACCCCGATGAAATAGACAGATGACGGATTCAAGCCGTAAACATTTGGGTACCTTCCGCCTGCGGTTTGTATTTTTCCGAAATCGGCAACCAATCCTTTATCGCTCAGCTCCCCGATCAATTTTGTTACAGTAGGAACACTCAGGTCGAGCCCTTTTGAAAGTTCGGCTATCGTGTCATTTCCGTTGTTAACGAAATGGTTGATTATCTCTTTTTTTATCTGGATGTTTTTGGGGCTTTTGTCGGTGCTTAAGAAGAAACTCTTTTCCATCTCACTCTTTATTTTATAGAAAATATGTTGTATCCTGATTTTAAAGGTTAGTTAAAGGCAATATTTATAAATTGTCTGAATTTTTAAACCATATAATAAATTAGGGCAAAGATAATAAAAATGTAAAATTTAAGTGCCGGTTCTTGCACAAAAAAACAGGAATATTAAAAAAATAACAATAATTTAACTTTATTGGCGATAATTCGATCATATTTTATAACTTTATCGGAATTTCTTAAAATCGTAAACCTAAAATACAAATTAACTTTTAATTATCAATGAATTACTTTTATCTTGTCCCCATTGCATCGTTGTTCGCTCTAAGTTTTGCTTTCTATTTCTTCAAGAAGATGATGAGAGAAAGTGAAGGTACAGAACAAATGAAGACCATCGCGAAATATGTCCGCGAAGGTGCCATGTCTTATTTGAAGCAACAATATAAAGTTGTTGCTATCGTCTTTGTTATTTTAGCCTCGGTTTTTGCCGTTATGGCTTATTTTGGGTTGCAGAACAACTGGGTTCCCTTTGCCTTTTTAACCGGAGGTTTTTTTTCTGCGTTAGCGGGTTTTTTTGGTATGAAAACCGCCACTTATGCATCGGCACGTACAGCGAATGCTGCTAAAAATTCACTCAACAAGGGATTACAGGTAGCCTTCCGCTCAGGCGCCGTTATGGGCCTGGTGGTTGTGGGGTTAGCCTTACTTGATATTTCTGCGTGGTATCTTGTCCTGGATCATTTCATTGACAGTGCGGAGCCCGGACACAAGCTTATCATGATTACCACTACGATGCTTACCTTCGGTATGGGTGCTTCCACACAGGCGCTGTTCGCACGTGTGGGGGGAGGAATTTACACCAAGGCGGCCGATGTGGGAGCTGACCTGGTCGGAAAAGTGGAAGCCGGTATTCCCGAAGATGATCCGCGAAATCCTGCTACCATTGCGGATAACGTGGGTGATAACGTAGGAGATGTGGCGGGGATGGGAGCCGACCTTTATGAGTCTTACTGCGGTTCTATCCTGGCTACGGCTGCACTGGGTGCTTCGGCTTTCGTGCTGAACCCTGCTATGCAGGCCAAAGCGGTTTTTGCGCCCATGATTATTGCGGCTATCGGTGTTTTTCTTTCCATACTGGGTATCTTTCTGGTGCATACAGGTGAAAATGCCGATATGAAAAAACTGATGGCCGCATTGAATCGCGGAGTTAACGTAAGTGCGGTATTGATTGCCCTGTTCACTTTTGTTATTTTGTATCTTCTGGGTTTCGAAAACTGGTTAGGGTTATCTTTCTCAGTAATTTCCGGATTGCTGGCTGGAATTGTTATCGGACAAGGTACGGAATATTATACATCTCATTCTTTCCGCCCAACGCAACAAATTGCAGAAAGTGGCAAAACCGGGCCGGCTACCGTTATTATCTCGGGTATGGGGACCGGAATGATATCTACATTTATTCCCGTGATAACCATAGCGTTGGCTATTCTGTTTTCTTACCTTTGTGCCACTGGGTTTGATGTGCAGAACATGATGTCGGGAGAGAACCTGAGTATGGGATTGTATGGCATTGGAATAGCCGCTGTGGGGATGCTTTCGACTCTCGGGATAACATTGGCTACAGATGCTTACGGGCCAATTGCGGATAATGCCGGCGGAAACGCTGAGATGTGCGGATTGGGAAAAGAGGTCCGCAAACGTACGGATGCCCTGGATGCTCTTGGAAACACTACTGCTGCCACGGGAAAAGGATTTGCGATCGGTTCCGCTGCATTGACGGCACTTGCTTTGTTGGCCTCCTATATCGAAGAGATTAAAATAGGTATGTTGCGGCTTGGACAAACTGTACTTGAGTTTGCCGATGGCAGTGATGCTGTGGAAATTGCTAAAGCCGGTTTTGCCGATTTCATGAACTATTATCAGGTTACCCTGATGAATCCCAAGGTGCTTGTCGGCATTTTTATCGGTTCGATGATGGCATTTCTTTTCTGTGGGCTTACCATGAATGCTGTGGGAAGAGCTGCTCAGAAAATGGTGGAAGAGGTACGTCGCCAGTTCCGTGAAATCGCAGGCATATTAGAAGGTACGGGTACTCCCGACTATGCGAAGTGTGTTGAGATATCCACGAAGGGTGCGCAACGGGAGATGTTGTTGCCGTCACTTCTGGCCATTGCCATTCCCATTGTAACGGGGGTTATTCTCGGAGTGCCCGGTGTCATGGGATTATTGGCCGGGGGATTGGGTTCTGGATTTGTGTTGGCTGTTTTTATGGCAAACTCCGGCGGTGCGTGGGACAATGCCAAAAAATACGTGGAAGAAGGCAACCTGGGCGGAAAAGGCAGTGACGTGCACAAAGCCACCGTGGTGGGGGATACTGTTGGTGATCCGTTCAAGGATACATCCGGGCCTTCGCTCAACATTTTGATCAAGCTGATGAGTATGATTTCTATCGTGATGGCGGGGCTGACGGTTGCCTGGAGCCTTCTGTGACGGTAGTCAAAAAAAACCCCGAAAGTTTTTTGTCTAACTTTCGGGGTTCATATCAATCCTGGAGTTTTTTATAAATTTATAAGTTCGGATTTACCGATTTCCATTGATCAGTTGCGGGGATGATTCCCATAGCGATGACTTCATCACGCAGCTTTGCCAGGTGTTGGTAGCTTTCTTTCAAGGCCGTCATTTCGCTGTCGGTTCCTTTGGTCTCGTTTATGACCACACCGTCTTTGGTGATGTTGGTTTCCATTGCCATCATGATGTTCGGGAAATCGACGGTATTTACGTAACAACCCGAAGGCCAACCGAATTTCTCTCCGCCCATAGCTGCGCGGATCATTTCTACCGATACGTACGACGGGCTTTGGAACGATGAGCGTCCACGCAGTTTAATGATGTTTGCGCCCCCTTTGGTTACTCTTAGTTTAAGGGCATCCCAGTCTTCGTTTGTGAGCTCGGGTGTGCCGATGAGGTCGGTTAACGGTTTTCCGTCAACTTTTGCCGTAGAGGCAAAAACAGCCATTTGCTCGCCGTGTCCGCCATAGGTGCGGGTATTGGTAACCTGGCTCTGTTTTACACCGAAATGTTTTGCCAGTTCGCTTTGTAAACGGGTACTGTCCAGTCCGGCCAGTGTGGTAACGCAGCCCGGTTTCAGGCCCGAGTGAATAAGGGCCACCAGGCCGGTAATGTCGGCAGGATTAAAAATAACGGTAAGGTGTTTCAGATCGGGGCAGTAAGCCTTGATGTCTTTACCCAGTTGAGCTGCAATCTCCGCATTGCCTTTCAACAAATCTTCGCGGGTCATGCCGTCTTTTCGCGGAGCACCGCCCGAAGAAATCATGTATTTTGTGCCGGTGAATGCTTCCCGGATATCGGTGGTGAACGTAAAATCCACTCCTTCAAATCCACAATGGCGCATTTCTTCGTAAACACCCTCCAGGCCCAGAGCAAAGGGGTCGTATAAGCAGATGTTCGGGGTTAAACGCATCATTGCCGCAGTTTGCGCCATGTTTGAACCAATCATTCCGGCAGCGCCAACGATGGTTAATTTTTCGTTTGTTAAAAAGCTCATAATTGAAATTATTAAATGTTGAATGTTTTTTCGGAGGCCAAATTTACGATATTATCCCGACATTAAAGAAAAAAAGAATTAAATAAACGTTAAAACCCTGCCCGGCTTAACTTTACAACAACCGGGAACGTCACGGGCAGAGAAAACTTCCTCTTAACCGGATATCGCTGGAAGCCGCTCCGATCATGATTGTAAATTCCCCGGGTTCGGTAACTTCTTCCATCTGGGCATTGAACAACGACAGTTGATCGTCTCGGAGCGTGAACGTTACCGGCTGTGATTCCCCTTTCTTTATAAATACCCGGCAGAAATCTTTTAACTGAAGGGGCGGAGTGGAAACAGAACTGATGTTGTCCCTGGCGTAAAGTTGAACGACCTCCTCACCGTCAAAATCTCCGGTATTTGAAATACTGCATGAAACAGTCGTTTTCCCTTCTTCCCGGGTTATTTTCAGGCCGTCGTATTTGAATTGGGTGTAACTCAGTCCATACCCAAAAGAATAAAGCGGAGAACCCTCTCCTTCTACGTATTTGTTTTGCCTGCCTAACGAATAGTAAACGGGCAGTTGGCCGGCAGAACGCGGTACGGAGACCGGTAATCGTCCGGCGGGGTTGTGGTCGCCAAATAAAATGCCGGCAATAGCATGTCCGCCTTCCTGTCCCGGATACCAAGCGCACAGAAGCGCATCCGCTTTTTCGGAGGCCAGGTTCATTTCCAGCGGTCTTCCCTGGATATAGATAACGATAAGCGGTTTGTCCGTTTCTATTAGGGCCTCCATCAGTTCTTCCTGCTTGCCCAGCAGGCGAAGTGAGTTCCTGTCGTATCCTTCACCCGATTCCATATCGGAGATGGTTTCCTCTTTTGCACCCGGAACAACAGCAGCACCGGTTTCTACGTATTCGGTCCTGAAGTCTCTGGCGCTTGATCCTCCGACTACCAGGACCGTGACATCAGATAGGAGGGCGGCCTTCACGGCTTCGGGAATGTTGCTTTGTGTGGTGTCGCGGATGGCGCATCCTTTTACGTATCGTACGGTTGTTGACGGATGTACCGCTTTTTTTATGCCGTCTAAAACGGTGGTGATATTTTCCCTTTCCTGCGGAGCGGTGTAATCACCAAGTTGATTGTAGGTGTTGTCGGCATTTGGCCCGATTACGGCAATACTTTTTATATCTCTGGATAATGGCAGGAGATTGTCGGTGTTTTTAAGCAGTACCGTTCCCTGTTTTGCCACTTCCCGTGCGATTTTTTTGTGATTTTCGTTTCTGACGAATGCGGAAACTTGTGCAGGATCCACATAAGGATTTTCAAACAGGCCCATTCCGAACTTCAATCGCAGTACCCGGGCAACGGCGTTGTCCAGTTCTTCGGCGGTTATGAGATTCTCTTTTAGCGCCTGCTCCAGGTTTTTTCCATAGGCGTTACCTCCCAGATCGGTATCCACTCCGGCTTTCAACGCAGCGACGGCTGCTTGTTTTATGTCGGAGACGGTTCTGTGTGAAGTAGCGATTCCTTCCACACTTCCCAGGTCGGAGAATACAAACCCGTCGAATCCCCACCGGTCTCTTAAAATATCAGTCAACAGGTACTTGTTCGAGGTACAGGGAATACCGTCGATGGAGTTATAAGCGGTCATGATCGTTTTTGCTCCAGCATCTACAGCCATTTTGAAAGGTGACAGGTGGTCGGAGAAGAGTTCCCTCATGCCAATCATTGCTTGCCGGCCGTTATGTCCGCCTACAGGAATGCCGTATGCGACAAAATGCTTCAGTGTAGAGTAGACATGTTTACCGTCTTTGATGTCCTCTCCCTGTAATCCCTTGACGAAACAACTGCCCAGTATACCGGTTAGAACCGGGTCTTCACCGAAGGTTTCTTCCATTCTCGACCATCGCGGCTCACGGGCAATATCGATGATGGGGCCGTAGCCGATGTGGGCGCCTTGTACCCTTGTTTCCACTCCGATGGCTTCTCCCATCCGGAAAATCAGATCTCTGTTGAATGTGCTTGCCTGGGCCAGTGACGTGGGAAAAACCGTTGTGCCGATGGCCATGTGTCCGTGTGCGCATTCTTCGGCGAAGAACAGGGGGATTCCCAGTCTTGTATTTTCCATAACGTACTTCTGGAGTGCGTTGAGTACTTTTGCCGACAGTTCGGGATGTAATCCGGTTTCAATTGTTTTTCTTGTCCAGGGGTCGGCTCGCAATGTCGCCCAAAAAGTTCCGGGCGGTGTATCATCCATCAGTTTCACGAAAGCATCGGAAACCGTTACGTTTTCCCCGTTTTTTCGGTACATTTCCCATCCTAGCGGTGAGCACAACTGCCCGACTTTTTCTTTTACCGTCATTCTCGACAACAGGTCTGCAACCCTCTCCTCGGTGGAAGCCTGCGAATTCTTATAAACCGGTTGTGCCGACAGATGAAAGAGGAGGGCGGTTGAAACAGCTGTAAGCAGTAGTTTTCTCATCTTAATTCACGTTAAACGATAAAATCAGGGATTCCTGTTTGAGGTTTTTCGGAAGGAAGACGGTCGTTTTTGTACCGTCTGACCTCCATTTTACCCGTTTGTTGTTTTGCAACAATGTCATCCGTGCTCCTTTTGCCGGACTGTTTCCTTCCCATTCTATGGTGGAAGGTAATTTTTCATTTTCTGGCAACGCATAAATGGCGTACAAATGTTTATTGTCTTTTCCGGCGGTAAACCAGGTATTTTCACTTTTATAAATGGGAGTGGTTCTGGTGTTGTAAATTCCTTCTCCGTTAACTTCGAGCCATTCGCCCACTTTTTTCAGCCGTTCTGCTACGGGTTGTTCAATTAAGCCCTGCGCCGTCGGCCCCACTCCCAAAAGCAAACATCCGCCCTTGGCGGTGATCTCGATAAGCGTATTGATGACTTTTTGCGCCGATTTATACGGGGCATTGGGAACCCATCCCCAATCATTGCTCAGGGGAATACAGCTTTCCCAGGGATACGGCAGTGGTTCATCGGGAATTGATCTTTCGGGGGTCTGGTAGTTCTCGTGTTTGCCTTTTACTGTCCGGTCCACAATCAGAATTCCGGGTTGATTCCTGCGAACCATTCCAGCGATATGGTCCATATCTATATCCTGCCGAGGAGGAGCTACCCACCCGCCATCCAGCCACAGGATATCCATATCTCCGTAATTGGAGGTTATTTCATTCAGCTGATTGTAGGTGAATTTTTTGAAATTTTCCCAACGTTGCGGGTGCCTTTCGATTTTGTAATTTACACTTCGGTTGGGCGTGGCGTAGTAGTCCCACCAGTAGTTCTGGTTGTGCCAGTCGGGCTTGGAGAAATAGGCGCCGATCATAAAATCTTTCTTCCGGAAAGCTTCGAAGACAAATTTGGCCACATCGGCTTTCGGATGATTTTTAAAAGGCCCGTTGGCGATGGAGAAATCGGTTTCCTTGGTGTCGAACATGTTGAACCCGTCGTGATGCTTGGTGGTAAAGATGGCATATTTCATTCCTGCCTTCTCCATGACCGTTGCCCACTGATCGGGATCGAAATCCGTGGGGTTAAACTGATCTTTTAAGTCCCAGTACCACTTTTTGTAATCGGAATAGGTCATGGTGCTGTCGCGCGGTATCCAGTCCACATCTTCGGAACATATCGACCACGATTCCACCATCCCGGGAACGGAGTATAATCCCCAGTGGAACAGCACACCGAACTTGAGGTCCTGCCACCGGTCGAGCTTTTGCAGTACCTTCTCGTCCGTCGGAACCACATACCCTTCCGATTGTTGATGAACGAATCCTTGCTGAGGGTATGCGGTGGAAATGAAGATGAAGGAGATGGCGATAAAAAGAGTTTTTATTTTCATAAGCGTAGTTTTATTGCAAGCAAAAACCGATAATTCGTATTGCATCGGCGGGATTTTTGAAATTGAGTTTTTCGTTTTTTGTGAATGCCTTTATTTCTTCTTTCCTGTTTGGAAAATATTTCAATAAATCTTTTTCGTTTCGGCACCTGACTGGCTTGTCGTCTATGTATATCCAATAAGCATTTGCATTTTCACGTTCAAACACTTCCGCGGTTTGAATTTTATATTCGTTGTTCGTCCAATGCGCAGTATTTATCGTTTCTACTTTGTTTTGAGTAATTTGTCCGTAGGCTCCCCTGTTTCCCCTGTACTTGTCTTTAAGCACCCAGTCAATAAAAATTTCGCTGTTTTTCGTGTGTACAACTTCCAGATACACCGTATGTAACGGAATAAATTTTTTGTCAGCGATATACACAGTATCTACCTGATTATAGTTGAGTAAAATCATCTCATCATTATTTTGCAGGTACATCATTTTTTTATTTGCCGTATCGTAATTGAGCTTTGCCGAAGTCCTTGCCTTGTTTTTCATCAGGACAATGCCGTTCAAGTACTCATCGAACAGCATCATTCTTTTCTTTTGTGCATCTAGCTGGGTGGCAAAGAACAATGTTATGACTGAGAGAAAGAAAATTATTTTATTCACTTCTGTTTTAATTGACCGTTTAAAAGTTGTGTAAAGATACTTTTTGTGAGGGAAACAAAAAAATCAGAGCCGAAAAAACAGCTCTGATTTATAGTAAAAATAAGAATGGGCGTGTTGTTATTTAGGACCTTGACCAAACTGGGGGGCATTGATATCCTGCCATACCCTTTCGGAGTTCAATAACGTGCCATCCTGGCTTGATCCCGGGGTAAAGCCTTGTGACTGATAAGCGTCGATCAGGATTTGATACATCAGATCGGTCGGAGAGGGCGAGCCTACTTCAAAGCGACGCGGAATAGCATTGTTGGGGACGCTCGTGAAATTCTCCCACTCAATCAGCGTAGAGCTTGATTTCGGGCATCCTGACCGGCGAACAGTTACAAATTGATCGTTCGGGGACAAAGTGAAGTGCAACAATTGCTGTATGTAAATTTTTTCCAGATCCAACGCCGTGTTTCCGGTTAGTTGGTAATCGGCATTTGCCAGCATAGCATCAATCTCTCCATTTTGCAAGTCAATTACTTTCTCGTTCGGATCATAGTCGTACGTTTTGCCGTAATAAGGGATTTTATTCAATTCGGCCAATCTGTCGTATTCTTCTACGGAAGCCCTTAACGCTTTGTTGAAATACTCCGATGCTGTTTTGGGCAGGTTTGCGCCCAGTAGCTTAAACTCCGCCAGGTAGAGGTTCACTTCAGCCGTTGACATATACATGCCGTACCACGGGTTGTTGTCCAGGTCTTGTATGACCGGCCCGCCGGGGAGTGTGGGCAGTGTGAAATCGTAACGGCCAATGATCATCTCCTGCTGAAATCCGGAGAAAGGGGTATACGTTTTCTCTGCATCTCCAATCTTTAATTTAGAGCGGTTACTGTAATCGAAATAATCACCGTATACAGCGGGGTTTTGTGCTGCGTCCATTTCCACCGGCAATCCGTAGTATCGCACCCAGGGTTCTCCCATGCCTTTCCAGGATACGAATGTTTTTTTACCTCCTGCCTCAGTATAATTTACATTATCCAAAATATAGGCAGGAACGGCTTTTCCCTGATCGAAAAATCCTTGTACGATTGTTGAGTTCCAACTGTTTTTTCTGTAGAAGAAACGGACGCGGGGGTCCTTGTTTTTTAGCATGAAATCAACTACTCGCTGGCTGGATGCCGTACTTTCAAGAAAACCGTTGTTCCAGTGATAAACTTTGTCGCCATCGTCTTTCGTAATAGCATTTGCCTTGTTGAAAAGGAAGTCATCTGCACTTCCATCCAGTACACCCACCGGAGCCGATGCCACCTGCGATGCAATGGAAAGCGCTTTTGCTTTGTCTTGAGAAATTAGCCGGGAAGCAATTTTCAGTTTCATCGAATTGGCTAATTTTGCCCATTTAGCTACGTCGCCCTTATAGACAACATCCTGGTTTGGAGGAAATATCTGATCCTTGGATGTGGTTAAGGTTGTTGCCGCATTGTCCAATGTTTCGAGCCACAAATCGTAAAGGTCGGATACCTTATCGTATTTCGGGGTTAATGTACCTCCGTAACGTGCCCTGGCAGCTTCTGTGAAAGGACGGTCCCCGTACATATCGCTATCGAAAATACCCAGATAAACAGTTAGAATATCCACACAGGCAGCCATGTTAGCATATTTTGCCGCCTCTACCGGATCTATATTGTTGCGGATGTTTTCAATGTCGCGGGCATATTTCAATACTGCTATGTATTGCGAACCTTGATCACCTGTGGCAGTAGTTTGTGTATAGGTGGATGTAAAGCCACCGGTTGGAACACCCATCTGTCCCCATTTGTAGGTCATTGCTGCGTTGTAGAACCAAAGAAGATAGCCGCTCGGTTCAAAACTGATTACCGACTGTGCAAAAAGATACGAAATATTGGCATCTGTAACCTGAGAGGGGTTGGAGTTGATTTTTGCCATATCGTCACGGCAACTTGTCGCTATGAGAAGCAACCCACTCAGGAAAATTGTTACGATATATTTTATTTTTTTCATTGTTCTGTTTATTTTTAATTATCAAACAATTAAAATCCCATATTTATGGTAAACATGTAATTGGCTGTAAAGGGCGAGAATGTACGTACACGGAATTCCGATACTGACGTGCCTCGAACCGATTCAGGATTTTCACCGTTAGGCATGTTATTGAGCAGATAACCCAGGTTACGTCCGGTGAGGGATAAATTTAGGTTGGTTGCTCTAAATTTCTGTGCTATTGCCTGCGGCAACCTATAGCTCAATGTTACTTCACGTAAAGCGATATAGTTGAGTTTAGATACCCAGGAGTCGTTTACTACACCTTGTCCCCAGCTGTTGGTGAAGTAGTGCCACGGAGAAGCGTGAGTGGGTTCAATTTTGCCTTTTTCAAACAAAGACTGATAGGTTTCGCCTCCGTCTGCCACTACGTACTTAGTGCCGTCGGGTTGTGTGATGGAAGTTCCTCCGGCAAGTAAGCCCTCCGGTATAAGTCCGTCGTTGTAGGTTATGTTGTCGTATTTAGATGTCCATGTAACTCCTCCGTACTCGGGAGCCGAATATTTCAGTGAGGCTTCTGTAAATCCATACGAGGTGCCGTAACGAGATCCGTAAGAGGCAACGTATCCTCCGAAACGCATGTCCATTGAAGCCCGCAGACTCCAGTCTTTGTAGCGAAGCCCGGTAGAAACGGATCCCATGAAATCGGGTACCATGGAACCGATAATCTCTGCTTTTCCGCTTCGTTTGTAATAGGCAAAACGTCTGCTGTCTGACCAGTTTAAAACCGGCAGCCCTGTTTTTTCGTCTATCGCTTTTTTAGAGTCAGACATCAAGATACCGTAAGATTCACCTACTTTTGCCACGGATCCGATGCGGTAATTCCCGTATGCCACGTCGCCGTCCAACCGGATATAGTCTGCCACGTTCTCGTGCAACGAAATAATTTTGTTGTTATTTTTAGTGTACGTAAAATCGAGTGTCCATTCCAAATCCTTGCTTGTGTAGGGAACCGTGTTAAGCGCTATTTCCACACCTTGGTTCTGAATATTGCCGGCATTTACGAATTGGTTGCTGATGCCCGATACGTAAGGTACGGCTATCGACATGATCTGGTTGTAGGTATTTTCTTTGTAGTAAGCCATATCCAAATTGATCCGATTGCTGAAGAAACGCCAGTCCAATCCGACTTCCCATGCATTCTTGCGTTCCGGTTTCAGGTTTGCGTCATATACGGTAGAAGGTAATTCCAACGAATATGTTTTCCCGTTGTTGGTTGTGGAAGTTGCCATTGAATAGGCTGTGTTGATGATATAAGGGCTGGTATCGTTTCCTACTTGTGCCCATGACCCGCGAATTTTCATGAATGATATCCAGTCCGGTAGGTCTAATGTGTTGTGCGCCAGCCATGAGCCGGATATAGAGGGATAGAAGTAGGAGAATGTACCGTGTCCGTCTGAATATACGAGTGAAGAAGACCAGTCGTTGCGTCCGGTGATATCTACAAATACCTGATCGGCCCAGCTTGCACTAAACTGTGAAGCAATTGAATACATTCTCTTTTGGCCGCTGATGTATCCATCGTAACCCACATTGTCTTTTGAGTTTCCGATGAAGAATTGTCCGGGAACTACCAGTCCTCCATTTGTCCAAAGCCGGCTGTACTGTTCCGTGTTGTTGTAATACTCACCACGTAAAAATCCACCGATTGTCCAATTACCGAAGCTTTTCATTGCGTTGAGCGTGCTGTAGAAATTTGTCTGTTCTTTCGTATATTGAGACGTTGAGTAATATCCTCCTTCATTAGCGTATCCACTGCCTAATTCCTTGCTTTCGTCACGCGTGTAGTAGTAATTTAAATTACCTTCCGTAGTTAGGTCAAGCCAATCGGTCAGCTGTACCCTTAAAATAAGTCCGGGCCGTACCGAGGTTTCTTTTCGCCTGTAATCGTTTTCGTAAATATTCCACCAAAGCCCTCTTCCAGGAACGGAACCGTAAACGTCACCATATGAAGTGCTTGCCAGTCCGCCATGCTCTCCTTTGTATTTATCTTTTAAAAATTTCGAATCGTAGGAGCGCGACCACGTTCCGTCAATAAAATACTCCCCAATGTTTGGTTGGGCATTTCTAGGCATAGAATTGGCAAACGAGAGTGTTGCTTCCAAGCTTACCCTGTCCGTGATATTGTGAGAAGCCTTTGTTAAAAGTGTTAATCGTTTGAAATCGTTGTTGGGCAACGTTCCCTGATTGTGCAAAAAACCCAAGGAGGTGTAGAAAGTGGTTTTATCGTTTCCGCCGCTGATCGCTACATTGGTGTTGGAGTTAAATCCTAAATTATACGCATCCTTAAAGTTGTTTTTAACAGGCAGGTAGGCCCGATAGGATTTGTCGTAAAATTCAATTTCGGATCCATCGTACTTGGGTCCGTATCCTTCCCAGTCCCAGTCGCCCATCAACGTATGTTTTCCGTCGGCGTTCAACATGAATTGGCGTTGGTTGTCGAACTGGTAATAGGTGCCGTCAGGTTTCTGGGTGCCGTAATCTACATAGCCAGCCATGGCACCGGGGCCATAAACGTTTTGCATTCTTGGTTGTTTGTATACATAATCAGTACCGAAAGTTTGTGATACCTGTATGCCAAGCCCTTTACGGCCCTGTCCACTCTTTGTAGTAATGACAACCGCTCCGTTCAACCCCCTTGATCCATAGAGTGCCGTTGCAGCAGCACCTTTCAATACTGATACGGTCGCAAAATCTTCGGGGTTGAGGTTTTTCAATTCGTTTCCGTAGTCGTTGGCTGCTTGGTTCCAGTCTGCATCACCTGAATTGGATATTGCGTTGTCAAGAATAACGCCGTCAACAACATAGATAGGCTGGTTGTTCTTACCTAAAGTGGATGCTCCACGAATCAATATTTTGGTAGAGCCAAACATACCACCGTCAGACTGGGCAATTTCAACCCCTGCGACTTTCCCTTGTAAGGCTGCAACGGGATTGATAATGTTGGATATCAACTCGTCGCCTTTCAGCTCTTTCATCGCATACCCCAACGCTTTTTGCTGACGTTTCATCCCCAACGCCGTCACGACTACTTCGTCCAGCAGTTCACTGTCGGCCGTGAGTACTACTTCAATGGTTGTACGCCCGTTCACCGGAATAGTCTGAGTGACCATTCCCACGTAACTGATCTGCAACGAACCGTTGGACGGAACATTGCTTAATGTATACTTACCGTCAAAGTCCGTTACGGTTCCCCGGCTTGCATCGCCAGCGACAATTACTGTTGCGCCGATGACTTCAAGCCCCGTGTCGTCCGTTACAGTACCACTTACGGTTACGTTTTGAGCAGAAATAGAAAAGGCAAATACACTCAACAGGAGTGTAAAAAAGCCTTTTGTCGGAAAAAGATTTTTACTTTTCATTCCCTCTAGTTTTTAAATTGATTTAATAAGTAATCCAGGCTTGTGCGCGTGTTTAAAAATAACTTTTTGTCTTTGTGCTGTCGTGAGGTCCTTTTAATGATGTGATTTTTTGTTTTAATTAATAAAAAGAAACCAGCAAGTTTCAATATGCTCGCAAAGATAGGTTCTTTTGTTTTATTGCTTAAATATTTTAACAAAAAAATAGTTGTTTAATTTTAAACAACTATTCACTACCGAGCCTTTGTTCTTAAAAATAATTAATTAGAAAGGCCGCTGTAACTGCCGAAAGGAATCACAATCCTTTTTCCGACAGGTATCTCTCGGCATCCATGGCGGCGCGGCACCCCATCCCTGCAGCTGTAATAGCCTGACGGTAATGCGGATCGGCGACGTCGCCTGCGGCAAAAACACCTTCGATGTTGGTTTTGGATGTTGGATTGTCTATCTTGATGTATCCCACCTCGTCGAGTTCCAAAAAGCTTTTAAAGATGTCGGTATTGGGTGTGTGTCCGATAGCTAGGAAAAATCCGTCGATGGCGAGATCAATTTTCTCTTCATCGGGTTCGCCCATACGTTTTACCAGGTGCACTCCTTCCACGCCTTTTTCTCCGTACAGCCCTACGGCATTGTGTTCGAAAAGAATTTCGATTTTTGGATTGTTCATTACCCTCTCCTGCATGATCTGGGATGCGCGCAGGTAAGGCTTACGCACAACCAGGTAGACCTTGTCTGCCAGTCCCGACAAATAGGTAGCTTCTTCACAGGCGGTATCTCCGCCTCCTACCACGGCCACCTTTTTTTTGCGGTAGAAAAAACCGTCGCAGGTGGCGCAGGCAGAAACCCCTTGTCCGGCGTATTTGGTCTCATCGGGCAGCCCCAGGTACTTGGCGGTTGCGCCGGTAGAGATAATCACCGTGTCGGCTTCAATCATGTGCTCGTTGTCGATCGTTACCTTAAACGGGCGTACCGAAAAATCCACGGAGGTGGCTCTTCCCGGAAAAATCTCAGTCCCGTATCGCTGAGCTTGTTTTTTAAGGTCTTCCATCAGTTCCGGCCCGGTAATTCCTTCGGGATAGCCGGGGAAATTTTCCACTTCAGTAGTGGTTGTCAGCTGCCCACCGGGCTGTAGTCCTTCAAATAAGACGGGCTCCAGGTTGGCACGCGAAGCATAGATAGCTGCTGTGTATCCCGCGGGTCCCGACCCGATGATCAGGCATCTTACTTTATTCCTCATAGTCGTAATATGTTTAAAAAACCTTCCCTTTGTTTGAGAGAAGGCAGTACTGTTAATAATTGGCTCAAAGGTACGATTATTCTTCTATACGTGAAATGGATATAGTAAATTTCTATCGTCCATTTATCTCAAATCCACAACTTCAACTCCTTTGTGTTGGTCTTTGTTGAAGATAAATTCAGTATCGGTGAAATTATAATTGGTGTTGTAATCGTTGATATCAATTTTGTTTCTCATCCCGTTTTTCAGGGTGATATCCACTTGTAAAACGGAGTTGTTTTTTTTCTCGATGGCCACGGAGATTTCTTTGAAATCACTTTTGCTTCCCGTTGGAGACATGTTTATAACGAATGCATTTTTCCCGTTAATGATTTCCGATGCAGGGGCGTCCAGCGTGAACCCGGTTTTATACATGCTCAGCAAGGCCAGTGGGCTGATGGAGGCAACCTCTTCGTTTGAGGGGTGGCTGACGTTTACTTCGTTGAGTTCTTTCATCAAAACCCACTGGGTTTTTCCGTCGAACCAGGTATCGATGGTTGACGTTTCGATTTTGAACTTGTTGCCTTTTACCCGTGCCGTCCCCTTCTGGGGTTGGTATGCCGTTCCGTTTTCGTCGGTGGTGGTAATGTTAAACGTCATTTTGATGCCGTTGGAATTTTCATAGGTGCTGTATGCTTTATCTAAGATATTCCGGGCGTTTGCGGCAGGTTGTGCGAATCCAGTAGATACGGTTAATAATGCGGCAATGGCGAGTATATATTTTTTCATATTGTTCTCCTTTTAACGGGTTTTCTGATGGGTTGGACTAAAAAGAGGGTGTTTGGTTTATTTTGCGATCCGGGTTTCCGGTTTACGGATTTTACCTCAAGGAATCCAATAATTTTTCCAGCGAATATTCATCCGAAATATATACATCGCGAGGCTTGCTTCCTTGTGCAGGGCCTACGATTCCGGCGGTTTCCAGTTGGTCCATAAGCCTACCTGCCCGGTTGTACCCGATGGAAAATTTCCGTTGGATCAGTGACGTGGAGCCTTGCTGGTGAATTACAATAAGCCGGGCGGCTTCATCGAAGAGTGTATCCCGCTCGTTCAGGTCTACTGCGCCGGGTTTATCCTCGCTATCCGCCGATACCACTTCGGGCAAGGCAAATGCGGATTCATAACCCCGTTGTTTACCTATGTATTGGGAAATATCCTCTATCTCGGGCGTATCTACAAAGGCGCACTGGATACGAATCAGGTTGCTCCCCTGCGAGAAAAGCATGTCACCCCGCCCAATCAACTGGTTGGCACCGGTAGCATCGAGAATGGTTCTTGAGTCGATCTGTGAGGTTACACGAAAAGCCATCCGGGCGGGGAAGTTGGCCTTGATGGTTCCGGTAATGATGTTGGTTGTGGGGCGTTGTGTGGCGATCACCATGTGCATACCCACAGCGCGTGCCTTTTGTGCGATACGTGCGATGGGCATCTCGATTTCTTTTCCGGCAGTCATGATCAGGTCGCCAAACTCATCGATCACCACCACGATATACGGCAGGTACCTGTGTCCGTTTTTGGGATTGAGCTTCCGTTTGATGAACTTCTCGTTGTATTCCTTAATGGCACGGACGTGGGCGCGCATCAGCAGTTCGTACCGGTCGTCCATCTCTTTGGTGAGCGAGTTGAGTGTTTGGGTTACCTTGGTTACATCGGTAATGATGGCTTTCTCCTCATCGGGAAGCTTTGCCAGGTAATGTTTTTCAATGGTGGAGTAGATGTTGAATTCCACCATTTTTGGGTCGATAAGCACCATCTTCATTTCCGACGGATGCTTTTTGTACAGCAGCGATGTGATGATCGCATTCAAGCCTACCGACTTTCCCTGTCCGGTTGCTCCGGCGACCAGCAGGTGCGGCATTTTGGCCAGGTCAAAAATAAACACCTCGTTGGTGATGGTTTTTCCCAGCGCTACCGGCAAATCATAGGTGCATTCCTGAAATTTGACGGAAGCGATAACCGATTGCATGGATACAATCTGTGGCTCTTTGTTGGGTACTTCTATACCGATTGTCCCTTTACCGGGCATTGGGGCGATAATACGAATACCCAGCGCCGAAAGGCTCAAGGCAATATCGTCTTCCAGGTTTCGAATTCGTGAGATCCGGACTCCTGCCTGCGGCACAATTTCGTAGAGTGTGATCGTTGGACCGACAGTCGCTTTTATGGAGGTGATCTCTATCCCGTAGTTACGGAGGGTGCGGATAATTTTGTCTTTATTCTCGTTTTGCTCCTGCATGTCCACCTGTCTGTTGCCGGTATTGTATACCTTGAGCAGGTCCATGGTAGGGAATGCAAATGAGGACAAGTCCTTTTTAGGGTCGTAGTCTTCCAGAATTTCCACATCCGGATCCGTTTCCTCGTTTGTATCCGACTCAGCCAGCGGTGAAGCCTTCTCTTCGGGTTTGTTTTCGGCAACCTGTATTTCGTCTTTCGGAACAAAAACCTCGAAAACGTCGTTCGCCGGCTCTTTTTTTCGGATGGGCGGGACTGTGTTCTGCGTAACGGGAAGAGGTGTTTGTTCCCTGTTTTGCAGCAAAACTTCCGGTTCGGCCTTTGTTTCCGGCTTGTCCGTCTTTTTGAAAGAGAACAGTTTTCTCCAGATGCCCGGTTTTTTTTTCTCCTCCGGTTCTTCTTTTTCGTCAAACTCGAGTTCAATGGGGGGTTGGCTCTCTTTATTTCCGTTAAAGGTGGGTTTGCTATTGATGAGTGTCTCCTGGATCTTGTGCATTGAGCTTTGTCGGAAGACAATCACGATGATAAGGATGAACAAAAGTACGAGAAGGATCATCCCCGGCACCCCGATGCTGCTTTCGAGCAGGCGCTCGATCTGACTTCCGTGAGCACCTCCCCAGTTGATATGGCTTTTGGGAAACAGACGCCCGAAGATAAAGGCACTCGTGATGGAACCGCAAACCAGCCCAAAGGCAGTGATAAGCAGCACTTTTATAAAGCTGAAGTCGGAAACCTTCATCAGCCTCAATCCTAAATAAATGACGAAAAAGGGAATAAGTATCGAAAATAAGCCGAACCATTTGTTTACCAGTGTCTCAGCTAAAAAAGCCCCGCCGGTGCTCGTCCAGTTATCTACTTCCAGTTGCTTATCCTGAGTCAGTTCCCAGAAGGATTTATTGAGCACTTTGCTTTGATCTGCCGCCCCGGTAAAAAAGAAAGAGATGATTGCCAGCAACGTGAATATTCCCAGAAAAGCAATGAGGACACCAAAAATGAAACGAACCCTTTCATTTTTTAAAAAACTGATTATGGCGGTCCTCCGCTTTCTTGCAGTGGCAGTTGTTGTCTTTTTCCTTTTTCGTTTTGTTGATTTTGCCATATATAAAAGTTCTCATCGATTTGCCATTAACCCGATGAAAAACAGGAGTTGGATCGGTAAATTTATTACAAAAGTAATAAAAAGAAACTTAGATGGAAAGCTTTATGAGTTTATAAAAAAAAGAAATGACCGGTTTTGTGTGGGATTATCTTTTCTTCTGGCCAAGTAAGTAGATTCCCCCAATCAGGGTAATGATGGCGACTCCAATTTCGACATAGGCGATCTCCTTGCCTTTATTGTCTTCAGCAGTTATTTCAATGCCGAGAATTTCTACCGATTTTGAACTCTTTTGCAGGTTTGTGATGCCGAGATAACCGAGGATGACGGCTCCCGCGATAAGAATGATTCCGATGATTGATTTCATGTTTGTTTTATTATTTTTTATTTAAGTTTCGCATGTGTTAAGATAACAGCTAATCTTCTCTTAATATTCCAGACATGCGGAAGTTCAGTGAATGGCAATTTTAAGTGTTTGTTTGTGTTGTATGTTTCTGAAAAGTGAAAAGCCCGCGAATCACTTCGCAGACTTTTCTTGTTAACACAATCTTCATGAAACAAACTACACTATCGAGTTGATTGCAGATTCATAATCCGGCTCCTGTGCAATCTCGGGAACCAGTTCGGTATATACAACTCTCCCTTCGGGATTAACGACTACCACAGCACGGGCCAATAATCCGTGAAGCGGGCCGTCAGTCATCAGCACACCGTACTTGTCGGCGAATGAGTGGTCGCGAAAAGTGGAAAGTGTAACCACGTTCTCCAATCCTTCAGCGCCGCAAAAACGGCCTGCAGCAAACGGCAGGTCTGCCGAAATGCAGAGAACGGTTGTATTGTTTAAAGAGCTGGCTTCTTTGTTGAACCTGCGGACAGAAGCAGCACAAACGCCAGTGTCCAGGCTTGGGAAAATGTTTAAAACTACGTTCTTTCCTTTCAGATCGGATAGCTTTAATTCCGAAAGATCTGTTTTTACCAGCGAAAAATCGGGTGCCAGCGAACCCACATCCGGCAGACTGCCACCGGTATTTACCGGATTTCCTTTAAATGTGATTTTTGTCATGTTGTTATTATATTTCTTTGGGTTTACATCAACCCACTCTCTATTATACTCTCTAATTATTCCTCAGAAACTATAACAAGACGATAGTTGAAAAGTTCAGGAAAACCTGATTTTTAACTTTTTGTTTTTAGAAACAGTGCTTTATTTTTAAAAACGGCTGATCCGCTTCCATCATAACTCTTCCTTCAGGTACTTTGCCGTATAGCTACCTTTGTGCTTAATTATTTCTTCGGGTGTTCCTGTGGCAAGCACGTTCCCTCCTTTTTCCCCACCCTCGGGACCAAGATCGATGATGTAATCGGCACACTTGATGATGTCGAGATTGTGTTCGATAACAATCACTGTATTTCCCTTGTCCACCAGTTTATTGAGTACTCCCAATAAAATTCTGATGTCCTCGAAATGTAATCCTGTAGTGGGCTCATCCAGTACATAAAGGGTATTTCCGGTGTCGGTCCGGGCCAGTTCGGCCGCAAGTTTTACCCGTTGGCTTTCTCCGCCCGAGAGGGTTGTGGACGATTGTCCGAGCTTGATATATCCCAGTCCCACCTCCTGAAGCACCTTTATCTTATGCAGGATGTTGGGAATGTTTTCGAAGAAATCTACCGCCTCGTTGATCGACATGTTGAGTACGTCGGCAATGGATTTCCCTTTAAACCGTACTTCCAGTGTTTCCCGGTTGTATCTTTTCCCATGGCATCCTTCACAGGGAACCATTACATCGGGTAGGAAGTTCATTTCCAGTGTTTTATATCCATTTCCTCCACAGGTTTCGCAACGTCCTCCTTTTACGTTGAATGAGAATCGTCCGGGTTTGTAACCGCGGATTTTTGCTTCGGGCATTCCGGAAAACAGGGTGCGGATATCGCTGAACACACCCGTGTAAGTTGCAGGATTCGAGCGGGGAGTCCTCCCGATGGGAGACTGGTCCACACTAACTACTTTGTCTACATTTTTTATGCCGTGCACCTCCTTGTATGGCATCGGGTCTTTCAGGGAACGGTAGAATTTCTGGCTCAGGATAGGTTGCAACGTTTCGTTGATAAGCGTAGATTTGCCGCTCCCCGACACTCCTGTTACGCATATGAGTGTTCCCAACGGAAATTGTACGGTAACGTTTTTCAGGTTGTTGCCTGTTGCTCCTCCCACAACGAGTGTTTTGCCGTTCCCTTTGCGCCGTTTCCCGGGAATCTTGATTTCTATTTTTCCGTTCAGGTAATTGGAGGTTAGCGTATTCTTCTTGAGCATCTCTTCGGGAGTGCCTTCAAAAACCACTTCGCCTCCTTTTTGTCCGGCAAACGGACCCATGTCTACCACATAGTCGGATGCAAGCATCATGTCTTTATCGTGCTCGACCACCACTACGGAGTTGCCGGAATCGCGCAGTTTTTTCAACGAATCGATCAGCCGGTGGTTATCCCGTTGATGCAATCCGATACTGGGTTCATCCAGGATATACAATACGTTTACCAATTGCGAACCGATCTGCGTAGCCAGCCGGATACGCTGGCTTTCCCCGCCCGAGAGCGATGCCGATGCGCGGGAAAGGGAAAGGTAACCCAGTCCGACATCAATAAGAAAGCGCAACCGCGAAAGAATCTCCTTGTTGATCTCTTCGGCAATGAGCTGCTGTTTTTCTGAAACGTGATCACCGGCATCTACAATCCAGTCGTGCAGCTGTTGGATATCCATGTGCGACAACTCAGCAATGTTCTTGCCGTTAATTTTGAAGTGAAGTGCCTCCCGGTTGAGCCGTTGCCCGTTACACTCCGGACAAACCGACGTCGATATGAATTGTCCCGCCCATTTTTGCGCAGAAGCCGATGCGTCATCATCCTGTTGCATATCGATGTACTTGGCAATTCCTTCGTAACTTACCATGTAGTTGGAGTTACCCAATGACTCATTTTTGATTTTCAGGCGTTCGTCGGTACCGTAGATAATTTCGTCGATAGCATCTTGCGGGATATCCCGGATGGGCGTCTGCAGCGTAACTCCGTATTTTTCGCAAATGGCAGCCACTTGCCAGAAAAACAGGTTGCTTTTTTCTTTTCCTAGCGGCACGATTCCGCCTTTGGCAATACTTATGGAGGGATCGGGGATGACCTTTTCCGTATCGATGGAGTCGATGGTCCCTATCCCTTTGCATTTGGGGCATGCGCCTAATGGTGAGTTGAACGAGAAATTGTGCGGAGCGGGTTCGTTGTAGGATAATCCGGTGGTAGGGCACATTAACTCGCGGCTGTAGTGGCGCACCTCGCCGGACACGGTGTCCTGGATGAGTATCAGCCCCGAACCCTGCTTCATGGCAGTCCTGACACTCGATCTGAGCTTATCTTCAAACTTGTTGGACACGGCTAGTTTGTCCACCAGTACTTCGATGCTGTGGTTCTTGTACCTGTCCAGCTTCATCCCCGGCAGAATTTCCCGGATCTCGCCGTCCACGCGGACACTGATAAATCCCTTTTTCCGGATTTGCTCGAACAGCTCTTTGTAATGTCCTTTCCTGTTTCGTATAACGGGTGCGAGGATGTATATTTTTTTTCCGGCATACCGGGTTAAGATCAGTTCCAGAATTTGCTCTTCGGTATATTTTACCATTTTCTCGCCCGTAATGTACGAGAACGCTTCTCCGGCACGGGCATAAAGCAACCGTAGGAAGTCGTAAATTTCTGTGGTGGTGCCAACGGTAGAACGTGGATTTCGGTTGGTGGTTTTTTGTTCGATGGAAATGACGGGGCTTAATCCGGTAATTTTATCCACATCGGGACGTTCCATTTTGCTTAAAAATCCACGGGCATAGGCCGAAAATGTTTCTATATAACGCCGTTGCCCTTCGGCAAAAACGGTGTCGAAGGCCAGGGACGACTTGCCGCTTCCGCTCAATCCGGTAATAACCGTAAGTGAATCGCGCGGGATGGTTACGTCAATATTTTTGAGGTTGTGTACGCGTGCGCCATACACTTCAATACGTTCTGTCTCAGGAGTCATTTTGTTGAAAATACGAACCTGCAAAGGTAGTGAAAAAGATCATCTTGCGATCCATCGTTCGTCGTGAATTTTTATTTTCTCCCCTTTTTTGTAGTAGAGGCTTTCCCGGGTGGGGATAAGGACAGTATAGTTTTTTCCTGATTTATTGGTGAGCTTGGCATCGCGGAGCCACGAATTGAAATCCTTTAGTTGGGCATAGGTGATGCCGTTCTCTTTGGCAAACGATGCCAGGCTTGGAATGGCCGAGGAAACCATGACTTCCTTGAACTCCATGGGTTTATACAGTTGATCGCTACGAAGGACAAATCCGTATTGTGCCGGGTTTTCAAACAGGGTTTTAATAGCCAGCATACGGAAATAATAACGGGTTGTTTCTTCCACCAGCCATAAATCAAGCGCTTTGTCGGTTTGCTGCTTGGTGAACTCGCTGGTGATCCTTGCTTGTCCTCCGTTGTAGGACAAGGCGGCAGCGCTCCACGAACCGAGCTTCCGGTACGCGTCTTTGAGGTACCGGCAAGCGGCGACGGTTGATTTCTCGATGTGGTAACGCTCATCCACTTCGGGCGATACCTCAAGTCCGAATTGTTGAGCTGTACCCGACATAAACTGCCACAATCCGCTGGCACGGGCCGGTGAGACCGCCCGGGGGTCGAGGCTGCTTTCAATCACGGCAAGGTATTTTATATCATTCGGCACCCCTTCTCGTTTTAAAATAGGCTCGATCACCGGGAAGATACGGTTTGCGCGTTTGAAGAGGAGCAGGGTGGTGGAGTGAAAGTAGGTGAAACTGTTCAGTTCGCGGTCCATCCGCTCGTGGAGATCGTACCGGTCGAACACGATCTTTTCACCCGCGAACATCATCTCTCCGGGAACATCAACCGATGCCGTCATGGAGAGTACTTGCGGACGTTCCAGTTCTACTTTCTCCGAATCGTTGTTCGACAAGGTCATAACTGTGATAATACTCACGGCTACAATAGCTAAAAAAATGTATATGATGTTTCTTTTCATCGGTAAGGAATGTTATAATACGGATTTATTTGTGTCAAATATACAACTATATTAAAGATACTCCAACTATTCATTAAACTTTCTCATGCGTTGCGATCGATTCATGGGTTCTCTTATAATTAGCGTTGATTGGTTAGGGTGTAACCCAAGCAGGATACAGGACAGAAAGAAAAAAGGGCATGACGGCAAAGCCGGCACACCCTTTCACTGTTGATGGTTTTTTCTCTTATCTGATTTTCTTGTATCCGTAAACGGCTCTGTCGCCCAATTCTTCTTCAATGCGGAGCAGCTGGTTGTATTTAGCCATACGGTCTGAGCGGCTCAGCGATCCTGTTTTGATTTGTCCGGCATTGGTAGCTACGGATATATCGGCGATGGTAGCATCTTCGGTTTCGCCTGAGCGGTGAGATGTTACGCTGGTGTATCCGTGGCGGTGTGCCATCTCGATGGCGTTCAACGTTTCGGTCAGTGTCCCGATCTGGTTTACCTTGATAAGAATGGAGTTTGCACAACCCAGTTCAATCCCTTTGCGCAGGAAGTCGACGTTTGTTACAAACAAATCGTCACCTACCAGTTGGCATTGCCCTCCGATTTTATCGGTCAGAAGTTTCCATCCGTCCCAGTCGTTTTCGTGCATCCCGTCTTCGATGGAGTCGATCGGGTAGTTGGTGATAAGTTCCTGCAGGTATTCAGCTTGCTCGGCCGAAGTACGTTTTTTACCGTTGGGGCCTTCAAATTTGGAGTAATCGTAAACGCCGTCTTTATAGAATTCAGAAGCGGCACAGTCGAGAGCAATCTTTACATCTTTACCCGGCTCGTAGCCTGCATTTTTAATAGCGGTAAGAATGGATTCCAATGCTTCTTCGGTTCCTCCGGCCAGGTTCGGGGCAAAGCCGCCTTCATCTCCTACAGCAGTGCTGAGCCCTTTGTCGTGAAGCACTTTTTTGAGTGCATGGAAAACCTCGGCACCCATCCGAAGTCCTTCGCGGAAAGAATTCGCTCCAACCGGACGAATCATAAATTCCTGGAAAGCGATGGGGGCGTCGGAGTGAGAACCGCCGTTGATGATATTCATCATGGGAACGGGCAACACGTAAGTATTTGTTCCGCCGATGTAGCGATACAGGGGCAATCCTAAATAATTGGCTGCAGCCTTTGCTACGGCAAGCGAAACGCCCAGAAGTGCGTTGGCACCTAAGTTCGATTTGGTTTTTGTTCCGTCGAGCTCGAGTAGCCTGGCATCGATTTGTGTTTGTTCCAGTACATTTGTTCCCACCAATGCCGGGGCAATAACATCGTTGATGTTTGCCACCGCTTTCAAAACACCTTTACCCAGGTATCTCTTTTTGTCGCCATCGCGAAGCTCCAGCGCTTCGTTTTCACCGGTTGATGCTCCCGAAGGGACTGCAGCGCGTCCAAACGCACCCGACTCCGTTAATACGTCAACCTCTACTGTGGGATTGCCTCTGGAATCCAACACTTCACGTCCTAAAATACTTACAATTCTCATGTCGTTTTTAATTTTTATATTGAAAAATTTAGTTCTAAATGATTGTTTAATAACCTAATATTAGCGAAAAGTCTGTTTTACAAATTAACGTACAAATATACGTTTTTTTTGTTTATCCGGCCGGGGTTCTGACGTTAAATATTGCTTACGCAGCAAATAATTTCATGCTGCAATCTTATGTTTATAACGCCTGCGACTGGATTGATGTTATCAGCTCATTAAGGTTCGACGTGATGAGACGAACAGCAATAGCTAAGAGGATTACCCCGAAAAATTTACGTAAAATAAAAACGCCGCCTACCCCCATCAATCTTTTCACTCCATCTAAATAACGCAACACCACATAGACAAAAGCAATGTTCAGGATGACAGCGATGATAATGTTGATCGTGTTGTACTCGGCACGCATAGCCAAAAGCGTTGTGAAGGTCCCGGGGCCGGTAATCAGTGGAAAAACCACCGGTACAAGCGTTGCCGAACCGTTTCCGGAAGTGTTTTCGTCAATTTTAAATATTTCTACGCCGAAAATCATTTCGATGGAAATAATCAAAATCACCAGTGCGCCAGCGATTGCGAACGACGAAAGATCCACCTGGAAAAGTTTGAGTATGGCCTCTCCTATGAAAAGAAACATGATGAGGATGATGGTCGAATAAAACGAGGCCTTGAACGGCTCAATGGTTTTATTCTGACTCCTAAGGTTCAGGAATATAGGAACTGAGCCCGTTGCGTCAATAATGGCGAACAGGACCAGGAAGGCACTGATTATTTCTACAAAATTAAATCCGAGCATACCGGGAACATTTTTTTTGATAACCTTTGTTAAACCGGGTGCAAAGTTATTAAAAAAGAGCCAATTCTCAAAATGAACGGTTCGATTTCTCGATCTGTCGGGAAAGGGCGTCGTAAGAAAAGTATGTTGGGTGGGAAAAATTCAGGTATTTTATGATCTTGAAAGCATTGAAATGGTGAAAAAATCGTTTTTCGAAGGCTTGAAATGTGGCACTGTTCCGGTTGCATTCTTCAATCTCGGAAACCACATCGTTCTTTTCAGAAAATTCAATTATCGCCGGATGCAACAGGGATATTCTCTGCCGGATAAACCCGGTGTCCTGTTTAAAGAAAGATTGCCGCAGGTCAAAAAAATCTTTTAACGCCAGAAAAGCGTTGAAGTGATAAGTTTTCATCTGTCCATCAGGTTCGTCTGCAATTTTTTGCAACGCCGGGCCTGTACCGAACGGGATCCTGTCGGAATACCGTGCCATGGGATAAACAAAAACATCGTCCAGCCTTTCGACTCTTCCGAATGCAAAAACTTTTTGCAGGAAATAAAAATCTTCACCGCCCTGTTGTCGTCCCATTCCTCCGACACGTACATACGCATCCGCTGCAACTGAAAATGCCGAGCCGATGGTGTGGTGGGGGTACGGAAATCCGATGAAGTGTAGCATTTGGCTGAAATAAAGGATGTGTTGCTCGTATTGGCGAACGGCGTTTTCGAGTCTTCTGTCGTTGTCTTCCACCCGGTGGTGGAAGTTTTGCACCGTACAGCAGGGAGGGGCTGTTTGCCGATAGGCGGCCGAAATACCGCTCAGGAAATTGGGAGAGACGGTGCAGTCGGCATCCAGGGAGATTATTGTCCCTTTCGGGTTATGTGTGTGCTGGAAATGTTCGACAGCCAAGTCCATCCCGATTTTTCGGGCAAGGCCCACGCCGGCATGTTTTCGGGGAAGATTTTCGAAGATCAACGGGAAAAACTGAAGGTTGCCCCGGCTGTTTTCAGTGGCAAAAACACTAACTTCTTCGTACGTTTTTCTGTTTTGAAGGACTGCTTCTTTTTCCGACCGAACACTGGAGTTGATAATCACCGCCACCAGTGTTTTTGTTTTAGGTGTTGCGCACAGGCAAAGGTCCTTCAAGGTTACCAACACATCTTTCTCGTCATAACACGGTATAACCACAACCGTGTCGGCAGTAACGTCTTGTGGAAGCCTGGTTTGCAGGTATTCGGGTTTTTGTATTTCCAGATAGGCTTGCCAATGTTTCATGCTACAAAAATAAAAAAATAAGGCTCTTTTTGCAAAGAACCTTATTTATATTCATTTGATCAGGTAGATTTTACTTGGTTTCGGTTGCAGCGGGAGTTTTTGTGGATGCTCCCGGGTTGCCCGTAGAGGTTGTTGGACCGTACTTTTTATTCAGGAATTCAGTCACTTCCTGGGTGATATCGTATTTGTCGTCCGCAAAAAGAATGTTGTCGGATCCTGTGTTGCTGTAGATGATCTGATAACCTTTGTCTTTGTTGAATTCCACTAAACGAACCTTTACCGTATCGGATAATTCCATATTGAGTTTTTGCTGTTCCAAAGCAAACTCCTGACTTAATCTTTCAGCCATTTGCTGATATTCCTGCTGCATTTTTAAGATGCGTTGCTGCTCCTGTTCAGCTCTTTCCTGGCTCAGAAATGCGTTGTTTTGAAGCTTGCGCTGGAATTCCTGTGCAGCTGCATTCAGTTGACGTTCTTTTTGTGTCAGGCTTGCACGTGAACTCTCTTCGGTTCTCATCAAGGCTTCGTTCAGGTCTTTTGCGAAGTTATAATTCATCAGAAGAGAATCTACATTCACATAAGCAACGGGCAGTGTAACGGAAGAATCGTTCATCTTCGTAATAAAATCTCCTTTTCTTGCGCCGCTTTTTCCCGGTGCGGAAGTGAAATGCAAGATGTATAAAATAAGGATTGCAACAGCTAAAATCGCCCCAAAAATATAGGCATTATTCTTCTTCATTTTCTCAAAAAATTGTGTGAGTTAGACTTTTTCTTTTATTATTTTTTCAATCAGACTTTCTCTGTTCGATGCTTCTCTGTCTTGCGATGTAGCGCAACTTATTCCTCTGTCTCTCATGGCCTTACTTCCGCCGATGTGCGTGTTGGGAAACTCGCCTTTTTTTGTAAAAAAAACTTTTATACCCATTAGCATAATGGCTATAAAAAGGATAGCGATACCCAGGAGTAAAGTTTTTATCATTTAATTCTTAATTTTGTGGCGCAAAGATAGTTTAAATAGCCAATTAAAACTCATTTTTCGTATTAAAGATGCTAAAATTTTCTGTTTTTTGCGATTTTCATTCCTGTTTTCCGACTAAAGCATAAACAAGAAAGCATTTTATATGTTAATATAGATTATACAGTTATTTTAAAAAACAGATCGTATGAATATTAATGAGCTTGAGCCGAAAATCGTATGGAGTTATTTTCACGACATCACACAAATTCCACGGCCATCGAAAAAAGAAGAGAAAATTATCGCTTATCTGCTTAACTTTGCCAAGGAGCACAACCTTGAGGCCAAGAAAGATAAAGCCGGTAATGTGCTGATCACGAAAGAAGCAACGCCGGGCAAAGAAAATGTGCCGACAGTTATTCTGCAGTCGCATGTGGATATGGTGTGCGAGAAAAATAGCGATGTTACGCACGATTTCGATAACGACCCGATTGAAACTATCATCGATGGCGACTGGGTTAAAGCAAACGGGACAACTCTCGGGGCGGATAACGGTATCGGGATTGCCGCACAGTTGGCAGTGCTTGCCTCAAACGATATCGCTCATGGCAAGATCGAAGCGTTGTTTACCGTGGATGAGGAAACCGGATTGACCGGAGCCAATTCGTTGGAGCCCGGTTTTATTACCGGGAACGTTTTATTGAACCTGGATACGGAGGAAGAGGGTGAGATTTATATCGGTTGTGCCGGAGGAAAAGGGACAAGAGCCTACTTTAAGTATAAAGAAAAGGATGCGCCCAAAAAGTACTTCTGGTTTAAAATTCAGGTGAAAGGACTTCGTGGCGGACATTCAGGAAGCGATATTGATAAAGGGTTGGGTAACGCCAACAAAATCCTGAACCGGTTTTTGTACTCCATTATGCGCAAGAAGTACGGTATGGTGCTATCAGAAATTGGTGGAGGAAACCTCCACAATGCTATTGCGCGTGAAGCGTATGCAGTGGTGGGTGTAAAAGATAAATACAAAGAAGATATGCGGGTGAAACTGAATGTCTTCCTTGCCAATGTCCAAAATGAATACAAAAAAACGGATCCCAACCTGGATATCCAGCTCGAATCGGTACAGATGCCCTCTAAGATTATAAAAAAAGGTGTTGCTGAAAAACTGATACATTCCCTGTATGCCTGTCCACACGGGGTAATCGGTATGAGTTTTGATATCGACGGATTGGTGGAGACCTCCACCAACCTGGCATCAGTGAAAATGCTGGAAAATTATACCATCGAGGTGGGTACCAGCCAGCGTAGTTCGGTGGAGTCACGCAAAGACGACATCGTCAATACGGTTTCCGCCGTCTTTGAACTGGCCGGTGCAAAAGTGGTGCACAGCGAAGGATATCCGGGTTGGCAACCGAATACCGATTCCCAGATTCTGAAACTGGCAAAGAAAGAATACAAGAACCTTTACAATAAAAACGCCAAGGTAAAAGCTATCCATGCCGGCCTGGAATGTGGGCTGTTTCTAGAGAAATACCCTCAGTTGGATATGATTTCCATTGGTCCTGATATGACGGATGTCCATTCGCCCGATGAAAAAATGAATATTCCCTCTGTGGGAAAATTTTGGGATTACCTGGTCCGGATCCTGGAAAGTGTCCCTGCCGAAGGGGAGGAATAAATCAATAGTTATCTTTGATGCTTCGGTGGCGTTCTTGATGACAAAATATGGAGATTGTGTCGTGTTATGAGAAAAATTCTCCTGATGGTCTTTCTTTTTTTTTCTTGTGTGCTGTTTTCCTTTTCACAAACAGGCTTCCGCATTATGTTTTATAACGTGGAAAACCTTTTTGACACCATCGATGATCCGCTGAAAAACGACGACGAGTTTCTCCCCGATGGCCCCATGAACTGGCAGCCCTGGAAATACTGGGAGAAGCTCAGAAACATAACGCGTGTAATTACTGCCATTGGCGGTATGTATTCCCCCGCCCTGGTGGGGCTTTGCGAAATTGAGAACGACAGCGTTGTGTATGATCTTGCCCGGCGGTCGCCACTTCGGGCGCAAGGGTATGAATATATCGTCACACACTCTCCCGATGAGCGTGGTATGGATGTGGCTTTGCTTTATCAGCGGCATCAATTCAACCTGCTGGATAAAAATGAATACGAGGTTGTTTTCAGCGATAAAGTTGTACGCCCCACACGAAATATACTGCACGCTGCCGGGAGAATCGTTTCTGGTGATACCCTTGATGTTTTTGTTTGTCATTGGCCCAGCCGGAGTGGTGGCCAGCGCGAATCCGAGCCTGCCCGGCTGGATGCGGCAACCCTTTTGCGAAGGAAGGTCGACAGCCTCTTTATGATCAGAAAAAGCACCCATATCGTAATTATGGGAGATTTCAATGACGGCCCGCATGACAAAAGCATCTTCCGGATGCTGAAAGCAAAGAGCCGACGTCATTACCGTTCCGACAAAGAATTGTACAACCTGTTTTTTCACCGGCTGAAAGAGAAAGACTTCGGCACCTATTTCTTTCGGGGAAGGTGGGAGGTGCTGGATCAGTTCATCGTGAGCGGAAATCTGTTGAGGGAGGACAACAGGATATATATCAAGGGAGGTGAAGCGCATATCTTCAAGCCTGACTTTCTGCTGCAGGAAGACAAAGCCTCCGGCATAAAACGTCCTTACCGAACCCATTACGGCCCGAGGTATGTCGGCGGTTTCAGCGACCATTTGCCGGTTTATCTTGATATTGTAATAAACTCTTGTCCGGATAGTGTACGTTAAGCAAAATGGGTAGAGTCGAACTCGGTTGAGGCATACCCTAGCGGAGAAATGAATAAGTAAAACCATATTATTCGTAAAATTCAAAACAGTCCCTCAATATTTTATGGTTTTATACGCTTCAAAACGAAAACTTTATCTTATCTTTGTGGGATTTTACATCCAAAATTTAAAAATAATAATTTATTTATGACGAATCCAATCATCAAGCGAATCGAGCTGTCAGACGGACGCACGATTACGCTCGAAACGGGAAAATTGGCGAAACAAGCTGATGGGGCCGTGGAGTTGCGTATGGGCAACACCATGCTGCTGGCCACTGTTTGTGCTGCCAAAGACGCTGCCCCCGGAGTAGATTTTATGCCGCTGCAAGTAGAATATAAAGAAAAATTCTCCGCTTTCGGAAGATTTCCGGGCGGATTTATGAAAAGAGAAGGAAGGCCCTCAGACTACGAAATTCTTACCAGCCGGTTGATCGACCGTGCCCTCCGCCCACTTTTCCCCGATGATTACCACGCTGAAGTTTTTGTAACCGTCATGCTTTTCTCGGCTGATGGTGAAGATATGCCGGACGCATTAGCCGGGTTGGCTGCTTCTGCCGCATTGGCCGTTTCAGATATTCCGTTCAACGGTCCGCTATCAGAAGTACGGGTTGCCCGTGTCGACGGACAGCTCTTTGTAAACCCTACTTTCAGTCAGTTGGAAAAAGCCGACATGGACATTATGGTGGGTGCCACCATCGACAACATTATGATGGTGGAAGGAGAAATGAGCGAGGTTTCTGAAGCCGAATTGCTCGAAGCCATTAAGTTCGCTCACGAAGAAATTAAAAAACAGTGTCAGGCTCAGCTTGAACTGATGGAACTTTGCGGAACGGTTAAGAAACGTGAATATTCACACGAAGAGAACGACGAAGAACTCCGCAAACAGGTGTGGAGCATCTGTTATCCCAAAGCGTATGTCGTTGCTTCTTCGCAGAACAGCGACAAGCATGCGCGCATGGATGCTTTCGAGACTATCCTCGAAGAATTCATGGAATCCGTTCCCGAAGAAGAACGGGAAACAAAAGCCCCGCTCGTTGCCAAGTATTACCACGACGTGGAAAAAGAAGCGATGCGCCGCTGCATCCTGGATGAGGGAAAACGTTTGGACGGAAGGAGCACGACCGATATACGCCCCATTTGGAGTGAGGTGGATTATGTTCAAGGACCACACGGATCAGCAGTGTTCACCCGCGGTGAAACGCAATCGCTCACAACGGTTACCCTGGGTACGAAATTAGATGAGAAAATTGTCGACGACGTGCTCAACCACAGCACAGAGCGGTTCTTGTTACACTATAATTTCCCTCCATTCTCAACGGGAGAAGCCCGTCCGCAACGCGGTACAGGACGTCGTGAGATCGGTCACGGGAACTTGGCACATCGCGCCCTGAAACGCATGATTCCGGAAGGATACCCGTACGTTATTCGTGTCGTTTCCGATATTCTGGAGTCCAACGGATCTTCGTCTATGGCAACGGTTTGCGCCGGTACGCTGGCCCTGATGGATGCCGGAGTGCAAATGAAAAAGCCGGTATCGGGTATCGCTATGGGACTGATTTCCGAAAACAAAGGACAGAACTATGCCGTCCTTTCCGATATCCTGGGCGATGAAGACCACCTGGGAGACATGGACTTTAAAGTGTGTGGCACTAAAGACGGTATTACGGCTACTCAGATGGATATCAAGGTAGACGGATTATCGTACGAGATCCTCGAGAAAGCCCTTGCCCAGGCTAAAGCCGGACGCGAGCACATCATGGGTAAAATGATGGAAACCCTTTCCGAACCTCGTGCCGACCTGAAGCCGCATGCACCCCGGATTGAAGTGATAGAAATCCCGAAAGACTTCATCGGTGCCGTTATCGGCCCGGGAGGAAAAATCATTCAGGGAATCCAGGAAGAAACTGGTGCCATCATCACCATTGAGGAGGTCGATAACAAAGGCCGTGTAGAAGTATCGGCTTCTAACAAGGACTCTATCGATGCCGCCATGCGCAAGATAAAAGGGATTGTAGCTGTGCCCGAAGTGGGTGAAGTGTACGAAGCGACCGTTCGTTCAGTGATGCCTTACGGTGCTTTCTGTGAATTCCTTCCCGGAAAAGACGGATTGCTGCACATCTCCGAGATCGATTGGAAACGATTGGAAAAAGTGGAAGATGCCGGAATAAAAGAAGGCGATAAGATTGCCGTAAAACTGATCGACATTGATCCCAAAACGGGTAAATTCAAACTTTCACGCAAGGTGTTGCTGCCCCGTCCTCCAAGGCCGGAACAACCCAGGACTGAAGAGTAAAAAAATAGACAACTCTGTTAAAGCGAGCCTTTCCGGTTCGCTTTTTTTAATGATATTTTTTACTTTTGTTGTCAGGTTGCACTCGTTTCATCTGCGGGTGTAACGCGAAACAGTTTCTTAGTTGATCACAATTAAATCAAAAGTCAATGGAATCAACAACACTAAAATGCGGAGACTGCCCCTTGAGGGCAAAGTATGACCGGAAGCCCAAGTCATTGGCCGGCCGTTTTTGGCGGTGGCACATCAATTTTTGTCCAGGTTGGAAAGCCTATTTCACCTCCCTGGCGCCGGAAGAGAAAGCGCAGTTGCGAGTTGAATCTACGATTCCCAAAAGAAGAGAAAAACATCGGTTTTGTTTAACTATTTTTTATACCTTTGCAACTAACTTCTTTTAGACGGGCAGATTATTAGGCATTAGACCGATAGACAAAGCTGGTATCTGAAAGCGAAGCGATCTAATGTCTAGAAGCGTAGTGGTCTGAAAGTCTGCAAAATAATATGAACAAACAATTACTTTTAGGTGCGGAAGCTATTGCACAAGCTGCATTGGATGCGGGAATCTCGGGAGTTTACGCTTATCCGGGAACGCCGTCCACCGAAATAACACAATTTATTCAACAATCGCCCCAGGCCCGGGAATCGGGTGTGCGTTCGAAATGGTCTGCTAACGAGAAAACAGCTTACGAGGCAGCGCTCGGCATGTCTTACGCCGGAAAGCGCGCTTTGGTTTGTATGAAGCACGTGGGGCTGAACGTAGCCGCAGATGCGTTTATGAATTCAGCCATTACCGGAGTCCACGGCGGATTGGTAGTGGTGGTGGCCGACGATCCGTCGATGCACTCATCACAAAACGAGCAGGATAGCCGTGTGTATGGGAAGTTTGCGATGATTCCTGTTCTGGAACCTTCCAACCAGCAGGAGACATACGATATTGTCCGTTACGCGTTCGATTTATCGGAAGAGGTGAAACTTCCCGTGCTTCTTCGGATTCCTACCCGATTGTCACATTCCCGTGCAGTGGTTTCCGGCGGAGAGGCAATGCCGCAAAATCAACTTGCGCCTACCCAGGAGAAGAACAGGTGGATCCTGCTCCCCGTTAATGCCAGGAAAGGTTATCACCGGTTACTTGAGAAGCAGGCTCAACTGATCAATTTCTCTGAATTTTCCAGGTTTAACCAGGTAATCTCCGGAACGGGTGATAAGGCCGTTATAGCTTTTGGGATTGCCTACAACTATGTGATGGAGGTTATCCGGACGTATGCCCTGGATATACCGGTGTTGAAACTGTCCCAATATCCGTTGCCAGAGAAGAAAATTAGCGAGTTTACGGAAAAATACGGTGAGGTTCTTGTTGCTGAAGAAGGCTACCCCGTCTACGAAGAATTGCTAAAAGGCTTTTTCGGGAACGAGAAATTCCGGGGACGGCTGGATGGCACGTTGCCGCGTACAGGAGAACTTTCCCCAAACATACTCTCAAAGGCGTTGGGTGTTCAAACGAATAGTGAACCGGCTGTTCCATCCATTGTCGCTCCGCGGCCGCCGATGTTGTGCCAGGGATGCAGCCATCGCGATCTTTTCGATGCGGTTGTTCAGGCCATGTCACTTTATCCGCAACGGCACGTCTTCGGGGACATCGGATGCTATACGTTAGGAGCTTTGTCGCCTTACAATGCCATCAGTACCTGTGTGGATATGGGCGCATCGATAACAATGGCCAAAGGGGCAGCCGATGCCGGGTTGTTTCCGGCAGTTGCCGTGATTGGCGACTCCACCTTCACGCACTCGGGAATTACGGGATTGCTAGATGCCGTGAACGATAAAAGTGCGGTTACTGTCATTATCTCCGACAACGGGACCACAGCCATGACGGGCGGACAGGACTCATCGGGAAGTGGGAAGTATTTTGCTATTTGTAAGGGGATCGGTGTGGAGGAGAACCATATCCGTGAAATTGTTCCGTTGAAAAAGAATTTCGAGGAAAATGTAAGGGTGATGAAAGAAGAATTCGAATACGAAGGTGTTTCGGTAATTATTTCCCAGCGCGAATGTGTACAGACGGCAGTGAAAAGCAGAAAAAAATGAATAAAAACATCATCATATCCGGCGTGGGAGGGCAAGGAATTTTAACCATGGCTTCCATTATTGATCTGGCAGCTATGAATTTGGGGCTAAATGTAAAACAGGCCGAGGTTCATGGAATGAGTCAACGGGGCGGAGCCGTGGAATCGCATCTCCGCATTTCCTCGGGGGAGATTTTTTCCGACCTTATTCCCAAGGGGAAAGCCGACCTTATTCTTTCCATCGAGCCGATGGAGTCGTTGCGGTATCTTCCCTTCCTTTCTCCCGACGGCGTTATTGTGACGGCTACGGAACCGTATGTTAATATTGGCAATTATCCCGACGAAAGGGAATTGCTCGAAACCATTGCCAATTCAGCTAATCACGTTTTTGTAAATGCAGGCTTGCTGGCGAAAGAAGCTGGAAGTGCTAAATCGTACAACGTGGTTATGTTGGGAGCTGCCGCACCCTACCTGGAAATTGCAACAGAAGAATTGGAAAAAGCCATCGGAATGTTTTTCAACCGAAAAGGAAAAGAGATGGTGGACCTGAACATAAAAGCCTTCCGCCTAGGATGGGCAAACTCATTGAACGAACAAAAATGATTTGGAACCCCGAATTTGAATGTGCCGACAGGCAAAAGCTGCACGAACTGCAGAGCATACGCCTGAGGGAGATGGTGAGGCGTATCTATGAAAACGTACCCGCTTACCGTAAAAAATTACAGGAAAAAGGCATTGAGCCTGGCGATATAAAAAGCGTGGATCAGTTAAAGCACCTGCCTTTTACCACTAAAACCGATCTTCGCGATAACTATCCGTTCGGACTTTTCACATTGCCGCAAACCGATGTGGTGCGTATTCATGCATCAAGCGGAACAACAGGAAAGCCTACGGTTGTGGGATATACGCACCGGGATCTGGAGATTTGGACGGAAGTGGTTGCCCGAAGCCTTACTATGGCTGGGGTTGATAAAGACGATACTATTCAGGTTGCTTACGGTTACGGACCGTTTACTGGAGGTCTTGGACTGCATTACGGGGCCGAAAAAGTAGGGGCGACGGTTATCCCGATTTCTACCGGCAACACCAGGAAACAGCTTCAGTTCATGACCGATTTCCACGCTACCGTTATCGCCTGCACACCCTCTTATGCTGCTCATTTGGGTGAAAGTATCCTTAAAGAAGGCATATCTCCGGAAAAGGTAAAACTGCGCGTGGGGGTTTTCGGGGCGGAGCCGTGGACAAATGAAATGCGTGCTCAGATTGAAAATCTGCTGAATATAAAAGCCTACGATATATACGGGTTGAGCGAAATTATCGGTCCGGGAGTGTCCATGGAATGTGAATGTCAACAAGGGAACCACATTTTCGAAGACCATTTTATCCCCGAGATTATCGATCCGGAGACATTGGAAACACTTCCTTACGGTGAAGTAGGGGAGCTCGTTTTCACTACCGTAACGAAAGAAGCGATGCCACTCTTGCGCTACCGTACAAGAGATCTCACCCGGTTGTTTATTGATACGTGCGATTGTGGCCGTACGCTTGTGAGAATGGGAAAATGCCTCGGAAGGTCGGACGACATGCTTATTATCCGCGGAGTGAACGTCTTCCCGTCGCAAGTAGAATCGGTTCTCCTTGAGATGGAGGAAGCATCACCGCATTATCAGCTTATCATTGGCCGGGAAAACAACCTGGACACTATGGAGATACGGGTGGAAATCAACGAGCGGTTCTGGTCCGACAGTATTCGTGAACTTGAAGGTATCCGCCGGCGCATAGACCACAACATCAAAAGCCTGTTGGGGATCGGAGCTGCCATTAAGTTGGTGGAACCGCACAGCATAGAACGTTCGGAAGGAAAAGCCAGGAGGATTATCGATAACAGGCATATATGACTTTAAACTTTTAATCTATGATTATCAAACAATTATCTGTATTTTTGGAAGATCGTTCGGGACGGCTTACCGATCTCACTCAGATACTGGCAGAGCACGAGATCAATATCACTGCCCTGAGCCTGGCCGAGACAGCTGATTACGGCATCGTAAGAATGGTGGTGGGGAAGCCCGGCGCAGCAGAGGAGTTTCTTCGTGAAGCCGGCTTTTCGGTGCGCCTAACCGATGTGGTCTGCGTGAATATGCCCGACCGCCCCGGAGCATTGCATGAGGTGCTCAAGATATTGGCCGACAACGCAATTAATGTGGATTATATGTATGCATTTTCGAATAAGGATGTGGCTTTAGCTGTTATTCGGGCGGCGGATATCGATCAGGTAATCGAGGTATTGCAGAAAAACGAGATGCAACTGCTTCGCCAGAGCGATATTTATCAACTTTAATAAAAAAGACCAGACATCTGCTAGCTAAATTAATAATATTATGACAAGATTTGCACACGGTGTTTCCGCTTTACGTTCGTCAGAAATCAGGGACCTGATGAGCCTGGCCACTTCTCCCGACATCATCTCTTTTTCAGGCGGAATGCCGGGTAACGAACTTTTCCCGTTGGATAAGATAGATAATATTTATCAGTCGCTTACCGAAAAAGAAAAACAGGTTGCCATGCAATACGGGCCCACCAACGGGTTGCCGACGTTGCTGGAGTCCCTTTCGCAATACCTTGAAAAGAAAGGATTGCCGGTAGGGAAGAATCGTTTGATGATGACTACGGGATCACTTCAGGCGATCAACATCCTGACAAAAGCCTTTGTGGATCCGGGTGATACTGTTCTGGTTGAAACACCTTCTTTTATTGGGGCATTATCTGCCTTTCGATCGTATGAAGCCAATCTTGTTTCTGTTCCTCTCCAGGGAGATGGTATCGATATAGAAGCGTTAAGAACGACGTTGAATACTGCTGGCCCGAAGCCGAAGTTCCTCTATTTTGCCCCTAATTTTCACAATCCTGCGGGTATAATTTATTCGGAAGAAGTGAAGCATCAGATGATTGAATTGTTGAAAGATCAGGACATCCCGCTTATCGAGGACGATGTTTACAGCGATTTGTACTTCTACGAAGAGGATGTGCCGAAAATGACAAACATAAAAACAATGGATCCCGAGGGCATTGATGTCTGTTTTACGGGTTCGTTTTCTAAAATTCTCGGTCCCGGCTTGCGCCTGGGTTGGATGCTTGTTCCGGAACACATTTACAAAAAGTGTGAATTGATCAAACAATCTATGGATGCCTGCTCGCCCAGTTTTTCACAGGTGATAGCCGATAAATTCATCCGCAACGGTTATATTTATGAATATACTGAGAATGTGCGGCAGGAGTACAAAAAACGCGGGTTGGCCATGATTGAGGCCTTAGAGAAGTATTTGCCCGATTACGTTTCGTTTGAAAAGCCACGTGGCGGGTTTTATATCTGGCTTCACCTGCCCAAAGGAACGGACAGTTCGCTTATCTTGAAAAAAGCCATCGAAAAAGGAGTGGTCTTCGTTACCGGAAAGACATTCGACCCCGACGGGGTAAAAAATGATTGTATACGTGTATCGTTTTGCAATACGGCCACAGATGTTATTCAGAAAGGAATTCCCGTCGTTGCGGAAGCGATCCGGGAGGTGTGCGGATAAATCCATCAATCAATTCCACCAATAGGTCATCTTCAGCACCAGCGCACGGTTACGCACTTCACGCGTGTTCGCAAAGTAATTGTCGGTATAGACAATAAATAAATCCGAAACGGGTTTATACCTCCACTGGAAACGGATGTTCAGGTTGGTGTTGTTCAACTGGTCATTGTATTGCACAAAAGTGGTCAGGTAAACTTTGGGTGAGAATGTGATGTCCAGCTTTGGGCCTATCAGCCAGAAATGTTTGTGTTCGAAGGGTTCGGGTAAACGTATGTTAGTGTATGTGGCATTCATGGTGAAATTCACGAAAGGTTGATACCGGTATACCATTTTTGCATCAATCATATCGTACTGGCCGTTGAAAAATCCCCCTTTGGCATAGGTTACCGTTCCGTTCAACATTTTCCGGTTATTGGAGGTGAACGAAGTGTAAATATTGGTGTAACTGTAATCGCTCCCTGCCGGCAGGAATGTGTGGCTTGTGTGGGTCGGATCGAAATCCTGCATCAGTTTTATGTAGTAATTCTTCATGCCTGCCGCGATGGTGGACCGGTCTCTGAATTCCAGCTTATATCCGAGATCGAGTGCATGGTCCAACTTTTCGAACCCGGGGGTATAATAATCGTCATATTCCGCATAAGGCCCGTGAATAACCACTCGCTTATTCGGTACAAAGAAATAGCTTATTTCGGGACGGAAGGAGATAAAGTCCCGGCGTTGGACGTATCCGGTCTCTGCCAGATAATTGGCACCTACGGCGGTTTCCCGAAACTCTATCCTGACCTTGCCGTTGTTGTATACGGCCGATGCTCCCTGTGCGTACTGTTGGTCGGGATTTCCCGGCTGGAAAGACCGGTGATAGAATACTTTTCCTGTCCAGATATTGTCGCGCGAAGCCAGGTTGGCGTCCAATGCTGCAACACGGTTAAACAGCCTCTGTGATCCCTCGCCAAGAGTTTCTTTGTTTATCATCATAAAACCCAGGTTGGAGCGAGAGAGTATTTTCTTCTGAACAGACAACACCGAGAAATTCCTTACGGCAAAAGCATCTGTTTTTTCCGTGGCCATGTTCATAAATCCTATGCGCCAGTCCTGCCCGAGTTTGCCGCTTACCCGGGCACCGCCCAATACCGGTGCATCCAGTCCTATCCTTCGGGAGAAGAATGGTGTAGTGTTTGTTTCCCCGTAATTGGCAAACAGGTCGCTGTTCTCGAGAAAGAACTGCCGCTTTTCGGGGTAAAGCAGTTCAAAACGGTCGATATTCATCACCTGCTGGTCCACTTCCACCTGGGCAAAATCGGGATTGTAAGTCAGGTCTAGATTCATGGAGGTGCCTAGTCCGATCTTGGCGTCCAGTCCGAAGTCTTTTCGGTATCCGGCATTTTCGCCGGCGTCAAAATTTTGATGATACCCCCCGTAGAGGTACGGGATAAGAGAAAAATTTGTCTTCGGCCTGGGTAAAGGTTCATCGAATTTCAATACTCCTGTATAAGCCAGTGAGGCATGCGGAAACTGACGAGGCACAGGTGCCCAGACCGATTTCTCGTTCGATTTTAGATCGAGGCGCCCGAAGTTGGCATACCAGGTTTGGCTTTTAGACGGATAACGAATGGATTTGAACGGGATTTTCATCTCCGTAATCCATTTGTCGGGATAATCTTTCACCTTTAGTTCCACTTTACTGTCCCAGTTCAGGTTCATGACCGAACCGTCCGATACCAGTCCGTCCCATATAGCTCCCGACGCAGAATTTCCGAACGAAAACCCGTTGGTTTGATCGCGGAATGTGTCGAAAACAGTGAGAAGATTGTCGTTGTTGTTAAATGCAAAATCCCTGCGGAAAGATTCGGCAATTCGTTTACCGGGAATTGTATCGTAAAAAATGACGGCCATGTAGAGAGCTTTGTCGTCGTATATGAGCATCAACTCCGATTTTTGCTGCGCAAATCCGGTATCTACCGGCTGGACGAGACGAAAGTTCTCCACCCGGTTTGCTGTCTGCCAATCGGTTTCGTCCAGCACGCCATCCAGCGTGATGGAACCTTTTATTTTCTTGACGGTGTAAACGAAGTTCTTATTGCGAATGTTTATGGAAATGGTATCGTTTGGAGTACCCTGTGAGAAGGTTTGAATTGCAAAAGCAACCATCAGAATAAAAGATAACCAGGATTTGATCATGTTTCTACTGTTTTTAATTCCACCAATAGGTCAGTTTCAATACCAGCGCACGGTTTCGGACTTCACGTGTATTGGCATAATAATTGTCGGTATAAACTAAAAATAAGTCCGATACAGGTTTGTAACGCCATTGGAAACGGATGTTCAGGTTGGTATTATTGAGTTGTTCGTTATACTGCATGAACGTGGTGAGAAACAATTTATCCGTGAAAGTGATGTCGAGCTTGGGGCCGACCAGCCAGAATTGATGATTTTCAAAGGGCTGCGGTAAGTGAAGGTGTGTGTATGTAACGTTCATCGAAAAATTCACGTAGGGTTGAAACCGGTACACCATTTTTGTGTCAATCATTTCGTAATTTCCATTGAAAAAACCGCCTTTGGAGTAAGTAGCCGTTCCGTTGAGTGGTTGGCGGTTGTTGGACGTGAATGTGGTGTAGAAGTCGGAGTAGTTATACTCACTCCCCACCGGTAAAAAAACGTTGCTTATGTGGGTTGGATCAAAGTTTTGCATCAACCTGATGTAATAATTACGTATGCCTGCCGCAATGGACGAACGATCACGGAACTCGACCTTATAACCCAAATCCAGTTCATGGTCAAGTTTGTTGAATTGATGAGTGGAATAATTCTTGAATTTGGAATAAGGTCCGTGTATGGTTACCGTTTTATTGGGAATAAAAAAATAGGCCAATTCCGGGCTTAACGAAATGTAATTCTTGCGGCGAACGAAGCCTGTTTCTGCAAGATAATTATCACCTACTGCCGCCTGGTCCAGGCTGATGAGGATATTACCCTTACTGTATTTTACGGATGCGCCTTGTGCGTATTGACCGTCGGGATTATTCGGTTGAAAAGACCGGTGATAAAATACTTTACCTGTCCATTCGTTGTTTTTGCTGGCCAGGTTGAAATCCAGTGCCGCAACACGGTTAAAGAGCAGAGTACCGTCGGGCTTGTTCAGGTACTCTTTGTTGACGAACATAAAGCTGATGTTGGAGCGGGCCAGAATTTTCTTTTGTAGCGACAATACGGTGAAGTTTCTGGCCAGGTGATCGGTAGTTTTCTCGGTGGTCATGTTGATAAACCCAAGACGGAAGGTATTGTTGATCTTGCCGCTTAACCGTGCTCCTCCCAACACCGGTGCATCCAGTCCGATGCGCCGTGAAAAAAACGGTGTAAGCCCCGTGTTTCCGTAGTTTGCAAATAAATCGCTGTTCTCGAGGAAAAACTGCCGCTTTTCGGGATAAAATAGTTCAAAACGGTCAATATTCATCACCTGCTGATCTACTTCCACTTGCGCAAAGTCGGGATTGTAGGTCAGGTCCAGATTCATTGCCGTTGATATTCCGATTTTTGCATCCATCCCGAAATCTCTCCGGTAACCGGCTTGTCCACTTGCTTCATAATCCCGGTGATATCCGCCGTAGATATAGGGTATAAGCGAAAAGTTCATGGTGGGTTTGGGTAACGGTTCTTCAAAATGCAACACTCCCGTGTAGGCCAGGGAGGAATGAGGAAATTGCCGGGGAACGGGTGCCCAGGCCGACTTCTCATTGGCCTTGAGGTCCAATCGCCCGAAATTAGCATACCAGGTCTGGCTGTTTGCCGGATAACGGATCGACTTAAACGGAATTTTCATTTCCGTGATCCATTTATCGGAGTAATTCTTCAGCTTGAGCTCAACCTTGCTGTCCCATTCGCTGTTTTTGGTTTCACCCGACCTGATTCCGTCGGAGATAGCGCCTGAGGCCGAAAACTCAAAAGTATAGCCGTTGGTTTGATCGCGAAACGTATCGAATACGGAAAGGAAGTTGTCGTTGTTGTTAAATGCATAATCCCTGCGGAACGACTCAAAAATACGTTTGCCGGGGATGGTGTCGTGAAAGACCACCGCTACATAGATGGCTTTATCGTCGTAGACCAGCATCACCTCCGATTTTTGTTTAGGGAATCCGGTATCCACCGGCTGGACAAGAAAAAAGTTGTCTGCCTTGTTTGCCGACAGCCAATCCGGCTCATCCAGCACTCCGTCAAGTAGGATGCGGCTCTTCATCTTCTTGGCGGTATACACAAAGTCCTTGTTGCGGATAGTGATCCTGTTCGAATCCAAAGGGTTTTGTTGGGAAAACAGGTGAGAACAACAGAAAAGCACCGCTGCAAGCACAAAAAATCTTTTCATTTAGAGAAAATGTATTTTTTGAATGTTATTTATCGAGCCCTGTTCCGTTTTGAAACACCCTTATGGATTCGAGCTCAGAGCCGGAATCGGTTCTTCATCAATGGTGAAATCGATAGGGAGCAGGCATTTCACATTCACTTTTTCGCCGTTGTTTTCACCCGGAATCCATTTGGACATCAGGCTGAGCACACGAATCGCTTCGTTGTCGAGCTGGGAATGCAATCCCTGAACCACCTCGATATTTGAAATAGAGCCGTCAACAGCCACGATGAAAGAGCAGAGTATCCTGCCCTGAACTCCCTGTTGGCGGGCTTCCTTTGGGTACCGAAGCTGGTGTGCGATAAATCCGGCCAGTTCTTTTTCTCCGTAAGGATACTGCGGCATTTTATCCACGATGGAATAGACTTCGGAGTTGGCGATCTCCGGGTTAGTCTTACCTACGGTATTTGCGGGATTTGTCGTGGTGCGTGCCACAGTTTTCGCATTTTTGTTCAACCGGAAATACATGGGTACGTAGCTCTTGGAGCGGACAAACTCATCCTTGTACTTGGCCGGGCGCCAGGGCGGCATAGCCTGCAAAATACGCAGGGCTTCCTTGTCGAGTAGGGAGTCTGCACGGTGAATCAGTTCGAAATTGGTCAATGTTCCGTCTTTTTCAACTACAAACGTATAAACGACTAATCCTTGTACGTTACGTTCAACAGCGTCGGCGGGATAGCGAAGTGTCCCGGAAATGAACTTATGCATTTCCCCCGATCCCCCGGTGAATATAGGGGGGATGTCCGGATTTTCGATTATTTTTCCTTCGTAAACAGGGGGCGGCTGAAGCTGAGAATTTTCGGATGCAAAAGCAGAAATCGTTATCAGGTATAAAGCCGATAACGACAAAAGTAACGTTTTAGAATTCATTTATTTCTTATTGATGTTTAGACCTTTTTTGTTTGAAGAGCAAAGATAATAAAAAAACTTAACGTTTTTAAAGCAGCAGTTTGAGATTAACAAATAAATTCATAGATTTGTGGCGGTTTTTCATCATCGTGGTAATTCTGTTTTTTTAATTTTCCACGAAAAAAAAGCAGCCGGCTACGGAAGTGAAGCGCCTTTTGCCGGCTGCTGCTTTTTATGGATTCCCTGTCAACCGTAAACCGCAAAATTTTTTTATCTTTGTCCTCTTAAGATTTCACCCGATATGAACTTATCCACTTCACCATCCGTAATTAAAGCGCATGATATCAGTCGTTTTCAGTTTCGAGATACGCCTTTTGTAAAGCTGATGAACAAGCGCATTTACAACGTCCTATTTATCGCTTCACAATACGATATGTTTATCCTTGAAGATGACGGACGGGTGGATGAGCAGATTTTCAACGAATATACGTCGCTTAACCTCCGCTATCCGCCGCGCTTTACGCAAGTGAGTACAGCCGGGCAGGCTATGGAAGAGCTTCGGGCCAACCGTTATGAACTGATCATTTGCATGCCGAACATGGATAACCACGAGATCTTTGCCCAGGCGAAGGTTATCAAGCACAAGTTTCCTTATATCCCTATTGTGTTGCTTACCCCTTTTTCAAAATCGGTTACGCGCGTGCTCGAGAGAGAAGATGTCTCGGGAATGGACTATGTTTTCAGCTGGCTGGGAAATGCTGATTTGTTGCTGGCCATCATTAAACTGATAGAGGACAGTATGAACGTTGAAAGCGATGTGAAAACGGTTGGTGTGCAGACCATTATGCTGGTGGAGGATTCCGTCCGCTTTTATTCGTCGGCGTTGCCTCTGCTCTACAAATATGTGCTCAACGAGTCGAAAGAGTTCTCCAAGGAGGCACTCAACGATCACCTGCGTATGATGCGTATGCGTGGACGACCAAAAATCTTGCTGGCGAGGAATTATGAGGAGGCAGTCAGCCTTTACAAAAAGTACGGCGATAATATGTTGGGTGTTATCTCGGATATCAGCTTCAGCCGTGAGGGTAAAAAAGACAAGTTGGCGGGAAGAGTGTTGGGTGAATGGATCCGTAAGAAGAATAAATACATCCCGATCATTTACGCGTCATCGGAATCTGAAAACAGGGAATACGCTGCACTGGTGGATGCCAAATTCATCGATAAAAATTCAAAGACCTTTCCTCAGGATTTTCATAAAGCTGTAAAAGATAACCTGGGATTCGGTGATTTTATTATTATTGCTCCTAAATCCAAGGAGGAGATTTTCCGGATCAAAAACCTGAAGGAACTGCAGTTGAATATTCGTCAGATTCCCGATGATTCTTTGTATTATCACCTTTCGAGGAACCATTTCTCGCGGTTTTTCTATACACGTGCCATGTTCCCTGTGGCGGAAATGCTGAAGAAGATTGATGTGTCGGCTTATGCCAAGATGGACGATGCGCGCGAGCTTATCTATCAGGCAATCGTAGAGTATAGGCGGATGAAAAACACGGGTGTGGTTGCGGTATTCGAAAAGGACAGGTTCGATAAATACTCCAACTTTGCCCGTATCGGTGACGGTTCATTGGGGGGGAAAGGTCGCGGGCTGGCTTTCATCGGCCATATCGTGAAGACACATCTGGAACTGAACAGTTATGAGAATTTCCCGGTAACGACACCCAAGACAGTGGTATTGTGTACCGATATCTTCGATGAATTTATGGAAGCCAACAGGCTTTACGAGATTGCGCTTTCTCCCCGTCCCGATGAGGATATCCTCAAGCATTTCCTGGCGGCAAAACTCCCCAAGCGTCTGGTCAGCGATTTTCTGGTTTTTTTTGATGCCATCTCCACACCCATTGCCATTCGTTCTTCGAGTATGCTTGAAGATTCACAGTATCAGCCTTTTGCTGGCATATATTCAACGTATATGATTCCTTACGTAAACGATAAATACGAAATGGTCCGCCTGTTGAGTAATGCTGTCAAGGCGGTATACGCTTCGGTGTTTTATAAAGACAGTAAGGCTTATATGACGGCCACCCAGAACCTTATCGATCAGGAGAAGATGGCGATTGTGTTGCAGGAAGTAGTAGGTGGTGAGTATGGGAATTTGTTTTATCCGGCAGTTTCCGGAGTTGCCCGTTCCATTAACTATTATCCTATAGGCAACGAAAAGACGGAAGACGGTATTGTGAACATGGCCATGGGCTTGGGAAAATACATTATGGACGGATACCAGGGACTACGTTTTTCCCCGTTGCATCCTAAAAATATATTGCAGTTAAGTTCACTGGACACTGCTTTGAGAGATACACAAACGCAGTTTTATGCACTCGACCTGGAGTCGATGTCAAAAGATTTCACGATCGATGACAGTTTTAATCTGCAAAAAATACGCATACAGCAAGCAGGGGCAAACAGCCCGTTACGGTATGTCTGTTCAACGTATGATCCTGATGATCAAATTATCCGTGACGGATTTTATGAAGGGGGAAGAAAAGTCGTTTCGTTCGCCAATATGTTGAAGCACGATACACTGCCCCTCGCAGAGACATTGGACAAAGTGTTGAAAGTAGGGCAGCAGGAGATGGGACGGCCGGTAGAAATAGAGTTTGCTGTGAATATAAAGAGTCAGCAGGAAGCCGAGTTTTTCGTATTGCAAATCCGTCCGATTGTAGACAATAAGGAAGTCGTAAACGAAGACCTGGAAAATATTGACAAATCCGAGACAGTGCTTTATTCACGAAATGCGCTGGGAAACGGGATATCTACCGATGTTTCCGATGTGGTTTATGTGAAAACGAAGCATTTTTCAGCAGCCAATAATCCAGCAATAGCCCGGGAGATTGAAAAAGTAAATATTCGTTTCAGCGAGGCGGACAAGAACTACGTGCTGGTAGGTCCCGGGCGGTGGGGATCGTCAGACCCGTGGCTGGGGATTCCGGTCAAATGGGCCCACATAAGCCAGGCACGCGTAATTGTGGAGTCGGGATTGGAGAATTACCGGATCGAGCCGAGTCAGGGTACTCATTTCTTTCAAAACCTCACCTCGTTTGGCGTGGGCTATTTCACGATTAACTCCTTTTCCCAGCAAGACGGTTTTTTTGACGAGGATTTTCTTGATTCGCAACCTGCTGTCTATGAGACGGATTTTATACGCCACGTCTGTTTCGACCAACCATTGCCTATAAAAATCAGTGGAAAGAAAAAAATAGGGGTAGTCCTGAAACCGTGATTTTTTGGCTGAAGTAGAAGTGTGAAAATAATGTTTTAACAAAAAATAACGCAGTTGTGTGTTCACTTTTTCACGTTTCTGCATCTATATAACTGAACTTTCTCGTGTCCTGCTGTTTTAGTGAACGAGGGTGAACACGGTTGGCAAAGCATCATCAGTAGACAATTTGGCTGAATGAGCAATATGCGAAACTTGAATTAATAATTTTAGTCGTATGAAAAAACTTTTATCGATTGCAGCGGTAGTGATCTTTTTTCTTTCACTGCAAGCGCAGAACCAACAAACTATGAATTACGATCAGGCCTGGAAAAAAGTGACCGAACTGGAACAAAAATCCCTTCCTCAATCAGCATCGGAACGGGTGAATCAGATCCTGCGAAAAGCCATTGCTGAAAAGAACAGCCCTCAAACCATCAAAGCCCTCATTCACCAGGGTAAATACAATTTGGCGGTTGATGCAGAACAGGATACCTCGATTTTTTACAACCTGACCAATATGTTGGGTAAGTCTACGGACGCGATAGAAAGATCGGTACTGCATTCCATGCTCGGTGAACTCTATTTGCAGTATTACCAAAAAGACGGTTGGACCATTAACGGACGTACAGCGATCAGTGGATTTGTTCCAACAGATATGAAAGAGTGGTCAAAGAACAATTTCTACGATAAAGTGGTGGAGCATTTAAACGCGTCCATCGGACCGGACAGCTTACTCGAAAAGGCAGAGGTTCAGTCCTATGAGCCCATTGTCGGCCTCGGTAAAGATTCACGTCGTTTTTATCCCACGATGTACGACTTCTTAACGCTTCGTGCTATTGAGCTTTTCAGTCAGGTAGGTGAAGATATGGACCTGAGCCGTTCGCTGGCGAAGAAAAAAATTGCGCTGTCGTCGTTGTTTGCCCCGGCCGGTGAGTTTGGGAAACTGAATTTTGATCCACAACCCGGAGAATATAACCTTTGGGCGTTGGAAACCTATAAAAAACTGTTCGTTTCCTTATTCAAAAGAGATTTAAATATTTCTGTAGTACTTACGGAACTCGACAAAACCGGCTACCTTGCCAAGCTGCACAATGCTCATCAACAGTATGCTCTTCCTTTGTTGCAATCAATGCTGAAGAAATGGGAAAATGACCCGATAAGCGTGGAAATCGTGGACGGGATGGCAAATATTTATACGACACAAATAGGGGGGGGCACGCAAGAGGACAGCCTTAAAAGAATGGAAAAAACAAAGGAATTGTATGATTTGTTGCACAAGACCATTCAATCGTTTCCCAATAATGAACGTACCTCTATTCTGGAGAACAGATTGTTACAGCTTACGCAACCTTATTTTCAGGTAAAAGGAAGCAATACTTTTGATATAAAATCAGAAAAAAAGCTTGCAGTGGAATATAAAAACCTCAGGAAGCTAAATGCCAAGCTCTATCGCCTCGATTCACCCCTTTCTGCTGTTTACAGCAATAAAAGCGGTCGCCAGCAAACGAATGAGAAGAAAACGTTGATCCGTGAGATCCGGATTCCCCTTTCCTCCAGGCAGCCGTATGAGCGGGCTCAAACCGAACTTGAACTGAACATAACTGAGTTCGGTTCCTACAAACTCGAATTTGAGTCTGATCCTGTAGCGGAAAAAGAAGGCAACAACAGTTTTTATTTTTCAGTTTCAGGCTTAGCTGTTTTCAGCCGTTTGTCGGCGAAAGATACCTATGAGTTTTTTGTGGTAGACCGGGTAAACGGTCAACCGGTAAAAAATGCCCGGATAAATATCTACAAGCTTCCCGGAAGCTGGTACAATTCAGCGCTTACCCTCGAAACGACTATTCCCGTAAACGGAGTCGGATTGGCAGTTTATAACAAAAACATCTCCAATAACGACGTTTTTTACCAGGCTGTTGCGGAAAACGACAATGGATCCCCGTTGCATTCATTTCCCTGGAGTTATTATCCGCAGGAAGATCGCCGGACACAAACCGCAGAAACGGTAAATTTATTTACCGACCGAAGTCTGTATCGTCCCGGCCAAACTGTGTTTTTCAAAGCGGTTGCCACCACAACAAAGGATGATAGCTCGCAGGTTACCGCCAACAAATCCCTTGAATTTGTTTTGCGCGATGCCAATGATCAGGAAATCTCGCGCCAGGTTTTAAAAACCAATGAGTTCGGTTCCGTTTCGGGTGAGTTTGTGTTGCCGCAGGGATCATTGACCGGATATTTTAGGATTACCACCCACAACGGGAATGCCGGATTTAGGGTGGAAGAGTACAAACGTCCCGCGTTTGAGGTTACGTTCGACAAGATTGAGACAACCTATAAATTTGGCGAAGAAATTACGTTGACTGGAAAAGCCGAAAGCTATTCCGGTGTGAAGCTGCAAAACGCTCATGTGAGTTACCGCATTACCCGCCAACAATCCTGGTGGTGGCGGTGGGGCGGGACGCCGGAACATTTCACCGAAGGGAGTGTGAAAACGGATGAAAACGGAAAGTTTACCGTTGTTTTCATTCCACAGAAAGCCGACGGGAGTTCTTCGTCACGCTCCATCTATACGTTTGATGTGGAAGCGACGGTTACCGATGTAAACGGTGAAACACAGGTTGGAACTTATTCCGTTACGGTGGGCGATATTTCGATGATGCTGAACATGGAGATGCCCGAGAAACTCGAAAAATCATCTGACGAAAAGATTATTGTTTCCGCCAGAAATTTAGACGGGAACGACATAAAAGCATCGGGGACTTATCGGGTGTTCTCCTTACTTGAAAACGACTCTACCCATAGGCAGCTGTTGCAGGGCAATTTTGAGACCGGGGAACAAACGGAACTGAAATCGAAGCTCAAAGCGTTACCTTCGGGAAAATACCGCCTTCGGCTGCTATCGAAAGACGATCGTGGTAACGACATTACTGCTGGACACGATTTTATTTTGTTCGACTATTCCGATAAACGCCCTCCCGTAAAAACCAACGAGTGGTTTGTTGTGAAGAACAGGGTATTCGGGCCTGGCAAAGACGCGGTTTTTGTTCTAGGGGCTACAGATGACCTGAACGTGTTGTATGAACTCTGGCGGGAGGGAGTGCTGCTGGAAAGGAAATGGGTGAAGATAAACAACGGGAACCGCTTGTTTTCCATTCCCTTTAAAGCGGGCTACAAAACCGGTGTCGTACTTATGCTGACATATGTGAAAGATGAGAAATTCTACCATCATTCCACAGAACTTATTTCTGAGAAAGAAAAAACCGGACTGGAGGTAAAACTGGACATTTTTCGTGATAAAATACGGCCTGGTGCCCAGGAAGAATGGCGGTTGACGATAAAAGATGCCAAGGGGAATCCCGCTACAGCAGAAGTATTGGCCTCGATGTACGATTTTTCGCTCGATCGAATTTATTCCACACCGAAATGGGTGTTGAGCCTGCCTCAGTTTTATATGTACAGGACGGCTGCTCCTTTGGAAAAAGACCGATCTTTCAATCCACAGCAGGTGAATGGATATTTTGCAGTACCTTTTAAGAACGTGGAATCGTTGTTTTTTGATCGGCTAAACTGGTACGGCTTTTCGTTGTATCGATACGGGAGGATGATGGTCAGAGGTGTATTACAAGAAAAAGTGGCAGGAGTTCAGGCAGATTATTATGCTGCGCCGATGGCAAAAGGAGAAACTCTTCAAATGGCAGCAGATGTGGCAGACAATGTTTTAGCCGAGGAAGCCACGCCGCCACCGGCGCCGACACCTCCTTATGAAGCCGAACCCCAAATCCGCCGTAATTTCAACGAAACGGCCTTCTTCTTCCCGCAACTGCGCACGAACGAGAAAGGCGAGACGCAACTTTCGTTCACCGTTCCCGAAAGCAATACCCGCTGGCGCTTCCGCGTGCTGGCGCACGACAAGGACCTGAACACGGGCGAAGCCGAAGCGTTTGCCGTTTCACAAAAAGAACTGATGGTTACGCCCAATATGCCGCGCTTCCTTCGTCACGGCGATTTTGTTTCTGTCTCGACAAAGATTTCCAATTTATCCGATACGGCAATTAGCGGAACAGCCCGTATCATCCTGTTCAACCCGCTCACCGATGAAACGATTCTGTCGGGCGCATCGCAGCAACAGCCGTTTTCCATTGCGCCAAAAGCCTCTTCCGATGCTTCCTGGACGTTTGAAGTGCCAGGCAATATCGAAGTTATCGGAGTTAGGGTTGTTGCTGAAAGTGAATCGTTCAGCGATGGCGAACAGCATGCGCTGGCAGTATTGCCCAACCGGATGCTCGTTACTGAGAGTATGCGGATGGACGTGAACGGAACGCAAGCCAAAGCATTTGAGATGGACAAGCTGGTGAACCAGACTTCCGCTACTTCTGAAGATTATCGGCTGACGTTGGAGCTTACGTCCAATCCTGCGTGGTATGCTGTCCAGGCTTTACCTGTGTTAAGTACTCCCGAAAGTGATAATGCTGTCTCCTGGTTTGCCTCCTATTATGCCAATACGCTCGGAATGCATATCTCAAAAACGTATCCGAAGGTTTCAGCCATGATCGAAGCGTGGAAAAAACAGGGTGGTGATTCAGAAACGTTGCTGTCGAACCTCGAAAAGAACCAGGAACTTAAAAACGTGCTGCTCGAAGAAACCCCCTGGGTATTGGAAGCGAAAAGCGAATCGGAACAGAAACAGAAACTTGCCATACTGTTCGATTTAAACCGTAGCCAGCACCTTACGGGCCAAGCCGTGAAGAAGCTTGGAGAGTTACAAACTACGGCAGGCGGTTGGAGTTGGTTTAAAGGGTTTTATCCGAACCGGAGCATTACACAATATATCCTTTACGGATTCAGTCAGTTGAAAGCATTGAAGGCGGTAGAGTTTAGCGATGATATCCAGGCTATGCAGGCAAAAGCCGTTTCGTATATCGATGGGGAAGCGCTTCACCGTTTTGAGCAACTGAAAAAACAGAACAAAGATTGGCAAAAATTAAAAACCATTCCCGTTTCCGACTTGGAATACCTGTATGTCCGATCGGCTTACAACCAATATCCGTTGGATTCCAAAACAAAAGAAATGGCCGATTTTTATACATCAATAGCAGAGAAAAACTGGACACAATTCGGGTTGTACGAACGTTCGCTTATCGTTGTCTTGATGCAGAAAGACGGAAAACAAAATGTTGTACGGGATATGCTGAGATCGTACCGCGAACACGCTGTCCTTTCCGAAGAGATGGGCATGTTCTGGGCAAATAACCGCGCACATGTTTTTATGTCGCAATCGGCCGTGTCGGTACACACGTTTATTATGGACGCTTTCCGCGTTGGCGGTGTAACAGCCGGTGAAATGGACAATATGAAACGCTGGTTGCTGAAACAGAAGCAAACGCAGATGTGGGAATCCACGCATGCCACAATAGATGCTGTCTATGCCTTGTTAAGTGCGGGAACAGACTGGTTTTCTGCAGACAACAATACGACGGTGACGGTGGGCGGTAAGGTAATTGCTCCCCAACAACAGGCACAGGGTACGGGATATTTTAAAGAAACGTGGCATAAGTCGGAGATTACACCTCAAATGGGAAAAGTTAAAATTGAAAATTCGGGTAACGCTCCGGCCTGGGGTGCGCTCTACTGGCAATACTATGAAGATCTGGATAAAATAACGAAAACCGGAGGTTCGCTCAATGTGGAAAAAATGTTGTTTGTGGAGGAAACCGACGTTTCAGGTAGAAAACTCGTTCCGATTACAGAAAACCGGATGCTACGCGTGGGCGATAAAGTGATTGTTCGATTGACCCTCCGTACTGACCGCGATTTGGAATTTGTACACCTGAAAGATATGCGCGCCGCTTCTTTCGAGCCTCTGGAACAACTTTCGGGCATGAAATGGCAGGAAGGGGTCATCTATTTCCAGGCTTCGAAAGATGCATCCACTAATTTCTATTTCGATGTCTTGCCACGGGGAACATACGTTTTGGAATACGGTGCTTTCGTTACCCGGACGGGTGATTATTCCAATGGAATTACCACCGTTCAGTGCATGTATGCACCGGAGTTCAGTTCGCACACTGCGGGAATGAAGGTAAATGTCCGGTAGGTGCAATAAATAACGTTAAACACAGAGCGTTTTTAAACGAAATGGTTATTTTTGTGTCGTAAAAGAATTGATGATCGAATTTAAACAAAGATAAAAATGAAAAAATTAAGCGTTATCCTTTTTTTCAGTATAGTGTTGAGCGGAGTTGCATTTTCGCAATCCGTCCCGAAAATGCAATTCAAGAAAAACGTTCACGACTTTGGAACCATTAAAGAGGAAATAGGGGCCGTTTCCACGCAGTTTGAGTTTACCAATATGGGAAAGAGCCCGTTAATTATACAGCGTGTTTCTGCATCGTGTGGGTGCACTACCCCCAGCTATACAAAAGAGCCTATATTGCCCGGGAAAAGTGGTAAGATTGATGCCAAGTATTCAACCACCGCGCGCCCGGGTACGTTTAACAAAACCATAACCGTGTATACGAATGTACCTGACACCGTATATGTGTTGTCGATAAAAGGAAATGTTACGCCCAGAAAAAGGTGAGTATTTTAAGTTATGCATCATCCCGAAAATGACCCTAAATACTTGGGTTTAAACGTCAACAAGGGTGTAGTTCAGCCACCAAGCATAAATCCCTATTTGCATCTTCGCAAAAAACAACAACGGAAAGAATATTCGGTGAAGGAGTTTGCAGAAGGGATTTTGGCGGGTAACATCACGGTGTTGAGCCAGGCAGTAACGTTGGTGGAAAGTTCCAAACCGGAACATCAGGCAATGGCTCAGGCCATTATCGAAAAGTGCCTGCCGTATTCCGGAAACGCTATCCGTGTAGGAATTACGGGGGTCCCCGGTGCTGGGAAAAGCACTTCCATAGATGCGTTCGGCATGTATCTGGTAGAAAAAGGCCATAAGCTGGCCGTACTGGCTATAGACCCGTCGAGTGAACGCACCAAAGGAAGTATTCTCGGCGATAAAACTCGGATGGAAAGATTGTCGGTACAGGAGAATGCCTTTATCCGGCCTTCGCCTTCAGCCGGCTCGTTGGGTGGTGTGGCCCGTAAAACACGCGAGACCATCGTTCTGTGTGAAGCTGCAGGGTTCGATTATATTTTTGTGGAAACCGTAGGGGTGGGGCAATCGGAAACAGCTGTCCACTCGATGGTCGATTTTTTCCTGTTGATTCAACTTGCCGGCACGGGTGATGAGTTGCAGGGTATAAAGCGGGGGATTATGGAAATGGCGGACGGTATTGTGATCAACAAAGCCGATGGCGACAACGTCGAAAAGGCCAAAATGGCACAGTCCCAGCTTCGCAATGCCTTGCATCTGTTTCCGCTTCCGGAATCGGAATGGTCGCCAGAAGTGCTGACCTACTCGGGATACTATGCGCTGGGAATTGAAGAAGTATGGGATATGATTCACCGGTACATTGAGTTTGTGAAGGACAGCGGTTATTTCGATGTACGTCGCAACAAGCAGTCGAAATTCTGGATGTACGAGACCATCAACGAGCGTTTGCGGAACGACTTTTACCAGAATGCCGAAATAGAGCAACTGATGCCCCTTCTTGAGTCGGAAGTCCTTTCGGCGCGTAAGAGCTCATTCGTGGCGGCTAAGGAGGCCCTAGACAGGTATTATTTGAAGAAATAAGATAAAAGAGCAAACACTTATGCTCAAAAAAGTAAAAATCGGCAATATGATAATTCCTTAAATCGACTAGGTTACGTTTTGTGGGTCCAGATGGAGCTTAGGGTGTCAATGAAAGCTGGTTCGCGTTCTTTCTATCCCTATAGCCGACAGTCACGGCAAACAGTGTTTCGTAGTCATTCTGTTGCAAAACCTGATCGTACCCTCCTCGTTGAATCCATGGGGGTGAATCAATCCCTATGCTTGATCAAGCACTTAACAATAAATCCAAGGAAAGAAATACATAACAGGCCAGCCACGTTTTAATCTTGGCTTCGCTTTTAGGTTTTAATATCTGGCTGTTAGGCAAATCCCTGCAAAGTTTTTCATGATTGTTTTGAAGAATCATCTTTAAAAAACTCAACTGGAAGTTGCACTTCTATATTGAACTTAGTTTTCCTGGTAATATCTCATTAGCTTCCGGCTTATTATCGGTTTATTATTCATTAGAATCAGTATTTAAGAAATTAGAAAAATAAATGCGATGGCAATTTTACCCATCGTATGTATAAGTAATCCTTTTGTGGATCTTACTTTTTACGCTCTTTGAATAGTTGTTTTTTCATTCAGCCAGTTGAAGAATGATTCTATGGGTTGTCTGACCCTGGAAACTGCTGTAGAGAACAGGTCATTGTAGGCTCTATAGCTTTTTTCCTGTTTCGATTGTCCCTTGACAGCTTTAACGGGGTGAACATTTCGATATTCTGTTTTTATTTCTTATCATCACTGAAGTATTCAAAATCAGAATATATCTTGTCTCCAAAGATTACGGTATCGGAGATGTAATCACCCCAGGCCTGTTTAAAAACAGTCAGGTCATTATCCCGGGCAGGAGTAAACATAAGAGAGTCGGGAAAGGGGATTTTACCTTCCCTGCGCGAAGTCAGTGCATGAAGTTTCAACCCTTGATAATACATACATGTTCTTTGAAGAACAGTAACCTTTAGAGGTTATCTCCGGGGCAACTTTCCTGTTCCTACCTGCGCAAGTTATGAGGGGCAGGGAATCGACAAGGGATATGTCCTTGTCACAATCAGCCGGCATGAATGAAGATATCAATCTCCCGGATAATACCCGAAAAGCTTCACCAAGACGGTTTAATCTGAGATTAAAGGTCTGGTATGAGGGCAATTCAGGTACCCATGTATATATTAATATAAAACCACCCCACTTTTCAATCTAAAAGTATACCACTTATTAACCTGAACGGATTTTATCTGTTCACCATAAATGATAAGTATGTATACAAAACAAGAAATCATCATTCGA